>JAIUMU010000001.1 GCA_022565355.1 Idiomarina sp.
CGCGCTCGTAGCTCAGCTGGATAGAGTACCTGGCTACGAACCAGGCGGTCGGAGGTTCGAATCCTCCCGAGCGCGCCATTGATTTCCACTGCTACTGCTATTCCCACTGTGTATTTCCCAAAGGGTTGCCAGAAAAGATTGCCACAAATAATTCCCGTGGCTTATTGTCGCTACCCCGTGGCTTATCATTCCCGCATAGTTCATCGCTATACCCCCTATCAATTTAGTGCATAGCACAACTGCTTTTCTTTCCTGCTCGTCCACTCTACAATAATGCAACAAATAACATGTTGGAACTTATGCTATGTTTGCTTAAGTTACCTATAACAGGGACGAATTATGGCTGATCTATTTTTTCAAGCACTTGAACTAATGCTCGCCGGAATGGGTGTAGTATTTGTTTTTCTGATCGTGCTCACAGCGGCCGTTACCGTACTTACCAAGTTGTGCCCTGAGCCCACTGATGCTTCCGTATCAGCATCCTCCTCAGAGCCTGCACACGCTGCCTCCGCGGACACCGATAACCTATCTAATGCCACGAAGCTTGCCGCTGTTACTGTTGCTGTGCAACGTTACCGCGCTGCTCGCGATCAAGCCAAAGACGAACAGGAGTAATTCATGTCAAAACCACTGCTACTCACAGAACTAGTGCTGCGAGATGCGCATCAATCGTTATTGGCTACCCGACTACGTTTAGACGACATGCTGCCGATTGCGGAGAAGCTCGATAAAATTGGTTATTGGTCTTTGGAAACTTGGGGTGGTGCTACGTTTGATGCGTGCATTCGGTACTTAGGTGAAGATCCTTGGGAACGTTTGCGTGAATTAAAAAAAGCAATGCCCAATACGCGCCAACAAATGTTGCTGCGCGGCCAGAATTTATTAGGCTATCGGCACTACGCCGATGATGTGGTAAAGCGTTTTGTTGAGCGCGCTCGCACCAACGGTGTGGATGTGTTCCGTATTTTTGATGCCATGAATGATGTGCGCAATCTGAAAACTGCGATTGAAGCCACTATCGCTAATGATGGCCATGCGCAAGGAACCCTTTCCTATACGGTTAGCCCAGTGCACACGCGTGCGCGGTGGGTGGAAATGGCATTGGAAATGGAAGCCATGGGCTGCCACTCGATTTGTATTAAAGATATGGCCGGGTTACTTCGCCCATATGAAGCAGAAGCACTTATTACTGATTTGAAAGCAAATCTAAAGGTGCCGGTAGCCATGCAATGCCATGCTACTACGGGCCTGAGCACGGCAACCTATCAAAAAGCCATCGATGCTGGCATTGATATGCTGGATACCGCAATTTCTTCCATGAGTATGACCTACGGCCACACTGCTACAGAAACGGTGGTGGCGATGGTAGAAGGAACCGAGCGGGATACGGGTTTGAACTTGGCAGAATTAGAGGAAATAGCTGGGTATTTCCGCCATGTACGGAAGAAGTATGCGCGTTTTGAAGGTTCATTGAAGGGCATTGATGCGCGAATTTTATTGGCGCAAGTGCCCGGTGGCATGCTCACGAATATGGAGAACCAACTCCGTGAGCAAAAAGCTTTGGATAAGTTCGAAGCTGTATTGGAAGAAATCCCGCGAGTGCGTGAAGATTTGGGCTTTATTCCGCTGGTTACGCCAACCTCGCAGATTGTTGGCACCCAAGCTGTTTTGAATGTGCTTACGGGTGAGCGTTATAAATCGGTAACCAAGGAAACCGCAGGTGTATTGAAAGGTGAGTATGGTGCTACCGCTGCGCCAGTGAATGCAGAGTTACAGAAAACAGTATTAGGCGATGCGGAACCCATTACTTGTCGTCCGGCAGATCTTATTGAGCATGAATTAGAAGCGCTTACTGAAGAGCTTACCAAAAAAGCCAAAACCGATAGTATTCGCTTAGCTGATGCGGTGGTAGATGATGTACTCACCTATGCGCTGTTTCCACAGATCGGCCTGAAATTCTTACAAAACCGCGATAACCCTGATGCATTTGAGCCGCCGCCAAGCTTTGAAAATGCGAAGCCGGTTCCGAAAGCTGAAACCGGTGACAATAGTATTGAGCGTTACGATGTGTGTATTTCGGGCGAATGCTTCTCGGTTGAAGTAGGGCCTGATGGCAGTTTAAAAGCGTCTGAACGAGCTGAGCCAGCGGCGCAGAAACCTGCAACTGAACCGGCGCCTGCGAAAGCAGCACCAGCCGGTGATACGCGGCCGGTAACTGCTCCTTTATCGGGGAATTTATGGAAATATCAGGTGCAGCCTGGTGATACCGTGAAGAAAGGTGATGTGGTGGTGATTCTGGAAGCCATGAAGATGGAAACTGAAGTGCGTACTGAGCTTGCTGGCACGGTTGCTGAATTAAAGGCTCGTGAAGGTGATAGCGTTATTTCCGGTGATGTGCTGTTAACGTTGCAGGGAGCTTAAGCTTTGGAAACCTTGATTACACTGTGGCACACCACGGGAATAGCGGCTCTTTCGTTGGGCGCTTTAGGCATGATTGTAGTGGGAATGGTGTTAATTTATTTAGCCATCGTACGTAAATTTGAACCGCTGCTGCTTTTACCGATTGGCTTTGGCGCCATACTCGCCAATATTCCTTTGGCTGGAATGAACGAAGCAGGGGGCTTGCTACACACCTTTTATAACGCAGGTGTGGCTACGGGGTTATTTCCGTTGCTGATCTTCTTAGGCGTTGGTGCCATGACCGATTTCAGTGCATTGCTTGCGAACCCTCGCATGTTATTGCTTGGTGCGGCAGCGCAGTTTGGTATTTTTGCTACCTTAATTGGTGCCATTGCATTGAACTGGGTGCCAGGAATTGAATTTACTCTACAGCAAGCCGCGGCAATCGCCATCATTGGCGGCGCCGATGGCCCCACGGCAATCTACCTTTCTTCGCAATTAGCGCCTGAATTACTGGGTGCCATAGCGGTAGCTGCTTATTCATATATGGCATTAGTGCCGGTGTTGCAGCCGCCTATCATGCGCTTGCTTACCACGAAAAAAGAACGGGAAATTCGCATGGTACAGTTAAAACCTGTATCGAAACGGGCGAAAATCCTGTTTCCACTGATGGTACTGGTGATGACACTTCTTTTATTGCCTACCGCTGCACCACTCATTGGTATGTTCTGTTTCGGTAATTTGTTACGTGAATCGGGTGTAGTAGATCGCTTAAGTAAAGCAGCTCAGAACGAGCTGATTAACTTAGTTACTATTTTCTTAGGCTTGGCGGTTGGTGCGCAGCTTACGGCAAGTTCGTTCTTAACGGCACAAACACTGGGTATTCTGGTGCTCGGTATGTTGGCGTTCACGTTAGGTACGGCATCGGGCGTATTGATGGCAAAAGTGATGAACTTAGTAAGTAAGCAGCCGATTAATCCATTAATCGGTGCCGCTGGTGTTTCTGCGGTACCCATGGCTGCTCGGGTGGTTAACCAAGAGGGATTAAAAGCCGACCACCACAATTTCTTATTAATGCATGCCATGGGGCCAAATGTTGCTGGTGTACTTGGCTCTGCAGTAGCTGCAGGTATTCTGTTAGCCCTTGCGGGCTAACGGTTAGTTGGTAAGCCACAGCATTAAGGTGTAGAACGCTGCAATTACCGTACTAATGATAATGATGTACAGGTAGCCTTGTTTGCCATCGCGAATACGATAGCCATTCGCTTGCAAGTAAATAGTCCATAGCATGCAGAGCACCAATGGAATTAAAAATAAAAATCGAATCATATATCACTCCTGTGTTTGGGCATCAGCGGCAAGGCTACGTAAATCTTGCGCTGCTTGCTCAGCATGATCAAGTAAACCTTCGAGCCCACTAATCTGATCGGCAATTGAACCTACATCACGTTCCACTACTGCCTGCTCTAAATGCGCGGCCTTATCTGCCAGCGCGAGTAATCCTAAATTGGCTGCTGCGCCTTTTAACGAATGAAAATAACGTCGAGCATCATCATGTTGGCCTCTGCTAATAAACTCGGAAACAGTTACCGCGCTGCCGCGATAGCTTTTCACGAGGTGATCGAGCAACTTGATATATAACTCTACATTATGATTAATACGGCTTAATGCCTGTTCAAGATTAATGCCGCGAATTTGTGGGTAGCGCCGGTTTTCGTTCTTTTCAGGTACCTTTTCAGCAGCTGCTTGGCTCTTATCATAGGGGCCAGGAATCGCCCATTTGGCGATTTGCGAGAGCAGTAGTACTTCATCAATTGGCTTAGGAATATGCCCCTGCATACCGGCAGCTAGTGAACGTTCCGCATCACCACTCATGGCGTTCGCTGTCATGGCTAAAATAGGTAACTGCTGGTAGCTATAAAACTGGCGAATTTGTTCCGCGGCTTGATAGCCATCCATTACGGGCATTTGAATATCCATCAGTACCAACGCGTATTGATGTTCTTGCACCATGGCTACAGCAACTTCGCCGTTTTCTGCAATGCTCACGTTGAAACCATGCCCGGTTAACATTTCCCGAGCTACATGTTGGTTGATTTCATTGTCTTCCACCACCAACAATGGTGCTCCTTGGAGGGCTTCTGGCAACATACTAGCCGGAGCTTCTTCGTGAACTTGTTTGCGATGGCCAAACATCACGCCGGTCATTACACGAGCCAAGGTGGCTGTGGTATAGGGTTTGGTGATGAAATCATCGGTACCCACTTGGCGGGCTTTTTCGGCGAGTTCTTCAGCATAATAACCCGTGGCCAAAATCATTTTCGGCTGCTGTTCTGTGGGGAACTTTTGCTTAATGCGTTCTACTAGTTTCAGGCCATCCATACCCGGCAGGCGCCAATCAATCAGCATTAATTGGAATGGTTTTTGCTCGGCGGCAGCCTGCTTCAGCACTTCTAATGCTTGTTCAGCACTATGGCAGGTGTAGGCGTCCATACTATAGGAGCGTAAGGTTTCCTTAAGCATTTCCCGGGTACTGGTATTGTCGTCTACCGCCAACACGCGAACCCCATTAAGTTGCCCCATCAACAATTGGTGATGCGATTGATCTTGGCTTTCTTGCAGAGGCATCACTAATTCAATAAAGAAATTTGAGCCTTGATTAGCACTGCTGCTTACGCCCATATCACCCTGCATTAACTTCACCAAGCGCCGAGAAATGGTTAAACCAAGCCCAGTGCCGCCGTATTTACGGGTTGTTGATGTATCGGCTTGTGTGAATGCTTGAAACAGTTTTGCCGATTGCTCAGCGGTCATGCCGATACCCGTGTCTTTTACTTCAATGCGCAGCCATACCTTGTCGTTATTGCGATCAAGTAAGGTGCAAGACACATTAATTTCGCCATCATCGGTAAATTTAATCGCATTGCTCACTAAGTTAATGAGTACCTGCTGCAAGCGCAGCGGGTCGCCGATTAGCATAGTGGGAATATTGGCGGGTAGATTAATAATAAACTCGAGGCCCTTATCATAGGCTTTATAGGCAAACATATCGGCGAGGGTGCCAAGTACTTCATCAAGATCAAACGGAATGCGCTCAATGGTAAGCTTGTTGGCTTCTATTTTTGAGAAATCGAGGATGTCGTTGATAACGCCTAGTAGCGCTTGCGAAGATGAATCGATTACTTTGATATAGCGTTTCTGTTTATCGGTAAGTTGTGTTTTTAATGCTAAGTTCGCCATTCCTACAATGGCGTTAATTGGTGTGCGGATTTCGTGGCTCATATTGGCTAAGAAATCGCTTTTGGCGAGGTTTGCGGCTTCAGCTGCTGCCCGCGCTTGTTCCGCAGTTTCCCGTGCCAACGACATTTCTTCTGCCGCCCGCTTAATAGTGGAGATATCATAATAACTGCCTAGAATACCGGTAATTTCGCCATATTCATCGTACAACGGCACGCTAGAGTGCTCTACCCACCGCGTGTTATCGAGAGAAGGGCCAGCAGTATCGGCATTGCCGTTCAATTGAATGCGCATTTCTTGATTACAAGCCGCCATTTGCAACTGTAGCGTTTGTTGATCTCGCGCACGTAGCTCCGGGTTCTGCGCTAGCAGGGGAAGATCAGCATCCGTAAGCCCGTGCAGTTCATGCATTGAGCTGAGGCCAAAATCACGTAAAAAGCCGGGGTTAGCGCCCACAAAGCGTAACTCTTTATCACGCCAATACACGCGGTTAGGTAAATCGCTAAATACTTGCTGCAGAAGTTGGGTACTGCTAGTAGAAAAGAACTCCGGCTTAGCATTACCGGTATTTAATGTGCTCTCACGATAACCTAGCCAGGTTTGCCAACCGTACACAAAGGCGGTTACTAGCAGCAACCCCGCCACAATCATTGGCACTGGCGCTGGCATAAATAAAATAGCCATTAAACCCAGAACATTCCAAAGCCAATAGCTGTGGTGTAAAAACACCCGAAACCGAGAGCGTTGATTTGCTTTCAAGATGTATTCCTTTCGCTGCATTTTGCCATTGAATGTGGCACACTACCGACAATCATATCAGACAATTTCCAGGATGTTGCCTTGTCAATGAATCTAGCTTCACGTTTAGTGCAATTGCAGCAAAGCGATGCACAAGCAGCGCTGTTAAAAATGAACCGGGGCTTAGAACGCGAAACCCTTCGTATTACCCAAGAAGGAGCCTTAGCTACCACGATGCATCCGCGATCGCTGGGCGCTACCTTTAAGCACCCGCTGATTACTACCGATTATGCCGAGGCATTACTGGAATTTATCACTCCAGTGGCAACGTCTATCGATATCACCTTAGCGCAGTTGCGCGATGTGCATCGCTTAGCGTACCAAGCCATTGGTGACGAGCTATTGTGGCCGTTAAGCATGCCGTGCTATTTGAATGATCCAAAAGATATTCGCTTGGCATACTTTGGTACCTCGCACTCTGGCCGCATGAAAACCGTGTATCGGCAAGGCTTAACGCATCGCTATGGCGCAGTAATGCAAACCATTGCGGGTGTGCATTTCAATTGGTCGATTAGCGATGCGCTGTGGGAAATTCTTGCGCGTCAAGATGGCTGTGCAGATAGTAGCGATTACCGCTCAGAGAAATACTTTGGCTTATTGCGTAACTTTAAGCGTTTCGCCTGGGTAATTCCGTATTTATTTGGTGCATCGCCAGTGTTGTGTAAATCTTTTCTAAAACACAGCTTTGCCAACCTTGATTTCCATGAATTGCCGAATGGGATGGTGTATGTTCCTCATGCAACATCATTGCGCATGAGTGATTTAGGCTACACCAATAAAGAGCAAGCAGATTTAAAAATCACCTATAACTCACTAGATGATTATGTTGCAGGATTACGGCGGGCAGTATTTACGCGCTCAGAGCAGTTTGCTGACATTGGTATCCATGATGGCGATACTTGGCATCAGCTGAATGCCAATATTTTACAAATAGAAAATGAATTTTATTCGCCGATTCGGCCAAAGCGCGTGGCAGAAAAAGGTGAAACGCCTACCCAAGCGCTAGAGCGCGGCGGTGTGCAGTATATTGAAGTGCGTGCGCTCGATGTGAATCCGTTTAGCCCGGTGGGAATAAACGCTGAGCAAATGCGCTTTCTAGATTTGTTTTTGTTGTATTGCTTGTTAAGCGAAAGCCCAGAGCTCTCGTTAGAATGTCAGCAAGCAACCGAGCGCAATCTCACTAAAATTGTGTTGCGGGGCCGTGAAGCGGGTTTAACCCTTACCGATGAGTTAGGCGAGCATACGGTTGCCGATCGGTTAACTGATTTATTTAGTGAGCTGGAGCGAATAGCCACTTTAATGGGTGCAGAGGCCGAGCTCTATCAACGTGCGCTTGATGAATTTAAACCATCAATTGCCGAGCCAGAGCTTACCTATTCGGGGAAAGTATTGGCAACCTACACCGAGGCGGCGAAATTGTTTCGCCAGGTAGGAATGGAACTTGCAGTTCAGTACCGAGAAGAATTACTCGCCAGCGAGTTAGAATATTATAGTGAAGCGCAGTTTCAGCAGATGGCCGCAGATTCACTTGCGGCACAGGCTGCGGAAGAAGCTGCAGATACGGGCACATTTGCCGATTTTATTGCCGATTATTTCACCCAGGCTCAGGCCAAAAAAAAGCGCGCCTAAATTAGGCGCGCGAATAAAAATTACCAGGGGATCTTACTCATGAAAACTCTACACACAGAGTTTGAGGCCAATAGCGGCAAAAAGTTGCATGCTTCGCGAAAAAAAATATTTTTGCGAACCGCGGTTATGGTTTCGGTGATCGCAATAACGGTTGGATGTTCTACTGCACCACCGCGAGATCCAGAAAATATTTGTAATATTTTTGAAGAACGCCGAGATTGGTGGCGCGCCGCTAAATCAATGAACAAAGAGTGGGGTGTACCGATTCACGTGCCGATGTCGATTATGTATCAAGAAAGCTCATTTCGGCACAATGCGGCACCACCACGGCGCTACCTGTTAGGATTTATTCCTTGGGGCCGCATTAGCGATGCCTATGGTTATGCCCAGGCAAAAACCATGACCTGGGATGATTATATTCGTGAAACCGGTAATCGCCGGGCACGCCGAGATAACTTCGCTGATGCCATCGATTTCATTGGCTGGTATATGGACAAATCACATCGTATTAATAATGTATCGAAGTGGGATGCCTATGCGCAGTACTTGAACTATCACGAAGGGTGGGGCGGCTACCAACGCCGTACTTACTTGCAAAAAGAGTGGTTAGTACAAGTTTCACGGCGCGTAGATACGCGCGCTACTAACTACGCACAGCAGCTTAATCAATGTGAAGCTAAGTTGAATCGCGGCTGGTTCCGGCGCTTATTATTTGGTTGAGTTGGCGATTGCTAACGGCTTTCTGGGGCATCATGACCAAAACAGCACTATTGAGTGAGTAAGTAGAAGTTAGAACAACGCAAGCTACCCCTTAGGGGAGTAGTTTGCGTTTTCGTTTTGGTTGCGGTTGAATGCGCACTTTCTCGATGCGGTTATCATTTACTTCAACAATTTCAATTGGGTAACCGGCTATTTTCATACACATCGGCAGCTCTGGAATATCGCCGAACTCTTCGATTATTAAGCCATTCAGTGTTTTCGGACCATCAATCGGTAGTTTAATTTTCAGCTCGCGATTTAAATCCCGTAAGTTTACGGTGCCTTCCACTAGATAACTGCCATCGCTTTGGCGTTCAAGGTGCTCATGGCTTTGCCCGCCAATGGTAGTGGTGAACTCACCAACAATTTCCTCAAGCAAATCTTCAAGTGTTACTAAGCCTTGGATATCACCGTACTCATCTACTACTAAGCCAATACGCTCACGATTGCGTTGGAACTTTACCAACTGCACACTCAGTGGCGTGCCTTCAGGAATAAAGTAAAGATCACGCGCGGTGCGCACTAGCGCGGCTTTTTCAGGTTCCGCATGGGTGCGAGTAAGCAAACGAAGAATATCCCGGGCGTGCAGAAAACCAATCGCATCATCAATTTCCCCACGATAGAGCAGCACTAGCGTATGCTGCATGTGGTTTAACTGCCGCGTAATGCTGTGTAGTTCATCGTTAATATCGATCGCCGCAATTTCATTACGCGGGATCATGATGTCATCTACGGTAACTTTCTCGAGGTCTAAGATACTGATCAGCATCTCTTGGTGGCGCGAGGGAATAAGCGAGCCTGCCTCATGCACTACAGTACGTAATTCTTCAGCGCTGAGGGTATCGCGCGCTGCCGCTTTCGGGTTGATGCCCATGGCGCGCATCATATTGTTGGTAATGAAGTTTACCGTTGCCACGAGAGGGTAGAAGATTTTCATGAGTGGAGAAAGAATGATTGATGTAGGGTATGCCACTCGCTCTGGATGCAGTGCCGCAATGGTTTTTGGCGTTACTTCGGCAAAGATGAGAATCACCAAGGTAAGCACTGCTGTGGCAATTGCTATGCCGTAATCACCGTATAAGCGTAAACCGATAATGGTGGCAATTGCAGATGCTGCAATGTTAACGAGGTTGTTACCGATAAGAATAAGGCCAATCAAGCGATCTGGGCGATCGAGCATACTGCTCACCCGCGCTGCGCCTTTGTGCCCGCTTTGGGCCATATGCCTAAGTTTGTAGCGGTTTACCGACATCATGCCGGTTTCAGAACCAGAAAAATAACCAGAAACAAGAATAAGTACGATTAATATAAAAAATAACGTACTTGTTGCTATGTCGTCCAAAAGAGTTTCCTCGGATTAGCCAATGATGATATCGCGTACAAAGCGGCTACCAAAATAGCCCATGATGAGTAACGCACTGGCAATGAGTGTGTAGTAAACCGCAATTTTCCCGCGTAAACCACGCCAATAATGAATGATAACAATGCTACCGAAGCTTAGCCATGCTGCAAGCGAAAATATGGTTTTGTGCAGTTGGCCGCGAGCAAATAAATCATCGAGATAAATAAAGCCAACAATGATTGCGAGCGTAAGTAACACAAAGCCGGTGGTGAGTAAGCGGAAAAAATATTGTTCCACCGACATTAATGAAGGAATACGTTCGGAAACAACTTTCGCGTTATGTGTTTTTAAGAGCCGATTCACATACAGTAGCTGTAAGCCATAGAGTGCCGCTAAGGTAAGTACACTAGAAGCTATAAGCGCTAAGCTAATATGCGTTGCAAACATTGGGCTCATAAAGAATGGCCGGCCTACCTCTGCAGGTACCACGGTAACCAACATGAGGCTGAGTGCTGCCAATGCATAAATTGCTGGGCGCAAAAGCATACTGGCGGGATGATCGCCGCGGGCAGTATTTAGTGCGCTAATTAACCACGTAATAATGGCCAGTGTGGTGAATAGATTAATTTTTACAAATGTGGTTTCGGTAAAGATATTTGCTAACACCATAAGGTGCGTTACTAAGGCGATCACTGAAAGTAACCGAGTGCGCATACGCATTGAACCGGGCGCACCGATACGCTGGCTTAATAAAAACGCTGCGATAAGATAAGCGAAGATGCTTAATAGGGTTACAGCTGTTAGCATCGGTTCTGAATCCTTGTTGGTTCGTGGTGTTAACTTTGATTATTTTCGTTAAATTATACAAATAATTATGAAGTATAGGCTTGTGAATCGCCAAACCCAACCTCATTCCGTTATAATACCCGAAACTCGGCTTACAGGAAGATAAGATGTTTGAAAACCTGAGCGATCGATTATCGCAGAGCCTACGCAATATCAGCGGGCGTGGGCGGCTTACAGAAGA
Organism: Idiomarina sp.; assembly: GCA_022565355.1. GTDB lineage: Bacteria > Pseudomonadota > Gammaproteobacteria > Enterobacterales > Alteromonadaceae > Aliidiomarina. The sequence continues at coordinate 11,193 of JAIUMU010000001.1, forward strand.
TAATATTAAAGATACCCTGCGTGAAGTGCGGATGGCCTTGCTTGAGGCCGATGTGGCGCTGCCGGTAGTAAAAGAATTTATTAGCAAAGTAAAAGAGCGGGCATTGGGTGTTGAGGTAAATAAAAACCTGAATCCAGGCCAAGTATTCGTAAAAATTGTGCAGGCCGAGCTGGAAGCAGCGATGGGCGAAGCGAATACGCCACTTAACTTAGCTACCCAGCCACCTGCTGTAATGATGATGGCCGGCTTACAAGGTGCTGGTAAAACGACCAGTGTGGGTAAGTTGGCGCGTTTCTTAAAAGAGAAACACAAGAAGAAAGTATTGGTAGTAAGTGCCGATGTGTACCGGCCAGCAGCAATAGCTCAGCTAGAGCGTTTGGCCGCTGAAGTTGAGGTGGAGTTTTTCCCATCGAACATCGAGCAAAAGCCAGTAGCCATTGCCACTGCTGCTATCGATTACGCGCGCAAGAAATTTATTGATGTGGTGTTGGTGGATACCGCGGGTCGGTTAGCGATTGATGAAGCCATGATGGCCGAAATTAAAGCGCTACATGCCGCCATTAAGCCAATAGAAACCCTCTTTGTAGTGGATGCCATGACCGGCCAAGATGCCGCCAATACGGCGCGCGCATTCGGTGAGGCGCTGCCACTAACTGGGGTAATCTTAACCAAAGTAGATGGTGATGCTCGCGGTGGTGCGGCGTTATCGATACGCCACATTACTGGCCAGCCCATCAAATTTTTGGGTGTTGGCGAAAAGAATGATGCGTTAGAACCATTCCATCCGGATCGTATTGCCTCGCGCATTTTAGGTATGGGCGATGTACTTTCCCTGATTGAACAGGTGGAATCGAAGGTAGATCGGGAAAAAGCCGAAAAAGTTGCCAGCAAGGTAATGAAAAGCGGCAAATTCAGCTTGGAAGACTTCCGTGATCAGCTGCAACAAATGCGCAGTATGGGCGGCATGATGGGCCTGATGGATAAATTGCCAGGTATGGGGCAAATGGCCGGGAAGATGCAAGGCCAAATGGACGATAAAGTAACCGTGCGTATGGAAGCGATTATTAATTCCATGACCCGGCAAGAACGTGAGCACCCGGATATCATTAAGGGTTCACGGAAGCGCAGAATTGCAGCCGGCTCGGGTGTGCAAGTGCAAGATGTAAATCGCATGCTGAAGCAATTTACGCAAATGCAAAAAATGATGAAAAAGATGAAAGGCGGCGGAATGGCGAAGATGATGCGCCAAATGGGTGGCAAAATGCCACCTGGAATGTTCCCTGGTCGTTAGCAAAAGCGATGTTAAGAGTGAAAATACACAGTATTACTTACCCTTAGCAGCCAGTTTTACTTGCGTTTGCGCTGGAAATCCGTAGAATATTGCAGCCTCCCTAGCCTCGTGTTAGGGAGGCTTCTTTAACATTTGAAAACATTGACAAAGATAGGATAACGGTAATGGTAACCATTCGATTACAACGGGGTGGCGCTAAAAAGCGTCCATTCTACCAAATGGTAGTTACCGACAGCCGAAACGCTCGTGATGGGCGTTTCATTGAAAATGTCGGTTTCTTTAACCCGGTAGCTCGTGGCCAGGAAGAAAAAATACGTGTAGACCTAAACCGTGTTGAACACTGGGTAGGTCAAGGCGCGCAACTTTCTGATCGCGTAGCTAAGTTGATCAAAGACGCGCGTAAAGCGGCTTAATCAGCAAACGGATATACGAATATGAGTGATACTCAAGCTATGCAAAAAGAACAAACTCAAGCTAATGAAAATGTAGTAATCGGCACCATTGGTGCAGTTTACGGCATCAAAGGCTGGGTGCGGATTAATGCATACACCGAGAATCAAGAAGGCATATTCGATTACAGCCCGTGGCTGATTGGTCACAATGGGCAGTGGCGCGAGATCGAAGTTAGCCAATGGCGTTGGCATAACAAAGATCTGGTAGCACGATTGGCGGATATTCAAGATCGGGAAGTTGCTCAGCAGCTAACTGGCCTCGAAATCGCCGTTCCGGCAGAACAATTGCCGGAGCTTGCAGACGATGAATTTTATTGGCGTGATCTTGTAGGGCTACGTGTTGTAAATAAAGAAAATTACGACATGGGCACTGTAAATCATCTGTTACCAACAGTTGCAAATGATGTACTGGTGGTAACCGCAAATAGTAACGATGGGTTCGGTAAACGCGAACGCCTGATTCCGTTCATACAATCACAATATATTGTGAGCGTTGATAAAGAAGCAGGCCGGATAACGGTAGATTGGCCAGCTGATTTCTAATGGCTGAACAGTTGCACGTAGGGGTAGTAACCCTGTTTCCGGAAATGTTCAGTGCGATTACTGAATTTGGCGTAACTCGCCGCGCAGTTCAAGATGGGGTGTTAACCCTGAATACTTGGAATCCGCGGGATTACGCTACCGACCGTCATCGTACCGTGGATGATCGCCCTTATGGTGGTGGCCCCGGGATGTTAATGATGGTTGCCCCGCTGCGCGCCGCAATACGCGATGCAAAAGCAGGGGTAGAGGAAAAAGCAGGCGTAGTTCCGAAAGTGATTTATCTATCGCCGCAAGGCCGAAAGTTAGATCAGCAAGGCGTTCGCACGCTTTCTCAGCATTCAGCATACGTGTTGGTTGCTGGGCGTTACGAAGGCATAGATGAGCGTGTAATTGAAACCGATATTGATGAAGAGTGGTCGATTGGGGACTTTGTTCTCAGCGGCGGAGAGCTCCCAGCAATGGTATTGATTGATACGCTAGCGCGTGAAGTGCCTGGTGTTTTAGGACATAAAGATTCCGCTGGAGAAGATTCTTTTGCAGATGGATTATTGGATTGTCCGCATTACACTCGGCCAGAAGTTCTCGACGGCAAGCAGGTACCGTCTGTGTTACTTAGCGGTAACCACGCAGAAATTAGGCGGTGGCGGTTGCAACAGGCGCTTGGGCGCACGTGGCAGCGGCGACCAGAATTACTTAATAACCTAGCTCTGACTGACGAGCAGCAACAATTGTTAAATGCCTATATCGATAGTATCGAGAACAGCAAATAACATTGTTCGGGTAGTATATTCTAGGTGGAGAAAATCATGGCAAAAGTAAGCAAAAATATCATTAAGGTGCTCGAAGACGAGCAGCTTAAGCAAGACATCCCGGCGTTCGCTCCGGGTGACACTGTTACCGTCAATGTTAAAGTTAAAGAAGGTGAGCGTGAGCGTGTACAGGCCTTTGAAGGCGTTGTAATTCGTAAGCGTAACCGTGGCTTGCACAGTGCATTTACTGTTCGTAAAATCTCGAACGGTGAAGGCGTTGAGCGTACGTTCCAAACGCACAGCCCATTAATTGCGAGCGTTGCTGTTAAACGTCGCGGTGCTGTACGTCGTGCGAAACTTTACTACCTACGCGAGCGTAGCGGTAAATCTGCACGTATCAAAGAAAAGCTTGGCTAAGCATCTTTGCAAGCTTAAAAAAGGTCCTTCGGGACCTTTTTTTATGCCCGCTCGCTAGCGGAAGTAGCTGGATATTGCGTAAGCTGCGCGGTAGTATCGAGGCAGTTGTAGAGGAGAGGCGTTGTGGATAAACGGTTACAGCAGTTGCGCGAAGAAATTGATGCGGCAGATTCCGAGTTGGTGGATTTGTTAGCGCGGCGAATGGATATTTCGCGGCGGATAGGTGAGGTGAAGCAAGAACTGGGGCAGCCGCTGTATGTGCCCGAGCGCGAGGCGGCGTTAATTGCTGCGCGACGCAGTGAGGCTGAGCAGCGCGGGCTTACCGGCGATCTAATTGAAGATGTGCTGCGCCGTACTATGCGAGAATCGTATCAACGCCAGAAGCATCAAGGTTTTCGCCGCACGGGCGATAGTGAGCGGCCAATTGTAGTTGTGGGTGGTAAAGGGCAGCTGGGTTCGTTATTTGTGCGCTGGTTTGAGCTTTCTGGCTATACGGTAGCCGTAATCGATGTTGATAACCTTGATGCGCTTGCGAAATCGGTAGAAAACGCTGCTCTAGTATTAGTTTCGGTGCCGATTGAACACACGGCAACGGTGATTAGCGAGTTGCCTGAGTTACCGGATGATTGCGTGCTAGCTGATTTAACCTCAGTGAAGCAAGCTCCGTTGGGGGCGATGTTGGCGAATCATTCAGGAGCCGTTTTGGGCTTACACCCGATGTTTGGGCCAAACATTCCAACCTTTGCAAAACAAACGATTTTGGTAACGCCGGGCCGCGATGCGGTAGCGGCGCAATGGCTGTTGCGGCAGTTTGAAATTTGGGGTGCGCGGTTACATGAGTTGCCGGCGGAGCGCCATGATCAGGCGATGTCGGTAATTCAAGTAATGCGCCATTTATCCACCTTTGTGTATGGCTATCATTTGGCGCATGAAGATATAGACCTCGATGAGTTGTTGAGCCTGAGCTCGCCTATTTATCGGCTGGAGCTAATGATGGTAGGGCGGTTGTTTGCTCAGGATCCGGGCTTGTATGCAGATATCATTCTCTCGGATCATGATCAGCATCGAATGATTCGTCGCTATATTCAGCGGTTTACTAACTTGCTTGATGTATTGGAGCAAGAAGGGCGCGAGGGCTTTATTCGTGAATTTAACGCGGTAGCGCGCTGGTTTGGGCCGCATGCGGGGCAGTTTTTGCAAGAATCGGTAGGGCTGTTACAGCATGCGGATGATGTGAAGCGTTAAAGTAGCCCATGTTGCTGTAATAATTGCTGTAACGCATCTGGCGCCACTGGTTTATGTAAGGTTTGATTCATACCTGCGGCTCGGCACTGATCGAGATGGTTCGAGCTTTGGTGGCCGGTAAGGGCAATGATGGGCGTATCGGTGAACTCGTCCATTTCCCTAAGCTTTGCGCACACTTCAGCACCGGTTAAATCGTCCATTTCATAATCGAGAATGAGCAATTTAGGTTGTTCTTCGGTAGCCAGCGCGATGGCTTCGGTACCATTAGTGGCGGTAACAATCCGTAACGGAAATTGCGCGAGCATTGCTTTCAATACTTCTAGGCTAATGAAATCATCATCAGCGATTAATATGGTATGCATAAACAAATCTTTGGTTAAAAGCTTAGTGCGCAGGTTGCCACGAGCGCTTGCCCGATGTCAATGAGTGGCAATTTATGTGCTGCTTGATTAACCGAGCCACCAATATATCCAAACTAAATTAACGGCTAAAATGAGAAAACCAAAACCGCCATGGATTTGTTTGGGGATGCTACTCGCTTCATTGGAAACCTGTTTCTTACCTGTAATCATGGGCCCTACGAGGTTCTTCCGCATCAGGGCATATACCAGAATTGCCACGATGTGCAGGGCGATTACGATCAGTAAGTAATCAAAGGCTTGTTTGTGATAAGAGGTGAGCGCCCGCACAGTAGTATCGCTTACGGTACTCGCTAATGGGCCGCGAAAGTAGATAGCATCATCGGTGAACAGGCCGGTAATGGCTTGGGCGAGCAGCAGCCCTAACATTACTAACACAACAATAGCGCCGCCGGGGTTGTGGGTTAGATGCTCTTTTTGGAATGGGTTGCGCAGATACATGAGAATAGCTTTGGGGCCACGTACGAAACTGCTGAAGCGGCCAGGTTGGCTGCCGATTATGCCCCAAATAATGCGCGTAAGTACGAGTGCTAATACGAATAAACCAAGCTTGTGATGCACATCGATGAACTCGATAAAAACTCCGAATACTTCAATGTAATCAAGGTTTCCGCCGGTGAACCAAAGGCCAATCAGCGCAAGCACTAATAGCCAATGAAACCCTCGAATAAAGCCATCCCACAACTTAATGACCATATTAGCACTCCCTGTTTTACTTACTTATTTCTCTATGTTGTATTAATCGGCGCGATAGCCTTCGTGGCATTGCTGGCAGGTACGGGCGGTTGCCATAAAGCGCGGCCGAATCGTGCGCATGTTTTCGCTTTCAGCTGCAGTAGCTAATTCGTATGCGGCACTTTTAAAGGCTTCAGCTTTCTCACTAAAATCATCCCAGTTTTCCCAAATAGCCGGCAAGGCATCACTGTTCTCAGTAACGTTATATCCGGCGCCTGAAAATGCGTCAAAAGGAATGTGGCTTAGGTGTTTAAGGGCGTTTGCACGCTCTTGAAACGCCTCTGCATCATATTCGATTTCGCCACGTACCATGCCAGACATGTGCGCGAAGTTAGCACGAACAAGGGAAAGAGCGCTTTGCCGATATTTAACTGCATCTTCGGCGTTGGTAAATGGATCGGCTTGCGCTGGTGCACTGAACTGCAATGCGCTTAGTGCCACACCAAAAGCAAGGGTGAACGTAGCGATGTTTTTTATTTTCATTTTCAACTCCTAATTGCTGTTAAATAACGAACCTATACTAATATACGGAACATTTTTACGAAATAGTTAACATTTAATGAACTTTTATCTCTGCGAATGTGCGCTTCGTCTAACAGTGCATTGTTTGATCGGGCAATACAGGCTTTAATGTGTAACCACAAATGTAAAACCATAATTAAAATTAAATGCCGAACCTGGGTTTGGTACTTTTCTCATCAACAGGGGATTTCCCATGAAGCGATATCCGTTAACGCGCACCGCAGCCATGCTTGGCTCAGGGCTGTTAGCAGCTGGTGTAGCGCTTACCAGTGCGGCAGACCAAACTACGCCGGTGCAGGGTTTATATCAACATAACCCAAGTTTAGTTGCATTTACCAATGCAACCTTAGTTACTGAGCCGGGGCAGCGCATTGAAAATGCTACCCTAGTTATCGAAAACGGTATTATTCGTGCAATTGAGCGCAATAATCGTGCGCCAGCCGGTGCGCGGGTAATCGATGCTTCTGGATATACGTTGTACCCAGGCTTTATTGACCCGTATTCGAACTACGGTGTAGAAGCGCCTGGCAATCCAGCTCCTCGTGGCCGCAGTGGCACGCCAATTTATAGTAATGAGCGCCAAGGTGGCAATGCATCAAATGCAGCCATTCACGCGCAAAAAAGCTGGTATGAAACTTTTAAACCAGACTCATCTAGCGCGAAAAGTTATGTAGAGCAGGGCTTTACTGCCGTACAAAGTGCTCGCTTAGATGGTATTTTCCAAGGCCGCGCCACTACAGTGTCGCTCGCCGATACCATTGCCAACGATGCGATTTACCAGGCCGGCACCCAGCAGTTTGGTTCATTTGATAAAGGTAGCTCTACCCAACAGTACCCAGCTTCGTTAATGGGTAGTATCGCCCTTATTCGGCAAACATTAGCCGATACCAATTGGTACGCAGAGGCTGCTGGAAAAACCGCTAGCAATGGGCAGGTTGAATTTAATGCTGCACTGGCGGCGTTACAACGCCTTAAAGATCAGGGCATGGTGTTCCATACCACTGATGAGCAGAATTTATTGCGAGCCCATCAAGTATTTAATCAGTTTGATATTCCGGTAACTTACGTGGGTTCTGGCTTTGAATATGCGCGTTTAGCGGATGTTAAAAGCACTAATTCACGCTTAATTTTGCCGTTAAATTTCCCAGCGGCTCCAGAAGTAACCGAGCAGCATGGCGAATTGGATGTTTCTTTGGCAAACCTTCGCCATTGGGAACGTGCACCAGGTAACCCAGCCATGTTGGCGGATGCAGGCGTTGAATTTGCGTTCACCATGCACGGTATGGATAAGCGGGCAGATTTCTGGCCAAACATTCGCAAAGCCGTTACCCATGGCTTAAGCAAAGATCGTGCCCTAGCGGCCCTTACTACTGTGCCGGCGCAGATTGCCGGTGTAGCGAACCAAAGTGGTAAGTTAGCTGTGGGCTTCCGCGGTGATGTAGTAGTGAGCCGTGGCGATTTGTTCGAGGATGGTGAAATTGTTTCTGTGTGGTTACAGGGCGAAGAAACCAAATTGCAATCGATGCACCCAGTTGATTTTGCTGGCGAGTGGAGCCTACAAGCGCTTGGCGTAGAGTTTGGTTTGCATATTACCAACAACAACCGTATGCAAGTTGAGCTTAGCCTCGGTGAAGAAAAAGTACGTGCCGAAAACGTAAGTCAAAATGATGATCAATTGCGCTTCAGTGCTAACTTAACCGCCTTGGGTATGCCGGGCGTATTCCGCTTTGCCATGAGCTATGCAGCGTTAAATAGCCTGCAAGGCTCGGTACAAGATGCGATGGGTAGTACCCATACATTAGCGGCCCACGCTGTTGAGCAAGAGGCTAATGGTGATAGCGCTAGTGAACAGCAAGCTACTGCCGCGGTTAATTACGTTGGTCAGCTTACTTATCCGAATATCGCTTTTGGTTTAACGGAACGGCCAGCACAGCAGAACTTACATATTCGCAATGCCACGGTGTGGACCGCGGATGATCAAGGGGTATTGGAAAATGCCGACATTATCGTTCGCAATGGTTTAATTCATCGTGTGGGTGAGAACTTATCTACGCCTCGCGGTTACACGGTGATTGATGCTACAGGCATGCACGTAACCCCGGGAATTATTGATGAGCATTCGCATATCGCCATTTCACAAGGTGTAAACGAAGGTACTGAAGCGATTACTGCGGAAGTGCGTATTGGCGATGTAGTGAACCCAGATGACATTCATATCTATCGTTCACTTGCCGGCGGCACAACGATTGCTCACTTATTGCATGGCTCAGCCAATCCAATTGGTGGCCAAGGCCAGGCTATTAAATTGCGCTGGGGTGAGAATGCGGAAGGTTTGAAATTCCGGGAAACGCCGCCAACGATTAAGTTTGCCCTTGGCGAAAACGTGAAGCAAAGCAACTGGGGTGGTGCGAATACAATCCGTTATCCACAAACTCGGATGGGTGTTTCACAAATCATGCAAGATGCTTTCCAACAAGCCCGTGAATACGAGCAGGCACGTCGCGATTACGATCGTTTGAGCCGTGCTGAGAAGCGCCGTACAGCGCCACCGCGCACGGATTATCGTTTGGAATCGGTATTGCAGGTAATTAACAGTGAGCGCCATACCCATGTGCACTCTTATGTTGCCTCTGAAGTTCTTGCGTTAATGGATGTAGTTGAGCAACAGGGCTTCCGCATTCATACCTTCACGCACATTTTAGAAGGCTACAAAGTAGCTCGGGAAATCGCGGCGCATGGCGCTGGTGCTTCTAGTTTCGCCGATTGGTGGGCCTTTAAGATTGAAGCCTTCGATGCGATTCCACATAACATGTGTGTAATGATGGAAGCGGGTGTGCTTACCAGCATTAACTCGGATAGTAATGATTTACAGCGCCGTATGAATACCGAAGCGGCGAAATCAGTTCGCTATTGTGGCATGGATGAGAATGATGCCCTGCGGATGATTACTTTATATCCTGCGCAACAGCTCGAAATCGATGAGTATGTAGGTAGCATTACTGTGGGTAAACATGCAGATTTAGTATTCTGGAATACCCATCCATTATCAGCGTATGCGCAAGTTCAGCAAACATGGATTGAAGGCCGTAAATACTTCGATCGGGAAGCGGACATTGCGGCTCGTGAGGCGGTAGCAAACGAGCGCCAAGCATTAATTCAAAAAGTATTAGGTGCTGGAGACGAAGCACATCGTGGAACACGTAACGGCTATCGCCAAGAGCAGCCAACTTGGCACTGCGAAGACAACCACGATGTATGGCTTGATTGGCTTGGTGACCATCACCACGGCCACAGCCACAGCCACGCACTTGGAGGCGCACACTAATGAAAAAGCTTATTTTATCGATAGCCATGGGCTTGGCCTTAACCGGCACAGCAGCGGCGCATAACATTGTTCCTGGTAGCAAACAAAGCCAACCTATTTTATTACAGGGTGGCACAGTACATACGGCTAGCCATGGCGTGATGGAAGCAACGGATATCCTTTTCGTTGATGGCAAAATTACTGCCATTGGGAGTAACTTAACTGCACCAGATGGGGCTCGGGTGATTGATGCACGCGGGCAACAGGTGTACCCGGGGTTAATTGCCTTGGATACCACCTTGGGTTTGGTGGAGATGTCGGCTGTAGGCGCCACGGTAGATACCAACGAAGTGGGTAATTTCACTCCGGAAGTACAAGCACACCATGCGTTTAATACCGATTCACATGTAATTCCTACTATTCGTTACAACGGTATTACCCATGCGCAAATCGTGCCAGAAGGTGCGTTAGTGCGTGGGCAATCTAGTTTAATGAAATTGGATAGCTGGAACTGGCAAGATGGCTTGGAGCAAGGTGATTTGGGTGTGCATATTACTTGGCCAGGCGCGGGCTTGAACAATGCTTGGTGGGAGCGCCGCAGCCCTGCAGAGCAGCGCAAAGCGCAAGCGGAAGCGCGCACTCAGCTTGCCGATATTTTAGAAACAGCCAAGGTGTATCATGAAGCCCGAAACCGCGGTGTGCAAACGCGAATCGATCGGCGCTGGGAAGCGATGCGCGGCTTATTCAGCAAAGAGAAGAAGTTGTTCGTGCATGCCAACGATCGCCGCCAGATAGAGCAAGTGCTTGCGTTTAATGAGCGCCACGGCTTTGATTTGGTAATCATGGGTGGCCGTGATGCTTGGATGGTTGCAGATCAACTGGCTGCCGCTGATATTGCGGTTGTGTATGGCTCGGCTTATGGTTTGCCAGCTCGTGTTGATGAAGCATATGACACAGCATTTACTGCACCAGCAAAACTAGCTGAAGCAGGGGTAACCTTCGCAATAGCCTATCCAGGCTTTTGGGATACGCGTAACTTAGCCTTTGCGGCCGGTAATGCGGTTGCCTTTGGGTTGGATTATGGCGATGCGATTACATCCATTACTTATGGGCCTGCAAAAATACTCGGTGTGGAAGATCGCATTGGTAGTATTCAGGTAGGCAAGCAAGCAACGATTATCGTATCGGCTGGTGATGTGCTCGATCATTTAGGGCAAGAGATCTCGCATATGTTTATTGATGGAAGGGAAGTGCACCTTACCAATAAACAACGCCAACTTTACGAGAAATATAAGCAAGCATTAGCAGAGTAAGTTCACTTCTGTTCGCTATTTAAAAGTTAGCTGATAACCATAAAAAGAAGCGCCAATCTGGCGCTTCTTTTTTCATTAGGCTGTGCTAATCTATAAAGAGTTAAAAAAAGAAAGTAATAGGATTACTTATATGTCGCTCGTTACTGAATATTCGAATGATGGCAAGCAGTTTATCATTCACATAACCGGGAAGTTTGATTTTAGTTTGGTGCAAGATTTTCGTGAATCATATGATGGCATTAGTGAGCGCGCAACAACGGTAGTGGTAGATTTTCGGGAAACCAATTATATCGATAGTTCGGCGCTTGGTATGTTGTTGAATATGCGCAAATCATTTGGCCCTGGCAGCCGCAGTATTCATTTGGTGAATTGCCGGCCAGATATTCGCCGAATTCTAGATATTTCCCGTTTTGATAAACTGTTTGTAATTGATTAACGCCCCGTGCAGATCGCAATAGTTGATGATGCCAAGGAAAATCGCCAAGATTTAGCGATATTAGTTGAGGCAATGGGCTTTAACGTGGTGTTTGCTGGCGCCAGCGTAAAGGCTTTATTAGCTGCTGAGCATCCCACTATTGATGTAGTACTGTTAAACACAGCCTTACTGGATAACGGCTCTGCTGAGATTCTGATCGCCAGTATCAAGCAGCTACAGCATGATATTTATTTACCTATCATCCTCATCGCCAATGATCGCAATAGTACTGCGATATTAAAAAACCTGCAGCTCGGTGCGGATGATTTTCATAGTAAGCCGTTTGATAGTTTGATTCTTGAGGCCAAGCTGAAAGCCCATTTACGTACCAGAGAGCTAAGCCAAACCCTCGCGGATAGAAATCGCAAACTAGCTTGGCATAATAAAAATGTGCAGCAAGAACATAAGATTGTGCAGAACATTTTTAAAAATGCTTTGAGCAGAAATCTACTGGATTACCCCCATATTGATACCTTTCTATTGCCCCATTCACGCTTTAATGGTGATTTGTACCTTATTGCGCGCGGGCCGATTGGTAATTTGTATATCATGCTTGGCGATTTTACTGGCCATGGTTTAGCAGCAGCGATTGGTACCTTACCTGCCTCACAAACATTTTTTGCGTTAGCAGCGCAAGGGGCCCCCATTAGCCAAATTGCGAGTGAAATAAACCGACAATTACATAATTTACTACCAGAAAGCATGTTCTGCTGCGCCTCATTTGTTGAGTTAAGTGCCTCCGGCGAACGAGTTAGTTGGTGGAGTGGCGGTATGCCACCCGCGATGTTGATTGAACCAAAACAGCAACAAGTTAGGTTTATAGAACCACAACATATGCCGCTCGGTATTCTTAATGAGCTGGAGTTCGAAAAATCGATTACGTTATTGCGGGTAGAGCGAGGTAGTAAACTTTTATTGTATACAGACGGCGCGATAGAGATTGGCGTGCAAAACAATGTTGCCTTGGGCTATAAAGGGCTGCAGGAACTTTGCCAAAATGCGAATTGGGATTTTGCCAAAATAACCCAACAAGTAACGCAGGCCATTGGTGAGCGTGGTATTGATGATGACCTTTCACTAGTGCAATTGCAGTGTGTTGCTACTGGATTTACCCATGATGAAAGTACAAAAAAACTGCCGCAGATGCCATTTACAATAAACGTGAAAGTAGGCCCGGGAGAAATTCGTAGTGTTGACCCTATTGCGCACATACTGCGTGGGTTATCGCAAATGGAAGGCTTTAAAGATTTTAAAGCATCGCTATATACCGTGTTGTCGGAAGCTTATAATAATGCGGTAGACCATGGCTTGTTGCGAATGAGCTCGAAAGTAAAAGCATCTGCGGATGGTTTTGATACCTACTATCAAGAACGCAGTAAACGTTTAACGCGGTTGCAGCAGGGCGAAATAGAAATTGAGTTACGCTACGAACCCAGCCAAGCCCTGATTCATGTGCAAGTGCGTGATTCTGGCCCCGGGTTCTCCAAGCTGAATGAAGATCATCATACGTTTCCCTACGGCCGCGGTTTAATGCTGATTCGCGAGCTTACTGAAAATATGCGCTGGAGTGATGATGGCCGCTGCATCGAGTTTGCGTTTTCCCTGAATCACCGATACTAAGGGTTACTTTTGCAATGTACCCTAGCAATGTGCCTTAGCAATGTGCCTTAGCAATGAACCTTAGTTACCGCTGTTCGCAATACATCCAGCAATTGCTCCAGCAACTTCATTAACCACCACTGAACTTTACTTTAAAGCCTTTCTGTTCAAGATGCGCTTTACAGTGTTCGCGTTGGTCACCTTGAATTTCAATAGTGAAGTTTTTTACACTGCCGCCCACGCCGCATTTGCTTTTAAGTTCTTTCGCTAAGGCTTTTAGTTCAGCTTCTGCTAAGCCTAGGCCATGAATCACCGTAACACCTTTGCCTTTGCGGCCTTTGGTTTCCCGCTGAATTCGCACAATACCATCGCCTTGGGGAATGTCTGGTTGTTGCTCTGGTTCTTTGATACGCCCTTGGTCGGTAGAATAAACCAGTTGGGAAAGTTGATCGCGTATCGACATAGTTCCGGCCCTCATGAATATTGTGGTGCAGAATCGCTTGATTTGATCTAACGCATATAGATGCGAACAATCTGTAAAGTTGCTGTATTTCGCGTTTGACAGTGGCTATAGATACTGACATTCTTAGTTCATTATAGAATAAAGAAACGCCTAACCAAAGTTCCGATTTTGCAAAGAAGCCACTATGAAACTACAGCAACTGCGTTATATCGTAGAAGTACTAAATAATAATCTAAATGTTTCGGCTACGGCAGAGGCGCTGTATACCTCGCAGCCAGGCATTAGCAAGCAAGTTCGTATGTTAGAAGATGAGCTTGGCGTGCAGATATTTGGCCGCAGTGGCAAACACCTTACGCATGTAACCTCGGCTGGCCAAGAAGTAATTAATATTGCTCGCGAAGTGCTATCTCGAGTAGAGGGCATTAAAGCAGTAGCTGCGGAACACAATCTTCCCGATCAAGGCACATTAAATATTGCCACCACCCATACGCAAGCCCGCTATGCATTACCTAGTATTATTCAGGGCTTTATCGAGAAGTATCCGGCAGTAAGTTTACACATGCACCAAGGCTCACCGCAGCAAATTAGTGAATTCGCCGCAAAAGGCAAAGCAGATTTTGCGATTGCTACCGAGGCCCTGCATTTGTACCAAGATTTAATCATGCTGCCTTGTTATCACTGGAACCGCTCTATTTTGGTACCACCGAATCACCCATTAACCAAGCTTACTGCGGTATCTATTGAAGATGTTGCTGAGTATCCGTTAGTAACCTATGTGCATGGCTTTACAGGCCGTTCACGGCTTGATCAGGCGTTTAGTAAAGCTGGCTTAACACCGAAAATAGTGTTTACCGCTACCGATGCTGATGTGATTAAAACCTACGTGCGCATGGGGTTGGGGATTGGGGTAATTGCTACCATGGCGTACGAGCCCGAGAAAGACGGTGATTTGGTAGCGATTAACGCCGCGCATTTATTTGCCCCGAGCACCACTAAAATCGGTTTCCGCAAAGGCGTATTCTTGCGCAGCTATATGTATGATTTTATTGAACGCTTTGCACCGCATTTAACCCGGCCGGTGATTGAGCAAGCAATTGGTTTGCGAGATTACACCGCGATTGAAAGCATGTTCAAAGATATCCATTTACCGACGTACTAACAGCTCATCTATTGCGCTGTAACTATGCATAACTTGGCTATAGAACATAAAAACGCCGCAATCAGCTACTGATGCGGCGTTTTTTGTAGGCTTAGCGGCGTGTACAGCAAGCGCTATCGCGTTAACATTCGGTGATATTTACAGCCAAGCCGCCACGCGCGGTTTCTTTATATTTGCTCTTCATATCATTACCGGTATCCCACATGGTTTTTATTACTTTATCGAGTGATACCTTATGATCGCCGCTGCCACGCATTGCTAGGCGAGCGGCATTAATGGCTTTTACTGCGCCCATCGCGTTGCGCTCAATACAGGGAACTTGCACTAGGCCACCTACGGGATCGCAAGTAAGCCCTAGGTTGTGTTCCATGCCAATCTCAGCGGCGTTCTCTACTTTACTAATATCACCGCCCATGAGTTCAGCTAATGCACCCGCTGCCATTGAGCAAGCAACACCCACTTCACCTTGGCAGCCCACTTCAGCACCAGAAATAGAGGCATTCTTTTTATATAAAATACCAATAGCGGCTGAAGTTAATAAGAAACGGGTAATGGCATCTTCATCGAGTGGCTGAATAAACTTATCGGCGTATTTCATAACTGCTGGAATAATACCGGCTGCACCGTTGGTAGGCGCGGTAACTACTCGGCCACCCGCGGCATTCTCTTCGTTTACTGCTAACGCGAACAAGCTTACCCAATCCATTGCTTGCATTGGATCTGCCGATTTCTCAGTTTTCAAGGTTTGATACAAGCGGGGAGCGCGGCGGCGAACTTTCAGGCCGCCGGGTAAAATACCCTCGGTAGCAACACCTGTGCGAATACACTCATCCATTACATTCCAGATATGCAACAAGCCTTTGGAAATCTCATCTTTACTGCGAAACACCAGCTCATTCTGCAGCATGAGAGAGCTAATACGCAAACCATGCTCTGTGCATTGGTTAAGTAGTTCGGCAGCACTATTGAATGGGTAAGGAATAGGCTTGCTACTCTGCTCGATGGCTTCTTCAAGGGTTTCATCAAAATCGCTATCGCGAACGATAAAACCACCGCCAATTGAATAGAACAAATCTTTGTATAGTACCTTGTCACCGCTAAGTGCACGTAGCTCCATAGCATTTGCATGTTTCGGCATAGTTTTGCGGCGATGAAAGGTAATAGCGCCGTTACGCGGAAATACAATTTCGTGTTCGCCTAACAACTTCAATGTTTCGGTTTTATCAACGGTAGCCAGAAAATCATCCACCTTGCGAGTATCAACCCGCTCAGGATATTCACCTGCTAAACCTAAAATCACTGCTTTACCGGTGCCATGGCCTTTGCCCGTTTGGCCAAGTGAACCAAATAACTCAACTTCTACGCTGGTTACGTTATCCAGGCCAACCTGTTCTTGTACTTGCACCAAGAATTCACGCGCAGCTCGCATTGGGCCCACAGTATGTGAGCTAGAAGGGCCAATACCCACCTTATATATATCGAACACGCTGATCATGTGCTAATTACTCCCTGAATCTTGAATGTGCGTAGTGTGGGGACAATTTAACATTTTCGCAAGCATTGCCGCACTGGTCGGTGCATCAAATGCTTATACTATTTTGCTTCGTTATATACCGCGAAAGGGCAGTTGTAAGTGTTTGTGCTGAGGGTGAATCTGGTCTGCCAAGCGGCGAATGATGGCTGCGGTAGCGCCCCATATCAATTGTCCATTCACTGGAATAAATACTAACTCATGATACAGCAAGCGCTCAACCCGAGTGGTGTGGTGGTGGCTATGGGCTAATACTGTGGTGAGCGGAAACCGCGACACTTCAGCAACCTCACTTGGATCTGGCCGCAATTGTACCTGTGGCGCAATAAAGCCAATGTATGGGTGAATCATAAAATTATTCAGCACAGGTTGGCTGGGCAGGTCACCAATAATCTCCACTTGTGAGGGATTAATCCCCAGCTCTTCCTCAGCTTCACGCAACGCCGTATGCAACAACGAATGATCGGTTTCATCTTGTCTGCCACCGGCAAAACACAACTGATGAGGTTGGTTACGTAAATGCTTCGCTCGGCGCGTTAGGATAAGGTCTAAGCCATGCGGCTGTTCCTGCAGGGCAACCAACACAGCCGATTGGCGCAAGCTTCTAGCAGGCCATTCAGGCTGGGGTGGAGGCTGGAGTAAAAAGCGCTGTAAAAACTGCTGCCGATTCATGGCGTGTTAATTCCTTTCTGCATCGCTAGCAGGCTGCTCGTGAGGTACGTTAAGCGCCGTTAATACAGGTAAAATGCGCGCAACTTTATCAAAGGTTTCTTGATATTCGGCAGAGGCTTCGGAATCAATTACAATGCCACCGCCAGCCCAGCAATGAATGCGCTGTTCGCTGCATACTAAGGTACGAATGGTAATGCTGGTATCGCTGCGGCCATGGCAGCTGAAATAGCCGATGGCGCCGCAATAAGCAGAGCGGCGATGGGGCTCCAATTCTTCGATAATTTCCATAGCGCGAATTTTCGGCGCTCCGGTAATTGAACCACCAGGAAATGCAGCGGCTAGCAATGAAAACGGTGTTTCATTGGGCGCGAGTTGGCCCGTTACCGTACTTACCAAATGGTGTACTGCGTTGAAACTTTCAATTTTAAACAATTCTGGAACACTTACACTGCCGGGTGCGCATACGCGGCTGATATCATTGCGCAGTAAATCCACGATCATTAAGTTCTCTGCCTGATCTTTGGCTGAGCTTTGTAGCTGCTGGATTTGCAACTGATCTTCAGCAGCGTTTTGCCGCCGTGGCCGTGTACCTTTAATCGGCCGCGTGCTTACTTTACCAGCGCTGCTGGTTTGTAAAAAACGCTCCGGTGATACGCTTAAAATACTGCCATTAGGGATTTGCAAAAACGCTGAAAACGGCGCTTGGTTGGCACTGCGTAAAGCTTGATAAGCCTGCCACGGTGAGCCGCTATAGGTGGCACTGAAACGCTGCGCTAAGTTGATTTGATAGCAATCACCAGCTCTTAGGTATTCGTGTACTTTGGCAATCCCTTGTTGATATTGCTGTGCGCTAAAGTTGCTTTGCCAAGGGCTGGTAAGTTGGAAGTTGGTTATTGCTGGCGCTGCGGTATTCGCAAAAGCCATTGGCTCACCGGCGGGATGAATGGCCACCGCCCGCTGCTCTTGATGATCAATAATGAGGGCGTGAAAATATAAACCAACGGCTAAATCGGCGATATGAATATCGGCAAGCGCAGAACTTGGCAGTTGCTCTAACGTACGCCCGAGATCATAGCCAAATAAGCCTACAAAGCCGCCAACAAAAGGTAAATCACTGAACTGGGCGGGTATTTGGGTAAGCGTTAATGTGGGCATCCACAAATTTAATAGCTGCAACGGGTTTAACGCTGTTGTGGCGATCTCTAGGGTATCATTCGCAGCGTTATCATTGGCGTGGTGAAATTCAATGTAGCTATGGGAATGCTCTACCCGAATGGTGGCATGTGGCTTGCGCACCAAAATATCGTAGCGGCTATTCGGATGCTGCGCCTGTGCGGAATCGAGCAACATGGCCCAAGGTTCATCAGCAAACTCGGCAAACACTGCGGGCGCATCCTGAAATTGCTGATAATCAAGTTCAGAAAATTGCAGGGTTGGCGCCGCCAAGTGGCTGGCGGGAAAACCAAACTGTGCCAATACAGATGCACTAGGCGGAACATTCACCGAAAAATCTCCTATCTACAAAACCCGCATACAGTGGCGGTGAGTGGCATAAGAGAGTATCATATCCAGCGATTTTCAGCACAGTATTCAATAGCCTGAATGAGGTTCGGCATGGCGACAATTCGACAGCAAGATTTTATTGATAGCATTGAAGATGCACTCCAGTTTATTTCCTATTATCACCCACTAGATTTCGTGAATGCGTTAGCAGAAGCGCATGAGAAAGAGCAAAGCGAAGCGGCCAAAAACGCAATTGCGCAAATGCTAGTGAATTCACGGATGTCGGCACAAGGGCATCGGCCGCTTTGCCAAGATACCGGTATTGTTACCTGCTTCGTAAAAGTGGGCATGGATGTGCAGTGGGATAAAACCAATATGACCATTCAAGAAATGGTTGATGAAGGTACTCGCCGCGCCTATCTAAATCCAGATAACCCGCTACGTGCATCTATTGTTGCCGATCCTGCTGGCGCCCGCAAAAACACCAAAGATAATACGCCGGCCGTGGTGTACATCGATATGGTTCCGGGTGCTGAAATTGAAGTGGCGATTGCTGCAAAAGGTGGCGGTTCTGAGAACAAAACCAAGATGGTTATGCTAAACCCCAGTGATTCGATTGCCGATTGGGTAGTGGACATGTTGCCGAAAATGGGTGCTGGCTGGTGCCCGCCGGGAATGCTCGGCATTGGTATTGGCGGCACTGCGGAAAAATCAGCGGTATTAGCGAAAGAAGCATTGATGGACCCCGTGGATATTCATGAACTTATTGCCCGTGGCCCAGAAACGGCGGAAGAAGAGCTGCGCTTAGAGATTTACGATCGGGTAAATAAATTAGGGATCGGCGCGCAAGGCTTGGGTGGCTTAACTACAGTAGTAGATGTGAAAATTAAATCACTACCTACCCACGCGGCCTCAAAACCGGTAACCATGATCCCGAATTGCGCAGCTACGCGCCATGTGCACTTCCACCTAGATGGCAGCGGCCCAGCAGAGTTGCAACCACCAAAACTAGAAGATTGGCCGGATATTACCTTTGAAGTAGGGGATAACGCGCGCCGCGTTAACCTGGATACCCTTACCGCCGCAGATGTGCGGGAGTGGAAGATGGGTGAAACGGTATTGTTGAGCGGAAAACTGCTTACTGGCCGCGATGCAGCGCATAAGCGAATTAAAGACATGCTCGATAACGGTGAGCCGTTGCCCGTAGATTTCAGCAACAAATTCATTTACTACGTAGGCCCGGTTGATCCGGTAGGCGACGAAGTAGTAGGCCCAGCAGGCCCAACTACAGCAACCCGCATGGATAAATTTACCGATTTAATGCTGGAAAAATCAGGCATCATCGGCATGATTGGTAAGGCTGAACGAGGGCAAGCAACGGTAGCCAGTATTGCCGAGCATAAAGCGGTGTACTTGATGGCTGTTGGCGGCGCCGCATATTTAGTAGCGAAAGCGATTAAAAAAGCGGAAGTGGTGGCATTTGCCGATTTAGGTATGGAAGCTATTTACGAGTTTGAAGTAGAAGATATGCCAGTTACCGTAGCGGTAGATAGCGATGGTAACAATGCTCATGAATCGGGCCCCGCAATATGGCAAGTTAAAATAGCGGAAATGGATGCTTAAATGATTGAATGGTTGGCCATCGGCACGGTGGCGGGTATTGCGTTAGGTTGCTTGATTACCTTTTTGGTAATGCGCAGTGCCGCCCGCCGTGAGCAACACTTTATGGACGAAAAGTTGCAGCTATTGCAGCGCAGTGAAGCGCGTTTGCAAACTGAGTTCGAGAACTTGGCCAACCGTATTTTTGAGCAGAAAACGTCGGCGCTCGAGCAGCGCCAAGAGCGTTCGCTGGCAAGCACGTTAAATCCGCTAAATAAGCAGCTAGAAGGCTTTCGCCAGCAAATTGCTCAGCAATTTAGTGATGAAACCAAACAGCGCAGTAGTTTACAGCAAGAAATTCTTAGCCTACGCCAACTGAACCAGCAAATGTCGGCGGAAGCTGAAGCGCTTACCCGTGCGCTTAAAGGAGATACCCGCCAACAAGGCGCTTGGGGGGAAGTAGTGCTGGAGCGGATTTTGCAGCAATCAGGCTTACGTGAGGGCTATGAGTACACCACGCAAACCCAACATCGCAATGATGATGGCAAGCGCTATCGGCCCGATGTGATTGTGCATCTGCCACAAGATAAAGATGTGATTATCGATTCGAAAGTATCCTTATCGGCTTATGAGCGTTACTTTAATGCGGATACGGATATTCTGCGTGAACAAGCGTTAAACGAGCATGTAACTTCGTTACGGAATCATATTCGTGACCTTGGCAAAAAGAGTTATCAGCAGCTTGAAGGGGTGCGCACCTTAGATTACGTGTTGCTCTTTGTGCCCATTGAGCCGGCCTTTTTGCTCGCGGTAGATCGCGATCCGAGCCTTATTAAACAGGCGCTCGACCAGCATATTATGCTGGTAAGCCCAACTAATTTGCTGGTGGCACTGCGCACAGTAAATAATATTTGGCAGTATGAGCAACAGAATGAAAACGCGCAAAAAATTGCCCGTGATGCGGCACGTTTATACGATAAATTTGTTGGCTTCGTTGAAGATCTCGATAAAGTGGGCAGTGCTATTGAAAGTAGCAATAAGCATTTAAGTGCCGCTATGAATAAGCTCAGTACTGGCCGCGGTAGCTTGGTGAGCAGAGTAGAGAAGTTTCGCGAGCTTGGCGTGCAACCTAGCAAACGTATTGCTCGCGAATTGTTAAATGATGAAATGAACGACGACGATCATAAGCAAGACACCACAGCAGATAGTGATAACAACAGCTCCAAAACCTCGGGTTAAGCACTGCTCGCAGCTTCCTTCAGTAATTTACTAAGCCGAGTAGCTTGAGGCTGCTTACCTACACAACGCACAAACCCCACCCAAATGTGTTCACGATGCGGTACTGCGGCTTTAGCCTGCAGAAACTCTGCCAGCGGTAATAAGCAATAACGTAAATGATGGTGATTATGAGCAACAGTTACATCCAGCTGAAATGCACGCTGTTCAACGAACAACGATTGCGATAATAGTTCGCGTTGCTCTGGTTGATACCATTGCAAGAACTGCTTGATATTAAACATTAGGTTTTGGGTACAAAATTCGCTGTGCAATTTTGCCGCAATCCGATTCCAATACACTTTATTTTGCTCAGGCAAAACCATTACGAAACCAATATTTTCAATGTGCTGACTGCGTTGGTACCCCTGCAAAGGATGCTTCACCTTTTCTGGGCATGGATTTGCAGCGCTTTTAAGAAGCGTATAGTTCATAAACTACCTCCGTGTAGTATAAAAACATCAGTATGCAGAATTGGGCCTAGGGATAGGCTCAATATGAATCAAGAGTATGCTTGAAAATTGCCAATTTAGGCAGTGACGCGGAGAGAGTTACGCGATTGCGCACACGCATCGAGCGCTAGAAGTTCACCCCTACGGTGAGCATTACGCCCGACACGCCAAACAGGGTCATTTCCGCAAAGCCACGCCGATATTGCGCACCTAACATGGGTACCACTGCAGGTGCGATACCGAGTTGGTTAAAGGGGATTTTATACTGATACTCGCCACGATAGCCATGAATAAAGCCAGCGGTAAGCTTGCCGTAAGTTTGCAACTCACCATAACGCACAAGGTTTTGGCGGATACCGCCGTAAGCATAAATTGTTTTTTGGCCAAATGAGTTGCGGAACCACGCAGCGCCTAGCAAAGGCCGAGCGTAATCGAACGCTTCGTTATAACCTTGATACTTACTTTCTGGTAAACGCTCACCATACAGCTCGAAGCCAATAAGATTTTGGTTATTGTTGTGCTCTGGTTTGGGGTTGAAGTGGGTGGTCCATAAAGAGGTTTGCACTTGAAAATAGAATTCTTCACCCGGGGCCGCTTGTGCACCAGTGCTAGAAAAAATATATGCGAGAGCAATCACTAATGCACTGCGAATGAAAGACATACAACACCTTTTATGGAGATCTGACCAGATCATACGGGTATTTTAACAATCATCAATATAATTTCTGTAAGGATTTGGATCAGATATTGTTGATTCGTGCGCTAGCCATTACACTGATTTGATAGTTTAATAGGTAGTAATGCTTTGATACCTATTAGGTTAGGTAAGCAAATTAGCAATGAACATCATGAATCGTGCACAACAATAACGAGAGTGGCAGAATAATAACTAGCCCAAAACGAGCCGATGCGATTAAAACATATAAAGCTAGCAGGCTTTAAATCATTTGTAGATCCAACGAAAATCGCTTTCCCTGAGCAGATGACCTGCATCGTGGGGCCGAATGGCTGTGGAAAATCGAATGTAATTGATGCAGTGCGCTGGGTGTTGGGTGAAAGTTCCGCAAAAAACTTGCGTGGCGATGCCATGACCGATGTCATTTTCAACGGTTCCCAATCACGCAAACCTGTTTCGCAAGCCAGTGTTGAGCTCGTGTTTGATAATACCTCGGGACGAGTGCAAGGCGAATTTGCCAGCTTCAATGAGATTTCCGTAAAGCGCATTGTTACGCGTGATGGCCAATCGATTTACATGCTGAATGGCAGCAAATGCCGGCGTAGAGATATTACCGATTTGTTTTTGGGTACCGGCTTGGGGCCGCGCAGCTATGCGATTATTGAGCAAGGTATGATTTCGCGGCTGATTGAATCGCGGCCACAAGAGCTAAGAGTGTTTATTGAAGAAGCGGCGGGTATTTCCCGTTATAAAGAGCGCCGCAAAGAAACTGAAAGCCGCATGAATCGCACGCGCGATAACTTAGATCGGCTTACCGATGTACGTGAAGAGCTAGGCACCCAATTAGCGAAATTGCAGCGCCAAGCCGCCGCCGCAAAGCGCTACCAAACATTGAAAGCGGAAGAGCGGGAATTGCGTGCTCAGTTACAAGCGTTGCGCTGGAATCAATATCAGCAGCAATGCGATCGGCTGGAATTAAAAGTACAAACCGAAGAAGCTGAGTTACAAAAGTGGGTAGCTGAACAGCGCGGCAGTGAACGCGGGCAAACCGAACTTCGTGAGCAAGAAGCAGAACTGAAGCAACGGGTTGATACCGAGCAACAACAGTTTTATCGGGTGAACACCGAAATCACCAAACTGGAACAACAAATTCAGCATACGCGGCAGTTGCATCAGCAACGCCAGCGTCAGCGCGATGAACTTAGCGCGCAAATAGCGCAGCTGCAGGAACAGGCTAACAGCGATCAACTTGAACATGCAGAGCTCCTGGCGCAGCAAGAAGAACTGCAAGATGCACATGAGCTTGCCCGAGAGCAGCAGGCCATGGCGGAAGTGGCTCGAGATGATGCCGAACATGCGTATCATGAGTGGCAAGAACAGAGCCAGCGTATTCGTGAGCAAATGAACGAACAGCAGCAAAAGATTTCCATTGCGGAAGCCGATGAGCGGGCCATTCATGATTTGCTGCAGCGGCTCCAGGCTCGTTTGCAAGTGGTGGGTGCTGAGCTGGCTGATTTGCCAACAGCGGATAGCAGCAGTATTGAGGCACTACAGCAGGTGGTGCAACAAGCGGCTAATGATTTGCAAGAGCAACAGCAGTATTTGAGTGCGCTGGAAGCGGAACATCGGCAACTTATTGAGCAACAGCAAGCAGGTAACACTAGGTTGGCCAACAGCCAGCAGCAGATGCAACAGCATAGTGGCCGTATCGCCGCCCTAGAACAATTATTGGCGAGCCGCAGTAGTACCAACAATAGCGCGGAGAGCGAACAAGGGCTGAGTGAATTTGGTAGTGTTCTCGGCACCTTACGTGAGCTATTGCAGGTTCCAGAACAATGGCGCTCTGCGGTAGAGGCGGTGTTGCTGCCATGGCTGCATTTACCGGTGCTGGATCGAGCGAAAAACGACGCGGCGGCATCAACATTAGCACTGCCAACGGATGTTGCTGGGCTTACCTTGCGCGTATCGGCAAGTACTGCGCAGGCGGCGCCATTATCAACTAGTTTAGCGGCGCAACAAAGCGCAACCCAGCAGGTGAGTGGAGCACAAGAACAAGGGCCTGGATTAACGAAGTTACCCTTGCTTGAACAGATTTTGTTAGCTGATGATCACGCTGAGGCTGAACAATGGTTGCATGAGCATACGCATGTTTTTGCCGTAGCGGTTGCGAATGGTGGCGTAGTTGGCCGAGGCTGGCAGCTGCAAGCGATAGCAGCAGAAGATTCGGAGCTAGCTTGGCAGCAGCAATTGCAAGAATTACAGGTGTTGGAACAGGCTGCACAAGCAGCGGTAGCGGAGCAGCAGCAAGAGTTGCAGCGTGTTGTAGCCGCTCTTGAAGAGCAGGAACAACGTATTGTAAACCAGCGTGAAGCTACTGCCGCTGCTCGAGAACAGCTGGTTCGGCAACAAGAACGCAGTGAAGCGCAGCAACGGGAATTACAGCAACACAATGCGCGCATGGAAAAGTTATCTGCAGAGCAGCTGGAATTGAATGAACAGCTAGAACAGCAAGAGGAACGTTTGTTGTTAGTGGCTGAGCAATTGGCGGATGCGCGCGAGCAAAAAGCGGAATTTGCACCACTACAAGAACAACAGCAGCAGGCCGGCGAGCAGTTCGCGGCAGTTCGGCAACAATCACAACGTGAGCTGCAAGCATGTCAGCAGCGTGTGCATGAAGCACAATTGCAGTTATCACAATTGCAAAGCAGGTTGCAGCACTTGCAACAAGTACAGGAACGAAATCAGTTGCAGCAGCAAAGCTTAACGCAACGGCTGGATGAATTGGCTATTGATGATGAAGATTCGAGTACCGATGAGTTAGAAGAAACGTTAGCGCAACAGCTGATGATCCGTGAAGAGGTTGAGGTGGTACTTACCGATCTGCGGGAGCAATTGGCGGGAGTTTCTGAACAGTTAGCCATTTTGAATCAAGGCCAAGGTGCGGTTTTGGAGCAAATTGCGCGTCAGCAAGAGCGTGTGCAGGCGGAAAAAATGGAGTTGGCTGCAGCACGTGAGCGTGGGCATGCCTTACTAGATGCGTTGCAGGAAATGAATGTATCGCTAAAATCAGTATTGGCAACCATGCCAGAAGATGCGGAAGAAAAGCGTTGGCAACAGCGGCTTGATGATACTAGCCGCAAAGTACAGCAACTGGGAGCAATTAACTTAGCAGCACTCGAAGAAGTAGAGGTGCAAGCCGAACGCAAAGCCTATTTAGATGCACAGCATGAAGATTTGATGGCATCCTTAACTACCCTTGAAGATGCGATTAAGAAGATTGATCGGGAAACACGCCAGCGCTTCAAGGCCACTTATGATCAAGTAAATTTAGATTTGCAGCGGCTATTCCCGAAAGTTTTTGGTGGTGGCCAAGCATATTTAGATCTAACAGGCGATGATTTGTTGGAAACCGGTGTTACTATTATGGCGCGCCCTCCGGGTAAGAAAAATAGTACCATTCACCTGCTTTCGGGTGGCGAGAAGGCGTTAACAGCATTGGCGCTAGTATTTGCAATATTTAGATTAAATCCTGCTCCATTCTGTTTGCTGGATGAGGTAGATGCACCATTAGATGATGTGAACGTAGGCCGGTTTTGCCGTTTGGTGCAAGAAATGTCAGAATCAGTGCAGTTTATTTATATAAGCCACAATAAAATTGCGATGGAAATGGCTACCCACCTTGCGGGTGTAACCATGCAAGAGCCAGGTGTTTCGCGCTTAGTTGCGGTAGATGTTGAAGAAGCATTGGCATTAGCCGATGCTTAACGGAAATAGGTAGAAGCAGCGATGGATAGTTTACGCGTAGTTTTAATTATTATCGGTATGATTGTGATTGTGGGTTTGGTAATTCACGGTGTACTTACGCTGCGAAACAATAACCAAACTGGGCAGGGTAGTTCGGGTAACCCGAAACGCAAGCAGGTGCAAGATAGCGCTACGCAATCCGATTTGCTGAGCGGTGTAGATGAAAGCGATGAACACAGCGCTTGGGGCGCCAATGATGATTTCGATGAGCTTGGCCTGAGTAAAGTTAAAACCCGCAAACCATCTGCTCGTGCCACTGCAGAACGTGTTACCGATGATATTGAACCTGAGGCAACGCAAGCGAATGCGAGCACCGTGAAGGTACCGCAAGAAAGCCCTGAAGCCAGCGAGAGCGATCACGCTACCGATAACGAAGCAGCTCAGCAAACCCAGGATACCAGCGAACACAGTGCCGAGCAGCCGATGCACGCAGGGCAAGCGAATACTGCAGAGCCAGAACTACCTTCGCTACGTGCTAATCGAGATGAAGGCACTGTAGAGCAGATGGCGATTGATTTAGCGGCAGCAGAAACCAATGAAGAGGTAGTAGAACCGCCGCAAGAAGAGGTTATTACACTTTTCGTATCCGGTGATATTAAAGGCACTACCTTATTAGAAACGGTTACTGAATTGGGTATGAAATTTGGTGATTTAGATATCTTCCATCGCTTTGAACAACCGAGTGGCCGTGGCCCGCTATTGTTCCGAATGGCGAACATGTACAACCCAGGTACATTCGATTTAGATAACATTGAAAGCTTTACTACTCGTGGTGTGGTGTTATTTATGGCGCTGCCCATTAAATATGATGGCCATAAAGCCTTTACCATGATGTATAACGCTGCCAATAAAATTGCCGATGCGATGCCGAGAGCCGCGGTACTAGATGGCAATCGTAATCCGATGACCAAACAATCGGTACAGCATACCTACCAAAAAATTCGTGAGTTTGAGCGCCGCATGCGCCTTGCAGGCTTGCGCCAAGAGCAATAACAACATCAGCAAAAAAGGTTTAAGGCTTCATGACAGAGCGTGCATCGCAGCAAGTTATTGAGAAGTTGGCGGAGCTGCGTACCCGCCTTGATCAGTATAATTACGAATATTATGTACTTGATCAGCCCAGTGTTCCTGATAGTGAATATGATCGTATTTTCCGTGAGGT
This sequence comes from Idiomarina sp., assembly GCA_022565355.1. Taxonomy (GTDB): domain Bacteria; phylum Pseudomonadota; class Gammaproteobacteria; order Enterobacterales; family Alteromonadaceae; genus Aliidiomarina. Next base: position 38,553 of record JAIUMU010000001.1, read on the forward strand.
GCAGGCAATTGAAGCCGAGCACCCAGAGCTCCATTCCACAAGTTCGCCAACGCAACGAGTAGGGGCGCCACCTTCTGGTGCCTTTACTGAAGTTGCCCACGAAGTACCCATGCTCTCGCTGGATAATGCATTTTTGGAAGAAGAAATGCAGCAGTTTATTCGCCGGGTAACCGAGCGTAGCGAGCAAACCGGTGATTTAGCTTGGTGTGCAGAGCCGAAGCTAGATGGTTTGGCGGTGAGCTTATTGTACGAAAATGGCGAATTGGTGCGGGGTGCTACCCGTGGTGATGGTTATCGTGGTGAAGATATTACCGCGAACGTACGCACCATTCGGGCGATTCCGTTGCAGCTGCGTGGTAACTACCCGGAACGCTTGGAAGTTCGCGGCGAAGTATTTATGCCACGGGAAAGTTTCGCCAAGCTGAATGAAACCGCGTTGGCCAAAGGCGAGAAGGTGTTTGCTAATCCGCGCAATGCGGCTGCGGGAAGTTTGCGGCAACTCGATTCTCGGATTACGGCAAAGCGTAACCTAGCCTTCTATGCCTATGCCATGGGTACCGTGCAACCTGATCGGCAGCTAGATGATGATAGCCATTATCAACGTTTGCAGCAGTTACGCGAATGGGGGCTGCCGGTGTGTCCGGAAATCCGTTTATTAAAAAATAATGCTGCCTGCTTTAACTACTATGCCGATATTTTGGCGCGGCGTGATGATCTAAGCTACGAAATAGATGGTGTGGTATTTAAGCTGGATAACATCGATTTGCAAGAGCAGCTGGGTTTTGTATCCCGCGCTCCGCGTTGGGCGATAGCGTATAAATTTCCGGCCCAAGAAAAAATCACCACTTTGTTGGATGTAGATTTCCAGGTTGGCAGAACCGGTGCGGTAACGCCTGTAGCGCGTTTAGAGCCGGTGGAAGTGGCAGGGGTAATGGTTGCCAATGCTACCTTGCATAACGCCGATGAAATCGCCCGTTTGGGCGTTCGTATTGGCGACCAAGTGATTGTGCGCCGAGCGGGTGATGTAATTCCACAAATTGTTGGTGTAGTGGGTGCTACTGCAGCAGATAATGATAGCGAAAGCGATGGCACCGCAAGCTCTGGCCAAGGTGATTTGCTGGCCGCTGCTGAACGGGGCGGGGCGATTGTATTCCCTACCGCATGCCCAGTGTGTGGCTCGGCAATTGAGCGAGTAGAGGGCGAAGCTGTGGCACGCTGTACGGGCGGGTTATTCTGTTCGGCACAGCGTAAGGAAGCAATTAAGCACTTTGCTTCCCGTAAAGCCCTTGATGTAGATGGTTTGGGCGATAAGTTAGTGGAGTTATTAGTAGAGCGGGAGTGGGTGCAGCATCCGGCAGATCTTTTTACCCTGAGCGTTCGTGAACTTGCATCACTGCCGCGTATGGGGCAAAAATCAGCGGAAAACTTAGTAGCCGCGCTGCAGAAAAGCCGCGAAACTACCCTAGCGAAGTTTCTGTATAGCCTCGGTATTCGTGAAGTAGGCGAAGCAACGGCACAGAATTTAGCACAACATTTTGGTGATCTTGCTGCGATAGAAGCAGCAACAGAAGAAGAGTTACAAACGGTACCCGATGTAGGTGTGGTGGTTGCCGCACATATCTATAATTTCTTTCGCGAGCCACATAACATTGCCGTGATCGAGCGGCTCACCACAGGTGAAAATGCCGTACATTGGCCAGCGATTGCTGTAAAAAGCGCAGCGGAGCAGCCATTGGCAGGTAATACGTATGTACTTACAGGCACCTTAAGTGAACTTACCCGTGATGAAGCAAAGGCAGGTTTGCAGGCGCTTGGTGCGAAAGTAAGCGGCAGTGTTTCGAGTAAAACAACTGCCGTATTTGCTGGCGAGGCGGCGGGCTCAAAACTTGCAAAAGCAGAAAGCTTGGGCGTACCGGTACTAAGCGAAGCGGAACTTATCCAGTTGTTACAAGGCTAGTTCCGCTAGCTCCTTCTTTATTCGTAACCTATTCCTTAGCACGCTACTTATAACGTTACCTTGGTAACATCTACATGTAGCGTAAGGCGTTGGCCGGGCTGTAAAAAGCGATCGCGGCTAATAGAGTTCCAGCGCTCGATATCAGCAATAGTAACGCGGAAACGGCTGGCGATACGAGCTAACGAATCGCCATTGCGAACGTTGTATTGCACCGTTCGCATTACTGGCGTGCCGCTACTTGCGGTGCTGGTGCTGCTTGCAGAAGCGTTAGCTTGCCAAATTGCCAAGGTTTGCCCAGGCCGTAACATATCGCCCGGAGCCATGTTGTTCCAACGGGCAATATTGGCAATACTCACGTTGTACTTGCGGGATAGATCCCACAAGGTATCGCCGCGTTGCACCCGATGATCAATTTTTTGCTGGCCCTGAGGGCGGTTTTGCGCTGCCGCTAACCGCTGTTCAGTAGAGAGTGTATAGCGCTCTAATGCTTGGCTAGCCACAGGAATCAACAAGTAATCGCCTTGGCGAATTAGCGAGCCGGAGATGTCATTAAACTGCTGAATTGCTTGTACCGTTGTATTGTAACGGCGGGCAATGGTTTGCAGGCTTTCACCTGAGCGTACATGATGGCGCTGCCATGCCAACCAATCGGCTGGATCACTATCACTTAAGGCAGCACGAAATTGATTTGCGCGCTCTACCGGTAGTAATAAGGTGTGTGGCCCATCAGGCGCGGTGGCCCAACGGTTGTAGCCAGAGTTATAGCGATGTAAATCTTCTAAACTCATGCCCGCCATTTCAGCGGCCAAGGCTAAATCAATTTGTTGCCCCACATCCACGATATCGGTAACCCGTTGGTTTGGAATATGTGGCCAGGTTACTGCCCATTCTTCGCTATCGCGAAGCAATTCGGCTAAGGCCAATATTTTCGGCACATAATTGCGGGTTTCTTGCGGTAAGCTGCTCAGGCTCCAGTAATCGGTAGGCTTGCCTTCGCGTTCGTTACGGCGCATCGCGCCTAGCACTCTACCTTGGCCACCGTTGTAGGCAGCGAGGGCCAGTAACCAATCGCCATCGAAGGTTTTGTGCAGGCGATCAAAGTAATCAAGAGCCGTGGTGGTAGCGGCCATTACATCGCGGCGACCATCGTACCACCAATCAATTTCTAAACCGTAAAAACGGGCTGTACTCGGAATAAACTGCCAAATTCCACTGGCACGGCCGTGTGAGTAGGCAAAGGTATCGTAGGCGCTTTCTACAACCGGAACTAACACTAATTCCACTGGCAAGCCGCGTTTCTCTATTTCTTCCACAATTAAATGCAAAAACGGCGCCGCGCGTTGAGTTACCCGATTGATATAGTTCGGATGGCGAAGATACCAATCACGATGGTTTTCAATAAGCGCGTTTTCAGGGATTTCAATGCTCATTTGCAGGCGGATACGATCCCAAAGATCAGCTTGTAAAGCCGCAGGTAGCTGACGATCGATAGCCTGTGGAGATGCAGCGCCAGGGTGAATAAGCGCATAGCGCTCAATCCCTTCGCTTTGTGTATGTTGCGGTAATTCTTCTGGTGTTGGCGGCTCTGCTTCAGCGCTAAGTAGCTGGCATCCGCTTAAAAAACTGCTTGCAGCGATGAGTAAAACTAACTTTTTTATCATGTGGTGTTCTCATTATTATTTGCGCATGCATTCCGGTACATTGTAACCATTATTATACGTAGCGCAAAAAAACAGCAATTAAAAATTATTTTTCCATTCACGAAGTACAGCAAACACATCACTAGGTTGGGTGAGGGGCTTGCCGAGCTTGGCTTCTGCGGCATGCTTCACCGAAGGTAAATGTGCTCGCAAAAATGGATTCGTGGCGTGTTCTTCTGCTAGCTCACAGGGCAAGCTAGGCTGGTGTTGTAATCGTTGTGCTGCCACCTGTTTAATCCGCTCGGCAATGGCAAGATTATCGGGCTCTACAGCGTGAGCAAAGGCTAAATTCGCTTGGGTGTATTCATGGCCGCAAAAAACCTTGGTGTCGGCTGGCAATGCGGCCAGTTTATTTAAAGAACGCAGAAACTGTTTCGGTTCACCCTCGAACATACGGCCGCAACCTGCAGCAAATAAGGTATCACCGCAAAATAGGTGGGGCGCTGAGTAAAATGCAATATGATCGAGCGTGTGGCCTGGGCATTCAAGAACGGAAACAATCACCCGCCCAGCAAATAGCGTAAATTGCTCGCCGTCGCGAACGGTATGGCTAATGCTGGCAATATTCTCAGAAGCGGGCCCAATTACCGGGCAAGGGTAATGTTGCAGTAACTCTTGTACGCCACCGGTATGATCCCAATGATGATGGGTAATTAAAATCGCATCTAAACGCAAGTTGTGTTGTTGTAAATAGGCAAGTACTGGTTTCGCATCACCCGGGTCTACCACTACACAAGGCTGCGCCGCAGAGGAAGCCGAAGGCGCTTCTTCTTGCAGTAACCAAATGTAATTATCGTTAAACGCTGGGATGGGTGTTATACGCATTATTCGCCTCAACCTGTTATGCTTTAGTCTACAGTATAAAAGGAATAACTATGTGGTTAAAACCAGCAATTAGTGATTATTCACAACCTTTACTTTTAAGCTGGCAACAATGGCGGCAGGGTGAATGGTGGCGAGATTGCTTAGTACGCGCTTTAGAGCCGCATTGGCAAACTATTTTTGGGCATTATTTAGTGCACTTAGGTGCGTTAAGTGCGTTAACGCCAAATAGTTGCCGTATCCGTGAACAATATTACGTAGGCTCAAAGCTGCTCCCGGCTTCCGAACTGAGGGAAGTTGAAGAAGTACAACAACGGCAGCTTGCTCAAGTAGTGGCAGACATTAGCGCACTCCCTTTTACTGAGAACAGTATCGATGCCGTGTTTATGGCCCATCAACTTGAGCACCATGAAAACCCTCATGCACTATTACGCGAAGTAAATCGGGTATTGCGCGCCGATGGCCATGTAGTTATTGCCGTTACTAATCCCTATTCACCAGGCCAACTCATTCGTGCGGTGCCTGCCATGGGGCAATATCCGCCTTGGCAAAGCCGGCTGTTTAGCCGTCAACGTGTGCTGGATTGGCTTTCGCTCATGCATTATGAAGAAGTAGCAAGTGGCTACTTTGCCGCTGGAGTGCCGTGGTCGAAAGAGCGCGACCCTGAGCAGGGTTGGGGTTGGTTAATGCGCGGTTGTAGCTGGGCGCAGAGTGGTTATTACATTGTGGCGCGGAAGCGCGAATGGCCGCTTACGCCTGTGCGTTTAAATCATCAACGGCAGCGCCAATTGCGCCCCGAATCGGTAACGGCGCGCATATCTTCGGTGCAGCGGAATTAACTTTCTGGCTGGTAGCCCACATCTTCGTGGGTAGCACGATCTGTTGCAGCAACCCGCGCTAACTCATCGCAGCGCTCATTACCTGCGTTTCCTGTGTGGCCTTTTACCCAATGCCAATTAATTGTATGCGGCTGAACTGCTGCATCTAAGCGCTGCCACAAATCCACGTTTTTCACCGCTTTTTTCTGGCTGGTACGCCACCCATTCAGTTTCCAGCCGGCTAACCATTTGGTAATGCCTTGGCGCACATATTCACTATCTGTATACAGCTCAACATGGCAGGGCCGAGTAAGAGTTTCCAATGCCACTGCAGCAGCTAGAAGTTCCATCCGGTTGTTGGTGGTTAAACGGTAGCCTTCCGCTAGCTCTTTGGTGTGCTTACCAGCCTGCATTACCACGCCGTAACCACCTGGCCCTGGGTTCCCCAAACAAGACCCATCGGTATATATGATAACGCTGCCGTTTGTGGTGCTCTTTGTTTTGTTTTGTGTCATAGATGCTTTAAGATAGGTAAATTCAACTGCAGAGTATATGTTGCGAACCAACGAGGCACAAACAATGGCGGGTGATGATTTACAAAAACTTGATGAAAGCCACGATTTAGAGAAGCGGCAAATTGTTCTGGATACGGAAACCACTGGTATCGATCCGCTGCAAGGGCACCGTGTAATCGAAATCGGCTGCGTAGAAATGATCGGGCGTAAACTTACCGGCAATCATTTTCATGCCTATTTGAACCCCGAGCGCTTTGTTGAAGAAGAAGCCATTCGTGTGCACGGTATCACCAATGAATTTTTGGTGGATAAACCAGTGTTTGCCCAAGTTGTAGATGATTTCATTGAATTTATCCGCGGCGCCGAATTGGTAATTCACAATGCCCCGTTTGATGTGGGATTTTTAGACCATGAATTGCGCCTATTAGGCAGCCAATACGGCCAGCTCAGCGATGTTGCTACCGTATTTGATACCTTAGCTTATGCTCGCCAACAGTTTCCTGGACAACGCAACAGCCTAGATGCTTTATGTAAGCGTTTCGATGTTGAAAATGGCCATCGCACATTGCACGGCGCATTATTAGATGCGGAAATTTTAGCCGACGTTTATTTATTAATGAGCGGTGGCCAACGCAAGTTATTTCAAGCGCCGCAAAGCCAACAATCGGCCGCCGGCCGAGAAGAGCAAATTCGTCGCTTATCGAATGAGCGGGCACCATTAAAAGTGGTTCGCGCTAGTGCCGAGGAACAAGCAGCTCATGCAGCCTATCTAGAAGGAATTACGCAAGAAAGTGGCAAAAGCTTGTGGGCAGTGGCGGAAACATCAACAAATTGAGTAGGATTTTTCAGCAATTGGTTTAAAGGTGAGCAGTTGAACCGAAAACTGTAAAAAAAGGGGTTGACTAGCGGCGGCGCTGCTCGTATTATCCTCGCCGCATTCAGGGAGCAGGAAACAGTTAGATTCGTTCGCAGTTTCTGAATCTTGAAAGCAGATGAAAGAGGTATGAATGCTAGTTCATACTGAGGCAACGGAGCGGTAGTTCAGTTGGTTAGAATACCGGCCTGTCACGCCGGGGGTCGCGGGTTCGAGTCCCGTCCGCTCCGCCATTTCCCTTGCTAGAGCTTACGCACTAGAATATCCACAACGTGCGCACCATCCCGAAATATCCCGTTATTCTGTAAGATAAATTCCCCTTATAATATTGCCGAACACAGCACAGCTGATGCATCTTTATAAATCTTCGTAAAGCCCCCTTGTAAAGATGACACTCCTAGTGGATTAAGGCACAATGGCTAACTTCATAAAAATGATCAGTACAGCGAAAATATGCCGCTAAAATAACGCCATCATTTGCGGCTATTGCATGCGGCCATTACTTGCAGCCAGCGCTAGCAAAATACGCGTACTAATAAAAACAATTGAAAGCGGGAGTTTATGAGCGCACAGCCTTTTGTTCATTTACGAATTCATAGTGATTTCTCGATGGTGGATGGTTTACAAAAAGTAAAACCAATCTGTAATCGTGTAGCCGAGCTGGGCATGCCGGCTATGGCACTCACCGATGAAATGAATTTGTGTGGTTTAGTGCGTTATTACCAAACTAGCCGCGGGCTTGGATTAAAGCCAATTATTGGTGCCGATCTTAACGTTTTAAGTGCCGATTGGCCGGAAGATCCGTTTCGCCTAACCGCATTGGCGATGAACGATATTGGCTATAAAAACCTTACCGTGCTTATTTCTGAAGGTTATCTAGCTGGCCACCGCGCTGGTAAACCCTGTATTGATCAAGCATGGTTGGCACGCTGGGGCGAAGGTATTTTGCTGCTCTCGGGTGGCATCGATGGTGATGTAGGGCGGGCGTTACAGCGCAACTTACAAAAGCAGCTAGATAACAGCCTGAACTTCTATCAACAGCACTTCGCTGATCGTTTCTACCTTGAACTAACCCGCACGGGCCGCCCTAATGAAGAAGATTACTTGCATGCTGCAGTAGCTGCCAGCGAGCAAGGCTTACCTGTGGTAGCTACCAATGCGGTGGTTTTTCTAAAGGAAGATGATTACGAAGCGCATGAAATTCGGGTGGCGATTCACGATAGTTATACCCTAGCCGATCCGCGCAGGCCGAAACGCTATACTCAGCAGCAATATTTGCGTACCAGCGAAGAAATGCAGGCCCTATTTGCCGATATCCCCGAAGCCATCGAAAACACCATCGAAATAGCCCAGCGATGTAACGTAAACGTGCGCTTGAATGAATACTTCTTACCGAACTTTCCTACTGGCGGCCTCACTGAAGACGAATTCTTAGTAGAGAAATCGCAAGAGGGCCTTGAAGAGCGTTTGCAGTTTCTATTTCCAGATGCCGAACAGCGCGCTAAAGCCCGTGTTGCCTATGATGAACGTTTAGCGATTGAGCTGGAAGTAATTAATAACATGGGTTTCCCTGGGTACTTCTTGATCGTAATGGAGTTTATTCAGTGGAGTAAAGATAACGGTATTCCAGTAGGCCCAGGCCGAGGTTCCGGTGCTGGTTCATTGGTAGCTTATGCATTAAAAATCACCGATCTGGATCCACTTGATTTTGATTTGCTATTCGAACGATTTTTGAACCCCGAGCGGGTTTCGATGCCGGATTTCGATGTTGATTTCTGTATGGATCGCCGTGATGAGGTAATTGATCACGTTGCTGAGTTATATGGCCGTGAGGCGGTATCGCAGATTATTACCTTTGGTACCATGGCGGCAAAAGCAGTAGTGCGAGATGTAGGCCGCGTGTTGGGGCATCCCTATGGATTCGTTGATCGTATTTCGAAACTCATACCACCCACACCGGGCATGACGCTCGAACAAGCATTTGTGGAAGAACCGCGCTTACCAGAATTATACGAAAGTGATGATGATGTACGTGAAGTAATTGATATGGCGCGCCGGCTTGAGGGGGTAACTCGCAATGCTGGTAAACACGCGGGTGGGGTGGTAATTGCACCTACTACCATTACCGATTTCACGCCACTGTATTGTGATTCAGAGGGCCGTTTCCCAGTTACTCAGTTTGATAAAAATGACGTAGAAACCGCCGGCTTGGTTAAATTCGATTTCTTGGGCTTACGCACGCTTACCATTATTCAATGGGCGCTGGATATGGTGAATCCACGCCGAGTTGAAAATGGTGAGCAGCCGATTTTAATTGAATCGATTCCACTTACCGATAGCCGCTGTTTCGATGTGTTGAAAAAAGGCGATACCACCGCAGTATTCCAGTTGGAATCACGGGGTATGAAAGAGCTAATTAAGCGCTTACGGCCGGATAGTTTCGAAGACATTATCGCCTTAGTGGCCTTATTCCGCCCAGGCCCACTGCAATCGGGCATGGTAGATAACTTTATTGATCGAAAACACGGTAAAGAAGCCGTTTCGTATCCCGATGCAACCTGGCAGCATGATTGCTTAAAACCGATTCTAGAGCCTACCTATGGCGTTATCTTGTACCAAGAACAGGTAATGCAAATAGCCCAAGTAATGGCTGGTTATTCGCTTGGTGAAGCCGATTTATTACGCCGTGCTATGGGTAAGAAAAAGCCAGAAGAAATGGCGAAGCAGCGGGCGGTATTTGCTGAGGGCGCGAAGAACAACAATATTGATCCTGAATTGGCGATGAAAATCTTCGATTTGGTGGAGAAGTTCGCCGGTTATGGCTTCAACAAATCGCATTCAGCAGCATACGCGTTAGTTTCGTACCAAACCTTGTGGATGAAAGTACATTATCCAGCCGAGTTTATGGCCGCGGTTATGTCGGCGGATATGGATAATACCGATAAGATCGTAACCCTTGTAGATGAATGTGAGCGGATGGGGCTTACCATTTTGCCGCCGGATGTTAATGTTGGCCAACACAAATTTGCGGTAGATACGGCCGGGCATGTGGTATACGGTATTGGTGCCATTAAAGGGGTGGGCGAAGGGCCGATAGAATCAATTATTGCGGCCCGCTCGGAAGGCGGTGCGTTTACTGATCTATTTGATTTTTGTTGCCGGGTAGATTTGAAGAAGCTGAATCGCCGGGTAATGGAGCGCTTAATTAAAGCGGGGGCCATGGATTCTCTAGGGCCGCATCGGGCAACCCTGATGGCTAGCTTAGATAAAGCCATGCGCCAAGCTGAGCAACACGCGAAAGCTGAAGAAGTAGGCCAGCATGATCTATTTGGTGTGTTGGCAGCTGAGCCCGATAAAATTGAACATGAATTTGAACATGTTGCCGAGTGGCCAGAGAAAGTATGGTTAGAGGGTGAGCGAGAAACCTTAGGCCTGTATTTAACCGGCCATCCAGTGAATCAGTATCGTGAAGAGCTAAGCAAGTACACCAGCTGCCGGATTGCCGATATTCGTGCCACGCGCAAAGGTGAACAGCTCTCTGTGGCGGGTTTAGTGCTGGATACCCGCTCGATGATCAATAAAAAGAATCAACGCTGGGGCTTGGTAACACTAGATGACAAAAGCGCTCGTATGGAAATACGCTTGTTTAATCGAGAGTATGAGCAATATGAAGCGTTACTAGAGAAAGACCAAATTCTCTGGGTGAAAGGAGAGATCCGATTTGATTCTTTCGCTGGGGGCAATACAATGACCGCCAGCGAAGTTATGACCTTAGAACAAGCACGGGCACAATACGTGCGTGCATTAGAATTATCGCTTACACTTACAGATAACGCGATTCCACAACAGGTGATACAGATCATCCGCGATGCACCGCGGGGAACCTGTCCAGTTCGTTTTGTTTGCAAGCTAGATGGCGCGCAGGCGTTATTAGAATCGGCTCCGGAATGGTTTATTGAGCCGAGCGACGATGTATTATACGAATTAAAATTGCAGTTGGGCGAAACTTGCGTGCAACTGAGCTTTGAATAGAACCTGGAAGCTACTAATGAATCCGAATTTTTTAGAGTTTGAACAACCGATTGCAGAACTACAGGCGCAAATTGACGAGTTGCGCGCAGTGGGTGCGAAGGGCGATTTGAATATCGACCTAGAAAAAGAAGTGAAGCAGCTTCAGAAGAAACGTAAAGAACTTACGGAAAAGATCTTTTCCGATCTGGGTGCTTGGCAAGTGGCGCAATTGGCGCGCCATCCGCTGCGCCCTTATACCCTTGATTACATTAATATGATTTTCACCGAGTTCGATGAACTGGCGGGTGACCGTGCCTATGCAGACGATAAAGCTATCGTTGGCGGTATTGCGCGTATTGATGGTAAGCCGGTAATGGTGATTGGCCAGCAGAAAGGCCGGGAAACCAGAGAAAAGGTGCGGCGCAATTTCGGTATGCCAAAACCTGAGGGCTATCGCAAAGCGTTACGCCTTATGGAAATGGCCGAGCGCTTTAATATGCCAATTCTTACCTTTATCGATACACCAGGTGCGTATCCGGGAATTGGTGCTGAAGAACGTGGCCAAAGTGAAGCCATTGCGCGGAACTTAAAAGTAATGGCGCGTTTAAAAGTACCAACGATTTGCACCGTAATTGGTGAAGGTGGTTCTGGTGGTGCATTGGCAATTGGTGTTGGCGATAAAGTAAATATGTTGCAGTACAGCACCTATTCGGTAATTTCACCGGAAGGCTGTGCTTCGATTTTATGGAAAAGTGCAACCAAAGCAGAACTTGCTGCCGAAGCGATGGGTGTTACCGCGCAGAGTTCATTAGAGCTTGGCTTGATTGATGAAATCATCGAAGAGCCGTTGGGCGGTGCGCATCGCGATTACGAAGAAATTGCCAAGCGCTTGAAGCAACGGTTGTTGATCGACATTGATGCAATGTCGGGGCTCTCGAAAGAAGAGCTGTTAGAGCGGCGTTATAAAAAGCTGATGTCGTTCGGCTATAATTAACCAGCTCAACGGCCGCTTTTAAAGCGGCCGTTTGCATTCAAGGAGCTTTGCTTGGCCAACGTTGATTTATTTCCGGTTTATGTTCAGCAAATGGCGGCACTGCAGTTGCAGCCTGGCCAGCAAATTGTGGTAGCGCTGGGCGGTGGTGCAGATTCGCAAACCGTGCTGGATCTTACCCTGCGTTATCGCGAGCAGCATCCACAATATCGCTATTTAGCCATTCATTTAGACCATTATTTCCATCCTGATTCGCCGCAATGGGCTGAGTTTTTAAAGGGGTATTGCGCGCGTGCCAATATCGATGCCATTGTGGAGCCGCTAGCGGTGCCTCAAGGGCCGCGCATGAGTAAAGAAGAGCAAGGGCGTGAGGCGCGCTATCAGCGCATGGCGGAGCTCATTAGCGATGATGCAGTATTGTTGCTTGGCCAACATCAAAATGATCAAGTAGAAACCTTATTACTACAGTTAAAGCGTGGTGCAGGCCCAAAAGGCTTAGCAGCAATGGCGGCAGTTGCTGATTTTCAGCAGGCGCAGCGAATTTGCAGGCCTTTATTAACGGTGAGCAAAGCGCAGATTTATGCTTATGCGCAGCAGTTTGGTGTGGAGTGGATTGAAGATACCACCAATGCCGATACCCGTATTGAACGCAATTTTATGCGCCATGAAGTTGTGCCAGTGCTGTGCGAACGCTGGCCACAGTTTTTAACTACGGCATCGCGCTCTGCAGCGTTATGTGCTGAACAAAGCACATTACTTGATGAGTTGCTGGCCGAACGCTTAGCAGAGCGTATCGAGGGGGATGGCCGCCTGCGGTTAACCGATTGGTGGCAGTTATCTGCACAATTGCAACGTGGCTTGTTACGCGCGTGGCTGCAACATCGGCAGGTAAAAGCACCTAGTTTTGCACTGCTCAATGAATTACAAACGCAAATTCAACGCAGCCAAGGCGGCAAACAAGTACGGGTAAGTTGGGGCTCAGTTACCGTGCAGCGCAAACAAAAATGGCTGGAGCTGGTGATCATTTCTGCGCCAGAGAGTGGAGCTGGTCCCTCAGCAAAGAACGCAGAGTAATAGTTCGTTACATTTTTCTGCCAGTTAATTGCTATTAATATCATCCAAAACACTGACATTGCCCGTTATTGGGTAGATAATGTGCGGCTATACAAACCTGTTAAAAAAATAAGCTTGGTGGTGATACTGCAACGCCTGTTCTAGGGCAACGTTCACACGCCATTTTGTGTGCATACAAGGTAAACCGTAATTATGACGCAACAACAATCGAACCAACAAAAACAACCATTTCGTTGGCGTTATGTAGTACTTCCTCTCGCTATTATTGCCGTAGCTATTGTGATTTTCTCACTGATGAAATCAATGCGCCAAGCTCCTGAGCAAGTGCCCAGTGATCGCTTGCCGGTGTTGGTGGAGTATATCGAAGCGCAACGCAAATCCGTGCAATTTGCCGTACCGGGGCAGGGCAATGTAATGCCGCTGCACGCTACGCAAATTACCGCAGAAGTAAGCGGCCGCATTGTGTGGGTATCGCCAAAGTTTGTAGCTGGCGGTTTCTTCGATGAGGGCGAACCGATGTTGCGCCTAGAGCAATTCGATTATGAAAGTGCGCTAGATGAAGCGCGGGCTAATCTAGCTCGAGCTCAAGCCACGGTTGCCGAAGAGCGCGCTCGTGGTCAAGTAGCCGAAGCTGAGTGGCGCTCCATTCAAGCGGGAGAAATTCCAGAACTCGGTTTACGGCGGCCACAGCTTGCCAGTGAATTGGCGAACTTACAATCGGCGCAAGCACGCTTGGCACAGGCGGAACGTAATCTGCAGCGCACCGAAATTAAAGCGCCATTTGCTGGGGTGCTGCAAAGTAGAAATGTAAACTTAGGCCAGTTTATTTCGATGAACAGCAATGTAGGTACCTTGTTTGGCACCGATGTTGCGGAAATCCGCTTGCCGCTTGCCGATTTCGATTTGTCGCTGATTGATGCGCCAGTGGGTAGAGACGAAGATTTCGTTGGCCCAAGTGTGCGTTTACGTGCTGAAGTAGCTGGGGTAACCCATGAATGGCAAGGCTATTTAGCCCGTACCGAAGGCGTAGTAGATCCAGAACGCCGTGTTACTTTCGCAGTAGTGGAAGTTGCCGATCCGTACAACCGCAAAAGTGATTCTCATCCAACTGCATTAAGTTTTGGCCGCTTTGTACGAGCCGAGATTAGTGGTATTGAAGTAGCAAATCTGATTGAATTACCGCGCTATGCGGTAAACAGCAACTCGCAACTGTGGGTAATTACGCCTGAGCGTACATTAGAGCATCGCACGGTTGAAATTTATCGCCGCGATCGTAACAGTGTTTACCTTACCAGTGGGCTTGCCGATGGTGAATGGGTAATGCTTACTCAGTTGCAAACGCCTTTGAATGGTATGCGCGTGCGTACTCCTGAAGATATCGAACAAGTAGTTCGTGAACCAGTGAGTGAGGAATAAGCATGCAGCGTGAAACAGGAATTATTGCTTGGTTTACCCGCAATCGGGTAGCTGCGAACCTATTGATGTTTCTTATTATTGTGGCGGGTATTGTATCGGTTTTTCAAATCCGCAAGCAAACCTTCCCTACCATTGAACCGAATATAATTAGTGTACGGGTAATTTATCCTGGCGCGGCACCACAGGAAGTGGAGCAAGGTGTGGTGATTCGCATCGAAGATGCCATTGATGAAATTGAAGGCATCAAACGAATCTCGAGCACCGCGAATGAGGGGATGGGTACGGTAAGTATCGAAATTGAAAGTGGTTATGAGATCCAAGAAGTGATGGATGAAGTGCGTATGGGGGTGGATAGTATATCGAGCTTCCCGGCGCAGATTGAACCGCCTTTGGTGTACCGTATTCGCCCCCAACAATCGATTATTTGGGTATCTATTTACGGCGATCTTGATGAACGTTCGCGGAAGAACTTGGCACGTGAAGTGCGTGATGATATCCGCTCGTTACCAGGAATTTCTAATGCAACCTTAGTTGGCGCCCGTAATGATGAAATCGCCATTGAAATTACCGAACATGAATTGCGTGAGCACGGCTTAACCTTCCAACAAGTAGTACAAGCAGTGCGAGGCAGCTCTATTGATATTCCCGGTGGTACCATTCGTACCCCAACCGGCGATATTTTGCTGCGCGCAAAAGGGCAAAGCTACAGCGGCGCTGAGTTCGAAGATATTGTGCTGAAGCGCTACCCCGATGGTACTCGTTTAACTATCGGTGATATCGCTATTGTGCGTGATGATTTCGTGGAAGCACGTTCATTTGCTGAGTTTGATGGCAGCCGCGCTACTTTTGTGCGGGTAAATTCAGTAGGCGAGCAAAATGACCTCGCAATTGCTAAGGCCGTTAAGCGCTATATCGATAATAAAGCACCTACATTGCCAGAAGGCGTAATGCTGGCGCATTGGGGGGATAGTTCTTATTACCTGCAAGGTCGCCTCGATTTGATGTTGAAGAACATGTATTTCGGTATCGCGTTGGTGTTTATTGCGCTTACCTTGTTCTTGCAACTCCGCTTAGCGTTTTGGGTGATGATCGGCTTGCCGGTGTGTTTCCTGGGTGCTTTGGCGATGATGAATTTGGGCGCATTCAATGTGTCTATCAACATGATATCTTTGTTCGGGTTTATACTCGTGCTGGGGATAGTGGTGGATGATGCCATTATCATCGGGGAAAGTGCTTACTCCGAAATTGAAGAGCATGGGAAAACCGAAGATAACGTAATTCGCGGCGCGAAAAAGGTAGCGGTACCAGCAACCTTTGGAGTACTTACCACAGTGGTGGCATTTTTGCCGATGCTCATGGTAGGCGGCACAATGGCACCGATATGGCAATCTATCGCCTATGTTGTAATCTTTTGCTTGCTGTTTTCATTGGTAGAATCGAAATGGATTCTACCGGCCCACATTAACGGTATGAAGTTCTCGAAAACCAAAGAATCGAAGCAAAATGGGTTTCAGCGTTTTCGTAATCGCTTTGCCGATGGCTTAAAAGCGTTTGTGCAGAATCGTTATCGGCCATTCGCCAATTTGTGCGTGAAACACCGCTATACAACCATTGCCAGTTTCTTTGCCTTAGCTATTATCATGGGCGGCTTACTTTCAGGTGGCTTTGTGCGTTGGGTATTCTTCCCGAATATTCCAAGTGATTTCTTACAAGCAAACGTAGAAATGCAGCCGGGTACCAATGAAGAGGTTACGGCGCGCACGCTGGAAACTATTCGTGCTGAACTTTATAAAATGCATGATGAGTACCAGCAAGAACATGGCGAAGATTTGCTCGCGCATGTGAATATGTTTTTGAACAGCGCAGAGCGTGGCACATTGTTCGTTGAGCTATCAAAAGGCGAGCAACGGGAAATTGATGGCTTTCGGGTGATTAATGAATGGCGTGAACGCGTTCCGGAACTTGCAGGGGTAAAAGATCTTAACTTTAGCGGCTCTGCAGGTGGCCCAGGTGGTGGTTACGATATCGAGTTTCAGCTCAGCGGCACCGATCTCGATGCGTTAGCCGCGGCGGCGGGCGAGTTACGCACGGTATTGGCAGGGTATGGCGGTGTATTTGATATTTCCGATACCTTTGGCCCGCCGCGCGAAGAAATTCAAATGCGTTTACTGCCAGCGGCCGATGCTGCCGGGGTTACCTTACAAGATTTAGCCAGCCAAGTACGCAACGCGTTTTATGGCGCCGAAGCGCAGCGCTTGCCCCGTAACGACGAAGAAGTTCGGGTTATGGTGCGCTATCCGTTAGCCGAACGGCAATCGATTGGTAATCTTGAAAATATGCAAATTCGCACTGCAGATGGCCGCGAAATACCATTCCGCGAATTAGCCACCAGTTCGGTAGGCGATGGCTTCAGTACCATTAATCGCGTAAATGGCGTGCGCAGCGTGAATGTACGGGCGCGCGTAGATAAAGATAGAGTAGAGCCGAGCTCGGTTGTGCGTGATGTACAGCAAAATTATTTGCCGGATATTCTGCAACACTATCCCCAAGTTCGCTTTGGCTTGGAGGGGGCGAGTTTAGATGAGCAAGACGCGCTGAAATCCTTAGCCTTAGGTGCGGTGTTCGCCATGTTTGGGATTTACGCATTAATGGCGATACCACTGAAATCCTATAGCCAACCGTTGATTATTATGTCGGTTATCCCGTTCGGGATTATCGGTGCTATTTTCGGCCACTTTGTTTTACAAATGCCACTGAGTTTACTGAGCTTATTTGGTATCATTGCGCTTGCTGGGGTAGTGGTAAACGATAGCCTAATCTTGGTGGATTATGTGAATAAAACGCGAGAGAAGGTGAATAGCTTACAAGAAGCGGTAGTGAATGCGGGGTGCTCGCGTTTTCGGGCAATTGTACTCACCTCGTTAACCACCTTTATGGGCTTAACACCTATCGTACTCGAGCGCAGCATGCAGGCACAGTTTGTAATACCGATGGCGATTTCATTAGCCTTTGGTATTGTATTTGCTACAGTAATTACGCTGTTGTTGATACCATGCCTGTATATGGTGCTGGATGATTTTAAGCGCCTGTTTTCGCGTAATAAAAACGCAACCGAATCGGCAGTTACAGTGAACTAATACTAGGAGAATACCCAATGCTCTCAATTCCATTATTGGATATTGTTGCCTTTTGTTGGTTTGTGGGCATTTGGGTAGGCTACGCTATCTTTGCCCGTAAGCGGGCTAAAACCCATCATTCACTTTCCAGTATTCTTTGCACTCTGCGCGTAGAGTGGATGGATGCAGTAGTGCGGAAAGACAACCATATTGCCGATGCCGCATTGGTAGGTAATGTGGAACGAACCGTTACCTTCTTTGCGTCTTCAACTATTTTTGTACTTGCCGGTGTGCTTACGGTAGTGGCATCTAATGATGCATTTGTGCGTGTGCTTGAGCAAATGCCATTTACCGTTGAGCAAAGCCATGGTTTGGTGCTTCTGAAGCTTTCGGGTATTGCCAGCATTATGGTGTATGCCTTTTTCAAATTTACTTGGGCAGTGCGCCAATTTGGTTTTGTGTCGATTTTATTGGGCATGGCGCCATCGGTTTCGCGCGCTACAGTAACGCAAGAAGAACGCGATGCATTTTCTTTGAATGCGGCAAAAGTTCTTGATCAAGCCGGCCATGAATATAACTATGGATTACGCGCCTATTATTTCGTATTGGCTTATTTATCTTGGTTTGTAAGCCCTTGGTTATTGATTGCCGCTAGTATTATCGTGGTTGCTGTATTGTATCGTCGTGAATATCGTTCGCATGTGTTACGTGCGTTACTCGCTACGCATAACTACCAGCCAGGCCCGAAGCAAAAAGGCGATCTTTAAACGCAACTTGGAGTTTTCGTGATTACTCAGTTTAACGAGCAGAATTTTCTTCAGTTCACCCTGCAGCATGAATGGGGAACCGCAATCGATGTAAAACAAACCCTTGCTAATGGTACCCGCATGGAAATTTGGGACAGCGGTGTTATTTGTTTTACTCCTGAACAGGAAGCATCACCCTTCGATTTAGTACTATCAAGCGCAGTGCATGGTGATGAAACAGCACCCATTGAGATATGTGATAGCCTGATTGAGGCCATTCGCAGCGGTGCGCTGCAACTGCAAACCCGCGTACTGTTTTTAATTGCCAATCCTGCCGCTATCAACATTGGTGAGCGATTTGTAGAAGAGAATATGAACCGGCTGTTCAGTGGTGCCCACAGTAAAGGTGGGGTGCAGAACAAAGAGCGCGAACGCGCCAAGGCAATTGAAGGCTATGTGCGGCGCTTCTATACCGAAGGTGGCACAGGCCGCCAGCGCATGCATTATGATATGCACACGGCAATCCGCGATTCCAAACATGAAAAATTTGCCGTGTATCCGTATCAGAATGGCAAGCCTTATTCCAAGCGCCAGTTGCAATTATTGGCAGCTTTAGATGTACCTGTAGTGCTGCTGCATGATGGCCCTACCACTACATTTTCCTATTTTTCCGTAAATGAGTTTGCTGCTGATGCGTTCACCCTTGAATTGGGGAAAGTTCGGCCATTTGGTGAAAACGATATGCAGAAGTTTGCCAAAACTAAACAGCAGTTACAGCGCTTACTTACCGAGGGTTACAGCAGCATTGAGCAAAGCGGCAACCCGAATGAATTAGCAATTACTATCTATAAAGTACTCCGCAGCATTAACCGTACCCAAGCTGATTTTCGGCTGAATTTCTCTGCTGATCTGGCAAATTTCACTGCGTTTCAAAAGGGTGATTTATTGGCTGAGGATGGTGATACCCAGATCCGCGCTGAAGTGGATGGCGAAGCGGTTATCTTTCCTAATGCGAACGTTGCTATCGGGCAGCGCGCGCTGCTTACCGTTACGCCCATCGAAATTTCCGCTGTACGCATGAATGAACAGTAATTTGTAGTAAACTGTAGCAACAAAGTTTGCAACGCAGTTGACGTAAAGGTAAAGTTCGCCACAAAGTTATAACATCATAGAGAGAGCGCTATGGCTAAGCAAATGGCAAAAGACCCGCAAAAAACCGCAGTGGTAACAGATCTGCAGGTAATTAGCGGCAATGCACTGAACATTCCGATGTATCAGTTGCTAAAAGAAGATGGCACCGTGCACAAGGGCGCAGAGCTGCCTGAGATCGATAAAGAGCTCGCTTTAAAAATGTTTAGCACCATGCAGTTTATTCGTGTGCTAGATGAGCGCATGATCGCGGCGCAGCGCCAAGGCCGCATTAGTTTCTATCTATCTTCGTTGGGTGAAGAATCTGCAGCAATAGGTTCCGCTGCCGCCCTTAAATTTGAAGACATGATTATGGGCCAGTACCGAGAGCAAGGTTCACTTGCGTTTCGTGGTTTCACGATTGAACAGTTTATGAACCAACTGTTCTCGAACGCCAAAGATTTAGGCAAGGGCCGGCAAATGCCAGTGCATTACGGTTCTGCTGCACTAAACTTCATGACCATCTCTTCACCGCTAGGAACGCAGATTCCTCAAGCTGCTGGCTATGCATTTGGGCAAAAGCAAAGTGGTGATAAAACCTGCACCCTGTGTTATTTCGGTGAAGGTGCGGCTTCAGAAGGTGATTTCCATGCCGGTATGAATATGGCGGCGGTACTGAAAGTACCGGTTATCTTCTTCTGCCGTAATAATGGTTATGCCATTTCTACTCCAGCTGCCGAACAGTTTGCTGGCGATGGCATTGCGCCACGTGCCGTAGGCTATGGTATGAAAGCGATTCGTGTAGATGGCAACGATATTTTTGCTGTATACAAAGCAACCCAAGAAGCCCGCCGTTTAGCTGTGGAAGAAAATGAGCCAGTATTGATTGAAGCCATGTCGTATCGTATGGCTGGGCACTCAACTTCGGATGACCCAACTGGCTATCGTTCGCGTGAAGAAGAAGAGGAACGCCGTATTCGCGAGCCTATGATTCGCTTCCGCAAATGGTTGGTAGCGCAAGGCTGGATTAGCGATGAAGAGGCTGATAAGCAGCAACAACAGCACAAAGAAACGGTGCTAGCAGCATTAAAAGAAGCGGAGAAAGTTCCAGTGCCGCATATTGATGAAATTATTAATGATGTATATGCAGAGCCAACCGATGCGCTGAAAGAGCAACTCGCTGAGCTGAAACAGCATATCGCAAAATACCCAGATGCCTATCCAAACACTTCAGGGGGCGTGAAATAATGGCAAAGATGAATTTACTCCAAGCCATCAATAGTGCCCTTGATGTGGCCATGGCAAAGAACGATAAAGTATCTGTATTTGGCGAAGATGTAGGCCATTTTGGTGGCGTTTTCCGTGCTACCAGTGGTTTACAAGAAAAATATGGCCGCAATCGTTGTTTCAATACCCCGCTCGTTGAGCAAGGTATTATCGGTTTCGCGAATGGTTTAGCTGCCCAGGGTAGTTTTCCGGTAGCAGAAATCCAGTTTGGCGATTATATTTTTCCGGCGTTTGATCAAATCGTGAATGAAACCGCGAAGTTCCGCTATCGTTCAGGTAATGAATTTAATGTAGGTGGTTTAACCATTCGTACGCCATACGGCGGCGGTATTCACGGTGGCCATTATCATTCGCAATCACCAGAAGCTTACTTTGCGCATACGCCAGGCTTAAAAATTGTAATGCCGCGTAATCCGTATCAAGCAAAAGGGTTATTACTGAGCGCGATTTTTGATCCAAACCCAGTAATCTTTATGGAACCGAAGCGTTTATATCGCGCAGCGGTAGGTGAAGTACCGGAAGAAGAATACACCTTGCCACTTGGCAAAGCCGAAGTAGTGCAAGAAGGTACTGATGTAACGGTAGTGGGCTGGGGCGCGCAAGTTGAAGTAATTGAGCGGGCTGCTGAACTTGCCAAGAAAGATGGTGTAAGCGTTGAAATCGTGGATTTACGCAGCATTTTACCTTGGGATGTAGAAACGGTAGCCAAATCAGTTATGAAAACTGGGCGTGTGGTAGTAAGCCAAGAAGCGCCGCATACCATGGCATTTGGTAGTGAAGTTGCCGCCACCATTCAAGAACAATGCTTTTTATATCTTGAATCGCCAGTAATGCGCGCGTCGGGTATTGATACACCGTATCCGCTAGCGCATGAAAAAGAGTATTTTTCAGATCATCTGAAAACATACGAAGCGATTAAGCGTTCACTGAATTACTAAGAGGAACTCGCATGAGCACGGATTTCATTTTGCCAGATATCGGTGAAGGTATCGTAGAGTGTGAAATCGTTGAATGGCAGGTTAAAGAAGGCGATTCAGTACAGGAAGATCAGGTTGTTGTAGAAGTAATGACCGATAAAGCAGTGGTAGAAATCCCTGCTAAATTCGATGGTACAGTAACCAAACTTTATTATGCCAAAGGCGACATCGCCAAAGTGGGCGAGCCATTATTTGCGATTGATGCAGAAGGTGGAAATGCACCAGCAACCGCAGAAAGCAAACCACAGCCTGCGGCGCCGGCCGATTCAAAGCCCGAGGAGATCACGAAATCCTCGGCAAGCAATGGCACTGCTACTGATTTCATTTTGCCAGATATTGGTGAAGGTATCGTTGAGTGTGAAATTGTTGAATGGCTAGTTCAAGAAGGCGATGCCATTGCGGAAGATCAGGTTGTTGTAGAGGTAATGACCGATAAAGCTGTGGTGGAAATCCCAGCTAAATCAGATGGTACCGTAGGTAAGTTATATTACGCCAAAGGCGAAATTGCCAAAGTAGGCGAACCTTTGTTTGCCATTGTGGAAGCCGGTTCTGCTGCTAATGATTCAGCTACTGCAGAAACACCATCTGCGAATACGGCTGCACCGAGTGCTGCAAGCGCGCCGGCGGTGGCTTCTACAGCCCGCCCAGCGGGTGGTGAATTTGAAGCGCCACAGCCAGCGGCAGAAGGTAAAGCATTAGCTAGCCCAGCGGTACGCCGCCGTGCTCGCGAAGCGAATATTGATCTTACGCAAGTGCAAGGTTCTGGCAAAAAAGGCCGCATTCTCAAAGAAGATCTGGATAAAACTGCGAGCAGCACAGCTGCTGTGCAAAGTACGGCACCAGCAAGCTCAGCACCAGCAAGTAGCGCTACAGTTGCCGGCGGCACACGTACTGAACCGGTACGCGGTGTGCGTGCAGCAATGGCGCGGCAAATGGCTGAATCGGTGCGTACTATTCCGCATTTCACCTATGCTGAAGAGTTCGATTTAACTGATTTACGCATTATGCATGCAAAATTGAAGGCGCAGTATGCCGAGCAGGGTGTGCGGTTAACCTTAATGCCATTCTTTATTAAAGCAATGAGCTTAGCGTTAAGCGAATTCCCGATTATGAATGCGCAGTTAAATGACGATGCTACCGAAATCACCTACTTTGATGATCACAACATTGGTATGGCAGTAGCCACCAAGGTTGGTTTGATGGTGCCAAACATTAAGCAGGTGCAGAACAAATCGCTGCTAGAAGTAGCGGAAGAAGTAAATCGCTTAACCGCTGCAGCGCGTGAAGGCAAAGTAGCGCAAGCCGATATGAAAGGTGGCACGATCACGATTTCGAATATCGGTGTTGTGGGCGGTACGGTAACTACGCCAATCATTAACAAGCCGGAAGCCGCTATTGTGGCTTTAGGTAAAGTGCAAACCTTACCGCGCTTTGCTGCCGATGGCAGTGTAGTGGGCCGCGATATGATGGTGGCAAGTTGGAGTGGCGATCACCGCATTATTGATGGTGCTACCATTGCTAACTTTAATAAGCGCTGGCAGCAGTTCTTGGAAGATCCAATGCAAATGCTAACGGTAATGCGTTAAGTTAACGCGTTAAGTTAACGCGTTATTCCCTTCTGCAAAGAATAGAAATACAAAGGCTCCGCTTGTTGCGGAGCCTTTTTTGTTGTGGGTTACGGGAGGTCAATTCTAGGGGGATTATGAGTGCGGCCCGAGGCTATTGTTAGCCTACGCTAAAGGCTACTTACCAAGCCTAGGGCTTTTGCGCCGCATGCGCTTCTATAACGTCGCGTACGGGCTTAAAGCTGCGCCGGTGAATAGGGCTTGCTCCATGCTCTTTAAGCGCGGCTAGGTGCTCTACAGTGCCGTATGCTTTATGTTTAGCAAAGTTGTAGTGCGGGTAGCGCTCATGCCACTCCAGCATTTGCCGATCTCGCTCAACTTTAGCTAGTATCGATGCCGCGCCAATACAGGCTTCTTTTAAATCGCCCTTAATAATCGCTTCGGCAGGAATACTTAATTTCGGTACCCGATTGCCATCAATTAGGGCCTTCTCAGCCGCTACTGGCAATGCTTCAATAGCGCGTTTCATGGCCAGCATTGATGCATGTAAAATGTTCAGTTCATCAATTTCCGCAACATCACACTGGGCGATAGCCCAAGCCAGCGCTTTTTCTTTGATTTCGATACTTAACGCGTTGCGCTTTTTCTCGCTGATTTTTTTGGAATCGGTAATGCCAGTAATTGGGTTGTTCGGATCAAGAATTACTGCCGCCGCAACCACTGGGCCTGCAATCGGACCGCGGCCAGCCTCATCGGCACCGCAAATATAAATCGTACTGTGCATACAACGTTTAGCCTTATTAGAAACAGATTTTATTAACGAGCTGGCGAATTTGTTGTTGCGCTGGCGTAATTTCCGCCAAGGTAATAAATTCATCGGGCTGATGAGCTTGGCGAATAGAGCCTGGGCCCATAACGATGGTTTCGCAGCCAAGAGCATCTACAAATGGCGCTTCTGTACAATAGTTTGCAGGCTCTGCCGGATTACCGCTGATTTCTTCAGCCATTTTCACTAACGCCGCATCGGCTGGGCATTCGTAACCCGGGATCGGCTCATGCATGGCATGAATTTCTAACGCCCCAGGATACAACTGATGAATGGGGGCTAAATGTGCATCTAACATTTCATGCAGGGTTTCAATGCGCATGCCAGGCAGTGGCCGCATATCCATGTGTAACTCGCAGCAAGCACAAATACGGTTGGCGGCGTCGCCACCATGAATATGGCCGAAGTTTAAGGTTGGGTAGGGCACTTCAAATGCAGGTTGGTGAAACTTGTCTTTGAGATCTTGTTCCAGCTGCTTCAAATAACCAAGGGTTTCATGCATTACACTGATCGCGTTTAGCCCCATAGCAGGGTTGGAACTATGCCCTGAACGGCCTGTAATTCGCACACAATCGGTGGTATGGCCTTTGTGCATGCGCACAGGAACCATATTGGTAGGCTCACCAATTACGGCAAACTCAGGCTTTAAATTTGGAAACCGGTGTAATTCACGCGCTCCGGCCATACTGGTTTCTTCATCAGCGGTAGCCAAAATACGCAGGGGCTTTTTCATTTTGCTAAAATCAAGATCGCGAATCGCTTCGATAACAAAGGCGAAAAAGCCTTTCATATCTGCACTACCCAGGCCGTATAAGCGATTGTCTGCTTCGGTAAGGGTAAATGGATTACGAGTCCAGCGGCCTTCATCCCACGGCACGGTATCGGTGTGGCCCGCCAACAATAGGCCACTCGCTTGCGCTTGCCCTGCAACCAGTTCGGGCTCCGGGCCAATGCTCGCCAGCAGGTTAAACTTACCTTGTTGCCGCTCTAGTTCTTGAATCTCTACTTTAAAATCTAGGCTTGATAACCATAATCCCAATAATTCGATTACTTGGCGATTGCTAATATCCCATTGCGGCTCAAGGCAGGAAACTGAAGGTGCCGCGATCAGCTCACGATACATATTGAGAAAAGATGGCAAGGTGGGTGCAGACATGAATACCTCGTTCACTAAAATAGGGGGCGTACAATCGCTTTGGCTATGGTTACGCAGATTGCCAAGAATTAGTGCATCTTAGCATGCTTTTTACCACAAAAAAGCTGGGCACCTTGCGGAGCCCAGCTTATTTTTTGCTAACTAAGTATTACTTATAATGCTGGATATACGTAGTTCGCTTGCACACCTAATGGGATACCGAGTGCCCAATACAATAATAGGAATGCGGTCCAGATAACACCGAGCGCAATACTGAATGGCAGCATCATGGATACCAGAGTACCGATACCGGTGCCTTTCACATAGCGTTGGCAATACACCACTACCAGTGGGAAGTATGGTAAGAGTGGAGTAACGATGTTAGAAACCGAATCACCTACGCGGTATGCCGCCTGGGTTAAATCTGGCGAGATACCTAGTTGCATGAGCATGGGTACGAAGATCGGTGAAATCAACAACCACTTGGCGCTTGCAGAGCCTACGAATAGGTTAATAATTGCCACCAATGCCACGATACCTACTAGGGTTACCGAGCCAGGAACAGCCAATGCCTGCAGGAAGTTCGCACCTTTCATCGCGATCAAAATACCAAGATTTGAATCACCGAAGGCTTTAATGAACAACGCACAGAAGAACGCCATTACCAAGTAGTAGGCCATGGTTTCCATGGTTTTCGACATGGCAACGATTACATCTTTGGATTCTTTAAAGGTACCGGCCACGAAACCGTGCACAATACCGGGAACCCAGAATAGTAAGAAGATAATCGGTACGATAGATTGCATTAACGGCGCATCAAAGGCAGCAATTTCACCTTCAGGTGAGCGCATTGCTGAAGTTTCTGGCCATACCGCCGCCACTAGTAATACCACACCCAATAACATGGTAAGGCCGCCAGCATTAAATGCTTTGCGATCACGTGGAGTTACTTCTTCGATTTTTGGAATTTCATTCGGATCGCCATCTACCACAACATCTTTCAGGCGTGGCTCAATCACTTTATCGGTAAGGTACCAACCCACCAGTACTACAACGATTGATGAAGCCGCCGTGAAATACCAGTTGTTTAATGGGTTAAGCATTACGCTTGGGTCTAACAACTGCGCCGCTTCTTGGGTAATCCCTTGCAGCATTGGATCAATGGCGCTGGGCACAAAGTTGGCACTGAAGCCGCCCGATACACCCGCAAACGCTGCGGCAATACCGGCCAATGGATGTCGGCCAGCAGCATAGAAAATAATACCACCGAGCGGAATTACCAATACGTAACCCGCATCAACTGCCGTGTGGCTTACAATAGCAACGAGGATAAGAATCGGTGTTAACAACACTTTAGCGGTGTTGTTCAACAGCAATTTAATACCTACATTGATAAAGCCACTACGTTCAGCTACACCGATACCCAGCATTGCTACCAGCACTACACCAAGCGGTGCGAATGATGTGAAGGTGGTTACCATGTTGGCTAAGAAAGAAGCCATGGCTGCAGGTGCTAGTAAGTTCTGTACTTCTACCGGCGCACCCGAGCGCGGATCGATTTCACTGTAACTAAATTGGGCGAAGATTAAGCTAAGGCCCCAAATAATTACCAGTAAGGCAGCAAATAACACTGCCGGATCTGGCAATTTGTTACCAATAACTTCTACTTTATTGAGTATACGGTTGAGCAACCCGTTTTTTGTGTCCGCAGATTTTTGATCAGCGCTCATAGGAAGTATCCCCGTGGTTAACCACTGTTGTTGTTAGTATTGCCGGTGTAGGCCCGGCGGTTGTATTGGCTAGTAGTGCTTATGAACTCGCTACACTGGCGAATAAGCAGCGTACTAGCCTCGATGGATAAATTTTAAAATCGATTTAGCATACATGGATTGTTTTGCTTTCGGTAGTGTTCTGTTACCGGTATCTGTTGCTCGTAAAATAGAGCCGTAGCACCTTACTAGAATACAAACCGAGCGCCGAAGGTATAGCTGGAACGGCCATATACATCGTTAAATTGCACACCTAGTTGCATTTGCGGTGCTACATAGTAAAACACCGAACCCACAAAGCCGTGGTAAGAGTTCTCGCCACTGAAATCTACATAGCGATACCCGCCGCGTAATTCCCAAGCGCCTTCCCGATGGCTGATGCCGGTATTTAAGGTGTAAAAGTTAGTGCCAGTGTTAAATACGTTTTGCGAAAAAGAGAGGCGGCCACCGGTAACGGATACATCGGCTGTTGTACCATCGAGCATTCTGAAGTAGCGGCCAATGCCGGTTTCAGCAATGGTTTGGCTGCTGCGTTCGGTGCTGGCAAGCCGGCGCGTTACTTGTTCATATTTGCCGAGCACAAAAAACTGGTTTTGAATTTCAAATTGCCCATATACATTAATACCGCGCTGGCCATTGGAGTATTCTGAGATACCGCCAGAAAAATAGTTATAGTTGGGCTGGCTCATGCTTGCCGAATTGGCATACAGGGTATTGGTTTGGCCGATAACAGCAAACAAACTCGCTGCAGCAAATACTTGTACGAGAGGGCGCGAAAACAACTTTATTAACCGCATAATCAATATTCTCTTGGCAAAAAATAGTAATAAACATGATAAAAACTAGCGCTAAAGGTACCTTATTTTTCAATGAATATGAATGATTGTCGCGGGATATCTGCGTTCGAACGCAGCGATTTACACTTTGCATCGAATTTTGCTTACTTTTGTGTAGTATTAGAGGCTGTGTTTGCTGGTAGCAAAATAATTAAAAACAGGAATCATGTTATGAATCTCCAAAAATTGCGCAAAACGCATCGGAAATTTTCGCCTGCTCATTTAGTGGCGGCGTTGGCGGGTGCGTTTGCATTGCAGAGTATGGCAGCGTTGGCTGTAGATCGTGAGCATGTGCGAGTGCATGTATTGCCAAGCACCCCCGTAACCATTGCTGATTCAGATCAGGCGAGTGGTTTACGCGATAGTTTAGTGCGCCCTTATTTGCGCAAGTTCGAGGAATCCGGCAGCCCGCTATCAGCATTGCAAGCTGCCAGTGCGCAAAGTGTTTTGCGCGTGCCAATGCGGGTAGATCGTTTCACCCAAGGTAAAGTAACCGTAGCGGGTGCTGAGAACGTTACCCTGTATTTAAATGGTGCGCGAGTATCGGGCTCTGGAAATGAATTTAACCTGCATTTAGAAACTGGTGATCATCACCTAGTTGCCCTTGCTGAGGGTGTTGAAGATTGGAGTGAAGTGGCGCTGCAGTGGGAAGGCAAAGCGGAGCACGATGCAGTAAATAGTGCCTGGCCAGAGTATTGGCGTTTAAGCGCCGAGCAACTTTATGATGCGCCTACCATTAATACGACCGAGCTTTCTGCCGATGGCCGGTATTTAGTAATGCGCAAGAGCTACACAGAGAATGGCGAAAGCCAATCGCAGCTGTGGATTCAAGATCTGGACAATAATCGCGTAGTGTATCGCTGGAATAACACAGGTGTGGGCAGCTTTGCGTGGCATCCAAACGGCCATCAGTTGGCCTATGTGAGCGGCCAAAAAATACAGGTGCTCGATTTAGCTGATTTATCGGTAACTGAAGTTACCGGTAGCCTCCCTGGGGTGAGTGGCTTACGTTGGTTGAACAATAGCCGTGTGCTGTTCTCGTGGAACAAAGATGCCGAATCAACAGATAGCATCAGTAAGCGTTATCAAGCCTTGGAAGATCGCTGGAGCTCGTTCCGCAACCGCAGCCATATTTATAGCGTTGCGCTAGATACTGGCGCCATAAAAGCACTTACCAGCGGTACCAGCGGCTTTAGCTTGTTGGATGTGCACAGTAGTGGCGAAAAACTTTTAGTGAGCAGCCGTAAAGTTGATTATGCCGCACCTCCGCATTTTGCTGTTGCCTTGTTTGAACTTGATGTAGCCAGTGGTGAAATGCGCGAGTTAGGTACACATCGCACTTTTAACCAAGCGCTGTATCAAGGTGATGATATTTTCGTTGTGGCGGGCCCTGAATTTATGGATGGCGCTGGCCGCGATCCAAGTTTAGCCGATGATAAACTTACCAATAACTATGATGGCCAGTTGTATCGCTTGCAGGGTGATGATGCCGCCGATGCATTGAGCCGTAGATTTGCGCCAGCAATTAGCGGTGCTATGGCATTGGGTAATGGTGATTTGCTGTTACGGGTTACCGAACGTGATGGCACTCAGTTGTACCGCTTTGATCCGCGCAATGGCCGCTATATGAAAGTTAGCGTAGATATTGAGGTGGTTGATCAAGTAGCAGTAAGCCAAAGTGCATTACCGCGCCTGGTTATTGGCGGCACTTCGGCTACCAAACCACAAAAATTGGTGCGTGTTGATTTACAAGAAGGCCGCACTGTTGAAGTGTGGAATAGCGCGCCGCTGGCATACGGGCACAATCGCATTAATGATATCCAAGAGTGGAGCTTTACTAACAAGCATGGCGATGAAATTGAAGGCCGTGTGTACTACCCACATGATTTTGATGAAAACAAAACGTATCCAGCCTTAGTGTATTACTACGGCGGAACTACGCCAGTGCAGCGTGGTTTTACTGGCCGCTATCCGTTTAACTTATGGGCCAATCAAGGCTACGTAGTGTATGTATTGCAACCTACTGGCGCAATTGGCTATGGCCAGCGTTTCTCGGCTCGGCATGTAAACGCTTGGGGTGAATACACTGCAGAAGATATCATTCAAGGCACCGAAGAATTCTTGGCGGCACATCCATTTGTGGATGCTGAGCGCGTGGGGCACATGGGCGCTTCCTATGGCGGTTTCATGACCATGCTGTTAGCGACCATGACCGATATGTATGCTGCCTCGATGTCACATGCGGGTATTTCCAATATCACTTCGTATTGGGGCCAAGGCTGGTGGGGTTTCTTGTATTCCGGTGAAGCGAGTAAAGGAAGTTTTCCTTGGAACAACCCTGATTTATATACTCAACAAAGCCCGGTATTCCACGCTGATAAGGTAACCACACCGATGTTACTGATTCACGGTGATGCCGATACCAACGTACCACCGGGTGAAAGCCACAATATGTATACCGCCTTAAAACTTCTCGATCGGGAAGTAGAGTTGGTTGAGTATAAGGGCCAAGATCATCACATTATTGGCCGCGATGCGCGTTTGCATTGGTGGGGCACGTATATGGCTTGGTTCGCGAAGCATTTAAAAAATGAGCCAGAGTGGTGGGAACACCTCCACCCAGAAGCGCAATAACAGTAATTTTTAAATGCTGAACATACCGCTTAATCGCACCTATACACTGGCACCCATTTTGGTGTCAGTGTTGCTTTTGGCGGTATTTTTGTTGCCGGAAGCTTGGTTATTTCAACTTACCTATGAGCGGCCACATATTCAGGCGGGGCAGTGGTGGCGATTGCTCACGGGCCAATTTGTACACCTATCCTGGGGCCATGTAGCCATCAATATTGCGGGCATCTGGGTGATGTACTTGCTGTATGCCGAGCATGCCGCTGGCTGGCGCTATATTGCCGTTGTTGCGCTATTGGCATTGGCGAGCAATCTCGGGATGTATTGGTTTGCTGAAAACATTACTTACTACGTCGGTTTTTCAGGCGTTCTTTATGGCTTATTTGCTTGGGGTGCGTTGCGCGATGTGCAACAGCGCATCAAACTCGGGTGGCTATTGTTAGTTGGTATTGTGGCGAAGGTAACGTGGGAATATTGCTATGGGCCGGTAAGTATTGGGCCAGCAACCGCCGATGATTTAGCGGTTGCGGCCCATTTTTATGGTGTAGTAGGTGGATTACTTGTGGCTATTACATCGTGGCTTGTTCAGAAGCTACGCAAATTCCATTCATAATATTAGTAACTACAGGGTTTAGTACCGCGCAATCACTCACCAATTCTTCTTGCTTGTTGTAACGCTCACTGAGCTCATTGTATTGCTGAACTTTCTCGGCAAGCAACTCGCTATCGGTTACCTTAGTTGAGTACACCAACCAACTTGCTGGGCCGCCACAAGGCTTAGCACCAAATGGCAAGGCTTGGCATTGTTCAGGGCTATCTGCCTCCGGAGTGCCTACCAAGCGAAAGACTTCTCCCGCTAGTTCGTTCAGCTGTTCTGGCGTTACCTTACCGCTGTATTCCTCTTTCAGCTCAGCAGCCTCAGGTTGTAGTTCAACGTTAATGGCTTGCTCTGCATTATCAGAGCAAGCACTAAGGGCGAATGCTGCAACAAGCAGCACCGCCATTGTGTTTACCTTAAAGGTCATAGATTGCCTCCATGGTTTGCTTCGCTAGCGCGCATATTGCGGCGGCGAACCCAAACAAGCGGTAAACCAAGCAAGATAATGAGTGCACCAAAACTACCTTGGTACCATTTCTTGCTCGAGTAACGCTCAAGTTGCACCGTAACTGTAGCGGTATCAGAGAGCTCACCATCGCTTACCGTTACTTGGAAGGTAAGTGTAGTTGCCGAACTTGATTTCGGCGCAATAAATGATGCAGTTGCTGAAGTAACATTACTCATTTCAGCAGTAGGGCCTCCCGTTTGTGTCCAGTTATAACTGAGTGGATCACCATCTGGGTCTGAACTACCGGCAGCGCTTAAGTTAACGCTTCTACCTGCAGCTACTGAACTTTCCGATGCTGAAGCAGCAGCAGAAGGCGCAGAGTTCACTACCGATACGGTAACATCACCTGGCAAAGTAAAGCGGCCTGCATCATCTTCAATGCGGTAGGTGAAGGTGAAATCACCACCTCTACCCGCAGCTGGTGTAAAGGTAAGCTCGCCATCGGTAATCGCGGCTGTACCTGCATCAGCTTGCGCCACAACGCTAGCACTTAATACATCGCCTGCGTCCACAACAACCGGAGCAAACGC
The DNA here is from genome assembly GCA_022565355.1 of Idiomarina sp. Lineage (GTDB taxonomy): Bacteria > Pseudomonadota > Gammaproteobacteria > Enterobacterales > Alteromonadaceae > Aliidiomarina. The sequence continues at coordinate 70,380 of JAIUMU010000001.1, forward strand.
GGTATATTCAACGCCAGCATTTGCAACGGTTACGTTGTTCACACCTTGGTGCGAAGTAGCGGTGAAGTTATCGCCAAAGGCAATAGTTACCGGTGTATTTGGTGTACCTTCCGCGGTAAGTGCTGGTGCAACACCCATTAAGCCAGCGGTACCTTCGTAGGTAAGCTCCACGAATGCATCTGCAGGGCTCATTACTGGCTTCAGTACTTGCCCGTCAGATAGCGTGCCGGTGAAATTGAAGCCGAGCGTACCGGTGATATTTTCAAAACCAACCGAGTGTTCACTTGGCATTACACTTGGAATATCGATGTAGTTAAAGAAGGTTTCTTCGGTATCCATGTTGTGCCAAATAGCAAATGAGTATTGCTCATCACTGGCAATACAATTGCCGGCGCTATCATTGGCTTCACATACCCGCACTTCGTTCCATTCAACTACTAACCAACTATCGCCACTTAAATCTACTGCAGTAAAGGCGATTTCGCCGCCGTAGCTGCCGCCCACTACAAAATCAGCCCATAGTGGTGCAAGCACATTGTTGGGGGGCGTAGAGTCTGGCATTTCTTGCGGTACCCAAGAGCCAGCATGAGTTTGCGAGCCAGGGGTTAAGTAACCGTTCGGGCTAATTTGAATTTGCTCGTACGCTACGTTATCCCAGTGGAATGCACCTACACTGCTTACGCCAAGATTAAGGATTTGCTCATCACAAACCGCCGAGCAATCAATTGTTTGCGGCGGGTTCTCTAAGATCTCGAAGATCGACATACCACTGAGTGAGGTGCCGCTAACCGTTGGTAAGCTTGAGGCATTCAATGAGGTATTGGCCGTACCTTCGAACATTTCCCCAACCCAAGTAAAGGAGCGTTGGTCTGCAGCAATTGAGAAGCTAGAACGCTCGGCATTTACTTCTTGCACAGCAATGCTGTTAGCAACCAGTGCTACGTTTTCAGGAAGCTCAACGGTAATCTCAATCTCACCTTCCATATTCTGGCGGTTTACGCGAGATTCAATCGTTACTGATTCACCGGTAACAACCGCACCAGAAGTAACCCCGGTAGATACTAAATCACTGTTATCAGATTTAACGGCGTGTACGGCAAACGGCACCAACGAACGGGCGTAATTGCCACTTACATCCTCAAATACCAGATGACCAAACTGCCAGCCCTGAAGCGCATAGGTAGTATCGATATCAATATCGAATGTTACCGATTCACCACCGGCTAATGTTACGTTGTTCACACTTACGCTAACATCAAGGTTGTTATCAAACGGAATGAAATCAACACTCCAATCCGTTGTTTCTGCCATCAAGTTCGTTACTGTGCGGCTAAAGCTACACACAGGCGCACAGTTAGCAGCAGCCATCGATGGTTTATCAAAGGCGATAGCCGTGCCCAACGCAGCTTCGATATCTAGGCGGCCCGCGCCCATATCAAATGGTGTTGCTGGGTCGGTAGCATTTTCCATCCGTACCGCTGGGTTACTGGAAGTAATCAACACGGATTTCATTTGCTTCGCATCTAGCGCGGGGCGTAATTGCCGTAATACGGCAGCTGCACCGGCTACATGTGGGCTTGCCATGCTGGTTCCACTAATCGCACCGTAGGTGGTGTTAGTAGGGTAGGCAGATAAGATATTGGTGCCTGGCGCGGCAATTTCTGGTTTCAGAATGCTGCTATCGCCATTGGGGCCACGTGAGCTTGAGGCCGCCATAATATCAATGTTTTCTTGGGTAATGATTTGCTGAGCCGCATCAATGGTAGCGGTGTCGCCTTGGCGCCATGCATCAGCAATGGTTTCAGCATCACCTTCAGTAATGGAAACACTCGGTAAGGTAGCGTTCGGCATATCCATGCTAATAGTACCAGCGGTATTATTAGCCAAAATCATGCCGACTGCGCCTGCAGCTTCAAGATTGTTAGCTTTCGTTTCGAAGGTACACTCGCCGCGATCAACCATAATAATATGGTTGGCAAACACGGTAGAGCTTTCGAAGCTTTCACAAGCCAATTGGTTGCCTTCCAGTAATTCGGCCAAGGGCGCGAAAGGGCCACTAATAGGCTGTTCAATCGTAAAATTACCATTGCCTTGCAAACCAATAACATCAATACCAGAAGCCGTAACCGGCGCGCCAAAGGTGCGGCCCGTTTGCGTATTGGCTACAGCAATACCTGATTCAATACAGGCTGGGCAAATAATAGTGCGCTCACCAGGGCCAGAGTTACCGGCTGCATTCACTACCATTACGCCAAGATCTTCAAGCGCTTCCATTAATGGGCGATAGGCGCTACTTGCGGGGTTGTTGCCAGCACCGCCACCCCAAGAGTTGTTAATTACATCGGCACCATCGTAATAGGCATCTTCTAGAGCCTCAATTAACGCACTGGTAAAGCCCGAAGTACGGCCATCGGTACCTAAGAATAACGCTTTATACGCCATTACGTGGGCGCCTGGAGCTACCCCAGAGAAGCTGAGTGCCACTGAGTTAAAGGTAGTGTTAACAAGGTTACCTGCAGCAGTACCGGCTACGTGGCTACCATGACCATCAATATCGTATGGCGTGGAAACTTCTTGTGGGCTTAAGCCGGATAAGTTGGATGGCGGGTATGTGCGCGCGATGATTAACTTATCGTTACAGAACGTTGGGTCTGTTGTTGCGCAGTAATCATCATCACGTAAATCGTTTGGCCGAGTGTGGCCGTTAGGCGCAAACATTGGGTGATCAGATAAGATACCACTATCAATAATGGCAATACGCACGCCTTCGCCCGCTACTTCGCGGCCTCCCGCCATATTCCAGGCGGCTTCGGAATTAATTAAACTGTTGGAAACATCCATTGCTGGATACACGCGTTCGTTCTTAAACACGCTTTTTACATTCGGTAAGGAAGCAATTTCTCGTAATGATTTGGCCGAATTAGGAAGCTCGATGACTACGGCGTTCATTACCCCTTGGGCGCTGCTTACTACTTGGGCGCTAGGAATTGCTTGTTGTAGGTTACTTACAAAGGCAGCTTGCTCATTTTGCAGGAACTGGCGGTAATTTTGTGCTGCAGAAGAATTCACCACATCGCGAGTGCGCATATCGCCTGTTAACTTAGTGGCAGCATAGCCAGGAATCCCACCTGCATAAGTAGCAACCGGCTCGTGCTGTAATTGCACGATATAATAGTTATCTTCAGCCATAGGCTGCTGGCCGCGGCGGCTAAACTTATCGATTACCACACCGGATTGCGGTAACTGGGTAACGGCATCGTCTGCGATGCGAATAGGTTGCACATCGCTGGCATAAACACCCGCTGATACAATACCCAGCACTGCGCCGGCAACTAAAGTTACGCGCAGGTTGGGAATGAAGTTATTTTTCATTATAATTGTCCTATTGTGATTTGTTCTACTTTCATTAGTAATTTCTCGTGCACTACAAGGTGCGGCAAACAACTAATGAAAACATCATATGAACTAGAGAATAGTGCTCACAAATACTATCTCAACGCAGTAGAATATCTAAGCGTCTCTGTATCTCAATATGTAACAGGATGTTAACAAGATCAATTGGCTTATCGTTATCCGAATAGGAAAAGTACATGCAATCTATACCTCACGTAGATATGACCGCGTATGCGGGCGATTTTGAAGAATTTGTAAAGACCATCGGTGAGGGTTACGAAGTTAACGGTTTCGTAGCTTTAACGAATCATGGCATCGATGATAAAACCATTCATGAAGCGCTCGACGCCACACGTGATCTGTTTGCTTTACCAGAAGAGGTGAAGAAGCAATATCACAAGCCAGGTATTGGTGGAGCCCGCGGTTATACGCCTTTTGGCACTGAAATAGCCAAAGATGCCAAGCATGTAGATTTAAAAGAGTTTTGGCATGTTGGCAGGGAAGTTGCCGACAGCTCTGAATATCCGCAATTGATTCCGAACGTATGGCCAACAGAACAGCCTGCATTTAAAGAAACCACTACCAAGTTGTTTAATGCCCTTGATGAGCTAGGTAACCAAGTGCTGGAAGGTATTGCTGTGTACTTAGGCCAACCGCGTGATTACTTCCGCAGCCGAGTGAATAAGGGTAATTCCATTTTGCGCCCATTGCATTATCCACCTATCGTAGATAAAGGCACGCCTTCAGTACGCGCCGCAGCTCACGAAGATATTAATGTAATTACTTTATTAATTGGCTCGCGGGAACCTGGCTTAGAAGTGCTGAGTAAATCGGGCGATTGGATTCCGGTAACCATTCTGGAAGGCGCCATTATTTGTAACGTGGGCGATATGTTACAGCGCTTAACCAATGGTATGCTGCCTTCTACCACGCATCGCGTGGTAAACCCGCCGGCACCGCACAATGAAGTATCGCGTTATTCGATTCCGTTTTTCTTGCACTTTAACCCAGATGTAGTGATTGAAGCGCTACCACAGTGTGTGAGTGAGGAAAACCCAGCTAAATTCCCACCTATTACTGCGGATGATTATTTAATGGAGCGGTTACGCGAAATCGGTTTGGTGAAATAGCATGAATTTACTGATCCGGTTATTTTGGATCTTACTCAACCGTCGAAAAGAACCCCAATGCGCAGCGTTTGATACGCTGCGTGTTTGTTCGCGGGTGTATCCAAACGATCTTGATTTAAATATGCATGTAAATAATGGCCGCTACCTTACGTTTGCCGATTTAGGCCGGGTAGATTGGTTTTTTCGTAGCGGTGCCTGGGGTGTTGCGCGGAAAAAAGGCTTTATTCCGGTAATTGGCGATGTAAATGCCCGTTTTATTCGCCAGCTAAAAGCCTTCGATCGCTTTGCGGTAGAAACCCGGCTACTGGGTTGGGATGATAAGTGGGCGTTTCTAGAGCATAAAATCTTGGATAGCGAAAATCGAGTTACTGCATTGATTGTGGTGCGCGGTATGTTCTGGAGTAAAAAACATGGTGGTATGGCGCCTGTGGATTTGATCGCAGCCACGGGGCAGGGCCACCTAGAACCGCCAGCGCTACCCGAGTGGGTAGAAATGTGGCGGCAAACGCTTGATTCACTCTCTGCTGCTGCGCGCAAAGAACGTGAGCTTCAGCGTGATTTGAAAGATCGATAGCCATTACAAGTAACGTAGCGGTACTTTCTTGTTAACCAAAGTAAGCCACCCATTCTAAGTACATTTCTACGCTAGAATAGCAGGCAAAAAAAAGCCCCAGAAAAGCTCTGGGGCCTAATATTCACTCTGAGTTGGGGGGCTGAGAACTTCAGCAATTCGACCATTACTCCCACAAAAAGCTTTGGTCGGCTCAACAGTGAATCAGGGTTGCACGATTGATTGCGATCGGCATATTCAATGTATCTGATTCACTGCTGTGTGCGAGTTGGTTTACTGAATTTTTACGTTAGCTGTTATCGCGGCCCCATTGATGGGCAGCTGGGCCAGCCAATAAATCTTCTGGCGCAAAATCATCTACATTAATTACCCGTAAACGACCTTCTTCAGCACGTTTGAACAATGCAACTTCTTCATCGTTCAACACGCCTAGTTCTTTTCCGCGTAAGCCAATTTCATGTAAGCGTGTGAATGATAACCGCTCACCAGCTGCTTTTTGCACTTTATCATGCAGTGGTTCCACGGCGATGATATCGCGCAGCACCGCTTCAACATAACCAAACGGGCCTTTCTCTGATAGGAACTGGCCTTCGCCTAAACGCGTACGAGCTGCGTTTGGTTCCATAAGAATCCGCGAGATTTGATGACCAAGCTTATCGCTAGGGGCTTTAACGATGCGGCCAAACGGATACATCATTACTTTTAATGCTGAACCGATTGCGCCAAAGTTCTCTAAGAACTCAAGCTGGCTCTCTTGCAACTTACGCAAGCTATCTTGCATTGCCCAATGCATTAATGGCAAATCTTCTGCTGGGCGGCCATCATCTTCAAAGCGCTTCAAAATTGCCGAACCAATGAATAAGTAGCTGAGCATATCGCCTAAACGCGCTGATAAGCGTTCACGGCGCTTCAATTCACCACCAAGCACACCCATGGCCACGTCAGACATTAACGCGAGGTTAGAGCTGAAGCGGGTCATCATGCGGTAGTATTGCGCAGTGCTATCGTTTGCTGGCGCTGAAGTAAAGCGCGCGCCGCCAACACCAAACCACAGTGAGCGAATAAAGTTGCTGAATACGAAGCCGATATGGCCAAACAAGGCTTTATCGAAGCGATCTAGGCCTTCTTTACCTTTCAGTGCCGCAGCTTCCATTTCTTCGAGTACAAACGGATGACAACGAATAGCACCCTGGCCGTAAATCATTAAGCTACGGGTAAGGATGTTGGCACCTTCAACGGTAATGGCTACTGGCGTGCCTTGATAGCCACGGCCAAGATAGTTGTTCGGGCCTAAACAGATACCCTTACCACCATGAATATCCATGGCATCATTCATTACTTGGCGCAGCTTCTCGGTCATGTGGTACTTCGAAATCGCAGAAATAACCGAAGGCTTTTCACCGATATCGAGGCCCGTAGTAGAGAATTTCGTTACTGCATCCATTAAGTAAGCGTTACCACCAATGCGCGCCATGGCTTCTTCAACGCCTTCCATTTTACCAATCGGTAATTTGAACTGACGGCGAATGCGCGAGTAAGCACCCGTAACCAAGGCAAGTGATTTCGCACCACCGGCACTGTTAGAAGGTAAGGTGATTACCCGGCCAACAGATAAACATTCCATAAGCATACGCCAGCCTTTACCAGCCATTGCTTGACCACCAATTACGAAGCTCATAGGAATGAACACATCGGTGCCGCGAATTGGGCCGTTATGGAAAGGTACGTTCAATGGTAAGTGACGACGGCCAATTTCCATACCTTCAATATCACGTGGCAACAAGGCACAGGTGATACCGATATCTTCTTGATCGCCAATTAACCCTTCAGGGTCATACATTTTAAAGGCTAAGCCTACAACCGTAGCGATTGGCGCTAAGGTAATGTAACGCTTGTTGAAGTTTAGGCGAATACCCAATACTTCTTCACCTTCCCACTGGCCTTTACACACAATGCCAGTATCTGGAATAGCGCCGGCATCAGAGCCTGCTTCTGGGCTGGTAAGCGCGAAACATGGGATATCTTCACCGGTAGCAAGGCGCGGTAAGTAATAATCTTGCTGCTCTTTAGTACCATAATGTTGCAGCAATTCACCTGGGCCTAACGAGTTAGGAACACCCACGGTACTTGCCAAAATAGTAGAGTGGCCAGAAAGCTTTTGCAGCACGCGCGATTGCGCATAAGCTGAAAACTCTAATCCGCCATATTCTTTCTTGATGATCATGGCGAAGAATTTGTTGTCTTTTAAATACTGCCATACGTGCTCTGGCATATCGGCCAGCTCATGGGTGGCATACCAATCATCAAGGAGGGCACATACTTCATCACAGGGGCCATCAATAAAGGCCTGCTCTTCAGCTGTAAGCTTTGAGGCTGGAATAGCGTGTAACTTTTTCCAGTTTGGCTTGCCACGGAAAATTTCGCCATCCCACCATACGGTGCCAGCTTCTAAAGCTTCGCGCTCAGTTTGCGACATTTCCGGCATAATCTTGCGATACACGCTAAGAATACGTTTTGCCAGGATGTTTTTGCGAATAAAGCCAAGGTTGAATGGAACTAGAATAACCGCAGCAATAATCCACGGTACGTATGCGAATAAGCCGAAAAGTGAGCCGATTGCTAACATTACGATTGTGCCTAACGTAAAAGCACGTAATGATGCCCCACGATACAGTATGGCGCCTAATACGATTAGGGTAGCGATACACCAAATAACCACACTCATTTGTTTCTCCTGAGGTTTGAGGTCAGACCAGTAACCTGCAAAACTAGAGCAAAACGCCTTTATTTGCAAGCTTTGAATAACATCGTGCTGGTGAATTTTTGCAGCGGCTCGGTTGTTGTAGATTGTTTATTACGGGTGAACCGCAAGCATATGGAACTTGAAAGCTTTTGCTAGGTCTGTAGTGTATACGCAAGTTTATCAGTGGTGGTTTATTTAGGTTCTCGTTAAGATTAATGCAAAGCTTGTAGCGCTACGCGTTAATTGAACTAAGGTAAATAGCCTAACTAACGCTGAGTAGGAGGATGTGTGCAACTATATAAAGGAATAACCATGCTGAAGTTACCGTTATTCGCGGTGTTCATGGCTGCCTTCGCAAACTCGGCGCTGGCAAACACAACAGTAGAACCCACAAACGCAGGTACGCAAAGCGTAAAAGCTACGAGTGTGGAAATTAAGAACACGGAAATTGAGAACATAGAAACCACGCGCGCAGTACAAATGGCGAATATCATTACGCAACCGTATGCCGCGAGCTATGAATTGTTGCGCCGCGGCCGCCGCCATGGCACCGCTTCGCGTGTATTAACCGATTTGGGTGATGGCGAATGGCATTATGAAACCAGTTCGCGGGCATCATTGTTGTTTCTATCGGATCGCCGCCACAACGAAAGCACCTTTTTAATTAACAATGATCGGGTGCAGCCCCTTACTTACGTGTACGAGCGCAGAGGCACCGGCTCTAACCGCGATTATGCTGTGCGTTTTGATCACACAGCGAAAGAATTATTAGAAATGAATGGTAGCCCAGTTACTGCAGAGTGGGGTGATGATTTATTAGATGCCAATGCAGTGCTGCACCAGTTGCAGATAGATTTGGCTATTGGTGAGTTAGAAGAATTTGATTATCACTTAATAGATGAAGACGGCCGCAATATTCATTATGAATTTGCCATTACCGCCCGTGAGAGCATGCGCGTGGGTGGGCAAAGCCGCAACGTAATTAAGGTGGAGCGTGTGCGTGATCATGATCGCCGGCAAACCTACTTTTGGTTTGCACCAAGCTTGAACTTCACGCTCGTAGCCATGCAGCAAATTGAGGGTGGCAAAGAACAGCTAAAGCTTGAGTTAACGGAATTAACCTTCGGCAACTAGCTGTTCGTTTAGCTTAATCGTCGGCCGCATAACCATGTTCGCCGAGCAATTCGCCATCCAACTCGGCGCCTTGCTCGGTTAAACGCAAGCGATCGGCGCAGAACCAACGAATTACCAGCGGGTAAATACGGTATTCTTGCTCGTGTACCCGCTCTTGCAAATCTTCCGCAGTATCTTCTGGGAAAATCGGTATCTTCGATTGCAGAATTACCGGCCCGCCATCGAGCTCTTCCGTTACAAAATGCACGCTCACACCATGTTCGGTATCACCTGCATCAAGCGCGCGTTGGTGGGTATGCATACCTTTGTATTTCGGCAGTAACGAAGGATGGATATTCATAATCCGATCGGCAAAAGCACTTACGAAAACTGGTGTAAGTACTCGCATAAAGCCTGCCAACACAATTAAATCGGGTTGATAGCTTGATACTAACTCCACCAAAGCCGCATCATAATCTTCCCGGCTAGTAAAATCGGTGTGTGCTAAAGCGGCGGTATGTATGCCCATGGCTGCAGCTTTTGCTAAGCCTTTGGCATCGGCACGATTGGCAACCACTGCTACCACATCGGCATGAATACCTTGGCCTGGATTCACTAAGCGACAATGCTCAGCAATATTCACCATGTTGGTGCCAGAGCCAGAAATCAGAACTACGATGCGTTTACGCGCGCTGCCGTTTGCTACCATGGCCGCTGCACTCATTCGCTAAACTCAACTTGTTCTTCGTTGCCGTTGCGCTCAGCAACCGTGCCGATAACCCAAGCATCTTCGCCAAGCTCATTGAGTAAGTTAACCGCTTTTTCTGCTGCTTCAGCAGGAACCGCGATTACCAAGCCAACGCCACAATTAAAGGTGCGGAACATTTCATGGCGTTCAATATTGCCTTGCTCTTGTAGCCAGCTGAAAATCACCGGCCATTGCCAGCTATCACGCTGTACTAAAGCTTTGCAGTGCTCAGGCAATACCCGTGGAATATTCTCTTGGAAACCACCACCCGTAATGTGCGAAATTGCATGCACATCAACTTGTTTAATGAGCTCAAGGGTAGATTTCACATAAATGCGGGTAGGCTCAAGTAAATGATCGGCCAGCGGTTTACCGTGGAAATCGGCACTTAAATCGGCGCCACTTACTTCAATTACTTTACGAATTAACGAATAGCCATTGGAGTGTGGGCCACTTGAAGCCACAGCGATTAACGCATCGCCGGCAGCAACTTTGCTGCCATCAATAATATGATCTTTTTCAACAACGCCTACGCAGAAGCCAGCTAGATCGAAATCAGCGCCTTCATACATGCCCGGCATTTCAGCTGTTTCGCCACCAATCAATGCACAGCCTGCTTGTACGCAGCCCTCACCAATCCCGGTTACTACATCGGCAGCTACATCAACATCAAGCTTACCGGTTGCGTAGTAATCTAAGAAAAATAGTGGTTCGGCGCCTTGCACGATAAGATCATTCACGCACATGGCTACTAAATCGATGCCCACGGTATCGTGCTTTTGCAAATCAATTGCCAAGCGTAATTTGGTACCAACACCATCGGTGCCAGCAACAAGAACCGGCTTTTTATAGCCCTCTGGAATTTCGCAAAGTGCACCAAAGCCACCAATGCTGCCCATTACTTCAGGGCGCGTGGTACGGCGGGTAACGTGCTTGATTCGTTGAACTAGAGCGTTACCAGCATCGATATCAACGCCAGCGTCTTTATAGCTTAGGGATGGTTTCTGTTCGTTCACAGCGGGTCCTCTTGCGGCCAGTGCGGGGCCTGTGTGCCATTAGATGGGTGAGCATTTTAACAGCACTAGCGCCTTCCTTGAATGATTATTAGAAATTTTTTCTGCGGGCACTTGTTTGGCACCGGAAATAGGCGTTCAATGCTATGCTTATTGTTGTGCGAATTGATGTGCCAAAAAAGCAACCAGAAGCTGTTTCTTGGATGTTAAGGCAGTTAGGAAACCGTTTAAGCATGCACTCTGTAGCAAATCCAGCACCAATCATGAAAGGGCGAGTTCGGCCTGCTGAAGCAGCCGACATTAGCGAACTATTGCGAATTGATCAGCAATGTTTTCCTTATGATGCGATGAGTAAACGCAGCTTTCGGCGCTTTTTACAGCACCATGATGCAGATTTTGTGGTAATTGAAGCGCTTTCTGCAGAAGAAACCCACGCGGATTCTGCTCAACACTCTGCAAACCAATCCGCGAACGATTCCGCAACTCATTCGGCAAGCCGCTCCGCAAGCAAACCGGCAATAGTAGGGTACGCCATTTTATTATTTCGCCAAGCTACCAAGCTGTGCCGGTTGTATTCGTTTGCCGTTGCTCCGGAATTACAGGGGCAGGGCTATGGCAAACAGTTAATGCATTACTGTATTGAAAAAGGGCAGGCGGCGCACTGCTTGTTTCTGCGCACTGAAACCAAAGCGGATAATGCTCAAAGCCTGGCGTTTTTTGATAGCTTTGGTTTTGCCCACATGGGCTTGCGCGATGATTACTACGATGATGGTTCAGCCGCTTTAGTGCTGCAAAAGCAATTGCACTTTTTTGATTCGGCCAAGGTACCTAAGTTGGTGCCACATCTCACGCAAACCACCCCTTTCACCTGTGGGCCAGCCAGTTTATTGATGGCCTTAGCATGGTTTGATCGGCCAATAGCAAAGCTAGAACTGGCAGAATTAGAAATATGGCGGGAAGCGACCACCATTTATATGACCTCAGGGCATGGTGGCTGCGGGCCCCATGGCTTGGCACGCGCAGCCTTACGGCGAGGGTTAAATGTAGCGGTGTGGGTGAATCAAGCGGGCCCCGTGTTGCTTGATTCAGTGCGAAACGAAGCCAAGCGCGAGATTATGAGCCGCGTGCAAGAAGTGGATATCGGCGCATTAAAAGCGGCTAAAATACCGATTTCAAAACGAGAATATTCGTTAACTACGCTTGGCAAAGATCTAAATGCGGGGAAATTAGTAATAGCATTAATAAGCATGTATCAATTTGATCGTTCGAAAGCGCCGCACTGGGTGTTGATTACCGCAATTGATGATGAATATGTTTATATAAACGACCCGGATGACGATTTATTACCGTGGCAAACCATTACCGAGCGGCAATATTTGCCGATTCCGCGGGCCACCTTTGATAAGGCGTTTGCTTACGGTAGCTCTCGATTAAGGGCAGCCGTTGTGCTCAGTAAGTAGCACACCCAATCATAAAGGCACGCGCAAATAACACACCGTAATTAAGGAATAACAGATGGCAAAAGTACTCGTATTATATTACTCCAGCTATGGGCACATTGAGCAAATGGCGCAAGCCATGGCCGAGGGAGCACAAGCAGGAGGTGCCGATGTGGATATCAAACGAGTACCTGAATTAGTGCCAGAAGACGTAGCGCAAAGTGCGGGATATCGCCAGAACCAAGCTGCCGAGATCGCCAAACCTGCCGATTTAAAACACTACGATGCGGTTATCTTTGGCACGCCTACGCGCTTTGGCATGATGAGTGCGCAAATGAAGAATTTTCTCGATCAATGCGGCAGCCTTTGGGCGAATGGCGATCTAGTTGGCAAAGTGGGCGGTGCCTTTACCGCTAGTGCAACCCAGCACGGCGGCCAAGAGGCTACTTTACTGAGCTTTCATACCGTATTGCTGCACTTAGGTTTTGTAGTAGTAGGGTTGCCCTATAGCTTTGCTGGGCAAATGAGCATCGATGAAGTAAACGGCGGCACCCCCTATGGCGCCTCTACTATAGCCGGTGGCGATGGCTCGCGGCAACCTTCGGCTAATGAGTTGGCGGGCGCGCGTTTCCAAGGTGAACACATCGCGAAGTTGGCGAAAAAGCTAACGGCTTAACGCTAGTTTGGAGTGATTCTGCGCTTTTTTATTGCGTGGCTATGATGTTTGTAATAGGCAAATGGGGTGTAATCCCCTATAGCATTGACATAAAATTGACATCAAACTTCGCTACACTAAAAAAGACAACTCCAAACTAGGGAATCAAACCGATGAGAACATTAATAGCAATACTGCTGTTATGTTGTACCTTGCCCGCCTGGGCAGAACAGCCAATCGCCTATTGGGCACAAAATTCAAACGAACTCGCCACTGGCGGCAATGGCTTTACCCCAAGCTCATTCCCGCAATCGGCAGATGTGGGTTCGGGTATTCTGTATTTAGAAAACTTTGATACCACACTGAATAGCAACGGTGCATATCAGTATATTCAAAGCTTTGCGGGCACTACCGCAAACCGCCTTGATGGCTTCGCTGCTGGTGGCTCGTTAGCCCCGCAAGTAGGCTTAAATGGCAGCAACAGCGGTATGCACATTGTATTAGAAGTGGATACCACCGGTTATCAGGATATACAGCTTAGCTGGGCTCAGCGTGGCACTAATACCGGCTTCGATTCGCGCACGATTGAATGGTCTGTAGATGGTAGTAACTACACTGAAATCGCAGTTGATAGCGGCGTTTTAGGTGGCTGGCAAACGGTAAACTACGATTTGAGCGCAGAGGCTGATATCAATGATAACAGCCTTGTATATTTCCGTATTACGCTAGATGGCGGCACAGGCACTACCGGTAATAACCGCTTCGATAATATTTTAGTAAGCGGCAACCTAATTGCCGATGTTGGCCGCATTACTGTATATAACCGTGATTTCACAACCAACCCATTCCACGCTGGCTGGACCGAAGTAAACGTGAGTGGCGATGAAGTATGGGATTGGAATGGTTCGTTTGGCAATATTAGCTTTGCTCCATTCATTGATGGCTCTTGCCGCGAGAATGAAAACTGGCTTATTTCGCCAGCATTTAACCTAGATGCCCAAGAAGATGAGCGCTTAGCCATTGATATTGCCCGTGGCTTCGGCGGCACGAATGGTTTAGAAGTGTATTACTCAACCGAATACAGCGGTGATGGCGTAATTGATGCCGGAGAGTGGGTGTTACTTACCACCATTACGGCCGATGATTTCACTACAAATAACGTGCCTACGCGCTTCGATGGCTTTACTGAGCTCAGTGAGCTGGAAGGTGATGTGCATATTGGTTTCCGTTATGAATTCTCTGGCGGCAACTGCAGCACTTGGCGCTTGGCGAACATTGAAATCACTGCGGAAGGCGAACATAACTTTGCTGATTTCTTCTGTGGTGCACCAACTAATGCTATCAACAGCATTCAGGGCGCAGGCTTCCAAAGCCCAATGCAAGGTGCATACGTGCAAGTTGAAGCAGTAGTAGTAGGGGAGTTCCAAGATACCTTTGATGGCAATCTCGGTGGTTTCTTCCTGCAAACACCAGATGAGTTGCACGATGACAACCCGCTTACTTCCGAAGGTATTTTCGTATTTGCCAATGGTGAAGGCCCGCAAGTATATGTAGGCGATATGGTTCGCGTTGGCGGTACTGTTGCTGAATTCTTTGAAGAAACACAAATTTCTGATGTAAACGCTATAGAAATTTGTGGCAGTAACCAGCTTGATAGTGTGAGCCCAGTAAGTTTGAACTTGCCCGTTACCGATTTCAGCGAGTTTGAAGCGGTAGAAGGTATGTGGGTAACAACTAGCGAAGCGCTTACAGTAAGCGATGTATTTAATGCCGTTCGCTTTGGTGAAGTTACCGTTTCAAATGGCCGCTTATACACGCCTACGCAAGTTGCTCTTCCTGGTGACGATGCAGCGGCAGTAATGGCAGCGAATGCGCGCAACCGCATTATCATTGATAACGCCCGTTCAGGGGCAAACCGCACACCATTCATTAATGGTGTAGATGGTGTTTCTGAAGTGTCGGCAAGTAACCCGATCCGCAATGGCTTCTTAGTAGCACCTGATTTTTCAGGCGTAATGGGTTATTCGTTTGGTTCATATCGTTTACGCCCGTTACAATCGCCAGAGTTTATCGATGCCAACCCACGCACTGCGGAACCCGTATTGCAGGGCAGCGGTAGCTTGCGTGTAGCAACTTACAATGTGGAAAACTTCTTCACTACACTTACTACTGCTGGCAATGTATGTGGCCCGAACAACTTAGGTTGCAGAGGGGCTTCTACAGAAAGCGAATTTGAACGCCAATTAGCGAAGTTAGTAGCAACGATTAACGCTATGGGTGCCGATGTAATTTCGCTTGCAGAAGTTGAGAATGATGCCGATGATTTCGCGTTAGCTACCCTGGTAGCTGCGTTAAATGATAGCGGTGTGCATAACGATTGGAATTATGTGCCTACTGGTTGGTTAGGAACCGATGCGATTAAGCCTGGTTTCATTTACCGTAGCAGCCAAGTAACAGCTGAAGGCGAGCCAGCGGTGCTTGATTCTGATGTAGACCCAGATTTCAACACTTCACGCCAACGCCCAGCGGTAGCGCAAACCTTTAGCGCATTAAATGGCACCGTATTTACGGCAGTTTCAGTGCACTTACGGGCCAAATCTTCATGCCCGAGCAGCAGTGATGTAAATGGTGATCAAGGTGATGGCCAAGGCTGTTGGAACGTGTGGCGTACGCTTTCAACGCAAGCGTTAGCGCGTTGGTTAGCAGAAGATCCAACCGGTTCTGGTGATGCAGATTTCATTGTTTTGGGTGATTTCAACGCTTATGCAATGGAAGATCCATTACAAGCATTAACCGAAGCAGGCTATGTGAATCTGGCGATTGCTGCAAATGATGGCAGCTCTGAGGTGTATAGCTACACCTTTATGGGTGAAGCCGGCAGCCTTGATCATGCGTTCGCTACCCCAAGCCTTGCAGCGCAAGTAGTAGATGCTCGGGCTTGGCACATTAATGCCGATGAAATTCCTGCATTTAATTACAAGGAAGGTAATTTGCCGGGTGGTTTTGCGGAGAAGCCAGCCAGCTTCTACAACCCAGTTCCATTCCGTTCATCGGATCATGATCCTTTGGTAATTGAGTTAAACCTTACTCGTGATTGCGCACCCGGTTTAGTAAACCGCCCAGCGCACCCGCGTGGTAAAACCTTGCCATTACCGCAGTGTAATAACCGCCGGTAGGCAAGAGCGGAGTAAATTGACATAGCTTGAGAACTTATCCTCAGGTATAATGTCTTACATGGTAACCACTGGGCGAAAGCGCTTTTGTGCAAGCACAGTGGTTACCAGAACTTTGGGGCTGATCCGGATTCGACGGGATACATGAAACCCAAGGTGCATGCCGAGGTGAGGCTGGCCTCGTAAAAAGCCTCAACTTTATAGTTGCAAACGACGACAACTACGCTCTAGCGGCTTAATAACCCGCTAAGCCCGTTCCCCAGCGCTTTGTTTGCGAGACTGGACCAGAACGGCTAACCCTAAGGCAAACTCGCGTGGACGCTTCGCCCGGAGCTGAACCGTTAAAACTAATCGGGCTCGTCATTATAAAAGCCTGTCTGTCGGCGTTTTGATGATTAATTAAAAGACTGACTAAGCATGTAGGACCGAGGATGTAGGTATTGCGGACGCGGGTTCAAATCCCGCCAGCTCCACCAAATCATATAAAAACCGCTTTTCCGAAAGGATTAGCGGTTTTTTGTGGGTGGTTATTTTACGTTACGCATGGAGAGTATGCTTCCAGATTCATAGTTCTACATTGCATCGTCGCCCTAATCTTCTTTTAAAATTTCGTCTTCGCTTAATTTAACTTCAGCTTTTTTAATTCGAGGGGGGGCGGGTTGATACTGCTGTAGGTTCTCCCCAACTGATTTATAGAACATGAGCATTAACTCCTCGAGCTTTACGATAAAGCCCCGGGATTGCGAAAACTCCTTCGAGAAATCAGCTTGCCACTTCACTTCAAAGCGCGTGGGTTCTAGCTTCTTAGCCTCTCCCCAAAAGTCATGGTTATCTTTATCTAAGATCTCACTCAACTGCTCACTAAGCATTTGCGTTTTTCGTTTACCATAAATATATATATCAATTGGTTTGTCGTGCTGCTCTTTTAATTGCCTAGTAAGCCAGCCAATTCTCCCCTTATAAGTTGGAATATCCTGTGGAGCTTTTAAGTCCATTGATAATGTCACCACCTTTGATTGTACGTTTGCAGTGATACAAATGTCTGAAGCTGCATGATGAACATTAATATTTGCTACTAATGTAGATTTCTCAATGAGTAGTTTAATATCGTCATCCAAGCGTTTACTTGGGTCATTAATATGATCACGACGAAGTTGCAGTGTAACAGGCTGCTTAAGCTCTCGAGCTAACATTAAAACGATATCACGGCACTCTTGATGCCAAGAACCTACTGCATTTTCAGTAATTTCATTTTTAGGGATTTTAACCCCCTCGGTACGCGCTTGCTTTATCATTTCAGACCAATCTCTATGCATTGAGGTGAACTTTGTAACTCCAGAGCTCTCTGATTGTAGAAATTGAATAAATTCGCGGAGGATATATCGCTTTTCTGTTTGGTCGAAATCGGGGTCTTCAAGTAATAACACCGCTTGGGTTTCAATATTAGTCCAAGACCAATGGTACAACTTAACCTTTCGGCGCTTATCAAGTAAGGATTTCAAGGGGTGGTGTGAAGGTACAGCTACAAATTGATTTGATATTGTAATGATGGCGTCGATAGGTAAGGTACTTGCTGTGGTCAACTGAATGTATCGTTTAACTTGGTCTGCTTTGATTTCTGAGTTATTTATTTTTGCTTCAATAATCGCTAACCACAAGTTTTTACCGTTTTGATGAACAATTAGCCCGTCAGGACGATCTTCTGATTTGTTTGTCTTTCTATTGCGGTTTAATTCAGGCTCTATATATGAACGCACAGATGATCTCTGACCAACTCGAACTCCGACAGTATTCAACATTCTTTGCGCGAACTCTGGTATAGATTGGAATACCGCCAACGTTATTGATGTTAGCCTAGCTTCGGCATTTTTAATGTTGTTGGAAGGAAGAAGTCGAGCGCGGGTTAATTCCTTTTCTACGTTCAAGACTGACATTAAGTTATCCTCTGAGTAATGTTAATATTTTGTATCACTCAATGTAACCTAAGGCAAATTTCAGGTAGTAAGCTTAAGTAGGTGTATTACCGCTGGCTCAACCACAACCCAGCCGCTGAATTCAGCTAACACACCCAAATAGCCAAGCGTTGCGGAATCACTGATGGTGGCAATCAGGCGAACAGGTTGCGCATCCGTCTACATTTTTGTAAATATTCGCTGCAGCTTTTAAGGCTTCGCGGCAACTTGGGTGTTGGCCCAAACCTGTTTTGCTCTTTATTTTCGCAAGCCAAACGCAGCCAGTTTGGTGCACTTCATGCTCACCTGTTGATTGCGGGTTATTATTTACATAGAAATATGCCATAGCAGAGCACTCCATTACGTTTGCTTACCTAATGAAGTATCAGTGTGGTTGGTTTTTAAACAATGTCAAACTGGCGAATAACGTTGTTTAGAGTTTACGGGTACTTTGGGGTTCGAAAACCTTAACTATCCCGAAATCACCTGATTACGGCCCAAATCTTTAGCGCTGTACATGCGGTGATCGGCTGCTTTGAATAGGGATTCGTAGGTTTCACCGTCGGGGCCATATTGGGCAATACCTAGGCTTACGGTAAGTTGTATGCGGGTACCTTCGATTACAAACACTTCATCTTCTACTAGCTGGCGTAGCTGTTCGGCCATGCTTACTGCATTTTCGAATGATGTGTTGGGTAACAATAGCGCAAACTCTTCACCACCTATGCGGCCTAGCACATCGGTTGGGCGCAAGGTTTTCTGGATTAACTTCACGAATTCTTTCAATACGGTATCGCCAATGGTGTGGCCATGTTGGTCATTGATCTGTTTGAAATGGTCGAGATCGAGAGTAACAAACGAAAGTGGAGCACCACTGCGTTGGGTGCGAGATATTTCTACTACACTTTGAGCTTCAAAGCCTCGGCGATTGGCGCAGCCGGTAAGGGAATCAGTAGCGGCAATGATTTCGAGTTCTTTGTGCGCGTTTTGGAGTTTTAGCAAGGCTTCGTTGGTGCGTTCTTTTTCCGCTTGCAGCTGCTCGAAAAGCTGCGCCTGGCTGTGTACCCGAGAGAACGAACCGGTGGTGAGATAGCCTTGGATAACGCTGTAGCTAAGTGCCATAAAGCCTATCGCGAAAATGGCATGGGCGAGCCACCACTGATGATTCCATGCTTCGCTTAGCATAAAAGCGAGGGAGGATAGCGCGAAGTACACAACGGCGATTGCGTACACGGTGATTAATGGGGAGCGAATTCGGCGCAGAACAATGATCAATGCACAGCTTAACATCATGCACATAGCGGCGAGTTCCAATAGCCATCGTAATAACTGAGCCCAACTGGATAGTGCGAGCAGGAAAACAACAACGCTAATGCCAATAAATGCACCAATTGAGCGCCACCAAAATTTGTTGGTTTTAATTGTGAGCTGTTGTTGATGTTCACGGCCATACGAAAGTAAACCAATGAATAAACAGCAGGCCATTACTAAGCGCGATGCGGGCCCATACAAAATGAACAGCATCATATGATTGTCGGCCAAGCGGGTAAATACGCCGTGCCACGCATAAATTAGGGTGAAGCCTAAGAAGGCGAGCGTTAGCCAGCACAAAAAGGGTTCTTTGGTGCGCAGGTAACACTGGTAGGTTACATAGGCGATAAAAGCACCTTGCAGCAACGAAATGCCGATGGCAGCTTCATGAAAACCATGATGTTCGAATAACAACTCTGGATTCTGAAAGATAACTAAATAAGCGATGGCAAACGCGGGAATTACAGCTAAAGCAAATAACAAAAACGCCGCGTAGCCCTTGCTGATGGCGCGGATAAGGCGTGCTGATTTTGCCGAGCTTGATATCGTTATCATATTAAGTTTTGGTTGCGGGGTGGCCGTTACTACTTAGCGCCCAGTTTATTGAGTGGTTATGAATGGGGGATGGTAGCGAAAATTGCCTGCGAACACCACACATTCAACCACGGGGAGCACGTTTGATAATGAAAACGATTGGCTAAGATATTTAAGGCTTTATAGAAGATATTTCTATTAGTGAAGTATCATTTTTTTGCAAACTTTCGCAAGCTAACTTCAACTGCATCGAAAACGTCACGGAAGTTTTTCATTATCTTTCATGCCGTTGTAACTAAATCCACCTCAACACTGCCGAGCTGAATAAGCTTAGATCCCGTTAGTAAACCTGCACTGCAGAAATTTGCATCGATTTCGATTTGTAGGATTGCGCCTGAGGGTTCACAGGCAGTATTAACTTCTGCTTCAGTTTGGCTTTGCATGATGGATAGGTATTCTGCGGTAGCTTCGATACTGAGGGTGATTGTAAGTTGTTCTGACATCTATAAATCCCTCTCTATAACTGATAGTTTTGAATGCTAAGTATAAGGTAGCGTACGACAACTAGTGTCGCGTTCAGTTTACCCACAGGAATAATGATGAAAACAATTGGCCTAATTGGTGGTATGAGTTGGGAATCTACCCAGGTGTATTACCGGCTATTGAATGAACATGTGAAGCAACGTTTAGGTGGGCATCATTCTGCCAAGGTGGTGCTGGTTAGTGTTGATTTTGCCGAAATTGCGGCGCTGCAGCATACGGGTAATTGGGATGCTACGGCAGCTATTCTTGCTGATGCCGCACAAGCTCTGGAGCGGGCTGGTGCTGATTTCATTCTGATTGGTACCAATACGATGCACAAAGTAGCAGACGAGGTAGCTGCAGCGGTGTCTGTGCCATTGTTGCATATTATCGATGTTACTGCGGCTGCTTTGCAGGCACGCAATATAACTAGGGTTGGCTTGTTGGGTACGCAATTTACCATGGAGCAAGCTTTTTATCGTGCGCGGCTAGAGGCGCAGGGGATTACCGTAATGGTGCCTGAACCGGAGGAGCGCGCGTTGGTGCATCGCGTAATTTATGATGAACTCTGCCAAGGCCAGTTTCTAGCGGCTTCGAAACAGGCTTACATAAAGGTAATTGAGGGCCTTGCAGCGCAGGGCGCTGAAGGCGTGATTTTGGGGTGCACAGAGATTGGCATGCTGCTACAACATGGCGATGGCCCGTTGCCACTGTTTGATACCGCTGAATTGCATGCAGAAGCTGCGGTGAGTATGGCGTTAGGCTGATTGCTTAACGCCATATTTATGTGGCTTTAACCTGAATTTATTCGTTAGCCAATCTAATCAAGTAATCAGCTAATGCACCCATACCTGTGCGCTCAACTTGGGCGCGTTGTTCAGCGCCCTGGTTGTAGTTGGTATTGGTGTTTACATCGTACACAAACAGTTCGCCATCGGCGTTTTCGATAAATTCGATACCAGCTACATCAATTTGGCTTGCACGCAAAAAGTTTTCCAGTTGCCCAATAATGGGGTGCTCGTTGAAGCGCTGGGTGATTGCGAACTTTTCTGATGTTTGATCGGTGGGGCAGAATTGCTCTTCAATGCTGCAGTTATCGGCAGGGCAAAGCTCGAAGCCATCTTCAGTGTTTACTTGCACGGTATACAGGAATTTTTGGCCGATAAATTCGGCGCGAGTAATAAATGGCTGCTGCGGTTGAATGTATTCTTGCAGCAGCCAAGTGCCATCTAAAGGCTCTTCAAGATCATCTCGCTCAAGGTATGCGCTAAGCTCGGCAAGTGCATTAAAGCGCTGCACGCCCAAACCTTTTCCACCGCGGTTGGGCTTTAGAATAAGTGGCCATTCGGCGAATGCTTCTGCGGCGGCAAGGATATGTGCAATACCCACTACGGCGTGTGTTTTCGGAACCTTTAAGCCAGCGCGCTGTAACGCTGCATATTGGGATATTTTGCATACTTCCAGTGCCAATACGCTGCTGTTATTTACCACGGTACGCTGATTAGTTTGCAACCAAGTAAGCACTGCACGGGTAAGCTCTGGCGCAAATCGATGGCCACGCGTGTGCGAAGATGCACTCATGCGGTTGTAATACACCGCATCGTTGGGCTGCTCGGTAAATGGCACTACGCCAGTATCAAGAAACCATTCCTGCGCGGTAACACCGCGTTTTTGGAATTCAGCACGTAATGGCACTAGCCATTCGTTGTTCTCATGAATAACCACTATTTCGCGCATCTGAACTCCTTGCTGTGCTATGTAACTTGCCGGCTCATATAAGAACAAGCATTACACCGCGATTGGCCTGATGGGATCAAATTGAAAAAGTTATATACCAGATCGTGATGGTATATAAGATTCCAGGCCTGCTAGGCCCCGCTCAATACATGCGCTACGAGTTTTTTGATGCCAGATTCTGCTTCACTTATTGATGTGGCGAGCATATATGCTGGTGTACTCGCAACCTTGTGGGTATTACACACCACGATATCATCTACCTCACATTCAACATGCTCACCGCCCATACTCGTGAAAGCGCTGGCAACTTCTGGATCATTGCCAATCGTAGCGCGTACGCCTTTGCCATATACATGAGGTAGCAATACCGGCGCAATGCAAATGTAACCGGTAGGTTTGAACGCGCTGGCAAATGCTTTACAGGCGGCTAGCACTTCAGGGTTTACCTGCATATCGGCACCTTTCACTGCGAAATCACAAAAGTTTTTCGCTACCCCATAGCCACCGGGCACAATGAGGGCATCAAACTCAGCTTCATTAAGCTCGCTAAGTGGCTTGGCATTACCACGTACAATGCGCGCGGATTCTTGCAATACATTGCGAGTTTCGCTAGTGGTTTCGCCACTCAAGTGGTTGATATGATGCATTTGCGTGATGTTTGGCGCAAAGCACTCGTAGCTTGCCCCTTTTTTCTCGATGTGGAGCAGGGTAAGAACGGCTTCATTAATCTCGGCGCCATCGTACGCGCCGGCACCTGATAGAAGAACTGCAACTTTTTTCATGCTAACGCTCCGTAGTTTGGTTGATTCGAGAGTGAATAGTAAGTATGGGAGTTCTTGGGAAAGTTTCAAGCGTTAGCCATTTTATCAGTAAATACCTGCGGCAGATTGCAGCACCCCATTGGTTTACCTTGCTGTGCGGATATAGCCGAGCTACTCTTGCATTAGGAGTTGCTAATTGAACGCGCAACTAAACGCTTTGGAATCACTTTTGGGTTCACTTCTGGATTCACTTCTGAAATAAATAGTGAGGTACGTAATGTTGAAAAAGTTATTGATGAGTGCAGTGTTGGCTGTGTTTCTTTTACCGGTAGCGGCAAGTGCTAACGATAGTGCAAGTAAAGCGTTGTTCATTGTGCATAGCGGCGATACGCAAACACAGGGTATGGCAATGGTGTTGGCTGGGGCGATGCAAGGGCAAGGCGCGGACGTTTCCATGCTGTTGTGTGATGCGGCCGGCGATATTACCGTGAAAGGTTATGTAGGTGAGAAGTTGCAGCCATTTGATGCAACGCCAACGGAGCGTTTGCAAGGGCTGATTGCTAACGGCGCTACAGTTGAGCTATGCGCGCTGTATATCCCGAACAGCGGCCATGCACCAGAAGATATTATGGATGGGGTTAACCCACGCGCGCAGCCACCACAAATTGCCGCAAAAATGCTTCGTAACGATGTAAAAGTATTTAGTTTTTAATAGTTTTAATTAGCACCCCCCAACAAAACCTTTCGTGGCGCATTTGCGTATACTGTACATACGCAAATGCAAAAGCATGAAAGGAGCAACCGTGGCACAACTTACGATTTTTTATGATGGTACATGCCCGCTATGCTTGCATGAAATGCGCAAGCTGGAGCAGCTTGATAGCAAAGGCCGTATGGCTTATGAAGATATTAATGAAGATAATTTCTCGGAGCGCTATCCGCACGTAGATAAGCAGGCAGCGAATACTATTTTGCATGGCCAAACCGATATTGGTGAAATGCTATATGGGTTAGATGTTACTCATGCAGCATGGAGTTTGGTGGGGCGAGGTTGGTTAACGGCGCCCTTACGCTGGCCGCTGATCCGTTTTGTGGCCGATAAAGCTTATCTATTTTTTGCCCGCAATCGCTACTCTATTTCACGAGTGCTTACGGGCAAATCATTTAGCGGCAAACCGGCCTGCAACACTTGCGATTTGCCGAGTGATAAAAAATAAGCCTCGCGGTTATTTTTTACCGCTATTGCTTACTCTGGGGTAGGTTCTTCTGTAACAGCTTTAGGCGCCGGTTTGGGCGCCTTTTTCTTGGCTGGCTTTTTTGCTCCCAACGCAATAAGCACCTGCTCGCGCTCGCGGGCTAAGAAAAACGCCATATCTTCAACTTGTTGTTCGCTAGTTAATGCCTCACTTTTTTCTAACAGCGGCACCAGCTCATCCACCATATCGAGCATTTTATCGTGTGCATCGGCTTCGGCTTTGCTGGTAAAGGTCATTTTTTCTTCTCCGTTGCGAACAACTACGTATTGCGTGATCACAGCCATGGCGTACCTCGTGGGTGCATTATTGATATTGAATTAGGCGCTCTTTTGTAGGAATTGGCGGCGCAAATCATTGCCTATGTACATACTGGTTATTTATACAGTTATTCGGATGTTCTGGCAACCCGCTCGAATAAATTTTTGGCAACATTTCGTACCAAAATGATTGCAGTTGAACACGCTGGCTTGTTTTCCAACCTGCGCTGATTCGCGATATACTCGAGTGCATTACATGGTGATCCACCCCTTAATTACCAGCGAAAGGCAGTAGTGATGGCGAAAGCAGCGGCGGTACACATTTTGGTGAAAACCAAAGAAGAAGCGGAGAAGCTTAAAAAGGAGCTAGATAAAGGTGCAAACTTTTATGAATTAGCGAAGCAACATTCGCTGTGCCCCTCGGCGAAAAAAGGTGGTGATTTAGGCGAGTTTCGCCCGGGGCAAATGGTGAAGGCGTTTGATAACGTGGTGTTTAAGAAGCCGGTATTACAGGTGCACGGCCCCGTAAAAACTCAATTTGGTTATCATTTAATTAAAACCCTGTACCGTTCTTAAGTACTTTTTTATTAGTAAGCAGAGTGCGCTCTGGATTCTTTTTTTGATAATTATAATAACAACAAACTTAGCGTGGATGTAGCAATGACAACGAATCAACAAGGCGAAAGTAGTTACCATATTGGCACTCAAGGTGAAGCTTGGGGTAGTGAAGAGAAGCAACAATGGTTGCGTGAGCAAAAAGTGCAGCGCTCTTATCAAGATGATGTGCTTAGCGAACTTGAGGCCTGTAAAAATGATTTCGATGTTGTGCAGTACGGTGAATTGCCGTATAGCCAGTTTGGTTTTCAAGATTACCCGTTGTTTGCTGTGAAAACGCGTGATTGGCAAGCGGGTAAACCTACTGTGTTGGTAACCGGTGGTGTGCATGGCTATGAAACAAGTGGTGTGCATGGTGCCTTGCGCTTCCTGCAAACCCAAGCGCGCCATTACACCGATGCTTTCAATGTATTAGTAGTGCCATGCATTAGTCCTTGGGGTTATGAAACCATTAACCGTTGGAACCCTTCGGCAAATGATCCGAACCGCTCGTTTGTGCGCAACAGTGGCCCCAACCAAGTGGGTGAGGCCGCGCAACTGCAAAGCTATCTGGATAAATTAGCGGCCGATATTATGATGCATATCGATTTACATGAAACCACCGATTCCGATAACAGCGAATTTCGCCCAGCACTTGCGGCTCGTGATGGCACCGTGAATACCAACTGGAATATTCCGGATGGTTTTTATTTGGTGGGCGATAGCGAGAATCCCCAGCCAGCGTTTCAAAAATCCATTCTTGATTCAGTGCAAAAAGTAACCCACGTTGCGGAAGCTGATAATGATGGCAAGCTGATTGGCGAGCCACTAGCGCAGTTTGGCGTAATCAACTACAACGGCAAAAAATATGGTTTGTGCATGGGGTTAACTAATGCCAATTATGTAAGCACCACCGAAGTGTATCCGGATAGCGCCAACGCCACGCCAGAAGAGTGTATTTTGGCGCAAGTAGCAGCGGTGGTTGGAGGTTTGAACTATGTTGAAGCGCATTTATAAGCCGCTTGCGATTAGCTTAACAGCGCTGGTGCTGGTGGCGTGCACAACCTTACCAAGTGCGCTTAATGAGAACATTCCGCCTGCTGCCGAAGCGCCGTTTTATGCAGGTGAGTTTATTGCCGATCGGCAGCTTGATAACCCGTTAATCGGCCATTTTTGGAGCCCAGCTACAGAGCAATTCTATAGCTGGGAACAGGTGCTTACCATGCTGCCTGAGGGCGGCTGGGTAATGCTTGGTGAACAACATGATCATCCAGACCATCATGTGTTTCAGGCCGAGTTTTTGCAAGCGTTAGCCGATGAACGGGTGTTGGGCAATGTAGCCATGGAGATGTTGGCGGTAGATCAGCAGCGCGCGTTGGATAGCTCTATGATGCGCCGTGATTTGCTTCCCCATGAACTGAACTGGAACCCTGGCTGGCCATGGGAGCATTATCAAGCTCAGGTGCATGTTGCCCTGATGTGGGCAAACCGCGTGCTGGCAGGTGATTTAGCAGAAGAACAGAAAGATGCCACGCGCCGCGATATCGTGGAAATACCGCACTATAGCCCAGCGCACTCGGAGTTTTTGCTGGATTTAGTGGTTACTAGCCACTGTAATTTATTTCCAGCCGATATGGCAGCGCCGATGCTGAAAATGCAGCTGGCTCGAGATCAATTTATGGCGCGGCAAATGAACCGCAATGCGCTGGACGATAAAGTGAGTGTATTTATTGCCGGTGGTGGCCACGTTCGTGCTGATTATGGCGCGCCGTTGTGGCTGAACGCCGATGTACCTCGCCTTACCATTATGTTGCAGGCAGTAGGCACTGAGCATGATGCCAGCACCTATTTGCAGGATCGTGCAGAAGGCCGTTTACCCGCTGATTTAATTTACTTTGTACCTGCCGTGGAAGAACGTGATTATTGCGCTGAGTTTCTAGAAACAATGCGGGGCGGCTCGTGAGCACCGCAAAACCAATAGTATCCATGCTGCGCCAACCTGCTCGGGGTATGGCGGCAACACTGCGCAGCTTAGCTGATTACGTGGAAGCGCTAGAACGCGAGAGTGGCGAGCCTTTACCGCAAGATGTATATGGCCAAGGTGCGCTAATTCGTGATTTTGAGCAAGAAATAGCAATGTTACTGGGTAAGCCTGCGGCATTGTTTTTACCCAGTGGTACCTTAGCGCAACCGCTAGCATTGCGTATTCACGCCGAACACAAGGGCCGCAACACTATCGGCTTGCACCCAACTTCACATCTATTGCTGCACGAAGAAGCGGGTTACGAAGAATTATGGGGGCTTACTGCGCAGCATATTGGCAATAAACAGGCGCCATTTACCCGCGCCGATTTACAAAACCTAGTGTACACGCCGAGTTCTCCTTTATCGGCGGCGCGTGGCTTTGGCGTTGGCCCAGCCGCAGAATTGCCAGCGGCCGTAGTTTGGGAGCTACCAGCGCGCGAGATAGGCGGGCAGTTGCCCAGCTGGAAGGATTTACAGGCCCAAGTAGCGTGGGCGCGCGAGCATGATATTGCGGTGCACTTTGATGGTGCGCGGTTATGGCAATGCCCAGCGGCTTATGGGCAAAGCTTAGCCACCATTGCAGGCCTTGCGGATTCGGTGTACGTAAGCTTTTATAAAGATTTAGCGGGTATTTCTGGGGCAATGTTGCTCGGGGAAGCGGATTTTATTACCCAAGCGAGGGTATGGGCGCGCCGGGCAGGGGGGAATTTATTCTCGTTGTATCCGTATGTGTTGGCTGCTAAACAAGGGGTTGCCGAAAACCTAGCTAGTGTGGATAGCGCGGTAAGTTATGCGCGGGAGCTTGGTTTGGCCTTGGCAGAAGTAGCCGCAGTGCAAGTAGTTCCGAACCCGCCGCAAGCGGCCATGTTCCATTTACATATTCAGATGGAACGGGACCAACTGCAGCGCGCAATAGCCGCGTATGCGCAAGAGCAAGGTGTGGAAGTGCTGCCAAAACCGCGCGCAAGTTATGCACAGCATGATAAACCAGTGCAAGTGTGTGAAATACCGGTAGGGCGCAATGCCATGCAGCACCCAGTTGCATTTTGGCAGCAGCACTTAGCGGCGTTGTTACAAAAATAAGCTATGAATGGGTGCGCGGGCAGCTATCAGAAGTAGCGCTAAGCCACAGAATTAGTTAAGGTTGTTGCTACAAGAATAATAATGGACTATTCCACATATGAAAGCACGCCGACACCCCCAGCGGAAGTTTAAAATTCGCCAATATATTGCTTCGCGCAATATTCTTCAACTTACTCGCGATTATGTACTCATTAATGCTCTGGTGGCAGTTTTGCTCGCATCGATGCTGGTTTTGATTACCGGTGATCGTAGCGAGGGTTTGAATTATATTTACCATATTTACATCGAGCTATTTGGCAAAGAACCGCGCTGGGAGCTACCTGATCGTTTCCTATATCAGAATATCCGTGCCTTTTTAGCCACCCTATCATTGTTATCGCCGTCGTTATTTCTCGGTATCATCATTTATAAATTCTTTGTATTGAAGCGCGATAATATTGTATTTCGCAAAATGTGCGATATGTATGAGGAAAATGGCGATCGATTTTTAAATATTCATTTTTATATTTCATCATCGCTGTTGCTGTATAACCTGCGTTTTACTGCTTTTATACGCACCTATGAAGCGGCCCGTGAGAACGCATCGGGAAAGGTGTATCCAATGAACACCTTTCCACTTGATTTGAATGGTGATGCTTTTTACCCGTTGCCCTATAACTATGTACCCAGCCGTTTCCGGATAAAAATCAAAGATAATCCTACGGTTGGTTTGCGCTCCGATAACCCTTCAATTGTAGTAAATCAAGATGGCACGATTGATGTGCATACTGCGGAACGAAAAATCTCGCTGAACCCGAAGCAGGGTGATTTTTGCGAGCTATACATTGTGGCCTCGGGCGAGGTGCCAGATTTGAACTCAACCTTTAACGAACTCAAATGTTATCGAATTCCCGAAGATGTTTCGCCAACGCCACTGCCAGAAATGGTGACGCGTTTCGTGCGCGCGGAAGATCGCTTTGAGGTGGATAACTGGGGCGATTTTGAGGGTGGTAAATTGAACCGTTTACAACGCCGTAAGGCGCAAAAAGCCGGCAGTTTCCGAAAGCAATAATGAACTTACTTGTTGTTTTTGCGCATCGTAGTTACTGGCCAAATTGTGATTTGCGAGTAAGTTAGCAACGGCATCAGGCTGCTCTAAGGTAACAAGGTGTTGGGTAGGTGAGGTAGCTGATAAGTGTCCTAGGAGCTCATCAAGTAAGCGTAAATCCGCGGCGCTTAGCTGGCGCACGGGCACCATTTGATGGCTGAAATGCTGTGGGTTGTAAAGCTTAAATACGCTGTATAAATCGCGCAATTCGGCAAGTGGCCTTGCCGCGGCATCTACCCGCAAATCAACAAAGGTATCAGAACCGCCTAAATAGCCGCCACCTTGGCGTTTCATAAGTAGTGCTGCGGCTAGTTTTCCCCGTTTATCACCGCCATGTTGTTGGCCAGCAAGCATCCCTTTAATCATTGCGCTACCCAATTCCATGCCTTTATTACGGGCCGCTGAAAAGGCGCTAGCAATGGCTTGGGTTGTGCCGGGTACGAGCATATTCCCTAACACAATGAAATCGTTACTGGCCAAGCTTTCTACTTCTGGCGTGCACTGTTCGCCATCGTACAAAGCACTTTCACCTGCCACATTCATTACGCCAATTTGGCGCACATGAGCAAGATCGTCGGCAAGTAAGAAATCTTCAATCGCTTGTTCAGGAGTTCGGCCTGCCCGCAGCGATTCTAGCGCCGAGCCAGCGGAATCCGGATTCGCAAAACTTTGGCTTACAATTAGCCCGGCGCGGGTGTCTATCCAAGGCACAAGCGAACCTACAGCTAAGAAATTAGACGCGGTGATAATTGCCAGCGTATTGGTTTCCGGTTCGCGAACAGCAAGGGTAAACGTAGCGATCATTGAGTAATTCTCCGCGCCAATGGCTTGGTTAGAAGTGGGTTGGTTAAAAGCAGCGCGGCTTACGATTTACCAGCAGTAAAGCCACCATCTACCATTAATGTTGTGCCTGTTATAAAGCTTGCCTCATCACTCGCTAAAAATGCAAATGCATTTGCTACTTCTTCAGGCCTACCTAATCGTTGCAGTGGGTGTAAGGCGATTAGTGCTTGCATGGTTTCATCATCTATCTGCTCAAGCAAGGGCGTTTTTATGTAGGCAGGGCCAATACCGCTAACGCGTACTCCATGAGGTGCGGCTTCTAGCGCTAAAGTGCGGGTTAAATTTACCACACCACCTTTGGCTGCAGAGTAGGCGGCGGTGCCCGATTGGCCAAACTTACCCAAAATCGATGCACAGTTTACGATAGAGCCAGAGCCTTGTTCATACATGATATTCAGTGCAGCCCGGGCCACCCGAAACACGCCGGTGAGGTTAACATTAACAACGTGCAGGAAATCCTCATCGCTATATTCATGCGCGGGGCATATGCCGCCGATTCCGGCATTATTAAATACCGCATCTACGGCGCCAAACTCACTCTTAATTTCCGCAAATACCGCATTTACATTGCTCGTATCGGTTACATCCAGTGCCTTGAATACGCAGCGGCGAGAATACTCTTGAGTAAGCTCGCTCGCTAATTTAGCGCCTTTGCTACTCGCTAAATCAGCGATTACCACATCGGCGCCATCTGCTAAACAGCGCTCAACAGACGCTAAACCAATACCACTGGCGCCACCGGTTACTACTACTACTTTATTTTCGAGTTTCATTGTTGGTGCCCTTTTAAACAATGTTATGAGTTATATCGGGTGGGTTACCTTATGCTGGCTCATTACAGCGCGCGAATTTTATCGCCATCGCGCAAATCAGCTGGCGGATGCGTAACCACTGTTTCCTGGGCGTTAAGCCCAGCAATCACTTCAGTATAGATGCCAGAGCGGCGCCCTACAGTGATCTGCGTCAAGCTAACGCGGTTGTTCTGTACCAAAAACACATGCCATTGATTATCTTGGCGAAATAGGGCGCTTACCGGAATATAAAGCGCATCATTTGATTCCCATGTAATGATCTGAGTTTCTACTCGGTACCCTTCACCGAGCTGCTCCCATTGGCTGGGCGGCGATAGTAGGGTGGCATACACGCTTACCCGTTGTTCATCGATACCTAGTGCGGATACTTTGGTAAATCCAGCGGGCTCTACTAAACGAACTTGCGCTTCAAGGGTATCTTTGCCACCCCAACGATCAATGCGCACCTGCATACCGGGTTGCACTCGTACCGCATCTTGGGAAAGCAAATCAATACGTACCTCAAGCTCACTTAAATCACCAATTTCTAAAATCGATTCACCAGCGGAAACTACGCCTTCGCAACAGCGGAATCTGCGTAATACCACACCATTAATGGGTGCTGAAATGGCTAACGCTTGGCCACCCTCACTAGTACGAGTGCCCTCGCTAATGGCTAACATTAATCGTGTGTTTTCTAGTTCGGCTGTGGCAGCGCCCACGGCAGCCCGCGCTGAACGCTGGCTAGAAGTAGCACGTTGTAGTGTGTTTCGCGCCCGATCCAATTCGGTTTGCGAAATGGCTCCTTCTGCAGCGAGTTGCTGAAAACGCTGATATTCACCGGCAGCAAACTCGGCCTCGGCAACTCGATTCTCTAGTTCGGCTTGGGCGAATTCAAGGCGCGCTTGGGCCGCATTATATTGCTCTCGAGCTTGTTCCCGGCTGCGTGCATCTAACGCAGGGGTTGGTAACGGTTCAATATAAAACACTGAGGTGCCGGCGGTTACAGTATCGCCCGTGTTCAGTTGTACGCGTTGTAAAAAACCACTAATGGGTACGGCAATATTGTAGGTGTTTTGTAGGTGAGTGCGGCCTTCTTCGTTAATACTTTCAGCAAAATAACCTTGTTGTACTTGCGCTAGGGTTACTGCGTTAGGGGCAGGCTGGAGCATCCAAACTAAACTGGCTACAAAGGCTACGAGCAACGCACCAATAATGAACTTCTTTAACCCGGTAGATGATTGTTTTGACATGCGAATATCCTTAAAGAACGCTAGTTATTCTGTTTTCAGTGATTGAATCATATCAAGTTGCCATATTCGCTTGAGCATTAACCCTAAGGATAGGAGCGCTGCAAACAATACGCCAATTGCTGACAATGCAAATATGTGAGGGCTTAAAACAAAAGGAATACGAAATAAATCGATACTCATCGCGGTTACCAATAGCCATGAGAACAGCATACCAATGGCCCAGCCGAGAGGAATGGCGAGTACTACTAAAACGGCTAGTTCGCCAAGTAGGGTAGCGGCAACTTCTGCCTTACTAAAGCCCAGTACGCGCATGGTGGCCAGTTCTCGTTCGCGTTCAGCAAAAAGAATGCGGGCGTTGTTGTATACCACGGCGAACGTAATTGAACCTGCCAGCACAAACATTACCGCCATAAACCCAAGAATCGTGTTGTCGATATAGGTTCGAATTTCGTGCTCTGCCTGCGCGAATTGGGTAATCGACGCCACCATTGGCATTTCGTGTAATGTGGGAAACAGCGTTGCGTAGGTATGCTCTTGGCTTAGTATCCAGGCGCCAGAAATTACATCCCCTTCGCGCAATGCCCGGTTAAGCGCTTCGCGCTGCATGTAAACACCTAAGCCGAGTGGTTCATCAATTACTCCTGCAAGCGGTAACTGTAACTGTTGCTGGCGGCCAGTTAAAACCCGCACACTTACAGGATCTCCGAGCTCCAGCTGTAAATCCTCCGCTAAATACCGAGTGAGTAAAATGCCATCTGTTGGCAGGGCTTGTTGCCATCCGGGCAAGGCTCGCAGTTCCGAATGATCATTGAGGCCTAATAACATCAGCCGCCATTCTTTACGGTTGTTACTGAGTTGAATGGGTACACTGCGATAGCCTTCAGCATAATCAACCTCTGGTAGGCTTTGCAGGCTGTACAGGGCGCGCCCGGGAGTAACGTCAGTGAATTGCACATCGAGGTTCATACGCAGTATTTGCCGGTACTGAGTGGTAAGCATTTCATTTACCGCGTTGAACTGATAACTGCCCACTACTAATAAACTGGCGGATAGCGCAATGCCCAAAACTGATAGGCTTGCGCGTAAGCGAAAGCGTTGGATATTGCGTAGAATAATCCGTACTGGTTGGTTAAACCATGCTTGCAGCCATGGCATATCAAGCCAACTTCGGTGGTAAATCGGTGGTGAAGGTGGGCGCATTGATTCAGCAGGGGGCCTTTTTGCAGCCGCATATACGGCTCGAAAGGTACCCGTTACGCCAGCGATGGCAGCAACGATAAACGCAATGGCAATGGCGCGCGGTTGTAAACCAAAAATAAACTCAGGAAAGCGAAAATAAGTGGCGTATAAACTGGCCATTGGCTGCGCCACGATCATGCCAAGTACAATACCGCCAAGCAAACCAATTCCAACTACTGCAGTGGTGAACCACAAATAATGTTGAATAATGTGGCGATTACTATAGCCAAAAGCTTTTAATAGCGCGATGGGTTGGCGCTGGTTATGAATAATGCGGGTCATTAAAATGTTCAGTAGAAATGCGGCTACCCCGAGAAATATGGTGGGTAGCACCACTGCCATTACGCCAAGTTGCTGTAACTCCTCGCTAAGAAAGCGATGTGATACTTGCTCATATCTTCCGTAGGCACCTTGGCTACCATAACGCTGCAAAATTAGATTCAGGGAATCGCTCACATAGCCACTATCGGCATTACTTTGCAGGCTTAAGGTAATGTTATTAAAAGCACCATCCATATCAAAGGCGGCGGCTAGTGCTGAACGATTCATCCAAAACACACCGTAGCGGGCGTAATCCGGCAAAATGGAGTTTGGGTCTACTTGATAAATGTATTCGGGAGAAAGGGCAATACCAACAATTTGTAGCGCTTGTATACGGCCATTAAGTATCGCGTGAATATCATCGCCAACGTGCAAACCGTGGGCATCGGCAAAGGGTTCGCTGATCACTATTTCATTTTGAGCACCTGCTCCAGGGCGACCGCCATAAAGGTAATGTAAGCGATTGAGCAACGGTTCTGAATAATCAGGAATCGATACAATTTGCCCTTGGATAGGTTCATCAAAGCCAGCAAGAGAAAAGCGCGCCGCAGCTTGAATACGGGTTTCGGCGATATTCACCCCATCAATCTGCTCAACTTGTCGAATGAGATCGTTGGGTGCGCGGGTAACCTGAGCAAACACATCAGCAAATTGATAGGTTTGATAGAAACGTTGTTGGGAGAGTTCAATGGATTGTTTGGTGCTTACGGAAATAATCAGCACCATCACGCCCGCGGCCACTACTGCCGCGATAGCGAGGATTTGCCCCAGCATAGCGCGTATATCGCGCTGTAATTTGTGCTGAAGGGCATTCATGGGCTAGTTACCTTGTGGCTGGATAAGTAATTGCATACATGATTACCATTTTAGCTCGCTAGGAGAGCGCCGTTGTTTATTTTCATGAATAGAAGCAATTTTGCCATCCGATAACCGAATAACACGATCAGCCATTTCACCAATCACTTCATTGTGGGTAATTACTGCGGTGGTGGTGCCCAATTCACGGTTAATATTTTGCAGTACTTCGAGCACGATAATGCCAGTTTTCGAATCGAGCGCGCCGGTAGGTTCATCACACATCAGCACGGCTGGGCGTTTGGCAATTGCACGAGCAATAGCCACGCGCTGTTGCTCACCGCCAGAGAGTTGCGCTGGGAAGTGATGCATACGCTGTTCCAAGCCAACCAGCTTTAAAGCCTGTTCTGGGGGCATGGGGTTATCGGCGATTTCGGTAACAATGGCCACGTTTTCGAGCGCCGTAAGGCTGGGAATTAAATTATAAAACTGAAACACGAAGCCAACGTGTTGGCGCCGAAATAGGGTGAGCTCGCGTTCACTTATATTGGTGAGCGATTGCTGCTGATAGGTTACTTCACCACTGCTGGCACTATCTAAACCGCCAAGAATATTGAGCAGGGTAGATTTCCCGGAGCCAGAAGCACCGAGAAATACAACGAATTCGCCTGCATAAAGCTCGAGGTCTACCCCGCGTAAGGCTTTAATTTCAACCTCACCCATGGTGTAGTTTTTACATAATCCCCGCGCAAAGAATACCGGGGTTTTTTCAGTGGGGTTCACCTGCTCCGTATTTACGTTAGGTGAGCCCCGCTTAGCTGCGTTCACGAATTAATCCTTCTTGAATGGTAGAGGCTACTAAGGTGCCATCGCGGCTGAAAATCTGCCCGCGCACTAGGCCGCGTGCGCCTTGGGCGGAAGGGCTATCAATTGCGTACAGCAGCCAATCATCCATGCGAAATGAGCGGTGGAACCACATGGCATGATCAATGGTGGCCATTTGGATTTTTGGATCGGCAAAGGTTTTGCCATGGGGCTGCATAGACGTAGGTAAAAAATTAAAATCAGAGGCATAGGCCAATAAGTACTGATGCACGCGATCATCGTCGGGCAAGGTACCGTTGGCTTTTAACCATACATAGCGTTTGGCTTCGCAAGCTTTCGGCTTAAACGGGTTATATTCAGTAACGAAGCGCATCAAGATGGGCTTTTCGCTGGTGAACTTGCTGCGAATAGCCTCAGGAATAAGCTCTGCATGTTCCCGATAAATATCTAAATCCGAAGGTAGGCCTTCTGGCCCCGGTACTTCTGGCATGGTGCTTTGATGTTCAACACCAGCCTCAGGAGTTTGGTATGAGGCAGTTAAGTGAAAGATAGGCTTGCCATATTGTATCGCTTTCACACGGCGGGTGGAGAAGCTTTTGCCATCACGGATGTTCTCTACATCATACACAATCGGTTTTTGTGCATCGCCTGGGCGCAGAAAATAGCTATGAAATGAATGCACCGCACGGCCTTCTGGCACGGTTTCTTTTGCTGCTGAGAGCGCTTGGCCCATCACTTGGCCACCAAATACCGCGGCAAACCCTAAATCTTGGCTTTGCCCTCGGTAAATTCCCTGCTCAATCGGTTCTAAATGCAACAGATTTAGCAAATCATCCAGTACTTTGCTCATATTTACCTCTAATCACAACACGCGTTTCTGTACCTGCTAATATAATGGTTAAGTATGAACTAATTGCACGATCAGCAAAAGTGTATTGCTGATCATAGTTGCTATTTCAGATTACTGCAGAGCGCCGTATTTTGGGCGTTATTAAACCCGGATATAGTGGGTATAGCTTGAATTTTTCAGAATTACGCCCAAGCTAATAGAAAGAGATAAAGGTAGAGATAGAACACACCAAGAAGGAAGCGATTATGTTGGGTAAGAATAGTTTGAACACCCTTAGTTCGTTACAGGTGGGTGATAAAGAATACCATTACTACAGCCTACCAAAGGCTGCCGAAAAACTGGGTGATATTGGTAAACTGCCGGTTTCATTAAAGGTATTGTTGGAAAATTTACTGCGCAATGAAGATGGCACTACGGTGCAAGAAAAAGATTTCTCGGCCATGGTGGCCTGGCTGCAAAAGCGCAGTTCAACGAGCGAAATTGAATATCGTCCGGCGCGGGTATTAATGCAAGATTTCACCGGCGTACCTGCGGTGGTGGATTTAGCGGCCATGCGTGATGCGGTGGCCAAGGCTGGATTACCAGCCGATAGAATTAACCCGTTATCCGCAGTGGATTTGGTAATCGACCATTCGGTAATGGTGGATAAATTTGCCTCGCCAGGGGCCTTTGCTGCCAATGTGAAAATTGAGATGGAGCGCAATAAAGAGCGTTACGAATTTTTACGCTGGGGCCAAAAAGCATTTGATAACTTCCGTGTGGTGCCGCCCGGCACTGGTATTTGCCATCAAGTAAACCTTGAGTATCTTGCTAAGGTAGTGTGGAGCCATGAAGCAGATGGCAAAACGTTGGCGTATCCAGATACCTTGGTAGGCACCGATTCACACACCACCATGATTAATGGTTTGGGTGTTTTAGGTTGGGGTGTAGGCGGTATTGAAGCAGAAGCGGCCATGTTGGGCCAGCCGATTTCAATGTTGATTCCTGAAGTGGTTGGGTTCCGCTTAGATGGCGAGCTGGCCGAGGGTATCACCGCTACCGATTTAGTATTAACCGTTACACAAATGCTGCGGAAAAAAGGTGTAGTGGGTAAGTTTGTTGAATTTTATGGCCCAGGGTTGGCGAATTTGCCATTGGCGGATCGTGCAACTATTGCCAATATGGCGCCAGAGTATGGCGCTACCTGTGGTTTCTTCCCTGTAGATGAAGAAACCTTAACCTATATGAAGCTTTCTGGCCGCGAGCAAGAAACGATTGATTTAGTGGAAGCCTATTCGAAAGCCCAAGGGATGTGGCGTGATGATAGTAACCAGCCAGTGTTTACAGATTCGTTAGAGCTCGATATGAGTACGGTGGAACCTTCACTGGCGGGGCCGAAACGCCCGCAAGATCGCGTTTCATTGAGTAAGTTAGGGGAAAGCTTCGATTTGCTCTTAGAATCGATGGGCGTAGCGGAAGATCCTGAAATGGGGGCGCCAGAATCGCTCAATCGCTCTGAACTAAGCGGTGAAACGTCGTCGCCATTGCAAGGTACGGATCATCATTTACGCCATGGCGATGTGGTGATTGCAGCGATTACTTCGTGTACAAACACCTCGAACCCGAGTGTAATGTTGGCGGCAGGCTTGGTAGCGAAAAAAGCCATTGAGAAAGGCTTGCAACGCAAACCATGGGTGAAATCTTCATTGGCGCCAGGTTCGAAAGTGGTTACCGATTACCTGGCTGCGGCGGGGCTGAATACCTATCTGGATGATCTTGGTTTCGATCTTGTAGGTTACGGTTGCACTACTTGTATCGGTAACTCGGGGCCGTTACCAGAAGATGTTGAGTTGGCCGTTGATAAAGGTGATTTGGTAGTTTCCTCCGTGCTTTCGGGTAACCGAAACTTTGAAGGGCGTATTCATCCGCAAGTAAAAGCGAACTGGCTGGCTTCACCACCCTTAGTGGTGGCGTTTGCTCTGGCAGGCACTACGCGCATTGATTTGAGCAAAGAGCCTTTAGGCACAGGGAAAGATGGCAAGCCAGTATATCTTGCTGATATTTGGCCAAGCACTCAAGAAATTAAAACGGAAGTAGAGAAAGTAGTAAGTGATATGTTCCGTAAGCAATACGCGGAAGTATTTGATGGTGATGAGCATTGGCAAGCATTGGAAATACCCGATAGCCTCACCTATGAATGGCGTGATGAATCTACCTATGTAGCTAACCCACCGTTCTTTGTTGGTATTGATAAACCAGCAGAGCCGCCGAAAAACATTAAAGGCGCGCGAGTGTTGGCGGTGTTTGGCGATACCATTACTACGGATCATATTTCCCCAGCAGGCGCCATTAAGCCAGATTCGCCAGCCGGTAAATATTTGCAGGAGCAAGGTGTTGCCATAAAAGATTTCAACTCTTATGGTTCCCGCCGCGGCAATCACGAAGTAATGATGCGCGGTACCTTTGCTAATATTCGTATTAAGAACCTGATGATCAAAGGCTCTGAGGGCGGGGTCACCCGGCATGTACCTTCTGGCAAGGAGATGTCGATTTACGATGCGGCAATGCGTTATCAAGAAGAGAAAACGCCGCTTGTTGTATTGGCTGGCAAGGAATACGGCACTGGCTCTAGCCGCGATTGGGCTGCTAAAGGTACCCGTTTACTGGGTGTTTCGGCGGTTATTGCGGAAAGTTATGAACGTATTCATCGCTCTAACTTAGTGGGCATGGGTGTATTGCCGTTGCAGTTCCAAAATGATGATAGTGCCCAAAGCTTAGGGCTGGATGGCAGTGAAGAGATATCACTAACAGGATTAAGTGGTGAGATTAAGCCGGGCCAAGAAGTTCAGGCTACTGCACGCAAGGATAACGGCGATGAAGTAACCTTTAAGCTTACCTGCCGTATCGATACCTTGAACGAAGTGCGTTATTTCCTAAGTGGTGGCATCTTGCACCATGTACTCCGAGAAATGATGGCTTAACTATTGGTGTAACAACAGCACCAGCAAAGAGGCCGCTTATACATAAGTGGCCTCTTTTATTAGTTATCTACTATTTATACTTGCAGTTCAGCAGCGCACTAGCGGGCTGATGATAAATCGGTACGCCGGATTTCGATTACCATGCCGTAATGGGGGTGATCAAAGTAATGTAATTGATGGGAAATTACCCGGCGTAGTTGGTTAAAGGTATAGTTGCGTAAGAACTTTAAGCTATTGTCATTGTTGTTCAAAAAATCATCTACTTGTTGCTCTGGCGAACGGGCGCTAGGGTTAAGGGTAATAACTTCGCGTAAATTAAATTCTGGCGCAATATGAAGGAAGTTACCCACAAGATAGATTTCCAATAAACCATCGAACTCCCACACTTGGTTCGGCGTGCCAGCAGGCACACGGCTGGGGCGTTGTGGTAAATTCACATCGCGATGAGCATAATCAACAAAACTAAACTCATTGCGCTCGATAGCGGTAAAGAGCGTATTGATATCGCTGAACATATCATCGGTTGCTAAATCTGTAGCAGCCGTAGCACGAATAGCGCGATGCTCTAAATTGCTGCTTACGTTGCTGTAGCGTAATTCTTCCAGTAGTTCTGCATA
Source organism: Idiomarina sp. (assembly GCA_022565355.1). Taxonomy (GTDB): domain Bacteria; phylum Pseudomonadota; class Gammaproteobacteria; order Enterobacterales; family Alteromonadaceae; genus Aliidiomarina. Next base: position 109,971 of record JAIUMU010000001.1, read on the forward strand.
GCCACTACGAGCCTTCGGAAAACCAAAGAAATCATACTCTTCACTGAAATTACGGCCGCCGAGCAAACGCATTTTTCGGCCCCGATTACGAGCAAATACGGGTTGCGCCCAAGCGGTGTGCAGCAATACTTCGGTATCGCCGCGCCGATCAAACTGTTGGCGGAGATTATTGAAGCGAAAATTGCTTTGGTGTAGCAAAAACGGCGTATCTGCAGCTAATAGGTTTTCTCTTGATGGTTGCTGCATGCCGCTCACAATAGTAGGAACAGCAGAAATAGTGCGGCTAAATTGTTCCTGCGAATCTTGATACCAAGCAGCTACTAAGGGTAGATGTTCATGGCGATGACAGGCGAATGAATCTGCAGAATAATTAGCCAGCTCATCGGTTAATAACCGTGGTGATAAAAGCTTGTTGCGTACTATCGGAAGAAAGCCTTTACTGCCCTTACAGAGCGGCAGAGCAGTAATATAGCCTGCTAAATTGCGCTCGGCAAAGCGAGGGCTAAACAAATCCCGGCTGGCGGCAACGTTAAACGGCTCCATTTGCAATGAGAATTGTTCCGCACCACTGGTACTAGGTTCTAAGTTACGAAAGATAACCACTTCCACTTCAAACCAGCGCCAACCGCGATCGCTTACCTCACTATCAGTGCTGCGCTGTTGAGCGCTAGCAGTGAATGATAGGGCCGCTAAACTACATAGCAGGATAACGGCACTAGGTTGGGCAACCGGGCGATGTTGGCCAACCGGGCGAGCGAAAGGGCGAGCAAATGTGTGTAACAGGGTTCGTGTCGTGTTCAACAGCGTTCTCAACAGCAATCTCCCATTAGCGTTCGGCTAACGATAATAAAATCGAATGTACCAGTTTAATGCGTTCTTGGGTATCAGCAACCCCTTCACGTATTTTTAACCGTTGTGAACCATCCATACCAAATCGTTGCGGTTCGCGTTGCAGCATACCAATTATGGTGGTGGGTTCAACCGGGGTGCGATCGGCAAAATCAATATGGCCACCGAGTGGGCCAACTTCAATTTTGCGGATGCCGAGTGGATCAGCCATTAAGCGTATTTGGCTGATACGGAATAAATTCTTCGCGGCATCTGGTAACAGGCCAAAACGATCAATTAACTCAACTTGTAGATCATCTAGCTCTTGCTCGGAATCAGCACCAGCAATGCGTTTGTACATGGATAAGCGAATATTTACATCGCCAATGTAATCGTTTGGCAGTAGCGCTGGAATCCGTAAATCAACCTCGGTGCGCTGTTTAAGTAGCTGATCGAGGGAAGGCTCTTTGCCGTTGCGTAGGGCATTTACTGCCTCTTCCAGCATATCCATATACAAACTGAAGCCGATACTTTCAATTTGGCCACTTTGCTCATCACCTAAGAGCTCGCCGGCACCGCGAATTTCTAGATCGTGGGTAGCAAGTACAAAACCCGCGCCTAAATCTTCTAACTGGCTAATGGCTTCCAAGCGCTTAACGGCATCTTTGGTCATCCGTTTCGGATGCGGCGTTAATAGATACGCATAAGCCTGGTGGTGCGAACGGCCAACCCGGCCGCGCAATTGATGCAGCTGCGCCAAGCCAAGATGATCGGCACGATCCATAATAATGGTATTGGCACTCGGAACATCGATGCCGGTTTCAATAATGGTTGTACATACCAATACGTTAAAGCGCTGGTGGTAGAAATCTGACATGATTTGTTCGAGCTCACGCTCACCCATTTGCCCATGCCCAGTTTGAATACGCGCTTCTGGTACTAGTTCTTGTAAATGAGCTGCAGTGCGCTCGATTGTTTCTACATTATTGTGTAGGAAGTACACCTGACCACCGCGCAGAATTTCCCGCAATATCGCCTCGCGCACGGTGGCGTTATCGTATTCTCGCACGAAGGTTTTAACCGCTAAACGGCGCGCCGGTGGGGTGGCAATAATGGAGAGATCACGAATATTATTCATGGCCATATTCAAGGTGCGCGGAATGGGTGTTGCGGTGAGGGTAAGAATATCCACATCCGAACGTAAGCGCTTAATTTGTTCTTTTTGGCGCACGCCAAAACGGTGCTCTTCGTCTACGATGAGCAATCCTAAATCACGAAACTTAATATCAGGCTGCAAGAGCTTGTGCGTGCCGATAACAATATCTACTTTACCCGCTTCAAGATCTGCTAGTGCAGTGCTGGTTTGTTTGCCGGTTCGAAAACGCGATAATAACTCGATACGCACCGGCCAATCGGCAAAACGATCTTTAAAGTTATCAAAATGCTGCTGCGCAAGCAGGGTAGTTGGTACTAATACTGCTACCTGTTTGCCATCATTTACGGCGGTGAAGGCGGCACGCATAGCTACTTCCGTTTTACCAAAGCCAACATCACCACACACTAAGCGATCCATAGCGCGCGGCTTCTGCATGTCACTAAGCACTGCATTAATTGCTTCTAATTGATCATCGGTTTCATTAAAGGGGAAACCAGCGGCGAAACGATCGTGGTCTTCCACGCTTACCGTGAATGGATAACCAGATTTCGCTTCGCGTTGGGCATATACCTCGAGCAGCTCTGCGGCCACATCACGCACTTTTTCAGCAGCCTTCTTGCGGGCTTTCTCCCAGCTATCATTACCGAGGTTGCTCAGTTTTACTTTGTCTTGTTCGCCCCCGCTGTAGCGGCTAATGAGGTGCAGTGAAGAAACAGGTACGAACAACTTCGTATTGTTGTTGTATTCAAGCGTTAGAAACTCGGTTTCGATACCACCCGTATCTAGGTTCGAGAGCCCTTGGTAGCGGCCAATGCCATGATCAATATGCACTACCAGTTGGCCCAGCGATAGCTCGGCAAGGTTGGCGATAAGGGCATCGGCTTGTTGCGCACTACGCTTATCACTGCGGCGCCGCTGCGGTGGCCTATGGCCAAGTAACTCCGTTTCGGTGATTACCCAAATGCTGAGTTCAGCATCAATTTCCGCAAAAAAGGAGTGCTCTAGAGGGCTAATCATGATGGCGAGCGGCAGTTCGTGTTGAATAAACTCCGCAAACTCATGCACCTCTTGTGGGTGAATTGCCGCTTTGCCGAGCAACTGCATTAAGCTTTCTCGGCGGCCTGCAGATTCCACACAAAACAAGATTTGCTGGCCTTTATCGAGCGCTTTATGCACGTGAGCGCTGATATTAGCGAGAGGATCTTTTTGCTTGGCATCGATACTGATATCACTCACCGGGCGGGTTTTAAAATCTACCGGGCCAGGGGAGCGTTGCCCTTCAATTACCCCAAGGCGCACGCGCGGGTATTGCTTAAAGGCTTGGAAAATCTGATCTTCCGGCAAAAATAACTGCTGCGGTGGCAAAATGGGCTTTTCTTTATCCCACCGGCGGTCTTCATAACGAAAATTTAAATCGTGCCATAGTTTCTTGAGTTGGTTTTGCAAATCGCCATGGGTGAGCAACAACGTGTTCTTGGGTAGATAATCGAACAAGGTAGCGGTAGTTTCGAAAAATAGCGGCGCATAATACTCAACCCCTGCAGGAATAATACCTTGCGTTACTTGTTGGTAAATTGAATCTCTAGCAGTTAGTGCGGCAAACTGCTCGCGAAACTGACGGCGAAAGAGTTCGATACCGTTGGGCGTGGTAGGAAACTCACGAGCGGGTAACAGGGCAATTTCCGTAATAGGGGTATCGGAACGCTGCGATTCGGTATCAAAATGGCGAATGCTATCAATATCATCATCAAAGTAATCAATGCGATATGGGGTTTCGCTACCCATTGGAAACAAATCAACAATAGAGCCCCGCACACTGTACTCGCCGTGCTCCATTACTTGGTTCACATGCCGGTAGCCCGCAGTTTCCAGTTGCATCCGCAAGGCTTCGAGGGAGTGCTTTTGGCCCGTTTTTAACAAAAAACTATGGCCTGCCAAGAACTCGATTGGTGGTAGCCGATGCATTAAGGTATTGAGCGCTACAATTAAAATACCGTGTTGCTGTTGGGGTAAGGTAGCAAGCACACGAATACGCTCGGAAATTATGTCCTGATGGGGTGAAAAATTATCGTAAGGCAGCGTTTCCCAATCTGGTAATACTTGAATATGTTGGGCAAACTCGGGCGCAAAAAATTTTAACTCATGGGCAAATCGATAGGCGCTAGGGGTATCACTGGTTACCAATAACAATTGCCGCGGTTGCTGCCGATACAACTGGCTAATAGCAAGGGCCGTACTACTACCAGAGAGGTGGCGCCAGGTAAATTCTTTGCCGGCTTGCTCTGGAAACGGGGGCTGAAGTAACGAAATTTGGCTCATGTATAGCGTTTTCCTACGATTTCTTCGGGTGGGGTTGCTCCACTTTTGCGCCATTATACCTGAACCGAGGCCGCTTCGGCAGGTTGTACGAAAGAGCGGTTCGCATTATGCTTGCGTATAACTAGTTATGCTTGCTAAATTTTAAGTGCTCACTACGGGATTTTAAGCCTTCATGATCAAATTACCGATATCGGTATTTCTTGCCCTTCGTTACAGCCGATCCCGGGCGCGTTCCTCGTTCACTCGTTTTATTAGCCATTTTGTAATGGCTGGCATTATGCTGGGCGTTGCCGCGCTGATTATTGTTACCTCGGTAATGAACGGATTCGAAAACGAATTAAAAACCCGCATTCTAGGGGTAGTGCCGCAAGTTACCTTAACTAAAGCAAGCACTTCCGCGAGCCAACGTACGTTTTCAGCAATGGCAGATTGGCAGCAACAAAAAGATGCCTGGCAATGGCCATCGAGCGTGCAGCATGTAAGCCCTTACGTGCAATCGGAGGGCTTAGTACAAGGCAATACCATTATGCGTGCGGTAATGTTGCAGGGAATCTTCCCAGAACAAGAGCCTGCGCAAAGTGTATTGGCACAAAGCCTTACCGCAGGGCGCTTAGAGCACCTGCGCGCGGGAGAGTACCGAGTAATTATTGGCCGGCCGCTGGCGCGGCAAATGGATGTGCAAATAGGTGAACGCGTGCGCATCACCGCCGCGAAAGGACAACAACATACACCTTTCGGAGTAATGCCAGCACAGCGGCAATTTACCGTAGCCGGTATCTTTGAAGTAGGTGCCGATATTGATTCTCAGCTTATCGTGATGCACGGCGCAGATGCGGCGCGGCTATTTCGTTACCCCGAGGGGCATGTAACGGGTTTACGCTTGTGGCTAAATGATGCGTTTGTGGCAGATCGTGTTACGGCGGCGTTGCAAAGCCAAAATTCCGCGGGTGATTGGCAAATTGATAGTTGGCAGCAACGTTTCGGGCAGTTATTCGCTGCCGTGCGCATGGAAAAGGGCATGATGATGATTATGCTTGGCCTCATTGTTGCTGTAGCAGCATTTAATGCAGTGTCGGCGCTGGTGATGTTAATTCAGGATAAACGGGGCGATATCGCCGTATTACAAACCTTGGGCCTAGATCGCAGGCGTTTGTATCAAACGCTGTTGCTCCAAGGAATGTATGGTGGGGTGCTGGGTAGCATTCTGGGCCTCGCTCTCGGCTTAGTGGTTACCTTAAGTTTAAATGGTATTTTAAGTGTGCTGGGAATCAGCGTATTCAGCCAAGGTATGCATTTACCGGTGTTAATTAATCCACTGCAGATTATGCAAATTGTAGCTGCGGCGATGGTGTTAACTTTATTAGCTACGCTTTATCCTGCGTGGCGGGCCGCGCGCTTGCAACCGGCAGAAATTCTTCGTTATGAGTAAAATTATGCAACAACAATGGTTAATAGATGTGGCCGAGCTAGCGAAAAGCTACGCCGATGGTGAAGAACGGGTAACCGTACTCGAAGACATTAACTTACAGCTAGCACCCGGTGAGTTGCTCGCCATAGTGGGTTCTTCTGGCTCGGGGAAAAGTACCTTGTTACATATTCTTGGTGGCTTGGATGAGGCCGATGCAGGTGCTGTGATGGTGGCAGGCGCTACCCCAGCCGCACTGAAACCCCAACAACTGGCCCAATGGCGCAATCAGAAGCTCGGGTTTATTTATCAGTTCCATCATTTATTGAGCGAGTTTACCGCCTTAGAAAACGTGGCAATGCCGTTATTAATTGCCGGCTGGCCGATGGCAAAAGCGAAGCAAAAAGCGCAAGCGCTGCTTGAGCGCGTAGGTTTGGGCCATCGTTTAGCACATGAGCCCGCTCGCCTTTCTGGTGGCGAACGCCAACGTGTGGCGATTGCACGCGCTTTGGTGAATGATCCTGTACTTGTGTTAGCGGATGAGCCAACCGGTAATTTAGATGAAGAAACTGCCGCAGTAATTTACGATTTAATGCTAGAGCTGAACGAGCAGTTTGGCACCGCTTTTGTGGTGGTAACTCACGATATTGTGCTGGCACAAAAGCTACCGCGGCAGTTGCAGCTGCATTCTGGGCTTTTAGAGAAGGGCTCGGCGGGCGCTAGTAGCGCTCAGAGCGGTGAGCTGCAACCCGGTGCAAAGCCAGAGGGTAAGGCATGAATTTGCCGTTTTTGCTAGCGCATCGCTTTCGCCAAAGCCGCGAGAAAACGCGCTACTTAAGCTTTATTTCCGCCTCATCTACGATAGGTATTGGCCTTGCGTGCGCAATTTTAATCATTTTACTTTCGGTAATGAATGGTTTCCAAAAAGCGCTCGAGAATGATTTTCTTTCCTTGGTACCGCACGTGGAATATCAAGCGGTGCATGGTGGCTTAGAAGATTGGCAAGAAATGGTGCGCGTTGCTGAGCAACATCCAGGCGTACGGGCTGCGGCTCCAGCTATCAAGCTTAGTGCTATGGTGCAATTGCCAGGGCGCTTTCGTGGCTTGGAGTTGCGCGCTATTCATACTGAATTAGAACCTGCTGTTTCCGGTATTACTCGATATGTATCAAGCAGTGAATGGCAGGAGTTTGTGAATACGGAGAATGGGGTGCTACTCGGCAAAGGCTTAGCCAATGAGCTGGGCCTTAGTATCGGCGATAACTTAAATTTATTGATACCGCAGTTGCAGCAAGGCAACACGATTCGAGCCCCTCGGCGTATTAATGTAACTGTGGTGGGTTTGTTCGCCATGGGCGGTGAGCTTGATTTTCAACAAGCGTATATCCACTTAGCACTGGGCCAAACTACTGCGGGGCTAAATACCGAAGCATCCAGTGTTCGTTTGGCTTTATACGATGTGTATGCAGCGCCCACGATTGCCCGCGAAGTAGCAGGGCAAGTTCAGGAGTATGCGATTATTCATGATTGGACCCGCAGCGAAGGGCACTTATTTCGTGATATTCAGCTGGTGCGTACAATTATGTATCTAGTGTTAGTGCTAGTGCTTGCGGTAGCATCATTCAATATCGTGTCTACGTTAGTAATGGTGGTTCGCGAAAAGCAGGCGAGCATTGCTATTTTGCGCACTATGGGCGCTTCCGAGAGTTTGATCATGCGCACTTTTGTGTGGCAGGGCAGCTTAAATGGCATCGTAGGGGCTGTTGTGGGCAGTGTTGTGGGTACTATTTTGGCGCTCGCATTACCCCAAATATTAGGTGCATTAGAGCGTACTTTGAATGTATCAATGTTGCCGGCCGAACTTTATTTTATTAGCAGTATTCCAAGCGAAGTAGTGTGGGCCGAGGTGCTGTTAGTGGCAGGGTTAGCTATTGTAACCAGCGTGCTGGCTACCATTTACCCTGCTCGCCAAGCGGCGAAACTTGCGCCAGCACAGGCTCTGCGTGGCGGTTAATCGTCGCGATCGCGTAATTGCCGTTGGCGCTCAATAAGTTCTTCTTTGAGCTGTAAAAAGCGTTCTTTGCGCCGCTGAATTCGTTCATTCCACGCATTTTGCACCGCTTGGCGCCAGATTTTCCGCACTAAGAAGTAGGTAATACCTGCGGCGCATGCGCCTAATACAACAGCCCCCAAAAACAACGGTGGCACAATGGTGCTAAAGCCTGCTTTAAACCACGATAGGGAAAGCTCGAATAAAAAGGGTTCGGGATGCCGGTTCAGCAGAAACGACCCTACTTGGTATGATGCAAACAGCATCGGTGGCATGGTAAGTGGGTTACTGATCCACACCATAGCAACCGAAAGCGGCAAATTAACACGCAATATAATGGCGCAAGCCGCTGCTACAATCATTTGAAATGGAATTGGCATGAACGCCAGAAATACGCCCACGGCAAATGCGCCGGCGGCAGAGCGCCGATTCAAGTGCCATAAATTAGCTTCATGAGCTATTTTTCCAAACGGTTTTAACACGCCATACTGGTTCAATTTATGAACATCAGGCATGAACCGTCTTAAAAACTTTCTAGGCATATTCGTTTAGATATCTAGTGTTGTTTGCTACTACTTGAATTCAAGCATGGATGCTGAACTCGCACATGAAAACTCAAATCGATTCGTGGTGCATTGGCTTTATTCTAGCATCGTTGGGCATCTTTTGGTTGCCTAGCAGCTGGTTAGAACACCAATTTACCCTTACAGCCCTTATATTTACGTTCCTGCTCACAGGGCTGTGCTATATCACTGCCGCGCTTTTACAATCGTTTCCTGCAGTACTTTCCGCAACAAGAGTAAAAGGGCTACCTCGTATGCGCAAAGGTACCCGCAGTGATGCGCCAGCGAGAGCGAATCCTACCGTAAATTTTGCCGTTGTAAACTGGAAAATTACAAAGATTATATTTACCGGTGCAGTTAGTGGCTTTGCTTTAGTGTTTTTGTATGCATATCATGCATATAGCGAAAATGTAAATCGTAATTTAGTAGAGCATTATGGCTTACATTTGAATACGCTTGAGCAGCCAATAGCGATGCAAGTACGCGTAACTAATTTGGTGCAACAGGAAGGTTGGCGTTGGCAGGTAGATGCACGGTTGCTTCCTACCGAAGAACAGAACTGGTGGCAACGGTTTACTTACCTTTGGCTCCCTGCCGCGAAGATTCGATTATATGGCTATGCAGAAGGTGATGTATTCAGCACATCCGATAGCCATGTTAATGCCATAGCGGCCAGTAATGGCTTGCAGGGGCTGCCTAAAATTGGCGAAGTGTGGCAAATAACGGCGCGCACACGGCCAATTCATGGCCGCTTAAATGAAGGCGGCTTTAATTATCAAGCGAATCTATTTCGGCGCGGCATTTATTTCACCGGAAACATTGAACATGCTGAGCGGGTGGGTAGCGAAGTTCACTCACCACGGTGGCAAATCTTTAGCTATTTGTATCCGCGGCGAGCAGGCACTTCACCAGCCCCGCAACATACGTTGTTGCATACCGATATATTGCTGGCCTTAATGGTTGGCGATCGGCAATGGCTAAGCACCGAGCGTTGGCAGCTACTTCAGGAAACTGGCCTTGCGCATGTGATGGCTATTTCGGGCTTACATCTCACCCTGGTGTTTGCTGCCGCATGGTGGTTAGGCCGTTTGCTCATTGGCGGTGCTTTTGTTCTTGGCAAGCAGCGCACAATTGACACCCAAGCACTACTGTTTGCTCTATTTGTAGCGCTGTTCTACGCATGGCTAGCAGGTTTTGCAGTATCAACGGTGCGGGCGTTTATTCTGGTGGCGTTATTTAGCGCTACGCGCATGTTTGCCTGGCGTATTCCGGCGCTACGCATATTGTTACGTTGTGTTGCCATTGTGCTGATTATGGATCCTTTGGCCTGGTTAGATGCTGGCTTTTGGCTTAGCGCATGCGCTGTTGCAGCAATATTTACCTGGCAATGGCGGGGTTCGGTATGGCCGCAGCGTTGGCAACCTAAGCAGGGGTTAGGATTATACCTTTGGCAGCTATTGGCCTTGGAAATGGTGCTTACCTTAGCATTGGCGCCGCTATCGATCTTGTTATTTTCGGGCATGCCCTGGATAGCACCATTTACTAACCTCGTGTTTTTACCCATTTTCAGCATTTTGGTGTTGCCGTTCACCTTGCTTAGCGCGGCGCTAATCCTTTTCCTACCCCAGTTGCCGAGTGTTGCCATGGTGTTGGAACCATTGCTAGTGATGATGGATTACTTTTTACATAGTATTTTTTGGGGGCTCAGTAAAAGCCGAGAGTTGCCCCAGCATTGGTTAGCGAGTATGGATCTTAGGTTAGGTTGGTTGTTTGTAATGCTGCTGGCGCTTTACTTCTGGCCTGCGCGCTGGCGTTATCGCATCGCTAGTGCGCTTATCCTGATGCCGCTAATGAATACGTTACTAAAACCAGTGCCGGCCAACGAATTTGCGCTACACGTGCTGGATGTTGGCCAAGGTGCCGCAATTGTGGTGCAGCGAGGCAGAAGTGCGTTGGTATTTGATGCAGGGCCGGGCTTTCGCTTCGGCAGTACGATTGGCGAAACCACGTTAATACCGTTTTTGCGCTATCACCAGTTAACACCAGAATGGTTGGTGATCTCACATGATCATCAAGACCATACCGGCGGTGTAACCGCGTTACAGGCGGAATGGCCAGGGTTACAAATGATGCGCTCGCGTTTCTTTACAGCAGAGGGAGAAAGCTGGGGGTGGTTGCCAAAGCAATTTCCAGACACCTTTCTGCCAGGTGATGCATGGCCTTGTGCTTGGGGGCAGCAGTGGTTATGGCATGGGGTGAGAATAAAGGCACTGGCGCCACTGCCTGGGCCTTCTTTCGGGCCCAACAATGATAGTTGTGTGCTGCAGCTTGAGTATGCTGGCCAGCGTATTTTATTAACGGGTGATGTGCAGGCGCAAACCGAATTGCGCATGGTAGGGCGATATGGTTCGGCATTGCGCAGTGATGTATTGTTGCTCCCGCACCATGGCTCGCGTACATCTAGCCAAGTAGATTTTTTGGTACAGGTAAAGCCAAAGGCTGGTATTGTAAGCCGAGGGTATCGAAATAGTTTTCAGATGCCGCATAACGAAGTACTACAACGCTTCGAAATGGCGCAAGTGCCCCTGTATGATACCGGCGTGGTGGGCCAAGTTTCAGTGCACTTCACGCCACAGGGCTTTAACATTCGAACGTTTCGTGAACAAATTAGGCCGCGTTGGTACACAAAGTTACTCTTAGAAGCACAGAAGTAATGCTGCGCTACTAGGAAAACGCGTAATTTTCCGGTTACAATGATTTCGTCTTTGTAAATATATGGATTCCAATGGATTCGCAAACTATTCGAAAAAAACACTTTCGCCGGCTGCTCTCTTATATTAAACCGTATCGATTAGCCTTTTTTGCTGCCGTAATTGGTATGCTCGGCTACGCTGGCGTGGATACGTTTTTCTTCTACCACATTGAAACTCTGATTGATCAGGGTTTAGGGCAAAGCAACTCAAAAATCCTCGTGTATGGTGCGATTTTTGTGCCGTTGGTGTTTATTCTGCGCGGCTTCTTTAACTTTGTTTCTACCTATTTTCTTAGCTATGTAGGCTTTCAAATTGTTACTACCATGCGCCAGCAGCTATTTGAACACCTAATGCGCGTGCCGGTTTCCTATCACGATAATGTATCCACCGGCGATCTGATTTCCAAAATCACCTACGATTCCCAGCAACTTGCGGAAGCCACCAGCCGCGCCGTACTTACCTTAATTCGTGAAGGCGCCTTCGTAATTGGCTTATTGGGCTTAATGCTCTACCACAGCTGGCAATTATCGTTAGTGTTCTTCTTGATTGGCCCGGTAATCGCTAAAGTTGTAGCAGTGGTTTCGCGCAAATTTCGCGAAGTAAGTACGAAAATTCAAACGGCAATGGGGAATGTTACTACTACCTCTGAGCAAATGATTAATGGCCACCAAGTGGTGGTGATGTTTGAAGGGCAAGAGCACGAAGCAAAACGTTTTGCTGAGGTGAATAAAGCAACTCGCCAACAAAATATGAAGTTGGTGAATATTCGCACCATTAGCACTTCGGTAATTCAATTTATTGCTTCGTTAAGTTTAGCTGCGGTGTTGTTGATCGCGAGCTTCCCAAGCATGATTGAGCAGCTTACCCCTGGTGCATTTACCACGCTGTTAACGGCAATGATTATGCTGTTGCGCCCATTGAAGCAGCTTACCAACGTAAATTCAGATTTCCAGCGTGGTTTAGCGGCTGCAGCCAGTATTTTCAAAGTACTCGATGAAGAACAAGAGAAAGATACCGGCTCGATTAAAGTAGATCGCGTGCGCGGTGAGTTAACGGTGAAAGATTTAACCTTTACTTACCGCAAAGGTGATAGCGCCGCACTGAAGAACATCAGCTTCTCGGTGCCTGCAGGTAATACGGTGGCTTTGGTAGGCCGCTCCGGTAGCGGAAAATCCACTATTTCTAACCTGCTTACTCGGTTCTATGATTATGAAACCGGTACTATCGAATTAGATGGCATTGATTTGCGAGATTACGAGCTGAAATCGTTACGCCGGCAGTTTGCGGTGGTATCACAGAATGTAACCTTATTTAACGATACCATTGCTAACAATATTGCCTACGGTGGCCGAGGCCCAGTAAGCCGTGAAGATATTGATCGGGCAATTAAGCTCGCTTATGCCGATGAGTTCATTAACGAGCTTCCACAAGGCTTAGAAACCATTGTGGGTGAGAATGGCGTAATGTTATCGGGTGGCCAACGCCAGCGCATTGCCATTGCTCGAGCGCTGTTGCGCGATGCACCGCTGTTAATCTTAGATGAGGCTACGTCTGCGTTAGATACTGAATCTGAGCGGCACATTCAAAAAGCCCTCGATAATTTGCAGCAAGATCGAACATCATTAGTAATTGCGCATCGGTTATCTACAATAGAAAAGGCCGATGAAATTTTAGTGCTAGATCATGGTGCCATTGTTGAACGTGGTAATCATGCGGAACTGCTGGAAAAAGGCGGTGCCTATGCACAGTTGTACAATATGCAATTCGGCGAATAACCAAGGACGTAGGAAAAAATGAGTGCGAAGTTTCAGCACAACGAGCCAAGTAAATCGGCACAGCGATTAGTACGCTATTGGTACCAACGCCGATTGGCAGCCCCACTGTGGTTACTAGCCCCATTTAGCGCATTATTTACGGTGCTAGCTGCACTGCGCAGAGGGCTTTTTTTCATTCGCTTACGGCGCACTTATCGCGCACCAGTGCCGGTAGTAGTGGTAGGTAATGTAACCGTAGGTGGCACCGGTAAAACGCCCACAGTACTTGGTTTGGTAAGGCTTTTACAACAAGCAGGGTATCGCCCAGGTATTGTTAGCCGCGGTTATGGCGGCACCGGCCCATTTCCGATCTTGGTGGCTACAGATAGTAAGCCGGAGATATGCGGTGATGAACCGGTAATGCTTGCGAAGCTTAGCGGTGTGCCGGTAGCGGTGGCACCGAAACGTGCCGATGCGGTGCGGTTATTGTTAGCAGAAAACCAGGTTGATATTGTGATTGCCGATGATGGCTTGCAGCACTATGCGTTGGGTCGTGATATTGAGATCGCAGTGGTAGATGGTGAGCGTGGCTTGGGCAACGGCTGGCGGTTACCTGCAGGCCCATTGCGCGAGAGTGCGCGGCGCTTGCGGAAAGTAGATTGGGTAATTGTTAACGGCGCTGAGTTTACTACTGTGGGCCAGTATGGCGAACGATTAAAATTAAAGCCGCAGCAGCGCAGTGCAAAAATGATTGCCATGCAATTAGAACCTGCGGGTTGGCATCGGGTAACAGATCACAAAGAAATCGATACGCCTACCGGTGAGAATGCGCTGGCAATTGCCGGTATTGGCAACCCAGAACGGTTTTTCAAGGTGGTAATGGATCAAGCCATTGATCTGCAAGAAACCCGTGTATTTCCAGACCACTACCAATATGTAGCGAATGATTTCTACAATGTAAGCAATAGCACCCCAATTCTCATGACGGAAAAAGATGCGGTAAAATGCGCTGCTTTTGCCCGCCCGCATTGGTATTATTTAAAGGTTGTGGCGCGCTTCTCGAATCACTTTGAAGCGCAGTTTTTAGCGCGCGTGGCGCAGCTTGCAGCGCCCACAATAACTACAGCGAAATCGCACGAACAACCCAGCTCGGAAGGAGTAGCGAAATGAGTGATACAAGCGCGAATGCAGCGAGTGTACCGGCCAATATGTTGTCGATTCTGGCGTGTCCTTCCTGCAAAGGAAAATTAGTGTGGAATAACGATAAAACCGAGTTGGTATGCCGAGGTGAACAACTTGCTTATCCTGTGAGTAATGGCATACCCGCGTTGCTTGCAAGTGCAGCACGCGAGCTATCCGTTGCTGAATTGGAGCAGTTAAAATCATGAGCTTCACGGTAGTGATTCCCGCACGTTTTAATTCTAGCCGTTTACCTGGTAAACCGCTGGCCGATATTCACGGTAAACCAATGATTCAGCACGTGTATGAACGCGCGTTGAAAAGTGGGGCTGCGGAAGTAATTGTGGCTACCGACGATGATCGCGTAATGGCGGTAATTAAGGAGTTTGGTGGGCGGGTAATGCGTACCTCACCGGATCATCAATCAGGCACTGAGCGGCTGGCGGAAGTGGTAGACCGTTTAGCTTTATCAGAAGATCAAGTAGTGGTGAATGTACAGGGCGATGAACCGTTCATTCCACCGGAAATTATTTGCCAGGTTGCCGAGAACTTGGCGAGCCAGCGTATTGCACCCATGGCTACGTTAGCGGTGCCATTAAAAGATTCAAGCGAACTGTTTAACCCGAATGTGGTGAAGGTTGTAACCGATGCGCGCAATTATGCGCTTTATTTCAGCCGCGCCGCGATTCCATGGGATCGAGAGCGTTTTAGCGCGAATCGCGATGAAGTGGATTTGCTGGGCGGTTTATATCGCCGGCACATTGGCATTTATGCTTATCGTGCAGGCTTTATTGAGCGTTATGCGGAATGGGAAGCTAGCCCATTGGAGCAGTTGGAATCGTTAGAACAGTTGCGGGTGCTTTGGTATGGCGAACGTATTCATGTTGCGGAAGCTTTATTTGATCCACCTGCAGGAATTGATACCCCGGAAGATTTAGAGCGTGCTCGCGGCAAGTAATTTGCCGCGCCTCTAATTACAGCAAATCTAATTGTTGCTGGGCTTGTTCTTTCTGCTCTTGTTCGGCTTGCTGGCGTAAAAATGCTTCGCGGCGTTTTTGCCGGCCAGCAAGCAACCGCAAAATTTCTGCTCGCTCGCTTTCTGGCTTTAAGTGCCATTGATAGCGTTCATCCCGCGAGCGCAAACATCCGCGGCAATAGCCTCTAGGCCCTGATTCGCATATACCAACGCAGGGGTTGGGTAAATCGAACATTTCCAGTTGATTCACTGCCATTTAGCTTTCCTGCCTTTGCTGCTCACGCTCAACGCGTTCTCGAAAGTGTTGTGGTGAGGTGCCGGTTATCTTCTTAAATAACCGCGAAAAATAATACGGATCATCAAACCCAAAGGCCAGTGCTACTTGCCGCACGCTGGCGTTGGTTTCATTCAGCATACGCTGTGCAGCGGCGATTTTCATTTCATTGAAGTAACGCAGCGGCGGTACACCCGTAAGTTCTCTGAATTTCTTACTGAAATAATACCGCGATAACCCGGAAAATTCTGCAAAATCATTCAGCTGTAAGGCACGATGGCTATTATCGCGCATGAAACGATCGAGCGCGGTAAGGTTAAACAGGCTGTCGGCTTCTGCGGGTTCTTTTACTAATAATGGAATTTGGCTTAACAGTTTACGCAGAATAGCAGTGGCGTACATAGCCCGTTCAAACGTGAGCCGCTGGTGCTGCAGGTTCAGTAAATCGGTAACATCAGGAAGTAACGATTGCCAACGTTTTAAGGTAATCACTGGCGGCTGCTCTGGGGCACCTCGTAAGCCAATATAATCCATGAATTCTTGTGTTTGGCTGCCGGCGAAGTGCGCCCAGTAAATACTCCACGGGTTTTCTGGATCGCTATGATAGCTGTGCGCTATATCTTGGCGCAAAAAAAGCATTTGTCCGGCGTGAATTACGCCCTGATGCTGTTCAGTGCGATAAAAGCCGCGCCCAGCATGGCAAAAAATAAGCAGATGATCAGTGTGCACACTTCTGCGTACGCGGTGATCGCGCGCCTCTAAATAGTGCCCATACGATACTGGATATAGCCCGGAGCTCAGCGGATTGCTGGCCAGTTGCTGGCTAATCGCATGGGGCAACAGTAATCGCGAGCTACCTGCGGGTAGCGGCCAATCGGAAGGTTGGCTCATGAAAGTGTACACTCATCGTAAAAAACAATATTATCCATTATAGCGGCAATTTTATCGATTCTAAAGTGCAGCCTTTTTTGCTCTAATGCCAGCAACAAAAAATTTACCAAATTGGCGCATGTTGTATTGCCCTAAATTGATGAGCGCCAATACCAATGCAATCGACCATAAGATTTATCTAATCGAGGAAGTTATGAGCGCAACGAAAAAAGTAAAACTTTATATCGGCGGTGAGTTTGTAGAATCTACAACTACCCAATATATTCCGGTAACGAACCCGGCTACTCAAGAAGTAATTGCGGAAGCGCCTTGTGCTACTCCTGAAGAAGTGGCCCGTGCCATTGCGAGCGCCAAAGAAGCCTTTAAAACCTGGCGTGAAGTGCCAGTATCTGAGCGTGCGCGAGTAATGATGCGCTACCAAGCGTTGCTAAAAGAGCATCATGATGAAATCGCGAAAATCTTGGCACTAGAAACAGGTAAAACCTTTGAAGATGCTAAGGGCGATGTTTGGCGCGGTATTGAAGTAGTTGAGCAAGCAGCGAACATTCCATCGTTAATGATGGGTGAAACGGCTGAGAACGTGGCGCGCGGTATTGATACCTATAGCTACGTGCAGCCGTTAGGCGTATGCGCAGGTATTACCCCATTCAATTTCCCAGCAATGATTCCATTATGGATGTTCCCAATGGCAATCGCCTGCGGTAACACCTTTATTTTAAAACCATCTGAGCAAGATCCGCTTACGCCAACGCGTTTAGTTGAGCTGTTTGAAGAAGCGGGTGCACCGAAGGGTGTATTGCAAATGATTCACGGTGGTAAAGAGCAAGTAGATATTTTACTGCGTGATCCAGATGTGAAGGCGCTTTCGTTTGTAGGTTCAGTACCTGTAGCGGAATATATCTATCGCACGGGTACCGAAAACCTGAAGCGTGTGCAAGCGTTTGCGGGCGCGAAGAACCACAGCGTAATTATGCCAGATTCGAACAAACAAACCGTAATCAACAACTTGGTAGGTGCCTCTGTAGGTGCTGCAGGCCAGCGTTGTATGGCGATATCAGTAGCTGTATTTGTGGGTAAATCGAAAGAGTGGATTCCAGAGCTTGCTGAACAACTTGCCAAAGTTAAACCAGGCGCGTGGGATGATAAAGATGCGGCTTATGGCCCATTAATTAGCCCACAAGCGAAGCAACGCGTAGTAACTATGATTGAGCAAGGCAAAAAAGAAGGTGCCGAGTGCTTAGTAGATGGTACGAACTGTGAAGTTGCTGGTTTCCCTGATGGCAATTGGGTAGGCCCAACGTTCTTCAGCAAAGTAACTGCGGATATGAGCATTTACCAGCAAGAAATTTTTGGCCCGGTACTCTGTGCTGTTGAAGTAGAAACCTTGGAAGAAGCGATTGCATTAGTAAACGCCAATCCATTCGGTAACGGCACCTCAATCTTTACCGCCAATGGTGCAGCTGCTCGGAAATACCAACATGAAGTGGAAGTAGGGCAAGTAGGAATTAACATTCCAATTCCAGTACCACTGCCATTTTTCTCATTCACCGGTTGGAAAAATTCGTTCTTCGGTGATTTGCACGCTTACGGTAAGCAAGCCATTCGTTTCTACAGTGAAACGAAAACCATTACCGCGCGTTGGCCGGAAAGCGAAATTGATAATGGCCCGAACATGACCATTAAATTGCAGTAATAGCCCGGAGATTCATTGTGAATTTTAATTTAACTGATGATCAACAAGCCTTCGTAGATACGGCGCGGGCGTTTGCTGAAAAAGAAATGGCACCGCATGCTGCGCGTTGGGATGCTGAGCATTACTTCCCGATCGAAGTGTTCCGTAAAGCGGGCGAAATGGGCTTTATGGGCATGTATACGCCAGAAAGCGCCGGTGGCTTTGGTATGTCTCGGCTAGATTCCGCGCTCATTTTTGAGCAGTTAGCCATGGGCTGTACTGCAACAACTGCCATGATGACCATTCATAACATGGTGAGCTGGATGATTGGCTCGTTCGCAAAGCCAGAAGTGGCCGAGCAGTTCTGTAGTGAGCTGGTTACGGGTGAAAAACTGGGCTCTTATTGCTTAACCGAACCAGGTTCTGGCTCTGATGCAGCAAATTTGCGTACTAGTGCGAAGAAAGACGGTGATGAATATGTGCTGAATGGCTCGAAAATGTTCATCTCGGGCGCCGGTGCTACCGATGTATTGGTAGTAATGGCGCGCACTGGTGGCGAGGGTGCGAAAGGTATTTCGGCATTTGTGGTACCAGCGGATGCAGCGGGCATTCATTATGGTAAAGCAGAAGAGAAAATGGGTTGGAATGCACAACCTACTCGCCTGGTTACTTTTGAAGATGTGCGTATTCCAGCAGATTACCTATTAGGTGAAGAAGGCGAAGGCTTTAAGTTTGCCATGATGGGCCTTGATGGCGGCCGGATTAATATTGCGGTGTGCTCGGTAGGTACAGCACAGGCAGCATTGAACACGGCGCGTGATTATATGCACGAGCGGAGCCAATTTGGTAAGCCCTTAGCGGCCTTCCAAGCGATGCAATTTAAACTTGCAGACATGGCTACTGAATTAGTAGCCGCGCGGCAGATGGTGCGTTTGGCAGCGTTTAAAGTAGATGAAAACGATGCGGATAAAACAACCTACTGTGCGATGGCGAAACGTTTTGCTACCGATATTGGCTTTCAAGTGTGTAATGAAGCACTGCAAATTCACGGTGGTTACGGCTATATCAAAGAGTATCCGTTGGAGCGTTATGTGCGTGATGTTCGGGTTCACCAAATTTTGGAAGGAACCAACGAAATCATGCGGCTAATTATCGCCCGCCGTATTCTTGCAGATGGCTCTGCGGAGCTGCTGTAATTAAATCGGTGTCAGTGAGCGAAACCTCTGGCACCTTTTTTTTCTTCATTTTTCACCCAACAGGAGGTTGATCTTGGATACGCAAGAAACCCAAAACGATGCGGTGTTATTCTCTGAGGTAGCAACAGTTTCAGGCCATAAAATTGGTATCGCCTGCCTCAACTCTGAGCGTTCATTAAACGCCTTAAGCCTAGATATGATTCATTTGCTGCAGCCGCAGCTGTTGGCTTGGCAAGATGATCCTGAAATAGCCTGCGTATGGTTAGAAGGTGCCGGCGAAAAAGCATTTTGCGCGGGTGGCGATATCGTAGCGATGTACCACGCAATGAAAGAGCTACCGAACACGCCTGCAACCGAAGTTGTGGATTTTTTCACGGCAGAGTATCGCTTAGATTATTTGATTCAAACCTACGCAAAACCACTGCTGGTATGGGGTGATGGCTTTGTGATGGGCGGCGGCATGGGCCTTATGAATGGGGCCAGCCACCGGGTGGTTACAGAACGTTCCCGTTTAGCGATGCCGGAAATTAGCATTGGCTTGTATCCAGATGTAGGCGCCACATATTTCCTTGGTCAGTTGCCCGACAACATGGGTTTATTCGTGGGTTTAACAGCTGCGCATGTGAATGCTGCAGATGCGTTATATCTTGGTATGGCAGATTTTGCGATTCCGAGCGAGAAGCGTGATAACACCCTGCAGGCATTAAAGAATGCCAGTTGGACCGCAGATACTGAACTCAACCACGCCACTTTAAGTGATACGCTACAACAACGTATTTTTGCAGATGGTGAGTTAGGTGCGGGCTATCTTTACGAGAACCGCGAGTTGATTAGTAAGCTGATGGCTGGCGATAACGTAGTGGATGTGTGTGCCCAATTCTTAGCCCATGAAACGGACGATTCCGTGCTGCAACGAGCGCAGAAAACGTTGGCCAATGGCTGCCCATTAACGGCGCACATTGTGTGGCAACAACTCCAATATGGCGGTAGTTTAACGCTGGCAGAAGCGTTTCGTTTAGAGCTTACGCTTTCAGTGAATTGTTCAATTACGGGCGATTTTGTGGAAGGCATACGGGCTTTATTGATTGATAAAGATCGGAATCCACAATGGAGCCATGCTGGCATTGCTGAGGTAAGTGCTGAAGATGTAGATGCACTATTCATAGCGCCATGGGGCGAACAACCTCATCCGCTGGCAGATCTTGGTGAATAACAATAAATACCGTGGGCAGGTGTTAACCGCCCATACGGTTTAATAACAATGAGGAGCAAAACGATGGCTCGCGTAGGATTTATTGGCTTAGGTAATATGGGTGGCCCAATGGCCCTCAATTTGGTGAAAGCTGGCCATGATGTGCAAGTTTTTGATTTATCCCCAACTGCATTAGAAACGCTAGCACAGGCGGGCGCAACGGTTGCAGCAAGCGCGGCTGATGCCGTGGCTAACGTTGATTTTGTCGTGTCTATGCTACCTGCCGACAAACATGTGATTGGCTTGTACTTGGGTGAGCAGGGGATTGTTGATGCCATCCCTAAATCTGCTTTAGTAATCGATTCCAGTACTATTTCTGCAGAAGCAGCGCGGGAATTAGCCGCTGGTATTACTGCGCAAGGCCGTCGTTTTATTGATGCACCAGTATCTGGTGGTGTGGGCGGTGCAAAAGCCGGCACGTTAACCTTTATTTGTGGTGGCGAAGCGGCAGATATAGAAGAAGCTCGCACAGTTCTTGAGCACATGGGTAAAAACGTATTTAAAGCAGGCGCACATGGTGCGGGTCAGGTTGCAAAAATCTGTAACAATATGCTGCTGGCGGTATTAATGGCGGGTACTTCAGAGGCATTGCAGTTGGGTAGAGCGCATGGCCTTGATGCTAAAGTACTAAGCGATATTATGTTGCAAAGTTCTGGCCGTAATTGGACACTTGAAGTATATAACCCATGCCCGGGCGTGCTTGAAGGTGTGCCTTCAAGCAATGATTACAACGGCGGCTTCTTGGTAGATCTGATGCTGAAAGATTTAGGTTTGGCGCAAAGTACTGCGGCTACTTCGGCTTCAGCAACGCCAATGGGTGATATGGCGGCGAAGCTTTTTGCTGAACACAGTGAGGCAGGCTTCGGTAGTAAAGATTTCTCAAGCATTTTTCGTAAGTTTGAAAAGTAAGGATATAAGCACTAATGCAAATCAATGAATCAGTGATTGTAGTAACCGGCGGCGCGCAAGGTTTAGGCCGCTCAATGGCGGAAGATTTCGCCAAGGGTGGGGCTAAGCTTGCACTAATCGATATGAACGATGAAATGCTGCAAGAAGCGGCAGCTGCATGTTCTGCTGCCGGTGCCGCAGAGGTACAAACCTACAATGTGAATGTTACCAATGAAGCGGCGGTTGAAGAAGCGTTCGCGGCGATTGATAGCCACTTTGGTGGTTTAGATGTGCTGATCAATAACGCGGGCATTTTGCGTGATGGCATGTTGATTAAGTGCAAAGATGGCGAAATCACCCATAAAATGCCGCTCCAGCAATGGCAATCGGTAATTGACGTGAACCTTACGGGCACGTTCTTGTGTGGCCGAGAAGCTTCAGCCGTGATGGCGAAGCGGGCTCGCAAAGGGGTGATTATTAATATCTCGAGTGTTGCTCGAGCGGGTAATATTGGCCAAACCAATTATGCGGCAACGAAAGCGGGTGTAGTGGCAATGACGGTTACTTGGGCGCGTGAATTGGGGCGCTTTGGTATTCGTTGTGCAGCGATTGCTCCGGGCTTTATTGAAACGCCAATGACTGCGCAAATGAAGCCGGAAGCGGTGGATCGTGCGTTGGCGATGGTGCCATTACGCCGTTGGGGCCAACCTGCTGAGATTGCGCACTCTGCGCGCTATATCATCGAAAACGACTTCTTCAGCGGTCGCGTAATCGAAATCGACGGCGGCGTGCGCTTATAACAAACGAAGTTATGCGAATGAAGCTTCCGCGTGATGGGTCGGGGCAAAGTCGAACCGCTCGAGCACATCCGTGTGGCGCTATGGCCGCGCCATCCATGGCGCGGACATTTCGATTTTGCCCCGACCCATCACACTCTCGCTTCTTTCGCGTTAACTTCGACAGTTACAGCGCCGCACATTTCCACACTCACTCTGCAGCGTTTATACGCCGCGCATTTCAAAAACGCGGACACTTCCATTTTCTCCCGGCCCATCACACTCTCTCTTCTTTCGCGTTACCTTCGATAGATTCGGCTTAACGCTCTGGTACATCCTTGGCTTGGGCATTTCTAAACGGGCAGTGAGCCCAATGCTTGCGGGTAGTTTGGTGCCTGGTTGGTAGCGGCTTATGGTGCTTGCGTTGTGCTTAGGGGATACGCATACTATGGGTAATTATTTGGCTTTTAGGATCTAAACCTTGGAATTGTGGACGGATTTTTTAGCGAACTGGCAGATTTCTCGCTCGGTAACGCGATTGTTGGTGAGTTCGGTAGTTTTAGTAGCGGCGGTTTCTGCGTTACGGTTTTTTCTTGGGCGCTTTATTCATCGTAATGTAAATGCTTCAGATTTACGGCGGCGATGGTTGGTGCAATCGCGAAATGCGTTGTTGTTGCTGTTAATTCTGGGCTTAATTTTAATTTGGGCGAGTGAGCTGCGTACCTTTGCGTTATCGGTGGTGGCGATTGCTGTGGCCTTTGTTGTGGCTACCAAGGAATTGATTCTGTGTTTAACGGGTTCGGTGGTGAAATCGGCTGGGCGCTCGTTTAATATTGGCGATCGTATTCAGATTAAAGATTTTCGTGGCGATGTAATTGATCAGAATTTGCTAACGACCACTATTTTGGAAGTAGGGCCGGGTAAGCTAACGCATCAGCGTACGGGCCGCATGACGGTGATTCCGAATTCGCTGTTTGTTTCGGAAGCCTTGATTAACGAGAGTTATACCCATGATTGGGTGCTGCATGTGTTTACCATTCCCTTTAAGCGTGAAGAGAACTGGAAGCTGGCGAAACAGGTGGTGTTTGATTTGGCGTCTAGTTACTGCGCTCCTTACCTTGATGATGCTCGCCGGTATATGAAGCGAATGAGTGATCACAAAGGGTTAGATACGCCTTCTGTGGATCCACGGGTGTCGATTTTGGTGCCGAGTGCGGGTGAAATTCACTTGCTGGTGCGGCTGCCGGTAAAAACCAACCAGCGGAATTTTATTGAGCAAGCAATTCTTACTGATTTGTTTAGTGAGCATGATTTTTCGAAGCCAGCGGTGCCGCCTGAGGAAGATAACAATGAATAATGGTGTGGCAAAGCATTCTGCACAGCAGCAAGCGATTGCGCAAACGGCAGAGTGGGTTCAGCAAGTGATTGTTAAATATAATATTTGCCCATTCGCGCGTGCTGAGGTGGAGCGGCAGAGTATGCGCTACTCGGTGTGTAGTGAGCAGGAAATGGAGCATGTGTTAACGGCGTTGCTCAATGAATGGCAATGGTTAGATGCGCATCAGGAAACGGAAACTACTTTAGTGATTCTGGATAAGGGCTTTGTTGAGTTTGCAGAGTATTTGGATTTGCTTGATTTTGCGAATGAGTTGTTAGTGGTTGAGGGGTACGAGGGTGTGTACCAGATCGCTAGCTTCCATCCTAACTATCAGTTTGCGGACAGTGAGCTTGATGATGCAGCTAATTTCACTAACCGCTCGCCATTCCCAGTGCTGCATATTTTACGTGAGGCAAGTTTGGAAAAGGCATTAGCAGATTACTCTGATCCGGAATCAATTCCGGAGCGCAATATTGAATTTGCTCGGCGTAAAGGCGCGCCATTTTTTGCGGATATTTTAAAGAAGATTAAACGTGTGTAGTAAGGGTAATGTAACGTGTTGAAATGGTTGATGGCAGGTGTATCCGCAGTGGTATTGCTCACTGGGTGCAGCGAAGTGCAGCCGCTTTCTGAAGCGGAGCAGGTGGAACGGATTATTCAGCAAGAAATAGCGCGCAACGAACGTGGTTTAAATGCGCTAACGGATGCGGCTGAAGTAACGGCTTACGATGGTTTTGCTTGGCGCCGTGGCGAACGTATTCAAGTACGTAATCATACTGACAATGGTATGCAACTGGTGGAAGATGCTGAAGCGCCAAATATCATTGCGGCGGCTGTGGATCATAATATCCCAAGCTTTAGTATTGTGCGTTATGCCGATGGCTGGTTGGTGGTATTTCGGAATTACTTGAATGATCATTGTCAGGCTGTGTATGCCTATGCGTATCGCGGTGATTTAGAGGATACGCCTTTGTGTGCAGAGGATGTGTTTGCCGAAAATGCGAATGGTCAGTGCCAATCACCTATTAATACTGAATGGGTGGTATTCAAGGAGTGGTTTTTCGCGGAAGCGTTAGCGGACCAAGGTAATCCGGTTTGTGTTGAAAAAGCTGCTCAAGGCTGGCAAACGGGAAGGGAATAGGGCTGATGAAACTAAGGAATACTATTCATGCGTAAATTACCGCCGTTGAATGCGTTGCGTTCGTTTGAGGCTGCAGCACGGCATTTGAGCTTTACTAAGGCCGCTGAAGAATTGTTTGTTACGCAAGCGGCTGTAAGCCATCAGGTAAAGGCGCTTGAGGATTTCTTGGGGTTGGCGTTATTTTTGCGGCGCAACCGTGCGCTGCTGCTTACTGAAGCAGGGCAGAACTATTATTTAGATATTCGCCAGATGTTCGAGCAACTTACTTTGGCTACTTCGAAAGTGATGCTGGCGAGTGAGCAAGGCTCGCTTACTGTGTGTGTGCCACCGGGGTTTGCCATTTTATGGTTAGTACCGCGGTTGAGCCGTTTACATGAGGCCTATCCAGAAATTGATGTGCGCCTAAAAGCGGTAGATGAAATTTCGGGTTCGCTTACGGATTATGTGGATGTTGCTATTTATTATGGTAGCGGCACTTGGCCAGGGGTTACCTCCTATCGGCTGCACAAAGAGTACTTAATTCCAGTATGTTCACCGCTGTTATTGCAAGGGGCTAAACCATTGAAAACCCCGTCGGATTTACATGAACACACGCTATTGCATGAAGAAACACGAAATGCTTGGCGTGAATGGTTTGCTATGGTGGGTGAACAACCGCCGAAAAGTAAAAGTGGGCCGGTGTTCTCACATTTAGCATTAGCCTTAAAAGCGGCGGTGCACGGCCAAGGCGTAACTCTCGCGAACAGCGTGTTGGCAAAGCCTGAGCTTGATTCAGGACATTTAGTACAGGTATTTCCGCAAATCTTACCCACCAATGAAGCATTTTATATGGTGTGTCGGGAATCCCAAGCGGATGTGGGAAAGGTGGCGAAGTTTCGTGATTGGATTCTCGCTGAAGTATTGCGTGATGAGCAAGAAGCTCAACATTTAGAACATCAGGTACAAGGATAGCAATGGCGATTATCGTATTTGCGCACGGAGCAGGAGCAGGGCCAGAAAGTGAGTTTATGTGCTCAATTTCTACCTTTTTGGAACAAAAAGGTCATAAAGTTCATCGTTTTGCTTTTCCGTACTGGCAAATAATTGAACAGAGTGGTAAAAAGCGCCCCCCAGATAAACGAAATGTGTTGGATGCAGCTTTTATCGAGCAAGTTCGTATAGCGCAACAAGGGGCGGATGATATTCCGCTGTTCGTAATGGGAAAATCAATGGGTGCCCGTGTAGCGTTTCGATGTGCGGATGCTGTGGATGCTAAAGCGGCGATTGGGTTAGGGTTTCCGTTTTACCCGCCGGGTAAACCAGAGAAACATCGCTTGGATGAATTAGCCAATCAGCGGCCGAACAACTTTATTTTGCAAGGTACGCGTGATTCCTTTGGTAAACCGGATTGGGTGGCGGCACAACAATTGCCTGCTAACCTGCAATTGGAATGGTTTACCGATGGCGATCACGATTTACGCTTGCCAAAGCGCAGCGGCCTTTCGCAAGCAGAAGCGTGGCAGTTAGTGGCACGAAGCATTGATCGGTTTGTGGGAAAAGTTAGTGGTTAAGTAATCACTGTTTAGAAGTTTAATAATGAATATAGTAACTAACTGCAAACGCTTGTGGTTGGTAAAAGGAAGAAGAATTTTATGGCTGTTTTGTTATATTGCCGAGCTGGATTTGAAGGTGAGTGTGCTGCGGAAATTCAAGAGCGAGCAGCATCGCTTGGCGTATACGGCTATTGCAAAACGCAACCCGACAGTGCGTTAGTTATTTTTGAATGTAAGCCAGAAGAAGGCGACCATCTTGCTCGCAAGATATCTGTGCATTCCTTGATATTTTCGCGGCAATTATTTGTGCGGGCGGCGGAATTAAACCAATTAGACACGATGGACCGCGTAACTCCGATTGTGGAATCATTAGCAGATATGCAATTGTGTGGGCGGATGTGGATAGAAACCACGGATACCAATGATGGCCGTTCGTTATCTGCGTTGTGCAGAACGATTACTAAGCCTCTTACTAAGGCACTACGAGAAAAAGGTGTGTTAGCGAAAGAGGAGGTTAATAACCGTCCAGTATTGCATGTGCTTTTCCGCAGCACGCATTCGGCAATTATCGGCTATTCGTATAGCTATAATCACTCACCTTATTTGATGGGAATTCCACGGATACGCACGCCGAAAGGGGCGCCGAGCCGCTCTGCTGCAAAGCTGGCTGAAGCATTTAAAGTGATGATTCCTGAAAGTGAGTTTGAACGCCGGGTACAACCGGGTATGAAAGCGGTTGATTTAGGTGCCTGCCCTGGTGGCTGGACCTCGGTGTTAGTGCATTACGATATGATGGTAGCTGCAGTAGATAACGGCCCTATGGATGAAGGGTTGATGAATACAGGGCAGGTTCGGCATTATCAAGAAGATGGCTTCCAGTTTCTACCAAAGCGTAAAAACGTAGCCTGGTTGGTATGCGATATGGTAGAAAAACCGAAACGAGTGGCGCAATTAATGGCCGATTGGTTTATTGGTGAGTGGTGCCATGATGCGATATTTAATCTTAAGCTGCCGATGAAATCTCGCTATACCGCTGTGCAACAGGATTTAGCCGCAATTCGAGAACGCTTATCGGAAGCCGAAGTGTATGGATATGAGCTTTCTGCGAAGCATTTGTATCATGATCGTGAAGAAATCACCGTGTACTTACGCAAGAAATTTAAAAGTTAGAGGCTCCCATGAAAGAACGTGAGTTAGCCGCATGGCAACAAGCCCAAGAGCAGGGCTTTGGCAAATTTGTAGTAATGAATGGTGTGCTCTCTTGGGGCTTGCCGATGCTGATTATTATTGGCTATTTCAATAATGTGCTAGGCGAGGGGGCTACGCTTGCCTCGGTGCTTATTCATTGTGCGATTTGGTTTGCGGCCGGTGGCTTATTTGGTGTAGTGCTATGGTATGTAAGCGATTATCGTTATAAGAAGCATCTGCGCAAAATGGCGGAAAAGCCAGATAGTGAGCAAGAATAACTAGCGCCGAATAACATGAGTGGGTTAATTAGGATCTGTTGCTAGGCGTTGCCCATTGAATCGTCACGTTTTGATAAGCCGCTACCGCGGCTTGATTTTTCGCCACACGATTCTTCGTTGCATGATAGTGGCGCAAGGTATTGGCTAAATACCGGCGTAGTTGCTGCGCGTGTTCTTCACTATGCGCATGCCACAATGCACTACCTACCTGATGTATAGGGATTCCCTTGGTGGTAACACCTACGCTTTGCCCGCATTCTTTTGGGTGCGAGCTGTTTGCTTTCTCGAGTGCGGCAGGCTTCAGCACGTGCAACACCTCATAGTAACGGCGATTTTCACTTACTAATACTTCATCAATTAACGCACACTGCAGCGCAATAAGCTGTTCCCGCAAAAGGAACTGCTGCCGCACAGGGCAAAGTATAAATTCGAGCTCAAGCTCAGGGTGAGCAGTGCTTATTTGCTGCACCAGCGCAGCGGTAAGCTCTCCACCAACCCCAGCGATAATCAACAAGTGCGTACCCGGATAATGTTGCAATGGCAGTGTGCCTGCATCTGCGCAATGGGTGTGCCATTGTGTTGGCTGCACAGCACTGCCAGCAGATTTCTTCACCTTCATGTCGGTGCTATGTTGCTGTAGTTTGGTGCTAAGGGCCTGCACTAACTCGGGCACCACATCAACAAAATGAATGTGTGCGGCAGCATTTCGCTGTAATAAGGTTGCCCCTAATAGGCCGTGATCACAGCAGCAATCCCAAATATGGTGATAGCCAGTTAACACCATAC
This sequence comes from Idiomarina sp., assembly GCA_022565355.1. Lineage (GTDB taxonomy): Bacteria > Pseudomonadota > Gammaproteobacteria > Enterobacterales > Alteromonadaceae > Aliidiomarina. Next base: position 138,205 of record JAIUMU010000001.1, read on the forward strand.
GATCTATTTGCTGTAATCGTTTTCCTAAGCGCATGCATCTGCCTTTGTAACTATTTTTGCGGGTATAAAAAAAGGAGCAGCTGAAAGCCACTCCTTGGTATTACTCATGAACGATCTGCACTGCTATGCAGTGGTTACATCCGATCGAGAATGGCTTGGGTAAAATCAGTAGTGCCGTGGCTACCACCTAAATCGGCGGTAGTGCGATCGCCACTTTCAATTACATCGCGCAATGCAGCAAGAATTTTTTTCGCCTGTTCTTGCATATCTAAATGCTCAAGCATTTGGATAGACGCCAAGATAACCGAGGTTGGGTTGGCTAAATTCTTACCTGCAATATCAGGTGCAGAACCGTGAACAGCTTCAAAGATAGCGCATTCTTGGCCAATATTTGCACCCGGTGCCATACCTAAACCACCTACTAAGCCTGCGCATAAATCAGAGAGAATGTCGCCGAACAGGTTGGTGGTTACGATTACATCGAAATGTTCTGGGGTCATCACCAACTTCATGCACGCTGCATCTACAATCATTTCTTCAAATTGAATGTCTGGGTATTGGGCAGCAATTTCACGTGCAACCGCGAGGAACATACCAGAAGTGGTTTTGAGGATGTTGGCTTTATGCACTGCAGTTACTTTTTTGCGGTTCTCGCGCCGCGCGGTTTCAAACGCAAAACGCACGATACGCTCACAACCTACACGGGTAACGCGGCTCATAGCTTCGGCTTCACTGCCATCTGCTTTGGTTGTTTGCCCTAAGCCTGAATACATACCTTCGGTGTTTTCACGAATGGTAATAATATCAATATCTTCATATCGCGCTTTGGTGCCTTTAAAGCTTACTACTGGGCGCACATTTGCGTATAAACCAAAATGCTTGCGCAAGGTTACGTTAATCGATGTGAAGCCACCACCTACTGGTGTGGTAAGTGGGCCTTTTAAGGTAATACCATTGCGAGCGATGGCGTCTAGAGTTTGATCTGGTAGTAGTTCCCCGTGCTTTTCAAGGGCAACTAGGCCAGCTTCCGCGTATTCATAATTGAAATCACAGCCAGCTTTATCAAGGATTTGTACTGCAGATTTAATGATATCAGGGCCGATACCATCGCCTGGAATTACGGTAATTGTTTTGCTCATAAAATAACCCTTTTACAACTGGTTTATGCAAGTATTCAGTGCTGGAATTTTTAGCTGCAAGGGAGCTGTGTCCATCTTGCAACTATAAATATGATTTTGATGCGGCTTTATACCATTTTCCGGCTTTTTCCGCCATATAACGAACTACAACTATAGTCGGTATTCAGCAAATGATTAGCGCTTAGCCGAGCGTTGTAAGCGTATTATCTGCTTCGTAAGCTCGGTTTAGCACTCGTTGATATTCAGTGGCGTGGTTAGCTACCGAACTCAGATTCGTAGGCGGGTTCACCCCAAGAGATGAGCTTATCGTTAGTAAACAGTAAGGGGGTGGTTTCATCGCGGGTGGTAATACCATCCGAACGCACATGTTGGGTTCGATAGAACAAAATCAGGATATTTCTACCATCGGTAGTGGTGCGGGCTTCACTGAGATCGGGCGGACCAAGCAAACGAAGCACTTCATCGCGGGGCGTACCGATCTCTAACCGGCCAATATACTTCCGGTTAAAGATCTCACGTTCACGCCATGTCATGGTTTCAGGGTTCGCTGTGTAAAAGTGCATGATACCCCCTGCAATAATTGCATAGAGCACAAAGCCTATTACTGCGATCAGAAAGCCTTTCTTCACAAATTTACCTTTTCACAACGCGATAGCATGGTTGATATTTTGTACCACCTGGCAGTTTCATGCGATCCTGCTCAACGAAAGATTGCAGCAGTTCGTCGAGTTCGTGCATGAATTCTGCTTCACCGGTGATTTGATATGGCCCATGTTCACGGATTTCGCGTAAACCGGGTGCTTTCACGTTACCGGCTACAATCGCAGAGAATGCCCGGCGCAAATCGGCGGCAAGTTGTTCTTTTGGTTGTTTCCGATTCAAGTTTAATGCCGCAACGTTGGCATGAGTTGGCTCGAATGGCTGTTGAAACGGCTCTTCGATGTGCAAGGTCCAGTTAAAGTGATACGCATCACCACTGTCTTGGCGATAGCGTTTTACCGCTGCCATCCCCGTTTGTACGTGTTGCGCCACCGCGATGGCATCATTGATAATAATTTTATAGTACTGCGTTGCTTCTTCCCCAAGCGTGTTGGCAATAAAGCGATCTAACTGCTCAAAGTAAGGGCGTGAGCCCTCTGGCCCAGTAAGAATAACTGGTAGCGCTTGTTCTTTGTTTTGCGGGTGCATCAAGATGCCTAGCAAATACAGTAATTCTTCTGCTGTGCCTGCTCCACCGGGGAAAATAATGATGGCGTGAGCACAGCGCACGAATGCCTCTAAGCGCTTTTCGATATCAGGCATAATCACCAATTCATTTACAATTGGGTTTGGTGGCTCTGCCGCAATAATGCCCGGTTCGGTAAGGCCAAAGTAGCGCGCGTTTTTGATCCGTTGTTTGGCGTGGCCGATGGTGGCGCCTTTCATTGGGCCTTTCATGGCGCCAGGGCCACAGCCGGTACACACGTTAAATGCGCGTAAGCCTAATTCGTAACCCACTACTTTGGTATATTTGTATTCGTTCTCGGAAATCGAGTGGCCGCCCCAGCACACCACCATATCAGGCTCTTGCGCTGGTTTTACTACGCCGGCATTGCGTAAGATATCAAAGGTAACGTGAGTGAGATGGCGGGTACTCATACTTTGCAGTACTTCCGCTGGGTAACGCTCGCCAACGAACAGAATATCGCGCAGCACGGCTTCTACGTGCTCACGAATACCCACGATAAGCTCACCATCAACGAAGGCAGAAGGTGGTGGGTTGATTAATTCAAGTTTTACACCTCGTTCGCGGCGCAGAACATTTACTTCAAAATCTTCAAACTGGTCAAAAATATCCGCGCTGTTATCGGTATGGCTGCCAACATTCAATACTGCCAGCACGCAATTGCGGAATAGCTTGTATAAAGGACTATCAGTAGATTGCTGCAATCTATCGATTTCTAATTGCGATAATAATGCCATGCTGCCTTGTGGCGATAATGAAATTCTCATACTTATTCTCTGCTCCTCTCCACTAGCCCATGCTAGGTGGTGTTTCTTGTACTTATTATTAATTTTAATTTTTGCGTTTATAGACAGTAAGAGTACGCATCTTCACTACCATTAATCAACCAAAATCAGTTATTGGCGCGCCAATCGGCCCCGTAATAGGGCTGTATCAATGTTACCTTTGCGATTACTGCGAATGGGGTTGATATCAAGCCCACCTCTGCGTGTATACCGCGCAAATACCGTAAGCTCTTGGCATTGCAACGCAGTGCTCAAATCGCTGTGGATTCGTTCCACACATTGTTCGTGAAACTCATTATGGTTGCGAAACGATACAATATATTGCAACAGTGCTTGCCGATCGATTTTAGGCCCAGTGTAGGCAATATATACAGAACCCCAATCGGGTTGGTTGGTGATCAAACAATTCGATTTCAGTAAGTGGCTATGCAATACCTCGGTAACCACGCTATCGGTGCTATTCAGTTTAGCGAGGAGTGCGGGGTTGTAATCATAATCAGTAATGGTTACCGGTTCATGATCAATGCATTCGCCAGGTAAGGTACTTAAACCATGCGTTGTGTACTCATCTAAGGAATACAGGCGCACTTGCACAGGAGCTCCGGCGCAATTACTCAAATCTTGGCGTAGGGCGTTTGCTACGCTATCACTATCTGCAAATACACTCTGGTTATAGCCGTTGAGGTATAGTTTAAATGATTTCGATTCGATCAAGTTCGGGCTTGTTATCGGTACCTCAACTTCAGCGATCGCTACTGCGGGTACGCCATTGGGTTGCAACCAAGAGAGTTCATAACAGGTCCATAAATCCCACCCAACGAAAGGCAAGGCATCGTTACTAATACCAATACTGCTGCGGTTAAGCTGGCGTGGTACTGGTTGTAGCAATGTTGCATCGTATTGATTGGGGTATTCAGTAACTTGGCCAAGTTTCAATTTAGCCATAGGGTTTTCGCTGCTCACTGGTATTCCCTTTATGGTCTGCGTAGAATGCCACTATTGTATGAAGAATTAGTGGTGGAAGCCAGATGAATACTGGAAACAATCTAGAAAACACAGCAGCGCAGCGGGCAGCGAAAGCAGCTGCAGCTATTGCAGAGTTACATGAGCGTTATCAACGTGCCTATCAGGCGGCTCAGCAGCAACCGAGTACCGAATATATGTCGGGCTGGGAAGCGCCTTGTTATGTAGGTAAGCCTAGTGGTGGTGAAATTGCGTGGCGCCCGGTTGCACAAAATCCGGCACTGGATTTTTCCGGGGTAGAGCATGCCTTGGAAATGCCGCTGGATACTGAAACCAAGATTTTATTCTCGGCGATGTATGCCGGTGATTTAATTTTAGAGTTTGCTAGCAATGAACTCGTTTTATTGCAGGTGATGTGTGCTGAAGATGGTGAACGTTTGCAAAAGAACTTGATTGGCCATGTGATGATGAAGCAACGTTTAGAGCAACCTATCACGCTTTTTATTGGCCTAACGGATGAAGATGATTTATTGATCTCAGTAGATAACGATACGGGTGAAGTAGGTCTTGAGTATGTTGGGAAACCGCAGCATGAAGTATTGGCCGCGAATGTAAGTGAGTTTTTAGAACAATTATCCCCACGTATTGATGGTGCCGAATTTACCGCATAATATCGGCATAAACCTGAACGAAAGTGAGAAACCAATGAGTACAGATATAAGTTTAAAAGGCGAATTAATGTATTTGGGCCAAGGGCATTTGGCTACTGCCGCTTCGTTGTTGTTTCAAGCCTACCAAAACGATCCGTTATTCCAATCTATCTTTCAAGTAGAAAAAGAGGGCTATGCCCAGCGCTTACGAGCAGCCATTCGTGAAGAACTGGCCGTGTTTCATGAACATCAGCAGCCGATGTTCGGGCTATTTCATGATGATACCTTGGAAGGTGTGGTGTGCATGACCCGACCGGGCAGTAATTTTGGCCCGGAGCGATTTTGGCATTGGCGGCTGCGCATGCTGCTTACTGCTGGTTATGTGAGCACTAAGCAAATGCTTGAGAAAGAGCGCATTATTGCAGAAGCCATGCCAGTGCAAAATTATCATATGCTCACCTTTATAGCAGTGCATCCAAATTATCAGCAACAAGGGCTTGGTGATTTACTAGTGCATGCCGCTCGCAATGAGTTGGAGAATCATGAGGAATCTGCTGGTATCGCGCTGTTAGCAACGCGCAGCGAATACGGCAAGTTTTTTGCTAGCCGCGGCTTTCATGAATTGCGCTCACTACAGGTTGGTGAAATTAAGGGGCAACTGATGTTTTTGGCGCGGGAAGATAAAGAAGTGGTGGAGAATTCCGCAGAGTAATTGACATTTATCGCCATTTCAGGTGAAATCCACGCCCTTGTTTTTGTGCGGCAGCATGCGCTTTACAAAAACACCAGAAGAGGTGCGTTTGCTAGGTAGGCTTAAGTTGGGTGCCAAACCCCGATAACTTAAGTTCAGGGAGCATAACGCCGAGGTAGCTACAGATTGGCAATGTCGCTATCGGTGCCACGGGTTGAATCTCTGTCACTGTCACCGTTTTTCACAGGTGGAGAGCTTCTGGAGCGTAGCTTTTTAAGGCTAAGCACTAGTTTGCTGGCGAAAAAAGCTTTTAGCGTTCCTGAACTCTTCGAACACGATATGGTTCGGAGCTATGCAAAAGAATTTAGAATCTTCAGTTATTGTCGCCAAGTTTGGTGGCACTTCAGTCGCCGATTACTCGGCGCTTCAGCGTTGTGCTGATATTATTCAAAATAATCCCGCTATTCGATTAGTAGTAGTGAGTGCTGCTGCTGGCGTAACCAATCGTTTGGTGGCGCTCTCGAAAGGTGTTGAAAACGAGAAAGAACGGCTACAGCTGCTGAGTGAAGTAATGGATATTCAGCATCAAATTAGCCAGCACTTATCACCAACGCCCGAATTAAACTCTCAGCTTCGTGATTATTTGGTGCGCATGGCGTTGCTGAGTAATCAACTAGCAGAGCAGGGAGTTGAAGCTGCGAAACAAGATGAATTGCTCGCCTTTGGGGAACGCTGTTCGTCTATGTTTCTGGCGGAATTACTGCGCCAGCGCGGCCATACTGCGCGTGATTTCAACGCTTGCTTAGCCATTCGTACCGATAGCCACTTTGGCGCGGCAGAAGCTCGGCCGGTGCGGATTAGCATGTTGGTTCGTGAGCACTTAACGCCGCTACTCGAAAACTATTGTGTGGTAACCCAAGGGTTTATTGGTGCAGATGCCGCGGATCGCGTTACTACTCTGGGGAGAGGTGGCTCCGATTTAAGCGCAGCGCTATTTGCCGAGGCGTTGCGGGCGCATACCTTACAAATTTGGACCGATGTAGATGGCATTTATACGTGCGATCCACGTCAGGTACCCACGGCGCGGCCAATTCCAGAAATTACCTTTGCGGAAGCAGCGGAAATGGCTACTTTCGGCGCGAAAATCCTCCACCCAGCTACCTTATTGCCAGCGCAACGCGCTAAAGTTCCGGTGTTTATCGGTTGTACGCGTGAGCCCGAAAAAGCGGGCACCTGGGTGCGTAACACTACGCAAAAACGGCCGATGTGTAGGGCATTAAGTGTGCGAAAAGGGCAAGTGTTGCTTACTGCCCGCAGTTTAAACATGTTGCATGCGCGCGGTTTTTTGGCTGAACTATTTGCGATTCTAGCGCGCCACCGTATTTCGGTGGATTTAATTACCACATCAGAAGTTTCGGTAGCTTTAACCCTTGATACCACAGGCTCACAATCTACTGGGAAAGCGCTGGTAAGCGAGGCGTTATTGGCTGAGTTAGCGCCACTTTGTGATGTAAAAGTGGAAGATGGCTTGGCGCTTATCGCATTGATAGGGCATCAGCTTTCGGAAACACCAGAAGTTGCCGGCCGGGTATTTCAGGTGATAGCACCAAGAAATATCCGCATGATTAGCCAAGGTGCAAGCCCAAACAATTTGTGCGTGCTGGTGCAAGAAACCGATGCTGCGGAAATACTACAGGCATTGCACAGCAACTTTTTGGATTAAGGTAGCGCGCCTAAACGTTAACCATCAATAGAGCTAGGGCCTTCTATAGGGAAGGGGGTACTCAACGCTTCGCTGTGTTCAGCGGGTATATCGTTGTGATCACTAGGGAATACGGCGGCAATGATATCGTCGTCTTCCTCCTGGCTCTCGCTGGCATCAGTTTGGTTGCGTTGGCCGTAGGTTACGTTCCAGGCAATTGCCGGTGCCGGAATATTATGCAAGTTGCCGCGGCTGGCAAGGCTAGGTGCTGATTTCTCTTGCTGGGTCTGGTTAGTTGCTTCGCCGCTTCCCGCAGTTGCCTCAGGCGTGCTTGCACTGGGCTCAGGGCTGTTTGTACTGGGCTCAGGGCTGTTTGCACTGCGCTCAGGACTGTTTGCACTGCGCTCAGGGCTGTGCGCATCGGCCGCAACCACAGTGCCATCAACAGTGTTGCTGGCGGCACGGGCATCGGGTGCTGAACGGTGCGGCGGCATTTGTACATCGCGTAAATTTAAATTTAATAGCGTTAATTCACCCTCGTAACGGGATTTCGTATCGCTACTGAACCCAAATTGAAATTGTGCTTCCCAACCAGTGCGGGGGGTAAGCCGCAAGCGGCCACCTGAACGGGCAACATCCAAAAACTGCACTTTGTATTGCTTGCATACTGTTTCTGCGTGTTTACGCGCACTCTCTTCTTGTAACCGCCATTGCCAAAACAGGTACACGCCGAGAATCAGCAGTAATAGATATAACGCATCCATTAAACCGTCGGTCATTAACTACTCCTCGTTTGGGCTACCAAAGCCGCGATACCGCGTTGCAGTGCTGGCGAGAGTTGCTCCTTACGGAATAACTGCAACATAAGCCCGCGAAGTTCGGGCAGCATTACCAGATCGCGGAAAATTTGTATAAATACATGTTCGTTGATTGTAGCAAGTAAGCCAAGGTAGTGTTCTAAATTATCGTTGGCGGTAAGTGCAATCCAGTTTCGTGCTCCAATGGTAAGCAGCAGATCTTGGATATCATTTACTACCGCAGTTTCGGAAGTGTTGCCGCTAGTATTAAGATCCTGTGCACAGGCGTTAAGCAGCTGCTGTATGGCGTTTTGCAGGTTCGTATGCTGGCTTGCGTTAGCTAAACAACGTAACACCATGATTTGCTGTTCTCGAGGTACTGTTGGCAACGTGCCAATTAAGTTCTGTGCAAGTGTAGCTGGCAATTTAGCGTGTTCCAGAGCTTCCATTAGTGTTTGCTGCAAGGGTTTAGGCCACTGCAGAAGCTGCGTGTGAATGTGCTGTTGAATGCTTGGTTCCTGCAAATTACGCACCACAACATCATGAATGCCTTGCACGCCCAAATCTTGCCAGGTACTGGTGGCTGCTTCGCCACGTAAAAACGCGAGGGCATCGGAGTAATGAACCGAGGCTGGAAATTGTAAATCATGGCTTACCTGCGCATGAAACGCTGCCCTTCGTGGTTCATCCGGGGTGAAAATATACGGGTTTTGCTGTTGTCGTTTTTCTTGTTCGGCAGTTGGCGCAGCAGTTGGGTTCTCACCCAAGGCCTCAACAATAATGCTTAGGAAATGCTGCCGCGCTGCATGCTGAAATAATCCGCGTTCATCGAGCGGTAGTTTCACAAACCAAATATAGGGATCATGAATTTGGTTTGATTCTGCTCGTTCTTTTTGGCGCAATACAATACCCAGCCATGCATGTTGCTGGCGCGGGTATGGAAATGGCCGCTCGCCATTTTCAATGGCGCGAAACTCTTCTGCGGTGAAGGGTTTCACGATACGGCTCAGATCATAAATGCGGTATTCAGTGCTAGCTTCGTGATTTGCGCCGGCAACGGCAAGAAAATCAGTTAAGGTATCGATTGATTGCATGCTTTTCCGGTATAATTAGAGATTCAACTTACGAATAAATGTATGCTTTTGAGTATCGATTCAGATAGCTCTAGCACAGCGTTAATATTAGGCTTTTATTATGGCGAACTCATCTTCAAACAAGCCCATGGCTGCACAATCTATTGCTCAGCAAACCTTAACTTTACTCGCCCAGCTAGAAGCTGATTTGCAAGCTGCTGAGTTGTGGGATAAGCAAATGCCCAAACCCGCCCAGCTTATGAGTTCACAGCCCTTTGCTACAGATACGTTAGATTTCCATCAATGGGTGCAGTTTATCATGATCCCAAGTTTACGACAGTGCGTGCAGCAACGAAAGCCATTACCAACCAAGATTGCGGTGAGCCCAATGGCACTTGAAGTATGGAAGGGCCAATTGAAAGCGCATCGGGAAATTATTCTTACCTTAAAAGCCATCGATGAATTATTGGATGGCCACCATGAGCGACACTAAGCCGTTGCCAGCTGCCAAACCTGAGGTATTACCTTTGGCACAGCAGAATGAAAGGCCATTTTTACCCATTGTGTATCAAGATGAACATATCGCTGTAATTGATAAACCGGCAGGTTTGCTCGTGCATAGAACGATGCTTGCGCGCCGCGAGAAATGGTTCGCGATGCAACTTCTGCGTGATCAAATTGGCCAGCACGTTTTTCCAGTACATCGCTTAGATCGGCCTACCTCTGGCTTAATGGTGTTTGCGTTAAGTGCTGAAGTGGCCACCGCCATGGGGCAATTGTTCGCCGAGCAACGGGTGAACAAAGTGTATCATGCAGTGGTACGGGGGTATTTGCTGGGAGAGGGGCGCATTGATTACCCGTTAAAAGAAGAACTTGATGCAATTGCCGATAAAATGGCAGATGCCAATAAAGCAGCCCAAAGTGCCATTACCGATTACAGCTGTGTACAGCAAGTGGAGTTACCCTATGCAGTGAGTAAACGCCACGCAACCAGCCGTTACTCATTGGTGAGGCTAGCGCCGCAAACTGGCCGCAAACATCAGTTGCGCAGGCATATGGCGCACTTACGCCACCCTATTGTGGGCGATACCAATCACGGCGATGGCCGCCACAATAACTTCTTCCGCCAACACTTTAATATTCACCGGTTGCTATTAGCCGCAACCGAGCTAAGTTTCCCACATCCCGTTACGCAGCAACTAGTGCACTGCAGAATTCCATTGCCAGAGGAATTCTCTGCCGCTTTTCAGCGCAATAATGGTTAACGTTGCGGTTTTTCGGCGTGCAAACTTATTTCTAGTATCTGACCATGGGCTGAACTTTGGGTGTTATCGCAATCTGTCATAATCGCAAGCGCTGTGAGTTCATTTAGATTACGGCCATGAAACTCGATAAAATCCTCTTGTAAGTTGCGCACTTCTACCTGCCAAGTGTGTGGCTCCGCAACTCCTGATTGTAGCGCAATCATCTGTGCTTGTTGCGCAAATGGGTTTGCCCAATCATCGAGAATATCAGCACTGCGTGCCCACACGTAGTTCAGCGCTCGGGTGCGCCAACGCAGCACTTTATGTTCATCTATTGCATAGATGCGTAGCGCGAAATCGTCACCTGAACGGCTTTGCTCATCTGCACCTGACGGTGTTTGCAGCACTCGCCACTGCCAACGAATCCAGGGCGTTTCTTGTAAGTTAATCCCTTCTCTGAAAAATAATCCAGATGCTTCACCCGCATTACATTGCGCATCAAGTAATCGCTTTTCGCCTTCTACGAGTACTGTATAGCTGCTTGGCTTGGTGAATACATGTTCCGGCCAGCGGAGAATATCTTGGGCGCTAAACACAATACTTGCGCTCAGTGATGCGAGTTGTATGGCCGTAAGGGTAAACATAAATGTATTCCTTAGTTGTGCTTCCTCAGTTGTAGTTACTCTGATAGCAGTAGGCTTTGCAAGCAATAGGTAAACAATAAAAATATTTGCATGGTTGATAAAAAAGGTGTTTCGGTAGATACCTCAATAGGTTATCGCGCTACACTATAATCACATTAAACGTACATCGAACCTCTACACGCCGCTATAGGCTTGGCATTGCGATGCCGCCTTAGGCGAAGATGAGTTTGCATCTAGATAGGAATAATTATGCGTAAGGGCAGAAAAACACAAGCAAATACCCACTCACTGGGTATGCCAGAATACCGGGCAACACGCCGCCAATCAGTAACAACGGCCATGCACAAAGGGTTCGTATTAACGCCTATTGCAAGCTTGCTGTGCGCTTTCGCGGTGCAAGCAAATACTGATGAGCCTAGTGATGCTGAAAGAGCGGCAGCGCCTATTGAGCGTATACAAATCATTGGTGAAACACGGAATGAAGCGCTTTCCCCACAAGGCGCGAAATTACGTGGTGTTTTTGGCTTGGATGAAGGCATTCTCGATATTGGCCGTTCAATTACGCCACTTAGTGAAGCCTTGTTACTGGATAGCCAGATTGTCGATTTAAATAGCCTCAGCCGATTGGTACCGAATACCCATGGCGCAGTTGGGTTTGGCTCAGCCTCGTTGCCAACGATTCGCGGCCAGCTTGGTGAAGTGTTCAGCAACGGCTTGCGGCGGCAAGGTGGCAACAATGGCTTTGGTATTCCTATGTCGTTTAACAGTGTAGAGCAGTTAGATGTTGTAAAAGGGATGCCGCCAGTAATGCTAGGAACCACACAGCGCGTGGGCGGTTTTGTAAACATACAAAGTAAACGCCCAAGTTTAACGGAGAATTTCAGCCGTATCGATCTTTCGGCGAGCCGTTGGGATCGCTATGGAATGCAGGCAGATGTTGCTCGCGTAGTGCGTGAAGATGAGCTTGCAGTGCGCCTAAGTGTTGAATTGCGCGATGAGAATAGCTTTTACGATTACACCCACTTCAACAGTGAAAATATCTTTTTAGCTGCGCGCATGCGGCCATCGGATCAGGCAGAGTGGAACGTAAGCTGGGAGTATTTCGATGCTGATTTCACCGATAACGCTGGCTTGAATCGGCCTACTCAGGGGCTTATTGACCATGGATTGTATATTACCGGCCAAGGGCAACAGCCGAATGGCTCGTTTGTGCCAGGCGCTGGCGCAGTAGTTTCGCCCACGGGTGTTGTGAAAATACCGCGCTCGCAAGTGCTAACAGACCCGGACAATATTAGTACTGGCTCAACACACATTCTGCACTCTACGTTTAACTACGATGTTAGCGATGCGCTCACTGTAGTGAATCGTAGTTACGCTGAATACTTGCAGCGCGAGAACATTGCCCAGAATAGCTTTGTGGAAATTATTGATGCGGCTAAAACAGTAGAAAACCGCATAGAGTTGCACTATCAACAAAGCGAACGGGCAACGCTAATATCTGGCGCAAGTGTGCGTTACAACTCAGTGTTGGGGTACAGCCAGTTTACCACCGAAGCGGATAACCCGATTGATTTAACGGGTTCAATTGACGACCGCCGCATTCCGCTTACTCCGGAGCAGCAAGCGCGGTTTGTGCAGTTACGCCCTGGGTTGTATGTATCTCCGGGTGCTAATTACGATATCAATAACGATGGCAACCTTGATTTCAATACCTCAGACACCACCGATTCGCAAACATGGCAGTATGGTTTGTTTGCCCAATATCAGTTTCAAGCATCTGATAGATTGCGGCTAACCACAGGTGTGCGTGGCGATTGGTATGATGTTTCAGCCCGTGATCCATTGCCGCCTGAAGGGGTAGTTGCAGCACAAGATAGCTACAATACCTTTCTTTCGGCGGGTGAAATTACGGCGTTGTATCAGGTAACTAATACCATGAATGCCTATGTAACCGCAGCCTATGCCGAATCTACTGCTAATAGTATGGGAGGAGGTACAGTATTAGGTGCAAACAACGAAATTGATGCGTTGAATTTCGCCACAGAAAACGAGCTGTATGAAGTGGGCCTGAAATGGAACAGCCTTGATAGCAGTTGGTATGGCGATGTTGCTGCTTTTCAGCAAACGCGCAGTTTACGTAACCGTGATGGCTCGAATTCGGGGATAAAAACTCGCGGAGTGGAAGGGCAACTCTATTATATGGCCGATACTTGGCTGTGGAATATTGGTGCAGCTTATCTTGATGCCCGATTTGATAATTCAACGGCATTCCAAGGTACTCGGCAAGTGGCTGATGTATTCGATAACTCTCGCCCAGATTTGATTGAGGGTACCGGAGTAGGTTCTCCCAATTTCACTGCATTCCCAAATTCTACCGCCCGCATTCAAGGCTTACCGCGGGTTTCGCTATCTAGCTCGCTGCGCTATGAGTTTAATGAACGGCTACGGTTTGGTGTTGATGGTTGGTATACCCAAGCGTATCCATTGGATTATTTAGCTACAGTGTACATTCGTGACCAGTATGAATTGAATGCTATGGTGAGCTATCAGGTGAATGAAAACACCCAATTACGGTTAGATATAATGAACCTAACCGATGAGAAGAATTGGAGCCCAGTATTTGAAGGGGGTTATTTTGGCGCTGATCTAGTGATGCCAAATTTACCGCGGCACATGAAATTAACGCTTAGCCTGCGGTTTTAAGATTAAGCACTAGAAAGCCGATATATTTAACGATGATCGGCTTTATGCCATACCACGAGTGAGTAGGTTAGCGTGAAGAACACCTGAAGGGGATAGCATGCAGTTTTCGAAAATTATTTTAATTCTTACTGTGGCCAGTTTATTGATACTGGCTTACGTGTTTGATGTGCAAAGTTACTTAAATTTGGAAACGCTGCGCGCAAACTACGCCGAGTTGGTGGCATGGAAAGATAACAATTTAATTATTGCAGTAACAGCCGCAATGGTGATTTATATTCTGGTTACCGCCTTATCAATTCCAGGCGCTGCGGTTATGACCCTGGCTGTTGGCGCGATTTTTGGTTTCTGGCACGGCCTCGTTATTGCTTCATTTGCATCTACCATTGGCGCTACCTTAGCATTTTTGGCAGCGCGATTTTTATTGCGGGATTGGGTGCAAAGTAAGTTTAGTAATCGATTTACACAAATTGATGAGCGCTTCGCAAAAGATGGTGCGTTTTATCTTCTTTCGTTGCGCTTAGTGCCGTTATTTCCGTTTTTCATGATCAACTTACTTATGGGCTTAACGCGCATTCGTACCTTCACCTACTTTTGGGTGAGCCAGCTGGGGATGTTGGCGGGCACCGCGGTGTTCGTGAACGCAGGTACCCAACTGGCCACAATTCAAAGCCTTGGCGATGTATTTTCGTTCCAACTGGTGTTGTCATTTACCTTGCTGGGTATTTTCCCGCTGATTGCCAAAGTGATTGTGAATGTGCTGCAGCGTAGAAAACGGCTAAAAAACTGGCAAAAACCGAAAGTGTTTGATCGTAATTTAATTGTGATTGGTGGGGGTTCTGCTGGCCTTGTTTCGGCGTATATCGCTGCAACAGTGAAGGCCAAAGTAACCCTGATTGAACAGCATAAGATGGGCGGTGATTGTTTGAATACCGGCTGTGTACCATCGAAAACCTTGATCAATATCGCCCGCAAGCATGCCGCGCTAAACAAGGCAAATGGCACTTCTCAGCCGATACAACTGAGCAGTGCAATGGCCAAAGTAGAGCAGGTGATTAAAGATATTGAGCCGCATGATTCAGTGGAGCGCTATACGAACTTGGGCGTTGAGGTGTTGCAAGGACATGCCACTATTACATCGCCCTGGCAGGTAGAGATTACTACGAATGCTGGCACCCAAACGCTTACTGCCCGCAGCATTATTGTGGCTACAGGTGCGAAGCCTTTTGTGCCGCCTATCCCTGGTTTAAGTGATATTCCGTATCGCACCAGCGATAGTGTGTGGGAGCTAGAACAGTTGCCGCCACGATTGCTGGTGTTGGGCGGTGGCCCCATTGGTTGTGAACTGGCCGCGGCCTTTGCCAACCTTGGTAGTAAGGTTACTGTGCTGGAAGCAGAACAACGTTTGTTAAGTAAAGAAGATGAAGATGCTGCGGAAATGGTTACTGATTCCATGCAACAGCAGGGCGTACAGATTGTAACTGGCAAGAAAGCCGTTCGTTTTGCCCAGGAAGGCGGAGAAAGCTTGGTGTATGTTGAGGGTGAAGAGCAGCCACTGCGCACAGATTGTGTGTTGGTAGCCGTTGGTAGAGCTGCGAATTTAAGTGGTTTTGGTTTGGATGAATTGGGAGTGGAAACAGAGCGTACCTTGCCGGTGAATGCGCTAATGCAAACGGAGATCCCTTCAATTTATGCTGCGGGTGATGTAGCCGGGCCATATCAGTTTACTCATGTGGCCGCACATCAAGCTTGGTACGCCAGTGTGAATGCATTGTTTGCGCCATTGAAGAGCTTTGCTGCAGATTATCGGGTAATACCGCGCGCTACTTTCACTGATCCGGAAGTTGCTGCGGTAGGTTTAAATGAGCTTGAGGCAAAAGCACAGCATATAGATTACGAAGTAACTCGCTATGATATGAGCGATTTAGATCGCGCCATAGCGGATGATGTGGCCTATGGCTTCGTTAAAGTACTCACGAAACCTGGGAAAGATGAAATTCTTGGAGTAACCATTGTTGGAGCGCGTGCTTCGGAGCAAATTAGCGAGTTTGTGTTAGCGATGAAGTATAAATTGGGTTTGAATAAAATTTTGGGCACCATTCATATTTACCCAACCATGAGCGAAGCGAATAAATATGTAGCCGGCGAATGGCGCAAAGCACACAAGCCAGAGCGCGCTTTGGCGTGGTTAGAGAAGTTTCATGCGTGGCGAAGAGGCTAGAATGCGGGTGTTTCAGTATGTTTTAGTGTTGGTAACGTTGTTTACTTTCTCTACCAGTGCCGCGGTTAGTGGTTCGGCAGAGAAGGATAAGGTACCGCAAAACTGGCAAGACATTACCGCCGAGGCGCGCGGGCAAACTGTGTATTTTCATGGCTGGGGTGGCTCAGCGGAAGCCAACCGATATATGCGCTGGGCTGCTACGCAGCTACAGGAAAAGTATGGGGTGCGTTTACGCCATGTGCGTGTTGCTGATATTCGTGAATCGGTGAATTTATTATTGAATGAGCAAGCAAGCCAAGGTGATGATTACCGTAGCGCCATTGATTTGATTTGGATTAATGGTAAGAATTTCCATGCGTTAAAAGAAGCGGGTTTATTAACTGCCGATTTATCCACGCAAATTCCGAACAGTGCATTACTAAACCCGGAACATTTATATGAGTTAGATTTTGGGGTGCCCACCCAAGATTTGGAATTACCTTGGGGAGTGGCACAGTTTTACCTGATGCTATCAGAGCGTGCTCAAGCATCATTGCTTGCAGCTAGGGAGAACGATCCCCAGGTTCATCAGGCTCAGATATCGGCTGAGCAGTTGCTGGCGTTTGCAAAAGCCAATCCCGGCCGCGTTAGCTACCCAAAACCGCCAGAGTTTCATGGCACCACGTTCCTTAAGCAGGTGTTACTTGCGCTTAACAGCCCTGAGCGTACGGCAAACAGCCCTGAGCCCTCGGTAAACAGCCCTGAGCTCTCCAGAAACAGCCCTGAGCGCTCGGTAAACAGCCCTGAGCGCTCCGGAGAAAACCCTGAGCAAGAGTACATCAGGGTAGAGCACCTGTACGAAGAATATCATGCCGAGCGCCACGCACCGATATTGGCGGCACTGTTTAGTTACCTTGATCAACTCCATCCACACATGTGGCGTGAAGGACGCGCATTCCCCAACAGTGCAGCAGAGCAAATGCGGATGTTTGCCGATGGCCAATTGGATATCGCGGTTAGCTTTAATCCTGGAGCCTTACCCAGTGGTATTCAACGGGGCACCATAGCAGCAGTTACCATGCCGGCAAGCTTAGGAGCAGAGGCGATTACTAATAGCCATTACCTTGCTATTCCCAAGCACAGTAAACAACAAGCCGGCGCATTGGTAGCACTTAACTTTCTACTTTCAGAAGCAGCGCAACGGCACAAAGCAAACCTAGATGTGTGGGGCGACCCAGCTGCTATTGTGTTGCCCTATTTATCGGTAAAGAATTTATCGGTAGAGAATTCCCCCATAGAGCTGATATTTCCTGCTGCGCAAGAACCACATGTGAGTTGGAATGCTGTGTTGGAGCAGGCGTGGCGTGAGCGCTATGAATAAAACACTATGAGTGTACTGCTATGAGTGCGCTGCGATGAGTACACCCCTATGAGTGAACTACTATGCGTACAACGCGATGAGTAAACTACTTGGATGAACAAACTACTTGAGTGGCCGAAAATATCGATAGCACTGCTGGCGTTGCCGGCAGTGCTATTAATCGGGCTGCCGTTAGTGGCTGCGGTGTGGTTAATTATTACGATACTCACCCAGAATGGCAGCCAAGATTGGCTCTTATTTCTGAGTGTTGGTTCGGTGCTTACCGGTTTAGTTTACAGTATTGCTTTGGCGATCATTCCTACATTGCTGGCGCTGTATAGCGCATTTTGGTTGCTTGCTAGAATGACCAAGCCACCCGCGTGGATGGCAGCGTTGTTAGCCATTCCCCATGTTGCTTTTGCAATAGGATTAAGCCTGTTATTGCTGCCTGGCGGTTGGATTAGCCGAGTATGGTTAGGGTTAGATTTGCAACTGCAAATACCTTTGCTAACGCCATTTTTGAGCGCTATTTTCACTGATAAAAGCCTACCATTTTTACTTGTTACCTTGTGGCTAAAAGAGCTACCGTTTTTATTGTTAATGGCGCTGATCGTAATGCAACAGTTGCCGGTGCGAGAGTGGCAACAGGTAGGAGCCAGTTTTGGGTATCGAGCCCCACAAACATTTTGGCGCATTATCGTTCCCCAGCTTGTGCGTAGGCTACGGTTGCCAATTATGGTGGTGGCTATTTACGGGTTAGCGGTGGTAGATGTTGCCTTAGTGGCGGGCCCAAATTTACCAAGCCCACTCGCCGTGCAAGTATTGCAATGGTATCAACAGCCTGGAAGTGAGTTATTTGCCGCGCTTGGCAGTGTAGTATTGCTTGTTGCTAGTGCGCTGGTGTTACTGCTGTTTCGCGGGCATGAGTGGTTACACGGCCAATGCGCACGGCTCGCAGTTACTCGCGGTGTGAACATTGCTGGCCAAGCAACCTTACCAAGCTTTGTGCAGGGGCCAGGCATTGCGCGTTTACGGAAGTTCTTGGCGCAGTTGCCGTTTGCAGCGTTTTTAGTGGTGCAGATTGCTACCGTAATCGCGTTGCTGTTATGGTCTTTCACTGCAGCTTGGCCGAATACGGCATTGCTTCCTACTAGCTACAGTGTTGCGAACTGGCAATGGGAATGGCAGCCTTTACAAGAAGTGTTATGGAACTCATTGTGGATTGGGGTGGTGGTAGCTTCTTTAGCTACGGTATTGGTACTACTAATGCTTGAGTGGGAATACCAACGCGGCAAGCGAATTGCAGATGCTTATATGTTGTTGCCTCTGTTAGTACCGCAATTACCCTTGGTAATGGCTTGGCATATGCATGTTGCACCCTTTACGCTAGCAGCACCTGCGTTTTGGCTGGTGTGGGCGCATACGGTGTTTGCCGCCGCATATATTTGGCTTACGTTAGCTGCAAGTTATCGTAATTTTCCTAATATGTGGCTTACTCAAGCAGCTACGCTCGGCTACTCAGCGCCACAACGTTGGTTTAAGGTGCGTTTGCGCATGTTAGCTGCCCCGATTGTGTTGGCGTGGTCGGTGGGTTTTTCGGTGAGTATTTTGCAGTACTTGCCCACGTTGATTTTTGGCGCAGGGCGTATTCTTACCGTAACTACTGAAGCTACGGCCTATGGTAGCGGTTTTGAACGTTCGCTAGCGGCGATCTATGGCCTAGCACAGATCGCTTGGCCGTTAATCATGTTTGTAGTGGCGGCAATATTAGCGAATAAATATCGCGTTCATACAATACGAGGTGCATAAGTGCTGCAGTTGAACAATGTTGTGATAACCCTGAAAGGTGCGAAGCAGCCCATGCTTGAGGTGCCGCAATTAAGCATTGCGGCAGGCGAAATTGTGGTGCTGATGGGGGCAAGTGGAAGTGGTAAAAGCACTTTATTGAACTGGTTAATTGGCGCGCCATTACCAAATTTTCAGTGTACTGGTGAGGTGCTGTTGCATGGTGCGCCTATTCAGCAACTACCTATGGAACAACGCCATATTGGCATTCGCTTGCAACAACCGTGGTTATTTCCCCATTTAACCGTACTCGAGAACTTACTGTTTGCATTGCCGCGTGATTTTGGGAGCCGGCATCAGCGAGTACAACATGCAGAACACTTGTTAACCGCGTTTAATTTGTTCGCTGTACAAAAACAACTACCCGATACGCTCAGTGGTGGCCAAGCGGCTCGTGTATCATTGGCACGTGCGTTGATTAATAATCCGCAAGCGATGTTATTAGATGAACCTTTCTCCGCTTTAGATAAAGCGACACGAGAACAAATTAAGACATTTACCTTCAATCACTTAATGCAGGCGCAACTACCTTGCTTATTGGTAACCCATGATAGCGGTGATTGCCCAACAGGAGCGCGTGTTATTCATGTTTGATCATCGAGTATTACCGCTATTGAAGCGCATTACCTTGCCATTGGCACAGCAGCTCGTGAAAATGCAGGTGCGCGCGGATCATGTTACCGTGGCGGGCTTTGTTGTAGGCGTATTGGCCTGCATAGCAGTGGTTTTAAGCCAATTTTGGCTGGCCTTGGTGCTGTTGTTGCTGAATCGCCTTGCCGATGGCATTGATGGCGAGCTAGCGCGCTTGCAGGAGCCCACCGATAGTGGCGCATACTTGGATATCGTGCTTGATTTCCTGTTCTACAATGGCTTTGTGGTAGCGTTTATTTTGTTGCATCCTGAGGCTAATGCCATTGCTGGTGCGGTATTAATGCTTAGCTTTGTGGGTACCGGGATTAGTTTTCTGGCGTTTGCCACCTTGGCTGCTAAACGCGGCATTAGTAATCCGCGCTATCCCAGTAAATCCTTGTATTATCTTGGTGGCTTAACGGAAGGCACCGAAACAGTAGTTGTGTTTGCGCTCTTCTGTTTGTTGCCGCAGTACTTTGCCATATTGGCGTACTGCTTTGCGGCGCTTTGTTTTATTACCGCAGCGATGCGAATTGTGGGTGGCTATCAAACTCTGCGAGCCGATTAATGTTAGTGTTCTATTGTCAGCGTTTGGGCATAAAAAAAGCGGCTCACCGATAGTGAACCGCTGATTATGAAGCAACCATATTACTCAGCAGAGCGAAGTAGTTCGTTAATGCCTACTTTGGCGCGGGTTTTCGCATCTACTTTTTTCACAATGATGGCCGCATACAATGAGTGCGTACCATCTTTCGAAGGTAGTGAGCCTGATACCACCACAGAGCCTGCAGGAATGCGGCCGTAGCTTACTTCGCCGGTTTCCCGATCATAGATACGGGTGCTTTGGCTGATATACACGCCCATCGAAATTACTGAACCTTCTTCAACGATTACCCCTTCAACAACTTCAGAGCGAGCGCCGATAAAACAGTTATCTTCGATAATCGTAGGGTTCGCTTGCAATGGCTCTAGTACGCCGCCAATACCAACACCGCCAGAAAGATGTACGTTTTTACCGATTTGCGCGCAAGAACCCACAGTGGCCCATGTATCTACCATGGTGCCGCTATCTACATACGCACCAATATTCACATACGAAGGCATTACTACTACATTTTTACCGATGTAGGCGCCGCGCCGCACCATTGCCGGTGGCACGATACGCACGCCATCAGCTACAAATTGTGCAGCGCTGTAATCTGCGTATTTGCTCGGTACTTTATCAAAGAATTGAGTTTCGCCGCCTTGCATTAATACGTTGTCATTTAAGCGGAATGACAACAGCACAGCTTTCTTCACCCATTCATTTACAACCCATTCACCGCTCGTTTTTTCTGCAACACGCAAGCTACCGTTATCGAGGCCGGCTAAAACTTGGTTTACTGCATCGCGCACATCGGCAGGGGCAGATGATGGGCTGAAATCAGCGCGATTTTCAAAAGCTTGTTCAATGATGGTTTGCAAATTACTCATGGGGATACCTTTACATTCAATTTATTCATCGGATAGGGCGCTAATGATAGCGTTTTTTAGGGCTTCGCGCTCGCTTTCTGTCAGCGCTTCTTGGTTGTTCGACGCAACAATAAATAAATCCTCTGCCTGCTCACCAACGGTGGTGATTTTTGCCGCCATTAGGTTGATGTCGAGCTCTTGAAATACTGCGGCGAGCCTAGCAATTAGCCCAGGGCGATCGAGGGTAATGAGCTCAAACGTGGTGCGGCGTGCATTCTTCAAATTCACAAACTTCACCCGCGTACGTACTTTAAAGTTTCGTAAACGTCGTGATATGGAACGCTGGCTAGTTGGCACTGGGCGGCGCTTGCGTAATACATCATGGAGATGCTGATGTACTTCTTCAATGCGCTGGGCATCGGCAAGGGGATGGCCATCCCGTTGCAAAACAATAAAGGTATCCATTACATAGCCATCGCGGGTATTCAAAATTTGCGCATCATGAATACTGAGTTGCTCGCTATCAAGTACCGCAGCAACTTTGGCAAACAAATGGCTCTCTTCGTGGTGATAAATAAACAGTTCAGTGGTGCCATTATTGTTTTCATCACCAATTAACACTAAGGGTAACTGGTGTTCTTGCACATGCATGATGTGCTGCGAGTGCCAGGCGATTTGCTCAGGGGTGTGGCGGAAAAAGTAATCGGCGGTAAAGCGGCCCCACAACTGATTAATATGATCTACTTCAAACCCCGCACTTAATAAATAGCCCATAGCTAACTGGCGATTGTTCTGCACGCGCTCGCGTACATCGAAGGTTTTCTTGTCTTTTTGTAGCAGCGATTCGTAGGTTGCCCGATACAATTCTTCGAGCAAAGTAGCCTTCCAGTTATTCCACAAGTTGGAATTTGTGGCACGGATATCCGCAACGGTAAGGCAATACAAATGATTTAAGCGTTCAATGGTACGGCATTCGTTGGCAAATTTGGCGATCACTTCAGGATCATAGATATCCCGTTTTTGTGCGGTAACCGACATTAATAAATGCTTCTCAACTAGCCACGCGATTAGTTCACCGGCCGCTTCAGGTAACTCGTGTAAACTGGCAAACGCAAGAGCATCTTGCGCTCCTAGTTCGGAGTGGTCGCCACCGCGGCCTTTGGCGATATCATGAAAAATACCGGCTAGGAATAGCCATTGTGGTGCAGGCAGCTCCTGCATGATTTCGCTCGCCAGTGGAAAGCTTTCGCTATCGTCCGGATCGGTGAGTTTGTACAAGTTGTTAATGAGCCGATAGGTGTGCTCATCTACCGTATAGGCGTGGAATAAATCAAACTGCATTTGCCCAACAATGTGATCCCAAGCGGGCAAATAGCGCGCTATGATGCCGAAGCGATGCATAAGCTCAAAGGCGAGCCCAAATCCACGTGGATGTTCAATGATTTGTAAAAAAATTGCTCTGCATTCCGGATATTCGCAAAGAGGCTTCGTGAGATTTCTGCGGGCATTGCGCAGCAGCCGTATGGTATGTGAGCGTACGCCAGTGATTTGCGGATGATTGGCAATCACGAGGAAAAATTCCATTACCGCGGCGGGTTTTGCAAAGGCATTATCAGTGCGCGCCATGATCTGCTGGTTTAGTAAGGCAAATTCATCATTCAGTGGCGTGGGTTCGGTTAATTCCATTGGCCCTAAAATGGCTTGTTCAAAAAACTGCAATAGCATGCGATTGAGTTCGCCAACGCGCAAAACCACTTTAAAGTAATCTTTCATCATGCGCTCAACCGCAGCTTTGCTGGCTTTTTGCACCTGTGTATCCGCTGCCGCTAAATAGCCCAGTAACCGCGCCACATCGGGTTGATAATCAAAGAGTAGGCGGTCTTCAGCTTTGCCTGCCGTAAGATGCAAGGCGAAGCGAATGCGCCACAAAAAATGGCTGCATTCTTTTAATTCGATAAATTCTTCTGCGGTAATGTAGTTAAATTCAACCAGGCTTTCATCACTGTGCGTATTGAAATGCTGTTTGGCTATCCAACTAATGGTTTGAATATCGCGCAAGCCACCGGGAGATGATTTGATATTGGGCTCTAGATTATAGGCTGTGCCATGGTATTGCTGATGGCGCGCTACTTGCTCTTGTTTTTTGGCTTGGTAAAAATCGCGGCTGCTCCAAGGGAAATCATAATGCAGTTGCTGTTCTAACTGTTGCCGCAAGGTTTCGCTGCCGGTTAATAAGCGATGCTCAATTAAACTTGTAGCTACACTAATATCTGCTGCCGCTTGTTGCATGCATTCGGCTACGGTGCGAACCGCATGGCCAACTTGCAATCGCAAATCCCAGAGTAAGGTAATGAACTGGCTAATTCGCTCTTGTTGGCGAGTAGGCAGGGGGCCTGGTACAAGAAACAGTAGATCGATGTCAGATTCAGGGTGCAATGCCCCGCGGCCATAGCCACCTACCGCTAGCAAGGCGCAACTTTCATCTGGAAATTGCAGCCGTTGCCATAATGTAGCGAGGAGTTCATCAAAGAACAGGGCGCGATCAGCAACCAGTGTTTCAATATCAGCGCTAAGAAATTGCTCGCCAGACCATTCGTTATAAGCGCGAACTTGTTCGCGCCATTCACTTACAAGCGCTACATCGTTGGGCCATGTGGCAACAAAAGAAGAGCGCTTATCCATTAGTGAGAAATAACGCGCGGAATATCTTCATCACTGCGCAAGGTGAGGATTTCCACACCGTTATCCGTAACTAACAAGGTGTGTTCCCATTGCGCGCTTAAGCTGCGATCTTTGGTAAGTACGGTCCAGCCATCACTAAGGATTTTGGTGTTGCGTTTACCCGCATTAATCATCGGCTCGATGGTAAGGCACATGCCAGCTTGTAAGGTTTCACCCGTGCCCGCGCGGCCATAATGCAATACCTGTGGCTCTTCGTGGAATTCATTGCCGATGCCATGGCCGCAAAACTCGCGCACAATTGAGTAACCAAAGCTTTCACCGTACTTTTGAATTTCTGCGCCGATATCACCTAAACGCACACCCGGTTTCACTAATTTAATAGCGCGATACAGAGATTCTTGGGTAACTTTAATTAAGCGATTCGCTAGAATAGAACCTTCACCTACCACAAACATCTTGCTGGTATCACCGTGGTAGCCGTCTTTTATAACGGTGACATCGATGTTGATAATATCGCCATCCTTTAATGGTTTGTCATTGGGTATGCCGTGGCATACGCAATGATTTACCGAGGTACAAATAGATTTCGGAAAACCATGGTAATTAAGCGGTGCAGGAATAGCATCATGGGCAATAATATAATCATGGCAGATGGTGTTGAGCTCATCTGTGGTGATTCCTGCCTTTACATGTGGGGTAATCATTTCTAACACGCTTGCAGCCAGCTTCCCAGCTACGCGCATTTTTTCAATTTCTTCTGCAGTTTTAATTTTAATTGCCATAGTAATACTGAACCTTATGCTTTTTGCTACCTACGCAGGTAATGCAAGCAGTTACGTGCAAGCAGTTACCTGCAAGCAAATACGCGTAAGCAAATATGTGCAAGGGTAAATGCCGCAATATAATCGCTTTATTAATCATAATTGGCTGCAATTCTAGCAGAAAATAATCGATTAAAGAATGCATTCAATACGAGTGATTTTGGTTGTTCCAATAGGCCTTTTGTGGTATAAAATGCGCCGCTCACCTATTGAGTGAGTAAAACCCTAAATAACACACACATATCGACACATGGTGCGGGGTGCTTGGAATACTGCTTTTATCCTCCTATTGGATCTTTTCCTAGAGGATAAGGAATCCGGGTCGCGGCATGGGATATGTGGAGGCATAACCCCTTACAAAGGAAAATTATCATGGCAAACGTGTCAATGCGTGACATGCTCAAAGCTGGTGTACATTTTGGTCACCAAACCCGTTACTGGAACCCTAAAATGAAGCCTTTCATTTTCGGCGCACGTAACAAGATTCACATCATTAACCTTGAAACTACGGTTCCAATGTTCAATAAAGCACTTGATTTCCTTCAGCACACTGCGTCTAACGGCGGTAAAGTGTTGTTTGTTGGTACCAAGCGTGCTGCTTCTGAGCAAGTGAAAAACGCTGCTATTGCTTCAAACCAATTCTATGTAAATCACCGTTGGTTAGGTGGCATGCTTACGAACTGGAAAACTGTGCGTCAATCAATCAAACGTTTGAAAGATTTAGAAGTGCAGAGCCAAGACGGTACTTTCGAAAAGCTAACCAAGAAAGAAGCGTTGATGAACACACGCGAAATGGCGAAGCTTGAAAAGAGCCTTGGCGGTATCAAAAACATGGGCGGCTTGCCTGATGCAATCTTCGTGATCGATGCCGATCATGAACATATCGCAATCAAAGAAGCGAATAACTTAGGTATCCCAGTTGTTGCAGTGGTAGATACAAACTCTTCACCAGATGGTGTTGATTATGTAATCCCTGGTAACGACGATGCGATGCGCGCAATTCAGTGCTACTTAGGTGCTGCGGCAACTTCAATTAATGAAGGTCGCCAGAAGAACGGTGCAGAAGTAACTCCAGCTGACGATTTCGTTGAAGCTGTAGAAGCTGACAACAGCGCTGAGTAAGAAAATTAAAAACGGCCTGAATTAAGGCCGTTTTTGAATAATTTCGCAAAGCTCAGTACCGATAACATGCAAATGCTTCGTTACTGGGCCAGGCATGAATCCTGAACACAGAGGATAGTATCATGGCAATTACAGCCGCAATGGTAAAAGAACTGCGTGAGCGTACTGGCGCAGGGATGATGGATTGTAAAAAAGCACTCGAAGAAGCGAATGGCGATATCGAGCTAGCAATTGAGAACATGCGTAAGAGCGGCCAAGCTAAAGCTGCTAAAAAGGCAGGCCGTATTGCTGCTGAAGGCGTGATCTTGGCTAAAACCGAAGGCAATGTAGGTACTTTGGTTGAATTGAACTGTGAAACCGATTTCGTAGCACGCGATGTAAGCTTCCTAGCAATGGGTGAGCAAATCGTAAATGCTGCTTTTGCTAACAAAGAATCAGACGTTGAAAATCTGAAAAATACTCAGATCGAAGGCGGCACGGTTGAAGAAGTGCGTAGCACTTTAGTTGCAAAAATTGGCGAGAACATGAATGTGCGTCGCGTATTTACTGCTGAAGGCGGTGATATTGCTGCTGCATACGTACACGGCGGCCGTATCGGCGTGTTAGTATTGCTAACTGGCGGTAGCGAAGAGCTTGGCAAAGATATCGCCATGCACGTTGCTGCAAGCACTCCACAGTTTGTGAAGCCTGAAGATGTAGCTGCAGACGTAATTGCGAAAGAGCGTGAAATTCAAATCGACATCGCGATGCAATCTGGTAAGCCGAAAGAAATCGCTGAGAAGATGGTTGAAGGCCGGATGAAGAAGTTCACTGGCGAAATCAGCTTAACTGGTCAGCCTTTCGTTAAAGATCCTTCAAAAACTGTTGGCGAGCTTCTGAAAGAAGCGGGTGCTGACGTAATCACCTTCGTACGTTTCGAAGTGGGTGAAGGCATCGAGAAGAAATCTGATGATTTTGCAGCTGAAGTACAAGCACAGGTTGCTGCGGCGAAAAAAGGTTAATAGCCGTGGCTAACCAGCCTATGTATAGCAGTACCTAATCCTAACCGCGCTTTGCTGATGCAGCAGGCGCGGTTTTTTTTAACCTGAAAACGGAAGCCAGAGCTATGAGTACAAATCCGAAACCTAGTTACCGACGCATTTTACTTAAACTCAGTGGTGAAGCACTGATGGGCGATGAACAGTTTGGTATTGATCCCAAGGTTCTCGATCGGATGGCCCAAGAAATCAAGGAAATTCTGGAGCTCGGTGTTCAGGTAGGCATAGTGATTGGTGGTGGTAACTTGTTTCGCGGTGAAGGTTTAGCGAAGGCAGGCATGAACCGAGTAGTTGGCGACCATATGGGGATGCTAGCAACGGTAATGAATGGTTTGGCAATGCGAGATGCGTTACACCGTACCTATATAAACGCGCGTTTAATGTCGGCAATAGAGCTAGCTGGCGTGTGTGATAGTTATAACTGGGCAGAAGCAATTAGCTTGCTGAAATCCGGCCGAGTAGTTATCTTTTCTGCTGGCACTGGAAATCCGTTTTTTACCACCGATTCAGCGGCATGTTTGCGCGGAATTGAGATCGAAGCTGATGTAGTATTAAAAGCAACAAAGGTAGATGGCGTATATTCTGATGATCCAGTGAAGAATCCCGAAGCTACAAAATATGCCTTGCTTGATTATAGCGATGTGTTAAAGAAAGAGTTAAAAGTTATGGACTTAGCAGCATTTACCTTGGCTAGAGACCATAGTTTACCAATCCGGGTGTTTAATATGAATAAGCCGGGTGCATTGAAAGCAGTGATAATGGGTGGCGATGAAGGTACACTAATCACCCATGTAGCAGATTCAGATAAATAAACAGTAAGAGGATCTTACAGTGATTAACGAAATTATTGCCGATGCGAAAGATCGCATGAATAAAAGCGTAGAAGCATTGAGCTCACAGATGTCTAAAATCCGCACAGGGCGCGCTCACCCGAGCCTTCTTGATAGCGTTATGGTGCCCTATTACGGAACGGATACTCCGCTCAAACAGTTAGCGAATATCACGATTGAAGATTCTCGCACATTAGCGGTTACCGTGTTTGATAAGAGTTCTTCTGGTGCAGTAGAAAAAGCGATTCTAACTTCAGATTTGGGATTAAACCCAGCCGGAGCGGGTAACGTGATTCGTGTTCCGTTGCCAGCACTTACCGAAGAACGCCGCCGTGATTTAGTGAAAATTGTTCGCCATGAAGCCGAGCAAGGTCGTGTTGCCGTGCGCAATATACGCCGCGATGCGAACAGCGACATTAAAGAGTTACTTAAAGAGAAAGAAATTACCGAAGATGATGATCGCAAAGCACAAGACAATATTCAGAAGCTTACAGATGAGTTTGTGAAGAAGATTGACGAAGTTCTTGCTGCAAAAGAAGCTGAATTGATGGAAGTTTAAGCACTCATCGTCAACTTCGTTGGCGGATAACGCCGTGTCGGATATACTGACGCGGCGTTTATTTTTTTGGATGTAGCATGACAGGGAAAACCCACTTAAAAGCTGATATTTTGTTACCGCGCCATGTGGCTATTATCATGGACGGCAACGGGCGTTGGGCAACTGCGCAAGGAAAGCGGCGCACGTCTGGGCATCGAGCCGGTGCTGAAGCAGTGCGCAAAGCAATTACTTTTGCCCGCCGCAATGGCATTGAAGCACTTACATTGTTTGCGTTTAGCAGCGAGAATTGGGGCCGCCCAGCACGGGAAGTAAATGTGTTGATGGAACTATTCATGACCGTGTTGAAACGTGAAGTAGGTGAGTTGGCGGAGAATAACATTCGTTTGCGGGTGATTGGAGATGTAACGGGCTTTAGTAACCGCTTACAAAAGCAAATTCGTATTGCCGAAGAAAAAACTGCGCACTGCAACGCTTTAGTGTTAAACATTGCCGCCAATTACGGTGGCCGCTGGGATATCGCGCAAGCAGCGAAAACACTTGCCCAGCGAGCTGTGGCTGGAGAAATTGCCAGCTCGGATATTAATGAAACGTTGTTAGCCGAACATGTATGCCTTGCCGACGGCCCGGAACCTGATTTATTGATTCGTACCGGCGGTGATATACGAATAAGCAACTTTTTGCTTTGGCAGCTTGCTTATGCTGAATTATATTTTACCGAAACACTATGGCCAGATTTTGATGATATGACATTCGCCGCCGCCATAGATTGTTTTGTTCGTCGCGAACGACGATTTGGCCTGACCAGCGCACAAATACAACAATTAGCTGGGTCAGATAACGAGCATGAGGATTAATTTTGCTTAAACAAAGACTTATTACCGCAGTAGTGCTGATTCCACTCGCCCTTGCTGCTATTTTCTTGCTACCGCTCGCTTGGTTTGGGGTTGTGGTTACGGCAGTTTTAGCATTAGCAGCTTGGGAATGGTCGCCACTCATGGGCGTTACCAACAAAGCCGGTAGAATTGCATATACGCTATTCAATACCGTTATCTTAGCTGGTTTGTATTGGCTAACCCCATTCGAAAATATTTGGCACCAAGATGGCATTGTTGATGGCCTGTTTTATATCGTGTTAATTGGCGGTATTTGGTGGTTATTAGCGATAGCGTTAGTGTTTAATTTTCCACGCAGTAAAGCTCTGTGGTGCAAAAGCAGAGTGTTTGTTGGCGTTTTCGGCGTGCTGGTATTGGTACCTGCTTGGGCGGCCTTAATGGCGCTACGTTCTTTACATTATGATAGCAATCCGTTGTTTGGTGGCTTCACCGTACTGTTTGTTTTCGTGTTGATATGGGCCGCCGATATTGGTGCATACTTCACCGGTAAACGGTTTGGTAAGCACAAACTAATGCCTGCAGTTAGCCCTGGGAAAACAATGGAAGGCCTGATGGGCGGGCTACTGTTGGCGATCCTAGCGATGATTGTTGTGGCGCAGCTGATTTCCTTGCCTGGCGAGTTGGCCGTGGCGTTTTACGGCGTAGGTGTTGTTACAGTTTTAGTATCAGTGTTTGGTGATTTAAATGAAAGCATGTTCAAGCGTTGCGCTGGTGTGAAAGACAGCGGCTCTATTTTGCCTGGGCATGGCGGTATTCTAGACCGTATTGATTCGTTAACTTCGGCGTTACCGATATTCTTGCTCGGCTATTTGTGGTTGATACATTAATGATGTTAGTTGAGCGGCGTTAAGTGAGTGGTGATAGCAGTATGGCAATAGCAGCACCAAGCAACATGCGCACGAATAAAAGTGCAGTAATTACCATTTTGGGCGCTACAGGCTCGATAGGTTTGAATACCCTAGATGTAATTGCGCGCCATCCTGAACAATTTTCACTGTTTGCTGTTACTGCGCACAGTAAAGTTGCGGAAATGCTCGCGATTTGTAAGCAACATAAACCGCGCTATGCGGTAATGGGCTCGGAAACAGCGGCGAGTAAGTTACGCACTGAATTACATGCATTAAGCCTAAACACAGAAGTGTTGGTGGGTGAGAAAGAGCTGGTTGCCGTTAGTGAGGCAAGCGACGTAGATGTAGTGATGGCGGCGATTGTTGGCGCAGCAGGCCTGCTACCTACACTTGCGGCGATTCGTGCCGGTAAGCGCGTGTTATTGGCGAATAAAGAAGCGCTAGTAATGAGCGGGCAACTATTTATTGATGCGGTGCGCTCTGCCAACGCGCAATTATTGCCTGTAGATAGCGAGCATAACGCAATTTTCCAAGCTCTTCCGCAAGCCGTGCAACAGGATTCAATTAGTACCTCTTTTCAGGAGCATGGTATTCGCAAGATACTATTAACTGGCTCCGGTGGCCCATTTCGGGAAACCCCACTTGCAGAAATAGCTTCACAAACCCCAGCGGCTGCATGTGCGCACCCGAATTGGCTTATGGGCGCGAAGATATCGGTAGATTCAGCAACCATGCTGAACAAAGGGCTGGAGTATATTGAAGCGCGTTGGTTGTTTAATTGTAATGCCGATCAACTGGATGTGATTTTGCACCCGCAAAGCGTTATACATTCAATGGTGCAGTATATTGATGGCTCAGTAATTGCTCAGCTTGGGCAGCCAGATATGCGTACCCCGATAGCCTATTGTTTGGGTTATCCGGAGCGTTTAGCCAGCGGTGTTGCAGATTTAGATTTTACTGAAATAGGGGCCTTTACCTTTGCTAAGCCTGAGGCAGAGCGCTACCCATTGTTGCAGTTGGCAATTGATGCCTGTTGGCAAGGCCAAGCCGCTACAACAACTTTAAATGCCGCTAATGAAGTGGCGGTAGCAGCGTTTTTGAATGAGCAAATCAGCTTTGGTGAAATTGCTGAAATTTGTACCGAAACTTTGCAGAAAGCGAATATTTCGCCACTTAATGATATTGAAGCCGTGTTAAACTGCGATGCAGAAGCGCGTAGAATTGCGCGTAAGCATATTCAGAGGGGGCGTTAGTGGAGCAGGTATTTTGGTCGGTAGGCGCATTTATTGTTGCACTTGGCCTCGTTGTTACCTTTCATGAATTTGGTCACTTCTGGGTTGCCCGGCGTTGTGGCGTGAAGGTACTTACCTTTTCTATTGGCTTTGGTACTCCATTGCTGAAGTGGCGAGGCAAAGATGGCACTCAATACCAAGTAGCGGCTATTCCGCTAGGTGGCTATGTGCGCATGCTGGATCATGAAATAGACCCAGTATCCGATCAAGAAGTACCGCAAAGTTTTCGCGCCAAATCGGTACAACAGCGCTTTGCAGTGGTAGTAGCCGGACCAATGGCGAACTTTATTTTTTCAATTGCCGCATTGTGGTTAATGTTAATGATTGGCATGCCAGCGGTGAAGCCGGTAATCGGTGAAATCACCGAAGGCAGCATTGCTGCTGATGCAGGGTTAACCAGTGGCTCAGTGATTACCGCTATAGATAATCGGCGTGTGCTTGATTGGCAGGATGTGAATCTTGCTTTAGTAAGGCGTATTGGCGATGCACAAACCATTGTTCGAGTTGAAGAGGGTGGGGTTGAGCGCGATATTCAGGTACCATTAACGCGTTGGAATTTTAACCCAGAAACGGATTCCACCATTCACAGTTTGGGAATGGATATTTATCGTCCGCAAACCACCAGTATTATTGCTGCGATTGCCGAGAATAGTCCGGCCGCAGCAGCTAATTTGCAGGTTGGCGATAAAATTATTGCAGTAAATGGAACTCAAACCACAAATTGGGAACAAATAAGGGAGCTGATAGGAACCTTACCTAACTCAGAGCAACAATTAGTAGTGGAGCGTAACGGCGAACGATTAGCATTAAACGTTCGTTTTGGTGAACAAGAGGGGCGCGGTTATCTTGGTGTGGTAGCACAACAAGAACCTTACCCAGAACACTACTTATTTACTTTGCAGTATGGGCCTGTGCAAGCATTGGCGGGGGGCGTTGAGCGCACATGGAACCTAGTTGGTTTAACCTTAGGAATGCTAAAGAAGTTAGTTACCGGTGATATCGGCGTTAACAATTTAAGCGGCCCAGTAGGTATTGCTCAAGGAGCAGGTGAACACGCTAGTTATGGCTTGGTATATTTTTTAAGCTTCTTAGCACTGATTAGTGTGAGCTTAGGTGTATTGAACTTATTGCCAATTCCAATGCTAGACGGTGGGCATTTACTGTTTTACATCATTGAGTGGGTACGGGGTAAACCGGTACCAGAACGAATTCAAGAACTTAGTTTTCGAGTAGGGTTGTTAATTCTTGTAACCTTATTAATGGTTACATTGTTTAATGATATTGGCAGGCTTATCTCGTAATGAAATTATCTAACAATAAGACGTGTTGCATGACATTGAAAAAGCTGTTTATTGGAGCTGTATTAGTAGGGACAGGGCTGAACGCACAAGCTTCTGACTCATTCGTAGTCGACGACATTCAAATTCGAGGGTTACAACGAGTAGGCATGGGTGCCGCGTTAACTTACGTACCTGTGCGTGTGGGTGACGAAATCAACCCGCAGCGAATTCGGCAAATTATTCACGAACTTTATTCATCTTCGCACTTTGATGACATTCGCGTATCTCGTGAGGGTGATTCGATCTTCATCCGCGTTACTGAGCGTCCTACCATTAGTGAAATTCGCTTTGAAGGGAATAAAGATCTTAAAGATGATCAACTCCTTGATAGCTTGCAAACCAGTGGTGTTGCAGTTGGTGAATCGTTAGATAGAACCATTATTTCTGCACTTGAAAAGAATCTTGAAGATTTTTATCACAGCGTGGGGAAATATAACGCCAGCGTTCGTGTGCAGATTGTAAACTTACCGCGTAACCGGGTTGAGTTACGGTTTGATTTTACCGAAGGCCCTGCTGCCGAAATCGCGCAAATTAATATGATTGGCAATAACGATTTTGAGCGCGATCAATTGCTCGGTTTAATGGAACTGCGGGATAGATTGCCGTGGTGGAACATTATCGGTAAACGCAATTACCAACAGCAACAATTGATGGGTGATTTGGAGAATATCGAATCGTTCTACCGTAACCAAGGCTATATCCGCTTTGATATTGATTCTGTTCAGGTAGCCATCACACCGGAGAAGGAGGGGATTTATATCACCCTTAACTTCGATGAAGGTGAACAGTATAGCGTTGATGGTACTCGGGTTATCTCCGAAATTCGTGATGATGAAGAGTTTCTCGCCAATTTCGTAAACACCTTAGATGGGCGCCGTTATAGCCAAGCTGAAATTACCGGTATTGAAGAAGCACTGAAAACCTATTACGGCCGTTTGGGTTATGCCTACACTGAAGTGAATACGGTTCCAGAAATTAATGATGATAATAAGGTGGTAAGCCTTACCTTTGCTATTAATCCTGGCCAACGTGTTTACGTGCGCCGGATTGTTTTTGAAGGCAATGATGCTACTAAAGACGAAGTGCTGCGGCGGGAAATGCGCCAAATTGAAGGCGCTTGGTTGAACGAAATGTTGGTAGAAAGCGGTAAAACTAACCTGAACCGTTTGGGTTACTTCGAAACCGTTGAATACGATACAGTGCCAGTACCTGGCCAAGATGATCAGGTTGATTTGGTATTCCGTGTGAAGGAGCAGCCATCAGGGAGTATTAGTGCTGGTGTAGGTTATGGTGATTATGCCGGGTTTAGTTTGAATGGCTCAATTAGCCAAGAAAACTTTCTAGGCAGTGGTAACCGCGTGGCGTTTACAGTGGATAGCAATCGCTTCCAGCGTAGCGTGCAACTGCAGTATATTGACAATTACTTTACCGACGATGGCATCAGTTTGGGTGGTTCAGTTTACTACCAAGATTTCGATGCTCGCCAAGCGAACTTGCAGCAGTATAATCAACGCTCATGGGGTGTTGCTGCCGACCTTGGTTTCCCGATTAACGAAAATAGCCGTTTGAACTTTGGTGTTGGTTACACCAGCAGTGGTATTACCCAGTTAAATCCGTACGATCAGATTCGAGCGTTTTATGATAAGTATCGTGACGCTGATGGCGATGGCACGGCGTTAAATTTCCAAGCGTTTAACCTTTCGGCCGCTTGGCAACGCGTTACTTTGAACCGTGGTATGTTCCCTACAGCTGGTACTAGCAATCGCTTGAGTGGTAAAATTACGGTTCCGGGTAGTGATTTACAGTATTTTAAAATTGATTATCGTTTCCGCCATTATAAGCCGTTAGATAGTGACCATAATTGGGTGCTACTAACACGGGTGAATGCTGGTTATGGTAATGGTTACGGCCGTGATGGCGATCTTGAGTACACCTTACCGTTTTGGGAAAACTTCTACGGTGGTGGTTCGGATAGCTTACGGGGTTTTGAACAGAACCGTGCGGGGCCACGTGGTTTGATTCGTCGTTCACAAACGATTCAAGGCCCACCGGATGCTGATGGTAACCCAACTACAATTACCTTGGGGCCAGAGTTTGATCGTATTGAAGTGGCTCGCTTTGCGTCTATTGGTGGTAACGCAACACTTACCGGTGGCTTAGAGCTAATTGTACCTACGCCATTAGTTGGTGAAGAGAACCGCAATTCGGTGCGAACCAGCTTGTTCTTAGATGTTGGTGCGGTTTGGGATACTGAGTTTAACTACAATGAGTACCGTGATTTGCAAACCACCGGTAGCGGTGTGTTGTGGGATTACAGCGATCCAGGGAACTATCAGGCATCTTACGGTGTCTCGGTACAGTGGCTATCACCTATGGGTGTTTTAACCTTTAGCTTTGGTATTCCACTTAGATCATTGGATTCGTCTGCGGAAGATCGATTTACCTTTAATATTGGTGCATCGTTCTAAAGAAAGGATAGCGCTTGCATTCAGTTGAACGCAGCGCTACCGTTATAGTTGATTTTTAGCTAATTCAAACCAGAATGAACAAGTTAAAAGCAACCGCCTTTAATTTGTAAAACCAAAATTTTTTTGAGAGAGGATATAACTTTGAAAGCAGTAGCTATTACATTTGCAGCGCTTATCGCTTTAGTAGCCAGTGTAGCACCAGCGCAGGCGCAAAATGCTTCACCAAAAATTGCCGTTATTGACGTGGCGCGGGTGTTTGCAGAAATGCCAGAGCGTGATGCTATCTCTCAGCGTTTGGAAGAAGAATTTGCCGAGCCTTTAGCGCAGTTGCAGCAATTAGAAGAAGAGTTTGAACAATTGCGTGAGCGTATGCAGCGTGACCAAGCCATCATGACTGAAGAAGAACTAGCCGCTGGCCAAGAAGAATTGCGCCAACGTGCATCTGGTTTGCAGCGTGGTGGTGAGCAAATCAATCAGTATATGCAGCAACGTGAAAGCGAAGAGCGTAATCAGTTGTTGGAGAAAATGTTTGTGGTTGTAGACGCATATGCGGCAGAAAACGGCTATGATTTAATCATGGACAAAGGACGCATGTTGTTTAGCTCTCCGGCTATGGATATTTCTGACCAAATCATCGAGCGTATCGTTGATTAAAATGGTTGATTAACATTGCTGAAGAACTCAGCAATGTATTTTAGTAACCGAAAGGTAATGATACGAGTGCAGTAAGCGCAGAAGGATAAATAATGACGCTGAATGAGTTAGCGGCAAAAATCGGTGCTGAAGTTCGCGGTAATGGCGAACTTCAGGTTACCGGGCTAGCCACACTCGCGAATGCCGGCCCTCAACAGGTCGGCTTTCTTGCGAATGAGAAGTACAAATCACATCTTAGCAGCACCCAAGCGGCTGCGGTTATAATACACCCTCAGCATGATGACCCAGTTACACTAAGCAATGCGTTACTCTCGGAGAATCCGTATCTTGCCTATGCCTATGCAGCACAAGCATTTGATGATGCACCGAAAGCAACGATTGGCATTGATGCGAGTGCGAATGTGGCAGCTAACGCTGTAATTGGCAATAATGTGAGTATCGGGCCATTTGCGGTGATTTCCGAGCGAGCAGAAATTCGTGATGGTGCCATTATTGGCGCACACTGTTTTGTTGGTGAAGATGCAGTGATTGGCGCTCATACGCGCTTATGGCAGGGTGTTAATATTTACCACAAGGTACGAATTGGCGAACATTGCACAGTGCATTCTGGTGCTGTAATTGGCGCTGATGGCTTTGGTTGGGCCAGTGATCGTGGAAAATGGGTTAAAATCCCCCAGCTGGGTCGAGTTGTGATTGGTAATCATGTAGAAATTGGTGCCAATACCACTATCGATCGAGGAGCTCTCGACGACACCGTGATCAGTGACAACTGTATTATCGATAATTTGGTAATGATTGCCCATAATGTAAACATTGGCGAAGGTACTGCAATCGCCGGCCAAACCGGTATTGCCGGCAGTGCAAGTATAGGCAAGCATTGTATGATTGGCGGTGCTACCGGAATAAATGGCCATATTAAAATTGCCGATGGGGTACAAATTCACGGCATGACAATGGTTACCAAAAGCCTTGAGAAGGGCGTGTACGCATCTTCATTACCGGTGGTTGATCAAACTACTTGGGCTAAATCTGGCGCTCGTGTGCGTCAGTTGCCAGAGTTGTTTATGCGGGTTCGAGCTATCGAGAAAAAATTGGAAAACCCGGAAGGGTAGTTGGAGGAATTTAGTTTGAACAACACAGCAACCGAAGCCCAAGCGATGCCCGGCTTTGATATTCAAGAAATTCAGAAAATTTTGCCACATCGTTATCCGTTTGCGTTAATTGATCGTGTTATTTCATATGTGCCGGGTAAATCATTGCATGCGATTAAGAATATCACCATGAATGAGCCTGTATTTATGGGGCACTTCCCTGGTAATCCAATTTTTCCAGGTGTTTTATTATTGGAAGCGATGGCCCAAGCAACCGGGTTGTTGGGTTTCAAGATGATGGAAAACGAAGTTGGAAGCGATGAGATTTATTTGTTTGCGGGTATTGATAATGCGCGCTTTAAGCGCCAAGTAGTGCCGGGCGATCGCGTTGATTTTCATGTAGAGTTTGTTAAAGAGAAACGCGGCATTTGGAAATTTACCGGGCGCGCCGAAGTAGATGGCAAGCTCGCTTGTGTTGCAGAAATCATGTGTGCAAGAAGGACTACCTAATTGATTCACGAAACAGCGATTATTGATAGCAAAGCCCGTATTGGTGCCAATGTAAGTATTGGTGCGTATACGGTGATTGGCCCAGACGTTGAGGTTGGTGATGATTGCATTATCCATTCTCATGTTGTGCTGAAAGGGCCTACACGGATTGGTAAAGCGAACCATATTTTTCAATTCTGCTCAATTGGTGAAGATTGTCAGGATAAGAAATTTAAGGGCGAGCCAACAGAGCTAGTTATTGGTGATCGCAACGTATTTCGAGAAGCTTGCACTATTCACCGTGGCACGATTCAAGATAACAGCCTAACGCAAATAGGTAGCGATAACTTATTTATGGCGTATGTACACGTTGCCCATGATTGTATGATTGGCAGCCATAATATTTTAGCCAATAACACCACGTTGGCCGGCCACGTTCATTTGGGCGATTACGTAATTTTGGGTGGTTTCACGGGTGTGCATCAATTTTGTAAAATTGGTTCCCATTCGTTTGCAGCAGTAAGCTCTGTGGTGGTGCAAGATATACCACCGTATGTGATGGCCCAAGGGCATAATGCCGTACCGCGCACCATTAATAGCGAAGGGTTACGCAGACGCGGCTTCACCGCTGAGCAAATTCAGAATATTAAGCGAGCTTATAAGTTATTGTATCGGAGCTCGCTTACAACAGCGGAATCGTTACCGCAAATCGCAGCGTTAAACGAACCGTTACTCGCTGGTTTTATCGAATTTATTGAGAACTCTGAGCGCGGTATCATTCGCCCTTAAGTTCTTTATGAAGGTTGGTATTAAGGCCTTTATGATTCCTTGCTTTGTAGTTGCATAAGAAGGCGCATAAGAAGGCGCACAAGAAGGCGCATTTAGGGTGGCAGAATTGCATTCGAACACGAATGAAGCTCAACAAGTTGCAGAGAAGGGCGCTATACAGCGCCCTTTGCTTATTGGCATTGTTGCGGGTGAGGCTTCTGGCGATATTCTTGGTGCTAGCTTAATGGCCGGTTTGAAACAGTTGCAACCGCAAGTGCGCTTTATTGGCGTAGGCGGACCGCGGATGCAGGCGGAGGGTTTGCAAAGCTTATTTGCAATGGAAACTCTTTCAGTGATGGGTTTTGTAGATGTGCTAAAACAACTACCGAGTTTATTACGGGCTCGTAAGCAGGTGGTGAGTAGTATGTTAGCAGAACAGCCTGATGCGTTTATTGGTATTGATGCACCAGATTTTAATCTGCCAATAGAGAAAAAGCTGAAAAAGGCCGGCATTCGTACACTCCATTATGTTTCGCCATCGGTATGGGCATGGCGGCCCAAGCGTATTTATGGCATTGCTGAAGCCACTAATATGGTGCTTGGTATTCTGCCGTTTGAAGCGGATTTTTATGCTCAGTATCAGGTGCCATACACCTTTGTGGGGCACCCATTAGCAGATAAGTTTCCCCGTGAATCATGCAAACAGGCTGCACGCGCTAGTTTGCAACTGGATGAAACAAAGCAATATGTGGGGATTCTTCCTGGTAGCCGTAGCAGTGAGGTAGGGCATTTGGCCGGGCCTTTTATTGATGCTGCTATTGCTTTGCAAAAACAACATCCGGATTTACAGTTTTTAGTTCCCCTAGTGAACGAGGCGCGCAAGGCGCAGTTTCTAGCCGCATTAGCGGAGCGCAAGGCACAGTTGAATTTGCACTTGTTCGCGGGGCAAAGCCATGACGTAATTGCTGCTAGCGATGCTACCATTCTTGCCTCTGGCACAGTGGCGTTGGAAGCTATGTTAATTAAACGGCCGATGGTGGTGTGTTACCGCTTTGGTTGGTTAAATTTCCAACTTATTAAACATTTTGTGAAAGTGCGCTTTTTCTCCTTACCAAATTTACTGCATACAGCTGCATCAGGCGTGCAGCAAGGCGAGAAACCTTATCAACAGCCGCTGGTAAAAGAATTACTACAAAATGAAGTGAGTGGCGCCAACATTGCCGCAACGGTAGAACAGCTGCTTACTAGCGATAATACCCAACTATATCAACGTTATCAGGAGCTTCACGCGCAACTGCAACAAGACGCGAGCTCGATATCGGCACAAACGGTGCTCGATACCATTCGTTAGTGTTCCTGTAAGGTACTGCATCGGTGATGAATACCTAATCAGTGCAGTGTAATAACAGCTTGCACCTACTGCTTTTCCAAATACCTCTTACCATTATTCATTTTTCGATTAGTAAATTCCATCGCTATGCGATAAGTGAATACACGCTTTGCAGCCAGCGATTTGTGCCGCGGATTACATCTTCCTATACTGCACACATTGAAAAAAAGGAGAGCACTATGGGATTATTAGTAGATGGCCAATGGCAAGATAAATGGTATGACACCAGCAAATCAGGTGGCCGCTTTGAGCGCTCTGAAGCACAATTTCGGAATTGGGTAACGGCTGACGGTAGCGCAGGCCCAACCGGTAGCGGTGGCTTTAAGGCTGAATCGGGTAGGTATCATTTGTATGTTTCTTTCGCCTGCCCTTGGGCTCACCGAACGCTTATTTTTCGCAAGCTTAAGGGCTTAGAAGAGCACATTACTTTCTCCGCTGTGGCGCCGGAAATGTTGGCAAATGGCTGGGAGTTTCGAACGGGAACTGAACTTGCAGATCCGTTATATGATCTTGAATTTATGCATCAAATTTACACCAAAGCTAACCCAGATTACAGTGGCCGCGTAACCGTGCCGGTGTTGTGGGATAAGCAGCAGCAAACCGTTGTAAGTAATGAATCAGCAGATATTATTCGCATGTTGAACAGTGCTTTCAATGAACTAACGGGCAATCAGGAAGATTATTATCCAGAACAGCTGCGTGCGGCGATTGATGAAGTAAATGACTTGGTGTACGACAACGTGAACAATGGCGTATACAAAAGTGGTTTCGCTACCTCGCAAGCGGCTTATGAAGAAGCATTTACCAGCTTATTCGCCGCGTTAGATAAGCTTGAGCAAACTCTTGCAGGAAGCCGTTATTTAACCGGCAGTACTCTTACCGAGGCGGATTGGCGTTTATTTACCACACTGGTTCGTTTTGATGCGGTTTATGTAGGGCACTTTAAATGTAATCAAAAACGTATTGTTGATTACCCAAACTTATGGGGCTTTGTACGCGACCTTTATCAAGTTGAGGGCGTAGCGGAAACTGTGAACATGTACCACATTAAAACGCACTATTATGTAAGCCACGACATGATCAACCCAACGGGTGTAGTGCCCAAGGGGCCAGAAATTGATTTTATGGCACCACATGATAGACAAAAATTTGCGTAATATTTAATAACTTTCATGATTTTTAAAGCGGCTCCGTAACCTTGTTAGTGAACCGCGCGAGGGTATCTTTATGGCCAGTTCAATTATTAAACATCGCGTACGCGGCATGCCTGCACAAGATGGTGCGGGTGTTAAGTTAAAGCGCGTTATTAATCAGCCGGCGTTTCGCCATCGGGATCCAATTCTGATGCTGGATGAATTTAAATCCGATGATCCCAATGATTATATTGCAGGCTTTCCACCGCACCCACATCGTGGTTTTTGCACGCTAACCTATATGTTGGCTGGCAATATGGCGCATGAAGATTCGAAAGGAAATACGGGTGAAATTAGCACGGGTGGGTTACAGTGGATGAAAGCAGCCCGGGGCATGATTCATTCAGAAATGCCGAAACAGAAAGATGGCTTAATGTGGGGCTTTCAACTTTGGCTGAACTTGCCTGCAGCGGAAAAAATGAGTGACCCGGAGTATGCGGACATCCCTGGCGACACGGTACCAGAAGTGCCTGTTGAAGGTGGCATTGTGCGGGTATTAAGTGGTGATTTTAATGGCCAAACTGGGCCAGTAAACGCGCCAGGTCGTGATTTTCTGTATTTGGATTATCGGTTGCCAGGCGGGGTAAGTGTAGTACTACCACAACAAGGCCAACAAACTCGCTTAGTGTATGTATATCAAGGATCCATCCAAGTGGCTGGTGTAGAAGTACAAGCGGGCGAATTAATTGAGCTTGATGCGGATGCTGAGGTAAGCTTAGTAACGGGTGCAGAAGGGCATTTCTTATTGATGGCAGCCAAGCCAATTGGTGAGCCGATTGCCCAGTATGGTCCATTTGTGATGAACACTGAGGCTGAGTTACGGCAAGCCTTTATGGATTACCAAAGTGGTAAATTAACCGCCTAATGCGCAATGTGGCGCAGCATTTAGGAGCTCATGGATCTCGATCTTTTTCTGGATAAGTTATGGTTGCAGCAGGGTGTAAGTAAACACACCCTCGCTGCTTATCGCTCCGATTTACGCCACTTTGCCGAGTGGCTAGAGCCGCAATCATGTGCGCTTGCCGATGCTAACCGTGAGCACTTAGAAAACTATTTGGCGTATCTGCGCCAATCAGGCAAACACCCCCGCACCCAAGCACGCTTCTTAAGCGCTGCGCGCAAATACTTTGGTTGGTTAATGCAACAACATGGGCGCACTGATGATCCTTGTGCGCATTTGCAGAGCCCCAAACAACCCGCTTCGTTACCGAAATCACTATCAGAAGACGCGGTAGCAACGCTATTGGCGGCGCCAGATGTGCATACCAGCTTGGGTTTACGCGATAAAGCGATGTTGGAAGTATTGTATGCAACAGGCTTACGGGTTACTGAATTGGTGCAACTGAAATTGAATGAACTTAGTGTGCGGCAAGGTTTAGTGCGTGTAGTAGGTAAGGGCAATAAAGAGCGTTTGGTACCTCTGGGTGAAGAAGCATTGCATTGGCTTGGAGAATACTTACGCCACGGCCGGCCTGATCTATTAAAAACTAATCACGATGTGGTATTTGTATCGAATCGTGGCAAGCAAATGACCCGGCAAACATTTTGGCATCGAATTCGCATTTATGCGCAACAAGCAGGGTTACCAGAAGGTATATCACCGCACCGCTTACGCCATGCATTTGCCACCCATCTATTAAACCATGGTGCCGATCTCCGAGCCTTGCAAATGCTTTTAGGGCATAGCGATATTGCTACTACACAAATCTACACGGAAGTGGCCAAGGCTCGTTTGAAGCAGTTGCATGAAACGCATCATCCACGGGGTTAGTTACTCTGTAGGCAGAAGCTCATGCTAATGCTAGAATGCTCTCTACTCGTGCGCAATAGCGTACCCAGTTTTGCATTACCCGATTGTTCTTCACGGTCGTTTCATATGAGTGAGATACGCAGTGAGCTCTCCGATACAAATTCGCCGGCGTGAGCCGCGCACCACTACTAATTTCCCTAGCCATATTCCGAGCGTTTTGCAGCGCGTGTATGCCAATCGCGGTGTTGAACACGCAGAGCAGCTGGATTTATCGGCCAAAGGCCTTGTGCATTATCAACAACTCACGGATTGCGAGCGTGCGGCAGCGCGGATTGCCACGGCAATTATGCAGGGCGAAAGTATCTGCATTTGTGGCGATTTTGACGCCGACGGCGCCACCAGTGTTGCGTTGTTAATGAGCTTCTTTCGCGATATACAGCACGCGCGCGCGTTTTATTTAGTGCCGAATCGATTTGCTGATGGTTACGGATTATCGGCAAATCTTGCCGAGTATGCGCACAAAGAGGGCGCTAACTTATTGATTACCGTTGATAACGGCATAAGTAGCCATGCTGGTGTGCAGCGGGCGAATGATATAGGCATGAACGTAATCGTTACGGATCACCATTTACCGGGCAAAGAGTTACCGAATGCTTACGCTATCGTGAATCCAAATCGTGCCGATTGTTGCTTTCCTTCTAAGCAACTGGCGGGTGTGGGCGTTGCTTTTTATATTTTACTTGCGCTTCGCGCATGGTTTCGCGAACACAAGCCCGAGCATCAAGCAGCCCAGGTTAATATTGCGGAATATCTTGATTTAGTAGCACTCGGCACCGTTGCCGATGTAGTGCCGCTAGATTACAACAACCGCATTTTAGTGCGCCAGGGATTAGCACGAATTCGCGAACAGCGGTGTCGGCCAGGAATTCTGGCGTTATTGGCAGTGGGTCGCAGAGAAGCACAGCAAATTACCGCTACCGATCTCGGTTTTATTGTGGGGCCACGTATTAATGCGGCAGGGCGGCTGGATGATATTCAACAAGGCATTGAATGTTTGTTAGCGCAAGATTATCCAAGGGCACAAATGATTGCCTTACGCCTTGATGAACTGAATCAACAGCGGCGCAGCATAGAAACAGATATGCAAGCGGAAGCGCAGCAATGTATTGCGCGATTACAGCTGAACGAACAAAGTTTACCGCCAATTCTTACGGTTTATGATGAGAATTTCCATCAAGGCGTAATTGGCATCGTGGCGGGCCGGTTAAAAGAACAATTTTATCGGCCTACGATGGTATTCGCCAAGGGTGAAGATGGCTGCTTCAAAGGATCCTGCCGTTCGGTACAGGGCGTGCATATTCGTGATTT
Organism: Idiomarina sp.; assembly: GCA_022565355.1. GTDB lineage: Bacteria > Pseudomonadota > Gammaproteobacteria > Enterobacterales > Alteromonadaceae > Aliidiomarina. The sequence continues at coordinate 181,900 of JAIUMU010000001.1, forward strand.
GTTGGAACAAGTAGCTGCGGAAGCGCCTGAGGTGATTAGTAAGTTCGGTGGCCATGCAATGGCGGCGGGTTTAAGTGTTCCAGAACAACACTGGGAAGCCTTCAATCAAGCCTTGCAGAGCGTAGCTGCCCGCTGGGTTCCACAAGAAGTATTGGCGCGCGTAGTGTGGAGCGATGGCGAACTTGCGGCGCACGAGTTTAATCTTGATGTGGCCACCGCATTACAGCACGGTGGCCCCTGGGGACAAGGGTTTCCCCAGCCTCTGTTTGACGGGGAATTTACCATTCTGCAAGAGCGTTGGTTGAAAGATGTGCATTTGAAACTGGTACTGCAACCACATGGTAGCAGGGAAACCTTCGATGCGATCGCATTTAATGTGCCACGTGCCGGATGGCAATGGCACTCCCCTGGTAGTGCGAGAATGGTATATAGGCTCGATATTAATGAGTTTCGCGGGCAACGGAATGTGCAACTATTGATTGAACATGTAGAGGCTTAGGCCTGTTGTTTAGGAGTGAAATCCGTTAAACTATCGCGCTCATATGAAGGGTGTCAGAGGCTAGGCCGCTGACACCAATTTGTTCATAGCCATCGAATAATATGTAATTCAGGAAGCGTTAATGTCTGAGAGAATGCTGGAAAGCAACGCCATTGCTCATCAAATAGAAGACCTCAAGCAGCGCTCAGCGCAGCTTAGGGGGTATCTTTGACTTAGAGGTGAAAACAGAACGCCTCGAAGAAGTTGAACGTGAGCTTGAAGACCCCGATGTTTGGAATAACCCAGAGAAAGCGCAAGCATTGGGCAAAGAGCGCGCAGCTTTAGAAGCTGTGGTGAATACCATGCGCAATCTCACGCAGGGTTTAGAAGACGCCGAAGGCTTTTTAGAGCTTGCCAGTGAAGAAAGTGATGATGACATGCTCACCGAAGCTGGCGATGAAGTACAACGCCTTACTACTGATCTGGAAAAGCTCGAGTTTCGCCGTATGTTTTCTGGCCCCAACGATGCCTCAGATTGCTACTTAGATTTGCAATCGGGTTCTGGCGGTACCGAAGCGCAAGATTGGTGCAGCATGCTGTTACGTATGTATTTGCGCTGGGGCGAAGCCAACGGCATGAAAACCGAGATCACCGAACTCTCTGAAGGTGAAGTTGCGGGCATAAAATCCGCTACCATTCGCTTTTCTGGTGAATATGCGTTTGGTTGGTTACGCACAGAAACCGGCGTACACCGCTTAGTTCGTAAATCGCCATTTGATTCCGGTAGCCGGCGGCACACGTCGTTTGCTTCGGCATTTGTTTACCCTGAAATTGATGATGATATCGAAATCGATATTAATCCTGCTGATTTACGCGTAGATACCTACCGCGCCTCTGGCGCAGGTGGGCAGCACGTAAACCGAACTGATTCGGCAATTCGTATTACCCACGAACCGAGCGGAATTGTAGTGCAATGCCAAAGCGATCGTTCGCAACATAAAAACCGCGATGCAGCAATGAAACAGCTTCGCGCCAAGTTGTATGAAATGGAATTGCAGAAGCAGAATGAAGCGAAACAAGCTCTTGAAGATAGCAAATCAGACATTGGTTGGGGCAGCCAAATTCGCTCTTATGTGCTCGATGATTCGCGCATTAAAGATTTACGTACTGGTGTGGAAACACGCAATACGCAGGCCGTACTTGACGGTGATTTGAACAAGTTTTTACAGGCCAGTTTGAAATCAGGCTTGTAAGTAAGGTTAATGAATTGCTGGCCCGCGTAATGTGTTAGCACCAACGAATTGAATGAAGGATTTTTTATGAGTGATAAGCAGCAGCCCGAAGTGCAGGATGTAAACCAGCAAATTCGTGAGCGTAAGCAGAAGTTGCAGCAATTACGTGATGCTGGTAATCCGTTTCCAAACGATTTTCGCCGCGAAAATTTAGCGGCTGAATTGCACGAGGCTCACGGTGCAGCTGAAGGTGAAGCACTAGTGGAGCAGGGTGTACGCGTAAGTGTAGCCGGCCGTATGATGCTGCGCCGCATTATGGGTAAAGCAAGCTTTGCTACGTTGCAGGATATGAGCGGCCAGATTCAAATTTATGTGGCTCGGGATAATTTGGCTGAAGGCCTGTACAACGATGGCTTCAAAAAGTGGGATCTTGGCGATATCGTTGGCGTTACCGGCACGTTGTTTAAAACACGCACGGGTGAGCTTACAATCCAAGTGGATGAAATTAAGCTATTAACGAAAGCTTTGCGTCCATTACCAGACAAATTCCATGGCTTAGCGGATCAAGAAACTCGTTATCGCCAACGTTACCTTGATTTAATTGTGAATCAGCAAGCGCGCGAAACTTTTGTGATGCGCAGTAAAGCTATTGAATATATCCGCCAGTTCTTGAACAAACGGGCGTTTTTAGAAGTAGAAACGCCAATGATGCAAACCATTCCTGGTGGTGCATCAGCGCGGCCATTTGTAACTCATCATAATGCGCTGGATATGGATTTGTATTTGCGAATAGCGCCAGAGCTTTACCTTAAGCGGCTTGTGGTAGGCGGTTTTGAAAAAGTATTCGAAATAAACCGCAACTTCCGTAATGAAGGGCTTTCTACGCGCCATAATCCAGAGTTCACCATGCTTGAGTTCTATTGGGGTTATGCTGATTACCAGGATTTAATGAACCTTACGGAAGAAATGATTCGCGGTTTGTGTTCTGAGCTACTCGGCAGCACTTTGGTAAATTACCAAGGTGAGCAGTTTGATTTTGGCCAACCGTTTGCGCGTTTATCTGTTGTTGATGCGATTTTGCAGTATAACCCTGAGCTAACAGAAGCCGATGTAAACGATATGGCAACGGCTACAGCTTACGCTGAAAAGCTTGGAATTAAAGTGCAAAAAAGCTGGGGTTTGGGCAAGCTACAAATCGAAATCTTCGAAGAAACAGCGGAACACAAGCTGCTGCAGCCAACCTTTATAACCGCTTACCCTGCAGAAGTTTCGCCCTTGGCGCGGCGTAATAACGACAATCCATTTGTTACTGATAGATTTGAGTTTTTTGTGGGCGGCAGAGAAATCGCTAATGGCTTCTCTGAGTTGAATGATGCGGAAGATCAGGCTGCTCGCTTCCAAGAACAAATGCAGCAAAAAGAGGCCGGTGATGCCGAGGCCATGTTCTATGATGCGGATTATGTAACTGCGTTGGAATATGGTTTGCCGCCAACTGCGGGTGAGGGAATCGGTATTGATCGGTTAGTAATGTTACTAACAGATTCACCTTCTATTCGCGACGTGTTGCTGTTTCCACATATGCGGCCACAGAAGCAAGAGAGTTAATCTCTAATTGCGCACAACAACCCTCAAATAGTTATGCTGTTTGGGGGTTTTTATTTTCTGCAACCCAAGTACTTAGTTCTGCAATACTTAAGGGTCTACTAATTTGAAACCCTTGAATGATATCAAACCCTAATTCAGCAACTGTATTGAGCGTGGCGATATCTTCAATTCCTTCAGCGGTAACCAAAACGCCAGTTTGATGCGCAAGGAGCATTACTGCTTTGGTCAAAAATTCCGCTTCTTTGGAGGTGTGAATGTTCGCAATAACAGAAATATCCACTTTAATTTGATGCAGGTGCATTTGCGCTATTATAGTTGCGGTGGCGTCAGCGGTGCCAAAATCATCGAGTGCTACTTTAAAGCCTGCTTTGCGGAATTTCTCAAGCAGCCCAATAAAATGATTAATTTGATTGAATACCACAGATTCAGGAAACTCTAAAATTAACTGGTTCGGATGAATGCCGTGTTGCTCACACTGCTCGATAAGCACCGTTAAGAAGTTTGGATGTTGAAAGGATGCTGGGCTTACATTCACCGATAAGTTTAAATCCGCATCATGCTCACATAGCAATTTAAACTCTGGTAACGCTTGTTGCAAAATGCGTACTGTAACTTCATCGATAATGCCGCGTTCTTCTGCTAGTTCGATTAATTCTGGAGCACTCAATTCACCGTAGTGAGGATGTGACCAACGGGCAAATATCTCCACGCCGATAAATCGACGTGAATTCACTAACTGCATGGGTTGGTAGGCAACCGAGCAATGTTCTAGCAATAGCTCATTGGCAATGCTTTTTTTATTGCGCGGTAAGTGTATAACTCCATTTGTGGGCTCTGCCATTTCCTATTTGCTACCTTGGTTTTACTGTACTGTTAGAACACTTTGAGTTGTTGATTACATTTTGGTCTAAAATGCTCAATAGTGCAATTGCTACTAGGTTAGGATAAACGCAGGTTTTTAGCGCTATTTGTGCGCTTTGCATAAAGCTATAAGGCAAGATTACGAAATTTAATTGTGATGGAGGTAGATAAAAAAGAGCCGCAATCATGAGATTGCGGCTCTTTTTAACATTCTACAGAATAACGTTTCACAAAGTAGTGTTGCGGGTTTATCTGATGGAATCAGTTTACCCGATAGCAGTGCTTAGTGATCAACGCCGCCTGGACCATGCACATGGCCATGGTCAAGCTCTTCTGCAGTTGCTTCGCGCACATCGATAACCTTAACTTCAAAGCTTAAATCAACGCCCGCAAGTGGGTGATTGCCGTCTACAGTTACTTCAGTATCAGTAACTTCTACAACCATTACTGATTGCTCACCATGATCGGTAGTTGCACGAAATTGCATGCCAGGGTTTACATCCTGGTCACCAAATAGGTTCCGCGGAACTGTTTGTACTAGACCATCATGGCGCTCACCGTAAGCATCTGCCGCAGTGATATCTGCATTAAGCTCTTCGCCAGCAGTTTTACCTTCTAACACTTTCTCAAGGCCAGGAATTAACATACCACGGCCGAAAATGAAGGCGAGAGGACGCTCTTCAGAAGATTGGTCCAAGGTTACACCTTCACCATTTTTCACGGTGTAGTGGATGGTTACTGCTTTGTCTTGACTGATGGTTTCACTCATTGATTGATTCCGTTTCGTCTGGTTTTTGGCAGGGGGTGAATTTGCTGTCGTCCTGCCCTTTAATGCGCAATTGAGCAGTAGCTTCGATATCGCTTGGAAGCACCGCCTGAATTGCAATGACATCGCTATCATAACGCACTGCGCTGATAACTGCACCTGCGCGGCGCCAATTTTCGCCCAGTTTTACTTCTAACTGGTCTGTTGGCGTCGGCGTAGATTTTGCTACACCGGTAAGCTGAAATAACCGGCGTTTGTTCATTCCTTTGTAGTGCATTCGCGCTACAGTTTCTTGGCCGATATAGCAGCCTTTCTTAAAACTAATCGCGCCTAGCGTATCTAGATTAAGCATCTGCGGAATGAATGTTTCTTGGTGTACATCTTCCATAATAGGCCAATCGTGCTCTATTTGCAGAGCCTGCCAATAGCGCTCATTTTGGATGGGCTCGGGTAAGGCTATGTTGTTTGGCTGTACCAGCAAGTATGCGTTTTCTGTAAGTGCAAACACACTGGTTTGCTGTTGGTAGTGATAGGGCTCGTGAATGGTAAAACCAAGTTGCGTGGCTATAGCAGATTTGGCATTAGCGCCTACCACAACATACGTGCTGAACTGTTCGCTTACATCAGTAAAGTTAACTTGGCTGAACACCGAGAATTTCTGCAGTTGAGCTAGGCTTTTTGCCAGCGTACTGCGGTTTTGTATGAGTATGAAGCCAGCTTCATTACGCGCGATACGCGACACACTCCAAAGCTTACCCTTCGCATCGCAGTGACCACAAAGCTGCCAGTTATGCTGGGTGAGTTGCTTTAGATCGCAGGTAAGTTGGCCCTGTAAGAACTGCTCGGCATCGCTACCTGATACCTGTATCACCGCCAAACTCTGCACGGCAATGTTCGCAGTGGAAGGCGATGAGGTTAACGTGTTTGGCAATAACGACACAAAGGCTCCTGAGCAATAATTTATTTGAATAATTAACAGTGGGGATTCATAGGTAATTTTTCAAGGTTTACGATTAGGGTTCTTAACGAAAAACATCAGCTAGAGCGCTTTTTAATAGAATCAATTGGGCGAAGTGGTGCCTTACTGATAAACTATGCTAGCAAACTGCGATAGTTAATAAGAGTGGAGTAGTTATGAGTTTTCCAAGGCAATCAGAAGAAGCGTTAAAAGATAAACGAAGAATGCGTTGGGCTTGTCGGCGCGGAATGTTGGAATTAGATGTGCTATTTGCGCCCTTCGTGGAAGACGCATATGACGATTTGAATGATCACCAACAAGCGGTATTCAGACGTTTACTAACCTGCGATGACCCTGATTTATTTGCCTGGTTTATGGGCCATGAAAAATGCGCAGATGCAGAACTTGCAGAAATGGTTGCATTAATGCTGCGACGGGTAAAAGTGTAACGGTTATATTCTAAACAGGGCCTTGGTTTTACCAGGTTCTGCTTGCATGAGGCTATGGATGGCCACCTATTTGTTTAAATTCCGTGTATCGGCAATTGGCCAGCAGCTGCTTAACGCCGGCTATCTAGCTTGCAGTTTACTTGCGGTTCTCAGTGTATTGGTTGATCTCTTAATCCTTTTAAGTGCGGTAACGCTATGGTGGGTATTACGCCAGCTAGAAAAACGCACACCTGCAGAAGATTTCAGCTGTAATGAAGTGGGTGAGGGCAGTTACCAAGGTGATGAGCTTGCCATACAGGCCGGAGTAATTCTTACGCCTTGGCTAATGATCTTGCAGTTGCAGCGAATCGCTAAATTGGCCCCATATTCTTTTCGTACTGCCTACATCCGGCAAACTATTTTCGTAGATCAAGTGAGCGCCCAAGATTGGGCGCGTTTGCAACGTATTGGCTTAACCTTGAATGCTCGGCGGCACTAATTTTTTGGGGCTGGCGTTAGAATAGTTGGCCCTGAATTAGGCAGGAGATCTGGATAATCCAACGTATAGTGTAAGCCACGGCTTTCTTTTCTAAGCATCGCACTCTCGATAATCAATTGGGCTACTTGCGCAAGATTCCGTAGCTCTAATAAATTATTCGTTACCCGGAAGTTTGCGTAGTAATCATGAATTTCCTGTTGTAGCAACTCAACTCTTCGTAGAGCGCGCTCTAGCCGTTTGGTAGTGCGAACAATACCAACGTAATCCCACATAAATAAACGGAGCTCATGCCAGTTATGCTGAATAATTACTTCTTCATCGGAATCGGCTACTTGGCTTTCATCCCAAGGTCGAATATCAGTAACTAATTGCGTATTCGCCATTTTTGTCGTGATATCTGCGGCTGCAGCGCGGGCAAACACAACACATTCAAGCAACGAGTTGCTGGCCATACGGTTAGCGCCATGCAGGCCGGTGTACGCCACTTCGCCAATCGCATACAGATTCGCGACATCAGTAGCAGCATTTTCATTAGTAACAACGCCACCACAGGTGTAATGGGCAGCTGGTACAATTGGCATGGCTTCTTTGGTGATATCGATACCCAAGCTTAAGCACTTTTCATAGATGGTAGGAAAGTGCTGCATGATAAATGCAGCTGGCTTATGGGATATATCTAAGAACATACAATCTGCGCCCAAGCGCTTCATTTCATAATCGATTGCACGGGCCACTACATCTCGTGGGGCAAGTTCTGCACGCTCATGGAAATCGGGCATAAAGCGGCTGCCATCCGGCCGTTTCAATAGAGCACCTTCACCGCGCAACGCTTCAGTAATGAGAAAGTTGCGGGCGTTGGGATGAAATAAGCAGGTAGGATGGAACTGATTAAATTCCATATTTCCTACCCGGCAACCCGCGCGCCAGGCCATCGCGATACCATCGCCGCTGGCGATGTCCGGGTTCGATGTGTATTGATATACTTTACTCGCACCACCGGTGCACAAAGCGGTAAATTTCGCAGCTACGGTAATTACCTTCTCTTCACTGCGGCTCCACACATATGCACCCACGCAACGTGGGCCATTGGCATCATATTCGTTTACCAGATCAACAGCATTACAGTGTTCTAATACCTGAATACTCGGGTGGGAAAGGGCTTGGCTGGTTAGTGTGCTTTGTACCGCTCTACCGGTGGCATCAGCAGCATGCAGGATGCGCCGATGGCTGTGGCCGCCTTCGCGGGTTAAATGGTAGCGAGGTTCACCATTGTGATCGGCTTCGCGATCAAAATCGACGCCAAGCTCTATCAACCAATTCAAACTTTCTTTGGCTCGCTCAGCGGTGTAACGAACAATATTACTATCGCAAATACCACCGCCAGCAATTAGAGTGTCATTGATGTGTGATTCAATACTGTCGTTTTCATCGAATACGGCGGCGATGCCACCCTGTGCATAATAAGTAGAACCTTCAGCTAGCGGACCTTTACTTAAAACCACTACCTGATATTCTTTGGCAAGTTGTAGAGCGAGTGATAAACCGGCGGCACCGCTCCCAATAATAAGTATATCGCATGCAATCGTGGCGCTTGAAGTCATGATCATTTATCGTAGTTAAAAGTTATTTTTGAATTTTACCTTTGTTCCGATTATTTTTCCGAACTTTTTACACAAAGCTGGGTCTAGTAAGTAGATGATGATACGAGCCCAGATGAAAATACGTGGCAACAAGGGTTGATAAGAGAGTGGGCTCGAATGAGCGAACAAGAAATTGATCAACAGCTGGTAGAGCGAGTGCAGCAGGGTGATCAACGGGCTTTTGATGTTTTGGTAAAGAAATACCAGCATAAAATCATGAGCTTAGTGTCACGGTATGTGAAGCACCCCGGTGATGTTCCGGATGTAGCGCAAGAAGCGTTTATTAAAGCGTATCGAGCATTACCGAACTTTCGTGGTGAAAGTGCGTTCTATACATGGCTATATAGAATTGCTGTAAATACAGCAAAAAATTATTTAGTGGCGAAAGGGCGCAAGCCCCCAGCTTCTGATGTAGATGTAGAAGATGCTGAGTTTTTAGATGCAGGACATGGTTTGCGTGATATCGCCTCTCCGGAGCGTATGTTGTTATCCGAGGAACTGAAGCGAACTGTGATGGATACCATTGCCGCATTGCCAGACGATTTGAAACAAGCAATTACATTGCGTGAATTAGATGGTTTAGGTTATGAGGAAATAGCAATCACAATGGATTGTCCAATAGGTACGGTAAGATCAAGGATATTTCGGGCACGGGAAGCAATAGATAAAGCAATACAACCTTTGCTCGATGACAATTAAGGCAACTGAGGATACATGCGAATGACGATACACCAGAGAGAAAAACTATCAGCACTGCTCGATGGCCATATTGAAGGCAACGAGATAGTGATGGAGCTGGTGGACAATGCAACTGAGCGCGAACGTTGGTTTCGTTACCAGCTGGCGGGCGCAGTAATGCGCGGCGAAGCAACTACGCAACAGCCGTTTGATATTTCTGCGCAAGTTGCAGCACAAGTAGCTAGTGAAGCAGTTTACTCGCAATCCGGCTCAGCAGCACAGCAACAATCCGTGTGGTTACGTGTACAACGTTGGCTACAGAATGGTTGGGTGCGCCCGGCTGCGAATGTTGCGGTTGCCGCAGGTGTAGCAATTGTGGCCATTGTTGGGGTGCAAAACTTCCAGCGAGTAGATGATGGTACGGTAGTAAACAACCCAGTTGCCGCCTCTGCCTCGAGCTCGTTACAAGGGTTTGAAACCATGCCACTAGGTGGGGTGATTAATCCGGTGAGTTTTAATACCGTACATCCACAAGCAGAAGTTCAAGATAGCGATCAAGAACGCCGCTTATTACAATCATTCTTTGTTGATCACCATCAGCAGCAACAGTTAAGTGATCAAGAAAGTGTAGAGAATGAAGATCCAGTAAAGGAAATTGATTAAACACTATGTACGGCCAAAGGTTTTTGCTGGCGAGCGCGGTAATCGCCAGCATGCTAGCAAGTTCTTCCGCTTTTGCTTCTGCACAGCCGCTGGCCTCAGCAAACTTCGCGTCTGCCTCAGCTAATTTCACTCTTTCTTCTGTTGCTAATGACGAACAGCGCGCCCTAGTTGAGGGTGAGCGTTGGTTCGATTTTATGCAAGAGGCGTTGAATAACTACAATTTCAGCGCTTCGTTAGTGCATGTGCAGGGGCAACGGGTGGAGCTATTTCGCTGGTTACGTGGCAGCACTGAGGAAAACGAATCACTAGAGTTGTTGCGCAGTTTAAATGGCCCAGAAGTGCAAATTGTGCGCCGCAACCAACATGTTTCCTACTTTCATTCTATGGCTACACCCTATAGCCTGCGTTCAAATTCAATGTTTGGGCCAATTCCAACCGCATTATTTAATGAGTTTTCAGCAATTTCCGCAAGTTACTATGCGGTGCCCATGGGCGGCGCACGAGTGCTAGAACGGCCAACCATTCATTTGCGGTTACTTCCCCATGAACAAGATCGATTTGGCTATTCGCTTTGGATTGATAGAGAATCGGGCTTGCCACTACGCATTGCTACGGTAACCTTGGAAGGTGAAGTGCTGGAGCAAGTGCAGGTTACCTCACTAGAAGTGAGTACCGAACCGCATCCCGATTTAGAGCAGATTTTGGAGTTGAATCCGCCTCCAGTTGTTACTGATAACCAGGCGCAAACGCAGCTCGTACATAATTGGCAGATTAATTCGCTGCCAACAGGCTTTACCCAAATCCGTGCCAATCATCACCGATTACCGATTACCGGTATTGCGGCAGATTACTATTTGTATACCGATGGTATTACGCGCGTTTCTGTATATGTAACGGAAGACCCGCGCACCAACACCAACTTGCGCTACGATGGCTTAGAATCCCTGTACACCCACGCTTATCGTGATTATAGCGTTACCGTAGTAGGGCGTTTGCCAATGGCAACATTGCAACGCATTGCCATGTCGGTGCGTAGATGATTCGAGAAATTGGCGAAGTTACCGCAGTAAACGAAAATTGGGTAACCATCACTACCCAATTACAGCAAGGTTGTGGTGGTTGTAAGCAGCAAAATCATTGCGGTGCTGGCATTCTAAGCAAAGCATTACCAAATCGGCGTGGTGAAGTAGAAATTTGGCTGGCGAATCCGCCAGCCTTAGGCAGTAACGTAGAGCTCTGGTTACCAGAGAAAGCGATGCTGAAATTTTCGGTATTACTCTATTTATTGCCAATTTTAAGTTTATTAGTAGGCGCATTTTTGGGCCAACGTATTTTCCCAACTAATGAAGGTTTTGTGATATTGCTCGCATTTGCTAGTTTTGGGTTGAGTTTTTATGGCTTAAAACGTTGGTTACAGCGCCGAGATTTGCAGGTTCGTGAATTAATGCAGATTAATATCCTCCCTTCGAACCAACCTTGATTGTTTATCTGCGCCAAAGACAGTAAAATTCGCCCCATTAAATACGGTGAGGAATTACGGCGTTTTGCCGGCTAACCGGATATGAGGTGTACATGAGCCAAACTGGCATTGCTAAAAAGAATATTCGTAACTTCTCTGTGATCGCGCATATCGATCATGGTAAATCAACGCTTTCAGATCGTTTAATTCAAACCTGTGGTGGTTTAGCCCAGCGGGAAATGTCTGAGCAGGTGCTAGATTCCATGGATATCGAGCGTGAGCGCGGTATTACCATTAAAGCGCAAAGCGTAACCTTGTATTACGATGCGAACGATGGTGAACGTTATCAGCTGAACTTCATTGATACCCCAGGCCACGTGGATTTCTCCTATGAAGTATCGCGCAGCCTTGCAGGTTGTGAAGGTGCCTTGTTAGTAGTGGATGCTGCCCAGGGCGTAGAAGCGCAAACTTTGGCGAACTGCTACACCGCAATCGATATGGATTTAGAAGTTGTTCCAGTACTGAATAAAATTGATTTACCTTCTGCAGAGCCGGAGCGAGTGGCGCAAGAAATTGAAGATATCGTGGGCATTCAAGCCCATGATGCAGTGCGTTGTTCAGCGAAAACGGGTGTGGGCATCGATGAAGTACTCGAGCGCATTGTATTGCAAATACCTTCACCAGAAGGGGATGCAGACGATGAAGCGCCGTTACAAGCGTTGATTATTGATTCGTGGTTCGATAACTACCAAGGTGTTGTTTCGCTTGTGCGAATCAAGAAAGGTGTGTTGCGCGCTGGCGAAAAAATGAAAGTGATGTCTACGGGTCATGATCATATCGTTGATAAAGTGGGTATCTTTACCCCGAAGCAAACAGAAACCGGTATTCTCCGTGCAGGTGAAGTAGGGTACGTAATTGCAGGGATTAAGGAAATCCACGGCGCGCCCGTTGGTGATACCTTAACCCATGCCAAACGCCCAGCCGATAAAATGCTGCCTGGTTTTAAAAAGGTTCAGCCGCAAGTATATGCAGGTATGTTCCCAATTAGCTCTGATGATTACGAGAACTTCCGCGATGCACTCGATAAGTTAAGCTTGAACGATGCGTCGTTGTTCTTCGAACCAGAAAACTCGGGTGCGCTAGGGTTTGGTTTCCGTTGCGGCTTCCTAGGAATGCTGCACATGGAGATTGTACAAGAGCGGCTAGAGCGTGAATATGATATCGATTTGATTACCACCGCGCCAACGGTTGTTTACAAAGTGGAAACAACCAAGGGTGAAATCAAAATGGTAGATAACCCAGCATATCTGCCGCCGGTAAATGATATTAAAGCGATTTATGAGCCTATCGTAGAAGCGAACATATTAGTGCCGCAAGAGCATGTGGGTAACGTAATTACGTTATGCGTAGAGCGCCGCGGTATGCAAACGAATATGGTGTATCACGGCAATCAAGTGGCCCTCACCTACGAATTGCCGATGGCAGAAGTGGTAATGGATTTCTTTGACCGCTTGAAATCAACCAGCCGTGGTTACGCATCGCTTGATTATCAGTTCAAGCGCTTCGAAGAATCGGATATGGTACGAGTAGATATCCTTATTAATGCCGAGCGCGTAGATGCGTTAGCCATGATTCTACATCGCAGCCAAGCACAATATCGTGGCCGTGATGTGGTAGATAAAATGCGCGAGCTGATTCCGCGGCAGATGTTTGATATCGCGATTCAAGCAACCATTGGCAATCATGTTATTGCCCGTAGCACGGTAAAACAACTGCGTAAAAACGTAACGGCGAAATGTTACGGTGGCGATGTGAGCCGGAAGAAGAAACTACTGCAGAAACAGAAAGAAGGTAAGAAGCGCATGAAGCAATTGGGGAACGTGGAAGTTCCTCAAGAGGCGTTCTTAGCGGTATTGAAAACCGGTAAGTAATGCACCTTTACAGTTAACCAGGAACGTTTTGCATGAATACATATTATTTTTCGCTATTGCTTGTAATCGGTACCTTTGTAACCGGGATTATATGGGCAATCGACCATTTTGTTTGGAAGCCAAAGCGAGATGAGAAGATTCGTGCAGCAGAGGCGCAAGCTGGTGTAGCGTTGGAGCCTGAACAAGCAGACCAAATTGCACCGCAATCTGGCTTGGCGGATTTTGCTCAAGCTGCGTTTCCGGTGCTGTTTGTTATTTTGATTTTGCGCTCGTTTATTTATGAACCGTTCCGAATTCCTTCCGGCTCGATGTTACCAACGCTACTGGTAGGTGATTTTATTCTGGTAGAGAAATTCCGCTATGGATTACGTGAGCCGGTATCACGAAAGGAGTTTTTGCGCACTGGCCGGCCTGATCGTGGGGATATTGCGGTATTTAAATATCCCGTTGAGCCAGATCTTGATTACATTAAGCGAGTGATTGGTTTGCCGGGTGATCGGATTACGTATCAAGACAAAACATTTTTCATTCAACCGGGCTGTTTAGCCGATTGCGCCGATGTAGAACCGATAGAGTTAACCCGTGATCTGCAAGCGGTTGGCGAGTACCAACAACAGCGCATGCCGTTGCACCGTTACCATGAACAGTACAATGAATTGGAATACAATGTTTTAGTGAACCCGCGGGTGAATTCCACGAATAATACGATGGTGTGGGATGTGCCAGCGGAGCACTACTTCTTTATCGGCGATAATCGTGATAATTCAGTGGATAGCCGCTATTGGGGCTTTGTACACGAAGATTTGTTAGTGGGGCGTGCCGTATTTGTTTGGTTAAGCCTCGAGTTTGAGCGTGATGTGAACAGTTGGTTACCGAACTGGGTACCTAGCAAAATCCGCTTTAACCGTTTAGGGAGAATTAAGTGAGTTTACCACCTATCCAGTTGCGGGAATTAGAACGCCGGCTAGGCTACAACTTTAACAACCATGATTTGTTATATCAGGCACTTACGCACCGAAGCGCCAGTGAAAACCATTATGAGCGCCTTGAGTTTCTGGGCGATTCAATTTTAAGTGTGGTGATTGCCGAAGAGCTCTACCACCGCTTCCCAAAATCACCAGAAGGCGATTTAAGCCGCATGCGCGCAACCCTTGTGTGCGGCACCATGTTAGCGAAAGTAGCCCGAGCATTTGAGTTGGGCAAATTCTTAAAGTTAGGGCCCGGTGAGTTAAAAAGTGGTGGTTTTCGCCGCGATTCAATTCTTTCGGATGCGGTAGAAGCCATTATTGGTGCTATCTTTTTAGACAGCGATGTTGTTACGGCGCAGCAAATTGTTCGCGATTGGTATCAACCGTTATTGAATGAAATTAAGCCTGGTGACAATCAAAAAGATCCGAAAACCCGTTTGCAGGAATTCTTGCAAGGGCGGCAGTTTGATTTACCAGCATATGAAGTTGAAGCTACAGAAGGCCAAGCGCATAACCAGCGCTTCACGATCAGCTGCAAAGTAGCACTTTTAAATGAACCTGTAATTGCCACCGGAACAAGCCGCCGTAAGGCTGAGCAAACCGCAGCTGCAAAAGCAATTGCGCTGCTTGCAGAACTACCGGAAGGCAAGGAATTGAAATGAATTTAGACGAATTTTTCGCAAAAGAAGCAGATGATAAGCCAGCAGGGGAAACCTTTAATGGTTTTGTGGCCATTGTGGGTAGGCCGAACGTAGGTAAATCAACGCTGTTAAACCAATTACTTGGCCAAAAGGTGAGTATCACCTCGAAGAAAGCGCAAACCACGCGTCATCGCATTTTGGGTATCGATACTGAAGGCCCATACCAAACCATTTATGTAGATACTCCGGGTTTGCATAAAGACGAAAAACGCGCCATTAATCGATTAATGAACAGAGCTGCAAGCTCTTCTATTGGTGATGTAGATTTGGTGCTGTTTATTGTGGAAGGCACGCACTGGACCGAAGATGACAAAATGGTGCTCGGTAAAATTAAGCGTGCTAATCGTCCAGCGATGTTGATTATTAATAAAATTGACCAAGTAAAAGATAAAGGCTCGCTGTTACCGCATATTCAAATGATTACTAGTGAGTACGAGTTTAAAGAAGTAGTGCCGTTAAGTGCGTTATCACCTGAGCAAATGCCCATGTTGAAAGCGCTAGTAAGGCCGCACATGAGCGCTGGCATTCACTTTTATCCAGCCGATCACGTTACCGACCGCTCGGTACGCTTTATGGCTGCGGAAACCATTCGTGAGAAGCTAATGCGCTTTACCGGAGAAGAGCTACCTTACTCAACTACGGTAGAAATTGAGAAGTATGAAACTGCCGAAAATGGCATGGTACATATTCATGCACTCATTCTAGTAGAGCGAGAGGGGCAGAAGCGCATGGTGATTGGCAACAAAGGTAGCCGATTAAAAACCATTGGTTCAGAAGCACGTAGAGATATTGAACATATGCTCGATGCTCGCGTGAACTTGCAGCTATGGGTGAAAGTTAAATCTGGTTGGGCCGATGATGAGCGTGCTTTACGCAGCTTAGGCTACGGAGAAGAATAATGCATCGGGCCGTGGTTTTGCACCGTTGGCCCTGGCAAGAACACGGCCTGTTACTCGATGTATTTAGTGAGCAGCATGGCCGTTTTCGCGCAATATCGAAATATGCCCGCAGCCGCCGTTCAAACCTGCGCGCTGCATTGGAGCCTTTTACCGTAATTGATATTGAGCTAAGTGGCCGTGGCGAGATGAAAACCTTAAAGCGCGCAGATGTTCAAGCCACTTATTCATTACAGCGTGTTCGCCTTTACAGCGCGTTGTATATTAATGAACTACTACAGCGCTTGTTACCTGAGCATACAGAAATGCCAGGCTTATTTGCCGATTACCTCGCAAGTTTAGAGTTGCTAGCAAGTGATACCTTGCTTGAACCTATTTTACGCCAATTTGAATATCGCCTGCTTTGCCACCTTGATTTAGGCTTTTCTTTTACGCATGATGCAGAGCAGGGCAATGCTATTTCGCCTGCGCAAGCGTATCGCTTTCAGGCGGGTTCTCATGAGCAAAATGGCGGATTTGTGCCGAGTAGCCTAACAACCTCTCGAGTTGCCGATATGCTGATCATCGATGGTGCAGAAATAGCCCGGCTTGCTGCATTTGATTTAGAAAATCCACAAGTTTTAAAACAATTTAAGCGCTTGATGCGTATCGCATATGCACCCTTGTTGGGTTCTAAGCCGCTACGAAGTAGAGAATTATTACTCGCTTCATTAGGCGCCCCGCAACGGGCTGAGTAACTTTTGCAGCATTTTACTCAGCACAGTTTACTCAGCATAGATAACGATACGAATGGAAAAATTTAGGAGTATTCATGCCAGCACCACTATTAGGGATCAATATTGACCATATCGCCACGCTGCGCAATGCCCGCGGTGTTGCTTATCCAGAGCCTGTGCAAGCGGCCGCCATAGCAGAGCAAGCCGGTGCTGATGGTATTACGGTGCATTTACGTGAAGATCGCCGCCATATTACCGATCGCGATGTACGGATACTTGCGGAAACTATCCAAACTCGTATGAATCTAGAAATGGCGATGACCGATGAAATGGTGGCTATTGCTATTGCGACAAAGCCAGCATACGTGTGTTTGGTTCCGGAAAAGCGCGAAGAGTTAACCACCGAGGGCGGTTTAGATGTAGCTGGACAAATTGAGCGAAGCCGCGATGTGGTAGCGCGCTTAAGTGCAGCAGGTATTTTAGTTTCGTTGTTTATTGATGCCGATAAGCAACAAATTGAGGCGGCAAAAACTGTAGGCGCGCCCTATATTGAATTACATACTGGGCATTACGCGGAAACCACCGGCAGCGAACAACAGCAAGCATTGGCGCAGATTCAGGAAGGCGCCCGCTATGCTCATGAGCTTGGTTTAGTAGTAAACGCGGGCCATGGTTTGCATTACCATAACACCCAAGCTATTGCTGCGATTCCAGAAATTTATGAACTTAATATTGGCCATGCGATCATTGGCCGAGCTGTTTTTAGTGGGCTACATCAAGCAGTGGCCGATATGAAACGCATTTTAGAGCAGGCTCGGTAGCAATGGCGATCGCTGGTATTGGTACTGATATTGTTGAAATTGCGCGTATCGAGAAAGCGGTTGCCCGACAACCGCGCTTGGTAACGCGGCTGCTTACAGAAGCCGAGCAGCAGGCATATGCTGTAGCCACGCATCCTGTGCGTTATTTAGCCAAGCGCTTTGCCGCCAAAGAAGCGGCGCTAAAAGCCCTTGGTACTGGCTTGCAAAATGGTTTAAGTTGGCAACATATTGAGATTAGTAATACCCCATTGGGTCAACCAAGGCTCACCTTTTCAGGCGTTGCGGAGCAACGTGCGAAAGAGTTACAGGTGCATGCTATTCATCTATCGTTAAGTGATGAAGCAAATTATGCCCAAGCCATGGTGGTATTAGAAAGCGCCTAACACGTTGTAGCAGGAGGCAGCATGGTTAAAATTCGTAATATTCACAGCCAAAACCGCGATGCACAGGATGATCGCTGGTTAAACCATGTTCATAGCTCGGCTGAGCAAGATGCCCTTCTGCATACGCTAGAACAACTACAAACCATTAACCCCACTTTCACTCATAATGCTGAGCTCGCTCTGAAAGGGCAAGAGATGGTGGAAATCCTCTCTAGTTTGAAGCTCGATCAAGAAAGCTTGCAAGCTGCATTGTGTGTGCCTTTTTTCGAAGCCGGTATCGTTACCCGCGAGTGGATTAGCGAGCAACTAACACCGGCTACGGCCACGCTTGTGGCCACCGTGCAGCAAATGAATAGCATTAGCGATTTACAGCATTTTCGCCATGGTAAACCTGGGGAAGCACAAGTTGATGCGGTTCGGCGCATGTTGCTGGCCATGGTTGAAGATGTGCGGGCGGTATTGATTAAACTTGCCGAGCGTATTTGTTATTTGCGGGAAGTGAAAAATCTTGATGAAGAAACGCGCGTACTTACCGCAAAAGAGTGTAGTGAAATATACGCTCCGTTGGCGAATCGATTAGGTGTAGGACAAATTAAGTGGGAGCTAGAGGATTTATCCTTCCGCTATTTGAATCCCGATATCTACATGTCGATCGCCAAGCACTTGCGAGAGAATAGGCGGCAACGAGAAACCTATATTGATGCTTTTGTTACTGGCTTGCAGGCCGATTTAGCGGAACAGGGCATTGTTGCTAATGTGTATGGCAGGCCGAAGCATATCTTCAGTATTTGGAAAAAAATGCAGAAGAAAAACCTGCAGTTTGATGAGCTATTTGATATTCGAGCCGTTCGGGTTGTTACTCAAAGCTTGAAAGATTGTTATGCAGCACTTGGTATTGTGCATAGCCGCTGGCGGCATATTGCCAGTGAATTTGATGATTATGTGGCAACGCCGAAGCCGAACGGTTACCAATCAATTCATACGGTAGTGATTGGCCCTGAACAAAAGAATGTAGAAATACAAATTCGCTCTGAGCAAATGCACGATGATGCTGAGCTTGGGGTAGCCGCCCATTGGGTGTACAAAGAAGGCCCTACTACCGGCCGTTCGCAAGGATATGAAGATAAGATTGCTTGGCTACGGAAGTTGTTAGCTTGGCATGAAGATATGGCCGAGAACGAAGATTTAGTGCAAGAAATACGCAGCCAAGTATTCGAAGATCGGGTGTATGTATTTACTCCCAAAGGTGATGTGATCGATTTACCCTTTGGTTCTACCCCCTTAGATTTTGCTTACTATATTCATTCGCAAATTGGCCATCGTTGTATTGGCGTAAAGGTAGATGGGCGTATCGTGCCATTCACCTACGTGCTGCAAAATGGTGAACGGGTAGAGGTTCTAACCCAGAAAGAGCCGAACCCCAAACGAGATTGGATTAACCCAGCGCTTGGCTATCTGAAATCAGCTCGTGCGCGCAGCAAAGTGCACGCCTATTTTAAGAAACTCGATCGTGAGCAAAACTTAATTACTGGGCGGGAAATTTTAGAAACGGAATTAGCCAAGCATAAGTTAACCATGCATGATGTGGCCCCAGCGGTAGAACGCTTTAACATGCTGCACTTAGATGATTTATTAGCAGCGATTGGCGCTGGTGATGTGCGCTTGAATCAGGTAGTAAACTACTTGAAAGGGCCACAGCAAGAAGACGAGCTTGATGAATTAGAGAAATTAGCCACCCGCAAACGCGCCGGTAAGCGCGGCAAGCCAGAAGATGGGGTGAAAGTTGCTGGTATCGGTAACTTATTAATGAGTTTTGCGCGCTGCTGTCAGCCGCTGCCGGGTGATCCTATTATGGGTTATGTTACCCAAGGGCGGGGTGTATCGATTCACCATCAAGATTGTGAGAATTTGGCGCAATTGCTACAACAAAACCCAGGGCGCGGCATTGATGTGGCTTGGGAAGCTCAGCAACAACAGCGGTATGCAGCTCGAATTACGATTACCGCGGAAGATCGCTCTGGCTTATTGCATGATATCACCAGCATTTTGAGCCATGAGAAAGTGAATGTGAATAGCGTGAATACCCGCCACGATCACGATCGGCAACAGGTGCAGATAGAGTTGGAAATTATGGTGCGGGATAATGCTGAGATTACCCGTTTATTGGCGCGTATTCAGCAGGTAAGCCACGTACGCACAGCAAAACGGAAATAACTTCGAATACGAACAGGCAAACAGGATAAAACATGGCTGAACAAGCGCAACTGCAACATGTAAATCGCTTGCTAGAGATTATGGCGCAACTTAGAAATCCTGATGGCGGTTGTCCTTGGGATTTAAAGCAAACGATGGCAAGCCTGATCCCCTATACTATCGAGGAAGCGTATGAAGTTGCCGCAGCGATTCATACTGGCAACCCACTAGAGATAAAAGACGAACTTGGTGATTTGTTATTTCAGGTGGTGTTTTATGCACAGGTTGCTAATGAGCAGGGGGATTTTAGTTTTGATGAAGTGGCACAGGCTGTTGCTGATAAATTAATTCGGAGGCACCCGCATGTGTTCGCTAACGGCAGCGTTACCGATGCCGAGGATGTAAAGCGGCAATGGGAGCTAATTAAGCAGCAAGAGCGCGCTGAAAAGCCTGGCGATGATAGCGTGCTCGCAGATATCCCCAGCAACCTGCCGGGTTTGCTGCAGGCGTTAAAAATTCAAAAGCGCTGTGCTGCTGTTGGCTTTGATTGGGATAACCCCAGCCAAGTGATTGCGAAGGTTCGCGAAGAAACGGATGAAATTGCTGCAGAGCTTGCAGTAGCCCAAGAACAGATTCAGCAGGATCGTGTGGCAGAAGAGATCGGTGATTTGTTATTTGCCACGGTAAATTTAGCGCGCCACTGTAAAGTAAATCCGGAAACGGCGTTGCAGCGGGCAAATCAAAAATTTATGCAGCGTTTCCGTAAAGTAGAAACGTTAGCTAAAGAAAACGATGTGGCCATTGGCAGCGCAGAATTGAATGAATTAGAAGCACTTTGGCAACAGGCTAAAAAAATTACCACATGATTTTGTGTAAGAGATTGTTGGCGAGGCGATGCTCGGGTATACTGTTTTCCCGTCTTTACATCCTTTTCCTTGATTCATTTTCCTGAAGCAGCAGGTTTTGCATGGCGACTAAATATATTTTTGTAACCGGCGGTGTAGTTTCTTCGCTGGGGAAAGGTATTGCGGCGGCTTCGTTGGCTTCTATATTAGAAGCTCGCGGACTCAAAGTAACTATCATGAAGCTCGACCCGTATATCAACGTGGACCCGGGCACAATGAGCCCCATTCAGCATGGCGAAGTATTCGTTACCTGCGATGGCGCTGAAACTGATCTCGATCTTGGCCATTATGAGCGATTTATTCGCACCCGCATGACCAAGAAAAATAACTTCACTACTGGCCGCGTATACGAAGATGTGATTCGTAGAGAACGCCGTGGTGATTTCCTCGGCGCTACCATTCAGGTAATTCCGCATATCACCAACGAAATCAAACGCCGCGTAATAGACGGCGCTGAGGGCTATGATATTGCTCTGATTGAAATTGGCGGTACTGTTGGTGATATTGAATCGCAACCATTCTTGGAAGCTATTCGTCAGCTTGCTACAGAAGTAGGGCGCCACCGCACGTTGTTCATTCATCTTACCTTAGTGCCGTTTTTGGGCGCTGCTGGTGAAGTGAAAACCAAGCCAACGCAGCATTCTGTAAAGGAATTGCGTTCTCTTGGTATTCAACCTGATGTGCTAATTTGCCGCTCGGATCGCATCGTACCAGCTAACGAACGAGCTAAAATCGCGCTATTCACCAACGTACCTGAACGTGCGGTAATCTCGTTAAAAGACGTACCAAGCATCTACAAAATCCCTGCGATTCTGAAATCGCAAGGGCTGGATGAATTCGTGCTTGAGCGTTTTGGTGTTGAGGTTCCAGAGGCTGATCTAACTGAATGGGAAAAGGTTTTATACTTAGAATCGAACCCAGGTGGTGAAGTAACGGTTGGTTTTGTTGGTAAGTATGTAGAACTACCGGATGCTTATAAATCAGTGAATGAAGCGCTTGCGCATGCAGGTTTGCATAACCGCCTTACGGTAAATATTCGCTATATTGATTCCCAAGATGTGGAAAGCAAAGGTGTAAGTAAATTAGCCGATGTAGACGCAATTTTGGTGCCTGGTGGCTTCGGTGGCCGTGGTATTGAAGGCAAAATCATGGCGGCCCAATATGCGCGTGAGAACAATATTCCTTATTTGGGGATTTGCTTAGGGATGCAAATCGCACTGATCGAATTCGCTCGTAATGTAGCAGGGTTAGCCGGCGCCAATAGTACCGAGTTTGATGAGCATACGGCACACCCAGTGGTTGGCTTAATTACTGAGTGGATGGATGAAAGTGGCCAGCAGGAAATTCGTGATTTGGGCTCTGATTTAGGTGGCACGATGCGTTTAGGTGCTCAGCAGTGTCATTTACTGCCGGGTACGAAAGCGCATGATATATACGGCAGCGATACCATAGAAGAGCGCCATCGCCATCGCTATGAAGTGAATAACAATTACCGTGAACAGCTAGAAGCAGCGGGTATGCGGTTTAGCGGCTTGTCGGCTGATAAGCGCTTGGTGGAAGTAATTGAGCTTCCAGATCACCCATGGTTTGTGGCAGCTCAATTTCATCCTGAGTTCACTTCAACACCACGTGATGGCCATAAATTATTTGAGAGCTTTATTGCAGCAGCGCAAGAGTATCAACATCGCAATCGCTAGTTGCTTTACATACGAATTGAAGGATTATTTTTATGAGTAAGATTGTAAAAATCATTGGTCGCGAAATCATGGATTCGCGCGGTAACCCAACGGTTGAAGCAGATGTAGTGTTAGCTGATGGCAGCATGGGTCGTGCAGCCGCTCCAAGTGGCGCTTCAACGGGCAGCCGAGAAGCCTTAGAGCTGCGTGATGGAGATGCGGGTCGTTACTTGGGCAAAGGCGTATTAACTGCAGTAGCCAACATTAACGGCGCGATTGCGGAAACCTTGCAAGGAATGGATGCGTTAAACCAAGCCGCTATCGATAATGCGATGCTGAAGTTGGATGGCACAGAAAACAAAGAAAAGCTTGGCGCGAATGCAATTTTGGCGGTTTCGCTTGCCGTGGCAAAAGCGGCAGCAATCAGCAAAGGGGTAGAGTTGTTCGCCCACATCGCTGATTTGAATGGCACTTCCGGCAAGTACAGTATGCCATTGCCAATGATGAATATCCTCAATGGCGGCGAACATGCTGATAATAATGTTGATATTCAAGAATTCATGGTGCAGCCAGTAGGTGCGAAAAGTTTTGCTGAAGGGCTTCGTGTGGGCGCAGAGATTTTCCATGCCTTGAAAGCAGTGTTGAAAGCCCGCGGGTTGAGTACATCGGTTGGTGATGAAGGTGGCTTCGCCCCTAACTTAGCTTCGAATGAAGAAGCCTTAGCGGTTATTTCTGAAGCTGTGGCGAACGCCGGCTATGAGCTTGGTAAAGATGTTACATTAGCATTGGATTGTGCAGCTTCCGAGTTCTATCGTGATGGCAAATATCATTTAAGTGGTGAAGGTAAGAGCTTTACTGCGGCAGAGTTTGCCGATTACCTTGCTGATTTAAGTGCGCGTTACCCAATTGTTTCGATCGAAGATGGTTTAGATGAAAGCGATTGGGAAGGCTGGAAAATTCTTACCGATAAGCTTGGTAGCAAAGTACAGTTGGTAGGTGATGATTTGTTCGTAACCAATACCAAGATTTTACAACGTGGTATTAGTGAAGGCATCGGTAATTCAATTTTGATTAAATTTAATCAAATTGGCAGCTTAACTGAAACGTTAGCCGCCATTCGTATGGCGCAAGAAGCTGGCTTTACGGTAGTAATTTCTCATCGTTCAGGCGAAACAGAAGATGCCACAATTGCTGATTTAGCGGTAGGTACGGCTGCGGGACAAATTAAAACCGGTAGCTTGTGCCGTTCTGATCGGGTGGCAAAATACAACCAGCTATTGCGTATCGAAGCAGCGCTTGGTGATGTAGCCTATAACGGCCGCGCCGAAATCAAAGCGGCGCAGTAAGGCTGTATTTGCTGTATGGCAAACGCATCGGAACAAACCGAAATATTTAATCTGCCAGGGCAGAGCAGCGAATTCGCAGAATTGTGCAACGCACTCTATGCACAACAGCTGCGTGAACTTAGCCAGGTAGATTCGTTGGGCGTTAACCACGCCGATGATATTCGGATGTTGCGGCGCAGATTAGCGAGTTTAAGTGGGCATGTGCAGCGAACTGCACATGCCTTACTTTTTGCCGCAGGGGAATTACAGCGCGGCGGCTTGGAGCACGAACTTAGCCTTGATATTCATGCCGCTTGTTGGCTGGCAAAGCAAACCCCAAAACCACCTCGGGCTCCCACCACGAGCGCGCAGAATAAACTTGCCAGCTGGTTAGAACGCCATGCGCGTTTAGCGTTAGTAATGCCAGTTCTGTATTACCACCAAGGCATAACGCAAGTCTACCTAGATAGTATTGATGAGATCAGCATGCAGGAAGGCCGCATTCACCTGAATCAATGGGGCTGGTTCGATGTATCTGGTGCTACTCTGGATAGCGCAGGGCAAGATGAAAACGTACAGCTGCAACTCGTAAAACCCGATAAAACAACCATTATAGCCGCTTGCTGTGGGCACCGATGGGGGCCTTCTGGCCGCATGCAGCCAACCAGCCTAAGTTTACGAACATTACTTTTAACCAGCACATTGGTTTGGCCGAAGTTTACTGAAGTGCGTAAGTTGCCCTTTTAACCATGCAGTGGCAGTGGTAGATTAAACTAACTTTGGCTCTTAGATGAGGATCTTATGCGCTTACTTACGGTAATTATTATTGGCCTTGTGCTGGTATTACAGTATCGCATTTGGTTTGGCCAACACGGCATGCAAGATTTTCGTGAATTACAAAGCGATGTAGCCCGCCAAGAAGCAGCTAACGAAAGCTTAGAGCAACGCAATCAGTTAATTGCCGCCGATATTGATGATCTGCGCAACGCGCTGGAGGCAGTAGAAGAGCGTGCTCGTAACGAATTAGGATTGGTGCGGCCGGAAGAAACATTTTTTCGTTTGATTAGTATTGAAGAACAGGAACCGGATGCATGATTGCAGTAATTCCTGCTGCTGGTATTGGCCAACGAATGGGCTCTGCAATCCCGAAACAGTATTTGCAGTGCGCTGGGGCTAGCATACTAGATCATGCTATTGCAGCACTGCTGGTTGAACCTCGTATTGAGCGCGTGTTTGTAGCCTTACAACCCGATGACGGCTGGTTTGCTAGCAGCCAATATGCATCTCATCCTAAAGTAGTTCGGGTAGCGGGTGGCGCCACACGAGCCGAATCGGTACTTAATGGCGTTGCTGCAGCGCTTGAATCCTATGATAAGAACATATTAGTAGCAGTGCATGATGCTGCACGCCCCTGTTTACCGTTGGCGCTTCTAACAACGTTACTTGATACTGCGAGCAAGTATCCTCATCTTGGGGCAATTTTGGCGCTGCCAGCGCGAGATACGATTAAGCAGGCGGATGATCAAGGGGCGATACCGCATATCCGCAGTACGCTCGATAGAGAAACCATTTGGTTAGCGCAAACACCACAGGTATTTCGCTTGGGTGATTTACAGCATGCATTGCAGAACGCAATAGCACAGGGCTTAGCAATAACGGATGAAGCATCTGCTATCGAAGCCGATGGGGGCCAGCCCATTCTGGTGCCCAGTAGCCGGCAGGTAATGAAAGTAACGGATCCAGAAGATTTACCGTTAGCAGAATTTTATTTACAGAATTTAGATCGCGATACCAGCAAGGAGTAAGTACAAGTGCGAATTGGCCAAGGCTTTGATGTGCATAAATTTGGTGGCGCCGGGCCAGTGCGGCTCGCCGGTATTGATATTCCTTGTGATCAAGGGCTGCTTGCCCATTCCGATGGTGATGTTGTGTTACACGCCATCTGTGATGCGTTACTAGGCGCCATCGGCGAAGGCGATATTGGCGTTTGGTTCCCCGATAATGACCCTGCGTTTAAAGGCGCCAATAGTGCAGATTTGTTAACTAAGGTTTGGCAGGCGGTTACTGCACAGCAATACACCATGGCAAACCTGGACGTTACCGTAATTTGCCAAAAACCAAAAATTAATCCACACCGAGAAGCAATGCGAGAACGAATTGCTGCGATCCTGCAGTTAGAACCAACGCGCGTGAATGTGAAGGCAACCACCACTGAAGGGCTAGGTTTCACCGGCCGTAGTGAGGGAATAGCCAGCATGGCGGTGGTTTTGCTTGAGCCCAAGTAAGCTAAATATGGTACCCATAATGAATAGTAGTGAGAGTAGTAACGGTACAACGCAGGATACAGATTGGCAAACCCAGTGGCTCCGCTTATTAGCTGGCCCTGTACCTACTGGTACATTTAAGAATGTGCATGCTGATTTTGTGGTGCATGAAATATTAGGCTTTGCCCCAGAACCAATAGAGAAGGGCCAACACCACTGGTTGCATATAGAAAAAGCGGGTGTAAATACAGCGCAAGTGGCAAAAAACATTGCTCGTTTTTTAGATATTCCAGTGCGTAATATTAGCTTTTCAGGAATGAAAGACCGCTTTGGCATTACCCGCCAATGGTTTTCTGTTGAGTTACCAGCCTTAGCCGAACCCGATTGGCAAGAGTGCATACAAACAAGCTTTGCCGACGGCCAAGTAACATTACTTGAACACGTGCGCAGCCACCGAAAGCTGCGCCGTGGCGTGCATAAAGCCAATAGCTTTAACATTGTATTGCGCGATATCAGTGATATGAAGCTCGCAGAAGAGCGCCTAGCCCTAGTAGCGCAATCAGTTGCTAATTATTTTGGCGAGCAACGTTTTGGTATTGATCGCCAGAACTTACCGCAAGCAATTGATATGTTTGCAGGCAAACGTATTAAAAATCGTGATTTACGCGGTATTTTACTTTCCTCGGCGCGTTCGTGGTTATTCAATCAATATTTGTGTGCGCGAATAACGCAGCATGGTGCAACTCTATTACCCGGAGATGTATTTATTCTTACCGGTAGCCACTCCTTTTTTACTGCAGAGGAAATCACCCCAGAGCTTGAACAACGCGCGGCGGAAGGGGATGTGGCAGTGAGTGGGCCACTGTTTGGCGATGGCGAAATTTTAGCAACTGGGCAATCGGCAGAATTCGAGCGCAACGTATTAGCCAACTGGCCAAAGTTGCAAGATGGTTTACGCAAAGCGCGATTACAGCAAGAGCGTAGGCCGCTGTTTATTCAGCCCGCAAATTTTTCTTGGCAGCAACTTGATGCAACCTCGTTAGAGCTTACGTTTACATTACCAACGGGTAGTTTTGCCACTACTGTACTGGCGGAATTAGGCGATTTTAATAGCCGCGAACGTGCTCAGTTTGAACACAAGAGCTAAGGTAACAGCGATTCAATAACTGTATGAATGGCCAAGAATAGATAACCAGAACACCAGCAACGAGGAACCACATGCGAATTTTGCTAAGTAATGATGATGGCGTGAGAGCGCCTGGATTAGCGGCATTGTATAAGGCGTTATCAAAGCTAGCTGAGGTAACTGTTATCGCCCCTGACCGTAATTGTTCTGGTGCGAGTAACTCGTTAACGTTGCACAACCCGTTACGGGTTGAGCAGCTAGAAAATGGCTTCTTTTCTGTGAACGGCACGCCAACAGATTGTGTGCATATTGGCACCAACTCGCCCTTGGGCGATGCACCAGATTTAGTGGTTTCGGGAATTAACGATGCGCCGAATATGGGGGATGATGTTATCTATTCGGGCACTGTAGCCGCAGCAACAGAAGGGCGCTTTGTAGGCTTACCCGCAATCGCGGTTTCGATGGGTGAACATGGCCATGATTATTATGATACAGCCGCGCAAGTTGTGGCTGATTTGATTGTGAAGCTACAAAAACAGCCGCTTGAATCTGATTTCGTATTGAATGTGAATGTACCGTACTTACCGTATAGCGAGCTTAAAGGCACAGTGCTTACTCGGCTAGGGCGGCGTCATCGTGCTGAACACATGGTGCGTGGTAGTGATCCATGGGGTAGAGAGATATTCTGGTATGGCCCAGTTGGGCCGCAGCGAGATGATGGCCCGGGTACTGATTTTGCAGCGGTACGCGATGGCTATGTATCGATAACACCGTTAACTGTTGATATGACAGCGAACGATGATCAACAACGTGTGCAAGAGTGGTTAGATATACCAAAATGAGAGTGAATAATTTCCAGGGAATGGCGCGCCGTTTGGTGCAGCGATTACGTAGTTTAGGCATTACCGATGAAAAAGTTTTAGCGGTAATGGAGCAATTGCCAAGACACGAATTTATGCCGGAATCGCTAGCACACCAAGCATATGAGAATAATGCTTTGCCGATTGGCAACGGCCAAACGATTTCGCAGCCCTATATGGTAGCCAGAATGACCAGTATGTTGCTGGAATCGTCTCCACAAACCGTATTAGAAATAGGCACAGGCTCTGGATATCAAACCGCAGTGTTGGCGCATTTAGTACCGCACGTATTTTCTGTGGAGCGGATTAGCGCCTTGCAATACCAAGCTAAGCGCCGGTTACAACGAATGGATCTGCATAATGTTGCGATGCGCCATGGTGATGGTTGGCAAGGCTGGCCAAGTAAAGCGCCATTCGATGCCATCATCGTAACCGCAGCGGCTGCACAAATACCTAATGATTTACTGGAACAATTAAGCCCTAACGGGGGTCGGTTAGTTATTCCCGTGGGCGAAAAAGAACAACAGCTATTGCTGATTGAGCGAAACGGTGATGAGTACAAAAGGCGCAATGAAGGAGCGGTGCGCTTTGTACCTTTACTGAAAGGGGACTTAGCGTAAAACACTAAGCACCTAGGAGGGGACATGGTAGCAGGTTGGTTACGTAAGTTTGGAGTGCTGTTAGTAGCTGCAGGGATTGTTGGCTGCACGGCTCCACATGAACCTGCGCCGGTAGAAAATGTTTACCGTGGCCCTACGTTTCACAATTATGAACGCGCCTCACTGAGTGGTGATGTATATGAAGTTCAGCGTGGCGACACGCTTTACACCATTGCCTTTCGCGCCAATCAAGATTTGCGCGATATTGCGCAAATCAATAACCTTTCTGCACCTTATACAATTTTAGTTGGCCAAAAGCTGCGCTTATCACCGCAGGGCGCAAGCACTCCTGTGGCAAACCACCGCACTAACAACTCTGTTACAAATGATACAAATGTTATACAAGAGGGTGTTGCGTCCTCGCAATCTAGAGAGTATGGTAATACTACAGAAGCAGTAAAACCTGAAGCAAAACAAGCGCCTGCTCCAGCGCCAAGGGTGGTTTCACGGCCAGTAGCAGAACCGCAGCGGCGTATAGCAAATGATGAAGTGCGTTGGCAATGGCCGCATCGAGGTACGTTGGTTAGGCGCTTCTCAAACCATGAAGTAGGTGGGAAAGGGATAGAGTTCAATGGCAATCGGGGAGACCCAGTAGTTGCCGCTGCCGCAGGGCGAGTTGTATATGTAGGTAGTGCGCTACGTGGATATGGTCGATTAATCATATTGAAACATAATGATGATTTCATAACCGCGTATGGGCATAACGATGATCTGCTAGTGCAGGAACAGCAATGGGTTGAAGCGGGTCAGCAAATCGCCACGATGGGAAGTAGTGGTAGAGATGATGTGCGGTTAAGGTTTGAATTGCGATTTCGAGGTAACTCGGTAAATCCGGAAAATTATTTACCGCGAAATCGTTAGCATGGAGCAATTAGCAAGCAGTATATGGGAGTGTGGTGCATGCGTGATAAAGATGAGCAATCAACGAGTACTGAAGATGTTGCTGAAGACACTGAGGACCTAGAATTCTCAGGGGATGAAACAACATTGGCTGATAAAGATCGAGAAGAAATTGATGCTGAACTTGAAGAAGCGTTGGCTTCGAAAGTAAAGTATCAACGCAAGCTTGATGCCACTCAAATGTACTTAAATGAAATTGGTTTTTCGCCCCTACTAACCGCTGAAGAAGAAGTTTTCTTCTCGCGTAAAGCCCTGAAAGGTGATGTAAAAGCACGTCAGCGCATGATTGAAAGTAACCTGCGCCTAGTGGTGAAAATTGCCCGTCGTTATAACAATCGTGGTCTTGCTCTTCTTGATTTAATTGAAGAAGGTAATTTAGGCCTCATACGCGCAGTAGAGAAGTTCGATCCAGAACGTGGTTTTCGCTTTTCTACCTACGCAACGTGGTGGATTCGGCAAACCATTGAACGCGCCATCATGAACCAAACCCGCACTATTCGTTTACCAATTCATGTGGTTAAAGAATTAAATATTTATTTGCGTGCAGCTCGAGAGCTAGCGCAAAAGTTAGAGCATGAACCTACCGCTGAAGATATTGCCCATAGCCTCAATTTACCCGTAGAAGATGTGCATAAAATGCTGCGTTTGAATGAACGCATTGCTTCGGTAGACACGCCATTAGCGGGTGATGGTGAAAAAGGCTTACTCGATATCATTGCCGATGAAACTGCCGGTGGGCCAGAGGGTATCTTGCAAAACGATGATTTGCGGGAACGCTTGTTGGGTTGGCTTGATGCGCTCAATGCCAAGCAAAAAGAGGTGTTAGCCCGCCGTTTCGGCTTATTAGGCTATGAACCCGCAACACTGGAAGATGTAGGTAAGGAGATCGGCCTTACCCGCGAACGAGTAAGGCAAATTCAAGTAGAAGCATTGCGGCGCTTGCGTGAAGTAATGATGCAAGAAGGCTTAAGCACCGATTCAGTGTTTTCAGACGATTAATGTTGCTTACTAAGCTGGTAAAGTAGCTCCAACGCTTGTTTGGGGCTTAGCTCATCTGGATTGAGTTCATTTAATAGCGCGATGCGCGGATCAGCTGGGGCTGGCGCTGATTCAATCGTTAGAGGCTCAAGCGCTAAGCTGGTCTGTTGTGCTACCGGTGCTTTATCTGCTGCAACACCATCACTCTTTTCTAAATTCGCCAAACACTCTTTAGCCCGCAACAATACCGGCTCTGGCACTCCAGCAAGGCGCGCAACTTGAATACCAAAACTGCGGCTCGCGGCACCTTCTTTCACATGATACAAAAAGGCGATGGTGTCGCCGTGTTCAACTGCATCTACATGCATATTCACGGTATTTCCGAGTTGCTCCGCAAGCTGAGTTAATTCGAAGTAATGGGTGGCAAATAAGCACATCGCACCACTACGGCTTAATGCTTCTGCACTGGCCCAAGCCAACGATAAACCATCGTAGGTAGATGTTCCTCGGCCAATTTCATCCATCAACACCAACGAGTGCGCGGTAGCATTGTGCAAAATATTTGCCGTTTCGGTCATTTCTACCATAAAGGTTGAGCGGCCCGAGGCCAATTCGTCGGCGGCACCAATGCGAGTGAAGATGCGATCAACCGGGCCAATCCGCGCAGAACGAGCGGGCACGAAACAGCCAGTATGTGCCATTAACGTAATCAACGCGGTTTGCCGCATATAGGTAGATTTACCACCCATGTTAGGGCCGGTAATGATATGTAAACGGCGTTGTTGATCAAATTGCACAGCGTTGGCAATAAACGGTGTATCTGCAAACGCCTCAACTACAGGGTGGCGACCGTCTTCGATATGCAATTCGTTGGCAGCGGTGAACTGGGGCTGGCTGTAATTTAAGGTTATTGCGCGTTCAGCGAAGCAGCAGAACACATCGAGTTCGGCAAGTTGATATGCGCAAGCTTGGAGTTCACCTAAAGGCTGCTGCAGTTCATCCAGAACTGCTTGATACAACTGTTTTTCTAGCGCCAAAGCTTTGCTTTGGCTCTGTAACACCTGATCTTCAAAGGTTTTCAATTCAGGAATGATGTAGCGTTCGGCGTTTTTCAGAGTTTGCCTGCGCTGGTATTCTGGCGGCACTTTATCAGCGGCAAGGCGGCTTAGCTCAATATAAAAGCCATGTACTTTGTTATAGCCGATTTTTAAATTGGCAATGCCTGTGCGTTGCCGCTCGCGCTCAGCAAGGGCTTCTAATTGTGCTGTACCGCCCGCGCTAAGCTCGCGAAATGCATCGAGCTCTGCGTTATAGCCTGTTCGAATCACATTACCATCGCGAATCAGCACCGGCGGGTTGTCGTCTATGCTTTGGCAGAGCAGATGGTGATAATCACTAAATTCAGTAAATTCTGGCACGTGCGCGGTTAATTTAAAATCACGAAGGTGTTGGTTAATGTTAGGTAATAGTGATAACGCCGCTCGTAAGCGCGTTAAATCACGCGGGCGAGCGGTTTGTAATGCTACTCTTGAAAGGATCCGCTCTAGATCGCCAATGTCGCGCAAACATGATTGTAGTGCCGACCAAGCTTCGGAGCTTTTTAATAACGCTACGGTATCTAAGCGCTTTTGTAACCGTTTGGTGTCACGTAGTGGCCGATGTAACCAACGTTTCAATAGGCGGCTACCCATTGCCGTTTTAGTATAATCAAGTACTGCCGCCAAGGTATGGTTATCACCGCCTTGTAGATTGGTGGTTAATTCAAGATTACGGCGCGTAGCGCTATCCAAGTGAATGGCATCGCGGGCAAATTCCTGCTGAATACTCTGTAAATGGGGCAGGGCTGAGCGTTGGGTGTCTTTAATGTACTGCAAAACACAACCTGCGGCGCCAATGCCGGGATGCTGTTTATCAAGGCCGAACCCGGATAAATCGTGGGTGGCAAACTGGCGTAGTAAACTTTGCTCAGCACTATCACTACTAAATTCCCACTCAGGTCGCCGGCGTAACCCTTTAATCGTTTTTGCTGGTGCTGGCAGTTGCAGTGATTCGGGGTAAAGTAACTCCGCGGGCTGTAAACGTTCGAGCTCACTCAGTAATGCATCCGTGTTCGCTAGTGCGGCTACAAAGAAACGGCCACTGCTGATATCTGCCCCGGCCAAGCCCCAGCGTTCATCGGTATGCTGGCAAATAGCCACTAATAAGTTTTCGCGCGCGGGCTCTAGTAACGCCTCATCGCTCACGGTGCCAGGAGTTACAATGCGTACTACTTTGCGATCTACTGGCCCTTTACTGGTAGCTGGATCGCCAACTTGCTCGCAAATGGCAACCGATTCGCCAAGCTTAATTAATCGTGCAAGGTAGCCCTCTACTGCGTGATAAGGTACGCCCGCCATAGGAATAGGATTACCGCCAGAGCTGCCGCGCTGAGTTAGGGTAATATCGAGAAGATCTGCCGCGCGTTGCGCATCATCATAAAACAACTCATAAAAATCACCCATGCGATAAAACAACAGAATGTTTGGATGCTCAGCTTTGAGCGCCAAATACTGTTGCATCATTGGCGTGTGTTGAGGTGTTGGCTGTGGCATTCGTTTTGGCGTCCTTTTCGGTGTTCTTGGCGGCATTCTGCGAGGGTAGAGTGCCCTTATTTTTTCGTTATAATTTTATCGGCCATGGCAATCGCGCCATGTTGCTTCTACATGATCCAATTTTCAGCTACAAATGCCAAGTATAAATTCGCAATCATTATGAACCTTAGATATTCTTAAACGAAATGAGTGTGCAAGTAGGGAGTGATTTATGGAAGCAAACGCAGTACACGGCTCGGCAATCGAGAACTTAGTGCAAGAAATGGCCTCGCTCTTAACCGCAAAACAGTTTCGTTTAGCTACTGCTGAATCTTGCAGTGGTGGTGGCATTGCTAGCGCGTGCACCGATTTATCAGGAAGCTCGGCATGGTTTACAGGCGGAATTGTAAGTTACAGCAACCAAGTAAAGCAACAACTGCTCCAAGTGCCCGAGAGCGTTATCACTAGCTATGGTGCGGTATCGGCCGAGTGCGCAGCAGCAATGGCAACCGGCGCGATGCGCGCACTGGCTACCGATGTTGCGGTGAGTACTACCGGTATCGCAGGGCCTACTGGTGGCTCGAGCGAGAAACCAGTTGGTATGGTGTGTTTTGGTATTGCTACTGCGAATAACACATGGACCGATATCCAGTACTTTACCGGTGACCGCTACCAAGTGCGGCAGCAAACCATTGCTCATGCACTCACTTTACTGGTTAATCAACTTAATGATTTATAAGAACTTTATAAAATAAATCAGTTTTTTTTGTAAGAAATCGCCAAACCTACTTGATACTGTATGTATCCACAGTATACTACTGGTTATCAACTGCAAAGAATTTGGAGCTAAGCATGAGTGTTAATGAAAACAAGCAAAAAGCGTTAACCGCAGCCCTAGGGCAAATCGAGCGTCAATTTGGTAAAGGCGCAATTATGCGGTTAGGCGATAACCGAGCAATGGATATTGAAGCCATTTCAACGGGCTCGTTAAGCCTTGATATCGCACTTGGCATTGGTGGCTTACCTTGTGGTCGGGTGATTGAAGTATATGGCCCAGAATCGAGTGGTAAAACAACATTAACGTTACAGGTTATTGCTGAAGCGCAACGCATGGGTAAAACCTGTGCCTTTGTTGATGCGGAACATGCACTAGATCCTATTTATGCAGAGAAACTTGGCGTTAATATTAACGATCTATTAGTTTCCCAGCCAGATACAGGTGAACAAGCGCTAGAAATTTGCGATATGTTAGTTCGCTCAGCAGCAGTAGATGTAATTGTTGTCGATTCAGTTGCTGCACTTACTCCAAAAGCGGAAATTGAAGGCGAGATGGGTGATTCCCATATGGGCTTACAAGCCCGTTTAATGTCACAAGCATTGCGTAAGCTTACAGCGAATATTAAAAAATCAAATACCATGTGTATTTTCATTAACCAAATTCGTATGAAAATTGGGGTAATGTTCGGTAACCCTGAAACCACTACTGGTGGTAATGCATTGAAGTTTTACGCCTCGGTTCGTTTAGACATTCGCCGCACTGGCGCGCTTAAAGAGGGTGATGAGATTGTTGGTAACGAAACCCGTGTGAAAGTAGTGAAGAACAAGGTTGCGCCACCATTTAAGCAAGCAGACTTCCAGATTATGTATGGTAGCGGCATTTCGAAAGAGGGTGAGCTGATTGATCTTGGTGTAAAACATAAAATTGTTGAAAAAGCTGGTGCTTGGTACAGCTATAAAGGCGATAAGATTGGCCAAGGTAAAGCAAATTCAATGAGCTATTTGCGTGAAAATAAAAATATCTCTGCAGAAATTGAAAAGATCCTACGTGATATGTTGTTGCTTAAACCGGTGCCAGCTGAAGATGATCCAGCGCTTACAACTCCGGCAGAAATTGAAGAGTAACCTTACGTTTTAAACAGAATATTTCGCATGAAAACCGCTTTTATAGCTTAGTTGCTGTAGGGCGGTTTTTTTATTTCTGTACAGTGCGCTAAGTGCTAGATGCTAGCTGCTGTTTATGCCATTCTTTATAGCTCTCAATTTATTATTGTTACGTTAGGTGAAATAACCATGAAAAGTGTTTGCAGTTCTTCCCTAGGTGGGTTTCGAGCCATGCTTATCGGTGTGCTCTCGATTTTGTTCGTTGCGGCGTGCACTCCGCAATCCACGCAACCGAGTGAACGGCAGGTTGCACAGTGGGTTGAACAGTTAAATGCAATTTATGACGAATACTTTCAGGCAAGCTTAGAACTGGAACCCCTGCGTGCTACCTATCTAGGTGAGCACAAATACAATAATCTGCTCCCAGATACTCTTAGTAGTGAACACCGTGAGCGGGTGCGAATGCTTGAAGAGGAATACCTCGCTAGCGTGCAACGATTCGAATTTGCATACTTGCCGGAAGAGGCGCAATTGAGCTATCAGATTTTTGTTCGCGATCGGGAAATGGCGCTCATGGCGCTAGAGCATCCAGTTCACTTAATGCCACTCAATCAGTTTTACAATATTGCCAATCAACTCGCTATTTTGGGATCGGGTACCTCTGCGCAGCCATTTCAAACCGCCCAAGATTACAGTATGTGGGCTGAACGTATGCGGGCGATACCAAAGGTGATTGCTGGTGTGATTCGGAATATGGAAGAGGGCATGGCGCAAGAAGTGGTGCAGCCCCGGGTGCTAATGGAGCGCGCGCTAGATCAAATTGCGGCGCATTTGGTAGATGATTTAACCGATAGTTTATTTTATCAGCCGATTCATACCATGCCGGAAACATTTAGTGAGCAAGAGGTACTGTATTTTAGTGAATTATACGCAAACCTGATAACCGAAACGGTATTACCGGCCTATCAAGCCTTACATGACTTTGTGCGTGATGAATACATGCCAGCAGCTCGCGTAGATAGTTATGGTATTGGAGCGCTTCCTGGGGGCCAGGAATGGTATGCCTATAACGTACGTTGGCGTACCACTACGGATTTAACAGCAGAGGAAATCCATGCGATTGGCGAACGGGAAGTAGCGCGTATTCAAGATAACATTAAAACGGTGATGCACGAGGTTGGCTTTACCGGCACTTTAGATGAGTTTTTTGCGTTTACTCGTGATGATGAGCAATTTCATTATGCTAGCCGTGAGGAAATGTTGGAGGATTATCGTGCCTTCGCTCGCGCGGTAGAAGAAACAAGCGAGCTATTATTTTTCCCGGAGATGTTACCGAAAGCTGATTATGAAATTCGGGCAGTGGAGGAGTTTAGAGAGCGCAGCGCCAGTTCAGGAAGCTATTCTGTACCATCAGAAGACGGCTCAAGGCCCGGTATATTTTACCTCAACACCTATAATTTACCGGCCCGGCCCACTTGGGCGAAGGCTGCTTTAACCTTACACGAAGCGGTACCAGGCCATCATTACCAACTAGCATTGCAGCGAGAAATGGATTCACTGCCACCGTTTCGCAAGTTTGGCGGCGAAACGGCATTTATTGAAGGTTGGGGATTATATGCGGAATCACTTGGTGATGAACTGGGTGTGTATGGCCCATATGATCGGTACGGTGCGAATATTGCTGAGTTGTGGCGCGCTATTCGTTTAGTAGTGGATACGGGGATTCATGCTAAGGGCTGGAGCCGCCAGCAAGTGCTTGATTACATGTACGCCAATGCACCCGTAGCAGAAGCCCGCGCGGTTTCCGAGGCGGAGCGTTTTATGGCGTTACCGGGTCAAGCTTTAGCGTACAAAATTGGCCAATTAAAGATTCGTGAGTTGCGTAATTACGCTGAGTATGAACTGGGCGATAATTTTGATGTGAGAGAGTTTCATCGCCAAGTGCTGCGGCATGGTTCGTTGCCGCTTTCAGTGTTAGAAACGCAGATTCACCAATGGGTTGCCCAGCAAGGTTAGAGTATCTCGAGGATAACGATAGATGAATGATTTAGTAGTTGGTGTTGCATTAGGCTCTGGAGCAGCGCGGGGCTGGGCGCATATTGGGGTGCTTAAAGCACTGGAAGATATGGGCATTAAGATTAATGTTATTGCGGGAACATCCATTGGTTCATTAATTGGTGGTGCTTATGCGGCAGGTAAACTTGATGAGCTGGAAGAATGGGTACGAGCTATGGATCGTTGGGCCGTATTCAACCTCCTCGACATCGGTTTTTCAAGTGGTGGCATGGTGGCCGGGGAGCGTGTTTTTAATCATGCCCGTGAACGATTCGGCTCAATGAAGGTAGAAAATTTAAAACGCAAGTATGCGGCGATTGCTACTGATTTGTATACTGGGAAGGAAATTTGGTTGCGCAAGGGAGATTTATTTGATGTTGCGCGGGCAAGTTGTGCAATGCCCGGGGTGTTATCGCCAAAATCGTTAAACGGACGTTGGTTAGTAGATGGTGCGTTGGTAAACCCGGTACCGGTATCCCTGGCGCGTGCGCTTGAAGCTGATTTTGTGATTGCGGTGCATTTAAACTCACAGGTGCATGTAGATCCGAATGAACCTGCCCATAATTTATCACCGGAAGCAGCAGATGGTGGTGCGGCTATAGCAGCGAAGGAATATATCGACGCTGACGACGAAGAGCAGGGCTTATTCCAGAACTTTTTAGCCCGCAGCCAAAACTACATGGACCAAATGCGCACGAAGTTTGCTCGAACACCAAAATCTCCGAGTATGTTAGGAGTGATGGCCGGCTCTATCGATATCATGCAGGAACGGATTACTAAAGCCCGTATGGCCGGAGATCCGCCAGATATTTTGGTACAGCCCAAGCTGGGCGATATAGGTTTGTTGGAGTTTGATCGTGGCTCACACGCAATCGATTTAGGTTATGAAACCACAATGCGCATGAAAGAAGTAATCTTAGATGAATTGCGTATTATGAAAAAACGCCGTAACGGTGGGCCAAGAGCTAGCAACTAGGTAAGTAGCAAAAGCGAGCATATTGCGCTCACTTAACAATATAAAAAAGGCACCAACTTCTGAAGTTGGTGCCTTTTTCATAAACGTAATACTCGGCTGCTTATTCGGCGTTACGAACCATTTCGGTTTGCATATCGTCAAATTGCCCTTGCACATCACTGTGTGGATCTTGCGTAAGCCGCGAAACCACTACAATAGCTAAGGTTGCTAGTAACACACCTGGAACCATTTCGTATAAATGGGTAGTTAATGGCGCTCCAGCGATCGGAACGTAAATCCAGAATAGTACGGTTATTGAACCTGCTAGCATGCCGGCAAGCGCTCCCCAACGATTCATCTTCTTCCAGTAGAGGCTAAGAATGATGAGTGGGCCGAATGCCGAGCCAAATCCTGCCCAAGCGTTGCCTACTAAGCCAAGAATCGTATCGCGCGGCACCCAGCTTAAGCTAATCGCAACAATAGCAACGAGTAACACCGAGAGGCGGCCAACGGCAACCTGCACTTTATCGCTGGCGTCTTTCTGCAAAAAGCTCTTGTAGAAATCTTGGGTTAACGCGCTCGAGGTTACCAACAACTGCGAAGAAATGGTGCTCATAATCGCAGCAAGAATCGCAGCGAGTAAGAAACCACCTACGAGTGGATGGAATAGAATTTGCGAGAGTACAATGAAAATGGTTTCTGAGTTGGCAAGAGAACCATCGTTATTCATGTATACGTTACCTACCAGCGATGCACCTTCCATTTGCACATACGCGGCGCCGGCAATACCGGTTAGCATGGCACCAATGATTGCCACGATCATCCAGGTCATACCGATACGGCGCGCTACTTTGAAATCACGAACTGAGCGGATCGCCATGAAGCGAACGATAATGTGAGGTTGACCGAAATAACCTAAACCCCAAGCCATTAAAGAAATAACGCCAAGGAAGGTAGCACCATAAAATGGGTTCAGCATCGCGGGGTTCAGAGCACTCACTTGCGTGGTTACTTCACCTACGCCACCAAGCACCATAAATGCAGCTACGGGCACCATCACCAATGCCACAAACATAATACAGCCCTGCACAAAATCGGTCATGCTTACAGCAAGGAAGCCGCCAATGAGAGTGTAGGCCACTACCACGCTTGCGGTTAATAATAATCCCCAATGGTAATCCATGCCGAACGCATTTTCGAACAATGTACCGCCAGCCACTAAGCCTGATGAGGTGTACAAGGTGAAGAAAATGATAATTACGATGGCAGATACTAAGCGCAGTACGCGGGAGCTATCGGCGAAGCGGTTCTCAAAGAAATCGGGAATCGTAATCGAATCTTTGGCCATGTAGGTATACACGCGCAAACGCGGTGCCACCACACGATAGTTAATATAAGCACCGATTACCAAACCAATTGCTAACCATATCTCGGAGAACCCGGCAACGTAGAATGCGCCAGGTAGGCCCATCAACATCCAACCGCTCATATCTGAGGCGCCTGCGGAGAGCGCAGTAACGCCAGGCCCTAAGCGGCGTCCGCCGAGCATATAATCAGATAAATCACTGGTTGATTTGAAGTAGCCATACACTCCGATGGCGAGCATGGCAATAAAATACAGCGCTAACGATATTAGCGTTCCTGTTTCCACAATAAGGCTCCTGTTTAAAATTTACGTGCTGTGTTGTTGGTATAATTATTCACGTGCAAACTTTTAGTACAGATTACGTGCACACCATTTTCGCGTAACCTCGCGTAATCTTACTTAACGGAGTTACAACAGTGCAGTACGAAAGGAATAACACGCTAACAAAATGTTTACTATTTCTCAAGAGAAGCGGTATCTACTGTACTGCCGGTAGGGTTGTTACTAAGTTCTGAGCGCAGTAGCTTCTGGGTGTAATCTTGTTGCGGGTTGGTGAAAACATCCGCTACAGTACCGCGCTCAATTACATCACCGTCTTGCATAATCAGCACCTCATCCGCCATATGTTTCACGATTTCTGGGCTTTGCGAGATAAAGATGTAGGCAATTCCCAGCTTACTTTGTAAATCCAGCAGCAGGTTTATAATCTGCGCGCGCACCGAGGAATCAAGGGTTGCGAGGGCTTCGTCAGCAACCAGTATATCGGGTTTAAGAATAATAGCGCGGGCGATACTAGCACGCTGCTTTTGTCCGGTAGACATCATTTGCGGGTAAAACACCATATGCTCACCAAGCAAGCCTACTTGTTGGAGTGTGGCGATAATTCGCTCGCGGCGTTGGTTGCTATTTAAACTCGTGTTAAACAGTAGTGGCTCTTCGAGCTGTTTACCGATGGTTAAATGCGGATTAAGAGATGCATCCGCATCTTGAAAAACCATGCGGATGTGTTTCGCGCGTTGTTGATAATCACCAGCAATTAAGCGTTCACCAGCGAAAAAGATCTCGCCCGATGAAGGTGTTGCTGCGCCACTGATAAGCGCGGCAAGGGTTGATTTTCCGGAACCGTTGGCGCCCATGATGGCTAAGGTACGCGCTTTCTCCAAGATAAAGCTGGTAGGGTTTAACGCGTGAAACAACCGAGTTCTAAAGAACCCAACACGTTGTGGGTAGCTTTTTGCTAGGTCTTTTACTTCCAATAGAATGCTCATGATTCATCTTCCTCAATGCGCAACGGGAAGTGGCAGGCATATTGGGTGCCGCGATATTTTTGCAAGGCCGGCGTTTTTACGCATGCAGGCCGCGCATAACTACAACGAGGGCCTAAGCGGCAACCTACAGGGAGGTGTTGTAAAGTAGGTTCAGCGCCAGCGAGAGTTGGTAAATGGCTGCGAGGCTGCATTTTCGCGTGCCGGTACAGCGAGGTATCTAACAATGCTTCCGTGTAGGGGTGCTGCGGTGCGCGTAATAACTGCTCGGCACTACCATTTTCCATCACTTGGCCGCTGTAAATCATGGTTAAACGTTCAGTTTGCTGCATAATCGCGCCAAGATCTTGGCTGATCATCAAAATAGACATGCCGTAGCGTGCATGAAACTGGGCCAATAGCCGATAAATTTGCTGCCGCGTTGCTGGCTCCATGGTGCTGGTGGGTTCATCGGCAATTAATAATTTTGGCCGATGGGCAATGGCGCTAGCGATCATAACTTTTTGCGCCGCCCCTTCGGAAAGCTCATAGGAATAACTATTGAGGATTGCATCATGTTCTTTAATGCCAACACGATGCAGCAAGGACACAACTTTTTGTTGGCGCTCTTTACGGCGTTGCCAAAATGAACCGCTTAAATCTTGGTTCAATACGGCTTGTTTTAATTGTTCGCCAATGGTGAGATTCGGATCGAGGTAGCTTTTCGCATCTTGGAATATCATGGCGATATCCACACCAATAATCTCGCGCCGCTGTTTCGGTGTTAAATTCAGTAAATCGGTATCTTCGAACCATAATCGATCGGCTTGCACATGCCAGCGATTACTTAAAAAACCCATGATGGCCCGAGCAATTAAGCTTTTCCCAGATCCAGATTCACCCACGAGCGTGTGGATCTCTCCCTCACTAATTTGTAGGTTTACTTTATCCAGCACATTTACTTTGCCGTTCGCTGTTTCGGTGGAAATCGTTAAGTTACGAATATCAAGTAGCATAATCTTAACGCTCCAACTGTTTTTGGATGGCAATGCGAAGTGTATCACCAACCAAATTTACACTTACGAGAACGAGAAAAAGGGCAATACCGGGAAGTGCCATAACCCAAGGGCTAATGTATGCTACCTCTAAGCTTTGCGCCAGCATAGAGCCCCATTCTGGGGTAGGTGATTGCGCTCCTAGGCGCAAAAATCCCAGTGCAGCGATATCTAAAATGGCAATGGATAAACCAATTGTTAACTGCACCACCAATACTTTTACGATATTGGGGAAGAACACCATGGTAAGTAAGTAAAAATCGTTCACACCATTCAATTTACTTGCGGTTACGTAGGGTTTGCGTTGTTCATCATAAATTGCGTTGCGGGTAACGTGTAAGAATTGTGGAATGAGTACTAACCCAATCGCAAGTAGCGCGTTCTCTAACCCTGGCCCGGTAATGGCAATAATAATGAGGGCAAG
Organism: Idiomarina sp.; assembly: GCA_022565355.1. Taxonomy (GTDB): domain Bacteria; phylum Pseudomonadota; class Gammaproteobacteria; order Enterobacterales; family Alteromonadaceae; genus Aliidiomarina. The sequence goes on from JAIUMU010000001.1 coordinate 224,019, forward strand.
TAAGAGTGATGGAATGGACATAATCACATCAAGCAAATGCTTCAACGTAGAGCTTTTCACGCCCGCGGTCATGGCGGCAACACCGCCAAGTAGCATCCCAATTGAGGCTGACGCCAGCACAACTAAGAACGGGTAAGCAAAGGTGTACCGCGCACCGTAAATAATACGGGTTACCATATCTCGGCCAAGTTCATCGGTGCCAAGAAGAAAGCGAATATCGCCGTTTTCAGACCAAGCAGGGGGGAGTGATATGGCATCGGCTATTTGTTGGTTAGGGCCATAGGGCGTTAGCCATGGGCCGAAAATACTAATAAAAACGATGCCAATCAGGATATATAGCCCACCCATTGCGAGTGGATTACGGCGAAACTCCAGCCATACCCGTTCTAAAGGCGATGGGGTGCGTTCTTCATAATATAGATTAGGCCGCGGCATAGAGATCCTTCCTTACTTGCGGATAACGCCACGCGTGAAATAGATTCAACAGCACATGCACACTGAGGATTAATGCGGCGATAAGCAGCAGCCCACCTTGAATTACTGGGAAATCCCGCTCATAAATACTGCGAATAAGCCAATTGCCTAGGCCAGGCCAAGAGAATATCACTTCAATAATCATGGTGTTGGTAATCAGTAGGCTGAGTAAGCTACCAAGTTCTCGAACTACATTCTGCATGGCGTTTGGAATCGCATGCTGCCAAATAACCCGAGGCGTTGAAAGGCCCTTTGCATAACCGGAAATAATATAATTTTTATCCAGTACATCGAGCATACTGTTGCGCATTAAACGGGTGAGAAGCACTGTGGGCATAATCGCCAGTACCAATACAGGCAGGGTAATATGCCGCAGCGCACTGCGAAATGCGGCGCCTGCCTGTTCGGGCTGGCTGAGCGCGATATCAATAAGTATTGAACCAGTGATCGGCTGAATCGCATACAACGGGTTAATTTGGCCCGCGATGGGTAATGCTCCCCAGTGCACGGAAACAACTAAAATAGCGATTTGCGCGAACCAAAACACCGGAATCGAATAGCCGGAAAGGCTGAGCCCGAGAATAATATTATCAGCGGCTTTGCGAAAATTTAATGCAGCGATTACACCCAACGACAAGCCGGGAACAAAAGCGATAAGCATGGCGAGTATGGCGATTTCTAAGGTAGCGCCAAAGCGCAGTTGGAGTTGCTCAAAAACGGGATCGGCATCGAGCAAAGATACTCCCCAATCACCGCGAAATAGATGTTGCAGGTAATGCCAATACTGCACGAATACATTACTTTCAAAGCCCCGGGCTTTGGCAATGTCTTGATAGCGCGGATCGTCTAAAAATATTCCGGCGCTATTGGTAACCGGATCGCCAGGAAACCAGTAACTTAAGCAAAATGCAAAAATCGTGAGCAGTAGCAACGTAATGAGCAGCAAAGCCAGTTGGCGAGCAATATAACGTGGCATAGTTATTCTTCCTCGTTTTGCTGTTCAGCGGGCACAGTATGCACGCGTTTTGCGTTGCGTAATTGAATGCCGCCATAAGGCTCTAATACCAACCCCTGAATGTTCGCCCGCGCTGCCTGAAAACGGATAGAGTGGGCGATGGGTACCAATGGAACTTCTTGTGCTAAATGCTCTTGCGCTTGTTCATAATAGATTTTTCGTACTTTCGGATCGTTACTCGCAATTGCTGCGCTAAGCAGTTCATCAAATAACGGATCGCACCATTGGGCGCGATTATTTCCCGAAGCTTTCGCCGCACAACTTAACAACGGCCGGAAAAAGTTATCCGGGTCGGCATGGTCGGCAGACCAGCCAATTAATACGCTATCGTGCTCACCAGCGGCAAGGCGCCGGCGAAAAGTACTCCATTCATAAGAAACGATGTTTGCTTGCACGCCAATGCGCGCTAAATCCGCTTGAATTCGTTCTGCCATTAAGCGTGCGTTAGGGTTGTAAGCGCGTTGCACGGGCAGGGCCCAGATTTGCATCGTAAAACCATTAGGAAACCCAGCTTCTTGCAACAGTTCCCGAGCGAGCTCTGGATCATAACGGTATGCGCTGGGGGTGCCGTGATGCGCCCATGAGGTGTTCGGCAAAATAGAATCGGCACGAACCGCGTGATCAAAGTAAACCGTACTTAAAATAGCGTTGCGGTTAATTCCATGGGCTAATGCTTGGCGCACCATAGGATCATCAAAAGGTGGGCGATCAGTATTAAAAGCCCAAAATCCAGTATTAGGGCTAATAGTGTCTTGCAGGTCTATTTGCGGTTGTTGGCGTAACCAACTTACATCACGTGCCGGTGGAAAAGGTGAAATATCACAATCTTGGGTAAGTAGCATTAGCATGCGTTTATGATCGCTTTGCGTAATGCGAAATACAATTTGGTTTGAGGCTGCGAGTGTGCGCCAATATTTTGGATGCCGGTAATAGCGCACTAAAACATCTTTGCGGAACTCGGCAAATTGAAAAGGGCCAGTGCCAATAGGTTGATAATCAATAAGTTCTGGCGTGCCTGCTGTAAGCAGCTGCTCGCCATACTCTGCCGATAGAATGATGGCAAAATCGGAGGCTAAGTTGGCAAGGAATGAACTATCTTGTTGGCGCAGCCGGATTTCAATCTCATGGCTATTAATTGCAGTTACCGATTCAATTAAATCACTTAAACCAGCGGCATGGAAAAATGGAAAACCTCGATTGGATACTGCATGAAATGGGTGCTCTGGGTTTAGCCAACGCTGAAAGGTGAAGGCAACATCGTGGGCATTGAGTGTTCTACTGGGGGTAAACCAAGCGGTTGTGTGAAACTCAACATCGTTGCGTAACTGAAAACGATAGCTCAAACCATCGTTAGCAACATGCCAGTCAGTGGCTAATGAAGGTTCAAACTCTTGCGCTTCAGCATTGTATTCAATTAATCGATCATAAAGTTGCGCGGCGGTGATATCTAATGTGGTGCCAGAAGTAACCAGTTGCGGATTAAAGGTTTCTGGATTGCCTTCGGCGCAATACATTAAACCATCAATATCTGTGGAGGTTTCTGGAATGGATTCACGAGCAGGGCTGCAGGCCGCCAGAAAATACAGCGCGCTGGCTAAAACCGCTGATATCTGCAAACCGGAAATTAGGCTATGCAGCTTAGGGCTGCATGTTCTATTCATCACGTGCGCCTTCCAACAATTGATACTTTTTTAAATATCCTCTTAACTGATGGTAGCTAAGACCCAATAACTCTGCAGTTTTTTTCTGATTATACTGACAATGGCTTAACGCATTACTCAGTATTTGTATTTCGAAATCTTGCGAAAGCTCTTTGAAATCGAAAGGTTCATCTTGGGTTGGCAAAGGGAAGCTGTTGCCAACGTTTGGCATGGGCGTTTCATGATGTTCGATTGGTGAACTTGTTTCAGGCACAACTGCTTGCGGCTCTTCTGTAGCATGTTGGTAACCATTAGTTTTCGCCACCGGGCGCCATGGGCTAGCAAAGGGGTTAAAAATAATAGTATCGAGAGGTTCTGCTATGGCATTGGAGCGGTATAAGCTGCGCTCTACCACATTCTTTAATTCGCGCACGTTACCTGGCCAAGCATAGGTGCTAAGTTGCTCCATGGCTTGCTTCGTAAAGCCCGGAAAGCACTCGAGCTCGAGTTCGCGGGCCATTTGAATGGCAAAGTGTTCGGCGAGAATCAAAATATCTTCTTGGCGTTCACGCAAAGGTGGCAAGGTAATCACATCAAACGCCAATCGGTCCAGCAAATCGGCGCGAAAGGAGTTGTTGGCCACAAGGCTAGGTAAATCTTCATTAGTGGCGGCAATCAAACGCACATCTACACGTACGGGTTTATTACCACCAACCCGTTCAAACTCACCATACTCGATAACACGCAATAACTTTTCTTGTACCAATGAAGAGGTGTTGGCAAGTTCGTCAAGAAATAGGGTGCCGGTGTGAGCGCGCTCGAAACGGCCCTCATGCTTCTTGCTGGCGCCAGTAAATGCGCCCGATTCATGGCCGAATAGTTCACTTTCTAGCAGGTTTTCGTTCAGCGCCGCACAGTTCATTTGAATATAGGGCTGTTGCCAACGGGTAGAGAGATAATGCAATCGGGCGGCGATCAGCTCTTTCCCCGTACCGCGCTCTCCTATAATAAGAACCGGCTTATCTAGAGGTGCCGCGCGCGAAACATGCTCGAGCACTTCAACAAAGCTATTGGATTGGCCGATAAGATTATCAGTATCGCGAAACCGTGACATGGTCGCTTTTCCCTAATGATGTTGGCTAATTTCACTATTTATTAGTGTAATTATTTAACTTTAACATTGCACGTATTGATTGTATCGTAACTGAAATTAAAAAAGCCATTAAATTCATGCGTTTGCTTTATATGTGAAAGTTGGCACGCTATTTGTATGTACTTTAAGTGGTTGGATAATTAATAAGTACATTACTTAATGAGGTAATTGTTATGGGTATTTTTTCTCGCTTCACTGACATTATAAATGCAAACTTGAATGCATTACTTGATAAGGCCGAAGATCCACAAAAAATGGTGCGCCTGATTATTCAAGAAATGGAAGATACTTTAGTTGAAGTGCGCTCGGTGTCGGCGAAAACGCTGTCCGAGAAAAAGGAACTGATTCGCCAACTTACTCGCCTGGAAAATGAAGTGGTTGAGTGGGAACAGCGTGCGGAACTTGCATTAAGCAAAGATCGCGAAGATTTGGCTCGCCAAGCATTGCTTGAGAAGAGCAAACTGAACGATACCATTGATGCATTACAAGCCGAGATTACGCGAGTAGATGATCATGTTGAACGCCTATCCGGTGAAATTGGTCAATTACAAGAGAAGCTATCGGATGCTAAAGCGCGGCAGAAATCTATTTTAATGCGCGAGCGTACAGTGAGTTCACGTTTATCCGTGAAGAAAACACTGGATAGTTCTAAACTTGAAGATGCGATGTACAAGTTTGATCGTTACGAAGCAAAAATTGATGGCTTAGAATCTCAGGTAGATGCCTACGATTTAGGCAGAAAAACCTTGGCCGATGAGTTTCACGCATTAGAAAGTGATAATCGTGTTGATGCCGAACTAGAAGCATTAAAAGCGAAGCTAAAAACCGATACTGATAAAAAATAAAACGAATTGATGCGGAGCAGCAGCTTGCTGCTCCTGATTCATACTCAAGAGTAGAGGAATGGAGATGGGCGAGATGGAAGTGGCAATCTTTTCAATGATTATGGCGCCATTTATCCTTTTCATGATTTTCGTAGCGCCGATTTGGGTGATTTTACACTACCGTGGCAAGCGTAAGTTGGAAGAGGGAATGAGCGAAGATGATGCATTGCGAGTTCGTGAACTAGTAGACCAAGCTGAAAAAATGCGTGAACGCATTCGCAACTTGGAGAACCTACTCGATGCGGAACATGGTGATTGGCGTAAAAGCCAGCACCGGTAAGGAGCAGCATAATGAGTGCAACAAACACTAAGAAGCGCCTTTATCGCGATGGTAAACATGGCAAAGTAGGCGGTGTGTGCGCTGGCTTGGCAAAGTATTTTGGCTGGGAAGTGTGGGTTATTCGTATTATCGCTGTAACCGCCTTAATTTTAGCCAGCAAGGTAACTTTTGTAGCCTATGTAGTAGCTTGGATTGTGCTCGATAAAGAACCCAAGCGCAGCGCGGCCGATGAAAGTGAACTCGGTACTACGTTACGGGAAGAAACCCGCGTTGAACGCACTTCCGATGGCCGTACTATAGAAGTGAAAACCAAAGTATGGGAAGCCGGAAAATTACCACACTATGCGTTAGCTGATGTGGAGCGTGAATTTGCAGCGATGGAGCAATCGGTTCGCGCTATGGAAACCTATGTAACGAGCAGCGAGTTTCGTGTGCGGCATGAGATTAACCGGCTTTGATGAGCGTTTTCTTAAGCTGTCCGTAAGGATAATGAATTTACCTACCATTCCTATTTTGGAAAGATAACCTTACACCATACAGTGGTAAGAGCAGCAGCGAGAGATTGCTGCCTTACCACTCTCTCCGTAAGCTAGCCCACTCAATAGAATAATAACAAAACTTAAACAAGTGGACATTTGAGTATGGCTCAACAGCGTAATATGCGCCCAGAATCAATGGTAATTCACGGCGGCGAAGCTCCGGCTGATCCGCACGGAGCTTTAGTGGCTCCGCTATACCAAACATCAACCTTTGTTTTCCCGAATGCAGAAACTGGCGGCCAGCGGTTTGCTGGCGATGCGGATGGCTATATTTATTCTCGGCTCGGTAACCCAACGGTAAACCTACTCGAACAACGCATTGCAGCGCTTGAAGGTATGCAAGCTGGCGCCGCAACGGCTACGGGTATGGGAGCGGTTGCGGCTGCCACCATGGCGTTTTTACGTGCCGGTGATCATGTCATTGCTTCCGATTGTATTTATGGCTGTAGCTTTGCTTTATTTAGCCACTTATTTGAACGCTTTGGTGTGCAAGTAAGCTTTGTTGATATGGCCGATGAAGCGGCTTTAGCCGCAGCCTTCCAAGCCAATACCCGCGTTGTATTTGTAGAAACACCAGCGAATCCGCATTTGCGTATTATTGATTTAGCAATGGTGGGTGCGCTATGCCAGCAGCAACCCGATGTGCGGTTAATTGTTGATAACACCTTTATGACACCGCTGTTACAGCAACCAGGTAATTTTGGTGCCGATATTGTGGTGCATAGTGCCACGAAATACTTGAATGGCCATGGTGATGTGGTAGCTGGATTAATTACTGGAACCCGAGAGGATATCCAGTTAATTAAGATGACGACACTAAAAGACATGGGGGCAACAATATCGCCGCATGACGCTTGGTTAATCACCCGTGGTCTAAAAACCTTGGCAATCCGTATGGAAAAACATTGTGCAACTGCTGCAATCGTTGCTGATTTTTTAAAAGCACAGCCGGCAGTAGAAAAAGTGTACTACCCCGGCTTTAAAGACCATCCGGGGCATCACTTAATTGGTACACAGATGCGTAATGCTGGAGCGATAATTGCCTTTGAACTACGCTCTGGATATCAAGCCGGCGTTGCGTTCTTAAATGGCCTTGAAATGATTAAAATAGCAGTAAGCTTAGGCGATGCCGAAAGCTTGATTCAACATCCTGCTTCCATGACCCATTCACCGCTTACGCCCGAGGCGCGTGAAAAAGCTGGCATTAGTGACGGTTTGATTCGGCTCTCGGTGGGGCTGGAGCACGTAGACGATATTATTCATGATCTCTCGCAGAGTTTTGCGAAAGCTCAGCAAATTTAGCAGCAAATTTAGCAGAAAATGGCGAACAACGAGGAGGCGACAATGGCAAAAAAACCAAGCCAATATGTATCGAAAGAGCCTGATGCGAACGGCCATATTAATTGGTCTGAAGAAGAGAACCAGATTTGGCATGATTTAGTAGCGCGACAGCTGGAAATTATTCCCGGCAAGGCTTGTGATGAGTATATGGAAGGCTTACGTTTACTAGACATGCCAATGGACCGGATTCCGCAGCTGTACGAAATTAACAAAGTGTTAGCCGAAACAACGGGCTGGCAAGTTGCACGAGTGCCAGCACTGATCCCGTTTGATGAGTTTTTTCGGCTACTAGCGAACAAAGAATTTCCAGTGGCCACTTTTATTCGCACACGCGAAGAGTTTGATTACTTGCAGGAGCCTGATGTTTTTCATGAAATCTTCGGCCATTGCCCACTGCTAACAAACCCAGCGTTCGCTCACTTTACCCATCAATACGGTAAATTAGGCTATGCAGCTACACCAAAAGAACGCGTGTATTTGGCGCGTTTGTATTGGTTTACGGTTGAGTTTGGTTTATTGAAAACCCAAGAAGGCTTGCGTATCTACGGTGGTGGCATATTATCTTCGCCTGGTGAAACACGTTATGCCTTGGAAAGTGATACGCCTGAGCGGCAGCCGTTAACTCCGCTTGATGCGCTGCGTACACCGTATCGTATTGATATTATGCAGCCGATATACTACACCATTGAACATGTAGATGAGCTTTTTGAAATCGCCGATATGGATATTATGGCCATGGTGCATGAAGCGATGGAACTCGGTTTATTTGAACCGAAGTTTCCGCCGAAAGATGCGGCATAGGTAATAAATAGAAAACGAATGAATTAAGAACCTAAGTGATTACAGGAAAAGTAGATGTCTGATTTAAAAGAAATGAAATGTGAAGCGTGCCAAGCTGGCGCCCCGAAAGTATCGGATGCGGAGTTAGCGGAACTAATCCGTGAGATTCCAGATTGGGCGCCTGTAGTGCGTGATGGTGTAATGCAACTTGAACGCGTTTACAAATTTAAAAACTTTAAGTTAGCACTAGCGTTTACCAATAAACTTGCAGAATTAGCCGAAGCTGAATTTCATCATCCAGGAATATTTTTGGAGTGGGGCAAGGTAACGGTAACTTGGTGGAGCCATGCGATTGGTGGTTTACACAAGAATGATTTTATTATGGCGGCGAAAACGGATGCGTTACAGGATTCCTAATTAATTCAGCGTATTCTCAGTGGTATTTAAGGCGCGATTAACCGCCCTAAAAACACGATAACTGCAGCACTATCGCTTGCCGATAGTGCTGCTTTTTTGCATTAAGCACTGTATAATTATGTTTACATTTTCTATGAGGTGGCTTCGCCAATTCCCATGCGTTTGGAAATTACTTGTAATGATCGATTAGGTTTGTGCCAAGACGTACTTACCATTTTGCGGGAAAATGAGATCGACCTAAAAGGCATAGAAGTTGATCCGGTAGGAAAAATCTTTGTTCGCTTTCCAAGCCTCGAGTTTGCTGAATTCCAGTTATTGATGGCGAAAATCCGCCGTATTCCGAATGTGCAAGATGTAAAAACGATTGCTTACATGCCAACCGAGCGTGAGCATTACGAATTCAACTTATTGTTGAGTACCTTGCCTAATCCTGTAATTTCTGTAGATGGTAAGGGCCGTGTTGATGTCATCAACAGCTCTGCTGCTGCTTTACTTGATGCTGATAAAGAAGAACTGCGTGGAACGCAAGTAAATGAGCTCATTGGCGGCATGAATATTCTGCGTTGGTTGGAGAAGCAGCCTACCGATAACCGTACCGAGTACCTGCAATTAGGCTCTGCAAATTATCGTGGTAATTTATCACCCATTTGGGTAAATGATGCGGATGGTGAGCCTAGTTTTGCTGGTGCGGTAATTCATTGCCAATCAGAACCGCTACCAACGCGCCTGGGCCAGCCCGATGCCGATTCACCCTTTACGCAAATTCTAACCCAGCATGCCACTATCAAACGTTTACTGAAAGATGCTGAACGCATGGCGCAATTAGATGTACCCCTGCTAATTGAAGGTGAAACTGGTGTTGGTAAAGAGCTTATTGCGCGGGCGTGCCACCAAGCGGGTAATCGCGGCCAGTTGCCATTTTTGGCAGTGAATTGCGGTGCCTTACCAGATATGGTGGCTGAGAGTGAATTGTTCGGTTACGGTGCTGATGTATTTAGCCACCACCCACAAGGCAAGAAAGGAATTTTTGAGCAGGCGAATGGAGGCACGGTATTACTTGATTCGGTGGGCGATATGTCGCCTGAGCTGCAAGCAAAACTATTACGCTTTTTAGAAGATGGAAGCTTCCGCCGTATCGGCGAAGAACAAATGGTGAATGTGGATATTCGCTTAATTTGCTTGGCACGCGGCGATTTATTGGAGCGCGTAGAAGCAGGAACGTTCCGGGAAGATTTATACTATCGTTTAAATGTACTGTCACTACAGGTGCCGCCGCTACGAGAGCGTAAAGGCGATGTAACATTGTTAGCTGATCACTTTATTCAAAAATTCTGCGCCCAATTGCAACGGCCGCCAGTACGGATTGCGCCTTCCTGTCGGGAATATCTGCAGCAGTATAGCTGGCCGGGTAACGTGCGGCAGTTAGAAAACACCTTGTTTCGTTCTTTATCAATGCTAGAACGCGATGCTCTAGAGCCGAGCGATATTCATTTACCGGAAATGCCGGCGATGCCAGATCAACTGAACATCGATTTGCAAGAAGGTAGCTTAGAAGATGCCGTAAAGCGTTTTGAGAGCACCTTATTACGGCGCTTGTATCCGAGTTACCCAAGCACTCGTCAATTAGCGCGCAAGCTTGGCTTAAGCCATACAGCAATTGCGAATAAATTGCGTGATTATGGCATTGGCAAACAGCGTAAACGCTCGTAAAGCTGTAGTTATTGCGAGCAACTGGCAACATTTCAGAACACTACAAGGCCGCTTTGTAACTATAAGTTTACAAAGCGGCTTTTTTACATAGGGCTCAAGCCGGGTGTAAACTAAACGATACGATGTAGGTATTTATGATGGTGTACTAATCCTTTTTGAGTACCTAGCCTTAATAGAAACAAACGCGGTACAACAGTTGTTAATGTTTCTGTACGTATATAACAACACACGAGGATTGCAAGAATGAGTAATATCAACCCATTGGGCACTGACGGATTTGAATTTGTAGAGTATACAGCGGCGGATGCGAAGGGCATTGATGCGTTAAAACAGTTATTCACTCAACTTGGCTTTACTGAAGTGGCGAAACATCGCCGTAAAGACGTTTGGTTATATAAGCAAAACGACATCAACTTCATTGTGAATGGTCAGCCTTCTTCACATGCCGAAGCCTTTGCTCGTGAACATGGCCCTAGCGTATGTGGTATGGCGTTTCGCGTAAGTGATGCCAACGTTGCTATGGCGCACGCATTAGAAAATGGTGCGAAAGAATTTAAAGCAGACGTAGGCGCCATGGAACTTAATATTCCTGCGGTTTATGGCATTGGTGAAAGCGCACTGTACTTTGTAGATCGCTACGGCAAACAAAGCATTTATGATGTGGATTTCAAGTTCTATGAGAACTGGGAAGAGAGCATGAATGATTTTGCTGTGGGCATGGATTATGTAGATCACCTTACCCACAATGTGTTTCGTGGCAATATGGATGTATGGGCAGGTTTCTATGAGCGTATCGGTAACTTCCGCGAAGTACGTTACTTTGATATCGAAGGCAAGCTTACAGGTTTATTAAGCCGTGCTATGACCTCTCCGTGTGGCAAAATCCGTATTCCAATTAACGAATCACACGATGATAAATCGCAAATTGAGGAATACCTGAAAGATTACAATGGCGAAGGTATTCAGCACATTGCATTAAGTTCAGATGATATTTATACCACCGTACGCACCTTGCGAGATCGCGGTATGGAATTTATGACCACGCCAGATACTTATTACGATAAAGTGAATGAGCGTGTGGTAGGCCATGAAGAAAACCTTGATGAGCTGCGCGATCTGCGTATTCTGATTGATGGCGCGCCTATGAAAGATGGCATCTTGCTACAAATTTTCACGAAAACAGTAATCGGGCCGGTGTTCTTCGAAATTATTCAACGTAAGGGTAATGAAGGCTTCGGTGAAGGTAACTTTAAGGCGCTGTTTGAATCGATTGAAGAAGATCAAATTCGCCGGGGAGTATTAAGCGATGCGTAAACCCGTTTCTTTTCCAAAACTGATGGGCACGGCTTCACGCCAAGCCCATGCAGATTTTCCGGAAGAGGCGATTTATGAACGTGAAGCTGGGCGGAGTGGTTTTTTTGGCCCAGCTACACATTTCCATCATACCCATGCACCCACCGGTTGGAGCAGTTGGGAAGGGCCGTTAAGGCCACGCTGCTTTGATTTCAACCAACTTGCAGGGTTAGATACTAAATCGCCTTGGTTGGCAGAAAACCTATTATTCAACGCCCACTGTAAATTTCGTATTTGGCATTTGGCTGAATCAATGCAAAACCTTGCCCGCAATGGAGATGGCGATGATTTGCTATTTATTCATGAAGGTGCGGGCGAGCTATTTTGCGATTACGGCCATTTAACCTTGCGTGATGGCGATTACGTGGTAATTCCACGTTCTACGAACTGGCGCATTGAAGTAACTGAGCCGATGCAATTGCTGATGATTGAAGCTACGAATGGCTCTTATCAACTGCCCGAGAAAGGCTTGGTGGGGAACCACGCGATTTTTGATCCGGCCTGTTTGGATGTGCCTGATATTGATGCAGCCTTTAAAGCACAATATAGCGAAGAGAGTTGGCAGGTTGAAGTGAAACGGCATGGCCAAGTTTCTGTTGTTACTTTCCCATATAATCCGCTGGATGCGGTAGGTTGGCATGGCGATTTAGCGCCCATGCGGATTAATTGGCGCGATATTCGCCCGCTTATGAGCCACCGTTATCATTTACCACCTTCAGCACATACTACCTTTGTTGCTGAGCGCTTTGTGGTGTGTACTTTTGTACCGCGGCCGATTGAAAGTGACCCAGGTGCGTTAAAAGTACCGTTCTATCACAACAATGATGATTATGATGAAGTGCTGTTTTATCACGCGGGCGATTTCTTTAGCCGCGATAACATTGATAAAGGTATGGTAACCTTCCACCCCGCAGGCTTTACTCATGGGCCCCACCCGAAAGCGTTTCAGGCTGGGCGTGAGTACAAGAAAAAATTCACAGATGAAGTAGCCGTTATGCTCGATACTCGGGATGCCTTGGAAGTAGGGCAAAGCGCTCATTCGGTTGAGAATCCTGATTATGTAATGAGCTGGCAGGAGAAGAAATAATGAAATTTGCAACCTATCGTGATGGTTCGCGAGATGGCAAGTTAGTGGTGGTAAGCCGCGATTTAGCCCGTGCTGTAGCGGTACCTGAAATCGCCACTACACTGCAATTTGCATTGGACAACTGGGCTGCTGTAGCGCCGAAGCTGCACGAAGTATATATTGCCCTGAATAACGATAAGCTGAGTGATGATTTCGCGTTCAACGAGAAAGAATGCGCGAGCCCGCTGCCGCGCGCCTATCAATGGGCGGATGGTAGTGCCTATGTTAACCACGTGGAATTAGTACGCAAAGCTCGTGGTGCCGAAATGCCACCAAGTTTTTGGGAAGATCCGCTGATGTATCAAGGCGGTTCAGATGCCTTTATTGGCCCTCGGGAAGACATTCCCTTGGCTTCCGAAAGCTGGGGTATTGATTTTGAGGGTGAAATTGCCATTGTAACCGGCGATGTACCCATGGGTGTGCAAGCGAGCGAAGCACGCGAGCATATTCGCTTATTAATGCTGGTAAACGATGTGTCGTTACGCGGATTAATACCAAACGAGCTGGGCAAAGGGTTTGGTTTCTTTAACTCTAAGCCAAGTTCTGCATTTTCACCTGTTGCGGTAACCCCGGATGAACTTGGGGATGCGTGGCAGGATGGCAAAGTACATTTACCATTGCGCTCAACCTACAATGGCGAATTATTTGGCTATCCGAATGCTGGCGAGGATATGACCTTTAATTTCGATCGACTGATTCAGCATGCGGCAATGACGCGGCCATTATCGGCAGGCACCATTATTGGTTCTGGTACGGTTTCTAATAAACAGGGTACCGAGCATGGTAGTGCTGTTGTCGAAGGTGGAGTGGGTTACAGTTGCATCGCCGAAGTGCGCATGATTGAAACCATTCGCGATGGCAAGCCAGCTACTTCATTTATGAAGTTTGGCGATACGATTCGGATGGAAATGTTAGATCAGCAGGGCAATAGCATTTTTGGTGCTATTGATCAGCAAGTGATTGCATATAAAGGGCCATAAAATGCGGTTGTATGGCTATTGGCGTTCATCGGCAAGCTATCGAGTGCGCATTGCGCTGGCCTTAAAAGGCATCGCATATGATTATGTGCCGGTGCATTTACTGAAGAATGGTGGAGAGCAGAAAGGTACTGAATACGCGCAGCTTAATCCTGCGCAATTGGTACCCACACTGGAGCTTACTGATTCGGAAAGTGGTGCAACGGTGCACCTAAATCAATCATTGGCGATTATTGAATATCTAGATGCGTGTTTTCCAGAGCACCCGTTATTGCCTGCGAATCCGCTAAAAGCTGCTCAGGTGCGCACATTAGCATTGGATATGGCTGCTGATTTGCAGCCTATTACTAATTTGCGCATTTTACAGTATTTAACCGGCACGCAAGGGCAACCGGATAGCGCCAAACAAGTGTGGATTGAGCATTGGATCGCGGCGGCGTTTACAGCGTTCGAACAGCGTTTAGCAACCACCGCAGGTAAATATTGTGTGGGTGACAGCATTACGTTGGCCGATGTTTGTTTAGTACCTCAGGTATATAACGCGAAACGATTTGGTGTTGATTTAACGGCTTACCCGCGGCTTAAAGAGATTGCTGAGCGTTTAGCAGAGCATCCAGCATTTATTGCCGCGGCGCCAGAACAGCAGCCTGATGCAAACACGTGATGTTCAACGCAAGATTTGGTTGAGATAGCTGATAAAAGCTCGAGATGACTTATCATTCTCGAGCTTTTTTGCTTTAATGGTGCGTGTTTCGCTATTTTGTGAGGGCTGCCCATTGCAGCCGCTAAGTTAGCAATCAAGAATAACGATGATAAGGAAAAATAGGATGAAGAGAAAACTTACGGTAGCAATTACTGCTGCGTTGTTTACTGTTGCTTGTGCGAGCTCCGAAGCACCCCAACAAGCAAGCGCCGAGTACGTTGAGCAGCAACCTACGCGGCATGTGCAAGCGCCTGCAGAATATCGTGATTCAGTGTTTAAGATGACACAAATCATGGCAGATCCAGATTGGCTTGGGCGTGCTCCAGAGGGTGCCTACTGGTCTTGGGATAGCCGCAGTGTGTTGTTTAGCCGTAAACGCGAGGGCAGCCCGCAACGTGATCTCTTCGAACGTCCACTCACTGCAGGTGGTAACGGTTCGCAAGTAGCATTAAATGAGTTACATACCCGTGCATATCAGAATGGCGTGCATAATCAGAACCGTACTCAGCTAGCGTATGTATTTCAACGTAACATTTTTGTGAAAAACTTAGCTGATGGCTCGGTTCGTCAGCTTACCCGCGATACGCAAAATAAGAATTCGTTACAGTTCTTAACTGATGGCCGATTAAGCTATCGGGTTGGTAATGATTTTTATGCTATGGACTTGCGCAATGGCTTTACTGAGTTATTGCTTTCCTTGCAAACTCAAGACGCCCCAACTGCAGTGCAGGATCCAAGTGATATCTTAGCCCGCGAAGAGATTGATCTTATCGAATACAACCGCATTCAACGCCAGCAACGGCAAGAGCGCTTTGATGATCAGCAAGCATTAGCCGCTGCCAGCCCTGCTGCCGCGCCACAAGCGGTGTATTTAGGCCGGAATTTAAACGTGGCGGAGGCGAGCCTTTCACCAAATGGTGAGCGCGCAATCGTTGCGGTTACCGAGCCACAAAGCTGGCGTGGCGATAGCGATTTAATGCCGCGTTACGTTACTGAAACTGGCCGCGTTGAAAATCAAGATGTACGCCGCAGAGTGGCCGATGCAAAGCCAGTACACCATACGCTGTATCTCATTGATGTAGTAACGGGTGAGAAAAGCGAACTAAGTTATGAGAGTTTGCCTGGCTTTGATGAAGATGTGTTGGCCAGTGTACGTGCTGAAAACTATGCTGCTGAAGGCAAAACATATGAAAGTAAGCGCACGCCGCGTGCCATTGGTGTGATTTCTGGCTGGTCTGCGCCGGAAGGCAATATTGTTTGGAATCAAGATGGTTCTGCGGTAGCAGTAATGCTGCGCGCTTGGGACAATAAAGATCGTTGGATTGCTACGGTTGATTTCAACACGCAAGGTTTAGTAAGCCAACACCGCTTGCATGATGAAGCATGGATTAACCGTGATTTTAACGCCTTCAACTGGATGCCACGGCAAAATGCGTTGTGGTATTTGTCTGAAGAAAGCAATTATTCACATTTATATATTAAGAATTTAGATAGCGGTAATGTGCAACAACTTACCTCTGGTCGTTACTTAGTAGACAACGTAACGCTGAACAATTCGGGTGACACGTTTTACTTCCAAGCGAACGTAAAACATCCAGGTATTTATGACATTTTCCGTGTCTCGGTAAATGGCGGCGATATCGAGCAATTAACCGATATGAACGGTATTACCAATTATCAGTTAAGCCCGAACGAAACGCGTTTATTGCTTACGCATTCTAGTGCATTACAACCGAACGAACTGTATGTGAAAGAAATAGCCAGTGGTGCGCAAGCCACTCGTTTAACGGAAACGGTAAGCCGTGAATTTCAGGAAATGCCATGGGCAGAGCCTGAAATCGTAGCAGTGCCTTCATCGCATGTAGATGATCCAATTTACAGCCGTGTGTATCTGCCAAAAGATTACGATGCAAATCGTGCTGAGGGTTATCCTGCGGTCGTGTTTATTCATGGTGCGGGATATTTACAGAATGCGCATGCGGGCTGGTCTAACTATTTCCGCGAGTTTATGTATCACAGTAAACTTACCGATTTAGGCTATGTGGTGCTGGATCTCGATTTCCGTGGTTCTGCAGGGTATGGGCGTGATTGGCGCACAGCCGTGTATCGTCAAATGGGTACACCTGAAGTTGAAGATTTAGTGGATGTAGTGAGCTGGATGGGTGAGCACCGCAACGTTGATGTAGAGCGTGTGGGCACTTATGGCGGTTCTTATGGTGGTTTCTTAACCTTCATGGCACTGTTCAAAGAGCCTGGTTTATTCAAAGCGGGTGCAGCATTACGTCCAGTTACCGATTGGGCGCACTACAACACCGGCTATACCTCAAATATCTTGAACTTGCCGCAAGACGATATGATCGCTTATCGCCGCAGCTCGCCAATTTATTTCGCGGAAGGCTTAGAAGATGCACTCTTAATCAATGCACCGATGGTTGATGATAACGTGTTCTTCCAAGATTCCGTGCGTATTGTGCAGCGCTTGATTGAGTTGGAGAAAGAGAACTTCGAAACGGCAATCTTCCCAGTTGAACCCCATGGGTTTGTACAACCATCAAGCTGGTTAGATCAGTACCGCCGTATTCATAAACTGTTTGAAACCAACCTGAACTAGTTTCGGGTGTATACTACGCAAAAGGCCGCTCAATTGAGCGGCCTTTTTTATTCAGTGTTTTCATACAGCTTTGTACACAGTGTAATGTTAAGACGGCAATTTACTGCCGTTTTGCTTTGATTACATCGATAGGCTTACGGCGTAAGCCAGGCACTGCTAGCGCACCGCCAATGGCACCACCTACATGGCATAAGTAAGCAACTTCCGCGCCTAGCCACACATTTTCTGTGCCCGCGAGCATGAGATCGATCACTAATTTCACAATCACGACCAGTAAAATGGCAACGCCTATGGGCCGTTGCGTGCGCATGATCATTAAGCCACCGTATACAACAATGCCATGTAATACGCCGGATAAGCCAACAAAGGCATAATCCTGAGCCAATAGCACCGGTACTAGTGTGGCAGCAAGGGCGCTGATGAGCATTACATTAATCAGTAATCGGCCCTTAACATGATGGCGGAAAATAATAGCGATAGCGAGCAAGGCAATGCAATTTGCAGCTAGGTGAGTGCTATTTAAATGCACAAGGTGGGTGGTGAAAATACGCCAAGGTTGGCTGAGCACACCATCTTCGGTAAGCACTAACCAAGGCGTTAAGCCTGGCAGGAAGAAAATAGCGAGCATCGCTGCGATTACTAGGCCGGGTGCAATTAAAAAGCGCAATCGATAGCTTAGGCGCGGTTGTAATGTTGAATCTGATTTCTGCATAAATAAACTCAATGATTGGTTTAGGTAAAGCAAACAACCTGCTAGATCGCCGAGTTGCGTTGCGCTATGAATGTAGGATGCTTATGATACCGTTAAATGTATAGAAACAACAAAAGGTGAACAATTAATGCGGCTTCTGAATAAGTTAAGCGTAGTAGCATTGAGTATTAGTATGGTAATTGCCTGTGCGCCGGCAAATCAACAAGTAGAACGGCAAGCCTTTGATCCAGAGGCAGAAACAGGCCGCACGATTAATGAAATTAGTTATGCAAATGAATACATGGTTGCAGCTGCTAACCCCATAGCGGTAGAAGCAGGTTTAGCGGTTTTACGGGAAGGTGGCACTGCGATTGATGCAGCGGTAGCGGTTCAGGCTATGCTTACTTTAGTGGAGCCGCAATCTTCGGGCATTGGTGGTGGTGCCTTTATTATCTATTGGGATAATGATGATCAGCAACTACACACCATAGATGCACGAGAAACTGCGCCTATGGCGGCCACTCCCGAGCTATTTCTTGATGCAGATGGCAACCCCCCACGTTGGATAGAAGCCGTGGTTGGAGGGCGCTCAGTAGGTACTCCAGGCGTAATGCGCGGGCTTGAACTAGCGCATCAAGAGTGGGGACGTTTGCCTTGGCAACGTTTATTTAATGAAAGTATAGCGCAAGCAGAGCAGGGCTTTGCTGTATCACCGCGGTTAGCGCAGCTAATTGAGATGGAAATTAATCCTGGGTTAGCCAATATGCCGGTGGCGCGGGATTACTTTTTCCCGGATGGCCAAGCACTGCAAGCCGGCGAACTGCTAACCAACCCAGAGCTGGCCGCAACGCTTCGAGCTATGGCAGAGCAGGGAGCCGATGCTTTATACACTGGTGATATTGCCAAAGATATTGTGGCAGCAGTGCAAAATGCAGCGATTGAGCCGGGAGTGCTTGCGCTCAGCGATTTAGAGCAATACCAGCCGGTAATGCGTGATCCCGTATGTGGCCCTTATCGGGTGTACACCATTTGCAGCATGGGTCCGCCGAGCTCCGGTGGCATAACCATGGTGCAAACCATGGCTCTGCTGGAACCATTTGCATTAAACACGCTGCAGCCGAATAGCGAAGAGGCTCTGCACTTTTTTACGCAAGCATCACGCTTAGCTTTTGCAGACCGTAACCGTTACATTGCCGATGAGGATTTTGTAGAAGTACCGATGTTGGCGTTACTGGCGCCAGAGTATATTGCGGAACGCGCTACACTGATTGGTGGGATTGATATGGGGCAGGCTGAAGCAGGCACTATTGAACAGTTGTTGCGTGCCGACGATCAATCGCCAGAGTTCCCGAATACCAGCCATATTAGTATTATCGATCAATATGGCAATGCAGTATCAATGACAACTACCATTGAAATGGGCTTCGGTTCTACGGTGATGGTGCGAGGGTTTTTACTGAACAATCAGCTCACCGATTTTTCTTTGGTGCCTGAGGTAGATGGGGTGCTTGTGGCAAATCGTGTGGAACCGGGCAAACGCCCGCGAAGCTCAATGGCACCTGCTATTGTATTTGATGAAAATGGTGAATTGTTACATGTAGTAGGCTCTCCGGGTGGCCCGCGGATCATTAACTATGTTACCCAAACCATGATCGGGCTACTGGATTGGAACATGAATATGCAAGAAGCTATTGATATGCCGCGTATCACGAATATGAACGGCGTTACTAGCCTAGAAGCAGGAACGGAGATTGAACGTTATCAAAATTTACTGGAAGCGCGTGGGCATAATGTGGAAGTACGTGCGCTGAATAGCGGTTTGCATGGTATTACGTTACGTAAGGGGCAAACGGAGAATCGCTTAGAGGGTGGCGCAGATCCGCGCCGTGAAGGCGCAGCAAAAGGTGATTTGCACTAGTTTTTTAACCAGGCTAGGAACTAAAGCTGAATAGGGAGAATTTATAATGAGTGACACTATATTTACTAAGATTATTAACCGCGAGATCCCAGCGGATATCGTGTATGAAGATGATTTAGCCTTGGCGTTTAAAGACATTAATCCACAAGCGCCGTTTCATGTGTTAATTATTCCAAAGCAGGCAATTGCAACGGTAAACGATATTACCCAAGAACAACGTGAGTTAGTGGGGCATTTGTATTGGGTAGCCAGCGAAATTGCTCGGCAGAACGGCTATGCAAGTGAAGGTTACCGCTTAGTAATGAACTGCAATGAGTTCGGTGGGCAAACGGTTTACCATATTCATGTGCATATGCTTGCAGGCAAACCGCTAGGTTGGCCACCATATCAAGAACGTATTAAACACAACCCGGTTGAAGCGTAACCGGCTATAAAAAACGGCCATTGAGTTGTGCGCTCAATGGCCGTTTTAGTAATTACACTACGTTTTTACTGCTGGCTTTCACCCACGTGCTAATCCATAGCGCGCAAAATTAAGCCTTTCAAATACCAGCCTTCTGGATAGTGGATATGCACTGGGTGATCTGCAGTTTGTTGGGTGCGATCAATAATTTGTAGATCGCGATTGGCATCTAAACAAGCATCCGCTACTACCTTTTGGAACAACTCGTTGCTTAGTAAGCCCGAGCAAGAAAAGGTAAACAGAACGCCGCCTGGTGCGAGTATGTGCGCGGCCAAGCGATTGATATCTTTGTAGCCTCTGCAAGCGCGATTTAAGCTTGCTTTGGAATCCACAAACTTCGGCGGATCCAACACGATTACATCAAATTTCTCACCACTTTCAGCGTATTTGCGTAACTGCTCAAATACATCGGCTTTTACGTGTTGTACTGGCGCATCTTGCAAGCCATTCAAGGCTAAGTTGTGCTGAGAAATATCCAACGCAGGTTGCGATACATCTACGTTGACAACTTCTGCGGCGCCGGCTGCGGCTGCATAGAGGCCAAAACCGCCGGTGTACGAGAAGCAATTCAGCACTTTTTTGTTATGTACATAAGGGCGAATAGCGGCCCGCGCATCACGCTGATCTAGGTAGTAACCTGTTTTATGGCCGTTAATAATATCTACGGCAATCTTCAAGCCATTCTCTTCAATGACAACCATTTCGCTCGGTGCAACACCTACGCGAGGCCCTGTAGCGAGTTTTAAGCCTTCTTTTTGGCGTACATCGATATCTGAGCGCTCGTATACATTGCAGCTCGGATATAACTCTTCCAATAAGGAGAAAATGGTATCTTGATGATACATAGCACCAGCACTCATTAGCTGGCACACCAGATAATCGGCATACCGATCAATGGTAACACCTGGCAAACCATCAGATTCGCCCGCTACCACACGATACGCATTGGTGTGTGGAGCAATCAGTACATCCCGAAGTGCTTGCGCTGTGGTGATGCGCTGCTTAAAGAACTCACGATCAATAGGGGTGTTTTGATCGAAGCTCCATACCCGCGCGCGAATTTGTGAATGCGGTGAATAGGCTGCTGTTCCCAAAAACTGACCTTTGTCGTTTACCACCTCAACGCTGGCGCCAAGTTCTGGTTCGCCAAGTACTTTGTGGATTGCACCACTAAATACCCAAGGATGACGGCGGCGTAGCGATTTTTCGCGGCCAGTTTTAATAATAATTTGATCTGCCATTACATTACTCGTTGGCCAGGTTGTGCGCCATTATGTGGGTTAAGGATATAAATTTCTTTGCCGCCAGGGCCTGCTGCTAACACCATGCCCTCGCTCATACCAAAGCGCATTTTGCGTGGTTTCAAATTCGCCACCATTACCGTAAGTTGGCCAATTAAATCGGCAGGATTATATGCAGATTTAATGCCCGCAAATACTTGCCGCTGTTCAGTGCCAATATCAAGGGTAAGCTTAATCAGTTTATCTGCGCCTTCAACATGTTCGGCGTTTACTATTTTGGCAACCCGCAGATCTACCTTAGCGAAATCATCAAACTCAATTTCACTGGCAATCGGTTCGAACTCGCTGGCTGCACTTTCGTTGCTGCTCACAGCGGCTGGAGCCGCAGGTTGCTCAGCAGGCACCGTGTTGGCTGCGCTGCTATCTTTCGAAGCTTCTAGCATACTTTCTATTTTCTCGGTTGGTACGCGCTGCATGAGCGCTTTGAATTTGTTGATTTTATGGCCAGTAAGCGTAATTTGCGCACTTTCCCAGCTAAAACTATCGTTTAAGAATAGCTGTGCATCTGCCGAAAGTTTCGGCACCACAGGCGTTAAATAAATCATCAGTAAACGGAACAAATGAATACCCATAGAGCATACGTTTTGCACCTCTTGTTCTTTACCTTCTTGCTTGGCAAGTTGCCAAGGCTCTTGCACCGCAATATATTCGTTGGCCCGATCAGCCAATTTCATAATTTCCCGCATCGCTTTACCAAACTCACGCTGTTCGTAGGCTGCAGCGATACTCTCGCCAGCGGCCTGAAACTCCGCGAGCATTTCAGGTTCAGCGATGTGCTCAGAAAGCATACCGGCATGTTTCTTGCTGATGAAGCCGGCACAGCGGCTAGCAATATTCACTACTTTACCTACTAAATCAGAATTTACCCGCTGAGCAAAATCAGTGAGGTTCAAATCCAGATCATCAATGCGGCTAGAAAGCTTAGTGGCAAAGTAATAGCGCAGGTATTCCGGATCGAGGTGCTCTAAATAGGTGCGCGCCATAATGAAGGTGCCTTTCGATTTAGACATCTTGGTGCCGTTCACGGTAATAAAGCCGTGCGCCCATACGCTAGTAGGCTGGCGGAAATCGGCTCCTTTCAGCATGGCTGGCCAAAATAGGCTGTGGAAATAAATAATATCTTTACCGATAAAGTGATACACCTCGGCATCGCTATCAACATTCCAAAAATCATTGAACTCTAAATCGCCATGTTTTTCGCAGTAATTTTTGAAGCTGCTCATGTAGCCAATTGGCGCATCTAGCCATACGTAAAAGTATTTGCCCGGTGCATCTGGAATTTCGAAGCCAAAATAGGGTTTATCGCGGCTAATATCCCATTGCTGAAGGCCTTGTTCAAACCACTCATTTAGTTTATTAGCCATTTCTGATTGCAACGAACCAGAGGTTGTCCACGCCTGTAACATGTCGCCAAAGGCTGGCAAATCGAAAAAGTAATGTTCGGATTCGCGCAGCTCTGGAACTGCGCCTGAAACCGCAGAGCGTGGGTTCTTTAAATCGGTAGGCGAGTAGGTTGCACCGCATACATCGCAGTTATCACCATATTGGTCTTCGGCGCCACAATCTGGGCAGGTACCTTTTACAAAACGATCCGGTAAGAACATCTCTTTTTCTGGATCGTACAATTGCTCAATTACGCGATTATGAATATAGCCAGCAGCGCGTAAGCGCTTGTAGATGAGCGTGGCAAGCTCCTTATTTTCTGGGCTATGAGTAGAATGATAGTTATCGAACGATACCGCAAAATCGGCAAAATCTTGCTGATGCGCAGCATTCATTTGCTCAATCATTACTTCTGGGGCAATACCCAACTGCTGGGCTTTTAACATGATCGGCGTGCCGTGAGCATCATCGGCACACACGAAATGACATTCGTTGCCAATTAAGCGCTGAAAGCGAACCCAAATGTCGGCCTGTATATAGCCCAACAAATGGCCAATATGGATCGGGCCATTGGCATAGGGAAGGGCATTGGTAACTAAAATTCGGCGTGGTGCTTTGGAGGTGCTGGGTGCCATTTGTTCTGCCATCAGAAATCTCTATTCAGCTGCGTTCAAAAAAGAGGTCTATAGTACCCGAAATACTGCTGCTTTTCATTACTTACGGTAGCGTTGGGAAACATAAATCTTTATGATTATCTTTATAATGATAGAAACGCAGTATAGTGGCACGATGGCGCATTGTACTGGTGCGGTGCTAGTTCAACTGGGGTGGTATAAATGGCGCAGGAAATACTCGAGATATGCAGTAAATTACGCAGTGATATTTTCTCGCATGGATTTTTACCGGAATGGCTTACTGTAAGGGATCGGCAGATAACGTTACGCCTGCCATTTGCGGCGAAATCGGCTGCCTTGGCATTGATTGCAAGCAGCCCAGAGTTAAACCAATATCAGTGGCAGATAGAGCTCGATGTTGTAGCCCTGCCAGCGAAAGCAGCTAAAGTGCCACAAGGTTCAACGGCACCACCCATTAAGAATGTTATCGCAGTAGCCTCTGGCAAAGGCGGCGTGGGTAAATCTGCGGTGAGCTTAAGTATCGCTGCCGCACTCAAAGCTGAAGGCGCGCGAGTAGGCATTCTCGATGGTGATATTTATGGCCCATCTTTACCCACTATGTTGGGCAACATAAGCGAGAAATTAACCTTTACTCCTAACCGAAAAATGCTGCCGGTAAATTGTTGGGGTATTGAAGGGAATTCCCTAGGTTATTTAGTAGATACCAAAGCCGCAGCAATTTGGCGCGGGCCCATGGCCTCAAGGGCGATAGAGCAATTGCTGTTTGATACCCAATGGTCTGCGCTGGATTACTTGATTGTTGATTTACCGCCAGGAACAGGTGATATTCAGCTTACTCTCTCGCAGAATTTCCCGATTACGGCTGCAGTTGTTGTTACCACGCCGCAAAACATTGCTTTAGCTGATGCTGAAAAAGGCATTGCGATGTTTCGCAAAGTGGATGTGCCGGTAGTGGGTATAATTGAAAATATGAGCTATTTTGCTTGTTCGAACTGCGGCCATCATGATGCTATCTTTGGCTCTGATGGCGGTGCTACGCTAGCGGCTGAATACCAAGTGCCTATGGTAGGGCATTGGCCACTTACAACTCTGCTGCGAGAGAGTTTAGACCTTGGTAAACCGCTGCAGATAAGCCACCCTGAGCACAGCTTAAATGCCATTATGGCCACTACTGCGCAGCATATAGTAGCCAATGCTTGGGAACTCATTCACGAGCAGGGTAAAACGAACAACGCAACGCATAAGCCTATTTTTAAAGAGGTTTAGCGGTTCTAGTGTGATATTTAATTTAACTAAGATAATAAAAAATCATTTAGGGAAAGCGCATGCGGCTTACAGATGCACAGATTGAGAAGTACTTAGCGGATGGTGTTATCGCTATTGAACCCGCTCCGTTAAGTGAAGATATTAGCGGTGTTACCGTAGATATTCACTTGGGTGAAAGTTTCCGGGTTTTGCAAGATCATGCAGCGCCCTACATTGATATTAGTG
The DNA here is from genome assembly GCA_022565355.1 of Idiomarina sp. Classification (GTDB taxonomy): domain Bacteria; phylum Pseudomonadota; class Gammaproteobacteria; order Enterobacterales; family Alteromonadaceae; genus Aliidiomarina. The sequence goes on from JAIUMU010000001.1 coordinate 248,904, forward strand.
GCCCTCGCGCAGAGATTGATGCGGCCATTCAAAGGGTAATGAGTGAAGAAATACGCTTAGCCAATGGCGATGCTTTTTTTATCCATCCAGGGGAGTTTGCGCTTGCGGTAACCCAAGAAGCAGTTACCTTGCCAGCGCACATGGTGGGTTGGCTCGATGGCCGTTCATCGTTGGCGCGTTTAGGTTTGATGGTGCATGTTACGGCGCATCGCATTGATCCAGGTTGGAGTGGCCAGATTGTATTGGAGTTTTTCAACAGCGGTAAGCTGCCTCTGGCATTACGCCCAGGCATGAAAATAGGCGCTTTAAGCTTTGAATTATTAAGTGAACCCTGTGAACGGCCCTATAGCCGACGAGCGGATGCTAAGTACAAAGATCAAAAGGGTGCAGTTGCCAGCCGTATTGGTAGTGATGGTGCCCAGTAAAGTGAAGTAAAAAGTAGTAAAGAGAAATAAAGAGAAGTACTAGAAAAACTAATAGTATAGGAAAACTGGCTAGAGCTCGACACGGCGGAGTTTGTTGTCTATCTTCAGTTACGGATGTTTGCATCGGTTTGAATCAGCGAAAATGATTCTCCGATTGTGAGCGTAATCACGGAGAGATTATGAACAACAAAGCGATCGTTCAGTATTACTTTCAGCATCATCGGATCATTCAGAAACTTAGTATATTCATTATCCCTGTGTTAATCGGCCTGGTAACGGCGCTGGTGTGGCAAACGGGAGGTATTAAGTTTGTTTATTCCCACTCGATGTACATTCCAATTCTATTGGCCGGCTTTGTATTGGGCTTGCCTGGAGGCGTGTTCTTTGCCTTGGTTGCTGGAATCGCATTGGGGCCATGGATGCCCATCGATACGGTTACCGGTGAAATGCAACAGCCTATTAATTGGATTTACCGAACGGGATATTTTGTTCTCATTGGCGGCTTGAGTGGCGCGATGAATGATAGTTTACGGCGCTATATCGAATATCTGAGCTGGCTTGCAAAACACGATGTTACAACCGGCCTCTCAAATAGAAAATCCTTACTAGAGCACATCAGAGGATTACGAAGAAAATCTAGGTTGCAAAAGCATAATCAAAAGCAATTTGTGCTTATGCTAATCAATGTTGATAACGTGAGGGGCTTAGAGGGAGCGTTCGGCTTTAAAGTTACGGATCGGATTATTAAAGTGTTTGCGGCTTTTTTGGCAGGTAATTTAACGGAGAAAACAAGAATATATCGAACGGATACTGATCAGCTAGCAATTTTAATGGCCGCTAAAGATGTTAACAGTGAGCAGCTCGTGCAACACATTGTGGCCTTATTAAAAGAGAGTGTTAGCTTTGATTCATATTCTATCTATGTGCCCACTCACGTTGGCGCCACTATCATAGGCGAAACCTACGAAACACCTGAAACTTATTTGCAGCAAGCCGGTTTAGCACTGGCGAGCGCCTATTCTCGAAAGCGCGATTACACGCAGTTCTCTTCAGCTCTTGAAACTAATGCGCAGCGAAATATAACGCTATTAAGTGATTTGCAAAACGCACTTAGATTGAATCAACTATCGATTCATTATCAACCGAAAATCGATTTAAAATCCAACACTGTGTGTGGGGTTGAGGCTCTACTTCGCTGGCAGCACCCATTATATGGCAATATTCCGCCAAGTGATTTCATTCCCCAAGCAGAACAAAGTACATTAATTTTGCATATAACCGCATATGTGGTGAAGCAAGTAACAGAACAAATTGTAACGTGGCGAGCAGCGGGGATTAAGTTACCCATTGCAATCAATGTTTCATCGCATGACATTACCGATAACGGTTTTGTAACGAACTTGCTGGTTTTATTAGAGCGATCAGAAATTCAAGGTAACTTGATTGAGATTGAGCTTACTGAAGGCGCGCTCATTCATAACCTAGAGCAAACACAGGTGGAATTATTACGTTTAAGTAACGCGAGAATTGCCATTTCAGTTGATGATTTTGGTACCGGTTACTCGTCTTTACAGTATATGCACCGTTTACCGATATCGGTAATTAAGATTGATAAAAGCTTTGTGAGCGGTTTACCAAACGATAATGGAGCAAAACATATTGTAAATGCGGCAATAGCGCTTGCCAAAAATATGGGCATAAAAACCATCGCTGAAGGTGTAGAAACGCCTGCAGTAGCAAGCTACCTTAAAGAGATCGATTGTGATTTCGTGCAGGGTTTTTATTACAGTAAACCACTGCCGGAAGATGAGTTTGTAAGCTGGTATCGTGCTTTCCGAGCAATAAACGCGTAGCAAATAGGTTCTTTTTAGCGCATTTGTTGTTCGTTTAACGCTGTTAATGTTGTGGTTATAAGTTGTATACTAATCTGATACTCGAGGACTTCAGATGACCGCAAAATCATTCAGCAGCTACCACCAAACCTTGGTGAAGCGTACAGTTTTAGGTATTTTACTTACTGGCGTAGTTGTTGCAATCGCAGCGTTATGGCCATTATCGAAGCAACTTACCACGCATTTAGAGCAAGTAAATTATGCTCATGCCAGTGCGCAATCGGTAGCCATCCAAAACCATATTGGCCGATATCAAGATATCGCCAAGCAAATCGCCAGCCGTAGTGAAATTCGACAGGCATTCGTGCGCTTCAGCAATAATGAAATCACCCTCTCTGAATTAGGCGAATATAGCACCCCCAGGCTAGTAGATGCGTACCAAGCAACGGCTGGCTTGGAAGCATTGCTGCGAGTTACTACCGATAACGAAATGGTTGTCGTGTTGAGCGATAAGCTGGATGTGCTTGATTTGGATGCTGCAACGCTCAATCGTATAAAAGCACAAGGTGCCTACGTTACCAATCTTCCCTACAATGGCGATTTGTTAAGTGTTCTAGCGATTTCAGAGCCTATTCTGGCGGCCAATGGCAACGAAGCGAGTAGAGTGATTGGATACGATGTGCTCCTCTTTCAACTGGCGCCTGTGCTAAATACGGTTACCTCATTCAATCGTTTCGGTAGTGAAGCTCGCTTTTACTTGTTGAATCAAGAATTAAACCTTGTGGCGCATGTGGATGCGGATATTCGGCAGGAACACATTGGCTTAGTGGATATACAAGATTCTTCGCTGGCGAACCTAGTTATAACGCCAGGAATCTTTCGTGGTGATGATAGCGGGCAACGATTCGTTTACTTCTATGTGCCATTTGAGCGATCAAACTGGGGCTTAATGGTGCGTAGCTCTACTACCCAAGTATACGCCACATTGGTTTCTGAAATTAGTTGGGTAGTATTGGCAATTTTTGCCATGATCTTGGTTGGGGTTACATTCGTTCACTTCACGACCAAGCCGGTGATTCGGGAACTCGCAGACAAATCAGCAAGGCTGGCTAAATCGAATAAAGAACTGCGCTTGGCGGGAATGGTATTTGAGAAAACTCACGAAGCCATTATGGTTACTGATATGCAGTTAAAGATTGTGCGCGCTAACCATGCATTAGCCGAAACCTTGAAAATTCCTCAGGAGCAACTGATCGGTAAAGCGTTAGACGATATTTTAGCCCGCGATCGCATAAAAGACGATACTGAGCAGCAGATTACCATCGCAATCCAGCTACATGATGTATGGCAAGGGGAGTTGTGGTATCTCGATGCCGAAGGAAAAGCCATTCCAGCATTACAAACGATAAGTTCGGTGCGTAATAAAGCAGGTGAGATTGAGCAGCTTATTCATATTTTTAATGATATCACCCACGAGAAAAATGCCGAGAATGAGATTAAGAAGAAAGCTAATACCGATGCACTCACCGGCTTGCCCAACAGAGCTGGGCTGCTATTAATGCTAGACCATGCAATTTATCAAGCGCAGTTGCAGAACAAGCATTTAGCCGTGCTGTTCGTTGATTTAGATAAGTTTAAACCAGTAAATGATACTCATGGTCATGATGTAGGCGACCAATTACTAGCCGCCATTGGCCCACGATTACGTGAACACCTGCGTAGCTCGGATACCATTGCGCGGATCGGCGGTGATGAGTTTGTGGTTTTGCTCTCAGAGGTTACAACAGCAGATAGCGCAATGAAAATCGCCAATGGCATAGTAACGCAGATGAACCAACCGTTTCATGTTGCTGGGCTAGACATCCAGATCGGCGCCTCAGTGGGGGTGGCGGTGTTCCCGGAGCATGGTACGGGTAGACATGAGCTGTTGAACAATGCCGATCAGGCTATGTATCTGGCGAAGCAGAATGGCCGGAACCAGGCGTGCTTGGCGGCGCCAAGTAGCGCTAAGAAAAAATCCCTCAATGCATAGCGTTGAGGGATTCGGTTCGTACTTTATGTAATTGCTCTCGTGTTGGAGCTTTTAGTTATCCAGCTTGTAGCGATCAAACCAAGCAATAATTCTATTTAAACGCTCAACCAAATTGATTGGCCTACCGCCTCGGCTTAAGCCATGGCCTTCGCGATCAAATACAACCATCTCCACAGGTACGTTATTTGCCTTTAACGCAAAGAACCACTCTTCACCTTGGCCAATGGGCGTAATGTGATCGTGATTACTATGGATAATCAGGGTAGGGGTGCTTACGCGATCAGCATATTTAAGCGGTGAACGGCCCCAATAATAATCATAGTTTTCCCAAATCGTACCACCGAACTCTTCTATCATTGATAAGGGTGGGAACGCTTGGGTGCCTGCTTCAGAAATCCAATTGCTTACGCTACGCTGGGTTACCGCAGCGCGGAAGCGATTGGTTTGCGTGGTAGCCCAGTTGGTTAAAAAGCCACCATGGCTGCCCCCAGTAATAAACTGTTGGTCTGCATCAAGCCAGTTGTAGCGCTCAAAAGCCGCATCTAATGCAACGATGTTATCGCGGAAATCGGCACCGCCGTAATCTAGCCGCACTTGCTCGGCAAAATCTTGCCCATAACCGCTGCTGCCGCGGTAGTTCACAAATACCACAGCGTAGCCATGAGCGCGCATCAATTGCATTTCATGAAACCACTGATGCCCCCACATACCGCCTGGGCCACCCTTAATATTCAAAATCACCGGATAGCGTTCACCTTGCACTACCTGTGGTGGCCGCAACATGAAAACGTCGAGAATATCGCCGCGCTCATTTTCGGTTTGGAATACTTCATAGGCTGCTAAATCAAGCTCACTTTGCAGGGCGTCGTTAAAATCAGTAACCACGATGCGCTCATCATTACTTGCTGCTGCATACACTAAACGGGGCAGGGTTACTTCATTGTGCTCTACCCATGCCATAGCGCCGGTGTTGGCGATTGCAAAGCTGCCTTTACTCCAACCGCGCCCAGATACGTATTGATAGCCGCCGCGATCTAAATCAACATTGTGTAACGTGCGGCTGCCGCGATCATCAGTGGTAAACCAGAGTTTATTATCGGCAAACTGCAGTTGCGCAGGGCTATGGTTCATGGCTTCTGCAACTACTTGGTAGGCATCAATGCTGAGATCGTAGTGATGCAAGTTGGGCGCCGCATAATTACTTTCGCGGTATACATACACGAGGCTATTGTTGGAAGTCCATACGGGGGTGCCGGCATGGCCAATTGGTGTGGCTAACTCGCGCTCATCATTACCACAGCGAACAAATACAGAAGAAGCAAAGTAGCCTTCATCCGCTTCAGGATGACGGTTACTGGCAAAAGCAATACATTCCCCGTTTGGCGAGTAACTGGCGCTACCTTCATGCCATTGGCTATTACCAGTAATTGCATCGAGTGTTTTCTCGGCGAGGTTGTAACGCCATAAGCCGGTACGATCCTCGTTGAGGTAGCCGCCTTGGCGTTTATATACCGCATTCGTAATCACCGAGATATCGGGCTTATCATCGCTTTCTGCAGCTTTTTCGAGCGGGCTCTCCACCTCAGGATCAACCCGCACGGTAAGCAATAGTTCCTGATCATTCGGATGAATGCTTACCGAGCTAATAGAACCTTGTTGCAAACGAAGTAGTTCTTGGGCTTCGCCGCCGGAAAGGGATATTGAATACAGCGCTGTGCCATTATCACGGCCAGATAAGAACAATAATTGCTTACCATCGTTTGTAAAAACGGGGCTAAAATCGCTTTTCTCACGGGTAAATTGGAGCACAGGTTCGCCGTTGCGATGTACCCAAATAGTACTATTGCGGCTGCGCTTGTCGTCACCAACGGTGGTTTTTACAAAGGCTACCGATTGGCCATCGGCACTAATTTGCACATCACCGAGATCAACCATGCGGTAATAATCTTCTGCGGTAACTAAACGCGGGGTGTTGTCATCTGCAAGTACAGCTCCACTAATAAATGTGCCGCTTAACACTGCAGTACTTAACAGTGCCGCACTAAAGAGTGCAGCACTGATAGAGTTTAAGGAGATTGTTCGGTTCATTAAAATCATAACTCCAGTATTAATTAACGTAATGGTGTTGCATGCGCAGCACTACGGAAAATAGAATTCATAAACAGCACGTGCATGCCATCTAAATAGGCGCGGAAGTTCGGCTCTTGGGTAAAGCTTACCACCATGCCACGGCCGTGCTGCTGCACCATCAGTACTGGTTTATGGGCGATTTGTTCACGATTCTCGGCCCAAATATAACCGCTCGTTAAAACCTCATCTGCCCCTTTATAGTTCACTACATTACGGCCATGATTAATGCGTAACGGAGTATAGATATCATTACCGATAAACATGGCGTGAAGTTGCTCGTGAATTCCAGCGGTAAGCCAGTGCTCTTGATCTACGCTAGCGCGGGCAATGATGCCAGAAACCCAATCAGGGTTAGCATTCGGATTACGAATATGACGTTGATGCTCATCATCGTTATCGATAATCACACCATCGGTACGCCCTTGTTCTGCGAGTGGTACTAAATCGTTCACTTGCGCTTTTTTCTCTAAAGAGCTGTTCAGTAGAGGCTGTTCTCCGGCAACAGCAAAGCGGGTTGCGTTCCCTAGGGTAATCAACACACCACCGCGCTCAACCCACTGGCGGATGTTTTCGCGGCCGCGTTCACCAAGCCACTGTTCATACCCAGCACCAGTGGTAGCGGGTAGAATGAGCACTTGGTAATGGCTTAAATCGGCGGTAGCCGCCTGAGCGGAACGAATTGCCGTAACTGGGTAATTGAACTCGCGCTCAATAACAAAACGGGTGCTGCCCGCACTCAGCACATTGGTGGGCTGATCCCAAAGTAAAGCGATATTAGGTGCATGCATGCGCTTCATGTTCACAGAGCCAACATTGGGCCCATCGCGCATCCAGCTGTTAGCTAAGCCTTCTACTGTGGCACCACTTGTTGTCGCTAACTCCTGTAGTGTTGCAGTGAGATTATCCGGATTGCCAGCACGCGGGATCACCAAGCTGCCAGCCGGATATTCTCGGCCACTTGCATGGGTAAACGCCATATCAGCACTACGAACCAATAAACCTTCGCGCAACGCCGCGGTAAGCAGGCGTCCAGCATTCATATCGCCCCAAGCAACGGCATAACCGAATTCAGCATCTGCGTTAATAACGCTGCCTGCTACAATCCGCTCATCGGTAACCGCCGTAGTAGCAACACGCGGCTGCTGATTACATACATCCATATCGAGGTTAAACATGAGCGGCAACGACCAAGCCGTTACATCGTAAATTTGATCGGGTAGGTTATTCGCCCGTAAACGCTCTTGCTCGGCTAAAAACTCTTCGTCCATGGGTACGTTGGTATCGAGCAGGGTGCGAATCAGGTGGTACGCTGGCTGTGAGGCCTGCACCACATAGGCACCTTCGCTGTAGCGATTGCCACAGGCACGGAAGTTATCTTGGGCTTGGCCTACCTCAATACCTTGCTCACTAAGTAGCGCCATAAGCTTGCGGTTACCGGCAATATCACGAGTGTTAGGGAAGATATAACTGCGCACGGCACCACGGCCACCGGCATCAATACCCTGTTGGCGATATTCATAAAAGCGCTGCAATAAATCTTGGCGACGTTGGGAAGCTGTTTCAATGGTAGCCATGAACGCCACGAAATTTTGTTGTACACCATCGGCGTAAGTTAATACTTCGCCTTCGCGGGTACGGAAATGATGGCCGCGGGCTGAACCCATTTCATAGGTTGCTGAGAGGCTGCCATGGTAAAGTGGCCAGCTCGCACCGTAACCAGGATAAAAGGCATCAAAAATTTCACGAGTGAAATAATCAAACCCAAAATTATCAAACCAGAGGGCGTTATTTTCACCTACCCAATTCAAACCCTCACGCTGTTCCGTGGTGATAAAAGGGTTGTATGGGTGCGCTTCTGGCGTGAAGTAATAGCTAAGATCGCCACCCATTTCGTGAGAATCAATGAATATTAGTGGATAGGTTTGCAACAGGGCAGCAATACGGCCCTGTGTTTCCGGTTGCGTGAGCGCTATCCAATCTCGGTTCATATCAAACAGATAATGGTTGGTGCGGCCGTTTGGCCAAGGTTCATTGTGCTCTGCCGAAAGGCGATCGGTAGATGGTTCTAGGCCAACAGTTGCGTAATAACGGCTAACAAAGCGCTCGCGGCCATCCGGGTTTTGCAATGGGTCGATATACACAATCGTGTTATCTAGCATCGCCACAGTTCGTTCATCGGTGCTGCTTAATAGATGCCATGCGGTAACCATAGACGATTCAGCAGGCGATATTTCGTTGCCATGTACGCTGCTTGCTATCCAAACAGAGGCGGGCAGGGTTTCTACCAGTTGCCGAGCTTGGCGTGTGTTAATCGTACGAGGATCTGCTAACTGGCGCATGCCCGCTTCGATGTCATTAAGCTTCGCGATATTTTCGGCGCTACCAATAGCGGCATAAAAAAGTGGCCGCCCTTGCCATGTTTCTCCGTATTCAAACAGCTTGATTTGATCGGGGTGAGCTTCGGCTAACGCTTGAAAGTATTCGCTAATTTGTGCTGGGCTAGAAATTCGCGCGCCTGCAGGGTAACCCAACACATCTTCTACAGTTGGCGTATTTTGATAGCGTGCTTGCGGCCACTCCGGCACCGCAGGCGCTTGCTGTTCGGTTACTTGAGCACTGTGCACAGCTGTTGCTGCCGCTAGGGGCGAAAATATTGTACTGCTAACGGTGAGGGCTATAGCTGATAGAGTAAAAACCAAGGGTTTCATAGCGAATGCCTTTATTGTCATTGTGATTACGGTAACGAATAGGGGCCAGTTTTCGGCTGCTCATTCGTTGCCACAGGTTTTTCTGCGAGCAGTGCTTCAGCAGCCTGCTCGATTGCTATTAATAAACTGTTCATATCGTGCCGATGCGCCACTTCGGAATCTGCAGCAACACTTTGTATTGTGGGAATACGGTGCGCATGGCTGGCACTGGGGCTAATCACTAAATCAATGGGAAGATAACCAAGTTGGTTTTCAAGCCAACGTAGCTTTTCATTTAGTGGTAATGCACCCGCAGGGCTTTGTTCCGCAACCAGATTATCAATAAAAATCACTTTTGCAGGTGATTTTTCGATAGCACGGGCGATATCACCGACCAACAGCGGTGGTAGTACTGAAGTAAGGAAACTACCAGGGCCAAGAATAATGAGATCACTACGGGCAATATGGGTTAGCGCTTCAGGCGTGCCCTGTACTTGCGGCGAAAGGCTCAGTTGTTTTGGCATTTGCATGAGCTCATCAATGCGAATTTCACCGAAGCACTGTAGGTTGTTATCGAGCTCAGCAATCAAATCTGTAGGTGTTTCCGACATCGGCAGCACGCGATTGCGCACTTTCAATAAGCGGCTTAATAGCTGAATGCCATCGAGCGGGCGTGCTGATATCGCATCAAGGGTATATAACAAAAGATTGCCGAAGCTATGGCCATCAAGGCTAGATTCGCCATTGAAGCGGTAGTTCAGTAGCTCTTTGGCAAGCGGCTGATCAGCCAGTTGTGACATGCAGTTACGAATATCGCCCCAAGCAATACATTGTTGGTGCTCACGCAGCTTCCCGGTAGAGCCACCGTTATCGGTAGTTGCTACGATGCCAACCAAACGCTTGTCTAAAAAACTGAGTGTCGACATCAGCCGACCCAAGCCATGGCCGCCGCCAATAGCAGTAATGTTGAGTTTTTTTAAAAGTGAAAGATTCTTCCGTGAGCGCACTTTATTACCCATAGTTTGTGTTCGTAATTCGTTAACCATGCGTAAACTATATATGTTGCGCTGCTCAGAGTGAATAAAAACCCGATTGTAGATAGCCAAATGTGTGTAAATTCTGGCAAGATAGCCACGTTTCAGCGGAGGATCAGTATGTCAGCTCAGGGTTTACCCGATAATCGTTATTTTGGTGTGCGCTTATATAGCGTGTTGTTGTATATGATGATGCCACTGGTGGTGTTTTATCTTTGGTGGCAGGGCCGCAAGAACACGGCCTATCGTGCCCGCATGCAAGAACGTTTTTGCCAGCAAGAGATTGCTATGAAATGGCGCGGTGCTATCGTGTTCCATTGTGTATCGGTGGGTGAGTTTATGGCCGCTAAGCCACTTTTAGACCGCTTCGTGAATGACGAGGGGGGCCGGCCTGTGGCGATAACCTGTATGACCCCAACCGCATCTGAGCTGATTCAGAAAACTTACGGCGATGCGATTTATCATGCCTATATTCCGTTCGATACCCCACGCGCGGTAAGGCGCTTCTTAAACGCCTTACAACCTAGTGCGATTGTTATTCTTGAAACCGAACTATGGCCTAATTTAGTGTTGTTCGCGCGCGCGCTCGGAATTCCTGTGGCACTGGTGAATGGCCGCATGTCGAAACAATCTGCCAGCGGCTATACCCGCATGAATTGGCTATTCGAACGGGCCTGGGCGGCATTAAATTATTGTGGTGTGCAATCCGAAGTGGCGGCGGAACGGTTTGCCAATATTGGTGTGCCCGAACGGGTAATTGATGTTGCCGGCAACTTAAAGTTTGATGTGGTGGTAAGCACAGAAGTACAAAACGAGATTGCGCACTATCAAGAGCTCTTAGGTTCAAGGCCTATTATCACCGCTGGAAGCACCCATGCCGGTGAAGAAGAACAAATAATTGCCGCTTTTAAGAAAGTATTAAAAGTGAAACCCAATGCGTTACTGATATTGGTGCCGCGCCATCAAGAGCGCTTTAATAGCGTATATACATTACTTGAAAATGAGGGCTTCACTACCGTGCGGCGCAGTACAGGGCGGCCAGTTACTGATGCTACACAAGTATTGCTTGGCGATTCTATGGGCGAGCTGTTGCTTTGGTATGGTATTGCCGACATTACCTTTATTGGTGGTAGTTTAATTGAACGCGGTGGGCATAACCCATTGGAAGCCATCGCTTTCGGTAAGCCATTACTCAGTGGCCGCCATATCTTTAATTTTGCCGAAGTTTATGATCAGCTTGATAAGCGGCAAGCGGTACGCTGGGTAAACTCTAGCGATACCTTGGCTGATACGTTGATAGGCTTGCTTACTACCATAGAAACAGCGCAACGCTTGGGCGCCAGCGCGCAGCGAATTTTTGCGGAGCATCGTGGTGCAACACAACGCTTGCAAGTGCGCATTCAACAATTATTAGGGCGTGCTTAAGTGATGCAGAACATAACTAATTACGAGCATAACCATCAGTATATTCGGGTATTAGCAGCACCGGCAATTGGCACAGAGAATGATTGGCTAAATCCGCAGTTTTGGCAACAGCAGGAAGCCGTAGTTGGCCAGAGTAAGGGTAGAAATACCGTATGGTTTGTAACGGACGGCCAGCGCGAGTTCGTGTTGCGGCATTATTATCGCGGCGGTTTACCGGGGAAGTTTATCCGGGATCAATTTTTGTATACCGGCATGGAGAACACGCGCAGTATTGCCGAGTTTAACTTGCTAGGCTCCATGCATGCATTAGGGTTACCGGTGCCTAAGCCTGTGGCGGCAAAGGTATACCAAATTGGCTTGCTGTATCGGGCTGACATATTGATTGAGCGCATCGCCGATAGCGAAGATTTATTTTCAGCGCTTAGCAAGGGCCCCGTTGGTGAGCCGGTATGGCACGCTATTGGCGCTACCATTGCGGCATTTCAGCTAGTAGGTGTGCAACATAGTGATTTGAATTGCCATAACATTTTGCTGCAGCATGCTACAGTAAAGGGTGCAGTAACATCGTTACAGGGCGAGCAAGAAACGAAGATCTGGCTTATTGATTTCGATCGCTGTGATATGCGCCCGCCAGGCGCTTGGCAAGAACGGAACCTAAAACGGCTAAAACGTTCGTTGCGCAAAGAACAAACGCAACAGCGTGATTTTTATTGGCAAGAGCAAGATTGGCAAGCATTATTGCGAGGCTACAATGAACATGTACGCAACCACCAAGGTTAGGTTGTGTTTAGCGGGGGCACTGCTAGGAATCACTAGCACCGCTGGCGCGGCAACTGCAGTGTTACCAACCGCAACCAGCGTAGTAGCTGCAAGCACTGTGCCGCAGCAACTGGCAACGCAGGCACTATGCTTGCGCAGCCAGAACACTGCAGAACCGCAAACCGCAGAGCCACAAACTTCAGGGCCGAAAACTTCAGGGCCGAAAATAGTGCAGGCAGAGCTGGCTTTAACAGCTGAACAGCGCGCTACCGGTTTAATGATGCGAGAAAGCCTAGCAGAAAACAGCGGTATGTTATTTGTATACCCGCACACAGGGCAACGCAGTTTCTGGATGTTTAGAACGCTTATTCCTCTGGATATTGCCTTTGTGAGCAGTAAAGGTGAAATTCTTGATATTCAACAGATGCAGCCGTGTGCAAGTTATTGGAGCCAGCGATGTCCAAGTTATCCCGCGGCACAGCCATTCTTGTATGCACTGGAGGTAAACCTCGGTAAATTTGCCGAATGGGGTATTAGCGAAGGTGATTGGGTGCTACAAGAGGATTGTGAAAGTAACTTAGAGGGCTTCGAAGCATGGTAAATACACAGATAAAATGGGCTGAACACGCACGGCTCATATTGTTGGCAATAGCATGTATGCTCATGTTAAGTGCCTGTGCGAGTACTTCACAACAAACCAGCAGTTCGAGTGTGCCTACGTTAGCAGAGTTGAATGATAGCAATATTACTTCGGTGCTGGTGGCTGATAGAACCCGTTTACATCATCTACATGAGTGGTGGGGAAGGCCAGCAGCGCAAGGCGAAAGCGGCGATTTTCAATGGTATAATTACACCTATGTTGGTGAGGCCAAGCAGCCAAATAGTAATCCTGGCGATACGCAAATGATATCGTTAACGGTGTACTTTGAAAGGGCCACCGGTTTGCTTGCTGATTATGATTTTCAGTTGCACCAATTTCCGGCGCACATGAACAATAACTAAGCCTCGCCTGTTGGCTTGGTTTTAGGTTGGCTTACTTTAGATTGGATCATTTCTACATGGATTATGCAGTACATGTTTTTGGCGCTTTAGCGCTGGTTATCAACTTTATCGGCTATCGCCAAGAAACGGTTTATCGCTATCGCTTGGTAACGGCCTTTGCGTTGGCCTTCTTAAGCCTGCATTTCTTCTTACTTGGAGCAATGGCTGCAGGTATCGGGTTAGCCATTGGCGCGGTGCGCAACATTGTTGCACTGCGTTATCAATCGGTATCGGTTTTACTGGTATTCATTCTGTTGAATATCGTGTTCTGTTTGTGGGAGTGGTTTGTACTTAAAAATGAGGTGTATTTATTTATTGCGTACACCGCCGCCATGATTTTTACCGTAGGCTCTATTGTTTTAAAAAGTGCTACCACCATACGCCGTTGGTTTATCGTTGCTGAATCGTTGATGCTGGTGTATTCACTGATCGTGCTAAGCCCCTTTGGTGTGTTGTTTAACCTGTCCAATTTAACCAGTATATTCTTAAAACTACGCAGTGATAAACGCGTAAAAGAAGCGCAGCAATTAGGCACCCCTTCCAATTCCGATTAAGCTCAGCTCGAACCTCGTTTTCGTGCTGGCAGTGCTTTAGTGAGAAACAGTAATGACTCAATTTAGCCGCAATGCACTTAGCAACACATTAGCTATCAGTGCTGTAATGATTGGCGCAGCTATTACCTCGATAGCCAGTGCAGAAACGCGCTCGGAAAGCATGGCTGGCGCCGGCATCGCCAATGGCAATTACTACCAAGCCGGGTATTTAAATCCTGCCTTAATGACCGGGAAAACAAACCGCGATCGCTTCGGTGTAGTGCTGCCATCACTCACATTTGAAATCAATGATGAGAGCCAATTAGTTGATTCTATCGATTTATTTCAAGAGCGCTTCAATCGGTTAACGCGTTTAATTGCGCAAAATGCAGATAGCAACACAATTGCTGCCGCGCGCGCAGATACAGTAGCGGCGTTCACTGATATTGATGGAGTAGCTTCGTTGCGTGGCAGTGCGTATGCAACTTTTGCCATGCCAGGAAAATCTTTTGCTACCGGGTTATACATTAAATCTACTCCGGAAATTTTTACCGTTGCCGATATTAACTCGGCTGATATCGCCATTCTTGAAACTGCCAGTGATACAGCAGCGTTAGAAAACTTCTTATCGCGCGGGATTATCGTGGGTAATGTGGTAACTGATTTTGGTGTAGCAATGGCGCGCGAATTCGTTTTTCGCGAACAAGCGTTATCGATTGGTATCGCGCCAAAGTTACAGCGAATTGATAACTTTGCTTATGTTGCCAGTATGCTTACCTTTGATGATGACGATTTTGATCGCGCTGATTACCAAGAAACAACAACTGCACTGAATTTCGATGTAGGTATTACGCTTACCGGGGAACAGTTCAGCTTTGCCCTGGTAGGTAGAAATTTGATTAAGCAAGACACGTCAGTTACCAGTAATTATCAGCAGGGTGGTGAATTGGTGAGCTTAACAGCGGATTATGAATATGCTCCGCACGTAATTGCCGGAATCGGTTTTAATACCAAACGCCTTGCTATCTCGATAGACGCAGATTTAACCAAACAAAACTATTTGGCTATGAGTAGTGCCGGGCAGAGAGCTGTATTAGGGGTTACGAAAACAGCGTATACCCAGTTTCTGCGCGCAGGCGCCGAGTATCGTATTGGGAATGCCTTGCAGTTGCGGGCAGGTTTTCGGCACGACCTAGAAAGCACATACGCGGATGCCATTAGCGCTGGCGTTGGCTTGTCGCCATTTGGGCGTGTTCATATACAACTTGGCGCAATATACACTGCTGAGCGCAACTTCGGCGGCAGTGCCCAGTTAGCGTTCACCTTTTAAATCTATACAAGCGATGGGCCGCTCGTGCTGTTCATCGCATGCTTGTCTCGGTTAAACGAGCACTAATTTACTTTACCCGTGCATTGTTCAACACTGCTCGCAACGATTTCATATTATGAGCACAGTTCGTGCATCGCTTAACACACAGGAATTGATCATGCGTAAAATTTCATCCTTGGCATTCGGCGTGGCTATGGCGCTAGGTTTAGCGGCTTGTTCGGAAGCACCGCAAACAAACCAATCTTCATCTGCCGCAGAGCAGCAAGTTGAGCAACAGCTAAGTTCAGGCGTATCGCTCAACAACTTGGAAACCAGCGTACGGCCACAAGATAACTTTTTTCGCTATGTAAATGGCCAATGGTTAGAGCGCACTGAAATTCCAAGTGATAGAGCTCGTTGGGGAAGTTTTGATGAGTTGCGCGAACGCGCTGAAGAGCAGGTACTTGCAATCGTACTTGCTGCCGCCGAAACATCGGGTGAAGCAAATTCGAATGTACAAAAGATTGGTGATTTATTTCGTTCGTACATGAACGAAGATCGTGTTGAAGAGCTGGGTATTTCCCCATTAGCAGCAGATTTCGAGCGTATTGCTAGCTTGCAAACCCATGCCGATTTGGCCGAATTTTGGGGTTACAATCAGCGCTATCGCGCAGCCACGCCGGTGAGTTTAGGTGTAGGCCAAGATCAAATGAACTCAGAAGAACACATCACCAGCATTAGCCAATCTGGTTTAGGTTTGCCTGATCGTGATTATTACTTAGCAGATGATGAACGCAACCAAACCTTACGTGGCCAATATGTAGAATTTATTGAGCGCTTATGGAACGCAGCTGAGTGGGATAATGCCAGCGAAGCCGCCGTTACTATTTTAGACATCGAAACCAAGATTGCGGCCGCTCATTGGAGCAGAATTCAGAATCGTGATCGCGTAGCTTCATACAACAAAATGAGCGTTGCTGAGTTACAAGAATTGGCGCCGGAGTTTAATTGGAGTGCCTTACTTAGTGCTGCGGATTTAGAAGTGGATGAATTAGTAGTTCGCCAACCGGATTACATGCAGGCATTTGCAAAAATGCAGGCTGAGATATCGCTGGCGGATTGGCAAACATATTTGCAGTTCCATACTTTACGCAGCGCGGCAGGCATTTTAAGTAGCGAATTTGCGGAAGCTAGCTTTGATTTTTATGGCCGCGTATTGCAAGGGTTACAAGAAGAACGCTCGCGGGAACGCCGGGCGGTAAGCACTGTAGAAAGCTTACTTGGATTCATGGTGGGTGAGGAATATGTAGCAGAGCACTTTCAAGCCGAATCGAAAGAACGTATGGCAGAAATGGTAGATAACATCCTCGTTGCATTTGGCGAAGCGATTGATGATCTGGAATGGATGACCGACGCTACCAAAGCTGAAGCACACGCAAAATTAGCTACTTTTACCACAAAAATTGGGTATCCCGATAAATGGCGCGATTATGAGTGCCTTACCATTGAAGCAGATGATTTGTTTGGCAATATGCGCCGTTCAGCCAATTGTGAATATGAGCGCATGCTGGCGCGTTTAGGCGCTGAAGTAGACCCATACGATTGGGGCATGACACCGCAAACCGTGAACGCGTATTACCGCTCAACGATGAACGAGATCGTGTTTCCAGCGGCTATTTTGCAGCCACCATTTTTTGATGTGAACGCTGATGATGCCATTAACTATGGCGCGATTGGCGCAGTAATTGGCCATGAAATTACCCATGGTTTCGATGATCAAGGGCGTCGTTCGGATGGTTCTGGCAATCTACGGGATTGGTGGAGTGAAGTGGATGAAGAACAATTCCGTGAGCGAGCGCAATTGATGATTGAGCAATTCAGTGCGTTTAATCCAATTGATGATTTGCATCTTCAAGGTGCATTGAGCTTGGGCGAGAATATTGCCGATTTAGGTGGCCTGAACGTAGCGTTGCGCGGTTACCGTAATTCGCTAAATGGTGAAGAAGGGCCAGTAATTGACGGTTACACAGCTGAACAGCGCTTTTTTATTGGTTGGGGACAAATTTGGCGTATCAAATTCCGTGATGAAGCGTTGCGTCGCCAAGTTGTAGTGGGCCCGCATTCGCCAGGTAAATATCGTGTTCTTGGGCCACTTTCGAATATGCCCGAGTTCTATGAAGCATTTGATGTGCAGCCAGGCGACCCAATGTACCGGGATGACGATGTGCGCGTGAAAATTTGGTAAGCCTTAAGTTGGATAAAAACAGTGACCACGATTGATTTACGCAGTGATACGGTAACTCAGCCATCAGCCGCCATGCGCGCGGCTATGGCTGCGGCTGCTACCGGCGATGATGTGTATGGTGAAGATCCTTCCGTAAACGCGCTAGAAGCTCGGGTTGCGGCGTTATTTGGCAAACAAGCAGCGCTATTGTGTACGAGTGGTACGCAAAGTAATTTATTAGCGCTGCTGAGCCAGTGCCAACGTGGCGAAGAATATCTAGTGGGTGAGGAGTATCACACTTATCGCTATGAGGCCGGAGGCGCAGCAGTGCTCGGTGGTATTGTGCCACAAACAGTGCCCGTGCTAAGTGATGGTTCGCTCGATTTAGCGGTGTTAGCAACAAAAGTGAAAGCTGATGATCCCCATTTTCCAATTACACGCCTATTAGCGTTGGAAAATACCCATACAGGGAAAGTGATACCGGCAGAGTTTTTTACTGCGGCGCGAGAATTCGCGAACACCCATGGTTTACGTTTGCACCTAGATGGCGCGCGGCTTTTTAACGCTCATATTGCAACAGAGCAACCATTGGTTGCAATGGCGGCCCCATTTGATAGCGTGTCTGTGTGTTTATCGAAGGGCTTGGGCGCGCCAATTGGTTCTATGCTTGTGGCCGATGCAAACACAGTGCGTATCGCACGGCGCTGGCGGAAAATGTTGGGTGGCGGTATGCGCCAAGCTGGAATTGTGGCTGCAGGAATAGATTATGCGCTCGATCACAATATTCAGCGGTTAGCAGATGATCACCAATGTGCAATTAAATTAGCGAATGCATTGCAAGCTGGCTTTACCGCGCAAGGTACGAGCACCGTTACCGTGCAAACACCACAAACCAATATGGTGTATCTCGATTTCAGCAGTGCTGAAGTTGCCGCAACGGTGGCGAAACGCTGCAAAGAGCAGGGTATTTTGGTGCCGAGCAGTAAGCGCATGCGCCTAGTTACTCACCTTGATGTTCCCGCAAGCGTTATTCATCGTGTTGCGGAGGTTATTGTGGCAGCCACTGCCAGCGGTTAGTTACTTTCGATTATCGGCTTGGGTGAGCTTTCTGAGCCAAGTTTCGGACACAAAAAAACCTGCGTAAAAGCAGGTTTTTTATTGGTCGGCGTGAGAGGATTTGAACCTCCGACCCCTGACACCCCATGACAGTGCGCTACCAAGCTGCGCCACACGCCGACCGAGCCCCGTATGTTACCTCTCACCACGTAAATGGCAAGTATTAATCGATGTTTTAAGTATAGTTGCCGATTAATTAAGCAAAGCGATGCTGCTGTTTGTTAACTTTTGTAACAATTTAATGCAGTGGGCGTTTGATTTTGATGCTAGTTTTGTAATCTTGTTTCTTGCAACCTTAAAAATAACTACAAAATAATCAGGGCAATGATATGAGAATAACAACAATTATATTTGCGGCAATGATAGGCGTGAATTGGGCGGGAGCCTACGCCAATACTGAAGAACAACCCATTACACTCGAGGAATATGCGCGTAACGCGCAGTTTATCGATGTGAAGATTTCTCCTCAGGCTAAATATTTAGCCGCTACCAGCCGCAATGAAAATGGCTCGGTTCGTTTAACTGTTTTAGACATTAATTCTCGTGCTGTTTTATCGGCAACTGAACTTCGCGGCAATGAATCTGTGAACAGTTTTAATTGGGTTAGTGATGATCGCTTGGTAATGTCATTGGCTCGTGAGTTTGGCCCGCTAGAAATGGCGGTGCCTACTGGTGAGTGGTTTGCGATGGATGCAGATGGTAGCCGCCGCGTAATGTTAACTGGCCCTCGTTCTCGGGATGGCGAGTGGGTGGCAGCAGATGTAATTGATTGGCTACCCGATAGACCCAATGAGGTATTGATTTCAACTTACTCATATTCTGCTCGTGAACCATGGTTGGATATCTCGCGCATGCGCGTTGATTCTGGGCGAAAACGCAGTGAAGGGCGTGTGCCAATTCGTGCCCAACGTGGTGTGCCACCTCGGCTGCTTACTGATTCAAAAGGCGATCCAGCTGTTGCTGTGGGGTTAGATCCGAGTAATACAGATGACGTTATTATTATTGTTCGCGAACCAGGCCGTAGAGGAAATTGGCGGGAAATTGCTAGATACCCGGTTCTTGATGGTGGATTTACGCCACTGGCATTCGCTGGTAATGATAGTTTAGTTGTAGGCCTAAGTGATACTAATTCGGATACTCGCGGGGTTGCGCTACTCGATTTAGAAAGTGGCGATGAGGAATTGATCGCGTTGCATCCCGACACCCATGTGGTGCCAATTATGTCATTCAAAGAAGGCCGAAGCGATGAAGTGATTGGCGTGAGTTATGAATATGAAACAATATCTGCTTTATTCTTTGAAGACGTTACCGATCGTGATTTTGCCGCGGTAGTGCAAAGTTTACATGCTACATTCCCAGACCGCCAAGTAGGGGTGCGTTCCGCCACTGATGATGGCAACTTGATGGTAATCTCAGTAAGAAACGCAAATCATCCTCCTGAGTTTTTCTTATTTGATCGGAAAAACACTCAGCTATCAAATCTAGCACAAGCATTACCATGGTTGAATCGGGATAGTTTGCCGCAAACGCGAAGCGTGGTATATGAAAGCCGTGATGGCTTAACAATTCAAGGGTTACTCACATTGCCGCGCGACAAAGAGGCGAAGGACTTGCCGCTAATTATGTTACCTCACGGTGGTCCACACGGGGTTCGCGATAGCATTGCGGATATCGATCGCGATGCCAAAGTGCTTGCGCAACATGGTTATGCAGTACTGCAGCCGAATTTCCGCGGTTCCGGCGGATTTGGCCGTAAATTCGAAGAGGCTGGCCATAAAGCTTGGGGAACCGACATGATCAACGATATGACCGATGGGGTAATGTACCTTGTTGAGCAGGGCATCGTTGATAAAGATCGTGTATGTGCGTATGGGGCTTCGTATGGAGGCTACGCCGCATTAATGAGTGCTGTGCGTGAACCTGATTTATATAAGTGCACTGTGGGCTTTGTTGGCGTGTTTGATTTGAATTTAATGCTAACAGAAGGCGATATACCTACGCGGCAATCTGGGCGAGAATATTTGGCTCGGGTTCTGCCAGGCACAGAGGAAGAGAGAAACGCGCAATCACCTGTGCATAACTTGGATCAACTCAAAGCACCCGTATTTTTGATTCATGGTGCAGAGGATGTTCGGGTACCTCTTATTCAGGCGGAGCGTTTACGTGACGCGCTTGAGGAACGAAACCATTCATTGGAATGGATGGTTAAAGAAGATGAAGGGCACGGTTTTTATAAACCTGAACATAATGTGGAGAGATGGCAGCGTATGTTACGTTTCTTCGACCGCTATATTGGTAGTGAATATCAAGCAGCTGAATAGGGTTACTAAAGCCAATAAAAAAAGCAGGGAAACCTGCTTTTTTTATTGCTGCTATGAAATCAAGAGCTAACACTCGTTAACCACCAAAGCGCTGCAGTTCCCGCAAACTATTAATGAATACTGGCGTGGGTGGCACTGCGCCGGGCATGAGTTCGCCATCTACGGAAAACAGCTGCATTTCACCATTTTGATCGATTACGGTAGTTTGGTTTGCTTCGAATATATATAAATACGGCTTAATACTCAGTACCCGCGGAAATTCGCGCGTATGTTCTTGTAGGTTTATACCATTTGTAAAACTACGAAAATCATCGGCACAATTCATGTAGCTACCTAGTGCCGTGGGCATAATATCTTCTAGCGCAGATAACGCCCGCGGTACGAGAACCATGTTCATACTCAGCAGAGGCACTTGTAGATGTTCTACTTGTGGCACTAGAGCGTTATTAGGCCCTGAATTCGCAACTAAACCAGTGATGATTACGCGTTGGTTGTTGGGTACGTTTTGTAGGTAGGTAATGGCACTATCGATATCACTTTCTGCCGCAAAAATAATCTGTAAGTTATTGCCGTGCAAACGCGATGGTTGCCATGCTTGTACTTTGCTTTGCAGTGAATAAGGCAACTCGGATGAATCAAAATGCTCACTCGCAAAAAGGCTTGGCGTTACCGCGAAATCGCCTAAAACGTTAAAATAGGCTGGCTGTAGGTTCTGGTAACGAATGCTTTCGA
The DNA here is from genome assembly GCA_022565355.1 of Idiomarina sp. Taxonomy (GTDB): domain Bacteria; phylum Pseudomonadota; class Gammaproteobacteria; order Enterobacterales; family Alteromonadaceae; genus Aliidiomarina. The sequence goes on from JAIUMU010000001.1 coordinate 270,504, forward strand.
TATATACATCCGGAACACCAAACAGCAGGTTGTAACTCGCGTCCGATACACTGCGGTGGCCTAAGTGTTGCTGTGCGTGTTGGGTTAATGCAGGAACTTCAGCGTTTAAACGCGCTAACGATTCAGCAGAGAGGGTGGTAAAGGTAATTACACTCACGCCGTGCTCAACCGATTCTTTGCTGCATAATAAGGGGCTTGTAGGATAGCGCACCGCAAGTTGTTGCGAGCCAGTAAGGCGATCATGGCTCGATTGGAAGCGTTCTACGGATATCCAACCATGGCGGGTCATCAAAGATTTTGCCGTGGTGGGGTAGGATGCTGGAAACAAATCATCTTGCTGAGTAATGGGTGAATACAGGGTAGCATCAGCCCAAATGTGGCTGCTGTGGCTGATAATGAATGCCACGATAAATACCCCTGCAGAAATCTTGCCTATTCGTTTTGCTTGCAGTTGCGGGTGCCGCTTCCAGGTTAAATTTGCCAAGATGAGTTCTATACCCAAGATCACTAAGAAACCGAGCATAAGCAGCAGTAACATAACAAAGCTGCCTCCAGCAAACCATTCTTCAGCATCTGTGGCTAACTGAGTAAGCGAATAGGTATTTAAATGAAAACCATATTGGCGGAAGAACAGCGCATCCAAAATTAGCGCGAAAATACCTATCGACGCGATAATTGCTGCATAACCCCGAAGTATACGAGAGTAGGGTACGAGTAAGCAGAGTGGGAAAATAAGCACAATGAAAAACACAAACGGCAAAAATGCGAAATGGCCAAGCCAACTCACCATTAAGTACCCAGCGGCAATGGATGTTTGTGCGGGTAACGCAGTTTCCAGATAAAACACACCGATTAGCAAACACAATATAATGTTCGCAAAAGTGAACCAATGTCCCCAGCTTACTAACTGAGCGATGCGATCCCGCTGTTTATATTTTCCCATAGAGTATTTTTATTATTGCTTCTTAGTTGGTTGCTGGGTGCTGTTTTGCCCAGCATTCGCTACGGATTGTAGCAGAATTTCACCAAACTGACGGGCAATGCTGGCCCGCTTATCTTCTGCTACATGTTCTTGCAAAATGTGAGTTACTACATTGCCAAGTGTCATTAAGGCAAGATCGTTGGGTGATTTATCGTCAGCAAAAACTTGTAATATGTCATCAATTAACCGCTCTTGGCGGTCTTGGGCGTATTTTGAAACAATCGGCATGATGAACACTCCGGCTCCATGATAGAATAGCGTAAGTTTAACATAAATCAGATAGTTGCATAGCGAGAGAAGCATGGCATTGAAAGTAAGCGCGAGTATTGTTCATCAAGTTTATCAAGATCCGCAGGGCGAGTTTGGTTTGCGGTTTTCTCCCGAAGCATTGCACAGCGAAGCCGAAGTAAGCGCCTTGCTTGCAGAACTCAGTGATGTGTACAACGCTAAACCTGGTAAAGGCTACGCTAGTTTCGTGTCTGCAGAAGATCCATTTTATGCCGCCGCGCGCGAAGCAGGAGAAACCATTCCAGAGCCTGAATTTCCGCAGTTGCTTACAGCTTGGTTGGCGAACGAGAATGATTTCGTGGCCTTTTCGCAGCAGGTAGCCAAACTATTACAAGCGGAGCTCTCGCGGTATTCATTTGCCGAGCCGGGCTTTCTACTGTTAGCAGATTACCAACAAAATACCGATCGAATTCTGTTGGTAAGCTTTCTCCCTGTAAGAGATGGGGTAATGGTGCAGCCGGATTTAAGTGTGCACAAATCACCACAACTAGATGTTTCCAAAATTCAACTTGCAGCGCGCATCAACCTAACTGAGTTTCAAGCGCAAGCTGATGACCTTTACTACGTTTCCTTTATTAAGGGGCGCACGGGTCGGAAAACTGCCGAGTTTTTCCTCGATTTCTTGGGGTGTGCAGAACGAGTAAATTCGAAAGCCAGCACTAAACATCTAGTAGATACGGTTCAGGCGTTCGTTAAAGAAGCTGAATTATCGGATGACAATGCCAATGACGTACGCAAAAGTGTGTATGAGTATTGTGGTGAGCAATGGCAGCAGGGCGAGCAAGTGCAATTTAATGAACTGGATCAGCGTTTACAAGATCAAGGCGCGCCTTCCATTAAGGCCTTTAGCCAAAACAAAGGTATGGATATTCCAGAAAGTTTCCCCGCTGATAAAACGAGTTTACGCCAATTAGTGAAGTTTCAAGGCCAAGGTGGCGGGCTAAGCGTAGGGTTTGATCAGAACATGTTGGGTAACCGAGTGAACTACGATGCGCAAACGGATACGCTTACCATTGTAGGAACTCCGCCGAATCTTCGAGATCAACTCCGTCGTTACTACGGAATGAACGATTAGCGGAATGCTAAGTAAAAAGGGCCAACATTGTGGAGTTGGCCCTTTTCGTTGAACGTTCTGAAGATTAAAGAAGTGCAGTTATACTTTAGGTTCACCATTGTGAGGTACGATTTGCACCGCATGTAGGCCTTTCGGACCTTCTTCAAGTTCAAAATCGACCTCTTGGCCGGCTTTCAGGGTGCGGTACCCCTCCATTTGGATTGTGGAGTAGTGGGCAAAGATATCACCACTGCGATCTTCGGATTCGATAAAACCAAAACCTTTGGAGTTATTGAACCATTTGACTTTACCGGTAGCCATACTTCTACTTCCTTCTTGCGTATAATGTGTTGTTGTAGTGTGTTTGAGCACGTGAGTAGTTATGATTTATTGTGCTCGGTGCTGCCCTTGAAAAGAAAAGTAAACAGCACCATGTGTTAATTTAGATAAGAGTAAAAAATAGTCAAGTATTGTTGAGATATTTTATTACATTTTTTTAACTAAATTTATCACATCAAACCTAACCGTATGTCAAAATTCTGGCTATATTTAAGGTGTAAATGATTTTAGATATGAGTAAATATAGTGATTCAATTCCTGAGCATCATTTGGAAGAAGGCAGCAAACTTGAGCTGCAACCGCCTTCTATGTATCAGGTAATGTTAAATAATGATGATTACACGCCAATGGATTTCGTGATTGAAGTACTGGTAACTTTTTTTCGTATGAACCAAGAAGCGGCTACGCAAGTAATGTTACAAGTACATGAAGATGGCAAAGCAGTGTGTGGAATTTATTCGGCCGAGATTGCCGAAACGAAGGTGGTTCAGGTTAATCAGTATGCCCGTGAGAATGATCACCCATTATTATGTACGATGGAGCAGGTGTAGTTATTGATGGTTTGTGAAGTAAGGAGAGCAGTATGCTGAACAAAGCGCTCGAAATATCGTTGAATGATGCATTCCGGCTTGCTCGGGAGCATCAGCATGAGCTAATGACGGTGGAACACCTGCTTGTAGCTTTATTAGAAAATCCAGAGGCATCGGAAGCATTGCGAGCCTGTGGCATTAATTTCGCAGCGCTCAAGAGCGAATTACTTGGCTATATTGATCGCAGTACGCCTAAATTCCCTCTCGAAGAGAGCGGGGAAACTCAGCCAACGCTTGGTTTTCAGCGCGTATTACAACGGGCGGTATTTCACGTGCAATCGTCTGGAAACTCAGAGGTTACCGGCGCAAATGTACTGGTAGCCATTTTTAGTGAGCAAGAATCACAAGCGGTTTATTTACTTAATAAGCACGAGGTTACTCGCCTCGATGTGGTGAACTTTATTTCTCATGGCATTTCTCGAACAGAAGAGGAAGGCTCTACCGCCCAAGAGAAAATAGCAGCAGCTACCGAGGAGCAAGAACAAGGCTTTTTAGCGCGTTTTTGTGTGAACTTAAATACCCGTGCCGAAGCGGGCAAAATTGATCCACTGATTGGCCGAGATGATGAGCTTGAGCGGTGTATTCAAGTGCTGTGCCGCCGTCGTAAGAACAATCCACTGTTAGTGGGCGAAGCTGGTGTTGGTAAAACCGCGATTGCGGAAGGTTTAGCTTGGAAGATTGTTGAGAAACAGGTTCCGGAAGTAATTGCCGGCGCGGTGATCTATAGCCTTGATATGGGTGGTCTTTTAGCGGGCACGAAATATCGCGGTGATTTTGAAAAACGTTTCAAAGCGTTACTTAAAGAATTAGGTAAGCAAGAAAACGCGATCTTATTTATCGATGAAATTCATACCATCGTAGGCGCTGGAGCAGCGTCGGGTGGGGTAATGGATGCATCGAATCTATTAAAACCACTGCTTTCAGGCGGTGAATTAAAATGCATTGGTTCAACTACATATCAAGAGTATAAAAATATTTTTGAGAAAGACCGGGCGCTCGTGCGGCGGTTCCAAAAAATTGATGTGGTAGAGCCTTCGGTAGAAGACACAACGCGTATCTTGATGGGCTTGCGAGAAAAGTATGAGCAACACCACGGTATTCGTTATACGCAACCGGCAATTCGGGCTGCAGCAGAACTGAGTGCAAAATATATTAATGAACGCCATTTACCAGATAAAGCAATTGATGTGCTGGATGAGGCTGGTGCTAGCCAACGTTTGTTACCGCCTTCTAAGCGCAAGAAAACGGTGGGCGTAGGTGATATTGAAGCGATTATTGCAAAAATCGCTCGAGTGCCCGCGCAGTCAGTGTCTCGCAATGATCAAAGTATGCTGAAGCAACTGGATCGAAATCTGAAAATGGTGGTGTTTGGGCAAGATCTCGCCATTGATAGTTTAGTGGCGGCAATTCGCTTATCTCGCTCTGGCCTTGGTGGCGAGCATCAACCGGTGGGTTCATTCTTGTTTGCGGGCCCCACGGGCGTTGGTAAAACCGAAGTAACCCAACAGTTAGCGAAAGGAATGGGCGTAGAGTTGCTGCGCTTCGATATGTCTGAGTATATGGAACGTCATGCGGTAAGCCGTTTGATTGGTGCACCTCCTGGCTACGTAGGCTATGAGCAAGGTGGTTTGTTAACGGAAGCGGTTATTAAGAACCCCTACAGTGTGGTATTGCTTGATGAGATTGAAAAAGCCCATAGCGATATTTTCAATATTCTATTGCAGGTAATGGATAACGGCACACTAACGGATAATAACGGCCGTAAAGCCGATTTCCGCAACGTGGTATTAGTAATGACCACCAACGCGGGTGTTCGCGAAACGGAGCGTACATCGATTGGTTTCCAGCAACAAGATCATAAATTTGATGCGATGTCGGAAATTAATAAGCTGTTTACGCCTGAATTCCGCAATCGTTTGGATGGCATTATCTGGTTTAATCACTTAAGCACTGAAGTTATTTTGCAGGTGGTTGATAAGTTTATTTGTGAGTTACAGGCGCAGTTGGACAAGAAAGGTGTGTCTTTAGAAGTAGAGCCTGCGGCCATGGGCTGGTTGGCAGAGAAGGGGTACGATAAAGCCATGGGCGCACGGCCAATGACCCGCATTATTCAAGAACATCTGAAGAAGCCTTTGGCGAATGAAATTCTATTCGGCCAATTAAGCCAAGGTGGCAATGTTCGTGTTGCCTTGAACGCTGCAAAAGATGAACTTACTTTTTCATACGACAACGCAAACGAAGCAGTGCCTTCATAACGAAGGCACTGCGCTTGTTTGCTAATCTTGGTAACAGATACTTTGTGCAAGTATCTTCAGGCTGTACTTATCGTGAACGGAAAACGATACGGCCTTTTGATAGATCGTAAGGGGTAAGCTGAACGGTTACTTTATCGCCGGTCAAGATACGAATATAGTTCTTACGCATTTTCCCAGAAATATGCGCAGTTACTACGTGCCCGTTTTCTAGTTCAACGCGGAACATAGTATTTGGCAAAGTATCTAAAATGGTACCTTGCATTTCAATGCTGTCTTCTTTCGCCATTAAATCCTCTGTATTCTCTTTGGTCTGGCTACGGTAGCTGTTTTAAAGCGCGGGAATTTTACCGCTTTTTAACGGTAAAAGCCAATAGCTAGTTAATTCAATTCTCGTGGCAGCATATATTGCGCGCTTATTGGCGCCACAGATCCCTTAACACTCGCGCCTTCGGGGCCATTTAGCCCTGATTTTAGCAAGCTAATAAATTTTCTGCGCGGTATTGTTACAGCCCCAAGAGTGGCGAGATGGGGGTTGGGAATCTGACAATCAATTAAGGTTAACCCATGGGGTACTAAGTAATCACGAATGGCTACTAGGGCCATTTTCGATGCATTATCGGCTTTACTAAACATACTTTCACCACAGAATACGGTACCTACCAGTACTCCATATAAACCACCCACCAGCTGATTATCATGCCATACCTCGATGGAGTGGGCATGGCCTGCTTGATGCAGTTGTTCATATGCGCGAATCATATCTGCAGTAATCCATACACCATTACTTGGGTCTCCCCGTGGAATAGTGGCACAGTGCTTTATTACACTGCTAAACGCCATATTCAGGGTAATACGATAAGGTTCTTTGCGAATGAATTTCGCCAAACTTTTACTAATGTGTAACTGGTTGGGAAATATTACCGCCCGTTCACTTGGCGACCACCACAAAATCGGGTCGTTACGGCCAAACCAAGGGAATATGCCACTTTGGTAAGCGTTGATTAAGCGCGGTACAGATAAGCAACCACCTACAGCAAGCAAACCATCTGGCTCTGGCAATGCCTGAGTAATCGGAGGGAACGCCGAATTAGCGGATGTATGATCTAAATCACTTAGAAAACTCATGGCATATCTCGGCAAGGGAAGGGGTGCGCGTTACGTTTGGCCATTGTAGCTGCAAATGGGTAGCTATAAAAAAGCCGCTATGTTGTGTACATAGCGGCTATTCAGGATGATTTAGTTGCTGTCTAGGGCATCTAAGAAGCGCTCAGCATCCAGTGCAGCCATACAACCGGTGCCGGCTGAGGTAATAGCTTGGCGGTAGATATGATCGCTTACATCGCCCGCAGCGAACACACCAGGAATTGAGGTTTGCGTGGCGTTGCCATCTAAACCCGAATGCACTTTCAAATAGCCGTTTTCCATATCGAGCTGGCCAACGAACATATCGGTGTTTGGTTTATGGCCGATAGCAATAAACACACCTTGCAGCTCAAGCTCTGATTTCTCACCGTTGCGCACATCTTCGATGCGAATGCCGGTAACACCCATTTGATCACCTAACACTTCATCAAGAGTTTGGTGTAAATGCAGGATCACGTTACCTGTTTTCGCTTTCGCCATTAAGCGATCAACGAGGATTTTTTCGGCGCGGAAGGTATCACGGCGGTGAATTACATGCACTTCTTCAGCGATGTTCGAAAGATATAATGCTTCTTCTACGGCAGTGTTACCACCGCCAACTACACATACCTTTTGGCCACGGTAGAAGAAACCATCACAGGTAGCGCAGGCGCTCACGCCGCGCCCTTTAAAGGCATCTTCAGAGGGTAAACCAAGGTATTTAGCCGATGCGCCAGTGGCAATAACTAATGCATCAGCCGTGTACTCTGCAGAATCACCCTTTAAACGGAATGGGCGTTCGGTTAGTTGCACACTGTTAATATGATCAAAAACGATTTCGGTATTGAAACGCTCAGCGTGTTGCTGCATGCGCACCATTAAATCGGGGCCAGTTAAACCTTCTGGATCGCCGGGCCAGTTTTCCACTTCGGTAGTAGTGGTAAGTTGACCACCTTGCTGCATACCCGTTACTAATACTGGGTTCAAATTGGCACGTGCTGCGTAAACTGCAGCAGTGTAACCGGCAGGGCCAGAACCCAAAATTAATAGTTTGCAGTGCTTCACTTCAGCCATGAATACAACTCCGCTGTTTTTATTATCAGAAAAATAAACAAATCAAAAATATGCTTTGTAACAATTGAAGCTATTGTAGGCAGTTGCGATTAAAGCGTAAAGAGCCGGTTTAAAACCGGCTCTTGTTTAATGTAACTAATGCGTAACGCTTGCTACTATTGCGAGTACGTAACCCCCGCCCAAAGCACTTTACGCAAAGGTTTGCGATTTAGATTTCAATTGCTTTTAGCGGATCTAGGTACTCAAGGTTTAATTGCTTGCCAAGATCATCATGAACCGCTTTATAGGTGATGTAGCCTTTGTGCATATTCAGGCCGTTGCGCAGGTTTGCATCGTTTGCTAATGCTTGCAGACCTTTGTTGGCTAAAGCGATACCGTACGGCAGGGTGGCATTGTTGAGTGCCATTGTAGAAGTACGAGCCACACCACCTGGCATATTGGCTACGCAGTAATGCACCACATCATCAATAACATAGGTAGGATCTTGATGCGTGGTAGCTTTCGAGGTTTCAAAACAGCCGCCTTGATCAATAGCAACATCTACTAATACTGAACCTGGCTTCATATTCTTGATGTGTTCACGTGTTAATAACTTCGGTGCTGCTGCACCGGGAATCAATACGGCACCCACCACTAAATCAGCTTCACGAGAGTAAGCGTCTATCGCATCTACAGTGGAGTACACAGTTTTCACACGGCCCATGAAAATATCATCGAGTTCACGTAAGCGTGGTAATGAACGATCGAGAATCGTTACATCAGCACCGAGGCCGATAGCCATTTTTGCTGCTTGTGTACCTACTACACCGCCACCAATAATAAGCACTTTGCCTGGAGCAACGCCTGGCACGCCGCCGAGTAGGGTACCGCTGCCACCATTCACTTTCTCGAGGTTATGCGCACCTGCTTGCACCGCCATGCGGCCCGCTACTTCACTCATTGGTGCAAGTAACGGTAAACCACCGCGGTTATCGGTTACGGTTTCGTAAGCAATAGCGGTTACACCGGCTTCTGCCAATAAACGCGTTTGCTCAGGATCTGGTGCTAAATGCAGGTAGGTATATAAAATTTGCCCTTCACGAAGCTGCTTACATTCACCTGGCTGTGGCTCTTTTACTTTCACAATCATATCTGCGCTAGCAAAAATTTCTTCAGGGGTATCGATAATGCGCGCACCAGCGGCTTCATAATCTTCGTTGGTGAAACCAATTGCAGCACCACCATCGCGCTCAACGATTACACTGTGGCCATGCTCAACGTATTCGCGAACTGCAGCAGGGGTTAAACCAATGCGGTATTCGTGATTTTTAATTTCTTTTGGTACACCAATCAACATAATGAAATGCCTCAACTCTCAGATGATTCCCATTTTCTCGGTAAGAAAAAATAAGAAGTAAATTTTCGGCAAAGTATAGCGCAGCATAATGCGGCGTGACCTACTTTTTTACGATGCAAAATATTATAATTATGCTATTTTTAAGGTTAAATTTAGTTAAACGTGCTGATAACGATGGAATCTACCGATAAACTCACTATTGACAGGCTCGATAGGAAAATTTTACGCATCTTGCAAGAACGTGGCAGAATTTCCAATGTGCAATTAGCCAAGGAAGTGGGGCTAAGCCCTACACCTTGCTTGGAACGCGTTCGTAAGTTAGAAAAGAATGGCGTAATAAGGGGCTACCATGCTCGCATTGATCCCGATAAACTCGGTACTCCGTTGCTGGTATTTGTAGAAATCACCTTAAGTAAAACATCGTCTGATGTATTCGCCGATTTCAGTGATGCAGCGCGGCGAACCGATGAAATACTCGAATGCCACTTGGTTTCAGGAGATTTTGATTTTTTACTCAAGGCTCGAGTTGCCGATATGGCAGCGTACCGAAAGCTGCTTGGGGAAACCTTGCTAAACATGCCGGGCGTAAACGAATCTCGCACTTATGTTGTGATGGAAGCAGTAAAGCAAGAGAATAAAGTAGTTATAAAAGGCTGAAGTTGGTACTCTTTTGGATGTAGCTACGGCATAGTAAATGCACTACATGGCAGATGTAGGCAGCGATTACTTTAAACAATAATTATATTTATACAGTTGATATAGCGGAGCATTATGACAGGCGTAAGGCGGCTACTGGAAACAGGCTTAATTTTGTGTGGGGCATTAGCAATTTTCTTGCTTACCTCGCTATTAACGTTTAGCCCTGCAGATCCGGGTTGGTCACAATCGGGCCACACTCAGGATATTCAAAATGCGGCGGGCGCTATTGGCGCTTGGTTTGCTGATATTCTCCTCTTCGCGCTTGGCGCGCTAGCCTACACGATTCCTTTTGTGGTGGCCGGGTTTGGGTATGTTGTATTTCATCGCCCACGCCGCTTACTGAGTTTAGATTACTTAACCCTTGGGCTCCGCCTAGTTGGGATTTTATTGTTTTTGCTCGGAGCTACTGGCTTAGCGAGCTTGAATATTGAGCCCGTATTTGATTTCTCACCGGGTGGCCTACTGGGTGATGTAATTACCGGTGCGATGTTGCCGTACTTTAATTTGGCAGGAACATCATTAATTTTACTTACCTTTGTGCTTACCGGGATTACCTTGTTAAGTGGCCTATCGTGGATTGCATTAATTGATAAAATTGGTGAATCGGCGATTGTAAGTGTGGTGTGGTGCTGGAATAAAGTGCGTTCAGGCTTCTCTACTCATGAGAGTGAAAGCACCCAGAAAAGTAATTCGAGAACCGCGCGGGCAGCCGCACTCAAAGCACAATCGGCAGAACAATCATCAGTACAACCAGCTACAGCAAAAGAACGTAAGCCCGGTGTTTTTGCCCGCATTGGCGGCTTCTTCACGAGCCGTAAAGGTAGCAAAAAGGCAGAGGCCGGCAACTCTCGTGCTGCACAGGATGATTCCGAAAGCTGGGATAGTTTGCCTTTGGCTGATGCAAGAGTTGATGCGTTAAGCCTAGATGAGCCAGACGATTTACCTAATTTTTCTTCCCATGGTGATGATCTATCGGATGAAGCGTTATTCGCCGATATCGACACTACCGATGAATTTTCTGACGATCCTCCGTTTCCAGTAGCTGCGAAACCTGCTGCGAAGCCTGCGCAAAGCAAACCGGCAAGTGTGGCTGGAGTGAAAGCAACAAGTGCAGCCGCTAACGATGATAATAAGCCGAAATGGGTGAGTGAATTACCTGCTATTGGGCTTCTGGATCGCGCTAACCGCACGCAAAACCCGATTAGCCAAGAAGAATTGGATCAGGTGAGCCGCACGGTTGAATCGGTATTGAAAGATTTCGGCGTTGATGTGCAAGTAGCTGGAGTGCAGCCAGGCCCCGTAGTAACGCGCTTTGAGCTGGATTTAGCACCTGGTGTGAAAGTTAGTAAAATTTCTAATTTGGCCAAAGATATCGCGCGTTCACTTTCAGCTATTGCGGTTCGTGTTGTAGAGGTTATTCCTGGCAAATCGTATGTAGGCTTAGAGCTGCCAAACAAGAGCCGTGAAATTGTACGTTTAAGTGAAGTAATTGAAAGCGAAGGATTTACGAAATCGAGCTCACCGTTGAGCATGGTATTAGGCAAAGATATTGCTGGTAAACCGGTTACCGTTGATTTAGCGAAAATGCCGCACCTATTAGTTGCTGGTACCACTGGCTCAGGTAAATCAGTAGGTATCAACGTGATGATACTGAGCATGTTGTATAAATCGCAGCCTGATGATGTGCGAATGATTATGATCGATCCGAAAATGCTTGAGCTTTCCGTTTACGATGGTATTCCGCACTTACTTACTGAAGTAGTTACCGATATGAAGGATGCTGCCAACGCACTGCGCTGGTGTGTAGGCGAAATGGAACGTAGGTATAAGTTGATGTCTGCGCTGGGTGTGCGGAACCTCAAAGGTTATAACCAGAAGATTGAAGATGCCATAGCAGCCGGGGAACCCTTGCGGGATCCAATTTGGAAACCGGGCGATTCTATGGATGAGCGGCCACCAGAGCTAGGTAAACTGCCATATATCGTGGTGGTGGTAGACGAACTGGCCGACATGATGATGATCGTGGGCAAAAAAGTAGAAGAGCTTATTGCCCGCATCGCACAGAAGGCACGTGCGGCTGGAATTCACTTGATTTTGGCAACACAACGGCCTTCAGTGGATGTAATCACCGGTTTGATTAAAGCGAATATTCCTACCCGAATTTCGTTCCAGGTGTCTTCAAAAATAGATTCCCGCACAATTCTTGATCAGAGCGGGGCAGAGCACTTATTGGGGCAGGGCGATATGCTGTACATGCCGCCAGGCTCTGGTGTGCCAGTGCGAGTGCATGGTGCGTTTGTAGATGATCATGAGGTGCATGCTGTTGTTGCGGATTGGAAGCAACGTGGTAAACCGAACTACGTGGAAGAGATTCTAAAAGGCGACCAAGGTGAAGATGGGTTATTACCCGGAGAAGCCAGCGATGATGATGCTGAATCTGATCCACTATATGATGAAGCGGTTGCCTTCGTAACGGAAACTCGCCGAGTATCGGTTTCGAGCGTGCAACGGAAATTCCGCATTGGATACAATCGAGCTGCGCGCATAGTAGAACAAATGGAGTTTAGTGGTGTCGTATCTTCAGCAGGGCATAATGGTGCCCGAGAAGTTTTAGCAGCGAAACCACCGAGGGAATTTTGATGTATCGGAAACTTATAGTAGCCACCAGTATAGTGTTATTTAGTGTTGCCAGTAGCGCTGCTGTACATACAGCGGCAGATCTAGCGGAGCTCAGTGGGGCTAGCAATGCTGCTAACCATACTATTAAGGGCGCAGCAGAGCATACGTTAACAAATACAGAAACCAACACTGCAGTAAATGATGCAGCTACTCAACTGCAGGCTACGTTAAGCAGCATGCAAAGCTTGAGTGGGTCATTTTTTCAGGAAATTTATGATAATGGCGAGTTACTGCAAGAATTAAGTGGCAATTTTGTGCTTGAGCGGCCAGCTAAACTACGTTGGGTAACGTATGAGCCAGAAGCCTCCGAGCTTATAGCCGATGGCGATACGCTCTGGTACTACAACCCCTTTATCGAGCAAGTAACCCTATATAACCAAGCCGACGCGATGCAAGCGAACCCATTGCTAGTGTTGCTGGATTCGGCCGCAAATTGGCAAGGGTTTACGATTACTGATTTGGGTAAGCATGAAGATGTAACCGCCGCACTTTCAACGGATCAGAGTAACGCAGCGCAGAGCACAGCCGAAGCTCGCCACTACTGGCAAATTAGCGATCAGCAACAAGCCGGATCAGAGTTGTTCTTGGCGTTTCATGAAGATGAATTGCAGCAGCTAATTTTAGATGATGGCCAGGGCCAAGTTAGCGTGTTCCATTTAAGCATTCAGCAAAAAAATGAACCGCTGAGTGCTACTACATTTACCTTCAACATACCCCCGGGTACCGATGTAGACGATCAACGGGAGTAGTACTTGAACCAGCTGATGCCTTTAGCGGCCCGTATGCGGCCGCGCACATTAACGGAATACATTGGCCAGCAACATATTTTGGCACCTCAGAAGCCCCTGCGCAAAGCCCTTGAGCAGGGGCATTTGCATTCTATGATTCTTTGGGGCCCGCCAGGCACCGGTAAAACAACCTTAGCAGAACTGATGGCAACTATTGCGGATGCTCATGTAGAACGTGTTTCCGCTGTTACCTCAGGCGTGAAAGACATTCGTGAAGCCATTGATGCGGCCAAGAAACGCCAAGCGGATGGGTTGTTTCAAGAAAAAACCTTATTGTTTGTAGATGAGGTGCATCGTTTTAATAAAAGCCAACAAGATGCGTTTTTGCCCCATATCGAAGATGGCACCATTATTTTTGTGGGTGCCACTACGGAAAACCCCGGTTTTGCTTTGAATAATGCGCTGCTTTCGCGAGCTCGAACCTATCGATTGCAAACCCTCACCGATGCGGAATTAAGTGCTGTACTCACGCAAGCGCTAACCGATAGCGAACGCGGGTTAGGGGCACGCAACCTTGCCCTTAGTGATGATGCTCATGCCTATTTACTGGCAGTGGCTGCCGGCGATGCGCGGCGATTACTGAACTCTATCGAGATTGCTGCAGATTTTGTAAATGATGGGGCAACCATTACGGCTGAATTGTTAGCCGATGCAGTGGGTGAGAAGGGGGTATTGTTCGATAACAAGGGAGATTTATATTACGATTTGTTATCGGCGTTTCATAAATCCGTGCGTGGCTCTTCACCCGATGGCGCATTGTATTGGTATTGTCGAATTCTAGCGGGCGGCGGTGATCCATTGATTGTGGCGCGGCGGTTGCTGGCAATTGCTTCCGAAGACATTGGCAATGCCGATCCGCGGGCATTGCAAATTGCGTTGAATGCATGGGATACATTTCATCGTGTTGGCCCCGCTGAGGGCGAACGGGCAATTGCGCAAGCGGCGATTTACTGTGCATCAGCGGCAAAAAGTAATGCCGTGTATACCGCGTTTAAAGAAATGCTAACCTTGGCCAAAGATGGGCCGAGTTACCCAGTGCCCGAGCATTTGCGTAATGCACCTACCAAAGTGCACGAGCAAGAAGGTTTTGGCGCGGAATATCAATATGCGCATAACTTCCCTAATGCCTATGTAGCTGGTGAATCTTATTTACCCGAAGCAATTGCCCAGCAAAGGTATTACCAACCACAAGAGCGCGGTTTGGAAAGTAAGATCAAAGAGAAACTGGCGCGCTTGGAAGCCTTGGATGCAGAAAGTAATTGGCATCGTTGGCGGGGTAAATCAGAATGATTTGGCTGATGATCGCGCTCGGTGGGGCACTTGGAGCGGTAGCTCGTTTTTGGCTTACTCGAGCGATTAGTTGGCGTTTCAGTAGCACCGTTGGTGCCACGTTGCTGGCAAATGTGGTTGGCAGTTTTATGCTCGGTTTCGTGTTGGTTTTTGCCGTGCAGAATAACGTGCTCAATATTCCGCAACAATGGCGGGTGTTTATTGAAATCGGCTTTTTAGGTGGCTTTACCACCTTTGCTACCTTTGCCGTAGAGTTGCGCAGTATGATCTTAAGCAGCCCCATGAAAGCTTTACTGTATGGGGTTGGCATGGTGGTTTTAAGTGTTATCGCGTTAATTGTAGGCGCTGCGCTAAGTAATCTGTGGTTAACGAACTCGTTTGGAATGATCCCTTGTGGCTAATATAAGTGCGGATAACACTTCAGCAGCACAACGTAACCGCATATACGATGGGTTACGCTTTACTCTTGCGGTAGCCTTAGGTGGTGCACTTGGCGCTGTATTAAGAGTTCTTATCACCGTGATTTTAGCCGGCGAGAGTGGTAGTATTCTGCAGCCCACAGAAGGATTATCTGAACTGTTTGCACCGTTGCAGTTTCCGCTAGCAACATTATTGATAAACATAGTAGGTAGCTTTGCTTTGGGGCTGGTGATAGCGAACCGCGTATATACGCAAACCAATACCTGGAGCGCGCATCAAGAAGCATGGTTCTTGTTTATTACCAGTGGCTTTTGGAGTGCGTTCACAACATTTTCTGCGTTTAGCCATGATGTATTGCAGTTGTGGGTGAATGGTGCGGCCGTATTTGGTTTTTGGTGGCCGCCACAAGCAGTGGCGGGGATGTATTTACTAGCTTCTGTGGTGATTTCGCTAGCAGCGGTTATGCTGGCATTTGCGTTAAGCCACCGCAGGCACAAAACAAAATTTGCTGGCCATAGTGAGTAACGGGAAACTCCCGTTCGTTTGCTTCGGTTAGATAGAACACTTTAGCTACTTTATTTTGGATAACAGAGAGATGTATTCATGTTAGACGCGAAGCATTTTCGTGAAGGAATCGAAGAAACTGCCGCTTTACTACAGCGCCGCGGATTCACTTTAGATGTTGCTAGCTTGCAGGCGTTAGAAGTGCGCCGCAAAGAGCTGCAAGTGCGCACTGAAACGCTGCAAAACGAGCGTAATACTCGCTCCAAATCGATTGGCCAAGCGAAAGCCCGTGGTGAAGATATCGAACCGCTGCTCGCTGAAGTAGGGTCTTTGGGCGATCAGCTAGAGGTAGCGAAGAACGAGTTACAATCGGTGCAGAATGAACTGCAGGCCATAATTGCTGGGGTGCCGAATATTCCAGTTGCTGAAGTACCGCTGGGTGCAGATGAAACGGAAAATGTTGAGGTTAGCACCTTTGGCGAGCCTACCCAGTTTGAATTTATCGCAAAAGACCATGTAGATATTGCAGAAGATCTGAATAACGGCTTAGATTTTGCGATGGCAGCGAAGCTTACGGGTGCCCGGTTTGTGGTAATGAAAGGCGGCATTGCCCGCATGCATCGCGCGCTAACGCAATTTATGCTGGATTTACACAGCGAGCAACATGGTTATGCGGAAACCTACGTACCGTATTTAGTGAATCATGATAGCTTGCACGGTACCGGCCAATTGCCGAAGTTTGGTAAAGATTTATTCCACGTTGATGGTGAGAGCCAAGATCAAGTTGCATTGTCGTTGATTCCAACTGCGGAAGTACCATTAACGAACATGGCCCGCGATGAAATTTTTGATGAAGCGGAGCTGCCAATTAAGCTTACTGCGCATACTCCATGTTTTCGCAGTGAAGCGGGATCGCATGGTAGAGATACGCGCGGTTTAATTCGCCAACATCAATTCGATAAAGTTGAGTTAGTGCAGTTGGTGAAACCAGAAGATTCAATGCAAGCACTGGAAGATCTTACAGGCCATGCCGAACAAGTGTTACAGCTACTTAACTTACCTTACCGTAAAGTATTACTGTGCACTGGCGATATGGGCTTTGGTGCCTGTAAAACTTATGATTTAGAAGTGTGGTTGCCTGCGCAAAATACCTATCGGGAAATTAGTTCTTGTTCGAATATGGGGGATTTTCAAGCCCGCCGTATGCAAGCACGGTTCCGCCGTAAGGGTGCAAAGAAGCCGGAATTGTTACATACATTAAATGGTTCGGGTTTAGCGGTTGGCCGTACACTTGTAGCAGTGTTGGAAAACTATCAACAAGCCGATGGCAGTGTAGTAGTGCCAGAGGTATTACGCCCTTACATGGGTGGTGTTGAGGTGCTTACGCCAAGCAAAGGTTAATTATTTACTACCTACCTAGATATATATAACGGCCCAGTTACATCGGGCCGTTTTTCTTTCCCTCGCTAAATACATTTCGCGGGTTTTGGTAAACCGGCAATACGCGTAGCTTGCTTTGCTGGGCCTTTCGGAAACAAGGTGTATAAATAGCGGCTATTACCCTTATCTTCCCCTAACGATTTCGCTACGGCCTTCACTAATACCCGCATTGCTGGGCTGGTATCGTATTCCTGATAGAAATTCCGCACAAAGTTCACCACTTCCCAATGGGCAGGGGTGAGTTCAATATTTTCTAGGCTAGCGATGTGCGCTGCGAGTTCGGGATTCCACGCATCGAAATCTGCTAGATACTCATATTGATCGGTTGCGTACTGCACACCATTAAATTCAATCATGTTGTGGCCTTAAAATATGATGTGATGTTTAGCACTGGCTTGCATTTGGGCAATTTGCTCCGCAGAGGCTTCTTGTAATGGCACGCGGTATTGTTGATTACCAGCCGCAACCATATCGCTTGCAGGACTATAAAATTCGGTAAAATCGAATACATTATTGAGCATAGCGATTTTCTTTAGTGGATCGTACCCATTTTGCTCTGTTGGCACCACCAGTTGGCTTAGCGCTGCGTTGTTATAGATTGCTTGGCAAGGAATATCCAAACTTACTGCCATGAGCAGCATATCTAAACCATGGCGCGAAATCGCTTGCCATGGGGAATGATTAAATTCAAAGAGCAAGGCGGCATCGTAAGCATCACTAGAGGCATCGTTGGTGATGTCTTTAGCAGTTTTGCTATTGCGTTGTAAGAGTTCGCGAACGGCTACTGTTTCTTGCCGACATGAGTGCTGACATGAGTGCTGAAGCCCAGGCTGAAACTGCAACAGTGTATCGGCCTTGCTTAATGCTTCCATGAACTCAGTGAGCCCGCCACTGGAAAATCCAGCTGCTAAACTTCCCGATGGCGGGACGTTCGGCTCAATACCATACTGGTTGGCTACTGTACTACATACTACCAGTGGAGTATGTTGCGTTGTTGCAAATTCTAACCATTGCTGTTGCAGGTTTTTTACGCCACTAGGGAACTGCAGATAATGGCTAGAATAGAGCACACCAGGGCCATAAAAAAAGACCTGTAGCACCTTGGCGCCAGAATCAACCAGGGCCTGAGCGGCTGCAATCGCCGCATGGCCACTTGCATAATCATCGGGGCCTGCGTGCTGCATAATCACAACATTAACCATCGGTAAATAGCCTCGCACGGAAATTAAACACTGCATAAATATGGCAGTAACTTGCGCTAGTATAACGAAAAACGCCTCGCTAGTAATGAGCGAGGCGTTTTGCGGTGGTACTTAATAGCGTACCGGTATTACAAACAACGTATTAATCGCGAGTAAAGGCCATTAATAGGTTAATTAAGCTTAAGAAGATGTTGTATAGCGAAACGAATATGGTGATGGTAGCCAAGATGTAGTTACGCTCGCCACCATTCACAATGGCACTTGTTTGCATCAGGATTGCACCTGAAGAGAACAAAATGAACATGGCGCTAACGGCTAAACCAAGCGCTGGTATTTGCAGGAACAAGTTGGCGATAAAGCTCACCACAAGTACTACAAAGCCGGCCATCATCATGCCGCCAAGGAAACTCATATCTTTCTTAGTAGTTAGTACGTAAGCTGAAAGCGCAAAGAATATGGCTGCTGTGCCGCCCATTGCCAACATAATGATTTCAGCGCCACCGGTTGCCACAACCATATTTAAGATAGGGCCTAAGGTATAACCCATGAAGCCGGTAAGGGCGAACGTGAATACTAAACCTAAGCCGCTGTTCGCTGTTTTATGGATGGCAAACAGTAAACCGTAAAAGCCCACCAAAGTAATTAAAATGCCTGGGTAGGGCATGTTAAGCATGCTACTTACACCCGCAACAATCGCACTGAAGGCTAACGTAAGCGCTAATAGTGAATATGTGTTGCGTAAAACTTTGTTCACCTCAAGTGAGGCCGTATTACGCGCAGTGTTCACAGTTGGGTTGTTCATATTTAACTTCTCCAGTTACTTGTTGTTTGTTCTATTGCTTAGAGCTTTGTTCGCTAAATTAGTTCTACTATACCTTATTCATGGGGGAGGGTTTCAACTAAAATCGGATTGAAGTGTAGTTGTTTACGCGAATTATTGGCAAACGAGCAAGGAATTGCTGAAAAATAGATCGCTTCGGCTATTTTTACAGCAAACAAACAAATTTCTTCCACTTTTTACTTTACAAGGCGCTGTGAGGTATTTATTATTCGCCTCGTCTTCAGCAACGAACGTTGCAAACGCGTTAATTGTTGAAGCACACAATTTGGAGAGGTGGCAGAGCTCGGTTTAATGCACCTGACTTGAAATCAGGCGTAGGTTCATCCCTACCGGGGGTTCGAATCCCTCCCTCTCCGCCAAATTCGAAAAGCCTGCATCGCATGATGCAGGCTTTTTTCGTTCTCGGGCCAATACGTTCAGCCGGCTGAAGTAATCTACTCTTTAATTAAACCTTATTTTTACAAATAACGTAATCAAGCCACGTTATACTTACGTATTCGTAGTGTTACTACTAACCTAATACCCAAAATCAGAAACATCACCATTTGCGCAAGCGCATGCCGCAGTATTTGAAAAGGATTCTTTATGGCAGCTCAACCTTCTACTACTAAACGAATGATACTAATGCTCGTGGTTAGCATTATCGTATTTGGCTTAATCTTCGGCTATAAGGCCGTTGGCAATTATTTCATGAATGATTTCTTCGATAATATGCCGGCACCCACTGTAACTATTACGGCAGCTGAGGTTGAACAGCAAACTTGGCGTGAATCTGTTTCTACTATTGGTAACTTTGCCGCGGTAAATGGCACCATGCTATCGGTGCAGGTACCTGGAGTGATCACTGAAATTCACTTTGCCAATGGCGATGAAGTGCAACAGGGTGATGTGCTATTTAGTTTGGATACAGATATCGATGTTGCTGAACTAGAGCGGTTGCAAGCGCAATTGGATATTGCAACGTCAGAAGCAGCTCGTTTACAAAGATTGGCGCAATCTGAAAGTATATCTGCCTCTGAACTAGCTCGCGCTGAGAGTGAAGTATCCCAAGTTCGCGCTGCGCTAGCGGCGCAGCAAGCATTGTTGCGGCAAAAAACAATACGCGCGCCATTCTCAGGAGCCTTGGGAATCCGTAGGGTAAATTTAGGTGAATATGTAGCCCCTGGCACTCAGTTAGTGAGCCTGCAATCGAAAGCACCGATCTTTTTGAACTTCAGCCTTGCAGAGCGGTATCTAGGGCAATTGAATTTAAGGCAAACGCTGGTAGCGCGGGTAGATTCCTATCCTGAGCAAGAATTCAGTGGTGAGATTACCGCTATTTCTCCCGACATCAGCGATACCACTCGTACCGTTGCGGTACAAGCAACCTTTTCCAATAGCGAAAACCGCCTGAAGCCAGGTATGTTTGCGCGCGTTGAATTGGCGATTAATGCGCCGCGTGAGGTGTTGGTGATTCCGCGCACAGCCGTGCAGTTTAATCCTTTCGGTAATGTTGTGTACTTACTGGAAGAAAAAGATGGCGAGCTGATTGCCAATCAACAATTAATCCGCACCGGGCAGGTACAAGGCGATCTAATTGAAGTAACCGATGGCATTCAAGCAGGCGATCGTGTTGCCAGCTCAGGGTTATTGAAACTACGTAATAATGCCGTGGTGAAAATCAATGACGATCCGAGCTTGCAGCCCCCAGCAGAGCGCAATCCACGTCCAGTGAACGAATAGGGAGAGGTAGTATGAAGTTTACCGATATCTTTATTCGTAAACCGGTATTAGCAACGGTTATTAGCTTACTTATTTTATTGGTAGGTATTCGGGCGGCATTTGATTTAAATGTGCGTCAATTTCCTGAAATTAAGAACGCGGCCATTACCGTTTCTACTACCTATATCGGCGCTGATGCGGATTTAATTCAAGGCTTTATTACTACGCCATTAGAGCGAGAAATAGCTGCGGCCGAAGGCATTGATTATATTGAATCATCGTCCCGAGCCGGTATTAGCACCATTACTGCGTATTTGCGGTTAGATTACGATCCAAATGATGCGCTTACGCAAATTGCGGCGCAGGTAAATAAGCTGCGCTCGGAACTGCCGGAAGACGCGCAAGATCCAGTCGTTTCATTGTCGGTAGGTGCGGATGTAGCCGCCATGTATCTCTCGTTCTACAGTGAGATTTTAGATGGCAATCAGATTACCGATTATTTGGTGCGTGTGGTTGAGCCTCAACTTTCTACGATAGCAGGTGTGCAACGCGCAGAAATTCTGGGTGCACAAACATTTGCTATGCGCATTTGGTTAGATTCCGAGCAGATGGCCGCACTCGGCCTTACAGGCTCGGATGTAATGCGATCGTTGCGGGCTAATAACGTGCTTTCTGCGGTAGGGCGGACTAAAGGGAGTAGGGTGGCTATCGATTTAACCGCCGATACTGACCTGCGGAGCTTAGAGGAATTCCGCACCCTAATTGTGCGTGCCGATAATGGTGCAGTGGTGCGTTTAGAAGACATTGCAACGGTAGAACTTGGTGCCGAATCCTATGATAACTCAGCGTTCTATAATGGTGAACAAGCTACATTTATAGGTGTTGAAATAGCCCCCGATGCAAATGCGCTGGATGTAATACAAGAAGTTCGTGATGTGTGGCATCGGGATATTATTCCCCAGTTACCGAACGGCTTAAGCGCCAGTATCTCTTACGATTCAACCGAGTATATTGAGAACGCAATTGATGAAGTGATCATGACGATCGTACTCGCGTTGGTGATTGTACTTGCGGTTATTTATGCATTTTTGGGCTCATTACGCTCGGTAATTATTCCTGCAGTGGCTGTGCCACTATCGTTAATCGGCACCTTTGTAATGATGCTGATGTTAGGGTTCTCGATTAATTTATTAACCTTACTGGCGATGGTACTCGCAATTGGTATTGTGGTTGACGATGCCATTATTATGCTCGAGAACATTCAACGGCACCTTGAAAATGGCATGAGCCGCATGGAGGCTTCAGTGCTGGGTGCGCGGCAGCTCACCGGGCCTATTATTGTGATGTCCACCACTCTAGTAGCGGTATTCATTCCGATTGGGTTTATCGGGGGCCTTACTGGCACGCTATTTGTGGAATTTGCCTTTACCTTAGCCGCTACCGTTGTTTTATCAGGGGTAGTAGCACTTACCTTATCGCCCATGATGTGTTCTCGTATGCTGCAATCGCGCCGTGATGGCAGCAAACGGCCGCGCTTAGAGCAATGGTTGGATGCTCGCTTTAATGGCTTACGCGATCGGTATCAACGGCGCTTACATGGCGCTCTAGAAACAAAATCGGTATTTGCTGTGTTTGGCATTATTGTATTGGTATCCTGCTATTTCTTATTTATAACCAGTAACTCGGAATTAGAGCCGCAAGAAGATCTTGGCTTTGTGTTTATGATTAGCCAAGCCGATAGTTATGCAACGCTTGATTACATTGAACAAAACACTGCAAAGATGGCTGATTTGCAGCGCGATGTTGATGAAATTGATATGGCCTTTGTGATTAACGGTATGCTTGGCCCAGGTAGTGCAGGAACGGGGATCGGTTTTGCGCCATGGGATCAACGTAGCCGAACTACGCAGCAGGTGCTGGATGAGGATATCCAACCCTTCATCTCACAGATTCCAGGGTTGAATATCTTTGCGCTAATACCACCATCCTTGCCGAGCCCTGGTGGCGGCTTACCCGTGGAGTTTATTATCAGTTCCACACAGCCAATGCAGGTGCTTGCGGAGCTAGCGGATGAAATTATTGGTGAGGGTATGGCCAGTGGTCGGTTTATTATGTTGGATTCAGATCTACGTGTAGATCGCCCGCGCCAATCGGTAAATATCGATCGTGAGAAAGCGGCGTTAATGGGCGTTGATATGGCCCAAGTTTCTGCTGATTTGGCGAGTATGTTGGCGGGTGCATATGCCGGCAGATTCGCTCTTGAAAATCGCTCTTATCGGGTAATTCCGCAAGTGCAACGCAGTGAACGGATTAGTGCCGAGCAGCTCGAGAATTTCTACACTCGCAATCAAAATGGCGAGCTGGTTCCTTTGGCTGCATTGGTAAGCTTAACGGAATCAGTACAACCCCAGCAATTGAATCGCTTTCAGCAATTAAATGCGATTAAGATCTCTGGCATTCCTCGGCCAGGCGTGGCGCTTGGTGATGCGCTAGCGGTATTAGATTCAATAGCGTTACAGCGTTTACCGCCGGGAGTAGTGGTAGATTATGCCGGCCAATCACGGCAGTTCAAAAGTGAAGGGCAGCAATTAGTGATTACGTTCTTCTTTGCCTTGGTGGTGATATTCCTAGTGCTTGCAGCACAATTTGAATCGTTCCGTGATTCCTTAATTGTGTTAGTAACGGTGCCTATGAGCATTTGCGGTGCATTAATCTTCGTAAGTTTAGGGTTTACTTCGTTGAATATATACACGCAAGTTGGCTTGGTAACGCTGATCGGGTTAATCGCAAAGCATGGCATACTGATTGTGGAATTTGCGAATAAATTGCAGGAAGAGGGGAAAAGCAAACGCGAAGCCATTGAAAGCGCAGCTGCTATTCGCTTACGCCCTATCTTAATGACCACAGCGGCTACTGTGCTGGCGATGTTGCCCCTGTTAATCGCTAGTGGCCCGGGTGGTGCTTCTCGCTATGCGATGGGCCTTATCATCGCCTCTGGCATGACCATAGGTACGCTGTTTACCTTGTTCGTGTTACCAGCGGTATATCTCTATATTGCTAAAGATAGAGCAGCAGTAGCGCAATGATTGTAATGCCGCAGGCAATGTGGATTAATCAATACGTGCTCAGCTGAACAGCGCGCAGGATATTACAAAAAAGGTCAACACATTATCGATGTGTTGGCCTTTTTACGTTATTGCGTACGCTCGCTTGGTGGCGGCGAAAGATACGTGGCGGTTATGCTCTATATCATATGATAATAGTGATAGTTAAATATTACGAAAGACGCATAAAAGTTACCTAATTATTACCCTTTGCTGATATTTATAATTGACGTTGTTGCGAAAAGCCGCTAAAAAAAGATGGCATCTTTAAGAAACTAATTAAATAGCTGCAGGATGTAGCTGTTTGAAATAACGATAATTTCACCAGAAGGATACGGGAAATGAGCGATGTAATTGTGGCGTTACCGAGAGGGATTCGCCAAGCAGGATTAGAGAAGGAATTGAGTTTAATGCAGTGGCAAGTGCATAGTGCGAACAGCCGCAACCAACTGGAAAAATTAGTTGAGCAAAAAACAGCAAAAGTTATGGTGCTTGCGGAAGATTTTTGCGGTTCAGGAACACGGGCGTTGATTAAAAAGCTACAGAAATTACATCCAGCATTACGTATTATGTTGTGGTGTGAGAAAATAAATCACGCTTTAGATTATAAGATGAACGAACCGAGTATTTCCGGCTATTTGCTGAATGAGGCAGCGATAGAAGAGGTTAATCATGGTTGTAAGCTGATTCAACTTGGCCAAAGCTATACGCCACCAGTGCTACGAAATATTGCCAAACGATATCAAGGGCCGCTATTAAAGCATCCATTATTAAGTGCTTTAAGCCGGCGTGAGCAGCAAATTTTTCAATTTGTGTGTACTGGGATAACTGTGGCATCAATAGCAGAGCGGCTATTTATTTCTCGTAAAACGGTAAATACTTTTCGTTACCGGCTATATCGCAAGCTACAAGTAGATAATGATGTTCAACTCACGCACTTGGCCTACAAGTATGGCCTGTTAAATCACGACATCCATAATAATCCACTGCATCAGTTAGGTTCACAGCCTAGTAGTGCCGCCAATCAAGGCAGCTATATCGCCATCGCAGATGCAAGCGCCGGAAATGCACGCACTGATAACGGCGGCGATAAAACTAAGTAATATCCAAGCACATACAAGACAATAACTCCAAGTTTTGCTTGCAAAGCAAACAGACAAAACTGCGTGCTTCTGGTAACCTAATTGCAGTCGTGTTGTAGAACTGATGGATAGCAAATAACATGCTATGTAGTGCAACAAAATCAGACGAATTAGGTTACTAGAATTACCGGTATATGAGCGCAAAATCAGCATTTAATTATCAAGACTTTCTCAATAATTTAACTCACCAGCCCGGCGTGTATCGCATGTTTGATGCTGCAGGCGAGGTTATTTATGTGGGTAAAGCTAAAGACCTCCGGAAACGAGTTGGCAGCTACTTTCGTACCACTGTAGATTCAGTAAAAACCCAAGCATTAGTAAAACATATTGCTCAGATGGATGTTACGGTAACCAATTCTGAAGCTGAAGCACTTATTCTCGAAAATTCCTTTATTAAAAAGCATCGGCCACGTTACAACGTGTTGCTGCGCGATGATAAATCGTATCCCTATATTTTTATATCTGCGCATGAGCATCCGCGTATTGCCTATCATCGTGGTACCCGCCGAGAAAAAGGGGAATACTTTGGACCATTTCCAAATGGCAGTGCAGTGCGTGAGAGCTTACGTTTATTACAGAAGCTATTTCCAGTGCGCCAATGTGAAGATAGCTACTATCGTGCGCGGAGTAGGCCATGCCTGCAGCATCAATTAAAGCGATGCTTAGCACCATGTGTGGCAATTCCTAGTGATACGGAATACCAACAGCAAGTGCAATTAGCAAAACTCTTTTTGCGCGGCAAAAACCACGAGGTAATTAATACGCTGGTAGCAAGCATGGAGAATGCGAGCGCAGCATTAGACTTTGAGAAAGCTGCGCAACTGCGAGATCAAATTGTGGCGTTGCGACAGGTGCAAGAGAAGAACTCGGTAAGTGGCGAGCAACATGAGCTGGATGCTATTGGTTTATATCGTGAATCGGGCTTTACCTGCGTACACTTACTATCGGTACGGCAGAACTCAGTGCAAGGAAGCCGTAGTTATTATCCAAAAGTGCCGGCGCATACGTCCGATAGTGAAGTAATCGAAAGCTTTTTAGTGCAATACTATTTAAATCAAACCCATGGCCAGCGTGCGCCAGCGGAAATTATTGTGCCCGATCAGCTAAATAATCTAGCGGAGCTTAGTGAACAGCTGAACCATGCACTTGGCGTGAAAGCAAAACTACGCCAACCGAAACGCGGTGAGCGCCGACAATACTTGGCATTAGCCACAAAAAACGCAATGAATGCAGTGCAAAGTAAGCTGGGTTTGCAATCTACCATGCAAACACGATTCCGTGCGTTATATAAATTCCTGCAGCGCGATGAACCTATACAGCGCATGGAGTGTTTCGATATTTCCCATACCATGGGCGAACAAACCGTAGCATCATGTGTTGTGTTTGATCAGGATGGTCCGAGAAAATCAGATTATCGGCGCTTCAATATTAGTGGTATTACCGGTGGCGATGATTATGCAGCGATGGCACAAGCATTGGAACGCCGCTATAAACACGCTATCGAAAAAGAAAATGTACCAGATTTGCTATTAATTGACGGTGGTAAAGGACAGTTAACCCAAGCGGAAGATTATTTTCGTGATTGGCCGCAGCCTCCTATACTGTTAGGGGTAGCGAAAGGGGAGAGCCGCAGACCGGGCTTAGAAACCTTGATTTTTGGCTTTACTCGGAAAACGGTGCACCTCGCGGCGGATGATCCTGCGTTACACTTAATTCAGCATATTCGTGACGAATCGCACCGATTTGCCATTACCGGCCATCGGCAACGGCGAGCAAAAGTACGAAAAACATCAACTTTGGAAGAGATTCCAGCCGTAGGCAGTAAACGCCGGCAAAATTTATTAAAGTATCTTGGTGGATTACAGCAGGTAAAAGGCGCTAGTATAGATCAATTAGCAACAGTGCCCGGAATCAGTAAAGCGCTAGCGGAAACCATTTATTACGCCTTGCGTGATGAGTAATTTATTTTTTGTATTTAAGTGAGAACCAATATTTATGTGGAGCATTCCTAACCTTTTAACCTCATTCCGGATCCTTCTTATTCCGGTGTTTTTGGCGGTTTTCTATTTACCAATTGAGAATGCACACTTTTTTGCTGCGATTATCTTTGTAGTTGCTGCAATAACCGATGGCTTAGATGGCTATATCGCCCGTAAATTAGAGCAGCAAACCAAGTTTGGCGCGTTCTTGGATCCTGTAGCTGATAAGATCATGGTAGCTGCAGCATTGATTGTAGTTGTGGAATTTCATCAAACATTGTGGATTACCATACCGTCACTAATGATTATTAGCCGAGAGCTGATTATTTCGGCGTTACGGGAATGGATGGCGGAAATTGGCAAACGCGATAGTGTAGCCGTTTCTACTATTGGCAAAGTGAAAACTACTGCACAAATGATTGCGCTTACCGGTTTGCTATGGAGTGCTAATGCATTTGTTTACGTGGTAGGGGTTATGGCGCTTTATGTTGCTGCCATTCTCACCCTATGGTCGATGTATATTTACTTAACTGTTGCTTGGGCAGACCTCACAAAAGACAGCTAATAAGCTATATTTTGGCCATTTCATTCAAAAAATAGGCAAACAGTTCAAAAATCAAAATTTCTTGTTGACTGAAATTATTGGATAGGTAGAATGCACAGCCACTGGGGCATCGCTCTGGTGAGAAATAAAGTTAAGCGGGAATAGCTCAGTGGTAGAGCACAACCTTGCCAAGGTTGGGGTCGCGAGTTCGAATCTCGTTTCCCGCTCCAAACTTTATTTTAACCCAGGCGGGTTGGCAGAATGGCTATGCAGCGGATTGCAAATCCGTGGATCTCGGTTCGACTCCGGGACCCGCCTCCAGTTTTAACCTGCAATAGGTTATGTTTCAGATAGCTAAGTAACAAATAGCTAAGTAACAAATAGCAATACACTAGAAATAGTGCCTACGAATAAGCCCGGGTGGTGAAATTGGTAGACACAAGGGATTTAAAATCCCTCGACTTAACGGTCGTGCCGGTTCGAGTCCGGCCCCGGGCACCATTTCTAAGTTTTCCCAATCTTTTGTTTACACCAATACTCCTATTAATCTCCGTCAATTACGGCATCCTGATTACTAAGTAATCTAATCGTGTTTTCACTATCTTGAATATCTCCAAGCATCTTTGCGTCTATGTTTCCGAGTAAGCTGCCTGAGCATCGCGTTTAGCGATAATTAAGGTGTTGCGCGGGCTTTCGTGATGGGCACAAAATTGCTGTAAGTGTACGGCGTAGTTTTGCTCTTGCAAAAATAGGGCTCGATCTAACAGTAGCCATAGTTCCAAGGGGCGCCGAAATAGCTGGCGTACGCTATCAATACCGCGAATAAGAGCCAAGCGCTCATACGCTTCTGGTAGAAGCGCATTGATTGCCACATCGGCCGGTACAGGTAATGCCTGTTGTGCACAGGCCCAATGAATAAATGCACTGAGTTCGCCACTAAACCAATGCTTTGGTACTGAGGGCAATGAGCGATAGGCGGCAATGCCGGTTATCTGCGCTCGATAAAGATCAAACACTAAGCGCCATAATTGTTCGGTATCGCGCAGCTTAGCAACTCGTTTCCCACCGGTAACCTGCTCTTGTACCGCTAACTTTAATTGGGCTCGAGATAAGCGCAAAAGCGATTGCTGGGCTTGTTGAGAAAGCGGTTGATAGTGCTCAGCTTGCTGCAAATGATAACAACAGGGCGCTATAAACAATTCTCGTTTTCCTTGGCTACTAGCCTGTAGCAAGAGTTGCCGATGCAAATCGCCGCATGCATGCAAAGCAACGATGGCAGTGTTACTAGGGAGCCAGTTGTTTGGGAGATGCATTACATTAGCATGCAGAAATTCTTGCGCTACAGAGTGCTGGAACGCCAGTGCTTGGCCTTGTTCACACAAACTCGCTTGCCACTCTACGCTGAGTACAGGTATTTGTTGATGAACGCTAAGAATGCGCCCTAAATGGCCTTTACCTGCGCACCACTCAATCACTTGGTGTATTGGATCTTCAGCGGCATGGCATGATGCATGTTTGCTGAATTCGGCAATGAAACCGTTAATCTGAGCAAGCTTGCGGCCTTGAATGCCATTGGTAAGCCAAAACGGGCTTTCGCGCTCTAATTTTGCTGAAGGGGTTGCTACTGGGTTGGTAAGCTTGTTTAGCTCTGGCTCAATAAGGGCATTAACTTCTACAGCGCTTTGCGGCCAGGGCCATTCGGTTTGGGCGAAAGCCTCAAGCTGCCAAAAATCCCGATAGCGATTCAGCAGAGCATCATATTGCGCGAAAACATCGCTTAACGTTGGTGTGGGGCTCATTTTGCAGCCATATGGCGGCGCTTACTTGCCTTTGATGTAATAGCTAAGCTCATTACCGTTGTTGCTTTATTACGTGTTGTAACCAGTTCACAAGGGCTACGATGGCCATCTCACGCTGGCTTTCACGGCGCACCGAGATATGTAATCCATGTTTACTTGCTAAGCGGAAGCCCGGCACTTCCTGTAAGCCACTATCAGTTGCCGCCCGGGCATAGAAATCAGGTAACAACAGTAAACGGTTGGTAAATTGCCCGAGTTCCACGGCCATGCTGGTATTGTTAACGAGTTGCACTTGCTCAGGAGCTATTTTGGCATGGTACTCTTTGGTCCAGCGATCCCAATCTTTATTGGTGTTTACGGCAACGTATTTAAAATCAGCTAGGTTATCGGCGGTTGCTAATGGCGCTCCCACAGGGCGCATTAATAGCAGTTGGCTGTTTGCTAATTTCCAATTAGAAATCGCTTTTTGTGCGGGGGCAGAGAAGGTAATTAATGCATCTAATTCCCCATGAATGAGTTCGTGGGTAAGTGGGCCTTCGTTTTGCCGGCTCAAGTATTCTGGCGCTTGCACACACTGCAATTCTAAATGAGGGTAGAGCTGATTAAATTCTGCCAGTAAAGGGCCAAGCCACCAACGTAGTAGTTCGCTACTAATGCCTAAAGTAAGTGTGCGGCGTGCTTGATCGCCATTGCGCATGGTACGTTTTACTAAGCGTTCTACTTGTCGAAAAACTTTCGATAAATCGGGGGCTAGCGCATCACCGGCGGGCGTTAGTGCATGTACCCGGTTGTCGCGTTGAATTAAGCGAATACCTAGCTGCTCTTCCAAGGTAGTAATTTGTCGGCTGATAGCTGATTGGGTTACCGCAAGCTCTGCCGCTGCAGCTTTAAAACTGCCTAAGCGAGCAACGGTTTCGAAAACACGCAACGCATTCAAAGAAGGAAAATTATTGTTTTTCATCGTTATTTTTCGCACTATAGGCTGTTGCTTTTACATCCTTGTGAATAGTTTGAAAATATGTAAAAGCGCGGTGAGTTTAAATCATCATAATAAATATTTCAGCTAAGCGCAAACGCACTTTTTCAGCAGTTAATCTTGTTGCAGTAATTTCATAGGAAACAGTATGTTCGAAGATATTATGGCGGGGCGTTATGTAACCGAGTTTATCGCCATGGCCATTGCCCACGCAGTAGCAGTAGCAAGCCCCGGGCCAGATTTTGCGGTAGTGAGCCGCTACAGCGTTCGCCACGGTGCTCGCATCGCAACTTGGGTGAGCTTAGGTATTGGCTTGGGCATCCTTGTACATGTTACCTATTCGGTTTTGGGTTTAGCATTAATCATTCATCAAACGCCATGGCTGTATAAGCTGTTGTTGCTGGTGGCTGCCGGCTATTTCTTCTGGCTAGGGTATGGTGCATTGAGAAGCCAGCCGAATCGAGCGCAGCCGGTTGATTCAACTCAACCTGCTGAGGCACATGCCGAACAACAGAGCGAGCAACACGCCAATATTCTCTCGGGTTCGGTAATTTCGGTGCGTAGAGCCGTAGCTATCGGTTTTCTAACCAACGGTTTAAACATCAAAGCCACCATGTTTTTTCTCGCCTTATTCACTTCAATTATTTCTACGCAAACACCTATGGCTGTAAAAGCCGGTTATGGTGTGTATTTGGCAATTGCCACTTTTGCTTGGTTCGCCACGCTTTCGTATTTACTAGGGCGAACGCGTATTCGCGATATCTTACTGAGCCATGGCTATTGGTTTGATCGCACAATGGGATTAATTTTGTGGTTCTTAGCATTCCATTTACTTTGGCAGTGGTGGTTGCAGCCCTAAATCCGTTATAATCCCTGCGTTACCCGATACACTTTCTTGCTTTGAGGCTTATGAATGCAGTTATTTGTAAATGATCTAACCGTAATTGATTTCTCTTATCTGTGCCCGCAGCGCGGCATAGTAGGGGAGAGTTGGATCGTTGATATTATTTTAGATGGGTCTTTAAACGATCAATCGATGGTGCTGGATTTTGGTCGGGTTAAAAAGCAAGTGAAAGCGATTATCGACCAATCGGTTGATCACAAGTTGCTAATTCCGGCTGAACATCCGTTAACGCGTGTAACGCGGGAGCATGAGGGTACGCATTACTGGGTTGATTTTATGCGTCCCGGCAAATCGATTCATTTATATTGCCCAGCCGATGCATATGCATTTATCGATGCTGACACCATTACCATGGAATCTACCATCGATTATTTACAAGCGGTAATTAAACGTGAACTCCCAGCGAACGTGCAAGGCTTACACCTTACCTTGCGCAGTGAAGAGATAAACGGCGCGTTTTATCACTATACTCATGGGCTAAAAAAACACGATGGCAACTGCCAGCGTATCGCCCATGGCCATCGTTCCGCACTGCAGATCTTTATTGATAACGAACGCAATACGGCTTTAGAGGCGCGTTGGGCTGAGCGCTGGCGGGATATCTACATCGGTACGCAGGAAGATGTTGCGGATAAAAGCGCATTACAACTGAGCGCGGAAGCTGCGCAAGCGGTAGGTGAGGCGCATATTTGTTATTCTTACATTGCAGAGCAAGGCGTATTTGAACTGGTGCTGCCGCGCACTGAGAATGAAGTGGTGGTAACTGATACTACTGTAGAGTGCATTGCCGATTTTATTGCCACTACGATAGCCTCAGAGAACGGTACACCTGCAGCAGTAAAAGTAATTGCCTACGAAGGTGTTGGTAAAGGAGCGATTGGATATGCATAAAAGAATCCTTACTTTGGCAGCAGCAGCGCTGCTACTCAGCCATACGTATGTTGCTAAAGTGCAGGCGGAACCAGCTCCAGAACTGCAGGGTGATGTTGTACAAGGTGCCATGATTGTGGGCAAAGCTGCCGCAAGCGCTCGGGTATGGCTAAACGATAGTGAGCTGCAAGTAGGTGAATCTGGCCACTTTGTATTCGGCATCGGTAGAGATGATGTGGGCGCGGTGCAGCTTCGTGTTCAGTATGGCGATGGTGCAGAATGGCAGCAGGAATTTGCTATTGCAGAACGCGAGTTCGATATTCAACGCGTAGATGGTTTACCGCAACGCACGGTTACACCAGATCCGGAAGTACAAGCACTTATTCGGGCCGATAATGTAAAAATTGGGGCCGCCCGCAATGTAGTAAGTGACCGGTTGAATTTTAGTGAAGGGTTTATTTGGCCTGCTGCAGGGCGTATTTCTGGTGTATATGGCAGCCAACGCATTCTTAATGGCAATCCAAGTGCTCCGCACTGGGGCTTGGACATTGCCGCTCCAACCGGCACGCCGGTGTATGCACCCGCAGGTGGTGAAGTTCGCTTAACAGCACCGGATATGGTGTTGTCGGGTGGCACTATTATTATCGACCATGGCCACAATATCTTCTCGAGCTTCTTGCATTTGCATGCGATACACGTTGAAGAAGGGCAAGTTGTTAATACCGGTGATTTAATCGGTGAAATCGGCGCTACCGGGCGGGCTACAGGTCCGCACTTAGATTGGCGGATGAACTGGGGTGGGGTGCGCGTAGATCCACAATTACTGGTACCTACGTCAGAGCCACCGCCGCTTAATTAAAAGATAATTAACGAATAAGTAATGCCGAATTACGAACCGCTTAGGAAAGTTTTAGCCACAGTTGTGCTAGCGCGGCATTACTAATACTCAATTGATAACAATCGGCTTTGGGGGCTTGCCAGGTTAGGCTTTTCTCGAGCAGCCGATCATCGCGCAAAACATGCACTTGCACTGTATCACCGGGCTGGTAGCGGGTCATCGCCCGGTTGATGTTACCTCGATTTGCGTGCAGGAAATCTATAGCCACAAGCGTATCGTTAGCACTGAGCTCTGCAAGCGCAGCAGCGCTATCTTCAAACACCCTGCTAATCACAATACTGCCATTACGCTCCTGCAGGGCTGCGCCCAAGCTAACAGTACCAACAGAGTTGGCGGTTAAACTTGGCTGCATAGAAAATGCATCGGCACAGGTTGGTGCTAACTGGATACCAAAGTGTTCCAACAATACATCTACGGGTAAAGGCTGAGTACTTGTAAGCCAATCTTGCACTTGTTCAGCTATTGCTGGATTGGCAACTTCGGCTATCGCTGTAATAAGGTTTTCTTGTTTGGTTCCTGTAGCTGCGTAGCGTTCATACACGCAGCGCATAATATCCATTAATGAACGTTGCTGATCACTCGCCATGCGGGTTGCTAAATCCAACAACATCGCTATTACAGCACCTTTACTGTAATAGCTGCTAATTGCGTTTTGCGCATTTTCGTTTTGCTGGTAAAACGTGGTCCAAGCCAATTGGCTAGAGGTAAGTACTGATTGCCGTTGTGGGCCTTTGCCACGTAATGCTCGGCTCATAGTTTGGCCAACCCTAGCTAAGTATTGCTGTGCTGGTAATACGCCACTCTGCTGAAGAAAGTAATCATCTAAATATGAGGTAACGCCCTCATAAAACCACAGCTGTTCAGTATATTGCTCTTGGGTTAGATTGTAGGGATGAAAAAGGCTTGGCCGTAGCTGTTTAACATTCCAACTATGCAAATACTCGTGGCTACAAAGGCTTAGAAAGGTATTGTAATCATCGTTGTTGGTACTGTTATTGAGCACAGGTTCTAGTGTGTGTCTGCTGCAGATTAGTGCGGTAGAGTTGCGGTGTTCTAAACCACCAAATCCCTCGCCAACTACCATGGTAAGAAACGAATATTCAGTAAACGGGGCGTGGCCCCAAAACTCAATTTGTTGCTCGCAAATCCGCTGTAGATCGTTCGCAAGTTGCGCTGTATTGGCAAAATGACGGCCTACCAATACCAAACGATGAGGAATATTCTTCGCGGTGAATGCTACTTCTGTTAACGGCCCCATCAGAAATGGGTAATCGATTAGTTCTGCGTAGCTGGCTGCTGCAAAGGCACCAAATCCAGATGTATCGCTTTCTACTACCGGCATCCCAGTAGCGAGACGCCAATCTTTATTCGCTATTGGGGGAACCATCAATTCGTGAGGCTGCTCGTTAAAATCAGGCACCTCTAGGCATACGGCACTCGGATTAAAGAAGCCAAATTCGGAATCCAACCACGCGGTGCGTACGGAGAGATCGAATGCGTACACCCGATAGTGTACGGTTACCCACCCAGAACATTCGGCTAGCAACCAACTACTCTTATCGGGGCGTATGTAATCGAGCGCAGCCTCTGCTCCAGTGGCCGAAAAGCTAATAACATGCTTACCGAAATCGCGTATCATATAGCTTCCGGGTAACCACGCAGGCATCCGCAGTAGAACGCTTTGCGGCGTTGCTACAAAGAATTGCAAGCACACATCAAAGTAATGGTGATGGGGATCAGCGGGGGCTACTTTATAGTACACGGTGGTTTGTTTCATATCCTGGCCCTGCTGCTGTGTAGTGTGCATAAATTTCGCCTAAACCTGCGTAAAGTAACGGTATGTAATTGTACCATGCTAGGAATTGTTGCCAAGGGAAGGGGGGCTGGTAATGGAAGTTGCTGCATTGATGCGACCAAGCTCGTTGAATTACCGACCAACAGCCTGAGCTAATCTGAATATTCGAGTAATATTACTCTGTAAATGTTATTTTTTTGTAATCAAGGAGTTGGTTTGAACTGGCGCTCTTACCTAGAAGACCGAAATAAAATGTTTTGGCTACTGCAGATAACCGGTTGGCTTGGTTATGCATTAGTGCAATATATGGGCTCGTTAATGCACGAGATGCGCGAGATTTGGATCGCGATCGTGTTGTTGGGCGCATATGCGGGCTTTTTACTCACGGTTCCTTTGCGATATTTATATCGCCGTATTTGGCACATTCACCCGATGTTACAAGTGGTGGTTGTGCTGCTTTGCTCCTATTTGGCGGCAGCGATATGGGCGGTAATTGATAATCTCACTAACTGGGAAATTTATAAATTTGGTTTCCGGCCAACGAATTTGCTTTTTTACTTCCAACATAGCATTGCCAAGTTCTACATTATGCTCTCTTGGAGTGGTTTGTATTTTGTAATCAAATACTATCAGCTATTGCAGGATGCCCAGCAAAAATCGCTTGCCGCTGCCTCTATGGCGCACCAATCACAGTTAAAGATGTTGCGTTACCAGCTGAATCCGCATTTTTTGTTTAATACCTTAAATGCTATTTCCACTTTAATTTTGGTGAATGAAAACAAAGCGGCCAATCAGATGATGAGTAAGCTGAGCCGCTTTTTACGCTATTCATTAGATAACGATCCGATTAAACGAATTACCTTAGAACAAGAACTATCTGCAGCGCAGCTATATCTCGACATTGAGAAAGTGCGGTTTGGGGATCGTTTAGACGTAGTAGTAGAAGTATCAGAAGAGGCCAAACAAGCGCTGGTTCCAAGCCTAATTTTGCAGCCGCTAATCGAGAATGCGATTAAGTATGCCGTTGCAAAAACTGAGCATACGGGTTCGATTCATATCAAAGCGATTCGTATCGAGGATGATTTACAGGTAACCATTACCGATAATGGGCCGGAGCCATTTGATCCTGATAAAATAAAAATTCGTGGCTCAGGAGTTGGTTTGATGAATATTCGTGAGCGGCTTAAAGCGTTGTATGGCAAGCAATTCTCGTTTACGCTTAGTGCAAATACTCCAAGCGGTTGTATTGCTTCAATGCGGTTCCCATGGCATTCTGGCACTGAAAACTCTAAGTAACTAGCGAGTACGAATACACATATGAATCAAGTAATCCGAGCTGTAATTGTTGATGATGAGCCGTTAGCCCGCCAAGGCTTGCGTATTCGCTTAAGTTCGTTTCCGCATATCGATGTTATAGCGGAAGCGGGCAGTGGGCGAGAAGCGGTAGAGTTGATTGTTAATGAAAAGCCCGATTTGGTATTTCTAGATATTCAAATGCCAGGCCTTAGCGGTTTTGATGTATTACGTTTGATTCGTGAAAAAGCAGAGCAAATGCCTGCAGTAGTGTTTGTTACTGCCTATGATCATTATGCAATTCGAGCGTTTGAAGTGCGGGCGTTGGATTACCTTTTAAAACCAGTAGATGAAGAACGTCTTGCCGTGGCAATGGAACGGATCAGCGGCGAGTTGCGTACTGAGCGTGGTACTGAGTATCAGCAACGGTTGGTGCAATTAGTAGCTGATATTACCGGTGGTGATGTTGAAGAGATTTTACAGCAATTAGCCGAAGGTAAATCACCCACTATTGATCAGTATCCAGAGCATATCGCGATAAAAGATAGCGGTGAAATAACCCGCGTAGCGATAAACTCGATTGAGTGGATTGATGCCGCTGGTGATTACATGTGTATTCATGCAGCAAACCAAACGCATATATTAAGACGCACCATGAAGGAATTAGAGCAAGAGCTTAATCCACGTATGTTTCAGCGTATTCATCGCTCGGCCATTGTGAACCTTGCGCAAGTAGAAAAGCTATGTAGCCGCCAAAATGGGGAATATCACTTAATCTTGCAGAACGGCCAAGAGCTGAAAGTAAGCAGAAGTTATAAAGACCGCATTAAACAGTTGGTGCTGGGTAATTAACGAGTATTTGCACAGATAGAGCTTGATCAAAGCCCGTTTTGTTCACGTATATTTTGTTTTGCAGGGAATATCGTAACTACATTTAGGGTTGAGAATACATGCGCGCACTGATTTCGGTTGTTTTCCTTATCTTCCTGGTAATCTCTACTACAAGTTGTAGCAGCCGCCAACTCGGTTACCGCTACGCGGAAACCTTGATTAGCTGGCAGGCAGGGCGCTTTGTTGATTTAAGCGATGCGCAAGATGCGGTATTACGCGAAGAAACTAATCGCTTTTTACAGTGGCACGCAGAGCAACATATGCCGCAATATCACCAGTTACTGAGTGAATTAGCAACCGATATTCGCGGTACTACGATCTCTCCAGAACGAATCAATTATTTTCAAAAGCATATGGAAGGGTACTGGCTAGAAATTCGCCAGCAGCTGATTGCGCCCTCCGTTCGGTTATTATCGATGCTTGATGATGAGCAAGTAGCGCAATTATTAACAAAAATGACCGAGAATAGGGAAGAGCGGGCAGAAGAAGCAGTTGAAGCGACCCAAAATGGCGAACGGCAGGAGCGAGTTTTACGTTCATTACGCCGTTATGCGGGTAGGCCAAGTGCGGAGCAACAAGAGATTGTAGCCACTTGGCACGCAGAAACACCGGATGTGCAAACGGATTGGATCGCCTATCAAGCGCGTTGGCAAGATGCTTTTGCTGAGGCATTGGCAGCGCGCCATAGCGCAGATTTTGCAACCCAGCTGAGTGATTTATTTTTGCACCCGGAACAATTTCGAGGTGCTGCTATGGTCGCAACGTTAGAGGATTCCAATCAAGCCAGTAAAGCAATGTTGATTGAACTACATAACAGTTTAAGTAACCGGCAAACTACGCGAGTGTGGCAACGGGTAACGCGATTACAACGTGATCTTGCAGCTATGGCAAAGCAGCGTGATGTAGCGCTTTAACGTTGCTCTTCGCTCATATTACGTTTATCAAGCAAGGCTAGCCCGGCTATGCTCCGCATCACACCGTGGGCGACAGGGAAACCCTGTCGCTTCGTTATCTCGCTAGGATGGCTACACTTGTAAGATCTTACTCGTGTTGGTTTTACCTACAGTTTCCATCACATCGCCATGGGTAATAATTACCATTTCACCTTTCTTAATATGGCCACGTTTTTCGATCATGCTTACTGCATCGCGCAATACATCTTGTGGTTTGGATAACGTAGAATCAAAGAACATCGGGTAAACACCGCGATAAAGATTCGCTTTATTCAACGATTGCGCATGTCGTGACAGGGCGAAGATTGGCAAATCTGTATGAATACGCGACATTAATTTTGCCGTATTGCCAGATTCGGTAAGCGCGATAATAGCTGTTACGCCAGTAAGGTGGTTAGCCGTATACATTGCCGCTAGAGCAGTTGCTTGGGAAACAGAATCAACCGGTTCATCAGATTGATCGCGAGTTAACCGTAATGCAGGATACTCTTCCGCTCCACGGCATATTTCTGCCATCGCTTGCACAGTTTCTACGGGATATTTCCCTGCCGCGGTTTCCGCACTTAACATTACCGCATCGGTGCCATCAAGAACGGCATTGGCAACGTCCATAACTTCAGCCCGCGTAGGCATGGAGTTATCGATCATTGATTCCATCATTTGGGTGGCGGTAATAGCGACACGATTTAGTTCGCGTGCACGTTGAATAATACGTTTTTGCTTACCCACTAGTTGAGCATCACCAATTTCCACACCCAAATCGCCACGGGCTACCATCACCACATCGGAATTGATAATTAGATCATCAAGTGCTGCATCAGTGGCAACGGTTTCAGCGCGTTCGATTTTTGCACAGATGGCGCCATCGCAACCGGCTTTGTTCAACAGGGCGCGCGCAAGTTGCAAATCTGCACCTTGGCGTGGAAAGGATACCGCTAAAATATCCACATCGATTGCCGCGGCGGTTTCAATATCACGATAATCTTTTTCGGTAAGCGCTGCAGCCGAAAGACCGCCGCCCATGCGATTAATGCCTTTATTATTGGATAAGGTACCACCAACGGTAACGATGGTGTGCACTTCAGTACCCACTACGTTGGTTACTTCTAAGCGAATACGGCCATCATCAAGTAGTAAGATATCGCCATTTTCCACATCTTTTGGCAAATCTTTATAATCAAGGCCCACACGATCTACATCACCTTGAGTGCCATCAAAAGCTGCATCCAGTATAAAGGTTGCACCTTTCTGTAGTTCTACTTTACCGTTTATAAAACGAGCCACACGAATTTTCGGGCCCTGCAAATCGCCAAGAATTGCCACGTGATGGCCAAGCCGCCCGGCGATTTCACGCACAGTTTTAGCACGCTGAATATGGTCTTCTGCGTTGCCATGGGAAAAATTTAAACGAACAACGTTTGCACCGGCTTTAATAAGCGCTTCGAGTACACCTGGGCTATCAGTAGCAGGGCCTAAAGTAGTAACAATTTTAGTACGTCGTAACATGATAAACTTAACCTTATTGCTGTGTGAGCGTGATGATTATGGGTTTGATGGCTTGCATAAGCGGCTGGGCCGCTTATTTTGCTATGCGATACATACGTGATATTAACATAATCTATATTACCAATGTACGGGTGAACTTACCGAAAAGGTGAAATAAATGAGTAAGCCAACAACAGCACCGAAAAAGCTACCAAAAACCAACCAAGAGTGGCGGCAAGCCCTCGCGCCAGAGCAATATTATGTATTGCGCGAAGGTGGCACGGAGCGCCCATTTACTGGTGAGCACTTGCACGAAGAAAGGCCCGGCGAATACCATTGTGCCGGTTGCGGTACGCTGCTATTTAAGGCGGATACTAAGTTTGATGCCGGCTGTGGTTGGCCAAGTTTCAGTGCCGCCGAGAAAGGGAATGTGCGTTACCTTAGCGACCACTCTCACGGTATGGTGCGTACAGAAATTCGCTGTGCGCATTGTGATGGGCACCTTGGCCATGTGTTTGCAGATGGCCCAGCACCAACCGGACAGCGGTATTGTGTAAACTCATTAGCACTAAGTTTTACAGCTTTTAATCAGGAGTGAGTAGTAGTTTGCTCGCATTTTGCGTACAATAGCGGCCGAATTTAAGGCTGATTTAATGGATGTTAAATCAGATGGACCCTCGTTACATTTGTACTTCTTAAAAAGGTTTACCAATGACTGACGCGCATAACGATACAACGTTGAAAAGCTGGGAAGAACGCCAAGAATTTGCGGAGCTAATGCAGCCATTAATTGGCCGTTTGTACCGTACCAAAGGAGTGGAGATTCTGGTGTATGGCCGGAGTTTACTGAATGGATCAACCATCGACATCATTAAAACTCACCGTTTAGTGCGTCAGCATGAAGGGCACAAGCTGCGCTTGCGCGAAAGCTACCCGTTTTTAAAAGTGATTTCTGAGATAGACATCGCTCCAGCTCGTATTGATGTGGGTAAGTTAGCATTTGGTTATCACTTCGGTGGCAAGCGCGAGGGTGATGAAAGTGTAGAAGATTACGTAAACCGTGTGCTGGTAGACGTTGTGGGCAAGGCTGATGATGTTGAACCGCGCGATGTGGTGCTCTATGGATTTGGCCGAATTGGCCGGTTGTTAGCGCGTTTACTAATCGAGAAGAACGGCCGCACCAATAAGTTACGCCTGAAGGCCATTGTTGTTCGTGGTGGTGGGCCAGGCGATTTGGAAAAACGCGCCAGTTTATTACGTCGTGATTCCGTGCATGGTCCGTTTAATGGCTCTATTACTGTTGATGAAGCAACCAGCTCGATTAAAGCGAATGGTACGCGCATTCAAGTAATTTATTCCAGCTCGCCGGATTCAATTGATTACACGCAATATGGCATTGATAACGCAATCATTGTTGATAACACTGGCGTGTGGAAGGATGAAGCTGGGCTTGGCCTGCATCTTAAATCGAAAGGTGCTGCAAAGGTGCTATTAACAGCACCAGCAAAAGGCAATATTAAAAATATCGTGCATGGTGTAAACCATACCGACGTATTAGAGAACGATTTAATTGTTTCTGCTGCAAGTTGTACCACCAATGCAATTACACCGGTGCTGAAAGCGATTAATGATCGGTTTGGCATTAAAAATGGCCACGTTGAAACCGTGCATGCGTATACCAACGATCAAAACTTGATTGATAATTACCACAAAGCTGAGCGTCGTGGCCGTTCTGCGCCGTTGAACATGGTAATTACAGAAACTGGCGCTGCAAAAGCTGTGTCAAAAGCTTTACCTGAGCTTACTGGCAAACTTACAGGTAACGCAATTCGGGTACCAACGCCGAATGTATCGATGGCTATCATGAACTTGAACTTAAATGAAGCTACCGACAAAGAAGCGCTGAATGAATATATGCGCCAAACTGCGCTGAATTCCGATTTGCAAAATCAAATTGATTACACATCATCTACCGAAATCGTTTCTTCTGATTTAGTAGGTAGCCGCTATGCGGGCATCGTTGATTCACAGGCAACTATTGTGGATGGCGACCGTGCAGTGCTTTACGTTT
Organism: Idiomarina sp.; assembly: GCA_022565355.1. GTDB lineage: Bacteria > Pseudomonadota > Gammaproteobacteria > Enterobacterales > Alteromonadaceae > Aliidiomarina. The sequence continues at coordinate 311,812 of JAIUMU010000001.1, forward strand.
GGTACGACAACGAATTTGGCTATAGCTGCCAGGTTTTACGAGTTGTGCAAGATATGGCTGGATTGGTTGTTCCGAACATTCCTGCTTAAGTAATGTGCGCTCATACCCTGTAGCAAGAATCGTTAAGAAGCGCCTTTGGGCGCTTCTTTCATATGAACAGTTTTCAAGTACGACAATGAGGTGAGTATGTTTATTTCAACAGCATTTGATAGCGGCAACATTGAAGTAGTAGATGCCGATAGCGCAGAGAACATTCGCTTGCGAATTCGCAAAGACAACCAATCTGAATTTTATCAGTGGTTTCATTTTAAGCTGTTCGCAGCAATAGATGTTGAACACAACATGATCATTGAAAATGCTGGTGGTTCAGCGTATCCGAAAGGATGGGAAAACTATCAAGCCATGGCAAGTTATGATCGTGAGCATTGGTTTCGTGTGCCTACAAGCTTTGATGGTGAAAAACTCACAATAACCCATACACCGGAACAAGAAACCGTATTTTATGCCTACTTTGTGCCATACAGCTGGGATCGGCATCTCGATCTATTGCAATGGGCGCAGCAATCTTCGTGGGTAGAGCAAACTGTATTAGGTACAACCTTAGATGGCCGCGAAATGAATATGTTAATTATTGGCGAGCCGGCTGAGCACAAACGTAATATCTGGATTACGGCGCGTCAGCACCCAGGCGAAACAATGGCAGAGTGGTTTGTAGAAGGTTTGCTTGAGCACCTGCTTGATGAGGATGAGCATATCTCTCGGCAGTTACTGGATAATGCAGTATTTTACATTGTTCCGAATATGAACCCAGATGGCAGCGTACGCGGCCACTTACGCACCAATGCAATTGGTGTAAACCTTAACCGTGAATGGGCTGAACCTTCGTTAGAACGTAGCCCAGAGGTGTTCCACGTACTTAACGAAATGGATGCGATTGGCGTGGATATGCACCTCGATGTGCATGGCGATGAGAATCTACCCTATAACTTCGTAGCTGGCGCGGAAGGTGTTCCTTCCTATGATGATCGCATGGCCAAGTTAGAAGATAGCTTCCGCAACGCGTATCTAGCGGCAACTGCAGAGTTTCAAACTGAATTCGGTTACGAAAAAGAAGCGCCAGGGCAAGCTAATTTAACTGTGGCGAGTAGTGCTGTAGCCGAACGGTTTAAATGTTTGGCGTTCACTATTGAAATGCCGTTCAAGGATAACGACAACTTACCTGAGCCATACCAACAGTGGAACGATGTTCGCTCACGGAAGTTTGGTCGTGATACCTTGAAGGCGATTTTAGATGTAGTAGGGCAGTTGCGTTAAGATATATATGCGATTGCGCAACAAATAAAAAAGCCGAACATTTTCATGTTCGGCTTTTTACTTACTAAATTTTATTACTCTGCTTTATTTGGCGGTGTAACAATAGCATCAGCTTCTGCTGCTGGTGGCACTGTACCTTCAGCACGTTGCTTAGCAATGCGCTTCTCCCAAAAATCGGCTTTAGTAATTCCCAATTTAATGGGATCAAAGATGATTGGGCCGCCCGCTTTTTTCTGCGCCTCATAATCACGTAAGCACATGATGGCAGGCTTGGCGACAAAAAAGATGGCGAGAATACCGAGGATGTTAATCCAAGCCATTAAGCCAACACCGATATCACCTAAGTTCCAAATATAACCAGAACTATTCACCATGCCGTAGGCCACCATAAACATGATCACCATTTTCACCACAAACAAGGAGAACCGGTTTTTAATATAGCGGTTTAAGTACGCCACATTGGTTTCTGCGATGTAGTAATAGGCCAGAATAGTGGTGAAGGCGAAGAAGAATATGGCTACCCCCACAAACCCTTGGCCAAAGTTGCCAAACACGCTCGAGAGAGCAAGCTGCGTAAAGGCAGGTGAAGCAACTTCAGTAGCCGCTGGTACATTTTGCAGAATTAAACCACCCGTTACTTCATTTACAATGTTGTACTGTTGGGTAATCAGAATCATTAGTGCAGTTGCAGTACATACGAACAAGGTATCTACATACACCGAAAATGCCTGTACTAAGCCTTGTTGTGAAGGGTGGTCTACTTCCGCTGCCGAAGAAGCGTGAGGGCCGGTACCTTGGCCTGCTTCATTCGAGTAAATACCACGTTTCACACCCCAACCAATGGCCGCACCAAAGCCTGCTTGCGCGGTAAAGGCATCGGTTATGATCATGGCAAAGATTCCTGGAACTTGGTTTAAGTTTAGGAACACGATAACTAACGCCATAATAATGTAGGCGAGCGCCATGAAAGGAACCACGATTTGCGTGAAATTCGCGATGCGTTTAATGCCGCCAAAGATTATGAAGCCTAAAACAATTAAAATTACCGCTAACGCAATTAACTTATGGCTGCCAACTTCGCCGTAATCAGTGCTTACTAAGTTGCCATCACCAAACACATGGGTAACTGCGTTACCTACGGCGTTTGCTTGAATACCGGGCAAGAAGATACCACAGGCGATAATGGCTGAAATTGCGAACGTGATCGCTAGCCATTTTTGGCCAAGGGCTTTCTCGAAGTAGTAGGCTGGGCCACCACGATACTGGCCGTTCTCTTCTACTTTATAAATTTGTCCTAGAGTGGATTCTGCATATGCGGTACTAGCGCCTAAAAACGCAACTACCCACATCCAAAATACTGCACCAGGGCCACCAAAACCAATGGCGGCTGCTACACCAGCAATGTTACCTACGCCAACTCGGCCTGATAAGGTAACAGCAAGCGCTTGAAATGATGAAATACCCTTACTTGATTCGTTTGGGCTAAATAGCAGTTTCACCATCTCCCGGAAATGGCGAACCTGCGCAAAACGCGTAAGAATTGAATAAAATAAGCCTGCGGCAAGGCATAAAAACACCAGTGCAGGGCTCCAAATGATATTATTTATTGTGTTAACCACACTTTCCATGGGGTCCCCCGGGGATTGTTATTGTTGTGTTAACTATACTTTGCCATAGTTTGGCGTAAAGCTCTACGCTAAATCCGGCGGCTAAACCTCGTGAATTGTGCACTTAATCGAAAATTCGAGTGAATATAGCGTAATTGTTGGGCTGTTTCGGAATCGATGGATGACCAACAGCGCCCACGCTGATATGATAAGGCGTAATTCATGGTAAAAAGAGTGTTTTAAATATGGCGATTATTAGTTGCCCTGGCTGTAGCAAAAAGGTTTCTGATAAAGCAGCAGTATGTGATTCGTGTGGTTTTATGCTGGGCGCCCATGATGCTGATAGTTTAGCTCGAAAGGCGAGTGCTAAACGTTCCATGCGGTTGAATCAATTAGTGAGCCACCAAATGTTGGCGATTTTATTGTTTATTGCGGGAATTGGCGGAACATTTTATGATTGGCAGCAGGTGCAGGGATGGCAATTCATGCCTCATGTATCCATGGCTGTGGCGATTTTGAGTTTTGTTTGGTACTTGGTAACTCGTGCCCGTATTTATATATTAAAGCGACAACGATAGTATGCAGTACGATGATGTACTTAGGGCAATGACCCCAGAAATTTATGAACGTATGAAAGATGCGGTAGAAACTGGCCGTTGGCCTGATGGCCAAAAGCTCACCCCAGCGCAGCTTGAGAATGCCATGGAACTTGTAATGGTGTATCAAGCAAAGCGTTTGCAGCAAGATGATCACTTCTCCATCGCACCTACTGGCGAACTGCTAATGAAAACAAAAGGCGATTTGCGCGCGGAACTGCGGTTGCGTGCAGGTGCTGACATTGCTCGCTTTCAAGTAAACGAACCGAGCACGGATGATAATGATAGTGAAACTCCCCCCTCGAACGATTCGCAGGAGAAACCAAACTAGTGTTTGAAGCTGATACCACTTCTGAACGCGGTAATGCAGAGCATTATCGCAGCATGCAGCAGCAACTTACCGCGTTAGTTAGCGGTGAACCGGATTTAATTGCTAATCTTGCCAACATCAGTGCGTTTTTATATGACCAGCTAGATGATTTAAATTGGCTTGGTTTTTATATTGTTCGCGATAACGAGCTTGTACTCGGCCCATTTCAAGGAAAGGTTGCGTGTGTGCGCATCCCATTCACTAAAGGTGTATGTGGTGCTGCGGCAAGCAGCCAAGAGATTCAGCGCGTTGCAGATGTACACGCATTCGCTGGCCACATAGCTTGCGATTCGGCGAGTAACTCAGAAATTGTGTTGCCGATCGTAGTGGACGGTAAAACCGTGGCCGTGCTGGATATTGATAGCCCGATGATTGGCAGATTTAGTGCCACGGATGAGCAGGGCTTGGCAGAATTACTGCCGTTACTGGAAACTTTAAACTGGGCTTAACGAATAAGCTTCGGTTTATGGGCGGTGAAACTATGGATTCTTTTGATGTGCGGCCGTATCTTGTATCGATTCAGGATATGGAGTTCTTTGAAGAAGAAGCAGAGCAAGCAGCAGACAACTTAAACGCAATGCTCTACGCTATCAGTAATGAAACCGCTGGTAGTGATTATTGGCAGAGCGAAAATATTGCGCAACTCGTGGTTGAAATTACAGATATGTGGCTCCGCGAGCCCGGGTTGCTTGAATCAGAAGTAGACGAACTAGAAGATTACATCACTCACTTGGTACATCGAATTGAACAAGACGATGACCACAATGAACAGCTCGATTAAGGTTATAGCAATGGAAAACACGGCAAAACTCTCTAATAGCAAGGAAGTGATTGCATATTTGGTTGAGAAATTCCCTACATGCTTCACATTAGAGGGAGACGCGCGCCCTTTAAAAATAGGCATCTTTGATGATTTAGCAACACGGCTAGCAGACGATGAACGGGTGAGTAAAACTCGCTTGCGCTCAGCGCTTCGCCAGTATACTGGTGCTTGGCGTTATTTGCGGGGAGTAAAAGAAGGTGTGCAACGCGTAGATCTTGATGGGGCTGATGCGGGCTTAGTGGAAGCTGAGCATGAAAGCCATGCTCTTGAGCAACTGAAAGAATCACAAGAGCGCGCAAAGGCAAAACGCCAAGAACGTGCGGCAGAAAGCAAAGCGGCTGCGGCGAAAGCTCGTGCAGCAGTGAACAAAGACGCGCAAGATGGTGTCAGAAAAGAAGGTGCGAGAAAACCGAAAGGGAAGAAAGCGCCGTATACAAATGAACGTAAGACAAAAACATTTGGTAGTAAGCCAGCTGCAAAGCAGGAAACTACTAAAGCAAACGCTCCATTAGAAGCGATTGCGCAAGATACCATCGAAGTAGGGACGGAAGTTCGTGTGCAAGTAGGAAGTTTCCCGGTTGCTGGCACGATAACCGACCTTGATAAACATGATGTGCAGGTTCAGTTGCCCTCAGGCATGTTAGTTCGCGTTCCGCGTTCAGAACTGTTCCGCGCATAATAGGAGAATGCATGATCAAGCAGGTAGCTAAACGCACAGGTTTTGTTCTATCACTAATCGCTGCGGCGGCATTATTGGCTGTTCCGGCGGTTGCACAGAACGATACAAGTTACAGTGCAAGTGATATACCAAAGTTACAGCCGGAGGCTCAGCACAAAGCTGCAAGCCGCCGTATTGCTGCGTACTTTACGCGCTACCACTACAGCAATGTAGAGCTTGACACTGAGATGTCTCAGCAAATATTCGATCGCTATTTTGAGCAGCTCGATTATAACCGCATGTTTATGCTCGCTGAAGACATTGAACAATTCCGCCCGTATCGCGACAAGTTTCATGTTGCCCTCATTGATGGTGATCTGGGCGTAGCCTACGCGATTCATCAACTGAATCTGCAACGTCGCTTTGAGCGTTTTCAGTATGCATTAGAACTACTGGCTAACGTTGAAGAGTTCGATTTTGAGGAAGAGGGCGCTAATTTTCCATTTGATCGCACGGAATCGGAATGGGCTACTTCGAAAGATGAACTAAACAGCATTTGGCAGCTGCGTGTACGCAATGATGCACTTAACTTAGCCCTTGCTGGCCGTGAAGATAGTGAAATCATTGATAACCTGCAGCGCCGTTACCGTTCCGCAATGCAACAAATTACCCAAAGCAAGAGTGAAGATGCCTTTCAATCGGTAATGAATGCTTTTGCGCGCAGTGTTGATGCGCATACGAGTTATTTATCGCCTCGCAATGCTGAGCGCTTCCAACAGAATATGAATCTTTCTTTGGAAGGGATAGGTGCAGTGTTACAAGCTGAATACGATTACACAGTGATTCGTTCATTGGTGCCTGGCGGCCCAGCGGAAAAATCTGGCGAACTTAATCCAAACGATCGGATTATAGCGGTGGCACAAGGCGATCAAGATTTTGTTGATGTGATTGGCTGGCGTTTAGACGATGTTGTAGAACTCATTACAGGGCCGAAAGGCAGCGTAGTGCGGTTGCAAATCTTAAAAGAAAGCGATGGCTCTGGTGCAGCACCACAAACGGTTGAAATTGTACGTGAACAAGTACGCCTAGAGGATCGGGAAGCGAAAATCACCTATGAAACCAGCGCTACCGGTGAGCGTTTCGCAGTAATTACTATTCCTGGTTTTTACAATAAGCTCACAGACGATGTGCGTACCTTATTGCAAGAATTAAAGGAGCATGATGATGTAGAAGGTTTAGTGATTGATTTACGTGGTAATGGTGGTGGTGCACTTAATGAATCGATTACCCTTACTGGGTTGTTCATTCCTTCAGGCCCCGTGGTGCAAGTTCGTGAGAGTAGTGGTCGTGTAGATGTAAGTGGCGACCCGGATCCAAGTATTGAGTACGATGGTCCTATGGTGGTGATGGTAGATCGCTTTAGTGCCTCTGCTTCGGAGATATTTGCCGCGGCTTTGCAAGATTATCGCCGTGCTCTAGTAGTGGGTGAAAACACCTTTGGCAAAGGAACAGTGCAGCAGCATCGTGGTTTACAGCGCCGCTTTGATTTGGGCAATAACCCAATGGGTAGTGTGCAGTACACCATGGCCAAATTCTACCGCATTAACGGTGGTAGCACCCAACACAAGGGTGTAGTACCAGACATTCAATTCCCAAGCTTAGTAGACCCAGAGGAATTTGGTGAAAGCCGGGCAGACAACGCATTGCCATGGGATCAGATAGACCCTGTGCAATTCCGGGCATTTAATTTTGTGAACGATGATTTAATTGCGAAACTTAATACTGAACATCGCTTGCGTATTGAGGCAGATCCAGAGTTTGCCTATCTAAGCGAAGATGTAACCCGCTATCGAGCGATGCGTGATCGTACTGCGATATCTTTAGTTCGAGCTGAACGTGAAGCGGATTCAGAAGCAGATCAGCAACGATTGTTGCAGCGCATTAACGAGCGCCGAGATCGCGCTGGTTTAGAGCCAGTTGAATCTGTTGATGGGGTAGACGAAAAATTCCGTTCTCCTGATATATTCTTGCGTGAAACTATCGAAATAGCGGCTGATTACATTAATAGCATGAGTGGTAATGCACGCAATGCGAACCGAGATTAAGGTATCTTCTATAACCTGAAGCACACTTTGGTGGGTTAGGTGCAGCAGTATGGCGATGCTGCACTGTAGTTAGTTAACCTTAGCTTAGCGAAAAAAAACTAACGCTAAAACAATATAAAATGAAATAAGGGCTTGTGGTTACAAGCCCTTATTTGTAAGTTAGCACTCTAAAAAAACAATTACCGAAAATCATAACAATAACGGTACCGCTTTATGACAACTGAACGCGCAACAAACAATCGCTGGTCGAGTAACTTTTCATTCGTGCTAGCGGCTACAGCAGCAGCTGTAGGCCTCGGTAATATCTGGAAATTTCCATACATTATGGGTGAGAACGGCGGTGGCGCATTCGTGTTGCTGTACTTGCTGTTTATCTTCCTAATTGGTGTGCCAGTATTAATGTCGGAAGTTCTAATAGGTAGACGAGGCCGCACCTCACCAGGTTACGCTGCGGCAAAGCTAGCACGAGAATCCGGCGTTAGCCCAGCGTGGCAAATTACTGGATGGATGGGCCTCAGCGCTGGTTATATTATCCTTACTTTTTATGCAGTAATTGCCGGTTGGGCACTTTCGTATGTATTCAAAAGCGCAAGCGGTACCTTTGTAGGTGCTACTACCGAATCCGTTTCGGCCACTTTCGGCGGCATGGTGAGCTCCGCGCCGGAGCTACTCTTCTTTACTACCTTACTCATAACCGCAACGGTATTTGTGGTAGGGAAAGGCTTTAAGAAGGGCCTAGAGCGCGCGGTAACTTATTTAATGCCGCTATTGCTTGGTTTGTTGGTGATTATCGCTTTATACGCCGCGCATATCGGTGATTTTGGTGCCGCATTTAGGTTTATGTTCTACCCTGATTTCTCGGCATTAACCGGGCAGGGCGCATTAATTGCGTTAGGGCACGCCTTCTTCACCTTGAGCATAGCTTCCGGTGTAATGATTATTTACGGTGCGTACTTGCCGAAAGGTACTTCGATTGTTCGTACATCAATCTGGATTGCGATTGCAGACACCTTAGTTGCGCTTATTGCAGGCTTAGCGATTTTCCCCATTGTGTTTGGTTTTGGCCTTACTCCTGGCGAGGGGCCTGGATTAATTTTCCAAACGTTACCGCTAGCATTCGCAAATATGCCGTTTACCACATTAATTGCCACGGTGTTTTTCGTGATGTTAGTGTTGGCAGCTTTCACCTCCGCTATCGCTATGATTGAAGCTTCAGTGGCGTTTGCTGAAGAGCGATTGCGTGTAAAGCGTTGGCAGGCAGCTATAAGCTCTGGCCTACTGTTGTGGATACTTAGCCTCGGTACCGTATTCTCTCTCAGTGGAGCAGGTTGGGCGCAGCTAGAATGGAACTTCTTCGGCAAAGAGTTGGATAGCATTTTTGCAGCAATAGACCATCTTGCTTCCAACATATTATTACCGCTCGGTGGCTTTATGGCCGCAGTATTTACGGGCTGGGTAATGAAGCGCAGATTTACTGAAGAAGAGTTAAATATGAGCAAGCGCGGCTATCAAATATGGTTGTTCTGTGTTCGCTTCTTGGCACCCATAGCGATTATCGCGATCTTCTTGCAGTTATTAGGGATTTTGCAGTTCTAATCGAGCTGTGTAATCCATTGTTATTGAATTAAATAGGAAAGCAAACCTATGACGGTTACCACAAAACGTCCTTCTTATTTGCAAGCGCTCGTACCATTGCTTGCGTTAATTGCGATGCTGAGTAGCTCGGTATATCTATTTGGTGAAGATTCATCATATGGCCCGAACCAAATCGCCTTATTGATTGCCGCGGCCATCGCCACAGTTATTGCTTTCAAAAATGGGCATCGTTGGGAATCTATTGAAGCCGGCATTACCTCAGGCATTTCTGTTGCCTTAGGGGCAATATTGATTATTTTGATGGTTGGCTCCTTAATTGGTACGTGGTTATTGGCCGGTATCGTGCCCACCATGATCTATTATGGTTTAGAATTACTCAGCCCCAGCTGGTTTTATGCAGCAGCCTGTGTAATTTGTGCCATTGTAGCCCTCTCTATTGGCAGCTCATGGACCACAGCTGCAACCATCGGTGTGGCCTTAATCGGTGTAGCTACCGGCATGGAACTTTCCCTAGCGATTACTGCTGGGGCAGTAGTTTCTGGTGCTTATTTCGGTGATAAAATGTCGCCGTTATCCGATACCACAAATTTGGCGCCGGCTGTTGCGGGTACTGAATTATTTGGCCACATTCGTTACATGAGCTTAACGGCATTTCCTGCCTTAGCGATCTCGATTGTGTTATTTCTAATTCTCGGTTTCCGTGCCAGTAGCGATGCGAATTTGAGTTCACTGGTGGCCATGCAAGAGGAATTACAAGGCATTTTCAATATTGGCTTGCACATGCTCATTCCGCTGTTAGTACTCTTTGCACTTGCTGTAGCGAAAAAGCCGGCCTTACCGTCCATTTTGGTGGGCGCGCTAGTTGGTGGCTTATGGGCACTGCTATTTCAAGGTGATTTAGTAGCCAGTTTAGCTGCTGAACGGCCATTTCTTTTGGTAGGTGCCCTAGAAGTTGTATGGCTAGCGCTTGCCAGTGGCGTGCAAATTCAAGCAACGAGTGCTGAAATCACCTCGCTTATTAGCGGTGGTGGCATGGAAAGCATGATCAATACCGTTTGGTTAATCATTAGTGCAATGACATTTGGCGCCGTTATGGAAACAACAGGTGCCCTACAAAAACTGATTCGCGGTATCTTAAAGTTAGTAAAATCCACGGGTTCCCTCGTAACCGCTACAGTATTTACCTGTTTTGGCGCAAACGTTCTTACCGCTGATCAATACATGGCGATTGTACTGCCAGGGCGGATGTTCCGAGAAGCCTATGCGGACCAAGGATTAGACCCACGGGTACTTTCACGTACGTTAGAATCAAGCGGTACCATTACCTCGGCTTTAATTCCTTGGAATACATGTGGCGCGTATATGTTCTCAGTGCTTGGTGTTTATCCATTACATTACGCACCATTCGCATTCTTCCTGTTGCTCGTTCCTACGCTAACCGTTGCGTATGCCTTTGCCGATTTTAAAATCTTAAAATTGCCAAAAACTGATGCACACGAAAATAGTACTGCAACAGCTTAAGGAAACTTATGAGCAAAAAACCTACTGCAAAGTATCGTCAGGATTATCAAGCGCCGGAATTTAAGATTCATACTACCGAGCTACATTTTTTGCTCGATAGCCAAAACACTGAAGTGCGTAATCGTATGGATGTTGAGGCGGTTGGCGGAAGCTCAACGTTAGTTTTAGATGGCGATAATTTGCAGTTGGTTGGCGTGGCGATTGATAATCGGCCGTTAACTCCCGAAGAATACAGTGTAACAAGCCAGCAATTAATTTTGCATAATGTGCCGGAACGTTTCGAGTTGGTTATCGAAACATTACTTAACCCTCAAAGTAACTCGGCGCTGGAAGGCTTGTATATGTCTGCGGGAACCTACTGCACGCAATGCGAGGCAGAAGGCTTTCGACGCATCACGTATTACCTTGATCGTCCCGATGTATTATCGGTTTTTACTACTACTATTAACGCTCCTAAAACGAACTTTCCGTTTTTACTTGCCAACGGTAACCCTATCTCTGAAGAGCAAAAGGGCGAGCGTCACACGATAACCTGGCACGATCCGCACCCGAAACCAGCCTATTTATTTGCGCTGGTAGCTGGGGATTTTGATGTTCTGGAAGATACCTTTGTTACTCGTGATGGCCGCGAAGTGCTGCTGCAAGTGTTTGTAGATAAGGGCAACCTTAATCGTTCCGCACATGCCATGGAATCTTTAAAGAAGGCCATGCAGTGGGATGAGGAGCGTTTTAATTTAGTTTACGATCTTGATATTTATATGATTGTGGCCGTTGATTTCTTCAATATGGGCGCGATGGAGAACAAAGGATTAAACATCTTTAATTCGAAGTATGTTCTCGCCGATGCGGCAACAGCCACTGATCAGGATTTTCTAAACGTGGAATCGGTGATCGGCCATGAATATTTTCATAATTGGACCGGGAATCGGATTACCTGCCGTGATTGGTTTCAACTAAGCCTGAAAGAAGGCCTTACCGTATTTCGAGACCAAGAGTTTAGCTCCGATCTTGGCATGCGAGCCGTAAATCGTATTCAAGACGCACGTATTATGCGTACCCATCAGTTTGCTGAGGATGCTGGCCCAATGGCGCATCCGATACGCCCTGACCGGGTAGTGGAAATGAATAATTTCTACACCGTTACGGTATATAACAAGGGTGCGGAAGTGATTCGTATGTTGCACACCTTGCTCGGCGAAGCTAATTTCCAGAAAGGCATGCAGCTATACGTTCAGCGCCACGATGGCCAAGCCGTTACCTGCGAAGATTTTGTGGCCGCCATGGAAGATGCAAACGAACTGAACTTAAAGCAATTTCGCAATTGGTACGCTCAAGCCGGTACGCCCAAGGTTACAGTAACTGAGCATTATGAACCTCATGCACAGCGCTATTCGTTAACCCTGCAACAACACACGCCAGCAACACCAGGACAACCGGAAAAGCATCCGTTTCATATCCCAGTGCGCGTGGAATTTGTAAGTGAGCAGGGTGCTTTGCTGCCCATCACCGGGCAAGAAAGTAAACGGCATAGTGCAAAACATCTATTAGAGTTGCGTGAAGTTGAGCAACACTTTGTGTTTGAGAATGTTACACAACGGCCTATACCTGGAGTACTTGCGGATTTTTCCGCACCAGTGCGTTTGCATATGCCGCGTAACGAAAACGATTCACTCGCGATTATTGCAGGTAGCGAAGATGCCTATTTACGTTGGGATACGGTGCAACAGCTTTACCTACAGGCATTGCATGCGGCGATAGCGAGCAACGAACCGGTAGTATTATCTGCGGCGTTAGTGAATGTATTAGAGAATGAGTTATTGCACACCAAAAACCCTGCTCTTACTGCCTTGTTGTTGCAAATCCCTAATGAGGAAGCACTCAGCCAAGAGTTTAGCGTGATACCTGTGGCAGCAGTTGCAAAGGCGATTGCAGAGTTAAGGCTTGAACTTGCTGTGGCTTTACAATCGGCGCTTCTTGCGGTGTGGCAGAAAGTAGATTTAAGCACCAACGTTCTTAGCTCACCAGCAATTAGTGAACGCATGCTGGCAAATACAGCGTTAAGTTACTTAGCTCACTTACAGAGCAATGTACTGCCGGCAGATAAGCTCGATAAAACAATAGCGGAATCGGTACATGAGGGGCTTGGTGCTCAATTCGCTGTGCAGAATAACATGACCTTACAGTTCGGCGCGTTGCAAGCTGCTGTGCACGCGAATCACCCAATAGCGGATAGGTTACTGGAACGCTTTGCGCAACAATGGCAGGGGAACACATTGGTGATGGATAAGTGGTTAGCGGTACAATCTACCGCGCCGATATCGGGAACCGTGGCGAACATACAAGCGCTAACGGAACATTCTGCCTTTAATTGGGGCAATCCAAATCGCATTTACGCATTGCTAGCAAGCTTCACTCACAACTTTGCCCAGTTGCATTGCGAGAGTGGTCTTGGCTACCAATTTATTGGCCAAGCTATTACCCGTTTAAACAGTGTAAACCCGCAGGTAGCATCACGTTTATTATCGCCACTGCTGATTTGGCGGAAGTTACCGAACAAACATCGGGAGTTATTACGAGCAGAGCTTGAAAAACTAAGTAAATTAGAAAACTTAGCTCCTGATTTGTATGAAAAAGTTAACCAAACGTTAACGGAAAATTAACTGCTCACACCAGCCGTATAGACGTTGCTTTTCCTTTCTTAAAGGCCGACAATATAAAGGTTTACACCCTAACGAATAGCGTTAGGGTATGCCTCATCTTTTTTGGCCTGCAGACAAGGATCAATCACCATGGCATCGGTTCATAATCAACCACCGGTTATCCTCGAAAAAGTATCTGACACGATTCGTCAGAAGCTCCCCGCTGAAAGCGCTCCCCTGGTAAATGAATTCGCTCAACGCCTCTATCGTAACGTTTCTCGCGACGATTTAGCGGGGCGTGATTACAGCAATATTTACGGCGCAATTGTAGGGCTTTGGCATAGTTTTAATGAATATGAATCCAACACCAAAGCCACTATTAAGGTGTACAACCCAGAAGTAAGTAAATACGGCTGGGAATCACCGCATACCATTATTGAAATTATCCAAACTGACATGTCATTTATGGTTGATTCAGTGCGCATGGCGTTGAACCGGCTTGGTATTAATTCGCAGTTATTACTACATGCACCATTGGTACATCGCCGTGGGAAAGATGGTCGAGTATCTGAAATTCTACCTTCAGGCGAAACCGATGATAAAGCACAAACAGATACGGTGTTTTTGGTTGAAGTGGATCGCCAAAATAGCAAAGAAGATATAAAAGTACTGAAGCAAGAACTCACTTCAGTAATGAACGAGGTTGCGCTAGCAGTAAGTGATTGGCAACCGATGCGGAAAAAGCTGGAAGATATTGCTAACAACCTTGCTGCCTGCAAATTTCCTGGCGATAAAGAAAAACTCGCCCAAGCCAAGCGTTTTTTGAGCTGGCTAGCGAACGATAACTTTACCTTAATGGGATACCGTAGTTACCAAGTTGAGGCAGTTGAGGGTGATTTCGAGCTAAGCCAAGTAAAAGGCAGCAGCCTTGGCTTGTTAAGAAGCTCGGAAGGCAAGCCGCCGCTTAAGTTATCGAATATGAGTAAGTTGGCAAGGAACACGGCTTTATCGCGTGATGAATTACTGTTACTTACCAAAACCAATGCGCGCTCACGGGTGCATCGCCCGGCCCATACAGATTATATCGGCATTAAACGCTTTAACGATAAAGGCCAAGTAATTGGTGAAGATCGTTTCGTTGGTTTGTACGCCGCTTCCTTTTATAACGATAGCGTGATGGATATTCCGCTGGTAAGTGACAAAGTTGCCAGAGTGCTTACGAACTCCCGTTATGCGCGGGGTACGCACGCCAGTAAAGCGCTGCTGAATATCATGCAAACGTACCCCCGTGACGAAATCGTGCAAAGTAGTGATGAAGACTTACTCAACACGGCTCTCGGCGTACTGCAAATTCAAGAGCGCGATATTACCCGCATATTTTTGCGCCGCGATATTTTTGGTCGGTTTATTACCGCCATGGTGTACGTGCCTAAAGAACGCTACAACACAGCACTACGGATGCAAACACAAAGTATTTTAGCGCGCACGCTTGGCAGTAACGAAGAAGTTGATTTTACAACTTACTTCTCTGAATCAGCATTAGCGAGAACTCAATACACGGTTAGAGTGAACGATAGCGGACAGGACATTAACGTGAAAGAACTAGAGCAAAACCTAACGGAAGCATCACGCAGCTGGGAAGATAACTTAGAAAATCTTTTAATGACCAGTAAAGGCGAGGCTGCGGCTCGCCAGCTTATGAAAATGTACGCGAATGGCTTCCCACGTGCCTATAAAGAGGACGTACTGCCGTCTGTAGCGCTTGCCGATATTGATCAGCTCGAAGCGCTTGATGATGACCATCGATTAGGAATGTTGTTTTATCGTGCCCAAGAGGTGCAAGACGATTCAAACCGGGTAAAACTGAAGTTATTTCACCGGGATGAGCCGATTCACCTTTCTGATGTGTTGCCGATGTTAGAAAATTTCGGTTTACGGGTGATAAACGAAAGCCCGTATCAAATTAAGAATAGTGACGGCCATGTGTTTTGGGTGCTGGATTTCTTTATGTTACATACCGCCGGTAAGCTTGATTTAGAAGGCAGCCGCGATAACTTTCAAGATGCGTTTGCAAAAGTATGGCGCAGCGAATACGAAGATGATGGTTTCAACCGTTTAGTTTTAGGTGCTGGCATGTCGGGTCGGCATGTGGTTATTCTGCGCATGTTCGCCAAGTATATGCGCCAGATTGGCGTTACCTTTAGCCAAGCCTATATCGAGAACACGTTCACGCGGTATCCTAAAATTGGCAAATTATTGGTAAAACTGTTCTACACCCGCTTTGAGCCGGGCGTAAAGAACGTACAGAAGAAAATGGATACTTTGGTAAGTAAGGTACAAGAAGAGCTTGAGCACGTTTCTAGCCTTGATGATGATCGGATTATTTGTCGTTACCTGGATCTTATTCAAGCAGCACTGCGCACGAACTTCTTCCAAGTAGACGCAGATGGTGTTGAAAAACCTTACGTATCGATTAAGTTTTTACCAGAGCTTATTACCGATATGCCATTGCCGTTGCCGAAGTACGAAATTTTCGTGTACTCGCCGCGGGTTGAAGGGGTGCATTTACGTGGTGGCAAGGTTGCTCGTGGTGGTTTGCGTTGGTCGGATCGCAGAGAAGATTTCCGTACTGAGGTACTTGGCTTAGTAAAAGCACAGCAAGTAAAGAACACAGTAATTGTGCCAGTAGGCGCAAAGGGTGGCTTTGTATGTAAACAGCTACCGGACGAACGTGAGGCAATGTTCGAAGAAGGGAAGGCTTGTTACCGAACCTTTATTCGCGCCTTATTGGATATAACCGACAACATTGTTGAAGGTGAAATTGTTCATCCAGAAAATGTGGTTCGCCATGATGACGAAGACGCTTACTTAGTAGTTGCTGCAGATAAAGGTACCGCTACCTTCTCTGATATTGCCAACGGTATTTCTGCAGAATATAACCATTGGCTTGGTGATGCCTTTGCATCAGGTGGTTCTGTAGGCTACGACCATAAGAAGATGGGTATCACAGCACGTGGTGGCTGGGAATCAGTTAAGCGTCATTTCCGGGAAATGGGTATTGATTGCCAAACAACTGAATTTACCGCCATTGGTATCGGTGATATGGCTGGTGATGTGTTTGGTAACGGTATGTTGTTATCAGAGAAAACCCGCTTAGTGGCAGCATTTAACCACATGCATATCTTTATCGACCCAGAACCAGATGCGAAGAAATCCTTTAAGGAACGTGAGCGCTTATTTAATTTACCCCGTTCAAGCTGGGAAGATTACGATAAGAAATTGATTAGCGAAGGCGGTGGGATTTTCTCACGCAGTGCCAAATCAATTGAGCTTACCACGCAAATGAAACGCTTAATTGGTACACAAAAACGCAGTATGGCGCCAAGTGAATTGATTAAAGCGTTATTGATGGCCGAAGTGGATTTAGTGTGGAACGGCGGAATCGGTACCTACGTGAAAGGCAGCAAAGAAACCGATGCTGATGTTGGCGATCGCGCGAACGATGTATTGCGCATTAACGGCAAAGAGTTGCGTTGTAAAGTAGTAGGCGAGGGTGGAAACCTTGGGTTCACGCAGTTAGGGCGTATTGAATATGCTATGCGTGGCGGCCGTATTAATACCGATTTCATTGATAACGTGGGTGGAGTTGATTGCTCGGATAACGAAGTGAATATCAAAATCCTACTCAACGGCTTGGTGAATGCAGGTAAGCTTACGAAAGCTCAGCGTGATCAGCTGCTGTATGACATGACTGATCAAGTAAGCGAGATAGTTCTGCACGATTGTAATCGGCAAACCCAATCGATTTCAGTAACATTGCTTCGTGGTGCAGATCAGATTAAAGAGATGCAGCGGTTCATTCATCAGCTTGAGAAAGAAGGCTTGTTAGATCGGGCGATGGAATTCTTGCCAGATGACGAGGCACTTGCAGAACGCACCGCTTCCGGTAAAGGTTTAACGCGTCCAGAATTAGCTGTGTTAAATGCCTATGGAAAAATGGGACTGAAAGACGAGTTAGTAGTAGATGAGATTACGAACGACCCTTACCACGCGAAAGAGCTAGTTGCGGCTTTCCCGCGTGAGTTGCAAGAGCAGTTCCAAGAAGAAATGAATGACCACCCGTTGAAAGGGCAGATTATTGCTACCAAGTTAGCGAATAATATTGTGAACGATATGGGCCCTAACTTTGTTTATCGCAAACAAGAAGCAACGGGTGCTACGGTACCAGAAATCGCTTCAGCTTATATTATCGCGCGGGAAGTGTTCGCGAGCCGTTCGATTTGGGCAGAAGTTGAGAAATTGAATAATAAAATACCAGCTGATGTGCAGAACCAAATTTTGTTCCAAGTGCGCCGTATGGTGCGCCGAGCAACACGTTGGTTCTTGCGCCATCGGAATCCGAAGTTTACATCGATTCAAGAACACATCGATTTCTATCGGAAAGCGTTTACGGATCTGCAGAAGAACGCTCTTAATTACATGACAGCTAGTGAAAAGGCTGGAATGGAAGCGAATATTGAGAAGTTGAAAGAACAGGGTGTTCCGGCGAAGTTAGCGCAACAAGTGGCGATATTAAGCACCGTATTCTCAGCAATGGATATTGCTGAGGTTGCGGCGCAAACAGGTGAGAAGATTTCTTTGGTAGCGGAAACATATTTCCGTTTAGGTGGTGAGATTCAAATCCACTGGTTCTTAGACCAAGTGAACAAACAGCCTGTAGCTAACCATTGGCAAGCGCTTGCGCGAGCAGCATTCCGTGAGGAACTCGATTGGCAGCAACGATTACTCACTGGCACAGTGCTTAAGTATGCAGAGAAGGGCACTGATGTAGAGAAGATGTTGGAGAACTGGCTAGCCGCAAATGCAAGTTACGTAGATCGCTGGAAGCAAACATTGGCTGATTTCAAAACTACGAAAAGCCATGAGTTTGCTAAATTCAGCGTAGCGTTACGTGAACTTACATTACTGGGCCAAAAATGTGGTAACGCGCAATAATGAATGTATATCCATTATTCCGTAAGGCTCTATTCAGCAAAGATGCTGAATGGAGCCATGACGTTACTTTACGTACTTTAGCAAAATTTAATCAGGCCCCATTACGGCATTTAATTCAGCAAAGGTTGCCGGCGAAGCCGGTAGCCTTATTAGGGCTAACATTCCCTAATCCAGTTGGGTTAGCTGCGGGCTTAGATAAAAATGGTACGTGCATTCAAGCATTATCGGCGCTTGGCTTTGGTTTTATTGAAATTGGTACCGTTACTCCGCGCCCGCAAGCTGGAAATGCCAAGCCGCGTATGTTTCGCATTCCAGAGCGCGAAGCGTTAATCAACCGCATGGGCTTTAATAATGATGGTGTAGATGCGTTAGTTGAGCGGGTGAAGAAAGCGCAATTCAACGGCATACTCGGCATCAATATTGGTAAAAACAAAGATACGCCAGACAGTGAAGGGAACGATGATTACCTATACTGCTTAGAAAAAGTGTACCCATATGCGAGCTATGTGGCGGTAAATATTTCATCGCCGAATACGCCGGGATTGCGTGAGTTCCAGCACGGAACCCATCTCAGCAGCTTGCTCAGTGCATTAAAGCAAAAGCAGGGCGAACTGCATACTCTGCATCACCGCTATGTACCTATTTTGGTAAAAATTGCGCCTGATATGAGTGAAGAACAAGTGCATGGTTTCGCGCGTGCAATGCAGGAGTTCGGTTTAGATGGCATTATTGCAACCAACACCACGCTTGAGCGAGAGTTAGTTGCGGGTTGTGAGCATGCCAATGAAGCGGGCGGGTTAAGCGGCCAACCACTAACAGATAAAAGTGAAACGATTATTCGTTGGCTACGAGCAGTATTGCCGGCAGATTATCCAATTATTGGCGCAGGTGGTATTAGCTCGGCGGAGCAGGCACAAGCGCGTTTAGCGGCGGGTGCGAATTTGCTGCAGGTATACACTGGGTTTATCTATCGCGGGCCAGCTTTAATCAAAGAGATTGTTAAAAGCTTGTAAATGTAGGGGTAAACCCTTATTATTCTGCCAATGTATTGTGTGAAAAATGGATAATTCGATGCAACACTGGCAATGGCGAGTGCTTAATAATGAAACACTCGTGATAGATTTAGGTAAAAACATTACTCAAGAGCTTTCGTTTAAACGAAGCTTTTTGCGTGATCGTTTACCTGAAGATGTTTCTTTTTCAATGGATGATGCGGAAGCGTTTCAGAATTTTTCTGATTATCTCGATACCCATAGTGTTCTCTCTTCTACAGAGCAATTTAACATAGCGCTGCATGCTACCGCACTGGTTCGGTTCGGCAAGATCATGTTGCCGCAAAGTTGGTATTTCAAGTTTGGCCCTTATAACAATGAGAAATCATGGCCGAAAGACCATCTTTTCTGTGCCTTAACTTCAAACAACCAACATGCGGACTTTCTTATTATTGAGCAAGATGAACGCTGTTCGTTATGTATGTTAGTAGAAGAATCGTTTGAAGTAGGTGGCTTTAAAACAATGAAGCAATTTGAAGTAACTCGTGTTTTAAATGATCGCTTACAAGAATCCCAACGCCATCCTATTCCTAATAATGATTCCTTCACAACCCAGCGCTGGGCTTAATTTGTAGCGTTCGCTCTTCGGCTTCTTTTAACATGTACGCGTAACAGCTACACCTAGCGCTTATATTGAACATTTATAGTAATGGGCTCAAGAACGACATAAAGCGCTCTGCTACTCGTCTGTAGCGTGGCCGCTGTGCCCAAGCCTTTGCATCAATCGCAGTACTCTCTTGATAGTATTCCTGCATTAAGCCGCACACTTGCTTACAATCGTTAGGATTATAAAGTGCAAACGAAAGCTCAAAGTTAAGCTGCAAACTGCGCATATCAATATTCATGCTGCCCACTAATGCGAGTTCTTCATCCACGATTACCGCTTTTGAGTGTAGTAACCCTCTGCTAAACAAACGGATTTCTACGCCAGCGCTAAGTAAGCCATCATAAAATGATTGGCTGGCGAAGCTGGCCATTCTGGAATCGCTTATTCGTGGCAATACGATACATACATTCACCCCGCGACGAGCGGCATGGCATAGCGCTTCAAAGATTGCTTCTGAGGGAACGAAGTAGGGTGTGGTAATGGTGATGCTCTCATTGGCGCGATGCAAAATAGATAGCATGATTTGATGAATCACCCCTTCACCTTGGCCTGGGCCGGAAGGAATAATAGATAAATGATGGGTACTTTCCGGGATCTTGTCTTTAATTTGCGGGAAGTTGCGTTCACCGCTCTCAAGTTCCCAATCCCAAGAGAAAACCTTGGATACACCGAATGCGGCAGCGCCATCAAAACGCAACATCATATCAATCCAAGGCCCAAACGATTTACGAGAATTAAAATAACGTGGATCGGCCATATTCATGGAGCCGCTGTAACAAATGAGATGATCGATCACCAGAAGCTTCCGGTGCAAACGCAAATCTGCCCGGCGAACGAGATTTCGAAATAGGTTTACGGGTAGGGCCGGTAGCAGCTTGATGCCATGTTCGCGCATCCGCTTCACATCCTTACTGAACATGAAAAATGGCCAGCTACCCGCGTGGTCTATCAATATCTCAACACTTACCCCACGATCAACAGCTGCGATTAATGCATTGGTTACATCAACCACTCGCCCGTGCGGATGCCAAATGTAAAACTCCATGCGAATATCACGCTGCGCGTTGTTGATATCAGCAATCCACGCATCGAAAATGTCATCAGGTTTAGATAATACGCTGAGGTTGCTATAGCCAAGGCTGCCAATGCCATCACGTTGCATAAGCAGCTGATAAATAGCTTTGCCAGCATGGCCAACCGGTGATTGTGAGCTATGGTCTTTTAAGTATTTGGTATAGTTTTCTAGAAACGGTGTGCGCAGCGCGCGAGCTCGTGCAGCTCGGCGCTTCCCCAGTTGAATTTCGCCGAAAAATAGATACACCAATACGCCGAGAATAGGGAACACGATAATAATCAACACCCAAGCCAACGAAGAGGCTACAGGGCGCCGTTTAAAGATGATTCGAAGAAAAACAGTTGCCGTTACAATCCAGTAGAAAACAACTAGAAAATCATTTATTTGCACATGCCATCCTTTAGCTTTGGGGCAGATTTATCGCTGTTTATTTATTGCTGCTTAGCGAATCAATATAATGGTGCAAATATTAGAATGCAATTTAACTTGGGAAATGGATCAGCGAATAGTGGCGGTTACTCGTTTGCTGTATGGGTGTTTAAACGTATGAAGAAGCGCGTGATACAAATGAGAGAGGCGTAATTAGGAGGTTTTTTTTACTACTATCGGATTGGTTGCGGGGGCAGGATTTGAACCTACGACCTTCGGGTTATGAGCCCGACGAGCTACCAGACTGCTCCACCCCGCGTCCGATTGAGGGCGTATCTTACCAGTGAACGTTATGAATGCAAGCACTGAATACGATAAATTGTTTAACCGCTCAGATATGCAGCAATTCGGCGTTTATTTATCCTTAATCACAGCAATTTATGTTCAATACAAGGCCAACACAACTTATAAAGAACACAGACACTCACCGGTGGATACGATATAATCAGCGCATTATTGCAATAACCATCGATATTGGAACTGAAAGCGTTAATGAAGAATCTACAATTTTTTCTCCCATGTGGGCGAGGGCTCGAAGAACTACTTGCTGCAGAAGTAGCTGAGTTGGGCGGCAACGACATCGTGCTCACAAATTCAGGTGTAACCTGCCAAGGTGATCTGCAGCTTGGCTATCACCTGTGTATGTGGAGTAGGTTAGGTAGCCGCGTGCTATTAAAGCTTTCGGAAACGGAAGTGCATGATCGCTATGGTTTAGAAAAAGCAGCTGCGGATTATCCGTGGCCAGATGTATTTAATGAACGTAATACCTTCGCGGTTCGTTTTAACGGCACCAGTGAAACGCTCAGAAATACCCAGTTTTCAGCGCAAGTAGTAAAAGATGGTGTAGTTGAAGCATTTCGCCGCATTGGGGCCAACCGCCCAGTGGTAGAACCGAAACATGCGGAAATCAACATTCAAGGATACCTGCACAAAGGAATTGCCACCTTGTATCTCGATTTAGCAGGTAATGGATTGCATGAGCGTGGGTACCGGCAAGCGAAAGGCGCGGCTCCGATTCGCGAAACCCTTGCTGCCGCGCTTATCGTGCGCGCGGGCTTATCCTTGAACTGTGTATCAGCTCCAGAGCAATGGCCTGCATTAGTTGCCGATCCAACGTGTGGTTCGGGTACATTATTAATTGAAGCTGCGATGCTCGCAACAGACCGAGCACCAGGGTTAAACCGCACCCAATGGGGTTTCAATGCGTGGCGTGGCCATCGCGCAGCGGTTTGGAATGATGTTAAAACTGAGGCGAAACAACGCTTTGCTGCGGGTATGGCGGCATGTAAAAGCCAATTTCACGGTGTTGATAACAATCCTGAAGTAGTTGCTGCAGCGAATGAGAATATTCGCGGGTTGGGATTTACTGATTTAATTAAAGTTGAACTGGGCGATGTAAGTGATAGCTGGCTTATTCAACGCTATAAGCGAGCCACTAGCGGTTTGTTGCTGAGTAACCCGCCATATGGTGAGCGGTTAGGTAGTGAACTTGGCGCGTGGTTATTTTATCGTAATTTTGGTCGGCAACTAAGGCAGGGTATTGCTGGTTGGCGTGCAGCGATTCTAGCGCCCGATGAAAGCATGATTAAAGCAATGCGTATGCGCACGGAAAAGAAATACAAGCTGAATAACGGCGGTATTCCCGTGTTGCTTGCGATCATGGATCTCACTGATGCCCAGGAAGAGTTTGCCCGCCCGGAAGTTCAGGCATTATCAAATCGGTTGAAGAAAAATTGGCAGCAACGGGAAAAATGGGCCGCTCAAGAGGGCGTAGATTGTTTTCGCGTATACGATGCGGATATTCCAGAGTTTAACGCAGCAATCGATTTCTATGCTGGATCGTTAGTAGTGCAAGAGTATGCGGCGCCGAAAGATATACCAGAGCACATTAGTGAACGGCGCTGGTGGCAGGTGCTGGAAGCGGTGATGGATAGTTTACCGGTTAGCCCTGATCGGATTTTTACTCGGCAGCGGCAACGGCAGAAGGGCGAGCAGCAGTACACGCGTTTCTCAGATGTAAGTGAAACGCTTGAAGTGCATGAATATAACGCGAAGTTCCTAATTAACCTTACTGACTACTTAGACACCGGACTATTTCTAGATCATCGTTTGGTGCGTAAAGACATTCAAGCTCGCGCTGCAGGCCAACGCGTGTTGAATTTATTCTCCTATACCGGAAGTGCGTCTGTGCACGCAGGTTTGGGCGGCGCCACTGAGATTACTACGGTAGATTTATCAAAAACCTATTTGAATTGGGCCAAAGATAACTTCCGTTTAAATCAGTTAACGATAAACCGGCACGAGTTTATTCAAGCGGATTGCTTGAAATGGCTAGCAGATACCGCGGCAGATGATTGCCGGCAATGGGATCTAATATTTATTGATCCACCTACGTTTTCGAATTCAAAGCGTATGGATGGCGTGTTTGATGTGCAGCGCGATTATCTAAATATATTAGCCAACGCGAAGCAGCTACTTGCGAAGAATGGGGTGATTATTTTCACCACGAACAAGCGGGGCTTTAAGTTAGATGAAGCTGCAGTAAAAGAACTTGGCTTGCACGCAGATGATCAAACCCGTGCCAGTATTCCGGTGGATTTTGCGAAACAACGTGCAGTACATTTCTGCTGGTACCTAACCCATGCCTGAGTTTTACCTATTAATGAAAGAACATTGCCCATTATGTAGTGAGGCGATAAAGCAAATATATGCGCAGCAACTAGAACAACCGATTCAATTGAATGTGGTTGATATCGCCAGTGATGCAGCGCTAATTAAAGAGTATGCAACTTTAGTACCTGTATTAGTACGCAGTGTTGATGACGCAGAACTTAAATGGCCATTTGGTAACGATAAATTAAAGGAATTCCTCAGTTTATGAGTGTTGTACTGAGATTAAGTAACGCCCGATTAGCATTCGGTACCGCCCCTGTACTCAATAATGCAGAGCTTATCGTAGAATCAGGCGAACGGCTTTGTGTTACCGGCCGTAACGGCGCAGGTAAATCAAGTTTACTGAAAGTTCTGAACGAAAATATCCTCCTTGATGATGGCCAACTGCATATCGTGGGTGAAACTCGCGTAGCAATGCTACCGCAAGATCCTCCTGAGCGTACGCCAGGCACCGTATTTGATTACGTTGCCGGAGCTTTTGCCGATGTTGGCGCTTTACTAAGCCGCTACCATGAAATGAGCGAAGCGTTAAGTGAGGATGCCAGTAATAGCCAGTTACTAGACCAAATGATGCGGGTGCAAACCAAACTTGAAGCTGCCGATGGCTGGCAGTTACAAACACGCATTGAGCAAGTACTTAGCCGTTTGAACCTCGATGGTAATGCCGCAATGGATACGCTTTCTGGCGGATGGTTGCGCCGAGCTGCTCTGGCGAAGGCGTTGGCCTCACAACCTGATGTGCTATTACTTGATGAGCCTACCAACCACCTTGATGTTGCTACCGTGCAGTGGCTCGAGAAAATGTTGCTGGAGTTCGCAGGAGCCATTGTTTTCATTAGCCATGATCGCGCCTTTATTCGTAGCCTAGCTACCCGAATTGTGGATCTTGATCGCGGCATACTCACCTCATTTCCTGGCAATTATGCGGCCTTTCTGGAAGAGAAACAGCGGTTGCTAGAAGTTGAAGCGAGCCAAAACGCAGAATTTGATAAAAAACTAGCCCAAGAAGAAGCTTGGGTGCGCCAAGGAGTGAAAGCCAGGCGCACACGCAACGAAGGGCGGGTGCGCGCGTTGCAAGCATTACGTAACGAACGTGCGCAACGCCGTAATTTACAAGGTTCAGTGAAAATTGCCTTGGGTAGCGGCGAGCGCTCTGGCAAGCTTGTGTTTGAAGCAACGGATATCGGTTTAACCCGCGGCGAGAAAACCCTGATCGAGCAATTAAACTTAACTATTCAACGTGGTGATAAACTTGCGTTAGTAGGGCCGAATGGTTGTGGTAAAAGCTCACTTATTCAATTGATTCTTGGTGATATACCGCCTACCAGCGGTGTTGTGCGCCTTGGCACAAACCTAAAAGTAGCTTATTTTGATCAGCATCGTCAGTTGCTAGATCTTAACGCTTCTATCGCTGATAACGTTGCGGAAGGAAAGAAAGAAGTTACTCATCGCGGCCGTACTCGGCATATTTTCAGTTATTTACAAGATTTCCTATTTACCCCACAGCAATCGCAAATGCCAGTGAGTGCATTATCGGGTGGTGAAAAAAACCGGGTAATGTTAGCGAAGATTTTGTTAGCCGATAGTAATCTCTTGATTCTTGATGAACCAACCAATGATTTGGACATCGATACCCTAGAGTTACTAGAGCAAGTAGTGGTAGATTACCCAGGCACGGTTCTTGTGGTAAGCCATGACCGTGAATTTATTGATAACACAGCTACCTCTGTATTGCTGTTTGAGGGGCAGGGCATTGTTACTGAAATCTTCGGTGGTTTTAATGAAGTGGCGTTCTACCAACAAGCGAAAGCTACAGCGCAAGATAAACCGCAAGTAAAGGCAACAAACTCGGGAACTTCTGCGGTAAAAGAGCACTCTGAGCAGCAACAGCCTTTAGCTAACAAGCCGAACAAGTTATCATACAAGTTAAAACGTGAGCTGGAACTACTTCCTGCCCACATAGAATCAATAGAGCAGCAATTAAACGCAATACAACAACAATTAAATGATCCAGAGTTTTTCCGCCAATCGGCAGAAGTTACACTTCCAGTAACTGAACAGCTCGCATCGCTAGAAAAAGAGTTAATGGAAGCATTAGAGCGATGGGATTATTTAGAAAACTTACAAGGTAATTGAATGCGCAAATCTAAGGTATCTCTCGTAGTAGCAACATTGATCGGTTCAACGCTCGCAGCAACTGCTGCAGTGAGTGTAGCATCAGAACCAGCCGGTTATCGGATAACCAGCGTGGGTGAAGTAACCGGTGCAATTCATACGTCGCCACGCGCAATTAATAATAGTGGTCAGGTTGCTGGGCAGTTAGCGGATTTACGCGGCCAGAACATTCGCTTCGATTTGCTCGATCCAGAAGATTTTCCTTCGGTTGAGGATATTCTTAACCCAACAGAGCGCCAACACCGTGCTATACGGGATTTCTTAACCTTTTCAGTGGGAGTTGATGCAAAATTCCAGCATTTAGCAACCGAGCTGGGTTACTTTTTTGATGGTGCAAATATTGCCGAATTAGATGGCTTTGAAGCGATCGATGAAGAAACCGGAATGCGCTCCGATAGTGTGAGCTTTCGCGTAATCGATATGAATAACCATGGTGTTGTAGTTGGCCAAGCGAGTGAGCCGTTCTATTGGATTGAAGATACCGATAACGAAGGCGAACTGGCACGTTTTCATATTCGCGATGGTTTCCCGCGCGCGGCTTGGTCTGATGGCGTTAACTATACGCTGGTTCCAGGTGATGAGAGTTTAATCGGCAACGGTACCTCTAGCATTATGGCGATTAATGATGAGAATGTAGCGGTTGGCTTTGCAGCAATCGCCAATGGCTCGGCGTTAACAACATTTTTCGAAAATGTGTGCACCTCTGAAGAAGATGAAGACGAAGAAGGTAACCCAATTAACTTGAACCCGATTTCTGCATGCTTGCACCGCTATTGGTTCGAGCGCAGCGGATTAGCAGGAACTTCTGCACCATTAATGGAAGAAGAAGCTTACCGCTGGGTTTTTGATGATCAGGGTAATGTAATCGAGCAAGCGCGTTTAGGTTTGGCATTTGATAAGGATGCCGATGCGGAAGATGATTTAGATACCTTTCGTTATCGCAGCGTAGCGAACGATATTAACATTCATGGTATTGCCGTAGGTGTATCGCAACGGCAAGTAGCGGGTGGCACGTTTACCCGGCCAACTCTGTTTACCGAAGATGGCGCAGTAGAAATGCTGCCAGGTAATAATTCATCGAACAACTCGCTGGCAATTGCAATCAATGATGCGAACATTGCCGTTGGCTTCAGTAATCAGTTTATTAATGGTGCTATGCGCCGTCGTTTGTTCTATATGGACGTAACCAATGGTGTGAGTGAGCCGGAATATCCTCGCGGTTTCTTCAACGATTCAAGCTGGCAACCACGGGGTATCAATAATGTGGGGCAAATTGTAGGTGCCGGCCAAAATGATGCTACGCAAGGCGGCCAACGCCGTTCAACAGCGTTTCTGTATGACATCAATACTGATGTAATTGTAGATTTAAATACCTACTTACCGTGCAATAGTGAATACCAAATTATTGATGCGATAGACATTAACGATGCGGGCGAAATTGCCGTACTTGCTGTGGAGATAGCGGATTTTATTGAAGATGGTGAAACGCAAGAAGTAGCACGCTTACGTTCATTGATTCTAACACCTGATTCTGCAGCGGAACGTTGCCAACAAGAAGATGATCAATTAACTCGAAAAGGCGCAGCAATGCACCCAATTTGGTTAGGTGTTCTTACGCTTGTTGCAGTTATTTCGATACGGCGTAGAAAGCCTAAAGCTTAGGCGTTTTTAATCTAAAATAAAAACAGCCCGATTGTCAGCGCCTTAATCAAAATAGGCATTGGTAATCGGGTTTTTTCATTGAACTTTCACCTGTTTGTAACTATCCATAGTAGTACGAGGTAAAAAAACTCGTTGCAGAGTGTTATTGAACACACCTGTAAAAATCTCTCCCTCACTGTTTCCGGCAGCGCATTGTAAACAGTGGTTGAGCAATTATGTGATGAAGAGAGGAAAGTGTAATGAGAAGACAAAAACGTGATCGCATGGAACGTGCCCATTCTCAAGGGTTTAAAGCTGGTGTATCAGGGCGTTCAAAAGAAACATGTCCGTATCAAAGCAATGATGTTCGCTCACAATGGCTCGGGGGCTGGCGAGATGCCATTGAAGCGCGAACCGATGGGCTCTTCCGCTTATAAATAAAGCGATTACTCCTTAATAAAAAAGCCCCCAAAAGGGGGCTTGATCGATCAAGAAGGGTGCTTAAAACTTAGATGTGTCGGTAAATAAACCTACTTTGAGATCGTTCGCTTCATAAATTGTACGACCATCAACTTCTACAGTTCCATCACCAATTCCTACAAACAACCGGCGTTTTACTAAACGCTTCATGTGGATTTTATAGGTTACTTTTTTCGCTGTTGGCAATATTTGACCAGTGAATTTCACTTCACCTACGCCAAGGGCTCGGCCGCGCCCTAAACCACCCGAACACGCTAAGAAGAATCCAAGGGTTTGCCATAAAGCATCCAAACCTAAGCATCCTGGCATTACTGGATCACCAGGAAAATGACAGGCAAAAAACCAGAGATCTGGATGGATATCGAGTTCAGCTTCAATATAACCTAATCCGTGCTCGCCACCTTCTGGATCCATAATAGTAATTCGATCCATCATCAGCATATTCGGAGCCGGTAATTGGCTATTGCCTGGGCCGAACATTTCGCCACGGCTACATGCTAAAAGTTCTTCTCTTGTATAACTTGATTGCATATTCAGAGTACCCTGAAAGTAGAACCTGCACCAAAGTAGGGTGCGGGTTATGAAAAAGTGCAAGCATCTTAGCGAACGCCTGTACGCTAAACAAGTCCGAACAGTTTATAGCAGGCTTCTAATCACGCGAAGTACGCGTAAAAATTCGCCGCCACCAAGGGTCTTCATTGCTATGTTGAGATGCATTTGCATTCTGTAAACGTAATTGAATACGCCCAAATAAAGTATCTTTGTTGGTGTTATCTGCACTACCACATGGCACATTCATCAGTAATTCAAAAGCTTCTGTGGTGTGGGAAACAGCAAATACTTTGAATAATCCCGCGGCTACGGCTTCGCGAACCTGCGCATTTAAATGGATATTCACAACATTTGATTTCGGTACAATTACCCCATGCTCACCTGTTAAACCCCTGCGTTGGCAAATTTCAAAGTAGCCATGAATTTTTTCATTAATACCGCCGATAGCCTGCACATTACCAAACTGATCAATTGCACCCGTAACAGCTACCGCTTGATTGATAGGGCTTTCGCTTAACGCGGAAATTAAACAACAGAGCTCCGCTAATGAAGCACTATCACCATCCACCTCATGGTATGACTGTTCAAAAACTAAGGTGGCAGATAAAGGCATTGGCTCTTGTTTGGCGAACAAATTAGCCAAATACGCAGTAAGGATCATGATGCCCTTGGTATGGATATTGCCACTTAATTCGGCTTTACGCTCAATATCGATGATATCGCCATCACCATAATGCACTGTTGCCGTTATCCGTGAGGGTTCGCCAAACTCTACGCCGCCAATACCAACCACAGTAAGGCCGTTAATTTGCCCCACAACATCGCCAGAGGTATCTATTTGCACTTGTTGTTCTAAAATGGATTGCCAATTTAGTTCAGCAAGTAAACGATCTCGGCCTTGCGCCTCTAATTGCGCATTCTTAATATCGTTTGCAGAGATTTCGGGTACGCCGTTCATGCTGGCGAGCACTTCGGCTTCTTCTAAAAGCTGAATTAAGGCTACAGAATCTAGGCTTAGCTCCTTCTGGTGCTCCGTTAACTGGGCAGAGAATTCGAGCAGTGCGGCTTTCGCCCCCTTATTTAAGGGCCGACAACGGGCTTTATTTTCAATATACGCAAGATAATCGAAGTAGGGCGCAACCGCTTGGTTCTGGGTTGGGTAAAATGAGTTTAGCTCTGCGAAATAAGGGAAAATATTCGCGAAATCAGGATCGTAATCCTGCAATTGGCTATACAATTCACGGCCACCGGCGAGGATAACCTTGAGATCAACCGGAATAGGGTCTGGTTCGTAGTGAATTGCCGTTTGCGTATTTACCGGTTGCTCCCATTCATAACGGCCAGTTCGCAAGATATGCTTTAATTGCTTCCACAGCTCTGGCTGAGTGAGAAGTTGCATGGCATGTACAACGAGTGTGCCGCCGTTGGCTTTCAATAGAGCGCCTGGACGAATTAAATGCAATTCAGAGCTAATCGTACCTTCAACACTTTGCAAACGAATATCACCGAATAAGCTTGCCTGTGATACACGATCACAAAAATACCAAGCTTTGGGCTCAGTGTGGCTTACTACAATGGTGGCTAGCTCAGTACCTGGGATATCATCAAAGAGTTTGTCAGCTACTAAGGTAAGGTATTGCCGAAATTCTACCGAGGGATAGGTGCTTACCAAGCGATCAAAAATAGGTTGCCGGTCCGCCGGTAACTTTTCTAGATACTCCCAAAGGCCAATGAGCGCATTTTCCGCAGTACCCTGCGGTAAACTAATGCAGATCGGTGCGCGCTCGTCTTCTGGATTGGCCACATACACCCAATCACGCATCTCTGCGCTCGACCAATGTTGTTCAGCACACATCTGTTGAATAACATCCTCAACGATAATGCCGTGAGGAGCGGCCATGTAAATATGCGAAAATGTAGAACGAATGCGCTGACCACGCTCTATAGCGGTAACTGCGCGCTGTTGGCCCACTAACGCGCTTGCAGTTACATGCTGAGGCTCTTCGTTAAGCCATGGTTCGGTTACGGCTATCAATTGATTTACCGATAATTGTAGGTTCTCAGCATGACCACCAGCGGTAGTTTGCTCAGCTTTAGGAGATTTTTCCATAATGTTCCGATGCTACACTTTTATATTTGAGATATGCTGCAATCATACGTGATCATATGGTCTCGGTGAAGCAATGATACGTATAGTAAAATGTGAATACTGGTTGGAAAACATAAATTAAGTAGGGATAGCGTTTATGGCGTATTTATTAGCGAAGCAGTTGCACGCTAGGAGTAATAAAATTAATCCAGCATCATTATCATTAAAACCTGTTGTTATGCTGCTCTTCGGTTCACTTTGTGTTGGCCAAGTGATGTTTAATGTTGCTAAGGCGAATGATGAGGAACAACAAGCAGTAGGGGGCCCGCCTACAGGGTTTAGTATTGGCGCAGCGGTATTATCATCAAACCCTAGCTATGTAGGCTTAAAAGCCGATACGATAGCAGTTCCTTTTCTAGGCTATGAGGGTGAACGTTACTATTTTCGAGGGTTAAGCTTAGGCCGACATATAACAAGAACGCGTACCGAGCAGTTATCTTTATCAATTAATCTAGAACCGTTTCGCTTTCGCCCCAAAGAATCCAGTGATGTTGCGATGCAAGAGCTTGATAAACGCGGGTTTGGTGCCAGTGCAGGCGTTAATTATCAATACAATACCCGCTTTGGTAGCTTTTCTGCAGATATAAATACCGAAATCACCGGCCGCCATAACGGCCAACGCGCAAATATCACCTACAGTTTGCCTTTGAATCGGCCGGGCCAACGCTGGCAGTTAGCACCTGAAATCCGCTTAAATTACACCAGTAAAGATTACATTCGCTATTATTTTGGGGTGTCGGCAGAAGAATCGGCACGAAGTGGTTTACCAAGCTATTCGGGTGGCCATGCATTTAGCCCGGCGATTGGCTTCGGCGGCTATTATATGTTCACGCACAAACTGAGCGTAGTAGGGAACCTGCGTTTGATTCGCAGTGCCAGTGCGATAACTAACAGCCCTATGGTGCAAGGCCGCAGCGCCCGTAGCTTGTTTCTAGCGATAAGCTATCGATTGTAAATAGGCAGGCCAAACAAAAAGCCCACCAATTAAGGTGGGCTCTTGTTAATGCAGGGTTCAGTTTAGAACTTGTACTGAACACCTAAGCGTAATTCATTGCTGAAACGACGATTATTCAAGCTGTAGCTACCAGCAAGATTAAGTTTGTCGCTAATAGCGAAGGTGATGCCACTACGGAAACGCATAAAGCCATCGCCAGCTGTGTCATGTAGTAATTCAAACTTAGTATTCACGCCTTCATCAAGTGCCAAGGTAACACCAGCACCAAAGTAGATACCATCATCGAAAGAATAATCAGAGTAACCGCCGCTCACAAATACAGGGGCTTGGCCAAGCGACAAATCAGTTAAGAAACTTACGCCAGCGCGGAACACAGTATCGTAGGTGTCACCGATTTCTGCATTCAGTACAAGGCGATCAGCGATGAAGGTTGAGCCTTCAAGATAGAAGCCAGTGTCGCCGAAATCATAAAAGCCACCGCCAACATAGTTCCAATCTGCAGCTGAGGCATTTGCAGCTACTGTTAATGAACTGCCTAAGGCAGCAACTGCTAATATGTGCTTAATTGATTTCATTTTCATAATGTAGTCCTTTCATTGTTGAGCGTGTAATACGTATTACTGAAAATATTAAACGCTAATTGGTTTCGCTAAAAGCATTTTCCGGTGAAGAGCATAGTTCTAGAGTTCCATCTTTACAATTGTAAACAGCGTAAAGAGCACGTAAATTCAAAAGATATGCCTTAAACGTAACCGCTAAGCGCCTTAATTATAGCATATCATTTAACTTCGCATAATGTATATTATGTTAAATTAAGTAATTACCCATATAGCCTAGTTTCTGAGCTTACCAAGGTTCAATCTTTACCCTGCTTCTGCACTAAAGCGCGAGTTTCTCGCTTTCAACGCCTCAGTTTGCTAGATTATCAATCTAATGAGCACATACTCAACAAACAACATGTTTCTCGTTCCATCCGTTACACAACACGAATAACAAGGACAACTATGATGAGCGTAACTGCTGCCTTATTACTTGCGAGTACGGTATCAATCCCTACTCACGATGCATTCTTCGATAACATTCGCCAGTACTGTGGCCAATCCTTTGAAGGCCAAGTGGTTGAAGATAACTTTAAAGGTGTTGAAACCTTCACAGAGAACCGCCTGGTAATGCATGTTCGCGAATGCAGCGAAAACGAACTGCGCATCCCTTTTCATATTGGTGATAACCACAGCCGTACTTGGATTCTAACCAAAACTGGTTCTGGTATTACATTGAAGCACGATCATCGTAATCCCGATGGCAGTGATGATGATGGCACCATGTATGGTGGCCAAACAGTAGATGCTGGCTGGGCGAATGCACAATCATTTCCCGCAGACCAGTATTCAAAAGAAGATTTCATTCGCCGCCAGATCCCACAATCTATTTGGAATACGTGGCATATGTACATTTATCCGGGTGAATTCTTTAGCTACCGTTTAACCCGCGAAGGCCGCGAGTTACGTGTTGATTTTGATTTAAGCACGCCGGTTGAAACACCGCCAACGCCTTGGGGTTACGAAGATTAATTAGCACCCAGAGCGCAAATAAAAACCGCGAATAGCATCACTATTCGCGGTTTTTCATTACCTTAAACACGTACCATAAACATGTACCATTAAACCTGCTGTTAGCTCATGCTAACTAGGTTTTTTAGCTCGTACGGCCAGTAGTTTGCTTTAACACTTCCGTAATACCCGCTACAGCGCCACCAATGTTGGCCAGCTCAGCTGGAATAATCATAGTGTTATTTGCTTTCGCTAAATTACCAAACTCTTTCACGTACTGTTCTGCAACCCGCAAGTTAACCGCATCTCTACCACCTGGTTCGCTGATAGCGATGGCGATTTTACTTAAACCTTCCGCAGTAGCGATAGCAATAAGCTCGATTTCTCGTGCTCTACCTTCTGCTTCGTTAATCTGCTTCATTTTTTCACCTTCAGAAAGGTTAATTACTTCTTGTTTCTGACCTTCTGAAACATTAATCATTGCTTGCCGTTCACCTTCGGATTTGGCGATCGCGGCTCTACGCTCACGTTCAGCGCGCATTTGTTGTTCAAGCGCATCTTTAATGGATACTGGCAGTTCAATGTCAGAAATCTCGTAACGAAGTACTTTAATACCCCAAGGCGCCGCTGCTTCATCGAGAGCTTTTACAACTTCTTCATTGATAGCTGCACGTTCTTCAAAGGTTTTATCCAAATCAGTTTGGCCGATAACCGAACGCATTGTTGTTTGTGCAAGCTGCGAAGCTGCATAGCGATAATCATTGATACCGTAACTTGCTTTGTAAGCATCAATTACTTGAATATATAAAACACCATTGATACCCACCTGAATGTTGTCTTTGGTAACAGTGGCCTGGCGATCAACATCAATTACTTCTTCTTTTAAAGATTGAATGTAAGCTACCTTATCAACAAAGGGGATCAGCAAGTGAAAGCCTGAATCTAACGTACGGCTATATTTACCCAATCGCTCAATTACGAAATTTGAACGCTGTGGAACGATGCGTGCTGTTTTTATGATGGTGATAATTACGGCAATGGCAAAGCCTACCGAAAGTACTGTGCCAACGTTTAACTCTTCCATTATTCTCTTCCTTATAATCGTATATTTATGATTTTCTTAGCTTTCTGTTATAGGTTTACGGCTTGAAACGGTAAGGTGAATGCCTTCATTTTTCACCACATACGCCACATCACCCTTTTTTAAATCTTCGTCAGAACGTGCGTCCCACTGTACGCCATTCAGAATCACCCTGCCCGCGCCCTGTTGGAAATCGGCATGCACTGTTACGCGTTCGCCAAGGTCCTTAGTGAACACAGTACCATGCTCGCCTCTATCTGCAGTAAAGCCGTGAAACCAGCGTTTCATTTTTCCGCGGGCGGTGAGCAACATAGTTAAACTCACAATACCAAACACCAAATACTGTGCTGAGGTTGATTCAATAATACCCGCTTGTAATGCTAAACCGGTTACGATGGCACCAATACCCAAAAATACAGCAACAATACTGGTGGCCATTAGTTCGGTAATAATCAATACCACGCCAATGATAATCCACACTAAGGCAGCACTCATCGGTTTCTCCTTTTATTTATAATTCATGCGCTTGCATAATGCGAGCGCCATAAAAAGTAATGCTACTATTACTTAAACTCAAAATTAGTTGCAGCTTTAAAGCTACCGTCCAAGTAAGCTTTAGTGGCTTTCGGGTCAGTAATCACGAGCTTTCCTTCGCTATTATCATCAAGGCGATAATAACAACGCGCATCCGCAGGTAGTATAAGAGGCCTACGGAAAGCAATGTCGATCGCGATCACCGGTGCTTGCAAAACCATCTCTAAATCAGCTTGCGCTCTTGCTACCGAATACATGCCATGGATGATAGGCCTACTAAAGCCAAACCAACGTGATAACCAAGGATGTAAATGAATTGGATTGTAATCGCCAGAAAGGTGCGCATAGCTGCGCCCAAGCTGACTATCTAACTGCCATAGGTCAGTACGCGAGAAACCTGTTAACTCAGGAGCAGGAACTTCACGGCGGCGCCCTCTTACAGGCGGCTCACCTGCCCCAACTTGATAGGTGCTAATGCATTCTACTAACAGCTGCTGAGCCTGATAGAAACTAACGCGGTATACTGGCCGTACACGCTTACGTGTAGCCGCACGTTCCGGCATTTCAATTTGCACTCGAAGTTCCAGCGGTTTGCCAAACTCTGGCGCTTGGTGATACTCCATGGTGTTGGCAACATGCACCATGCCAAGAATCGGCCAAGGAAACTCAGGGCTTAACATTGCCGCCAAGTGAGCTCTTTGTGCTAACAAATAGAAATAAGTAAGGGGTACCGGGCTTTTGAAATGAGTAAATGCTTGGCAATATTTGGCTAGGTGAACACGATCAATAGCGGGAGCTTGAAAGTTCAGCTCGATATCAACCGGTTCTTGTGCCGGCCCCTTCCGAAATAGCATGGTAGGAACTGAGCGCAATAACATTGTAGGCAGCGCCGGCAAATCCATGCCATCGCAACGTACATCCTGCTTTAACGATGTCATAACGCAACTCCATTCTTCTTAACATCAGGGGCTAATAATACCAACTTTTGCTATTTCCCGTGTAACTATTTCGTTAACAGTTGTTACAGGAATACCCTGAACGCTATTCTGCCACGCTATTCTGGCGCCGGGCTTCCTCTAACGTTGCCGCTAGCTCAGCACCCAAATGATGCTTTAATAAAGCTTGGTAGCGTTCTGTATTGCGATAACCACCTTCCGCAGCAAAAAACGCGGTAAGTAATACCGACCAATCATTGTTGTGCGGCATAATAATGCCAAAGGTTTCACCAATCTCGTTGGCGATTGGGTGATGCTGTAAAGCAACGCCCTGCTCTACTGCGCGCCAATAATTGTAGGCATCTATGTAGCTGTAGTATCCATCATTGGCCACTAAGCTTAAAATATCTGGATTGCTAGTGACTAATTCAATATCGGTGCTTGGCTGATACCCATCGCGTAAGGCTTGAATACGTTGTTCGTGCAATGTTCCAGCAAAGGCCAAAGGCCGTAAACCCGCAAAAGTTTCCGGGAATTCTTCCCAGCTTGCCAGTTCAGGGGTATCCGCATTAGTAATCAGTACCGCAACATTATCAAGATACGCTGGTGAAAATTGTAGCTCGGCTTTGCGCGCTTCGGTAATGGTTACATTGCCTAAGCCAAACACACCACCTTGGGCATTCACAATGCGTTGATAGAAGGTTTGCCAGTTTTCTTCAGCAACAAAATTAAGCTCTACTTGGGTAGCATGGTAGCGCTCAAACCAGCTTACAAAATCGCGCATAATATCAATGGTTAAGCCATCTAATTCACCATCTGCATTGCGATACGCAAAACCGTCCGCTTCCACATACAACACAGTTAACGAGGCTTTACCCGTAGCGCGAGCTTCTGCACGTGTACTTCCGGTATCCCCATAACCTTGGGTTGTATTCTCTGTGTTTGGGCTACAACCGCCAAGAAGCGAAAGCCAGAGAATGCTGGTAAGGGACATAAATCGAGTTAAATTCTTATACATTATTAATGCTACCAAGTTGATTGAAACGGAATTTGTATACTAATGCGGTTGCTAGTGTCACTGCTATCCGCAAGTGTTAGAGTTAATTGCCAAATCATATTCGGGTCTGTGCACGCACCTAGCAAAATGTCCGCGTGCCACGTGTTCGCAGCTATCTCTCGCCACTGCACGGGAATACGGCCCATGTACATACTGATGCCAGTGATTTCGCTTGCCACAATACGCAACGAATTGAGTTCATCGCGTTGCGGCAACACAGCAGTTAACTGGAGCGGTGTTTCTACTGGCATTTCTGGGTGATTACTGTAGATCTTTAGCGGGCCAAAGCTCGTATCATAACTACAATTTACCTGCTGAGCCTCTTGCTGAGCTTCTTGATGAACTTCGAGCGCACAAAGTTCTTGTAAATGCTCTGGAAGATCTCGTTCACTACAACCTAACAAATACAGCACCGGTAATAAACACACAGCACGTATCAAGCCCTTGGTGAAATAGTAAACGATTGATTTAACATCTGTTAAGAGTACTGAAAAATGTTGCAACAAAAGCGCTACCTTTTAGTGATTAGTTTGATCTTCATCATGTTTCGTAATGGCCTTTACTCTGTATTTTCATAGTTAAAAGCACTACAATCAACACGGTTTCGGATTGTATGTGTCGTTTCGCCGCGGCGCATACAAATCAATCTCTGTTCTGCAAACTACAGCGGATTTAATAATAATGAACACAACCTCGAATCAACCTATCGACTATAACCTAAAAGTGGTAAAGCAGTTTACTGTTATGACCATTATTTGGGGTACCATCGGGATGCTCGTAGGCGTATTGATCGCAGCTCAACTTGTGTGGCCTGCGCTTAACTTTGATACGCCTTGGCTCACCTACTCGCGATTACGCCCGCTGCATACTAATGCAGTAGTATTTGCATTTGGTACCAGTGCCCTATTTGCTACCGCATATTATGTAGTGCAAAAAACATGTCAAACACGGTTATTCTCCGACCGTTTGGCCGCATTCACATTCTGGGGCTGGCAAGCCATTATCGTAAGTGCGGTGATTACACTGCCATTGGGTATCACTACTAGTAAAGAATATGCCGAACTAGAATGGCCGATCTCAATACTGATCGCTATCGTTTGGGTAGCCTTCATTATTGTATTCTTCGGTACCTTGGCAATTCGCCGTACCTCACATATTTATGTGGCAAACTGGTTCTACGGTGCGTTTATTATTGCAATTGCCATGCTGCATATTGGTAATAACCTTGCCATTCCAGTTTCATTCACCAAATCCTACTCAATATATTCAGGTGCAGTGGATGCAATGATGCAATGGTGGTATGGCCACAACGCCGTAGGCTTCTTGCTTACCGCTGGCTTCTTGGGAATGATGTACTACTTCGTTCCAAAACAAGCAGAGCGGCCAGTATATTCATATCGGTTATCGATCGTGCATTTTTGGGCACTGATCACCATCTATATCTGGGCTGGCCCACACCATCTTCACTACACTGCATTACCAGATTGGGCGCAATCAGTAGGTATGGTGATGTCGGTGATTCTATTCGTACCATCTTGGGGCGGTATGATTAACGGTATTATGACCCTTTCCGGTGCTTGGCATAAGCTGCGTACCGATCCAATCTTGCGCTTCTTAATCGTATCGCTTTCCTTCTATGGTATGTCTACCTTTGAAGGCCCAATGATGGCTATTAAATCAGTGAATGCATTATCGCATTATACCGATTGGACCATTGGCCACGTGCATTCAGGTGCGCTAGGTTGGGTAGCAATGATTTCTATTGGCGCGATATACCACTTGATTCCGGTGCTGTTCGACCGCGATCGTATGTACAGTGTGAAACTGATTAACACGCACTTCTGGTTACACACCATTGGTGTTGTATTGTACATCGTAGCCATGTGGATATCCGGCGTAATGCAAGGTTTGATGTGGCGTGCAGTAAACTCAGATGGCACCCTTACCTACAGCTTTGTGGAAAGCTTAGAAGCATCTTATCCGTTCTATTTTGTACGCTTCGTTGGTGGGTTATTCGTTGTCGCTGGTATGTTCATCATGTGCTACAACGTTTGGAAAACTATTCGTTCAAATAAACTACGCAAAGACGAGCCATTGGCTGTCGCACAACCGGCGTAAAAGGAGGCTAAATCATGAGCAAAAATAAACATGAGAAAGTCGAGAAACACGTCGGCTGGTTCGCAGTATTCGCGATAATCGCGATTTCAATTGGTGGCTTGGTAGAAATCACCCCTCTCCTATTCCAAAAGCAGGTTCAGGAGCCGGTGAAAAATTTACGGCCTTATACAGCATTAGAATTGGAAGGACGTGACATCTATATCCGCGAAGGTTGTGTGGGCTGTCATAGTCAGATGATTCGTCCGTTCCGAGCTGAAACAGAGCGTTATGGGCATTACTCAGTTGCTGGTGAATCGGTATGGGAACATCCGTTCCTATGGGGTTCTAAGCGCACAGGCCCAGATCTTGCTCGCGTTGGTGGTCGGTATAGCGATGAATGGCATTACGTGCATTTGGTAAATCCTCGTGCCGTAGTACCTGAATCTAATATGCCAGCATATCCATGGCTTGCAGAGAACACTCTTGATGGAAAATTAACGGCGCGGAAATTGCGTGCGTTTAGAACTTTAGGCGTGCCTTACACCGATGAGGACATCGAAGGGGCAAAAGCAGCAGTGCAAGGAAAAACAGAGATGGAAGCATTAATTGCTTATCTGCAATCCTTGGGCACTGCACTGAGGTAAGTTATGGGCGCTGCTTTTCAAGCATTACAAACTGCCATTGTGTTTATCGTGATCATTGTGATTATCGTGTGGGCATTCTGGCCAAAAAACAAAGATAAGTTTGAGCGTACTGCTGAATCAATCTTCGACGAAGACAAGCAAAAAGATTCTGCAAAACGCACGAAACAGGAGTCAAAAAACAATGAGTAGCTTCTGGAGTTGGTGGATTATCGTTCTTACTCTTGGTTCATTGGTGGCTGTAGCCATTTTGCTAAGATGGAACATGAAGAACTTCACGGATGTAGAAGAAGGCGAAAGCATGGGGCATGAGTTCGATGGTATTACCGAACTCAACAACCCACTACCTACTTGGTGGACCGTGTTATTCTGGATCTGTTTGGCTTGGGGTTTACTGTACCTCATTCTCTACCCTGGTTTAGGCAACTTTAAAGGGGTTTTGGGCTGGCAGAGTTCAAACCAACATGTACTCTCACTCGAAGATTCACGCCAGGCAGTGATTGATGCTCGTGAAGCCGGCTTGAATGTTGCATATGACCGTGAACGCTCTCGAGCTGAAGAAGTATATGGGCCTATCTTTCAGCAATACGCTTCGATGGAAATTGAAGATATCGCCCAAGATAGAGATGCATTTCGAATTGGCCAGCGTTTGTTCTTACAGAACTGCGCCCAGTGTCACGGTTCGGATGCTCGTGGTTCACAAGGCTTCCCTAACCTCACTGATGGCATTTTTAGTTGGGGTGGCAGCGCAGAGCATATCTACACTACCTTAATGGAAGGCCGACGTGCAGAAATGCCTGCTTATGCTGAACTCGGCGAACAGGCGATTACGGAACTCGCTACTTATGTACTTAGCTTAGCCGGTAGACAAGTAGATCGTGATTTAGCCCGAGCTGGCGAACAGCGTTTTGCGGTGTGTGCAGCGTGCCACGGCCAAGATGGTAAAGGGAACATTGCACTCGGTGCGCCTAACCTAACCAATAATGTATGGTTATATGGTGGCTCGCAACGCGCAATTGAAGAAACGTTACGGCACGGCCGCAACGGTGTAATGCCAGCATTTAGTGAAACACTTGGCGAAGATAAGGTGAAGATCCTTTCGGGTTATGTGCTGGGTATCTCAGCCGAATAAACCGCACGTCTGCACCAAGGCAAGGAAGCCCCGTTAGCCCGGGGCTTTTTATTAATCGGAGTTTTATATAATGCAGTTAAAAAATGGTGAACAGGTACCTTGGTATAAAGTAAGTTGGGTTTGGTACATTATTTTTATGAAATTTGCGGTAATCACCGCATGTATCGTTACCGCTATATTGATTTACCGGAATCCTATCTCAATGGTAGTAGACGACTACTACAACGAAGGCCGAACCATCAATCTGCAAATGCAGCGAGTTGCTGTAGCTGAAGCGCAAAATATCTCGTTTTACGCTGATATCTCAAACACAGATTTGGTGATTCAGTTTCGTTCTGGTGAGCCAGAGAATAGCGGTACTCTAATGGTTACCCTGTTCCACCCTACTACCCATAACTTCGATATTGAAATGCGTTTAACCCGTTCGGCAGATGGCGCCTATCGATACCAGTTACCGCGCGAGCTATATGGCAATTGGCGAGTGGATATCGAGCCTTTTGATCGAGAATGGCGCGTAAGCCAAGATATCCAGCTGCCTGCAGCAGGAAGAATCACCTTACTTCCTGAAAACTACGGTATTTGAGGGATAAGATCGTGGCGAGAACCATCGATGCTACCCACAACGCTGCACGTGAACACGCCAACGCAGAGCAAAGCCTTGGCGTGATTCATTGCTTTCATTGCCAACAGCCTGTGCCACGAGGCGTATCGCTTAGTGTGGAGATCAGTGGCAGTGAACAGCCCATGTGTTGCTACGGATGCCATTCTGTAGCGAGTACCATTGTTGATCAAGGCCTCACCCATTTTTATAAGTACCGCGAAACAAAACCTGGCGAACTACCACTCATTCCCGAAGAACTGCTCGCCCTCGATGCGGATTTGGTGCGTTATGACGACCCAGATATTCAACGGGAATTTGTATACGCCGATGGCAGCGCACAAACCGCCACCTTAGCCATTGAAGGCATGACCTGCGCTGCTTGCGCTTGGTTAATTGAACGCCAGCTCCAACACCTACAGGGCATTCGTAAAGTTGTGGTGAACTCTGCTACCGAACGTGTGCAGGTAGAATGGGATGCTGAACAAACACGCTTAAGCGATGTACTGCGGGCTATTCACCAAGTTGGCTATAAAGCCTTACCCTTTCAGCAAGCAGATTTAGAAGCAAGCTTTGAGAAAAAACGCCGTGGCTACATTCGCCGTTTAGGTGTAGCGGGCATCGCCTCTATGCAAACCATGATGGTGGCATTTGGCCTCTATTTTGATGATATCGATGATACCACCCGGCTTTACTTTTGGTGGCTCTCCCTGCTCTTTACCGCGCCAGTAATTGTATATAGTTGCCAGCCATTTTTTGTGAATGCGATTAAAGCATTACGTTCTCGCACGCTAAATATGGATGTACCTGTTGCCCTGGCCATGTTTGTGGCTTTTGTGGCAAGTTTTTACGCCACAGTTACCGATACCGGTGATGTGTATTATGAATGCGTTACTATGTTCGCCTTTTTCTTGCTATCGGGACGCTTCTTGGAAATGCAGGCACGCCATAAAGCGGTAGCCAATGCGGCGAATTTAATGAAACTGATTCCCGCAATCGCCGAGCGCCAAGCTGAAAACGATTGGCAGCAAGTAATGGTGAAATACCTTGAGCCTGGCGATGTAATTCGCGTACGCCCGGGGGATACCATTCCAGCCGATGGTGAGTTATTAGATACCCAAGCATGGTGCGATGAAGCTTTACTTACGGGCGAAAGCCGGCCGGTGCAAAAACAACAGTTTGAAACCTTGTATGCAGGCAGCATTAACCAAGATAGTCCTATCATGCTGCGTATTACAGCAACACGGCAGAACACTCTGCTTTCAGGAATTATAGCTATGCAAGATAGCGCCCTAGAGCAAAAACCGAAGTTTGTTCGCTTTGCCGATGTAGTAAGCCGCTACTTTGTAGCCGCAACCTTAATTATTTCCACACTTACGCTAGTGAGCTGGTATTTTATTGACCCAAGTAAAGCGTTTTGGGTAACCCTAGCTGTACTTGTGGCCACCTGCCCTTGCGCCCTTTCCCTAGCCGCGCCTACCGCCATGAGTGGTGCTGTAAGCCGGTTAAATCGCGCGGGTATTTTAATCAAGCATGCGGTTCTACTGGAAGCCTTGCCAAAAATCAA
Organism: Idiomarina sp.; assembly: GCA_022565355.1. Classification (GTDB taxonomy): domain Bacteria; phylum Pseudomonadota; class Gammaproteobacteria; order Enterobacterales; family Alteromonadaceae; genus Aliidiomarina. The sequence continues at coordinate 355,016 of JAIUMU010000001.1, forward strand.
AACCATGTGTGTGGATAAAACAGGTACGCTTACCAAAGGCAAGTTCAGCATTGTGGCGCATCATATTCATGCTCGCACTGATGAATCTGCCGTGTTCACTATTGCCGCAAGCATGGAAAGTTATTCAGAGCACCCGTTAGCAAAACCATTTCAACGTTTGGCTGCAACTGAACCGGTTAGTGATGTTACTAATGCGATGGGTGCAGGCATCGCCGGAACTTACAATAAGCAACCATATCGAATGGGTAGCCTCGCCTTTATTCAAGAGCTGCATCCGAACTTCGCACCGCAGTTAAGCAAAGCAAACGTATTTCTTGCCAACGATGAGCAGGTACTCGCTGAGTGGCAAGTAGATGATGAAGTTCGTAAAGATGCGCAGCAAACAATCGCTTGGTATCAACAGCGTGGCATTGATATTGTAATGCTTACGGGTGATTCCGCGTTACGTGCGGAAAAACTTGCTGCGGAACTGGGTATTCACGATGTGCGCTCAGGTTTAAAGCCACAAGATAAACTCCTGCATTTACAGCAAATTCAAACCAACGGCCCGGTAATGATGGTTGGTGATGGCCTAAATGATGGCCCAGTATTGGCGGGCGCCGATGGTTCAGTAACCTTTGCCTCTGGCTCCGATCTTGCACAATCAGGCAGTGACGTTGTAATTCTTACGGGTGAGTTAGCAGGCTTGCGGCGTTTATATGAAACCGCTTTGTTAACGCGCAAAGTAATTCGCCAGAACTTTACCTGGGCACTGGGGTATAATTTAGTAATTCTGCCCATGGCCGTTACTGGCCATGTGGGGCCTCTATGGGCTATGTTAGGTATGTCGATGAGTTCATTGATTGTAATGGCCAATTCGCTGCGCTTAATGCGCGATGTTGATTAATTTGAGGCCGCTATGGAAATTTTACATTTGATGGTTCCAATCGCAATAATTCTTGTGGTGATTGCGATCGTAATATTCTTCTGGGCTGTTCGTACGGGCCAGTTTGATGATCTAGAGCGGCAAGGCTACAGCGTGCTACTAGACGAAGATAACGAGCAACCGAAAAGCGCCGCTGAAAAACAGCAAAAACAAAACGCAACCAACACCAACGAACCCAATTCCAAGCAAGGTGAGAAGCATTCTGAATGAGTATTGATATCGCCGCAGCATTGCTAATGGGCTTAGCGGGCAGTGGTCACTGTTTAGCGATGTGTGGTGGCCTTGCTGCTGCAATGGGCTACCAACAATCTCCCCTGCGCCTATTTTGGTATAACCTTGGCCGTATCACTAGCTATGCAATTGCTGGTGCTATTGTGGCCGCCGCGCTTGGTACTATTGGCAGTGTGAGCATCAATGGCTTCGTGTATTTGCGCATCGCGGCCGGCGTGATGATGATTCTACTAGCCTTATATCTTATTCAATGGAACGCTGCATTGTTGTGGCTCGAGAAGCTGGGAGCTGTGCTATGGCGCCGCATTCAGCCGCTTACTCGAAAGCTTCCTCAACAAAAAACTACCGGCTACGTATTCTTAGGCGGTATGTTATGGGGTTGGCTGCCTTGCGGCCTTGTATACAGCGCCCTTACGTGGGCAGCACTCAGCGGTAACCCTGCTAGCGGTGCTGGGTTTATGCTATTATTTGGTATTGGTACCTTTCCCGCCATGTTCTTAACGGGAATATTTAGCCAAAAAATCACCCGAATATTGCAATCAAAAGGCTTTCGCTGGATTGCAGGTATACTCCTTATGGGTTACGGTATAGCTACTTTATTAATTGCTGCGAAACAGTTGCAATTTTAAGCGCAAGCATTGGTGCAACTATTGCTCCAATGAGTAGCCTACAGAGGAATGCGTTGGCGATGGAGCAGAAGTTGAACAACCACATTAACTGTCAAAATTGTAGTATTAGCCAGCTATGTTTACCTTTTACGCTTGATGAAGGCTCGCTATCTAAGCTTGATTCAATGATCGAGCGCAAGCGGCCCTATCAACGTGGCGACACCCTATTTCGTGCCGGCGAAAAGCTGCAAGCGCTATATGCAGTTCGTTCCGGCAGTATTAAGGTATACACCTTAAATGGCCAAGGCGAGATGCAAATCACCGCCTTCCATTTACCTGGAGATTTAGTGGGCTTTGAAGCCATTGGCTCAGGTGAGCACCGAGGGTACGCAGAAGCCATGGAAACGTCCATGGTATGCGAAATTCCCTATGGCAACTTAGAAATGTTAAGCGGCCAAGTTCCAGCATTACGGCGCCAACTTATGCGCTTAATGAGCGATGAAATTAATGCCGACAAGCGCATGCTCACACTACTGAACACACGCACAGCTGAGCAACGGTTAGCAACCTTCTTAATCGAACTATCCAGCCGTTTTCGTGCGCGCGGCCTGTCGTCGAAAGAATTCCGCCTCACCATGACACGTGCTGAAATTGGTAACTATTTAGGCTTAACGGTGGAAACCGTTAGCCGCTTACTCGGCAAGTTTCAAAAAGCTGATTACATCGGCGTTGATGGCCGCTTGGTAACCTTATTGAACCCAGATGACCTATGTGCAGCAGCCGGATTACCCGCACTGCCCTGCGACAATTAATCTAGCGTGCTTCGGCACGCTTTTTTTATGCGTTTTAGCAGGCTTCGGCTACACTGAAAGAACACTAAATAGGAGCCTTAATCTATGTTCCAACATTTACTCGTTGTTCTCGATCCAAACCAAGAAGAGCAAAAAGCGCTATCACGTGCACTTCACCTCGCACGTTTACAGCCGGCACGCTTAACCCTATTTCTATCCATTTATGATTTTGCCTACGAAATGACCACAATGCTCTCGGGCGAAGAGCGCGAACAAATGCGGCAAAGCCTGGTAGCAGACCGTGAACAATGGATTCAAGGATGCCTAGAGAAGTTTGATGTGAGCCAACATCGCATTGAAATTTGTGTACAATGGCATCATCGTCCGTTTGAAGCCATTATCCGCAAAGCAATTGAAAGTGATTGCGATTTGATTGTGAAAGGCACCCGCAAACACGATACGCTTCACAGTGTTATCTTCACTCCTACAGATTGGCATCTGTTACGGAAAGCCCCATGCCCTGTATTGTTGGTAAAAGATCGTGATTGGCCACAACATGGTTCAGTGCTAGCTGCGGTAAACGCAGGTAGCGATAGCGAAGTACACCAAACACTGAACGAGCGCATTACGAAAGCAGCTGGCTATATTAGCAAAAAACTCAACTCGCATTTACATTTAGTAAACTGCTACCCAGGTGCGCCTGCTGCTATAGCCGTTGAGATACCTGAGTTTGATACACATCAGTATCAGGTGAGTGTACGGGAGCATCACGAACTTGCACTTGCCGAAGTAGCGCGTAAAGTAGATGTTGAATTTACCGGTTTGCACCTTCGTGAAGGTATGCCCGATAACGAAATCCCCAAGGTAGCAAAAGAACTGGATGCTGAGTTGGTGGTGTTAGGCACTATTGGCCGCACAGGAATTACCGCCGCTTTGCTTGGTAATACTGCAGAGCACGTTATTGAGCAGCTAGATTGCGATCTGTTGGCAATTAAGCCAGAAGGGTTTCGTTCTCCTTTAGCGAAAGAATAGCGAACGAATAGCGAAGGATTAATAAAGGCCGAGAAAAGAACTAATCCAGGGTTTAACCCTATTGAACGCTACTTTCCTCGTTGTTAGCAAGCACACATCTCGATATACTAGCCGCCGAAAAATTTAGGCGGCTTTTCTTTTTGCTAATTTTGCGTGAAAACACTCGCCAAAGTATTAGGTAAAGCACTCAATAAATATTTAGGTAGATAACTATGCAAAATACCTCTCAGCAAGCGAGTATCGTTAATACGGCCGATGCCAATGAACAGGTAATGGCAACGAACGATAGCAACGCCAGTAAGCGCGCGAAATACAGCTTGAACAAATTGGAAAAGCGAATTCGGCGTGCGGCAGGCCAAGCGATAGAAGATTTTGCAATGATCGCGGATGGCGACCGTATTATGGTGTGCTTATCGGGCGGTAAAGATAGTTATACCCTACTCACTACCCTGCAATACTTCCAGAAAGTAGCTCCGATACAGTTTGAACTAATCGCCGTTAATCTTGATCAGAAACAACCAGGGTTTCCTGAACACGTTTTGCCAGAGTATCTAGCCACGCAAGATGTAGCCTTTAAAATTATTGAAGAAGATACTTATTCTATTGTTAAAGATAAAATTCCTGCCGGTAAAACCACCTGTAGTTTATGCTCACGTTTACGCCGCGGTATTTTGTATAAAACCGCCCAGCAGCTGGGAGCGACTAAAATAGCGCTTGGCCATCACCGCGACGATATTCTAGAAACGTTGTTTTTGAATATGTTTTACGGTGGCGCACTAAAATCCATGCCGCCAAAACTAGTAAGTGACAATGGCCAACACGTGGTGATTCGCCCTCTTGCCTATGTGCGAGAAAAGGACATTAGCAAATATGCTGCTGCTCAGAATTATCCGATTATTCCTTGTAATTTATGCGGCTCACAAGAAAATTTGCAGCGTAAAGTGATCAAAGATTTATTAAAAACGTGGGATCGCCAGTATCCTGGGCGTATAGAAAGTATGTTTAAGGCGCTCACGAATGTAGTGCCGAGCCATTTAGCAGATTACAAGTTGTTTGATTTCAAGAACTTGCACCCTACTGGCGTTGCCAATCCAAACGGCGATACCGCATTTGATCAAGCCACATTTACTGATGCAAGACATTATTTAGATGAAGATGCGCTAGATGAAGATGCGCGCTCCGAGCCGCCAGCAGAGTTACAAATACTCAAGCTTTAAGGGGTTTTGAACGGCAAGCGCAAGTTACTGTACTTGCGCTTGCAACGAGCCTTCATTAAAGGTTTCTCTTACATCACGAATAATCGGCAAGTTCACCCGAATCATCTGATTGAGCTCGTTGATATAATCCTCTCCACGCTCCGAATAGGCCATCAACCCGTGTGTTAATGGTTGCGCTGTTACTTGCTTACCATCGGTACGAAGATCGGCACGTATTTGGCGTAAATCCTGGTAGGCGTGGTGCGTATTTAGATTGCGGATATAGCTACGCACTGAAGCGGTAACGCTGTCGAATTTGCGCACTTCATAAATCTGCCCTTCTGGGCGGGAATTTGGCACGATTCCGCAGCCCGGTGACCAACACCATTCGCCGAACAGGTTATTAGCTTCTCGGGCGAAGCGAGATGTGCCCCAGCCAGATTCATTTGCGGCTTGAATTAATACTAAGGTATCGGGTATTACATCTACGCGGCGCAGTAAGGTTGCAAACATCTCGCTACGATTGGTTGTTTCTACGCGATAATGCAGTGCTAGCTCACTTAACCAGCGATTTTCTCGGCTGCTGATCTGCGCACCAGAACGATGCATTTCATGTAACCGCTCTAATTGGCCTCGCTGCTGCAAAATAAGAGTGTTTTGCTCTTCAATTGCAGGCATTAAAAAGTTGAAAAACTCTGTTTTACGTGTAGGAATATCGCGAATCTCTGCAAATGCAGGTAATTCTTCACCTCTACGTACTCTTTTTAGAGTAACCGGAGGTAAAGCGCTGGCTACCGTTTTTTCAGCGGTAACATCACGCTTTTCTGCCAGATCACGACCACCCATATCAAACACCAAACGCAGTACTAATGCACCTAGAGCAAGAATAAAGATAATCACGATCAACTTAAATTTTAATTGCATAGTTCACCAATAATCGATGCTATTTACCGAAAGAGAGGTATGTTTCAGCGCCACCATCTCAATCTACTAAAGTGCATTTTACCTTATTTTTGCAAAAAATAAGAGCACCCGAAGGTGCTCTGCTTTTGAAACTAAGATTGCGGCTGCACTAACCAATATACGTAAGTTGCACGAATATCGTTTAATCATAGGCGCTTAAGCCGTGAATTCATCACTATCAGAAGTGCTTTCCGCATCGGGAATTGCCGTTGAAGAATGTTTGTTTATGCCCAAAATATCGCGATAGCATATGGCAATAGCGTGATAAAACGTTGGCATTACCCATATGATCATCAGGTATACGGAAACACCGGCAAAAATAGCAACTAAAAACGCATTACCTGTACCCGCACCATGCAACGCCATGCCGATAATCGCCGGAATCAGCGATAACATAGCCAATAGAAACAGCGCTAAATGAATAATGAAGATGCCGAAAAAGCGTTTCGAGATAAGTAGGAACGAATAGTAAGCGCCATTCAACGGGCTAACTTTCGCACCAGCTACCAGCATCAGGTTGAGTACAAAAGTAATTTGAAAAAATATCGCCCACAGCATGGCAAATACCATTGGAATACCGAAAAACATGGGTAATTGTGTAATCAGCGCCGCGATTAATGCAGTTGCGATTAAGCTCCAGGGTTGTTTCAAGTAATCGAATACTTGCCCCGCCACTGCAGGTGCAGAAATTACATTTCGCAAGGCGATAAACTGGATACCCGCGAGTAATGGCGTCCAAATAATCACTTGCACAGCTGCAAATACCAAATTAAAGGATTCTGCTTCAGTATCCATATTCATTAGCTGAGCGATAATAAACACCAGCATAAAGGCCGCGAAGGTTACCAGTGAAGCCCATAATAGGCCTCCTACAACCGGCTTCCGTTTGGCTTTGGTAGTATCGAACGCCTCTTGTAGTACTTTGTTCGCATCTACTTTATCGGTGGAGTTCAATGCCTTCTGAATGTTACCGCTGAAATCGTGCTGTTGTTGGTTATCCATTCGTGCTCTGTATCCTTCGTGATAAGGTAATTTTTTGCTATTATCGGGTTTCGCTTGCCAAAATGCTAGGAAAACACATTGTTACGCCCTTACGCAAAAAAATCGCGGCCGAAACCCACCACGCCAACCTTGGTGATGTTTAATAAGCCCATGAATGTACTGTGCCAATTCACCGGTGAAGAGCACGATATCACACTTGCGCAATTCATTGATGTAGCCAATGTATATCCCGCTGGGCGCTTGGATAAAGATAGTGAAGGGCTGTTATTGCTTACCGATGATGGCAGTTTGCAAGCCCGTATTGCTTCACCAAAATTTAAAATGCCGAAAACGTATTACGTATTGGTAGAAGGCGAACCAAGCAACGCAGCACTAAACCAATTGCGTAGTGGCGTGCAGTTAAAAGATGGCCTTACAAAACCAGCTCAAGTAAGCCGAGTTGCTGAGCCCACTTGGTTATGGCCACGCACACCCCCGGTGCGAATTCGTAAAAGCATTCAAGATACTTGGTTAGAAATTACCATTAGCGAAGGCCGTAATCGGCAAGTACGCCGCATGACAGCGCATATTGGCCACCCTACTCTACGCTTAATCCGCACCCAGATAGGCCCATACCAGTTAACCGATCTTGCCTGTGGTGAGTACCGGAAGATCCCTGTTTAACTAGCCTAAATAGCGAAAAAAAGGTAAAATCCGCGCCTCTTTTATCAATTCCCTAAAGTAAAGGTTGTGAGCATCCCCATGAGTACACCTGTTTCCGATCGCATTTGCGCTTTAACTACCCCAGCACAACGCCAAGAGAATGCGAAACTTCGCGTAATCGTTGGCATGTCGGGTGGTGTTGATTCATCGGTATCGGCGTATTTACTGCAACAACAAGGCTATCAGGTTGAAGGCTTGTTTATGAAAAATTGGGAAGAAGATGACACCGATGAATATTGTGCTGCAGCAACCGATTTAGAAGATGCGCAACAAGTATGTGAAAAGTTAGGTATTGAACTTCATACCGTAAATTTTGCTGCTGAATATTGGGATAACGTATTTGCCCATTTCCTTACAGAGTATCGTGCTGGACGAACTCCGAATCCAGATATCATGTGCAATAAGGAAATTAAATTTAAAGCCTTCTTGGAGTTCGCTGCAGAAGCGTTAAATGCGGATTACATTGCTACGGGGCATTATTGCCAGCGTCGCCTTCATGAAGGCAAATGGCAGTTATTACGTGGCCTTGATGAGAATAAAGATCAAAGTTACTTTCTCTATACCCTCAGCCATGAGCATATTGCCCAAACCCTATTTCCTGTAGGTGATATCGAAAAACCGGATGTGCGTAAAATTGCCGAGGAACAAGGCTTAGTTACCGCAGGTAAAAAAGATTCCACCGGCATTTGCTTTATAGGCGAACGCAAATTTAAAGATTTCCTGCAGCAGTATTTACCAGCTCAGCCAGGCCCTATTGTTACTACGGAAGGCAACCAAGTGGGTGAGCATGAAGGTTTGATGTATCACACCATAGGCCAACGTAAAGGCTTACACATTGGTGGTTTAGCCGATGCAAGTGATGAGCCATGGTATGTAGTGGATAAAGATGTGGCCAACAACGTGTTAGTAGTGGCGCAAGGCAAACATCACCCACGCCTATTTTCACAAGGCCTAGTTGCCGGGCAGTTGCACTGGGTAAACCGTGAGCAATTACAGGCGCCATTTAAAGCCGTAGTTAAAACTCGCTATCGGCAAGAGGATATCCCCTGCACTATTACACCTAGCAGTGATGGTACACAAATTGAAGTGCTATTCGATGCGGCAGTGGCTGCGGTAACCCCAGGCCAATCAGCAGTATTTTATCAACAGGATGTATGTTTGGGCGGCGGGATTATTGAGCAACGTATTACTGATTTTGAGGTGGCCTTATGAGTAACGTTGTATCCCTTCACGAACGCAAATTAAATGATTGGCATCAACGTAGCTTAGCCCTTGGCGGTGTATGTTTAGCTGCCGTGTGCGCACAACAATTGGCCCGGCGCGGCGAAATTATGCCGAACGATCATTTTCAGGTTCTAGTAAATAGCTTATTGAACTTAGATCCTAGCAGCACTCTGGATGTATATGGCGATATTGAAAACTTAAAACCCGCGCTACGCTTATTACTCGGGCAGCTGAATGGCAAAGGTGCGAAAGATGTAGAGCAAACTCGCTATGTGGTTGGCATGCTCGCCCTTGAGCGGAAATTGGCAAAGAATAATGCTGCACTTGCGAAGTTAGGCTCAACTTTAAAGCAAATAAAGCGACAACGTGAAGAGTTTGAATTCGAGGAGAACGTGATTATCGAGAACCTCGGTAAACTGTACATGGATGTGATTAGCCCGTTGGGTCCGCGCATTCAAATCAGTGGCAAACCTGAACATTTAAAACAAACCACGGTGCAATATCAAATCCGCAGCATGCTGCTAGCCGGAATTCGTAGTGCTGTGCTGTGGCGACAACTTGGCGGTAAACGCCGACACATTATTTTTTCTCGCGGTAATTTGGTACGCGCAATTGAAGATCTATTGCGTAATTAACCCCCGCTAAAATCGTTAACTCATGGAGCATACACATGGCGCTTTCTTTTTCTCCGCTTACGGCAATTAGCCCAGTAGACGGCCGTTATGGTAGTAAAACTGCAGATCTTCGCCCGTTTGTAAGTGAATTCGGCCTAATTCACCAACGCGTATTGGTAGAAGTACGCTGGCTGCAAAAGCTAAGCACTATCAGCGAGATTACTGAAGTACCAGAGTTTTCTGCAGCAGCAAATGCGGAACTGAATAAGATCGTTGCCGAATTCTCCGAAGCCGACGCCCAACGAGTAAAAGACATTGAGCGCACCACCAACCATGATGTAAAAGCAGTTGAATACTTTTTGAAAGAAAAAGTAGCCAATAACGCCGAGTTAAACGCTGTAAATGAGTTTATCCATTTCGCCTGCACTTCGGAAGATATCAATAATTTATCGCATGCGCTGATGTTAAATGCTGCCAACGAAAACGTTGTGTGGCCCCTACTACAGCAACTATTGCAGGAAATTAGCCGGCAAGCTGAGGCATATAAAACCATTCCAATGATGGCGCGTACTCATGGTCAGCCAGCAACACCAAGTACTATGGGCAAAGAGTTTGCGAATGTGGCGGTTCGATTAGATCGGCAAATGACCGCCCTGAAAAGCGTGCGGTTCTTGGGCAAAATAAATGGCGCTGTAGGTAACTACAATGCGCATCTTTCGGCCTATCCAGATGTTGATTGGCATGCGGTAGCAGAACAGTTTGTAACCTCTCTTGGATTAACTTGGAACGCCTACACCACGCAAATCGAGCCGCATGATTATATTGCGGAATGGTTTGATGCCCTGTGCCGTTTAAACACAATTCTTATCGATTTTGATCGTGATTTATGGGGCTATGTTGCTTTAAATCACTTCAAACAGAAAACTATTGCTGGTGAAGTCGGTTCATCAACCATGCCGCATAAAGTAAACCCAATTGATTTCGAAAACTCAGAAGGTAACCTTGGTATTGCCAACGCAATCTTCGGCCACTTAGCGGCAAAACTGCCTGTTTCTCGCTGGCAGCGTGATTTAACCGATTCAACTGTGTTGCGTAATTTAGGTGTTGGTTTGGGCTATTCGGTAATAGCCTATCAAGCAACGTTGAAAGGCTTAACCAAATTAGAAGTAAATGAAGCAAACCTGCGAGCTGAACTCGATCAAAACTGGGAGCTGCTCGCTGAGCCGGTGCAAACCGTAATGCGCCGCTATGCAATTGAAAAGCCGTATGAAAAATTGAAAGAGTTAACCCGTGGGAAACGTATTAATCAAGCCGACTTGGCCGTGTTTATTGATACGCTACAACTTCCTGAAGCGGTAAAAACGCAGCTAAAAGCGCTAACACCAGCAACTTATATTGGCCGTGCTGAAGCCTTTGTTAGCGAACTTCCTGAACACTTACAGAACCTGTAATTGGATACTGTAAGTTGGTAAAACAGGTGCTTACAAGGGCGGCAAGTAAACTATGCCGCCCTTCTCTATCGCAAAGAGTAGCTTATGATTCACAATCCATTTCAAGATAGCCCCAGTGATTATATTCTCAATCATCATGCCTTTAACGCGGTAGCTTTTCTGCGCGATTATTGGCAACAAAAACCGCTATTAATTAAGCAAGCATTTGTTGGCTTTGCAGATCCCATTAGTGCAGATGAACTAGCCGGCTTATCTCTTGAGCCTGGTGTCGATTCTCGGGTAGTACAAAAAACCGCTACTGGTTGGGATTTACAACATGGGCCTATCGAGGATTTCTCAGCATTTGGCGATACTGGCTGGAGTTTATTAGTACAAGCAGTGAATGAGCATTATCCGCCGGCGCAAGAATTGTTGCGCGCGTTCCGTTTTCTTCCGGATTGGCGTGTAGACGATTTAATGGTGAGCTACTCTACCGTGGGTGGCGGTGTTGGTGCTCATCTTGATCAGTATGATGTATTCATTATTCAAGGCAGCGGCTCGCGACGTTGGCAAGTGGGTGAACCGGGCGATTATAAAACCATTTGCCCGCATCCAGATCTAAAACAAATTACCGGTTTTACCCCGATTATTGATGAAGTACTCGAGCCCGGCGATATGCTGTATATTCCGGCAGGGTTTCCACATGCAGGTGAAACAATTGCCGAGGCACTCAACTTTTCGGTGGGTTTTCGCGCGCCAAGCCAAGCAGAGCTTATTTCCGCGTTAGCAGATTACGCCCTTGATCAAGATGCGCTACAACAACGTTTTCATGATCGGTCAGAAATTTTGCTCAATCAAGATGGTACTGAGCTTGCCGACCGGGAGCCGTGGCATCTACCCCAACAAGCCACCCAGTATTGCCGAGAGCTTATGCAAAGTGCATTAAATGACGATGCGCTATTACATAAAGTATGCGCCGAACTATTTTCTAAAAACCCACGCCCACCATTACCGGATTACCCAAGCGAACCCTTTACCGCAGGTGCTGTGGTTTATAGCTGTAAACGATACGAGCTATTAGTAAAAGCCGTGGGTGTACGGATGATAACCACGCATCATGAAGGTAATCTGTACGCGGTGATTCAAGGCAATTGGTTTCGCCTCGATGAACATGCAGAAGCGTTGTTTGGTGTGCTCTGTGATATGACAGATTATGCTGAAACTGTTGAGATTATCGAATACTTGAGTTCTTCATTTGCTTGCGAGTTACTCGCTGGCATGCTCAATGAAGGTTTATTTATGCTTACTAACGATGAAGATGCAGGCTGAATAACAAAAACGCGCAGCCAGATTCCTCGGGCTGCGCGTTATTAAACCGTTCTGAGGAATTAACTCCCTTCCCAAAGGTCTTTCTGCTCTACCAATTCGTAGCATGCTTCGGCATGATTAATTAGCAAATTGGCAAATTTCTGTTGTGTTGCATCACTTTTCGGATCGTTCAGAATAGTGTCGGCACGCAATTGCCAGCGTAAGCAAAAATGCTTTAAAGCTTCGCGAGCATCACCAGCTACTTTTGCATCAACATGATCTGTTGGGCATACACCGGTAATCGCCCATACTTTTTCGGTAGTACCGCGTTCGGTGAATTTCCATAACGCAACATGAGGCATTAAATAACGGCTTTCTTTCACCAATACTTGGTCAGTAAGAATGCCTTTCTCTACCAGATAACCGTTGGCTTTCTGAAATTGTTCCCGAACCCAAGCTGCCTGCTCCGGATTACTTTGTACTTGTTGATCACTCATGGTTATCTCACTACTGTTGAACGCTAATATTTAAGAACCGCAGATTTTGGTTCTGCTCATTATTATTATCAGGCTCCATATTAGCAGCACTAAGCAATCCTGAAAAGCGCTACAGCCCCTTACTGGACAGACCACGAACAAATATTAACGCTGTAAAGACAAGTTGATAGTTTTACCGGCTAAGCAGTATTTTTTTACCCTTGGGTTACTGGCAACAGTTTACGTAAAGTGTTAGTTTACGCACCAAATTTGTGTCTCTGACAACAACAATGAGGTTAGCGGAAAATGGCGCTATTCGAACACATGGAATTTGACAGCCACGAACAAGTGGTGTTCTGTCATGACAAAGTAACTGGCCTTAAAGCAATTATCGCCGTTCACGATACCACTATGGGCCCAGCCCTTGGCGGTACGCGGATGTGGAACTATGCTAGCTCAGAAGAAGCATTAACAGACGTGTTGCGGTTATCGCGCGGCATGACGTACAAAAGTGCACTTGCTGGATTACCATTAGGCGGCGGCAAAGCCGTAATTATAGGCGATGCGAAGAAAGACAAGAGCGAAGCCTTCTTTAAAGCCTATGGCCGCTTTGTGAATTCGCTTGGTGGTAAGTATATTACTGCTGAAGATGTGAATATCCGTACTGCAGACATCGATATCGTGGGTACTGAAACGCCATTTGTTGCCGGTACTGAAGGTAAAGCAGGCGATCCTTCGCCACATACTGCAGAAGGCACCTACTTGGGCCTCAAAGCTGCCGCTAAGCATGCGTTTGGCAATGAAAGCCTAAGCGGTTTGCGTATCGCTATTCAGGGCCTAGGCGCTGTTGGTTATGATTTTGCAGAATACTGCGCCAAAGAAGGCGCACAGCTAATTGTTGCAGATGTAAACGAAGAAGCGGTTGCTCGTGCAGTAAAAGAGCTATCCGCTGAAGCGGTAAGCATTGATGCGATCTACGATGTAGAATGCGATGTGTATGCACCTTGTGCACTAGGCGCAACAATTAATGATGCAACCTTAAAGCGTATTAAAGCGAAAGTAATTGCCGGTAGCGCAAATAATCAGCTCGCTACTCCAGCGCACGACAAGGTATTACGCGATATGGGCATCTTGTATGCACCAGATTATGTAATTAACGCTGGTGGTGTAATTCACGTATGCTCAGAAGCGGCAAACTTCAGCCTCGAAGAAACCGCAGCACGCGTAAAAGCAATTTACGGTACGCTCGATAAGATCTTTACCCGTGCTACCGATGAAAATCGCCCTACTGGTGAAATTGCTGATGAAATGGCTCGTGAGATTCTTGCAGCGAAGTTAGCTGAGAAATTAGCGGGCTAGATTACTAGCTAAACCTAGCGTAATTAGTGCCTCTTAGCGCACTGTTGATTCGCTAGGGAAGAATAAAAAAGTGCCGAAAGGCGCTTTTTTTTTGGCTACAAGAACGGATACAATATTGGCTACAAGAACGGCTACAAGTATGGCTGCAAAAACGGCTGCAAGTATGGCAGCAAGTATGGCAGCAAGATTAGCTTACCAAAGCTAGATTAGCATTGAATCAGCTTTCGCTCATAGCCCGCAACAGTGATTGTACCGGATGCAGTAGTTCGCGTTTTAGCAGCCGTTCGCTTTGACAGCGGCATGAAAAACCAGACGCAACAACCTGATCGTTACGCTCTAAGTGAGGCTGCCAGCTACTCGAGAAAATTGTAGCTGATGTAGCTTGCTGCTCCAGCTCATGACCAAAGGTTCCAGCCATACCGCAACACCCAACTGCTGGTGTATCTACCTCAACCCCAACTTTAGCAAACAAGCGCTGCCAAGCTTTTGCTACTCCAGGTAATGCTGTTTGTTCAGTGCAGTGAGGTAGCATTACCAATGCGTGTTCCGCTGTATTCGTGTTTTGTACTGTTATCTTGGTGCTAGCAAATACCTCGCTTAGGTATTCATGGCTAAGTAGCACCTTGAACTCGTTAGCACGAGGGATTTCAGCCTTTCGATACTCGTCGCGGAAACATAAAGTGGTAGCAGCATCTAAACCTACCATCGGTGCTCCTAACGTACGCGATAACTTGGCTAATTCAGCAGCGGTGTAATGCGCTACTTTAGAAAACTCAGCCAAAAAACCTTTCACATGGGCAGTTTTTCCATTCGGCATAAATGGTACCAACACAGGTTCTTTTTCTAGTTTTCTACACAACGCCATGAAATCACGCACAACCTCGGCATTAAATGCACTGGTAAACACATCTTGAATTACCAAGACATAATCATTAGCGTTGTAGGTGCCCTGCTCTGATTTTTGCACTAACTCATTGAGCGTTAGGTAATTCTGTTTGCCGATTTGCCGTGCTAACCGAGGCACAGAAAAACGCGGCGCATCTACATAACCAAAGGTTTTCTTTAACAGCCAACGGCTAATAATATTCTGGCTCATTAAATTAGCTAGCCGCGGAGTTTTACTCAAACGCGCTAGAGTGCGCTCACTATGGAGTAACATATAATCACGCAACGGCCGACGATAATGCTGATGATAATCGGCATAAAAATTTGCTCGTTGGCTGGGAATATCTACTTTCACCGGGCATTGGCTAGTGCACGCCTTACACGCCAAACAGGTATCCATCGCTTCCCTTACCTGATGGCTGAAATCAGCATCATTATCAGCGGCCATTTTCGCTAGCCGAGTGTTCTGCCAAAAGCCCTGAGGCTTTTGTTTAGCTATAGGTAACGGAGCATTAGCTGCAACTGCACTGGCAGCAACCGCATCATGTGTATCACTTTCGGTAATATTGCTAACAGCACGCAAACGTAACCATTCACGCAGCAGTGTGGCACGCCCTTTCGGCGAGAATCTGCGATCGCCAGTGGCACGATACGATGGACACATCGCAGTATTGGCATCAAAACTAAAGCAAAGCCCGTTGCCATTACAATCCATAGCGCCCTGGAATTGTGCTTGCCATTGCAAAGGAATTTGCCGATCAAACCAACCCCGTTTCCGCGCATCCACGGAAACTAGCTGTTCGTTAGAACCGATTGGGGTACAGATTTTCCCGGGGTTAAGGCGGTTATGCGGGTCAAATACCGCTTTTAGCTTGCGAAGCTCATTAAACAGCTGCTCACCAAAGAATTCAGGGCCATATTCAGAGCGATAGCCCTTACCATGCTCGCCCCACATTAAGCCGCCGAAGCGTGCGGTAAGTTGCATTACCCTATCGCTAACTTCACGAACGAGTGTTGCACTTTCCGGTTGTTGCATATCAAGTGCTGGGCGAACATGTAACACACCCGCATCAACGTGCCCAAACATGCCATAGTGCAAACCATACGAATCCAGTAAGGCGCGGAATTCCATAATGAAATCCGCTAGTTTCTCTGGTGGCACCGCAGTATCTTCAACAAAAGCTACTGGCTTCGCTTTGCCTTTGGTAGCACCAAGTAACCCCACCGCTTTTTTGCGCATGGCATAAATTTTCTGAATGCTGGCTTCATCACGGCATATTTGATAGCCAATTACGCCTGATTGCTTGGGATCTAACTCCTGTAGCTGGTTTAATAAGCGCTTCACTTTATCGCCAATCTCTTCCCTGCTTACAGCAGTGAACTCAAGAATATTGATGCCTCCCATACGATAAGGCGGCACATCGGTGAGAAGGTCTTCCACCTCATGCCAAACAATATCGTTACGAGCTAAATCAAGTACGTTACTGTCGATAGTTTCTACCGAAGTAGCACGGGCTTTTACCAATGCGGGTGCGTGCCGGAGTGCATCAGAGAAATCCTGATACTTCACATTAACCAATACTTTAAAATTGGGGCTAGGAGTGATGTTCAGCTTCGCTTCAGTAACCAATGCTAAGGTGCCTTCGGCGCCGCAGATTAAACGGCTCACATCAATCGTATCTTGCTCCGGATCATAAGCGTGCGCCAAATCATAACCAGTTAAAAATCGGTTTAATGGCGGGAACTTAGCCTCAATTTCTGGGCGTAATTCTTTACAACTCGCCAATACTTGCCGATAGATAGCTCCTTGGGCATTATCTTGCTGTGCTACTTCAGTAGCTTGAGCAACGCTTACCGGCTCACCACGTAATTCTTCACCGCTTACCAGCACGCTGCGTAAGCCTAAAACATGATCGCTGGTTTTGCCGTAAATTAACGAACCTTGCCCAGAAGCATCGGTAGCAATCATACCGCCTATGGTGCAACGATTACTGGTAGAGGTATCAGGGGCAAAGAAGTAGCCATGCTCAGCAAGCACAGCGTTCAGTTGGTCTTTAACAATCCCCGCTTCAACTCGAACCCAACCTTCCGCGAGGTTCAACTCCAGAACTTTGGTGAGGTAGCGGCTTAAATCAATAACCACGCCAGGCGTAAGTGATTGGCCATTAGTACCGGTACCACCGCCCCGAGGCGAGAATCGAATACCCTTAAACTGAGTGCGAGCTGCAGTGCGAAATATGCAGCGCACGTCATGCTGGCTCTTAGGATAGAGCACAGCTTGCGGAAGCTGTTGATAGATACTGTTATCCGTTGCAGCAACCATACGGCCACCGTAACTGATATCAATGTCACCGATAAAACCTGCTTGCTCAAGCGCGTTTACAAAGGCCTGTATTTCACCAGGCACTTGAGAATATTCATTTAATACCGGTAACCGGTTGGCCACTACCAACAACCCCCACATTTTTGCATGTTATTTATTTAACTCTTTATCCAAGAACAACCAAGTATCGAGCACAGAATCAGGATTTAGTGAAATGGAATCAATTCCCTGCTCTACTAACCAAAACGCAAAATCTGGATGATCGGATGGGCCCTGGCCACAAATTCCAACATATTTCCCACGTTTCTTAGCCGTTTGAATCGCCATCGATAGTAATGCCTTTACTGCTTCATTACGCTCATCAAATAAATGCGCAATCAGGCCTGAATCCCGATCTAAACCAAGGGTAAGCTGGGTTAAATCGTTTGAACCAATAGAGAAGCCATCAAAAATATCGAGAAACTTATCAGCTAGCACAGCATTTGATGGTAATTCACACATCATAATTACCCGCAAGCCATTCTCACCTTGGCGTAAACCATGCTTGGCCAATAATTCAATTACCTTGCGCCCTTCATCTAAAGTGCGCACGAATGGAATCATGATTTCTACGTTGGTAAGGCCCATATCATTACGAACCCGCTTGATGGCTTCGCATTCTAGAGCAAAACACTCAGTGAAATCTGGTGCTAAGTAGCGCGCAGCTCCGCGGAAGCCCAACATTGGATTTTCTTCTTCCGGTTCATATTGGCGCCCACCAATTAAATTCGCATATTCGTTAGTTTTAAAATCCGACATCCGCACGATAACGCGCTCTGGTGCAAATGAAGCACCAATGGTGGCAATGCCTTCTACTAAACGTTGAATGTAAAACTCACGCGGGCTTTCATAGCCAGCGATCATATCGTTTATTAATGCCTGCAGCTCTAATGTTTGCTCTTCAAAATGCAACAGTGCCTTTGGGTGCACACCAATCATGCGATTAATAATGAACTCTAAACGGGCTAAGCCAACGCCGGCGTGCGGCAAGCGAGCAAAATCAAATGCCCGATCCGGATTACCCACATTTTGCATAATCTTAAATGGCAGTGCGGGCATATTCCCCACTTCCGATTTGGTTACTTCAAACTCTAAAATGCCGCTATAAATGTTGCCAGTATCACCCTCGGCACAAGAAACAGTAACCTCTGCGCCATCAGCAATCTTTTTCGTTGCATCACCACAACCCACTACTGCAGGAATGCCCAACTCGCGCGCTATAATTGCCGCATGGCAAGTACGGCCACCACGATTGGTAACGATTGCTGAAGCACGCTTCATAATCGGTTCCCAATCAGGGTCGGTCATGTCGGCAATTAATACATCGCCCGGTTGCACCTGATCCATTTCATCGATTGATTTAAGCACCCGCGCTTTACCGCTACCAATTTTCTGACCAATCGCTCGGCCGGTAGTAATAATTTCGGAATCAGCTTTTAAAGCAAAACGTTCAATACTATTTCCCGATTCGTTAGAACGCACGGTTTCTGGACGTGCCTGCACAATATACAGCTTGCCATCAACACCATCTTTAGCCCATTCGATATCCATCGGCCGGCCATAATGCTGCTCAATAATCACCGCTTGTTTCGCAAGCTCTAAAATTTCCGCATCCGTTAATGAAAACTGTTTCTGGCGTTCAATATCGATATCTTGAATCGTTACTTGTTTACCATGCGCTGCATCATTGGAGTAAACCATTTCAATTTTTTTACTTCCCATGGTGCGGCGAATTACTGCTGGCTTACCCGCTGCTAGGGTTGGTTTATGCACAAAGAACTCATCTGGGTTTACCGCGCCTTGCACTACCATTTCACCCAAACCATAAGAAGAGGTAATAAACACCACCTGATCGAAACCAGATTCGGTATCAATGGTAAACATAACACCGGAAGCCGCCAAATCACTGCGTACCATGCGTTGCACGCCGGCTGATAACGCTACACCACGGTGGTCGTAGCCTTGGTGCACACGATAAGAAATGGCCCGATCATTAAATAAAGACGCAAACACATGCTTGATTGCCTCCATAACCGCATCAATACCTTTTACGTTCAAAAAGGTTTCTTGCTGGCCGGCAAAGGAAGCATCAGGCATATCTTCAGCAGTAGCCGAGCTACGAACTGCGAAACTGGCCTCGGCATAACCACCGCTGAGTTCATCATAGGCGGCACGAATTGCGGCATCTAGCTCAGGTGTAAATGGCGTATCAATAATCCATTGGCGAATCGTAGTGCCTGCAGCACCCAATGCTTTAATATCATCTACATCAAGGGTATCAAGAATGTCGTGAATACGATCGTTTAAGCCACTTTGCTCAAGAAAGGTGTTGAATGCATGAGAAGTTGTTGCAAAACCACCAGGAACCGTAACGCCAGCCCCCGCCAAGTTACTAATCATCTCTCCCAGAGAGGCATTTTTGCCGCCAACCCGGTTTACGTCATCCATTCCTAGGTGTTGATACCAAAGTACGTTGTCGTTTGCAGATTCTTGCACGGTGTAATCCTTAATGTGTCGGGGGAATTATCCAGCTAAAATTGATAAAGGTATTTTACACGTTGGGGCGCAACAAGTTAACATTTGAATTACACTCATTTAAGGCAATTTCACAATGCGCACAGCTTTTTATATTTCTGACGGCACGGCCCTTACCTCTGAAACCTTTGGTCATGCGATTTTATCGCTGTTCCCAGTGAAGTTTGAGCATAAAACACTACCGTTTATTGATGATGAGGATAAAGCCCTCAGAGCCGTAGAGGAAATTAATAGTGCGTTTGCTGATAATAATGAGAAGCCATTGATTTTTCACACCTTTGTAGATCCAAAAATAAAGAATATCATCACCAATAGTGCGGGAGTAAGCTACGATTTCTTAGACCACTACGTAGCTCCGGTACAAGCGGAGTTGGGGGTTGATGCACAACCAAAAACGAATCGTACGCATGGCTTAAACCAAGATTACAATTTTCGTATCGATGCAATTAACTATACATTGGAAAATGATGATGGTGTTACTACGCGTAACTATCACGAAGCCGATATCATTTTAGTAGGCGCCTCGCGCACGGGTAAAACTCCTACCTGTATCTATTTGGCGCTACAATACGGAATTAAAGCAGCAAATTACCCGCTTACCGAAGAAGATATGGGCCGAATCGAGCTGCCTTACGATTTAAAAATGCATCGGCATAAGCTGTTCGGCCTCACCATTGATCCAGAGCGCCTGCAGAATATTCGTGAAGCACGGCGCGCCAATAGCCGCTATTCTTCGATGGAGCAGTGTGCATTAGAGATTAATGAAATTGAAAGCATCTTCCGCCAAGAAGCCATTCCATATTTAAACTCCACACATGCATCTGTTGAAGAAATTGCGGCTAAAATCATGACCACAGCGAAGCTAAAGCGCCACCGTTACTAAACAAAATTATTGCTTGGCGTTCGTGCTTTCAAAGATTTTATCCGCTGAAGCAGCTACGAAGCCGGTGTATAGCTTACCTTCGGTAATTTCGTAGCGCTTCGCAAACTCATAAAAACAGCTTGGAATGATGGCCACACGATCACTGAAGTTCACCTTGATTTGATCCGCCATAGTTGAGGATTGCTCAAGAAACACCGCTGGCGAGCCTTTGATTTCGCCACCCGAGCTGTTCAAGGTGAAACCTGCTTCTTTTAAGCGCTCGTTCACGCTTTCCAGCGTGCTATAACCAGGCAGCTCATTTACACTCACGGTGAAATGGTTAGCACAGAATCCGAATGCACTCATCCAAGCCGCATATTCGCTCTCTTCCAGCAGCAACTGATATTGCTCGTAGGTAACATGCCAGTGAGTACCAGAATATAAGAACTCAGGCTCAAACACCTTGTTAGTATCAATGCTACCAACCATTGTATGTACGATTTCTTGCAATTCTGATGAAAACTCTTCCACCAACAATTCGCTAATAAAAATTTTCGGTAGTTTTGGATCCGCGTGCTCAAAGTGCTTAGCGCGCAGCTTTTTCTCAGCAAAGTGATAATCACCATTGGCGAAATAGCCCATTTTCACAAAATGTTTCGCTAATACATCAAGGTTCACTGGTGCAATGTTAAAGGTACGAAATGCAACATGATCATTTACGATGGTTTGCCCTTCCGCTAACACGTTATGTACTTTCGCTGCTGAAGGGGTTCGCTTAATATAATCCGCCCATAGCGCATCAAAAAACTGATAAGCGGCAGTAGTATTGGTTTGGTTCATTGCACATCTCCTCTCTAACAGGTACCAAGCAATAGCGTTCGGAACAGGCCAGAACGAATGAAAGTGGTGTTATTAAGGCGCGCATTATACGCGAATTGGCAGGAAAGTTAATGGCCAATTTGTGTGCACTGAACAGCAGTTCGGCCCAGTACACACAAACCAGCATAATACCGTGGAGTTTAAGTAGTACGGGCCTTACTTAATGATTCTGAAACTAAGAAGGCCAGCTCTAAAACCTGATCAGCATTTAAGCGTGGATCGCATTGGGTAAGATAACGCTCGGCTAAATCATCTTGCGATATTTTGTATGCGCCGCCGGTGCATTCAGTAACGTTTTCACCCGTCATTTCCAAGTGAATACCACCCGCATAACTACCTTCCGCTTTATGCACCGCAAAGAACTGGCGGATCTCACGAATAATGGCGTCAAAATCACGGGTTTTATAGCCACTACTGGCCTTAACTGTATTGCCGTGCATAGGATCGCTAGACCACACCACATTGCGCCCTTCTTGCTGCACTCGGCGAATTAAGCGTGGTAGGTTATCGGCAAGTTTATCGGCCCCCATACGGGTAATAAAGGTTAACCGCCCTGCTTCATTATTCGGATTCAACGTATCCATTAGTGCCATCAGCTCATCTTCTGTAGCCGTTGGCCCAATTTTCACTCCCACTGGATTGTTAATGCCACGGAAAAACTCCATGTGCGCATGATCCAGTTGCCGCGTACGCTCACCCATCCACACCATGTGTGCAGAACAGTTATATGGCATACCGGTAAGGCTATCTGTGCGCGTTAACGCTTCCTCATACGGCAGCAACAACGCTTCGTGAGAGGTAAATAATTCGGTTTCATGAATTGTTGGATGCGTTTCCGCAGTAATTCCCAACACTTCCATGAATCGTAATGCCTCTTCAATCCGCTCCGCAATTGCTTGGTACTTTTCTTTCATTGGATTTGCATTAATGAAACCCATATTCCACTTATGCACTTTATGCAAATCAGCGAAACCACCCTGAGCAAAAGCTCTTAGCAAGTTCAAGCTGGCAGCCGAATGGTGATAAGCAGTAAGCATGCGTTGCGGATCTGGCTGGCGAGCACTATCCGTGAACTCAGCGCCATTAATAATATCGCCTCGGTAGCTCGGCAAGGATACGCCATCAATTACTTCGTCATCACTAGACCGCGGCTTCGCAAATTGCCCGGCCATGCGGGCAACCTTTACTACAGGCACTTCGCCTGCAAAGGTCATTACGATAGCCATTTGCAACATCACTTTGAAGGTGTCACGAATTTTTGGGGCCGTAAAATCGCGAAACGATTCGGCGCAATCACCACCTTGTAGCAAAAAGGCATTGCCTTGGCACACATCGCCCAAATGGCTTTGTAACCGACGGATTTCTTCAGCAAACACTAACGGTGGATAACGCTTCAATTGCGATTCCACAGTGGCAAGTACTGCTTGATCTGCGTATGTAGGTTGCTGTTGAATCGGAAATTTCCGCCAGCTATCAGGTGTCCACTGCATAATACGTTCCTTTCACTACTTATAATCAGGAGAACATTGAATGTATCTGCGTGGGCAAAGGATTGCAACGCAAATTCGGGGTTTTTGACCACTTCAAATTATTTTGGCCGTGAAATCTCTAAAATAGAGCCTAAGCAGCCATATTGGTCAGCACCCAAGCGTGCTAGAGGTTGTACTTTTAGAGCGTCAACAATAATTCGTTCAGATACATCACCATTACTTCTTTCCTTACGCTGGATTTCGCTAACGCGATCATCAATAAACACCCGTTCGATTTTTCCGAACACTAATGTTTGCGGCGCACCAGGCACATCTTGTAAAGAATGTAACTTACATCCAAAAGCAATGGCGCAGCTTTCCAGCCGAGGTAATGGAAAGCCCTCGAAGGGCACTGTAGCTAGGCCCAAATCCGCAAGCTCGCTTTGTTCGGCAGGCAAAGTGCGTGACGTTTCCGTAACTTCTCTAGCCAAAGATTGGGGTGCAATATGCACCACAAAATACGGATTCTTGGCAATGTTTACCTTGGTATCCTTGCCTTCATTTTGGGTTTTATTGCCCACGGAAAACATCAACAACGGCGGTTCACTTGAAACCGCCGTAAAGTATGAAAATGGGGCTAAATTCAAATGTCCGAGCTGATGTTCACTTAATACCCATGCAACAGGCCGCGGAATCAGCGTTTGCGTCATCAAATGGTAGATCGCCGTGGCATTTTGCTGCTGTAGATCAACAATCATTA
Organism: Idiomarina sp.; assembly: GCA_022565355.1. Taxonomy (GTDB): domain Bacteria; phylum Pseudomonadota; class Gammaproteobacteria; order Enterobacterales; family Alteromonadaceae; genus Aliidiomarina. The sequence continues at coordinate 378,629 of JAIUMU010000001.1, forward strand.
AAATCTCCTGGCACGCAATGCTGCAATGCGTTTCTCGATCGGTGGATGGGTCATCATTAGTTCACTTTTGGTGAGTTTTCCCTTAATACCAAACGCTAGCATTTTATCATCTAGCTGCGATTCACGCCCTTGCGATAAGCGCTGTAATGCGGCAATCATTTTCGGTGCGCCTACTAAACGCGCAGCACCTGCATCGGCTCGATATTCCCGTTGGCGGGAAAAATAAAACACGATTAAGCTCGCCAGTGCACCAAAAACAATCTCAAACAAAATAACCAAACCAAAGTAAGCAAAGCCCCCGCCGCCATGATGGCTACCACCTTGTTGATTGCCTCTTAACGCGCTGTTAATCAGCCCTGCCAATGCGCGGGCTAAGAAAATCACGAAGGTATTTACTACCCCTTGAATCAAGGTAAGCGTTACCATATCACCATTAGCTACATGGCTTACCTCATGTGCAAGCACCGCCTCTACTTCGTCTTTATTCATGCTGCGCAATAAACCGGTAGAAACGGCAACTAACGAACTATTCTTTGTTGCACCCGTGGCAAATGCATTTGGTTCCGGCGAATCATAAATAGCGACTTCCGGCATTTTTATTTGTGCTTGTTGGGCCTGCCGCGCAACAGTATTTAATAACCAGCGCTCAACATCGTTGCCTGGCTGTTCAATAACCCGCGCTCGGGTAGAACGTTTTGCCATCCATTTGGACATAAATAACGAGATAAACGCGCCACCAAAGCCAAAAACCGCCGCAAAGACCAATAACCCGGTGTAGCTGCCGAAATCGACCCCAAACACCGACATTAGAACACTCATTACAATACTTAGCACAACCAAAATGGCTAAGTTTGTGGCTAAAAATAATACTACTCGTTTCATTACTTGTTCCCCGAAACAATTATACCTGCCCTTTTATATTTGCTCTGCCGCAACAGTTTTCAAGGGATCTTTTTGCTATTTTCATACCCTAGGTTTAAGCTTGCAGGCCATGAAATCAGTAGCCAAACCATCTTCAACAAAGGATTTCTCATGCGTAATATGCTTCTTCTTAGTAGCTCTAAAGCTGGCAATGGTAATTACTTGGAACACGCGGCACCTTGGTTAAGTGAGCATTTCGGCCAACGTAAGGTACTGTTTATTCCTTATGCCGGCGTAACCATGAGCCATGCCGATTATACAGCCCGCGTTCAGCAGGCCTTATCGAGAGAAATAAGGGGTGCTACAACAGATACGGTATTGAGCACTGTAAAGGTTCAAGGCATTAATGAATTTAGTAACCCTAAACAGGCGTTGCTTGCCGCTGATGCCGTAGCCGTGGGCGGTGGCAATACCTTTGTGGTGCTCGATTACCTATATCGTTTGGGGTTGTTAGATATATTGCGCAAACGGATTCTTGCTGGCATGCCCTATGCTGGTTGGAGTGCAGGCTCGAACATTGCTGGCCCTAGCATACGCACTACCAACGACATGCCCATTGTACAGCCACCCTCATTTCAGGCATTGGCAGCGGTGAACTTCCAATTGAATCCGCATTATTTTGATTCTCATCCGCCTGGCTTCCACGGCGAAACCAGAGCTCAACGCCTTGCCGAGTTTATGGTACTCAACCCAGCCACCAGCGTTATTGGTATTCGCGAAGGTACGGCATTGAAAATCACCGATCGCAAAATGCAATTACTCGGTGATTTAGATGGCGTGCTATTCCGTGATGGTAAATCGCAGGTGCTGCGCGCGGGAAGTGATTGTTCTACGTATCTTTAAATCTTAAAGCCCCAAAATATTCAGCATGTTTTGGGGTTTAGCCAGCTCAGCCGCTAACCACTGATCATGTGCCTTTTCTGTTCCTGCGGCTTGCGCAGGCGGATGCTGAGCATTACTTGCGCTATTACAGCTGCCCTGAGAAACGGCAAAGTGTGGTACTTCGGCAAGTAACGGCGCACCAATGCGCTGGGCAATACTGGCTATATTCTCTTGATAGAATGGCATCTGTTCAGGATTTACTTGATTGGCCACCCAGCCAGCCAGCGGCAAGCCACTTGCTTTAACCGCCATTGCGGTTAACAACGCATGATTAATACACCCTAAGCGCATAGAAACCACTAAAATAACGGGCATCTGTGCAGCTACCACAAAATCAGCAAGATATTCGTTCTGATTAATCGGTAGTTGCCAGCCACCTGCGCCTTCACAAATTAATACATCCGCATCTAGCTTGGTAAGCTTGGTATAGGCTTGCAGTAAACTTGCCACTGATGGTGTTGGGGGATCAGGGCGAAGCTCTGCTGCAATATGGGGGGCAATCGGTGGCGCATAGGCAAACGGATTTACCTGCTCATAGGGCAAACTTACCGTAGCGTTTTTCTGTAGTGTGAGCGCATCGCTATTTCGCAGTTGTTGGCTTGTCTCTGTTGCAGTGCTAACGGTTTGTAGCTCGCACCCTGCAGCAATTGGTTTCATGGCAATGCTTGTGTATCCCTGCATTGCTAGCGCTTTCAGCACTAGAGCGGCTACTTCGGTTTTACCAGCATCGGTATCCGTTGCTGTTACAAAAAATGATTTCATCTATACTTTTTCTCAACTTGAATAAGGCTATCTCATTGATAGTTATTTTGAATTTAACTAACTGCATAATTGAGCGTTATTTCTGGATCACAAAATACCCCAGTTGGTAATGCAAAGGTAACCCGAGTTCAGTACGAAATAATTCATAGCTATGCTGATGGCTTAGCCATTCTCTACTACTAAGTTGCGGTGCTGCATGAGTACGTTGCTGGTCCGCACCAATGCGGCTAATACTGCGTACTAATTCTTTTAAATTTGTAAACCAAGACGTTTCGCGCCGCTCTTCAATATAGCGCACTGAAAAGCCTGCTTGCTGCAGCCATGCTTGCCACTGCAGCAGGGTTGGCTGTGCGTTCACGCCATCTTGCGATAAGTAATCCCGCCGTAAATCAGCAAACGGCTGCAAACTATTATTCAGTACGGTACTAATCCATGCCATACCACCAGGTGCTAGTACACGATACAACTCATGCAATAACTGTTGTGGCTGATTGCTCCATTGCACTGCTAGATTAGAATACAGCCCTGCTACCGAATCATTACCCAGTGGCAGTTGTTCCATGTCAGCTTGAAGAAAGCTTACTGTGCTGTTTGCAATACGTTGGCGCAATGATTCACTCGCTAAGCTCTGTTCCTGCGCCGCCTCTACCATGCCAGCGGCGATATCCACGCCCAGATAGTGCCGAGCGAGATCTGCCAGTTCAAGGCTGTTAACCCCCGGGCCACAACCAAGATCAAGTAAGGTTTCAAAGTGCGCGTTACTGGCCGTTATTTGCTGGCTAGCTAGCCCATCCTGTAGCAAATCCAGTAGGTAACGAGCGCTAATTTGCTGAACTTGGGCATGGTCAGCATACGCGAACGCCTGCTGAGTAAACCGCTTGGCTACTGCCGCTTTATCGTACTGTGCAAGCATCGGCAAGCTCCTTATCCACAGCCAGAATATCCGCGATGGCGGCAAAGAGTTCGCTAATCACCTGCTCGGAATGCAGGGCGCTTAAGGTAAACCGAATTCGTGCGGTACCGTTCGGAACCGTTGGTGGGCGAATAGCTATTGCTTGCAAGCCCTGCTCTGCGAGTGCCTTACTGAAACGCAAAGCAAGCTCATTTACCCCAATCGCTATGGGTTGAATGGGCGCATTCGCTGCAGCTGCGCTGATGCGTAACCCCTGCTCTGCGGCCAGCTGCCGAAATTGCTGTACGCGTTGCTGCAATATGGCCTGCAGATCTCCGCGCTGTATCACTTTGAGTGCCGCTAACAATGCTTCTGCCTGGGCAGGCGGAAACGCGGTGCTGTATATGAGATGACGACAATCATTCACTAAGCTATCGGCAATAAGGTGATCGGTTGCGATAAATGCCCCACCCATCCCAAATGCTTTGCCGAAGGTGCCAGTAACTACATCAATTGCCTTACTTCCAGGCGCATCAAACACGCCCCGATAATGCTGCCCCATAACACCAATACCATGCGCATCATCAAGCATTAACAGGCCATTCGCTCGTTTTTTCGCTGCCACTAAAGCGGCCACATCTGCGCCATCGCCATCCATGCTAAACAGCCCTTCTGATACTATAAGTGCATGTTCTTGTTCATCTTCTGAAGCAAAGGCTAGGTTATCAACTTGCCGCTGCAGATCAGTGTAATCATTGTGCAGGAACCGTAAAAACTCACTGCTGCCTTGCTTAGCCTTATTCGCGCGCTCAGCAGTACCAAGATAACCGCGCACGCCATCATAAATCGAGGCATGGCACAGTTTATCGATTACTGGCACCGCGCCAGCAGCTCTTAGTGTGTGTAGAACGCCCGCATTGGCACTAAAACCGCTGCTGAACAGAATTACACGCTCTACCCCAAACCAAGCCGCTAAAGCTTCCGCCAGAGCGGCATGAGCCTCGGTGTATCCGGTTACCAGTGGGCTGGCGCCAGCACCAACTCCCCAGCGCTGAATACCGCTTTGAAATGCAGCTATTACCTCAGCATGCTGGCTTAAGCCTAGATAATCATTACTAGAGAAGTTGCGGTAAGCTGGGGCCCCAGTTGCGTTGTTAAGTTGCCCTGCTGAAACTGTTGGCGCATCGGTATGGGTGCGCGCCAACAAAGAACGCAGCAAGCTGCGCTCTTGTTTTGCCGCAAGTTTATTAGCGAGCTGATTGCGAATCGTTTGCTGCGGCATCGTAAAATAACTCTTTTTTCGGTTTTGCAGCTTCAGGACGAATCCCTAACCGTGCGAATAAACGTTGATCGGCATCCGCTACAGGGTTGGCCGTTGTAAGTAATTTTTCGCCATAGAAGATCGAGTTCGCGCCAGCAAAGAAACACAATGCTTGCATCTCATCACTCATGGTTTCACGGCCAGCAGAAAGCCGCACATGGGATTTCGGCATTAAAATGCGCGCTATGGCGATACAGCGAATAAACTCAAACGGATCCAGATCTTCCAACGAATCGAGTGGCGTTCCAGAAACTTTCACTAGCTGGTTAATTGGCACAGATTCCGGTGGTAACGGCATATTGGCAAGCTGTTGTAACAGCCCTATCCGATCTTTTTGCTCTTCACCCATGCCCACGATACCTCCGGAACACACTTTCATGCCGGCATTGCGCACAGATTGCAGGGTATTCAAGCGATCTTGGTAGGTACGAGTGGTGATAATTTCGCCATAGAATTCTGGTGAAGTATCCAAATTATGATTGTAGTAATCTAAACCAGCTTCGGCGAGCGCTGCAGCTTGTTCATTGGAAAGCATGCCGAGGGTCATACAGGTTTCTAAGCCCATTTCCCGCACGCCTTCAATCATCGCTTTAAGCTTTGGCATATCACGCTCTTTCGGATCGCGCCATGCGGCGCCCATACAGAATCGGGTAGCACCAGTTTGTAGAGCGCGTTCAGCCTGCTCTAACACCTTCTGCACTTCCATTAACTGCTCTTTTTCCAAGCCGGTATCGTAGCGCGCGCTTTGCGGGCAGTATTTACAATCCTCTGGGCAAGCACCGGTTTTAATCGATAGCAACGTGCTTACCTGCACCTCGTTCGGATTAAAATGTTCGCGGTGCACCGATTGCGCACGAAACAACAAATCATTCATGGGTAAGGCAAATAGTGCGGCAATTTCACTGCGTTGCCACTGCTTCGGTGGCGTAGTTTGGCCGTTGTGAGCTGAGTTGCCATTTGCCGCGGGCTGCTGGTTTTCCGAGCTTTGGTTTCTCGAGCCTTGCTGTGCCGCTGATACTGTAGGTGAATTCACTGGATTCGCTTCCTGTGTAGTTGTAGTTATGGTGCGCACTAAGGGGCTAATTGATCGACATACGCAAGCAACTTGCCGGAGCATTTCCCGAGAGATTAGTGCGCTAAAAACTCGACTAGGATAGCGGTACACTTTACACTGTCAACTAGATGAAACCCACCAAGTTTACATTCGGTTATTATATGAACAATACAAATTCATTAACAAGTGCAAAAACGAACGTAGAATCCACAGTGCACGGGCATATTACAGATGCAGACCTCGCGTTTGATCAAGCGCATATTTGGCATCCATATACCTCACTTACCAATCCGTTACCTACCTATCCGGTGCAAAGTGCACAAGGAGTAACACTCACGCTAAACAACGGTAGTGAGCTTATCGATGGCATGGCATCCTGGTGGTCGGCAATTCACGGTTATAACCATCCCAAATTAAATGCCGCAGCCCATCAACAAATTGATCAGGTAGCGCATGTTATGTTCGGTGGCATTACTCATGCACCTGCAATTGAACTCTGTAAACGCTTGGTAGCCCTTACCCCGGAACCACTTAACGCGGTATTTTTAGCGGATTCAGGTTCAATTGCTGTGGAAGTAGCCATTAAAATGGCTATGCAGTATCAAGTAAGCCGCAATAAAGCGCACAAAAATCGGCTGTTAACCATACGCAACGGCTATCATGGCGATACCTTTGCAGCCATGTCGGTGTGCGATCCGGTGAACGGTATGCATGAGTTGTTTCGGGGTGTATTGCCGGAGCATATTTTCGCACCTGCACCACAAATTAAACCCACCGAAACTTGGAATGAACAGGATATTGCCCCCTTAAAAGCACTATTTGCCGAACATCATCACGAAATTGCTGCACTCATTCTCGAGCCTATCGTGCAAGGGGCTGGCGGTATGCGTTTTTACCACCCAGAGTATTTACGGCAAGCACGGCAATTGTGTAATGAGTACGATGTACTGCTGATTGCCGATGAAATTGCTACTGGCTTTGGCCGCACCGGCACCCTATTCGCCTGTGAACATGCTAATATCGTTGCCGATATCCTTTGCGTAGGTAAAGCACTTACGGGCGGTTATCTTACCCTTGCGGCCACCATTACTACCCGCGCCGTAGCAACCACCATTGGTAATGGCCCTGGGGGCGGTAATTTAATGCATGGCCCTACGTTTATGGGTAACCCACTCGCTTGTGCGGTTGCATGTGCCAGTTTAGACATTGTGGCCAGCGGCGCTTGGCAACAGCAAGTAGCAGCTATTGAGCAGCAACTCAACCAAGAACTAGCGCCCTGCAAAGCATTGCCGAGTGTGGCTGATGTGCGGGTATTTGGTGCAATAGGGGTAGTTGAAATGCAACAGCCAATTGATGTTGCTGCTGCTCAACGCTTATTTGTGGAGCTCGGCGTGTGGATCCGTCCATTTGGACGGCTACTCTATATCATGCCGCCGTATATCATTAGCACGGCGCAACTAAGCCAACTTACTCATGCCATACAGCAATATTGCAAATGTTGATCTAATCGGCGTAATGGCTTGCGCTTTCCGTTGCGAAAGGAAACGTAAAAAAGTAACATAAACCGCTTATTATTCGTGTATTAACACAGCCGTAATTTTAACGAACGCGTTTCGGAGAATTAGTTTCATGTCTATTGCTGTAATCAAAGATGTTCTCGGTGGTAAATTTGCCACTGGTGAAACGGTAACGGTTCGTGGTTGGGTGCGTACCCGCCGTGATTCCAAAGCCGGTATTTCCTTCATTAATGTGCACGATGGTTCGTGCTTCGATACCGTGCAAGCCGTTGTTCCAAATGAACTGAATAATTACAGCTCTGAGGTTGTAAAACTTACCACTGGTTGCTCCGTTGCTATTACCGGCACGGTTGCCGAATCGGCTGGCCAAGGCCAAGCTTTTGAGCTGCAAGCAACGGCAGTAGAAGTGCTCGGTTGGGTGGAAGATCCTGATACTTATCCTATGGCACCAAAGCGCCACAGCATGGAGTATTTACGAGAATTCGCCCACCTACGCCCGCGTACCAATATTACCGGCGCGGTTACTCGCGTACGCCACTGTTTAGCACAAGCGGTACACCGCTTTTTCCATGAGCGGAACTTCTATTGGATTAGTACCCCTATCATCACTACCAGTGATGCCGAGGGTGCCGGCGAGCTATTCCGGGTTTCCACCTTAGATTTAACCAACTTGCCGCTCACCGATGAAGGGAAAGTAAACTTTAAGGAAGATTTCTTCGGTAAAGAAGCGTTTCTAACGGTTTCGGGGCAACTTAACGTAGAAACTTACGCTTGTGCCCTTTCTAACGTATACACCTTTGGCCCAACGTTCCGCGCGGAAAACTCAAACACCAGCCGTCACTTAGCTGAGTTTTGGATGATTGAGCCGGAAGTTGCCTTTGCCGATCTGGATGATATGGCGAACTTAGCAGAAGACATGCTTAAGTACGTTTTCAAAGCAGTGCTCGCAGAACGCGCAGACGATATGGCATTTTTCGCTGAACGAATCGATAAGGAAGCGGTAAGCCGTCTTGAACACGTGATTAGCAATGATTTCGTGCATATGGATTACACCGATGCGGTAACCATCCTGCAAAATTGTGGCAAAGAATTTGCCTACCCTGTTGAATGGGGTACCGATTTACAATCAGAACACGAGCGTTACCTTGCCGAAGAGCATGTTGGTGCACCGGTTATTTTGAAAAACTACCCGCGTGATATTAAAGCGTTCTACATGCGCCAAAACGATGATGGTAAAACTGTTGCGGCGATGGATGTATTGGCACCGGGCATTGGTGAAATCATCGGTGGTAGCGCCCGTGAAGAGCGCCTAGACCTGTTGGATCGCCGGTTAGATGAAATGGGCTTACCGAAAGAAGAATACAACTGGTATCGCGATTTACGTCGTTATGGCACCGTGCCACATGCTGGATTTGGGTTAGGTTTTGAACGGTTGGTGGCTTATGTTACCGGTGTGCAAAACATTCGCGATGTAATTCCCTTCCCGCGTAGCCCGAAGAACGCTGATTTCTAAGTACTTAAAAGCTTTAGAATGATTGCAGGTTTATAACCGACGGCAAACTCTGCGTTACTAGCACCACACAAAAGAAAGCCGCTGCAACAGTAATGTTAGCAGCGGCTTTTTTTTTCCTGGGGGATGGAATTTTGTGCCGTATCTACAAGCGAATTTCTAAGCCGGTTTCATCGCACGCATGTTTGCGTGGACAAAACTCACAATCTTTCATTACTTTCTCGGGCCAACGGCTCTTATCCGCAATCTCAAAACCAATTTTCGCAAAGAACGCTGGCGCTCGCGTTAGCGCGATTACTCTGCCAATACCCAAGTTACGCGCTTGATCCAGCAAGAACTGAACGATTTCTGCGCCCAAACCTTTGCCTTGTAGCCCTTCTTTCAAACCTAATGAGCGTATTTCCGCAAGGCCTGTACCGAACACATACAGGGCGCCACAGCCAACAATTTCACCATCGATTTCCGCAATAGCGAACTGATGAATTGCTTGCATAATATCTTCATCTTTCCGCGGTAAGTGCTCGCCTTTTGCCGCCCAGTAACGAATTAATTCAGCAATTTTTGGCACATCACTTAGCTTTGCCTGACGCACGTGCGTTAATGCGGCCACATGCGCTTGTAACCGCTGCCGAGCCCGCCGCAATGCACCATGTACTCGAGCCGGTGCTGTGCCGCCAAGCGCCGCTCTACGGTTCATTCCTGCCCGCAATGCCAACGCAGCATACACATCATTACCAATTTCCGGAGCTACCTCTTGCAACACCGCTAATTCAAGCCCTTCTAGCGGCACGTTCTTTCGCAACGCAATTAGCACTAATTGGCCGCTAAGTTCATGCGCATCTCGAAACGCAATACCCTTACTTACTAAGTAATCCGCTAAATCCGTGGCGTTACTGTAGCCCCGCTCTGCTGCATCTAGCGCTACATCTTCAGCTACGCTTAAGTGAGGCAATGCATACGCCATGATGCTCAAGCACTGTTGCCACTGCTGTAAGGCATCAAAAAAACCTTCTTTGTCTTCCTGCATATCCTTGTTGTAGGCTAATGGTAGGCCCTTTACGGTAATTAGCATGGCTTGTAAATTACCCACTACGCGCCCGGTTTTACCGCGAATAAGCTCAAATACATCTGGGTTTTTCTTTTGCGGCATCAACGAAGAACCACTGGAAATAGCATCACCAAGCAAAAAGAAGCCAGCCTCACCCGAGCAATAGAAAATAATATCTTCAGAAAGCCGAGATAAATGCACCATGCTTAAACTGGCAACGCTAAGTAGCTCAATTACAAAATCACGATCCGATACGGCATCTAAGCTATTGCGGCAAGGATCGCGGAAGCCTAACTCATGGGCTATTTTTGATCGTTCTACGGTTACGCCAGATCCCGCTAAGGCGCCACAACCGAGTGGGCACTGGCCAGCGCGATCGCGAGCTTGGCTTAAGCGATCCAAATCACGCTCTAGCATTTCTACATAAGCTAACGCCCAGTGCGATACCAGCACTGGCTGGGCACGCTGCAAATGGGTGTAGCCTGGAATCACGGTATCTTCATAGCGTTCGGCGAAAACGAGCAGCGCATCGATCGTTGCGGCGATCTGCTCACCGATCAAAGTTGCCCGCGCGATCGCCCACAACCGTAAATCGGTAGCCACAAGATCGTTGCGGGATCTGCCGGTGTGCAGTTTGCGTGCAACCAAGCCGATACGATCTTGTAATTGTTCCTCTACCCAGCTGTGAATATCTTCCGTTTCGTTTTGTAATGGCAATTGCGGATTCGCTAACACTTCGGCTAATAAGTTATCTAGGCCAGTTTGTAGTGCCTGTTGCTCATCCTTGTTCAATAGCGCTTGTTCAGTAAGTGCATTCACCCACGCTTTGCTCGCTTGAATATCAAATGGCGCCAGCACGTAATCAAATTTCAGCGAATCATTAAACTCGCGAAATTCAACTGCACTGCCCTCTTCAAACCGGCCACCCCACATACTCATGCTAAACCTCCTTGCTTCAGCGCCCGAATCCGGCTCGCTAAACTAAATAGGCGAATAAAACCAGCGGCATCTTTTTGTTGATACACTTCATCTTCTTCAAAGGTAGCAAAAGCTTCAGAATATAAACTGTATGGCGATTTGCGGCCGAGCACCGTTACATTGCCTTTATATAAGCCAATGCGCACCGTACCGGTAAGTTTGTTAGCGAGTGAAGCCACCGCTGTTAACAAAGCCTCCCGAACTGGCGTAAACCACTGGCCATCGTAAAGAATATCGCTTAACCGTTGGCCCAAATCATGCCGCAAGCGCTGGCATGGCCGATCATGCACAAGTTCTTCTAGGCCACGTAAAGCCGTGTACCACACCACGCCACCGGGTGTTTCATAACATCCACGTGATTTCATGCCTACTAAGCGGTTCTCCACAATATCAATTCGCCCCACGCCATGTTCGGCGCCAATGGTATTTAGCGCCACAAGAGCTTCGGTTTGGCTTAATGCGGTGCCATTTACATGAGTAAGCACACCTGCCGCAAACTCAAGCTCTACTACTTCTTCTTGATCAGGGGCTTGTTGCGGTGAATTGCTTAGGGTCCACACACCATCGGTAGGCTGCTGCCATGGGTTTTCTAGCTCACCGCCCTCATGAGAAATATGCCATAGGTTGGCATCACGGCTATAAATCTTGGTTGCCGAGGCAGAGGTTTTCACGTTGCGCTCGGCTAAGTAATTCAACAGATCTTGCCGCGAACGCATATGCCATTCCCGCCAAGGCGCAATAACTGTTAAATGCGGGGCTAAGGCAGCAAAGGTGCTTTCAAACCGCACCTGATCGTTGCCCTTGCCGGTACACCCATGGCATACCGCGTCTGCACCTACCTCTAACGCCAACTGTACCTGAGCTTCGGCAATTACCGGCCGCGCCAATGCGGTTCCCAACAGATACTGTTCCTCATAGATACAACCGGCCTGCATTGCCGGCGCTATCAGTTCATTCACAAACTTATCTTGCAGATCTACCACGTAACATGCAGACGCACCGGTACTTAACGCTTTCTCTTCAATCCCTTCCAGCTCTTCTTGGCCTTGGCCAACATCGGCTACAAAGGCAATCACCTCACACTCATAGTTTTCTTTCAGCCAAGGAATAATGGCTGAGGTATCAAGGCCACCAGAATACGCGAGCACTACCTTTTTCACATTGGTATGTTTGCTTTGTGGCGCAACATTGGCTGCTGCAATAGTAGTATCTTGGCTCATGCGCTGATCTCCTCGAACAAATGATGTAAAGCGGCTTTTTGTACATATAAACGATTTTCGGCTTGTTGCAATACAGCACTGATCGAACTATCCATTACTTCATCGGTAATTTCATCATTACGATGCGCTGGCAAGCAATGCATTACCGTGGTGGCTTGCAAACGCGCCACCAACGCCTTATTTACCTGGTATGGTTGAAAGATTTTACAGGTTTCAGCGTAATCACGGGTATCGCCCATGGAAAGCCAAGTATCCGTGTAAATTACATCGGCGTGTTGTACTGCACTGATATCATTACCAATAACAATTCGATGCTGCGGGTAATGTTGCGTTAAGCTGGCCACAAACTCAGGGTTAGGGCCAAATCCATCGGGGCAAATTACCGTAAGTTTAAGATCCAGCGCCGCAGCCCCTACCATCAAACTCTGGCATACATTGTTCCCCTCACCCACATACAAAATATCCACTACTTTCATATCAATTGGGTAACGTTCTTGAATGGTTAGCAAATCAGCAAGCGTTTGGCACGGATGGTGAATATCACACAGAGCGTTCACTACCGGAATGCCCGCCGCTTTCAATTGATGTAGGGTTTCGTGTTTAAACACGCGAGCAACAATGCCGTGGGTCCAACATGCGAGGTTTCGGGCAATATCTTCCACGCTTTCCCGTTGCCCCGGCTCTACCATTTGCGCATCTAAATAAATCGGTTGCGCACCCAGTTGCTGAATACCCACTTCAAAACTTACCCGCGTGCGCAGGCTTGGCTTTTCAAACAGCATGGCGATCGATTTATTTTTCAGCGAGTGCTGAAAGCTTACTGGGTGTGCTTTCATATACCCAGCAAGAGTTAACATGTGCCGTATTTGTTCGGCACTCACATCGAACAGTGAAAGTAGATGCATGTGCAATTCTCGTATGTAAATTAGCGAATTAATCAAATTTTGTGATGGCGATTCTGGATAGCGGAACTGCCAAAAATGCTAAGGCTGAATCTGGGTACCATGATAGGTAGCGGATTCAGTGAGGAATGCGATTACTGCTTGGCTATCTGCCCAACTAGCAATCGCAGTGGTTCGTCGCGAGAACTCACTGGTAAGAATGGCGGCTTGCAGTTTTACTTGCATGCCACCTTTTACAAAAGGCTGTGTTAAGAGTTCTTGGGCGGCAGCTAAGCTAACCACACCAATTGCAGCACCATTCTCATCAAGAATGGCCGGAACATCGCTCAGTAATAGCAACTCCGCGTCAAGCGCCATAGCGATTGCTGCTGCCGCGTAATCAGCGTTTACATTACAAAGCACTCCCTGCTCGTTGCTACCGATAGAGCTCACGATAGGCACGAAACCCTGCCGCAACAAGGTGTTCAACAATGCTTTACCCTGCGCAGAAAAACCATCCTGCGCTGGAATGCCAACGCATCCAAGCGATGCTTGCGATTGCATATACCATAATGGCCCATCGGCTAAACTTAAACCCACCGCAGCAAGCCCATGATGAATCGCCGTGTTTACTAACCCTTTATTGGTGGTGCCAGCAAGGGCACCCACAATCATATCCATATGCTCTGCTGCACTAACCCGCTGGCCATTTACTTTCTCAGAAGTAAAACCGGCAGCAGCTAACATCTCATCTACCAATGCCCCACCACCATGCACAAGCACACAAGGGTGCGCAGCAGTAGCGAGTGCGTTTAAGAATTGTTCCAGAGCGGCTTTGTTGCTCGGTTGCAATAATGCACCGCCAATTTTGATAACTTTTGCTGCAGGTTGCGCAAAGTGCTGTTGAAAGCCTGCTTTTGCGGGCAAACCAAACACTGCGTTTGCCGCTTGTATCGCCTGGCCTGCAGCACCTTTTATGAGGTTATCGATGGCACTAATAACCACTACTTGTTTGCCCGTAACCTGCACATAGATATCGCAGAATGGTTTGTGGGCAACATGATCAACCGCTGGCGCAGCATCTACCAACCGCACAAATGGCTGCTTGCCGTATGCTTGCGCAAACGCAGCATGAACTTGTTCGGCCGAAACGCCATCGGCGAGTGTAGCCACACAGGTAGCGACAATGCCCCGCTTATAATTACCAAGCTGCGGCGTAAACACCACGTTACTCGCCAAATTATTGGCAATTTCCGGAGTGTGCCGATGGTTGCCTACACCGTAGGCTTGCACGCTCACTTCACAGAATGAGGTACGCGCATTTACGCCACGGCCGGCACCCGAAACGCCACTAATGGCAGTAATCACGGGGGCAGTGTTGGCATGCAATAAGGTATTTTCTGTTAATGGTTTTAAGGCTAAGGTTGCCGCTGTTGGATAACAGCCAGGAATCGCACAAAGCACGGGCTGTTCGCAAGCATTGGGTGTTTCTGCTAGCCACTCCATTAACATATAAGTTGCCAAAGGCAATAATTCTGGATGCGGATGGGTAAAGCCATAGGTGCGCGCAAACTGGTTTTCATCAGCAAACCGATAGGCACCGGAAAGATCAAACACAGATACACCCGCAGCATAGAATTTCGCGGCCAGTTCAGCGCTAGCCTCGTGTGGTAAGGCAAGAAACACTGCATCACAATCGGCTACCACTTCCGCGAATTTGCTATTCAGCCATGGTTCTATTACCAGAGTGCTGGTTCCTGCCAGTTGCGGTGCTACGCTCGCCCATGTTTGAGCTGGCGAACGCTCTGAAGAAAATGCGTACTTTAAAGTGAAGTATGCATGATTATTCAAAATGCTAAGTAACTCATTACCACCGTAGCCACTCGCACCAAACACCGCTACGCTAAGGCGCTTACTGTTTTTTGCTGGCTTTAACGAGTTTATTTGCTGAGTTACTGGCACAACTAGAATCCTTAATTACATATCGTATGCAGCGATAGTAACTAAGGACGCTAATCAAATCAACATTATTATGCTTTATTTATGTATATTTATTCACTTTACACTAATGTGCGGTTCGCAACTTGGCGTTACATTTGCGTAAACAGTTGAATATCCTTGCTCGGTTTAATTGGTGTGGGTACAGCAGGAGTTCCTACATATAAGAAGCCAACAATATCATTATCACTACTGATACCTAATGCTGCTTTCATATGATTAGATTCAGCGTATACCCCGGTGCGCCAAACCGCACCTAAACCAAGCGTAAATGCCATTTGTTGCATCGCCATGGTGGCGCATGCCGCACTGGCATACTGTTCTAACGATGGCACCTTTTCTTTAACTTGATATTGTGTGGCAATAACAATCACGCAAGGCGCACGCAGTGGCAGCTGCCCTGCACGTTCTTGTTCAGCTGGCGTTAGATCTTCCAGTTTACTTACCGCGGTATATATCTCGCTCAATTGCTGTAACGCAGCGCCTTGATATACCAAGCAAGTGTATGGCGTGAGGCTCATATGGTCTGGCACACGAAGAGCGGCTTGCTCAAGTAATCGGAGTTGCTCAGCTGAAGGGCCTGGGGACACCACACGAGGCATCGAAGAGCGGGTTAACAACAGATCTTTTGCTTGCATATGGCTTCCTAAATACATCCCAAATAACGGTGCGGTAACCACACCACACATCAAAAAAGAACCAAAAAAGCTATCTTACGCGTAGTAGTGATTTGTTACAAAGTTTGGCTACTCATTAACCAGCGTAGGCTGTTACACTATATGCATTAATAACAACAAGGACATTCACTAGGTTATTATCATGAAATTTTTAGCGAAACTACTCAACCCAATATGGAAATTCATTAACGGAACCCGCCGCGTTATTGTTAACTTGGTGTTTATTATTCTATTAATTGGATTTTTTCTAATTATTAATCAAGAGGATAGCATACCTGAAGTACCAGAGGGTGGCCTTCTTGTTCTAAACCCAGCAGGCTTATTGGTTGAAGAGCCTACCTACGTTTCGCCTTTCGATCGTTTTCTAGATCAGGCGATGGGTGCAAACGGTGCGCCAGAAACTGATTTACATGAATTCCTTCGCGTTATCGATAATGCCGCAACGGATGATCGTATCGCCGGTGTAGTGCTTGATTTACGTAATTTCTGGGGCGGCGGTTTAAGTAAGCTGCAATTAGTAGCCGAGCGGTTAGAAAAAGTACGCGCAGCGGGTAAGCCTATTGTTGCACATGGCATTTCCTTCAGCCAATCGCAATACTATTTAGCTAGCCAAGCAGATACGGTGTATTTAAACCCTCTTGGCGCGGTAGCTGTTGAGGGGTATCACATGTATCCCACCTACTTCAGTTCGTTATTGGAAAAGCTCAACGTTACTACCCATATCTTCCGTGTAGGTGATTTTAAATCTGCGGTAGAACCGTTCAACCGTGATGATATGTCGAGTGAAGCGAAAGAAGCTAACCAAGCATGGATTAATGCGATGTGGTCTGAATACCTCGCAGGCATCACTCGCCATCGCGAGATTGCACCGGAAATTCTTAGCGGCCAAATGGATGATTTTTTAACGCTATTTGCGGCGGCAGATAACAACCAAGCTATTCTGGCGCAAAATGCTGGCTTAGTAGATGAGCTGTCTCATAGTGAGGGCATTCGCCAAGCGTTGATTGAGCTTGGTGGCTACGATGAAGATAAGAAAAGCTTTCGTGGTATCGGCTGGCGTGATTATCGTACAGCGATTAATGCTGGCAAGAAAGAGCCGAAAAAAGGTGATGAAGTTCGCGTAGTATTCGCTAGTGGCACCATTCTCGATGGCACTCAGCCACGTGGCACCGTAGGTGGCGTAACCTTAAGTAACCGCCTTCGCGATGTGCGTTTAGATGATAATGTAAAAGCAGTGGTATTGCGCATTGATAGCCCAGGCGGAAGTGCATTTGCATCAGAACAAATTCGCCAAGAATTACTATTATTGCGAGAGGCTGGCAAACCAGTTATCGCTTCAATGAGTTCTGTTGCCGCTTCTGGAGGTTACTGGATTGCAGCTGGAACGGATGAAATAGTAGCACCTAGCTCAGTAATTACCGGTTCTATTGGTGTCTTTGGTATGTTCTTCACCATTGAAGAAGCCTTGGCCAATATTGGTGTTTATACCGATGGTGTATCATCTACCGAGTTCCCTTACATCGATATTACGCGGCCGTTAAATGACTCGGCAAAAGTTGCCATTCAAGGCGGTGTAGATCGTATCTATGAAGATTTCCTTGAATTAGTAGCCGATGCCCGTGATTTATCCGTTGCTGAAGTTCATGAAGTTGCCCAAGGTCGAGTTTGGACCGGTAGTAAAGCGTTAGAACTTGGTTTGGTAGATCGCCTTGGTGAACTTGACGATGCCGTTGCCATTGCTGCAGAACGCGCAGGGCTAGAAGAATACCGAGTAACTTTCCCACGGGAAAAATTAAAGGGCTTCGATGCATTTATTGCCAACTTCTTAAATGGCGCTACTGCCCTGCTCCCGAATTCGGTAATTGAGCATTTTGCTGCTCGAGTAAGCCGTTCTACCCCATTAACTGAACGTGCTATTCGGCGTACTTTGCAAGAAGTGAATGTAATAAACGAGTTTAACGATCCACAAAATGTATATCTGCGTTGCCTTGAGTGCAAAATAGACTAGAATTGAGCCTGGATTTTTAGTTTCTAAAACGAAAAAGGCTTAATCATGTCGGAGCGTAGAAAGCGCATTTATATTGCGTATACAGGCGGTACGATCGGAATGATGAAATCGGCGCATGGATATATTCCTGCGCCTGATTTTTTATCTGCTAGCATTCGGGCAATGCCCGAGTTTTACCGGCCAGAAATGCCGGAATTCACTCTTCGTGAATACTCACCACTAATGGATTCTTCTGATATGACGCCAAGCGATTGGCAACGTATCGCGGAAGATATTCGCCATAACTACCAGCACTACGATGGTTTTGTGATTCTGCATGGTACCGATACCATGGCATACACCGCCTCAGCGCTTTCCTTTATGTTCAAAAACTTAAGCAAACCGGTAATCGTTACGGGCTCGCAAATCCCGTTGGCGGCCCTGCGTTCAGATGGCCAAACCAACTTACTGAATGCACTATACATTGCCGCACACTACCCCATTCATGAAGTGAGCCTATTCTTTAATAACCGCTTGTTTCGGGGCAACCGTTCTACCAAAGCAGATGCCGATGGCTTTGATGCTTTTGCATCACCCAACTTTCCGCCATTACTAGAGGCAGGAATAGATATCGAGCTTGTTGCCGGTAAAATAGCGCCGGTGCAGCAAACTGATTTAGCCGTGGCTAAAGTTACCGCACAAGAGATTGGCGTGGTTACCCTATACCCAGGTATGCGCGCTGAAATTATTGATAATTTAGTGAAGCACCCCGTGAAAGCATTAATTTTGCTTAGCTATGGCGTTGGCAACGCGCCACAAGGTGGCAAATTGCTTGCCTCACTGAAGCAGGCGATTGCCGCTGATATTATTGTTCTGAATTGTACTCAGTGCTTTAAAGGCACAGTGAATATGCAAGGGTATGCTACAGGTAATGCGCTAGCTGATATTGGTGTAATTAGCGGCCAAGACATGACCGTAGAAGCAGCATTAACGAAATTGCATGTGCTGTTAAGCGAATACGATGATGTAGCGGATATCAAAAAAATGCTCGCAGAAAACCTACGTGGTGAACTTACATTACCTACCGAAATCGCTGAGTAGAAAAGCGAAACCTTAGCAGAGGATTTTCCGCTGATCGGGGCATTCAGTTAAATGAATGATTTATGGTTAAATTTTAACCAGTAGAAAAAGTGGCAAAGTAATCTACATTAGCTAAACTTAACATTACCTCAATTGTTTAGTTGGGCTGCTTGCTTCACACTCAGGTAGACGTGCACACATGCTGCACCACATTCTAAGCCAGTGCTGAAGTAAGGAGTAAGCGCATGGCTCATTTGAGCCCTTCCCCTCAGCTCGGAACATCCCCCCTTGGTTCCGAGCTTTTCTTTGGCCGCTCGGCTAATGTAAAAAACAACTACCGATGGGCACTAGCTCGCTCTCTTGGCACTACGGAATAGTTGGTAGAAGTTCTCCCGAGTAACCGCGGCTACTTCCTCTACGCTTACATCTTTCAGCTTCGCCACACATTCAGCAACATGGCTTACATAGGCTGGCTGATTCTCTTTACCCCGATGTGGAACTGGCGCAAGCCATGGCGCATCGGTTTCAATAAGTAAACGTTCTAACGGTACGTTACGCACTACATCGCGAAGCTCTTCGGCACTGGCAAAGGTTACAATGCCAGAGATCGAGATATAAAAGCCGAGATCCAAGGCTTGCTCTGCCATCGCCATGCTTTCTGTGAAGCAATGCATTACCCCTCGGCAACGTTCAGCCCTGCCTTCGCGCAACATAGCAATCGTATCTTGGCGCGCATCACGGGTATGAATAATCAAAGGTTTGTGAACCTGGTTGGCAATTTCAATATGCCGCGCAAAGCTTTCTTGTTGTTGCGGAATATGGTCTTTATCGTAATAGTAATCCAAGCCTGTTTCGCCCACTGCCACCACATCATCTCGGGCACAAAGCTGGGCGAGTTCGGCTTCGGCGAAACCATGCTTCGCCACATACAGTGGATGCACTCCGCATGAATAGCTTACATCAGCATGTGTACCAACAATTTCCTGCATTTGCGAAAAATCATCGAGCGCAACGCCAATGCACAGCATATGCTCTACTTTAGCGTTGCGCGCATCTTGTAATACCTGCGCTATGCCATGCTCTTCAGTGGCTTTTAATTTATCCAAATGACAATGAGAATCTACAAACATAATTACCCCTTCTTAACCGCTGCAACATTCAGTGAGCGCACCACATCTGCGCTCCAGGCTGCAATAAGAATTTGTGGATTTACGCCAGCGTTTTGCACGGTTCGTAAAATGTGAATTCCGCTGCGATAGGCATTCTCTAATGCTTTGCTAACTGTTGTTAACGCAGCGAGGTTACGCACGTTGGCGCTTAACACCGCTGGTATCCTGCCCTGTAACGTTTCCCTATGCGCTAGCTGCAACTCCTTCAGCACTATCTTTAGTTGCTGTTGCACACTTTCTAGCTCTTTGGGAACGGTAAACTCGCCTCGGCACAGACGTGCCAACAATTGTTCACTTTGCTCATTAGCTTGGAGCTCGGCTAATACCTGTAATGGCGCACTTTGCGCCCGTTCGAGCAAAAGTGTGTCGGCAACATCAATACCAGCATGCTGCTTTAGCCATGCAGCTATTTCAGTAATGCTTGGCTGTGGCACCGGATAGCTCAACAAGCGGCTACGAATTGTAGGTAATAGTTGCGTATAACGAACCGCCGCTATCTGAAAATAAGTGTTCTCTGGCGGCTCTTCAAGCGTTTTTAGTAATGCATTAGCAGCTTGCGGGGTCATTCTATCGGCGGCAATAATTTGCACCACTTTGTTGCCACCTTGGCTAGCGGTTTGCTGCACTTTATGGGCAATTTCCCGCACTAGATCAACGCCTATTTGTTTGCCTTGTTCTGGTTCAATACGCAAGTAATCAGGGTGCGTGCCAGCTTGCCATAATAAGCAACTTTTGCAGGTACCACAGGCTTTCTTTAATGGCGAAGCACCGATACTGGCTTGTTTACTTACGCTATTACACAGTAAGTACGCGGCCAATTGGTTCAAGAAGCTATCAATACCTAAATCTTGGTTATAGTGCAGCCCTATGGCGTGCGGCAGCCGTTGCCCCGCGGCTGCGCTAAGTACTTGCTGCCACAGCGGCCGTAACCAAGGAAAGCCTATACTCGCCATTTTTGCTCCAGTTTCGCCACGATATCTTGTTGTACTTGTTCAATAAGTTGTTGTGCATCGATAACTTCAATATCCGCTTCACTTGCAGCTATCTGCAAATAGCGCTCACGAGTGCGAGTGAAAAACTCAAGTGCATTGCGCTCAATTCGATCCAACTCGCCCCGCGCGGCGGCACGCTGTAAGCCAACTTCAGGGGCAATATCGAGAACCAGAGTTAAATCTGGGCGAAAATCTTTTAAGGTAATTTGCTTTAGCTGCTGCAAGGTGCTGTCACCAAGCTCGCGGCCACCACCTTGGTAGGCTCGCGACGACAAATCATGACGATCGCCAATTACCCAGGTTCCCTTTGCTAAAGCCGGTTTAATCACGTTCTCAACCAATTGTACCCGTGCTGCATACATGAGCAGCAGTTCTGCTTCGGCTGTAATCGTTTCTTGCCAATCGGCTTTAATCAGATCGCGTAACGATTCTGCAAATGGTGTTCCACCGGGCTCTCGAACTGATATGTAAGCTATCCCTTGTTGCTCTAACCAATTGGCAATCGTAGCAACGGCGGTGCTTTTACCTGCCCCTTCAAGGCCTTCAATAACGATAAATTTGCCGCTCATTAATTCCTCTGATAACGCTGCACAGCGCGATTATGTTCCGTTAAAGTGCGCGAAAAAACATGGGTACCATCATTACGGCTCACAAAATAAAAATAATCACTACTTGCAGGCTGTAGTGTTGCTGCTATGGCCGCACGGCCAGGCATCGCGATCGGTGTTGGTGGTAAGCCATTAATTCTATACGTATTATACTCGGTATGCTGTTGGATATCAGAGCGGTAAATCACACCACGATAGTTATCGCCCAAGCCATAAATAATGGTGGGATCTGATTGCAACCGCATGCCTGTTTTTAACCGGTTTACAAATACTGAGGCTACCAATTCGCGTTCATGCGCCGCACCGGTTTCTTTTTCAATGATAGATGCCAAAATTAGCGCTTCGTAAGGCGAAGCAACCGGTACATCACGATCACGTAAAGGCCAAAGTTCAGCAACAACAACGTTCATGCTGCGATATGCTTGCCGATAGATATCCATAGCATTGGTGCCTGCATAAAAACGATACGTATCAGGAAACAGCAGCCCTTCAATATGCCGATGCTCACCATTCGTTAGCAGTTCCGCAAGTTGTTCGCCGGTAAGATCTTCATTTTCACTGTGTAAATAGGGATGCGTAACGATTTGTTGCTGCCATTGTTTGAACTCACTACCTTCAACAAAGGTAATCGAAAACAAGTGTTGTTGGCCAAGTGCAATGCGCTGCCAAATTTGCGCTGCCGAATCGCCATCACGAATTGCGTACACACCGGCTTGAACCCGGCTTTCTCTATTGAACAACCGAAATCCAAGCTCATTTAAACGAGCCGGAGTAATATAACCTTCTTGCTCAAGTTGGCGAGCAATTCTACGCGGGTTAGAGCCCCTTGGTACGGTAAGTAACGCCGGTTCTTGATGGCTAATCTCCAACTGTACGGCGCTACCCTGTTGATACCAATGTTGCAGCGAAAAATACCCCGCTACTAAGCCTATTAGTAGCAAACTCATGCAAACAACAAAGGTTATTAATAGGCGTTTCAGCATAATCACTTCTTATTATTCTAGCGTTGTGTTTAATTGCAGCGGATACGGTGTTTCTTTGAATTCTCGTTCCTTAAAGCCTTCGCCTGCAGCAATCTTTCGCACTGGCACAAGGCCGAGTAAAGCGTTGCATACAAACACTTGTTCGGCTTCTAAAAACTGTTGCGGAGTGGCATCTACAATATGCACATGGGTATTGTGCTGCAGAATATATTGCCGCACTACTCCGGCAATACCTGCATGAGAAAGCTGCGGAGTAAACCATTCCCCATCGCGCCGCCAGAATATGTTAGCAATAATTGTTTCGCATACCAAACCACGGCTATCACATACCAAGAGATCATCCGCGTCACGTTGCAGTAATTCTTGTTTCAGCAGCACTTGCTCTAACCGATTTAAAGTTTTTAATCCGGCTAATGCAGGTTGTTGAGCTAACGCGAGCTTTGCCCAAGCGAGCTCAATACCATCGGCACGCCATTGTTGATAATGCGTAGGCAATTCGCTAAGTGTTACCACGCGAATGGCGCTTAAGCCATTGCCAACAGCATAACCTCGACCACCGCTACCGCGGCTAATAATGATTTTAATTACGGCTGCATCAACATGTGCTTCGCGAACAAGATATTCAGCTTCTTGTCGTAACAGGGCTTGCCATTCATCCGGCAATACTATGGCTAAACGTTTGCAGGTTTTATGCAAGCGTTGCCAGTGAAATGGCCATAGTTGCAACTGCCCTTTTACTACAGCAATCGTAGTAAAACAGCCATCGCCAAACTGAAACGCGCGATCCGTAGCAGCAATACAGCTGTTTGGTTTACCATTTATTAGCACTGTGTGTGGTTGCTGTGTCAAAGAGTTTAACGCTCCTACCAAGGCCTTTATATTGCGCCACCAACCATTTGTTCTTTGCTGGCACTAGGCGAGAGTAATGTGAACTACAAACTATACAGGAAAATACAAAGCGCGCGAAAACACTAATACAAAAAAGGCGAAATGTTTGCACATTTCGCCTTTTTCGCTAGAACCGATGTATCAATTAAGCAGAGTGCTTATTGATGTAATCGATAGCTGCCTGAACGGTACGAATCTTTTCAGCTTCTTCGTCAGGAATTTCAGTTTCAAACTCTTCTTCAAGAGCCATTACTAATTCAACTGTATCCAGTGAATCAGCACCTAAATCGTTTTCAAAAGAAGCTTCTGGTTTCACTTCTTCTTCTTTAACACCTAGCTGCTCTATTACAATTTTTTTAACGCGTTCTTCGATAGTGCTCATGTTTAACCCTCAAATAAAGGTGTCTTTAATAAATTTGCGTGTAGTGTAAGCCTTCCGGCCACACACTTAAAGTAAAAATTTAACGAATTGGTTGAGGTCTTACCTCGTTGCGCGCCAATGCCGCTATTAAACCATACTCATGCCACCATTAACATGAATGGTTTCACCGGTAATGTATGCCGCGCCCGATGATGCCAGAAAACCCACTGCCGCAGCAATCTCTGCAGGGCTACCTAAACGGCCAGCAGGAATCGTATCAAAAATTCGTTCACGTTGCTCATCTGTTAACGATTTGGTCATATCGGTATCAATAAAGCCTGGCGCCACTGCGTTCACTGTTACACCGCGTGAGGCGATTTCTTTTGCTAATGCTTTGGTAAAGCCAATTAAGCCTGCTTTTGCCGCACAGTAGTTCGCTTGCCCTGGATTGCCCGTAGTACCAACTACTGAACCGATATTAATAATGCGGCCATGGCGATTCTTCATCATGCCGCGCATCACTGCTTTACAGATTTTGAATACCGCGGTTAAGTTGGTTTGTATCACCGCATCCCATTCATCATCTTTCATGCGCATCAATAAGTTATCACGGGTAATGCCAGCGTTGTTCACCAGGATATCGATTTTGCCAAACTCTTTCGTGATTTCACTTAATAAGGCATCAATGGCGCCGTCTTCGGTAACATTCAGTACCTTACCTACGCCATTGTTTGCTAAATAAGCGCTAATCGCGTTGGCGCCATTTTCACTCGTTGCAGTGCCAATTACTGTGGCGCCCGCGGCTACTAAATTTTCTGCAATTGCTTTACCAATACCACGAGTGGCGCCGGTAACTAAAGCAACTTGGCCGTTTAATGAGCCTTCCATATAGCTCTCCTTATGGTTATAAATCTGAGTGTTGCATACCTAATCTGTGCTTTTTAGCACTCAATGTTTTATGTGGTTGCGTGCTATGCAGTTGCGTTCAATGCTGCAACGGCTTCACTATCCCCTACTGCCACCGCTTCAATATCACGGTTAATCCGCTTAGCGAGGCCTGTTAACACTTTACCTGGGCCCACTTCATAAATATGCGTTGCACCGCGCTTGCTAATTTCTTGCACTGTTTCGGTCCAGCGCACTGGTGAATAAAGTTGCGCAACCAATGCTTCTCGCAATTCTTCGGGTGATTTCGCTTCCGCTACGTTCACGTTATGAATTACAGGAATACGGGGTAACCGCACCTCAATACCATCTAACGCAGCTGCTAAATCATCAGCGGCTGGCGCCATTAGTGCGCAATGAGAAGGTACGCTAACCGATAGCGGTAATACCCGTTTTGCACCTGCGGCTTTACAGGCTTCTGCGGCACGATCTACTGCTGTTTTTTCACCAGCAATTACTACTTGGCCTGGCGAGTTATAATTTACCGGTGCTACGATATCGCCGTTTGCCGCTTCAGCGCATGCTGCTGCAACTTTATCATCATCTAAACCGATTACTGCCGCCATAGACCCAATCCCGGCAGGAACGGCCTCTTGCATGGCCTTACCGCGCAGCTCTACTAATGCTATGGCATCCGTAAAGCTCAATGCGCCGGCACATACCAACGCCGAATATTCACCTAAACTATGGCCTGCCATTACCGTAGGTTGAATGTCATTACTGATACAGCGATAAACCGCTACGCTCGCCGCTAATAATGCGGGCTGAGTTACTTCTGTTTGATTCAGCTTACCATCGATATCATTTTGCACTACGTTCCACAAATCGTAGCCCAACACTTCCGATGCTTCGGCAAAGGTTGCTTTCACTTGCGGATATTGAGCTGCTAAATCAGCGAGCATACCCACCGTTTGCGAGCCTTGCCCTGGAAAAACATACGCTACTTTTTGCTTCATAAAATTCCTCGTTTTCAGCATGCGATACGCATCTATCGCTTAATATTTTATTAATGCAGAACCCCACGCAAAACCGCCCCCAAACGCCTCTAATAGCAACGTTTGCCCGGGTTTAATACGGCCATCACGAATTGCTACATCTAGCGCAATAGGAACTGATGCGGCAGAGGTATTGCCGGTTTCGGCAAGTGTCATTACCACTTGGTCCATCGGCATCTTAAGTTTTTTCGCAGTCGCCTGAATAATTCGATAGTTCGCTTGGTGTGGCACCAACCAATCTAAATCAGCTGCGGTTAAGTTATTCTTTGCCAAGGTTTGCTCTACCAGCTCAGCTAGTTTCGCTACTGCAACCTTGAATACTTCGCGGCCCTTCATATACAGCCATGTTTCTTGCTCAAATGCCTGTTCGTCGCGATTTGGGTGATCGGCTCCCAATAATGCACCGAACTCACCGGCACTAAAGATATGGGTAGATAACACTCCGGGTTCAGAACTTGCTGATAATACTGCAGCGCCGGCGCCATCGCCAAATAAAATAACCGTATTCCGGTCATCCGGGTTACATAAGCGCGATAACGTATCACTGCCAATCACTAACACATTTTTCGCCGCACCGCTGATAATGTATTTTTCTGCTACCGATAATGCAAAGATAAAACCTGAGCATGCGGCGGCGACATCAAATGCAGGAATCTCGGTAACACCAAGGGCAAACTGAACTTCACATGCCGCACTTGGAAATGCGCGATCAGCAGAGGTTGTGGCCATTACAATGAGATCTAAATCTTGCGCCTGCAACCCTGCCGCGGTTAAGGCCTGTTTTGCCGCCTCCGTGCCCATGGTTACCACTGATTCGTTATCGCCGGCAATACGGCGCTCAAGAATACCAGTGCGCTCACGTATCCACGCATCGCTCGTATCTACGCGTTGCTCTAAATCAGCGTTAGTTAAACGTTGTGAAGGAAGGTAATGGCCGGTTCCAGCCAATTTTGCATAGCGCTTCGGCGAAGCTTCTGCTGCTGGGCTATGCGTTGATGCAGTTTCAGTTGCGTGCACTTAATCATCACTCCTCGTTACTGCCGACATGGTTGCGCATTAAATTGAGCGCTAGAGCCAATGCCAGAGGTGCTGCCGTACCGCCAGCACATCGTGAGGCGATATTAATGTTGTTCTTGCAGCACCTGCTCTACTTGATTATGAATGCGCGCTGGTAAATTTAACTCAGCCTCCGCAATTGCATTGCTAATGGCGCTAAAAAACGCGTTCGCTGATGCATTCCCATGGCTTTTTACCACCACACCGCGCAATCCTATCAAACTTGCGCCGTTATACTGGTCGGGGTTGAGCCACGCCCATGATTTTCGTTGCCGTCTATAGAGTATCCACGCCAAGCTACGGCTTAACCAATGTGATTTCATACTGCGTTGAAAGTGCTCATACACTAATTTGGCCATGCCTTCGCAACTTTTCAGTGCGATATTGCCGGTAAAGCCATCACAAACCACCACATCCGCTGCACTACTGAAAAGATCGGAACCTTCAATAAAGCCGGTGTAGTTCACAGATTTTGATTGTGATAACAATAAACCAGCCTGCTTCACCACATCCGGGCCCTTAATTTCTTCTGTGCCCATATTCAATAAAGCAACTTTCGGGTGCTCTATGCCGCTTAATTCACGCGCCAGTACCGAGCCCATCACACCAAACTGAAATAGTGTTTCGGCATCACATACAGGGTTCGCCCCCAAATCTAACAGAAAGCCTTGTTTACCTGCTTCATTAGGGATTGGTGCTACTAATGCTGGACGAAGCACACCGGGCAATGTTTTTAAGTACATATACGCCATCGCCATCAGTGCACCGGTATTGCCAGCACTAACACAAGCTTGAGCAGTGCCATCAGCAACCAGATCAATAGCAGCGCGCATTGAGGAATCAGCTTTTTTACGGATACATTCGCCAGGCTTATCGCTCATTTGCACGATTTGGCTAGTGTGATGAATACGAACGCGGGATAGATCAACAGATAGCCCCTTACTCTCACGAGCAAGCAAGCTTTTTAAGCGAGGTTCATCGCCAGTAACAATAAAATCTGTTTCTGGAAATGATTGCAGCGCTCGTATGAGCGCTGCAACAACGATGGCGGGACCGCGGTCACCACCCATCGCATCAATTACAACAGTATTTTTTGCCATACGCCTTAAGCGATGACTTTCTTACCTTTGTAATAACCGTCTGCAGTTACGTGGTGACGACGATGAGTTTCGCCACTTGTTTGATCTACAGACAGCTCAACACCAGTTAGTGCATCATGTGAACGACGCATGCCGCGTGCTGAACGAGTTTTACGGTTTTTTTGTACAGCCATTTGACTGGTCTCCTAAATCGGTTATTTCTTAAGCTTCTGTAATACAGCGAACGGGTTGCGTTTCTCTGCTTCCGCAGGAATATCACCATAACTCATTGTATCACTTTTAATAGCACAGTCCTGCTCAGTATGCTTTGCCACAATAGGCAATGCGAGTAACAGCTCATCTTCAACTAAAGGATGGAGCAGAACTTCCCCTAGTTCATTCAATTCAGCTGCTTCGTAATGCTCCGGTAAATCTTCGACAGTTTGCCGTTTCGTTATCGGTGCATACTGAAACTCTACGGCTAATTCGTGAGCCATGGGTTCACCACAGCGTTGACAAATTAGCTCAACTTTAGCTTTCGCATGACCACGAAAATAATGAATCTTTTGCTCATCTGTTGCAAATGAGAGCGTGGCCTCTACATCTGAACATGGTGATGCCAGCACTTCATTTAAACGTGGCAAGTGTTTTGACGGTATATAACCATCAAAAGAGAGCCGTTTGCCTGAATTTCGTACCGGGTCAACCGAAAGCGGTATTAGAACCTTTTGCATAGCGCGCGAATGATAATGGTTGGTAAGTGGATAGTCAAAGAAATTTCGCCTCTAAGCCTCTGTTTCTATGAAAATGTAGCAAGAAAGTTACATTTCATAGTACAAAGCATGGCAAAATAACCCAAAGGCGTATTCTACCACAGAGGTTTCCGGTGCACACTACTGAACATGTTGGATTATTTGATTATGAGAAAAAAGCGCGGTTAGCGGCTCGCAAGCAGCTGCCCTTAGTACTCGCATCTAGTTCCGTATATCGCCAAGAGCTACTACAGCGAATTCAAATACCGTTTACGGCAGCTTCCCCCAATATCGATGAAACCGCGCATGAAGATGAAACACCAATCCAACTAGTGCAACGTTTAGCGGTTGCCAAAGCGCGGGCTTTGCAAACTCAGTTCCCTGAGCATTTCATTATTGGTTCCGATCAAGTAGCGGTTTGTACTGGCCAGATCTTTGGTAAGCCCGGCACTGTGGAAGCTGCAGTAAAACAACTACAACATTGCAGTGGGCGAGCTGTTACCTTTTATACCGGCTTAGCTTTGTTAAATTCGGCTACCGATGAATTACATGCATTAACCGAGCCTTACACGGTGTATTTTCGTGATTTAAACGAAGCGCAAATTCGCCGCTATATAGAGAAGGAACAACCACTGAATTGCGCCGGCAGTTTTAAAAGTGAAGGGTTGGGCATTACTTTATTTCGCCGCATGAAAGGCGATGACCCAAATAGCTTGATTGGTTTGCCGCTGATTCGCTTAGTTGAACTGCTCGAGCGCTTTGGTGTTGAAATACCTTAGTTTAAGTAATTTAAGCCATATTAGCTTAGGCGGTAGTAATTTTTGCCTGCCGCAATAGATGCGGAAGCTCTTCAATAGCTTGCATGATCGCAATGGGCTGCTCCGCATTGAGCTGACCGTGATCATGCACACCCCAAGTAACGCCTATTGAAGCAATACCAGCGTTTTTAGCCATTTGTAAATCATAACGTGAATCGCCGATCATCACCGTTTGTTCGGCAGTGTAGCCCGTGTGCGCTAAAATTTGTGCCAACATTTGTGGATGCGGTTTCGAGTGTGCTTCATCTGCACAGCGCGAAACACTAAAAAAGTGCCCCGTATTCGTTTGCTGCCAAGCCCGCTCTAGGCCTTGCCGTGCTTTTCCAGTTGCTACCCCGAGTTGCATGCCCTGCTCAGTGAGTTCAGTTAATACATCAATAACGCCATTAAACATTGGTGAAGGAGTAGGATCGGTGTGCACGTATAGCTCACGATAAATAGCAATTAGCTGTTGTTGTTCATTTTTTTCGTAACAATCAAACAAGCGCTCAAGTGCAACCCAAAGACTTAAGCCAATAATATCGCGCACAGCGGATTCTGCCGGCACAGGTAAATTCGCTTGCTGCGCCATCTTTTGCATACAGGATACAATACGAGGAACTGAATCCATTAACGTGCCATCCCAATCAAATACCACGAGTGGGAACCGTGAGTTACTGCTCATTACCATCCCTACTTTCCTCTTAATACGTTTAATACCGCAACTAACTCAGCATCAAGCGGGGCGTTAAAAACAACCGCTTCACCAGTTTTTGGATGGCGAATATTTAAGCGTTCAGCATGCAAAAACAATCGATTTAAGCCTATCTTGCGCAGTTGCTCATCAAAGCCGCGCATACCGTATTTATCATCATGAGCAATAGGATGCCCCACGCATTGGGTATGTACACGAATTTGGTGGGTTCGCCCAGTTACCGGAGAGCACTCTATTAAGGTTGCATTAATATCGCTCTGTGGATAACGCTCGCGAACTTTAAAACGAGTTAATGAAGGCTTTCCTGCTTCATCCACTCGCACCACGCGCTCACCCGATTGCAAGGTGTTCTTTAGTAACGGAGCATCTACCTTTTTAATCTTGCTCTGCCAGCTGCCATACACCAGTGCCACATAGGTTTTATCCATGTCTTTTTCACGCAGCTGTTCATGTAAGGCTCGCAGTGCAGAACGTTTTTTAGCCACCATGAGTAAGCCTGAAGTATCACGGTCTAAACGATGTACTAACTCCAAAAACTTAGCATTCGGCCGCAAGGCACGCAGCCCCTCAATAAGGCCATATTGCAACCCAGAGCCACCATGTACCGCCATGCCAGCAGGTTTATTCACCACCAGCATGCAATCATCTTCGAACACGATGCAATTTTCGAGCTGAGCTATTTTCTCCAGCTTTGGATTGGGCAAATCATTCTTCTCAGCAACACGCACCGGAGGAATCCGCACCTCATCACCTTCTTTTAGGCGATAATCGGGCTTGATCCGTTTCTTATTCACCCGCACTTCGCCTTTGCGCACAATGCGATAGATCATACTTTTCGGCACGCCCTTCAGCTGCGCCAATAAGAAATTATCAATGCGTTGGCCACTGGCATCCGCATCAATACTGTGAAAACGAACCTGCTGCTGTACTTCACTCATATTAAGTGGGTAATCCTTACGGTAAAAACTGCGCAAAAGTATATCATGATGCCCTGCCGCAGGCACCTGCGCGTTGTGCCTTCGGCTAATATTTGTTACTTGTCAGCAGGGCTGGTTAATGCGACAATACGGTGTCAGATTCATTTGAGTCTGCCGAGTATGTTTTTCTCGATGAATTTTTCTCGGAAAGCACAACACTGGTACAACAGTGAAGCCTGTTTCGGCATTTAAGAAATTTATTGTTATACGTACGCTCTACTCACACGAACAGATGCTTGATTTAATTCGATAGAAGCCTGTTCAGGCAAGTAAGTATCAGCTACGGGTAACCTCGCAAGCTTCCAATGAAGCCGCGTTAAAGATAAACAGAATACATTACAAATCGCATAGGAATTAGCCGCCCACACAGCGCGCACCATCAGTAGATACGGTGCCGGCAGTTGATTTTAGCAACGGAACAGCGCCATGTCTGGCGGTACAGTGTTGTGATTTCGTACATAACAAAAGTATGAGTCACACAATATGAAAAGAATGCTAATTAATGCAACCCAGCTTGAAGAGCTGCGCGTTGCACTTGTAGACGGACAACGCCTGTATGACCTGGATATCGAAAGCCCAGGCCATGAACAGAAAAAATCAAACATCTATAAAGGTAAAATCACTCGCGTAGAGCCAAGCTTAGAAGCTGCCTTCGTTGATTATGGTGCAGATCGCCACGGTTTCCTTCCCCTCAAAGAGATTGCTCGCACATATTTCCCGCAAGGTTATAAATTCGATGGCCGCCCCAACATCAAAGATGTGATAAAGGAAGGCCAAGAAGTAATCGTGCAAATTGATAAAGAAGAGCGCGGTCAAAAAGGCGCAGCATTAACCACTTTTATCTCGCTTGCCGGTAGCTACCTCGTATTAATGCCAAATAACCCGCGTGCTGGTGGTATTTCCCGCCGTATCGAAGGTGATGAGCGAACAGAATTAAAAGAAGCGTTATCTACGCTAGAAGTGCCGAACGGCATGGGTTTGATCGTGCGTACCGCAGGTGTTGGTAAATCACCAGAGGAATTAGGCTGGGATTTAAACGTGCTACTGCACCACTGGACCGCAATTGAGCAAGTATCATCTGAGCGCCCTGCTCCATTCCTAGTGCATCAAGAATCAAACGTTATTTTCCGCGCTATTCGCGATTATTTACGCCGCGATATCGGTGAGATATTGATTGATGATAAAACCATCTTTGATCAAGCCTGCGAGCACATTAAAATTGTTCGTCCTGATTTCCTGAATCGGGTAAAGCTGTACCAAGGTGAAATACCGCTATTTAGCCATTACCAAATTGAAAGCCAGATCGAAAGTGCATTCCAACGTGAAGTGCGGTTGCCTTCCGGTGGTTCGATTTCTATCGACCCTACCGAAGCACTTACCTCTATTGATATCAACTCAGCGAAGGCCACCAAAGGTGGTGATATCGAAGAAACCGCTCTGCAAACTAATCTTGAAGCAGCCGATGAAATTGCGCGGCAACTTCGGTTGCGTGATGTGGGCGGGTTAATTGTTATCGATTTCATCGATATGACCCCACCAAAACATCAACGCGAAGTAGAGAATCGTTTACGTGATGCGTTAAAACAAGACCGGGCTCGTGTGCAAACTGCACGTATCTCACGGTTTGGTTTATTGGAAATGTCGCGGCAGCGTTTGCGCCCATCATTAGGTGAATCATCCAACCACGTGTGCCCGCGCTGTGATGGCCAAGGTACTATTCGTGGTGATGAATCATTAGCATTGTCAGTATTGCGCTTAATCGAAGAAGAATCGTTAAAAGACAACACTGGGCAAGTAAATGCGCAAGTGCCTGTTACTGTTGCAACCTACTTGCTTAACGAGAAACGCAGCGCCCTTCGCGTTATTGAAGATCGCACAAAAGTAAGTATTTTAGTTATTCCAAACCAATATTTAGAAACTCCGCATTTCAATGTAGAGCGCTTACGCAAAGATGAGCTTACCGATGTACATAGCTATCGCTTATTGCAAAGCTCTGATATCAAAGAAATAGAGATTGTTGCTGCGCGTGAGAAAACGATTGATGAACCAGCTTTAAAAACCATTGTTGCACCAAGCCAGCCTGCGCCTGCAGCAGCACCTGTTGCGGCCGCTAAAGAAAAAGCACCGAAACAGCCTGGTTTGTTAACTAAGTTAAGCAAATGGTTAGGCTCGGTGTTTAGTGCTTCTGAAGAAACCACTACCACAGAGAAATCTGCACAGAAATCGAGCCAGAATCGCCAAGGTGAGCGCGATAACCGTGACCGTGGGCGCAATAATAACCGCCGCCGCTCAGGTGCTAACCGCAACCGTAAACGTGATGACCAACGCGGGCCTAAGCGTGAAGATGCACCTGCACAAGCAGATCCTAAGGCACAAGCTGCTGACAGTGATGAGCAAAAAGCCGCCGCACCGAAAAGTGAGCAACGCCCTCGCCGTAATCGCCGTCGCAAACCTGCGAACGCCGAGCAACAAGGGAATACTGCTGAAGCTGTAGAAACGAAAGATAGCAGTGCAGACGAAGCAACACCGCAAATGCCACGCGAACGCCGTAACCGTCGTAAACTGGATAAAAGTGTTCGTTTGCAGCAAACGGATAAAGCCCCGCAAACTGAAGCAAAAGAAGGTTCTGATGCTCCAGCAAGCACCGCTACTGCTAGCAACAAAGAAACTGATACCGATGCTAAGGCTAAAGCAAATGCCGAGCAACAAGTAACTGCCAGCAGCGCCCCTGCAGAAAACAGTGAACAGCCGAATGCTGCAACCACTACTTCTGCAGATGCTTCTGCATCAGATACCGTTGCAGCCGAAGCCGCGGCAGCCGAAGCCGCGGCAGCCGAAGCCGTTGCGAAAACTAGTGAGCAATCGCCAGAAGCAACAACTGAACAAGAAGCGGAAAGCAAAGCTGAAAAGCCTGCTCGTAAGCGTACGCGACGTCGCCCAAGCAAAGCTAAAGCTGAAGCTGAGGCGAATGCCAACGATACAGCGGCAGAGGAATCGCCTGAAGTGGCAGATACTACTGATAGCGAAAAACCTGCTGCCCCTGATGTTAAGAAGGCAAAAGCGAAAGCAAAAACTGATGCAGTAGCTGCAAGTGCTAGCCCGGAAGTTGCAGATGAGCCGCAACAACCTGCTGCATCTAGTAGCGAAGAAAAAACTGCAGAGGCTGCATCTGAAAGCACAGAAGCAGCCGCAAGCGATGCGCAAGCTCCGGTAACGGAACCTGTAAATCAACCAGTAGCTGCGGAAGTTGAAGCAACTAGTGATGTGGTTAGCGCCCCAGCAGAAAATGCTGAACCTAGCGATACACCAAGCGAACCAGTGAAAGCTGAATCGAGTAATGTGAAAAGCACGAGTGAAGAAGCTGTTGAAGCTGCAGAGCCTGAAGTTGCAGAACCTGTAGCAGCTAAAGCCGAAGAGCCTGAAGCGCAAGCACCGGCAAAAGCAACCGAAGCTAAACCTGCACCTATTGCAGCTCAGCCGAAAGCAAGCTCGAAGCCGAAAAACTTCGCCAGCGCTACCATGACCAAAGCTTCTGCTGTTAAGCGTGACGATGCACCACAAACGCTTAGTGCTGCCGATAGTAGTAAACGAAGCCCTGTTACCGGCTCTGGCCGCCACGCAGGATTCACTGGCGCACAAAATAAAGCGGAAGCAGGCCCTGCACGCTGTAAAAGCTAATTTTGTACGTTAGTTAAAGCTTAAATAAAAAGCCGAGAGTAAATTTACTCTCGGCTTTTTTGTTTGTGAGTTTTGTCTTCCATGACAGCAACATCCCTGTTGCAACTCCCTGTGATGCCAATGCAAACACCGACACCCTCTCAGCACTCTCCGGAGCTAAGGGTACAACACAACTAAAGCGTTATTTTATCGCGGTTATCGTTCAATACTTTCGGCCCTAAACCGCGCACCTGGAGCAGTTGCTCTACATCTGTAAAGCGCCCAAGCTCTTCACGCAGCTTCACAATAGCTTCCGCTCGTGCCAAGCCAACGCCACGTAATGCTGCTGCAAGTTGCTCAGCTGTAGCGGTATTAATGTTCACTTTTTCACCTGCTTCTGCCACTTTTACTAGTGCCACAGCCTGATTTAAGGTGGTTTCGATAGTGGCTGTGCTACTCGGTGCTGCAAACGCATTTGCGGCGGAGAGCACCAAGCCTGTGCAGGCAAATGCCATAACAGATTTCTTAAACATATGAGCTCCTTATCAACAAAAAAGCGCTACCTTCCTGGTAACGCTTTTCAGTATAGAGGGCTGCTATGCTATTGCTATGGGGATATCGCGGATAGTTCGTGGTTTATTGCCGAAAGTAACTGATTTGGATTCTCAGCGTTACGAATTGGCCGCCCCATTACTAAGAAGTTAACTCCCGCAGCGATGGCATCGCTTGGGGTCATTACTCGATGCTGATCATTATTATCTGTGCCTACGGGGCGAATGCCTGGCGTTACTAAAAGAAACTCTTCACCAAGGCTTTCCCGTAATGCACTTGCTTCTTGAGCGGAGCACACTACCCCATCCAACCCTGCAGTTTTCGCATCTTGCGCCAATGCCAGAACATGCTCTGGTAACGGCCTAGTAACCCCTGTTGCGGCTAATTGTTCGGCCGACATACTGGTTAGCACCGTTACGGCAATTAAATGGGGAGCCTTTGCGCCGTAGGGAGCCAGCGCTTCTTTTGCCGCAGCCATCATCGCAATACCGCCGCTGGCATGAACGTTCACCATCCATACGCCCAACTCAGCCGCAGCAGTAACCGCTTTGGCTACTGTATTGGGGATATCATGGAATTTTAAATCAAGGAAAACGTCGAAGTTCCGCGCATGCAATTGTTTAATAAACTCAGGACCACCTGCGGTAAACAACTCCTTGCCAACCTTTACCCGACACTCATCAGAATTTAACGTATCAGCAAAATGCAGCGCTTCACTCGGGTTCGCGTAATCCAAGGCTACTACAACAGGTTTATTTATCATTCGCCGTCCAATCCTCGTGTTGGTTTAATCGTACCCCAGCTCTTACAGCTTGGGCAGTGCCAATATAATGTTTGTCCTGAGAAACCGCAGTGTCGGCAGCGGTACTTAGAACGCTGCTTCAATTGTTCGGCCACCATATTACCCAGTAACATCAGGCTGTTCCTGGCGCGGCCATCGTCGGCCGAAGCCACGTGAAACTGAATCAATTTATGAAATGCTTTCATGGTAGGGTTTTTCTGCAGTGCCGTAAGCATAAACTGCTCTGCCGCAGCCACATTATTGCGGCGGGCAATAATATCCCCCAACATTACCACTGCTGTGGCGCAAGGCCGCTCCAGCACTACATCATGTAATAAAGACACCAAGCTTTCCGGCTCATTCATACCTTCATAGCACTGTTTGAGCAAGGGGAGGATTTCGGCAATGAAATCTGCTTCCGTTTCAATAATAGGCAAAAGATAAGGCAATGCGCGGGCGTATTTTTCTTGCCCTATCCACCAGCGGCCAATGGCAATGCGCGCCCGAACACACTGGGCATCATGCTTTAAAGCTTTACCGTAATATTTTAAGGTTTGGCTTACATCTTGCTGCAGCTCGGCAAGCTCGCAATAAAACTGTGCAATAACAGTTTCAATCGATTTATCGGTGCGAGATAGCTTCAACCCCATACGAATGGCTTTATCCCATTCATGAGTGGCTTCATACAACGCAAGCAGGCTATGTAGGCTTTCAGATTGGTAATTGGTGTACTGCTGTAACTCGCTGAACATCTGCTCAGCACGATCATACAAGCCTGCAGAGAGGTAATCTTGACCTAATTCATACATGGCATGTTGGCGTTCTTGATTTGATAGTGAAGGCCGAGAAATTAAGTTTTGGTGAATACGAATTGCACGATCTACCTCACCACGGCGGCGAAATAGCTTGCCCAGCGTCCAATGCGTTTCAATGGTTTCACTATCGATATCGAGCATATCGATAAACAGATCAACTGCTTTATCGCTTTGCTCAGAGAGGAGTAAATTAATACCGGTTACGTAGTTCCGCGAGAACTCTTCTTGCTCTTTTCGTTGTTCTGCACGAACGCTATTTCGGCCCATGAACCAACCATAGGCTGCAGCGATTGGTAGTAACAGAAACAGTAACTCGAGCATTGTATTAGGTTTCCTTCCTTATACTCTATACTTTGCGATTGGTATCATTCTCAGCCTGAAGCTTACTTAGCTGACGCACCACTTTTTTTAATCGTCTGTTTTGCCAGCGAAGTTTTACGTAATCTAAGCTAACAACCACTAAACCAAGCAGAAACCCCACTAATAGGGTGCCGGCCAGAATTGTAGCCATGGATACTTCTGCTTGCATCACCAGTAGGTTGATAGATGCCTCTTGAGCATTGTACTTCCCTAACACGAACGCAATTAGAAACAGGAGTAAAATGGGTATTAAACCAAGTAGAAATCGGGCCATACAGCGTTCCTTTCCCTTAAGAAAATAAAAAAGGCATGCCATTATAGCATGCCTTTTCAAGAAACAGAGTTAAAACCAAGCAGTTACACCTGTACTGCTGCATTCACCCGTTCGCGGAGCGCTTTTCCAGGTTTAAAGTGAGGCACATATTTGCCCCCCAAATCTACCTTTTCACCCGTTTTTGGGTTGCGCCCTACACGTGGCTTACGAAAGTGTAGCGAGAAGCTACCAAATCCGCGGATTTCAATTCGGCTACCATCAGCAAGGCTGTGCACCATTACCTCAAGGATTTCCCGAACACCACGCTCAACGTCTTTAGGTTGCAGCTCTGGCTGCCTGTGAATCAGTTTTTCAATCAGTTCAGACTTCGTCATAACAGATCCTTAATGCTGATAACATAA
This sequence comes from Idiomarina sp., assembly GCA_022565355.1. Taxonomy (GTDB): domain Bacteria; phylum Pseudomonadota; class Gammaproteobacteria; order Enterobacterales; family Alteromonadaceae; genus Aliidiomarina. The sequence continues at coordinate 416,514 of JAIUMU010000001.1, forward strand.
CAGCCAGCAACACATTCGTGTTTAACACTACAGGTTACTAAGTTCCAACGATTTATTAATCGTCAGTTTTAGCTGCTTTAAATGCTTCTGCCATTGCGCTACTAAACGCAGCTTCGTCAGCGGTGTTAACTGTTTCCATTGCGGCTTTCTCTTCCGCTTCATCTTTCGCTTTAATCGAAAGGCTGATTACGCGGTTCTTACGGTCGATACCCACATAACGGGCTTCAACTTCATCACCAACGCTTAGTACAGTTGATGCATCTTCAATACGCTCACGCGCGATGTCAGAAGCACGAACATAACCTTCAACACCATCAGCTAGCTTAATCATTGCGCCTTTGGCGTCAACTTCAGAAACAGTACCTTTAACAATAGCACCCTTCTTAATAGCTGCAAGGAAGTTGTTCACTGGATCTTCAGAAATCTGCTTGATACCCAGAGAGATACGCTCACGCTCTGCGTCTACCTGCAGAACTACCGCTTCAACTTCATCACCTTTCTTGTATTCGCGTACGGCTTCTTCGCCAGCAGCATTCCAAGAAATATCTGATAAGTGAACCAAACCATCGATGTTGCCATCAAGACCAATGAAGATACCAAAATCAGTGATAGATTTAATCTTACCGCTAACTTTATCGCCCTTCTGGAAGCCTTTTGCAAACTCTTCCCATGGGTTAGGTTTACATTGCTTGATACCAAGAGAAATACGACGACGCTCTTCATCAATTTCAAGAACCATAACTTCCACAACGTCATCTAAGTTAACAATTTTAGATGGGTGAACGTTTTTGTTGGTCCAATCCATTTCTGATACGTGTACTAGGCCTTCAACGCCCTCTTCTAACTCAACGAAACAACCGTAATCAGTAAGGTTAGTTACGCGGCCAGAAAGAGTTGAGTTCTCTGGGTAACGAGCAGAAATGTCGCTCCAAGGATCTTCGCCAAGCTGTTTCAAACCAAGTGAAACACGCGTGCGATCACGATCAAACTTAAGAACTTTACAGTTAATTTCGTCGCCAACATTCACGATTTCGCTTGGGTGCTTAACACGTTTCCAAGCCATATCAGTGATGTGCAACAAGCCATCTACGCCGCCCAAATCAACGAACGCGCCGTAGTCAGTAAGGTTCTTAACGATACCTTTAACTTCTTGGCCTTCTTGTAAGTTTTCAAGCAATTCATCACGCTCAGCGCTGTTTTCTTTCTCGATAACTGCACGACGAGAAACAACAACGTTATTGCGTTTTTGATCAAGCTTGATAACTTTGAATTCTAAGTCACGGTTTTCTAAGTGAGCAGTGTCACGAATAGGACGCACATCTACCAAAGAACCAGGTAAGAACGCACGAACACCGTTTAGATCAACAGTGAAGCCGCCTTTAACTTTACCGCTAATAATACCGATAACAGTTTCTTCGTTTTCATGTGCTGCTTCAAGTTGCAACCATGCTTCAAAACGCTTCGCTTTTTCACGAGAAAGGATCGTTTCACCGAAACCATCTTCTACCGCATCTAAAGCTACTTCCACTACGTCGCCAACAGCGATTTCGAGAACACCTTCATGATTCATGAACTGTTCAGCTGGAATAGCACTTTCAGATTTAAGACCCGCGTCTACCAGTACCAAGTTGTTCTCGATGGCAACAACAGTGCCTTTTACGATAGAGCCTGGACGGGTTTCGACTTCTTTGAGGCTTTCCTCAAATAATTGCGCAAAATTTTCAGTCATAGGTTTAGTTAACTTCGTTTAATAGACATCCACACGAAAATCCATATCGGCGGGGTTGTTTAACATTATCAGCGAAATCCTTTCCGCCGACCGTTGAATGGTAATGCCTAAGCACTACTCTTCAATTTGTTACGCACTCGCTGCTAATCGGCTGTGGGCGTAGCGCAGCACCTGCTCTAGCACTTCATCGATAGTTAGCGAAGTTGAATCTAGAATTAGCGAATCCTCCGCTGGCTTCAATGGCGCAACGGAGCGATTTGTATCGCGTTCATCTCGATCGCGAATCTCTTCAATTAATGTGTCTATATTAGCATCAAAGCCCTTTTCCTGCAATTGCAAGAAACGGCGGCGAGCGCGTTCTTCAGCACTTGCGGTAAGGAAAACTTTGGCTTCGGCATCAGGAAATACCACAGTGCCCATATCGCGGCCGTCTGCAACCAAGCCTGGCATGTCGCGGAACCCACGTTGCCGGCGCAAAAGCGCATCACGTACCCGTGGCAGAGCCGCTATTTTCGAGGCGGTAGTGCCTACCTGGTCGGTACGGATCGTAACGGTAATATCTTCGCCTTCTAAAATTACATGCGTTAAGCCTGTTTCTTCTTTCGGCACAAACTCAACGTCTAAATCTGTTGCTAATGCCACCAAGCTTTCTTCATCTTCTGGAGAAAAATCATGGTGCATGGCAGCAATTGCTAAAACTCGGTAAATTGCACCGCTATCGAGCAAATGCCAACCTAGTTTATCGGCCAGCAATCGGCATAACGTACCCTTCCCTGAGCCACCTGGCCCATCGATGGTTATCACTGGAGCGTGTTCAACAATAGGCGGAAGCTTATTTGCTGCACTGCTACTTGAATCGATATCGGACATGCCAACCTCTTAACGCGTTAAAAATTTTAAGCGCGCAAATTATACAGAAAAGGCAGCGAATTGCACTTTAATTGCTGTGAACTATCGCTGAAAGATCAGAAAAGAAGTGTGGATAGGTTTTTCGACAGCAATTTGGATCTTCAATGCTGACACCATTTTTCGCGAACGTAAGCAACGCAAAACACATGGCCATGCGATGATCGTCATACGTGGCAATTTGCGCATGCTGGATATCTTCCGGCGGAGTAATACGCAGCCAATCTTCGCCTTCTTCTACTTCTGCACCGGTTTTTCGTAGCTCAGTAGCCATTGCATGTAGGCGATCCGTTTCTTTCAGCCGCCAATTCGCAACGTTGCGAATTTCCGTGCTACCTGTGGCAAAAAGCGCCGTTGTTGCGATGGTCATTGCCGCATCAGGAATATGATTTAAATCGAAAATCCCACCCTGCAAACCATTCGCACCTGCACTTACTGAAATACTACGAGGCTGCCATTCCACATTGGCGCCCATAGCGGTTAATACTTCAGCAAATTGCTTATCGCCTTGTAAACTCTCGGTGCCCACACCATGCACTGTTACTGGCCCACCAGCAATTGCACCAGCGGCTAAAAAATAAGACGCAGACGATGCATCACCTTCAATCCAGTAATGCTTGGGTGAACGGTAATGTTGTTTACCGGCAACCCGAAAAACGCGCTGTTCGGGCCGTTCAACGCTAACACCAAAGGCGCCCATCATCGCCACAGTAAGAGCAATGTATGGCTCTGAAACAATTTCACCGGTTAAGGTGAGCTGTGCATTTTCACCCAAGAACGGCAATAGCATGAGTAACGCACTCACGTATTGGCTCGACATGCTGCCATCAATCGTGAGTTGGTTGGTTAAGGTGTTGTATGCGTTGCTCGGTAACGTATTCTGGAAGGCTGATACCTTAAGCTCTGAACTGTTGGGCGCCATTGCAGTGCAGCGTGCACCAATAATCCGTAGTGGTGGGTAGCCAGGTTCTTGTAGATACTCAATACGCGCACCAGCCTCTTGCAGTGCAGTTACCAGCGGCCCAATGGGGCGCTCATACATACGTGGCTCGCCCGTTAAAACAAACTCGCCTGTACTGGCAGCTAACATCGCTACTAATGGCCGCATCGCGGTACCCGCATTGCCGAGAAACAACTCTAATGGCAATTGTTGAGTTTGCGCGGTACCCGCACCAGCGGCAGTAAACAAGCCTCCTACGCCAGTTACTTCCAGCGTTGCGCTCTTGCTGTTATCAATGCTACTGATACCAACGCCCAATGCAGTAAGAGCTTCGCGCATACGCTTGGTATCATCGCTATCGAGCATATGCTCGAGCACCGTAGTACCTTCCGCTAAAGCGGCCAATAGCAACGCGCGATTGGCAATGCTTTTTGAACCCGGAACAGCTACATCACCACGCGCCTGTGGGGCATACGTTAACTGCAGTACATCGTGTTTACTATTCTCGGCCACTACTCAATCTCGCTGTAAGCTCGGCAGAACGCATCATTTTCTTCTGCAGTACCAATACTTACCCGCAAATGCTCTGGCAGTTCATAGCCTGCCACTGGCCGCACGATAACGCCCTTATGCAACAGTTTTTGGTATATCTCAGCGGCATTACTACCTACTTTAATGGTTACGAAGTTACCGTAGGAAGGAATGTAACTAAGGCCATGCGCATCACAAAACGTAGTGATTTGCGCCATGCCTTCGGCATTTACCTGTACGGAACGCGCCAAAAACTCTTCATCTTGCAACGCAGCCATTGCTGCAGTTAACGCAAGTTCATTCATATTAAACGGTTGCCGAATACGGTTCATTAAATCGGCAACTGCTGGATGCGAAACCGCATAGCCAGCGCGCAAACCGGCTAAGCCATATGCCTTAGAGAAAGTGCGCGAAACAACTAAATTCGGATATTCTTCGATCCAAGCAAAGGATGGCGCGCGCTCTTTGCTGGGTACGTACTCATAGTACGCCTCATCAAGCACCACCAAAACATTGCGCGGTACTTTGGCAATAAATTCTTGCAAGGCTTCTTTACTCAAAAAGGTGCCGGTTGGATTATTTGGGTTGGCAACAAATATCATCCGCGTGCGGCTTGTTATTGCCGCCAGCATTGCCTCGAGATCATGGCCGTAATTCTTTGCAGGCACCGCTACTGGCGTAGCACCAATTGCCTTTGTTACCAAGGGATACACCACAAATGCATGTTGAGAAAAAATCACTTCATGTTGATCTGTTACGTAGGTTCGCGCCAGCAATTCCAACACATCATTCGAGCCGTTACCAAGAGTGATTTGCTTTACATCAATGGCAAACTTCTCTGCAATCGCTGTTTTCAAATAAAAGCCATTGGCATCTGGATAACGGGCTAAACCATTGATTTTTGCAGTTAAGGCATCACGAACTTTCGAGCTCACACCCAATGGGTTTTCATTCGAAGCTAGCTTCACAATGTTACTAATGCCCAGCTCACGCTCTACTTCTTCAATTGGCTTACCGGCTTGATAAGGCTGTAAAGAACGAATACCGGGTAAGGCTAAACTTGCAGCATCAAAATCTTGCATAAAATTCCTCAAGTAATCTTAACTGTGCTCGTTGGCAAATCGGGTCATAAAATCAACTAGCGCTTGGGCGCCAGCAAGAGGCATTGCGTTATACATACTTGCGCGCATGCCGCCAACAAAGCGGTGTCCTTTCAACGATAATAAGCCCTCGGCCTGTGCCTGTTGCAAGAACAGTGCATCGAGATTGCTATCATTGAGCTGGAATGGGATGTTCATCATCGAACGGTTTGCGGGTGCTATGGTGTTGCGATAAAACGATGAGTTATCAACACATTCATATAATAGCGATGATTTCGCATGATTTAACTCGCTCATCGCCGCTAAACCACCCTCTGCTTTCAGCCATTTAAATACTTCCGCGGCTAAGTACCACGCAAAGGTATTGGGGGTGTTGTACATCGATTTCTCTGCGGCTTGTACCTTATAATTCATAACAGTACACACCCGCTCTTGTTGGGTTGCCAACAAATCATTGCGGATGATCACCAAGGCTAAACCAGATGGGCCGATATTTTTCTGCGCACCCGCGTAGATAACGCCAAATTTTGACACATCAAGAGGTTCCGCGAGAATTACCGACGACATATCCGCTACCAGCGGCGCTGCCACATCGGGGATTTCATGGAGCGCGATGCCATCAACTGTTTCATTCGGGCAATAATGCAGGTATGCAGCATTACTGGAAAGGTTCCATTCGCTAACAGGAGGAATCGCTTTACCAAGCGGCGTTTCCGCAACCTGAGCCACCTCGTTAACCTGGGCAACATACTTCTTTGCTTCGCGAATCGCATAACCCGACCAAATACCGGAGTTGAGATAATCTACCGTTGCATCAGGAGCAGCAATATTCTGTGCTACCGCTGAAAACTGGCCCCGACCACCGCCGTGCATAAACAAAACCGAGTAATTATCTGGAATCGCCATCAAATCACGTAAATCTTGTTCTGCTTCCTCGGTCATTTGCACATAGATTGGATCACGATGGCTGATTTCCATTACAGAAATCCCCAACCCTTGCCAATCGATTAATTCACGTTGCGCTTTCTGTAAAACAGGAGCCGGCAACATCGCCGGCCCCGCAGAGAAGTTATACTTCATCACCTTCATCTCCAGAATCTGGCGCACCAGAATCCTGCTCATCGGTTGCATCTGCTGCATCGGCTACAGCATCAGCATCTAACTCCGCTGCTTCTGCATCGAGCTCTTCTTCTTCAATTTCAGCAACTCGCGCCATTCCCACTACAAACTCATCATCTGCAGTACGAATTAAACGCACACCTTGAGTGTTTCGGCCTACGGTAGATACCTCATCTACTCGCGTGCGAACTAAGGTGCCACGATTACTGATAATCATTAAGTGCTCACCAGGAATTACTTCCATAGCGCCAACTACCGCACCATTTCGCTCGGAAACCTTAATCGATACCACACCCTTCGTAGCCCGGCCTTTGGCTGGATACTCAGTAAGTGGAGTACGTTTACCAAAGCCATTTTCGGTAACGGTAAGTACTGCACCCTCTTCCGTACGTGGAATGAGTAGCGATACAATCTTCTGCTCTTCTGCAATTCGCATGCCGCGCACACCAGTTGCTGTACGGCCCATAGAACGCAAGTGGTCTTCACTAAAGCGAACTACTTTACCCGCATCCGAGAACAACATGATGTCGTTGCTACCATCCGTGATATCCACACCAATCAGCTCATCACCCTCTACTAAGTTCAGGGCAATAATACCGCTGGTACGTGGGCGTGAGTAATCCACCAATGGGGTTTTCTTCACAGTACCGTTACGAGTAGCCATAACCACAAACTTATCGTCTTCAAAATTTGAAATCGGCAGAATGGCGTTAATCCGCTCACCATCTTGCAATGGCAACAGGTTCACAATTGGCTTACCACGAGCGGCGCGGCTGGCATATGGCAGATTGTATGTTTTCATCCAATACACTCGGCCGCGGCTCGAGAAACAAAGAATCATATCGTGCGTATTGGCAACCAATAAGCGTTCAATGAAATCTTCATCTTTCATCTTCGTAGCCGCTTTACCTTTACCACCACGCTTCTGCGCTTCGTACTCGGTAAGCGATTGATATTTCACGTAGCCTTGGTGAGAAAGTGTTACTACAACATCTTCTTGCTCAATCAAATCTTCCATGTTGATATCATGGCTAGCGTTACTAATTTCAGTACGGCGCTCATCGCCAAATTCAGCCTGTGCTTGCACCAGCTCTTCGCGAATCACTTCCATTAACCGTTCAGTACTTGCCAAAATATGCATTAACTCAGCGATTACATCTAATAGGCCTTTATATTCATCAAGAATTTTTTCGTGTTCTAGGCCTGTTAATTTGTGTAACCGTAAATCAAGAATGGCTTGCGCTTGGTTTTCAGTAAGATGATAAATACCATCAATTACACCGAAACCGTCTTCAACCCAATCTGGACGCGCAGCATCTACCCCAGCGCGCTCCAGCATGATAGACACATCACCGAGCTGCCAACCTTGAGCAATTAACTGTGCTTTTGCTTCGGCTGGTGATGGCGAACGCTTGATCATTTCAATGATCTCGTTGATGTTCGCCAACGCTACCGCTAAACCTTCTAGAATATGCGCTCGCTCACGCGCTTTACGCAGCTCAAACACGGTACGGCGGGTAACTACTTCACGACGGTGAGTAATGAAGCATTCCAGCATTTCGCGCAAAGAGAACAGCTTCGGTTGGCCTTTATCTAGGGCAACCATGTTAAAGCCAAACGCTACCTGCATTTGCGTATGCTGGTACAGGTGATTCAACATCACCTCACCCGATTCATTGCGCTTCATTTCAATAACAATACGCATGCCATCTTTATCAGATTCATCACGTAGCGCACTAATGCCTTCAATGCGTTTTTCTTTAACGAGCTCAGCGATTTTTTCAATCAGCTTGGCTTTGTTCACCTGATAAGGAATTTCGTGCACGATAATGGTATCGCGGCCAGTGCTTTCATCGGTGATCACGTCTGCGCGGGCACGAATGTAAATTCGGCCTCTACCGGTACGATATGCATCGAGAATGCCTTGGCGGCCCGATAAGATACCCGCTGTTGGGAAATCTGGGCCAGGAATATGTTCCATCAACTCTTCAAGTTGAATATCTGGATTATCCACCATCGCTAAACAACCGTTAATTACTTCGGTTAGGTTATGCGGCGGGATATTGGTTGCCATACCAACAGCGATACCGGAAGAACCGTTCGCTAATAGGTTTGGAATCCGGGTTGGCAACACTTCCGGAATAAATTCGGTGCCATCGTAGTTGGGCACAAAATCAACGGTTTCTTTCTCTAAATCAGCAAGTAATTGATGTGCAATTTTCGACATCCGTACTTCGGTATAACGCATTGCCGCCGCGGAATCACCATCCACTGAACCAAAGTTACCTTGGCCATCAGCGAGCATGTAGCGGAGAGAGAATGGCTGCGCCATACGAACTATGGTGTCGTACACTGCAGAATCACCGTGCGGGTGATACTTACCGATTACATCACCCACTACGCGAGCAGATTTCTTATATGGTTTATTAAAATCATTTCCGAGTACATTCATTGCGAATAGTACGCGCCGATGCACTGGCTTCAAACCATCGCGTACATCAGGTAAAGCTCGCCCGATGATAACGCTCATGGCGTAATCTAAGTACGAATTCTTTAGTTCGTCTTCGATATTAATCGGCATTACTTCTTTGGCAAGATCGCTCATATTTTTTCCCTAACAAGTACTCTTCATATCGTTATAGTTTTCGAGTAAATCGCCTTACTGAATCAACTTTGCAGGATACCATAGCAGGTTGCCGTTGACGACTGCAAAACGAACACAAAACACAAGTTAACACTGGTTTACATGTGTTCGTTTCGGTACACTGCGGGCCATTCATATGGGCAATAAAAATATCGTATTGGGTACCCAGTAACGCGCTACAGGCGCACCCACAAATCATTGTGCGCTCTTCGCAGCCCCTTGTTTTAGCATAAGGAAGATAAACATGCAGCAAAATGTCGATCCTGCAGAAATCGAAAAGTTTAATGCCATGGCATCACGTTGGTGGGATCCGCAAGGCGATTTTAAGCCACTCCATCAAATCAACCCATTACGCTTGCAGTTTATTGATCAACATGGCCTCGGTTTAAGTGGCCGGAAAATTTTGGATGTAGGTTGTGGTGGCGGTTTATTGAGTGAAGCCATGGCGAAAGCAGGCGCTCAAGTTACCGGCATCGATATGAGCCCCGATGCGCTTAGCGTGGCCCGTTTGCATGCGCTAGATAGTGGTGTGGATGTGGATTATCAGCAAATCACGGCGGAAGAGTTTGCCGCCGAGCACGCTGGCCAGTTCGATATCGTTACCTGCTTAGAAATGCTCGAGCATGTGCCTAACCCAAGTACCGTAATTGCAGCCTGCGCACGCTTAGTTAAACCAGGTGGCCGGGTTATTTTCTCTACCTTGAATCGCACTTTGAAAGCCAAACTGTTGGGCGTATATATGGCTGAATATATATTGCGTTGGGTACCACAAGGCACCCATGATGCGAGTAAATTTATTCGTCCAGCGGAGTTAATGGATATGGCCAATAGCGCCGGATTAAAAGAACTTGCCGCTACGGGTATCCACTTTAATCCGCTACTGAACCAATTCTTCGTAAGTGATCGTAACTTGGATGTAAACTATCTGGTTGCTTGTGAGCGCCCTACAGCCAAATAGGCCATTCAATGAGCCGCAATGGAGAAGTGTATATGTTAGGTAAGCGCCCAAACGCCATTCTATTTGATTTAGATGGCACCCTACTCGATACAGCGCCCGATCTAGGCCATGCCCTCAATCGTGTGCTGGCCGATTCGAATCGGCCCTTAAAAAAGCTTACCGAAATGCGCCCTTATGCGTCACATGGCTCACATGGCCTACTGAAGTTAGGTTTTGGGGATGATTACAACGATCTAAATCGCACCCAATTGCGGCAACAATTTCTTGATTATTACGAACAACGGGTTTGTGTAGATACCACTTTGTTTGCTGAGGTTGAAGAGCTGCTGCAGGTGTTAACCCAGCAACAAATGCCAATGGCGATTGTTACCAATAAACCGACCCTGTATACGCAGCTAGTTCTGCGCGAAATTCCGGCTCTAGCGCGCATACCTGTAGTAGTGTGTGGCGATACGTTAAGTGTTGCCAAACCGGATCCAGCGCCCCTGTTACATGCCTGCGAATTACTGAGCTCCCATTATCAGTATCCTATTGAGGCACAACATGCCCTGTATGTAGGCGATGCAGAGCGCGATATTGAGGCTGGCCGCAGAGCGGGAATGCGTACGGTTTTGGCCAGTTATGGTTATATTGCTGCGCACGATAATGTGCAGGCATGGCGTGCTGATTTTGCGATTGCCCAACCGAGCCAATTATTGGATTTGTGGTAATCTATAGACATCAAAATGGGTATGTTTGGTGAGAAAATACACGGCTGTTCGGTATAGTTAGGGTGCTCAGCAGCCGTGCCATTTGTTATATATTCCATCTAAGTTGCATAACAAAATATTTAAGATAAAAATATTATGTACCTGCAAAGGCGCGCCACTCTTGGTGCTTATCAAAATCTACCAAAATTCAAGCCCGAAACAGTGAATTTCTTGCTTGATCAAAAGCGCTTTGATGACTAGCATAGCGGTAATCAACGCAACACTACATATTGTGTAAAAATGCTCCACCTTACCTAGTTCACCACAATATATAGTGATAAGAAAAAACCTGCGAGGGCATCATGAACCAACCTATCTACGTAACAAAGCGCAATGGCGAGCGCGAGCTTTTAGACTTGGAGAAAATTCACCGAGTAATTAGCTGGGCGGCTGAGGGATTAAAAGACGTATCGGTTTCAGAAGTGGAGCTTAAATCTCGTATCCAATTTTATGACGGTATTAAAACCGCCGATATTCACGAAACCATTATTCGTGCTGCAGCTGATTTAATTAGTGAAGAAGCCCCTGATTATCAGTTTCTCGCCGCACGCTTAGCCATTTTCCATCTACGTAAAAAAGCCTACGGCGAGTTTGAACCGCCACATCTATTCGATCATGTTACCAAAATGGTAAGTATGAATCGTTATGACAAGCATATTCTTGAGGATTATAGCCAAGCCGAATTAGAAGAGCTGAACACCTACCTTGATCATAGCCGTGATCTAAACTTTTCATATGCAGCAGTAAAGCAATTGGAAGGTAAGTATCTCGTGCAGAACCGAGTTACGGGTGTGGTTTACGAAAGTGCGCAGTTCTTATATATCTTGGTAGCCGCATGTTTGTTCGCAAAATATCCACCGGAAAAGCGGTTGGATTATGTTCGTCGTTTTTACGATGCTACCTCGCAGTTCAAAATTTCACTACCTACGCCAATTATGTCCGGCGTGCGCACCCCTACTCGTCAGTTCAGCTCCTGTGTACTGATAGAATGTGGTGATAGCCTTGATTCTATTAACGCCACCGCTAGCGCTATCGTAAAATATGTATCGCAGCGTGCCGGTATCGGTATCAACGCTGGCCGTATTCGTGCCCTTGGTAGCCCGATACGCAATGGCGAAGCATTCCATACTGGCTGTATTCCGTTCTTCAAGTATTTCCAAACAGCAGTAAAAAGTTGTTCGCAAGGCGGTGTCCGCGGTGGTGCAGCCACCCTATTCTATCCGCTATGGCATTTAGAAGTAGAATCTCTGCTGGTGTTGAAGAATAACCGTGGTGTTGAAGAAAACCGTGTGCGCCATCTTGATTATGGTGTGCAATTCAACAAGCTCATGTATCAGCGTTTGGTGAAAGATCAGTACATCACTTTATTTAGCCCAAGCGATGTGCCTGGCTTATACGATGCATTCTTTGCCGACCAAGACGAGTTTGAGCGCTTGTACGTGCAATACGAAGCCGATGAAAGCATCCGCAAGAAGCGCATTAAAGCAATCGAGCTCTTTAGCTTGTTTATGCAAGAACGCGCGAGCACTGGCCGCATGTATCTACAGAATGTGGATCATACCAACAACCACAGCCCATTTAATCCGAAGCTTGCGCCGGTTCGGCAAAGTAACTTGTGCCTTGAAATTGCGTTACCTACCAAGCCGTTACAGCACATTAATGACGAAGAAGGTGAAATTGCCTTATGTACGCTGTCGGCATTCAACCTTGGCGCACTAGAATCATTAGATGATCTGGAAGAATGGGCCGATTTAGCCGTGCGAGCGCTGGATAACCTACTCGATTATCAAGATTATCCAGTACCGGCAGCAATGAATGCTTCAATGGCTCGCCGTACGCTAGGTATAGGCGTAATCAACTATGCCTATTACCTTGCTAAGAATGGTGTACGTTACTCAGATGGCAGCGCTAATGGCCTTACTCATCGCACCTTTGAAGCAATTCAATATTACTTAATGAAAGCTTCGAATGAATTAGCCAAAGAGCAAGGTGCGTGTCCGAAGTTCAATGAAACCACCTACTCAGAGGGTGTGTTGCCCATCGATACTTATAAGAAAGATCTCGATGCGGTGTGCAACGAACCGCTTCATTACGATTGGGAAGCTTTACGCGAATCAGTGCGCAAGCATGGGTTACGCAACTCTACCCTATCAGCATTGATGCCATCGGAAACTTCTTCGCAGATTTCCAACGCTACTAACGGTATCGAGCCGCCACGTGGCCATGTAAGCGTGAAATCTTCAAAAGATGGTGTAATGAAGCAAGTAGTTCCGGAATACGATCGATTAAAAGATCAATATGAACTGCTTTGGCAGATTCCGAGTAATAAAGGGTATCTCGAACTCGTTGGAATTATGCAGAAGTTTGTTGACCAAACCATTTCTGCAAACACCAACTACGATCCGAATAAATTTGAAGGCGGCCGCGTACCTATGAAGCAGCTGCTGCAAGATTTGTTATACGCATACAAGCTTGGCGTAAAAACGATGTACTACCACAACACGCGTGATGGTGCTTCCGATAGCCAAACCGATATGCCGGCTGATTTACGCAAAAAGCTCGAAGCGAAAACGAATCAAGCGGTAACCGCAGTAATCGAAGATGATGACGATTGCGCCGGTGGTGCTTGCAAAATCTAAGTTTTTTAGGGAGCACATGAATTAAGATGCGATATTCAACGTTTAGTCAGCACGCCGTGAATCCACAGGGTGAACCCATGTTCTTTGGTAACACGGTAAATGTGGCGCGCTATGATCAACAGCGCCACCCTATTTTTGAAAAGCTTATTGAAAAGCAGCTCAGTTTTTTCTGGCGCCCAGAAGAAGTAGATGTGAGCCGTGATCGGGTAGATTTTCAGAAAGTTTCCGATAGCGAGAAACATATCTTTATCTCGAATCTGAAATATCAAACGTTGTTAGATTCTGTGCAAGGCCGCAGCCCGAACGTGGCATTGCTACCCATTGTTTCGTTACCTGAACTCGAAACATGGATTGAAACCTGGGCTTTTTCAGAAACCATACATTCGCGCTCATACACGCACATTTTGCGTAACTTATTCACCGATCCAAGCCATGTGTTTGACGACATCGTAGTGAATGAAGAAATTCAAAAGCGTGCGGTTGATATTTCTAAGTATTACGATGATTTGATTCTGCATACGCAACTTTGGCAGATTCATGGCGAAGGCGTAATCACAGTTGGTGAAGAAACCTTCAACATAACGATTCGTGAACTTAAGAAGAAACTGTTTTTGTGCATTAACTCGGTAAACGCACTAGAAGCCATCCGTTTTTATGTAAGCTTCGCTTGCTCGTTTGCGTTCGCTGAACGTGAATTGATGGAAGGTAATGCGAAAATCATTCGCCTTATCGCCCGCGATGAAAACTTACACTTAACATCTACCCAGCACATCATTAATTTGTGGCAGTACGGTGAAGATGATCCGGAAATGAAGGAAATTGCCGAAGAGTGTCGGGAAGAAGCGCGAGAAATATTCTTAAAAGCGGTGCAGCAAGAAAAAGAGTGGGCGAAGTACCTATTCCAGCATGGTTCTATGATTGGTTTGAATGAGCAAATCCTTTGCCAATACGTGGAATACATTGCCAACCTGCGCATGCAAGCCATTGGCTTTGAAAGCGCCTTTGATCAGAAAAGTAATCCGTTACCGTGGATGAACAAATACCTCGTTTCGGATAACGTGCAGGTTGCGCCGCAAGAAGCTGAAATCAGTTCTTACTTGGTAGGCCAGATTGATAGCCAAGTAAGCGTAGATGATTTCGGAGATTTCGATCTCTGATCACATGGCCAGCTTCAAAATAACCATCAACCAAGTGATACACGTAGAGGTCGAGGCAGATGCCCCGGCCTCTTTACTTGAAACTATTGAACAAGTAGGTGTAGAGCCACGTTTTCATTGTAGAAATGGCTTTTGTGGCGCCTGCCGAACCAAGCTAATTAGTGGCACGGTTCGCTATACCACTGAGCCTCTCGCATATATTCGGCAAGGTGATATCCTACCTTGCGTATGCCAAGCCGATAGCGATATCATTATTGAGCATTAGTGGAAGCACGTTCCTATCATCAGCGCTACCACCCTACCGCTCCATTCTTCGCTTATCTTCGTTTATCTTAGCACTGTGCCAACAATCGCTTTATCAGAACAACCACATCGTAAATACTGATTTTCACAGCGCCAATATATCTGGCATAATGCACGCCAAATTTTCACCACTCATAACGGTACTAAAATCTAGGAGAGTAATATGTTAACTGTAATTTTTGGTCGCCCTGGCTGCCCATTCTGCGTGCGTGCTGTACAAATTGCGAAACAGTTATCAAGCAAGCGCGATGATTTTGAATACCGTTACGTGGATATGCAAGAAGAAGGTATTACCAAAGCGGATTTGGAAAAAACCATCGGCAAGCCGGTAATGACCGTGCCGCAAATATTCGTTGATGAGCTCCATGTAGGTGGCTGCACCGAATTTGAAGCCCATGCTAAGGAACATTTAGGCTTATACGCTTAATCCCGGCCTATTCGGTAGCGGCGTGTTCGGTAGCGGCTAGTGCAACGCTTTCTCGATTTCTTCTAATCGTTGCTTCAGCCGCTGCTCAGATACCGGAAACTTGGTGCCCAACTGCTGGGCAAAAGTAGACACCCGAAACTCCTCTAAATACCATCGGAAATCATCCAGCTCACTAGGTGGCCGGTCGCCTTTCTGTACCTTTTTATAAAGTTCCTGCCAACGGTTTTCCAGTTTCTCAAATACTAAACTGCGCACCCGATCTTTGGTTGGGTCCACCGGTAGTTTTTCTGTGCGTTGCAGTAACGCTTTTAAATACCGTTCCGCATCATCTAAACGTTTAGCGCCAAAATCACTCACAAACCCTGGATATACCAAGCGGTGCAAATGCGCTTTTACATCATTGTATGATTGCGCCAAGGCTAAAGGGATTTTTCCTTTTAATAACTTCTGTATCTGCTGGCTTAGCACTAGGCAGCGCTCTACTTGCTGGGCTATCTGTAACGTTTGATCATTTAACTCAGCCCGCACTTGATTGGTTAGTTCCCGAAACTCAGCTTCTGTTGCTGGCAGTTTGCCACCGGTAAACTGCTCTGTAAGGGCATCAATCGCCGCATACATACAATCTTCAATCAGCGCTTCTACTTTGCCCCAAGGGTTAAAGTAGAGAGCGAGCTTCGCTTTATTGGGTAACTTTTCTCGTAAATAATTTACTGGCGAAGGTATTTGCAGCATCACTAACTTACGCAGCCCTGCGCGGTTTGCGTTATCCGCTTCTACGGCGCTATCAAATACGCGAATCGCTACGGTTTTACCCTCATCCTTTAAGGCGGGAAACGCCTGAATCGAAAACCGTCCGGTGCGCTTTTCTACCGCTTGCGGTGCATTACCAAAGGTCCAATCCGTAAGCCCTTCCTGTTCAATATTCTCACCTGCAGTTTCTTTCAAGGTTGCCGTTAACTTAGGTTGCACAAGTTGCTGCACTTCCTTCAAATTACGGCCACGCGCAATCACCTTGTGATGTTCATCAAGCACCCGGAAATTCATTTGCACGTGTACTGGCAATCCAGATAGGTTCCATGCGTCGGCTGAAACCTCTACCCCCGTCATGCGCTTTAATTTACTGGTTAATACCTGCAACAACGGCACATCACCCGCTATCTCATTTGTATTAACCGCTTGTAAAAAGGCCCGCGCGTAGTTTGGTGCCGGCACAAAGTTACGCCGTATTGGCTTGGGTAAGCTTTTAATCAGGGCTACCACCAAATCTTCTCGTAACGCAGGAATCTGCCAATCAAAGCCAACATTCTGCACTTGATTCAGCACCGGCAGTGGAATATCTACAGAAACACCATCATCAATATCGTTCGGTTCAAACACGTAGCTAAGGGGCAAACGTAAACGCCCTTGCACCCACTCATCAGGGTAATCCACGGCAGTAATATGGCTGGCATCTTGCTGCATTAATTGCTCACGCGAGAAACACAGCACTTGTGGGTTCACTTTACGCTCACGTTGCCACCAATGTTTAAGGCTACGCTCATCGAAAATATTCTCAGGCAAGGCCTCATCGTACGCCGCGAATAATGCCTCTTCATCAATCAAGATATCGCGGCGGCGAGATTTGTCTTCCAATTCACGCACGGCCTCAATTAACGCGTTATTCGCCCGCATAAAAGGCAATATTTGCCGCAGCTGCGCATTTACCAAGCCTTCGCGAATGAAAATCCGCCGCGCTTCCACCGCATCAATGCGGCCATATTGCACATTACGCCCGGCCACAATTAGCAAGCCAAATAAAGTAACTTGCTCAGTAGCGATCACTGCGCCCTGCTTCTTCGAGAAACGCGGCTCATGATAGTTCCGTTTCAGTAGATGCTCCGCAGCAGCCTCTATCCACTCTACGTCTATCTTTGCCACATAGCGGCCATACAACCGAGTGGTTTCTACGAGTTCGGCGGCAATAATCCATTTCGGCTTGGCACTAAACAAAGCCGACCCCGGAAAAATAAAGAAGCGGCTTTGTCGCGCACCAACATACTGATGTTTTTCATCTTTATTACCGATATGGGAAAGTAAGCCAGACAACAACGCACGGTGAATGGCTGCATAATCCGCAGGTTCATCATTAATGCGAATCCCCATTTCGCGTACACTTTGCCGTAACTGGGTATACACATCTTGCCACTCACGAACGCGCAAGTAGTGAATTAGTTCCTGCTTACAGCGTTTGCGGAATTGATTACCACTTAACTCTTTCTGTTGTGCTTGCACATAATTCCAAAGGTTCAGATAACCTAAGAAATCAGAATCGTTATCTAAAAAGCGCTTGTGCAGCTCATCTGCCTTTTGCTGTTTATCATGGGGCCGCTCACGGGGATCTTGAATACTTAGCCCTGCCACAATAATTAATATTTCCCGAACACTACTAAATTGCTCTGCAGCCAGCACCATGCGGCCCAAGCGCGGATCTACTGGTAATCTACCGAGCGCACGGCCAATGGCGGTTAGCTTCGGCGCTTGGCGCTTGGCCATCTTCTGCATCGCGCCAAGCTCTTCCAGTAAGCGAATACCATCGTTAATAAAGCGCTCATCTGGGCGCTGTAAAAACGGAAACTTACGAATATCACCAAGCTTTAGTGTTGCCATTTGCAGCACTACAGAGGCTAAATTTGTGCGCAGAATTTCCGGATCCGTAAACTCCGGGCGATTAAGGAAATCTTCTTCGCTATACAGGCGCACACAAATACCCGGCCCAAGGCGTCCACAACGCCCGGCACGTTGATTAGCACTCGCTTGTGATATTGGCTCAATTGGTAAGCGTTGCACCTTGGTGCGGTAACTGTAGCGAGATATGCGCGCACTACCTGGGTCTATTACATAGCGTATGCCTGGAACCGTTAATGAGGTTTCCGCTACGTTGGTCGCCAGTACAATACGCCGCCCTTGATGAGGCTGGAAAATACGGTTTTGTTCACTCGCCGAAAGCCGTGCATACAAGGGCACAATTTCCACCTGCTCACGATGTTCGCGAAAGGTATCTTGTAATGCATCTGCAGCATCGCGAATTTCCCGTTCGCCGCTCAAGAACACCAAGATATCGCCAGGGCCTTCGTGAACTAACGTGCTTGCAGCATCACAAATACCCTGCAATACATCGAGATCATTGTCTTCATCTAACGGCGGTTGATAACGAACTTCCACTGGAAAGGTACGCCCTGATACTTCAATTACCGGAGCATCCTTAAAATGCTGGGAAAAGCGTTCCGTTTCAATGGTTGCGGACGTAATAATAACTTTCAAATCGGGGCGTTTATCAATTAACTGCCTTAACACACCCAATAAAAAATCAATATTCAGCGAACGCTCGTGGGCCTCATCAATAATAATGGCTGAATATTTCTTCAGCAGCCGATCCCGTTGCAGTTCAGCTAGCAAAATACCATCGGTCATCAGTTTAATAGCGGTGTCGGCTGAGGCGGTATCTTGAAAGCGAATTTTGAAGCCTACGGTTTGCCCTAACGGCTCTTCTAGTTCTTCGGCAATCCGGTTCGCTACAGAACGAGCAGCAAGCCTACGAGGTTGGGTATGGCCAATCATGCCGTACTCAGCATAGCCCATTTCCAACAACATTTTTGGTAACTGAGTGGTTTTCCCCGAGCCTGTTTCACCCGCCAACACAATCACTTGGTGCTCGCTAATGGCCCGCATAATTCGAGCTTTTTCAGCAACTACCGGCAACTGCTCAGGATATTTTATGATGCGTTTTGAAACTTCAGCCATAACGGGAAACTACTTCCTAACCAATCGGTGAACCACAACGAAAAAGGCCGCTAAGTTTAGCAAACCTAGCGACCCTCTGCGAACCTATATAACCGTTGCAGTGCTAATTTACGCCATATGATTGCGCCATATAAGAGCGCCGTATAAACATCAACAACGCACACATCAGTATACGTAACATTGCTCGTTATCGTTTACCGTGGCCATCACGATGATGCAAATCAATAGCGCGCAATACATCGGTGCGGCTGATTACGCCCACAAGCTGTTGTTCATAATCTACCACAGGGTAAACCTTGGGCTTATCGGAACCCAAGCTTTGCGCTAAATCCACCACAGCCATATCCATATTCACGGTAAGTACTTGCGCACTCATACAATCTTCAACCGTTGCCGATTGCTCATTGTGATAGGTATCTTTGAGCATTTTCACCAAGCAATCTTGCTCCGATAAAAAACCGATTACTTGCTTATTATCATCAACCACCGGGCCACCACTTTGGTTCGCAGCTACCAACAGTTCTACAGCCTCTTCAATAGGCATTTCCCGCTTAAATTTAAGCGGATGACGATTCATATAATCACAGATTTTAATCGACCGCATAGGGATTACTCCTGTTACTTATAGATTCCAATTTCCATGCCGTTTGCACTCGTTTTTTGGCCGCGGTACATACCTTCAGTGTTAAATGGCATGCTTACATTACCCGCTGCATCAAGAATAATTACACCACCGGTACCGCCAACAGGCATCAGTACTTCGTGAATCACGTAGGCACCTGCTTGTTCGATGCTTTCACCTAAATATTTCACACGGCTACAGATATCGGCAGCAACTTGATAGCGAATAAAATACTCACCATGACCAGTAGCTGAAACCGCACAACTTTCGTTATCGGCCCATGTGCCGGCGCCAATAATTGGTGAATCTCCAATACGGCCATATTGTTTCGCGGTCATACCGCCGGTAGACGTGCCGGCAACAATGTTACCCTCTACGTCGAGCGCCACAGCGCCAACCGTGCCCATATTGAAGGCCGGATCCCAGTTTGCAGAGGCATAGGCTTCATGTGCTGGTAAGGTTGCATTCGTTTGCATATTTTCCCGCGCACGCTGCAATTGCTCAAAACGATGTTCCGTATTGAAATAGCTGTTGTGCACCATGGCTAAATCTTGCTCTCGCGCAAACGTTTCGGCACCAGTGCCGCTTAACAATACATGGCGAGAGTTTTCCATTACCGCCCGCGCCGCTTTAATCGGGTTCTGAATCCGTGTTACACCGGCAATAGCACCTGCTTCGCGGCTTGCACCATGCATAATTGATGCATCTAGTTCATGGGTGCCATCATAGGTGTACACAGCGCCACGACCCGCGTTAAACAGTGGGTTCTCTTCCATCAGCTCAATGGCTGCAATTACCGCGTCAACGCTAGAACCACCTGTTTCTAAAACAGCATAGCCAGCAGCAAGCGCTTCCTCGAGCGCCGCTTGAAACTGTGCTTCACGTTCAGGGCTCATGCTTTCACGGGTAATAGTGCCTGCGCCACCATGGATCGCTATGGCAATCGGTGTTTCAGAAAAATTAAACTGCTCGGCTGGATCCGGTGCCCCACCACATGCCAACAAACCGATACTGCTCGCGCCTACCAATACAGGCAGCAACCAACGTTTCACAGAGCGGCGCGATGCCTTAGTTTCAGCACTATTCGATTGATGATTAATATATGGCTTACTTGGCGTATTTACTGGCATAGTATCCTCTGAATATTATTAGAATTTTAAAACGAGTGAACACAAACAGCGCAAAGCGCGAAGGTATTCAACAGTACTACCAACACATTACGATTAAAATGATTATCCTATTATCACCATGCTTGCGGCTCGCATACAAGCCCCCAGCGATGATATGCTGTTATCTTCAGTTTAAACTATGAGAGAATTCTCGCCATGCCTAGCCCCTCAATTTATTGGCACGATTATGAAGCCGGTGGTGTAAATCCGCGCGCCGATCGGCCAATGCAATTTGCAGGCATTCGTACCGATCGTGATTTGCAGATTATCGGTAAGCCTTTGGAAATCTATTGCCAACTCGCTCCCGATTATCTACCGCACCCCGAAGCTTGCTTAATTACTGGTATTACACCGCAAAATGCGAATAAGCGCGGTGTACCCGAATGCGAATTCGCCCGCCTTATTCACGCAGAGTTCAGCCAAGCGGATAGCACTATTGTTGGTTACAATAACATTCGTTATGACGATGAGATGAGCCGCTTCCTATTTTATCGTAATTTTTACGATCCCTACGGCTATAGCTGGGAGAATAATAACTCGCGTTGGGATTTACTTACTCTAGTGCGCGCCGCCTATGCACTGCGCCCTGAAGGCATTGAATGGCCTTTAAATGCCGATGGCAACGTGAGTTTAAAACTGGATCAACTTGCACCGGCCAATGGTATCGAGCATAGCAACGCCCATGATGCCATGGCGGATGTATATGCCAGTATTGAAATGGCGCGGAAAATTAAAACCCAGCAGCCAAAGCTCTATCAGTACACCTTTACCATTCGCAGTAAAAAAGCACTCATCGATTTAGTAAAAACCGCACTGGTGAATCAAGCTATGTTGGTTCATGTGAGCGGAATGTTCGGGGCCGAGAATCGCTATGTGCGCTGGGTGTACCCGCTCGCATTTCATCCGGATAATCCCAATCAGTTAATCGCGTGGCGGCTGGATACCAACCCAGAGCAATGGCGGGATATTAGCGCTGAAGATATCCGTGAGTTACTGTATCAACGCAAAGATGAACTTACCGGAGAACGGCCTGGCCTCATTACCATTACTTTGAATCAGTGCCCTTTTCTTGCGCCTGAGAAAACACTAGCGGCGGAGCAAGCAGTAATGGCTGGCATTGATGTTAATGCAGCGGAGCATTACCGCAATGTGTTAGCGAACGATGCTTCGCTACGCGAACATCTATTATCTGTAATGGTACGGGATGCCAGTAGCACACCAGCGCAAGCCGATGATGATCACCATGAACGCACCATCGATGCTGATTTAGCACTTTATTCTGGCGGCTTCCTTAGCCAACAAGCACGTACCCATGCCCGCATGATTCGCGAAGCGAACCCTGAAGCACTGGCGGATATTAATCTGCCTTGGGATGATACGCGTTTGCCCATCTTGCTATTCCGCTATCGCGCACGCAACTTCCCCCACACCCTTAGCCCAGCAGAAATGCATCGTTGGCGGCAACATTGCCAGAATCGTTTAATGCATGGTGAAGATGGCTTCTTAGGTAGTGATGAATACATGCTAAAAATCGAACAGCTCGCAGAAGCTCACCAAAATGATCCGCAGAAAATGGCAATTCTTAAAGCGCTTGCGAATTACTTGTTAGAGTTGTAGTGCCAATATAGCCGGCAATCGAGCTAGCTCTGCAATAACCAGCAATAACCAGCAATAAAAAACCCCAGCAACCGAAGTTGCTGGGGTTTTCTCGTATTGCCTTGTGATCTTTTAGAACGTGTAACCTAAGTTCATAAATACTGTCCGGCCAATTTGATCGTATTGAGAGTAAAGCATTGCGTTACCTACAACACGAGCGCGGCTGCCAAAGCGGCTTCCTTTCGGTGGCTTTTTGTCAAACATGTTACGAACACCTAAGGTCAAGTCCATACCGCTGGCAAACTCTTTGTTCACTGAGAACGTGTGATATAAAGTTGTTGGCGCACTCGCAACTAAACGAACTTCCTCACCTCTATAGGTACTAAACGCTCCATCTCTATAAAGCGAATCGTTTGATACCTTACTAACGTAACGAATCGAGTAGTTATAACGAAGCGAGTCTCTACTCAAACCAATATTCAACGTACCAGAATGTTTCGGATTTCCTAAACGACCGATAGTATTGATTTCAGCACTATCTGGGAACTGACGAAATATCCGTTCAAACTGAATGGTATGGTCTAAGCGAACTCGAAGCGCACCATACGGAGTTTCGTCCATATAAGTAAACACCACATCAGCACCACGAACCGTTTGCTCAGCAACGTTTACATAACCACCGCGAACCTCGGAAATATTATAGTTACCATTCGTTCCATCATTCCGGTCGAACTGCTCACAGAAAGGTTCAGTTTCGAAGTTTTCTGATGTGTAGCAAAGGTTTACAATTGAAGCGCCACCTATATTACTCACTTGATCACTAATCACCACATCGTAATAGTCCACCGAACCGCCAAAACGGTTATCTTCAGACGACCAAACTAAACCAATTCCCTCTGATACGGATGTTTCTGCAACCAAGCGACCGGCACCGCCCGCGGTGATTGCAGTTGCAGAACCGAAGTCTTGATTATAATCTGATGGAATGCCGTCGGCGATACAGTTTGCACGAACGACCTCGTTTATGTTTTCGTTATCGCCCCAGTTAAAACAAGGATCAGAGCGTTGATCGAAGAAGCTCGTTTGATCTTTCAGGAACAACTCAAATAATGCTGGTGAACGGAATGAAGTACCCCGCGAAGCACGAACTCTGAAGCCATTACCAATAGTCCAATTAGCGCTCAATTTAAACGTTTCACCAGAACCGTAGGTTGATACATCGGTGTACCGGGCAGAAGCCGTAAGATCTAACGCTTCCACAAACTTCATATCACGGATTAATGGTGCTTGAATTTCACCGTAAACCGCTTTCGTATTTGATCTACCTGCAGTTATACCAGCACTTGTCATACCCCAAGAGTTGCCAGCTAAGGTTACCTCACCAGGAGTATCTTGAATTTCATCAGTTTGATATGAAATACCAAATGCTGCGGCCAACGTACCCGCAGGCAAGTCAAATAAATCACCAGTCACATATGCGTCAAATGTGTCTTGTTTGTATATCGTTTTACCAGTTTCATTATCAAACAAGAAATCACGCGTACCCTGATCAAAATCACCATAGAGATATTCAGGAGTAAAGAATGGAACTAAGTAACACTCTCTTCCTGAAATTGGTGTAACTGAACCTGCACACGATTCTGGATCGTAGATTGCAAGCTCAGCTCCCATATCTAGCGCGTCTTCCAAGATCACTTTTTGAGCATAGGTACCGCTGTTCACCGAACGCTGATAAGAAGCATCCCAGTTCCAATACCCGATAGAGCCTTCAAGCCCAAGTACAGCACGCGAATAATCAATAGTGGTCACTGAACCTGAGTGATCAGTGATTGCTGTAGGATCAATCCATACAAGACCATCCCAACCATCAACTAAGCCCCATGAACCAAGCGGGTTTAATCCTGGGTTCATCCAAAATTGGCGATAGCCATTGATAGACGTTTCCCGGCGACTATGCATTAGTTCTGCATACATCGATACATTATTAGTTAAATCATAATCACCTTGGAAATAAACTGAAGCTGTTTCAGTTTCTGGAACCATTGTTTGCAGATCTAGGAACGGATGTCCGGCATCTAACAATCCATCAGTTTCACGTGAGTAGCCTACTGGGAACCAACCCTCTGGAGCGGCAATATCACCTGGTTGCGTTGGATTATAGCCGGGAGTTCCATTCTCACGATTCCAGCCGCTGTAATCAAACGAAGTGATAGTTGCAGTAAAGTTCGGAGCGCCTGCGTTCCATAGCCACATTCCGTAAGGTAAATCGTTACAATGGAAGTTGCCAGTACGCGGATCAATTGGATCGATTTGCTCGCCGGTTTCTGGGCTAAACATATATCGCTGACCACACGAGTAGTGATCGCGATCGCCACGTTGAAGCTCTGTTTGTAAATTATAATCTGCTACCGCACGAAACGAACCACGATCAAACGTTGTACCCCAGGTACCATTAACACGGAACGTTTCGCCACCGCTCTCGGTTGGCTGGCTCGCGCTAACGTTAATCGAAGATTGGTCACCGCGTTTAGTGATAATATTAATTACACCCGCAACCGCATCTGAACCATAAAGCGAAGAAGCACCGTCCTTTAAGATTTCCACACGCTCAACAGCTGATACTGGTAATGAATTCATGTCGAACGCAGAAACTTGGCCGCGAGTACCAGCAGGCCCCGCGCGTCGGCCATTTAAAAGAACGAGCGTTCTATTGGCACCCAAACCGCGCATTGAAATTGATTCTGCACCTGCACCACCGGCAGTTACCGAACCAACCGAAAGAGCCGATGTAAGTTGATCTGAACCCGATGCAATCGTAGCGGTACGCAACAACTCACCAAGGGTGTTAAGGCCTTGCTCTGTTGCAATTTCTGCGCTAATGATATCAATTGGAGTAGCGTTGTCTAAACCATCGGTACGAATACGCGAGCCAACAATTTGAATTCGCTCTGGCCGTTCCGTACGCGCTTCCTCTTCTTCTTCGTTTTCGTCTTGTGCATTCGCTGCACCAGCAAATGCCAACGTTGACGCGGCACCAAATGCCAGCGCCAAGCGAATCGATTTGCTTAGCTTATTATTAGTAAACATGGATATGCTCCCTGGGTGCTTATTGAGCTGCTTGTGTAGTTATCAGCGTTAATTCTAACTTTGAAGCTAGTTCCTCATATTAATGTTAACGCAACGTAAAGATCAACGTTAAACCGCTTTAAAGCCGGTTTTATACGATTATTTACATTGATATTGGCTATTTTCCATAAAAAAACACCAGCTATTGCTAGCTGGTGTTTATGTTTCATACAAGCTTGTTAACTTTTAATCGTTCTAATTTAACTTAGAAAGAGTAAGAAGCGTTCAAGAATGCACGGCGTCCTAACAACTCGTATTGTGATGCGAACAGTGCAGTGTTACCCGCAGTATTTGCTGTCGTAGGAGAAACCTGCGGCGGGATACGATCAAACACATTAGAAATACCTAGAGTTACATCAAAATCACCCATTGTTTTACTTGCAGACACT
Source organism: Idiomarina sp. (assembly GCA_022565355.1). GTDB lineage: Bacteria > Pseudomonadota > Gammaproteobacteria > Enterobacterales > Alteromonadaceae > Aliidiomarina. The sequence continues at coordinate 442,398 of JAIUMU010000001.1, forward strand.
GAGTGCATGAAATAATCACTGGCATGTCCTTTAATCGCGACGTCTTCATCACGATATACAACACGGTCACCACGTAGACGGAATGGGTAATTCGATACAGAACCCACATAACGAATATTCCAGTTAAATCTCCAATCATCACGGGTTAACGTGGTATTGAAGGTTCCTGAATGTTTCGGGTTACCTAAACGGCCAGTAAACTGAGTTGGAACACTATCATCAAACTGCTTGAAGTAACGCTCGATAGTAGCTGTGTGGCTCAAACGGAAACGTAAGTGACCGATTGGTGATTCTGTTTGGTAGCTAGCTACCCAATCAGTACCACGTACACGCTGCTCAGAAGTATTCAAGTAGCCACCACGAACAGTATCTACACCCCAATCGAAGTTGTTACCTTCGTTACCAGTACGGCGGTCGATTTGACGACAGAACGGTTCGTTCTCAATGCCAACTTCAGTTAGGTAGCAACGGTTAAGTACGCTAGCACCACCAACGTTAGAGATTTGGTCACGAATAGTTACATCGTAGTAATCTACTGAGAATGCGAACGCATTTTCTGGGCTAGAGTACACTAAACCGATACCTTCAGAGGTAGACGTTTCTGCATCAAGAACACCCGCACCACCACCAGTTACAACGGTCATTGAGCCGCCAACTGCTGCAGTGTAAGTTTCTGGAACACCAGCTGCTTGACAGTTAGTGCGCAAGAAGTCGCTAGTAGATTCAATCCAGTTCACACATGGGTCAGTTAACTGACCGGCGAAGCTTGTTTGCCCTTCAAGGAACAACTCAAACAATGCTGGTGTACGGAATGAAGTACCTTTCGATGCACGCACACGGAAACCGTTACCGATTGTCCAGTTGGCGCTGATCTTATAGGTTTCACCGCTACCATAAGTATTTACTTCGGTGTAACGTGCAGAAGCGGTTAAATCTAAGGCTTCAACAAGGAACATATCGCGAATTAATGGTGCTTGAATTTCCGCGTAAGCTGCCTTTGTGGTTTGACGACCCGCAGTGATACCTGCAGAGCTTAAGCCCCACGAGTTACCATTTAGGGTGTGGAAACCAGGAGTATCTTGGATTTCATCTGTTTGATATGAAACACCAATCGCAGTCGCTAATGGGCCAGCTGGTAAATCAAATACGTCACCAGTGATATACGCATCTACCGTATCTTGCTTGTAGATGGTACGGCCAATATCGTTACCGAAGATGAAATCACGTTGTGCATCGCCCACATCGGTACCAGATAAGTGACCATCAGTGAACCAGTTTAACTGCACACATTGCTTTTGTGAAAACTCAGTTACTTCGCCAGGCCCACAATCACGCATACCTAGTAAGGCTTCGTGTGCCATAATCATTGAATCTTGGAAAATAATTTCGTTTTCGTATTCACCACGGTTAAGCGAACGCTGCCAGGAAATATCCCAGTTCCAATAGCCAAGTGCACCTTCTAAACCAGCTACGAAACGGCTGTAATCTACAGTAGTATCGCTGCTGAAGTGATCAGTTAGGGCTACAGGCATAACACCGAACGCTGGGTTAGTTGCTTCCCAGCCTGGTAAAGTGTTAATTGGAATGAACGATGCTAAACCAGGGTTAGACGTCCAGAATTGACGTACATTGTCAATTTGAGTGCTACGTTGGCTATGCATCAATTCTGCGTAGGCAGAAACGTTGTTCGTTAAATCGTAATCAGCTTGGGTATAGATAGACCAAACTGTAGTTTCTGGAATCATGGTCCGGTTTTTGTGTAAATCAGATGAGTTATCCAACCAACCATCTGTTTCTACATCGTGACCAGCCCAGTACCAACCCTCTGGTGCGTTTTGCACGAATGGGTGGCTGTAATACGGGTCATCAGCGCCTTCAAGGCCAGCTTGTGGGAAGCCAAAACCGTCACGGTCAAACTGTAAACGACCACCAGCAGCATTTACCCATAAACCAAAACCGGTATCGTTACAGTGGAACTCACCGGTACGCGGATCGATTGGATCTGCACGATCACCATTGTACTTGTTGTTAAAGAAGTAACGAGTAGGACAACCAAAGTGATCACGATCGCCACGCTTCAAGCCAGTGTTGTGGTTGAAATCGGCAACTACGCGATATGAACCACGATCAAAGGTTGAACCATAGGTACCGTTAACACGCATGGTTTCGCCACCTGATTCGAAAGGCTGGCTCAAGTTTACGTTGATGTTCTTGTCTTCGCCGCGCTTGGTGATGATGTTAATTACACCCGCTACCGCGTCTGAACCGTAAAGTGAAGAAGCACCATCTTTCAGGATTTCTACACGTTCTACAGCTGAAACAGGTAATGCGTTCATATCAAATGCAGAGATTTGACCGCGAGTACCTGCAGGCCCGGCACGACGGCCGTTTAACAATACGAGGGTACGGTTTGCACCTAAACCACGCATTGAAATTGATTCGGCACCGGCACCACCAGAGGTAACAAAACCTACTGATTGCGCTGAAATCAACTGATCTGAACCTGATGCGATAGTAGAGGTACGCAACAATTCACCAAGAGTGTTTAAACCCTGTTCAGTGGCGATTTCAGTGCTGATGATGTCGATTGGTGTAGCGCTATCTAAACCATCAGTACGGATACGAGAACCTACGATTTGAATTCGCTCGGGACGTTCGCTACGAGCTTGTTCTTCCTCTTCTTCTTCGTTTTCTTGGGCGTTAACACCGCCCGCAAATGCTAACGAAGACGCAGCACCGAATGCTAACGCCAAACGCACAGATTTGCTGAGTTTGCTGTTTGTAAACATATTAGAGCTCTCCCTGGATCACTCTGAGTGACTTTAGTTTTATTATTATGTGGCTCTTTGAGGCTACCAACTTTCCTATTTGTTATAGAGCAGGGGTTTCCCCCTACCCTAAGCTCTGCAAGCATAAAGCGAAAGAAAACATAAAATCAACGTATTTGTTAACTTTTTTTAACATTATTTAAGCAATTGATTTCGGTTCTGATTTCGGCCCTACGCGAAAAATGCGTGCTAATGCAGGTATGAGGATCAGCGCACCTAGCATATTCCAGATGAACATGAAGGTTAACAACAGCCCCATATCGGCTTGGAACTTAATGGGTGACCAAATCCATGTTGCCACACCGATTGCGAGCGTTAATCCAGTAAAGCCAACTGCTTTACCTGTTTTCGATAGCGCAAATAAATAGCTATCGGTAAGGTTTCGCCCTTGATTTAGCGCTTCCCGCATTTTGCTATAGATATAGATCCCGTAATCCACACCGATACCTACCCCGAGCGCAATTACCGGTAAGGTAGCTACCTTCACGCCAATACCGAGTTTGGCCATCAACGCTTGGCTCATAATGGTGGTGAACATTAGTGGCAGTACAATACACAGTACCGTGCGAATACTACGGAAGGTAATTAAACACAATGCAATCACCACGCCGTATACCCACACCAACATACGGAATTGTGCATCTTCGATAACTTTATTAGTGGCAGCTTCGATACCCGAATTACCCGCCGCCATCAAGAATTCAACGGAATCACTTGGATGCATTTCGCTAAATGAGCGAACTTCATCAACCACACGGTTCAACGTATCGGCCTTATGATCGTTCAAATAGATAATTACCGGGGCCATTGAACAATCGCCATTAATTAAACCACTAGGTGCCTGCGAGATAGACGCGTTCACCACAAAGTTATCGCGGTTCACGCTGGACCACTTCAAATTACCCTCATTGGTGCCTGCCATACCCAATTTAGACACATACACAATTGAACGCACCGCTTGCACACCTGGCACATTCTCCATATGCCATTGGAAGCGATCGATAAGCGCAAGATTGTTATAGGAGATACATTCGCCAGGCGCTGTTTCCGCCATTACCACGAATATATCGGTACTGGCACTGTAGTTGGCTACTTGGAATGCGTTATCAAGGTTATACCGTGAATCAGCTCTTAACTCTGGCGCCCCACTGTCAAGATCACCAATTTCCAAGTTTTGCGCTTGATAAATACCCCAAATACTCATGAGCACCGCAACGGCAACTGCACCGATAGCCCAACGTAACTTGGTAAACCGATCAAACAGCAGGAAGATAGGATGGCTTTTCGCCTGCACTTTCTTTAAATAGGTAACACCGCGTTTACTCACTCCCATGTAGGAAGTAAGAATTGGCAGTAGGCCTAAATTGGTAAGAACAATAACTGCTACACCAATACTAGCCGCGATAGCGAGCTCTTTAATAACGGCAATATCAATTACCATTAGGGTAGTAAAGCCTACCGCATCTGAAACCAATGCCGTTAAGCCCGCTACATATAAGCCGCGGAACGCCAAGCGCGAAGCATCAATTTTATTAGCGCCATCAACCGTATTGGCAATCACCGCGTTAATAATCTGCACGCCATGGCTTACACCAATCGCGAATACTAAGAATGGCACAAGCATCGAGTACGGATTAATACCGCTGCCAATCAGCTTAATAATGCCGAGCTGCCATATCACCGCGATGCCTGAGCACAATAAAACCACGATCGAGCTGCGCACACATCGGCTATATAAGAACAACATGCCGAAGGTGATCAACATGGCAAGAATAAAGAAGCCACCCACTAACATGGCGCCATCGATTAAATCGCCAACAACTTTTGCGAAACCAACGATCTGAATATTGATGGTGTTGGATTCAAATGCGCTACGAATTTCACTTTCTAAACGCAAGGAAAATTCGTGGTAATCGAGTGCTTCGCCCGTTTCCGGGTTAATTTCGTTGAGAGGAACGTAAATTAATGACGAGCGGAAATTATTCGCTACCAAATCACCAACCGTGCCCGACCGCAGTACATTCTGTTGTAGTTGCGCCAATGCTTCTTCCGAACCATCGTAGTTCTGAGGAATCACTGGCCCCCCCACAAAACCTTCTTCGGTAACTTCCGACCAACGCACGTTAGGTGTCCAAATCGAGCGCATTCCAGAGCGATTCACACCATTAAGGAACGAGATCTCATCGGTAATTTGGCGTAAAATTTCTTGGTACTCGGCACTGAATATATCGCCTTCTGTGGTTTCCACAGAAATCCGTACCGCATTGCCCGTGGCTGCGAGATCATCACTGTATTTGAAAAAGTTTTGCACAAACTCATGGTTCGCGGGGATCATTTTTTGCAGGCTGGCATCTGGCCGCACCTGAGCTGCGTGATACAGCAAAAACGCCGTTAATGCGGCAAACACGAAAAGCCAAAACACGCGATAACGAAACAGCAGTTTTTCTGCTAAAGAAGCTTTGCCGTAGCCAGCGGTAGAAATACTCTCAATCTTGTCAAATTCTTGCATTTGTTATGTATCCTCTTAGTGGCTTGCTGCAGGCAACGCGAAGGTTTGTACACCTGCACGACCAACTAAAATGAGTTCGTTACCAGTACCTTGCACTAAATTACTGATAGGTACACCAGAAGGATGGTTAAACAATTCCACCTCCTGAGAATCTGGATTTACTACGGCAAGTACACCGGCATGGCCAACAAATACTAAACGACCATCGGCAAGCAGGGTTGCACCGTTTAAGTTATAACGGGTGTTCACCATAACCTGCTGGAAGCTATAACCATCTTCCGCAACATATAAGTTACCCCGCAAACCATGCACCCACAGCCGCTCTTCCGCATCAAAAATGGCGCCAAATAACGAACCATGATACGGCGAATCAAGCATCTCAAAGGTTTCACCCAAATCATCACTGCGGGCTAACAACCCAGCTTCCCCTACTAGGATTAAGCTCTGTTCTGGGCCTTCCACAAGCTTATTAATGTGGTAACCCGTAATATTATCAATAGCATCATTCATTACTTGCCATGATTCACCACCATTTGTAGTGCGTAAAATGGTTCCGTATGCACCTACGGCAAGGCCAACTTCGCGGTTAAAGAAATGCACATCTAAAAAAGGTTTGGTTGGGCCAACATCAAACTGAATCTCAGCGCCGCCGATATGAAAAAATAACTCATCTAATTCAAACTCAAGCTCTTCTATCTCATATTCATCTTCAGCGTTCTCGATTGCATCTTCTAACGCCGCTTGTTTGTCTTGCAACCATTCGTATTCAAGATCCAGTAGTTGTTGCCCATCAAGCATGAACTGCCAAGTATCACCGCCATCAATACTACGGATTAATGCCCCCTGGTGCCCTGCCGCCCAAATATGTTCCGCGTCAACTACACTAATAGAGGTTAGTAGCACGCTCGTGGGAACTATGGCTTGTTGCCAATCACTTTCACCAATGCCTTGAGATAAAAGAATACCGTGATCGCCCACAGTAAAGGTGCGATGAACGGTTTGTTCAATATCGATCAACAAACCCTGCTCTGCTCTGGGGGCTTGCGCGGCTGGCGTACGAAGGGGATCGAACGTTTCGGCAATAACAGCAGCACTTACTGTGGCACTGGTTATTAAGGCTGTAACGATTCCCGCGAGGGCAATTCGTTTCATAAATGAATACTCCAGATGTATATTCAGATTCCGTTTGATCTGATTAAATTTATTCTCGTACTCGATTGTATAGTCTAACGGGCGTTTGAAAACCCCCGCAAGGAAATATTTCTTGTATTTTATTTTGTTGAAAATTGGTGTAGCTTACGTAATAACCCCATCCAGTTTCTATTGGATTGGTGTTCCATAATAAAGAACGCACAGGAACTAAGGACAACGACAATGAAAAAAATTATGCTTACAGCAGGGGTAATGGCGCTTTCGCTAGTCTCTGCAAGCGTTAGTGCTGCGATGTTAGAAAGCAACGCAGCTCGTTTAGGCCAAGACCTTACCCCATTAGGGGCTGAGCGTGCTGGTAATGCAGAGGGCACAATTCCTGAGTGGACCGGTGGCCTCTCCAACCCAGGCGCTGATGTACATCGCCCGCAGAACCCATTTCCAGATGATCAGCCTTTATACACCATTACGCATGATAACTTATCTGAGCACCGCGAACGTTTGAGCCCAGGCCAAATCGCGATGTTTGATCGTTATCCTACGTACAAAATGCATATTTACCAAACTCGCCGAACTGCAGCTTACCCGCAAGAAATTTACGATATCGTTAAAGCCAATGCGGAAAATGCCAGCTTAGCAGAGGGTGGTAGTGGTTTAGAAGGCTTCTCCGGGTATGTGCCTTTCCCTATTCCGGAAAGTGGTTTAGAAATTATCTGGAACCACCTTACCCGCTATCGCGGTGGTGCTGTACAACGTACTGTTGGTCAATTCCCTGTACAATCAAACGGTAACTACGAAATGGTTCGCCTACGCGAGCAACTCGTATGGCCAGAACACCTGCAAGGTGGTCGTGATGAGCGTGCAGATGACAATATTCTGTTCTACTTCTTACAAGAAGTACTGGCGCCAGCTCGCTTAACCGGTACCGTATTGCTCGTTCATGATACGATCAACCAGGTAAAAGAAAGCCGCCGCGCATGGCTTTATAACGCTGGCCAACGCCGTGTTCGCCGCGCGCCAAATGTTGCCTATGATGGTCCAGGTACAGCGTCAGATGGTTTACGCACCTCTGATGGCTTAGATATGTTTAACGGTGCTCCAGACAAGTACGATTGGAAACTCGTTGGCAAAAAAGAAATGTACATTCCGTACAACAACTACAAGTTGCTTGATGATAGCCTGAAGTACTCGGATATCATTCAACCTGGCCACATGAACCAAGATTATGTGCGCTATGAGTTGCATCGTGTATGGGTTGTAGAAGCAAGTGTTAAAGATGGCGAGCGCCATATTTACGCCCAGCGTAACTTCTTTATCGATGAAGATACCTGGACAGCATCGGTAATCGATCATTACGATGGTCGCGGTGAGTTGTGGCGTGTAGGTGAAGCCTACAACGTGCAATATTACGGCAACGATGTTCCGTGGATGGCTGCAGAAGCTCTTTACGATTTAAACAACGGCCGTTACTTAGTGCTCGGCTTAGCGAACGAAGAAGGTGATTTCATGAACTTTGATATCACGCCTCGTCGTCAAGATTTTACTCAGCAAGCGCTTCGTCGCATGGGTATTCGTTAAACTAAGCTAATTCGTTAGCCAAATAAAAAGCTGAGCTTATAAAGCTCAGCTTTTTTTATGGCTGGTCGTTACAGGTGATTTTTGCGGATGATTATTACGCGTGCTTTCTACAAATACGCTCTACAAGCACTTTTGCAACGCTCGGCATTGTCCTGAATGGCTAACAGTTTTTACGATTTCGATTTACCAAGCCGGGTAATTAAACTTGAAGTATCAAAGCGATTACCACCATTAGCTTGAACATCACCATAGAATTGGTCAACCAACGCAGTAACGGGCAATCGCGAGCCGTTATTATTTGCTTCTGCCAAGGCTATCTGCAGATCTTTGCGCATCCAATCTACCGCAAAACCAAACTCAAATTCGCCTTGCCACATCGTGGCAGAACGGTTTTCCATCTGCCAACTACCAGCAGCACCCTTGCTAATCGCAGCAATTAACTTCTCTTGATCCAAGCCAGCGTTCTTCGCAAACTGCAGCCCTTCTGAAAGGCCCTGCACTACCCCAGCGATACAAATTTGGTTCACCATCTTAGCAAGCTGCCCAGTGCCTACAGGGCCCTGTAAGCCAACGTACTTTGCATAGGTTTCCAACATTGCCGAAATACGAAGCAAATCAGCAGCTTCGCCACCAACCATAACCGTTAAAGCCGCGTTTTCTGCACCTGCTTGGCCACCAGAAACCGGCGCATCAAGAAACGCAATTTGCCGCTGCTCGGCGGCAGCACCAAGTTCACGCGCTAAATCTGCTGAAGCGGTGGTGTGATCTACTAAAATACTACCTTCTTGCATACCGGCGAATACGCCCTGTTCACCATACACAACGCTACGTACATCGCTATCATTACCTACACAAAGAAACACTACTTCGGCGTTCTGCGCAGCCAGTTTTGGCGATTCAGCGCTGCTACCACCATAGGTATCCTGCCAAGCCGCTGCTTTTGCAGCAGTGCGGTTATATACACATACATCATATCCGGCTTCTTGTAAGTGGCCCGCCATTGGAAAACCCATTACCCCAAGGCCGATAAACGCTACTTTGGTCATTTGTTATCCTTTCTCAATAAAAGATGTTGATACCGCCCTAATTCTCGATAAGGCGATTGTTGCCGATAGGTGAGCTCTAGAGCAAGTAATTCCTCGGCAGAGTATTCTTTTGCGCGCATATAATCGTGAAAACAGCGCACACCGGAGTGGCTAATTAAAGTAAGGGGGTACTGCCCTAGCCGCGCTAGCACCTGCTGCGGTTGTAGCGGATAGTTCGGGCTAAAGCGCACCTTCTTTTTCACTTTTAAGCCAGCATTTACGTAATCAAAATTACCATAGAGTATATTGGCCATGCGCTTTGCATCGTTATTGTAAAACATAATTGAAAGCCAACCGCCCGGTTTTACCCGCGCTTGCAATACAGCTAACGCTGCAAATGGATCGGCAAGCCACTCCAACACCGCATGGCACAAAACCACATCAAACTGCTGCTCACCAAGCTTGCTAGCCAGCTCCTGTAAACCAACCTGATGATAAGTATAGTGCTGTTCTAAATCTTGCGCACTGTGGCGTTCTTTCGCGGCAGCAATCATTTCTTCAGCAATATCGGTATGAGTAACTTTGTAGCCGGCACGTGCAAAGTATGTATTTAATTGCCCCAGCCCAGCGCCAACATCTAAACAGCTAGGCTGAACGCTTGCCTGATGCGAGCGGCTAGATGGTTTCGCAACAGAGAGTGTAGGCTCGCTGTTTTCATATGATCCAACATCAGTAAGCAAAAAGCGCAGGTCTGCGGCAAGTACCGCTTCACGAATTTGCCCCTTCTCTGTTTGATAGATATTTTTATCAAACCGGTGCACATCACTGGTGAAGGCTCTATCTAGGTTAGTTGGGCTGGCAGTTCTTTTTTTCATATACGGTTTTAAACTCTGCTACCGGTAGTTACGCCGGATTATCAATATCAACGAATTCAACTGCAATACCCAGTTGCTCTGCTATTCTCTCACCCAATGCTCGTACGCCATAGCGCTCCGTAGCATGATGCCCTGCAGCAAAAAACTGAATGCCACATTCGCGCGCTACATGAATGGTTTGTTCTGATACTTCACCAGTAATAAACGCATCGGCACCTGCAGCTAACGCTTGTTCAATAAAACCTTGGCCGCCACCGGTACACACCGCTACCGAATTAATTTTGCTATCACTATGCACCGATGCTACTAACGGGCGCTGTAATTGTTGTTCAATCCGCTGCGCTAAGGCAGTTCCGGTGATCGGTTCAGCAAATTCACCAAGCTGAAGAATGCCATTCGGCGGCAAATCGATTGCGCTGCTCGAATGGATATTTAGTAACTGTAATAACTGTGCGTTATTGCCAAATTCTGGATGAATATCCAAGGGTAAATGGTAGGCAATCAAGTTAATATTATTCTCGATTAAGCTACGAATACGTTTGCCTTTCATGCCTACAATCGGCTCAGCTTCGCCTTTCCAAAAGTAACCATGATGCACCAAAATTGTATCTGCTTTTGCCGCTATAGCCGCATCAATCAATGCTTGGCTGGCGGTAACACCGGTTACGATTTTCTGAATCGTACTCGCGCCCTCCACTTGCAAACCATTTGGGCAATAATCATTCACTAATTCAGGCTGCAACCACTCATTTAAACGCGCTAAAAAACTATTTCGCTGCATGCGAATCCCCTTAGGTATCACTCAAATTAGACACTTGCATGAAAAATCGGTATAAAAATAGAGTACACACATAATGTTAACACACAGGGAACGAACGATGAGCAAACTTGATAAAGACCAGGTGCTTGCTGATTTCACTAAAGCGTATAAAAACGCCCACGGTAAAGCACCCAAGCTAAATGATAGCAACGGCTGGTTTAGTGTTGATGGCGGTAAAAATATGCGTTTAGCGCAACTTGCTGAATTAACAGACGAGCTTAATGGCGGCAAGAGCGCTACTGCAAAGAAAACAGCGAAAGCGAGTGCAGATAAAAAGGCGCCAGCAAAAAAAGCTGCTAGCGCTAAACCTGCAGCCAAAAAGCCTGCTGCGAAAAAGCCAGCAAAAGCAGCTGCAGCGGTGAAGAAAGGCAAAGGCGGCCTTACTGCGAAAGAATTGTGGAAGCAACAGCTTGAAGCAAGCGGCCATGCTCGCCTGCCTCGTGGTATGCGGTAAGCACCTCCACCGTTAAATAAAGCAGTGAACCTGTACACCAGTAACACGTACAGACACCACATATAAACAAGGCGCCGCTGGTTCACCAGGGCGCCTTATTCATTATTATACCGCTAAAAGCTAAGCTTCCAGCCGAATGCACTAAGTGAATGCACTAAGCTAATGCATTAAGCTAATGCATTAAGTGACCAACGCTAATCGAGGCGTTCCATGTAGATGGTGATTTCCCCTACCCGAAATCCGAATTTACGCATTTCTGTACGATTTACTAAGCGATCTTCATCGAGTAAAAACATCCAATCATCTAACGTAATCGCAATCGTGCTATCGCGAAACGGCACTTCAAGCTGATATACCCAGTGCAGCGCGTTACCTGCAGTTGTGCCTTTGGCTACCCCTACTACATCACCGGCAGTGCCTTCGTAGCTGTTCGGTCCGGTTTTCGTAAGTTGCCATACCCGCGTTTCCTCACGCCCGTCATCCCAATAAAACACTTCATCAAGTACACCTTGATCGCCTTCCCAAGTGCCTACAATATCGGCACGAAAGCGCTGCGTTACCTTACCAGATCGATCTTGCACCATTCCGTGCGCCACAATATTACCCACGAAAAATTCATCTAAATGCAGTGCTGGGCTATCGCTTTTATAATCATCAATCTTTGCTGAACAACCTACTAGCATGAATGCTGCGGCAAGTGTTAAGGCTAAAATTCGCATTACTTTTCCCCTACTAGTTCATCTCGGCTGCTGCGAAAACGGGCGTTCTCTGATAGCCAAATGGCCAGAAATTGCTCGCCAAATTGCTGATCCTCTATCGCGCCCAGTTCACCTTCATTGCCATAAAACCGCACTGCGCCATTCGGGAGTTGATGGGCCACAATACAATCGCCGGAATTTACATCAGGCCAAATGTTTTTCAGCGTATTAATCCATTCGCTGGTTTTTTCGCTTTCCGCAAAGCCGATACGCTCCCATTCATCACGGGTTTGCTCAGCCAAGCGTTCAGCACTGAAACTACGTGCATAGTTCAAGCGCAACAAACGCTCATCTGCTTGAGAGTAGCTACCGGTATTCGAATACAGCTCAGCATCATAGATACGGAACAGCATTACCCGCAAACGGGTTTCACCAACTTTTGCCAAGCTTTGCGATGATGCTGAACTAGCACCACTAATTACATCGCTACCGCAACTACTAGCAGCCGCAGTGGCGCTGCACAGCATTGTAGCGCCTAGCGCAGCAATACCTAGCATTGAGCGTTTAAACTTCATTGTAGCCCTCCTCAGAGCGCTGTTTTGGTTTTTTAGGCAGATTAACGATTGGCGTTACTAAACGCGCTACCAAAATCATCAATAATGCCCACATCACAACATATACAACCGCTGCCGTAACAGGTTCTACTTGCAGCTCCGCAGCACCTATGCGAGTGCCAGCGAAATAGGTAATTGGCCCAAAAATACCGCCTAGCAAGGCTGCTAACCATGCCCTACCACGCAACCAATCAAACATCATCAAGGCCATACCCGCAAAGCCGAACCACAATAGAATCAACCATGCCGGCAGCCATTCGGTACCCGTGAATTGAATTACACCACCAGTAACGGTGAGCAACTCTGCGCCCAAACCTGCCCCTACAATGATGAGAAAAGCGTAACGCCGATGCCACAGCTGCTTGGGCGTAGCAGCAAACATAAGCACGATTAACAGTACCGTTAACCAAATCCAGTTCTCTCTACCGAGCACTGCGCTTAACCAAACAAAATCAAAAATCACAAACGCCGCTAAGCGATGATTTAGGATGAGCTTGCGCAGCCAGTTAACCATTAGCAAGATGCTTCGCTTTGGTTGCTTTTAACTGCACAGCACTAATCGAACGTTGATTAAAGCCGCCTTCGCAGTAGCACAAATAATAGTTCCACATACGGGCAAAACGTTCGTCATAGTTGAAGGCTTTTAATTCTTCAAACCGTTCATTAAAGCGCTGGCGCCAATCCGCAAGGGTGCGGGCATAATCGAAGCCGATATCGCTCACTTCCCGCACTACCATTTCGGTGTGCTTGCGGAACATGCGGCTTACCAATTCAATAGAAGGTAAATAGCCACCGGGGAATATATATTTTTGGATGAAATCAACATTACGGTTGTACTTTTCTAATCGCTGATCAGCAATTGTAATAGCTTGCAGCACCATGGTTCCGCCTGGCTTCACGAGTGCATTACACTTGCGGAAAAAAACCGCCATGTACTCAGCACCCACAGCTTCGATCATCTCCACCGATACAAGTTTATCGTACTGGCCACTTAAATCGCGGTAATCCTCTTTTAGTAGCGTAATCTGGCTCTGTAGGCCGCGTTCTGCCACTAGCGTTTCAGCAAACTTAAATTGTTCTTCCGAAATTGTGGTGGTGGTTACTTTACAGCCATAATTTTCTGCCGCAAAAATTGCCAATCCGCCCCAGCCGGTACCAATCTCAAGAAGATGGTCGTCGGCGGTTAACTCAAGCATCTCGCACAAGCGGCGAAGTTTTTCTTCCTGCGCTTCATCAAGGGTGGATTCGGCAGATGGATACACAGCGCTTGAATACTGCATGCGCTGATCTAGAAAGCGAGTGTACAGTTCGTTGCCTAAATCATAATGGGCAGCAATATTCTCTTTAGCGCGCGTTTTACTGTTGCGCTTGCGCATGTGGCTCACCATTTGCAGTGGCCACGATAACCAAGCCAAACGGGCCTCAAGTTTATCGAGAACCGTTAAGTTTGCGGCGAATAATTCAATTACTTTGGTAAGATCTGGAGAATGCCAATCTCCGGCAATAAAGGCGTCACCGGCACCAATATCACCGCCGAACACAAATTTCACATAGGTTTGTGGATTAATAATCTCAATACGCGCACTAGGCTGTGCTCCAGCCTCACCAAATCGACCAATAACTTTGCTATCTTGCACAATATGCAACTCGCCAAAAGCTAAGTGCTTCAGCACACGAAACATAAGGTTTTGCGCAAATCGCTCCATCTTGGTCATGGTGATTTCAGCGAGCGCTAGGTTGTTCGAAGATGTATTGGTCGATGTTCTCATCGTTTCTTTCCTGTGTATTCGCTTTGCATTAGCATGGGCTAATTTGCCGTTGCGATTATTATTGTCCGTTGTTCGTTAGCTTTACTTTATTAGCGAGAGCTACCTGGGTGCCCATAAAATGGCACGCGCTTTACAAAAAGCTTCACAGCTTGCCAATAAATTCCAGCCACAACTTTCAGCGTCATCCATGGATGCACTACTAATACGCGGCGAATAGCGCTCTGGTTCAATGCAGATCGTTTTAATGTGAGGGTTGCATCGAACTCACAACGATCCAGCCCTTCCTTTTTCGTGTGTGCCGCAATATGCACTAGCACTCGGCTGCCATCACTCAGCTTCGGTGCACCCAGGCGCCAATGGTATTGCATATCAATAGGATTAAATGGAGATACATGCAGAATCTTATCAGTGGTATTTTTTCGCGTTAAATTAACCAAGTAACAGTGCCGTTCATTCCAAGGGGTGTTGCTTACTTCGGCGAGCATATGGGTAAAAACGCCCTGCTCGTTCGCCAAATAGAAACAGTTAATAGGGCTAAAATACAAACCCCAGTTGCGAATATTACCGAGAAAATAAACTCGCCCCTGCAATTCTGTACTCGCCAGCTCGCTCATTTTCGCTCGCACTGCATCCGCTAAATTCTGGTTAGGCGATGCCCGTTCATTGGTTAAGTAATCACTTTCGCGAAATTGCATCGGTGCCCACTTACTCGCGGTGCTAAGCAACTTGCTCATGGAATTCGCACTGGCCAAATCATCTAAATCAAGCCACCACTGATTCACTGAATAAGCAAAATAATGCTTTTTCGGGGTATAGCGCCGATGGCGAATAACCCCGTTGTAAATGGCATGGTGATGCATATCGTTATCGGCAATGTTATGCATTGGTTGGTGCTTCTGCTTGGGTATTTTCAGGCCGTTCAATACCAAACCGTTCCGCGATATCTACCGCACTCCGCACGCCGTCTTCATGGAAGCCGTTGTACCAATACGCACCGCAAAAGTGAGTACGGTTTTTGCCACAAATTTCCGATCGCCGTTGCCGTTTTCTAAACGAATCTACCGAATACACTGGGTGTGCATAGGTGAACTTACGCAGGATCTTGCTTTCATCGATCGCCGCAGTGTTGTTGAGCGTTACGCAAAAGGTTACCGGTGCATCTACTAAACCCTGCAAAATATTCATGTTGTAGGTAACCGTAGCCGGTTTTTGCATGCCACCAGCCGATAAATTAGGTAGTAAATAGTTCCAACTAGCCCACGCAGCTTTACGCTTTGGTAATTGGGTGATATCTGTGTGCAACACAACATCATTATCTTGGTACGGAATACCGCTTAAAATATCGCGCTCTGCAGCATTTGGATCGGCTAATAACGCCAAGGCTTGATCGCTATGGCAAGCGAAAATAACTTCATCAAATCGCGCGCTCGTCCCATCAAAAAACTCTAGCACTACACCATCTTGTTCTCTGCGTACTTTTTTCACACCGGTATTTAAGTGTATTCGTTCCGCAAAAGGCTGGGTTAAAGCTGGAATGTAATTACGCGATCCACCCTTAATTACATGCCATTGCGGGCGATCGCTAACATCAAGAAGGCCATGGTTTAAAAAGAACTTCAGGAAAAAAGCCAATGGGAACTTTGCCGCTTCTTCAAGGCTAGCAGACCAAATTGCAGCACACATTGGGTACAAGTAATTATCAGAAAACGCTTGGCCAATTCCCAGTTCCGCAACGAAATCATCTAAGGTAAGGCGTTCTAGCTCTTTAGCAGAGCGTTGCTGCAGGGCCAGCTTCGCTTGCTTGTTGAATTTAACAATGTCCAACAGCATGCGATAGAAACTCGGCCGCAAATAATTGCGCTTTTGCGCAAACAACGTAGCCAAACTATGGCCGTTATACTCCAAGCCAGTTTTGGGGTTCTGCACACTAAAACTCATTTCAGTGTCTTGCCAATCCACCCCATGCTTACGCAACAAGGCCCGAAAATTTGGATAGGTACGGTTATTGAAAACAATAAAACCCGTGTCGATAGCAAATTGCTGCCCCGCTACTTGCACATCTACAGTAGCTGTATGGCCACCAATGTAATCATTTTTCTCATACATCCATACTTCATGCTGCTCACTCAATAAATTGGCTGCGGTGATGCCCGCAATTCCTGAACCAATTACAGCTATTTTCATTAATGATTCCTCATTCGTTTCGATAAAGCGATCTGCAGGCGGTAAGGAAGGCGTTGTAAACTCGCCAATATAAAACCAAATACACTAGGAAAGGCAATGTGTGCTTTGCCTTTCGCTATTCCTTTGCGCATAGCTTGTGAAGCTTCTGCCACTGAGATACGCATCGGCATCTCAAAATCATTCGCGTCGGTCATAGGGGTTTCTACGAAACCAGGGGAAACGGTAATTACTTGGATCCCCGTATCCACGATATCGGTGCGTAAAGCGCTGGCAAAATAATGCACTGCAGCTTTACTGGCGCCATAAGCTTCGGCTCGGGTGAAAGGGAATTGCCGCGCCATGCTATCTACCACTACGAGCTTGCTACCTTTTGGTAAATTCGGCAGTAGTGCGGCAATACAGTTCACAACGCCAAAAAAGTTGGCCGCAAATACTCGCTCTACTAATGCAACTTCGAAATTCTGAGCATCGTCGATGTATTCACACACACCCGCGTTCAGAATAGCCACATCCAAAGGCTCAGCCAGCTGCTTCAGCGTATCCTGTAACACCGATTGTGTTTGTTGTTGGTTGGTAACATCAAAAACTGCGGTAGTAATACGCGTAGCATCAGCCACTTCACTCGCAAGTTCACTCAGTTTTGTGGTGTTTCGCCCACAGGCAATTACATGGTGCCCTGCCGCAGCGTAATCCAACGCCAACTGTCGGCCAATGCCGGAGGTTGCGCCCGTTATTAGTACATTCATAAACAAAGTTTCCTCAATGGAATTGGCTGTTTAACTAACGGCTTGCAAACGATCGCGAACCTTGCGAATTAGAAAGCTAATTACCGGTATATGCTCGTACACCATGGCACCTAAATCATAATAATCAACATGGCTACGAATTTTGTTTTCTTCGTCAGCAAACTGCAGATGGGTAGAGCCCTGAACTACAATCTCACGGCCATTCGCCAAACTTTCGTGCTGCAGGCGCATTTGCCAAGTTAAAAATGCCTCATCTTTGTTGAACATTTCCGCATCAAACGCAAAGTGGCACGATTGCGCGTTGGCGATACCATGGGCAAAATAACTTTCCAGATCTGCAAGGCCATTTACCTGTAAAACCGGGTCTTGAAAGGTAATATCGTTATGATAGATATCAGCAAGTTGTTGCAAAGAATCGCTGTTAAATTCATCATAAAGGTTCTTTAATTCGGCAATTAACTGCCCGCGCTCTTTTTTGCTATACGTAGCCATATTGCCTCCTACTCCGCGTTCTTAACCTGCTTAAATGTAGCTATAAAATGCTCCCTTGCATCCTTATGATCAACAATTTGCGGCGGGTAGCGGTGCGCAGATTCATCCAAAAAACTAGCCTGACGCAGCCATTCGTGCGGTGTGTGTACCTGTTTATCGGGCACATCAGTTAATTCATGCAGCCATTTACGAATGTACCGTCCGGACGGATCAAACTTTTCACCTTGGCTGGTTGGATTAAATACACGGAAATACGGCGCTGCATCGGTACCTGTACCAGCGCTCCATTGCCAACCGCCATTATTTGCCGAGAAGCTGCCATCAATTAATCTGCGCATAAAATAACGCTCGCCCCACTGCCAGTTAATATGTAGGTCTTTTACTAAAAAGCTAGCCACAATCATGCGCACACGATTGTGCATCCAACCGGTATTATTTAGCTCGCGCATTCCCGCATCAACGATAGGAAAACCGGTTCTGCCATTACACCACGCAGCAAACTTCTGTACATCGGTTTGCCAAGGAAAATTGGCTTGTTCTACTTGAAAGGGCTGGCCTTTCGCTAAACGTGGTTCATGAAACATTAAATGTTGATAAAATTCTCGCCATGCCAACTCTGATAGCCAAGTATGGCTACCTTCAGGCAATCCATCCGGGAATTCTGGGCTTAATCGCTGCAATAAGTGGGCCGCCACACGCGGTGATACCGCACCAATCTCAAAATAGGCAGATAAACGTGAAGTTCCCTTAATGCTCGGAAAATCGCGCTGCTTCTTATATTCCATACTTTGTTCACGTACAAACTGCTGCGCTAACTTGCGAATAGTGGCCTCACCAACTGGCCATTCACTACTTGTTTGCAGAGGCTCCGTTAACGCTGAATTCGCAAGGCCGGGAATAAGTTCAGAAGGATATTCAGGTAACGAAAGATGCACTTCTTCGAACGCAAGGCTGCGCTCTGAAGACGCTTGCAATATATTTCGAGCATAAGGTGCTGGTACGCCATTTTCGCGTATTCTCTGTAACCATACTTTAAAGAATGGTGTGAATACTTTGTAGTACTCCCCTTTACCGTTCTTTATCTGTTCTGGCGCTACCAGCAAATTACTATCGCACGTATTTACTTGCACGTTGTTGCTCTGCAACGCAGCGATAACGGCTTGATCGCGATTAACTTCATCGAGCGGATATTCTCGATTGAAGTAGATAGATTCCACCTGTTGGGCACTACAAAAATCAGTTAAGAATGCACTGCAATCGGCGAATTTATTTAGCGTATGGATATGTAGAGTGTGGCCTAAATCAGCCAAATCATGCCCTAATTGATTCATCTGGCGCTGGTATAAATCCCATTTAACCAGCGACCAATCGTGCTCCACGTACTGTTGTAAGGTAGGCGTTACCAAAAAATGCACATGCTGATGATTTTGGCATGCTTGCAATACCGCATCATTATCAAGCAAACGAAGATCATTGCGAAACCAAACTAACGCACTCATGCTGCATCATCCCTTTTTTACTGTGTGTTAACTAAGTTGCTCACACGCTATGAACAGCAATTACAATCCATAGCGTAGGCGCAAGTTGTCTGGATACGGCCGAAAATAAGATTGGGATTGCAGATATTCATCCGGAAAGCGCTTCAAGTAATGATTAATCAGCGTTAACGGTGCTGCAAGAGGCTCCTCGCCATCGTTGTAGCGCAAAATTAACTCCGCAAGTTCTGTACGCTCGCTACTATCTAACTTTTGCTTAAAATAGCCTTGTACATGCTGCAGCACATTAGTGTGATCTTTGCGGCTGGCAGGCTCGGATAACCCCGACATAAGCTGCATGATATAGCGAGTAGTGAATTCCCCATCAATTTGCTGTTGCTCTGCCAGCGCTTTACCCAAAGCGCGATACACCGGCTGATTGTGGGCAAGCAATAATAGCTTATGCCGCGCATGAAATTGATATAACACGTGCTTGCTAATGGGGGTGGGTAGTTGTTGCCATTCATAATACACATACAAACGCAGCACAAAATTTTCCCGTAGCAATGGGTCGTTCAACCTGCCATCCTCTTCCATTGGCAACGCCGGAAACATCTCTTTCAGGCGCTGCGCGAATATGCCAGTGCCATCTTTAACGTTCATATTAGAATCTTCCGCATACACTCGCACGCGCTCCATGCCACAACTGGGCGATTTCGCGCAAAGAATATAACCGGAAAGTTTCGTCAATTGCTGTTCGCGAACATTGGCAAAGTCAGCTAATCGCTGCGTAACATCTTCACCTGTTTTTGGCACCACCGCGCGAGGTTGCGCTACATCACCAACTAACCGTATGGTTGGCCGTGGCACACTCATACCTATCCCTACTTCTGGACAAAGAGGTAAATACTCAACATGCTTTCCTAATTGATTTTGGCAAAAATCAGAACCTTTGTGGCCACCATCGTAGCGCACCTTCTGGCCAAGTAAACAGGCACTTATCCCAACGTAAATCACCGTAAACTCCTTACTCACTATTTCCTGCAGTGTTCCGTTTTTCTATCCAACAAGCAATAGTATGGCTTTTATAAATATTATTAGATCCCAACCGCGTTAGCTTACGTAAGCACTGGAAACGCCACTATTGATCCCAATGCAGTGGCTCATCAAGAGCGAAAGCAGTAGGTACTATTGCATGAAAAACAGCACAAATAACATTGATTCTATGAGCAATAGCAACACGCTGAAACTTGGCTTGTTTCCACTCACCGCCCACCTCATGCCTGGCGGGCGAATGCAGCTGCGTGTGTTTGAGCCCCGTTACATTCGTTTAGTACGCGATTCTCTACGTAATGAACAAGGATTTGGTTTGTGTATGCTCAATCCAGATGGCGATGTAGTAAACAATGAGCATATTCATCCAATTGGCACTCTAGCGAAAATTGTAGATTTTGAAACCCTCAATGATGGCTACCTTGGTATTACCATTGTAGGCGAATCGCTATTCGATATTCATGCGATCGAAACAGAAAAAGATGGGTTAAGAACCGCAAACGTAAGCTTTCGCAGCGGGTTAGCTAATGTAGCAAAGGTGGAAACTGAGAGTACACAAGAATGCGAGCTGAAAAAACGTTTGCAAGAAGTGTTTACGAACTATCCCGAATTCGCGGGTTTATATCCAGAACAACATTTCGATAGCGCAGAATGGGTTTGTAATCGATGGCTCGAGATTCTACCGCTTGCTGCAGAAGCAAAGCAAGAGCTTCTAGCCGCCAACAATTTGCGTGTTACTCAGAATTATCTGCAATGCTTATTTGCGGAAAATAACGAAGATGATCAAAGCGATGACGATAGTAATGTAAGGCAACGAAAACACGGTTCAATCTGATTCTCAGCAAAAATAGAAAAATATTCTACGGTTCTGTTTAAAAAGTGATCCATTTTTTAAAAAGTTTACGTAATTGAATGCACAG
The DNA here is from genome assembly GCA_022565355.1 of Idiomarina sp. Taxonomy (GTDB): domain Bacteria; phylum Pseudomonadota; class Gammaproteobacteria; order Enterobacterales; family Alteromonadaceae; genus Aliidiomarina. The sequence continues at coordinate 463,587 of JAIUMU010000001.1, forward strand.
ATTGGTGAATCATAAAAAGAAGGCGTACACTACAATGCATGTCATGCCGGAAAAACGGGTTAAGCGAGAGTACATGAGCACTTCGCCCAAGAGCACCCAAGAGATTACCACAGAGCACCTTAGCAAGTTATTGGCTGAGGTTGCATCGTCACGTTCGCGTAGAGCCTTTAGTGAGTTGTTTAAGCACTTTGCACCGCGCTTACAAGCCTTTGCTACCCGCCAGTTTGGCAATGAGCAAACAGCGATGGATTTGGTGCAAGATACGATGACCAACGTATGGCACAAAGCCCATCTCTTTAGCCCTGAGAAAGGTTCGCCAACTACGTGGATTTTCACCATCGCCAGAAATATTCGCTTTGATATTTTGCGCAAAAACAAACATCGCCAAAACGATGTGAGCGCAGAAGATCTGTGGCCAGTATTATCTGAGGAAATGAGCGATTCTGATGAAGAATTCGCCCTAGACCAAAATATTTTACTTCAGGAAATTGGTGAATTTTACCGCCAACTACCTGATGCACAAAGAATTGTTATAGAACAGATATACATACAAGGTAAATCGCAGCAAGAAGTATCAGATGAACTTGATATTCCGTTAGGTACTGTGAAATCGAGAACTCGATTAGCCCTGCAAAAACTGAAAGAGATGATAACTGCACATGATTAAATTTCACCCCACAGAAGAATTACTAGTTAAGTACGTGCAAGGCGAGCTCGATGCTTCCCTGTGTCTGGTAATCGGTACTCATATTGATATGTGCCCGGTGTGTGCAAACACGGTGAAAGATATTGAAGAGCAAGTTGCCCGCAGCGTATTCATTAATGAATTACAAGGCTCTGCCAGTGCAACGCCTGCGCAGTTACCTGAAGCTGAAATGAATATGATGCTCGAACAAATCATTAGCTCGCATGCGCCAGAAAAAATTGTGCGCGAGCCTGCCCTTGAGGAGATAACGCTTGAAGGGAAGCAATTTAAATTGCCTCCTACCCTGGGCAGATTAGGCTCACGCTTAGGCCACTGGAGCAAGGTTCCGGGTTCTGTTTGGCGCGCGCCAGTGAATTTATCTGGGCATGATAAGATTAACTTAATCTATATGGCTGCTGGTGCATCAGTTCCAGAACATACGCACCGAGGTAGTGAAGCCACTTTAGTGCTGAATGGGTCTTTCGCTGATGAATTTGATTGCTATGAAGATGGTGATTTCATCTTTCTTGACCAGCAGCACAAGCACACCCCCCAAACTGCGCAAGAAGATTGTTTAACTTTAGCTTGGCTAAATGAGCCGCTGCAGTTCACTTCAGGTGTTGCTCGTCTACTTAATCCGTTTAGTAATTTGTTCTTTCGTTAATTAGAGCGATTAACGGTAAACATACATATTATTTAATGCATAAAAAAAGCCGCTTCAATGAAGCGGCTTTCTTGTTTTTGTGGTTTTAGGATAGGTAATAACTCTGCGAATACTAATCGTTTGGCTTAGCGTCTTCCACTCGAGCTTTAAATTTTTGCCCTGGGCGAAACGTTACTACGCGGCGAGCTGAAATTGGAATATCTTCACCTGTTTTTGGGTTTCGCCCTGGTCGTTCGGCTTTATCTCGCAAATCAAAATTTCCAAAACCGGATATCTTCACTTGCTCACCACTTTCTAGAGCATGGCGGATTTCCTCAAAAAATGTTTCTACTAATTCCTTAGCATCTTTTCGATTAATCCCTACCTTTTCAAATAGATGTTCCGCGATCTCAGCTTTTGTTAGCGCCATAATTAACTATCCCTCAACACCGCATTAAATTCGTTTTGTAAGGTTTCAACAACTGTAGCAATCAAGTTTGTTACTTCTTGATCTTCCAGCGTTCGATCCGCAGCCTGTAAGGTTAGTGCAATCGCTAGGCTTCTTTGCGTAGCTGGCACATTATCCCCTGTGTAGACGTCAAATAAGTTTAGATCAACCAACTGATTTGCGCCAACTTTCCGAATAACTTCAAGAACTTCACCTGCGGCAACATTACGATCTACTAATACCGCAATATCACGGCGAATGGAAGGATAACGTGAAATAATCCCAGCCACCGGCACTTCTCTTTCCCGTAAACGCGCTAAATCAAGTTCGAAAACGAAAGCACGCCCTTTAATGCCAAACATCTTCTCAAACTGCGGATGCAAAGCACCACAAAAGCCGATTAGTTGTTCACCACGATAAATAGCCGCGCTCTGGCCCGGATGAAGCGCCGAATGTTCAGATGCAACAAAACGGAACTCAGAGAATCGGCCTGTGGCCCGCAACAGCATTTCTACGTGCCCTTTCATATCGTAAAAATCAACCGCGCGCACGCCGTCTTGCCAATGCTCACCCTGCACAGTGCCCAGCATTACCCCGGCTAGCATCGGTTCTTGGCGGATGCCATTCTCCGCCTGCTCATCAGGAGTAAAACGCAAACCCGTTTCAAATAGCCGCACACTTTGTTGCTGGCGTTTCTGATTATAACCGGCAGCAGAAAGCAAACCAGGCCAAAGCCCAAGCCGCATCGAGCTCATTTCAATGGAAATAGGATGCGGTAACGTAAGCGCCGCTAAATCTGGATATAGTTGCGCCTGTTGCTTCGGGTCAACAAAACTGTAGGTAATTGCTTCCTGATACCCCTGTGCGAGCATTGCATGCTGCAATTGCCGCACTGGCAGTTGCGCTTCAGCCGAACGGTGCATACGTAATGGCGCTACCGGCGCCTCTACCGGTATATTGTTGTATCCATACACTCGAGCTATTTCTTCAATTAAATCTTCTTCTATGGAAATATCAAAGCGATAGGTAGGCACACTCACCTGCCAACCTTCAGCATCTTTGCTCACAGTGAAGCCTAGGCGTTGTAAAATGCCTTCTACCTCGGTAGTTGCAACATCAATGCCTAGCAAACGGGCTAAGCGGTTTGCGCGTAATTGAATATGCGCAGGCTTTGGTAGATGTTCAGCACTTACGGCTTCAACAATCGGCCCTGCTTCACCACCGCAAATTTCCAGAATAAGTGCACTTGCGCGTTCCATAGCCACTTTTTGCAACTCAGGATCAACACCACGCTCATAGCGATGCGATGCATCGGTATGTAAGCCATAACGGCGCGCACGCCCCATAATTGCATCTGGCGCAAAAAACGCACTTTCTAAGAAAATATCTTTCGAGCTTTCAGTAACACCACTTCCTTCACCACCGAAGATACCCGCCATCGCCAACGCTTTTTCTTCATCGGCAATCACTAACACATCATTCTGTAAGCTTACTTCTTGGCCATCGAGCAAAGTGATCTGCTCACCGTTGTTTGCCATCCGTACTTGAATAGACCCTTTAAGAGCGGCCAAATCAAACGCGTGCATTGGGTGGCCTTGCTCAAGTAGTACATAGTTGGTGATATCAACTACTGGGTCGATACACCGAATACCGCTCCGGCGCAAACGCTCTTGCAACCAAAGCGGGCTCTTGGCACTTACATTAACATTGCGAATTACGCGGCCTAAATAACGTGGGCAGGCATCAGGGGCAACTAAGTTGATCGCCACACTATCGGTGATGCTCGCAGGTACCTCAGCAATGCTAGGTACTTGTACATCTAGCTTATTTAACACCCCTACTTCACGGGCTAAGCCGCGAATACCAAGGCAATCAGCTCGGTTTGGCGTTAAATCAATATCTAGGGTGCTATCATTTAGCCCCATCCATACGCGAAAATCTTCACCTACGGTAGCATCCGCTGGTAATTCAATAATGCCATCATGGTCATCACTTAATTCCAGTTCAGAGGCTGAACACAGCATGCCATGGCTAGGCTCGCCACGCAGTTTGCTCTGCTTAATTTTAAAATCGCCCGGCAATACAGCGCCTACAGTTGCTACCGCAACTTTAATTCCCTTACGGCAATTGGCGGCGCCGCATACGATGTCGATAAGCTCTTCGCCACCTACATCTACTTTGGTTACCTGCAACTTATCGGCGTTAGGATGTTGGCCACACTCTTTAACTTCCCCAACAACCACACCGGTAAACTCACCTGCAACTGGCTCGATACCATCTACTTCTAATCCAGCCATACTTAACTGTTCGGCAAGCTCAATGCTGCTTAGCTCTGGGTTAACCCACTCACGTAGCCACTGTTCACTAAATTTCATAATACTCTTAACCCTCTGCCGCTTAGCCGAACTGCTTCAAGAAGCGTAAATCGTTTTCAAAGAACGCGCGTAAATCATTTACCCCGTAGCGAATCATGGTGAGCCGCTCAACGCCCATACCAAAGGCAAAGCCGGTAAACTCTTCTGGGTTAATACCCACCGATTTCAGCACATTTGGATGCACCATACCGCAGCCCAAAACTTCTAGCCAATCGCCATTTTTACGGCGCACATCTACTTCCGCTGATGGCTCGGTGAAGGGGAAATAAGATGGGCGAAAACGAATTTCTAAATCTTCTTCGAAAAAGTGATGCAGGAAATCATGTAAAATCCCTTTTAACTCGGTAAAGCTAACATCTTTATCCACCATCAAGCCTTCAACCTGATGAAACATCGGTGTATGGGTTTGGTCGTAATCATTACGGTAAACGCGCCCCGGAGAAATAATCCGTAATGGTGGCTGTTCGTGCTCCATCGTACGAATTTGTACGCCAGACGTTTGCGTACGCAACATTGTTTGCGGTGTAAAATAAAAGGTATCGTGATCGGCACGAGCAGGATGCTGAGCAGGGATATTCAAGGCATCAAAGTTATGAAAATCATCTTCTACTTCCGGCCCCTCTTTCACCGCAAAACCTAACTGACCAAAGTAATCTTCAATCCGTTGAATAGTGCGAGTAACTGGATGTAAACCACCAAACTGACCTGCACGGCCGGCAAGGCTTACATCAATACGCTCGGCATCCAAACGCGCATTCAATTCCGCATTTTTCAGTTCATCACGACGCGCATTTAGCAAATCTTGTAATTCGTGCTTCACCTGGTTAATCATCTGGCCAGCTGCTGGGCGCTCTTCTGAACTTAGTTTGCCTAAGCTCTTAAGTTGCTCAGTAAGCTTGCCTTTCTTACCCATGAACTCAACACGAACATCTTCAATCTCTGTGGGAGTTGCCGCAGAATTTGCAGCAGCGATGCCCGCCGCTAAAATTTCCGCAAGATTTGCTTGTAAATCCATTCTGATCCTCAACTACTCTTAGGCTAGTTATAACGGGAGTTTTACACCATTTTTCAAAGGCGCAATCATAGCATAAAAATGCCACAGGGTAAGTTAGATATGCTGCCTTGATGTTTTGTGCAAGCAAGAAAAAAAGCCGGCATCCAAAGATGCCGGCAAATCGCTCTCATCACTTAGCTTGGGAGGTTAGTAAAACGCTTTATGCAAGCGTGTTGCAGCTACTGCGTAGTCAGCACGGGTGATCCGTTGCTTTGGTTCAAATGTGGCAGTAATCGTTGGTTCTAAATCCAATAAGCCTTGCTTAACATGGAAACGAACCGCTAATAAACCAGCTTCAATAGACGCTTGCACATAACCACGTAGCTCTACTGGAATATCTTTGGCATCTGTAACTGGCACTGGTTCACCGTTAAAATAAGCAACCACATCACCATCAAAGTTGGCTACCTGGCTGCCTAAGCCTAACGATTGAATTAATGTATATGCCAGCTCAGCTTTGGTTACCCGACCATTTGGTGTAAACCGATCGCTATTAGCAACGATAACACCGGGTTCGAATTGGCTACGATCCCGCAATGCTGCACCGCGTGCTGTTGTTGCTTCGGCTATTAGCGCCGCAAATCCGTCTACATCGCTATACTGCGCTGCAGAGGTTGCGATCTGACGTACGCCGCCACCCATCACTTTAAAATCAGCCAATTCAATGCGGCGTAACTCCCGATCCGGATCGAAACTCTCACCACGGCCATCCACTAAGCGATTTTGCACCGCGTATTCAATAAAGCCCCGCGCTGGATGCGATTGCACATCGTGCAAGCCCGCAAACGCACCAGCGCGCTCCTGCACCACACGAACATCGATATCGCCTGGAACGCCGTATCCGTTAGTTACATTTAGCGGATCAAGCGCAACACCCGATAGTCCGCCAACGCCTCTGAGTTCAAGAGTCCATTCGCCCGCTACGCCTGGCGCTGTCGCCGCAATATTTTGCCCAAGCACCGGTAATGAAACACCTGAACCATACCGATTACCATTTGGATCGGTAAGCACGATAGCCAATGTGTTTTCAGCTACATTCGCACTTGCAGACACCAACGTGATATCACTTCCTACGTTAAAGCTATATCGCTCAGGTTCACCTACTGGGGAGAAGTAAGCTGGAATTGTTTCATCACTGCCTACTTCAATCGTGGCTGAAGCGTTAAATTCACGCTGTAAATTGTTCACGCCATTCGGCTCAATGTTGAACGAAGCAGCCATTTTCACAGCCTCATAGGCATTCACGTAGCCAGCACCAACTTCCCAATCTTCTCTGCCTGGCATATTGGTTGCGGTATATTGCAAGATATCTTTCACTTCACGCCATTCAAGAGATGGATTTACTTCCAGCATCAACGCAACAATACCAGCTACGTGTGGAGCCGCCATTGAGGTACCGCTTTTTGCTGTATAGTAAGGTAAGTGGCCTAATTCGATGCGTTCTGCATCATCTGTTAAACTCAAAGCACCTAGTGGATCGGATTGCACACGAGCAGAAATAACCCCTACCCCAGGAGCAGTTACCGTTGGTCGATCAACCCATTCGAAGGTTTCGCCATGAATACTTACTTCACCACCTCTATCGCGCTCACCGCGGCTAGAGAATGAGGCTAAATTACCGTTAGCATCGCCCGCGGCAACAGTAATTACCCATGGCGCCTTTTTAAAGTTACCTGTGATGGTGCCAGCACCAGAGCCAGAGTTACCGGCTGAGAACACTACAACTACGCCTCTATCGGCCAGTGCTTTTGTGGCAATGTTAGTAGGATGGTTTGGGTCAAAATCACTGCCGGTATCAGCAGTAGAACCAAATGAGTTCGTAATCACTCGAATACCGTAGCGCGTTTGGTTTGCTAAGGCATAATCAAAACCACCTAAGGTATCCAATAAAAATAATGCTGCGCCAGAGCCATAACCAATAAGGTTGGCGCCTGGAGCGACACCTTCATATAAACCACCAGACATCACACCATCGCCGCCTACAGTTGCTGCAACATGCGTACCATGGCCACCTAGCTGATCCGTAGTTGCTAGATTCTCTTGATAGGTAATCGGCAATAAAGGTGAAAGGCCATTTAAGTTAATTGCCGCAGCAACGTTTTGAATGGTTCGGGTTGGATATTCTACGTCACGGTGAAGCCCATCAATTCCAGAATCATTCACCACTACACCAACGCCACGACCGGTAATTGGGAAGCCATTGATGCGTAGATTGCGGTCATTCCGTAAGCGATTTACGCCGGTAAGTTCCGTTTCTTCAGCGTTTTCATAATCCATCTGATGATTCAAATATACCGATCTCACATCAGGAAGCGCCGTAATCGCTTGTATTTGCCCAAGATCGGCAACAACACCAGCAATGGGTAATTTTTGGAATGTGGTGCCCGTAACACCAAGATTTTCAAGTGCAAGCACTTGTTCTTGTGAAAGTGGACCTTCGCCTGCAAAGCTTACAACAAGCTCAACGCTTCCCTGCAGTGAACCTGAATCTAAAATTGATTGTACTTTTGGACCAATTGTTGCGGCGTTCGCATTCATTGCGAACATGGTTGCAACGGTGATCGCTGCCAGTTTTAACGGTTTAAATGTAGCTGTTGTTTTGCTTTTCATAAGTGTGCCCTCTGTAACACGAAATTAACAAGGACACATTTACATGCAGCTACATCTTTTTATATCAGGGAGATCCCCGAACTTTTGCATTTGGAAATCGGGGGATTATTCGCGGGATAGATTATAAGTTATTGATATATATTCTTTTTTACCGCTATGCGGATAAGTTCCGCAGTAGTGGTTACATTAAATTTCTGCAGTACTTTGCCACGGTGATGCTCCGCTGTTTTAGTCGCCATATTGAGCAAGCGACCTATTTCTTTCGTAGGATGCCCTTGCACAACAAGGTGAAATACCTCGCGCTCTCGCCGAGTTAAATTTTCCAAGCTAGGAACACGCCCTCCTTGCTTAAGTGCTTCATTAAGAAGTTCTGGAAACACTCGCGCGCCTGCATATACCTTGCAAATAACCTCATATAACTCATCACCAGTAGCATCCTTAAGCACATAGCCAGCCGCTCCAGAGTGATAAAATGCCTCCATGTACTCGAGCTCGTTATGCATGGTAAGCACAAGAACCTTGGCATCTGGCCGTTGCAGTAAAATTTTCTCAATCGCAACCAAGCCATTCATCTTCGGCATTGCAATATCCATCAGAATTACATCGGGTTGGTGGCGAATCACTGCTTTGGTAAGATCAAGCCCATTATCGCACTCAGCAAGCACCTGAATGTCTGGATACACCTCTAACATTTTCACCACACCCTGCCGCATGAGCGTGTGATCATCAGCGATCACTAGGGAAATATTGGCTTTCATAAGCGCACCTGAACGGTGATATGAGTGCCATTATCCGGCCGTGTTTGCACACTAAAGGTTGCATCAAAAGAGGCCGCACGATCAAGCATGCTGCGTAAACCAACCCCCTTTTCTACAGTGTCGTATGCAAATCCCTTACCGTTATCGATGATATCCATACGGAAGGCCTGCCCATTTCGGCAAGCAAATACTCGAACTTCGGTAGCCTCAGCGTGCTTCAGAATGTTCGTGAAGGTTTCTTGGGCAATTCGAAATACCATAATATTTAAATCAGCTGGCAGTTCATCTTCGATATCAATTTCGAGTTCGTACTGAATAGGCTCTTGCTTAAACATGGTTCGCGCTAACCAGCGCAGTGCGGCATGCAAGCCTAAATCGTCAAGCACGGTTGGCCGCATCAAGCGAGCCATTGTGCGGATATCTTCCATTACGCTATCGGCCAGCTGGTATAGATCTTCAGCGTCTGCAGATTCTTCTCGGCGCTGCTTTAATCTACGCGAGAGAATAGCTAACGATTGCCCTACGCCATCGTGTAGATCATGGGCTAACTGATTGCGCTCTTGTTCCTGCTGATTCCACACCCGTTTGGCCAAATCACGGAGTTCACTCTGCTCTTGCATCAATAACTCGCGCAATTGTTGCTGAATCTCGGATAGCGAATCGAATGTACTACTCACGCTCACACTCCATATAAAACCAACAACGATATCGTGTTGCTTGCTCCGCAGGTAACGAACTAAGCCAAGCTAACTTGGATTCATCACTTTGATTAGTTGTACCCTGGGTTTGTTGTATAAATAAATGATTGCGCCAGTGGTCAGGGAATTGTTGTAATACTCGATCAAGTTCATCCGCAGTTTTTAACCCATCGCGAACCGCTAAATAATGCACATGCAAATATTCTTTATAAAACGAAGGCCGTATTGCATGCAAAAGTACCTCTTTATCTGCAATGTTGAGGCTTTCAGGAGCTAGCTCCCATAATGACAACCGGATTTTCAACTCTGTATGTAACGGCAAATTGGTATCATTGAGTGCGTTTTTCAGCATTAGCTGTTCGCTAGCGGCAGTGCTGCTTCCCGTTACGTGATGATAACTCCACGAGAGCCATGCAAAAACCACCGATTGTTCTCTCGTAAATGCATCTTGCGAGGTTTTAAGTTGTTCTTGTGTTGTTAAGAAACATTCCTCATCAGCTAACCAAAAACACATTTCTAATTTCCACAATGAGTTTTCAATGATTGCCCGATAATCTTGAATCGATATCGCTTGCTCAATTGCCAGCGTAGCATTGCTCATGGCCGCGTCTATATTTCCGAGCCCAAAGTTACGCATACTGAACAGAAAGTTTAAAAATGCCTGCTCAATCGGGCGATTTTCACCGATATCACTACTTACGTTGGCAAGCATCCGCGTAGCGGTTTGATATTCGCCACGATGAAGATGTAAGTTGGCCAACTGCAGCTCCGTTCTTAATCTGCCACTCTGGTGATCAATACGGCTAAACAACGTATTCGCTTGGCGCCAGAAAATATCCGCTTGGCTAAAATCGCCAGATAAGAAATAAACAAATGCCACATTATTAATAGTTTCTGCTTGTTCTTCTGTACTGCCATAGCGCATCCGTAAATCCAGCGCACTACGAAAATAACGCACTGCCGATTCATATATACCTTGCTCCTCCGCTAGGTAACCGCGAACATTCATAACCTGGGCAGTGCCGCGATGATCATTGAGTTCTGCGAAAATATCAGCGGCTTTTTGTAGTTGCATGTCGGCTGCTGCATATTCTTGTTGAATAGCAAGCACATTTGCCAAGTTGCCTAGGGTAACCGCTTGGCCCGCTAAATCGTTACTTTCCTTACGCACCGTTAATGCTTGTTCAAAATAGCTACGTGCTTCAGAGTCATTACCAAGGCGAAAATAAGCAACCCCGAGGGCGTTTAGTATTGTGCCTTGGCCTAAAAGATCTTCTTGTTGGCGATAGCGAATTAGTCCTTGCGCAAGCTCGTGATGAATTGCACCTTGAATATCGCCTTGATTAATACGCAAACGCCCCAGTTCAAACCAAAGGTTTCCTGAGTTCGGATCAATTTTCAGAGCGTTCTCAAGCAATTGCTCCGCTAACGCAACATCATCCATTTGCTGAGCAATAGCAGCTCTTTGTTCTAATATAGTGGGTCGGTTTGGATACATCATCAACAAGGCATCTAATGCGGCAGCGGCAGATTCGAGATCCCCTTGTAAATTAGCCTCAAGCACTCGACCTTGCAAAACCCAATAACCCGCTCCCTCACTCGCACTGTGGGTAAACAGTTGTTCCAGCAATGCATATGCTTTGTCATTTTCCTCGAACGAACTGGCACCCTGCGCTAAAGCAAACCAGAACGCCGCGAGATTTTGGTAATCCTGCTCGTGTTGTAACCGCAACTGTTCAATTTGCGCAAAGCTTTCAGCCGCTTTAATTGCTACCACTACACTGGCTAAATCGGCAGATAATGCGTCACTCGAGGTGGCATACTTGTGCACCTTTAAATAATCACTCAAGTGTTGATAAATCTCTTGATAGGTAGATAGCACGCCATTTTCCAGCGAAAAGGTTGCAACCCCGAATATTTGATTTACTGGATAATCATGTAAATACACCTGAACGTGATCTCCTGCACTATCCTCCGTTACAGGTGTTTCAATAAAAATCAGGGTAACAACATTCAGTAACGCAGCTAATCGCTGCCGATCACGATCACTCTGAAAGGGATTTAAGCCAAGCTGCTCTACAAGTTCATTAACGCGCTCTGCATACATTACCGAAAGTTCTTTCTCACCTGAATAGGTTACAGAAAGCATCTGCACGATACGTTCAGCATCGCTCGAACCGGCCGTTTTCACGAAAGCGATGCGCGCAGCCGCACTCACATCGGCAGGCGCTACAGCAGGCGGCTCACTATCCCGATAAATTTGCTGTAGTACTACAGCACCAACAAGCAATATAATTAATGCCGCCAAAATCGAACTGCGCCAAGGGTTAGCGGCAGCGGTTTGTTGTATCACCGCAGCAAGGGTGGGCCGTTTCTCCGGGCGTGTTTCGAGCATTTTCTGTGCTCGTTTTAGCCAACGTAGCCGCCATAGGTAAACACGAAGCCCCTGCTGAGGAACCGCGTGAACAACCCGTTCAATCACCTTACCAAAAGCATAGATATCAACAGCTGGAGAAGCATTCTCGCCATCGTCAAGTTCAGGTGCACGATAACCAACAGAGCCACTGCCACGATTAACGACAGCACCCTGAGCCGCACTAATACCAAAATCTGCAACGATTAAATCATTGTGTTCATTAATTAATAAGTTTGCAGGTTTAATATCACCATGAATAATTTGCCCTCGATGGCATGCTTGAATACCACTAAGCAGGTGCTGCAGCCAACGTTCCGCATCGGCCATAGTAACCTTCCCGCTTAATCGATCTGCGAGGGTTTCACCGGCAATATAATCCATCGTGTAAAAAACGTAATCTGCATCACGATAAAATTCATGCACGCGAATAATGTGGGGAGCGGAAATTTTGCGGGCGGCGAGGAGTTCATCGCGCAATTGTTGGATTGCCGTTTCTGAGAGCTCAGTTCGGCGCGCTAATACTTTAATCGCTATGATCTTGTCGGTTACTTGGTCATGAGCACGATAAACGCTCGCTTGCCCACCTCGGCCAAGCTCCTCTTCAATCAAAAAGCGATCGGCTAATAGGGTTCCAGCAAGTATCCCAGTATCGGCAATCACAGTTGTGAGGATATCATCCTGAATCCCATCATTAGGGTTCGGTATATTCACCTCAGCAGTTACCTCTCATACGCTAGGATTGTTCTCATTTATATGAACATTGTGGGGAAGTAAACGGTGTTTAACAACAGAGCGCTATATACTCTTTACACTATAGCGCTAATTAAGAATTAGCAAGTGCCTGGTCTATCTCTCGCAACCCAAAAACAATACCAAGCTGCCGTGCATATGCGGTAATTACCCGTAAATCGATATCTGTAAAAGCACGGGATATTTCCGTGCTATCTGCGTATAACACCGCATAAATGCGGCCATTGAAGCCAACAGGCACGCAAATCAAAGAAGCTAGCCCATATTCAATAATACTATGCGCTTCACGCAGCACAGAGTCGTCGGCTATGTTCGCCAATACAACTGCTTGATTTTCAACTACTGCTCGTTTAATTGCACTGCGGCTACCGATAAAATCAGTGGCGCAAGACCATTCTGGATTACCGCAAGATTGAATCACCTCACCTGCCTTATCTAACAGCAGTAAAGCTGCTCGTTCTCGGGGAAATAGATTCTGCAAAATCTCGGTGGCGAAACTTGCAAAGGCTTCCAAATTCATAGTTTCAGCAAGCCGCTGCCTGCTGCTTTTAATTTGCTTAAACTGCCAGCTCGATTCACTGTCGGCTACCACAGCGTCGCGATAAGGTACCCGCGTTGCTGCACAGTTAACTTGGCCTAATCTAAATTGGCTAAGCTCTCGGTTTAAACAAAGTTCTGTTACGCGTTGTTGCTCAGAATAGCAACCACCGCTGCTGTTCAAATCCTGTAGCATCCAAGTCCCATCTTGAAATTGAATACGAGCATGAGCTCGCGATACTGCTGGGTGATTTAAACGAATATCAGCATTTACACCGCGCCCAACAACGTAAGGTCGCCCTTCAAGAAGAAGAGCAACCTGGCTTGGTTGGTCAAGCAAGTTCATCTGCAAACGTAACGGCACGCAATCCCCCTAAACTTACAGAATCCGTAAGCTGTAGCGAATCGTTCGAGCTTGCGCAAGAAGCGTTCCACCCACGTTCTCTAAATCTTTCGATGAACGCCAAATTGAAGGCATAACAGCACTTTCGGCAGTTTCCAAAATAGTGATAATCTCATTTATGGTAGTTAACGCCGAACTGTAATTGCCGTTGTTTACTTGGCTTTGTAGTGCAGAAAATGCTGCCGACAATACACTATAGGTTGGCGATGCAATTAAACTTGATTGCGCCTGTAGGTAATCCCCGAAGCTGTTCACCTTGCTGGTAATTACACTTGTTGGTGCACGAAGATCGGCAACAATCAGAAAATCAGAAAAGGTTCCCATTCCACCACGAGCACGATAGCTACCGGCACCAGTTGTAACCGTTATATCTTTAAACTGGCCACCATTCGAGCTATGAAACAAGCGCAGCGGGGAGCCTGCAACGTATTGTAAGTTCTTTGTATAGATTTCAATTTCTGCCACGCCTTCAAAACTAAAGCCTCGATCGGCGATGGGTTGAATGGAAATCAATACGGGGAAATCCACAGGTAATGACACTAATGTGCCCGGCAAACGATTTAAAACACTAGTATTCAGTGGCGATACCAATTGAAAATCAAGATTAAAATTCTCCGCAGCAACGCCTACTGCATTTTCAAATCGTACAGCCACTTCAAGTTCAATCAAACTTGTAAGCTGCACTTGCGCAGTAAATCCATCACTTGTGTAGGTTACGTCAACTTGGCTGGCGGCCTGCGCTGAATTAGCAATGGATAAAGAACCAATAAATAGAAACATTGCGCTCACGCAATACATGAACAATGAGCGGTTTTGTGCATGTTGTTTTGCTGAAATTGCCATTACTGAGCTCCTGTTCAGAAACATTTTGTTACAAACTGATTAACACAAATGTAACGTCTGTTTGAATTTAGATCAATCGGTTCACATCCATGTGTTCCGATTTACTTGTTTTTCCGATACTTTTATTGGAAATAGCCATCAAATAAACGACCAGCCCATACCGAATATTCCGCTCGAGTAATACTTTTGTTCGGATTAAATGTTGCTGATATCGTTGGCTCTAAATCAAATAAGCCCTGCTTAATTGTAAAATGCACGTTTGTTACTGATAAGTTCAAGGCTACTTGCACATGACCACGCAAATCGCGAGGTATTTCATCTTGGTCTGCAAGCTCTATCGTTTTGCCTTGGTAACTCACCGTAATCGGCTGATCTGGGTCAAACATATGTGCCTCAGCCTCTAATCCAAGCACTTGCACAAAACTATAAGCAAGGTCCAATTTGCTCACTGCATCACGAGGCGCAAAATCACCAGCCACACTTAATATCGCTGGTTGTTGAGCATATTCAGTATCACGTAATGCACCACCCAATTGGCTTGCAGCTAGAATGAAGCTTTCCTTATTATGGGTTAACTGAGTAGCGTTTGGTGCAGGCTCGTTTAATAAATCCCGATATTGGCGAACTGCTGAACCCATTACTAAGTACTCCGCTAATTGCTGACGTTCGAGTTTCGCATTTGGACGAAAGCGGCCATTATGAAGCCCATCAACTAACCGGCGGCTAATAGCGTATTCAATTGCCCCTTGGAATGGGTGGCCTTCGATATCGTCAATGCCCTCATAACCTTCAGATTGTACGAACTCGATATTACCAGAAATGATTTCTGGTACGCCCGGGCCATTCGTGATGCCAAGTGGATCTGCTTCAACTCCCGAGAGTGAGGTTAAGCCGTAGGCGTATAATTGCCATGTTCCCGGCTGTCCTGGAGCAGAAACACGTAATCCAGTTTCCAGTGCTGGTAGGCTGAGATTGCCGGAATACTCTGTACCATCGGGCGCAACCAATACCAACTTAACGGTATTTGCTAAAGTATCGGCACTCGCTTTCACCCAAGCGGTATCACCATCTACAGCAAACGAGAACCGATCAAGTTCGCCAAGAGGGCTATATAACACCTCAAATGCTTCCACACGCTCACTGATAGAAGTGAGCGCATTAGCATTAAAGCTACGCAAACTATTTACGTTTTGCTTGAACTCAGGATTTGCGCCTAGTGCTGCAGCAACTGCCGCTCGCGCGTTAATAAAGCCAGCACCTACTTCCCACGTTTCTCTGCCTGGCATGTTGGTTGCGGTTTCTTTCAGTAGCTCAACATATTCCAACGGCTGCCAATTTGGATTGGCTTCCATCATGAGGGCTAATACACCTGAAACATGCGGCGTAGCCATTGAAGTTCCAGAAATCATGGTATAGAACGGTAGGTATTCCTCTTCAATCACACCTACATCATTTGCACCGCCATTAGCGGTAAGGTTTGTGGCTGCTCGCGTGGAAATTGTGTCTACACCTGGTGCAACAATAGTAACATCATTGGTATAGGTCCATTCAGAGCCATCTGGCATGGAAAATGTACCACTCTCCCCCGCTAAACCGCGAGATGAAAAGTTCGCTAAATCACCATTTTTTGTTCCTGCGCCAACTGACACGCCCCATGGAATTTGCGCATAAGGATTATGGGTATCTTCACCGGGGCCAGAGTTACCTGCGGCAAATACTGAAAGAATCCCAAGTTGGTAGGCCTTGTAGGTGGCAAGCGTAATCGGGCCGTTCGGATCAAATTTCCCTGAACTACCCCAAGAGTTGCTAATAATTCGAATCGGGCTATCAAACGAGTACACATTACTAATCGCATAGTCAAAGCCACCGAGCGCATCCAATATGGCTATACCACCACCTGAACCATAGCCCACGAGATCAGCGTCTGGGGCAACACCCGCATATTTTCCATTCGACATCACACCGTTACCGGCAATAGTGCCAGCTACATGGGTTCCATGGCCTGAGTTAGTATCCGTGTTGATCTGCCCTTCTAGCCAAGCACCATTGGTGCCAAGAATACGCAGTGCTTGTGCATGCGTTAACCCTTGCACGTTTTCTACCACGGTATCACCAAAGAAATGATCCTGATGGCTCGCATCAATACCACTATCATGAACCACAACGGTAACGCCCTTACCAGTAAACTCAATGCCATTCCGATCAATAAAATCCTGGCCTTGTAACTGATCTACACCCGTAATTCTGCGGGAATCCGCATTAAAATACTCCAGCGGACGATTCAACCAAACTGAACGTACTTCTGGCTTTTCACTAATTGAGCGAATCTGATCTGGGTTGGCAAGTACGCCGATAATAGGCAATGAGCGAAATTGCACGCCATCGGTGATACCTAAATCGAGTAATTGAGTGAGTTGATTTTCCGATACCGGTTCGAGCTGGTCATAACTCACCACAACCATTACTTGGTCGGTAATATCCAGCGAATTAAGCGTAGATTGCAGGGTTTCTCCAAGCACACTTGCTTGCGCCTGCGCAGCCATAGAAAGCCCAATGGCTGCACTTATGGCTAATGAAGTAGCTGTTTTTCTCATAATAATTTCTCCGCGAATTTCAATACAATAAAATGTTAATGAAACGTTACGGAATGAAGAGTGCCTGCAGCTAGGTACGATGGGTATAGGGGAGATCCCCGAACTAATGTATTAACTCAGGTATTAACTCAGGTATTAATGTAGGCTTTAATATAGGTGTTAAAGTAGGTATTAATTTAGGTAAAACAAAAAGGGAGCCATAAGGCTCCCTTCAATGCTGACCAGGTTTTCTGCTTACGCAGAAAGACCTTCTTTAGCTTTCTCAACCAATGCAGAGAAACCTGCTTGATCGTGAACAGCGATATCGGCCAAAATCTTACGGTCGATTTCTACTGAAGCTTTCTTTAAGCCATTGATGAAACGGCTGTATGAAAGGCCACCTTGACGTGCAGCAGCATTAATACGAACGATCCATAATTGACGGAAAGTACGTTTCTTGTTGCGACGGTCACGGTATGCATATTGACCGGCCTTGGTTACTGCTTGCTTCGCAACGCGGAATACGCGACTACGTGCACCATAGTAACCTTTGGCTTGTTTCATTATCTTCTTGTGACGCGCGCGCGCCATTACACCACGTTTTACTCGTGCCATGGGTCAGTCTCCTCTTATGCGAACGGTAACATGCGATCTACTAAAGCAACATCGCTCTTATGAACCATGCTCTTTGCACGCAAGTGACGCTTCCGCTTCGAGCTCTTCTTGGTCAGGATGTGACGCAAGTGAGACTGCTTGCACTTGTAACCACCAGAGGCGGTTTTCTTAAAACGCTTTGAGGCGCTTTTTACACTTTTCATTTTAGGCATTGCATAAACTCCGCATTGGTTGCCATTCAAGATAACATGGTGAGGTAATCGGACTGATTAGCTTCTTGTGTACCAGTGCTACTTGCTACTAATTGGGGCCAGAACCATAATCATTTGGCGCCCTTCAGCCCTGCGAGGGAACGATTCAAGAGTTGAAACTTCTTCTAAATCGTTTTTAATTCGATCTAGCAATTCAATTCCAATTTCTTGATGTGCCATTTCTCGGCCACGGAAACGAATGGTAACTTTTGCTTTGTCACCACCCTCAAGAAAGCGACGCAGGTTGCGTAGTTTTACCTGGTAATCGCCTTCATCAGTTCCAGGGCGGAATTTAACTTCCTTAACCTGAATCTGTTTTTGCTTCTTCTTTTGCTCTTTCTGTTGCTTACTTTTCTCGTAGAGGAATTTACCGTAATCCATCACACGACACACAGGCGGCTCAGCGTTAGGACTGATTTCCACCAAGTCCATTCCCGCTTCTGCAGCAATTTCGAGAGCTTCGCTTAAACTAACTATCCCGCGTTGCTCACCTTCGCCGTCTTGTAAACGCACTTCAGGAGCCGTGATAGTTTCATTAATCCGAGTTTTGTCGACCTTTTGGCCTTTTTTTCCGCCTTTAATTGTGTGTTCCTCCAAAAAATTTTAAGAAATTACGCGTGATGTTACATCTTCGCGTAAGCGAGCCATGAAGTCGGCTACTGCAAATTTGCCTAAATCTTCACCTCGCCGGGTTCGCACCGCTACTTGTCCTTCTTCGACTTCGCGATCACCAACCACCAATAAATATGGCACACGCTTTATCGTATGCTCGCGGATTTTAAAGCCAATCTTCTCATTTCTCAAGTCAGCTTTTGCTCTAAAACCCTGTTTTTTCAATTCTGCTACCAAATTTTCAGCATATTCTGCCTGATTATCGGTAATGTTCATTACTACAACCTGATTTGGGGCTAACCATACTGGGAAGTAACCCGCATACTCCTCAATAAGAATTCCCATGAAACGCTCGAGTGAACCGAGAATCGCACGGTGAATCATCACTGGGATATGGCGTTCGTTATCTTCACCAACATAAGTGGCGCCTAAACGGTCTGGTAACGCAAAATCTAGCTGAATTGTACCACATTGCCAGGATCTTCCTAAACAATCGTGTAAAGTAAATTCAATTTTAGGCCCGTAGAACGCCCCTTCACCCGGTAAATACTCAAATTCAATGCCGTGGCTCTTCAACGCATCGCTTAAAGCCGCTTCTGCGCGATCCCACATGGCATCGTTACCTAAGCGTTTTTCTGGCCGCGTTGAGAGTTTTACCACGATTTCTTCAAAGCCGAAGGTTTTATAAACTTCGTACACCATTTCAATACAACCCGCTACTTCGGCTTGCACTTGTTCTGGGGTACAGAAAATATGAGCATCATCCTGAGTAAAGCCGCGCACACGCATTAAGCCATGCAGCGCCCCACTCGGCTCATTACGGTGGCAGCAGCCAAATTCTGCCATACGTAATGGCAGATCGCGGTAGGATTTCAGGCCTTGATTAAAAATTTGTACATGCCCTGGACAGTTCATTGGCTTCACTGCGTACTCGCGGTTCTCTGAGGACGTAGTAAACATCAACTCTGAGAACTTTTCCCAATGCCCTGATTTTTCCCATAGTACGCGGTCCATCATTAATGGGCCTTTTACTTCTTGGTAATCATATTCATTAAGCTTTTCGCGAACATATTTTTCTAGTTCTTGGAAAATGCTCCAACCGTTATGATGCCAAAACACCATACCCGGGGCTTCTTCCTGCCAATGGAACAAATCTTGCGCCTTACCAATTTTCCGATGATCGCGCTTTTCTGCTTCTTCCAAACGTTGTAAATATGCTTTTAATTCTTTTTTATCAGCCCAAGCAGTTCCGTATATGCGTTGCAGCATTTTATTATCAGAATTACCACGCCAATAGGCTCCAGCCACTTTCATAATCTTGAAGTGTTGGCAGAAACGCATATTTGGCACGTGCGGGCCACGACACATATCCACGTATTCTTCGTGATAATACAGGCCTGGGCGATCATCACGCGCTACGTTTTCATCGAGAATTTCAACTTTATAGCTTTCACCACGTTGTACAAACACCTCGCGAGCTTCTTCCCAACTCACGCGTTTCTTCACTACATCGTAGTTGGTTTTCTGTAATTCCTGCATGCGCTTTTCTAGCGCCTCAAGATCATCCTGTAGGAGAGGCCGATCGATATCAACATCATAGTAGAAACCATTATCAATGGTTGGGCCAATCGCCATTTTGGTGTTTGGCCATAATTGCTTAATCGCATGGCCAAGCAAATGCGCACATGAGTGGCGAATAATTTCCACGCCTTCGTCATTTTTTGGCGTAATGATGGCTAAATCCGCATCATTTTCGATAAGCTCACAGGCATCTACCAAGGTGCCATTAATGCGGCCCGCTACTGTTGCTTTGGCTAAACCAGGGCCAATATCATTCGCAACATCAAGTACAGACACAGCGTTTGCAAACTCGCGCTTGCTACCATCGGGAAGAGTAATTACAGGCATGATTTTTCCTTTCTACAGTGGTGACACCTACCAAGTGCCACTTGTATGAGTGAATTCGATGTTATATCGAGATGAAATATGTTGTAAGCGCTACTAGCGCGTTGTTCAATTAATGCAAAAAAGTTGCAGAAAACCAATAAAATTAAGTGCGCAACTATACCGAAACTAACGTAGGAAAAGCAAGCTTATCCCGGCCATAGCAACCAAAGTTCCCAGCAGTGCGCGGAAGCTTACTCTGTTCCCACGCACTACATTTAAACCAAGCATAAACAATGGCGCTGTAGAAAGTAATGTTTGGGCGATTCCCGGGGTTACGTAAGCTACCGCAATTTGTTGCAACCAAATTGCTAAAAAGGTACCCAGAATAATGGCTGTTAACAATACGCCTTTATTAGTTTTCTGTACCGCTTGCCACGTTTGCGCGAGCATTTTTGGCTTGATAATTAGCAGCGCCAGCGTTAGAACCAGAGTGCCTGCAGAAAGCCGCAGCATTGCTGCTTGCAGTGGATTTATACTGAAGTTTTGAAAGGCGTAAAACGCCATCACTAACCCTACCGCTTGGCAAAGCGCAGCAGTAACACCGAATAGTAATCCAGCGCGGTTTATCTTCACTCCTGCAATCGGTTGCCGTTCCGTAAGAACCAGGAGCACACCAGTTATAACCACCATTGCCGCAATAATTTCCCACCAAGTTAATTGCTCGCTTAACGCAAGCCAAGCAATAATCGCAGCAAGAGGTGGCGCTAGATATTCCAAGAGGATGGTATGAGCCGGGCCTAATCGGCGCAGAGCAGAAAAATAACACGTATCACCGATAGTGATGCCAATTACACCGCTTAAAAGCAAGAGCAATAAGGGCGTGCTTTGCCATGCTAAATTACTCACATCTATAAATAACCACATGCCAATAAACAACAGCGGCGATGCTAATAAGCCTTTCACCATATTCAGTTGCGCTGAACTTAAATGGTGGCTGCTTTTGCTATACATCAAAGTTGCAAGCGCCCAACAAAAGGCTGCGGTAAGCGCCGCTAGTTGGCCAAAAATAACGGAGTTAAATGCCATGGGTGCAACATATTCCTATAACAATGCGGAACTGAGCGCGAATGAAATGCCAATACCGTAATAAAAATTGATGATATCACGGCAGGTTAGCGAGTAGTGCTAGCGATCTTACAGCAAACATGAAGGCCGTTGCTATAGTTGAATAAAGGCTTTCTTTTCGCTAGTTCACACTAGGAGTAACGCATGAATACGGACAAACTTCATGATGCGCGCGTAAACTGCCCTCACTGTGGGCACACCCTACATTTAGACATTGATGTATCGGAGGGAGAGCAAGTATTTGCCGATGAATGCCGAGCTTGTGGCGATGTGATTTATCTGCGGCTTTATCGTGATGCCGCAGATGATCGTTTTCACTTACATGTAAGCGCCGATGACGAACAGTACTATTAATGCTTGGCCATTACACCAGTAATTACGCTTGGTAATGATTGCCATGGGCGAAACACTAGCCGGTTATTCGCGATTTTGTTGCGCCAACACTCGTTTCACTGTGGTAACGATAGCCATAGTTTGCTGATCGGCTTCAATATTAATTTTCTGGCCCACTTTAGCATTGCCAAGAATCGTTAATGCTAATGTTTCTGGAATAAGATGCAGCCAAAAACCAGTTTCTGTTACTTCGCCCACGGTAAGGCTAGCACCATCGATAGCCACAAAGCCTTTTGGCAAAATATACTCTAGCCATTGTGGTTCGAGGGCGAGGAATATTCGGCAATTATTATCACCATCCACTCGCTCTAGCAACGTTGCCGTAGTGTGAATGTGCCCAGACACAATATGCCCACCCAGTTCACTACCGAACGTAAGCGAGCGTTCAAAATTAACTAAATCTCCCTGCTCCAACAAGCCAATATTGGTTAAGCGTAAGGTTTCATCAATTACATCAAAGCGCACCAAAGCGTGCTCGGGGCCATGCTCAAAACTTACCACGGTTAAACAACAACCGTTGATTGCAATACTTGCACCTGTTGCAATACCTTGCAAAAATTCACTAGCTACGCGAAGCTCTAATTGACGAAACTCACCTTTATCAATGATCGTATTAACTGCGGCTTTCGTTTGTATAATTCCAGTGAACATTGGCTACCTTCGATTTAACAGAAGAAAATGAATCATGCGAAAAACTAATGTGCAAAGTGTACCGCAACAAACCGGCAAAAGCACACCTAAAGCGCCAGTAAAATACTGGTTGTTAGGTGTTTTGTTGTTGATCGTTCTCGGTGTTCTTGGCGGCAAGATAGTAAGCTATTTTCAGGCTGATGTAGGCGATGTATTCGCCGATTACCAACAGCGTATCGCCCGTTTACTTAATACCACACCCGTGCCCGAAACAATGCCTCCTGTAGCTGAACAACCGCGCATCAACCAGGTGCAACTGCCCATTCCAGAAAGCAGCATTAGCCTTTTAAACAGCCAACGCTTGAATCGCTGTAAGGCTGGCCAGCTTATTGCTGAGCGCAACAGTTCATTAGGCAGAGTGCAGCCTGTGCAAGCACGGGTGCGCTATGAAATTGAAATGATTAACGCATTAGAGCAGTGTTTGGCAGACGAGCAAATCCAAAGTAGCAGCCTAGTACCCTTGTTAGAGCAAGGCTTGGCCGAGAAAATTGATTACTTGCCACTTTGGATTAATCGTTTTTGGACCAGCGAATCGGCAGTACGAGATACATTCCGCCCAGGCAGAACTGCACGGCAAACTCATGAGCAAGCAATGAGTACAGAAGCGATTGCGGCGCTATTTTACTTCAGTACCCTATTCGATGACTTATTGGCGGATCCTTTCTCTCGCCAAATAGATGCCGAAGAATGGCTGCAAAATGTACAGATTCTTGCGCAGCATCAGGCAATACCTAGCTTGCTGCGCAGCCAACAGCATATTCAAGGCTGGCTTGTGGCATTAAATCAACAGCTCGATGGCGCTGCACAGGCTTTGCAATGCCCTGAACGCCAGCTGGATGCGGCAGAATATATGCAAAATGTGCTGCATAGCGTGTGGATAGCAGAGTTACAACCGGCGTTAGCTGCATGGGAAATCGAATACCGTGAACTGCAAAACGCCGTTAACCATATCCTGCCCCAAGTGCAAAGCGAAGCGTGGCGCAGTTACTTTGGCTTTTGGTTTAGCGAAAACAATTTAGCCGCAACCAACCAGCGCCTGATTCGCGAGCATGCTGAGCTATGGCAAGATGTTCTTAATACCTGCGGTTTTAGCGTGCAGCCAGAATAATATCCGTTCGGTAAGCGATTCAAGCACTCGGTTTGCGAATTGAAATCGCCGCTGGAATGGTGCGAAAAATCATTGGCGTTTCGCCTAGCCACTCGCCATCTGCTTGCACCGGCAGCCCTTGAGTACACACAGTTACTGCGTTTAACTGGCCACAGTGTACTTTCGCATGTTCGCCATGCGTACCTGCAAACACACGGCGAAATATATTCAGTTTGGTGAAGTTGCCGCAACGTTCAATAAAGCAGTACGCAAGTTTGCCATCATTCATTTTTGCATGCGGCGCTATTTGCATTCCTGCACCAAAATACTGGCTATTTGCCAAGGTGAATAAAAACGCTGGGCGCTGGCCAATAGCGAGTAGTTTTTGATTGGTAGCTTGTAGTTCGAACGGCTGAGCACGATAACCGAATAGGCTCTGTAATGCGGCTAATGCATAACTTAGTTTTGGCCAAATAAACTTTCTGGCACCTAATTTTCGCACCAAGGCACCATCAAAACCAACCCCGGCCACATTAACAAAATAGCGCGAACCTGCTTGCCCTAAATCAATGCGGATACTTGGTGCATAGAGTGCTTGCTCAATCCATTCCGATACAGATAAACGCCGTTCACCAAACCAACCACGAGCAAAATCATTGCCCGTACCGCTGGCAATATAGCCGATGGGGATTTGTGTTCCAGCGAATAAATTTACTGCCTGATGTAAGGTACCATCACCTCCTAAAACTACTACTTGGCTATAACTAGGTGGCAAGGCGGAAAGCGCTGCAGCGGTTTGCTCAACGTTGGCAAAGGTTTCTAAGTACTGATAGCCCACATTGCACTCAGTAAGTGTTTGCAGTAACTGTTGCAGAATTTTTTCCCGATTGGCATTCGCCACAGGATTCACAAGAACAAGAACGTTGCGAGATTCACCATTATTCGCCAAATCCATCAGAAATTTCGCCCCAACGACAAGTAAACACTGTTGCGATTATTATCACTGAAACTTAAGCCCAAGTATGCTGCGCCAATAGGCGTTCGTACCATCATCACTGCGGAGGCGGAGTACACCAAATCTTTGAAACTCGCTGTTTCACTATCGGTCCACACCTGCCCTGCTTCAATGGCACCACCAATATACAAAGGCGTATTACTAATTGCCCGAGTAGCACCAAATTCCCGCAGGAACACTAATTGTCCAAGTGCTTTTTGTGAACCAGAGAGTTCGCGGCGGTCATAGCCTGAAAGGTTCATAAAGCCGCCGAGCGTGAAGGTGTTATACAGTGGGGCTTCACTATCAATATAGCTGCCGAGCCGTACACTGTGAATTAAGGTGTTGCGCCCCCAGCTATGGGCATTTAGATAATGCAGATGAACGGATTGGAAATCATCATCTGCGCCAAATACTGTATCGCTAAATTCATAGCGTAACGTTACTAATTTACCGCTGCGAGGTACAAACACATCTTCAAGATCATCCATAGTTACCGTTGTTACCACTTTAGCGGTTTTAAAATTTTCTTCTCGTGGTAAACCGGGAGCTTGGATGCGAGCTTCAGCACGCCCTACACCAAATTCATAGCCCACTCTAACATCCACGTTATACCGCCACGTAGTGCCAAAATCGAGCGCCGACGTATAGCGGGTTAACCGATAACGGCCCACTTGCTCACCTTCTTGATAAATATTGGTATTTTCTCGACTTACTTTCAATCTCGGCAACATATAAAAGCGCGCATCTCGGCTCAACGGTTGCCAATACTCAATGTTAATCAATGGCTCTTCACCGAGCTCGGTATCAATTTGTAACTCCGCACCCAGGCTATTCACTTCCGTACGCAGTAAGCTCATCATGGCTCGATAATTTGATACTGCATCAAAGTCTTCTTCAAGGCTCAGACCAAAACGAAGATAGCTTGGTCCCCATGAGCGAGGTACTGTGGTGATTTTTATACCCGCACGATTCTCCTCATCACGCACAAAGCTGTAATCAACTTGTTCGAAATAACCTAGGCCATATAAACGATCAACATCGTCGCCTATGGTTGTGCTCAGGAAGTCATCACCTACTCTGCTTTCGATTTGAGTTTGTAATAAGGCATTCGGTAAGCTCGAGAGATTATCTAAACGAATAAACTCAATCTTTTCTGGCATCGTAGTGGCATATCGTAAACTACCGATATAGCCGGTCCATAGCGCGTCATCTACCCGGTAGCGCGCTAGTTGCGCGGATTGCGCCTCTGCAGCAGCAAATCCGAGATCATAAGCCTCCCGCCCATATTGAAAATCACCCGTTCCAATAGGAACCGAGGAAATATCAGGCCGGATATACACGTCGGCTTCGGTAAGGCTTGCAATGGCAATTTCATCATTGCGACGAATCATAATATTTAATGATTGATCCATCATAGAAAATGGCCCGGAAAGATTATCTTGGCTTAATAGCTCGCCATTAACATCAACAACAATAACCACATCGGCACCCATCTCACGGGCGAATTGCACCGGTAAATTGGCTGAAACACCACCATCAACTAGGGTTCGGCCATGCCAATCTACAGGAGCGATTAAACCGGGTATCGCCATACTTGCCCGCATCGCTAATACCAAATCACCTTCTTCAAGTGCTACGCTTTCTCCGGTTTCTATATCAACCGCCACAGAGCGAAACGGGATGGGTAATTCGTCAAAATGCTCTACCAACGCCGAATCCAAAGATAGCTCTCGCAAAATCGTTGCTAGCTGTTGCCCCTGAATCAAAGCTGGGGGGAAAGAAATACGGCCATTATTAAAGCCAAAGCTAAATTGTAAAGGGAAACGGCGCTCTTCCTCTTTACGCCGCAAACTACGAAACTCACGACTAGGTTCATCACGAAATGCGGCTTGCCAATTTAGCGTTTCAACCAAGTTAAGCAGCTCTTCCGGGCTATGGCCCTGCACGTATAAACCAC
Source organism: Idiomarina sp. (assembly GCA_022565355.1). Lineage (GTDB taxonomy): Bacteria > Pseudomonadota > Gammaproteobacteria > Enterobacterales > Alteromonadaceae > Aliidiomarina. Next base: position 489,994 of record JAIUMU010000001.1, read on the forward strand.
CTGCTACCGCACCCATACTGGTTCCAACTACTAAATCAATGGGTATTTGCAGATCTTCCAACACTTGCAGCACACCAATATGCGCCAGCCCTTTGGCACCGCCACCACCCAAAACCAGCCCCACAACAGGCCGTTCCCGCGTTGGTAATATCGGTACTATTGGCTCTTGCGCTTCATTACCTTGCGCTTCATCACCTTGCGTTAGCAAGGTACGCAAATCCTGTGGCGCTGCTTCAGCGGCATGTGCAGATAAAGGCGCCGATAAAACAACCAGCACCACTACCATCAGTGGTAAATAATAATGGATATTCAACCGAGCTAGTTGCACAAAGCTTTCTCCAAGTTCAACAAAACGCCTACAGCCTGCGGCGCGCGAGTGGATTTAAACGTTGGTGCTTATCGCGCCAATCCGGCATAAACGTATCCATAAAGCGGTAAAAACGGGCGTTATGGCTGGCTTCCAGCAAATGCACCAGCTCATGAACAAGCACATATTCCAGCAATTCCGGTGGTTTATCTGCTAACTCAAGGCTTAACCAAATTTTCCGTGTACGTACATTACAACTACCCCAGCGCGTGCGCATTTTCCGTACCGAGCAACCACTGCTTTGCACACCAATACGTTGTTCCCACACTGGTAGTAACTCCAGCAAAGCATGCTGCATTGGTTTTCGTAGCGGTTCTAAATCGCGTTGCACGGGCTCGTTCAGCTTCCCTTCTGCAAGTAACCGCTTGATCTTTCGCTGAGCTTGCAAAACCCATTCACTTTTACTGGCCACAAACCGTTTTATATCAGCAAGCTCAGTATGATGAGGCGCAGATACCAGCACATCACCAGATGGCGCTTTTACGCGCATACGAATATTCTTCATTTGCTTGCGCGTGAGAATGAACTCGATTCCAGCAACACATTCAGAACTTGTGTGCCAACCACGTTTAGCGAAACGCGCGCGCGTTGCTTGCAAAAGCCCCATGCGCAGAATTAATCCTCATTCGCTGATGTAGTTACCGGAAGCAAAGGTGCAGAGGCTAAATCTGCTGGCCACACTACTACTTTCTCACCCTGTTGCCACTGCACAAACACCCCTTGATTGGCTATCTGATAGCCACGTTGATCCACGCGGAAAGGCCCAAATACAGTATTAATTTCCATGTTCAGCAACTCATCCCGAATCGCATCGCTATTTAAGCTACCTGCGCGCTGAATAGCATTCGCCAGTAACTGACAGCCGCCATAGCCGCCAGCGGCATGAAAGCTCGGTTCCCGGTTAAACTGTGCACGGTAATCGGCAACAAACTCTTCGGCTCCGGGGTTAGGTACACTTGGCTCCCACGCAGATAAACCCAGATCTCCTTCAGCGGCCTCGCCCAGCGCTTCTTGGTATTGGCTTACAGCGCCCGAATTGCCGAACATTTTCAGCTCAATTCCTAATGCATTCAGTTGTTGGCGTACCAAAATAAAATCATCCAATGCAGAAGCCGCCATAGCCAACACCTCTACATCATCTGCGGCGAGAGCCTGTAAAAAGCTACTGAAATCTTTTGTACCGCTGCTGTAGGTATGGTGATGGGTAAGCTGCATGCCATATTGCTCCGCATAACTCGCAGCACCTGCTCCGGCCGCTCGAGGAAACAACGCATCTTCCTGTAATATTGCTACGCGCTCATAACCTTCGTTAACGGCCAAATCCAATAACCCAACCAAAAACAACTCTGCTGGCGGTAACACCATAAATAAATGATGCCGCCCTTGTTCCCAAATTGAGCTTGTTGCCGCTAATGGTGAGATATGTACCATCCGATGCTTTTCAGTAATTGGCGCAATCGCTTCCGTTAACGTGCTGCCATAAGGCCCCATAATGGCATCAACCTTTTCATCAACAATCAGCTGCCGATACAAATCCTGAGCCTTGGCAGTGCTTGATTCATCATCATGGATGGTAAATTCAATGTTTCGCCCAAGCACACCTCCACTGGCATTAATATGTTGCTCACACAATTGATAACCATTTGCCGCAGCAACACCCTGGGTAGCATAGGCGCCCGTTTTCGACATTGTTGCGCCAATTCGAATCGGCTCAGCGGGCTCACTGCATGCGCTTAAAGCTAACACACAGCTTGATATGAGTGCTGCGAAACGCAGCGAACAACTAAATGGTGTTGTACATGAATCTTTGCCTTGATTTTGAAGCTTTTTCATTGAGTTATCCTTGTGCCTATTGCCAAGTAATAAGGAACCAGCGTAGTTGCCTATGCAATCGTAATCAGTTTGATACATTTTTGCCGCTCAACATCATCACGAAACACGCCTGATGATAAAGCCGACCAATCATTATTCTCTCGCGCTAAGCGCAAAAAGGTTTTAAATTTTTCTGGTGCCTGAAACTTTTGTTCCGCATCTAGCAGCTGCAAAGGTTCTACGGCTGCATGCCCGCGCGTATTCAAAGCAGCAAGCAAACGTTCACAACGCGCAGCCAGTAATCGAATTACGCTTTCTTCGATATGCACTAAGTAATATCCCTGCATTTTATGGCGTACATTTCTACCGAATTTTTGCCATGTTTGCCATGCGCCGCCAGCGAGTACACCCACCACAGTGCCAGTACCAAGCGTCATACCACCTAACATTAAATCTACGCTCGCCCCAGCCGCGCCGCCCGCTACAATGCCTTTACCCGCTTTAATTCCGAATGTTTTAAATGTTTCTGGAGCAAATAAATCCTGTTGCCATTGGCCTGCTTTTATGGCGATTTCGGGCAAATTCACCGCACTCTGATCAAAACCAAACAATGCAAGTAAATCTTCAACACAGTGTTGTTCTCTGCGGCTCACTTTTTGCTGCATTCGTGCAATAGTTTGCTCATGCTCAGCTGGATCCATCACCGTTTCCGCATAAGCCGCTACATCCATTAATAATTCAGCGGTAATTCTTCGCGCTGCTTGTTGCTGCTGTTGCCGTTCTTGCTCGCGATTCTTCACGATAGCAGAGAAAATAGCCTTACCTTTAGGCAGTAATGCACCCAAATGCGTAAATAGTTCCCGCTCACCGAATTCAGGTAAGCTTACGGTATCGAACTCTACCCACCCGTGCAGGTTTACCTGCGCTAACGCTTCTTGCCATGCTGAAGCATTACTATTACTCGCAGCAGTAAAATTCAATATAGGCAAAATAGGCTTCCCGCAACGACGCAGAATAGCCAGTTCATCTTGATGCTTGGGCAATACAGGATCTCGCGCATCGATCACATACAAAGCGGCATCAGACGTTAATAACTGCCGTAATACCTTCGCCTCTTGCTCGAAATCGGTGTGCGCTTCATGCGTTGCTAAAAACTGTTTGATTTGTTCCGGTTCATTATGGCGCAACTCGCTAGTAGTGGCTCGGCCAAGCTGTTCAAGCGCTTCGTACAAGCCGATTCCATCTTCCAAGCCTGGCGTATCAAATAACGTTAGTTGCGGTACTCCAGCAACAAGTAAATGTGCTGCTACTACATCACGAGTGGTACTAGGGCGAGCGGAAACCTCACCAAAGGTGCGGTCATGCAGAATACTTCGAATTAGCGAAGTTTTACCCGTATTGGTATGTCCTACCACAGCAATCCGCAATGTTACGTTGCCGGGTAGTATATTTTCGTTATTCGCTGTTGTATTTGCTGCCACTAATCCATCGCTCACTTATTTGCTGGTATCAGAGATCCTAATACTGTCCTTGGGCCCAACGAATCGCTTCTTCAGGCATTGTAAATAACGGTACTTTAATTTCCGCAAGTGCCTCGCTCCAATGCTCAAAATAGGGCCCTTGGCCTATAATCCACGCATTTAGAGAGCCACACTGCTCCTGTAGCCGTTGAATAAATCTTAAACTACCCCGGTCTGGCGACAACTGGCTATTGATTCGCACCAGAATACGCGCGGGCGTATGTGTTGCTAGATCAGCCAACAATGCTTTCCGATCATCGCTACTCGCCACCACTCCAACGCTATTCAACCAAAGCGTATGATTCCAATCCGGTTCGCTTTCATAATCCAAACTCAGCACCAGCTCACCTCGGCCAAAGTGTTTCGGCTTTCCGCGCTGCAATGGAGTGCTCACATCACCTGGATCAGCATCTATAATTTCAGCGGGGCTAGAAGTTGGTTGCAACCGTAATCGCAGTTGGCTAATGCCTGGAGCCTGCATATCAAGTTGCATTTTTGCCAATCCAATGCGTAAGATGATAAAGCTGCTTATAGCCAATAAGATACGTGGTGCAACCCCATATAACAGCAACATTGCCAACAGCCAACGGCCCACTTCGCTATTGTGATTGTGTAATGAGCTATCAAGTAAAACCTGCGCGCTCGGTATATTAAGGTTCAATAGAGCCGGCAACCAACTCAGCCACTTTGCTAGCGCCGCCACTTGGGGTTCATCCAGCAAGGTGGTTTGCCACTGAAAACTATATTGATTCACTACTAATAATAGATACAGGCTCACAAACGCGGCAAATAATAACAGCGCCCAAAATGTATGTGCTATCGCAGCCATTGCCGGTTTCAACAAGCGCTGCTGGTTCGCTACCGCCACTCCCGCAAGCAAACCTTCTGCCTTGTTGTGCCGAAATAAATACTGTTGCAGCCACTGCAGCACTGAGCCACCAATACCGCCGCCATTTCCAGAGAACATCGCAAGCAAGAGCCACACCATCAGCATAACTAGATTCAGCCCTAATAGAGCGATCAGTATCATGGCGATACTAACGGGTTCGCTGCCCGCTAACGATGTTCGCGCCAACAGGATTCCGGAAATCACCGCAATAATAGCGAGCAGTGCATATAATATGCGGCGAGAACTATGCCAATCAGCTAGCCGCGGCAGGATATTATGAGCTTCTGCGAGCACAGCCGCACGCCGATGCACTTTATCTGCAAGCGCAAGCGTTGGTTTCGCTGCATTAATCTGAGAAATAACCCGCGTATCCGCAATTGGCCCTTCACTTAATTCATGCCTACGAACCAGTTCTGTAATTAAAAACTGATCAAATTGGCTCACAAATCATCCTTTTACCGAAAATGAGCTATTCGTTTGATGGTAGCAGTAATTCAACGAATTGACACCATACAAGACCATCAGCTGCAACCTTAGTACAGATAGCATCAGATTGAATTTTCTTTGCAAACACGGCATAATACGCACCGAATTTCCGGGCCTTTAGGTTGCTACGCTAAACGCGTTCAAGAGCAAACCGAAGCCCCTATCTCTTCCAGCACATTGCAGCACACTTGCAACAGTGTTCTAACCAATAGGAATGACAATGTCGACTGATAAATCAACGATCATTTATACCGAAACTGATGAAGCGCCACGCCTTGCAACGTATTCATTACTGCCGATTATTCAGGCATTTACCAAAGCCGCCGGCATTTCGGTTGAAACCCGTGATATCTCTCTTGCTGGTCGGATTATTGCGAACTTCCCAGAATACCTCAAAGAAGAGCAGCGCATTAATGATGCCTTAGCTGAGCTGGGCGAAATCGCCAAAACACCAGCCGCTAACATCATTAAGTTACCCAACATTAGTGCATCTATTCCTCAGCTTGTAGCAGCAATCAAAGAGTTGCAATCTCAAGGTTATGCCCTGCCAGATTATCCATTTGAGCCACAGAACGATGAACAACGTGATGTGAAATCTCGCTACGATAAAATCAAAGGCAGTGCGGTAAACCCAGTATTGCGTGAAGGTAACTCTGATCGCCGCGCACCAGCAGCAGTTAAGAATTATGCTAAGAAACATCCGCACCGCATGGGTGCTTGGAGCAAAGATTCACAAACTCACGTAGCGCACATGGAAGACGGTGATTTTTACGCCAGCGAGCAATCTACTACGTTCGAAAACGCAGATAGCTTGAAAATTGTTCTTAAAGCGAACAACGGTGATGAAACCGTATTGAAAGATGCGGTTGCGGTACAAGCCGGTGAAGTAGTAGACGCAGCGACAATGAACGCAGCTAAGCTACAGGCGTTTTACGCCAAAGAAACCGCAGCTGCAAAAGCTGAGAATGTGCTGCTTTCATTGCATTTGAAAGCAACCATGATGAAAGTGTCGGATCCAATTTTGTTTGGCCATGCAGTGAAAGTATATTTTGCTGATGTGTTTGCTAAGCATGGCGATACCTTAAAAGAAATTGGCGTTGATTTAACCAATGGCTTTGGTGATGTAGTAGCAAAAGTAGCTGAGTTACCGGCTGAAAAGCGTGCTGAAATCGAAGCGGATATCGCTGCAGTTTACGAGCAGCAGCCTGAGTTGGCGATGGTAAACTCTGATAAAGGCATCACTAACCTGCACGTACCGAGCGATATTATTATTGATGCATCAATGCCAGCAATGATTCGTGATGGCGGTAAAATGTGGGATCGTGCCGGTAAGCAAGCTGATACCAAAGCAATGATTCCAGATCGCAGCTACGCCGGTGTATATCAAGAAACTATCGCATTCTGTAAAGAGAACGGCGCATTCGATCCAGCCACTATGGGCACGGTTCCAAACGTGGGCCTAATGGCACAAAAAGCCGAAGAATACGGTTCGCATGATAAAACCTTTGAAATTCCAGCTGCAGGTACAGTGCAAGTAACCAATAGCGCTGGCGAAATCGTGTTTTCACACACGGTAGAAAAAGGCGATATCTGGCGCATGTGCCAAGTGAAAGATGCACCAATTCAAGATTGGGTGAAACTTGCAGTAAATCGCTCGAAGCAAAGTGGCATGCCAGCAATCTTCTGGCTTGATAGCAACCGCGCCCATGATCGTGAATTGATTGCTAAGGTAGATACCTACCTACAAGACCACGATACTAATGGCCTTGAGATCGACATCATGGCACCGGTAGAAGCAACTCGCTACTCATTACAGCGCATGAAAGAAGGCAAAGACACAATTTCGGTTACCGGTAACGTGCTGCGAGATTACCTTACTGATTTGTTCCCAATTTTAGAACTTAACACCAGTGCTAAAATGCTCTCTATTGTGCCACTAATGAACGGTGGTGGGTTATTTGAAACTGGTGCTGGTGGTTCTGCACCGAAACATGTACAGCAGTTTGTAGAAGAAAATCACTTACGCTGGGATTCTCTTGGTGAGTTTTTAGCACTAGCAGCGTCGCTAGAGCATTTAAGCCAAGTAACCGGTAATGCTCGCGCACAAGTGTTAGCGGACACATTAGATCAAGCCACGGCTAAATTTTTAGAAACCAATAAATCACCTTCCCGTAAAGCCGGTGAAATTGATAACCGTGGTAGCCACTTCTACTTAGCTATGTACTGGGCTGAAGCATTAGCCGCGCAGAGCAGTGATAGTGAGTTACAACAGCGCTTTAGCAAACTTGCCGAAGCATTGAACAGCAATGAAGATGCCATTATGCGGAATCTTAATGATGTGCAAGGCGTTGCCGTAGAAATCGGTGGTTACTACCAGCCAAACGCAGATTTAGTAAGCCGCGCAATGCGCCCAAGCAGCATTTTGAATGATGTTCTTGCCAGCTTGTAATCGTTTTTGCAAAAGTTAGCGTAACAATAGGCTCTTCGGAGCCTATTTTTTTGCCTACACGCCAAGTAAAGTAACGCTAAAATGAATATTCATACTCAACGTGTTCCTACTACGCGTTTGTATTAATAACAGCGGTAATAATAGCCACCAATCAAGTGAGGAAGCATGCAGGTTCGAGCTGAATTTCAGAAACGTGAAGTAATATTTGCCAACGAGTATACGTATGTTCCCTCTCCGCTACCCGGTGTGTCGCGCATGATGCTCGATCGTATGGGTGATGAAGTTGCTCGCGCTACTAGTATCGTAAAGTACGCCGCTGGTGCGGGTTATAGCGCGCATACTCACGGCGGTGGCGAAGAAATTTTTGTGCTCGATGGTGTGTTTTCTGATGAACATGGTGATTACCCCGCCGGCACCTACTTACGCAATCCACCGGGAACCTCACATACCCCATTTAGCAAAAACGGCTGCACCATTTTAGTGAAGCTCTGGCAATTTGCTGCAGGTGATACCGAGCAGGTCATTATTGATACGAACCAATCGTCTTGGCGGCCCGGATTAGTTCCTGGCCTATCGGTACTACCGCTGCACGAACATGATGGTATTAGTACCGCTTTAGTGCGTTGGGCGCCACATACCCAATTCCAACCCCACATGCATCCGGGTGGAGAAGAGATCTTAGTTCTGCAGGGCCTATTTCGCGATGAATATGGCGAATATCCTGAGGGTTCGTGGCTGCGTAACCCGCGCTGGAGCAAGCATACACCCTATACTGGTGCAGAAGGTGCCCTTATCTATGTGAAAGTGGGACATCTCGGTGCTGATTTTTTACCGTTACCTGCATATTAACCTAAAGTCGAATTCCAATTTTCTTTCGTGAGCGTACATTAAAGTATACGCAGTACCAATATGCGTAAATTTCTATGGACTGAAGCAGCATAACGCTGGCGGGGAAATACTATGAATTATCGGCAAATCCATCAGTTATCAATAACCAAGCCGGAACACTTTTGGGCCGAGCAAGGCGCAAAGCTCGCGTGGTATAAGCAACCTACTCAAATACTTAGTAACAATCCAGCACAACCAAGTGGTTATGAATGGTTTGCCGATGGTGAATTAAATATCAGCTACCTTGCCCTTGATGTCCATCTTGAACAAGGCCGGGGCAACCAAGTGGCGTTGTATTATGATTCGCCCGTTACCGGCAATAAATACAGTTACACCTATGCTGAACTGCACCGCGAGGTAGCGCACTTTGCTGGTGTGTTGCGCGCACAAGGAATTGAACAAGGTGATCGGGTGGTGATTTATATGCCAATGATTCCCGAAGCGGCCATCGCTATGCTCGCTGTTGCTCGGTTAGGCGCAATTCACTCGGTTGTGTTTGGTGGTTTTGCTGCCCACGAGCTAGCCGTTCGAATTAATGATGCGCAGCCCAAATTAGTGATCTCCGCGTCGCATGGTATTGAACCGCACCGGTTAATTCCTTATAAGCCCCTGTTAGATCGAGCGATTGCCGAAGCGGATTATAAACCTCTTGGCACCATTATTTATCAGCGCAACAATGTTCCGGAAAACAAACAAGTAAGCTGCCAAATGCTAGCTGGCTACGATCTCGATTGGCAAACCGCCATGGCTACTGCCGAGCCAGCTGAAGCCATTCCGGTGCCCAGCAACCATCCGCTCTACATTCTTTACACCTCGGGTACCACAGGTAAGCCCAAAGGCGTGGTGCGTGATACAGGGGGCTATGCCACGGCCCTACACTTCAGCATGCAAGCGATCTATAACTTAACTGCTGGCGATGTGATGTTTTCGGCCTCAGACGTAGGTTGGGTAGTAGGCCACTCTTATATTGTATATGGGCCGCTGCTCGCGGGCTGTAGCACCATAATGTATGAGGGCAAACCAGTTTTTACCCCAGATGCAGGAGCGTTCTGGCGGATTTGTGATGAATATAACGTTAAAGTTATTTTTGCCGCGCCCACCGCATTTCGCGCTATTCGCAAAGAAGACCCCAACGCCGAGTTTCTACAACAATACGATATCAGTAGTGTGGAAACCATTTTCATGGCTGGTGAGCGCCTCGATCCAGCAACCTTTGCGTGGGCTTGCGAGAAAACCGGTAAACCAGTGGTTGATCACTGGTGGCAAACAGAATCGGGTTGGCCGATTTGTGCAAGCCCCATTGGTATAGAGAAACTCGCCGTGAAAGCCGGTTCTTCTTCATTACCCGTACCGGGCTACAACGTTGTGGTGTTAGACGAAGCTGGCGACCCAATCGCCGCCAATGAGCAAGGCAATATCGCGATTCAATTACCGTTGCCGCCTGGGTGCTTTACTAACGTGTGGGGCAATCCAGAACGTTTTCACACCAGTTACCTACAGCAATTCCCAGGCTATTACGCAAGCGGTGATGGCGGCTATATTGATGAAGATGGCTATGTGTTTATTATGGGCCGTACGGATGATGTGATTAATGTTGCCGGGCACCGCTTATCTACCGGTGAAATGGAAGAAGTGCTAGCCAACCACCCTGCCGTTGCCGAATGCTGCGTGGTGGGCGCTCATGATAGCCTAAAAGGGCAACAACCCATTGGCTTAGTAGTAATGAAAAATGGCGTTGAGTTGAGCGCCAGTGAACTGGAAAAAGAGTTAGTTGCATTGGTACGCGAGGAAATTGGTGCGTTGGCCTGCTTTAAAGTTGCCGTTACCGTTAAGCGGCTACCGAAAACTCGATCGGGTAAGATACTTCGCAATGTAGTGCGGAATATTGCCGATGGTAAGGAATATATAGTGCCCTCTACCATTGATGACCCAGAAAGTGTTACTGAAATTGAGCACGCACTAGCGCGCTTGACTGATGGCTTGACTGATGGCTTGAATACTTAAACGCCAGATACTAAAAAGGGTAGCCAATTGGCTACCCTTTATAATTCTCTACGCTAGAGCTTACCGAAGTAAACTCAACACCAGATAGCTTATAAAGCTACGATGTTTTCAGCTTGAGGACCTTTCTGGCCTTGAGTAACGGTGAAAGAAACTTTTTGGCCTTCAGCCAAAGTTTTAAAACCGTTGCCAGAGATCGCGCTGAAATGAGCGAATACATCTGGACCGCCTTCGCGCTCGATGAAACCAAAACCTTTAGTTTCGTTAAACCACTTTACGGTACCAGTAACTGTATTAGACATAATAATTTCCTGAAATTTTAAATGTTAAATGTGCACCCCTGCCGAAATTGGCATGGTTGGTGCGGTCATGCGGGAAAAATAAACTGAAACTTAAGAACTACAGGACGAAGATTATGGTAATACGACGAATTGGAGTGTTAAATTGTATCTTTCATGCATTGGTGGTTATTATACAGCAAATGCACGAAAAAGATACCGAAACTTTCAACGAAAGCGAAATATCTTGCTTCCCACGCTAACCTTAAGAAGAAGTAGAGAGCCTTATGAAAAAAATAAACATCCTTTGCTTAAGTATCGCCATGGCTACAGGGCTTGCAGTAACCACTGCAAACGCCGCTGTACCGAGTACTTTCGCGCTCACAAATTCCGCAAGCGCTGCGATTACTAGTGCCGCAGAGCAAGAACAAACCCTACTTTCCGCTGAGTTAATATGGCAACTCAAACGTGTTGGCGCTCCCGTGATAAGCCCTGATGGCAAGCACATTGTAGTGCCTGTTACCGAATATGATATGGAAACCGATCTTGGCAGCACGCAACTGTGGCTTTTCAGTGCCGATGGCAAACAGCAACGCCCGTTAACAGCCGCAGGCATGCGTGCTAGCAGCCCGGTGTTTTCTCCAGATAGTAAACAGCTTGCGTTTATCAGCCAACGCGACAAAGACGATGCCGGCCAAGTATATGTGTTGCCAATGGATGGTCCAGGCGAAGCAGTTGGCATCACTAATGTACCAACCGGTGTAGGTAATCTGCTCTGGGCCGGCAATCATATCTACTTTACCAGTAGTGTGTGGCCAAGCAAGAGCTGGGAAGACATGAAAGCTCAGCAGAGTGCGAACAAAGCCAGCCATGTTTCCGCCATGCAATGGCGCGAAATGCCCTACGCATCCTTTGATCGCTACCTCGATGAAGCACGCGAAACCCACGTATTTCGTGTAGCGGCGAGTGGCGGTGATGTAGAGCGCATTACGGAAAACTTTGGTATGGCGCTGGCCAGCAACTTTGATGTATCACCTGATGGCCGCTATATCGCTTTCACCGCCAACTCAGAAACAGAATCGGTAGTGCCGAATATTGATTTATTCTTAGCACGAATTGGCAGCGATTCGGCGGAGAACCTTACTGAAGGTAATAAAGCGCCTGATGCCAACCCGCAATTTAGCCCCGATGGCAAAACATTGGCTTACACACGCCAGCGTATTCAGGGCTTCTATGCTGATCAAACCAACCTTGTGTTAGTTGATTTAAGCAACCGCAGCGAACGTGAAATCACCAGTGATTTCGATCGTTCAATCGGTAGTTATGTTTGGATGCCGAATGGCCGCGGATTTTATGCCACCATCGATGACGCCGGCACCTCGCGAGTGTACTCAATTAACGCTCGCAATGGCCGTGCACAAGCGCTTACCGGTGCAACCAACCATGGCAACATCAGTATCAGCAACAACGGTACGCTGGTAGGCACTAACGAGAGCTTTATGTACCCTGCGCGCTTAGTAACTATCAACACGCGGAGCGGTAACACCACTCGTTTAGATAGCTTTAACGATGAAATGCTTGCCGATGTTGATCTCGGTAGCTACGAATCAGTAACCTATCAAGGCCACAACGGCCAAGATATTCAAATGTGGGTGCATTATCCACCGGGTTTCGATAGCAGTAAGCAATACCCATTGTTTTTACTGATTCACGGCGGCCCGCATAATGCGATCACGGATGGATTCCATTACCGTTGGAACGCGCAAACATTCTCCTCTTGGGGCTATGTTACCGCGTGGCATAACTTCCATGGATCTAGTGGATTCGGCCAAGATTTCACTGATTATATCAACCCGGATTGGGTTACGGCACCGTACGCAGATACCATCGCCGCTGCTGAGTGGTTTATGGAGAAAGATTGGATTGATAACGAGCGCATGGTAGCTGGCGGAGCTAGCTATGGTGGCTACCTCAGTTCTATTCTACTGGGCAAACCACACCCGTTTAATGCTCTATTGATTCATGCGCCGGTATACAACATGTATTCGCAAATGTCGGCCGATTTCGCTGTTCACTCAGATCGCTTTGGCGGCTTTTGGGAGAACCCTGAAATCTATAAAGATATTTCTCCCCATTACCGCGCTGGCGATTTTAATACTCCGGCTTTAATCAGCCACGGGCAAACGGATTTACGCGTTCCAGTAGGCCAAGGCTTTGAAATATTCCGCACCTTACAAACCAAGGGAATTGATTCACGAATGATTTACTTCCCTGATGAAAACCATTGGATTTTGAAGCCAAACAATTCCGTTTATTGGTATGGTGAAGTGCGTGATTGGTTCAAAAATTATGCCGAGCCAGGCCCAAAATAATGCACGCATCCATCGTTACTTTTACGATGAATCCAGCGGTGGATACTTTCGGAGAAACCGAAAAGGTTTACGACGATAGTAAAAGCCGCTGTATCCAAAGTAGCCAAGAACCAGGCGGTGGTGGCATTAATGTGGCACGAAATATTACCCGCATGGGAACACCAGCTGTGGCCATCTTTCCTGCTGGAGGTTTAAATGGGGAGCTGTTGAAACAACTTTTGGCGCGGGATAATACGCCATTTGAAGCCATCAGCATTGCCACAGAAACACGGCAAAACCTCGCTATAACCGAACGCAGTAGCGGAAAAATGTTCCACTTTGTGTTTCCAGGGCCAGCATTAACTGAAAACGAGCTCAAGCAATGCAGAAATGCGTTGCTTGAGCGCCCTACCCAACCCGATTTTCTGGTGTTGAGTGGGAGTATAGGCGAATCGGTACCCAGCAACTTCTTCGGTAACATTACCAAAACCGCGGCAGAAAAAGGTATTAAGGTTGCGCTCGACAGTTCAGGTGCAGCACTCACAAGTGCGCTATATTCTGGCGCTTATGTGGCAAAACTGAATCGTAAAGAGTTTTCATCGCTGGGATATGATGAGTTCGATGATATACCCACGTTATTCGCGCAAATGCGCGCTTTGGTTGCCAAACACGCGGTACAAAACTTGATTGTTACACTCTCGAAAGGTGGTGCTCTGCTAGTAACCGAACAGGGTGAAGAGCACGCATATATGCCACCAAAGCATGAAATTGTTAGCCACGTTGGCGCAGGTGATAGTTTTATGTCGGCGCTGGTGTATCGCTTGCACGCGGGTGAATCTATGTTGAACGCGTTTCGCTACGGCGTGGCCGCTGCATCAGTAACGGTGCAAACTAAAGGTAATCAACTGTATGATTTACAGCGCCTTGAAGAGGTTTACCAGAAAACCCAGCCGCTTGCCGGAAGTTAGTGGCATGCGATAGGTTATTTTTTTCACACAAAAAAACGCGCTTAGCGCGTTTTTTATTACCTCAGAAAGAGTTCGTGATGCTCGTTACTCAACACCGTACTCTTGGCCCATTAGGTATGCATAAGCAATAGTGAATGCTGGTTCTTGGAAACCCTTTAACCCTGTAGAAGAGAATTCAATAGGTACAGGATTACGCTTCAAAATTTCCTTTTGCTTAGAGCCAGAAAGCAATTGCGTATCCACTGTATCAATCAATTGTAATGCTGCTTCCATTTTAAAACCTACAGCACCACCAGCAAATTTACCTTTTTGCATGCGTTCTTTAATAACCAAGCAATCAATGCGGTAATCTTCAGCTAATTTACGAAAGGTAAATTGAAATTTGCGGACATTTTCAGCAACGTTATCTTTCACCAATTGAAAGCGCGTTTGCCGACAATCAGGAATCTGCAACAAACCGTCATCCATATCCATCAAGCAAATAATTGCTTCATTACTTTTAATTTCAATTCCACATACACGCATGTTATTGGTTCCTTGCTGCCATAGTGCGACCATAGTTGAGTTCAACATCGCAATTGTAACGCAATAACTATATCGAAATGCAACTTTTGCCCGTTGCGCTTAAATATATTTGCGTTCCGCCTCACGAACCTTGCGCAAATAATCTTCGGCGTCAGCGCGTTCTCCCAAAACAGTAACGGCAATTAAATCCCCCTTACCTGAACAGCTACACCATCGTTATCATCTTTCGATACCTCGTAGGATACCGGAATTCTTGTATCATTGGGCGTTACCAATGTGCCGGCGCAAAGCAACTCACCTGCAACGTAGTTCTTACGAATTAAGCGGCCCCCCTCAAAGCGTAAATCTTTCGCTGTATCGCGAGCCAATTTTTCGATGTCAGTGTTATTGAATACCTCTTGTTCAGCAATACGTATCGGCACAGATTTACCGAGATTTAACGCATTAACAAAGGTAAGTTCATATTCTTCCTGCAATCGAGCTTGGAAACGCATCGCACTCTCATGCAACAACTTGCTTTGCGCTGCATCACTATCGCAGGCCACATGTTTGCTACATGCGCTCAACAGCAAAGCAGCAGATACAGTTAATAACAAAGGGCGAATGTGCATTGATTGTCTCCACTCAAATAATGCACGTAGTGTATATTTCTTTTCCTAAACGCAAAAGCACTTTCTGAACTTTTAGTAAAGTTAAGCATTACTTTTAATCACGCATGGAGATCGCTATTATAATTGCCATTGCAGATTCGCCCAAAGTAAACGCCCTGGTTCATTTACGCGATTTATCGGAAGATACCCCGATACCATTGCACCGCTTTTACTTAGGTGTTCGCTATAATTACGATTAAACAGATTGTCCATACCCACACTTAAGCGTAGTTGCGAACGCAACTGTTTATCCGCGCTAATTGAAACAACAGCAAAACCGGCGGTTTCGCTTAAATCAGTACCTACAATATTACCCTGGCCAATCGCCACACGATGCTGTCGAGCTACCGCGCGAAGCAATCCATTTACAGACCAACTTTCGGCTGCATAGCGAGCACTTAATTTCATTTCTAACGGCGGTTGTTGTGCCAGCGCATTGCCATCTGTGGTGTTCTTCCCTCGAACATAAGCAACACTGCCATCAACTCGCCAACGTGAATTAAATGCATAGCCAATATCTAGCTCGCCGCCGTAGGTTTGTGCATCAACATTGCGAACACTCAGTAGCGGCTGCTCCACACCAGTAATATAATGTTGGTTATCGATGAGAATGTAATCGCTCACCTGAGAAGCAAATAATGCTAATGAATGATTCCATGCAGCGAACGTTGCAATCCAACCAACATCAAGCTGTAACGTTTTTTCTGGTGCGGTATTGAAGGCGCTGCGGCTATCAGCACCGGCCCGGTTAGCACCGATAAGCTCCCAATAATCAGGGAAGCGCTCTACATACCCGGGGCCGATATACACACTACCGAAATCTGTAATTGCTTCATAGCGAACAAAACCACTGAACAATGTTTCGCTACGGCTAGTGTTCGCGGTTGGATTAATGTAGGTGTTACCGTTTTGCCGTATTTGCTGCCGATAATCATTCGCTGTCCAAAAATCACTTCGGGCTCCCCATATCCATTCACCATTACCAAACTCGTTTGCCGCTACTGGAATGCGATGTTCAAGAAATACACCAACTTGAGTAAAGTCAGCATCTTTCATAAACGCCATCGTTTCATAGGGCATCATCGCTTGATTCATACTATTGCGAACTCGATGCGCATTCACTTGCGTATCAACGCCTAGCTCCAAACGCTGTAAATTCGAAGGCTCTAGCACAGCACTTAAGCGCCCTCCTCGAGTGCGCCGATCTGGGTTGCTTGCAGCTTGGTTTGGCATCATCATTGTGGCGCTGAATTCCCGTAACGAATAATTATCCATTACGTGATCGATGTAGTTATAGAAGAGTTGCCCTGTTAGTTCAGCAACTAAAGGCGATACATTGCGTTGTGCGTAGCGAACACCGATGCTTTCCCGGGCAAACTTTACGCCATCCATAGCGCGATCTGCGTATGCTGCCTCACCATCACTTACACCGAGTGAAACACTTAAAATAGTATCTTCGTTGGGTGTATAACCAAAGGTTGCTTGTCCACTCCAGCGCTCGTATGCTGAGTGTATCCGCGTGCCCGAACCATCTTTATAATCTCGGCTGGTTGCTGATGTCGCGTTAATTCGGGTAAACCCTAAGGAATTGCCGAAGGTAACATCGGCATTCATATCAAAGCGGCCAAATTCAGCTAGAGTACTGCTAAGGAACGTCCGAGTTGTTGGTGCTGGATAGTATTCCCACTCTCGTTCAAAGCGCACAGTAGCCGCACTACTACCCGGGCCATTGGTAACATTTTGTGGCCCTTTTAGTACTACCATACGATCATACGATTGCGGGGTAATATAGGCGGTAGGCGGATCCATACGATTGCCGCAACCACCTAGCAATGTTTCACCATCTGCAAGAATGTTGATTCGTGATGCTGCCATTCCCCGAAATAGCAAATCGCCACTCGCACCGCCTTTACGGATAGTGCTGAAACCTGCTATTGATTTCAGATAATCGGCAGCATCATGAGCGGGCAGCGGTTGGCGAATATGCTTCGGGTTTGCTACTACCACAAGAGGCTGTTCCATGGCCTCGCCCACAACGATAATGCGCTCCATCTCCGGTTTATCAGTTGGCGCTGCGAGCGGTTCATCCAATTCTGAAGCATTAGGTGAGCTTGGAGCTTGAGCTAAGGTATTGGAGTTAAAAGCGAGGGTACCCAATACAGCAAGGGTTATAGCATTGAAGCGCATATTCATTTCCCAATCATGAAAAGGTTATTGTTATGCGCGAAAGAATAAATAGGTACGTGGCGAAATAAAATTAGGCATACTGCCGCATGCGATTTATTGGTCTTTCTGTTCGTACTCCATTAACAATATGGTTAAATAAATCTTGGTGGGTAAAGAAAGCACGATTCCTAGTGCACTAAGTGCCGCTCCTAACATGTAGCCCCGATGATCGATGTGATCGTTGATAAAGGTTGCGCTTAGAATGATATGGCCGATGATCAACAAACACACCCCAACCACCATGCATAGTTTGAGAATCAGCATTAAGCGCTGATCGGCAGCTTGGTTGGCTGCTGAATTTTCTTGCGGAGCTTTATTATCTTGCGGAGCTCTATTTTGCTGCAGGTTAGCCATCGCTATATCCTATAAGTGTTCGCTAATGAGCATCGCATATCGCTACCACGTATCACTTGATCGGCATCAATAAGGGAGTTAAAAGCGGCGCTGGCCACCTTCAATTTCAGCAAGAATTTGTGGATTCAGCGGTTGGTAACCAAGGCTTCGATCAAGTAACACAAAAACGGTATCATTGTCCCCTTCAGGTTTATAGCCTTGTTGCTTCAGTTCAGTTTTCTTAATTTTAAACGTACCTGTTGTTTCGTGGTACGCAGCCAGTTTACGCAAGCGCACAAACAAGGGCACGGCATAATCGGGAAGGCGCTTACGGAGATGTTCATAGAAGAGCTGAGGGTTAAATGGCTTATCTTGATTGAGGATCAGCGATACCATTCCAGCGCGCCCATCCGCATTCGGCACTTCTACGCCGTATACTACCGCTTCAATTACATCAGCAATGCTGTGAATTTGTGCTTCAACTTCTGTAGTGGCCACATTTTCTGCTTTCCAACGAAAGGTATCGCCTACCCGATCAATAAACGCGATATGCCGAAAGCCCTGCTGTTGCACAATGTCACCTGTATTAAACCAACAATCGCCTTGCTTAAACACATTGCGCATTAATTTGGCTTCACTCGCCGCCTGATTAGTATAGCCATCAAAGGGAGCCTTATTAGAAACTTCCGCAAGCAAGAGCCCTATTTCGCCTTTGCCAACGGGTTGCAAATGCCCACGCTGATTCATTACCGGTTGCTCGTTATCCACATCGAATTCCACCACGGCAAATTTCATTGGCGAAAAACCAACAGTACGCTTTAAGTTGAAGGCATTTACAAAGCCGATATTGCCCTCACTAGCACCGTAAAGTTCACAAATCCGGGAAATACCGAAGCGATGCTGAAAAGCATCCCATATTTCTGCGCGTAAGCCATTCCCCACTACTGCGCGCACATTATGCGTTTTCTCTAAGGGAGTTTCAGGCTGATTCAGCAGGTAGCGGCATAACTCGCCAATATAGGTGAAACACGTAGCCTGATGATAATGAATATCCGGCCAAAACTGCGAAGCACTAAATCTCTCGGCGATCGCCAAGCCAGAACCGGTAAGTACTACCGAGCTTAACGCGATGGAAAGTGCGGTGTTGTGGTAAAACGGCAAACAACAATACTGCACATCATTTTTACCTAAGCCGAGCGCCATGCGGCCAAACCCTAACCCCGCCTTATACCAACGGAGGTGGGTCATTGCCGCAGCTTTTGGCAATCCCGTGGTACCCGAGGTAAATACGTAAAAGCAGTTTTCTCCAAGCCTAATGTGCGCCGTTTGCGGTGGGTTCTCCTTGCTCGCTGAAGTACATAGTTCAGCTAAATTAGCATAACCCTGCGCACTTCCCCCCATAACAAAGCATTGTGGCGCACTATCCTCAGAAACTTCTCTAAGCGATGGTTGCGCTGAATTCACTGCTTCAGCAAACTCCTCGGCGATAATAACCATGGCTGGCTGCAATACCGAAAAACTATGCCCCAATACCGCATCACGCTGCTTATAATTGACCATTCCAGCAACCGCACCCAACTTATTCACTGCAAAAGCACAGGCCAACTGCTCAGGGCTGTTCTTGAACATCAATGCCACGCATTGCCCTTTCTGTAAGCCTCGCGCCTGTAAAGTGTGAGCAATTTGATTTACCCACGCATTAAATTCCGCATAGGTATAAGTACGCTCTGCAAAGCGCAAGAATATGCGCTCGGGAAAGCGTTGCGCGGCGCGTTGCAAGAAAAGTCCGGTAGATCCAATTTGATGATGCTTAGCGCGTTTTATCGCTATATTTACAGCAATAAAAGTAGGTAACCGCGGTAACATTTTTATCACCGCAGTGCTGATGTCTTGCCATGTATGGCTATTATTATAATGTTTTGCCATCACTTCGTTTCGTTGCTAGTTATTGGTTCGTTGTTGGAACGCTAGCGCACGTAAAATTGCATGTAATTCACATTCGGCTTTGCCGTAATCCGCCATTTTTGCAGAATGGGATTAAAAGCGAAGCCGCGTTGCTGCTTAACTTGCATGCCGTATTTCGCCAGCATTACCGCTAATTCTTTCGGTTTAATAAAGAAACGCCAATCATGTGTTCCTTTAGGTAACATTTTTAGCACATACTCAGCACCAACAATAGCCACTAAAAACGATTTTATACTACGATCTAAGGTTGCCATTACTAGTAGGCCTTTCGGCGCCACTAAACGCGCGCAAGTAGCCGCGAGTGCTTGTTGATCTGGCACATGCTCTATTACTTCCGTATTTAGCACTACATCGAATTGTGCATCGCTCGGCAAATCTTCTGCTAACGCATGTTCGTAATGCACCGCTACGTTGCTTTCTGCTGCATGAGCTTTCGCCACCTGCACATTCATTTCGCTACCATCAACCCCGGTAACATCAGCTCCTAGATGCGCAAGCGGTTCACAAATTAAGCCGGCACCGCAACCAATATCTAAAACACGCAACCCCGAAAGTGGCTTTTCAGCAGCTAAATCGCGCTCGAAATGCTCCGCTATACCACGAATAATGGTATTCACGCGCGCTTCATTGAACTCCAGTACGCGCTTAAACTTGCCTTCTGGGTTCCACCATTCTTGTGCTAGTGCATTAAATTTTGCTAGCTCATCTGCCTGCATTTGCTCTGCGCTATCAATAAATTGTTTATTACTCTTATCGAGCATAATGCCCCCGTGTATACTTAAATCCTTGCGTTGTTAAAGCAACGCTTGTTATATCTCACTACTTTAGAACAGTAATGTACTGAATAATATTACCCATAATGGTTCTCAATACTGTTGTTTCATCATACGCAAACCGCTTGGAATTAGCCCATGCAGCTTACTAGTAATGCCATTCTTGCAGAACACCCGGATTTTTATGTTATCAACAAGCCATCGGGCATAGGAATGCATACCGAGGAAAATGAACTGGGCATCATAGTGCAGCTACAACAGTTACTCGCCACTAATCCAAGTGCAGCCCCCCTTTTTCCCGTTCATCGGCTCGATAAAGGCACTAGCGGTTTACTGTTAGTAGCCCGCAATAAAGCAGCAGCTGCAACATTTGGCGCACTGTTTAATGAACATGCGATCGAGAAATACTATATTGCTATTGGTGGCCATAAGCCGAAAAAGAAGCAAGGGCTAATTCAAGGCGATATGGCGAAAAGCCGGAATGGCAGTTACAAGCTATTACGAAGCGCGGAGAATCCTGCGCGTACCCATTTTTTTAGCCACACCATTGCCGATAATAGTATTCCTGACATACATGCACGTTTGTATATTCTTAAACCAAGCACTGGCCGAACGCATCAACTTAGAGTGGCGTTAAAAAGCATCGGCGCAGCAATCTTGGGCGATACACGATACGCAGGAGAGCCTGCAGCGCGTTTAATGCTGCACGCAAGTGCGTTACGCTTCCAATGGAATGGTGAGCCACAGTGCTATGTATGTTCACCTGAGCAGAGTAACGATTTTGTAGCTATCGATTGGCAACAATTCCCACTCATCCAATCACCGTGGCTTTATCATTGGCCAAAGTAGCCATGCCATCGCATTGCCTTCAGCATATTATTCTCGCGGCATAAAAAAACGCTCACCAAGGTGAGCGTTTTTGCTAACGAACAGAAGGTGATTAGTCTGCTAAATCAAATCGATCTGCATTCATCACTTTTACCCATGCTTTGGCGAAATCCTTAACAAATTTCTCTCCCGCATCATCTTGCGCATACACTTCTGCAAGTGCCCGCAATTGCGAGTTCGAACCAAACACAAGATCTACCCGAGTACCAGAAAATTTCACTGCACCGGTACTACGATCACGGCCTTCAAACTCTTGCGCCGCTTCCGAAGTAGGTTTCCACTCAATCGATGTATCGGTAATTACATTGAAGAAATCGTTATTCAATGTACCTGGCTTGCTGGTAAACACGCCATGCTTGCTACCACCGAAGTTCGCACCCAACGAGCGCATACCACCTACTAACACGGTCATTTCTGGCGCGGTTAGCGTAAGCAACTGGGCGCGGTCAAGTAGCAACTCTTCGGCTTCTACCGAGTAACGCTTCTTCTGGTAATTCCGGAAACCATCAGCGATTGGCTCAAGCACATCAAACGATTCTGCATCAGTTTGCTCTGCTGTTGCATCGGTGCGGCCTGGGCTGAATGGTACATCAATTGAGTAGCCTGCATCTTTTGCTGCTTTCTCAATCGCGGCGCAACCACCTAACACAATTAAATCAGCTAACGATACGCGCTTATTACCTAGTTGCGCAGAATCGAAATCCTTTTTAATACCTTCGTAAGTGGCCAATACTTTTTTCAGCTGGTCTGGCTGGTTCACTTCCCAGGTGTTTTGCGGTGCTAAACGAATTCGAGCACCATTCGCACCACCACGATTATCGGAACCACGGAAAGTGGCAGCCGAAGACCATGCTGTGTACACCAATTCTTGTACACTTAAACCAGAAGCTAAAATAGTTTTCTTCAGTTCAGCAATTTCACCTTTACCAATCAGCTCATGATCAACCGCAGGCACTGGATCTTGCCAAATCAAATCTTCTGCTGGCACTTCTGGGCCTAAGTAGCGTGATTTTGGCCCCATATCCCGATGCGTTAATTTAAACCAAGCGCGCGCGAAGGCATCTTGGAACTCATCAGGGTTTTTGTAGAAATGTTCAGAAATCTTGCGATATTCAGGATCTTCGCGCATCGACATATCTGCGGTGGTCATCATAATGCCCACTTTAATCGCAGCGTCTTCTACATCCGGTGCATGATCTTTTTCAGCTAAGTTTTTCGGCACCCATTGGTTTGCGCCTGCAGGGCTTTTCGAAAGCTCCCACTCGTATCCAAACAATACACCAAAGTAGCTGTTGTCCCAGGTAGTTGGCGTTGGTGTCCAAGCACCTTCAATACCACTAGTAATAGTATCGCGGCCTTTACCCTTGCCATAGCTATTCTTCCAGCCAAAGCCCATTTCTTCTAAAGGCGCTGCTTCAGGCTCTGGGCCTAAATGCGAATCTGGTGCTGCACCATGAGATTTACCAAAAGTATGGCCACCCGCGGTTAAGGCAACGGTTTCATAATCATTCATCGCCATACGCTTGAAGGTTTCGCGCACATCACGGCCAGAACCAAGAATATCTGGGTTACCGTCTGGGCCCTCTGGGTTTACATAAATCAAGCCCATTTGCACTGCTGCTAGAGGGTCTTCAAGATCGCGCTCACCGCTGTAACGTTTATTACCTAACCAGGTATCTTCTGTACCCCAGTAAATATCTTCTTCTGGCTCATAAATATCCTCGCGGCCGCCACCGAAACCAAAGGTTTTTCCACCCATAGATTCAATTGCTACGTTACCCGCTAATATGAACAAATCAGCCCAAGAAAGCTTGTTACCGTATTTCTTTTTCACCGGCCACAACAAACGGCGTGCTTTATCAAGGTTACCGTTATCTGGCCAACTGTTTAGCGGCGCAAAACGTTGATTACCCGTACCCGCTCCACCGCGGCCATCGCCCATACGATAGGTACCCGCTGCGTGCCAGGCCATCCGAATCATGAATGGGCCATAATGGCCATAATCTGCAGGCCACCAATCTTTTGAATCGGTTAGCGCTGTTTCAATATCTTTCTTTACTTCCGCAAGATTAAGCTTTTGAAATTCTTTGCGATAATTAAAATCTTCACCTAATGGATTCGATTTCTTGTCGTTCTGATGCAGGATGCGCAAATTAAGCTGGTTCGGCCACCAATCAATATTTTTTGTCCCATTACCGCCCATGCGCGTATTCGCGCCGTGCAGTACAGGGCACTTACCGGTAGATTTTTGATCACTCATGCTGTTCTCCTTTATTGTTGCAAGATATGTTATTGAAATAACACTACAACGTTATTTTTCACTATTAGTTATAGCAGCGCGGATGCATCCCTACCAATCTAAAATATCGTTTGCGCTAATTTATTTTTCCTTAAAAAACAGATTAATGATGCCTTTTTAGGTATACCGCTGATCACAGCCACTCGTTCTCAATGCTAAACCAACTATCGTCCTGCTCTTTTAATCGTTGCAAGTGCACCTCGGCTTCGGCCAATTCCCAGCGCATAAAGTAGCGTGCAGCAGCAATCTTGCCTTGCACGAACTCTGGCGCAAGCGCTTTATTCGCAAGTGCTTTCACCGCCATTTCCAACCACAACCACCCCACTACATATTTGCCCATTACATCTAAATACACCGATGCATTCGCGAGTGTTTTTTCAGCGTCGCCGCCGAGTAGCGCTTGGCCTAGCTCAAGGGTAGTTTCCATGTAGGGCTTTAAGGCAACTTGATAGCGTTTTACTAGTTCACCCAACTCAGGATATGCGCTGGCCGCCATTAGCGTATTCTGAATTCTACCCAAGAGTAGCTTTTGCCCCTTCGCTTCATGTTGCCATAGCTTACGGCCCAATAAATCCAGGCCCTGAATCCCGTGGGTACCCTCATGAATTGGGTTTAACCGATTGTCGCGGTAGCACTGTTCAACAGGATACTCCCGGATGTAGCCTGCACCGCCTAACACTTGAATGGCTAAATCATTTGCGCGTGGGCCATAAAATGAAGGATACGATTTAACGATGGGAGTAAGTAAATCTAACAAAATACCACTCTCTGCATCGCCGCCGGCTTCATGTTCATCTACCAAGCGTGCAGCTAATAAACACAGCGCTAATGAACCCTCTACATAGGCTTTTTGTTGCAATAACATCCGCCGCACATCGGCATGCTCGATAATAGCTATCGGTTTACTCTCTGGATCTTTGTTGCTCACGCGGCGCCCTTGCGGCCGCTCTTTTGCATAGGCCAACGATTCTAAATATCCACGGTAGCCTATCATCGCCGCACCAAGGCCAACGCCCACACGTGCCTCATTCATCATTTTAAACATGTACTGCAAGCCGCGGCCGGCTTCACCCACTAAATAGCCAACACAGTTACCTTGCTCACCAAATGACAACACCGTAGAGGTTGTACCTTTATAACCCATTTTGTGCAGCAAACCAGCTAACTGCACATCGTTACGGGCGCCAATATCTCCAGCATCGGTTACTAAGAACTTCGGCACAATAAACATGGAAATACCTTTTACACCCGCGGGTGCGCCTTCAATGCGCGCTAGCACTAAATGCACGATGTTCTCGGTAATATCTTGATCGCCACCCGAGATATACATCTTTTGCCCGCTTAGGCGGTACGTACCATCGGTATGCGGCTTCGCTTTCGTTGTTAAATCACCTAAAGAAGAACCTACATCCGGTTCGGTGAGCGCCATAGTGCCGGCAAAACGGCCACTGAACATGCCCGGCAGGAAATGCGCTTTTTGTTCTACGCTGCCAAAGGCTTGAATAACGTTGGCGGCGGCTGTAGTTAAGAATGGGTATGCCGCTGTAGCTGGATTAGCTGCCATAAAGTAACTGTTGCAGGCCATACTGAGTAGTGCTGGTAACTGCATACCACCCGCATCGTAATCATGCCGTGCCGATAATAAACCTGATTCAGCATATTTCTGCCACGCCACTTTTACATCCGCAATTGTGGTAATCGTTTCGCCATCGAAAGTGGGCTCATTAGCATCTGCTTTGCTGTTGTGGGGCAAAAAATCGCTTTCCGCAATCTTCTCGGCCATTGCCAACACACTATTCATCGCTTCAGCATCATAATCTTGATAGCGATTAAATTCGGCTAACTTGCCCATCGCGAAAACATCATTCAACAAAAAGCTTAAATCAGTAGGGTTTACTAAGCGGCTCATTACTGCATCCTTTATTGTTACTGTGCGGCATTATTTTTTGGCTCATGGTTTACTATTACAAATACTGCCACAACCACAGCGTAAACCCAATTTTTTAAACGGTCGTTTAAACAAAAAACGCCCTACATATTATGTAGGGCGCTCCCTGATGTATTGCGAGTTGCTAATTTGCTTAAAAGCGGTAACGAACACCTACTTCAAATGCACGTTCTGGCCCTACGTAAATACCTTGGCGTAAACCGGCAATATATTGCTTATCCGTAAGGTTTTTCACCGAACCAAATACCGCTAACTGATCATTCACCTGCATTTGTGCAAACACATCAAACACGGTGTAAGAAGGCAGTAAACCACCCCAAATTCCAGCAGCCGCGCCGCTCGGAATGTCTACTTGGTTGCTCGGATCACCAAACTGCTCGCCTTGATAATGTGCGGTAACGGCCACACTAAAGCGCTCAAGATTGTAATTTAATGCCAAGTTAGCCATTCGTTTCGGGGCGTAAGGCAAACGATTACCAGCAAAATCGCCGCTCATGAACTCTGATTTCGGTACCCATGTAGCGTTCGAATCTACACTAAAGCCAGCACCTAAATCATAACCAAAGGCCAATTCAACACCATAATGTTCGGTTTCACCAGCATTCGAGCGAGAGAGGTTCGGATCACTATTGCCAGTAACTACTTGATTACTGAAATCCATAAAGAACGCCGCAACTTCATAATTTGCTCTGCCTTGAGCGCCACGAATCCCTATTTCATAGTTGGTAGAGCGCTCGCCATCAAGGTTCTGATCAGTTAAGCCATCTAATGCCACGCCATTTGCAGCAGGAGAAAATGCCCGGTATACACCACCATATAGCTCAGCATTATCGGTTACCGCGAAGGTAGCGCCTACACCTGGTAGTATTTCGGTATTCGATGTTTTGGCCGATGCATTCCCTTGAGTTAGCACTACTTGCTGCTGTTCATAACTTTCTACTCGAACACCTGGAGTAAGGGCAACACGATCCGATATTGCTAACCGAGTTTGCGCATATGCAGCATAGCTATCTGCACTATCAATCCGATGGCGATCATTAATACCGGTACGATCATTCTCGCGAGTAGCACGAATACGCGCATCGTCGGATTCCTCGGTCATAAAGCGCAAACCAAATTCTGAGTTTGCATCCATATCGAACATCGTATGGCGATACGCTAAGCGAGTTTCTACACCAAAGCGTTCGAATGCACGGTTATTTCCCGTAAGAGCATCGGTATATACCCATCTTCCCGCCTCATTTGAAGCGGCAGTATCAACGTTGTAACGCCAGTAATCACGGCTTACATTGCTCCAGTACACAATGGTATTTAAAGTTACATCAGGGCTAATCAGCCATTCATGGTTAACATCAAATGCAACCCGCTCTTGTAAGTACCAATCATCTGGGGCTGGGTTGTAGCGCTCTCCGGCTAAATAATCATCGAGTAACAAACCACGATAAGAGATATTGGCATCATTTTCATGATACGAGAACTTCACACCAATGCTCTGATTGTTGGCCAATGCCATACCAGCTTTCACCATGATATCGTTCATATCATAGCCTTTATCCATGAAGCCATCGCTTTGCGCATGCGTGAATACAACACCTGCATAGCCATCACCTGAAGCGGTGCTGTTGCCTGCTTCAATGTTCACTTCCCGCAGGTTATACGAGCCCACCCGGCCACTTAATAACAGCCCTTCATCTGGCGTTTTCGTTTGGTAATTCACTACCCCACCGATTGTAGAAGGGCCATAACGCAATGAAGAAGATCCCTTCAAGATCTCTACCCGCTCTACACGTTGAATGCGTGGGTTGAAATAACGATCATTGCCGATGAACAAACCTGGCGCTACTGGCACACCATCTTCGAGCACTAAAGATTTCGATTCACTTGCCGCTAAACCACGAATACCAAAGTTGGCTACAATCGAACTTTCCTCTTCCCCTTTCACGTTAATACCGGCGATTCGGCGTAAAACGTCTTCATTTGATAATGGTTGCAAGCGTTCAATTTGTTCACGATTCACAATGTTTACTGTGCCGGTTTCATCGTAACTGTGCACTCCGCGAGCGCCATATACACGAATTACTTCGATTGCCGGAGCACGAGATTTACGCGCTTCACTGGTTGATTCTTCAGTATCGATATCATCCGCAAGTGCCAAAGTTGGCATAAGTGCAAGAGTGATAGCAGAGGCTAGTACTGAGTAGCGTGGTAACGTGGTTAAAGGCATGAATAGCTCCAATATATTATTCTTCCATGTTGGCTGCGAAGCAGGTACTGGAATTACGGCAAATAGCGATAACGAAGCTTGTTGCTAATGAGAATCGTTATCATTTAAGAAAGCGAGGGCATGATAAATGCAAATGAGAATGATTGTCAATTAGGATTTGTGATTGTTTTGTAAAAACCGACGAGAAATTGGAGCTACCTACAGAGGGGGATAGTACTTAATGGGTTTAATGCTGCTTGAACCCATCGTATCTTTAGGTTAAATAATGAAGGGGTTAGATAATGAAGGAGTTAAATACAAGGGGCGTTAAATGAAGAAGGGAAACACACATTATGTACTGGGTTGAACCATGCGAAATATACAACTCACAGCCTTAGGCCTTACCTTTGGCGCGCTATTGCTACTCGGCCTAATGCAAGCACAAGCTAGCAATAGCGCAGCTCCTGCCGGTGGCGTGCTATTTTTTGTTGCCTTAATTGCGGTACCTATGTGCGCTGCGGCAGCTGTATTTGCAACCGTATCTAGCCTCAAGCTGCGCACCCACAAAGCACGCACCGAACATGGATTTACCAGCCCGCTTTGGTGGCTGGTGTTAGCCTTAAACACCCTGCAGAGTATTACTTACATTGGCGTACTGCTAATTTTCATACTCGGTTTTTTCACCACGAATGTTGCCTTTACCCGCTTCGAAACCAACATATACGGAATCCAAATTGCCGCAGATACCACAGTGCGCGCGAAATCACGTATGGTTTGGGTATCAAAAAATGATTGCTCTGGCATAACTTGCGATACCAGCCAAGCATCAAAGGGGATAAAAATCAGCATCGCCAGCGTTAAGGCAATAAATACCCGTGGAAATAGGTAATGCTTACTAAAGAACAACACTACTAAATACAACGAAGCCAGCAGAAGCACAAAACTAAACGTAATCTCTGTAATCAGCACTGGCGCCCACAGCGGGTGATAAAGCTCTGAATCAACAGTGGTTAACAATTCCCAAGTACCATCATTGAGAATCTCGTTGTACATTGGCAACTCCACAGAAAGCAGCCGAATGGGCGCAATAATCACCCCAATCGCTACTAATATTAGCCAACCACGCAGGCCCTCTAGATTCTTTTCATTTCCCACAGCTACATCCTTTATTACAAGCTATTCATTGGGGTGAGTTTAACGAAGAATAGAGAAATAAAATAGAATTGGTGCGTCCTAGTGGACTCGAACCACCGACCCCCACCATGTCAAGGTGGTGCTCTAACCAACTGAGCTAAGGACGCACTTTATAGAAAAGATGCTTGCGGGAGCAAGCGGGCGCTATGATAGTAGCAGGCCCACTCAGCTGCAAGTTTTTTTGCTTTTTTACGTGATTTTTAAAACGTAACCGTATATATCTAACTAAATAAATTTTATTCGGGGAATTGCTGTGGCTGTTCTGAAAAAACTCTTTTCGGCGCTTTCGCGCTCAGCGGTTACGCTTATCGTTACGCTCATAGGCTTGGCATTTATTTCTACGGGTTACACCGTTATCGCGGAAGGCAAAGAGCGATTGGCGCAATATGCTGAGTTAGAAATGCTGTATGAAGATTACATGGAAGATTTCGATGAAGCGCTTGCTGATCTTGAAGTACGCCGAGTAACCTTAAACGATACTTACTACATTCACGATGAAGGAACAGCAAACGAGCACTACTCGTTTACGTTTTTGTTCGCCGATGATAACCCGCGTATGTCGGGTAGAACGGTGTATAGTTTTGAGATGCCGGAATCGTTCAATTACGTGCCGATTATTTCATTGGCTTCTGATGCACGTATCTATGCCCTAGACCCCACGGCTCAATATGAATATGAAGAAGAAAAAGCCCACGGCATCCCTTTTTTCATATTCATTTGTTTAATGGTGCTATTCCCCTACCTCGCTTTTGTTAGTTGGCTGTGGCGCGGGCACAATAAAAAGCAATAAACTCAAAAGCTGCAATCGATGAGCCGCTTCGCTTTGCGGCTCACCATGATCAACCAGAACAGTACCTGTCCTTTGATTACCAACCAATCTTGCTCAACACCGAATCCAACCATTGATGTAGCTGTTGCGGTGGCATAGCGCCAGAAACGCGGGCTAGTTCCTGATCCCGGTGAAATACCGCCAGCGTAGGAATGCTGCGAATGTTATAGCGTTGGCCAAGAACGGTTTCGTTTTGGGTGTTGGCTTTTGCGAAGCGCGCACGCTCGGCAAACGGTGCAGCAACCATTTCAAAAATCGGCCCAAACTGCTTACATGGCCCACACCAAGGAGCCCAAAAATCAACCACAACTGGCATATCGCTGCTCATGTGTGCTTTTAGGTTGTTTAAAGTTAAATCAAACGGCACGCCCGTGATAAGTTCCTCGTTGCAAGAGCCGCAATGGGGGTGCTCGCTAAGCCGCTCTGCGGCAAATTTATTCCGTTTGCCACAGTGCGGGCATGCAACAATTACTGCTTCACTCATATCGTTCGCCTTACTCGTTAATTGTTGCTATGAATATTGGTTCTCAATAACTAAATCTCAAGTGCTTAAAGCAAAAGAGTAGCCTAAAGCTACCCTTTTGTTGCTGCTTAGAATCCAAGTGGAATACCAAAACTAAAGAAACCTACCAGCAAGAGTATCCACACGAACATAAACGCAATCGAGTACGGCAGCATCATGGCAATCATTTCCCCAAACGTAAGCTGCGGATTATATTTGCGCATAAAGGCCAAAATAATCCCTGCGTAGCTCATCATTGGCGTAATGATATTGGTTGCTGAATCGGCTACCCGGAATGCCGCTGCTACTAAATCTGGGGTCATGGCAGGGTTCACCATGTACAGCATAGGAATAAAGATCGGGCCAAGTAACATCCACTTTGAGGTTAAGCCACCTACAAATAAATTGATCAGCGCGGTAACGATTACAAAGCCGATCAACAACAACACTGGGAAGCTCTGCAAGCCCATACCAGTAAGCGCGTTGGCACCTAAAAAGGTGATATATGCGCCAAGCCCACTGTAGCTTAATACCCCGAGGAAGTTATAACAGAAAAAAGTGAGCACCAAGATATAGCCCATGGTGTCCATTTGCTTCACCATTGCCTTCACGATATCCATGAGTGAGCGAAACTTACCGCTGGCCACACCGAAGGCAATACCTATTGCAGCAAATACGAAGGTAATCAACAAAATGATATTATTTAAAAACGGTGTTACTTCTTGCCCTGCTTCATTGGTATAGGGTGCAAGTGGCCCAGCCGCTAAACCGTAAACCGCAAGTAAAGATACTACTAACGCAACACCCGAGGCGCGCAAACCTCGTTGCTCTTCAGGGGTAACATCGAAATCCGAAATACGTAATTCTTCCGGAATTGTGAATTCTTTTTGTTCTAGGCGCGGTCCTACAAACTTTAAGGTAACCCACGCACCAACGGCCGCTAATACGAAGGTAGATACAAGAATAAAGTAATAATGCATAGTTGCTGGGGTAAGTGCCTCACCAGCAGCGTTAACGAACGGCACACCTTGCGCTTCAGCAAATACTTGCGCGTTCACACCAATAATCACATCAATGGGCGTTGCCGGAATTAAGTTAGCACTGAAACCAGCGGAAACACCTGCAAAGGCGGCGGCCATACCAATTAATGGATTTTTACCTAATCCGGCATATAACAGGCCTGCTAACGGAATTAAAATTAAGTAACCCGCATCAGTGGCAATTGAACTCATAATGCCGATAAATACTAAAAACAATGGTAGCAATTTAACGGGTAATCCGCGGCTTACTTTTTTTAGTACCGCCGCAAACAACCCTGAATGTTCGGCAATTCCCACACCCAACATCACAATTAAAATAACGCCCAGTACACCACCACCAAAACCGAGCCAATTAGCAAGCAATGCGTTATCGAATAGCCAAACCACGTTTTCGCTGGCGAGCATGTTGCGAATTTCATGCACAACAGGAACGCCACCTGCACCATAGGTTTCAAAGGTGAGGCCGCCAATTAAAGCGGTAAGGAGTAAAGCGCCGATAAGGAAATAGATGAAAATGATAACTGGGTCTGGAATGCGTTTGCCTACGCGCTCCACAAAGGCAATAAAGCCCTTTTGGGTGCCGATATCTGAATTACTCACAACTGCCTCGTGTAGTGTGTTTTTTATTGATTAGAATGGATAAAGTTATCGAATCCTAAAAGAAAAACACCAGCGGCACAAGCGCAACTTAGGCACTATAGATACTCCAGATCAAGGTTCCCAATGCACCCAAAGAAAGTAATACCAGATAGACCAATCCAGTAATATTGAATTTTAGGAACGTAACTAGCCACGATTGCCGGTAGAAACGCTTTTGGGTTAAAAACAGATATACGAATATCCATATCCATAGCAAGTTAAATACCAGCGTAATGGGGGTTTTTAACATTGCCGGCGCATCCGGCGAGCTAAACTTGCTAACGATAAGCATGAACATTAACGATATTAATAAAAAAGCATGTGTATGCAGGGCGAGTACTACGTGCTCAATATAATAGCGCTTGCTAAATAGATACATGAGCTTTAATACAAAGGCGAATATCGGCAACATGATTAGCATCATTTGCGGCGCCACCGAAAAGAACCGATTGATAAGTATTTTCGGATGCTCCATCAGAAAGCGGAACTTATTCGTAAGCTCGAGATTTTCAGCTTCACTAAGGAAACCGAGAGTGAATTGTTGTTCACCGGATTTTAAACGTGTTAAATCATTTTCCCGTGGTGTTTCTCCTAGTGCTTGGTACAGCTCCTGTTCCTCAGCACTCGTAAGGTCGGTAGCTCCAAACGAAAGGTTATTGCCAAACTGAGAAAACACAACAAAGGCGATAATGGATACGAAAAGGTAGAGGCGCAGCGGCGGTACGTAGGGAACTCGGCGCCCTTGTACATAAGCATTAGAAAGAAAGGCTGGGCGGAAAAATAACGGTATTAAAGTGCGCCAAACCCGGCCATCCCAATTGCCCATTTCGCCAAAAAATTCGTTTAGTAAACTACCCACGCCACGCACATAGTGGGTGTCTTCTTGCCCGCATTGATGGCAAAAATCACCTTGTAAATCCGTTTTACAATTCAAACATTGCCGTAGCGCTGTTTCACTATTCTTGGGCTCTGCAGTAGCTGTTGCAGGCGGTGTTGGGGTGTTCATGCTTTATCATCCTATACAAAAGCACGCGGTTAATATGAACTACAAACGAATTAACGTTTCTTTTCTTCGTTGCGAAAAAACCAGAATAAATAACCACCAATAATGGCGATAAATACCACTGGAATAAACACCAACATTAAAACGGGGCCTAACGACATACAGTGCTCCTTTGCTTACGCAAACTTAATAGTTACCTAGCGTATATTTAAGCAACAAACTACTACGTAAACCAGCGTGCTGCAAACTCTTCTGCAGCTACCGGTTTGCCGCGTAAAAAGCCCTGAGTGCGGTTACAACCAAGATTTGCTAACATTTTTTCCTGTTCCGCGGTTTCCACTCCTTCTGCAACCGTAGATAAGTTCAGCGCCTTTGCCATCGCGATAATCGTTGCCGCTATCGTATATTCGTGCGCACCGGCCGCTAGGTTTTGCACAAAGGAGCGATCAATTTTTAGCATTGAAATCGGAAATTGCGTTAAATAAGCAAGTGAAGAGAAGCCTGTGCCAAAATCATCCACGGCAATCGAAATGCCATGTTCGCTAATACGCTGAAACTGGCGCAAAGCCTGCACGGATTTACCCATCATAATGCTTTCCGTTAGCTCAACAACCAATCGCCCTTTCGGTAAACTACGCGTTTGTTCAATCAAATAATCCGCCATATAGGGGTCATCAAACTGGCGCGCGGAAATGTTTACACTCAAATAACCATGATAATTAGGAAGCCAATCATGCAGCTGATGTACCGCTTTGCGCATCACCCAATCACCGAGCTCATGAATTAAGCCCCGCTCTTCTGCTAACGGGATAAATAACATTGGGCTTACCCAACCCAGCTCTTCATCGTACCAACGGCACAATGCCTCAGCACCGCGCAGCTTGCCGGTATCGATATCAAATTGGGGTTGGTAATAAAGCAACAGTGTTTCGTTGGCAATTGCCAGTTGCAGGCGTTCCAGCATATGCTGTTCCGTTAACAGTGCCTCACTCATCGATACATCATAAATGCGGCTTTGTGTGGCGGCTGAGCGAGCATGCTCGAGGGCGATGCTTGCGCGCTGCAACAAGCCATCACTAGAAATGCCATGCGCTATTTGTTGCCTATCTAACGCGCTATAATTGGCGGCGCCTACGAGCACTTGCACCGAAAAAGTACGGGAATCAACCTGTACAGGCTCAAAGAAGGCAGATTTAACATTCTCAATCGCTTGCGGTAATTGTGCGGCGTTGGTTTGCGGTAGCAATATACCGAATTCATCACTGCTGAATCGCGCAACGCAACTATTTTTATCTACATATTCAACTAGCCGTTGGCCAACGGCTTTCAATAGGGCATCACCCACGGCATGATTGTAAGTATCATTCACCTCTTTAAAGCGGCGAATGTTAATCATCAATACGCTCAATGTTTGCTGCGTAAGCTGAGCTTTTTCGATAGCAGCATCTACCCGATGAATGAACGAGATACGGTTCGGTAGCCCACTTACCAGATCAGTGAATGCAATATCTGCAATTTTGCGTTCGTGTTCGCGCCGTTGCATTTCAGTAGCCAAGAAACTACCTGCAACCCGCAACACTTCGATAGCAAGCTCAGGATTGGCAATTTTTTGATTGTGCATCAATGCGATTAAACCGAGCTTCTTTCCCTGTCGGTTTAATAGAGGGAAGCCAATATAACTTTCCACGCCTATGTCAACGAGCATTTCATCGTTAGGGAATTGTTCCGCAACACCGCCATTGTATAGACAAGCATTTTGCTCATGAATCGTTGCACAGGGCGTGCCAGTGAGAGAATACTCAATTTCACCATGATGCTGGCCTTTTGAGTAGAAGGCGATTGTTTTAGCCACGAGCTCATCGGGCTTCACCCGCGCCAATAGCACATGATCAACTGCTAGAATTTCTGTCAGTTGCTCACAAATCAGTTCAAAAAAGTGTTCCTGCTCGCTAAAACTAAACGTATCAGCTAGCGCTCTAAACACCTCGTTGGTGCTTGCCTCCATGTGCATAATTACCCACTTAAGCTATTAATAAATTTACTATAACCAATAACTAACTGCGACGATATATGTCGTTTGTAAAATTGGGGGAAACCCCCAGTGGAGTTATGTCACTAAAGCAACCAATCGATAGGTAGTAATGAAAAGAAGCGCACCGACATGCGTTGCAACCAAGTGGTACCAGGATCGTAATCATATCGACGCATTTCACCAGGCTGGCGCTCAAGCCAATATAACCGGCCACTATCCGCAAGCCTTAGCTCATAAGCTTGAAATGGCATTCGTTCGTGGAAGGTTTCATCGATCATTTTCGCCAAATCAGAGCTATCAATCACAAAGCCCAACTCGGTATTTAAACTTACAGAGCGCGGATCAAAGTTAAACGAACCTACAAATACCCGTTTCCCGTCAATCGCGAAAGTTTTCGCATGTAAGCTTCCGGCACTGCTTGCGAATCGCCCAAGATCTGCATCATATTCCAGTGCGCGCTGGGTTTGAGTTCGCCGCATCTCATAAATTTGAATACCAGCTCGCAAAAGTTTCTTCCGCCACTTTGCGTAACCCGCATGCACCATAGCAACATCCGTTGCTTCTAATGAATTAGTTAAAATGGTGATCTGCACCCCCCGATTTGCCAGCGCTATCAACGCTTCGGTACCGGCTCGGGTAGGCACAAAATAAGGGGTAATAAGCTCGAAGTATGATTCCGGTTCACCAATCGCTTTGCGAAGTTGGTAGCTAATCAGTTGCTCACCTTCCGCGTTACCAAGACCCTTACTGGGATCATCGCTTACCATGGTGGTTTGCACCCAATCAAATTCCACTTCACCACTTAAAATATTACGAATAAACTCCGTATCCATAATCGATTGCATGTAATCAAGTAACTCTGCGCGCTCATGCAAAATCAATGATACCGGCCGCGGTAAATAGCGCGAGCGCTTGTTGCCAATATCTACAATTTGATGCAATGGATAAGATGAACCACTGTGCCAGAACAAATCAAAATCTTGCGATACTTCATTTACCACCGGCCCAACCGCAAAAACATCAAGATCATTAAACAGCATGCCTTCGCCAGCACCAAAATAGGAATCACCTACATTTCTGCCGCCCACAATGGTTACCATATTATCCGCAGTGAAGGATTTATTGTGCATGCGCCGGTTTGCCCGATCAAAATCAGCCATAAAACCAAGCACTCGTGAACGGCGATGTACGAATGGGTTGAATAAACGCACTTCAAAATTGGGATGTTGGTGAACGTGCAGTAAATACCCCTCAAGCGCAGTAGTATTTAAGTCATCCAATAGTAATCGAACGCGCACACCTCTCTCTGCAGCTTCATAGAGAGCGGATAACAACAGCAGCCCGGTATCATCGGCGCGCCAGATATAATATTGCACATCGAGTGTTTGTTCCGCGCGCTCAGCCATTATAATACGCGCGGCAAACGCATCCCATGCATCTGCTAACGGCAAAATGCCAGAGTTATCACCATTTTCATAAAGCACTGGGGCAAGCTCTTTGCCTAGGCGCGTTTGTTTTGCTGCATCCACACTAAGCGCCTGCGATAGCGTGCGCTCTTCTAGTGGCGGTAACGTGGTGCATGCACTAACAAACAAGGCGAGTAACAACACAACGAATATTTGAACATAACGCACAGCTATTGCATCCTCTGCGGTGGGTAAACCAGCTACATAAATCGATTTTCGCGGCGCTAAGTTTACTGTTTTTGCAGCGTTTTGCCCAGCCGCGTTTTTCGAATCGCTTTTTCTGTTTCCAACACGAAAAACACCAAGATGCCAATGCCAACACAAATCAATCCGTGTTGGAATGTTAATGCGGTAGTGCCAAATAATTGCTGCATAAAGGGTACGTAAGTGAAAATCGCTTGCAATACAAATACCAAGCAAACAGCAATAAGAACTGGCGGTGTACCTTTAATACCCTGCAATGAAAGAGATTTACCATGTAAATAACGTACGCTAAATAAGTACCATACTTCCATTGCCACCAAGGTATTTACGGCCATGGTGCGCGCGTAACTCTCGGAAAGCCCTTGCGCAAGAGACCATTGAAATACGCTGAAAATACCTACAGTAAACACCACAGAAACAAATACAATGCGCCACAATAGTAAGCGTGAAATCAACGGCTCTAAAGGGTTTCTGGGCGGGCGCTGCATTACTCCGGGCTCACTGCGCTCAAAGGCTAGCGCTAAGGCCAAGGCGATAGAGCTTACCATGTTCACCCATAATATTTGCAGCGGCATGATAGGTAATGTAAGAGCAAACAAAAGCGCTAAGATAATCGCTAACGATTCTCCCCCATTCACAGGCAATAGAAAGCCAATCGCTTTCTTCAGGTTATCGTAAACAGTGCGCCCTGCGCGCACTGCGCTTACAATACTGGCAAAGTTATCATCGGTGATGACCATCTCGCTCGCTTCGCGTGCTGCCTCAGTACCGCTTTTGCCCATCGCAATGCCAACATCCGCACGCTTCAATGCAGGAGCATCATTCACGCCATCGCCGGTCATTGCTACTACATCACCATTCTTTTGCAGTGCAGTTACCAAGCGTAATTTATGTTCCGGTGTTGTTCGTGCATATATATTAACGTTGCCGATCGTTGCCGCCAGATCCTCGTCACTCATGTTATCAATATCAGTTCCCGACAAAGCATTATCGGTATTCTCTAAGCCTAGCTGAGCACCGATCGCTTTTGCGGTACCCAAGTGATCGCCGGTAATCATCTTCACTTGAATACCTGCGGTTTTGCACTCTGCTATTGCTTGCTTCGCCTCTTCGCGCGGCGGGTCTATTAACCCAGCAAAACCGAGGAAATGTATGCCGTTCGATGGCGATGCGGCATTCAGATCATCATGAGTTATTTTTGTACAATCAGCATTCACGAATTTATATGCAAAACCCAGTACACGCATGCCATTGGTTGCTAGATTATCAATTTGCTCATGCAAGCCCTGCTCTTCTTCCTTACTTAAGTGCGCCATCGCTATGATGCGTTCTGGCGCACCCTTAATTAGAATAATTCGTTTTTGTGCTAATTCACCCGGGCTGGGTTCATCACCAAATTGAAAGAAATCCGCGTTGTGTAGAGTAGCCATATATTTGTGGCGGGAATCAAACGGAATAAAATCAACCCGAGCATGGGCACTAGTGATTTGTTCGCAAGAGATCTGGGCTTTCTGTGCGGCAACCAGTAACGCCCCTTCCATAGGGTCACCTACTACTTCCCAAGCATTCCCCACATCCTTCACTTCACTATCGTTACACAACACCCCCACATGCAGCAGGTTAATGAGCTTCGTATCAGCATCTGGATTATTGAACTTAGAGTGGCTAAACGCTCCGTCTTTGTTATAACCACTTCCGGAAATAACCCACGCCTCAGATTCGGTAGCTATTTGTGCGACCATCATTTCATTGCGCGTTAGCGTGCCAGTTTTATCTGAACAAATAGTAGACACCGCGCCTAACGTTTCTACGGCGGGAAGTTTACGAATGATACTTTTCCGGTGGGCTAATCGGGTTACACCAATGGCTAGTGCAACAGTAAGAACTGTGGGCAATCCCTCGGGTATCGCAGCAACAATTAAGCTCACTACCGCCATAAACAGGTATGTAGGATCATTACCACGCAATAGGCCGAATAAAAATACCAGCAAGCCAAAGCCCACCACAACTAAGGTAAGGTACTTCGCAAACTGCGCCATTTGTTGAATTAACGGCGTGGTTAATGTGGTTACTTTGTTTAATAGCCGATTAATGCGGCCAAGCTCAGTATCTACGCCTGTGGCAATCACCACACCTACGGCTCTACCTTGGGTAACAAGGGTTCCAAAATAGGCCATATTGTTACGATCGGCCAAGGGGGTATTCGAATCAATCGCTGCAGTGGATTTCTCCACGGCTACCGATTCTCCAGTTAACGGTGCTTCTTGAATGGCCACATTATGAGTGCTTAGTAACCGTAGATCGGCCGGCACTTTATCACCCGCATCAAGAATAACGATGTCGCCCACCACCA
The DNA here is from genome assembly GCA_022565355.1 of Idiomarina sp. Lineage (GTDB taxonomy): Bacteria > Pseudomonadota > Gammaproteobacteria > Enterobacterales > Alteromonadaceae > Aliidiomarina. The sequence goes on from JAIUMU010000001.1 coordinate 529,075, forward strand.
AATTTCGGGCAGGTATCTTCTCGCTTTTACCAGAGCGCCGCACTGTACTCTGAATTTGCAGCATTTTTTGAATAGCATTAAGGGCTTTTTCAGCGCGCCCTTCTTGATAGAAGCCAATACTCGCGTTGATGATCACTACCGCTAAAATAACCGCCATATCAAGCCATTCAGCTAATATGCCGGCCAGCAAAGCGGCTACGAGTAAAACGTAGATAAGCAAATTATTAAATTGTAGTAAAAAACGCTTCCAAGCAGGGATTGCAGGCTTGGTTGGCAATTCATTAGGGCCGTTTTCCGCCAGCCTACGCTCCGCTTCTTGAGAAGTTAACCCCTGTTCAAGTGAGGTTGCAAAGTGTTGCTGAATTTCGCTTGCTGATTTCGCATGCCAGCCCTTCATAATAACTATCCTTTGATATGTAAGCCCCACGTATCACGGGCTTCACGAGCTAACTGTTCCTGAAATTGTGGCGCCGCCACCTTAATAAGCTCACTAGCGCGTTCATTCATACTGCGTGCACGCAGGTTGGCTACACCATATTCGGTAACAATGTAATGCACATGCGCCCGCGTAGTTACTACACCAGCACCAGGGCTAAGCATGGTGCTAATACGCGATACTGAGCCACCTGCTGCAGTAGCAGGCAGCGCAATTACCGAGCGACCGCCTTCCGACAAACTCGCCCCGCGAACAAAATCCATTTGCCCACCAACCCCTGAGTAAATTGCAGTACCCAGCGAATCAGCACACACTTGGCCACTTAAATCCACTTGTAAGGCACTATTTATCGCCATTACTTGCTTATTCTGGCGAATTACCGAAGTATCATTTGTATATTCAACATCAAGAAACGCCACTTCGGGATTATCATCTACGAAATCATACAAAGCTTGGCTACCCATCGCGAACGTAGTAACAATACGGCCTCGATGCTTGCGTTTGCGGGAATTATTGATCACACCAGCTTGCACTAGCGGTAGCACCCCATCAGAAAACATTTCTGTATGGATACCTAAATCACGCCGATCACCTAAACATGCCAAGGTAGCGTCGGGAATTGCACCAATCCCCATTTGTAAACAATCACCATCGCCTATTAGTGCTGCCACATTACGGCCAATTTGTTGTGTTACTTGGCTTTGCTGCGGCTGCGCATGCAATGGCATTGCCGCGCTGTGCTCAAAATAGCGGGTAAACTGGCTTACGTGTACGAAAGAATCGCCATGAGTTCTTGGCATTCTCGGATTAATCCACGCAATAACCTTCTTCGCCATTTGCAATGCTGCCCGAGTAGCTTCAACCGATATGCCTAAGCTGCAATAGCCATGCGCATCTGGAGGTGAAACCTGAACTAAAACCGCATCTAAATGCTGCTCTTTGGAACGAAATAGCTTGGGTATCTCCGATAAAAACATTGGCACGTAATCGGCCAAACCCTGCTTCACCGCATTGCGAGTTGCGGCACCCACAAAGAATGCTCGTTGACGAAGATGGCCTTGCAATTCGGGATTGCACAAGGCACCACTTTTTTCAGTGTGTAACTGTAACAACGTTAGATTACGCCGCTCCATCGCCACTTCCGCGAGCGCATCAAGGAGTAAATAGGGAGTTGCCGCCATTGATTGGCACCAAATTACATCATCATTATCAATTACAGAAACAGCCTCAACGGCCGTGTTTACCCGCATTACAAACTCCTTATTCAACTCGCAAAATGCTCATATGATCTGGAATATCAACATCATAATCACTATGTTCAGAAAGGTAATCACGGAAGCATTCCAAAGCATCTGGCTCGCCGTGCACTAATTGAATATTCGTGCCCGCTGGCAACTTCGATGCTTTTAACCACTCATGTAACTCAAAATAATCAGCGTGGCCGGATAAACCATCGAGAATTTCAATTCGTGCGCGAACCGGAATCCAATCGCCATGCACTTTGATATGCTGTACGCCTTGCTGCATCTTTGCGCCACGGGTGCCGCCGGCTTGATAACCAGAAAACAGCACTGTTGTTCTATGGTCTGCAAGCCAATGCTTAAAGTGATGCAAAATACGGCCGCCGGTAGCCATACCCGAGCCAGCAATAATGATATGCGGCCCTTTTACGCTACCTATCGCTTTTGAATCATCTACGGTTTTACTGTATTCGATTACCTGCTCAGCACGCTCGCATTGTTCGGCGCTCAAGCGATGATATTCATGGTGGCGGCGATATATATGAGAAACTCTAATCGCCATAGGGCTATCTAAAAACACCGGTACTTTCGGTATTTTCCCGGCATCCATTAACGATACAATCAGGTGTTGCAATAGTTGTGCACGGCCTACCGCAAAGCTGGGGATGAGCACTACACCACCGGCTTTCATAGTGCTGTTAATGATTTCCGCCAGCTGTTCGCAAATATCAGCGTCCTCGTGGCGGCGATCACCATAGGTTGATTCTAATAACAATACATCTACGGCTGGTAACACTTCCGGTGGCTTCATCAACAAATCATTGCTACGCCCAACATCACCGCTGAAACCCACCCGTTTGCCGTTGGCTTCTACTACAATACTAGCCGCACCTAAAATGTGGCCAACCGCAGTAAACTCCACGCTAATATCACCAATCTGTAGCTGTTTCTTAAACTCTACCGAGCGGCATAATTTGAATGCTTTCAGCGCGTCGTCTTCGGTGTACAAAGCTTCGGGATTTTCGTGTTTGCTCAAGCGATGCTTGCCTAAATATTTAGCATCTTCTTCTTGAATGCGGCCCGAATCAGGCCATAAAACTTGGCACAAATCGAGGGTGCCTTGATGGGCATACACAGGCCCACGATAACCGTGTTTATAGAGTACAGGAACATAACCAGAATGATCGAGGTGCGCATGGGTGAGGAGCACAGCATCAACGTTATCGATGCCAAGAGGAAGTGGCTGCCAATTACGTTTTCGTAGCCACTTGTAACCCTGAAACAACCCACAATCAATCAAAATGCGGGTTGTTTCAGTTTCAACTAAATACTTAGAGCCAGTAACTGTTTCCGTTCCGCCCAGAAATACAATGCGCATATGCAACTCCATTAGCAATCATAGAGCTTAAGCATAGCCCCTGTTGGGCAAGGAAACTAGTGTGTTAACGGTTAAATTTCACCCGTATTGCATACAAAGCTTGTTTATTTATCAACATCTTGCGCTAGCGCAAATTACTTGCGTGAAAGCGCAAATGTTCATCAATAAAAGTAGCAATAAAGTAATAGCTATGATCATAGCCCGGTTGATAGCGAATATTTGCGCCAGCACCAGTTTCCGCATTGATTTTAATGATCGTATCCGTGTGTAATTGCTCTGCTAGAAAGTTATCTGCATCACCTTGATCGATCAAAATCGGCGGGATCTTCTGCTGTCCACGTTCCGCCAATAAAACTGAGGCATCATAAGCACGCCATTGCTGCTGATCATCACCTAAGTAGCCGCTGAACGCCTTCTTTCCCCAATCGCATTGTATTGGGTTTACAATTGGCGCAAATGCCGAAATTGAACTGTAACGCTCGCTATTTCGTAAGCCGATTACTAACGCACCATGGCCACCCATCGAATGCCCACTAATGGCTCGATCTGCAGTAATCGGCAGCCCAGCCTCTACCAACGTTGGTAGTTCATGCACGATGTAATCGTACATTTGATAATGCTGGGCAAAAGGTTCTTGCGTTGCATTCACATAAAACCCTGCACCTAAGCCGAAATCATAAGCGCCGTCAGGATCATCAGCTACATCCTCGCCACGCGGGCTAGTATCAGGAATAATTAAAGCGATACCTAGCTCGGCAGCTGCCCTCTGGGCACCTGATTTACTGGAGAAATTCTCATCAGTACAGGTTAAGCCAGAAAGCCAATACACCGCAGGAACTGCTTGTTGTGCCGCTTGTGGCGGCAGGAATACAGAAAACGCCATACTACAATTTAGCGCTTCTGAACGGTGCGAGAAACGCAGTTGTTGGCCGCCAAACACCTTCTTTTGATCGGTTAATTCAACATCTGCGCGCTTGCTGAAATACTCCATGCATTCTCCTTAGCTTAAGTATATAACGCTATGATTAATAGTGAATCACGCTGCGAATCGATTTACCTTCATGCATTAAATCGAATGCTTTATTAATATCTTCAAGGCCCATGGTATGGGTAATAAAGGTATCCAATTCATACTCACCCGCAAGATAGCGATTAACATAATCTGGCAATTGGCTACGGCCTTTTACACCACCAAACGCACTTCCCCGCCATACGCGGCCGGTAACCAACTGAAACGGCCGGGTGGAAATCTCTTCACCAGCACCCGCAACACCAATAATTACCGATTCACCCCAACCTTTGTGGCAACTTTCTAACGCCGAGCGCATTACCTTCACATTACCGATACATTCAAATGAATAATCAACACCACCATCGGTGAGTTCTACAATTACATCTTGAATAGGCTTATCGTAATCATTTGGATTAATGCATTCGGTAGCACCAAGCTTTTTCGCGATATCAAATTTCGATTCATTAATATCAATGGCTATAATTCGGCTTGCACCAGCCATTACCGCACCAATAATTACCGATAAACCAATGCCACCAAGGCCAAATATCGCTACGGTATCGCCAGCTTCAACCCTTGCCGTATTCTTTACTGCTCCCATTCCGGTGGTTACACCACAGCCAAGTAAACACACTTTCTCTAAAGGCGCTTCTTTGTTTATTTTCGCTAGCGCTATTTCCGGAACTACAGTGCGTTCCGCAAAAGTACTGGTGCCCATATAATGGAAAATGGGCTGGCCGTCTTTGTAGAATCGCGTAGTACCATCAGGCATTAAGCCTTTACCTTGAGTGCTGCGAATCGCTTGGCAAAGATTAGTTTTACCAGACGTACAAAACTTACATTCACCACATTCAGGGGTGTATAACGGAATCACATGATCGCCCACCGCAACTGAAGTAACACCCTCACCGATTGCTTCTACAATACCGGCCCCTTCGTGGCCCAGAATTGCTGGAAAAATACCTTCAGGATCGGCGCCCGACAAAGTGTACGCATCGGTATGGCACACACCAGTGGCCACAATACGTACTAACACTTCGCCTTTTTGCGGCGGCATCAAATCTACTTCTTCTATTTTTAAAGGCTCTCCTGCCGCCCAAGCTACAGCGGCACGTGTTTTAATCATTTCCATGTTCAATTCCCTCTCATATTTCATGCGCTATTGCACATGATGCATATCAACAGTGTAGAACATTGTAATTGTTTCTCACTGAATGATAATGGCGTATAGTTAAATTCACTTTTTCATATATGGAATAATCATTGCGATGACAAAGATTTGGCAAGGCATTAGCGAATTTACTGCTGTTGCGGATACCGGTAGCTTCACTGAGGCTGCTAAACGTTTGCAGATATCGGTAGCGCAGGTGAGCCGAAACATTAGTGAATTAGAGCATCGCTTGGATATTAAATTGCTGTACCGCTCTACTCGCAAAGTAAGTTTAAGCGAGGAAGGTGCACTTTACCTGCAGCATTGCCGGAACCTTGTTAGTAGCCTAGATGAAGCGAATCGCACTATTACTAATTTAAAGGCAACGCCGCGCGGGCTATTAAAGATCACCGCACCGGTGTATTACGGCGAATATCACCTAGCTCCATTACTCAACGAGTTTTTAGCTATCTATCCGGAAGTTGAACTTGATTTACACCTTACCAATAATAAGCTCGATCTCATTCAAGGTGGCTTTGATTTAGCAATTCGTCTTGGCCAATTAGAAAGCTCTTCATTGATTGCCAAACGCTTAGCAAACCGAACTCAGCATATTGTTGCTGCGCCAAGTTACCTAGCAAGCAAGGGTAAACCTTACACTATCGCCGATTTACATCAGCACCAGTGCTTAGTGGGAAGTGTGGAAGGATGGCGCCTACGCGATAGTACCGGTAAAACTGTACTCACCAAACCTAAAGGCCGAATGCGCTGTAACAGCGGCCCCACGCTATTAAATGCGGCGATACAAGGATTGGGGTTAGTGCAGTTACCTGATTATTATGTACAAAGCGCGCTAAGCAAAGGCCGTTTAGTAGCAGTACTGGAAGATTTTCGTTTACCCGATGATGGCATTTGGGCGGTGTACCCGCAAAATAGGCATCTCTCAGCAAAAGTACGCCGGCTGGTAGAATTCCTTGCTACGCGTTTGTAACTCTGCGAGTTCATACGCCTCTCACAGTATCGACTGCAACCATGTGCGCATTGGCTCTGGCCGGTGCAAATAGTAGCCCTGAAACTGATCTACACCCTTACTTTGTAAATATGTAAACTGCGCCGCTGTTTCGATACCCTCCGCAACAGTGTGCATACCCAAGCTCTGTCCCATCATAATAATAGTATCCAACAAGGCTTTACCGCGCTCACCTTGCATACCAGCAACCACAAACTGACGATCGATCTTCACTTCAGTAACCGGAATCCATTGCAGGCGCTTTAGATTTGAATAGCCGGTTCCAAAATCATCTACAGAGAAGCGCACACCGAGCTGCGATAATTCGTCCATCACTGCTTTCACTTTAATAATGTCATGGATTAATAGATTCTCAGTTATCTCGATGGTTAGCTGCTGTAAATTTGCATTTTCCTCGAGAAAGATAGCTTGCAAGGTTGCCGTGAAGTTTTCATGCATGAATTGTCGAGGGCTAACATTCATGGCGATATTTAGGTGCCAGTTATCGGGTTGCAGCGCACATATAACCTGCGCTACCTTACGTGCAACAACCCAGCCGATATCATTAATGATTCCAAGACGCTCAGCCAAAGGAATGAACACATCTGGCGCTATTACTTTTTCTTGTAGGCGCCAGCGCACAAGCGCTTCCGCAGAAACAACCTTACCGTTACTATCCACCTTGCTTTGTAACCAACATTCGAATTGATTCTTCTGTAGTGCTCGGCGTAATTGTTGTTCAAGCTCAAACTCTTGTACAACTTGTTCTGTCATTACCTCGCGGTACACAGAAAATTGATCTCTACCTCTCATTTTTGCTTGGTGAACAGCAGTTTCTGCATGCGTCACCACTTCACTCGAGTTCGCACCCTTTCGGCCTCGCGCTACCCCAACGCTTGCAGTAAGCAAGTAATGCCGGCTATTTACCACGATTTCTTCGCGCAACATTGCCAACAATCGGCGCATCTGCCTTGCATCAAAATCTAAGGTTTCGTTTGTAGAAACCTCCATGCCTATCCAAAAGCGATCTTCGATATCTTTCGCAACCACACCATTAAACTCTGTTGCAAATTCGCTAATACGTGCAGCCAAAACACGCAAAACTTGCTCGCCCTCACTCTCGCTTACAGCCACATTTATACGATTAAAAAAATCCATGTTCACGGCCATTACAGATACATCTGAATACTGTAATTGATGCTGCATCAACTTCATGAAATTCAATCGATTCGGCAAATTCGTATTGGCATCATATAATGAGAGAGTTTGAATTGTATTTTCCGCTTTACGACGATCTGAAATGTCACGAATCGACGCTATATAACGGGGAATTCCCTCCCAAGTGGTACAATTTAGGCCTATCGTAATTGGGAATAGCTCACCATTTTTATGCGCACCCTCTAATTCACGTAAACGACCCAACACTTTCGCATTGGCCGCTTGTAGCGGGTTTTGCATAAACTGATCATGCTGCTTTGCTAGCGAACGCGGCATCAGTATGGCAACATTTTTGCCAAGCACTTCGCTTTTCTCGTAGCCGAATAATATCTCTGCCGCGCGGTTAAAATCTTGAATAATTCCGCGTATACAAGTAACCACCACCGCATCAAATATGCTATCAAGTACATCGCGCAACCTTTGCTCATTATCAACTACCGTTGTAGTTGCCGTGTCTATCCCCACGGATACTTCCATCTCTGCGGCACGTGCTAATATCGATCTCTTATGCATCGTCAACTAAATAAATACTCACAGTGCTATTACATTGAAAAGGGATACTGCGATGCTAAGGGAGTTTCCAACTTAGCGCTACCTCTATGATCATGCTCATAGTTGATCTAGCGTAAAGAAAGCTTAGAAAGGTTATGTTCTTTGATACACCACTGGGCATCAGCCTCAGGCAATGCTTGCATGCTATGGCCAAGCACCAGCGCCGTGCGGTTTACTAACCACTTATTTAGATTCTGCAGAACCTGAGTGCGCGTATTGTTATCAAGCCCAGTGCAGGGTTCATCCAGTACTACCAATTGGGGATTTTGTAAGTACAATCTTGCCAACATTAAACGCCGTGCCTGACCACCAGAAATGGCGATGCCGCCAGTACCTACCCAGGTATGCAACTGCTCTGGCATTGCCTTAACTTCTTCGTGCAAAACCGCAAACTCCAACGCTTGCCAGAGCTGGGCCTCAGAAGCCTGAGGGGCCGCAACCTGTAAATTCGTAGCAATAGTGCCAGCCAACACTAGATTCGCTTGCGGCACATAGCCGAGCTGCGCTAACCATTGTTGCTGATGTTGGCACTGTAGCTCATCAGCCAAGGTGAACTGCCAATTTGGCTCCTGAATAATTCCTACCAATGCCTGCGCAATGCTGCTTTTACCCGAACCTGAGGCACCAATTATCGCGGTTACTGTATTGTTCTGAAGCGCAATATTAAATGCGCTTAAGCGCAGTGAACTTGGTGGTAACGTGGGCTCTTGCTGCATGTTCAACAAGCGCTGGCGCGCTTCCGCAACTAAGCCAGCCTGAGTAGATTGTTCGGCCAGTGGGCCGAGCACTTCCAGTAAGGCTAAAATTGCCAATGCTTGCATCACCACAACAGGCAAGCTCATCAACCCATCTTGATACGCCAGCAAACCCGCTAACAATGTGATTAAGGCTAATAATTGCAGTGCGCCCATAACGATACTTTCTAGAATACTCGCTAGGCGTAACCGTTTATTTTGCAACTTATTTAGCGCGGTTCCTTGCCCGGCAATCTGCATGGCATGCGTTTGCCAGCGTTGCGCGGCATATAATTCGGCAAAACCCTCGTAGAAATCCATGCTGCTTTGCCGAAACTCGCTACTTTGCTCTACTTCTGCGCGGCCAGTACGGTAGGTTTTTGCTCGCGCAAAAGGCACTGCTAAAGCCCATACAGCGCAGAATACAAGCACGCATAACAGCACTAACCAAGGCATTACATGCACGCTGAAAATGGTAATTAAAACTAACACGGCAAATAACGCTAGCGCGGCAGCCAATGGCGGCGCAATAAGGCGCAAGTACCAGCTATCAAGGGTGTTTAAATCCTGCGTTAGCCTTTGCAATATTGTGGCAGTGCGTAGGCGTGCAAAGTTGGCAGGCGCACGTTCGCTAAGCTGAGCAAACATTTGCATTCGCCACCAGGCTTGTACCCGCAATACCGCATTATGATGAGTAACCCGCTCAAAATAACGGGCTACTGTTCGTAATAATGCGAAAAAGCGAATTCCCGTGCCGGGCGTGAAAATATCCAGTACTGCGAACAAGCCCGCGGCTGTGGCTAAACCCGTAAGTGCTGCTGCGGTAATAAACCAACCCGACAAGGCCAACAACGCAATACCGGAAAGCACCGTAAGTAGAAAGAATACGAAGCCCAGCAGTAGGCTTCGGCGATATCGCTTAAAGCCCTCACGAAACATAGGGTTGCTCCTTGGCTGCGGCGTTGTGTTCGGCACTCGCCAACATATGCACGGTACGCTGCGCTACGCTATCGAAGTGATCACTATGGGTAGCAATTACCATACTCATGCCCTGCTCTTGCAAATACTGCACCGTGCGCACGATATACAGCGCCGATTCATCATCTAAGGCTGCCGATGGTTCATCTAACAGAATAAGCCGTGGTTGTAGCCCTGAACGCAGAGCAAATAACCAGCGCGCTAAGGTTAAGCGCTTCGCTTCGCCACCCGATACCCCGGCACCATTCTCGCCAATTACCGTATCGATGCCCTGTGGTAAGCGTTCAATGAGCGGTATCAACCCCATTTGTTCTAGTATCTGCATTAAAAGGGCTTCATCCGCTATGGCAAATAATTGCAAATTTTCACGAATAGAACCGTGGATAAGCCAAGCGCTTTGTGGCACATACGCTAGCGGGCTTTGGTTAAGATTGCCTTGCATTCCCGGAAGTAAACCGGCTATCAGTTGCAGCACAGTGCTTTTCCCTGCCCCAGACGGGCCTTTGAGCAAGAGTGTTTCACCGGCATGTAGCTGCAAAGCGGGTATCTGCAAATGCTGTTGTCGTTGCGCGTAGTTGAACGTAAACGCGGACGTAGCTAACAGAGGCTGTTCAACCTTAATTGCATCAAGCTTATTAGTATCTACCGCCACGGCTTTTGCAGCAGCTTTAACACTTGCTGCGCTTGCGTTAGCCGCTGGTTCATATTGGCGACAAAGAATACTAGCGGCGCCCAGTGCAGCGGCACGATCATGATAGAACTGGGAAAGTGTTCGTAATGGTTGGAAGAACTCTGGTGCTAACAACAGAATAAACAATCCAGAGAATAACGTGAGTTGGCTTCCAGGCCCTACTTCGTAATAACCTAACAACGAAAAGCCGATATAGATTGCGATTGCTGCAATGGCAATGGCGGCAAAAAACTCCAACACCGCAGAAGATAAAAAGGCTACCTTCAATGTTTTCATATTTAACTGCCGATATTCATCACTAGCCGAGGCCACTTGTTGTTGCGCACTCGGGATTTTTCGGAGTAAAAATAACAGCGTTAAATTACGTACCCGATCAATAAATAAACTGGCGAGGCGTTGCACCGAAATCGCATGTTGTTGGTGAATCCGTTCCGCTCCCATGCCCACCAAGGCCATGAAAATCGGAATTAATGGCGCACTGATCAGCAAAAATAAGCCCGCCAACCAATTCAAATAAAACACCACAATTAAGATCACTAGAGGTTGCCACGCAGCCAACCAAATTTGTGGCAGGTAACGGCCGTAATAACCCGCTAAATTTGCTACCGGCTCCACGATATCGTTGGCCGCACTAGCATCACGTAAATGTTGCCAGTTGCCGGAACCCATTTGCTGTTGCCAAAACCGCAGTAATCCATTGCGGGCAGCATTTTGAGCTTGTTCCGCCGTGTTATGCGAGAAGTAATGTTGCAGTGCATTTGTGGCCACACGCGTGCCGATAGCAAATACAGCAAGCCCAATGAACGGCCATAGCACATCGATACGTGCGCCTGCCAAAACGCTGTGCACCAACCAAGCAAATATGCCCATCTGTGCAACCAACGCTATCGCATGCACACTACCAAACACCTTTGCCCACAACAAAGAGCGGCCGGTGGCCGCTCTTAACGATGTTAAGTAATGTTTCTCAGCCGCAAAGCTGCCTTGTTTTTTAATGGTAGCCAACGCCTGCTTTCACCTTGCCGCGGAATACCCAGTATGTCCATGCGGTGTACACCAATACAATCGGAATAACGAACAACAACCCAAGCAACAAGAATAGTTGTGATTCATGCGCTGATGCAGCATCCCATAGGGTGTAATCTGGTGGCACTACATACGGGAACTTACTCGCTAGCAACCCTAAATAAGTAAAAATGAACATGCCCATGGTGGCTACGAACGGCGAACCATCTCTGCGCTGGTGTAAAGAGCGCACCAACCAAATTGCGCATAACAAGGTTAATACCGGGAATGCCCAGATGTAGCTAATACTGCTAAACCAGCGTTCCGCCACAAACGGATCCACAAACGGAGTCCATACACTAATTACACCAAATACTACCAACACTGCAATTAGCAACCATGGGGTGATTTTAAACGCCCAATCCTGAATGCTACCTTCCGATTTCATGATCAGCCAAGTAGCGCCCAATAGTGCATATCCAGCCACCAAGCCTAAACCAGTAAGCACTGTGAAAGGCGTAAGCCAATCAAACGCACCGCCTACATAGGCCATGTTTTCCACATTAAAGCCCTGAATATAGGCACCTACCACAGCACCTTGCGCAAACGCAGCTACCGTAGAACCGATCGCAAACGACCAGTTCCATAAGTACTTTGACGTACGAGCTTTGAAGCGAAACTCAAAAGCAATACCACGGAAAATAAGCCCGGCTAACAACAAAAATACCCCGATGTACAGCGCCGGTAAGAACACCGCATAAACCAGCGGAAAGGCAGCGAGTAAGCCGGCACCGCCGAGGATCAGCCAGGTTTCGTTACCATCCCAAACGGGAGCTACTGAATTCATCATCACATCACGGGCATCCTCACTTGGCGCAAAGGGGAATAACACCCCTAAGCCCAAATCGAAGCCATCCATCAACACATACATGATAACGCCAAAGGCAATAATGCCAGCCCAAATAATGGTTAAATCAAATACTGGTTCACTCATTGTTGTGGCTCCTCTTCCCATGATGCACTTGCACCAGATAATGGGCGTTTTGCACGTTGATTCTGATCAGCAGTGGTCATTTCATGCTCTGGCGGTAATCCTACTCGTAGCACCCGCATTAAGTAGTACAAACCGGCAGCGAATACCACAGTATACACAGCAACGTAGCCGATGAGGGTAAACAGCGCCATGCCGCCTGTTAGCGAAGGTGTTAACCCTTCTGCGTGGGTCATTACACCGTATATAAGCCACGGAGCCCTACCCACTTCAGTAACAAACCAACCTGCCAGCACCGCAATGAATGGGGTAATGGCCATGAAGCGCATACCTTGTAAGAACCAAGGCGTGGTTGCATACGCGCCTTTGCGGCGCAGAATTAATCCGGCTAATGCAAACAGCACCATCAAAATCCCGATGCCCACCATGATCCGGAATGACCAGAACACAATTGCTACCGGTGGTTGCTCATCTTGTGGCACTTCATTCAACCCAGGAACTTCACCATCCCAATCGTGGGTGAGAATGTAGCTTGCTAAGCGCGGTATACCAATTTCAAAATGATTGGTTTGCGCCTCTTGGTCTGGAATGGCAAATAACAACAATGGCGCACCGCGTTGTGTTTCCCATACGCCTTCCATTGCTGCCACTTTCATTGGTTGATGCTCAAAGGTATTTAAACCATGAATATCTCCCACCACCACTTGTGCTGGGGCGATAATAAGAATCAGCCATAACGACATCGAAAAAGCCCGCTTGTGAATTTCGGCATCTTTCTTTTTCAGCAAATACCATGCACTCACACCTGCAACCACAAACGCACCGGTTAAGAACGAGGCGAGGGCCATATGGAAGAAGCGCGGTGCTAAGCTGGCATTAAATATTGCATCGAACCAACTGGTTACATGCACTAAACCATCGCGTAGCTCATAACCACCCGGTGTTTGCATCCAACTATTTGCGGAAAGAATCCAGAACGAGGAGATAAAGGTACCCACTGCCACCATAATAGCCGACATAAAGTGCACACCCTGTGGAACCTTGCCGCGGCCAAACAACAGCACACCCAAGAACGCCGCTTCTAAAAAGAATGCGGTTACCACCTCGTAACTGAGAATTGGCCCAAGAAAGTTTGCTCCTGCGTATGAAAATGCGCTCCAGTTAGTACCAAACTGGAACGCCATCACGATGCCAGAAACAACCCCCATCCCGAATACAACAGCAAATACCTGAATCCAGAAACGCGACAAACGCTCCCAAACTGGATTGCGGGTGTACCATGAAAGCCCTTCAAGAAAGGCGATAAACGAGGCTAGGCCTATTGTAAACACTGGGAATATAGCGTGGAAGGAAACTACAAAAGCGAATTGAATTCGCGAGAGTAAGAGCGGATCTAGATCCATGGTGTGGCTCCTTAGGTATACCTAATTAACACTAACTAAATACTACATGTGAGTACTATACGCTTGTTACGCTTATATAAAAGTACTTCAAAGTGTGGCAAATTAGCACAAGGTAATATTAGATACGGGAGTAGGCATGAACGGATTAGATTTTCAGGTAAAAGCCTTTCTAGATGATGATAGCGAAACCTTTAGTTACGTTGTATACGAAGGCTCAGGGAAATATGGGGTAATTATTGATCCGGTACTTGATTTTGATCCGAAAGCCGGCATTACAAGCACACGCAGTGCTGAAGAAATTCTCACCTTCGTACGCGAGCAAAAACTTACCATTCCATGGATTCTAGAAACCCACGCTCATGCAGATCACCTCTCAGCAGCGCCATTTTTGCGCGATGCCTTACATGCCAAAATAGGCATTGGTACGCATATCACTAAAGTACAAAGCATATTTAAAGATGTGTTTAATCTAGAGAAAGAATTTCTACCCAACGGGGAGCAATTTGATGCTCTATTCGCCGATGGCGATACGTTTGCTGTGGGCAGTTTAAATTTCCAAGTAATTCACAGCCCTGGCCATACGCCGGCAGACCTGGCTTATTTCATTAATGGCAAAGCACTGTTCGTTGGCGATACCATGTTTTTGCCCGATGTGGGTACCGCACGTTGTGATTTCCCCGGCGGTAGCGCGGCCACACTATTTAACTCCATCAGAAAGCTGCTGAGTTACCCAGATAAAACACAAATCTTTATCTGCCATGATTATCCACCAGCAGGCCGAGCACACCAATTTGTAACCACTGTTGCAGAGCAACGGGCAAATAACATTCACGTGCGTGACGATGTTACCGCAGCGGAGTTTGTGCGTATGCGCGAAGAACGGGATGCCACTCTAGAAATGCCTCGTTTGATTTTGCCGGCAATTCAGGTGAATATCCGTGCTGGTGAAATGCCTCCTGCGGAAGATAATGGCACTGTGTATTTAAAAATTCCGCTGAATCAACTATAAAAAGTGAGTTCAATATGAGTAGTAACCTGCCCCAAAATATGTGGGATGAGAAGTTCGCCAGCAGCGAGTTTTTTTACGGCACTGAAGCCAATGCTTTTTTAGTTCAGCAAGCGCAGAAATTAAAGCCCAATTCAGAGGTTCTATGCTTAGCCGAGGGCGAAGGAAGAAACGCTGTTTACCTGGCACAGCAAGGGCATGATGTAAGTGCACTAGATTACTCAAGCGCTGGTATCGAAAAAACCAAAAAGCTGGCTAGCCAACGCCAAGTGGCAGTAACAACAGTGCTACAAGATTTAGCGGAATGGCAACCTAATGCCAATAGCGTAGATGCGATTGTGGCTATTTTTATGCACCTACCAGCGCCTTTACGCCAGCAAGTGTTAGCTAATATTGTGCAGGCGTTGCGCCCAGGCGGTGTTTTCATTGGCGAGTTTTATCGCCCTGAACAACTCGCATATAATACCGGAGGCCCTAAAGATAGAGCGCTTCTGTATACGCAAGAAATGCTAGCGAATGATTTGTCTGGCTTAAGTTTTGAGCATTTAGCTGATACAGAGCGCGAAGTGGTAGAAGGTATAGGCCACACTGGCAAGGCTGCCGTTGTGCAGGTAGTTGCGCGTAAATCTACATAGCTAAGAGTAGTGTTTCACTGCATTGATAACGTGCAACCACTGCCAATATTACACAACTAAAATACAAGGTAGGTTATGTCTGTTTCATTTGGCCCATTTGCGATGGGTATGCCGCAATTTATGTTTATTCTTGCCGTGGTGATCACGATGCTTGCCGCTTGGTTAATTGGCAAGCGCTACAAATTATCCATCAGCGATGCCGTGTTTCATGTGCTCGCAGTAGGTATCATTGTAGCCCGTATAAGTTTCGTGATTCGATATTTTGAGCTGTACGCCGAGGCACCTTGGCAAATTATCAATATTCGTGATGGCGGTTTTGATTTATGGGCTGGGGTTATCGGTGGTTTACTCATGGCAACGTGGGAAATTAGCCGCAACCGCAAGGTGTGGCAACCCCTCGCTATTGCCTGCCTAACCGGAGTAGTGGCGTACAGCGCGATGCAAGGTTTCTATCAGCATCGTTACGGCGGTGAATTATTTGTGCCCCGCATACAGGCGCAAACCTTGGATGAGCGTAGCGTTTATTTAGATCGCGAATATCGCGGCAAGCCCATGGTAGTGAACTTGTGGGCTACTTGGTGCCCACCCTGCGTGCGGGAAATGCCACTTCTGGAAGATGCACAAGCGAAATGGCCTGATGTTGCTATCGTTACGGTAAACCAAGGCGATAGCAAAGATATGGTACTCAACTTTGTTGCCGAGCAAGGCTTAAACCTAAACGATATGCTACTGGATACCAATAGCCGCTTGAGTAACGAAATTGGTTCATTTGCGTTGCCCACCACATTGTTTTTTAATGCTGATGGTATGCTAATTGATACCCATGTAGGTGAGTTTTCAGCTGCGCGCTTGCAACAAGCTATCGAACGAATTCGCTAGCGTAGCGCAGCAATTGCTGAGCTTAAGCCATCTAAGGTGAGCGGAAACATGCGGTTTTCCATGATTTCCGCCATCATTTGTACCGAATGATAGTAACCCCAGCGGTTTTGCGGCTGTGGGTTTAACCAAGCCGCCTTAGGGTAATGATTAAGCAAACGCTGCATCCAAACCTGCCCTGGCTCTTCATTCCAATGCTCCACACTACCGCCTGGATAAGCGATTTCATAAGGCCCCATGGTGGCATCGCCCACGAAAATCAGCTTGTAATCATTACCATACTTATTCAGCACTTCCGTAAGCGGGGTTTGCTCATGAAAACGCCGCTGATTACTTTTCCACACGCCTTCATACACGCAATTATGAAAGTAATAGAATTCGAGGTGTTTGAATTCAGACCGAACGGCAGCAAAGAGCTGCTGACACTCATAAATGTAATCATCCATTGAGCCGCCAACATCAAACAGAATAAGAACTTTGATCGCGTTATGGCGTTCCGGCTGCCAACGCAGATCTAACATGCCCTGCTTACCAGTAGCTCGAATCGTTTCTGGTAAATCAAGTTCACTAGCAGCACCAGTGCGCGCGAACTTTCGCAGTTTTCGGAGTGCTAGCTTTATATTGCGATTACTGAGTTCTGCATCGGTATCCAAATCAGCGAACTCGCGCTTATCCCACACTTTTACCGCGCGGCGGGCATTACTGCCCTCTTGGCCAATGCGAATGCCTTCCGGATTATACCCATAGGCACCAAAAGGCGAAGTACCGCCAGTACCAATCCACTTGTTACCGCCAGCATGGCGTTTTTGCTGCTCTGCTAACCGTTCATTGAATTGCTTTAATAGTTCATCTAAGCCGCCAAGCGCTTGCAGTTTTGCTTTATCTTCATCACTGAGTTGGCGTTGTAGGCTTTTTTGCAACCATTCCTGCGGAATGCTGGCGGCAATATCTACTTCATTTACGCCCGCAAAGTATTCTGCAAAAGCGCGATCAAAGCGATCATACTGGCTTTCATCTTTCACCAATATCATGCGCGATAAGGCGTAGAAATCATCCACACTGGCAAAAATAACCTGCTGCTCTAATGCATTCAGCAAATCCAATAGCTCGGTAATACTTACCTTTAAGCCGTGCGCTCGTAGCCGAAAAAAGAATTCAATCAGCATCGTATTACCGTGAATTGCGGCGAGCCATAAAGGCTAGCTTTTCAACTAATTCTACATCTTGTTCGTTTTTTAATAAGGCACCGAACATGGGCATTAACCCGCTTTGATTATTTGCTAAATCTTGCGGCGAAACTTCCTCTACCAGTAATAGCTTCAACCAATCCAAAAGCTCCGATGTAGAGGGCTTCTTCTTTAAGTTGGGCACTTGGCGTAAATCAAAGAACACTTCTAATGCGGTAGCCAGAAGCTGCTTTTGGATATTTGGATAATGCACTTGCACGATAGCGGCCAGCGTTTCGGCATCCGGAAAGCGAATATAATGAAAGAAGCAGCGACGTAAAAATGCATCGGGAAGCTCTTTTTCATTATTTGAGGTAATGATCACGATAGGACGTTGCTGTGCTTTAATTTGCTCACCGGTTTCATAAACATGAAACTCCATCTGATCCAGCTCATGCAACAAATCATTAGGGAATTCAATATCGGCTTTATCAATTTCATCAATCAGCAATACAGGGCGTTTATCAGCTGTAAATGCCTGCCATAACTTACCTGGTTTGATGTAGTTACTAATGTCGTGTACGCGTTCACTACCTAATTGGCTATCGCGCAAGCGCGATACAGCATCATACTCATACAACCCTTGCTGCGCTTTAGTGGTTGATTTGATATGCCAACGCAATAGATCGGTGTTCAAGGCTGCCGCAAGCTCTTCTGCTAGCTTTGTTTTACCAGTGCCCGGCTCACCTTTAATCAGCAACGGCTTTTGCAAGGTAACGGCTGCATTTACAGCCAACGCTAGCTCGCTTGATACAATATAATTCTCTGTGCTCTGAAAACCTTGCTTGTTAAAGCCTACTGTTTCACTTACCGCCATAAATCATCTCACTTTTCGAACGCCCAAAAAATTAGCGCCATGATAACAAATCATGGCGCTAATCGCAGAACCTAAACGAATCTAAGTTATGATTTATTCTTCAAGCCAGTGAGTACACCACCGATACCGATAATGGTAAGCACAGCACCAACAATCAAGAACCACATCGCATTGTCGGTTGGTTGCCCAGTAATCGCTTCAGAAATCTGCCCTGCGGCCGATTCACGCTCTTGCCAACCAAAATATAAAATAATCAAACCCGCAACTAAAATAGCAAGTGATACAAATTTATTCATAAACACGTCTCCTATGAGATGTTGTTCTTCTATCCTTTCTCGCTCATTTTACTTTGTTCGTTGTTTTGTTTATTGATTTGTTTAACTCACACTTTTTTCAACTACCCCAATAGAGTAGTTCATGTTGACTGAAAGTAAAGTTTGCTTATCAATATTTTCTTTTAATTAACAGTAAGCTACATTTCCTTTCTACAAAAACAGAGGCTATTCCCACGCTTGCACATGCTTACGAATGCTACCCGTGGCCAAGCTTTCCGCTACTTCTTCGGCTAAACGATAGCCAGCATCAGTTGCTTGCTGCCAAAACTTTTGCCGAGCCGCCACATCTAAATTCGCAAAATCATGCCGATCTGGAATTTTCCCATAGGGTAATGCATCAATAAACGCTTGCGTTGGCATAATCATTACTGCGTTTCGCCAATTTTTCCCGGTAGTACGGCGCTTAGTATTCTTATCAAACCACCCCGGTATCACCTCACGCTGAAAATGTGGGTACAGCACTAAACCCGCTTGGTCATCAAGCGGCACATCAAAGTGATAATCGGTTACACCGCCATCGCGATAAACACCTGACGGCGCGCCAGGAATATCACGCACCCCATCTAAAACCATCGGAATCGAGCCTGTAGCCAGCAGCGCTTGGCGAAAGTTATCCGCACTTAACGCCACATGTTCGGTGGGTAGATCATGCCAATCTTTGCCCATTGGCGGCTGAGCATTAGGATGATGAAACACCACCCGTTGATAACTGCTTTGTAAGGTTTTTCGAGAAAGCATATTGAGTGCAGCAGCCTTGACTAACCCTAAGCCCTGACCCAATCGCCCATTAGCGGCATTTAAGCCTTTGCAGCGCACTACGATCATATGATGTAGAAACGTATCTTGTTGCAATATCTCGGTTACAGCAGAATCGGGTACATACTCATGCAGCAAATCGATTGCTTTATCCGTAATTTCACGCACATCTGGCTTTTCTGTATATACCGTTGCCCGATAAAGCCTACTAAACAGCGCACTTGCCTCTGCGGCATTACTCCGCCCTAAACTGGCGAAACGCCACCCGCCCGCTGAGGTACCTAGTAAATTCAGAGGTACTTGGCGATGGGCAAAAAACTCACCGAAAAAGTAGTTGTCTAAACCTTGTAAAATAAACCACTTTGGGCCACCAGATGCGCCAAGCATTGTGCTCACATCATTCGCCGCTAAACCTTGCTCACGAATGTGCGCAAGTGCATCAGCCCCAGCTTTTATTTCTGCCCATTTCATCATGAGAACTCAAAATCCTAATTAAAAAGTGTGTTTACGCTCAGCAATAATACCGAGCGCAAGCATAATTCCGATCACTACCAGCCCTAGATATCGCACCGATAGTTGGCTAAGTTGAAACTGAATAAATGGCGCCATCCAATTCATGAGAATGCCGTAGCCAAACGCACACAAAAGAACAAAAATAATGGTACGAAAAAGAAAATGATAATGGCTGATTTGCCGTTTCACTGCGCGATTAATATCATTGCCAAAAATCACTAACAAAGTGGCGGCAATCATTAGGCTAATATAGGCGAGATGACCACGCATCCATGCGCCGATTTCCACTAATAATTCGTTGATCACTACGTATTCCTGAACGTTATTTATTATTATCTATGCGGTTACAAGCGCCATAGTATAACCAGAGCCACATTGATGTACAGATAGCGGCGGCTATTTTCCTCTGCAACAAACGGCTAGCTGGGGGCGCTAAGCTTTGCAAATCGGCATGCGCAAAGGATTAGCACACTTCTGTGCTGCATCAATTGCTCGGCAATGGTATTCTTTTCATCAACATCTTTCGTAATCATCCATTAAGAACCTTATAAGAATCTTTTTATGAAATTTATTAGTTTTAATATCAATGGCCTACGCGCCCGCCTACATCAATTACAAGCACTCATTGATAAGCATCAGCCCGATGTGATCGGCTTACAAGAAACCAAAGTGCACGATGATCAATTTCCCTTAGCCGCGGTAGAAGCAATGGGCTACCAGGTGCTCTATTTCGGCCAAAAAGGCCATTATGGCGTAGCGTTACTTACCAAGTTACCATACACGGATGTGTGCTACGGCTGGCCTGGAGATGATGCGGAGGCCCAACGCCGAATGATTATGGCAACCGTAACCACCCCTGCGGGTGAAAATATCCGCGTAATGAATGGTTACTTTCCACAAGGGGAATCCCGTGATCACCCACTCAAGTTTCCAGCAAAAGAAAAATTCTATGCCGATTTAATGGATTACTTGCATAGCACCCAATCACCTGAGCAACCGCTAATTTTAATGGGCGATGTGAATATTTCGTCTACGGATGCCGATATTGGTATTGGCGAGCCTAATCGAAAACGTTGGTTAGCTACTGGCAAGTGTAGCTTTCTACCGGAAGAGCGGGAATGGATGCAACGCTTAATGGATTGGGGCTTTACTGATACATTCCGAGCACTTAACCCTGAAGTGGACAACCAGTTTAGCTGGTTTGATTATCGCTCGCGTGGCTTCGATGATAATCGCGGGCTGCGTATTGATTTAATTCTCGCTACCCCGCAGCTGGCCGAACGTTGTATTGATGCAGGCATCGATTATGAGTTACGCGGTATTGAAAAACCCTCCGATCACGCGCCGATTTGGAGTACGTTCAAAACCTAGCAGGGAACCCCTGCTTTGGAACCACTTAGCTTCGTTATAGAAAACAAAAAGCCAGAACAATGTTCTGGCTTTTTAATTGCTTGATGATCGAGTTGAGCGTTACTGTTCTTCAGGTGGTAACACCGCTAAGGCTTTGCGTAATACTCGTGCTAAATCTACATAACATGGGCCTTTCCGGTGGCCCGGCAAGCGGATGTCTTCACCCGCTGCATTCAATTTGTTCTGCAACTCAAAGTACCAATTATTCAATGCTGGGGGCAAAATTTGATAGGCCCGTTTGCCAAGCCAATAGTACCCTTGTAACGGCAATACCAGAATAAACAGCGAAGTTGCCAATATTTGTGGCAGCAATTCACTCCCTAAATATTGGAATTGCACATAAAAATTCAATACTGCCGCTATCGGCAATACTTTCACCCCAAGCTTAGTTGCTGGTACAAATTTACTTTCGGCTAAATTCCCTACTACCGCGTGATTAGGCCATAACTTTAAGTATTCAGCCCCGCGTTTTAATGTTTTCCACATGGAGCCCTCACTTTTTTACCATTACTGATTGTATATTCGCACAAAGTAGTGAATAAGATCAAAAAAACAGCATGTGCTGCTTTCTCGCACAACTCACTATCATTATATATTTCAGTACTTTAAAGACTTCACTCCAGCTAATTAACAAGGTTATCCACAGAAAAAGTGGATGAAATTGAACATCCCATTCCACTTCCGTTTTTTTGTCGCTTATGGCATTGTTAAGCAACTCATTTTCATTACCGCTGGGCTATAATTCAGTATACACAAAGCATCTGTAGCGCGCTGTACAGATGTGCTCAGCGCATCACCAATAATTCTTCTTCGAGGTACTCCATGAGCATCATTGTTTTTGGCATCAAGAACTGTGACACCGTCAAAAAAGCCCTAAGATGGCTAAAGGAACATAAGGTTGATTTTCAATTTGAAGATCTAAAAGCAATCCAATTACCCGCTTCCACGATCGAGCATTGGGTAAATGAAGTGGGCGTGGATACCTTAATTAATAAACGCGGCACAACTTGGCGGAAACTGCCAGAAGACGACAAAGGCGAGCTCACGTTGCCGCGCACCGTGCACTTAATTCAAGCCCACCCAACCCTATTGAAACGTCCGGTTGTTGTGGCCGCTGGTGCTATAACCGTTGGTTTTGATGAAGCAGTATGGCAGGAGCGTTTTGGTGTCTGAAGCATACGATCACAATCACCCAACGCTAGTTTTAGCTCGTGAATTAATTAGCCGTCGTTCGGTAACACCAAACGATGAAGGCTGCCAGCCATTGATGGCTGAGCGCTTAGCAAAACTAGGTTTTTCTATCGAAGAAATGGTGTTTGCAGATACCACCAATATGTGGGCTCGGCGCAATACCTCCGGTCCGGTATTTTGTTTTGCAGGCCACACTGATGTTGTACCTGCAGGTGATGAAAGTGCATGGCACACCCCACCCTTTGAACCCGTAGATAAAGATGGTGTGCTGTATGGCCGTGGCGCTGCCGATATGAAAGGTAGCCTAGCGGCAATGATCGTGGCTACTGAAAGGTTTATCGAAAAGCATCCTAACCATACAGGCAGCCTCGCCTACCTGATTACCAGTGATGAGGAAGGCCCTTTTATCAATGGTACGGTAAAAGTAATTGAAACCTTAGAAGCACGAAATGAAAAAATAACATGGTGTTTGGTGGGCGAGCCCTCGAGCACCAATTATTGTGGTGATGTAGTGAAGTATGGCCGCCGAGGCAGCTTAACAGGTTATTTGAGCATTGCAGGAATTCAAGGCCATGTAGCCTATCCGCATTTGGCACGTAACCCAGTACATCAAGCTGCACCAGCTATTGCTGAGCTCGCTGCCGAGCTTTGGGATAATGGCAACGCTGCCTTCCCCCCTACCAGTATGCAGATTGTAGATATGCAAGCGGGCACTGGTGCCACCAATGTAGTTCCTGGCAAGCTCAACGTTACCTTTAATTTGCGATTTAGCACCGAATCCACCGCCGAAGGATTGAAGCAGCGAATTTTAGCTATACTTGATAAACATGAGCTTACTTACTCTATCGATTGGATCTTAAACGGCTTGCCCTTCTTAACAGAGCAAGGTTCGTTGGTAACTGCAACAAAAGCAGCAATTACTAAGATCATTGGCCAAGAACCGGAACTATCCACGGCTGGCGGCACATCAGATGGCCGCTTTATTGCTCCAACAGGGGCGCAGGTAATTGAGCTTGGCCCAGTAAATGCCAGTATTCATAAAGTGAACGAACATGTAAGCCACCGTGATTTAATTCAACTTACCGATATGTATGAAGCAATTTTGGAGCATATACTCGTTGATGAATAGCAATCAGTTGCCGAACACTTTGCAGCAGTTATTTGGGGTTACCAACCAGCACGTTACAGAGCTGCCCGGCAACACCGCTAACAGCCTGTATTTGCAAAGCGAGGTTATACAGGCATTTCAACGGATGCAGCAGGCCGCTGCAGTTGCTGGCCACGATTTACAAATCGCCAGTGCCTTTCGCAGCTTTGAGCGGCAAGAGGCCATTTGGGCGCGCAAGTTTTCTGCCAGTAGCCAAGATGAGGCTGGCATCGCCACCATACTGCATTGGTCGGCGTTACCCGGAACCAGCCGTCATCATTGGGGCACTGATATGGATATTTATGATGCCACCGCTTTAGGTGAGCAAAAGCTGCATTTGGTGCGCGAAGAATACACAGAAGGTGGGCCTTGTTGGCCAGTTTGGCGTTGGTTGCAAGATCATGCGGCAGAATATGGGTTTTATTGGCCTTATCAGGGCCGTGGCAATGGAGTTGCTGCGGAACCTTGGCACTTAAGCTATGCACCACTAGCGGCCAAATACTTAGAGCTATGGCGCGATCCGAACACAATATCCGAGTGGGCCTTGCTCCTGCAAAGCAGAAAACTACCGGGGTTCCCCTTGCTACTACAAGATCTAGAAGCGCTGATTCGCCGCTACACCCTGCAGGTTGAACCCATCCCTAGCGAAGTACAACGCTAATGGACATTGGTTGGGGCGCCATCCTGATTATTGTTCTGGCAATAGGGATCATTCTTAGCAACATCATGCTAGTAAAGAAAACCGCGCACATGAAAATGCCTGAATCGGTAGTAAAACGAGCACAAGAAAAACGCCGTAGAGAGAAAGAGCAGCGGCAAAAGATAGCGAGTGATTCTGCCGAAGATGAAGGTACCAATAGTAACGATAAGCACAACACCCCCAACAACCCATAAAAAAGCGCTCATCATGAGCGCTTTCTCGTATAGGTTAAGCTACTAAGATTGCTTAATCGAATTGCATACCTAAGCGCTTCCCGACTTCCTCGTAGGCTTCTACAACGCCGCCAAGGCCTTGGCGAAAACGATCTTTATCAAGTTTGGTGCGAGTTGCAATATCCCATAAACGACAACCATCTGGGCTGAACTCATCACCCAATACAATTTCGCCGTTAAACACACCAAACTCGAGTTTGTAATCCACCAACAACATACCACCTGCTGCAAATAACGGCTTAAGCACGTTATTTACCGCAAGTGTTAAGCGTTTCATTTCGGCCAGCTGTTCAGCGGTAGCCCAACCAAACGCTATAGCATGGCTTTCATTCACCATGGGATCATGCAGGGCATCATTTTTGAGAAATAACTCAAAGGTAGGTGGATTGAGTTCAAGCCCCTCTTCTACACCTAATCTGCGCACTAACGAGCCAGCGGCAAGATTCCGAACCACACACTCCACTGGAATCATTGCCAACTTCTTTACCAAACATTCATTATCCGATAACAGCTTTTCCATTTGCGTAGGAATCCCTGCCGCTGCTAACTTTTCCATAATGAAATAGTTAAACTTATTGTTCACCATGCCTTTGCGGGCTAGCTGCTCAATTCGCTCACCATCAAATGCCGATGTGTCGTCCCGAAACTGCAGAATTAAGTACTCTGGGTTTTCGGTGGTAAATACTGTTTTTGCCTTGCCACGGTATAACTCGTTAAGTTTTTGCATGAACCCAATCTCAACTATTCTTCAGTTTGCACACGAAACGCTTCTACAAACGCCGGCATCCAAGCCGAAATCTGTTCAGCAGAAACAGGTTGATCGTCGATATTCGCTATGATGTACACTACGCCATCGCGCTCATCCACATTAAATTCAACTTCAGTACCAGCGCGGAGTGGTAACGGGCCGCCATCTCTACTACGCCAAAATGCTAAGCGTTTGAAGAAACCGCGCTTACCTTCTGGCTCATACGCAGTATACAAAACACCTTCCGATTGATTGAAATCATCCAGAATAAAACCGATGTTTTCTAGAATCGATGGCATTAAGCCCCACGCCACATTAAACGAGCTCTCAAATGCGATAGCAGCAAACCCATCAGCGGTTTCTGTTTGGCGTATTTCAACACCCCTACGGGCATCGGCCATACGATCTGCAGAATAGTTTGTGTTTAAGTGGGCTGAAACTCGGTTTAACACACCGGCTTCTAAATCGCGTTGCAACATTACGGGCGTATCTTGGCGAGACATTTCCCGGCCATTTACGTACCAGCTAATATCGGAAACACGCGCATCAATTACTGCACTGCGGCGATGTGGAGCTGATTGCATGGCCACTTCAATGGTTTGCATGGAGGTATAGGTATCGCGAACACGGCGCAGGCGATTCAAAAAGCCAGGCCGCGTAACCGTGTAATGCTCTTGTTCAAAACGAGCAGTTACAATACGGCTCTCTGGCTCATTAACCACGATTTCCGCACCCATGTTACCTACAACAGATTCTACACCACTCCAAACCCACGCTGGTAAATCGCTAATACCTTCTACCGCATCAAACGCCAAACGTGTTTCGGAAATACCATCTTCCGTACGGCTGCCAGGAGCCAGTGTTAACACTTGCCGGGGAGAACGAACACTAACCGCGGAACCAATTGAACCGGTTTGCTGTTCTGCTGAGAGTTGTGGTAAACGATATTGGGCGCGCTGAGCTGGCATATTTAAGCCTTCAGGTACCACTAGTTGGCCGCGGTCTTCCACTTCTAGGTAATCAAAACCACCTTCCGCTAAATCACGTTGAGCTGCACAGCCGCTTACGATCAGCGCACTTAATGCAATTGCTCCTACTTTAGTAAACTTCATCAAAACTCCGTTATTGTAAGTATCCTGCTGCTTTGAGTGCTTCTTCGATAACTTTTTCGCTGGCAAGTTCCGGAGGCGTAAGCGGTAATCGATAATTAGGTTGAATCCAACCTAAACGTGCCATGGCCCATTTCACTGGAATTGGGTTAGCTTCAATGAATAACGCATCATGCAAAGGCGCGAGTTTCTTATCAAACTCGGCGGCGCCTTCGGCATCCCCTCGGCATGCTGCATCTACCATACGCTTCATGGTTTGCGGCATAAGATTCGCAGTTACGCTAATAACACCGTGACCACCCGCCAACATAAACTCGCGTGATGTTGGATCGTCGCCACTGAGTAATAGGAAATCTTGGCCACACAAGCGCTGTAGTTCAGCAACTCGCGCTACCTCGCCCGTTGCCTCTTTAATGCCAATAATATTCTTAAACTGCGCCAATTCAGCCACTAACTCTGGCGCTAAATCGCATACAGTGCGGCCTGGAACGTTATATAAAAACTGTGGCAAATCGCTCGCCTCGCTTACATGGCGATAGTGCTCGATAATACCTTTCCGGCTCGGTTTATTATAATAGGGAGTTACATTCAGAAACCCATCAACACCATATTGGGCAATGCGTTCGGTAAGCTGAACCGCTTCTTGCGTTGAGTTTGAGCCGTTACCCGCAATTACTCGTATACGGTTATCAGCAAGCTCAACCGTAGCGCGCACTACATCAACATGCTCATCATGGCTTAATGTTGGTGATTCACCAGTAGTGCCAACCGATACAATTGCATCGGTACCATATTGAATGTGAAACTCAACGAGTTCAGCAAGGAGTTTATAATCAACATTGCCGTTGCTGGTAAATGGAGTGACAAGCGCCACCATACTGCCGGTCAGCATAGAATCTCCCTCTAAAAATAAGGCCACAATCTTACTCGTGCAGCCACTGAATAACAAGTGTACTTCACTAGCGATTTCGCAGAATGTATGCTTTCATAAAAATTAAATTGCCACATGCTTAAGGAGTTCAGCTATGAAAACTTTACAAGTGGGCGACAAAGCCCCAATGTTCACACTTCCCGATCAAAACGGTGAGCCCGTTAATTTAGCGGAATTACTTAAATCTGCAAAAGTACTCGTTTACTTCTATCCAAAAGCGATGACCCCTGGTTGTACTGTGCAAGCACAAAAGCTACGCGATACCCGTGATGAACTTGCCGCAAAAGGTGTTGTGGTAGTTGGTATTAGCCCAGATGCGCCGAAGCGATTAGCCAAATTCACTGAGCGCGATGAGCTTAACTTCACGTTACTAGGCGACGAGCAAAATGAAGTTTCCAATGCCTTTGGTGTGTGGGGCCCGAAAAAGTTCATGGGCAGAGAATATGATGGCATCCATCGCATCAGCTTCTTAATTGGCCAAGATGGCAAAGTAAGCCATGTTTTTGATAAGTTTAAAACCAAAGACCACCATGAAGTGGTGTTAAACGCCTTAATCGCATAACCGTAAAATACTATTCGATGCTAACGAGCGCTTATTCAGCGCTCGTTTTTGTTTCTTCGCTCAGCAGTTCTTCTTGAAAATCTTGGTTTGATAATGCCGTAATTACCGCCTTCACTAAACTGGCTAATGGTATCGCAAAGAATACGCCCCAGAATCCCCAAATAGCCCCAAAAATCAGCACGGCTGCGATGATATATACCGGATTCAAACTCACCGCTTCGGAGAATAGAATCGGCACCAGCACATTGCCATCGAGCGCTTGAATAATAAGGTAAGCGAAAATCAGCCAAAGCAGCGTGCTGGACATACCAAATTGGAACAAGCCTACGAGTGCAATAGGAATGGTAACCACAGCTGCACCAATATAAGGAACCAATACGGAGAGCCCTACCAAAGTAGCTAACAGTGCTGCATAACGAAGGTCAAAAAAGCTAAAGGTTGCGAACGAAACGATTGCCACAATAACAATCTCAACAGATTTACCACGAATATAATTCATGATTTGCAGGTTCATTTCTGAACCTACTTGGCTTATCAATCGGCGTTGCTCAGGTAGGATGCGATTCAAGTGGTCCATAAGAATCGCTTTGTCTTTCAGCATAAAGAACACCAACAACGGTACAATAATCATATACACCAAAAATACAGCAAGCAGCACTATCGTATTTAAGGAACGTTCAAGTATATTCTGCCCGAATTGTAATAGCCGATCATTTACCTTATCGGTAAACATTTGAATTTGGGAACCATCAATAAAGGCCGGTGCGATTTCTTCGGCACTCTCCATCAGATCGCGCCAGGCTTGGGCAATTAAGGGCAGTTCAGCCAACAGGTTCACGCTCTGCTGCCAAATTACTGGCACCAAGAAAAACACCAGTAGTAAAACTAAACTAATGAACAGTAGGAATACGATAAGAACGGCGTAGATCCGCGGTACTATTCTTTCAATTCGCGCTACAGGCCACTCCAATAGGTAAGCGAGCGCCACGGCAACTAAAATGGGTGCCAGTATTTTGCCGGCAAAAACAATCAGGCCAAACCCAATCATCAACAATAACGCTAGCGTTACAGCATTCGGATCTGCAAAGCGGCGCTGAAACCAATTGCGAAGATAGCTCAACATAACTCGGTTTTTCTCCCATTTAAGATAAGCCGCATACTAACAGCACCGCCCTCTGATGAGAACAGCTGAATTAGGTTGCATTCTAATTGTATTAAAGCCAAGTAGCATTGTACAAATAGCTAGCTAACCAATAGTTTACACTACTTTTAAAGCCCCGTACCACGGGAACCAAACCGAAAACGTAAGCTCTAATGCAATGTTCAAAGGTAATGTACAATTATCACTTTATTCGATAGGCTTTGTAATCGAAGCCACGGAGTTGTTGAAGTTCATGGGAAAAACCACGCGTTTTGTTACTGCTCTTGTTTGTTCAGCCGCACTTACGTTCACGGTTGCAGGCAGTAGTTTATCCACCGCAAATGCCCAAAGCAGAACAGATGTACCTACTATTGGTACCGCTGGTGGTGCATTTATGTCGATCGAACGCGAGCGCTTATTTGGCGATCACTACATGCGCGAAGTTCGGCGCGTTGCCCCAATTGTTGAAGATCCAGTACTTAAAGAATACCTGAATACCGTAGGCAACCGTTTAGTACGCCATGCAGATAATGTGCAATATCCGTTCAATTTCTTCTGGGTAAATGATTCCAGCATTAACGCGTTCGCTTTCCTTGGCGGCAACGTAGGTATGCACACAGGATTAATTCTCGAAGCCGATGATGAATCAGAAATGGCTGCGGTATTAGCCCATGAAATTGCCCATGTAACCCAACGCCATATCGCGCGCAATATGGAACGCTTGCAGGCCGCAGCTCCAATCACCTTAGCGCAAATGCTCGGCGGTATTCTGTTAACAGTGATCAACCCACAACTTGGCATGGCTGTGCTTTCAACAGGGGTAGCCGGTGCCCAGCAACGGGCTATTAATTATACCCGGCAATTCGAACTGGAGGCCGATCGAGTAGGTATGGCCACTTTAGCGCGAGCAGGCTACGATCCTGAAGGCGCACCAAGATTCTTTACCAAGTTACAAGCTCGGTATCGCTATGCAACTCAAGTGCCCCAGTTTTTAATTACTCACCCACTGCCTGAATCACGGATAGCGGATACGCGTTCACGTGCCCAAGCACTAGGTCCTCGCCAATTAGAGCCAAGCTTGGATTTCGAGCTTGCCAAAGCCCGCATTCGAGTGCGCTATGGCACTCGTAATGCTAGAGATTTGCTCGTAAGTTTTAACAACGAGATGCGGGATGGCCAACATCCAACGAAGCGTTTAGCTTCCCGCTACGGCAAAGCACTTGCATTATTCGAGCTCGAGCAATTTGATGAAGCCAAAGAAATTATCGCTGAACTGATTGCCGTTGAACCGTTTAACTTGTTCTTCTTAGATACCAAAACCGATATCATGCTCGGGCAAAAACGCGAAGCAGAAGCGGTAGAGTGGCTCACCCGAGAATATATGCGCAGGCCAAACAACCAAGTGGTTACCTTAAATTTCGTGTATGCGGCAATTGCAGCAAACGAAACACAGTTAGCGCGGCGGATTATTAATGATTATGTAATCCACAACAAAAACGATGTAGTAGCGTATCGGCTGATGATCGATTTACACCAGAAAACTGGGGATGGCCCTGCCCTACATGAAGCGCAAGCAGAGCTGCACGCGCTGCGTGGTAGCTTTCAGCTAGGCGTGGATGAACTCCATTCTGCGTTCGCAAAAACTAATGAAAGCGATGAAAGCAACCGCCAACGCATTCAAGCTCGTATCTTTCAACTGCGCGCATTAGAAGCCGAGCGTAATCGAGTTTTTGACATTTAAATAAAACCTTGTAGAGTGCGCGGCAAGTTTACGATTTCGGAGAAACAGATGTCTGATTTTACCATTTATCACAACCCGCGCTGCTCAAAGAGCCGGCAAACTTTGGCGCTGCTAGAAGAACATGGCGTACAAGCGAACATTGTTGAGTACTTAAAAAATCCACCTTCGGCAACCACCCTACTTGCATTAAGTAAAGCTTTAGCAATCCCTTTAGCTGATATGCTGCGTACTAAAGAAGATGAGTATAAAGCCTTGGGGTTAAAAACCTTCTCAGGCAGCGATCAGGAATTAGCTGAACTTGTTGCGCAACATCCAAAATTGTTGGAACGCCCAATTGTAGTGAGCGAAGATCGCCAACACGCCCGTATTGGCCGGCCGCCAGAATCTGTATTGGAGCTACTGTGAACACTGATTTTCTACAATCTGCGAGCTTTTATCGCAAACTAACGCTTATTTGCTACCCCAGTTTATTAGTGTTCGTAGCCCTGTGGCATACGGTATTGGCCACCAATGAATTTTTAAGCGTATACATTAGCGTGGCGATTTGGGTTGTTCCTTTGCTGTTCCCGTTAAAGGGCATTTTGCAGGGCAACCCTTACACCCATGCTTGGGCTAATTTCATTCTGATCTTTTACTTCATTCATAGTTTAACCACCCTCTACACTCATCCTGATGAGCGTATTTTCGCCGCGATTGAGCTAATTCTTACTACGGGTGCATTCATTGGCGCTACGTATTATGCCCGCTACCGTGGCAGAGAGTTAGGATTAGGTATTAAGAAGAAAAAAGATGAAGCGGTTGTTACAAACGCTGGCAAAATGGATTAATAACCACTCAACTGGTGAGCGCTTATACCTGTAGTATTTGTTTTATGAACGGAAGGGTTAAGCGCCGCTGTTGGGCCATTGAGGCTTCATCAAGCTTTTCGAGCACGGCCATCAACTGATGCATATCGCGGCTTAAGCGCTGCATCATATAATCTCCCACCTCAACAGATAACTCTAAGCCACGTTCTTGTGCATGCTGCTGCAACGCTTTAACTTTGCCTGCATCATTCAACTCTTGTAATTGAAAGGTAACAGCTAACTGCAAGCGCGAGCGTAAATCGGCCAATGCGATCGGCAGCCGCTGTTGGCTTTTCGCCGCAGCACAGGCAAGATACCCTGAACGCTTATCTAATAAGCGGTTAATCAATATGAATAACGCTTCTGCCCACTCTGGAATTGCCACCACGGCATCCAAGTCATCTAACGCAATTAAATCATATTGCTCAATACCATTTAGAACACTTGCTGCCGAAGGGTTCGCTAACTCAGCTAGCGGCAAGTAAATACTCGATTTTCCCGCATTAGCAAAACTTTCACACAGTGCACACAACAGGTGTGTTTTTCCTCTACCGGCCCCACCAAACAGCAGGGTGAATTGCTCTTGTGGCTGCCACTCGGCTTGCGCTAAGCGCTGCAAGTGGGCATACGCGGGCTCGTTGCCGCCCGCTACAAAATTACTGAACAACGCATGGTCAGGTAATTGTACTGGCAGCGCCAACTGTTGTTCTCGAGCCATTACCGCAACCATCGATACTCCAACACAACCTCGTTGTTTTCATGATCACTGCGCATCGGTAAAGCTTCAATGCGCCGTTCAAAGGCTAGCGCTTGTACCAACAATTCCGAACTACCTCTAACCTGCACTACAAATTCAAGCATGCCTTGCTGATAACGCGATAGATGAACTTGATCTACTTGCCCCTGCTGCTGCAGAAGCTGTTCTGCCGCCAGTAACTGGGTAATATCCGCAAAGCCACTAAAGCGCACGCGAATGGTTTCGTGGTCGCTATCTGAGCTACCAATAAACACATTCGCCACCCGATCGGTTACTTGGTTCACTAGTGCACGCGCAAGCTCGGCTTCGCTATCGGCATTCACCGTTTCATTAAATTCACGTTCGCCCACTACCACAATTGCTTCTAATTGCAGTGATTCTGCACCATCATCACCGGTAATCGGGAACATTCGCGCACTTACTAGGCCTGCAACTGGGTAACGTTCGGTGGCGCGCACTACTTCGCGCTGAAAGCGGCTCCACACATCGCGAGGGCCCACTGCGAGCTGATCTTCTAAATCCATTAATGGCATGAGCATTTGCATGCCTCGGCGTTGTGATTCGCTATATAACGCGGTTAAAAACTCCCGTTCTTCCGAACGGCTAACTAATCGAATCCCTCTGCTCGGTGAGTTTTCCGCCAACCACAACAACAATTGCGGCCGTTCTCCGGTCCACATTGGATATCCCGCCCGCTGCAGAAGCTGACGAATACGTTGTTCATCAAAACTTGCCTGCAAATAGGTGCTATCGCCCTCGCGGCGATAGCCAAATTGCAGTAAATAATCGTTCACCGAGCTCAATTCAGAGCGCACAATTGAATGGCGCACTACTTCTGTAGTGCCCGATACACGCACTAGCACCTCTTGAAAGAGGTTTGGCAGCTCACGTTGGCGTTGTGCTCTGCTTTGATCATTCACTTCTACTTCGGCTTGTAGCAGCTGCGCAAAGCTATCATTTGCTAACGCATTGCCGAAGCTACTGAGCCAAAAGATTAGAACGCTGCTAATTACAAATACAAACCGCACAAAAATCGCCTTTCTTTAATAGTGAGTATGGATAATAAACATCCCGCGGCACCACGGCAAGTGACAACCTGTGGATAAGCCTGGGGGAATTCTGGCGAAAACTCTTTTTCGCTGATAAAGTATGCCCATACGTTACTAGGCCAAAATACTGGAACCAATTTAGCATGCTCAGACAACAAATCCGCGCCGTTAGTTCGTTACTCTCCACGATGACACTTATCGGCCTTTGTGTGGGCATGACCAGCACCCTACTTAGTTTACGCGGCACCATGGAAGGTTTCACCACCGTTACCATTGGTTTAATCATGTCTGCCTATTTTGTAGGCTACCTTTTTGGTGCCACGCGCGCACCCAAAGATATTCGCCGAGTTGGCTATATTCGTGCCTTCGGTGGCTTGGCCGCATTAGCTTCGGTAGCGGTATTGGTGCAAGCCATCTGGATTGATCCAATCGTATGGCTGATCATGCGTTTTATCAGCGGCTTCGCCATTTCCGCATTATTCGTAATTGCGGAAAGCTGGTTAAATACTATGGCAGATAACCGTAATCGCGGCGCGATGCTATCAGTATATTTAGTATTAATTTACGGTGGTTTGGTGGTAGGTCAATTGATTCTCGGGTTCGCTGATCCGGCAACATTTGTTCCGTTCGCCATCATTGCCCTGTTAATCAATGTATCACTGATTCCGATTCTGGCTACCATTACCGTAGAACCAACCACCCATGAAGCCAAAAAAGTGCCACTAAAGTTGTTACTCGAGCAGGCACCTTTGGGTATCGTTACGGCATTCATCATGCAAGCATGCAGCGCGATGTTTTATGGTGTAGGCCCTGTGTACGCCACTGCAATTGGTCTTTCCGTAACCCAAGTTACCATATTTATGGCCGCATTTTTGTTTGGTGGCATGGTATTGCAAACCCCTGTGGGCCTGCTTTCAGACAGATTCGATCGCCGCATTGTGCTGGCGTTCTGCGCGTTAACCTCGGCTGTATTAGCCTTAATACTTTCACAAATTCCAGGCACACAGCCGGTACTTATTTATGCCGTAATGATTGCCTTAGGTGGTTCGTTACTACCGCTGTATTCTTTGGCCATGGCGCATACCAACGATTATCTCACTAAAGATCAAATGATTGGCGCTACCGGTGCCATTGTAAAAGTGGGTGGCATTGGCGCTATTGTGGGCGCGCCGCTGGCGGCAGTGTTAATGCAGTTTGGCTCGATGAACTTGTTCTTCGTGCTTATGGCTGTTTTCACCGGTACGGTTTCAATCTATGCCTTCTACCGCATAACTCAGCGGGCGAAAGCCAGCGAGCAAATGCATTCACCATTAATGGGCATCGCCCCAGCACAACCTTCTGAAGAGCTCTTAGCGAGCTTAGTTGAAGAGGCTAATGAAGATTTTGATGAACCCGATGGCAATATCCCTGTGAAGCCAGGGTCTAGTGGTGTTGTTTAAAGTATTCTTCGGAAATATTAGTAAAAGTGTTCTCAAACCTAAATTAGGGCATGGATATGCATGGTAAATGCATTATCCAGCCCTTTATTAGCCTTTCCCCAGCCTTTTATTAGTTATCTGGGGCCGCTTACGCTAGCCACTTACTCAGAAGTTGTTGCGCTTCTGCTTGAATAGCGGCTAAATGCTCCGCATCACGCAAACTCTCGGCATAAATCTTGTACACAGGTTCAGTACCTGATGGCCGCACCGCAAACCAACCATTAGCTGTGGTTACTTTAATACCACCGAAGCCAGCATCATTACCCGGCGCCCGATTTAACACCGCAGTAACCTCTTCTCCTGCCAAGCTGGCTAGCGTTGGCGGGTTCTCTGCTAAATCAGCAAAGGCAGCCATTTCTGCCGCAGTTGCTTGGCAATCGATACGCGCATAACTCGAGTTACCATACTGCGCTTCTAGCTCACGGTAATATTCGCTCGGCGTTTTGCCGGTAACGGCCTGAATTTCCATTGCTAACAAGCACATGGTAATGCCGTCTTTATCTGTGCTCCAAGGCTTTCCAGCTTTATCTAGGAAACTTGCGCCGGCACTCTCTTCACCAGCGAACGCTAATTCACCTGCAGCTAACCCTTCGGCAAACCACTTGAAGCCTACCGGCACTTCCATTAATTGAAAATCTACGCCGGCAACAACGCGATCAATCATTGCGCTGGAAACCAAGGTTTTGCCAATAGTTTTACTCGTTGGCCAATCACGGTGGCGAGCAAGGTAATCGATAGCAACTGCAAGAAAGTGATTCGGGTTCATTAAGCCATCAGGAGTAACAATGCCATGGCGGTCATAATCCGGATCATTCCCTACCGCCAAGGCGTAATCGCCTCTGTGCGCCAACAACCCAGCCATCGCATCTGCCGACGAGCAATCCATACGAATAACACCGTCTTTGTCGAGGGTCATGAAACGGAATGTAGGATCTGCAGCGGCATTAATAATATCCAGAGGCAGCTTATAGTGGTCACGAATAGCTTGCCAATATGCAATACCAGAACCACCCATTGCATCTACACATACTGGCAATTGCGCCTTAGCTATCGCCTGCATATCCACTACACTATCCAGTGCTTGCACGTAGGCACTAATCCAATCCACTTTCTTCAAGCGTTTTGATTTCTTTACTTGCGCCCACGAAATCACTTCTACACCAATCAACTCAGTACTAAGAATGGCGTTCGCATATTTCTCAATAGTTTTGGTAACTTCACCATCTGCAGGGCCACCATGCGGTGGATTGTATTTGAAGCCACCATCTTGTGGTGGATTGTGCGAAGGGGTTATTACCACACCATCAGCAAGGCCAGAACTACGGCCTGCGTTATAACGCACAATGGCATTGCTAATCACGGGTGTTGGCGTATAACCAAAATCCGCCTGAATATGCACTTCCAAACCATTCGCTATAAATACTTCCAGCGCGGTAATAAATGCAGCTTCTGATAGTGCGTGGGTATCTTTACCAATAAACAGCGGGCCAGTAATCCCCTGCTCTTCACGATACGCTACGATTGCTTGGCTAATAGCCAAAATATGCGCTTCATTAAATGAATGCTTCAAGGCCGAGCCACGGTGCCCGGAAGTACCAAAACTTACCTGTTGTGATGCGGAGCCCGGGTTCGGTTCATTTACATAATAGGCAGCCATGAGCGCCGGAATATTACATAAATCGCTTAGTTCTGCCGGCATACCGGCCCGTGGGTGTTTGCTCATGCTAGAAAATCCCTTATTTTTTCAGCTTCAGACGCCGTATAGCCAAGCTCTAACGCCACTTCGGTAAGAATTGATTTCTTCTTCGTTGTATTGTTGTTCGTAACTACCCAAAACTCCGTATCTGGAATTTGCTTCGGGTTGGTACTGTTACCAGCGGCTAATAGCTGGGCTTCGCTC
Organism: Idiomarina sp.; assembly: GCA_022565355.1. Classification (GTDB taxonomy): domain Bacteria; phylum Pseudomonadota; class Gammaproteobacteria; order Enterobacterales; family Alteromonadaceae; genus Aliidiomarina. The sequence goes on from JAIUMU010000001.1 coordinate 565,979, forward strand.
GCGGCAAAATACAGCCGGTTGCGGCCGCGAATATCGAGTACCCGAGAAAATTGCTGGGCATGGCAACGATGCAACATTGCCAAAATGAATAGAAAACGGCCAACAGCGCCTTTTTGGTTGGCCAAATCCGCTTGCGAAAGCACATCAAAAAGATTTCGGCTGCTAGAATGCGCAGGTACCGGAGGTTGCTTTTGTGAGTTTGCCGATGCCAAACCTTGGTGTTCACTAGCGGCAGTGCTATCACTCTGTGCTCCGCCATCGGCAGCCAAGCCAGAACTAGGCCCAAGCAAACGGCGTAAAATGCTCGAAGCGCTCTCACCTATGTGCCGTGTGTGGGATGCAATATAGGCGTATAGTTCATCATCGATATCAATTTTTTTCATAGGGCGGGTTCTAATTCTCGTTGTTCAAAACACCAAAGAATTATACCCGACAAACAGAAGGTTTGCACCGCAAAGCACAAACAGGGAAAATAGCCAGCACAGCACAAACTCACTCTCTAACATAACGAGGAATTCTATTTATGCCGAAGGCCGTGGCGTTAAATTTTGAAGAGCTCGGCGTAGCCGCCGATGAGGCTGATACCGTGGTGCTAATCCATGGCCTCTTTGGTGACCTCGATAACTTGAAAAGCGTAAGCAGAGCGTTGCAAGAGCATTATCATGTGGTGAATATCGATCTACGTAATCACGGTAGCTCACCCTGGACCGAGACGATGCGCTTTGTGGAGATGGCTGCAGATTTAGAAGATCTTCTCGACAAACTAAAGATCAAAAAAGCGCATATTCTTGGCCATTCACTTGGTGGCAAGGTTGCAATGGAATTTGCCCTTGAGCACCCAGAGCGCGTGCATTCACTGATTATCGCCGATATTGCTCCGGTAGCTTACGATGCCCGCCACAATACCATTCTCGATGCTCTGGAAGCCGTTGATATTGATTCGGTGAATAGCCGGCAAGACGCCGACAAAGCATTAGCGAATGCCATAGACACAAAAGGCGTACGGCAGTTTTTACTGAAGAATTTACGCAAAACAGACAACGGCTGGGAATGGCGATTAAATCTTGCAGGCTTGCGTAAATGTTATGCCGATTTAATTGGCGCCCCTGCCCAAGAAGGTGAATTTTCCGGCCCAGTATTATTTATCCGCGGTGGTAATTCAGATTATATTCAAGAGCAGCATCGCGGAGCTATTACGCGCAGATTTCCGCAAGCAGAATCGAAAACCATTGCTGAGGCTGGCCATTGGCTGCATGCAGAAAAGCCAGCGGTATTTAATGGTTTAGTGGAGCGTTTTCTGGAAAGCCATTTCGCTGCCTAACACTCGCAAGAAATCAGGCTATATGCTATGCTGCAGGCCAATTTAACGAGCATTAAACTACATAGAATAGCGCCGTTAACTGAGCGAAACATGTCCATGGCAAGTAATTAGGAAGAATGATGTTTGCTGATAACCTTGAACAAATTGAATCACTGATGATGAATATTGCCATCGCTGGCTTATTCTTATTGATCGGCTTAGCGATTCAAGATGTATTGAAGAAAGGTGATGTGCCGAAGTTTGGCCGTATTGCTGTATGGCTTGTTTTGTTTTTAGGAATGGCTGGGTTTCTAGCGAAAGGTATTATTCAATTCGTGCTCGAAGCGCAATTGCAATGATTCGCGATGTATATGGCCTTACGCATTAGCAAAGGAACGCAAAACCAATTGGTGTAGCGGCATAACCATGGCAAAAGAAGCAAACGATAAAATCACCCCCGATCTATTTCAAAGTGAGCGGCGGCCAGGCCGGCCAAGAAGTAATCCACTCACCCGGGAAGAACAAGTACGTTTGAACAAACGTAGGCAGTTACGCCGTGATCGCGAGAAAGGCTTGCGGCGAGTAGAATTGAAATTAGAACAGCATGTGTACACAGAACTCAGCGAACAAGCTGCGGAAAAAGGTATTAGCCGTAGTGCTCTGATTGAGCAATTGTTGAAGCAAACCCTGAACACTGAATCATAAACATAGATTGGAATGAAGTAACTATGGCAACAGTAGGACTTTTCTTTGGCAGCGATACCGGCAATACCGAAGCCGTTGCCCACATGATTGAAAAAGAGCTAGGTAAGCAAATGATTGCTGTGCAAGATATTGCAAAATCTAGTAAAGAAGAGATTGCCGAATTTGATTTACTGATCTTCGGCATTCCAACGTGGTATTACGGTGAAGCCCAATGTGATTGGGATGATTTTTTCCCAGAACTTGAAGAAATTGATTTTGCAGGCAAAGTTGTTGCGATTTTCGGTTGTGGCGACCAAGAAGATTATGCCGAATATTTTCTTGATGCCATGGGCATGATTCGCGATATCGTTGAAGCTCGCGGCGCTATTGTGATTGGCCATTGGCCAACTGAAGGTTACCATTTTGAAGAATCCAAAGGCATGGCAGATGCGAACCATTTTGTCGGTTTGGGCATTGATGAAGATCGCCAGCCTGAGCTAACGAAAGAGCGTGTTGAACAATGGTGTGCGCAGCTGCGTGAAGAGATGGGCCTTGATCAACTAGCGTAAGCAGAGAAAATGTGGCTATAATCGGCGAACATACTAACAACGAGGGTCTAAAATGAGTAATTCCGATATTCAACTGAAGAAAGCTGGATTAAAGGTAACCTCACCGCGAATTAAGATTCTCGAAATTATGAAGAACCCTGCTCATCAGCATATTAGCGCCGAGGATGTATACAAAATCCTCCTTGAACAAGGCGATGAAGTGGGATTAGCAACAGTATATCGGGTACTGAATCAATTTGATGATGCCGGCATTGTTACCCGCCATCACTTTGAAGGTGGCCGTTCTGTTTTCGAACTTAGCGCGAAAGCACACCACGACCATTTAGTGTGCCTCACCTGTGGCCGCGTGATTGAGTTTGAAGATGATACCATCGAGCGCCGCCAATTAGCGGTTGCCAAAGAGCACGGTATTCAACTCACAAACCACAGCCTTTATTTGTACGGCGAGTGTAAAAACGCAGCAACTTGCGAACACAATACAGAAGACGCCGACCATCACCGAATCGAGTTATCTTAATGAAATATATGATTTATGGCGCCACCGGCTATACAGGTGAATTGATCGCCAAAGAAGCCATTGCCCAAAACCAAACACCTATCCTCGCAGGCCGTAATCCTGAGAAAGTAGCTGCACTTGCTAATGAACTTGGCTTAACAAGCAAAAGCTTTGCTCTTGAGAGTGTATCGCAAGTGGCTGCAGAGCTTGCTGATGTTGATTTGGTAATTCACTGCGCGGGCCCATTTGAGCTCACCGCAGAAGTAATGATGAAAGCCTGCATTGCCAGCAAAACCCATTACTTGGATATCACCGGCGAGCTAGATATTTTTGAATTAGCCGCTAGTTTTCACGAACAGGCGCAGGCTGCAGGCGTAGTGCTATGCCCTGGTGTGGGCTTTGATGTAATTCCTACGGATTGCGTTGCGGCGCAACTGAAAGCGCAATTAACTGACGCTACCCATCTGAAGTTGGGCTTTGATTCACGCTCACGTATGAGCCGCGGCACAGCAAAAACCAGTGCTCGACGCATTGGTGAAGGTGGCTCGGTGCGCAAAGATGGCAAGATCGTAACCGTACCACTAGCTTACAAAGCTGAGAAAATTGATTTCGGCGGTGGCGAGAAACTGGCCATGACCATTCCTTGGGGTGACGTTTCTACGGCATATCACAGCACCGGCATTGGCAATATTGAAGTGTTCATTCCAGCCAGCCCGAAGCTAGTAAGCCGCATGCGCAAAATGAATTGGCTACGTTGGTTATTCCGCATGGAATTTATGAAAAACTGGTTAATGAAAAAGATCGACGCACAGCCAGCTGGCCCGAAAGACGAAGAGCGCGCCAAGTATTACACTTGGGTATGGGGTGAAGCACGCAACGCCAAAGGCGATGTGGTAACCCTGCGCAAGCAAGTATTAAACGGTTATACACTTACGGCTAAAGGCGCCGTAACCATGGCTACGCATGTGTTAAGTAATCCACAAAGCGGTGGCTTTACAACGCCATCCAAGCTGTATGGAGCCGATTTAGTAGAGCAGTTCTTATATACTGAATAACGCGGCTATCGCAAAGCCATATACAGAAAAGCCCAGCAAAACGCTGGGCTTTTTCGTTCACTACCATCAGTGATTATTACTCGCCGCTTATCTTCGCCCAGCTATCACGAAGGCCAACGGTACGATTAAATACCAACTTTTCGGCACTTGAATCTTGATTATCTAGGCAAAAATAACCCATACGCTCAAACTGGAAGCCTTGCTCAGGTTTCGCTTGTGCCAGTGAAGGCTCAACATAACCCTGCATTACTACCAGCGATTCAGGGTTTAATGCTTCATCTAATGTTTCTGCTGCACCTGGGTTCGGAATACTAAACAACCGATCGTACAAGCGTATTTCTGCGGGTATCGCATGTGCTGCCGAAACCCAATGAATTACGCCTTTCACTTTGCGGCCATCAGCAGGATCAACACCAAGGGTTTGCGGATCATAGCTACAGAAGATGGTAGTAATTTCGCCATTCGCGGCTTTTTCAACACGCTCAGCTTTTACCACATACGCATTGCGTAAGCGTACTTCTTTACCAAGCACTAAACGCTTAAACTTCTTGTTCGCTTCTTCACGGAAATCTTCCCGCTCAATATAAAGCTCACCGCTAAATGGCACCTCTCGTGTACCCATAGCTTCATTGTTCGGATGGTTCGGGGAAAGCAATACTTCGCTCTGCCCTGTTGGGTAGTTTTCGATTACCAATTTCACCGGATCTAGAACTGCCATCGAACGCGGCGCATGTTCATTTAATTCATCCCGAATGCAGGATTCCAAGATCCCCATTTCCACCATGTTATCCATTTTGGTAACGCCAATTCGATGGGCAAACTCACGAATTGAACCCGGGGTGTAACCACGGCGGCGTAAACCAGCAATAGTAGGCATACGCGGATCGTTCCAGCCACTTACATGGCCTTCTGTTACTAGTAAATTCAGCTTGCGCTTACTCATTACCGTGTATTCAAGATTTAACCGCGAAAACTCAATCTGTTGTGGGTGGCATGGAATGCTAATGTTATCTAACACCCAATCGTACAAGCGACGATTATCTTGGAATTCCAAAGTACACAGCGAATGTGTTATGCCTTCCAGCGCATCGGAAATACAGTGGGTGAAATCATACATCGGATACACACACCACTGATCACCGGTTTGGTGATGATGTACATGGCGAATCCGATAAATAATCGGATCCCGCATACACATAAATGATGAGCTCATATCAATTTTAGCGCGCAACGAACAATGCCCTTCCGGATATTCGCCAGCGGTCATTTTGGCAAACTCAGCTAAGTTCTCTGCTACCGAAGTATCACGGTATGGGCTGTTCTTACCTGGCTCTTTCAACGTGCCACGCAATTCCCGAATTACCTCTTGCGGAGAGAAATCAACGTACGCTAAGCCTTTTTCAATAAGCTCAACAGCAAAGCCATGCAGTGCAGCAAAGTAATCTGAAGAATAGCGTTCTTTGCCTTCCCACTCGTAACCTAACCAGCGCACATCGGCCTTAATTGCGCTTACATACTCCATGCTCTCTTTCAGCGGGTTAGTATCATCAAAGCGCAAGTTACAGGTGCCCTGGTAATCCTTAGCAATACCAAAATTCAATACAATCGATTTTGCATGACCAATATGCAGATAACCATTCGGCTCAGGAGGAAAACGTGTATGCACTTGGTTGTGCTTTCCAGACGTTAAATCCTGATCGATGATCTTACGAATAAAGTTGCTCGGGCGTGGGGCGCTTTCGGCCATTCAGGTATTCTCCAAAATCTATATAGTTGCGATACGTTCGCTAGCAAACAGCGCAGTAATTCTGAACAGCAATCCTGTTCTTAAAAATGGCGCTTATGATCGCAATAATACGCGCAGCTTACAAGCCGAAAAAGCGAAGATATCTGCGCATTTGTTGCTGCCCTTCTGCGAGGCTGAGCGGTTTAAAGCGTATTTTCGCTCCAGGCATGCATTGCGCCAGCACAAAACCATCTAACGGCAGAATATTACCTAGCTTGGGGTAGCCACCTAGGGTTTGCCGATCTTCCAACATGATAATCGGTTGCCCGTCTGGTGGCACCTGCACTGCACCATAGCTAACCCCTTCAGAAAGAAGGGTATCTTTCGGGGTTTCCAGCGCTGGCCCAGATAAGCGTGCGCCCATACGATTACTATGCGTACTGAGCGAAAATTCGCTACCCCAGAATTGCTGCCAGGCCGCTTTGCTAAACAAGTGCTGTTGATACCCAGGAATTAAGTGCAAGGTGATATTTTGGCTGATTTGCGGTAAATACTGCTGCGGAATTTGCCGGCTAATTTCCTCTTCTGCTAAATGCTTACAGGGTAACTCATCGCCAACCTTTAACGGTTCACCATTACCATGAATGCCACCTAGGTGATCGCGCTGCACTGTAGCTCTGCTGCCGAGTATCGGTTTTGTTTGCAAGCCACCACTTACCGCTAAGTAGGCACGAAAGCCATAGCGCGGCGTAGAGAACTTTAAACGATCGCCCTGGCGTATCCAAAAGCTCTGCCACGGCACCTGCGGCTTTCCATTAATAGTAAGGTTCAAATCACCACCGGTAACTGCAACCATGGTTTGCGTTCGTGATTCGAGTTCTACACCACCCGCGGTAATTTCCAACACCGCAGCATCGGCTGGATTATCTAACAAGCGATTCGCCCAATATGCCGATTTTGCATCCAGCGGACCACCCCGGGTAACGCCTAGATGCTGATAACCAAGCCGCCCAGTATCTTGTACTAGTGCGAGGATGCCACTTTTCACCACCCGAAATCCGATCATGACTGGCCTCCTTGCGCTTGCAACAGTTGCTTGTATTCGGCTTCACTAATCGCTTTAAAACGAATACGATCCCCCACTTGTACAGGTGTCATCGGTTCCGTATTAGGATTAAACCACTGAAAAGGGCTTAATCCCAAAATATTCCAACCACCAGGAGAAGCTTGCGGGTATACCGCGGTTTGTTGCTCAGCAATACCCACACTGCCGGCTGGCACGTTTTGCCGCGGCTTAGCTAAACGCGGCATCTCCAAACGCTCAGCTACTCGGCCTAAATAGGCAAAGCCCGGCGCAAAACCAAGTGCATATACTTGATAATCAATACCACTATGCTCGGCAACAACCTCTTCTTGGCTTAAACCTGTGTGCTTACAAATAGCGGCCATATCGTTTACGGCTGCAGTATTATGCCCCTCTGGAAAATACCATACTGGCACTTCTACAAGCTTTCCTGGTGCTTCCGTATCAACAGACCACACACTACATAGCCAAGGTGTATCATTTACTACTACTTCCAGTAGTTGCTGTAAATCATACGTGCGCACTAATCGCGGTTCGTAATACACCAATAAACTGGCATAAGAAGGCACTACTTCCTGCACTACATCGCCATGCTCACGAAAAATTGTTTGCCGGATATTGGCGAGAAATCCCGGCATACATGGATCTAGTTGCTGATCGAACTGCAGCAATAAAGCATCTACCCCAGCAATTGCAAAGGTTACTTCTGGCCGTGTGGTAAATTGCTCGGTTGAACTCATGTTTACCTCAATGTAAATAGAACGCTATTTCGCAAATGCAGCATGGCTGCGAATCGCTTGCACCGCCGCTAATGCTTCATGGGTATCGCCATGCACGCATAAGGTATCAATATGCAGCGCTAATCGTTGTCCGTTAATCGTAGTAATCTCGCTCTGCTCGGCAAATTGTATTGCCTGCGCCAGCATTGCCTCTGGCTCGTGAATTACTGCACCGGGCTGAGTGCGGGCTACTAAGGTACCATCATTGTTGTAGGCACGATCGGCAAAGCCTTCAAACCAGAGTTCTACCCCATACTCACTAGCAATTTGTTGCCAATGGCTAGGGTCTACCTTGGCTAGCATCACTAACGGCAATGGTTTACTCACACCGCTGCTTGCCTGTTTAACTGCGCGCACTACTGCGGCAAACAAAGCATCGTTCTTGAGCATATCGTGATACAACGCACCATGCGGCTTTACATACGCAACAGTGGTGCCTGCAGCGCTACAGAATGCTGCTAACGCACCAATCTGATACAGCACCAAGGCTTCTACCTCGGCTGGCTGCAGCGCCATCGAGCGGCGGCCAAATCCAACTAAATCGGGATACGCTGGATGTGCACCAATTTGCACGCCGTGCTCAACCGCAGCAGATACTGTGTTTTGCATAATAAGTGGGTCGCCCGCATGAAAACCGCAGGCGATATTGGCACAATCGATATACGGCATGATCAGGCTATCTTCACCCATGCGCCAAGCGCCAAAGCCTTCGCCTAAATCGCTATTGAGTAAAATACGTTTACTCACTATCGTCCTCACTGTCTTTTTGAAATTTCTCTGCAAAGCGAAGTTGCATTAAGAAGAATGAATAAATACCAATTCCTAACGCTGCAACCCACATGGTGGGCCAACCTAAATACCAGAGCCGGTGCTCAAAATAGATGGCAATGGTACCTACCGCGCCAAAAGTAGTAAGGGCAGTAGCTGCATAGGTACCCCACACCGCAAATTTCTGCACTTGATGAAACCGCAATAACCCAGCGGCTGTGCCTAAAATAATGCCCCATGCAATCGGGTTAAACACTTGGTACCAGTTTAGCCCTGTACTGGCGATAAAACGTAACAAACTTTGTGGATCTGAGAGTAAAAAAAGCAACCCAACTGGGGCAGTAACCAAAGCAATAACGCGTTGTATGTTCATAAATTATCCATTCATTGTTGTGCTACCCATGATAATGCCAGATGCACAAAAATATACAAACCAGACCATAGTAGCAGTTCAGACCCAATGCCGCCGATATCGCGATTTTGTCATAGAAATGTAACGCAAATATGGTGAAGTAGTGCATGAAAACATCTACTTGTGCACGGTTACCACACCCAACGCCACACGCCCGAGGATACTTAACATGCCAATTACGTTCGATATTAATAATCCGGATCCGCAAACAAATTTCTCTAACAATCGCGAGTTCGCTGATGTTGTGAATGTAAATATGAGTAGGCGGCGTTTTCTTCAAGGCAGCGCTGCCATTGCAGCTACCGCATTCATTGCCAGCTGCAGCAGTGCTACCGGCACTTTGCGTCAGCAACCGGCAATGGCCTTCACCCCTATAACTGTTGGTTTCGGTGATGAAGTAGTAGTTCCTGCTGAATATCAAGCGCAAGCGTTCCTGCCTTGGGGTACACCACTACTGGCAAATGCCGCAGAATATCGTGCTGATGGCAGTAATACTGGCGCTGAACAAGAACAACAGGTTGGAGCCCACCATGATGGCATGCATTTTTTCCCTATTGATGCACATGCTGCTGGCACCAACTCAACGGAAGGCTTGTTGGTGATGAATCATGAATATGTTGATCCCGCATTCATTCATGCGAATGGGCCCGATGCCCCACCACGCCCCGCTGATCAAGTGCGTAAAGAAATTGCAGCACATGGGGTTTCAGTAGCGCATATTAAAGATGTAAATGGCGAATGGCAGCTACTCCAAACAAGCTCGTTTAATCGCCGTATTACCGGCGCAACAGAAATGGAATTGGTGGGGCCGGCTGCCGGCCATCCAAAACTGAGTACCCTATTCAGCCCAAGTGGCACTCGTACTCGTGGCACACTGAATAACTGTGCGCACGGCCACACACCGTGGGGAACATACTTAACCTGCGAAGAAAATTGGGCGCGCTGTTTTGTGAACCAAGCAGAACACACCCGCGAGCAACAACGTTATGGTGTGGCGAAAGAAAATGGCCGTTATTATTGGGAAACCGCAACACCTAGTGCTGACGAATATGCGCGGTTCGATGTAACGCCCTATGGCAATAATGCAAACGAAGATTACCGGAACGAAGCCAATGGCTTTGGTTGGATTGTAGAAATAGACCCATTCAACCCAAACAGTATGCCAAAAAAGCACACAGCCCTTGGCCGCTTCGCTCATGAAGGCATTGTTTTCGCTGCCGCTGAAGAAGGCAAACCACTGGTAGCCTATTCTGGTGATGATTCCCGATTCGAGTATATTTACAAGTTTGTATCAGCAGAGGTATATAACCACGCCACAGCAGGCTCGCATTTGCTGGAAGAAGGCACGCTTTATGTAGCACGGTTTAATGATGATGGCAGCGGTGAGTGGTTGCCTCTCGATATTCACAATGCTGCATTTCAAGCTGCAGCTGCTGCCGCGAATGTACAGTTTAGCGATCAAGGTGATGTATTACTGAATACCCGCTTAGCCGCTGATATTATGGGCGCCACGAAAATGGATCGCCCTGAGTGGGGCGCTGTACACCCACTAACGGGTGAAGTATATTTTACCCTTACCAACAACACGCGCCGCACTGAAGCGCAAATTGATGCGGCGAATCCACGCGCAGAAAACTACGCTGGCCATATTATTCGTTGGCAAGAGCGTGCTGATCATTTTACTTGGGATATTTTCATGCTCGGCGGTGCTCCTGGCACCTACACGCCTGATACCGCTATTGAGCTCGATGCTACCAATCATCATGCGTGCGCCGATGGCCTCTGGTTTGATAGCGCTGGCTTGCTATGGATTCAAACCGATATGAGTGGTGCTATTCAAGGTGGTAGTACCTATGGCAATAACGCTATGCTAGTAGCAAACCCTGATACTCGCGAAGTAAAACGGTTTTTAACCGGGCCAGTTGATTGCGAAATCACTGGCGTAGTAACCACTCCAGATCGCAAAACAATGTTCATCAACGTACAACATCCGGGTGAGGGCTCTACGGTGAGCAACCCTAGTAGCCATTGGCCAGATGGTGGTAGTGCTCGGCCACGTTCTAGCACAGTAGTAATTCGCCACAACGAAGGTAAGGTGATTGGTAGCTAACCTGATCGTGGTAAACCCAACAGAGTAGCCAAATACACCTCAAAATAAGTAGAAAGTTTGCGCTAGCGCAAGCTTTCTATTTAATCCTTGCGGTGTGTAGGGATATGTTTGATCTGGCACAATATTCGCCTAACGCTCGGCTCCATAATAGCTCCAGAATTTAAAACCTGGAGAGTACCAATGAAAACGAAACTATCGATTCTAGCCTTAGCCTTATCCTCTTTTCTTGCTGCGCCAGCAATGGCCGATTTTTCAGTAAATATTGGCGCTATCAGCGTAATGCCAGATGAAAGCAGCAGTAACTTGAACGTCATCGAATCAGTAGCAGGGTTGCCGGCTGGCTCTACTGGTGTTGGTGTAAGTAATAATACACAACTTGGGCTTACCTTCGATTACCGCTACAACGAAAATTTCGGCTTGCAACTGATTGCAGCTACCCCGTTTAGCCACGATTTAAAGGTAAAAGGTTCTGCTATTGATGGTTTGAACATTGGTAAAACGAAGCATTTGCCTCCTACTCTAATGGCTCAGTATCACTTCACCCAACACGCTTTATTTCAACCATTTGTTGGTATAGGCGTGAACTATACAACCTTCTTCGATGAACAGGTAGGTAGCGACCTAGAGGGTGCATTGATTGCGCTTGATGTAACCACTGCAAGCGATAACGTAAGCCTGAGCTTAAGTGAATCGTGGGGTATAGCGGTACAAGCCGGCTTCAACTATCAACTTAGCGAACGCATGGGTATTCATTTTATGGTGAGTAAGATGGCTATCGATACCACAGGGAAAGTAAAAGTAAACGGTACAACAGTGCAAAGTGTGAATGTAGATATTGATCCGGTAGTAGCAATGCTCGGTTTCCGTTGGAAAATTTAATCACCGATAGCAACACGCTAACGAATAAAAAGGCAAACACCAAGTGTTTGCCTTTTTCATTGCTTCCATTAAAAAATTCCAAAATTTCTATTATTACTCGAGCGTTAAATCCTGTAAAAACGCAAGAATATAGCCATTCACCAGTTCCGGCTGTTCAAGGTGTGGGGTGTGCCCTGCGCCTTCAGCGGTAATCATGTGTAGCACCAATGCATCTTCCTGCACGCCCTCGGCATGGCTATAAGGAACCACATTATCGTTGGTACCCCACACCAACATCATGGGCACCCCATATTCGCGGGTTCGGCGATAATACTCACGGTGGTCTTGCGTACTAAACGCATAGAAAGAAGAGGTTAGTGCTTGCGTAAAGCCGCGAATTTCGGTTTGTGCAGTATATGCAGTTCGCAATGCTGTAGCATCTTCAGGCGTTAAGTATTCCGCCGCAAAACTTTGTTGAATACTCGGCACATAAAATGCGCCGAGCATAACGTGGCCAATACGCTCTGGCATGGGTGGCGGCTGCAGCGGTTGATGCAGCGGTGCAATCAGCACCGTGCCTAATACTCGATGCGAATGGTTGGCCGCAAAGCGCATTACAATGGGGCCGCCCATAGAAAGCCCTGCCAATACTACCGGCCCTTCAATATTTAAGCCATCGAGCAACTCTTGTAATTGGCGCTCAAACAATTCGCCGGTATATTGCACACGCGGCCTATCTGAATAGCCGCGGCCAAACAAATCATATGCTAATACGCGATACCCTGCTTGCTGCAAACGGCGATGCGTAGTGCCCCAAATCGCCATCGGAATACTAAAACCATGCACCAGCACTATTGTGGGCGCATCATCTGCCCCAGTAAGTTGGTAATGGGTATAACCATCGGTGAGCTGAATAAATTGGCCCGGTGCGTTTTCTCGCACTTCATCATTTAACGTAAGGTGTTCATTCATGTTCGATTGATAACTAATAAACACATACACGAAAATCAGCAGCAATAGCGAAACTAAGCCAATGCCGAACCATTTTAAAATGTTCATTTAGCTATCCTTTTAGGAATGATGCGCGCTCACGCAATAAACCGCCCACTTTGAACGATTCAGAATTTATGGAATGGTTATCATACCTTGCATGTAATCGGCAGCGCTACCGCTGAGAATAACCCGATCGCTACTACGTGGCTGATCAGGGCTTAACTCTGGTGCTGGGGCAGTGCGTACCATGGCACAATGCACTATTCCGCCACGACGAGAAAGTTGTGCACCCGTAACGGTTTCCTTACCTAGCTTTTCGGCCCAAAATGGGGCAAGTTCGCAGTGCGCAGAACCGGTTACCGGATCTTCATTCACGCGTAATTTCGGGAAAAAGCAGCGGCTCACGAAATCATGGGTGTTGCCCGGTGCAGTGATCACCACCCCCCGGCCATCCAGCTCGCTCAATTTCGCAAAATCAGGGGCTAACTTGCGAACCTCTGCCTCCGAACCTAGCTCCACAATATAATCATACGCTGCAAATACCCGCGCATTACTGCGTTGTTCATCTTGCAAGCAGAGGCCATCTAGCAATGCTTGTGGCGGCTCTGCCACTGTGTGTGGCATCGATGCCGGGAAGTTCATAGCGATACCCAGCTCGGTAAGCGCCACCCGTAGTTCACCACTACGGGTGCGAAATTGAATTTCAGGCTGGTTGTATTTTAAGTGATGGAACAACACGTGCGCTGCAGCCAAGGTAGCATGTCCACACAAATCAACCTCGGCTTCAGGCGTAAACCAACGCAAGTGAAATTGACTACCATCGGCTACAAAAAATGCGGTTTCCGATAAATTATTTTCTTCCGCAATGGCTTGTAGCAAATCATCTTCTGGCCAGCCACCAAGAGGGCAAACAGCTGCAGGATTTCCACCAAACACGCGATCGGTAAATGCATCAACTTGATAGATTTTAATATCCATAACACCCTCGTATTCTTTATAAACCTGCTTATCAGGTACTACTAACCCATTTTCATCACGATTTTTAATGGCAGGCGCTTGATTAGAAATGCGATCACATTCCATGGCCAACCTGGTACATAAGCAGATGCTTTTTCTTTTTCAATGGCCTGTACCATACTGCGCACGCCTGGCACGGTATCGCACATAAATGGCGTATTCTTTACTTTCTCATTAATTTCCGAGCGAATAAAGCCCGGCATAATGCAACTCGCCTTAATCGGGCTCTTACTGCGCAGTAAATCAGCGCGAATACCTTCCGTTAAGTTAACTAAAGCTGCTTTACTCGATGCATAGGTAGTAAGCGCCCGCGGCATACCGCGCAGTGCACTAATCGATGCAATCGTTACCAAATGGCCATGGTTTTGTTCCCGGAAAATTTCTAAAGCGGCCTCGCATTGCGCCAACGCGGCAATGTAGTTAGTTTCTGCAGTTAACTTGTTGTGTTTGAACAAGCCAGTGCCGATAGAACCACCCTTACCCATTCCCGCATTTACAATTACCCGATCTAAACCACCCAGCTCCTCTTTAAATTCATTAAACACACGAAACACAGCATCGTGATCATTTACATCCAAGGCCTTCAAAATTACCGTTACCTGTGGGTATTTCTCAGTAATTTCCGCTTGCAGCGCCTCTAAGCGTTCAGTACGCCGAGCACACAGGGCTAAATCATGGCCTTTCGCTGCAAATTGCCGCGCCATTTCTTCACCCAAACCAGAGCTTGCTCCAGTAATTAAAATACGTTTACGCATCATTATTCCTTCTTACTAGTAATCGATTCCGCATACTTTGCACTTATGCTAGCGAAGCGCATGCAAAGCGCCGGTTCACTATCTAACGATAGCTGAGTAAATGTTTATAGCGGCCCGTTACGTGGCCATGCTCATTCAAACTAATCAGTTGCCGTGGTTGTTCCGGCTGCCAGCGAAATCGGCTGATACCTGAATTTACCAAATGCTGGTTTATCGACATCATTTGTTCAGCCGGCATCCCCAAGCTACCCATAGTTGATATCGCAATCGGGCCGCCAGATGTAATCACCAAAATGCGTTTATGCTCAGCAAGCGTGTGCAGCTCATGCCAAGCCGCTTCTACACGAGCCACAAATGCAGGCCAAGGCTCTATGTAATCGGCATCACATGCGCCCGATTGCCAGCGCTGTACCGCCCGCATAAATAATGCCAATACATCCTGCTCGCTCACCTCTGGCTTACCATCAGCGGCGAATAATTCACGCAACTGCGGCTCTTCATGCGCAAGCGCATGCATTACGGCACGATGATCAAACTCATTCCAATGCGGTTGTTCCAGCAGAGTGAGCGGCTTTTGATAGCCAGTTACAAATGCGGCGGCACTTTGCTTATGGCGACGTAAACTGCCACGTAACACCACATCAAATTGTTCATCTTGTGCCCGCAATAACGAGCCCAAATGCTCAAGCTGCTGAACTCCTAGGGGTGAAAGTTGATCATAATCAGCAGCCCCAAAAGAAGCTTGTCCATGCCGCACTAGAGTAACAATAGCCATTACGCACTTGCTCGCATTAATTTGCGGCAACGGCGGTGTAAGTAATGCACTACAAACCAAAAGTTCTTGAACGCTGGATTGCGCGTTTGTTTATGGTAGTAGCGATAATAAATTTGCTGCGCAATCACCGATAAACGGAACAAACCAAACACTTGGTAGAAGCGCATATCTACATCCTTGAAACCCATTTTCTCGCAATAGTACGCAATTACTTCATCCCGCGTTAGCATTCCTTCTAGGTGAGTAGGCTGTCGGCGAGTGGCTTTCGCCACCCGATCATCATCCGCCTGCACCCAGTACGCAAGCATATTGCCTAGCTCTACGAGCGGGTCACCAATGGTAGCAAGTTCCCAATCCAGCACCGCCAATATTTCTGTGGGATTATCTGGGTTCAAAACCAAATTATCGAAGCGAAAATCATTGTGAGTAATGCAGAGCATTTCCCGCGTAGGCTTATTCGCTTCTAACCACTGCATAATTTTCTTACCGGAGGGTACATTCCAAGTTTTTGCGCGCCGATAGCGATCGCACCAACCTTTTACCTGCCGATCAATATAGCCTTCACCCTTACCAATGGTGTCTAAACCGGCCATGCGGTAATCAACCTTATGCAAAGCAATAAGTTGATCGAGCATGTTGGTACAAAGCTCACGCACCTGTTGCTCGGAAAGCTCAACGCCTCGAGGCATATTTTTCCGAGGAATAATGCCCGGCACCCGTTCCATTACATAAAAATCACTACCAATCAGTGATTCATCGGCACAATAACCCACCATCTTTGGCACCACGGGATAATACTTCTTCAACATCAGCTGAATATCGTGTTCACGCTGCATATTGTGTGCCGATTTCGCCTTCGTTCCCGCTGGAGGGCGCCGCAAAATAAGGTCTGCAGTGCTGTATTCAAGCCGGTAGGTCCAATTCGATGCACCACCCGGAAATTGCGTTAAGGTTGGCGTATCATTTAATTCTGGTAGTTTATTTTGCAACCATTGGGTTACCGCGGCCACATCAAATTGTTCTTGTTCGCGAACGGCAACACCTTGGTCTATTACTTTATTTGTAGTGCTCATCGCGATTCCTATCGGTATTTCTTCATTTCTTGGCGTAATACCATGGCTTGGTGAACTTCATCGGGTCCATCCGCTAAGCGCAGCGCTCGTGCCATGGCATAAAACCCGGTAAGTACATAATCATGGCTTAAACCACCACCACCATGCACTTGGATAGCATCATCCACTACGTTTTGCAGCACCGTAGGCACTACCGCTTTAATACCCGCAATTTCACTGGCTGCAGCGCGCACACCTTGATGATCAATTACCGATGCTGTGTACATGGTATACAGGCGCGCTTGATCAATTGCCATACGATGTTTGGCAATGCGCGTGGCATTGTCGCCTAGTTGCAACAATGGTTTGCCAAATGCAACTCGATGCATAGCACGGTTAATCATCATTTCTAACGAGCGCTCGGCTGCACCCAACGCGCGCATACAGTGATGAATTCTGCCCGGCCCTAAACGGCCTTGGGCAATAGCGAAACCAGCTCCCAGCTTACCAATTACGTTCCCTTTTGGCACCCGTACGCCATTAAAGCTTACTTCCCCATGGCCATAGGGCGCATCGTAATCCCCAAATACCGGTAACATACGTTCAATGGTAACGCCTTCGGCATCCAGTGGCACCAAAACCATAGAATGGCGCTGATGTTTGTCTGCATCAGGATCAGTTAATCCCATTACAATCGCCACTTTCGCGTTCGGGTGGCCAAGCCCAGTACTCCACCATTTACGGCCCGTAATTACTACATCATCACCATCGGCAATAATCCGTGTTTCCATATTGGTGGCATCCGAAGAAGCAACTTGTGGCTCGGTCATGCCGAACACCGAACGAATTTCCCCACGCAGCAATGGCTCTAACCATTCTTTCTTCTGCGCATCGGAACCGTAATGGTAAAGCACTTCCATATTGCCGGTATCAGGCGCATTACAATTGAAGATTTCTGGGGCAATAATACTGCGCCCCATTTGTTCTGCTAATGGCGCGTATTCACTGGTTGATAACCCCTGCCCTAAACGTGCATCGGGTAAGAATAGATTCCATAAACCGGCCGCTTGGGCCTGTTTTTTTAAGTTCGCGAGTTGCTCGGGTACCTGCCATTCACGCCAGTTGCCATGCGCGTGCTTGCTGTTAATTTCGGCCAATATCTCCGCTTCCACCGGATACACATGTTCCGTCATGAAGGCTTTTACCCGACCTAAATACTGTTGAGCATTTTCTGATAATCCAAACATGGCAATTCTCCAAAATAATAGTGGCTACATCCTACGAAGTTTCTTAACATGAATGAAGTGAAAGTTATTAAAGGCATAACATGAATCAAATTCATTCTAATCAGCATGCACCAAGTTATAGTAAGGTTGATTTAAACCTTTTACGGGTACTAGTAGCAATCTATCGTGAACGTCAGTTAGGGCGCGCTGCTGCAGAGCTGGCACTCACCCCTTCAGCTATTAGCCATGCCTTGCGGCGCTTGCGTGATACCTTCGATGATCAGCTATTTGTGCGCAACGGCCGCTATCAACAGCCAACAGCCTTATGTGAAAAGCTGGTGCCAGAACTCAATGAAGTGTTAGCGCGCATGCAAGGGCTAGTGAGCCGGGGCCGTAATTTCAGCCCTACAACAACCCAACGTACCTTTCGAATTGGTATGCCCGAAGCGTTAGAGGCAGAGCTGTTTCCTCGCATTTATAAACGGTTGCAACAGGCAGCACCGCAAGCCAAGCTGGAAAGCATTGCCGTACCCCATATGCAAATTAGTGATTATCTGTTGAATCGCAAAGCCGATGTGGTGATTGATGTAGCGATGGCCATGAGCAGCCCAGTGCAGCAACAGCCTCTGTTGCAAGAGCCATTTGCAGTGTTAAGCCGAGCCAATGATCAACAGCAACTTACCCGTGAACGCTATTTAGCAAGCTCTCACCTAGCGGTGTCTACCCGAGCACGTGGCTCTGTGCTTGAAGATATGCTGTTACGGGAACTGGGTGTAGAGCGGCACATACTCGCGCGGGTGCAAAGTTACCAAACTGCAGCGCAACTAGTAACTGCAACAGGAGCTTTGCTTACGCTACCTGCACGTATCGCCCAGCGTTTGGTTACGCAATATTCACTGCGTAGTTGGCCAATGCCCATTGCCGTGCCGGCAACGCGCTTGCAGGTATATTGGCACGCAGCGTATGAGAATGATCCTGCATTAACTTGGTTACTGAAAAACTTGCAAACCGTTACTGAGGTACCTGCAGAGTAATACTTCTGCATAGCATCCATCATTAGCTTGCTGGCTGAAGAACTCACGGCTAAACAACGGCCACAAAAAAAGCGGCGAGGGTTACTCGCCGCTTGCATAATGCACAATGTTAACAATTAATCAGAGTGCACTCACACAACAGGGAACTGTGGGTTGTGCTTAGTGGTTGTGGCCATGGTCATCTGCAAGAAAACCTAACCACACTAAGCTGCCTGGAACTACATCCAAGCTTAAACGTTCTTCTATCACACCATCATGTAAATCAACGATTACCAACTCTTGTGCAGCAGGGTCGCTAATAAAGGCATCGTGGGTAATCGGGCTAAACGCCATATAAGGGGCGTTCTCGCCAATTGAATCAAGTACTGCAAATTGGCTCTGAATTTCGTAATGATCAGTACGGAAGCGCACTACAGTAAGCATGCCTGCGCTATCTAAAATAGCAAAACGGTTACCACTGTGGTTGAAGCCTGCGCGTAAGATCGTTGCATCAGCATTGTCTTCACCGCGCCATTCAATGTGTTCCATACGCTCATGCCCATGATCATCTTGGCTATGTGCATGGTCATGATCATCATCTTCTACGTGCAACCAGAATAGCTCTTGGCCAGCTCGGCCTACGAATAAACCCGTATTATCGTGCGAATAGATCGTACCAACACGAGTTCCAGCTTCAGTGATAGCGTCACTATTCGCCAATTTCTCAGCTACATAGCCATCATCACCCTCAGAAACTACGAGTACACCGTCTGCACACCCAAAGGTAACGAACATGCTGGTAATTGCGCTACCGTGCAAGCGTGGGCAACTTTCTTCGAAGCGTTGTACAAAATCAAAATGATCGCTATGGCGCTCATATACTTCAACGAAATCTGGTAATACGCCATCGGTATCCGCACTGCGATAGCTGGTAAATAGGTGATTTCCGCGAATTTCAGCCGCGCCGTGTTGGTTGCGAGTAAGCTCTAAACTTGCCAATGTGCGGTTTTCGCTAAGGCTGTGATCTGAAAGCGCGTAAACCTTTGCTGGCACACCAGCTACGCCATCAAAAAATACCACACCGCGATGATCGTATTGGTTATAGTGGGTAGGAAGTTCGCCAAACAACTCAAGCGAGAGTAGTTGTGGATCATTCTCATTGTAATGCCCATGATCACCATGCGCTTCTGTTTCGTAACCGCTATCAATAAAGTTCACAATGCCATCAGCACGCTGAATCGCTACTGCAAAACGATAATCTGGGCTTGGGTATAGTGCCGCATTATCACCCGTTAGGTGAAAATCATTAATTATCGATTCTGATTCTAAATCGTACACGTAAACGTGGTCGTTAGCCGCAGAAGTAAATACGATACGGCCACTGAAGCCATGGTCATGACCATGATCGTGGTTATGATCTGCAGCTGGTGGTATTTCCGCGATTACCTCACGGTTTTCCCCACAACCAGTAAGCACCAACGAAACTGCAAGGGCAGCTGCCGACATGGTAAGCATTGAGCGATTTGATGTTCTCATTATTATTACGTCCTATCTGATAACAATTAAATACAAAGCCGTGATTTAGTGTAATGTTATATTGTTACAGTTAGTATAACAAGAGCGAGTGCGATAACTTCTCCTGTTTGTAAGATGAAATGATGATGTTTTGCTTATATCTATCGTTATAGAAAGCCAAAAAACGCGGTATGTGATGTTTAAGTAAGGCAGTTTGCACGTTTCTCCCACCATTCCCCCCTAAATTCACACTTCTTTACATTTTCCCGTATGTGGAAGCTGTTTATTTAAGCCAATATTCACTAATCTAATCAGTACATTAACTGTGCAAGGATTCGCTATGTCGATTGCTTCATATAAGAAAAACATATTCACAGCCGCCGTGGTGGCTGTTGCAGCAATGCTTGCGTTACCAGCTTGGGCAAGCCCCAACAGCTCTCAGGAAAACGCTACGTTATCAGAAAGCGAAAGCGCCCAACTGTTGTGCGAAAACGACAGCTGCAAGCCTCACATCATGATGTTGCATCGGCAAGCACGCTGGGGTGATCTGCATTCTTTGGCAATTGTTGCCATGCTCTATCTCACCGGCGATGGTGTTGAAAAAGATATCGATCGTGGCTTGGAGTATATGAAGATTTCCGCTAAATACGACAATGAAATTGCTTTATTTGCCCTAGCTACATGGTATCGAAATGGCCAATGGGTGGAAAAAGATGAAGCCCAGGCAAACGAGTACTTGCAAAAAGCGATTGCCAAAGAATATCCACCCGCCCAGTATCAAATGGCGCTGCAACTATTTACTCGTAACACCGAAGAAAGTAACCAAGAAGGTTCGCAAATGTTGGAATTAGCTGCCCGGCGGGGCTCAGCACCAGCAATGTTTTTACTAGCCCGTTTGAAATTAGCGGGCGAACTGGTGGAATATGATCTGCCGGGCGCTGCCACCCTGCTTCGCCGGTTAAGCATTAATGGGCATGATGAAGCTCGAGCACTCTCACGGCAACTGATCGCCGAGCTGGATCGCAGAAACCTGCAAAACACAGAGCAAGCTGATACTCATGCAGAAGATACCTACGCAAAACTTGCTGAGGAACTTGAGAGCTCCCTTGATATCGAGCGAATTCAAATAACTGGTTCTGCTTGGGGGCGCAGCGATTCCGCATTAGCCGGTATCGCATTTCAGAATGATCGCACCTTCAACCGCGGCGGTTTGGGTAGAATTCGCACTCAAGCGTGTAATTTCGAGAGCAATTGCGCATCGGTACGGCCAAGCTCGCGCCACTCCGGCATAATCGATATGCTCAGTGATCCGGAGCAATAAGCTCTAGATGAACAAGCATAAAAAAACGCTGCCAGTGGCAGCGTTTTTTCTAGGTAGTGTTGCTGTTATCCTTTTGCTTTACAGCAAAGTGATTACCAACCTGTTTTTTCGCGTAATGCTTTACCGATATCGGCTAAGCTACGAACAGTTTTAACACCAGCCGCTTCAAGTGCTGCGAATTTCTCGTCTGCAGTACCTTTACCGCCAGAAATAATCGCACCAGCATGGCCCATGCGCTTACCTGGAGGAGCAGTAACACCAGCAATGTAAGAAACCACAGGCTTGGTTACATTCGCTTTAATGTATTCCGCTGCTTCTTCTTCAGCAGTACCGCCGATTTCACCGATCATTACGATTGCTTCAGTAGCTGGATCTTTTTCGAACATCTCGAGGATATCGATAAAGTTAGAACCAGGAATTGGGTCTCCACCAATACCAACACAGCTTGATTGGCCAAAGCCTTCATCTGTAGTTTGCTTCACTGCTTCGTAAGTAAGCGTACCAGAACGTGAAACGATACCTACTTTACCTGGCTTATGAATGTGGCCTGGCATAATACCAATCTTACACTCGCCTGGAGTGATAACACCTGGGCAGTTCGGGCCGATCATGCGAACGCCTTTGTGCGTTAAGTATTCTTTCACGTAAAGCATATCAATCGTTGGAATACCTTCCGTAATACATACAATCAGTTCAATACCTGCATCAGCAGCTTCAATGATTGAATCTTTACAGAAAGGAGCCGGTACGTAGATAACTGATGCAGTTGCACCGGTTTTCGCTACCGCTTCTTTAACGGTGTTAAATACAGGTAAACCTAGGTGCGTTTGGCCACCTTTACCTGGAGTTACGCCGCCAACCATTTTCGTTCCATAAGCAATTGCTTGCTCTGAATGGAATGTGCCTTGGCCGCCAGTGAAACCCTGACAGATTACTTTAGTGTCTTTATTAATCAGGATGCTCATTATTGACCTCCAGCTGCTGCAGCTACAACTTTCTGAGCTGCGTCAGATAAGCTGGTAGCAGCTTCAATGTTCAAACCGCTTTCCGCTAGCTTCTGCGTACCAAGTTCAGCATTGTTACCTTCAAGGCGCACAACAACTGGTACTTTAACGCCAACTTCTTCAACAGCACCAATGATACCTTCAGCAATCATATCGCAACGAACGATACCACCGAAGATGTTCACAAATACGGCTTTCACACTCTTATCAGATAAAATGATCTTGAATGCTTCAGAAACGCGCTCTTTTGTAGCTCCGCCACCAACATCTAGGAAGTTAGCAGGCTCGCCACCGCTTAGCTTAACGATATCCATTGTACCCATTGCTAGGCCGGCACCGTTTACCATGCAACCAATGTTGCCATCAAGCGCAACATAGTTCAGTTCAAATTTTGCAGCATGAGCTTCACGCGCATCTTCTTGCGAAGGATCGTGCATTTCTTTGATTTTTGGCTGGCGATAAATCGCATTGCTATCGATGTTGATTTTGCCATCTAAGCAATGCAAGTTGCCTTCATCGGTAATTACCAATGGGTTGATTTCTAATAGTGCGAAATCATACTGTTCAAACATTTTCGCCAAGCCCAAGAAGATCTTAGTGAATTGCTTCACTTGCTCTGGGTTCAGGCCTAATTGGAATCCTAAATCGCGGCCTTGATAAGGCTGTGCACCAACCGTTGGGTCGATAATCGCTTTCAGGATTTTCTCTGGGGTTTCTTCAGCAACAGTTTCAATTTCCACGCCGCCTTCTGTAGAGGCCATGAAAACAATTTTGCGCGTTGCACGGTCTACTACTGCACCAAGATAAAGCTCTTTGTCGATATCGGTGAGGCTTTCAACCAAGATTTTTGCTACTGGCTGACCATTCGCATCTGTTTGATAAGTAACTAAGTTTTTGCCAACCCAGTTATCTGCGAAAGCACGAACTTCATCAAGTGATGATACAAGTTTCACACCGCCCGCTTTACCGCGGCCACCAGCGTGAACCTGACATTTCACTACCCACTTGTCGCCGCCAATTTTTTTGGCTGCTTCTACGGCTTCATCAGCAGTGTCTACCGCGTATCCATCAGATACTGGTAATCCAAACTCTCTGAAAAGCTGTTTTGCTTGATACTCATGCAAATTCATGATGCTTATTCCGTTTGTTCATTCAAAACGAAAGCAGCCGAGGCTGCTTACCCGAATATTCGCGCGGGATTATACGTTTATCTCGCGCAAAATGACAGCGGCAGCACTAAATTGGCCGCCGCTGAGGAGCTTTAGATATCCAACAACAAACGTTGCGGATCTTCCAGCAGGTTTTTCACGGTAACCAAGAAG
Source organism: Idiomarina sp. (assembly GCA_022565355.1). Taxonomy (GTDB): domain Bacteria; phylum Pseudomonadota; class Gammaproteobacteria; order Enterobacterales; family Alteromonadaceae; genus Aliidiomarina. The sequence continues at coordinate 589,813 of JAIUMU010000001.1, forward strand.
CCTACCGATTCTTTGCCATCAATGATTCTGTGATCGTAAGACATCGCCAGATACATCATAGGCAGAATTTCTACCTTGCCATCCACTGCCATTGGCCGATCTTGGATTTTGTGCATTCCCAAAATAGCGCTTTGCGGCGGGTTCAAGATAGGCGTTGAAAGCAGTGAACCAAACACACCACCATTGGTGATGGTGAAGTTACCACCTTGCATTTCGTCCATTGTTAATTTGCCATCACGGCCTTTGATTGCTAACTCTTTGATGCCGGCTTCAATTTCAGCCAAGCTCAACTTATCGCAATCACGTAACACTGGAGTAACCAAGCCGCGCGGGGTTGATACAGCAATGCTTACATCGAAGTAGTTGTGATAAACGATATCTTCACCATCAATCGATGCATTCACTTCTGGGAAGCGTTTCAGTGCTTCAACCACAGCTTTCACGTAAAACGACATGAAGCCCAAACGAATGCCATGGCGCTCTTCAAACTCTTTCTGATACGTTTTCCGAATGTCCATGATTGGTTTCATGTTCACTTCATTAAACGTAGTGAGCATTGCCGTAGAGTTCTTCGCTTCCAGTAAACGTTTCGCGATAGTTTTGCGTAAACGGGTCATCGGTACCCGTTTCTGAGTGCGATCGCCACTTACAGCAGCAGGCTTACTTGCAGATTTGCTTTCCGTTTTCTTCTCAGTAGATGATTTCACGTGCTTCTCTACATCTTCTTTAGTTATGCGGCCATCTTTGCCAGAGCCTTTCACATCGCTTGCTTTGATATCGTGTTCGGCAAGTAATCTGCGTACTGAAGGGCTTACTGCATCGGCATCTTTGTCAGAGTCGCTAGCTTCTTTTTCCGAGCTTTCAGCTTTTGGCGCTGGTTTGCTGCCACTAGCACCTTTCACGATTTTACCAATCACTTCTTTAGCACCCACATTAGCGCCTTCATCATGAATGATTTCGCTAAGTTCGCCATCTGCTTCTGCAACCACTTCTAGTACTACTTTGTCAGTTTCAATGTCTACTAGATTCTGATCGCGGCTCACTTTATCGCCAGCTTTCACATGCCATGTTGCAATAGTAGCTTCTGAAACTGATTCAGGTAACTCAGGTACCTTCACTTCAATTTCTTCACCGCTAGCATCTGCTTTATCAGCATCATCGCTTTCTTCTGCATCATCTTTGTCCGCAGATTGCTGCTCTTCTTTTTCTGCCGATGAAGATTCTTCTTTTTTCTCTGATTTTTCGTCGTCTTTCGAAGAAGCAGCGCTTGCGTCGCCTTCTTCAATGCTGCCGATTACTTCTTTGCTTTTTACTGTTGCACCTTCATCAGCATCGATCTTACCGATAACGCCATCAGCTTCGGCCACAACTTCCAAAACAACTTTGTCGGTTTCAATATCAACCAGGTTTTGATCGCGGCTAACTTTATCGCCCTCTTTAACGTGCCAAGTTGCGATGGTGCCGTCTGCTACGGATTCCGGTAATTCTGGTACTTTGATTTCAATCGCCATGATGTGATCTCACCTGTTAAATACTTAACGCTTCGTTAACGAGTTTTTCTTGCTGCTCTTTATGCACCGATGCGTAACCTACCGCTGGTGATGAAGATGCTGCACGGCCTGCATATACTAGCTTGGCATCGTCTGGAATAGAGGCCCAGAAGTGATGTTGGCTGCAATACCAGGCGCCTTGATTCTGCGGTTCTTCTTGGCACCACACGAAATCTTTTACGTGCGAATACTCTTTGAGAACCTCTGCCATTTCTTCATGTGGGAACGGATACAATTGCTCTACCCGAATAATCGCCACATCTTTCTGTTCACGCTCGCGGCGTGCGTTCAATAAATCGTAGTAAACTTTACCACTACAGAACACCACGCGTTTCACTTTTTTCGCATCAAGCTTATCGATTTCTCCGATAACGTTCTGGAATTTACCGATGGTTAAATCATCTAAACTTGAAACTGCATCTGGATGGCGCAATAGCGATTTCGGAGTCATTACAATCAATGGCCGGCGAACCGGGCGTAATTGTTGGCGCCGAAGCATATTAAACACCTGTGCTGGCGTAGTAGGAACGCACACACTCCAGTTGTGATCTGCTGATAATTGCAAAAACCGCTCTAACCGCGCCGAGCTATGCTCTGGGCCTTGGCCTTCATAACCATGCGGTAGCAACAGAGTTAAACCGCATAAACGGCCCCATTTCTGTTCACCTGAACTCAAGAACTGATCGATTACAACCTGAGCGCCGTTAGCAAAATCACCAAATTGCGCTTCCCAAATCACCATCGTGTTCGGCTCAGCTGTTGCATAGCCATATTCAAACGCCATTACTGCTTCTTCTGAAAGCACTGAATCGTAAATTTCGATAGGTGCTTGTTTTTCATCAATTGCAGTAAGTGGCATGAACGTTGCTGCATCTTTTTGATTATGCAGAACTGCATGGCGGTGGAAGAATGTACCGCGGCCACAATCTTGTCCGGTCATGCGAATACGATATCCATGCTTCACTAACGAAGCATAGGCCATCATTTCAGCCATACCCCAATCAAGATCGCGCTCGCCTTTAGCCATCTTCGCACGTTCTTCGTAAACCTTACCTACACGTGAGTTCAGTTTGAAGCCATCTGGCACCTTACTTACTTTCTCACCAAGATCTTGCAACTCTTTCTTATTAATCGTGGAATCGTACGCAACATCCCACTCGTTACCGATATATGGAGACCAATCTACAGAATGGTTCTTCATTGGCCGCCACTCATCCACTACGCAATCGCCTTTATCTAGCGCATCACGGTAGTCGGCTACCAATTTTTTCACACTGTCTTCATCGATAACTTTTTCGTTTAGTAAGCGCTCTGCATAAATATCACGTGGCACAGGGTGCTTCTTAATTTTCTGATACATCAACGGCTGCGTTGCATTTGGCTCATCAGCTTCGTTATGGCCATGGCGGCGATAACATACCAAATCAATCACCACATCACGTTTAAAGGTGTTGCGATAATCTACCGCTAACTGGGCAACAAACAATACCGCTTCTGGATCATCCGCATTCACATGGAAAATCGGCGCCTGCACCATCTTCGCGATATCGGTACAGTATTGAGTAGAGCGCGCATCTTCCTGTTTAGACGTTGTAAAACCAACTTGGTTGTTCACAACAATGCGAATACTCCCGCCCACTTGATAGGCGCGAGTTTTCGATAAGTTAAAGGTTTCTTGTACAACCCCTTGGCCAGCGATTGCTGCATCACCATGAATGGTAATCGGTAAAGCTTGGCTGCCATCTTTGCAATCTCGGCGGTCCATACGCGCACGTACCGAGCCGATAACTACTGGGTTTACAATTTCTAAGTGTGATGGGTTGAACGCAAGCGCTAAGTGCACGTTGCCGCCATCGGTTTCGAAATCAGATGAAAAGCCCATGTGGTATTTCACATCACCTGCTTTATCGGTGGTGTTTTTACCAGCGAACTCATCAAACAACTGTTGTGGTGCTTTACCCAGTACGTTAATCAAAAGGTTTAAGCGGCCACGGTGAGCCATACCGATTACTACTTCTTTTGCGCCTTGGTTACCAGCGCGGCGAATTAGTGATTTCACCAATGGCACCAATGCATCACCACCCTCTAGCGAGAAGCGTTTTGCACCTGGGAATTTTGAACCTAGATACTTTTCAAGGCCATCAGCAGCAACTAATTCTTTGAGGATTTTCTTGCGATCTTCTTCTGAGAATTTTGGTTTTCCAAGCTGCGATTCTAAACGCTGCTGAATCCAACGTTTTTCCTCGGTATCTACGATATGCATATACTCAGCACCCACTGAACCACAATAAATGGCCTCAAGTGCTTGCTGAATATCTTTTAATTTGGCGGTTTCTTTGCCAATCACTAATGAGCCAACATTGAACTCGGTGTCCATGTCGTCTTTGGTGAGGCTATGAAACTGAGGGTCTAAATCTTGTACCGTTTCCTGCTTCCACAATCCGAGCGGATCAAGGTTGGCGTGTTGATGGCCACGAAAACGATAAGCGTTAATTAGCTGCAACACACGAACTTGCTTTTCAGCGAGTTCAGAATTGAATGAACCATTACCGCCAGTTTGCTTCAGCTTTTGTTTCGCTGCTTCGCGGAATTGCTCACGCACTTCACTGTGTTTAACATCAGTTGCAGAGCCTTCTCTAGGTAGGCTATTAAATAGCTCTCGCCATTCGGCAGGTACTGCTCCAGGGTCATCAAGATACAGCTCAAACAGCTCTTCTATATAAGCTGCGTTACCCCCAGAAAATTGGGAGGATTCAATCCAGGCTTGCATTGCGCCTTCTTGCATTGCTTTTCCTTTCACTGGTTTGGACTGCGAAAAAACAGCAGATACGCGTTAATAAAAAGTTATTTAAAAAAATAGCCATCCGTAGCGGGATGGCTATTCAAACAACTACACCACTACTATACCAGAAGCTCAGCGGTTTCGCTAAACCGCACGGCTCAGTAGCATGGATTTAATGTGTCCGATAGCCTTCGTTGGGTTCAAGCCTTTCGGGCAAACGTTTACGCAGTTCATAATCCCATGACAACGGAAAACACTGAACGCATCGTCTAACTCGTCTAGCCGTTCCTCGGTGGCTGTATCACGGCTATCAATCAAGAAACGATAAGCGTGCAGCAAACCTGCAGGACCAACAAATTTATCTGGATTCCACCAGAATGAAGGGCAAGAAGTAGAACAGCATGCACAAAGAATACACTCGTACAAACCATCTAACTTCGCGCGGTCTTCTTGTGATTGTAAACGCTCACGTGATGGCGGCGTTTTTTCATCATTGATAAGGAACGGCTTAATACGCTCATATTGCTTATAGAACTGCGTCATATCCACGATTAAATCGCGTACTACTGGCAATCCTGGCAATGGGCGAATAACTACCGTGTTACCTTTCAACGAGGAAATTGGCGTAATACATCCAAGGCCATTCTTGCCGTTGATGTTAAAGCCATCAGAACCACAAACACCTTCACGGCACGAACGGCGGAAAGACAGCGTAGGATCCTGTTCTTTCAATGCCAACAGTGCATCAAGCACCATCATATCGCGGCCTTCTTCAACTTCCAGCTCGTAATCCTGCATCCGTGGCTTCTTATCCACGTCTGGGTTGTAACGATAGATGGAAAACTTCAACTTCTTCATCGTTATCCCTCTTAGTAAGTCCGCGCTTTCGGCGGGAACGCTTCACGGAGTTTCGGGGCCATGTTTACTTCACGAGTAACCATAGAGTTATCTTCTGGGCGATAAACGGTGTGGCATAACCACTTGTCATCATCACGCTCAGGGAAATCTGCGCGGCTGTGGGCACCACGGCTCTCGGTACGGAAGTTCGCCGAAATCGCAGTTGAGTACGCAGTTTCCATTAAATTATCAAGCTCTAAACACTCAATACGTTGGGTGTTGAAATCAGTACTGGTATCGTCCAAACGCGCATTATCGAGGCGCTCACGAATTTCCTGCAGCTCTTTCATACCTTCAGCCATTGCGTCACCTTCACGGAATACCGAGAAGTTGAGTTGCATACAGTTTTGCAAATCTTTGCGGATTTGGAACGGGTCTTCACCCTTCTGTGTAGTATTCCAACGGTTAACTCGTGCTAACGCCGCATCAATATCATCTTGCGATGCATCACGGGCTTCCGTATTGGCTGCCAACGATTCTTCCAAATGTAAGCCTGTTGCGCGGCCAAATACCACCAAATCAAGTAATGAGTTACCGCCCAAGCGGTTGGCACCATGAACCGATACGCAAGCGATTTCACCACAGGCAAACAAGCCCTGAATTGGCGCCGCTTTACCGTTATCGTCTACTGATAAACAACGGCCATAAACATCAGTAGGAATACCACCCATCATATAATGGCAGGTTGGAATTACTGGAATTGGCTCTTCTGCCGGATCTACGTGGGCAAAGGTTTTCGCCAAATCACAAACACCTGGTAAGCGAGATTCTAACGTTTCGCGGCCTAGGTGATCGAGCTTCAGTTTAATGTGTGGACCCCAAGGACCATCACAGCCACGGCCTTCGCGGATCTCGGTCATCATCGCCCGAGCCACAACATCGCGGCCTGCTAAATCTTTAGCATTCGGTGCGTAGCGTTCCATAAAACGCTCACCGTCTTTATTCAGCAAATAACCACCTTCGCCTCGGCACCCTTCGGTTACCAAAGAACCAGCGCCGGCAATACCGGTTGGGTGGAACTGCCACATTTCCATATCTTGCACTGGTACGCCAGCGCGAAGTGCCATACCAATACCATCACCCGTGTTGATGTGGGCGTTCGTGGTAGAGGCATAAATGCGCCCTGCACCGCCGGTAGCTAAAATCACCGCTTTCGCTTTGATATAGAACATTTCGCCGGTTTCAATCTCGATTGCGGTTACACCAGTAACTGCACCATCTTGATTCTTCACGATATCAAGTGCGTACCACTCTGAAAGTACGGTTGTTTTGTTTTTTACATTTTGCTGATAAAGCAAATGTAAGAGCGCATGGCCTGTACGGTCTGCCGCTGCTGCGGTACGCGCTGCTTGCTCACCACCAAAGCTTTTCGATTGGCCACCGAAAGGACGCTGATATACGCGGCCATCTTCAAAGCGCGAGAATGGTAAACCCATGTTTTCCATTTCCAAAATCGCTTCTGGGCCGGTTTTACACATGTATTCGATTGCGTCTTGGTCACCAATGTAATCCGAACCTTTTACGGTATCGAACATGTGCCATTCCCAGTTATCTTCGTGAGCATTACCTAAAGCTACGGTAATACCACCTTGCGCAGATACTGTGTGCGAGCGCGTTGGAAATACTTTCGACATCAGCGCACAGCTCATGCCATTTTCAGAAATTTGCAAAGCAGCACGCATACCCGCGCCACCAGCACCGATTACTACTGCATCAAATTGAAGTTCTTTCATGTTGTTAAATACCCCACAATACGAACAAACCGGTGAACCAGTACACGAGTAATGCAAGCACAACAATGTATTGAATAACGCCGCGTAATAAAGATTTTTTCACATAATCGGTAAGCACTTGCCAAATACCAATCCAACCGTGAATCAGCAGGCCGGTAAGTGTAAGTAATGTGAAGATTTTCATGCTGAGGTGGCTGTATAGAGTAATCCACTCGTTGTAACCAAAGCCAGGATTACACAGGAACCATACCACTAAGAAAATAGTGTAGGCAGCCATTACCACAGCAGCTGCGCGCAGCAGTACAAAATCGTGCGTGCCGCTACGGCCAAATGTAGATGCTATTTTTACCATAACCATACTCCTGCTAATACTGCGAGGATAACACCGCCAACAATCGCAGCGATTGCAGTAGTTCTACCTGATTCTTTTTCTTCACCAAAGCCAAGATCCATGAAAATATGGCGAATACCGGCTAGCAAGTGGTAGCCCAACGCAGCAAGGAAGCCCCAAACTAAGAATTTCACCACAGGATGTTGAAAAATAGCTTGTGCTTCGGCAAAGCCTTGCGGAGAGCTAAGTGATTTGGCGAGCAACCACACCAGTAAACCCACGAGCACAAGCATGATCACACCAGACACACGGTGTAAAATCGATGATATTGCTGCGGGAGGTAAACTCATGGTGCTCAGATCTAAATTAACAGGTCTTTGTTTTTTCACAACTGTTTGCCTTATCTGAAAACATTGTTGAAATTTGTGCTCGCAAGTATATCTAGCGAGATACACAATTACAATTACTCCCTGCGTCTTAATCTGGTTCAATTTAATCTCCCAACCCCAATAAAAATCGGCATTGGTTCAAAAATCAGTACTTGATTCTAGACTAAAGTAGTAAGTTGCTTTTGTGGGTCATCCGTTATTGTACTCCTTACGTAAAATTGACAAAACCCCCCTAGATCAAGTAAAACTAGCGCACTTTTTTCGCTAGTTCGCACAGAATACAAGGAGATTTCCATGGCTGAGCGTAAAGCCACAATCCAAATCGATGGCAACAGTATCGAGCTGCCGGTGCTTTCAGGCACCGCCGGTCACGATGTAATAGATGTACGGACCTTAGGCAAGCACGGCTACTTCACTTTCGACCCAGGCTTCCTCGCTACCGGCTCTTGTGAATCAAAAATTACCTACATTGATGGTGAAAACGGGGTGCTATTGCATCGCGGCTACCCAATTGATCAACTTGCAACTGAAGCTGATTATCTTGAAGTTTGTTACATGCTTATTCACGGCGAAGCGCCTACTATCGAGCAATATAATGAATTTAAAGAAACCATCACCAATCACACCATGGTGCATCAAGGTTTGCATGGCTTCTTCGGTGGTTTTCGTAGAGATGCACACCCAATGGCAATGTTATGCGCAGTAACCGGCGCATTATCATCGTTTTATCACGATGATTTGAATATTGCGGATCCTGAGCAGCGAGTACGCAGTGCTTATCGCTTAATTGCGAAAATCCCAACAATTGCAGCAATGTGCTACAAGCACAATGTTGGCCAGCCGTTCGTTTACCCGAAGAACAGCTTGAGCTTCTCAGAAAACTTCTTAAATATGATGTTCTCTGTACCGGCGGAAGATTACGAAGTAAGCCCTATCATTGCGAAAGCAATGGATCGTATCTTTACCTTGCATGCAGACCATGAGCAAAACGCTTCAACTTCAACCGTACGTTTGGCCGGCTCTTCAGGTGCCAACCCTTACGCGTGTATCGCCGCGGGCGTTGCGTCGTTATGGGGCCCAGCTCACGGTGGCGCTAACGAAGCATGCTTGAAGATGCTAGCTGAAATCGGTTCAGTAGATCGTATTCCAGAGTTCATCAAGAAAGCGAAAGATAAGAACGACCCGTTCCGCTTAATGGGATTCGGACATCGCGTATATAAAAACTTTGATCCACGTGCCAAAGTTATGCGCGAAACCTGCCACGAAGTGTTGAGCGAACTCAACATTCAAGATCCGTTACTAGATGTTGCTATGGAACTCGAGCGCATTGCGCTAGAAGACCCATACTTCGTAGAGAAGAAGCTCTATCCAAACGTAGATTTTTACTCTGGCATTATCTTGAAAGCCATTGGTATTCCTACCAACATGTTCACGGTAATTTTCGCACTATCGCGTACCGTTGGTTGGATTTCTCATTGGCATGAAATGCTCAGCGAACCGAGCCAAAAAATTGGCCGTCCTCGTCAGTTATATACTGGTGAAGCGCAACGCGATTTCAGCCCAATTAAAAAGTAACAGTAAATATGTTCACAAGCCGCTCAAGCTCCTAACTTGAGCGGCTTTTTTATGCCTAACGTACCGAATCTAAGAATTTTTTCGTAAGAATACTTTTAGTTAAGGTAACTGTTCTTTAAGATAGTGCGTGCATGGATGCAGATAATAAATATATCAGCCTATAGAAACATGCTCGCTCTTATTTAGGAATGCTTATGCCGGTGCTTCTCCATAGCCCTTTACCTGCCATCGAAGAACTCCAACAGGAGGGCTGCGCGATCAAGTATGCGCCTGGCTTGCAGGGGAAAATGCGAGTAGGTATTGTGAATTTAATGCCCAATCACATGGATACTGAACGCCAATGGCTGCGCTTACTGGCAAAAATACCGCTGTTGATTGAAGTACACTTTATTCGCTTACATTCTTGGCTACCGAAATCAGCTTCCGTAAGCCATCTCCAACAACATTACCAAACCCTAGATCAAAGCTCTGATTTTGATGCGTTAATTATTACTGGTGCGCCACTTGGCACGAAAGAATACGAAGACGTTCCCTATTGGAGCGAGTTGCGCGAGCTGTTCGATATGGCGAATTATTATGCGAACACCACCTTGTACTCTTGCTGGGCCGCCAATGCAGCGCTGTATCATTTCTATAATATACCGCGCAGGCAACGCGCCCGTAAGGTAAGTGGCATATATGAACACCGCATTCTTCGCCAGCACGAGATGGTAAGAAACATGCATATTGGCGTGCAATTTCCCCATTCACGCTATGCCGAAGCACGGCAATCGGTATTATTTGCTCACCCGGAAGTACGAGTAGTAATGCAAGCGCCAAATGCTGGTGCCTTTTTAGCAGCCGACGATTTGCGGCGCCGCGCCTTTATTTTTGGCCACCCAGAGTACGAGGCCGATACTCTACAAAAAGAATTCAAACGAGATTTTGATGCGGGTAAAGATCCACACCCACCAGAATACTACTTTGTGGATACCGAAACCTTTGCACTCCCGGAACCCATGTGGCAAGAAAGTGGTGCTGTTTTGCTAAAAAACTGGCTAAATCTATGGGCACGTTAAAATATAGCGTACGCGAAAATGAAACTAATAAAGGCGCCTAGGCGCCTTTATTAGTTTTCCGTAACTGATGATCTGCAGTAACTAAGTACGTTGGCTTATTTGCAGAGCCTGTTCAAGATCTAGCAAAATGTCGTCAATATGCTCAATACCTACTGATAAACGCACTAAATCTTCACTTACACCCGCACGTTGCAGCTCTTGCGGTGATAGCTGCCGATGCGTGGTAGAGGCTGGATGACAGGCTAACGATTTTGCATCGCCAATATTTACTAAGCGCAAGAATAACTGCAGTGCATCAATAAACTTCACCGCTGCCGCATACCCCCCTTTTACGCCAAAACTAAGAATTCCTGATGCTTTACCTTGGGTAATTTTCTGCGCTAATGCGTGATAATTATCACCCGGTAACCCTGCATAATTCACCCACTCAACCGCTGGATGTTGATGCAAATATTCGGCAACTTTCTGAGCATTTTCGCAATGCCGCTCGATACGAAGTGCCAAGGTTTCTAAACCTTGCAAGAAATTAAACGCGCTTTGGGCCGAAAGTGCCGCACCGGTATTGCGTAACGGCACTACGCGTGCACGGCCTATAAAGGCAGCTGGGCCCAACGCTTCGGTATACACCACACCATGATAGGAAGGATCTGGCTTATTCAGTTGCGGAAAACGCTCTGGTTGCGCAGCCCAATCAAACTTGCCGCTATCAATAATAATGCCGCCAATCGTGGTGCCATGGCCGCCTATATATTTAGTAAGTGCATGCACCACAATATCAGCGCCCTGCTCTATTGGCCGGCAGAGAATTGGCGTAGGCACGGTATTATCCACTACCAGCGGAATCCCATGTGCATGAGCAACATCGGCAAGCTTTTGAATATCTACAATATTACCCGCTGGATTGCCAATTGATTCACAAAACAGCAGTTTCGTGCGCTCATCAATCAGCGCCGCAATGCCTTCTAAATCATCTTCATCAGCAAAGCGCACATCAATACCTTGCTGCGGCAATGAGTGGGCAAAAAAGTTATAGGTACCCCCATACAGTTTGCTGATACTCACGATATTATCGCCTGCCGCGGTAATGGTTTGAATCGTATAATTAATAGCGGCCATGCCCGATGCAACAGCTAATGCGCCAACACCGCCTTCAATAGCCGCCAAACGCTGCTCTAATACCGCATTTGTGGGATTCATAATGCGCGAATAGATATTTCCTTCCACCTTCAAATCAAACAAATCAGCACCATGCTGTGTATCTCGAAAGGTAAAAGAGGTGGTTTGATAAATGGGTACAGCAGCGGCACGAGTAGTTTCTTCCGCAGTATAACCATGATGTAGAGCAAGAGTTTCGAGGCGCATGGCATCTCCTTAACAAGGTAAACGAATTAGATAAAAGCACGATAACGGAACTCTACACGTTTAGACGGCTAAATGTCTATAGCTAATCATAATAATTTGGGCGCAAAAAATAAGCACTATGGCGAGAATAGTGGTGGAATTCACTAACGTGCAGAAAATTCCATGTAGAATTCGCCAACTTCGCTAGCACTGAAATGCTAAAGAAAACCATTAAAGTGTTATATTTCATAATGTTGCATTTTTTGGCACGCTTTTCGCATATTCTTAAGGAACTAAGCTAGTGTTCAATCAAATAATGGAAAATATTATGCACAGCGGCAATTTTACAACTCATCCAAAAACGTTATTACTCGCCATCTTCACCACTTTCGTGTTGGCAACTACCCTTTCGGGTTGTGGCAACGTGAACCCCAGCGAAGTAGCGGCCAAACCCGAAGCAACCGAGCGCGGTGTACCGGTAGAAACGGTACGCGTAGGAAAAGGTACCGTGCGCGCAAGTTTCCAAGCCAGCACTATTCTTGAAGCAGAAGAAGAAACCGATGTTATCGCCCGCGTTAGCGGTATTGTGGAAGAGATCCTGGTAGAAGAAGGCGATTATGTAGAGCAAGGCCAACCGCTGGCTCGTTTAGAATCATCGCGTTATCGCTTAAGCCGAGAACAGATTGCCGCTGAGTTGCGTGGCGTTAGCCAAGAGCTTACCCGTATGCGCCAGCTTGCCGGCCAGCAAATGGTAAGTACCGAGCAGCTTGAACGGCTGCAATCACGCCACGATGCGCTTTCTGCTCAGCTACAAATCGCCGAATTAGATTATGCTGAAGCGGTAATTCGGGCGCCTATTTCAGGCCACATTTCTGAACGCTATGTGAAAACTGGTAACATGATTCAAGCCTACCAACAGAAATCACTATTCCATATTGTGAATGCCAACACATTGCGCGCCACGGTGAACTTGCCTGAACACGCGCTGCGCAATATTGAAGTTGGCCAGCAAGCTGATTTACAACTACAAGCCAGTGGTGCTAATGAGCATATTACTGCTGCAGTAGCTCGCGTAAGTACTGTAGTAGACGCCTCGTCTGGCACTTTCCGCGTGGTACTTTCGGTACCAAATGAAAATCATGCCCTGCGCTCTGGCATGTTTGCCCGCGTAAATCTGCATTACGCGCAAAAGCATGATGCTGTGCGCATTCCACATCACGCTATCGTGCGGGTAGATCAAAGCAATTATGTATTTGTAGTAAATGAAAACAAAGCCCAACGCGTGCCTGTTAGCACCGGTATTCGTGAAAATGGTTGGGTTGAGGTAACCGCAGGATTAGCAGAGCATGCACTGCTGATCGTTACCGGCCAAAACACGCTTCGTAACGACGCACTCGTTGAAGTTGTTGAGCTGTAAATTAACGCGAACCTAAATTTCAGAAGGAATTTGAGCCATGCCTACAGCTAACAATTCATCGGCAACTACTTCTGCGCCTTTGCGCCAGAAAGGTATTGCAGCTTTAGCGGTACGTCGTCCTGTTACTATTATTATGTTTACCTTAGCCATCGTGTTATTTGGCTTCGTAAGTTTAGGCCGTTTACCGGTAAATTTATTGCCTGATTTGAGTTACCCCACGCTTACCGTGCGCACCGCTTATGTGGGTGCTGCGCCAAGTGAGATTGAGCAGCTCATTAATCGCCCCATAGAAGAAACCTTAGGCACCGTAAAAGGTGTTCGGCAAATTACTTCGTACGCTCGTGCTGGCCAATCCGATATCGTGTTGGAATTCGCGTGGGGTACGAATATGGATTTCGCCGGTATCGAGGTACGCGAAAAACTCGATATGGTAATGCTGCCGCTGGATATCGAAAAGCCCACTCTGCTGCGCTTTAATCCGAATTTAGAGCCCATTATGCGCCTTGCATTAAATCGAGAAGCCTCGGTAGGCACGCCTTGGGAACTACAAGAGCTGCGCCGCTACGCAGATGATGAGCTAAAGCGCCGCATAGAGAGTATTCCAGGCGTTGCTGCTGTGCGCACAGGCGGTGGCTATGAAGATGAAGTACAGATTCTTATTGATGAGCACCGCATTAGCCAGCTCAACATCGATATGCAAACCATTGTTAGCCGCCTGCGCGCAGAGAATATGAACCAATCGGGTGGCCGCATTGAAACCGGCACGCAAGAATTTCTAGTGCGCACGGTAAACCAATTTAAATCACTTGAAGACATGGAAAATATCTTCATTGCTACGCGCAATGGCGCACCCATTCAGTTAAAAGATATCGCTACGGTGCGCAGTGGTCATAAAGATCGCACTGCCATTAGCCGAGTAAATGGCCGCGAATCGATTGAACTCAACTTATATCGCGAAGGGGATGCCAATACGGTAACCGTAGCCGACGAAGTACGGGCACGCTTGCCGCAAATTAAGCAACAGCTACCCGCGGATTACAGCCTTGAATTGCTTGCCGACCAATCTACCTTTATTCGCAATGCAATTAGTTCAGTAAAGCAAAACGCGATTTTTGGCGGTGTGCTGGCCATGGCTGTGATTTTGCTATTCTTGCGCCAACTAGGCCCTACTTTCATTATTTCGTTAGCTATTCCAGTATCGGTTATCGCCACATTCCTATTTATGTTTATGGGCGGCTTAAGCCTGAATTTAATGTCGTTAGGTGGCATTGCATTGGCCGTAGGCTTGCTGGTAGATAACGCCATTGTGGTGTTGGAAAATATTGATCGCCGCAAAAAGCTCGGCGAAGGTAATCGCACAGCCGCGATTACCGGTACTCAAGAAGTTACTGGGGCAGTAATCGCTGCCACTTTAACCACGCTAGCAGTTTTTGTACCGCTAGTGTTTGTAAGTGGTATGGCTGGGCAACTGTTTACTGATCAAGCACTCACCGTGAGTTTCGCACTGATTGCTTCTTTATTTGTTGCGTTAACTCTTATTCCGATGTTGGCCAGCCGCGAGTTTCGTCGCCATTCCAAGGAACATGCCACAGAACATACAACCAAACTACCCGGGCAACATGCCACCCAGCCAACAACCGCCGCGGTGCCCCCAACCCGCCGTGCATTGATTCAACGCGTGTTGTTCTGGCTGGGCTGGCCCTTCCGTTTACTTAGTAAGGTATTTTTCTTTTGGCTACCGTTGCTGGTGCTGAAAGCCTTACGTGGCATCGTTGCTGGTATCGGCTGGATACTGGGTAAAGCCGCGAAGCCCATCGTATTCGCGTTTGATTATGGCTTTGCTGCTGTAAGCTCCGGCCATTCCCGCAGCCTGCAAGGTATGCAACGCAAACCATGGTTATTTTTCACCTTGTTTGCAGCCGTTACTATCGGGTGCTTTGCATTGGTACCGCGCCTTGGTGCTGAATTGATTCCACAAATGGAACAACGTGAGTTCTTCGTTGATATCGAACTACCGCGTGGCACTCCCATTAACCGTACCGATGAATTTATGGGCGAAATCGCAGCATTTTTAAGTGATGATCAGCGGGTATTGCGCACCTATTCCGTGGCAGGTTCTGGTTCACTCATGCAAATTCAAGCCAACCAAGGTGGTGATTATTGGGGCCGCTTCCATGTGGTAGCAAAACCCACCGTGTTGGAATCTGAGCGTGATGCCCTAATTGCTGATTTACGCGCCTTTTTGGATCGCCAACCGGATGTGCAAGCGCGCATCGATTTCCCAGAGCTGGTATCAATCGATATGCCTATGGTGGTTGAACTGTATGGTTTTGAGCTTGATCGATTACTGAATAGCGCTGAGCTTATTACCGATTTGTTGGAACAAAACCCGGCGTTTAATGATGTTCGTAATGGCTTAACCCGTGGCCAACCGGAGTTAGAGATCATCTTTGATCATGCCCGCTTAGCGTGGGTAGGCTTATCAGCACCGGATGTAGCTCGTACCATTAGCACGCAAATTGGCGGCCAAGTAGCTACGCAATACAACCTAAACGATCGGCAAATTGATATTCGCGTACGCTTGCCTGATCATGTACGCCAAGATCCTAACCGCATTGAGCAGCTCATTATCAACCCGGGCAGCGCCACAGAGCTTCCGCTTTCTGCTGTGGCAACCATTAATCGCACCGTAGGGCCAAGCGAAATCACCCGCTTATCGCAACAACGCGTAGCACTAATTAGCGCAAGCCCTGCAGGTGGTGATGTGCGGAAAGCACAAGCCGAACTACAAACAATTCTCGATAGCGTGCGCTTGCCACCGGGTGTAACTGCCTATATTGGCGGGCAAAGCGAATTGCTCGATGAATCATACAATTCATTGCTGCTGGCGTTAGCCCTCGCGGTATTCTTAGTGTACTTGGTAATGGCCTCGCAGTTTGAGAGCTTTGGCCACCCATTACTGATCATGTTCTCAGTGCCTCTTGCTGCGGCTGGCTCAATTGTAGGCTTATGGGTTACTGGTACACCGCTCAGCGTAGTGGTATTTATCGGCCTCATCATGTTGGCTGGTATTGTGGTGAATAATGCCATTGTATTAGTGGATCGCATTAACCAATTACGGGTTGAAGGAATAGCCAAATTAGCAGCTATTCAGCAAGCAGCAGCGCAACGATTGCGGCCTATATTAATGACCACCCTTACAACCATTCTTGGCCTACTCCCGCTCGCATTGGGTATCGGTGAAGGTGCCGAATTGAGCGCCAGTATGGCAATTGCGGTAATCAGCGGCTTGCTATTCGCCACCGCACTTACCTTATTGTTCATCCCATTGGTTTATCAGCTGTTCGATCGCAAGCATTTTGCTGCCATTGCAGATGCAGAGCCTGCACCGGGAGTAGCCAATCATGCGTAAAGTAGCAGAAATTGCTGCACCGCTAGCCAGCTTCGCCTTAAAACGGCCAGTAACCGTGTGCATGTTTTTCCTTAGCTTTCTCATTTTGGGGTTAGTTTCTAGCCGCATGTTGCCGCTCGAGAAGTTCCCAGGCATCGATATTCCGCAAATTGTGGTGAACGTGCCCTATCGTGGCTCAACACCAGCGGAAGTAGAGCGATTAATAACTCGGCCTCTTGAAGAGGCCCTTGCTACCCTGCCCGGCATTCAAGAAATGCGCTCCAACTCAGGTGAAAATGGTGCCGATGTGGTGCTAAATTTTAACTGGAACGATAGCGTTTCTGCTCGTGGTATTGAGGCACGAGAGCGCGTTGAAAGTATGCGCCACTTGTTGCCAGATGATGTAGAGCGGGTATTTATCTATCAATTTAACACCGATGATATGGCGGTGATGCAGTTGCGCATCTCCAGTGAACAAGATTTATCGCTCGCTTGGGAGCTGCTTAACCGACAACTAAAGCAACCGCTTGAGCGCGTAGCAGGTGTTTCTCGCGTGGCCTTATTTGGGGTGCAACAGCGCGAAATTATAATTCGCCTGAACCCACAAACGCTTAGTGCTACCAACTTAAGCGTAAGTGAAATCACCCAAATTCTAAATCAGGCTAACTTCTCTATGTCGGCCGGCTATCTGGAAACGCCATACGAACGAATTCTAGTGAAGCCCGCTGGTGAGTATCGCAGCCTCGATGATATTCGCGCCTTGCCCATTACGCCAACGCTTACTGTTGGCGATATCGCTACCGTTGAATATGAGCTGCCGCGCGCTACCGATGGCCGCCACTTCAACCAGCGCTATGCCATTGGCGTAGATATTTATAAAGAATCCAGTGCGAACCTGGTGGATGTAGCCCGTGCTGCCAGCCAAGTTATTAGCGATGTTGCAAAAACTCCTGAGTTTTCCGATATTCAGCTCATGACCATGGATAACACCGCTGAAAGTGTTACTACCTCGTTGCGCGATTTACTCTTTGCAGGCCTAATTGGTGCCAGTTTATCCATTATTGTATTGTACCTATTTCTGCGCGATTGGCGCACCACGCTAATCATCGTGCTCTCGGTGCCTATCGCCATTTGCCTTACCCTAGGGGTAATGTATTTACTGGGCTACAGCTTAAACATTCTCTCTATGATGGGCTTGATGCTGGCCATTGGTATGCTGATTGATAACGCCGTAGTAGTTACCGAAAGTATTCAACAAGAACAGCAAGCTACCGGCAAGATAAAAGACAAAGATACGGTTATTGCTGGGGCCAGCCGTGTTTCTTTGGCTATTATTGCGGGCACACTCACCACCGCTATCGTGTTCTTGCCAAACATCTTTGGCGAAGCCGATGAAATTACCATTTTCTTAGAGCATGTGGCGATTGCGATCTGTATTTCACTATTGGCCTCATTGTTGATTGCGCAAACCTTGATTCCGCTATTACTGAGTAAAATCAACAGTAAAATTAGCCCTGATCCACCGCAACCGGGTCGGCTGAAGCTTGGTTACCTGCGCAGCTTACAATGGAGCCATCGCCACCCTCGGCTTACCACCTTGATCATGCTGATCATTATGGCGAGCACTGCACTACCGTTTAAAAATGTGGGTGGTGATCAAACCGATATGGCCTTTAATGATCGGATTTTCATGAACTATCACATCACCGGGCAATACAAACTTTCTGAAGTAGAGCGCGATGTAACAGCCATGGAAAACTACCTATATGCCAACAAAGATTTATTTGCAATTGAGGATGTGTATAGCTATTACACTCCAGGGTTTGCCGTTTCCACGTTATTGTTAAACCCGAACCGTGAGCTTTCAGTAACGGAAATACAGCGCCGTATCCGCGAAAATATGCCGCCACTGCCTCGCAGCAAGCCGGTGTTTGGTTTCCGCGGGGGCGATAATAGCGGCGTGCAAGTTACGTTGCAGGGGCGTTCCACCCAAGAGTTAGAGCAACTTGCCGAAGAAATTATTCCCATGCTAGGCCGCATTGAAGGTATTACCGACGTGCAAACCGCTACCGGCAACGCTAAAAATGAACTGCAAATTCGCATTGATCGTGAACAAGCGGAACGGTTTGGCTTAAATCCGAGCATGGTTGCCGAACAAGTTGGCGTGGCATTGCGAGGGCGGAATTTACGCTCCTTCCGGCATAACCCAGAGGGTGATATGCGGATACGGGTTACTTTCCCCGAGTACTTCAGCCTTTCTTTGCCAGAATTGCAGCAAATGGTAATTGCCCGTGTGGGGAATACCTTGGTGCATCTCAACCAAATTGCCACCATCGAAGAAGTAGAGCAATTGGGTACTATTCGTCGCTTCGATCGACAAACCGCTGTGCGCATCACTGCCAACCTTGAAGAGCTAACAATGCCGCAAGCGCGCACCGCCATTACTGAAACTATGAATCAAATACAGCTACCCGATGGCTATCGCTGGACCTTAGATGGCGGTTTTCGCACACAACAACAGCAAAATACCATCATGATGGTTAACATGCTGCTTGCCGTGGCCATGGTGTACATGGTGATGGCGGCTTTGTTTGAATCATTGCTATTACCTTCGGCGGTAATTGGCTCACTCATTCTCGCCCTTACTGGGGTGTTTTGGGCGCTTTGGCTTACGGGTACACCAATGGATTTAATGGCCCTCATTGGCATGTTGATATTGATGGGGATCGTGGTGAATAACGGTATCGTACTGGTGGATGCCATTAATCAACTAGTTGATAAGGGCGTTGCCCTTGAAAATGCTATTCTTGAAGCCGCTGCACGGCGGGTACGGCCAATTCTCATGACAGTAGCCACCACTATTCTGGGCATGCTGCCACTCGCCTTGGGCGATACCCAAATTGGTGGTGATGGCCCGCCCTACACACCAATGGCCATTACCATTATTGGTGGTTTAGCATTTAGCACCCTAACTAGTTTATACTTTGTGCCTCATGCATACAGCCGCTTATTGTATTGGCGCCAACATTGGGCACATGTTTGGCAACGCTCTGGCGAACCATTACGGGCGCGAAAAGCCGCACACTAAATAACAACCAAGGAAGCCAATGCCAGTTCTGATTATCGTTACCATTGTATGGGCATTTAGTTTTTCACTGATTGGCGAATTTTTAGCGCGCGATGTAGATGCCTACATCGCCGTTTTTATTCGTATGGTTTTAGCATTAGCGTTGTTACTGCCATTCCTAAAGCTACGCAATGTAACAGGCCGCAATGCATTAAGCTTGATGGCGATCGGTGGCGTGCAAATTGGTATTATGTACCTGCTGCTATACCATGCGTTTTTATATATTAGCGTGGCCGAAGTACTGCTGTTCACCATTTTCACACCGCTTTACATCACTTTGCTCGATGAATGGGTACTCAATCGCAAACCATTACCGCGAGTATGGTGGCTTGCCGCCGCGCTCTCTGTAATCGGAGCAGCACTTATTCGCTATCAAGGCCTAAGCACTGGGTTTATTACCGGCTTCCTCTTGATACAAGGCGCAAACATTTGCTTTGCCCTTGGCCAAGTAGCCTATAAGCGCCTCCCCATCGGCGATACCCGCGCGCAAGTGCACCACTATGCATTGTTCTTCCTCGGTGCCACAATTGTTTCAGGTATCGGCATGCTGTTGTTTGCTAATTACGAGCGTTTACCCACCACTTGGGTACACTGGAGTGTATTAATTTGGCTTGGTTTAGGTGCCTCAGGGGTGGGCTACCTAGCTTGGAGTATCGCTAGTAAGCGCGTAAATATCGGCCAACTGGCCACCATGAATAACGCCTTAATTCCTGCAGGCCTGCTGGTGAATTTTTTATTATGGGGCCAAGATGTGCAGTGGGGCTCACTAGCATTTGGCGGCGCTATCATTCTTTACGCCGTGTGGCTTACCTCGCGGCGCATTTAATTTTGCTCTAAATCCCTATCTGCTGTATTCTTGCGCCATTCTTACAGCTTCTGTAAACCATACATATACGCTCACAAAGAGATTCCCTTATACATGAGTTTTGCTGATTTGGGCTTATGCCCTACCATTCTCGAAGCCTTAGTAAACCAAGGTTACACCACCCCTACGCCGATTCAAGAAAAAGCCATTCCCGCCGTACTCGATGGGCGCGATGTTATGGCTGCTGCACAAACCGGCACTGGAAAAACCGCAGGGTTTACCCTGCCTATTTTACAGCTTTTAAAAGATGGCGAGCGGGCCAAGCCAAACCAAGTACGGGTATTAATTCTTACTCCTACCCGAGAGCTTGCAGCTCAGGTTGCAGAAAGTGTGGCTACTTACTCGAAAGGCTTGAACTTAAGCTCTGCTGTGGTATTCGGTGGTGTAAAAATCAATCCGCAAATGATGAAGCTACGCCGTGGCGTGGATATCCTGGTGGCTACACCGGGTCGTTTAATGGATTTATACCAGCAAAATGCCGTGCGCTTTCCAAAATTAGAGATGTTGGTACTTGATGAAGCCGATCGTATGCTGGATATGGGCTTCATTCATGACATCAAGAAAATTATCAAAGTGCTACCGCCGAAACGGCAAAACTTGCTGTTTTCTGCAACCTTCTCGAATGAAATTCGTGAATTGGCTAAGGGCTTAGTGAATAACCCGGTGGAAATTTCCGTAGCGCCACCGAATACTACGGCTGAGCGGGTTGAACAAAAGGTTTACCCGGTAGCGTCAAGTGAAAAAGTGCGCATGCTATGCGCTCTGCTGCGCGAACTTGATACACCGCAAGTGCTAGTATTTAACCGTACCAAGCACGGCGCAAATCGCTTAGTAAAACAGCTTAGCCAAGCTGGCTTTCTTGCTGTTGCCATTCATGGCAATAAAAGCCAAGGCGCTCGCACCAAAGCGTTACAAGAATTCAAAGATGGCAAAGTACAAGTGTTGGTAGCAACCGATATCGCCGCACGCGGCCTTGATATTGCTCAGTTGCCGTTGGTGGTGAATTACGATCTGCCACAAGTGGCTGAAGATTATGTGCACCGCATTGGCCGCACAGCTCGGGCCGGCGCTAGTGGCCTTGCTATCTCATTGGTAACACATGAAGAAGTGAAGTTACTAAAAGCAATTGAGCGCTTAACCAAACAAGAGATCAGCCAACATCAACTGGCCGAATTTATCTCGGTAGATTTAAGCAAAGCGCCACCGAAAAGTGCCGCCGCTAAGCCAGCACAGCGTGGCCGCAGCCAAGGTTCTGGCCGTAATCAAGGTGGTTCTAAACCACAGGGCTCTGGTAAATCACAAAACTCCGGTAGATCGCAGAGCTCTGGGAAGCCAAACCCTTGGGGTTCCAGTAAGCCATAAGGCACCCGCAGCTAAAGATAGCGAGCGTAAATTGCCCATACCCCTTGATTTTTAGCTCAGAAAGAGCGATATATAGGGTATCAATTACAAATAACCAACCGCCTGTAATGCACAGGCGGTTTTTTATTAGGAGTATGCACATGGCGAAAGATATGCAACAACCCGAACTGATCATGTCGGAACTCGATGTGCTACGTATAGAGCGGCTGATAGAGAAAACTCCAGGCTTAGCAAAACAAGTAGCACACTTAGAATCTGAGCTGGCACGTGCCACAGTGGTGAAGCCAGAGAATATTCCAGCGGATGTGGTTACCATGAATTCGCGGGTACGGTTTCGCATTACCGAAACAGGCAAAGAGTTCGAGAGAACATTGGTATACCCAGCTGATGCCGAAAAAACTGAAGATTCAATTTCTATTTTCGCGCCTATTGGCAGCGCCTTAGTGGGTATGCGCGTGGGTGAAACCATCGAGTGGCCCACCCAACAAGGGAAAAGCCACGTTGAAGTAATCGAAATCGTGTACCAACCTGAGCGTGATGGCCACTTCACTAGCTAATGTGCTAGCTACATACTAACTGCGTTGTGCTGCCAGTTTGGTGGCGCAACACATCTATTCGATCAGGCAAGCGCTCTTTTAGCTCGCGCACATGGGAAATAATACCAATCGTGCGGCCATGAGCGCGCAGCTCTGCTAACACCGCAATTGCAGCATCGAGCGCATGTTCATCAAGGCTACCAAAGCCTTCGTCAATAAACAGCGTTTCTAAGCGAATTCCTCCTGCATAGCTTTGCACCACATCCGAAAGCCCCAAAGCCAGTGCTAATGCCGCCATAAAGCTCTCACCGCCAGAAAGCGTATTTACTGGGCGTACGCGGCCGGTATAAGCATCATCCACTACCAAATTCAGCCCTGCTGCCGAACGCTTATCGCTAACTTCAAGATCGCGGCGCAACACATAACGTCCGCCCGACATCTTATCTAGCCGCACGGAAGATTCATGCAATACATCATCGAGTAAAATGCTCAGTACAAAGCGATGCAAGGTAAGCCGCTGCGAATTGTTCCCCGCCACCGCATCAGCGAGTGTGCCTAACACTTGATACTGCTCAGTAAGCTTACTACTGCTCGCCTGCTTTTCCTGTAAACGCTGCTGAACATGCTGCAATCGCTGATATTCACTTCGCCTGCTTTGCCAATGCTGCAATGCTTCGTTAACCTCATGTTCAAGGGTTTGCACTTGGCTCTCAAGCGCAGTTAAATCAGGCGCTTCTTGCTCCTTGATCACATTATTCAGTTGCTCAAGCAAGGTACTGTTGCGCTGCACCTGCTGTTGCCATTGTTGCAATGTTTCACGCGCCTGCTGCTCCTGCTCTTGGTTAAGCTGAGCCTTAGTAAATGCTGCGGCATCAGCAAACTCACTCGCAGCTAAGGCTTGCTGCCAAGCACTTTCAGCCTGCGCAACACGCTCTTTCAACTCATTAAATTGCTGCTGGGTATGCTGCACTGCAGTTTCAGCACTGGTAAACGCTTGATTCGCCGATTCTCGTTGTTGCCGTTGCTGCTCAAGCACAGCTTCGAATTTACCAATACGTTCATCAACTTGGTCAATCTTCGCCTTAATACTGGGAAAATCCCGGCTATCTTCTGGTAACTCTTGCTCTAATTCCTGCACTCGCGCTGCATTTGCTTGCGCCTCATGCTCGGCACGTTGCAGCGCGTTGGTGGCGGTTTGTAGGGCACTCCGTTGCTGTTGCAAATCGGTGTTCAGCTCACGCAATTGCTGTTTTTGCTGCTGCAATTGTTGCTGCTGTTGCTCACTGCGCTCGGCTAATTGCTGTAAGCGCTGTTGCTCTTGCCGTAATTCAGTAATATCCGCTGCCGCTTGATCACCCAGTTGTTGCGTAAGATCGCTAATGCGTTGCTGGGCACTACTCAGTTGCGTGGTAATTTGTAGCAACGCCTGTTCAGCACGATTTAGCTTGTTCCGGCAGCTATTGGTAGCTAATTGCGCCGCATCTACGGCCTCTTGCTCAACCACCTCTACTGCATTTTCTGTGCTATGCGCCAATGCTGGGTGCTCCACACTGCCACACACCATGCACGGCTCACCATCAGCTAAATCTCGAGAAAGCAGCACGGCTTGGCTTAAATGCCACCCGCGCACAGTTTCCTTTTCCTTGCGCTCAGCCTCTAGCAAAGCACGTTTCGCCTGCTCTACCTGTTGCTGTTCAGCTGTTTGTTCGGCATGCAACACCTCGGCTTGCTGCTGCAAGCGGCTCAGCTCTTCACGTTGTTGTATGCGGTTGGCTAGTTCGGCAAGCTGAACCCCCGTATTACTTTGCGCGCTTAGCGTTTGTTCGCCAGCATCAATGGCTTGCTCTAGGGCCTGCGCCTGTTGTTCATCTTTGTTTAAGCGCTTCGTTTGCTCGGCAACTACCTTTTTTTTGCGCTGCTGATTTTCTTGTAGTTGTTGCTGTTGCGCTTGCGCATGTTGCAGCTTTTCGGCATTTACTAAGGCTTGCTGAAGCGGTTGCAATTGTGCCCGTAGTTCAGGTACTTGCTGGGCATCACGCACGGCCTGCTCATACAAGTTATGTGCTGTTGCACGAGCGCTTGCGGCCTGTTTTGCCTGCTCTTTTACTGCACTCAAGGCCTGCTCAGTACTCTGCATATTGTGTTGATTATCAGCTAGTGTTTGCCACAACGGCTGCAGCTTGGCGGCTTTTCGCGCATGCTGTAGCTTCTGCTCAAGCAGTTGCATGTTATCCTGCTGCGCCTGCAATTGTTGCTGCTCGGTAAGCAGCGCTTGCCGTTGCGCAAACTGTTCGGCTAATTGTTTCGCACGATCATAGCTCCGAGTTGCTTCTACATAACGCTTATTCTGTGCTTGATGTTGTTGCTCTGCCTCATCCATTGGCGCTTTTGCAGCGGTTAACCGCTGTTGTAACTGCTGTTCTCTGCTTATCAGTTCATTATCGCTATCCGTTGCATTGGCGCGAATATCTGCTTCCCCGAAAATAGCATCAATGTCTTCCGTTACCCGTGCATACTGGCGTTGCAGATCTTTTGCTTTCTCCCGAAAGCCATTTTCTATCCACTGATAACGTTGGGTTTGAAACAAACTGGCAAAGATCTCTTCACGCTGGGTAGAGCTAGCAGTAAGCAACTCTCGAAATTTGCCTTGCGGCAATACAACCACTTGCCGAAATTGTTTCGCATTAAGGCCAATGAGCTGATTCACAAACTCATCCAGCTCACGAATTTTTTTGTCCACTAATAATTTGCTAGGCCAGTCCTCCGGAGGCTCACCTGCCGTTTCCGTGAGCTGCCAGATAGTGCCTGTTGCCTTGCGCTCGGTAAGGCCTTCACCGCGCAGCTTAGCTACCATTTGCGTAGGGCTGCGTTCAATACGATACACTTTATCGGCAAGCTGAAAAATGAAACAAAGCTGAGTTTCGGTATTCGCATCGGCATGATCACAGCGCATTTGCTCACCACTGCGATCACCGGTGGTTTCGCCATACATCGCGTAGGTAATACCATCAAGTAAGCTTGTTTTACCGGCGCCGGTAGGCCCATTGATCAAAAATAGCGGGTTCTCACCCAGATCGGTAAAGCGCACTACTTCGCTGCCGGCAAAAGGCCCAAAAGCTTGCAGCTTTAGGTATAGCGGCTTCATTGCTCGCTCCCCTTTTGCCCATTGGCTTTCGCGCTTTGGTTGGAAGTGCTTGCCGATATTACCTGCTTGGCCAACTCAAGCTGCTGTTCAGAAAGGGGCGCATCGGTAACTTGCTGAAAGAAATCCGCCAACATATCAAGTTCCGTGCGCTTTAGATGCTCACGAGCAAGGCTTGCGCCTTCCCCTTGCTTATGGCTAAACCGATCTTTCTTTAAATCAAGGATATTCGGATATACCGTACGCAAACGCGCGAGCGGATCCATAATGGCTTGCGTATCGGTAAGGGTAATTTCTAAATAATCATCACGGGCGCTATCGTTTTTGCCATCCGCAAGCAAGCTTGCAAACTCCCCAGCAATGCGCCGCACATTGCGCTTTGCAGTGAGTGGCAGAAGTTCAACGCCAGCAAAGCCATCCTTATCAAGCTCAACTAAGCTAACGCTTTTACGTTGTTGATGCTCCGAAAAACTATACTTAAGCAGCGAGCCGCTATAACGAATATGCTCTGCGCCTTTATATTGGGGCTGATGCAAATGCCCAAGGGCTACATAATCGAACTCAGCAAAGGTACTAGGGGCTACTTTATCAGCGCCCCCCATAGCAAGCGGCCGCTCCGATTCCGATTCACTGCCACCATCTAAGAAGCAATGGCTTACCAATACATGGCGCGCTTGGCTAAGCCCAAGTTCCTGTTTACGTTCCTCTATAGCCGCAACCAGAAGCTCATGAGCGTGTTGATAACCATTTACTGGCACTTGAAAATAATCCGCCACTAAGTTGGGATCGTTATACGGCATACACCAAACGGCTACTTCACCGTGGCTATCAGTGAACATTACCGGATTGAGCATTTCCGCAAACGAAGTAACAATACTCAAACCCGCTTGCCGTAATTGGCGCGCACCAAATCCTAAGCGATCGGCACCATCATGATTGCCAGAAATCATTATTACCGGCACGGCTAACTCATGCACTAAGGTGTGTAGGGTGTCATCCAGCAGCTTTACCGCCTCGGCGGGCGGCAAAGAACGATCATAAATATCCCCAGCCACAATCACCGCGTCAGGCTTTTGTTCACGAACGTGTTGTTCTACTTGCGCCAATACATAACGCTGATCATCAAGCAGCGATTGCTGATGAAAGTAACGCCCTAAATGCCAATCCGAGGTGTGTAAAATTTTCAACGCCTAGCTCCTTGCCAAGGTTTCACGATCTGAATCATTGCGCACAAAACATGTGGAAATAGTTTAACAATATTTCCGCACTGCGTATGATGAAAACAATAACAAATTTCATCCTCGGTGAGTGGATATTTCTCATGCTAAATTCGGCAAATCACACTACTAGTGGTAATGGCTACGATATTATTGGTGATGTACACGGCAAAGCCGATAAGTTATTTGCGCTATTGCATGCCTTGGGTTATCAAAAGTTCGCCGGCGTGTATCAACATCCCCAGCGCAAAGCCGTGTTTGTTGGTGATCTTATTGATAACGGCAATCAAACCGTAGCCGTATTAGAAACAGTAAAAGCGATGGTAGATGGCGGCCATGCATTAATCACCATGGGCAACCACGAACTAAATGCCGTGGGCTGGGCAACGATGCATTCGGTTACCGGCGAATACCTGCGGGAACATTCACCAACCAATCAAGCCCATCACCAAGCTTTCTTAGACGATTTACCTACCATAGAGGCACGCCGCCCTTGGCTGGAGTGGTTTAAAACCTTGCCTTTGTTCTTAGATTTAGGTGATTTTCGGGTAATTCATGCATGCTGGCATGAACCCTCGTTCGCCATCATTAAACCCTATTTAAATCCTGATAACTCACTACGTGCCGATGCATGGGAAACCATTTTTACCGAGGGTAGCGCGCCGTTTCAGGCGGTTGAAAATTTACTAAAGGGCGTAGAGGAAGCATTACCTGAGGGGGTTTCGTTTCTTGATCACAAAGGTAAAGAGCGTTGGGAAGTGCGAATTTCTTGGTGGCTTACAGAAGCAGAAACGCTCGCCGATATTGCCCACATCCCCATGCCGCAGCAAAATCGACCAGCCATTGATGCCCTTGGCCGGGTAGCTGCTGACAATGATGTATTGCAACGCTTGGCCTACACCGGTGAGTGCCCGGTGTTTTTTGGCCATTATTGGTTGGCAGGAACACCACAAATTCTTACCGAAAAAAGCGCCTGCGTAGATTACTCTGCCGCCCGTAAAGGGCCCCTAGTAGCGTATCGCTGGAGTGGTGAGCAACGGCTGCGAAATGAAAACTTTGTGGCCGCAGGGGCCGATTAAATACCATCGCGGCGGATATTGAACTGCCGTTGTTGGGTTTCTTCAAGCTCGCGATAAAAATCATTTAACGCGAACACGTAAAACTCGGCTAACTCAGCCGCGGCTTGTTGCTGATCTTCAGTTAACGAAGCTAGCATTTCGGCACGCATTTGTTCGCGATTCAGCAGCTCATCGGTTTTATTCAATCCATAATCAATACTGAACCAAGTACCAGCGATGATCGCTGGGGTACACAGCCAAAACGCGGGCCCACAGAACGCTCCAGCACTACCCGAACCCACAGCACCAGCCCTTGCTGCACCGCGGGTGAACAAAGCGGCTATCGCTCGGCGCACACCTGCTCGGGTAGCGGCTCGAGTACCCGCAGCAGTAGCAAAGCGCAGCGCAATCGCGCCCCCGGCTACACCAAGGCCCACCAATGATTTATCAACATAGTTGCTGGGCCGGAAACTAAATTCCGGCGCACTGATACAGTTACTTTGCGCTACCAACTGATTCAATAAGCGATTATAGGCCAATCCAGAGGATTGAATCTCTGCCATAAACACTTGCTGAATATCTGCATGCGCGGCAGTTAATGCGGGAGCTAACGGCTCACTAATATAGCTATTCATTTGTGCGCTAAGATACTCCGAAAAGCGCGCAGAGCCCTCACTCATGCCACTGCCAGCGGTTGAGGCAGCTAAATAGCCGAGCTGCTGATACTGCCCTCGAATACTAAAATTCCAATCCAAAAATGCATCAACGCCACTTTCTGCATGCCGATACGCATGGGCTACGGTTTCGGCAATGTACTGCTCTATACGGCGGCTTGCAGCAGTTTGCTGCGCGGCTAAACGCGCTTGTAATTCACCTTGCAGTGCTTCCTGCTCGCGCCGTTGCCGCAATTCCCCCGCAGGCCCTGCACAGGGATCTTGAACTACCTGCTGGCTGCTTTCAGTATCACTACTACGCTGTAGTTGCCCAGCAATTTGGCTCCATTGCACACGGCTAACGGCAATATAAACCACGAATAGCACTAATAAGGTAAGCAAGTAACTGCGGCGAAATATGCGTTTGCGCGTATGCGGCCAGCCGTTTTGCCGCGCTTGCAGCACAATACTGGCAATACCGAGCACAATAAGCTGCACACTGCCAAGTTTTAGGGCATTAATGAATAACACCAGCAACCATGCAGAGAGCTTCACACCGGCGCCAGCCTCCACGCGGCTGGCCTGTTGTAGTACATGCCAGGTAGCATCATGCAACAATGCTGAAACGCCTAACAACCAGCCAAGCAAGGGTACTTTTGCATTAATCGCCGAGCTTTCTTGCCATGAATTGGCCAGCATTTCAGTGAAACCCAAGTGCCGCGTATCCGGCACTTCTAACCAAATAATTTGCAGCACTGCTAACACCAGTGCCATTACCAATATATTCACCCATGCACTAATGCGTAGCACGATAATGGCATGAAATTGTGGTTGGGTTTCTTGCACTAAGATGTGATGAATAATACGGGAAATTGCCACGAAACTAAGGATACCAGCGGCTAACACCCACCAATCTAGCATTTGCATGTGCGTACTGAATAGCAGTGCCAATAGCGCAGCCACCACAGCGAATACGCTGTACACAATGCGCAACAGCAAACTATCCCAAAACCATCGGCGAATACTACCTTCCGGGCGGTACACGTGGCTTAAAAATGCTTGCCTACGCAGCATCCTTAGCGCATCCAGATATTGATACGCTAAGGTACTTAGCAGCAGTACTAAGCCGATCAACAGCGTTTCGTGCATGTTCGCTAGCAAGTTAGTGATCAACGTTTGCCAATACTCCTGTTGTTATCGCTAACGAAGGCGGCCCTATTTAGCAAAAGCGGCGCGAGCAGCATGCAACTTGTTATAACTTTCCAGCAAGCGCTGATGTTTCTCTAGCCCTTCCAGCTGCATGTTAGTTGGTGTTAGCCCATGAAAACGCACGCTGCCATCTACAGAACCTAACACAGCCTGTATAGTTTCATCGCCATACATACGGCTTAGATTATGCACATAATCACTAAGTTCCAAATCCTCGGTTAAAGTAATCTCCAATACCGCCTGCATGGCGCGATAAAATAGCACTCGCGCTACCGTGTTATCGTTGTATTGTAAGAATTGCTCCACCAAATCGAGCGCCGCTTCATGCTCTTGCAGCGCCAAATACACCAATAATTTCAGTTCCAGTACGGTAAGTTGGCCCCACACCGTGTTTTCATCAAACTCCACACCAATAAAGGTAATAATATCGGTGTAATTATCAATTTGGCTCTCTTCTAAACGGGCTACTAAATCAGCTAATTGAGCATCACTTAAACGATGTAAATTAAGAATATCCTCGCGGTATTCCAAGGCTACATTGGTGTTATCCCAAATTAAATCTTCTACTGGATACACTTCCGAGTAACCTGGCACCAAAATTCGGCACACCGGTGCACCCAAATCTTCATGCACTGCCATATAGGCTTCTAAGCCCATCTCATGCAAGATCCCAAACAGAGTTTCCGCTTCTTCTGCATTGGTGCCGGAAAAATCCCACGGCACAAACTCATAATCGGCACTGGCACTAAAGAAACGCCAAGACACCACACCACTCGAATCAATAAAGTGCTCAACAAAATTATTCGGCTCAGAAACCGCCATCGAATTAAAGGTTGGCAGCGGTAAATCATTTAAACCTTCAAAGCTGCGCCCTTGCAGCAATTCGGTAAGGCTGCGTTCTAAAGCAATTTCAAAGCTTGGGTGTGCACCAAAAGAGGCGAACACACCACCGGTACGCGGATTCATAAGCGTTACACAGGCCACCGGAAATTGGCCGCCCAACGATGCATCTTTCACAAGAACCGGAAAGCCTTGTGCTTCCAATGCTTTAATCCCTTCCAGTACATTCGGGTAATGTGCCAGCACATCCTCAGGCACATCCGGCAAGGTAATCTCTTCTTCAATAATTTGCTTTTTTACCGCCCGCTCGAAAATCTCCGATAAACACTGCACTTGTGCTTCAACTAGGGTGTTACCCGCACTCATACCATTACTGAGGAATAAGTTTTCAATCAAATTAGAGGGGAAATAAATGGTTTCACCATCCGATTGGCGCACAAATGGCAGGGAGCAAATGCCTCGATCGGCACGGCCAGAATTGGTATCAAATAAATGGCTACCTTGCAGCTCACCATCAGGGTTATAAATCGCGAGGCAATGGGTATCTAAAATTTCATTAGGTAGCGCGTTATCTGGACCAGGTTTAAACCATTTTTCATTTGGATAATGCACAAACTCGCGGTTGGCAATTTCTGCGCCGAAAAACTGGTCGTTGTAAAAGAAGTTACAGCTTAAGCGTTCAATAAATTCGCCCAAAGCCGAGCATAATGCACTCTCTTTGGTAGCGCCTTTGCCGTTGGTAAAGCACATCGGCGAGGCTGCATCACGAATATGCAAGCTCCACACGTGCGGTACAATATTGCGCCACGAAGCCACTTCAATTTTCATGCCCAAATCAGCCAATATCGCCGACATATTGGCAATTGTTTGCTCCAAAGGCAGATCTTTACCCGCAATAAAAGTAGCCGCATCCTCTGCAGGATTCACCAGTAACAACGCTTGTGCATCGTCTGCTAAGTTCTCTACCGATTCAATTTGGAAATCAGGCCCCTCTTGCACCACTTTTTTCACGGTGCAGCGATCAATAGAGCGCAAAATACCTTGCCGATCCTTTTCCGAAATATCCTCTGGCAATTCAACCTGAATTTTAAAGATTTGGTTATAACGGTTTTCCGGATCCACAATATTATTCTGGGAAATACGAATGTTATCGGTAGAAATGTTCCGCGATAAGCAATACACCCGCACAAAATACGCCGCACATAACGCCGAAGAGGCCAAGAAATAATCGAACGGGCTAGGCGCCGAACCATCCCCTTTATAGCGAATAGGCTGGTCGGCGATTACCGTAAAATCATCGAATTTAGCTTCTAAACGAAGATTTTCCAGAAAGTTAACGTTAATTTGCATGAGCGGGGTACCGAGTGTTAAACAATTGAAGCGCACCGAATAAGCGATACCAGGGGTAAAGTATCAGCGGCTATGATTACTATTTGCAGTATTCGCAAAATATTAAAAACCATTATACCACTAGAACAAGCCCAACAAAGTAAACACTTTGTTGGGCGTTTATATACCGAGGATTCTTTCAGGTGTTTTACGCGGGTGTTCTGGGCGTTTTCCTTTAACTGCGTTTAGCAACCAGGTGATAGCTAACCTAGCTACTGCGAACAGCTGTATTGCGATTGCGCTACACAAAGTTGCTCAACTTCTTCTTGGGAGCCTCCGCCCATGCAGAAATCGAGGCGAATAAGCTTTTCTTCCGCTTGGCTTGCTACACCCGATACGTTCTCCCACTCCCAGCTGCGAATTACGCTAGCTACTGGCCGTTCAATGCCACGAGCAGGCACAGAACTTACTAAATCCACACTATCGGTTTTCCCATTTTCATCTACGGTAACCTTGAACACGCCACAACCAACAACGCCGCGTTGCGCAAGTTGGCGCGGGTACATTGGCGTGGCTTGCACAGCACGCAACCACATTGCTTCACTTTTCGTGGGCTCTAAATGCGATAAATGCACATGTCCAAAACCAGAAGCGTTCACTGTAACAGGAGCCGAAACTAGGAGTGCTGTTAGTAACAACTTTTTCATCATTTACTTTCCTTGTTTAATCGCTAATTTTATTGAAAACTAAACCTAATACTAGGAACTAAGGTAAAGGCACGCGCCAACCATGTCAAAAATAACAAGGTATCCTAATGAATATACTCGATAAAATCACCAATGAATGGCAACAACAATGGGCCGTGCTGTGGTTTCTCTGCGGTGCCATGGCATTATTCACCGGTTTTTGGCTAGCCACCGAACGCGCAGGTTTAGATATCTTCATGTTGTGTGTGGCAATTGTTGGTTTGGTATGTGTGGTTGCCCTCGCCTTTCGCCGCAATCTTACCGGCAATGGCCTCGGCATTACCGCCAATATTGGCGAAGTAATGGCACAAGGCCGCAGCGGTGCCACCGGCTTAATGTTGGCACCCATATTTTATTTAGCTACCCATGTTTATGGGCTGTTTTATTGGCGTAAAAATCAAGATGGTGATGGCAATATGCTGCCGCGCCAAGCTACCGCTGGGGTATGGATTATTACTGCGGTGTTTATTGCCCTTGGCCTTGCGGTGTTCCCATGGCTTAATGAACAGCTACAACAATACAGTTTTATTGAATCAAGTAGTGATACTGCCATCAGTGCTCTTGGTGTGGATATTAGTTGGTACACCATTAATGTAATCGCCTTTGTGCTTGGGGTAACCGCGCAAACCACCATGATTTTGCGCTATTCTTTTAGTTGGAGCATCTGGGTTCTGGTAAATTTTGTATGGTTGAGTGTTAATTTGGCCAATAGTAACTATATTTTTGCTATTCAAACCATGGTGTACCAGGTAAACGCAGTGGTGGGATGGTATGGCTGGTGGCGCTCAAGCCAATCGTTCAAGAACTAAGCTTCATTTTATTAAGAGGTTAAGTAATTCAAGTAGGAGGATATATGCGCCCCCATTATATTCCGTGGATTATCTTTTGGATTCCGCTTATTGCGGTGCATGGCGCGTATTTTATGGGTTTATGGGAAGGTGTTGCCTACCAATGCAACCCTTACATTCATGGCTGCACTACCATTAGCCGCGCAGCACGCGAAGGCAATGCCATTTTTCTATTCCGTGGCTTAATGATGCCCATAGCCGCGCTGCTCGTAATTTTTTGGTATCTACAAAGTATTTGGTTAGAGCAACTTCGGCAAACATCCCAGCGCTACTTATTCGCGATTGGCGCGATCAGTGCCCTCTTTCTCGTACTGTATGTAAATTTCCTCGGCACTGATGGCGATTTCAATCGATTTTTAAGACGCTACGGCGTGGTGTTCTACTTCGGGCTCACGGTACTAGCACAAATTCTAAGCCTCGCCAGCCTGAACAAACTAGGTGAGAAGGTAAGTAAAAAGCTGCGCGTTTACATGAACGCGCAGCTAGGGTTTATTGCGATTTGTTGGTTGTTAGCCATGGCCAATTTGGTATCAAAGCAAATAGGTTTCGCCAATGAGAAAGAAATCGAAAATGTAATCGAGTGGTTTTTTGCCCTGTTTATGTCGCTGTATTTCCCATTTGCAGCACTTATGTGGAAACACAGCGGTTTTCAGTGGCGTTTCAAAACCAATCCAACGCAAAAATAACGCGGTTAGAACGAAGAGCCGGGCTGCTTTAAGAACTCAATTTCTTCCGCGCTTGATTCACGCCCTAGCAACTCGTTGCGGTGCGGATAGCGGCCAAAACGCTCAATAATATCGCGATGCTTAATTTCGAAATCTAAATTGCCTTCCAATCCAGGTTGGTCAAACAGTTGCAGCGCCACATTGTGAATCGCTAACGATTCACTGTGCATATATGGCAGATACATAAATGCCCGTTGTTGCACTGGCAACTGGCTATCTAAACAATGCGCCACCGCTTCTTGGGCTAAAGCAAGCGCCAAAGCATCATTGGCAAATGCTTGCGCCTGGTTTCGATACACATTGCGAGAAAACTGGTCTAGCACAATAATCTCTGCCAATCGCCCTGCCGGCGTGCAGCGCCAGCGATACAATTCGCATTGCTCAGCCGCCCGCAGTGTGGCACCAAAGCGATCTGCAATTTGCGCATCTACAGCATCATCTTTCTTAAACCACTGTTCTTGCGAAAGCTCCTGAAACCAAAAACTCAGTACCGCATGTTCATCAATATGCTTGCCCATGTTTGCTCCTTGCCATGTATCTAAAGCTACCTCGCTTATAACCGAGGCGTTAATGTGGTTACTAATGCCCGCCGATATGCCGCAATCGCCGGTGCACAAGCAGCAAGCGCAGCAAGTACCAGTGCGCCAGCACATAACCATAGTGTAGTAATAGATACTAAATTAGTACCGATGAAAATACCAAATCGAGCAGCTAAAAATGCTTCACTAACCCATAACACTCCCTGCACGGTAAGCAATGAAAGTAGCAGCGCAGCGATGGTCATGAACAAAACTTCTAGCTGAATCAGCATGAAAATATGCCGTGGGCGCGCTCCGGTAGCGCGCAGAATCGCTATCTCGCGCTCACGTTCTTGCATGGATGCAAGCAAGGTTGTTACTAAACCAGCAAATGCTGCAAACAGCACCAACAAGCTTACTACGCGCAGAATATTTTCTACCATACTGAGCATTTGCCAGAGCTCTGCCAGCGCCACTCCGGGCAAAATCGCGGTAAGCGGCTCACCCCGAAAATCATTAATTTGTCGCTGCACTGTAAATGTTGCCACCCGCGAACGCATACCTACAAAAAAGGCAGTAATTTCCTTCGGCTGCAAATCCATGGCTCGGGTTTCTTCGGCAGTGGCCGTTTGCCCCGGCATCGGTGCGCCATGCTGCCAACCTACGTGAATCGCCTCTATCGCGGGTAATGAAACATATAACGCTTTATCTACTGGAGTACCGGTAGGTTGTAAAACCCCAACAACTGTAAACGGCAAATCATCATGATGCATAAAGCTGGTGCGGCCCATGCCATGAGAAAGGGTGATTTTATCGCCGAGCCGATAGCCCAACGTGCGCGCCACTTCTGCACCCAACACCACATCGTATAGATCATGAAAGGGTTCGCCGTTAGCAAACTGCAATGGCTGCCGTTGGCCTACTTTAAAATGCTCAAAATAACCGCCGGTTGTGCCAACAACCCGATACCCTGCATGGCTATCACCAAGAGAAATTGGCACGGTCCATTCTATTTGCCGATGATTCTGGATACGTTCGTAAGTTTCCCAACGAATGTTATTGGTAGGGTTGCCAATACGAAATACTGAGTACAGCAACAGATTTAGTTGCCCAGAGCGCGCACCCACCACCAAATCCACCCCAGAAACAGAGCTAGTAAAGCTATCTCTCGCTTGCGAACGAATATGCTCAATACTAAATAACAGCGAGAGGCTAATAGCGAGGGTAATAATGGTCATGATTACAGTGTGTCGCCGCGCCCATAAACTTCGATAAGCAATACGAGTAAACATCTTAGAGCTCCCCTACTGCAGCACATGATTCGTGCTCTGGCGCTTCGTGCTCGATACAGCGAACAATGCCAGCTGCATCCCGCTGCAACACTAGGTGCCTACGAAAATGCTTTTTCAATGCCTCGTCATGGCTAACGAATACTACGGTAGTGCCCAAGCGCGCGCTTTCTCGCAGCATTACATCAACAAAGGCATCCCGATTTGCTGCATCAAGTGCAGAAGTAGGCTCATCGGCTATAAGAATCGCGGGCTCTGTAATTAATGCACGGGCTATTGCCACCCGCTGCTGTTGGCCTACGCTTAGCTCACTAGCAGGTTGTGCCCATAACGCCTCTTCTAAACCTAGGCGATTGAGGAGCTCACTCGCGCGTTGCTCAGCGGCTCGCTTTTTGGCAGCTGTTTGCTGAGAGAAATATACCGGCAACAGTACGTTCTCAAGTACCGAGAGATAACTAATTAAGTTCAATTGCTGAAACACGAATCCCATATATTCAGCACGCAATGCATCGCGTTTGCGCGCAGAAGCACTGTGCAGAGGTTTACCTGCGATAAAAATCTCACCTTGAGAGGGCGAAATTAGCCCTGCCAGCAAACTTAAAAAGCTACTTTTACCGCTGCCGGAGGGGCCTTGTAAAAATACATGCGCACCACTTTCTATAGTTAACGCCGCTATTTCTAGGCGCCAAATGCGATTATTGCCAGCGGTTTTATCGCCTTTTTTTGCCCAAGAAAAGGAAACATTCGAAAAAATGATATCTTTTTGCACGGAACTCTCGATTAATTTGCACGTCTGTGAAAGCATGTAAACGTTATAACATAACAAGCTGGTAAATTTAAGGAGTTCACAACGTGTTTCATTCACTATGCCGCAGTATGGCGATAGCCGTGTTTGCAGTTACCCTGCTAGCTGTTTCCCTGCATGCGTTCTCGAAGGAAGCGCAGGTAGAACTGCCCCTTACCATTGAGTGGGTTGATTTAATGCCTGCACATATATTGGAATCAATCGAAAGCATGCCGATGCTGGAGCATGATTACTCCGAAGATGCAGTAGACCCTTTTTCTGATGAGTGGGAAGATCCGTACGCAGAGTTGTGGAATGAAATTCTAAGCTCTACTGAAGTGGTGGATAAATATGCTGGTAAGTTAATACGATTACCTGGCTTCATTGTGCCGCTTGATGTTGATGATCAAAACCGCGTATTAAGCTTCTTCTTGGTACCTTATTTCGGTGCCTGTATTCACGTGCCGCCACCGCCACCAAATCAGCTGATTTACGTTGAAAACAGTGATCTCGCCAAGAAAATTGATGTGCACAACATGTACACACCGTTTTGGCTAACCGGCTACTTAGAGATAGAGCAAACACAACATGAGCTTGGGCTCGCCGCCTACACCATTAAAATGACCAACCTAAACGAATATCGCTGGGAGTAATTCACTCATTCGGGATTTGTGTTGGTTCGATTGCTAATAAGTGCAGCAACCCGCGTTATAAACGAACGCGGGTTTGCCC
Source organism: Idiomarina sp. (assembly GCA_022565355.1). Lineage (GTDB taxonomy): Bacteria > Pseudomonadota > Gammaproteobacteria > Enterobacterales > Alteromonadaceae > Aliidiomarina. The sequence goes on from JAIUMU010000001.1 coordinate 627,257, forward strand.
TGGGCTGATTTGCATTGCACCTTGTTCATGCTCCCGTAACCATTGCACATCAATACGCTCAAGCATCGGGTAATCGGTAAACAAAGCAACTGAGAAGTGGTTTAAATTGTCGGGCTGAGTGCAGGTGAAGGAAAGCTCGACCAAAATATCGCCATGGCTGGTAAAGTTCTCTATATCCTCTGCACTAGGTGCATCTACTCCTATTTGGCTGCAGGCAGCATTTGCCGGAATTTCCAACCATGCAGCTGAGGTTAAGTGTGCCATTACCTGGCTGGCTTGCTGGCGTTGTTCATCGTTTCGTGGCGCATGCTCAAAGCCAATGAAATCCCCCATAGGCGCTTGCAAAGAGAGCACAAACTCATTTCCTACTAGGGCTGCAGAAAGATAGCCCAGGCCATGCACGTGCGCGCCTAAACTATCATGGCTATGATCGTGATGATGGTCATGATCATAATCCACTGCAGCTTGGTCATCGGAGTGATGCTGGTTGTGGCTGTGCCGGTGGTTATGGCCATTATGGTGCGCGTGCGTACCATTACGATACCCCGAATGTTCAGAACTAGAACCACCAAAAACCATCCAGCCAGCAGCAGCAACCACACCCACCACTCCCGCGATGTATACATACGAAAGCTTATTCACATTCACCACCTAAAAAATAACAGCGACCCACTAAATTTAGTGTTATATTATAACAGTTACATCTAGAATAACTGATCAACTCAAATAGCTCAATCATCAGGAACCTATTATGCCGCAACTTCGCGCCAGTAAAGATAAAATTGGTATGTTCTTATCCGGTTTATGCCTTGGGCACTGCCTACTTACACCTATTGCAATGCTTATTTTTGGGAGTGGCGCGATACTTGGTTGGTTCGCTAGTGAATGGGTTCATGTAGCGCTATACCTGCCAGTAGTGCTATTGGTAGCTATATCAATTGTGCCAAACTGTGTACATTTGAAGGCTTACCGATTACTCACATTAAGCCTAGCCGGCCTACTGCTGATGACCATCAGTTTCGGCTTCCATGGTGCCGCCGAAGTAGTGCTATCGGTTGGGGGCGCGAGTTGCGTGTTTGCTGCACATTTCATTAATTTGCGCACCCGTAAGCAATGCGCAGCACCAAGCAAGCTCTAATGCGGATTATACAAAGCGGCACAGAACTGTGTGCTCCGTGCCGCATGCAACTGTAAGTTTAGCTTATTGCAGTTTAAGCGGCTTACCATTATCAAGAACCACAATAGCAATGCCGTAAAAAATACCATCTTCCGTAATTGGCCGCAGTACGCCACCGCGTGAAAAAGCCTTTAGCGAATCATTACGAAACGTGTTTTGAAGTATTCTATCGCGTTGCTCAGCATCATAACTCGAGAAAATCACGCCGCACATCTCATTAGAACACTGCACAGTATCCAATATAACACCGGAGCTATTGCCTATTTCTTGCTCTAACTCATATACGGCAACATATGATTGCTGATCTTGATGGCCATCAGCGCCTAAATTCAATGTCATGGTGCGTAAATCATCAAGTGTTACTCCATATATTTCGGCAGCTTGCACAAAAACATACTCATCATCCTCTGATAAGAATGAACTCAATGAACGTTGCGAATAATCCTCTATATCGGCTGAGGAAGGCCCATCAATAGCAGATACTTCATCGCTTGCGGGTATTTCATCAACAACTTCGCTAGGCGAAGCTGAAGTACTCGCACCACCATGCGCTTCAACATTGGTAACACTATGTTCCGTTGCTTGCACTGCAGCCACAGGTTCAGATACTGCTTTTGGCTGCAGCAGCCAATAAATACCCGCAATCGCAACAACCAACAACAGCATCGCTATTATTTTCTTCATGTAATGTCCTTATCTATTATTCCTATCCTACACATTTACTTTCATACATTTATTGCATGAAACTGCTTGCATTTTTACTATGTGGCGCCTAGTATACCTATACTGTGCGTTAAACAGTATGTATCACATAGTATAAAAGCTGAGGAAACACTATGGGCACTGCACCATTGCATAAACTTAAGTTAGAACTACGCCGCGGTGTATTAGTGCTTGCGGTATTAGCGTCACTTAAAGAGGCTCATTATGGCTACTCACTAAGGCAACAACTGCAAGATGCCGGAGTAGATATTGATGAAGGAACCTTATATCCGCTAATCAGGCGATTAGCAGAACAAGGCCTTCTTGATAGCGAATGGAAGCAAAGTGAAGGGCGTGAACGGCGTTATTATCAACTATCAACATTAGGTGCTGAATTACTAGAGCAGTTAACCCTGGAGTGGACCTCGTTAAACAACGCGATCGGCCCTCTTCTCTTAGGTAATAACGGGTTCAGCAACAATGATGAGGAGCACCACTAATGGATATCGTAGAACGTTACATAGCTGCAGTGCAGCGTGAATTACCAGAGCAAAAGCGAGAGGATATAGGCCGCGAATTGAATGCCAATATTCTTGATAAAATCGAAGCACTAGAAGCACAAAAAGGAGCTGTTACTGATACGGAAGTAGCAGAGGTTTTATATGAAATGGGCAGCCCACGTAGTGTTGCTTTACAATTTTGCCCGCCCACGCCTCTTATCGCTACATGGATTATGCCGCTGTATTTAAATACATTATATGTGGTACTCGGCGTGCTATTTCTGCTTTCTCTCATTGGCGTTACCAGCAACTGGCTAAGCGGCACACAAATGAGCCTACTCTTGTTTATGAAAAGTTTAGCGAGTGAGTTTCTTAACCACGCCTACTTTGCTTTTACGGCAATAACCATCGGATTTGCTGTGATTGGCCGTAAACCAAAAAACGAAGAGCCCCAAACCTGCACGTGGAGCCCTGAAAAACTGCCACCGGCTGGTAAAAGTTGGCAGCATATAAGCTTGCAGAGTATTTTCTCTGATTTAGCCACCATGCTATTTTTGGTGATGCTGATTTGGTATCCATTATGGCAATCAAACAGCGGCGCACAGAGTATATTCACCCCCGAAGTACTAACGATCTTGCTTTGGTTCACGCCGGTGATCCTCGTTGCTATTGCGCACAGTATATGGCAGCTGCGGGTACGCCTGTGGAACCGTACAATGCTGCTGCTAAATATAGCGGTAAGCACTGCGTTTTTGTTAGTTTCACTGTGGATAATGCTGAATACGCCAATTTTGCGTATTTATTCCGAAGCATGGGAAGGCGCGGTAAGTATTGCAAGTATTGAACGTAGTATTTTCGTAGTGGTTTTCGTGGTTGCTATAATAGCCGCATACGAAGTAATACGTGATACTCGTCGCCTGTTCCGTATATAGCTGTACATAATTGATAAACGAAAACGGCCGTGCTCATGCGCGGCCGTTTTATTCCTACCACTATTAATTGTTACCCGCTGGGACGCACAAAAACATTATGGAATCGGCTGATAACCCATCCAATCTGGCACTAGTGGCTGCTGCCCACCATCATGCTCGCAGTGCACATAATAGCCATCCAGTAGATCTACGGTTAAGCAATCATCCACAGCGAGTAGATCATCTTTATGAAACTGCTCAGAATTGGCCAACCCTGAAGCTAATACTTTCGGTTTGGCAAGAGCACGTGCTTCATCGCTTGAGCTAGCCACCACCAAGGTAAAATCATGGTATTCAGCAAGCTTTCCGGGGAAATACCCGCCAAAATTCACAAAATAGAGCTTTTTACTGGCTTGCGAAGCAGCTTTCACTAATTCAATTTTATAGCCGTCCACATGATGCACATGAACATAGCTGTCCATGTGCACACTGCTCCGATCGCCAAACCACTGCCGCTTTAACGCTGGATACGTGGCTTCAATGGAAGCGCCAACCACAAAGCGAATATCATGCAATTCAATATTTGCACCTGGCGCACTGCCGCCCACATACACTAAAAACAGTTTTTCCTGCATTATTCATTTCCTAATACAATTTCGCCTTGGGCTGCACCAATTACGCGAACGTTTTTAAATACAACGCCTCAACCTTTTCCCGTGCCCAAGGTGTTTTACGCAAAAATTTTAATGACGATTTTATGGAAGGATCATTGTGAAAACAGTTCACGTTCACTTCTTGATACAGCCCTGCCCACCCATACTTTTCGTATAAACGCGTTACGATTTTCTCAAGGGTAAGGCCGTGCAATGGATTCTTCGGTTGCTCTTGCGCCATGCAGCTATATTCCTAAATTATGTTTTAAATTTAATGCCCACCTAACGTGAACACCGGCTTCAATCACGCTCACCAGATTTAAGCTGGTCAGCAAAGCCGTGGTTCACGTCTCTATGTTTTGCTTCATCAGCTCTTACTGCAACAATCACCTCTCTTAATCTGGCATCGTGCGGTAACTTCCAGTAATCAATGGCAATTTGCGGTGCGGGAATATTCTCATATTTGCCGTTATCAACACCCTCTAGATACTCGGTGTAGCTATAAACGGCCTCTTCCTCTAAATAGCCAACCACGCGATGCGCGGTTTTACTCGATACGAGATATAACAAAAAGAACGCGTTGTAGAATACGCCTTGAGCAATAATAATAAGTAATCGCTCAAACCTATTTGGCTTGGCTACTTCAATGAACGTTAACAAGTGCATACGTTCATTTTCGGCTTCTTCAAGTAGAGTATGAATCCAGCCATCATCGTTTTTTAATCGCCGTAGTGAGTGTAAGTGTTGAATAGCACCGCCTACCATGCCCGGCACAGCAGCTACGGTTTCTAGTACAACAGCGCGATGCCCATAGCGGCCCGAGAAAAATAAATCAGCGAAGAAGCGGAGAAATCGTACCGTTCTGTAGGCGATACGATCAGAGATGCCTTGTGGCACATGGTGTGTTGCGTTCGTTTCATTTTCTTGTTTCATTGCGCTCCCGATTTCATGTTGAACATGGTTGGTTTTATTTAGCTGCCGCGATTCGCGGCAGGTTTCCGCACAATTACTAATGCAATGCCGCCCAATATAGCAATGGATGTGATTAACAACCGCAGAGTTAATACTTCATCTAACAGTATAATACCTGCTACCGCAGCAATTAACGGAACACTTAACTGAACCGTTGCGGCGCTCGTGGCTTTTAACATTGGCAACACCGTGTACCAAATTGCGTATCCTACACCCGAGGCCACTGCACCAGAAGCTACAGCGTACCAGAATCCTGCTGTATCAATCGAGAATTCGCCCCACATAAATACGCTTAAGGCTAGAGTTATGGGCACAGCACGTAAGAAATTACCGGTAGTTACCTGGGTGGCATCTCCCGCACCTTTTCCACGTAGCGAATAAATGCCCCATGCAACACCCGCCGCTACCATCAGTAACGAACCCGCCAGTGGCGGTGCCGAAATGCCAGGTAACAACAAGCCCACTAGCCCAGCAAAGGCCAGTGCAAGGCCAACCATTTGCAGTGATCGCAAACGTTCGCCGGCCCATATACCCCAGCCAATCATGGTTGCTTGCACAGCACCAAACAGCAACAGTGCACCGGTGCCCGTGGGCAAACTAATATAGGCATACGAAAAGCCAGCTGCGTAAACAAACAACGCTAAGGCCGAACCCCAGTTACCGCTACCAACTTTGGAGCGCACTCGAGAACCGTGCCGGAGTTGCACAATGAACCACAGCGCCAATGCACCGGAAATGAGCCGAATAGACGTAAAACTTGCTGCATCAATATCTGTGTGCGCAAGTGCGGCACGACAAAGCAACGAATTACCCGCAAAAGCAAGCATAGCTAGCGCGGTAAGAATAATACTGCGGGAATACAACACTCAACAATCCTAAAAATGTATTGGGTACTTATACTACGTAGCTAGATAAAGCACTTATGAAAGGCGCTCATAACCACCACGCACACCATTGCGAGAGAATACCCACTGCCACAACTGAATATCACGCGCTCGAAATGCGCCAGCACAGGAAAGCAAATAATAGCGCCACATGCGTTCGAACGGCTCACCTAGCGCATTTTTAAACTGCGGCCAAGCTTGTGCGAAGTTATCATGCCATGCCATTAAGGTTTTATCATAATCAGCACCAAAATTGTGCAAATCTTCCACCACGAACTTGCCCGATGTGGCTTCGCCTATTTGTTCAATAGTGGGTAAATCACCATTGGGGAATATGTACCGATCTACCCAAGGATCGGGAGTAGATTTACGAATATTTTTGCCAATGGTATGCAGTAAAAATAAGCCATGATCGTTTAGGCACTTCTCTACTACGTTAAAAAAGGTAGCATAGTTTTTGCGGCCTACGTGCTCGAACATCCCAACACTCACTACACGATCGAAGCGCTCATTAAGATCGCGATAATCTTGTAACCGAAAGGTAAGCTTATCGCTGTTATAATGCTCTTTTGCCCATGCAACTTGCGCTTCTGAAACCGTAACACCTACACACTCTACGCCATAATGTTCCGCCGCGTAGCTCATTAAGCTACCCCACCCGCAGCCTATATCTAAAACCCGCATACCCGGTTGTAATTGCAGTTTACGACAAATCAAATCAAGTTTAGCCTGCTGAGCCTGCTCCAAATTTTCAGCATCGCGCCAATATCCGCAGGTATAGGTCATGCGGGAATCAAGCATGGCCGCATAGAATTCATTATTCAAATCGTAATGCGCTTTCCCTACCTGCCATGCGCGCTGGGGAGTTTGCCGATTCATAAATTTGGCGCGCAAATAATGGCTCAGCAAACGTGTTGGTTTAATTTGCTTATGTAATTTGGCGCTCAGAACTCGATCGAAGAACTGATCAAGTTGAGCACAATCCCACCAACCCTCCATGTAACTCTCGCCCAAACCCAAGTTGCCCTGAGCTACAACGCGATCATACATACGTTGGTCATTTACTTGCATATCCCAAGGGTTGACTCCATTGATTTCAACACCAGCTTTGTTCAATAGCTCTTTTACCAGAGTTTCCGATTTATTAAACGGCATCAAAATCTCCTATCTCATGCTTAGCTGATAACTGATAAATCATATGAACTATAGATGATGATTCGGCCAAGCACACAATCGTTTGATCTCAATCAACCTTCTGTTTAATTTTTGAGCAGTTCCTTGGGGCTCAACTACACTACCTAATAAGAGTTATTCGCTCGCAGTTTCCTAGCGGCAGGTAAACCTATTTCTTCTTTTCAGATTCTTCTCTCAAGAAGCTCACGCTTAAACAGGCTACTATTATGAAACTGCGTCAATTTTACCTTCGCAAGAAATATAGGCACCAAGAAATCTGGCTTGATCGCGAGCCTATCCGTAAAGATCTATTTGGTATTGAGCGCTTAGAGCAGCATGCAACCAGCCTTGCGGAAGCACAAAAGATCACGAAGAATCCGCCTGCTGTTCTTACCCTACGCGATCGTTTAGAGCAAAACGCCAGTGCCCTCATCAGTATTTATCAAGATTGCGTGAACGATATGGAAGCTGGCAAAGAAATGGTGCCAGCGGCAGAATGGCTATTAGATAATTATCATATAGTAGAAGCGCAAGTTCAGGAAATTCGCCAAGATTTGCCTACCAGCTTTTACAACCAACTACCAAAACTTGCCAGCGGCCCGTTTGCAGGTTACCCCCGCGTGTTTGGTTTAGCGTGGGCCTTCGTAGCGCATACGGATAGCTATTTCGATCCCGATAATTTGAGCCTATTTATTGCTGCCTATCAACGGGTTCAGCCGCTTTCTATCGGTGAACTGTGGGCTGTTCCTATTACCTTACGGTTCGTAATGGTGGAGAATTTATGCCGGCTTGGCGCGCAAATTACCCGCGAGCAACTGCGCCGTGATCGAGCCAATGATTTAGCAGATCGATTGTTACATGAAAAAAACTCAGATAAAGCGCTTTCTGAATATGTTCAAAAACATGATCACAAGAAATTATCAGAAACCTTTGCGGCGCAACTTATCACCCGGTTACGTGCTCAAGATCCAATCACTACTCCAGCGTTGCGCTGGTTAGATAAATCACTCCAACAAATGAATCTATCCATGGATTTAATTGTAGAACATATTGAACAACGCCAAAGTAGCGCTAACGTAACAATCCGCAACGTGATTACCAGTATGCGGTTAATATCGGATATTGATTGGGCGGTGCTGTTTGAAAAAGTAAGCTTAGTGGATGCGCAATTACGAGAGCTTTGTGATTTCGCAGCCATGAATTTTGCCACCCGAAATCTGTATCGCAATGCTGTTGAAGAACTAGCACGCCATTCCAAGTGTAGCGAACTCGAAGTAATCAATAAATTGCGGGAAATTATCCCTGCGGGAATCGATCCTGGCTTTTATTTAATTGGCCAGCAACGGCCGCAATTTGAAAGAACGCTGGGGTTTAAGGTACCCTTTCGCCTGCAACTTAGCCGCATCATCGGCTACGCGGGCATTGGTGGTTTCGTTACTGGTGTATTAAGCGTAAGCCTAATACTGATTGCCTGCGCTTTGTATGCCTTAAGCCATTTCACCACGCTCTCCATAGGGTGGATCATACTGTTCGGCCTACTTGCATTATTTCCAGCCACGGAAGTTGCAATGAGCTTAATGAACCGCATTATTGTGTGGGGTTTTAACCCTACCATTCTGCCCGGCATGACCTTACAAGATGGTATTCCAGACGAATGCCGCACTCTCATTGCCGTGCCAACATTGCTTACCAATGAACGTGATATCAATACCTTAGTAGATCGCCTTGAGGTGCATTATCTCACCAGTTCACATACCGGCGCCAAGAACCTCTATTTCGCCTTGGTTACTGATTGGCTGGATGCAAAGCTTGAAGTGGATGAAGCGGATAAGGCCTTATTGGACTTCGCATCGCATGCTGTTGCAAAACTAAATGAGCGGCATTCTGGCAACAAGTTTCTGCTATTGCATCGCCGCCGCACTTTTAACTCCTGCGAAAACACATGGATGGGTTGGGAGCGAAAACGAGGCAAACTGCACGAATTAAATCAATTGTTGCGCGGTTCTAAACGCACAACTTTTCTGCGCGAACAGCCAAGTTTAGCTTATTTGCCCGATAACGTTCGCTATGTAATTACGCTCGATTCCGACACTCGCTTAGTAAACCACACGGCAATCCACCTGATTGGCAAAATGGCACACCCCCTGAATCGTCCGCACTTTGATAAAGCAGAGGGCAGAATTACGCAAGGCTATGGCATTTTGCAACCGCGAGTTACCCCTTCATTTCCTCATGACCATTGCCGTTCCTTGTTTCAATCTGTTTTTTCCGGCCCAGGGGGCATCGACCCCTATGCCGCAGCGGCTTCCGATCTTTATCAAGACCTGTTCCACGAAGGCTCATTCACCGGTAAAGGGATCTACGATATCGATGCGTTCGAGAGCGCACTACAAGGCCGAGTACCAGAAAATATACTCCTGAGCCACGATTTGTTTGAAGGAATTTATGCTCGCGCGGGGCTCGCATCGGATGTAGAAGTAGTTGAGGATTTTCCTGCGAGTTATGATGTATTAATTAAGCGCCAACATCGCTGGACACGGGGTGATTGGCAACTGCTTTCATGGATATTTAATTTAACCTTAGCGCCACCCAAAACCGGCTCACAAACCGTGCCGTTACTTGGGCGCTTCAAGATGCTTGATAACTTGCGCCGTTCGCTACTGGCTCCTTTCACATTTGCGGCCATTGTGAGTTGTTTTATTCTGCCTTGGCCGTGGGCTGGCGTAGCCACTGCATTTGTCCTGATTAGCGTTTTCTTACCCGCATTAATACCGATTTTCGGTGCGTTATTACCACGCCGTAACGTAAGTGCACGCAGCTATATTTTCACTTTACTCGGCGATATAAAGTTAGCCTTCTGGCAGATCATACTAACCATCGCTTTTCTCCCCGACCATGCGTGGCGAATGGTGGATGCCATCGGCCGTACATTGATTCGTTTGCTGGTAACCCACCGGCACCTATTAGAATGGACTACTGCAGCGCAAGTAGCGGCAAAGCCATGCAAAACCGTTGCTGAATTCTATCGAGAGATGGTTGGTAGTACCGTATTTTCATCAAGCATTGCCCTTGTTAGCTTAATTCTTGCGCCCTCATTATGGCCACTCGTAGTGCCCTTAGCCTTATTATGGCTAAGTAGCCCATGGTTAGCGTATTGGAGTGCACAAACCAAACCTGTTGATAAGCGCATTATTACTTCTGAAGAGGCAAATGCATTGCGTTTGGTGGCCCGCCGCACTTGGCGATACTTCGAGATGTTTGTTAATTCAGCATCCAATATGTTACCGCCAGATAACTTTCAAGAAACGCCCGAGGAAGTGATTGCCCAGCGCACCTCACCCACCAACATAGGTGTGTATCTATTATCCGTTCTTGCCGCTCGCGATTTCGGTTGGATTGGCTTTTTACAAACACTGGAGCGCCTTGAGCAAACCTTTACCACAATGCACAAAATGCAGCGCTACCGAGGCCACTTTTTCAATTGGTATGCCACTGAAACATTAGTAGCCTTAAAGCCAAGTTATGTTTCTTCCGTTGATAGTGGCAACCTAGCTGGCCATTTAATTGTAGTAGCCAACGCCTGCGAAGAATGGCAATTAAATCAAAGCAAGGCATCCAATGTATGGCTAAAAGGGCTTTATGATAACTGTTTGCTCGCACAACATGCCCTGCAGCGCCAGTATACCGATGACGCACAAATTGATGAGTTTCTAGAAGATCTTATTACTGGAATCGAAACACAAAAGTTACTTTTACTTACCCCGCAGGAAGTAAGCAAGCTGGGCAAACAGCTTGCCACTCTCATTCACCCACTTGCCGATCTTAACCGAGAGGGAGAGTGTGTTTATTGGCTAAACGCGATTGTGCAACGTATCGACCAGCATGCGCGCGATATAGAGCACACGAAAGAAACAGAAAGCATACTAAAACGCTTACAAAATTTAGCGGCAACGGCTCGTGAATTTGCCTTCGCCATGGATTTTAAATTCTTGGTTGATCCGCGGCGGCAACTGTTATCGATTGGGTATTCGCTAGAGAGCAATACTAGAGACGAAAGTTGTTATGATTTACTCGCCTCGGAAGCACGGCTTGCAAGCTTGTTTGCCATCGCTAAAGGCGATGCAAGGAGCCGGCATTGGTTTCGGTTGGGCCGGTCATCAGCGCCAGTGTTAAGTGGCTCGGCATTAATATCATGGTCAGGATCTATGTTTGAGTATCTAATGCCATCCTTGGTAATGCGCGCACCTTCTGGCAGTTTACTCGACAACACTACTCAGTTAGCTGTTAAGGTGCAGCAGCAATATGCCCGCGCCTTGAATATCCCTTGGGGTATGTCTGAATCTGCATTTAATGCGCGGGATCATGAGTTTACTTATCAGTATTCCAATTTCGGAGTGCCGGATCTCGGCCTCAAGCGTGGTCTGAGATCCGATCGCGTGGTTGCCCCTTATGCTACCGGGCTTGCAGCATTAGTAGACCCTTCAGCAGCCGTTACCAATTACCAAAAGTTAACCAATTTAGGGGCTTTAGGCCGCTACGGCTATTATGAAGCGCTTGATTTTACCCCGAGCCGAGTCCCTGAAAACATGCCGTTTGCTATTGTGAGAAGCTTTATGGCTCACCATCAAGGAATGACCATTGCAGCAATTGCGAATACCTTGCTTACTAACATTATGTGCAAACGTTTTCATCGTGAACCTATCATTCACGCCCACGAACTGCTCTTACAGGAACGGATCCCGCGCAATATTGCCGAGCCACATCATTTGGCTGCTACGGTAAAGGTGCCAGTAAGAACCAATCATGCGCATACCGTAACTAGCCGTATTATGCAGGTAGCTCAGAGCACGCCATTAACCACACATTTATTAAGCAACGGTCATTACTCGGTAATGCTCAATGCTACTGGCGGCGGCCATAGCCGCATGAGAGATATTGCCATTACCCGCTGGCTTCCCGATCCAAGCATGCACACGTTCGGCACTTTCTTCTTCCTCCGCGATTTGAGTAGTGGCAGGCATTGGTCTATCGGTGCACCTGCGGATATCTATGATCAAAACCGTGAATCAGACACCACGATTGAATTTGCCGAGGATCATGCAGAGTTTACCCATCATCATCCGGAACTCACGAGTACTATGGAGGTTGTGGTATCCATGGAAGATGAGGGTGAAGTGAGGCGCATTACCTTAAGTAACTTTACTAACAAAGCCAAGAATATTGAGATTACTTCATATGCTGAACTGGTATTAAACACACCTGCAGCCGACATAGCACACCCCGCATTTAACAAGATGTTCGTGCAAACTGAAAGCTTGCCGGAATTCGATGCCATTATCGCCACCCGCCGCACACCATCTACCGGTGAATCACAACTATGGGTTGCTCATTTGGTGGTAGTGGAAGGAACACTCACTGCTGAGCCAGAGTTTGAATCTGATCGCGCGCGGTTCCTTGGCCGCGGAAGAACGCTGAGTTCAGCGATAAGCCTAGAACCTGGGCAATCGCTTTCCAACACCAGCGGAACAGTACTCGACCCAATATTTTCACTGCGCCGCCAGCTATCTATTCATGCTGGAACTACAGCGCGGTTAGCGTTCTGGACCTTGGTTGCAGATTCCCGCGAACAACTTATGGGGCTATTAGATAAGCACCATGATCGTAATGCTTTTTCGCGCGCAAAAACATTAGCCTGGACCCAAGCACAGTTGCAACTTCGGCATCTGAGTATTGATAGCAACGAAGCGATAGATTTCCAACAATTGGCAACACCGCTCCTGTATCCAGATGCAGCGTTTCGATCATCGGCTGAGCTCATTAAGCAGGGTTCAGCTCAACAATCAGCACTGTGGGAATGCGGCATATCAGGCGATTTACCAATTATTCTGTTTTACATCGATAACATAAGCCACATTAAACGCGCGCAACAGCTAATTCGTGCTCATGAATACTTACAACTGAAGCAGCTTGGTGTGGATTTGGTGATTATTAATGAGCAGCCCTCGTCTTATATTCAAGAGCTGCAAGATACGATTGAGGCGGCCGTGCGCGGCACCACATTACGGGCAGATATCAACGCCCCCACCCGGGGTGCAATCTATACGATACGCGCAGATCAAATTAGCCTTAACGCCCGCAAGTTATTGGCCTCTATTTGCCGTGTAAAGTTGTATGCGGGCGCGGGCAGTTTGCGCCAGCAACTTAATCAAATGCACCTCAGCAAAAAGCCTATCAGTTTGGAATATCAAGCATTGCCAAAGCAGGATCGGGAAACCAAAGCTCGCGATACTAAGCGGATTGCGGATAAAGCCGCGAAACTAAAACTGGAGTTTTTCAATGGCTATGGCGGTTTTGCTAATCAAGGACGCGAATACGTTACCTTACTCAACCCTGGCGATGCCACCCCTAACCCTTGGCTTAATGTTGTTGCTAATCGGCAGTTTGGCTTTCAAGTTTCGGCCGAAGGCAGTGGTTATACATGGGCAAAGAACAGCCGCGAGAACCAACTTACCCCTTGGTGTAACGATTCGGTTAGCGATCCGACTGGAGAAATGTTGTATGTACGCGATGAGGATAGCATGCAAGTGTTCACCGCCACAGCGAACGGAAACCATGCGAATGCGCGTAATACTCAAAACCTAGATAATGATGGCCATCCAGCCCCGCTATACATTGCGAAACACGGGTTTGGTTACAGCCAGTTCCAAAGCACTGCCGAAGGTATTGAACTTGAATTGTTACAGTTTGTGCCTCTGCACGATCCAATTAAAATCTCGCGTTTAACGCTACGTAATATCGGTACCAAAACGCGTAATTTATCGGTAACGGCCTACGTAAATTGGGTGCTGGGGAATGCCCGCTCGAATACGGCACCTTACATTCAAACCGAATTGGAAAAACAGGGCGCTATTCTAGCGCGAAACCCTTGGAGCTTAAGCTTTGCGAGGCAAGTGGCGTTTGCCGACATGGCCGGTAAACAAACTAGCTGTACCGCCGATCGCGACGAGTTTCTTGGTTGCCACCTGCAGCACTCCGCAACGAACTTACCGCACGCTCTCACCAGTAAGAAAGCATTATCTGGAATTACTGGTGTTTCTCTAGACCCGTGTGCCGCACTACAACAGGTGCTCACCATCGCGCCCGGTGAATCTGCCGAGGTAGTATTCTTACTGGGTCAGGGTGAATCAGCTGCACATACCCGAACGTTATTAAAAACCTACCGCGAATGCGATATAAACGCGCTATTGGATGACGTTATCAAACACTGGCAAACGATTCATGGCGCAGTACAGGTAAAAACCCCAGATCGCTCCGCCGATATCATGCTCAATGGTTGGCTTATTTATCAAACGCTGGCCTGCCGTTTGTGGGCGCGCTCAGCCTTTTATCAAGCAAGTGGTGCGTACGGGTATCGGGATCAGTTGCAAGATAGTATGGCATTAACGTTGCACACGCCCGATGAAACCCGCAGCCACATTTTACGCGCAGCCGCTAGACAGTTTATTGAAGGCGATGTGCAGCATTGGTGGTTGCCAGAATCAGGTGTTGGCGTGCGCACGCGCATTGCCGATGACAAAGTATGGTTGGTATACGCTACCGCGCGTTACATCGAGAGCACCGGTGATGTGGCTATACTGGATGAGCAAGTTCCCTTCTTAGAGGGCCCAACGCTAGGTGATGACGAACACGAGCAGGTGTTTAAACCAGAAATATCTGCTCACACCGAATCATTATTTGCCCATTGCGCACTCGCTTTAGATACCAGCATTGCAGAAAGCGGTGAACATGGTTTGCCTCTTATCGGCACTGGCGATTGGAATGATGGCATGAACCAAGTTGGTTCGGCTGGAAAAGGAGAAAGCGTATGGTTGGGTTGGCTACTCCTCAAATCCATAGCGTTGTTCGCGCCACTAGCAAAAGCTTATGATCAAAATCGATCTAAAGAATGGAGTGATTACAGTAAAGTATTACATAAACGTATTGAACAGGTTAGCTGGGATGGCGAGTGGTACCGCCGCGCCACCTATGATGATGGGAGTTGGCTAGGAACATCGAAAAGCAAGGAATGCCGTATAGATTCGATTGCTCAATCTTGGGCGGTACTTTCCGGATTCGCATGCCCTGCCCGCGCTCAACACGCTATGTCATCTTTGAAGAACCATCTAATTGTAAAAGATGATGCGCTGGCCTTGCTGTTTACTCCGCCGTTCAATTATGGCGGCAAAAATCCCGGTTATATCCAAGGCTACCCACCGGGATTACGAGAGAACGGCGGCCAATACAGCCATGCTGCAATGTGGGCTGTAGAGGCCTTTGCCGAACTAGGGGATGGTAATCAAGCCACGAGCTTGTTTAACATGTTGAACCCCATCAACCACGCACTTAACCCTGCAGCGGTAGAGCGCTACAAAGTTGAACCTTACGTGGTAGCCGCCGATATCTACTCAGTATCACCACACATTGGCCGCGGCGGTTGGACCTGGTATACCGGTGCCGCTGGCTGCATGTACAGAGCAGGATTGGAAGGCATTCTAGGCATTAAACGACGGGCCAACAAACTGGTTATCAAACCCGCCATTGCCTGTAATTGGCCTGGTTATGAAGTAATCATGAACGTCAATGGCAACACTTATAAAATCATTGTGGATAATCCACTGCGGCGCACCCAAGGTATCAGTTACGCTGAAATAGATGGCATTGCTATTGAGCACAACGGCAATAGCATCACTATCGATTTGGATGAACAGCCACATGAGATAACCGTTGTTATGTAGCGGGTTTCCAAAGGAGAATTTCACCAGCGGTGGTAACGAACAAGAGTTGCTCAGCGAACCAAGCGGGGCTTGCCATTAAGCCACCGCCGCTGAGCACCTTAGCCATTACGCCATAGGATGCATCTTGCCAAGTACCATTGTTGTTGCCGCCGCGCAATTTCCCCTGCGCATCAAGCAACAGGAAATCATCGCTTGCTAAAGTGCCAACATGCTGCAGCCACACCACACTGCCGGTATATTTATCCACCGCAACAATATTTCCCAGTAAGGTTGCAGCCAATACCACATCGGTAAACACCATCGGTGAACTATAGGTCCAGCCGCCAGTAGCAACACGCCAAATTTCATCACCCGAAGTACGGTTTACCGCAATGAGTAAGCCGGTATCTGAAGTACCCACATACACAGCATTTTCATCTACCGCTACCGCACCCACCACCCAAGAACGGGCCATATTGTAGCGCCATTTCTGTGTGCCTGTTTCTGCTGCAAGTGCATACAAATAACCATCGCGGCTACCGATATATACGTGATTATCAAACACTACTGGGCTCGCCTGAATACCACGCCAAACATTGATACGCTGCTCGGTTTCTGTAGCCACAGACCAAGCCAATGCGCCAGTGTTCTTATTTAGCGCATATACCACGCCATCCCAACTGCCCACTACAATCAACTCCCCAGCTAACGCAGGCGAGCTATGCACTTCGCCACCCGTTCGATAGGCCCATTCCCGTTTACCCGTGCTGCGGTTGAGCGCATAAACATGGCCATCACTGCTGCCAAACACCACCATATCCCCAACAAGCAGAGGTGAAGAACGCACTAAATCCCATGGGTCGGTTACCGGCTTATCGCTTGGCGCACCCAAGTAATTGTAGGCATGAAATGCACGCTGCCCAAGGGTATTAAATTGCCATAGCAAAGCCCCTGTTTGCCGATTTAAGGCACTCATAGCGCCCTGCTCACTTAGCACATATACATACTCGCTATCCATCGCTGGTGTAGAGCGAATCGCGCCATGAGTATCAAACACCCAGCGCACCGATTTACTCTCTCGATCAAAGGCATACAACACGCCAATATCGCTGCCTATTACGATCAACTCATCATCCACCACCGGCGATGCCGTAACTGTGGTAGGAATACGATACTGCCAATGCAGTTGCAAATCTGTTGGCCAAGCTTGCGAAATAGCGGCGTTGCGCTCAGCATTGCCATTCAAGGTTGGCCACGAATTGACATCACTATTGTTATAGCTATTGGCATAGCTATTCGTTGGCATCGATAACCACAGCACACTTACCAGTACAAAAAATATTTTCATCATTCATTTCCAAGTAACAAAACCAGCCGCAATTACAAGCTGGTAGCGTTTGAATGTCCTGAAGAAATACTAAAGAAAGGCTGAATGTTTACTGAAAATTAGCTTAAGAAAGGTTGCCCGGTGATTTTCATAAATGCTTCACGCACAGGCTGAAACTCAGGTAATTCGTGGAGTGGAGCGTAGTATGGGTCTGCTAACAGCCATAACAACGACATATCGCGTTCTGCTAAGGCTTGCTGTATATACTCTAGCGCTTGTTCATAATAGCCCGCACCAACTGCATGGCGCGCCTGTGCTAACGAGCCCTGGTAATGCCCAATCGGGTTACCGGCACCAAATGCCGTCCATTGCTGATTGTGCAGCAGCTCTTGATGTACTGCTTGCATGCCACCTTGTGCAAAACGCTCTGCAAACACCGTTAACATTGCGTTTGTTATATCGGTAAGCTCCATTAAAGAGTGCATATGTTGCCAGGCCATATTCTCGTCACCGGTAAGATAGCCAATATGATGGGCCGAAATATGGGCTCCGTAGGTAGCGGGTTCAGATGCTATAATCCGCTCAATTTCCTGCCGTGCCGCCTCGTTTTCACCCATCATGATATGCAACCAAGCCACCATGGGCGTAGCATAGAACTCAGGATTTCGCTGGCGTAAATTTGCCATTGCTTGTTGTACCCATTCGAACTCCCTCATCGCCAACATGGCCTCAGCAAATTCCAACAAGAACTCTGGCTCACGGTTGCCAGCTGCATATTCTCGCTGCCATGTTTCTCGGGCACTGGGGAAATCCCACTCACCATAAAATTGTACTTTCGCCAGAAGCCATTGTGCCTCGGCAACATGCGCATCAAGCTCTAACGCACGCTGCAATAAAGCAACCAGTTCCTCACTGTGCACAGGCAGTTCCGCAACGGTGATACGGTTTATTTTTGCGCGAGCTAAACCCACATAAGCAAGCGCATCCGGGCGATCGCTAAGTTGCTGGCGATAATATGCAATATCAGTATCGTTTGCAGCAAGGGTAGCTTTAGTTTCGCTAGAGGTATTAACAGAGATGCTATCTGGAGCGCTTGCGCTAATGAACCAAATGGTAGTGGCCACCAAAGCTACTAACACCGATCCGATAAACAACGTGGCAGCAGACACCATCGGTTTGCGGGGCTTTGGCTGCTCATTTGCTGATATTATCTCGGTTGGCGGTAACCAAATATATCCTCGCCCCGCTACCGTTTTTATTAATTCTTCTTCACAGCATTGCTTTAAAGTACGGCGTAAACGGCTAATTGCTACCGTTAAACTATCTTCCGACACCACTTTAGGCGCCCATATGGCGGCAATAATGCGATCTTTGCTAAGCAATTCACCAGGATGCTCACAAAATAGTTCTATCATACGGCCGATGCGCGGTTCCACAGCAATTCGGTTGCCATTTGGCGCACAAAT
This sequence comes from Idiomarina sp., assembly GCA_022565355.1. Taxonomy (GTDB): domain Bacteria; phylum Pseudomonadota; class Gammaproteobacteria; order Enterobacterales; family Alteromonadaceae; genus Aliidiomarina. The sequence continues at coordinate 645,775 of JAIUMU010000001.1, forward strand.
TTCCAGAGTATTAGGGCAATAACGAATGCCAGCAAACTGAAAGTTTGCAAGCTTATTAGTGCGCATCTTGCGCGATTTCCGTTAAATTATAAATTAGTATTTGCTCATTGTAGTGGGCTTTGGTAACCCGAAAATAACCGTTTAAAGGAAATTGAACCACGCCGGTTCCACCATGTTTAATTTGTGGTAATTGAATAAAATCAAATTGCAGAAATACATCCCCTTGCAATCCATCGATTGGTAATGGGAGTGAAGGGTCTGCAATAAAGTTATCAATACCAAACGAATCACTAATTTCGTAGCTCAACTCGTTCGATAAGCTCATATCAATGGCGCCTGAAAGTTTCACTACTTCGCCAATATGCCGCTCTAAAAATGTAATTAATTCACCGTTATCGGGATATGTAATCGAGATATTTTGCTGATACTCAGGAGTGCTATTATTAAGGTTATTTTGAATAAAGTAACCTATCGCGAGCAGCAAGCTAGCTCCTAACATCCCCCAAAGTAACCGTTTCATCTTCGAACACCGCCTTATTGCTCAATCTCAATATTAAACTGTAACGTAAACGGCATGGTTACCGGAATCCGTTCATAGCACTCACCCATAATATCGCCGGTATAACACTCATCATCCGATAAATCTTCTGTACGCTCGGTAAGTTCAGTGATAATTCCCTGCCAAGTACCGCTCAAATAGCCATTAGTAAAATCATGAAGATCAAGCCTGAAGCTAGTAGTGCCCATAATGGCAGCGTCATAGCCAAGCTCACGCAATACTTCCAACGATTGAAAATATACCTCACTGTTTGCAGAGTTTAGCATCGGTACAGGCACCACCAGTGAGCCGTAATTGAAATGTTCTAGTAGAGCGCTATACGAGTAGTTACCTACTATATCTGGTGCAAATGACAAGTAAATGTGAATATGATCATCATGAAAAACATGAGCTCTAGCAACATAGGTGCCATCGCACACTACGTTGCGTGGACATTCAATTTCAAATACTCCACTGGTTTCGCTGCGTACTTTATAAGGTTGACCATCTAAAACATATTCCAATACATAGCCACCACTTGCTAAAATTTCCTCATCGGTTTTTGAATCGCTGTTACACGCAGTTAAAATTGCAACGGCTACACAACTTAATGCAATAATTCCCTTTTTCATTCCTGTATCCCTTATCTATTTTTACCGGTAAGAACTTAACGTATGGCGTAAGCTAAAAAGCTGCCCAGCATAATAGCAATAACACCAATCAATATCGCATTCTTCGGCAATACTTTCGTGGCCCACTCCATCAGCTGAATAAATCGGGTGCGCCCCATTGCAGCTACAAATATACCCGCGAAAATAGCAATCCAGCCTATCACCGCTAAGGTAAGAGGAAATTTAGAAGCTGGTGCGGCTACTATCAATGCCACACCCAACAGCACCCTAACTACTACGGCAATCATTTGCAGCGTGGGTGCGCGTTTATGTCGCTCGAGCAAATCGAAAACAGCGCTCGGTTTCATCAAAATGATGGCGCCCATGGCAATAAGGAATACTGAAAATAGAAAAATAAGCGTATGCATAATTGTTTCTCCAGTGAAGCCGAACTGCCGGCGTATTATTAGGAAAGTTCTAGTACTGCCATTGCGGAAAACCATCTTCCTACTCTGCTTAGAATAGGCACTCTCCGCTGTTTACACAACTATTCCAGTAGCGGCTTGCGAATAACCCTAGGGCTATCTTCACCATCAGCACATAATCCATATTGAAACGGCGAAGTTTGCTGTGGAATTACGAACAGTAAATCGGTAAACCACTGGCAACCAAGCTCATCTTGTTGCACATAAATCGGGTAGGTCATGAAATCTCTTACGGGCTCAAATAACGGGTGTAACCAAGCATCACGCGCCTCTACCGTGGGCGCTGTAGCGTAGTAACGCCATTGCACATTATCGGGTGGGTTAAACTCGGCTATCGTGGCGCGTACCGATGTAACAGGCCAGTACAACGGCGTGCGAACCGAGGTACGCACATCCGCGGTCCAATAACCCTGATGATCCGCGCTTACAAGTTTCCAATGAAGTACCGAGAATGGTTGTGGCCATGCAGCTATGTATTGCTCTGAATTCGGGACCGTTTCCTGTGCAAGGTGCAACGCACTTTGTTTTTGCATGTAAGCAAATCCAAGCCACGCGAGTGAAACTAGCAGGCAGCCGGCAATAAGGTTGCTATGCCAGCGCCGATATACCGCCCACAACCCGAGCAATATACTGGCGCTGAAAATTGGATCTACTAGAAACAGCAGCCCGAAAGACACACGTTCGTGGCTAACAGGCAACCATATGCCGATACTCCAAGCGGTAATTACATCAAGCGCAATGTGGGAAAGAATACCTGCTAACGCTATGCAATACAGCGGCCAAAACAGGTGCTGTTTAACCCCGAAACGCTGTGGCGAAGGCTTACTCAAAGCCACCCATAGCCAGCTTAGAAGAAGCACAAACGCGAGTGCCCAGAAAGGCGCAAGCAATAAAGAGTGAGTATAGGTGCCATGCCAATAGGCATGATAATGCAGCGGGCTGATTAAGTAGGTAAGAAAATCAATGTCCGGAAATACCCCTGCCAAGGCGCCAATCCACATCGCCTGTTTTGGGGAAATTTGTGTTGCGGGTTTGCGGCGCCGTTTGTACAACTGCAGCACTACACTCCCTGTAATTGCACCCAACGCCGCATGGGTTATAAGTTCCATTGGCTATATCCAGAGGCTGATACTTTCACCCCGTTGCAAGGCTTCCTGTAACCGCTCTCGGGTGTTTTCTTGCTGCGGCGATTTATCATTCAACCAAAAAATAAAAATACCGATAAATAAACTACTAAGCGCTATTTCCTGGCCGATTCGTTGAATATGGCTAGCCTCTAACTCAGCCGCTTCACGAAACCACTGCACGGTGCGGCTAATGCGCAGCAAACCCGCCGCTTGCAAGTGAAAATGGCCAGGTTCAAGTTTGTACAGCAACATTTCGCCAGTAAGTTTATGATATGGCGCCAGCGCATCGAGCCACGCTTGTATTGCCAACTGCAAGCGTTGCGAATTACTGTTTTCATTAGCTGTTTCTTGCTCGGAATAATTTGGGAACTGCGCCAGCATGGCATGGTCTGCGCGATCCAACCACGCATCAACAATATCGTCTTTCTGTGGAAACACAGCATTAATCTGCGCTAAAGAAACCTGCAAATGCCGCGCCACCTGATAGAGGGTAAGCCGCTCCCAACCCACATCAGCACCCAACGCAAGGGCGGTATCAAGAATATCATCGCGGTTTACTGTTGGTTTCATCGCTACCTCACGGTTCTCAGTGCTCTGCATACGCAAGCACCTTGTGAATACTCTGTGAACATACGTGCATTTAAGCACCAACGGCACTACCACATCAAATCATCAGGAACCTTATAATCCGCATACGGATCATCTTCAGCAGTTGTTTCATCAACCGCATCACGGGTGTTACACAGCACAATAGTTTCGGGAATGCGCTGCTGAATTTTCTCGGCAATTTGCGCCGGAATTAACGCATAACTATCGGCATCACGAGCAATTGCTAGCTTACCTTGCGTAAGCTCATTATGAATTTTCTGCTTCACATACAGGCGTTTAACCAAAGTACCATCGGCAAAGTTAAATGCTACCTCACCTTTGTGCGCAATACGGTTCACATCGATAAGTTGGCGCACTTGAGCCGCAATCGCGCGTTTTTCACGCTCAGCTTGTTGCTGCCGATTCAATTCCTGATCGCGAGCAACCTTCTCCAAGCGCTGCTGCTCAGCCAATACCGTTGCTTCATTCACAATTTTCTGCTTTTTACCCAGCTGCTTGCGCTGTAAATGCCGCTCTTTCTTCATTGATTTTAGCTTTTTCTCATCCGCTAAACCTGCCTTCAGCAACTGTTCCTGTAACGCGTTTTTCATAACCTTTTTGCCCTGCTTATATTTACTAAACTACTGTAGATAACCAATAGTAACTGCTCGATATGGCGAACATTTTCTTCAGCTTTTCAAGCTCTTTGCATTTTAATCGTTTGCTATAATCCCAACCAAGCCGCACAATGATTATGTTAAACCAAATGATTAATCACATAAGGATAGGATTATGACACTGCATATTACCCTTATACCAGTACTCTCTATTCTTGCTGGTATTCTGATACTAATTCGCCCTAAATTGCTAAACTTTGTTGTAGCCGTGTACCTCATCGTGATCGGCGCAGTTCAGATTCTGGGGCTTTAAGTATACTGCTTAAACTAACAGGGCCAACCACGCTTGTGGTTGGCCCTGCTACCAACTAGTTTACATTCTTCAGTTGCGCGGATCGTCATCCGGATTTATATATTCAATGCCCCACGGGCCGTTGCCATGCAATTGAATAATGGTTTCCCCTTCTGCATAACCGAACATGGGATCTCCCGGTGGCATAATTGCTACGCTTCCCGGCGGTAATTCATGGGTTGCGCTTTCATCAAAGTACTCCCCATGAGCAAAATGCAAGGTTCCGTATAATACGGTTAATCTTTCGTACGCTGGGTGAATATGGGGTAAAATACGATATCCATCAGCAAGCCGCAGGCGGAAGGTAAAAGGCTCTTCCGAGCTTAAATCACCTTCAATAAAAGCAATTTCAGCTCCTTCTCCCATCGAGGCCACCGGCCCCCATTTCAGTTCATCAGGGGTAATCATCATGTGGCCATCGCCTCTGTAGCGATGCTCATCTGCATGAGCGTTAACCATTATGAGCAAGGTACAGAGTAAAACTCCAAGAATAGTTTTCATGGTATTTCCTCCTCTCACGAATAAGCCGCTGGTTGTTTTATGTACAACACTAAGCTTAGTTTGCATCATAATTGTTCGCAAGGCGTTAGCAAAACTGCGAAAGCAGGTTTTCGTTAACCGTTAGTTATCAATTCCCGAGCCAACCGATCCATCTTGAAAGATCATCCGCACACATTGGCTTAGCGTAATAAAATCCTTGTGCATAACGGTAGTTCAGCGAAATAAGGAAGGCCTCATGGGCGGCCGTTTCCACGCCTTCGCCGAGGGCATCGATCTGAAGATGGCTACTTAATTGCGCAAGGCTTGCTACTACACCAGCTCCGCGGCCGTCGGGCGTTTGCCCAACGAATATTTTATCAACCTTAATGAGTTTGAACGGCATATCAATGAGCCGCCCCAGAGAAGAATAACCCGTACCAAAATCATCCAAGGCAAGAGAGAATCCAGCGGCCACCAACTTGTTGATCACGTTACTGGCCTCCCCCAAATCGAACTCTAGGGCTGTTTCTGTAATTTCTAGTTTAATATTTTCTGGTGCAACATCTATCGCTTGCGATATGGCAATGAAACGATCTGCTAGATTCGGATCTCGAAGCTGAGTAGGAGAAACATTTACTGAAATCCAGAACGCTTCGTTTCCCGATAGCTCCTGCCAGCGACGAAGTTGTAGGCAAGCATCTTCAAAAACCTGCCCACCAAGTTCAACCATCAGCCCAAGTTTTTCAGCTAAGGGAATAAATTGATCCGGCCCAATAGAGGCTTCCCCATCAGAACGAGGCCAGCGCAGTAAAGCCTCTGCTCCTACAGCTTTGCCGCTTTGAAGCTCTATTACCGGCTGATAAAAAAGTACTAACGATTTGTTGGCAACAGCAACTTGTAAATCACTCTCAAGTGCAATTGCGGCGCGTTGCGCCTCTCTAATACTGTGATCCGCCCAGCGAATAGGATCTACATCTGTGTTTGTTGCTCCCTCAGCTAGCTCTTCTGCCAGAAGGGCAAGCTCTCGAGCATGGCTGCCATCAATTGGAGAGCGGGCAATGCCCGCACTCACTTCAACTCGAACAACCTCACCTGCAACTTCGAAATTTTTTTCTCTAATTGCGGCAATAAAAGAGCGTGCTCGCTTCATTAAATGCTCATCTGGGTCGCCCACTGCATCGGCATCCGCGGAAATAATCACCGCAAACGTGTATTCATGAGAACGCGCAAGAGATTCTCTTGCTTCAAGCCTATTTCCGAGGCGTTTAGCAATATCAGTTAAGAGGTGATTAATGGCCTCAACACCGAAAGCCTGATCAATGCGCTCCAAACGCCTAAACTGCAAAGATACAAGCCCAGTTACTAACTGTGAGCCCGCTGTCTCGTCAATGAAGCGTTGCAACCGCAATAACATGCTTCGATGGTTCAAAGCGCCTGTAATCGGATCGTGCTTCGCACCGCTTGAATTCAGAAGCGCATTCAACCGCCTAGTTTGCCCCTCTAACCTGTTTTCAGCGGGGTTCGCTTCCGTAATCTCTTGCAGCACGGAAAAGAAATAATCCTGCCCTTCTCCATCATGCCGCAAACGAGTAATGGTCCACTCCACCAAGTAAGGTGTTCCATCCTTCCGATAGTTCCAAGCACGACCTTCAAAGGAATCCCCGGCACTCAAATTAGCTTTTAACCTACGCATTACTGCACGGTCTGTTTTCGGGCCTTGCAGAATGCGTGGAGTAGCACCTATCAGCTCCTCTCGGGTATAACCCGTCATCCGCATAAAAGCATCATTAACATGCACGAATACCGGCCCCGGCAATTCCAATTCACCAGTGGTAATAACTACCGAGAAGTCTGATTTCTGAATAGCAGCCAATACGATAGGAGATTTATCTTCATACGCCATTCGCTGCATTCCTTAAGAAGATTGCGGACAGTGATTCAACACTATATACCTGAAAATTGGCAAAATCTACGCACGAACATGGTGCGCAGTGGTTGGCAGTACAAGCTCCCCTAAACACCCATAACCGATTCACATCGCAGTTCGCTTGATCAGAGAGCTCCTCTACGTAAACTAAGTTGCCATCTCTGATGCCAGAAAATTCTCTTGTTCTCTGCACAGAGTTCGTCGTCAGCTAATACTCACCACAGAATTTTTATGTTTTTATCTAGCAGTTTCTAATAGCTCTATAAAAATACTTCCTAGCTCCGCGATGGCAGCATTTCGCTCTGCAACTGATGCTGTGGTTTCTGTAATGTAGAAAGCCACAAATACGGGTTTGCGGTCAGGAGGCCAAATAACCGCAGTAATCGATCTGGAGCCAAATCCGCCCGCACCTGTTCGATCACCGATAATCCAGCCATCAGGAATACTTAACCGAAACAAATCATCAGCAACTTGGTTGCTCACCAACCATGCACGCAATTGCTCAGTAGATGCCGCTGATAGCGCGTTACCTACCAACAACCTTTCGAGGTTACTAACCATTGCACTTGGGGTTGTTGTATCTCTCTCGTCGCCCGGCATTGCCGTATTAAGCTCTGTTTCCCAGCGATCAAGTCGAGTTACGCGGTCACCGAGCATCCGCGCAAAATTTGTAACCCCCTCAGGGCCACCTAAGCGCTGTAAAATTAGATTAGCCGCCGTATTATCACTTGTTGCCATCGTCGCTTCGCAAAGCTCAAAAAGGGTTATATCTCGCGTATCTGCATATGCTTCTAAAACAGGAGAGTAGGTTACTAAATCAGCTGATGAAACACTTACTCTGGCTGAAATCTGCTCACTGCCATCATCAACGAGCTGCAATAACCCCGCACATGCCAGCGTTTTAAATGTGCTATTCAGAGGAAAGCGCTGATCAGCGTTGTACTCCCAGCGCATCCCCGTCTCCGAGTCTTGGGCTACAAAACCAATACGAGCATCTAGGTTGTTCTCAATACGTAAAAGTTCGGCGAGCAAAGCATCGTCTTCAGCACCAAAAGAAGCGGAAGAAGCATAAGCCCCCGCAGTAGCAATAGAAATCACCAACGCAGACATAAAAAATAAGTAATATTTGTGCTTTGTTTTCACACTACAATTGCCCTTATTTGATAACGTTATAACGCAGAAATGGCAATATATGATTTCTACTCAACCGATGGTGTGTTGCATTACTATATTTACTGTTATGCGATACATAGTAATCCTAAGTTACTTAAGAATGCCGGAACTAACCGCGCCTTCTAGCTTAGAGCGCATAACATACCAAAGCTCCTTGCTGCCGGCCTCTATCCGTTGATTTACTGAAAACACTTTTTCTTTTGTTACACCATGAGCTTCCCAGCTGTGGCCACCACCATGGATATTGTGAAGCAAGGGTGGAACCCTATCTATTGCTTTAGCAAAGCGAGAATCCGCCGTTTCACCGGCCTCGAACTCGTGCCATAGTTGCATAAATTCATCGGCCATTTCAGCAGGCAAAATGTTTAAGATCCTACGAATCCCCTCTGCTTCTTCAGCTTTGTTTTCGCTCGTTTCACTTGCGTAAATAATAGTATCGCCAGTATCAATCTCTCCAAGGTCATGAATGAGAAGCATCTTAATAACCCGATTAATATCTATCGCTTCATCAGCGAAATCTTTCAACATCAACGCAGTTAAGCATACATGCCAGCTATGTTCCGCCGAATTCTCGAATCTCTCAAAACCTACTGGCTTTGTTTTTCGATGTACGCCTTTAAGCTTCTCAATCTCAACAACAAAAGCGAGGATTTTTTCAATTTCTTCCACTACTTCTCCTTAGTAGTTAACTAAATTCCCTACTAACGCACCCAGGTACGAGTTTACCTTTCAGCCAGCACACATGGCTGGCGATAAATTTTAGTTATTAGGAAACCGTAAGGCTCATATAGTAAAGCCGCTCGTCTTCGTTAATTATGCCAAACCCTTTCCGTTTATAGAGATGAACAGCTGGGCTATTTTTAAATACTCTCAGCTTCAATGTCGAAAAACCATGTTCTTTAGTAAGTCGCTCAGCCTCCGCTAGCGCGAAAGAACCGATACCTCGATTTTGATAGCTCTGAACAACTTGTAAATCACGTAAATAACATTCTTCGTTATCGAAAGATAATCTAATAACACCTACTAACTGCCCCTCAAATAAAATATCGAAGTTCGCAAGCTCTTTCGTCATATTCTCAATTTGAGCTTCATCCCAATCTACAGAATATTGTTCATAATATGGCCGCATATTCGTAAGGGTAAAACTCGCCGCTCTTGCCAAATCCTTTGCCGGCCTACATGTAACCACCGATCTAGCCTCCTAACGTTTGAGGTAACCGCCACGCTGTAGCGGAGCAGCCAGCGCCCTTCGCTGGTAATAAAACTGGCTTGTTAGATGTTCTCTTTTATGAACGCTAGAATGTCATTATGAATTTGTAGGTTGGTACCATGCCCAACACCTTCGTAGGTTTTAAACACGGCATTTGCATCTAGCTTAGAATAAACGTCTTGGCAAAACTGCCAACGGTCAGGTTGCATATTTCTACCCATAACTGAAAAAATCACCTGCCGTTCTAGTTCAGAGTACGCATCGTCATAGTTTGCGGCATCGTTAGTATCATCCGCCCCCATAAAGAGAAATTGAGGAATTTCTTTCCATTTGGAATAGGCAAATGATTCACCTGTAATTTCCTCAAAATCGTTCACACCTAGAGGATAATTTAAATCTTGTTCGTTTAGAGAGCTTACTGGAAGCATTAAAATAGCATTAAGGCCACCAGCTACAACAACCTTAGTGGCGTCAGGGTGTAACAAGGAGAATCTGTTCGCTAAGGTTGCTGATGCCGAGAAACCGGTCATTATAACTTTCTCGTTTACACTTACTGAATGCATTGATGATACATTCTTTGCCTCCTCGATCATTGCAAGCAACTGAAGATCAATCCGTTGTAGATCGCCAGTATTTATAAGCAAAGTATCTCGATCGAGTGCGTGAGTGTAGATTTGCCAATCCTGCTCACTTCGTGGGAATACAGGTATTAAAATTGGAGCCTTTAATTCTTTCGATACCCATGGACCAATAGCGTTGCCTGTTATCGCACTTTTAGCACTTGCGTAATGTTCCTCAAAATTGTCTGTTACTTTCCCAGTATTGTTCGTCTCAACAATTAAATAATTGGTTTTAGTTTCTTCAGGTATTTTCAATAAGAATGGGAAATTGAATCCTTTCTCTGGTGCGGCATCTATCTCAATAACCGTTTCTGCTATACAAATCTGGCTAAACAACAAAAACAATAAGATTCCCAGTTTAACTTGCATTTTTTTATCCTTACTCAAAATATCCTTAGAGAACATCTAACGCCCGAAATAACCGACGTGCTATAGTACACCCGCCGCCGCAGGCGCGTAGTTAATTGACTTGTTATGTTTCATCCACACCGAGCTCTGTAGTTTCTAATAATTGACTGCTGCGGCGAACCGTCAAAATATCCACCTGATTTGTTACGCTGTAAATTACCCGGTAAGAACCAAATACTACTTCACGAATACGCTGTAAGCGCACCTCAGGAACCACTCGCCCGCTCTCCGGAAACTCTGCTAAGCGATCGACGCAAGAAAATAACCCCTCAACCCAATTTAATGCCGCACTCGGCTTATCTTCGGCAATGTATTGAGCGATACTTTCCACTCGCTCTAACGCAAGTGAGGACCAAACTATCTTCATTGAGCTAACTTACTCAAAATGCGCAATTTCGCATCCTCATGCGAAATTCCAGCACCACTAGCAATTTGTTCTTCAGCGCGGTAAACCTCTTCGAGTACTTCTAAGCGCTCTTGCATCTTTTCGTACTCTTGAACATCAACCAGTACTGCAACCCCGCGACCTCGCTGTGTTAGCACCATCGGTCGCCGCGTTTCATGGATTTGCTTCACAAACTTTGCAATCCCGGCCCGAAATTCAGATAAAGGTCGAATATCTTCATCAACACGAACTCTTGTCATAGCTATCACCTACGTACAATAAAATGTACTTATAAATGTACGTTAGAGTTTTGGTATTCGCAAGGTAAGGATTTGGGAAACATAACGCCGGAGCACAGCGGCGGCAACGTAGCTGACGTCCGGCGCCGCAAACGCGAATTGTTGCGACTTGTTATAAATCGTTTTTCTAGTGCTTCGAACTTTCATTAGGAATCACATCCTTTTTCAACATAAGCACAACTAAATAGATGATGCCCAAAATTGGTATAAGTCCCAGAACAAAGCCTAGTACACCAGCGAGCACTGGTGTCTGCGTCTTACGACGCCCCAAGTAATAACCCACTAAACCAATAATCACACCGCAAACAAGAAGAAATTGTCCCGCAAATGTTGCATTGATATCCATATTTACTCCTTTAAAGATTTATAACGCCCGAAATAACCGTCTTGTGAAGTAACTTCAAGCTTAATAGCTTTATTTAGGTTTCTTTGGCGCAAATAGAGGAGCACTTTTAACCAAAACTCGAAACATCCAGCAAAAGAGCAGTAATGAGAGCGAAACATAGGCTATGCCAAAGCTAAAGTGCTGATGGAACGTTACATATTCAGTATCGCTCAGAAGCACTAAGGCAATAAGAACCACAGCGTAGATAACGGCCAAAAGAAACGAAACAATTCTTGCAACTAAATACCAAAATCGCTTATTCCGTAAAATCCCGACACCAGAAGCCACACTAAGAATTCCTAATATGGTACCTAAATCAAGTGTTCTATCTTGGTAAATACCATAAATTGCACGGCCTATATCCCAAACACCATAAAGAATGAGAATAACAGCAACAATAATCAGCGATATCGGTAGTGTGTGCACAGGCAATTGCTCGCCGGATTGCGATTGGGAAGTAAAGTTGGTGGGGGTGATTCCGTTCATCATGCTATCCCTGTTGCATATTTGTTAATTGAAATTAACCAATTATTCAAGCTAGTACAAGAGGTTAACCTTCATTTGTTGGCTTTTTCCTGGCGGCTTTCACACCGCCACGCTGTTTCTTGGCGGTGATGCGGCGAGCCTTGGCGGCTTTACTGGGTTTGGTGGCAATGCGCCTCTTTTGCACTATGGCTACACTGGCCACAAGGCGAATGAAATCTGCGAGGGCTTGTTCACGGTTGGCGAGTTGGCTGCGGCTTTCTTGGCACTTAATGATGATTTTGCCGCTTTGGGTGATGCGGTGATCACTTTTAGCAAGCAGCTTTTCTTTATAAAACTCAGGCAGTGATGAGGCGCGGATATCGAAAATAAGCTGCGCGGCGGTAGCTACTTTATTTACATTTTGGCCACCAGCACCGCTAGAGCGTATGAATTGCCACTCTATTTCCTGCTCTGGAATGCTTACTCGTGCTGATATCCGTACTTCTGCCATAACTTTTTCTAATCCCTTTCGAACGAACTATGGGCTAAATCACCCCTACTTAAACTCTTAATATCCATTACTCGATTTCATGCGAATAATCCCCAAAAAGGTATTGCACAGTATATAATATGGGCGTCTGGAGATTGAAGCGCACAGACAGCACATTTTGCTTCGAGTTAATTATTTTATTGACTGAGGAGTCTATTATGATTGAAGAAATCCGCAAAAATTTATTGTACAACGTTATGGTTCCAGGAGTAATCGCAGTGCTCGGAATCATTGCAATGGCGGTTTACTTATATACATACGTGCTGTAACTCGCTTCTGTATCTCTGAAACCAATTTAAGTTTACACCAAAACTTATACTAAACATAAAGGCCCTGCCGCGATTCCCAACCCGCAGCAGGGCCTTTTTCTATCTTCTCGTTACAGCTAGGCCTAGAGCATTTCTACTGCTAAGGCTACGGCTTCACCACCACCGATACACAATGAGGTTACGCCCTTCTGTTTGCCACGCTGTTTTAGCGCGTGCAACAAGGTAACTAGCAAACGGGCACCTGAAGCTCCAATTGGATGGCCAAGCGCACATGCACCGCCATTTACGTTTACTTTCTCTGCATCGAGTTGCATATCTTTAATGGCGATCATGGTTACCATGGCGAATGCTTCGTTAATCTCCCACAGATCTACATCATCTTTGCTCCACCCTGCTTGCTCGAGGGTTTTATTCATTGCGCCTACCGGCGCCATAGTGAACTCGGATGGCTTCTGTGAGTGGGTAGCGTGCGCCACAATGCGTGCTAATGGTGTTAAGCCTCGCGCTTTGGCATCGCTTTCGCGCATTAACACGAGTGCCGCAGCACCATCGGAAATTGATGATGAGTTAGCAGCGGTTACTGTGCCATCTTTGGCAAACGCTGGGCGCAAGCTTGGAATTTTATCAATACGAGCTTTGCCTGGCTGTTCATCAATGGTAATGGTTACATCGCCTTTGCGATCGCTGTAGGTAAGTGGCTCTACTTCTTCTGCGAACCAACCTTCGTTAATGGCCGTTTGCGCGCGGGTTAGCGAGCGAATGGCGAAATCGTCCATATCTTCACGGGTAAAGCCATAGCTATCGGCGGTATCTTGGGCGTAACAGCCCATAGCTTTGCCTTCATAGGCATCTTGTAAGCCATCGAACATCATATGGTCGATTACTTGGCCGTGGCCCATGCGGTAGCCGCTACGTGCTTTATCAAGCAAGTAAGGTGCATTCGACATGCTTTCCATGCCGCCCGCCACTACTACATTCGCTGAGCCTGCTTTAATTAAATCGTGGCCGAACATTACGGTTTTTAAACCAGAACCACATACTTTATTGATGGTGGTAGCGCCGGTGCCAAGTGGTAACCCTGCGCCTAACATGGCTTGCCGCGCTGGTGCTTGCTTTAAACCCGCAGGTAAAACACAGCCCATAATAACTTCGCTAACATCTTCTCCGGCAATGCCAGCACGGGCTACCGCGGCTTTAATCGCTGCAGCGCCAAGTTCGGTGGCACTCACAGGGCTTAATTCGCCCATGAAACCGCCCATTGGCGTACGCGCGGCGGCAACAATTACTACTGAATCTGAGCTCATGAAACTTCTCTCCTGGAGGTTGTAAAACTTTACGTTAACGTAAACTTCATGTTAGCTTATCGCGTATAACTGCCATAAGGCAAGTGAGTAGGAATTGTAGCATGCACAATACAAGCGCAGAAGAATTCGAAACTAGCCCCGAGCGTGTTCGCCGTACCCAAGATTCATTCAGCATTGGCGATTTAGCCAAGGAGTTTGATATCACCACGCGTAGCATTCGTTTTTACGAAGATCAGGGCCTCATGATGCCTGAGCGCCGCGGCCAAACCCGTATTTATACGCAAAAAGATCGGGTGCGCTTGAAGCTGATTTTGCGCGGCAAACGGCTTGGGTTTACGTTGGCGGAAACCAAAACCCTATTCGATATGTATGATCGCGATGGTAGCAGTGTGAACCAGCTGCAAACTATGTTGCGTTTAATTGAAGACAAGAAGTTGGCCCTGCGCCAGCAACTCGAAGATATTAAAGTTGTTTTGCACGAGTTAACCGCCGTTGAGAGCGGATGCCGTGCTGAACTTTCCGAAAAAACCAAGGAGTACCCATGATTAGCGCCTATAAAACATTCAATTTCGATCTCGGTGAAACCGCCGATATGATCCGCGAGCAAGTAAACGCATTTGCTCGTGATGAGATTGCACCCCGTGCAGCAGAAATTGATGAAGTAAACGAGTTTCCTGCTGATTTATGGCGCAAATTTGGCGATATGGGCTTGCTCGGTATCACCGTACCGGAAGAGTTTGGTGGTTCGGAAATGGGTTACCTTGAGCACGTAGTGGCAATGGAAGAAATTAGCCGCGCTTCAGCCTCTGTAGGCTTAAGCTATGGTGCTCACTCGAATTTGTGTGTGAACCAACTCAAAGTGAACGGTAGCCAAGCGCAAAAAGAGAAATACCTACCAAAATTAGTAACCGGTGAGCACGTAGGTGCTTTAGCTATGAGTGAGCCAAACGCGGGTTCTGATGTTGTGAGCATGAAGCTGCATGCGAAAAAAGATGGTGATCACTATATTTTGAACGGTAATAAAATGTGGATCACCAATGGCCCTGATGCAGATGTACTTATTGTGTACGCAAAAACTGAGCCGGGCGCAGGTTCCAAAGGCATTACCGCGTTCATTATCGAGAAAGCGAATACCCCAGGTTTCAGCACGGCGCAGAAGCTCGATAAATTGGGCATGCGTGGCTCTAACACCTGTGAATTAGTATTCGAAGATGCGCGGGTGCCTGCCGAAAACATTTTGGGTGAATTAAACCAAGGCGTGAAAGTATTAATGAGCGGCCTCGATTACGAGCGCGCGGTATTAGCTGCTGGCCCGCTGGGCATTATGCAAGCCTGTATGGATGTCGTTATTCCTTATATTCACGAGCGCAGCCAGTTTGGCCAAGCGATTGGTGAGTTCCAGTTGGTACAAGGCAAAGTAGCCGACATGTACACGCAAATGAACGCGGCACGTGCTTATGTGTATGCGGTTGCAAAAGCGTGCGATCGCGGCGAAACCACTCGTAAAGATGCTGCAGGTGCTATTCTTTATGCAGCTGAGCTAGCAACTAAAATGGCACTTGATGCCATTCAGTTACTGGGCGGTAACGGCTATATCAATGAATACCCTACTGGCCGCCTATTACGCGATGCCAAGCTGTATGAAATTGGTGCCGGCACCTCAGAAATTCGCCGCATGCTAATTGGCCGTGAGCTGTTTACTGAATCGAAGTAATTAATCGCTAAATAATAAGGACACTCGTTGTGGCTATTCTCACTAGTAAAGTAAACACTCGGGACGAAACATTTTTAGCGAACCGAGAATCGATGCTTGCTGTGTTGGCTGATTTACAAGAAAAGGCCGAACAAATTAAGCAAGGTGGCGGTAAAAGCTATCAAGAACGGCATGAATCGCGCGGCAAATTATTGGTGCGCGATCGTATTCAACGCTTGCTTGATGCGGGCTCTCCATTCTTAGAACTAGGCCAATTCGCTGCCTGGGAAGTGTATGAAGATTATGTGCCAGCAGCAGGTGTAGTTGCTGGTATTGGCCGAGTGGAAGGCGTTGAGTGCATGATTGTAGCCAACGATGCCACGGTAAAAGGCGGTACTTACTACCCTCTTACCGTGAAGAAGCATTTGCGCGCACAAGAAATTGCCGAGCGTTGCCACCTGCCCTGTATTTATTTAGTAGATTCTGGTGGGGCCAACTTGCCGCGCCAAGATGAAGTATTCCCGGATCGCGATCATTTCGGCCGTATTTTCTTTAACCAAGCCAATATGTCGGCGAAAGGTATTCCGCAAATAGCTGTAGTAATGGGCTTATGTACTGCTGGTGGTGCCTATGTGCCAGCCATGGCCGATGAATCCATTATTGTAAAAGAGCAAGGCACGATCTTCTTAGCAGGCCCGCCACTCGTAAAAGCAGCTACCGGTGAAGAAGTAAGTGCGGAAGAGCTTGGTGGTGCCGATGTGCACACGCGCATTTCCGGTGTGGCGGATCATTTTGCAGTAAACGATGAGCATGCGCTCGATTTAGCGCGCCGCACTGTTTCTCGCTTGAATCGCCCCGTAAAAGCTGCACTCAATACCATTGCCAATGTGGATGCCGATGTGAAGCCGCCCCGCTACGCGGCTGAAGAAATTTACGGCATTGTGGGTACTGATTTGCGCAAGCCCTACGATGTGCGCGAAATTATCGCCCGCGTGGTAGATGATTCTGATTTTGATGAATTCAAACAAAACTACGGCAATACCTTGGTTACTGGGTTTGCCCGTATTCACGGTTATTTAGTAGGTATTGTGGCTAACAACGGGATTTTGTTCTCGGAATCGGCGCAAAAAGGCGCGCATTTCATTGAACTCTGTGCCCAGCGCAAAATTCCATTGGTGTTCTTGCAGAATATCACCGGCTTTATGGTAGGTAAGAAGTACGAAGCCGAAGGTATTGCCAAACATGGCGCAAAGATGGTTACCGCAGTAAGTTGCGCCAAAGTGCCGAAGTTTACGGTACTGATTGGCGGTAGCTACGGTGCTGGTAACTATGGCATGTGTGGCCGTGCTTATGATCCAACGCTCATGTTTATGTGGCCGAATGCGCGTATTTCCGTAATGGGTGGCGAACAGGCGGCAGGCGTTATGGCGCAGGTTACTCGTGATGGCAAAGAGCGCAAAGGCGAAAGCTGGAGCGCGGAAGATGAAGCCAAATTTAAGCAGCCGATTATTGATACCTACGAGCACCAAGGCCATCCTTACTACGCCTCAGGCCGTTTGTGGGATGATGGCATTATCGACCCTGCGCAAACCCGCACCGTGTTGGGCTTAAGTATTTCCGCCGCACTCAATGCTCCAATCGAAGACACGCGCTTTGGCGTGTTCCGCATGTAAGGAGCGATGTATGCCAAATGAACAGGTAATTCTTGAACTCGATAATCGTGGTGTAGCCCGCTTAACCATGAATCGCCCGGAAGTGCACAACGCCTTCGATGACGTGATTATTGCTAAGTTACGCGCGGCGCTTGCCGAAGTGCGCGAAAACTCAGCCGCGCGGGTATTGGTATTGCAATCTGCTGGTAAAAACTTTTCCGCTGGGGCAGATCTGAATTGGATGCGTTCCATGGCTGATAAAAATTATCAGGAGAACGTGGAAGATGCAGGTGAATTGGGCGCCCTAATGTGGGAGCTCGATCAACTACCGATCCCTACCATTGCCTTAGTAAATGGCGCTGCTTTTGGCGGCGCTGTGGGGCTTGTAGCCTGCTGTGATATGGCCATTGCCGAGGAGCGCGCTAGCTTCTGCCTTTCGGAAGTAAAAATTGGTTTAATTCCTGCGGTAATTAGCCCTTATGTAGTGCGTGCGTTAGGTGAACCTGCCGCACGCCGCTATATGCTAACCGCCGAGCGCTTTTTTGCTGCAGAAGCTTATCGTTTAGGCTTGGTAGATATCGTAGCGGCTGCTGATAGCAGCTTAGAAACCGAGCTAGAGCCTTTATTAACCGCCTTGCTAGCAAATAGCCCAGCGGCCATTAAAGCCTGCAAAAACCTGATCCAGCACGTAAGCAACCACCCGCTGAATCCAGATGTAGTAGCCGAAACTGCGCGCCGCATTGCAGAAATTCGCGTGTCTGCAGAGGGCCAAGAAGGCTTGAGTTCGTTTTTAGAAAAACGCGCCCCAGCTTGGCTAGCAGCGAATACAACCAGCGCAACGGATGGAAACAAATAATGGCACAACAATTAGCTAAAATCCTTATCGCCAACCGTGGCGAAATTGCTTGCCGCGTTATTCGTACTGCGCGTGATATGGGTATTAAAACCGTAGCGGTTTATTCCGATGCCGATGCCAACGCGCAACACGTGTTGCAAGCTGATGAAGCCGTGCATATTGGCGGCTCACCAAGCAGTGAATCCTATTTATGCGCCGATAAAGTAATTGCCGCGGCCCAGCGCACTGGCGCACAAGCCATTCACCCGGGGTATGGCTTTTTATCGGAAAATGAATCTTTTGCCGAAGCATTACAAGATGCGGGCTTAATCTTTATTGGCCCACCGGTAGCAGCTATTGCAGCGATGGGTTCAAAAAGTGCGGCCAAAAATATTATGGCAAAAGCTGGAGTGCCGTTAGTTCCGGGTTATCACGGTGATGATCAAAGCGATGATTTACTGGCCGCAGAAGCCGAGAAAATTGGTTATCCGGTATTACTAAAAGCTGCCTATGGCGGCGGTGGTAAAGGCATGCGTGTAGTAAACAACGCTGCAGAGTTTGCCGAAGCCCTCGCATCGGCCCGGCGCGAAGCAAAAGCTGGCTTTAACAACGATAAAATGTTGGTAGAGAAGTTTATTACCCGCCCTCGCCACGTGGAAATTCAGGTGTTTTGTGATCAGCACGGTAATGCCGTGTATTTAGCAGAGCGCGATTGCTCGGTACAGCGCCGCCATCAAAAAGTGGTGGAAGAAGCCCCTGCGCCTGGGCTAACCGAAGAAACTCGCAAAGCCATGGGCGATGCCGCCGTGCGCGCTGCGCAAGCCATTGATTACGTTGGCGCAGGCACAGTGGAGTTCTTGTTCGATGAAGATGGTAGTTTCTACTTCATGGAAATGAACACCCGCTTGCAAGTTGAGCACC
The DNA here is from genome assembly GCA_022565355.1 of Idiomarina sp. Taxonomy (GTDB): domain Bacteria; phylum Pseudomonadota; class Gammaproteobacteria; order Enterobacterales; family Alteromonadaceae; genus Aliidiomarina. The sequence goes on from JAIUMU010000001.1 coordinate 664,669, forward strand.
CAGTTACCGAAATGATTACCGGTGTAGATTTGGTGGAATGGCAGCTGCGCGTTGCCGCCGGCGAAGTGTTGCCTATGCAGCAAGATGAAATCACCCTCGATGGCCATGCCTTCGAAGCGCGTATTTATGCTGAAAACGCCGATGACAACTTTATGCCAAGCACTGGTACCCTCGCCTACTTGCGCCACCCCGAAGCCTCGCCTTATGTGCGTTGGGATTCAGGTATAGTGCAAGGCGATGAAGTTACCACCTTCTACGATCCGATGATTGCGAAGCTCATTGTGTGGGATATTGATCGTGAATCGGCATTGCGCCGCTTAACCAATGCGTTGCGCGAAACCCGCATTGCCGGCGTTACTACTAATACCGATTATTTACATCGTATCGCCACCCATAAAGCCTTTGCCAATGCTGAGCTTACTACGCGCTTTATTGAGCAATATGGTGAAGCCTTACATGAGCGCGAAGCCGGTTTGCCAGAGCAGGTAAACTTGTTAATTATTGCCGCGCACATGATTCGGGCACGCCAACAGCAAGCGAATCAAGATCCATGGGGCAGTGCTTCGGGTTGGCGAGTAAATGCGCCTGCCAAGCATCGTATTGGCCTACGCAGCAAAGATGCCGAAACAGCTACTATTCTTGATTTAATTAGCACCGCCAATGGTATTGAATGGCCTGCAGAAAATTTAGTACTACAGCAGGCTAGCGATGGCGCAGTAGTGGTAGATGGCCTGCGGTTCTATCCAGAAATTGCTGAGCACCAAGGAAACTTCACGGTATTTAGCGATCATGGCCGTTTCGATGCAAGCGCCTACGATGCATTGGCCGACATTATTCACGAAGATGAAGCCGGTACACTAACCGCCCCAATGAACGGCACCATTGTTGCTGTAAACGTGGCTGCGGGTGATAGCGTTACGGAAGGCCAAGCTTTGGTGGTAATGGAAGCCATGAAAATGGAATACACCATTCGGGCGCCGTTTGCGGCAAGTGTTGAGCAAGTATTTTTCGCCGCTGGTGATTTGGTGGCCGATGGTGCCGAACTGATTAGCTTGAGCGAAGCGGCTGAGTAATTCAGCCGCACATGCAAAGGAGCGCCTATGTGGAACATGAATGATATGCCAAGCGCAGTAAAAATTGTTGAAGTAGGCCCGCGCGATGGTTTGCAAAATGAACAAGCGGTAACTACCGAGGCCAAAGTGGCCTTGGTAAACGCCCTTAGTGATGCGGGTTTTCAAACCATTGAAGCGGCAAGCTTTGTAAGCCCCAAATGGGTGCCGCAAATGGCCGATAGTGGCGATGTGTTGGCGCAAATTGAGCGTAAGCCTGGAGTTACCTACTCTGCGCTCACCCCTAATTTAAAAGGCTTCGAACTGGCCATGGCCGCCGGTGCCGATGAAGTGGCCGTATTTGGCGCTGCTTCAGAAGCCTTTAGCCAGAAAAATATAAACTGCTCGATAGAAGAATCATTGGCGCGTTTTGCACCTGTAATGGAAGCTGCCAAAGCGCAAGGTGTTCGCGTGCGCGGTTATGTTTCCTGCGTGTTAGGCTGCCCTTACCAAGGAGAAGTACCGGTAAGTGAAGTGGTACGAGTAGCAAAACAATTGCACGCTATGGGTTGCTATGAAATTTCCCTTGGCGATACGATTGGTGTTGGTACACCGCTGCAAGCGCAACGCATGTTAGCCGCTGTTGCTGAAGAAGTACCGATGCAACAACTTGCCTTGCACTTCCACAATACCTACGGCCAAGCGCTAGCAAATATTGCTGCTTGCTTACCCCTTGGGGTGTCGGTAATCGATAGCGCGGTAGCAGGTTTGGGCGGTTGCCCTTATGCCAAAGGCGCGAGTGGTAACGTAGCCAGTGAAGATGTGCTGTATATGCTGGAAGGAATGGGCATTCATACTGGTGTTGATTTATCCAAAGCAATTGCAGCTGGCAACGCAATTTGCGCCGCTTTGGGTACAAAGCCACGTTCAAATGTAAGCATTGCCCGCAGCGCGAACTAACAGCTCTGGCTTTAAGAAAAAATATCCAACTCGTAACTAGCACAACACAAGCAAAGGCAGAAAAATGACCGAAAAGGCAAACAGCTCTCTGTTATCGCAAGGTACGTCGCAAAGTAATTCGCAAAGCACGTTGCAACCCCTGTGGCAGCCCAGCGAAGCACAACGTGAACGCACGCAAATGATGGCGTTTATGCGCACGGTTGAAAGCAAATACCAGCAACACTTTGGTGGCGATTACGAGCAGTTTCATGCCTGGTCTGTGCAGCAAAAAGAACAATTTTGGAGCTTGTTGTGGGATGAGTTTGCAGTAATTGGCGAAAAAGGTGAGCGCGTTTTAATTGATGGCGAAAAAATGCCGGGCGCAAGTTGGTTTCCAGATGCGCAACTGAACTTCGCTGAAAACCTTCTGCGCTATCGCGATACCCAAGCAGCGTTGGTATTCACCAACGAACACGGTGCACGCACCGAAATTAGCTATGCCGAACTGTATCAAGTTACCGCCGAGCTGGCTGCGAAACTGCAGCAACAAGGCGTGCAAGCCGGTGATCGCGTAGCCGGCATGTTGCCGAATTGCATTGAAACCATCGTAGCTATGCTCGCTACCACCAGTTTAGGCGCTGTTTGGAGTAGCTGTTCACCTGATTTTGGCGTGCAAGGCGTATTGGATCGTTTTGGCCAAGTAGAACCCAAAGTAATGTTTACCGTAGATGGCTATTTTTATAACGGTAAAACCATTGATGTTAGCGATAAAGTAAACGCCATTAAGGCCGAGCTACCATCGGTTGCCGCATTAGTAGTGATTCCATTTGCTGGTATTCAGCACAGTATTAATGATGCCCAAGCTTGGGCTGATTATCGTGATAGCAGCGCTCGCGAAATTACGTTCGTGCCCCGCAAGTTTAATGATCCGTTGTATATCATGTTCAGCTCCGGTACTACCGGCGTGCCGAAGTGTATCGTGCACGGCATTGGCGGTACGCTCTTACAACATATTAAAGAGCACGCATTGCATACGGATTTACGCCGCGAAGATACCCTATTTTACTTCACCACTTGTGGTTGGATGATGTGGAACTGGCTAGTGTCTGGCTTAGCTGTAGGCGCACGTTTGGCCTTATTTGATGGCTCTCCGTTCTACCCCACTCCGGCGGCAATGTCGGATTTAATTGATAAAGAAGGCATTACCGTATTTGGCACTAGCGCCAAATATTTAGCCGCGCTTGAGAAAGCGGGTGAAAAGCCCCAGGAAAGCCACAATTTGAGCACCCTGCGAGCCATTTTAACTACCGGCTCTGTATTAGCCCCTGAAAGTTTCGATTATGTGTATCACGATATTAAAACGGATCTCTGCCTCAGTTCCATTTCTGGCGGCACCGATATTGTATCTTGCTTTGCCCTTGGTAATCCGATTCTGCCAGTGTACCGCGGCCAATTACAATGCCGAGGCCTTGGCTTAGCGGTAAACGTTTACAACGATAGCGGTAAGCCGGTACTCGGCGAAAAAGGCGAATTGGTATGTGAACAAACCTTTCCCTGTATGCCTATTGGCTTTTGGAATGATAGTGATGGCAGCCGTTATCATAGTGCTTACTTTGAGCGCTTTGAAAATATTTGGGCCCATGGCGATTATGCCGAGCTTACGCACGAAGGTGGCGTAGTGATTTATGGTCGTTCTGATGCGGTGCTTAACCCAGGTGGCGTGCGCATTGGTACTGCGGAGATTTATCGCCAAGTAGAAAAAGTTGATGCAGTGTTAGAAAGCATTGCCGTAGGCCAAAGCTGGCAAGATGATGAACGTATTGTGCTATTTGTGAAATTGCGTGAAGGCATTGAACTTACCGATACGCTGCGCAATGAAATCAAACAAACCATCCGCGCCAATGCAACGCCACGACATGTTCCTTCAGTTATTCTGCAAACGGCCGATATACCGAGAACCATAAGCGGAAAAATAGTTGAGTTGGCGGTACGCCAAGTGATTCATGGCGAAACCGTAAAAAATACAGATGCATTAGCGAACCCAGAAGCGCTGGAATTGTTCAAGAACCGCGCTGAATTGAACCGCTAAGCACACTGTTACACTGCGAACTCAACGAATGTATTCATATACTAAGTTCGCCTTTTTACACGAAAGTGCTGCGAAAACGAGCAATATCGGAAGTATTTGCAGATGTTTACGTATGTGCGCTTTACGAACAAAAAGTAAACGTGTAATTATAAGAGCTTAGTGCAGTAATTCGTAATTCACGGCAATGAATTGCGAATTAATTTCCGTGCTCGCTAGCGGCAACGCTTTACAATAACAAAATAATTAGCCCTGTGGTGCAATGCGCAATCTGAAACGACACAAGCAAGCTATTTTCGCCGGAGTTACGGGGGTTATTGTAACTCTCGTTCTCGCGATCTCGTTGCGCATTTCTGATAACTCCTCTATTCGTGATCAACTTGATGCAGAGCTCTATCAATTGCAGCTTGAAGTGCGTCGTGAATTACAATCACACATGTTCGGTTTTACCTGGATTAGTAGCCAAGGTGAAATGGGGCCCAGCTGGGTGAATGAAGGCGATTTAATTAGTGCCTACTATCGCCAATTTAGAAGCCTTATGTGGATTACCCAAAACGGGGAAATTACCAGCAGCTACCCTGCTGATTGGGCAGCGCCCAGGCGTGTTCCCGATGAAGTTGAAATATGGCTAAGCCGCTTTAGCCCTGGCGCACGATATTTAATTTCGGCCAGTTCACTAGCGGAACACCCGGCCGATTTATTGCTCGTGGTGCCCTACGAATCCGATCGATATACCGGCTATTACGCCGGTATTCTTGATATGAACCGCTTACTTCACCTTACTGTTGCTAGCCACTTACGAGACGAAACGTCATTTCGCGTAACCCGCCAATCCGATAGTGCCATTCTATTTAGCCTTGCTGATAATGGTGCGCTGAAAGAAGAATGGGGCAACAACCGAGTATTTCAATTATTTGGCGAAACCTGGGTATTAGAGCTCTGGCCGCATACTTCACGTTTGCAAGCGATGCGCAGTAATTTATCGCTATTGGTATTAATTTCCGGTTCATTGGTAACTGGCCTACTCACTTTCGTACTGTATTTATTAGGCGTTAGCCACGTTCGTGAAAACCTACTACAAGAAGCAAACCGCGAGCTGTACGATGAAATTGAAGAGCGTGAGCGAGTTGAACAACGGGTAGCCTATTTGGCTGAGCATGATTCCCTTACTGGCCTCGCCAACCGGAACGCCATTATTGCCCAGCTCAGTGAAGAGCTAAACTTTTTACGCGAACAAGCGCTCAAAGTTGGCGTAATGATTATCGATTTAGACCACTTTAAAGAAGTAAATGATACCTTAGGCCATAACGTAGGTGATGCCCTGTTGAAACAAGTGGCAACCCGGTTATCAGAGCTAAACGGTGGTAAAACCATGCTAGCTCGGTTAGGCGGTGATGAGTTCGCAATTATGCTTACCAGCGTGCGGGCGCAGGAAGATTTAGAACACTTTGCTGATGAAATCATTGAAGCGCTCGATAAGCACTTTAACGTAGAAGGCTACGAGATTTTCGTAACCGGTAGTATTGGTATTGCCCTCACCCAAACTGGCGAAGAAGATGCGGAAACGTTAATGCGCCATGCCGATACTGCCTTGTACCGTGCGAAAGATAAAGGCCGTAATATTTGGCACGTGTACACGCAAGAATTGCATGATGAACTTGCCGACCGTTTAGATGTGTCTAAGAAGCTGCGATACGCCATTGAGCATGAAAAACTCTCGGTTTTTTATCAACCGCAAGTTGATATGACCACCCGCAAAATTATTGGCTTAGAGGCCTTGGTGCGCTGGATAGAAGACGATGGCACCATTATTGGCCCTGATCGCTTCATTCCGATTGCTGAAGATTCTGGCCTCATTCTACCGATTTCAGATTTTGTTCTGCAAACCGCTTGCCGCCAACTGGCGCGCTGGCGTGAATTAGGGTTAACCGATATTCGTGTTTCCGTGAATTTATCGGGCCGCCAATTTCAGGTTCCGGATTTAACAGATCAAATACTGTATGCCGTGCGTAGTGCTGGTATCCCTACTACATTTTTAGAGCTTGAGCTTACTGAACAAGTGTTGATTGAAAATAGCCAAACCCATACCCAGTTTATGCAAGATATGCGTGATAACGGCATTACGCTAGCCATTGATGATTTCGGCGTGGGCTACTCCTCACTTTCGTATTTGAAGCATTTTCCAATCAACGCATTAAAAATCGATCGCTCGTTTGTGAAAGATTTACCAGACGACAAAGATGATGCCACCATTACCCAAACTATTGTTAGCTTGGCGCGCAACCTTGATATCGGCATTGTGGCGGAAGGGGTTGAGAATCAAGAGCAAGCCGATTTCTTGATTAATCTTGGTTGCACCATTGGCCAAGGCTATTTCTACAGCCGCCCTGTACCTGCCGATGAAGCAACCGCTTTGTTAACAGCGCCAAATAGCGTAATTCCTGTTAAAATGAGCTAACGCTTTACGAATTCTAGGAGTATCCACATGACAACGCATGATGTTGAACGCGAGAGTATGGAATTTGATGTACTCATTGTTGGTGCTGGCCCTGCTGGCCTTAGCACTGCGTGTAGATTAGCGCAATTGAACCAAGAGCACGGTAAAGAGCTACAAATTTGTGTTATCGAGAAAGGCTCTGAGGTGGGCGCCCATATTCTTTCTGGTGCGGTGCTTGAGCCACGTGCTTTAACCGAACTATTTCCGGATTGGCAAGAGCGCGGTGCACCGTTGAATACCGCCGTAACGAAAGACGATATTTTCCTCTTTGGCAGTGCCGAAAAAGCAACGAAATTACCAAATTTTATGGTGCCGAAAACCTTCCACAATGATGGCAACTACATTGTGAGTATGGGTAACGTGTGCCGTTGGTTAGCTAGCCAAGCGGAAGAGCTCGGCGTAGAAGTGTTTCCAGGCTTCGCTGCTGCAAGCGTAATTCATGGTGATAACGATGAAGTATGCGGCGTAATTACCGGTGATATGGGTGTAGGCGTAAATGGCGAGCCAAAAGATGGTTACATGCCAGGCATGGAGCTCCGGGCAAAGTACACCATTTTTGCGGAAGGCTGCCGAGGCCATTTAGGCAAAGACCTAATAAACCATTACCAACTTGATAAAGACAGCACCGCGCAACATTACGCGATTGGCTTTAAAGAAGTATGGGATATTCCAGCCGAACAGCACCAGCCGGGTTTAGTGGTGCACTCTACTGGCTATCCATTGAACGATGAAGCCAGTGGTGGCGGGTATTTATATCATGCTGAAGATGGCCAAGTATTTTTGGGCTTAATTGTGGATTTGAATTACACCAATCCATACTTGAACCCGTTTGCTGAGTTCCAGAAATTCAAGCAACACCCACAAATTCGCCAAGTTCTTGAGAATGGTAAGCGCGTAAGTTATGGCGCGCGGGCAATTGCCAAAGGTGGTTTTTATTCGTTACCGAAAATGACCATGCCAGGTGCGATATTAGTAGGTTGTGAAGCGGGTACATTGAACTTCGCTAAAATTAAAGGCAACCACACCGCAATGAAGAGCGGAATGATTGCTGCAGAAACAGTATTTAACGCCTTAAGTGCGGATAAGCATGCCGCTGATTTACATGAATACACGGAAGCTTTTAAAACTTCGTGGGTTTACGATGAATTATATCGTTCACGCAACTTCGGCCCCGTAATTCACAAGTGGGGTACTTGGTTAGGCGGCGCTTATAATACGTTGGACCAGAATATTTTTGGCGGTAAGTTACCCTTTACCATTAAAGATACCCGTGCTGATCATGAAGGTATGCAATTAGCCAGCGAAGCGAAACAAATTGAATATCCTAAGCCTGATAATAAAATCAGTTTTGATCGGAATTCATCGGTTTATTTATCCAATACCAACCATGAAGAAGATCAACCATGCCACTTGCAGTTAATGGATAGCGATATTCCAATTCAGGTGAACTTAGCTAAATATGCTGAGCCAGCCCAACGCTACTGCCCTGCTGGTGTGTATGAGGTAGTAAACAATGAAGATGGTGAGCCGCGTTTCCAAATTAACGCACAAAACTGCATTCATTGTAAAACCTGTGATATTAAAGATCCGAGCCAAAATATTCGCTGGGTAACTCCGGAAGGAACAGGCGGGCCTAATTACCCGAACATGTAAGTAATAAATTCGTAAAGCCCGCATTTAACTGCGGGCTTTTTTGTAAGTTAACTCTTAGTTTGCTAATTCATTGCTGAATGAACATAATAAATGTACTACAGTAATTAAGCGCTATTTAATCTCTTTATTTAAATGGCTCGTACTATTTGATTACTGCTAGATCGTTAAATAACGAAATATTTAATTTACAGGATAAACCATGAGCGAATTTACAGATATTCTAACGCATGCCCGCCGCTTAAATGCCGCCACTAAAGAACTTACTGTTGCTGAATTATCAGAAGTAGCAAGTAAACTGGCCGGAATAATTGAACAGCGCAAGGAAGATGAAGCTGAACAAGAGCGCGCGTTAGCAGCAAAACAATTAGAAGTTGCACGGATTCGCAAAGAAATTGAAGCTGCTGGACTAAGCCCGGAAGACATTTTGGGTGGTGCAGTAAGTAGCACTAAAACAGCATCGAAGAAGCAAGCGCGCACACCGCGCCCGGCGAAGTACAAATATATCGATGCCAATGGCCAACAGAAAACTTGGACCGGCCAAGGCCGCACCCCAAAAGCGATTCAAGAAGCGCTTGATGCTGGCCGTTCATTAAATGAATTTGCCCTATAAAAGTTCGCTTTAATTACGGTAACTAATATCGGCAAAAAAAAAGCCGCTAATTACGTACCCAATGGGGTAATAAGATAGCGGCATAATCAGTTTAAACGAAAGCCGCGAGTATCATGCTCGCGGCTTTATTTGTATTACCGTAAACGAATACCAGCATCACCTACGCCTACCGATACAGAAATGGGATATTCGCCATTACCGCGGCCGCTGCTAGTTTCTGCAACAATTGCACGGCTACTACGTACATCTTGCCCACCATGAATGGTTGCTGCGCCAACACCCACATCTGCATTCAGCGTGCCGGCATACTCTAACTTTCCGGTAACCTTGCCATCACCTACGCCAACATCTAGCACTACAGCGGTAGCTGATACCGAGATATCTGCCATACCAACGCCCAAATCAACATTCAGTTTCGCCACACTCGGCATAGTTACATACCAGGTAGCTTCTACATTCTTTTCACCAAACGAAACGGTAAGCACACCGCGGCGTTCTTGAATGGTTACATCAGCATCACTCACGTCTTTTACTCGACGCAGCATACCTGAACGCTTGCCTTCGAATTCAACACGCAGTTGCATATAATCACCTTCGCCTTCACTTACATAGATCGAGCCTACCGAGTTATTCAGTACCACATGGTTAATGTTTGCCATAGAAATTTCATGGCTTACGCTAGCTTCATTGTTTGCGTAGGCATTACCTGCGGTAACAGCTGCCGTAGCTGCGAATACGATTGCTATAGCAAGAGCTTTAATAGTTTTCATGGTTGTTCTCCCGAAAGTGTAACTTGAGTATAGTTTTGTTTTTAAAATCCGAATAGTAAATCTATTCAGGCACTTAGTTGTTTATTTATTGAGTTCTACATTAAGTTCTTTATTAAAGTAATAAGCAAAAAGCAGGCCAACATCCGCACCTGATTGATTTTGTTAAGTTATTTTATTTTTATTGTATTCACTTTTGGTGAGAACAACGAAAGTGTGGTGAAATACACACACCTTAATTTGGTTATTCGCGCTAACATGAATAACCGAGAGCAACTTATAACCGTGAGCAGTGAATGTGAGTAATCCAACGTTTCCAGCGCCAGGCGAAACACTGAGCCTTTCCCCCATTGCCTATGTGGAATCGCCTTATCGACAAAAATTCGCCATTCCACGCCAACCCGGTTTAGTAAAAAGTGCTCGTGGGGTAATTCATTTTACCGAAGCCTATGCGCACCCGGATTGCTTGCGCGGAATTGAGGATTTTAGCCACCTTTGGCTTACCTTTATGTTTCACGAAACTGCCGCGCAAGGTTGGAAGCCTTTGGTACGCCCGCCGCGTTTGGGCGGCAACCAACGTAAAGGGGTATTTGCTACCCGCTCCACCTTTCGGCCGAACCCCATTGGCCTTTCGGTTGTGGAATTGCTTGAAGTAGGCGATACCACGCTGGTAGTAGCTGGGCTGGATTTGCTGCATGGCACCCCTATTCTCGATATTAAGCCCTACTTGCCCTATTCTGATAGCATTGCCGATGCGCGCGGCGGCTATGCCGATGCACGGCCGAATACGGGCATGCAGGTGCAATTTAGTGCAGCCGCCGAGGCAGTATTGGCGCAACATACGGAGCAATACCCGCAATTACGCGCGCTGATTACCGAAGTGCTGCAACAAGATCCGCGCCCGGGCTACCAACGTGAACAAAATTGGCAGAAGGAATATGGCATGCACTTATACGATTTCAATATTAAATGGCGGGTGGAAGATAATTTGAATCAAGTAATTAGCATCAGTTAAACCTTTGTTGCTGCAGCTGAGGCTGCTAAAATAACGGCAATGGATTTGGCCTATCACCACCCTAACACCACGAGAGCAGCGAACATGCGAACAAGCCAGTACCTTCTTGGAACATTAAAAGAAACCCCAGCGGATGCTGAGGTGATTAGCCATCAACTAATGCTGCGTGCCGGCATGGTGCGTAAAGTTGCCTCAGGCCTTTATACTTGGGCGCCAAGCGGCTTGCGGGTATTGCGTAAAGTTGAGCAAGTTGTGCGTGAAGAAATGGAGCGCGCTGGGGCCATCGAGATTTTAATGCCTATGGTGCAGCCTGCGGATTTGTGGGAAGAATCTGGCCGTTGGGAAGCCTATGGCCCAGAACTTCTGCGCTTACATGATCGGCATAATCGTGAGTTTGTGCTCGGCCCTACTCACGAAGAAGTAATTAGTGAGCTGGTACGCAAAGAAGTGAATAGCTACAAGCAGTTGCCGCTTAACTTATTTCAAATTCAAACCAAGTTCCGTGATGAAATTCGCCCCCGCTTTGGCGTAATGCGTGCCCGCGAGTTCTTAATGAAAGATGCGTATTCGTTTCACACCACGCAAGAAAGCTTGGAAGAAACCTATCAAGCGATGTTCACTGCTTACTGCAACGTGTTCACTCGTTTAGGCCTCGATTTCCGGCCAGTAATTGCCGATACCGGGTCTATTGGCGGCAGCATGAGCCACGAGTTTCATGTGCTAGCAAGCTCAGGTGAAGACGATATCGCTTTTTCTGATAGCGGTGATTACGCAGCTAACGTTGAGCTTGCCGAAGCCATAGCTCCAGCAGCTGAAATTCAGCCTGCGGCGCAAGCGTTAGAAAAGGTTGCCACGCCAGAAGCGAAAACAATTCAAGCCTTAGTAGAGCAATTCGGTGCGCAATTTAACTTGCCTATCGAACGCACAGTGAAAACACTCATTGTGCATGGTGCTGCTGATGAACAGGGCAATAGTTCGCTAATAGCGCTTATTTTACGCGGCGATCATGCATTAAATGAGATTAAAGCAGCAAAACACCCAGCAGTGGCTTCGCCGTTAGTATTTGCCAGTGAAGAAGAAATTCGCGCCGCTATTGGTGCGGGCCCAGGTTCACTAGGCCCAGTAAGCATGCCATTACCCATGCTGATCGATCGCTCGGTAGCGGTTATGAGTGATTTTGCAGCTGGTGCCAACGAAGATGATTTCCATTTCTTCGGCATTAACTGGAACCGTGATGTTGAGTTACCAGAAATTGCTGATTTACGGAATGTGCAAGCAGGTGATGCCAGCCCAGATGGTAACGGCACCTTGGCCATTGCTCGCGGGATTGAAGTTGGCCATATCTTCCAGTTAGGCACCAAGTACAGTGATGCTATGAAAGTTGCCGTACTAAACGAGGATGGCAAAAGCCAATCGCTTACCATGGGCTGTTACGGTATTGGCGTTTCTCGCATTGTGGCTGCAGCCATTGAACAAAACCATGATGACAATGGCATTAAATTGCCAGATGCAATGGCGCCTTTCCATGTATGTATTTTACCGATGAATATGCACAAATCAGCGCGTGTTCAGGAAGTAGCCAATAACTTATACAACGAATTTAAAGCTGCGGGAATCGAAGTGCTATTTGACGATCGCAAAGAACGCCCTGGGGTAATGTTTGCAGATATGGAGCTAATTGGTGTTCCGCACACTATCGTAATTGGTGAGCGGAATCTTGATGAGCAAGCCGTAGAATACAAAAACCGCCGCACGGGCAATAAAGAAACCTTGGCAATTGCCGAAGTAGTAAGCTTTATTCAGGCGCAATTGGCGGGTTAATCCCTGCTGCTAATCGGCGCTGGCAACGGCGCCGATTAGCGATCTTCACCAGCCAACGGATCTACGTAGTGTAAGTGCATATCCCACGGAAAGTGAATCCATACGTTTTGTTCGATATCTGCTTCGTATTCATCCACTAACGGCAAACCTTCTGGTTTTGCATATACGGTAATAAACTTCGCCTTCGGTAGCATTTTCCGCAAAAAACGCAAGGTATTGCCAGTATCAACTAAATCGTCTACTACCAAAAAGCCTTCGCCATCTTCTGTACAGGAAATCGGTTTCAGTAGTTCAGGTTCTGCAGCTTGCGATTGATGCGCATAGCTTCGCACACAGGCGCTTTCTACTACGCGTAGATTCAATTCACGAGCAACAATAGCACCTGGTACTAAACCACCACGGCTAACGGCAATCACGCCCTTCCACTGTTCTGCTGGCAATTGCCTACGGGCTAGTTCGCGCGTAGCGCGATGTAATTCTTCCCAGGATACGAAATATTCTTGGTTGCTATGCAATCCCATGGTGACCCCTTTTATGCTAGGATTCGTACTTAGATTGCGGGGTAGTATATCACTAACGTGTAGCTCTGCACGCACAGGTACACGCCCGCATGCCCAAAACCTTACATTAATTGATTTATCGCAAATAGGATTACAGCATGCCAACAGCTATTTTTATCGATGCCAATGGTGGCCAATACGAAGCCGAAGCAAAAATTGGCGATACCCTTATGGAAGTTGCTACTGAAAACGGTATCGATGGCATTATCGGTGAGTGTGGCGGTGTTATGTCATGCGCTACCTGCCACGTGTACGTAGATAACGCATGGCTTGATAAGCTACCGCCGGCCGACGAAGTAGAAGAAAGCATGATCGATATGGCTATCAATCCTGAAGATAATAGCCGTTTAAGCTGCCAGATCACCATGACCGACGATTTAAACGGCATTATTGTACGTATGCCGGTATCGCAGTTTTAAGTTGCCACGGCTACCATGGTGCGATCGTGGTAGCCGCTGGTTACAGCAATAAAACCGCTAAGCTCGGCATCTAAATCTGCATCACCGGTATCTACCCGCAGCGGCCGTTGATTGAGTTCTTGCAGCTTCTTCTTGGTAGCCACCACGATAATATTCTCTTTACCAACCGCGCGAATTACCTGCGGCGTTAATTGCTGGTTGCCGCGGCCAAAAATATGCCCTTGGCCACCAATTAACGTAATGAGCATTACTAACTTGCGCCCTTCTTGTTGCGCGCTTTGCACTGCGCTCACTAACTGCGCCCCAGTAACATCGCTCGCCACTACAGTGTTATCACTTACTAAATCAACCCCGAGCAACGTATTTTCTAAGCCTAGCTCCGCCATAATAAAGCCAACTGTGGAACCCGAGCCAATAATGTACAAGGTATCGTTGTCCATACTCTCAATTACATCGGCAGCAATATCGGCAAGCACTAGCTCATCGCTCTCTTTGCCCCCTACTTTCACCGCTTGCATGTATTCAAGTTCGCTCGGTACCTGTAGTTCACCATAACGGCGCGCCCGCACTGTGCCTTCACGGAACGCATGCTCATCGATATCCATTACATCGGCAGCACGCAGCGTGGTTAGTTGTCCGCTAATCAGTTGCAGCAACACTTTACCCGCCGCGCTTGGCGTTATGGCATATACGCCAGAGTGAATTTTCACGCCGGCAGGAATGCCCACTACGGGTAGCGCTTTGTCGCCCAGGGCTGTAACCACATCCCGCGCGGTACCATCGCCGCCAGCAAATACCAATAAATCTGGCTGCTGCGCTGCAATCGCCGTTACCGCGCGCTGGCTATCTTCGGCCTCAGTTTGCGCGTGCTCAGGGGTGTACACTACCTGATAGGCAAACCCAAGTTGCGCCAAAATATCGGCGCCCATAGCACCAGCAGCAGTAACAAATTCAATACTTTCACGATAATCCAATAATTGTTTCAGCGCTTGCTCGCTCCGTAAACCAGCCTTTTGCTCTGCACCTCTGGCCAACGCTTCGGCACGAGTTTGCGCACCATCACTACCCTTTAGCGCTACTGCACCACCAATACCCGCATAAGGGTTCACTACAAAACCAAAGGTAAACTTTTTCTGTGGCTTGCTCATTAAACGGCCTCTAGCATGGCGTGATAACGCTGTTGTTCTTGGGCAATCATGTTGGCTCCCTGTTGTTGCAATAATGCGAAAGTTATCGGTGGCTGGGAAAAATGCTGTTGCAGTACCGTGGCGAATAACACTGCCCGTGGCGGCCAACCTTGCTGAACTCTTGCCAACGCACGCTCTACCACCGCTTGCGCAAACTGCGGCCGATTCGGTTGTTCTGCGCCACTTAAATTATCGACGCTAATCTCGAAACCAATACCCGCACTTAAACTCAAGTACCATTCAATGGCTTGTGGCCCTACTTCCATTTTCTCAAACAATGCTTGTTGTTCTGGCGAACGGCCATCGGGCGCATACCAGTAGCCGAAATCGGTAAGTTGTCGGCGTACTTTGCCCGCTAAGCACCAATGCGCAATTTCATGTAATGCCGAGCGCGCATAGCCATGCGCAAACACCACCTCGTTATGCTGGCGTTGGTTAGAAGCTGGCCGATAGATCGGCTCCGCGCTGCCAGCCACCAGAACGGTGTTTTCAGTTGTTTGAAAGGTAGAATTAAACAGGCGGATCAATTGATCCGCCTGCGCTTCAATAATTACTGCCATAAACCCTTATTGGCCTATTCGTAGTGCTGATACTCCAGCCCTTCAACCCACCAGCTTGGCGCCGGTTCACCCTTTAGGTAATGGTCGAAGAATTCAAGCATCTTCACGGTGTAATCAATTTTATTTGCAAAGCGCTGCAAGTGGTGCGGCTCGCCTTCGTAATGCAGCATTACTACTGGCTTATCTAGGCGGCGCAGTGCTAAATAATACTCGATTCCTTGTTCCCACGGAACCGCTTCGTCTTTATCGCCGAATTGAATCAACATTGGCGTGTTGATCTTATCCGCGAAAAACACCGGTGAATTCTTAATGTATGGGTCTAAATTCTCATACATTGATTCTCCAATCCGGCTCTGGCCTGTTTCGTACTGGAACTGCCGCGCTAGGCCTGTACCCCAACGAATACCGCTGTATGCGCTGGTCATGTTTGATACCGGCGCACCCGAAACAACAGCAGCGAAGATATCGGTTTCCGCTACTAGGAACGCTGCTTGATAGCCAGACCAGCTATGCCCATGTAAGCCAATTGCATCTGGATCGGCAACACCCATTTCAATGATTTTTTCCATTGCTGGAACCAAAGATTCAGTAGCGCTTGGCCCTGGAGCACCTAAACGGAAATGCACATCAGGTAGGAACACCACATAATCTTGCCCTAAGAAGTACGGGAAGTTAGGGCGATGGTTCACCTTCATTTGATTCCACTGATACAGGCGCTGAGAGAACTTCTCGTAGAAGTACACCATTACCGGATACGTTCGGCTCGGATCGTAGTTATCTGGCTTTAACAGCACACCCTGTAAAGGCTCACCACGAGTTGATTCCCACTCTACTAGCTCGGCGTTACCCCATACAAACTCACTTTTTTGTGGGTTTACATCGGTAAGCTGACGGCGCTCAGTAAAGCCTCGGTCGGCTACCCACAAATCTGGGAACTGGCGGAAATCTTGCTCGGTAAATAACACGTGCTGCTTATCATTACTTACCCCCATTAAGCTGTAGGTTTTTTCACCGTAAATAAGCTCATTTAGGCTCTTCGTTGCGTAATCAAAAGCAAACATGCCACTGGTTTTCAGTTGCTCATTATAGCCACGAATCAATACTGGTAGCTCAGTGTTAATTACATTGTGATCATCAGTATCGGCAACACGATATTGCATGTTGTTGGCACGGCCAGTAGCCGTTAGATTCTCTGCGTGGCCTTGATTAGCGCCTGTTACCGCAACCTGCCAAATATCAAAGCGATCATACACCCATACTTCGCTGCTATCGGCAGACCAACCGGCAATACCGTAAGTACCTGGCTCCATTGGCCGATCATTTTCTTCATCTACCCATGAAACATTAGCGTTTGCACCGATTACCGTATGGCTACCGTTTTCGCTATCAAATAGTTTCAGTTCACTATTTTCCACGAATACCACATAACGGCCATTTGGCGATAAGCTGCCTCGCTCCCATGAACGTAGCTTCTCGGCAACTAACGTGCGCTCACCTGTGGCTAAATCTATCCAGTACAGATCATGATGGAAGCCGTTCCAGGTAATCTCGCGCAGGTATGGTTGGCTATCCCATGCTAATACCGCATACGGATGATCATTCAGGCTCTGCGATTCGCGGGGTTCGTTGCTTAGTACAACAAAGTTACCGGCTTGCGGATAAAATACTGCGGCCGCTGTGGCGCGTTGCATTTGCCGATACGATTCACGCTGGTGAGTTAAAATCATGCCATCATCGCCATGCCAAACCTGCAAGCGACGATCGCCAAGTAAACGATCTAAATTATATAAATCTTCCGCCGATTTTGGCTTCAAATCGATTTCTTGTTTTTCTTCTGGTGCTGGGCGATGGCCAATGAATAACCGCTGGCTATCATCACTAAAGCGCATGGGGCTATGTTCAGAAAGAATCATGCCATCACGGTTTACGTCAGCTGGCCGCGCACTCGCTCGGCCTTGCTGCCACAGCATCAGTGTTTGTGGTGTTTCGGTAAGGTTGCTCTCTTTCTCGCCGGCTAAAAACGCAAAGGTTTCCGCGTTCGGCGCAAAAGTAAGCTTGCTGTAGTTGTGGCTGGTGGAGCGATCGAGAATACTACGCTGGCTGTTCGAAGTATTAAACATTACTACGGCTGCCTCTACTGGCGCCGCATCACCGTTATCATCATTAGCAGGCTCTTGCTTAGTGTGTTCTACCCACACCACACGGCTGCCTTCATCGGCTACCGCATACGCACTTACATTGTGAATTTGTTGCTGCTCGTTCGAGCTTAAATTCACTAGGGTAAGAATTTGCCCTTCGGTACTATCATTCTCTTTACTAAATTCTTTTTCATGCAGTACCAGTAAGAAATTACCATCACCGCTAAATGCCGCGGAATCTGCATTGCTGTAAGTGCGCTGCTCGCCAGTGCTTACATTTACCAACACCGCGTTGCTCACTAACTTTGCCCGCTCTTCCCGTGAACTTGCTTGCTCACGCTCTAACAACGGGGGTTCTTGCATGAATACAACAAACGCACCATCTTGGCTTACTTTCGGCGCATGGCCACGAGGCACACTGAAGGTTTCGCCATCGGCAACACGCACCGCAATGCCCTCACGATCACCGTAATCTGGGTTCGCCGAAAAGGCGATGGTGGCGAAATTCTCGCTTTGTTGGCGTTGGGTAATTTCCCGAAACTGCATAATATCGGTTAACTCAAGCGGCCGAGTTTCCGAGCTTTGAGCACTTGCTGCAGGTATTTGCAGCATACTGAACATGAGCACAAACAGTGCTACATAAGTGGTAAGTTGTTTCATGGCAACCTCGTTAGCGTTTTATCGTTATACCCCATTATCGCCAACTCACGCCGAGATAAACAGGCCACTAATCGCGCTAGCCCTGAAGCTCAACCGATCTAGCCGTATACTTGCTGCGATCGCGAATAAAGATGGCGGCAATAAAACCGAGTAGTGCTGCAATAGCTGCAGCAGTGAAGGTGAACTCTGCTCCCTCACCTTGTTGCCATAGAAAACCCGCTAACCAGGCACCAAGAGCACCGCCCCCAGCAAAGCCAACGCTTAGATAGAAGGCCTGCCCGCGGCTGTGTTGGTCAGCTGGAAAATAACGGTGAATATAACGCATGGCGGCACTATGGTGCAGGGCAAAACTAAAGGCATGAATAAGCTGAATCGGAATCAACCACCACAATACATCGGCGAAGTTGGCGAGCGCTAGCCAGCGCAAACTCGTAAGCGCCAAACAAAACATTAGCAAGCGGCGTACGGTAAATTGCACTACTAAACGCCCGGCAATGAAAAACATGGCTACTTCAGCTGCAACCCCCAACGATATCAACCCGCCTACTGCAATGGGCGCATAGCCAAGCTGAGTTAAATAAATCGCGAAAAATGCATAGAATGGCGCAAAACTCATTTGCAGCAGTAGGGTGGAAAGAATAAACATAACGAATGGCCGGCGGCGAATGCGGCGCCAAAAGCCTTCTGGAGTGGGCTGATTAGGGTCTTGATAGGCACGTTGTGGTTCATCTAGCCTGCTTACGGCGAACAACAACGGTAACAGCAGTATGGCACCGAGAATGGGGAAACTTTCCGTGCCGGCTAAATCCAGTAACTCAGCGGTAACCAGTGCCACCAAAATGAACCCTACGCTACCCGCCATGCGAATACGGCTATAACGATGGCTTTCGGTGCCTAAGCTGGCCAAGGTAACTACTTCAAGTTGCGGCAATATCGCCGACCAAAATAAACTTACTAAGCCAAGCAATGCGGCCACCGCAAGGTAGCTGTTTACTTGCGCAAGTAACAACAGCAACACCAGTGAGCTCATTACACCAAAACGGATTAATGGCACTAGTTTACCAAGGCGATCAGCAACAGCAGCCCATAATGGTGGGCCAATCACGCGGCAAATCGTGGAAATAGCAATAAGCTCGCCAATTTCTCGCGAGCTAAAGCCTAGGGCATCAAGATAAAAGCCGAGGTATGGAACCAGTAATGCGAGTACTGCGAAATAACCAAAATAAGACCAGCTTAAGCGCCGGTATTGGCGCTGAAAAGCAACTTGGTTCATTTCAAATGCGGTACGTTAGTGGTTACATCACCGTTTTGCGCGCGTTGGCGCAACCAGTGATCAATAAGCGTTAATGCCATCATGGCTTCGGCGATAGGCACTGCACGAATGCCTACACATGGATCATGGCGGCCGTGCGTGCTAATAGTTTGTGCATTGCCGAATTGGTCAATTGTTTGGCCAGCAAGTTTTATGCTTGATGTGGGCTTCAAGGCAATTTCCGCAACTACTGTTTGGCCACTACTAATGCCACCGAGAACACCACCAGCGTGGTTAGAACAAAATCCTGCTGGGGTCATTTCATCACGGTGTTCAGATCCGCGCTGCTCTACCACCGCAAAACCATCGCCAACACTCACTGCTTTTACTGCGTTAATCGACATCAGGGCTTTCGCTAAATCGGCATCTAGCCTATCGAACACCGGTTCACCTAAGCCTGCAGGAACACCGGTTGCTTCTACACGAATTCGCGCACCAATAGAATCGCCCGCCTTCTTTAACTCCCGAATAAGCGCATCAAGATCATCGATCTTGCTGGCATCAGGAAAGAAAAACGGATTGTTGTGCACTTCCTGCCAATCTAGCTTGCTGGCAGTTACCGCACCCATTTGGGTCATGGCGGCGCGTATCTGAATACCTTGCTGCTGTAAAAACTGCATGGCAATGGCGCCAGCGGCTACCCGCATCGCGGTTTCCCGAGCAGATGAACGGCCACCACCGCGATAATCGCGATGGCCATATTTATGCGCGTAGGTGTAATCGGCGTGCCCAGGGCGAAACAAATCTTTGATATCTGAGTAATCACGGCTGCGCTGATCGGTGTTCTCAATCACTAAGCCAATCGGAGTGCCTGTGGTTTTGCCTTCAAACACACCAGAAAGAATTTTAATTTCATCAGCTTCACGGCGCGGCGTTGTATAGCGGTTATTCCCTGGTTTACGGCGATCCAACTGCTCTTGAATCTTCGCTTCATCAATTTCAATGCCGGGTGGGCAGCCATCAATAATGGCACCCAACGCTGGCCCGTGGCTTTCGCCAAAGGTAGTTACTCGAAATAGTTCACCAAAGGTATTTGCGCTCATGCGTGCCTCATTGTTGTTATTCGTTCGCTATTCGTTATGCCACTCGTTAGGTTATTTGCTACGTTGTTTGCTGCGTTATTTGCTGCAGAAAGCGGCAAACCCGCCTAATCTGCAAACGCGTTGGCGTGCGCCAATAATTGCTGGCGATTAATAGCAAATACGCCATCACCACCATGCTCGAAATCTAGCCACACAAATGGTACATCTGGCCACAGCTCATGCATATGCACCATAGAATTGCCCACTTCACAGATTAAAATGCCCTGCTCACTCAAATGCGCTGGAGCATCCCGTAAAATGCGCCGCACTAAATCAAGCCCATCTTCACCTGCAGCAAGGCCTAATTCTGGCTCATGATGATATTCATCGGGCAAATCACCCATATCTTCCGCATCTACATACGGTGGATTGGTAACAATAAGATCGTAAACTCGCCCTTGCAACGCATTCATACCATCCGATTCAATGGCTTCCACGCGATGGCTAAGGCCGTGTTCTTCAATATTCATGCGTGCTACGGCAAGTGCATCAAGGCTAATATCGGCTGCGTCTACCTGGGCATCTGCAAACGCATAAGCGCACGCAATGGCAATACAGCCAGAGCCGGTACATAAATCGAGAATATGTTCTGGCTCATTAATTAACCAAGGTGCAAAACGCTGCTGAATGAGTTCGGCAATCGGTGACCGCGGCACTAACACCCGCTCATCTACATAAAATGGCAAATCGGCAAACCATGCTTTATGTACCAAATAGGCCGCTGGGATTTTATCGCGAATGCGCCGATTAAGCAGCGCTGCCAACTGCGATTTCTCATCGCTGGTTAACCTACATTCTCTGCTTTCGTGCAATTCAGGAAAACTTAATGCAGTAACCGCAGAAAGTAGCAATAACCCCTCTTCCCATCCATTGGCGGCACCATGGCCAAAATACACATCCGAACCATGTAAGGCCGAAGTGATATAGCGCTGCCAATCAGCAATGGTGTGTAATTCATCGGTTAATTGCGAATATTGGTGGGTCACCGAGTTCTCCTTTAAAATGCTTGCCGCTGGTACCTGCAAAATGCCTTGTGCAAACACTGAATCTTGTATTTTAGGGTAGATGGCGCCTATTATAGCCACGAATCCCCAACAATAGAGTAGTTTCAGTTCATGAAGGCCACAAAAAAGCGAAATAAAGCGTTACTTGCCGCACTCACCGATGATGAGCGGGCGTTATTTCGTGATGCTGTTGAGGGTATCACACCTTTAACTCAGGATAGAGCCGAAATTCCTCCAACACCGCCTAGCGCCAACAAAATTTTTGCTAAACGGAAAGCCGCTGAAGTTCAGCGCAGCGCAGCTATCGATCCATTTTCCGATATTTACCAGCCACTGTTGCCCGAAGGCACCATGAGTTGGGTAGCCGATGGCGCCGAACCTTATTTAGCAAAACAGCTGCGCCGAGGCGATTACGCCCCCGAGCTCACGCTTGATTTGCACGGCTATACCAAAATTGAAGCAAAACGAGATTTGGCAGCAGCAATTCAATTAGCACTGCACGATAACCTAACCTGTGTATGTGTAATTCATGGGGTGGGTAATGGCGTTTTGCGCCAGCAAGTGCCGATGTGGCTCGCGCAACACCCACGGGTGCGGGCATTTCACCAAGCCCCATTAGAATGGGGCGGGCACGGTGCGCTGTTAGTAATCGTTAGCTAATAGCGTACGTACTATATAAGTTATTGCGTTACTGGCGCTGTTACGCCCTGTAAACACCCTTCCATCGCTAACGGCTCTACTTCAATTACAGCGATACCTGCTGTTGGAAACAACGGCGGTTGCACACGTTGATCTAAGTAGCTCGTGAGATAGCAAACGAACGGCATGTGCGAAACCAATAACACGCTCTCGGCCGGTTCAATTTGTAAGCGCGCCAGCAATGCACTCGCAAACAACTCAGGATCACCTTCTGGGGTAATCTCAGCGGAAATCTCTACTTCTTGGGCACCCACTAGCTTGGCAACTTCCGCATAGGTTTGTTGCGCCCGCACATACGGGCTAACAATCACTAAATCAATTTTTGCAGTTTGCTCAGCAAGCCACTTGCCAGCCGCAATCGCTTCTTCGCGGCCACGTTCGGTGAGTTCACGATCCGCATCTGGCTCTACTGAACCTAAATGCATTTCTGGTGCGCGCGCTTCACCATGGCGCATTACAAATAACTTCATGCATCGCGCTCCGCTTTGTTGGTGTTGTTTGAGTTTTCAGAAGTTTGGTTTTCTGTGCTTTGGCTTTCTGTGCTTTGATTATCGGCGGCCTGCTCAGCGGCTTTAGCCGCTAAGCCTTTACCGCGCTGCTGGTCTGGTCGGCCGCCCGTTACTTTATCCGCTCTACCGTCTTCTTTCGCTTGCTCAGCTCGGCGCCTACGAATTTCTTTCGGATCGGCAATCAACGGCCGATAAATTTCGATGCGATCACCTTGGCGGGGTGTATTGGTTGTTTTGCAGGTTTTGTTCCAAATACCAACCGCATTTTTGCTAAGGTCGATTTCTGGAAAAAAGCGGGCAATACCCGATTGCTCTATCGCTTCAGCAACAGTGCAGCCTTCCACAACAGAAAGAGACACAATTTTTTGCTTTTCTGGAGTAGCGTAAACTACTTCAATGCTGATTAGCGTTTCAGCCATTGCCATATACCTGCCTAGCTCGCTGAGCGAATGCATCTACCATACGCGCCGTTACTTCGTTGAACACTTTGCCAAATGCGAAGTGCAACAACTTACTGGAGAATTCAAAATCAAGCTTTAACGTAACTTTACAGGCGTCGGCAGCCAATGCTTTGAATTCCCAACCACCTTCTAGTTCTTTAAAAGGCCCCTGCACTAATTCCATGCGAATAAATTGTTCGCTCACTAAGGTATTACGTGTAGTAAAGGCATGGCGGATGCCTGCTTTACTAATAGAAAGCTCAGCAACCATCGAGTTACCATCATCTTCAATGATGCGCGCAGCCGCACAGCCCGGCACAAACTCCGGATATGCAGCAACATCGTTAACTAAATCATACATTTGACGGCAGCTATACGGCACTAAAGCGCTGCGTTCAATTTGTGGCATTTCAAATACCTACTTTTCCCACGTGCGGATACATTAAATAAAACGAGCGCATTCTAACCGTTCTTGATTTAATCTGCATCTTTTGTGATTTCCCTTTTCTGAATCTCCACGATGCGTATAATACGCGGCATGAAAAAGAAAAAAGCAGCTCCTAATACCATAGCCCTGAACAAGAAGGCCCGCCACGAATATTTTCTGGAAGATAAATTCGAAGCAGGCCTTGAACTCATGGGCTGGGAAGTAAAAAGCATTCGGGCAGGAAAGGTTAACATTTCTGATAGTTACGTAATTATTAAGAATGGTGAAGCCTACTTACTCGGAGCGCAAATTCAGCCACTGCATCAGGCTTCAAGCCATGTGGTGAGCGATCCCGATCGTACCCGTAAACTACTTATGAAGCGTAAAGAATTAAATACACTGATTGGTAAATCGGAACGGGAAGGATATTCAATTGTAGCCACGGCAATGTATTGGAAAGCCGCATGGGTAAAATTAGAAATCTATCTTGCTAAAGGTAAGAAATCGCACGATAAGCGCGATGCCGTGCAAGATCGGGATTGGGCCCGCCAGAAAGAACGGATGATGAAACACAGCGTGCGCTAAAAAGTGCGCACGCATGTACAGCTTGTGTTGATATCCTGCCACTCGCCGTCACTTCCGCAGGTAGCACTGCCGTTACACACCAGCTCACTTGGATAGTTCTGATTACAATCAGGCCGTTGCACAAACACATGAGCCTTTTCCTGCAGCTGTGTTGATGGGAAAATAAGTAATTCTTCATTTGCCGGCTCAGCACCTGTAACAAACTGGCTAACTGTTAACTCTGGACAATACGCAGGTTGCCGTTGCCAATTGATAAACACCGTATTTTCGCTGTACACACTCGACGCTTTTTTATTGTGCGCGCGAATGCGCACCGCCTGCTGCCAAGATTCATTCTCCGCTAATGTTTTACTAATCGTACAGTGTGTTGAAAGTGCGCTTAGCCGATCAATAGCGCTCGGTTCGCACGCCCACACTGTTGTCGCCGTGTTGCCCAATATCAGATCAATATCACAGCCATGCACACATTCACCGCCCCGCAGTTCAAGATGCGCTTCGAACTGTGCGTTAGCCTGCTGCTGATTACAACCTATGCAGCTATGCAAGCTGAATGCTGTGGCATTTATAGCTTCGCACCAGCGCGAGCTGAACATACAGTGTTGTAAGTTCGCAAATAATAGCTGCAGTTCCTCCTGCAATTGAACTATCGGGGCACCGCTCTGTGCTGATAGATGTATTGCTTGATTCACAACAAGATGATCAGCGAGAGTTTCCTTAACGCTCGCATCTTGTAGCTGTATCTGCTGAACATGCACCCTATCAGCATAAGTTTGTTCACTATGAACAGTGCCTGCTTGGATTAAGCCGCTGTATAATTGCTGCGCTTGTAAATCTTGGCTGTAAATCTCATTTGCATTTAGTGCTTGGGCTGCAAGGCTCTCCGCCTCCAGTTGCCTACTTTGCAGCACTGAGCTCGCCAACAATTCACTCGTTAATACATTGGGATTGAACATGTCTGTTTCCATGCTGCCAATTTGCGCATGTTCTAACACAGCAACCTGTCTGAGCCTGCTCCGCTCGATAATTGCTGATGTTACTTCTAATCGCTCTGCTTGCAACTCATTCAGCTGAGCGACAGCGCTATTTACTCCGTTAATACTGGCGGTTTCAGTAAACAACTCATGAAGGCTAGCTTCCTCAATGTTCGCAATTGCCACTGCAATATTCTGCGCATTCAACTCCGCAGCATCATACAATGAATGTCCGCTCATACTCAGGTGAGTATCCATTCCTAAAGGAGAGTTTACTCGAGTTAAATAATCAGGATTCGCATCAGTTTCCTTTTGCCATCCGCCCAGAGGTTCGGTAACCAATGCCAACAGCAACCAATCGTTCTCAACACTGCTGCCAGCCAATTTGCCTTCAATACGCTGCAGCATCGCGTTGCTCGCAAGCTGAACACGAATATGTGGGGCTGGATGCAGGCGAATTTCAAAACCATACACATACCGATGAATTACTTCAGGTAACACCAATAATGGCCATGCTTGCTGCCTTTGGTAATAGTTCAGCGCACTCAAGCGTGCTTGATGCAACGTTTCTATCATCAGCTCATCTTGGTGCTGAAATGATCTCGCCTGTTGGTAGAGAACCATTCCTAGCCACGCGCTGAAAATTGCTACGATCACTAACAATAATGAAAGCAACGCGTAGCCAATTTCGCTACTGAACTTGCTGTGATGTTTAGAGCGCTGCACGATTCGCGCCCTGTAACTTCAGCAGCTCATTTAATAATGCAGGTTCTTGCTCACGATATCGCTGCCCCGCAATCAAGGTAGCAGTGGCAAGACGAAGATAAGCTACCGCCAAATTATTCTGCGCAGGTAGCAGATCAGGTTGATACAATAACGCTTGTGTGTATGCATAACGCGCCGCTTCAATCCGTTGTTCTCGTAGATGAATATTGCCGAGCAGCAGCCAACTTTGCGCATCCTTACTGTTGGCGTTTAGTAGCTTGCGCAGTGCGCTCTCAGCACTGAGCATATCGCCACGTTGATAGCTTGCAATCGCTTCATTTTCCCATTGATTTTGTTGCTCATAAGGTAGTTGATTTGCGCTTGAGCAGGCCACTAAAAGTATTGCGAAACTCGCAAAAATAATAATTTTCATGTAATTGCATCCTTGTAATATTTAGTAAAACCATGGCCCGCCAATACGCCCGCAGGTAACTCAATTACACTGTAAGCATCATGCCGATACCGACAACTCGCCGGACGTACTGCGCAATCAATAGCAATAAGTTGGCGATCTCGATTGAGCCACAAGAGATCGATGCTTTCGCGCATACCAAAGGTATGTATGCTGTTACACGGTATAAGCCACACACCTAAACATAGGCCTCGATTACGCCACCCCATCAAGCGTTGCCAGCCAGTGCTGGCTACTTTTACTTGTCCTAAAAACTGATCTCCACACGGGCTTTTGGCAATAAGAACGGCTAAATCGCGATATCGATTGAGCCGCACTCCCCAGTGATTCATGTTATTCCTCCTTGAATTGGTTATCTTGCTTCGAAAACTTTACACAATGCTCGCCACACAGTAATCGGTTATTTATATTGGCTACTCCGTATTCGCGTCCTCAAATTAGTTGCCCCACATTACCTTACCGATGATCACGCCTATAAATGGCAACAATGTGGCTGGAAATATGAATAAGATTAACGGCAGAAGCAGCCGCACCGGCGCCTCTTGCGCTTTACTTTCAAATTCCTCAGCAATCTTTAAGCGCCCCAGTTCTGCTTGGGAATTCAGTAGTTCCGCTAACCGCCCACCATAACGATTCGATTGCACCAGCAAACTTACGAACATTGCCATCTCTGGACCTGGCAAACGCTTGCGTAATTGCAACATGCTTTCAGCAAAACTTTCACCGTGACGCGCACGTTGCAGCACCATGCGCATTTCCACATGTAGTGCGTTAAATGATTCTGCAGGTACTTGCTGGAGTAGTTTTTGTAGTGCTGAAGTAAGTGGGAATCCGGCTGTTAGCAGCATGGCCAAAGTGTCCATAAAAGCAGGCAACGCATAGCGCGCCTGTTGCGCAGATTTTTTGGTGATGTGGCGTTGAAATAGAAATTGATAACTAGCCACAAAGGGTTTGCGTAAGCGCGGATGAGTAAACAACCATAACAAACTACGAAACATAAGCATGAAGATCAGCAAACAGCTCACAAATGCGGGCAGCACCCAAATGTAATAGCTAAATGGCACCGGTACGATGTTCATTACAGGGGCACCTGAATGCGCAACATTCTGTTAATCAACCATTGCCCCATCGTCAGCATAATTATCATGCTACTAGCAATTAGCCATCCCAAAGGATGCTGCATTAACTGCTCCAAAGTGCTTGTTTCTATAACCCATAATACTAGTGTCAGGAACACAGGAAGAATGGTCATCACTCGCCCTTGCATTCGGCCTTGGGCACTTAAACTTTGCATTCTTTGTTGCAGATGCTGCTTTTTACGCATACTCCCTGCTAAACGCTCTAATAAAGGCGCCTGTTGACCGCCTGTACTGTGGCCAAGCGATATTGCTGCCACCATACGGGTACAATCGATCGAGGGTAATCTGTGCTCTAATTCAGCCAGCGCAGCTTCAATCGTGAGGCCTAATCGAAGTTGCCGCAACAGCAAGCTAAATTCTTGGCCTATCGGCGCGGGCATCTCTTGGCTTATAAAATGCATGGCCGATTGCAAGCTCGCACCCGACCGTAAGCTATTAGCTATCAGCAACAACGCGTCAGGAAGTTGCTGCTGAAAGGAAGTATCACGCTGCTTGCGCAAATACCGATACAGCTGCCAAGGGGCAGCGCCAAATATCATCAACCCACCTAAGTAACTTAGCCAACCGCTATTGAGTGCAAGCAACACGAGCATCACTACCATCGTAGAAATACCCCAAAAGACGAGCAGTTGCCGCACAGGAACGAACAAAAACAGTTCCGTTAAGCCCTGCTGCATTTTATTTTCGTAGGTTTGCTGATAATTTTTTAATAAGCTAGCAAGTGCTGATTGGCACGCGTTAACCAACAAGGTTACTGCCACCCCAAACATCACGCCAATAAAGGTCACCATAATTCACACATCCATGTGTTTTCGCAGTTGTTATTAAATATTTCCGGCACTTTCCGAGTTGCTGTACCACTGAATAAATTCGCTGCGTTGGCTATCGTTTAGCTGTTCACAAAATTTAGGCATATGCTGGGTGCAGACATGTTTTTCTGCCAGCTTGTTGTAGAGAAATAAATCAGCTACCTGCAGCACATCACCGTCACTTCCCTGCAACTCAGATATAGCGGTAACAACCCGTTTACCATTTGCTAAGCGAGTAACCTGCACCAACAATTGCACGGCACTACTGATTTGCTGCCGAATCGCAGTTAACGGCAGATCAACGCCAGCCATTAGCACCATAGTTTCAAGCCGACGCAAGGCATCACGCGGCGCATTTGCATGTAACGTAGTAAGGGAGCCATCGTGGCCTGTATTCATTGCCTGCAGCATATCTAAACTTTCTCCAGCACGACACTCGCCCACCACAATACGGTCTGGCCGCATCCGCAATGCATTAATCACTAGTTGCCGAATGTTTACACGGCCCTCTCCCTCCTGATTCGCAGGCCGTGCTTCTAAACGCACTATGTTCTGATGGTGTAATTGCAGCTCCGCAGCATCTTCAATTGTAATCACTCGCTCATCTTCAGGAATAAAATCCGCCAGTATATTTAGCAAAGTAGTTTTACCGCTACCCGTACCGCCGCAAATTACGATGTTCTGCCGCATGATTACCGCAAGTTCAAGTAGCCGCGCAGCTGGCACAGAGACACTATTCGCGGCAATTAAATCCTGCATTGTTAACGCGGTACTGGCGAACTTACGAATAGTAATGCACGTGCCTTGCACTGCGAGCGGAGGAATCACTCCATTCACCCGAGCACCACTTGGTAAACGCGCATCTACCATAGGTGTGCTAGCATCAACCCTGCGCCCTAGAGGCGTAACAATGCGCTCCAGAACACGGCGCACGGCCTGCTCATCGTGAAACTGCAACTTACTTAATAGCAGCCTGCCGGCTTTCTCCATATAAATCTGGTTGTGCCGGTTCACCATAATTTCAGTAACTTCGTCATCGCGCAGCAATACTTCTAATGGCCCTAACCCCACTAAGTCATCAAGTACCCGCTCAACAAGTAACTCCTGCTGTGGCAACAATGCAGTAAATTGCGAGCTAGTTTCGATTTGCCGCCGTACAGCATCGCTTAATTGTGCGCGTAATTCGCAATCACTTAGCAACTCAATATTGCTGTTATGCAGGTTTAGCGTGTTTTGTACTTGCTCCAACAGCTTTTGGTAGCATTGCTCAACAGCAAGTTGCGCTCTAGTGCCTTGCTCGGTATCAATAGCTAATATCGTGTTCATGCCAGTTTCCTTCCTGCATTCCAACACAGCCTAAAGCATTAAATTGCTGCCAAAGAGATTTCTCAACTTGTGCGCGTTCGGCGGCATTTTGTTCACTTTCATACAGATTGCGGGGCGTAATAAATACCACTAATTCTGTTTCCTGCTGTTGTTGCTCGCGATAGCCCAGCATGCGATTCAAATAACTTGGCGTACCGGGAAGTGTGCTGGAAAGCTGGCTAGTTTCTTGGTTCACCAGCCCAGCAATAATTAATGTTTCCCCGGCTGTAACGCTTACGATAGTTTCCGCACGCCTGGTTTTTAGACCTGGAACCCCTTGTACGGACACGGCGAAATCCGGTTGACTCAATTCACTGATCACTTTCGTACGAATACGTCCATCGGCTAGCATTACCGGCTCTACCTGCAAATACACCCCGTAATTCTTGAACTGCACCTCGGTTGCTCCCTGTAAGGTTATTTGTGGAATTGGAATTTCGCCTCCAGCTAAAAATTCGGCCACTTCACCACTTTCCACCCGTAATTTTGGTGTTGCCAAAACTCGACCTTCACCTCGTTCCTGAAGCAGCTGCAAAGTACTAGATAAAGAAGCTGCTATCCCCAAGTAGCCATAATTGCCTGGGTTTAATGTACCTAACAATGCTTCTTGCCCAGGAACGCTGGCAAAACCCTGTTCACCCACAGCTCGAAATAACCCGCCACCTCGCCAATCTGATATTACTCCTAGCGCTGGGCCAGCAGTACTTTGCTGCCAGCGCATGCCAAGTTTTTGCAAACTCCGCCGATTAATTTCATACACTTTCACTTCTAGCTCTAACGTTGCTTTTATTTTTTCCTGATGCCGTAACTGCTGCAGATGCACAGTGCTATGTTGTTCAGCAAGTATCTGCAGCTGGGTGTAGGTGTCAGCAGATACAGAACCGCTTAACCATGCATGCCCGCTTCTCCACTCCACGGTCAACTCATACTCTTCGCTCTGATAGGCTTGCAGTTGCTGCCTAAGCACCATATTCACGCGGGGAACAACCATTACTTCAGTACGCAATTGCTTCCCGCTCTCTAACCACCACACTACTTCAGAGCTACCCTCTGCAAGAGCAATAAGTAAAACCTGTGCATCTTCAATAACCCGTGCTTCCAAAACGCTAGGATTGGTCACTGCTACGCGTGTTACAGGCTGTTCATGCTTAATCACTTCAGCACGTCCCTCGCTGAGCTCTAATGTAGCTAATTGATGTTGTTCTTGTGCTACTGCTAAAAACGCAGAACTAGCGAGCAGCAAAGGCACACAGGAAAATAGCCGTAGTTTAATATTCATGGTTTGCTGCCCCCCAATGCAGCGGTTGCTGCTCGTCAACCGGCCAAATCGGTGGGGATAAATTTGCTAGCCCATCCATTCTTGGCTGCTGCCCTGCATTAATAACCTCCACTTTCGATAAACTAGGAAGTGTAACAATGCGCACTTGGTCGTTTGCATCTCGGAGTACTGGCAGTAATTGCTGCTGATGTGCTAATTGTTTGAGTAATGCCAGTTTTTTTAACGGCACAGCCAATGTAATTTGTTGATACTGCGAAGCAGAATAGGCAGAGCCATGCTGTGAAACTGTATCTCTCGATGGGGCTACGCGCTCTCGTTGGCTTCCTATCGCTAATACCTGTATACGTTCATTAATCAGCGTAGCCTTGTCTTGCTGGTGGTGATAAAGGTCCACAATATCGCCTACTTGCAGCATCCCCGCGTGGCTTTGCAAAGAGTTTACTGCTAACGAGAATGGCACCATGCCCGCAGCAAGAGGCAAGCGATGCTCTGCCGGTGTGGGTTGTAAATGTAATTTTTGGATAGGAACTCCCGCAGGTATTGCTGCACCAATATCTGCACGTAATCTAACGCCCAAAAACTGCGAAATATCTGCTGGATGAATACTATCAACCGGTACCATGGTTGCATCAAATTCGCGAACACGAAGGTGCTCTTCGTGCAACACATCCCCAGCAGTAAGCAAAATACTCGCTACCACAACAGGCCTCTTCGCTACAGGTTTTGGTTCAGATAATTGCGTTGCCAAGTAAGTTTGCTGTTCGATGCTTTGCACATGACGCACCAATAAATAGATTGCTAACACCGCACACAACAAGCCTAAACACAGCGGTACCAGTAAACTACGTAACCCATCCCGATTAATCATGGCGGCCTCGAAACTGCTCCACTTGAGTTAACAACACAAAATCTTCTGCTTCTCGCCAACCAGCGATAGAAATATGCACGTTAGGAGTGTCCGCCTCTATAGCAAACCCCCCGGCGTAAAGATCTTGGGTTAGAATATTTGCGCCTAGAGTATGAACGCGGTTTAGTTCTGTTCTGTACACATCTTCAATACCGCGAGACACTCTCCACATAGTGCTTCGATTCATGCCATCAAGGGTGGAAAATATAAGTTGATACTCTGCGGGGCGTGGATTGTGTGATTCCTCAACGGGAGACGCTTCTGACCAAATAAACCCATTTTCGTGCTCTAGAAAACTAATCAAGGAAAACTCATTTATACAGGCATTTTGTTCTACGATTGATATGGGTTCGCAGTTCGGTATTGCCGCTAGGCTTTGTTGCAATTGTTGCAAGCTTGCCTGAACAGGCCAGGCTAACATCCGATACCCTACTACCGAGGTTTCAGTTACTGCACCGCTGATGGCTATCGAACTTGCAAGGTAGGTTGGTTTCGGGTTGCTATAGACGAACTCGCTCGCATCGCTCTGCGCCAGCGCTTGTAAATACCCAGCGTCACTGAGAAGTAAAACCGAAAGCAAGAGAAAAAATCGTGGGCGCAAAAATTTAATTTGAAGTCGTTTTGCAAAATAAATCATTCGCAATCACTCCCATTTGAAGAGCAAAGCGCGCCTTTGGGAACAACATCAACGTTGACAAAACCGAGTTGTAATTGATCGCCACGAAACTCACGCGCAAATGGCAAAATACTTACCAAAGCTTGTAAATCCTGAAACCCTAAGTTGTGCAAGTGATGTGTGGTGGTAAGCGCTTTGGGACGATTTACTAGGTCATTCAGGCTACGCGGTGCCCAGCCATCGGCTAAGCGTAAATAACTTAACCAAGACTGCTGTTCATCCTGTTGCGCTCTATTCTCCTTAGCTACAGCATGATTATCCACCACCGAGAGGCTCACATGCTCAAGCGTATTCAACGGCAAACTAAACCCATTTCGTGATGAGATAATCCCCCACAATGGCGCAACTACCTTAGCGAACCGATAATCACTACTATGCTTATGGTTCAGCGAATATTCATCACCGAGAACCAAGGCAAATTTATCCTGATAATCGATAAGCTGAAGCGGTTCATGATCACTACTTGCTCGTAATGGCTGTTGTTGTAGATGAATAGCCAAGATTTGTTGAGCGGCATTCCGTTGTTGCAGGCTGCCATACAAGTTTGGCAGCGCCCAAATCATTGCTGTGGCGAACACACTCATCACTAACGTGAGTTCTACCAGAGCTTGTCCGTAAGCTCGTTTCATAATTGTGCTCCAATTAACCTGCGTTCTGCTTCCAATATATTTTTTCTACGCACCTGCCAAAGTGCATTATGTAAATTAGCGATCTCTTGCTTATTATCTTCGCGCCCCCACAGTTCCTTCGGGCGATGGAAATACAACTCCACTCTGCCAACACCCCATTGAGGGGTTCCATTCTGCTCTACCTCTTCTATTCGTTCCCGCACAGCTACCGTGATTTGCGGTGCTCGTTGCACAGATTGATAACGAAAGTAATTTGGGCTGCGATGTTGGATCTGTAAGTTTTGTTGATTCCGCACGGTATATCGCGAAGTAGTCCAATTAATCCGATAGCTGTCCCCATATCCAGGGCTATTTCGTGCCGATGGCAATCGTTGTTGCAGATAGCTAGCTCCGCCACCAATCGGTAAGTATTGGTTATGCAACAAATACTGCAAATGCAGTTGTGAGGTATCTAGAGACCTCCATGCGATGCGCCCATCCGGCAGCGCACTAACTTCCGAACCGCCAGCTTTATGCGCAGCAACATTAAATGCACTAAACCACCGATAAGTGCGCCTACGGCTAAATGGATCTCGTGAATCCGCCACCATATCTACGTAATCTTGTCGGTTGCTTGGGCTTGTTGTGGCGCTTTGCATGCGCAGCCAAATGTTATCTAAATCCAGTAGTGTTTGATGATTCATCAATACTACTTCTAAGCGCTTATCGGTTCCCTCTACCACATCAATTGCCGTAGCAATACTTGCTAACCAGCTGGCCTGATGAAATACCTGCTGGGCGTTGGCAAGCCCATGAATAACCCATTGTTGCAGCACGATCGCGCTTTTCACTCCGGATCTCATTGGCGCGCGCATTTGGTTCATCAGCTGAGCTAGCTTCGCCGAAACGCTATTTAAGTAAGGAATCCATACCGTTACGGTAGCTATGTTAGTACTAGTTTGCCGGCTCATTTCATACCAAGTATGCAAACCAATAATTTGGCCAATCGCCATTTCATTCGCCAACATGGCTCGATTCAATATGGCTTTCAGATTCAAATCACGCGCCGCAATAACACCCATACTTTCAGCAGCATAATGCGCCACCTGCTCAATCTCAGTTTGCCGCTGTACCTTTTGCGATAATGCGATGATCTGCATTAATACAAAAAGAGTGCCCGCAGCGAGCAGTGCGGTGAGCAATAAATACATGCCGCGTTGCCGTTGTTTACTCGCTGAGTGATAAGCTGCAGCATGCTTAGCCACCGGAATTAGTGGCTTCATCGTAGTTGCTCAGGTTGTATTCACGATTCGCTTTTTGGGCTGCTTCCTGCGCTGCTGCGCCTGCTGCGTTTACTTGGCTAGTTGAAGAGCGCCCCGATATTTCCTGAGCAACGCCCGCCATTTGGTTACGCACGGTTTTACCAAACAAGGAATATACGCCGATGGCGGCAACTACTACTAAGGCTAGCACCACAATATATTCGGTCATCCCTTGCCCGCGTTGCTTGCAAGGGGAACAATCACAATATGGAAAACGGGCTGGATACGCTGAACGTGTTTTCATAACTCCTCCATGAGCCTCATGCATTAATAAATGTTTGCTGCAGTTTTACTAGTGCAGTGCGCTCTAGTTTGCAGCAACATTCTCAGCATAGACCCATGCAGGAAGGAGGGGTAGTTCGCGGGGTGTTTTTACTCTATTGCCAAATATTTATGTAGTTGCACCGATAACCGCCAGTTTCGTTCAATACACACACGTATGGCTAATTCGGTAGCGCGTGGCTTTTGCGATATGGGTTGCAAACAGATGGTTACGCCCGGGCGCGGTGGTTTTTCAAGGAGCAACGCATCGAGTTCATCTACGTGCTTTTGCATAGCCACGGGGAATTTCACTTCATCGGCACGTTGCATGGCACTGGCTAGCATTGGGTAGCCACCGGGCATATTTAGCTTCGGCGATACGGTTACCCATGTGCCTGGGCTGGTAAGTACTTCAAAGGTGCCACTGGTTTCTATTTGTAGCTGATACCCTGCTGCTTCAAATACTTCCGCAAGCGGCCGTAAATCATACATACACGGCTCGCCACCCGTAACTACAAGGTGCTTCGCCGTGAAGCCAAGCTCTTGTACTTTGGCGAAGATTTCTTCCGCTGAATGTTCAAAGTAGAGTTCACTAGGGCCGGTTTTCGCAATGATATCTGCAGCTGAAACTTTATTCGCAGTGGTTTTACTCCAAGTATGTTGGGTATCACACCATGGGCAACCCACAGGGCACCCTTGCAGCCGCAAAAATACCGCCGGAACCCCGGTGTATACGCCTTCACCCTGAATTGTTTCAAACAGTTCGTTCACCGGATACAGCATTCAATTTTCCTATACATTCAATTTTGCCGTATTATAGCAAACTGGATTGTGAAATAGGCCAAAATAGCACGCAGCTAGCCTATAGAAGTTTACCTGAGCCTTAAGGAGCGCAGTTCCCCTATGCAAGCAGCAACCCCTACGCACCCGAACAACAGCAAAACCGCAGTAGTTATTTATTCTGGCGGTATGGATTCATTTACGGTTTTAAATCGGGCAATTGCGGATGGCTTTAAGGTATATGCACTTTCTTTTCATTATGGCCAGCGCCACAGCAAAGAGTTAGATTGCGCCGCTAGCGTGTGTGCAGAACTTGGTGTACCCCATAAAGTAGTGGATATTCGTGCCATTAATACCTTGTTGGCTGGCTCTGCACTTACCTCCGATATTGATGTTCCCGATGCGGATTATGCCGAAGGCAATATGCAAGCCACGGTGGTGCCGAACCGCAATATGATTTTACTCTCGTTGGCGATTGGCTACGCGGTTTCCATTGATGCCGATGAAGTGTATTACGGTGCTCACTCTGGCGATCATGATATTTACCCAGATTGTCGGCCAGAGTTTGTAGAAGCCATGAATACCGTGAGCAAATTAGCGAACTACAAGGAAATTCCCGTGCGTTCGCCTTATTTGTACAATAGTAAAGATGAAATTCTCGCCGATGGCCTTGCCATGCAGCTAGATTACAGCAATACCTGGACCTGCTATAACGGCCGTGAAAAAGCCTGTGGTAAGTGCAGCGCCTGCCGCGAAAGGCTCGCGGCATTTGCGCAGCATGGCTTAACCGATCCTATTGCGTACGAGTAAAACGTTGCAGCAACTGCTGGGCGTTTTTCCAGCGTTGGCTGCCTTTCAGCTCAGCTAAGCTATTGAACGCACTTTGCCCTTTTAGAGCCTGCACCGCATCTACCCGTGGTGCAGGAAAGGTAACTTGCGCCAACACTTCTTTTGCCGCAGCCTGATCATTACATACCAAGAGTAAATCGCAGCCTGCCTTTAGCGCCTGTTCGGCACGTTCACTTACCGTGCCTGCTACTGTGGCGCCGGCCATTAATAAATCATCGCTAATCAATATGCCCGAATAATTAAACTGCTCCCGCAATATGGTTTGCAACCAATATGGCGAGAATCCTGCTGGCTCTGGCGCTACCTTAGGGTAAATTACGTGCGCCGGCATAATCGCTTGTACATGCCCTGCTAGCTCGGCAAATATTGCCGCATCGCTGGCCAGAATTTCTTCTAAAGAACGTTCATCTACGGGCACTGCAATATGCGAATCTGCAACTACCGTGCCGTGGCCAGGGAAATGTTTGCCGGTGGCACGCATTCCGGCTTCATGCATACCGCGAATAAATGCCTGCGCTATCCATACAATTTTGCCTTTATCAGCAGAAAAAGCGCGATCGCCAATTACTTCACTTGGGCCGTGCAAATCAAGCACTGGTGCAAAGCTATGATCGACACCACAGGCTAATAATTCACTTGCCATCAGCCAGCCTAACTCGCGCGCTAACGCAGCTTGTTGCGCTTCACTGGTGCCTACTTGCTCAATTTCACCCATTGCCGGAATAGCCGAGAAGCCTTCTCGAAAGCGCTGCACTCTACCGCCCTCATGGTCTACCGTGATCAAAAGATCACGTTTAACCGTATCTTTTATATCTGTGGTTAATTTAACCAATTGTTCAGTATTCTGATAATTACGAGTGAATAGAATAACCCCGGCTACGGCTGGATCATTCAGCAGAGTTCGATCTGAATCGGTGAGCTCCGGGCCCGGAAAATCGATAATAAGTGCGCTCATGTAGTTGAGTTACCTTAATTAAAGTGTATGTAAACCATGTGAAGAAGCGTAACTAAGATTTTCCCCGCAGGATACCTTAATCAGATTTTAATCGCCTAGTATTTCTAGTAATCATGGCGTAAATTAACAGGGAGGTTTATTTTTACCACCACGCTATTAGCAAGAGAGAGATTATGCGCGTTAGTAAAGCATGCAATGCTCAACTCAGAAAAAGTTATCGCCTCCTCGCGATTGCAGGCGCAGCCACATTTTTAGCGGCGTGCGGCAGTGACGATGTATTTACTGGCGAGCCCCCCTTACTTACCAATGCTCAGTGTTCTGTTACTGGGCAAAACCAACAACTACTGAATTTTATGAACGATCGCTATTTGTGGAAAGATGACATGAATAGCAACGTTAACCCGGCGAGCCAAAACTCGATTTACGCGATGTTAAACGCGATTCGAGCGCCGCAAGATAACTTCTCATTTATTATTACCGAGCAGGAATATCAAGACCGCTACGTTGATGCGGTATTCTTCGGTTTCGGCTTTGGTAGAAATGATCGGCAAGATTTAGGCGTCATTGAAATTCGCTATGTATATGATGGTTCTCCAGCCTCTGAAGCAGGCCTGCGCCGAGGTGATGTAATTACCGAGGTAGATGGTGTGCCGATGTCTACTTGGTTTAGCCGTATTAACGCCGGAACTGCAACATGGGCCACGGTATTCGGGCCCAATGAAGAAGGTGTTGA
This sequence comes from Idiomarina sp., assembly GCA_022565355.1. Taxonomy (GTDB): domain Bacteria; phylum Pseudomonadota; class Gammaproteobacteria; order Enterobacterales; family Alteromonadaceae; genus Aliidiomarina. Next base: position 702,519 of record JAIUMU010000001.1, read on the forward strand.
ACGCACCATTACCGCACGCAAACCCGATGGCTTGGAATTCACCGAAACCATACGGAAAACTGCCGTAGAAACCAATACAGTAATGGCTACTGAGCGTTTTACTATAGACGACAAAGACGTGGGTTACTTTGTATTTGATTCCTTTATTAACCGTTCAGAAAGCGATTTAAATACCGCTTATGATCAGCTTGAAGGCGTAGATGAGCTTATCATTGATTTGCGCTACAACAGTGGTGGCTTAGTACGAGTAGCCAATCAGCTAGCCTCGCAAGCGGCGTGGAATAACGTTGAAAACGAAATATTCCTCACCTATCAGTACAACGAGAACTTCCAAGATCAAATTTATTACTTTGATTTAGGCCCGGGCATCGCCCAATTGAACTTAGATCGGGTGTATGTACTTACCACAAATTCAAGCTGCTCCTCTTCGGAACTGGTGATCAATTCATTAACGCCGTTTGTTGAAGTAGTAACCGTAGGTGACACCACCTGTGGTAAGCCAGTTGGCCAACAGCCAGGGCAAATTTGCGATAAAATTGTATTCGCGATTACCTTCCAAACTGTTAATGCAGATGGGTTTGGGGATTACTTCGATGGCCTTCCAGCAACATGCCAAGTGGCCGATGCCATTGTTGGCGATTGGGGCGATATGAACGATCCACTGCTTGCTGAAGCTGCCTATCATGTTAGTAATGGCGCTTGTAGTGCTGAGTTAGCAGCTACCGATGGCGCAATGAGTAGCGCTGCTGAAGTAGAAAAAGCGGTTCGGGCGAAAATAACCGAGCATCCGCAAGTAACAAAATGGCGCACAGAACATTAAGCTTGTTCAGTGCGCCATAAGTTCTCAAAGCAAATACCGTGCGGTTAAACTGGCCGCGCGGTAAATTTCCCCTGCAACATATCATCTGCAGCAAAACTATCTACCGCAATAGCTCGCATTCGTAATGTCTCGGCTTCCCGCAATTCCTGCGCTTCTTCTGCGTCTATTATATTCGCAGCTAACGCAGCATCCACCAATGCATCACCTGATACGTTATCGCTTAATTCACCAGCTTTCTGCGCTTTTTTCAGCTTCTTGTAAAGGCCTTGCATGCCATGCAACTTCAAGAATGCAAGCTCCATATGGCCGGTTACATCGTTGGCATCATCACGCCAGTAGCTCAAGAATGTATGCCGTTCACGGGTAACACCAGGTTCCATCATTGCCTCTGCAATTGCTTGGGCGTAGATATCATTGGGTTTTTGGTAACGGATACCAAACGGGAATACCACCCGCTTTAACACGCGGCCCAACCAACGTTTCGGGAAATTTTGGAAGAAACCAGCAAAGGCTACACCAATTGCATGCAGGTGATAGGCCAAGCAATAATGTACAAATGGCAAATCTGCCACCTGCCGACCATCATCTTCAAAGCGTTTCAGCACTGCAGACGCCATATAAAGATGGCTGAGTACATCGCCTAAGCGCGCTGAAATCATTTCTTTGCGCTTCAACTCGCCGCCCATGGTTAGCATAGACACATCAGCACAGAGCGCTAGCCCGCGGCTCATTCGTGAAAGCTGCTGATAGTACTTCAGCGTTTCTCCACTTACTGGCGCATTGGCAAAGCGAGCGCCTGTGAGGCCATGCCACAAGGCACTCACGGTATTTCCTGCAGCGAAACCAATATGCCGAATGAGCAGATGATCAAAAGCGCGCAGCCCAGCTTCTTCATCTGTATTTGCTGCAGCTTCCATTTCCGCCAATACATACGGATGGCAACGTGTAGCACCTTGCCCGAAAATCATTAGGTTGCGGGTAAGAATATTTGCGCCTTCCACGGTAATCGAAATGGGGGTTCCCATATAGCCGGCGGCTAAATAGTTAAGTGACCCCATTTGAATCGCTTTACCCGCATGAATATCGAAGGCATCATTCATGATCACACGGCCCATTTCGGTCATGTGGTATTTGCTCATAGCGGTAATCACGGAAGGGCTGTAGCCTTCACAAAGAGCAGTAATGGTAAGCCGGCGCATCGATTCAACGCTATAGTTTAGGCCGCCAATTCTGCCCATTGCTTCTTGTACACCCTCGAACTTACCAATAGATAAGCCAAATTGTTGCCGTACAAATGCATAGGCACCGGTAAAGCGCTGGCAGTTATGGCCAGTAGCTGTAGCGAGAGCTGGCAATGAAATACCGCGGCCGGCGGATAAACACTCCACCAGCATGCGCCAGCCTTTACCCGCATACTGCAAGCCACCAATCACCCAATCCATGGGAATAAATACGTCTTCACCATAGGTAGTACCATTCATAAACGCCGTATGAAGTGGGTAGTGGCGATCACCAATTTCAACGCCTTCATGGCTGGTTGGAATCAGCGCGCAAGTAATACCAATATCTTCTTTATCACCCAGTAACTTATCCGGATCATATAACTTAAATGCCAAGCCAAGAACCGTTGCTACCGGCGCAAGGGTGATATAGCGTTTGCTCCAACTTACGCGAATACCTACTACTTCTTCACCGTTAAAGGTGCCCTTACACACAATACCCGTGTCTGGAATGCCACCAGCATCTGAGCCGGCTTCCGGGCCAGTAAGCGCAAAGCATGGAATTTCATCACCTTTCGCCAACGCAGGTAACCAACGCTGCTTCTGTTCCATAGTGCCGTAGTGAGTTAACAGTTCACCTGGGCCTAGTGAATTCGGCACCATAATGGTAACCGCCGCACTTAGTGAGCGCGTGGCAATACGGGAAACAATGTAGGAGTTTGCTGCAGCAGAAAAATCTAAACCACCGTATTCTTTGCCAATAATCATGGCAAAAAAACGATGCTTTTTAATCAAAGCCCACACTTCAGGCGGTAAATCGCGGCGCTGCACGTTGATATCGAAATCATCAAGCGCCGCTAATAGCTCTTCTAAAGGGCCATCAATAAATGCTTGTTCTTCCGCACTGAACACCGGTGGTTTTGTGCCAAGTAGCTTGAACCAATCTGGCTGGCCTGAGAATAATTCCCCATCCCACCATACATCGCCCGCTTCCATCGCTTCTCGTTCAGTGTTTGATAGCGGGGGTAAAATTCGTTTAAATACGCGAAACACCGGCTGGGAAATCAGCTTACGGCGAATATCGGGAACCCCCAATACAATCGCAAGGATAATCAGTAAAATTAATAGAATGGACATTGCTTACTCCTTAAGTGCCCGCAACACATAAACCTGTATACGCTAATTTTAGCGCAAATGTTTAACTACGCTTCTGGCTCAGCTGCCGATATCCCTGCAGCAACGAACGGTAACAGTTTCAGTAAGCTTTCTTCGGCTTGTGTTTCTTCACCGAAATCGGCGGCGGCTATTTCCCGCAATGCTTGCCCAGATGTTTGCGCAAATAACATGGCGCCAAGGCTAAAGTGTAACCGCCAAAACAACGTATTTGGACAAACCGAAGGGTTTGCTTGTTGAATCATTTGGAAGAACTCGTGCATGATTTCACCATAATTGGTCATGGTGAATTTCCGCAAGTGCCCCTGAATTTCGCTGTAAGCATAGCCTAGCAAACGGAGATAGATTACCGGCCCATCGGCGCGAACTTGGCGCAAGGCAATCAATGGCGGCATTACACAGGCCAATACATCTTCAGTGCGAACCTGATCCGTGCCAGAGTTTTGCAACTGGTGCAACTGCTCGGCAAGGGCTGGCATAAACACACTTTGATAACGCGCCATAACGGCCTGAATAAGCGCTTTTTTGGAGCCGAAGTGGTAGTTCACAGAGGCTAAATTAACCTCTGCTTCACTAGTTATTTGCCGCAGTGATGTTTGCTCAAAGCCATGCTCTGAAAAAAGCTTCTCAGCAGCAATGATAATTTTATCTTTGGTACGCAAGGCTTTCGCCATAACTAATGCCCCTTCGTTAATACGGCCGCTTTCGTTACAGGTGGCTCGCGGAAGTATCAAGTGCGGGAAATGATTTCACTAGTTCATCTACCGCTTTCATTTGCTGTAAGTACCCTTCCAGCTTATCTAACGGTAATGCACAGGGGCCATCGCACAAGGCTTCATTGGGGTTCGGATGCGCTTCCAAGAACAACCCCGCTAGCCCTAATGCCATACCAGAGCGAGAGAGCTGCGCAACTTGTGCGCGGCGGCCATCAGCAGAATCAGTTCGCCCGCCTGGGCGCTGCAACGCGTGCGTAGCATCAAATATCACTGGCGCCATACTCTTCATATCATCCATGCCCAACATATCCACCACAAGATTGTTATAGCCGAATGAACTGCCGCGTTCACACAGCATGATCTTCTCATTACCCGCTTCAGCAAATTTATTCATAATATGGCGCATTTCATGAGGCGCTAAAAACTGAGGTTTCTTCACGTTAATTACCGCCCCGGTTTTAGCCATTGCAACTACCAGATCCGTTTGCCGTGCCAAAAACGCAGGTAACTGCAATACATCAATTACCTCAGCAGCAGGCGCCGCCTGATAGGGCTCGTGCACATCACTAATAATTGGCACGTTAAACTGTTGCTTCACTTCGGCCAAAATCTTTAGGCCTTTATCAAGCCCTGGGCCACGAAACGAATTAATGGATGAGCGATTCGCTTTATCAAAAGATGCTTTAAATACATAAGGTATATTTAAGCGTTGTGTTACTTCTACGTATCGCTCCGCCACACGCATTGCCAAATCGCGGCTTTCTAAAACATTCATGCCACCAAATAACACGAACGGTAGCTGATTCCCTACCTGAATTCCGGCTACTGATACTGAATCTATACTCAGTTGCTTTACCATGATCATCTCACTTCAATTCTAAAACTAGCTAAACTATCAGAAACAGGCGGATTTACGCATTTTCCAAGGTTGCCAACACGGTTGCCAAATGATTGCGTAATGCATCCATTAATTGTGGGGAAAAGCGCCCTTCCGGTTCTGCCGATAACTGCTTCAACGTTGCCGCAGGTTGCTTACCTACCGCAAGCTCCGCGTACACGATTGCCAACAGTGCAAGGATTTGCTGAGTTATTGGTAGTTGTTCCGCTGCTACTTCTCCAGGAATACCTGCACCATCATAACGTTCATAGCGGGTAGCACAGGCTGCTTGTAATAGCGGAATCACACCTGCATAGTTATCTCGGTTTTTTAAGCCATGGGTTAAACGCATCAGCCGCTGATAATAAATTCGCCCAGCATTACTATCTGTTGCCAACGTAGGCTCAGCAACATGCCCGATAATTGCCATTAAGGTGGCTGCTAATGCCAGCTGCCCTTGCTCTTTACCATCTACCGCTAACGCGTCTGCCAAAATCAGCGCTGCACGGCCAGCTGGATGCTGTGCCTTGCCTTCTTCTAGTAACTGATGGTGTTCTAGGTTTAACACTCGCTCTACGAGTTCACCAACAAACTGTTGGCAATCGTGTTCTCGCAGCACATTACTGAGTGCAACCTGCACTTGCTCTGAAAACAACCGCAACAAATCACGTTCCGCATCAGATAATGGCCGTGCAATACCCGTTAAGCATAATAAGCCACCGGTTGCGCGAGTATGGCTCGGGCAAAATATTAGTGCTGTAGTATCGCTATAAAAACCTTTGCCTGTAGCCACTACGGATTTTAACTCGCGTAAGGCTTCGATTGGTAATGCAGCTTTTACAGGGCGGCCAAATAAATTATCGGCCTCATCGCCAAACGCTGCACGCACCGTGAATTCTTCTGCATTTCGCTCAGGATCGATTTCTGCATACAAAACCTGCCGCACACCACCAATTAACCAACTGAGCTGCTGTACGATACCATCAAGAAAGGTATCCATAGATTGTTCGGAGAACAAATCAGCCGATGAGTGCAGTATTTTCTCTAGCCCTCGGCGGCTATGTTCAATCGACATAATATCGCGATACGAGCGCAAGCTAGACATCACCGCCGTGAATAATTTCTGGGCGGTTAATTCCGTTTTCGATTTGTAATCGTTGATATCATAATTAATGATTACCGTGCGCTCTGGGGCTTGCCCCGGTTGGCCGGTGCGCAAAATAATGCGAGTGAAGTGATTATCGAGATCTTCGCGAATATAGCGGGCTACTTTTAAGCCAGCATCGTCTGTTTCCATCACCACATCGAGAAGGATGATTGCTGCGTCTGGGTGCTCGCGCATCAACTTACAGCCTTCCTCTCCCGATTCAGCACTATAAAACTCTAATCCACGGCCTAGAAATTTAAAATCACTGAGGGCTAACCGCGTAACTGCATGAACTTCCGGTTCATCATCAACAATTAAAATTTTCCACCGTTCATTTAGCCCTTCCTGGGCTATTACAGGCTCATCTGCAAATAAATAGTGGTCTGTCATAGCTACTGTTATCCTTTCTTTTGCTAGCTACAGCGAATGCAGTAAATAACATTACTCATTTTACAAAGCCACAACAGCAAAATATGTTTAGGCTTTCGCGCCGGTTACTCGGTTTAAATTAGCATAATCCTGCACTGTATGTATTTCATTATAGCGATGTTTTTCAAATATTCGTTGCGCAGCCGCCGCTTGTTCCGAACCATGCTCCAATAATACCCAGCCGTTTGCCGTTAAGTACGGTTTCGCATGCGCGATAATATGCTCGATATCGGCTAGCCCGCGATTATCGGCCACCAATGCTGAACGCGGCTCAAAGCGCACATCGCCCTGCTGTAAATGCGGATCTTGGGGATCAATATAGGGCGGGTTGCTAATCACTAAATCAAACTGTTGCGCCGATACTTCACTAAACCAATCGCTTTGCAAAATGGCTACATTGGGGATGTTAAGCTGCTGCTGATTTTTACGTGCCAGCGCTACCGCTTCAGCAACACAATCAACGGCGGTAATCTGCCAATCGGGCCGCTCACTTGCCAACGCTAAAGCAATCGCGCCAGTGCCAGTGCCAAGCTCTAAAACTCGAGCCTGAGCCGGCAAATTAAGCTGCAACGCTCGCTCCACAAGAATTTCGGTATCTGGCCTTGGGATAAGCGTACTGTTATTTACGAGCAGCGATAGCGACCAAAACTCTCGGGTGCCAATTAAGTGCGCGATAGGTAAACCTTGCACACGTTGCGCTAATAAAGCACGGAACTGCGCAGCCTCGGCAGCGGGAACATCCCGCTCTGGCCAGGTGAAAAAGTAACTTCGATCACACTGCAAAACATGGCGCAGCAATACCTGAGCATCCAGCTCCGGGCTTTCGCTACCTGCAGAGCGCAATTCTGCAATAGCGCGCTGTAGTGTTGCAGCAATGGAAAGTAAACTCATTCGCCCTGTTCAGATAAAGACGCCAACTGATCGGCTTGATGTTCTTGGATAATCGCCTCAAGAAGCAAATCTAGGCTGCCTTCCAACACTTCATTTAAGCGATGTAAGGTTAAGTTAATACGATGATCCGTTACCCGGCCTTGCGGATAGTTATAAGTACGGATTCGCTCAGAACGATCACCACTACCTACGAGGCTGCGGCGTGTGCTGGCTTCTTCAGCCGCACGGCGTTGGTCTTCCGCTGCCTGCAAGCGCGATTGCAATACCGACATCGCTTTGGCTTTGTTTTTGTGTTGTGAACGTTCTTCCTGGCATTCAACCACTACGCCCGTTGGAAGATGCGTTAAACGTACCGCTGAATCCGTTCTGTTTACGTGCTGACCACCTGCGCCCGAGGCACGATAAGTATCAATACGTAAATCTGCTGGGTTAATATCAATCGCTTCCGCCTCTGGTATTTCCGGTAATACCGCAACGGTACAAGCAGAGGTATGAATACGGCCTTGCGATTCGGTTTCTGGTACCCGCTGTACTCGGTGGCCACCTGATTCAAACTTTAATTTTCCATATGCGCCATCGCCCATAACGTGGGCAATGATTTCTTTAAACCCACCATGCTCACCTTCATTAGCGCTTACTACATTCATACGCCAACCATTGCGCTCAGCATAGCGGCTATACATACGGAATAAATCGCCAGCAAAAATTGCGGCCTCATCACCACCGGCGCCAGCACGAATTTCTAGGTAGCTCGCACGATCATCGTTAGGATCTTTGGGAAGTAACAAAATTTGCAGTTCCGCGGCAAGTTCCGCGAGTGTAGCTTGCGCCAACTCCACTTCTTCTTGCGCCATCTCGCGAATTTCAGCATCCGATTCTTTCTGCATTTCTTGTGCAGTTTCTAAATCTTCCAAGGCCTGCTGATAACGGCGGAAACACTTCACTGCATCTTCAAGTTGCGCATATTCTTTCGACACCGAGCGAAATTTATCTTGGTTCGTAATGATGTGTGCTTCACCAAGCAACACTTCAAGTTCTTCGTGTCGTTCTAACAAACTTTCCAGCTTGTGCACCAATGAGGCTTTAAGCATCGATTATTCCTGAGGTGTATCGTTAATTAGTTTCTGATAAGCCGCCAAAGCTGAAATATCTTTGCGTTTCCCGGCATCTTGAATAGCGCGGGTTGGCGTATGTATTAAAGTATTGGTTAGCCGCTGAGTGAGTTCTTGAATCACCTGATCAGCGCTTTTCCCCGCAGCTATCGCTGCGAGTGCTCGTTCTTTTTGCTGTTCGGCGATACTTGCCGCTCCAGCACGATAACGGCGTAATAAATCTACGCTGTTTAAACTTTCCATCCAACCGCCGAACTCAGCAGCATATTGGGTAATAATATCGCGCGCTTCAGTAGCGGCCTGTTGCCGATGCTCAAGGTTCTTATTCACAATCGATTGCAAATCATCCACTGTGTATAGAAACGCATCATCTAACTCGCTTACTTGCTTTTCGATATCGCGCGGTACGGCTAAATCAATCAATAACATCGGCCGATGTTTACGTTGCCTTAGCGCACTTTCCACTAAGCCCTTACCAATTACTGGCACTGGGCTGGCCGTGGAGCTAATAATAATATCGGAATCTGGCAATAACGCTTCCAGCGAGCTAAGCGCGTAGGCTTCACCGCCTACGATTTTGGTAAGTTCTTCCGCACGCGCTACAGTGCGATTGGCTACGCGCAGGTTCTTCACGCCCTGCTCTTTTAAATGTCTTGCCGCCAGTTCAGCAGTTTCACCCGCGCCTACCAATAATACGTTTGCGGTTTTTAAATCGGCAAAAATATGGCGCGCTAAATTGACCGCTGCATAGGCAACAGATACGGCATTTTGGCCCACTTCAGTTTCTGTGCGAATTACTTTCGCTGCTGCAAAAGTAGATTGAAATAAGCGTTCAAACACGGAACCCACAGTGCCTGCATCACGGGCCTGCTGAAATGCTTGTTTCACTTGGCCAAGAATTTGCGGTTCACCTAAAACAAGTGAATCTAAACCTGATGCTACTGCCATTAAATGCGCTACTGCATTCTGATCTTCATGGCGGTATACATATTGCGCTAAATCTTCTAGCGGAACTTGGTGGAATGCGGCAAGCCAAGCCAGAATCTCTTCCAGCTCGTTACTCTCGGCATGGCAATACAATTCGGTACGATTGCAGGTAGAAACAATTACTGTTTCACTCACCCTACCTTGTTGAACTAACGCTTGTAACGCTAGCTCTATCTGCTCAGGCTGAAACGCAACACGTTCGCGAATATCCACCGTTGCAGTTTTATGATTTATACCGATCGCAAGAATTGTCATATTGAGGTAATTAAGGTTCCCGCTATAGCGTCGAATGATGTAAAATTTTGGCCAATATTGTATGCGAGAAGCACAGTTATTGAAAGCAAAGGCGTATCTGTGCTCAACTAATGTTAGGTTACTTGCTGTTAATTCCAGCAACCGCAATTAACTAGCATGGCAGTAAACTCGATTTTCTGCGCCCACTCAACTGCATGGCGACCCATATGCTTAATCTAAAAGCTCATACAAAATGCACACTCTTGCTGCTCTGCAGCATGGTATTCATCAGTGCCTGTGCCAGCCGCCCTGCAATCGATGGCGATACATTGAGTGAACGGCAAGTTTCATCTGCATTAGTACAGCAACACCAAACCAGCTTAGCGCAAGTGCAAGGCTTCTCGATTCAAGGTAGCGTTGCCTTCTTTAATGATATTGATAACAGCCGGGATGCGGCCCGTTTTAACTGGCAGCGCGCGGAAGAACTATTAAATTTCCGGCTCTACCATCAGCTTGGCGGCACGTTAGCACGAATCGAGCAAGACGTTATCGAACCAACAACCGGCAGCCCCGTTACGGTAAGTACGTTCATTAATCGTGATGGAGATCGCTTTGAGAGTACCGATTTAAACTGGTTGCTGTATCAGCATACTGGTATGGCAATTCCATTCACCTTATTGAATCAAGCGATTACTGGCGTGCAACCCGATTTACCGGTACGTCAACAACGTTGGTATCCGAATGGCACAATTGCCATGTATAACGCCGATTTAAGCCAATGGCACCTAGCGGGCTTCACTAGCCAAGTACATTTTGGCAATGAACTATGGCAACTACAGTTTGGTGATTATCGATTAGTAACGGCCGGTGATGGTAATTTATTACTACCCCATCGTATTGAAGCAACCCGGGATGAATTTCGCGTGAACATTCGTATTAACCGGTGGCGTCCAGAATTAAAAGAAGCGAATTAATATGCCTGTTTCGCAATTTACCCTGCCAGCACCAGCAAAACTAAATCTGTATTTGCACATTGTTGGGCAACGCCCAGATGGCTATCATCAACTTGAAACCGTATTTCAGTTTCTAGATTTCAGCGATACCATTGCCTTTGAAGAAAACACTAGCGGTGCCATCAGCTTAACAATTGAGCCTTACGAGGAAGTAACCGCTAGTGCAGAATCTGCCAACCATGTAGCTAGCGAAAATACCAACACATCATTATTGCCGGCGGCTGATCTCGCCGCATTGCAAGCCACACCACTGCAGGAAAATCTTATTTATCGAGCGGCTGAGCTACTGCTCCCATATCGACGCAACAAACAACTTGGTGTTCATCTTACATTACACAAGCGCTTACCTATGGGGGGCGGCGTAGGTGGCGGCTCTTCCAATGCTGCAACTACCCTATTGGGCTTGAATTATTTATGGGATTTGCAACTGAGTGAACAGCAACTCGCTAACATCGGTTTACGGCTTGGCGCTGATGTTCCGGTTTTTGTACACGGCAAAGCCACCTTCGCAGAGGGCGTTGGAGAAATATTTTCAACAACTTTTCCAGCCGAAAAACACTACTTAGTGGTACATCCACAAGTAGCCGTGAGCACGGCGCAAATCTTTACCCACCCTGCTCTGCCGAGGAACACAAAGGCATTACACAAACCTTTAGAAAACTGGCAAAGCGGCCACAATGATTGTGAAAAATTGGTCTGTTCACTATATCCACAGGTTGCCAGCGCCCTGCAGTGGTTGTTAAAATACGCTCCGTCCAGAATGACAGGGACCGGAGCTTGTGTTTTTGGTTGTTTTACTACTACAGTAGAAGCACAGAAAGCTTTGCGAGCGCTACCAGCAGAATTTCGGGGGTTTGTCGCAACCGGAGTGAATCAATCGCCGCTTCATGCAGCATTGACACAACTCCCCTGAGGCGACGGTTGGTGTGCTAGACTCTTGTCAAATTCCGCTCACAACAACAAATCAACTGGTCGAGGTTAACTGTGCCTGACATGAAGCTCTTTGCTGGCAATGCAACACCCGAGCTAGCCCGCAAGATCGCTGATCGCCTATACGTTAAGCTGGGAGATGCCGACGTTGGCCGCTTCAGTGACGGCGAAATCAGCGTAATTATCAACGAAAACGTGCGTGGTTCAGATGTTTTCATTATCCAATCTACCTGTGCTCCTACTAACGATAACTTAATGGAACTGATCGTAATGGTTGATGCGCTGCGTCGCGCTTCAGCTGGCCGTATCACTGCCGTGCTGCCGTATTTTGGCTACGCTCGTCAGGATCGCCGAGTACGTTCCGCCCGAGTACCTATTACCGCTAAAGTAGTTGCCGATTTCCTCTCTAGTGTAGGCGTAGACCGTGTTCTTACGGTTGATTTACACGCAGAGCAAATTCAAGGCTTCTTTGATGTGCCAGTAGATAACGTTTTTGGTAGCCCTGTTTTGCTTGAACACATGAAGCAACAAGAATGGGATTCACCAGTAATGGTATCGCCAGATATCGGTGGTGTAGTGCGCGCTCGAGCTATGGCCAAGTTAATGAATGATGCTGATTTAGCCATCATTGATAAACGCCGCCCGAAAGCAAACGAATCACAAGTAATGCATATTATCGGTGATGTGAATGGCCGTGATTGTATTATGGTAGACGATATGATTGATACCGGCGGTACGTTATGTAAAGCCGCTGAAGCTCTGAAGAAAAGTGGTGCGAAACGCGTATTTGCTTACGCCACCCACCCAATTTTCTCCGGTAATGCTGCAGAGAACCTACGCAATTCTGCTATCGACCAAGTTATTGTTACCGATTCCATTCCATTATCAGATGAAATGAAATCGCTTGGTATGGTTACCCAGTTAACCCTCAGCGGTATGCTCTCTGAAGCATTGCGCAGAGTTAGTAACGAAGAATCTATTTCAGCCATGTTTGAGTATTAAACCTCTTTCGCTGAATACAAAACGGGAGCTTCGGCTCCCGTTTTTTGTTGCTTTTGATCGCTTGTTCATTGCCTTTATTGTTATAACGATGGTAGAATGCGCGGCCCCTGAAATCAGGGATTCTGCTGTTTTCTGGTCGCGGGAAACAGCCCATTAATTTTCGGAGAAACGAAATGAGCCAACCAAATTACGAATTCAAAGCTGAAATCCGTAGCGATATGGGTAAAGGTGCGAGCCGCCGCCTACGTCGTCAAGGAGGCGTTCCAGCCATTTTATACGGCGGGAAAGAAGAAGCTGTGTCGTTGACATTAGATCACGACAAACTCATTAATGCTGCAGACCATGAAGGCTTTTATAGCCACATCTTAACGTTGCACATTGGTGGCAAAAAGCACCAAGCAATTTTGAAAGATCTTCAGCGTCACCCGTTCAAGCCTAAGATCACTCACTTAGACTTCCAACGTGTAAGCGCGAAAGAAGAGCTACACACAAACTTACCAATTCACTTCCTCGGCGAAGAAGTTGTGAAGAAAGCTGGTGGTGTAGTTGTTCACCAAATGAACGATATCGAAATCGCTTGTTTACCAAAAGATTTACCAGAGTTTATCGAAATTGATGTGTCTGGCTTAGAAATCGGTGACAACATTCACCTAAGCCAAATCACTGCACCTAAAGGTGTAACTTTCGTTGAGTTAACTCGTGGCGAAGATCATGACCCAGTATTGGTAACAGTGAGCAAGCCTAAGGCTGAAACTGTTTCTGATGATGCACCTGAAGCTCCAGAAGCTCCAGAAGCAGAATCTGGCGACGAAGACAAAGAGTAATTCTGCGGAATCATATTGATGTCAGCAGACATTAAGCTCATCGTGGGCCTGGGAAATCCAGGCCCCGAATATACAGCAACCCGGCACAATGCCGGGTTCTGGTTTGTTGAAGCCATAGCACGGCAGTTCAACACTACCCTAACGCCTGAAAGTAAATTCTTTGGGTTTACTGCACGCTTAAGCCATCCGTATTCCGACACCCGTTTATTAATACCCACTACGTTCATGAATCGCAGTGGTCAGGCTGTTGGTGCGTTAGCTACTTTTTATAAAATTGCTCCAGAGCAAATTTTAGTAGCTCATGATGAGCTTGATTTACCACCTGGCGTAGCGAAGTTTAAACAAGGTGGCGGCCATGGCGGCCATAATGGCTTGAAAGATATTGCCCGAGCACTGGCAAACCAAACAAATTTTCACCGGTTACGAATTGGCATAGGCCATCCAGGCCATAGCTCGAAGGTAACCGGCTATGTACTAGGCAAAGCGCCGAGTAACGAGCAAAACCTAATAGATGATGCGATTCATGCTGCGCAAAAAGCAGTTGAAATCGCAATGAACGAAGGCTTTACAGCCGCCAAACAATACTTACATTCAATTAAACCTGAATAAACGCGGATACCGATCATGGGATTTAAATGCGGAATCGTTGGCTTGCCCAACGTTGGTAAATCAACACTATTTAACGCTTTAACGAAGGCTGGCATTGATGCCGCCAATTTTCCGTTTTGCACAATAGAACCGAACACCGGTGTGGTTTCAGTTCCTGATACCCGTTTAAATCAGCTTGCTGCGATTGTGAAGCCGCAAAAAGTAACTCCAACCACGATGGAGTTCGTAGATATTGCTGGCTTAGTGAAAGGTGCTTCAAAAGGCGAAGGCCTTGGCAACCAATTCTTGGCGAACATTCGTGAAACTGATGCAATTGGCCATGTAGTACGCTGTTTTGATGATGAGAATATTGTGCATGTTGCCGGGCGGGTAAACCCGATTGAAGACGTGGACACCATCAATACTGAATTAGCGCTTGCCGATTTAGATTCAGTAGAAAAAGCCATTTACCGCCTTGGTAAAAAAGCGAAAGGTGGCGATAAGCAAGCAAAAGCTGAAATGGAAGTGCTAGAAAAACTGTTACCAGCCCTATCTGAAGGTGATATGGCAAGAACAGTAGTGCTTACCGATGATGAGCGCAAAACCATTCGTTCGTTTAACCTGCTTACCTTGAAGCCCACCATGTACATTTGTAACGTGGCGGAAGATGGCTTTGAAAATAACCCGCACCTTGCGGCGGTGCACAAGCTAGCAGAGAATGAAAACGCTATTGTGGTGCCTGTATGCGCTGCAATTGAAAGCGAAATCGCTGAATTAGACGACGAAGACAAAGAAGAATTCTTAAGTTCAATGGGCCTAGAAGAGCCAGGCTTAAACCGGGTAATTCGCGCAGGCTATGAGCTGCTTAATTTGCACACCTATTTCACGGCTGGCGTTAAAGAAGTACGCGCATGGACAGTGAAAAAGAATTCTACAGCCCCACAGGCGGCTGGCCGTATTCACACGGATTTCGAGAAAGGCTTTATTCGCGCTGAAATCGTAGGCTTCGATGATTTTATTGCCAATAATGGCGAACAAGGTGCGAAAGATGCAGGCAAGTGGCGCTTAGAAGGGAAAGAATACATCGTGAAAGATGGCGATGTTATCCATTTCCGCTTTAACGTATAGACGCGTCGTAAACTGCCAACCGTTCATCGCCTCGCCTTTCAACACCTGAGTGCGATTAACGTTTTAGCTCGCAAAAAGCCACTTCATTGAAGTGGCTTTTTGATTTGTACTTGGCGATTAATGCTTGCAACTACTAAGCGTAATTATCAGCCAAACGCTCGCTATAAATTCACGATTTCATGGTGCATTTGCGCAAGCATCGCTAACAAGCGATTTTGCGCAGATATAGAGATATGGTTGTCGTCCATTGCTAACTGCAAGGCTTCAACAAGCGCATTGAAATCGGCTCGGGTAACACCCATACCGGTGTGCGATGTAACCATATCATCACCAGTATAAACACATGGGCCGCCAGCCAGCTCACAAATCTGCTCGCTCAGCTTTTCATGTAAGCGCACAATATCAATATCAACAAAGTGATGGCGAATACGGCGATCGTCAGCAACATTAAACAGCAAATCTTCAACCACTTGTTCAATACCCTGGGTACCACCAAGCTGCTGATACAATTCATCGCTCTTGCTATGCGCGCTCGCCGAAAATACGAAGGCACTGATTACCATAACCATTAAATAAATTTTCTTCATCGATAAGCCTCTTAAAACGATGCTTGTAGGCTAAGGTAATAGCCTGTCTGATTATTGGCACCCGCAATACTACCCAAATCTAAATAGGCGCCAACTAACGCTACATTCTTGGATGGAAACCAAGCCACAAATGCCGACATAGCGTTCTCCTCGTCGGCAAACCCCAAGTTATTCGGCTTTTGCCGATACTCTAGCCCTACGGCAACAGAACGATGCAAGAACAGGCCGGTAGCTGCTTCAAGCTGCAATTCATGGCTATCATTTATATCGCCACCAAAGCCGAGCAAACCAAATTGATTGGCTCGCGTAGCGCGCACAGTAACATTCGCCAGCCAAGTACGATCAAACGGTCCAGCCAGCCACACTTTACTCGCGGCAACATAACCTTCCCAATCACTATCACGCTGCGAGCCTACCAATTCCGGTAAATCGTAGCGGCTATTCTTCTTGTATAACACGCCGGCACTAACCTGCGGCATTGCCCCATACACTAAATCACCGGCAACCCGATATTTAATGCCGAAGATTTGCTGGCGCAGCTCCGTTCCCAAGTTTTCCAGATTAAACATTTGTTCAGCGATCGAAAATTCGAAGCGGTTACGGTAAGAGAAACTCGCGGCAGTAACATCTAGGCGATAATCATCAACCTGAGCCCGCGATAAACTAACCGTTCCACCGATTTCATCATCCTCGGTATAGCCACTAATCACTGCCCAAGGCACCAAACCGCCCCCAGCAGCCCCTTCTATGTTGGTAGCCCCGCCTGTGGCTAATAGGCGCCCATCAGCTGCGTGAGCACTCATACAGAGCGCACTAACGCCAAGTAATAGAGTACTGAAAGATTTAAACCCGATTCTTTTACTGTTTCGCATTATTTGCCACCCATGCTATGAAATCATTTGCGGCCATCGGCTTACTAAACCAATACCCTTGTAACAGATCGCAACCATACAAAGCTAAACGGCGAGCAGCTGCCTCATCTTCTACACCTTCGGCTACCACCTTTAAGCCTAACTTGTGCGCCATTTGAATGGTTGATTCTACAATCGTGCGATCACTCTCATCGGCTTCTAGCTGCATTACGAAGCTACGATCAATTTTTAATTCGGTTGCTGGCATTTCTCTTAATTGCGCTAGCGATGAATACCCTGTGCCATAATCATCAATTGCCACTTTCACGCCAGCAGAACGTAATTTAGCCAATTGCGCTGTCGCTTTCTCGGAATCATTCACAACGGCGCTTTCAGTAACCTCTATCGTAAGGTAATTCGCACTAACGTTGGCATTCGCAAGCTCACCGAAAATAACATCCAATAACTGCTCTTCAGCTAGATCCGCAGCTGACAAATTCACGGATAGCTGCATGCTTGGATGTTGCTCATGCCATATCGCCAATTGCTGTAAACTATTGCGTAACACCCACTGGGTAATTGCGAAAATCTTTCCGGATTGTTCAGCTAACGGAATAAACTCTACGGGGCTAATGAAACCAAGCTCGTTGTCTTGCCAGCGAATTAATACTTCAGCGCTCACTAATCGATGGGTTTTGCTATCTACCTGGGGCTGGTAAACAAGCGTAAAGGCTTCATCACGAATGGCTTGGGGAATCGCTGCAGAGATTGCTAATGTGCGCAGATAGGGTTTATCCTCACCATCTTGATAAATTGCATACGATTGCTTGTTTTGTTTTGCTTTATTGCGAGCAAATTGTGCCAAGCGCACTAATTCATCACGATCTTGTGCATGGGTTGGTGATTCCGCCACTCCAGAGCTAAGTGCAATGGAGTAATTCACTTCATTCACCACAATATTTTTTTGCGCTTCACGTAACAATTTCACCAGTTCTACTTCCGCGTGCTGCAACGAACCATCGTAAGCCAACACAAACTCATCACCCTGTAAGCGCGCCACATAAAACACCCCCGCTGCAAGGCGATCTAAACGCTCGGCAAAACGCGCCAAAATATCATCACACACACTACGGCCAAACATTTCATTCAACCGCCGAAAATTATCAATATTAAGGATAATAAGGGTCCAAGGCGCCATGTTTTCCAAACGTTGTGTAGCGGCACTATTAAATGCCCGTTGGTTCTCGAGCCCGGTTAACAAATCATGTTGCGATTGATAGGAAATTTCTTGTTCCCGTTCTGCAATCGCAGTTTGCATACTATCCAATGCCTTCGCTAGGGTACTAATTTCGTCATTCCCCCGATGAGCAATTTTTTGTTGATACTCACCTTTGGCAATTGCCCCAGCCACCCTCGCCAAACTCCGCAAAGGCTCAACAAAACGGCGACTAGCAAATAAGGTTACTAGAACAGTAACCAGCAAGGTAACAATCACAATCACGAGCAACTGCTGCTGTAACGAAGTAAAAGGTTCTGCCGCAGATGCTAAGCTGGCAGTTAATAGAACATGTACGGTATTTTTTGCGTTTTCTTCGTTCGGTGCCTCTTGCCCCGCAGGCTCTGCACTTGTTACCCCTTGGTTCAACAACGCTAGCCAGCGCCCCTGTTTTTCTTCGGCTACTAGAAAAGGCTCTAACTCTTGTTGTTCCAACGCTTTCTGTAAGGCGTTCTGCACACTTTCATCGGCCGAAGAAATGAGCACCGGCTGGTCACTAAACCGGCCGATCACAAAGTGCACATAAGAATTGGTAAGTTGCTGCAGTTGTAATGCCAGTTCACTGTCTACTGCGAAACCAAGAGTAAGCCAACCCAATAAATGCGGCGCACGAATTGGTACCCACACTACTTGAAATAGCTCCTGCTCAGCCACCAGCATTGCTGCACCCGCCTGCCCTTGTTGCAAGCTGTTATGCTGAATATCACCACGCAATGCGGCCATTTCTGCAGAACTAATATCGTGGCTAGAGAGTAACACTTGGGAATCCGGATTTAGTAATACAACTAACTCAGCATTCAAGCGTTGTGCATGGTTTGTGAGTGCGGAAACAATCGTGTCTTCATCATCACTGGCAAGTGCTTGGCGAAAACCAAAATCGTCGGCTAACACCAGCGCCGATTGCCGAAGTTGGCTATCACGATATTCTATTAATTGGGTAAGTACCCGCTCACTCACGGCTAGTTCACGATCGGTGTGTAACTGAATGCTTTGTTTGGTAGAGAAAATGATCGCAATTACCACCACAAACAAGGCTGTTCCGATACAGCCTCCGATCATTAACAATAATCGTGTGCGAAAATTAATTGCCACGCTGTAGTCTCCGGCGGAAACGGGATTCTAAATCAGATTGGGCTCTTGCTGCAGGCGCCTGAACTTCAAAACGATGCGGATGTGCAGACGAAATATCAGCTAAAGCTACCGGCGCATAACCTGCGGTAGCCATCCACGGATGCCACACGTACCAGCCATCTTTCGCGAAATCACTCGGCAACTCGAGTTCACCATCGATGTTACTTTGTAAGAATTCACCATTAGCGCTCACCACAATGTAACCAATCATATCATCGTGAATATTGCAGCCCACCACTACCAACCCAGCATCTGGAAAATCTAACGTGGGTGTTTCGCTGTTACCGTATAATTCAATGTCGAAGCTACGTGCTGTAGAAAACGAGTACACATGATGGCGAATCGAATCGCTATTCGGAAAACTTACGCTATCACCGGCGGCAATTAACAATAAATTAGGCAAGAATTGGCGCTGCACTTGGTCCATGATGTGCGCATCACGTTCCAAACTTGTCTCTACCTCAGCGCTCGTTTGAAACACGACAACGCCCTCAAGATGAGCACCGGTATTATCTACAAAACGAAGCACCTCTGCAGACACAGGAAACGCCACAGATATCCATACTACAGCGATACAATAAAGCGTGATTCTAATAAATGAATGCAAAGAAATCTCCGAACAGCAATGCGCTAAGTACAGCTTCAAAAGTAACTAACGTGCGTTACCCGCCTTTGGCTTTTTACAGCAACAAATAGTTATTCTCGGCAGGCACCTGAAATTATTTAACTTGTGTTAAGCTAAATGAAAATTAACCCTCACTGCAACTGATTCTTAAGGTATTTGCAAATTACTGCGAAGAATAGGTTTTGGCTTTATCGCCAAATGCAGTGTCAGCAGCTGAACATGGAGGCTAACCAATGGCACAGAGATTTCGCACTGAAACCGATAGTATGGGTGATGTTGAGGTACCCAGCGACGCGCTGTATGGTGCACAAACCCAACGCGCAGTTAATAATTTCAATATTAGCCGCCTTACTCTTCCCTTTGCCTTTGTACGTGCCGTTGCACTCATTAAATACTGCGCTGCCGAAGCAAATGCCGAGTTGGGCTTGCTCGATAACCACAAAGCCGATGCGATTATGCAAGCTGCCCTAGAAGTGTTTGAAGGGCGTTGGAGCAACCAGTTTCCGGTAGACGTATTCCAAACAGGTTCTGGCACCAGTACGAATATGAACGTAAACGAAGTGCTTGCCACCTTAGCATCGCGCCACAGTGGCTTGGAAATCCATCCTAACGATGACGTAAACCTAGGCCAAAGCAGCAATGATGTTATCCCTACGGCAATTCAGTTAAGTGCGGCACGGCGTATTCACCGTAAGTTATTACCAGCGATTGCGGGCTTACGAAACGTAATTGATCAACGAGCTGCAGAGCTAGATCATGTGGTGAAAACGGGCCGCACTCATTTGATGGACGCGATGCCACTTACGTTTGGCCAAGAGCTGCGCACTTGGAGTGCACAATTAGAGCAAGCTGAACAACGCTTATCTGATTTACTCCCGCAATTGCGGGCGCTACCCCAAGGCGGCACTGCTATTGGCACCGGTATTAATGCACATGCCCAGTTTGCGGAACGCTTTTGCGAATCGATGAGCAAATTCACTGAGCAGCCCTTTACTCCGGCCACTAACAAATTTGCAGGCATTGCTGGCCAAGATATTGCTGTGGCCACCTCTGGGATTATGGTTTCTGTGGCCACCATTATGATGAAAATCGCAAATGATTTGCGCTGGATGAATAGCGGGCCGCTCACCGGTTTAGGGGAAATTACTCTGCAGCCGCTACAACCCGGCTCGAGTATTATGCCAGGCAAGGTAAACCCCGTTATTCCTGAGGCTGTAGCGATGGCCTGCGCGCAAGTAATGGGTAACCAAACCACTATTACAGTAGCTGGGCAAAGTGGTAGTTTCCAACTAAATGTAATGCTGCCAGTTATTGCTTATAACCTGCTGCAAAGCATTGAATTAATGTGGAAGAGTGCGGAAACTATGGCGAATAACTGCATCGCTGATTTTCAAGTGAATACAGAAAAACTAAATCAAGGGTTAAATCGTAACCCCATTTTAGTAACCGCATTAAATCCAGTAATTGGCTATAACAAGGCAGCAGCGATTGCTAAGGCTGCATACCAGCAAAATCGGCCGATTATTGATGTTGCGTTAGAAATGACCGATCTATCGCAAGCCGAATTAGAGGCACTGTTGTCGCCTCTAGAACTCAGCAAAGGAGGATTACATCAATGAGCCAAATAAATGTTCTCATTACCGGCGCTAATCGCGGCATTGGCCTGCAACTGGCGAAACAATACGCCGAACAAGGTGCACATGTGTTTGCGGCATGCCGCAAAGCAAGTAAGGAGCTGATCGACAGTAAGGTAACGATTATTTCCGGAATCGACGTTACTGATCCTGAAGCGGCAGAAAAACTCCGTAATGAGCTCGGCGGCACGAAAATCGATATCCTGATAAATAATGCCGGCATCCTCACTCGTGAAAATCTCGAAAGCGCCCCAGCAAAGGATATTTTGCAACAATTCACGGTGAATGCATTAGCGCCATTACAACTTACGTTAGGCATGCGTGCGCAGCTGAACAGCAACGCAAAGGTTATTATGATCACGAGCCGAATGGGCTCTATGAGTGATAACGGGAGTGGTGGTTACTATGGCTACCGCATGTCGAAAGCGGCATTAAACGCGGCTGGAGTATCGTTAGCTCGCGATTTGCAGAGCGAAGGTATTGCCGTAGCATTGCTACATCCCGGCTATGTACAAACCGACATGGTGAATAATACCGGTGATATTACCGCCGCAGAAGCGGCTACACGTTTGCGCCAGCGTATTGAAGAGCTTAATCTACAAAACACTGGCACATTTTGGCATAGTAATGGCGAAGAGCTGCCATGGTAGGTTAGCAACCTAGCAACATAATAAATGAACATTTTGGTTCGATTGGCGCGATATTTTGCTGCACTTTTCACCAGTTCAGTGCTTTTTTGAGCGATCAGCACAGAAATATGAGTTTTTTTCCGAAAAGGTGTTGACTGAACACGGGTGGATTCGCATAATACGCGCCGCACCGACAAGCTCGGTGTTGAACAAAAAGGTAAGGCTACGTAGCTCAGTTGGTTAGAGCACATCACTCATAATGATGGGGTCGCAGGTTCGAATCCCGCCGTAGCCACCAAAAAACTGATTAACTGCGGGAGTGGTGGAATTGGTAGACACGCTGGATTTAGGTTCCAGTGCCGCGAGGCGTGAGAGTTCGAGTCTCTCCTTCCGCACCAATCAGTTTTTTTAGTTCGCTGTAAGATTCAGTTGGGGTATAGCCAAGTGGTAAGGCAGCGGGTTTTGATCCCGCCATTCCCAGGTTCGAATCCTGGTACCCCAGCCATCTTCCTTCTAGCAGCAACGTCTAGTTATATCATTTAAGCATTTCCCTGTTGGGGTATAGCCAAGTGGTAAGGCAGCGGGTTTTGATCCCGCCATTCCCAGGTTCGAATCCTGGTACCCCAGCCACTATCTCTTCTGTAAGTATTGAATTGCGGTGGTGGCGGAATTGGTAGACGCGCTAGCTTCAGGTGCTAGTATCCGAAAGGATGTGAGGGTTCGAGTCCCTCTCTCCGCACCAATTCAGTACTTACGAAAGAAACTCTTCTGATTGTTCCGAAATATTCCTGCAATAACTGCATCGCCATCACTGGATCGGGTTAATAACCGCCAGCGATTTTACCGATCCAATTGCGCAACTGGTGGGTTCGCGCTAGCACTGAAAAGCCAACTTTACGGCCCACTTGCAACACTGGATGTTGCGAACGAAAAACTCGCGACACTAAATCGAGCCCTTGCCCCATCAATAAATTTTCCGCTTGGCGTTTTTTTAACGCGCTTAGCAGGCTCGTTCGGAATTGCTGATCGCTATCCGCGCGCTCCAATAGTACTTTGCGTATACCCGCAACATCGCGCAAACCTAAGTTCACTCCTTGCCCTGCCAATGGATGAATGCCATGAGCGGCATCACCAATTAACACAACATTGCGCTGCTCAGAAAAATAGCGCAATGCGTGCTGATGGCGCAACGGGAAGCTTGCTGAACTTTGTAGGCTGAACTCGCCAATCTGAGCTGTGAAGCGAGCTCGCAATTCCTGCTCTAAACCGGATTGTTGCCATGTGTTTAACACACTGGGCTCGGCGTACACTATTAAACAGGCCTGCTGATCGGTTAACGGTAACAAGGCATGCACTTCACTACCGGCAAAGGTTTGCCAAGTAGCCGCGGGAATCGGCTGCGCCACTTCTACTATCGCCAACAAACATCGTTCTGGGTAACTTGCACCAGCGGTACCAATACCTGCTGCACGGCGCACTTGTGAATGTAAGCCATCGGCTGCTACCACGTATTGATAGGCAATTGCCTCACCAGAACGAGTGATTACCTGTTGATCTACGCTAAGTGACGCAAAGCCATCGGTAACATAACGCACCCGCTCATGAGCTTGCAGCGCGCTCGTGAGCACTTGCTGCAGCGCCCTATTCTCAATCATATAGCCAAGTGGCGGTTTTACTAAATCACCGAAGGTTAACCAATCATTGTTACCCTCGCGAACGGCTAGTTGATGAAATGCCTGCACACGCAAATCACGTACCGCCTGCCAAATGCCAAGCTGCTTCAGCAAAGCAATATTATCTGCTGTAATCGCCGAAATACGTAAATCATAGGGTTCACTTGCCACATAACGTTGTTCCGGAAAGGGCTCTAACACCACAACATCTCGGCCAGCCTCGGCTAACGCCAGCGCCATGCTTGCACCAACCATGCCGCCGCCTACTACTACCCATGGCAAGTTCTCATCAACCGCTGTAGCTGATGTTTCTTGTGCTGTTTTAGAGTGTGGCTGTGTATTCATGCATACCCTCGTTACTCGTTATGCTGCTGTTGCGCAAGCTGCTGCAGATTAGTTTACCGCGATTCGCAATAATTCTCGATGCACATACGTGTGCGTATGATAAAATAATCGCGCTTTATCGGCTCTTACTAACCCTATTCAACGCCTATTTGTAGGCGGCTGCAGGAAAGGAGAATTGCACTGAACCCACTCATTGTTGCATCGGCACTTTTGCTGTTCGCCGAATTGTGTTTCGCAGCCACCAGTGCAATGGTTAAATACCTCACTCCAGACGTGCCCTTTTTTCATTTAGTGTTCTTTCGTAACTTCTTCGCGTTTCTGATTTTAATTCCATGGCTGATTAAAAAGCGCCATACCGCATTTCGTACCAGCCAGCTAAAACTGCATATATTTCGTGGCATTGCGGGAGTTGGCGCAATGTACCTATTTTTCTTAGTAATCTCCCAGGTGTCTTTAGCAAAAGCCACACTAGTGCTGCTAATGGCGCCCTTCTTTATTCCATTGATTAGCTTTTTTTGGTTGCAGGAGCGTATTTCTTTACGCTTATGGTTTGCAATTGGTTTTGGCTTCTTTGGTGTTCTAATATTTCTTAACCCATTCACTGGCAATCTTCCTGCAGTAATGCTGCTGGCCGTATTGGCGGCAATTTTGGCGGCTTCTACTAAAACCATCATTCGACAAATGGCGAGTACCGAATCACCGAGTAAGATTGTTTTTTATTTTTCTTTCTTCGCAACTATCGTTACGGCAATCCCAGTGTTACTGAACTGGCAATCTATCAGCCTCTCATTATGGCTTGGCGTTGCGCTAATGGGATTGTTTGCCGTAATTGGCCAACTCACCATGACCCGCGCATTTAGTATTGCTCCCCCCTCCCAAGTAGGCGTATTTACCTATAGCTCAGTGTTATTTGCCGGTTTAATTGGTTACCTGGTTTGGGGCGAAGCATTTACCTGGCACATGTTCCTTGGCTCAGTGGTAATTATTGCAGCTGGCTATTTAGCGATTCGGCAGAATCGCGCACCACAAATTGTTACTCCACAACCATAACGCTAAACTCAACGAAAATTCCAGTTTGAAATCATTCGCAATAGGTATAGAAAAAACCAGTTTGAAATCATCCGCAATAGGCAGAGAAGGTAGCGTACGAATAGCGAACAAGGTAGAATACTTTCCCTTTCGAATATGCGGTGGAATGAAGACAAGGTTATGAGTAAAAAGGTCTATATCAAAACCTGGGGTTGTCAGATGAACGAGTATGATTCAGCGAAAATGGCTGATCTACTTCATGCACACCTCGGATACGAACCAACGGCTGAAGCCGAAGATGCAGATTTAATTCTGTTGAACACCTGTTCAATTCGCGAAAAAGCGCAGGAGAAGGTGTTCCATCAACTCGGACGCTGGAAATTACTCAAACACGATAAACCCGATTTAGTGATCGGCGTAGGCGGCTGCGTAGCTTCCCAGGAAGGCGCTGCTATTCGCCAACGTGCGCCCTTCGTGGATCTCGTATTCGGCCCACAAACACTACACCGTTTACCCGCTATGTTAAAAGAGCTGAGCGAAGGTAAAGGCTCGGTGATTGATATTTCGTTTCCTGAAATCGAAAAATTTGATCGCTTGCCAGATCCAAAGGCTGATGGCCCAACGGCCTTTGTTTCCATTATGGAAGGGTGCAGCAAATACTGTACATTCTGTGTGGTGCCCTATACTCGCGGCGAAGAAGTAAGCCGACCAGTAGATGATGTATTGTACGAGATTGCGCAACTTGCTGAGCAAGGCGTGCGAGAAGTGAATTTACTTGGCCAAAACGTAAATGCCTTCCGCGGTGAGTATCATGATGGTGAAATCTGCACCTTTGCGGAGTTGTTGCACCTGATTGCTGCTATTGATGGTATCGATCGTATTCGTTACACCACCTCCCACCCGGTGGAGTTTACCGATGATATTATTGCCGCCTACGAAACCATTCCTGAATTGGTAAATCATTTACATTTACCAGTACAAAGTGGTTCTGATCGGATCTTAGCGTTAATGAAACGCGCGCACACGGCAATCGAATACAAATCGCAGATTCGCAAACTGAAGAAAGTACGCCCAACTATGGCCATGTCGTCTGATTTCATTATTGGTTTCCCAGGTGAAACAGACGCGGATTTCGAAGCCACAATGGATTTAATCCAAGCCATTGATTTTGATTTGAGCTTCAGCTTTATTTACAGCGCACGGCCAGGAACTCCAGCAGCAGATTTACCTGATGACGTAACGGAAGAAACCAAGAAGCAACGTTTGCAACTGCTGCAACAGCGCATTAACCAGCAAGCCCAACGGCATGCCCGGCAAATGCTGAATACTGAACAACGTATTCTTGTAATTGGGCCATCAAAAAAGAATCCAATGGAACTTAGTGGCCGTACCGAAAATAACCGGGTTGTAAACTTCTCTGGCCGCCCCGATATGATTGGTAAATTTGTTGATGTATTGATTACAGAAGCGTTACCAAACTCACTACGTGGCGACCTTATTCGGGAAGAGCATGAGATGGGTTTACGGGTAGAAATAGCGCCGCAGGCAATACTAGCGCGCAACGCAGAAACAATAGATGAGCTTGGTGTAGGGCATGTAGCACCGGCAAATAACGCTTAATTTGCCAGTTTGATAACAGCAGCGCGGCAGATTTATACATTATCTGGGCGCTGCTGAAATCTTTACTGAGCAAAATGAAGTATTCATCACTTTAGAACTTATGAATTAGATTGAGAGGAATTTTTGAGTAAATCAGTAGCCACTGTTGATCTCTATCTTGAACCTGCTGATAGCCAGCGTTTAGCAGGTTTGTGCGGCCCATTTAACGACAACATACGCCATATTGAACGGCGTATGGGTGTTGAAGTGATTCAAAATAACCATCACTTCCGGATTATTGGTGAGCCGGTGGCACTGCGCGCTACAGAAGAGATTCTTAAAAATCTATACATTGAAACAGCGCCTGTGCGAGGCAAACAAAAACCGATTGATCCCAATCAAGTGCACCTTGCCATTCAAGAAAGTTCGGCCCTTGAGCAAGAAGAAGGCCCCGACGATGACCCCATGACCCTGATTAAAACCAAACGCGGGTTAATCAAACCGCGGAATAAAAATCAGCAGGGCTATGTGCGCGCTATTCTTAATCATGATATTAATTTTGGTATCGGCCCAGCCGGTACCGGAAAAACCTACCTTGCCGTAGCAGCTGCTGTTGATGCACTTGAGCGGCAAGAAATTCGCCGCATTCTGTTAACTCGCCCGGCGGTAGAGGCTGGCGAGAAACTTGGTTTTCTACCCGGCGATCTTGCCCAAAAAGTAGACCCATACCTACGCCCTCTGTACGATGCCCTATTTGAAATGCTGGGCTTTGAGAAAGTAGAAAAACTGATTGAGCGCAGTGTGATTGAAATTGCACCTCTCGCTTACATGCGCGGCCGCACGCTGAATGATGCTTTTATTATTTTGGATGAAAGCCAGAATACCACCGCTGAACAAATGAAAATGTTCTTAACCCGCATTGGCTTTAATTCAAAAGCGGTAATTACCGGTGATATTACGCAAATTGATTTACCACGCGGGGCGAAATCTGGATTACGCCAGGCAATTGAAGTATTGAATGATATTGAAGGTATTAGCTTCACCTTTTTCAATGCCAAAGATGTTGTACGCCATCCGGTAGTTCAGCGGGTTGTAGTGGCCTATGAACAATTTGATAGCGATAATGCCGCGAAAGATGCTAAGCGAGAAGCGGAACACCGAGCTGCTCGCGCAGCAGCAGCAACGAAAAATACCACCGCTGAGCCTGAGGATAGTGAATAGCATGGATTTTCACATTGATATCCAAAACACGCTTGCTGAACAAAGTGTGGCTAACGAAATCCCCTCTGCTGCGCAAATTACCTCATGGGCAAGCGCAGCATTAACCGCCTGCGGTTTAAGTACAGCGGAACTTACAATTCGTATTACCGATGCAAATGAAGTGCAAACATTGAATCGCGATTACCGTGGCAATGATAAGCCCACTAATGTACTTTCATTCCCGTTCGCTGATGAACTTCCCGAAGGTGTAGAGCTCGATATTCCGTTATTAGGTGATATTGTGATCTGCAACGAAGTGATGCAAAGTGAAGCGCAAGCCGCAAATATTTCACTTGAACATCATTTTGCGCACTTAGTAATACACGGTACATTACACTTGTTGGGCTATGATCATATAGATGATGCGGAAGCTGAAGAGATGGAAGCGCTAGAAGTGAAATTACTAGCTGAATTCTCGATTCCAAGCCCGTATGCTAACAACCATGCATTCAATGAACCTGAGGGTTCTAAAACGAATCACTCGAGGAGCGAGTAAACATCGATGAACGATGACAAACCCCACCCAGGGAACGGTTCACCACGAAGAACCTGGGCACAAAAATTACTACAGGCATTTAACGGTGAGCCAACCAGCAGAGAAGAGCTGGTAGACATGATTCAAGACGCGGAGTACCGCGACTTGATTGATTTAGACACAAAGGAAATGATTGAGGGCGTGCTCGATGTGGCGGAACTGAAAGTTCGCGACATCATGATTCCTCGCTCGCAAATGGTAACCATTGATAAGAACCAAAGTGTAGAAGAGTTTCTACCAACGGTTATTCAAACCCAGCACTCACGCTACCCAGTTGTGAGTGACAATAAAGACCATATCGAAGGCATTTTACTCGCCAAAGATTTGCTAAGCTTCGGTTTTAACCTAGTTGATGAACCCTTCTCTCTTGAGCAAGTAATGCGCCCTGCGGTAATTGTTCCGGAGAGCAAGCGCGTGGATGCACTACTGAAAGAGTTTCGCTCTAAGCGCTATCATATGGCGATTGTAGTAGATGAGTATGGTGGTGTTTCCGGCTTAGTAACCATTGAAGATATTCTTGAAGAAATTGTTGGTGAAATTGAAGATGAAACTGATGATGATGATTCGAGTAGCGATATTCGCCGTATCAATAATTCGCGCTTCATGGTGAAAGCACTTACCCCTATCGAAGATTTCAACGATTACTTTCATACTGAATTTGCCGACGATGAATATGACACTATTGGTGGCTTAGTTGCCCATACCTTTGGTCATGTTCCAGAAATTGGAGAATCGGTGATGATTGGCGAGTTTACTTTTAAAGTAACCGCGGCAGATCGACGACGCATTCAACAAGTGCAAGTATCGTTACCAACCCAAGATACCTAACACAATAAGAGCCCAGCCGTTAACGGCAATGGAGAAGGCAGTTAATGATAATTCAGCAATTTAATGCTGCTGTAGTTGCGGTACTTAAAAGCAAACCTTTCTTTACTGTTAGCAAGTGGCGCCATGGCTTTATGCTGCTGTGCGGCGCGGCCATGCTGTTTGCTTATGCACCCTTTCACCAAGCCTGGTTAGTACCTCTTCTGTTAGCTCTGTGGCTGCTCGCTTTGGTACGGAGCAAAACCAGTAAAGAGGCAGCGCTTACCAGCTGGTGGTTCGCCTTTGGCTGGTTTGGTACTGGCATTAGTTGGGTATTCGTAAGTATTGACCAATTCGGCGGTGTACCGCTGCCTGTTTCCGTATTATTGATGGCATTACTCTGCGCATATTTAGCCCTATTCCCAGCGTTAGCTGGTTGGCTGTGGTTTCGTTTACGCCGCTACACCAGCGGCTACAGCCTGTTTTTATTACCTGTAATTTGGCTGGTTACCGAATTTTTGCGGGGCTGGCTGTTTACTGGTTTTCCATGGCTTAGTATTGGCTATGCCCACACCTCATTTACACTCGGCAACTTGGCGCCGCACATTGGCGAGCTAGGGATTAGCGTTGCCTTACTATTAATTGCCATCAGTATCGCCATGCTATTCTTACGCAAGCGTTTCGAATGGCTATTTATTCCTTTGATTATTT
This sequence comes from Idiomarina sp., assembly GCA_022565355.1. Lineage (GTDB taxonomy): Bacteria > Pseudomonadota > Gammaproteobacteria > Enterobacterales > Alteromonadaceae > Aliidiomarina. Next base: position 732,299 of record JAIUMU010000001.1, read on the forward strand.
TCGCGTTGGCTTGGTATGCACCGCGGCTAAACCCAATGCAAGCAAGTGGTGAAACCTTACAAGTGGCATTAGTTCAGGGAAACATTGAGCAAGATTTAAAGTGGAACGCTGAACAGCAATGGCCAAACCTACAAGCCTATTTAGAGCTTACCGAGCCCTATTATAATCACGATTTAATTATTTGGCCGGAATCTGCCATTACCTATATTGAGCCTTTAGCGCAGCATCATTTGGCAAACCTAGATGCGCGTTTGCTTGCCGCTGGTAGCACGCTTATTAGTGGAATTATTGATCTGGATCGCAGCGAAGATGCCTTTTATAACAGTATGATCGTGCTTGGTGAGCAATCTGGTAGCTCATGGTTTTATGGCCACGATAATCGTTATCAAAAGCATCATTTACTACCCATTGGTGAGTTTGTTCCGTTTGAATCGCTGTTACGACCATTAGCACCTTTATTTAACTTGCCAATGTCGTCTTTTACTAGGGGTGCTGCAGTGCAGCCAAACTTGGATGCCAACGGCGTAAATATTGCGGCAAACATTTGCTATGAGGTAGCCTTTTCTCGGCAAATTAGAGCGAACTTCAATACCGATACGCAGTTGCTGTTAACTATTAGCAATGATAGTTGGTTTGGTGATTCACATGGCCCCCATCAACACCTTGAGATAGCCAAAATGCGAGCTCGAGAATTAGGTAGGCCTATATTACGTGCCACCAACAATGGCATTACGGGTGTATTTGACGAAATGGGTAATACACTGGTTCGCTTACCTCAGTTCACCGCAGGGGTTGCCAGTACGCGAGTAATGCTAGTTGAAGGCACAACGTACTTTGCACGCTTTGGTGATTTATTTGCTTGGTTAATCGCATTCGTTGCAAGCTTGGTAAGCTTACGCTTACCAAACGCGAAAAACCGCGCAAAAAACCGCGCCTAGCGTAGTCAATTTAATGTAAAAACTATACACTTGAGGGCTAAACGCAGCCCTCTCGTTATTTAGCAAAAGGAAACTCTTATGGGCAATTTATTTGACGCCATTTTATTTACTGTACTCGTTGCTTCTGCAGGCTTAGGCATCGCCAGTATTATTGTTGCGCTATTACCACCAGTAACAGATAGTAACAACGAAGATAAACTGCGTGGCAGAATTGAAGCCATTTTCTTCGGCGTAGCCGGTATTGTGATTGCATTAGTGATGTGGTTGGCGATGATTTTTAATGCCTAATTCGGGCATTCGCAATCCTTAGTATGTGCAATTTTCAGAATAACCATGAGTAACAGCCATTAGGTAACGGGTAGTACGATACATGACGCAAAGAATTGAGGAACAATATCAACCCACCGTGCTTGAAACAGAAGTGCAACAACGTTGGGATCAAGATCAGGTATTCGCGGTAACGGAAGATGAAAGCAAAGAGAAGTTCTATTGCCTCTCTATGTTTCCATATCCGAGCGGCAAGCTGCACATGGGCCATGTGCGCAATTATACTTTGAGCGACGTGGTTTCTCGATATCAGCGCCTGCATGGTAAGAACGTACTACACCCAATTGGCTGGGATGCGTTTGGTTTACCGGCTGAAAATGCGGCCATTCAAAATAAATCCGCGCCAGCAAAATGGACCTACGAAAATATTGGTGACATGCGCAATCAACTTAAAGCGCTTGGCTTTGGCTATGATTGGAATCGCGAAATAGCAACCTGCCACCCGGAATACTATCGCTGGGAACAATGGTTCTTCACCAAGCTGTATGAAAAGGGCTTGGTATATAAGAAAAACTCCACAGTGAACTGGGATCCAATTGATCAAACCGTGTTAGCTAATGAGCAAGTTATTGATGGTAGAGGCTGGCGTTCTGGTGCGTTAGTAGAACAAAAAGAAATTCCCCAATGGTTTGTGAAGATTACCGCCTATGCAGAAGAATTGCTGAATGATCTCGATCAGCTCGATGGCTGGCCTGAACAAGTAAAAGCGATGCAGCGCAATTGGATTGGCCGTTCTGAGGGTGTGCAAATCACTTTCCAGGTAGAGCAATTCGAAATGGCACTCAGTGTTTACACCACGCGCCCAGATACTTTTTACGGTGTTACTTATATGGCAGTTGCTGCCCAGCACCCATTGGCACAGAAAGCAGCCGCACAAAATCCCCTAGTGGCAGATTTCGTAGATAGCTGTAAGCAACAAAAAGTGGCTGAAGCCGAATTAGCAACCATGGAAAAACGTGGTATTCCTACCGGCTTCACAGCCAAACACCCGCTAACTGGCGAATCTGTGCCAGTTTGGGTAGCTAACTTTGTATTAATGGATTACGGCACCGGTGCGGTAATGGCGGTGCCTGCTCATGATCAACGTGATTTTGAATTTGCCACCACCTATGGCTTACCAATTCAGCCAGTAATTGCTGCAGCTGAAGGTGAGCACGATTATAGCCAAGGCGCATTAATTGAAAAAGGCTCCTTAATTAATTCTGGTGAGTTCAGCGGTTTAAGTTATGCAGAAGGCTTCGATGCCATTGCTAACAAACTCGAGAGCATGGGGATTGGTGAGCGCCAAGTGAACTATCGCCTACGCGATTGGGGTGTATCGCGCCAACGTTACTGGGGCACGCCAATTCCAATGCTGAATTTGGCAAATGGTGAATCAGCTGCCGTTCCTGAATCTGAGCTACCGGTAAAGCTTCCTGAAAACGTAGTAATGGATGGCGTTACCTCGCCTATTAAAGACGATCCAGAATGGCGGAAAACCACGTTCAACGGGATGCCGGCAGAACACGAAACAGACACCTTTGATACCTTTATGGAATCAAGCTGGTACTACGCACGTTATTGTTCGCCGCGCCATGACACGGGCATGCTCGACCCAGAGAAAGCAAATTACTGGCTACCTGTAGATCAGTATATTGGGGGGATCGAGCACGCGATTCTACATCTACTTTACTCGCGCTTTTTCCATAAACTCATGCGCGATACTGGCCTTGTGAATTCAGATGAGCCATTTAAGCGCTTGTTGTGCCAAGGTATGGTATTAGCCGATAGCTATTATCGTGAAGACGAAAATGGTGCGAAAACCTGGTACTCACCAGTAGATGTAAACATCAGCCGCAACGAAAAAGGCGATGTAGTGCAGGCTATTTATAAACATGATGGCCAACCGGTGCAGCATGCTGGCATCAGCAAAATGTCGAAATCCAAGAATAACGGTATTGATCCGCAGATTATGGTGGATAAATACGGTGCTGATACCGTGCGCTTATTTATGATGTTTGCAGCACCGCCTGAGTTAACCCTAGAGTGGTCTGATTCCGGCGTGGAAGGCGCGCATCGATTCTTGAAGCGGGTATGGAAGCTGGTATACGATTTTCAAGAGTTTGCGGGCACTTACCCTATCCCAACTCATCTTTCTGGCGCGCAAAAAACGTTGCGCCGTGAGCTGCACCGTACCATCGCGAAAGTAAGCGATGATATGGGCCGCCGGCAAAACTTTAATACCGCTATTGCCGCCATTATGGAGCTTACCAATCATCTGCAAAAAGCACCGCTTACGGCAGATGCAGATAAAGCCATCATGCAAGAAGCATTAAATGCAGTAACGCTAATGCTCTCGCCTATCACGCCACACATTTGTGAGCGTATGTGGCATGCGCTGGGGCACAGCTCAGATATCAACTTCAGCCAATGGCCAGAAGTTGATAGCACCGCTTTAGTGGAAGATGAGAAACTGATTATCGTGCAAGTGAATGGCAAAGTGCGGGCGAAAATTACCGTACCAGCGGATATCAACAAAGAAAGCATTGAGAAAATTGCGCTGGCCGATGAACACGTTAAAAAGTACACCGATGCAGCAACTGTGCGTAAGGTAATCTATGTTCCTGGCAAATTGGTTAACATCGTTGTTAGTTAATATGCGCGCCATTCAACAAGGCCTGCTGCTTGCAGCAGCCTTGTTGTTATTAACGGCCTGCAGTTTTCAGCTGCGGGGTAACTATCAGTTAGCTCCGCAACTTGAGGCAGTATCATTAGAAGCGCCAGCACGCAGTGAAATCGCTACTTTAGTAAATGAAGTGCTTACCCAGCGGAACGTGGATGTGGTAAGCCAAGGCACCAACATTATTCATGTAAAACTGCATCAAGATCGCTTTGATCGGCGCATTCTTTCAATGCTTACTTCAGGCCAGGTTGCAGAATACGAACTCATTTACGTACTACCGGTTACCTTTACTGCAGGGAATGGTGATAGCTCTCACCACACCATTCAAATTTTGCGTGATTACCAAGATGATCCAAACTTTGCTCTTGCGAAAACGCGTGAGCTCGAGCTTTTGGTAACTGAAATGCGCAATGATGCCGCACATCGATTACTACTATTACTGAATCAATTCACCCTCGACCAAGCCAATAACGGCTAGGAGTGAATCATGCAGCTCTATCCTGAACGTTTAAGTTCGCACCTGCAGGAGCAGCTCGCACCGATATATTTAGTATTTGGTGACGAGCCCTTTTTGGTGGCTGAGTGCTGTGATCTGATTCGCCAAGCAGCCCGAGCACAAGGGTTTAGTGAGCGCCAACGATTTACCCAAGACAAAGAGTTTAGTTGGGATGCTCTCTTTACTGCCAGCCAAACCCTATCATTGTTCACCGAACAGCAAATTATTGAGCTTGAGTTGCCGGATGCCAAGCCAGGCCGTGATGGTAGCCAAGCATTAGCTGAATATGCCAATAAACAAACAAGCGATCAGCTGCTGTTATTGTTTGGTCCTAACCTGCGCAAAGATCAACAAAACAGTAAATGGTTTAAAGCTCTCGTAAAGAACGGCGTGTTTGTGCCCATATATCGGCCAAATCGCCAACATCTGCCAAAATTTGTTGTACAACGTGCCAATGCTATGGGCTTGCAGTTAGCACCCGATGCGGTGCAACAATTATGCGATTGGTATGAAGGTAATTTACTGGCATTAAATCAAGCTCTACAAAAGCTTAGCCTGTTGCATTGCCCTAATGCTACCAGCGCAACCAAACAGCCGGCTGCGGTAACCATCAGTTTAGAAGAAGTACGCGATGCCAACCATGATAGCAGCCGTTTCGATGTGTTTTCGTTACGGGAAGCTATTGTGCAGCAACGCTCTCAAGAGTTTATTCATTGTTTACAGCGCTTGTTTGAAACCGGTGGCGAACCTGTATTAATTCATTGGGTGCTACAACGCTTACATTTCGCACTCGCCAATATTCGCCAAGCCAAACGCCAGCAGCAAAGCTTGCAACCGATTTGGTCGGCTGAGAATATTTGGCAATCCCAACAAGATGCATATTTGCGGCTTGCCCAAACCGATAGTGCACAACGCAGCGCGGCACGCATTCATTTGTTAGAACGCCTTGAATATGCTTTAAAGCGAGATACTAAAGAATGCCCGAAAACTCTAGCTTGCCATATTGGCTTGTTGTTTTTTCCTGAGCATAGCGGTTTAGGTGAGCTGGACGCGGTAAATTTCGCTTTTAATAATCCACTACAGCAGATCCCATTGAACGAGAGCGTGTAACCGATGCCAGTAGCTACACGACAAATTGCAATTCTTGGTGGTACCTTCGACCCAGTGCATTGGGGCCATCTTAAACCGGTTCAGCAAGTAGCTGAGCATTTCCACTTTGATTGTATTCATCTATTACCCACTTGTTCACCGCCTCATCGGCAACAACCTGAGGCTTTAGAAACCCATCGCTTGGCAATGCTAGAGGCGGCTGCAACGCTTGATGATCGGTTTGTGGTGAATGATTGGGAGCTGCGCCAAGGATTACCCTCCCGCACACTTCCTACGCTAAAGCACTTTCATGCCAGCTGCGCGAACGCTACCCTATATTTTATTATTGGCATGGATAGTTTATTGAACCTACCGAGTTGGGAACACTGGGAGCGTTTATTTAGTTATGCCCATTTCATTGTGTTGCCACGCCCCGGTTATTCGCTTAGTGAAGCTAGTGCTGATGTAAAAACGCTATTGCAAAACCGCCAAGCTGAAGCCAAGGATATGCAAACAGGGGTGGGTAAAATCTTCATTGCCGATGTTGAGCCAATTAATATTTCTGCAAGCGAATTGCGGGATCGCTTGCGCGATCGTTCAAGCAAGCCAGAGTTTCTGCCCGATCCGGTGTGGCATTACATTTGCAAACACAACCTTTACTGCTAGCCACTACTGCACGAAACGCCTTTCTCGTGGTACACTTCCGCCGTTAACGATTTCTATAGGAGTAACCGAGCGTTGCAAACTGAACAATTACGTGATTTTGTTGTAGCTAAGATTGAAGATTTAAAGGGTAGAGATATTCAAGTAATTGATGTCCGTAAGAAAACCGACGTAAGTGATTTTTTGGTCATTTGCTCAGGTAACTCGAAAACCCATGTGCGCAGTATTGCTAAGCATGTTGCTATTGAAGGAAAACACGCAGGCGAAGTACCTTTAGGTATTGAAGGCGAGTTAGATGGCGAATGGGTTTTGGTAGATTTCGGCCCAGTAGTTGCACATGTAATGCAAGATTCCACGCGCGATTTTTATCAACTCGAACAGCTCTGGGGTTAAGCAGCCGTTATGCGGATGCAATTGATTGCAGTAGGTAGCAAAATGCCCAGTTGGGTAGCTACTGGCTATCAAGAGTATGCGAAGCGCATGCCCCCCGAGCTGCCGCTCGAATTAGTTGAAATTACTGCGGGTAAACGCGGTAAAAAAGCCGACATTAGCAAGCTCACGCAACAAGAAGGCGAGAAAATGCTCGCCGCCTTGAAGGGCCCTACTCACGTAGTTACCCTAGAAGTTAACGGTAAGCCTTGGGATACCCACAAACTAGCGCAGCGCATGCAACAATGGCAATTAGATGGCCGTGATGTTGCATTTCTAGTGGGTGGCCCCGAGGGTCTCTCGCCCGAGTGCCAAGCTCGTGCAGATGAACGCTGGTCTTTATCACCGTTAACCTTGCCACATCCGCTCGTTCGTGTTGTTATTGCAGAAGCCCTATTTAGGGCATGGAGTTTACTCAGTAATCACCCTTACCATCGCGAATAAAAACTATGAGAAAGCGCGTTCCTATTCGAAATCATCAAGCTGAAACGGCGTTGTTTGGGCGCCGGGCTATTGTTAGTTTAGTGGTGGTGGGCGCTGTATTTGCATTACTGCTTAGTAATCTATACAAACTGCAAGTTACTAGTTTTCAAGAATTTCAAACCCGCTCCAACAGCAATCGCATTATGGTACTGCCAGTACCACCAAATCGCGGCTTAATTTATGATCGTAACGGCATTCTTCTCGCCGATAATACGCCCGTTTATAGTTTAGAAATCAGCCCACAAGAAGTGCAGGATTTACGCCCTACTCTGGAACGATTAGTGGCTTTGCTCGAGCTTCCTGAAGAGGCAATTGAGCAATTTTACCAACGTTTGTATCAACCACGCCGATTTCCGCAAATAACCTTTTTTGATAACTTGAATGAAACCCAAGTAGCCCGCTTTGCCTCGCTGCAGCACCAGTACCCTGGTATTAACATCGAAGGTCGCTTACAACGCTTCTATCCGCATCGCGATCTGTTTACTCATGCGCTTGGTTATGTGGGCAGAATCAATCAGCAAGATGTGGCCCGCCTGCGTGAGCAAGAGCGGTATGCACAATATGCAGCTACCCGAACCATTGGTAAACAAGGCATAGAACGCTATTACGAGGGCATGTTACATGGCCAAGTAGGCTACCAAACTGTGGAAGTAAATAACCGCGGTAGAGTGGTACGTACATTAGAATTTAATCCGCCCACTCCGGGTAGTGATATTCACTTAGAAATTGATGTTGGCTTACAAGAAGTGGCGCGCCATCAATTACGCAATCGCCGTGGTGCGATTGTAGTACTCGATAGCCAAACTGGTGGCGTTTTGGCGCTGTATTCAAACCCTGGTTACGATCCCAACCTCTTTGTAGGCGGGATATCTACGGGTGAATATCGCGAGCTGCTCAACAATCCAGCCAACCCTCTCATTAATCGTGCCACTCAAGGGCGCTACCCACCGGCATCTACCATTAAGCCGCACCTCGGTATTCTTGGTTTACATGAGGGTGAAATTACTGCGGAAAGCAGAATTTGGGATCCCGGTTGGTATAAGCTTGAAGGTGTAGAGCGCCGCTTTCGCGATTGGCGCCCACACGGACATGGTTGGGTAACCATTAATGAAGCGATTGCCGAATCCTGTAATACTTATTTCTACGATTTATCCCATAAACTCGGTATCGATAAGATTTCCAGCTTTATGGGTGAAATGGGCTTTGGTAAGCGCACGGGTATCGATATCCACGAAGAAAGCACCGCGTTAATGCCAGATCGTGGCTGGAAGCGAGCGCGCTTTAATGAGCCCTGGTATCAGGGGGAAACTCTTTCAGTAGGTATCGGCCAAAGCTTTTGGACGGTAACCCCTTTGCAGTTGGCTACTTCTACTAATATTATTGCTACCGAGGGACGTCGTTTCACCCCGCGTTTGCTTCGTGGTACCGAACACCAAGGCACCTTTACCTTGGTTGAACCGATTGAAGATCTACCAATAGAGCTGAGTAATCCGCAACATTGGCAAACGATTAAGAAATCTATGACGCGCACTATTACTCATATTCGTGGTACCGCGCGAACCGCTTTCTTGAATAGTACCTATACATCAGCCGGTAAAACCGGTACTGCGCAAGTAGTGGCATTAAGCGACGAAACTGATGAGCGCCCTGATGTTGAAGACGTTGCCGAGCGTTTTCGTGATAACGCCACCTACATAGGTTTTGCCCCTGCTGAAAACCCAGAAATCGTAGTAGCGTTGGCCATCGAAAACGTGGGTGGTGGTGGCCGCAATGCAGCGCCTGTTTCGCGGGCGATTATGGATTACTACTTCGCAGACGAACAAACCAAGCGGGAAATATTAGCCACTATTAGAAGCGAGAGAGAACATGCAGACAACTGAAGAACGTCAGCGTAACCCTTGGCTCGCGAAGCTACATCTCGATGGCCCATTAATGCTTGGGCTCATTGCCTTATGTGCCGTTAGCTTAGTGGTTATTTATAGTGCTGGTGGCCAAGATATTGGCTTGGTACAACGACAAGCCATTCGTATGGGCGTATCCTTTGTGGTGCTTTTCGTAGTGGCCCAACTAGCCCCCGATATTTTTCGAACCTATGCATTTCCGCTGTATGTTATTGGCGTATTAATGCTGGTAGCAGTAATGTTTTTTGGTGTTACCGGGAAAGGCGCACAACGGTGGTTAGATATTGGCGTTACCCGTATTCAGCCTTCTGAAATCATGAAGCTTGCGGTACCCATGATGGTTGCCTGGTATTGCTCAAAAGTTCCTTTGCCAATTCGCTTTACCAGTGTATTCATGGGCTTACTGATAGTACTTTTACCTACCCTATTAATTGCGCGCCAACCCGATTTAGGCACTTCGGTTTTAGTAGCGAGTTCAGGAATCTTTGTACTGTTTTTGGCGGGTATTAGTTGGCGCCTTATTCTTGCAGGCGGTGTTACGGCTGCTGCATCGTTACCATTATTTTGGTTTTTCTTACTCCGTGATTACCAACGGCAACGCATACTTACTTTCTTAAACCCTGAAACAGATCCTCTCGGTTCTGGTTATCACATTATTCAATCAAAAATTGCCATTGGCTCCGGTGGGGTTGAAGGTAAAGGTTGGTTACAAGGCACGCAATCTCAGTTAGAGTTTTTACCCGAACGCCATACTGATTTTATTTTCTCAGTATTTAGTGAAGAATTTGGCTTTGTAGGGGTAATTGCCCTGCTAGCACTTTACGGGTTTATTATTTTCCGCGGCATGCTTATCTCTATGCGCGCCCAAAGTAATTTTAAACGCTTGCTAGGCGGCAGTATTACCCTTACATTCTTCATTTATGTGCTGGTAAATATTGGCATGGTTTCCGGTATTTTACCTGTAGTTGGGGTGCCGCTGCCGTTAATTAGCTATGGTGGCACATCGATGGTAACCATGATGGCGGGCTTTGGTATATTAATGGGCATTGCCACCCATAGGCGCTTAGTAATGAGCCAATCAAGTTAACAACATCTTAAGGAAGTAGTTTTTTATGCAGCGATTCATGACAAAGTTAGGTGTTATCAGCGTTGTTAATCTGTTCTTCGCAGCAACCATTGGGCTTACCACAGCACAAGCAGATACATGGCCTGCAGAAGAGCAAGCCTTTATTGAAATGCTCGAAACTGAACATAATATCCCGCGCGAGCGCACCGAAAGCCTGCTTCGCAATGCCCAAAAACAGCAGGACATTATTGATGCGATTAGCCGACCTTGGGAAGCACGGCCTTGGCACGAATATTATAAAATTTTCCTCACCGAAAAACGCTTACAAGATGGGATTGCATTCTGGCAGGCTCATGAAGAAACACTGCAACGTGCCAGCGCAACCTATGGTGTTCCAGAAGAAATCATTGTTGCCATAATGGGTGTGGAAACATCCTATGGCACGATTATGGGCCGCCATCGGGTGTTGGATGCGTTATATACCCTCGGTTTCCACTACCCGCCTCGGCAAACTTTCTTCCGCGATGAGCTGCGCCAGTTCATTCAATTAAGCGAAGAAGAAAATATTCCAGCAACCGAAATTAAAGGTTCTTATGCAGGCGCTATGGGGTATGGCCAATTTATATCCTCTAGCTATCGCTATTATGCTGTAGATTTCGATAATGATGGCGTACGCGATTTAATGGGTAATGTAGTAGATGCTATTGGCAGTGTGGCAAACTATTTCGCCAAGCACCGCTGGCAGCAAAGCCAACCGATTGCGGTACCGGCGTGGGTTAGCAGCGATACACCTGTGGCCGAGCTCACTAGTGGCCGTGGACAAACACTTACCCATACTGTGGCTGATCTGAAGAAGGCTGGTGTGAACTTTATTACTGCGCTTCCCGATGACACGCGCGCACGCCTGTTTGCTTTTGAAGAAGCAGATGGCGAGTTTTCATATTGGGTGGGTTTACCCAACTTTTACGCCATTACGCGCTATAACCATAGCCCGCTGTATGCCATGGCTGTGTTACAGTTAGCGAAACAATTACGGGAACATCGTTAAGCTAGTTTCGCTTCACGATTCGCTGAATAAACGTTACATGTAAAATGATGAACTAGAATAATAAAGGCAGCGCTCCGATGGTTGTAAATGAAAATATATCTCTGCGTTTAACCCCTACTTTAGGGCGCGCTGCGCGCCTTGTAGGTTTACTCCTGATAGGCCTATTCCTGGCTCTAACCCTGGCCGCATGCAGCTCGGCACCAAGCTCCGCGGAACGTTACCGCATTGCCCAAGATATCGCCCCAGCAAGAACGCCTATTCCAGCAGAATTGCATCAATTAGAGCCACGCTTCGAGCCGCCAAGCCGAATTGGCAACCTGCCTTATCAAATTAATGGCGTACAGTATTTCATTAAAGATACCAGTGAAGGCTACAGCGAAACTGGTATTGCCTCTTGGTATGGGCAAAAATTTCACGGCCATCGTACCTCGATGGGCGAGTTTTTTGATATGTACTCGCTTACCGCTGCACACAAAACATTGCCTTTACCAAGCTGGGTTCGGGTTACCAATCTTAGCAACAACAAAGAGATTGTGGTGCGAGTAAATGATCGCGGCCCTTTCCATCCGGATCGCGTTATCGATTTATCTTACGCTGCGGCATATGCCCTAGGAATTGATCAAAGTGGCACTGCGCAAGTGCACATTGAAGCCATTACGCCGTCACGAAATGCAATGTATCCGTATATTGCCGAAAGTGAAGTGCAAGAAAACCTGCAGTATATTCAAGTTGCTGCCACGCAAAACATTGCTAATTTGCAGCCATTGAAACAACGTTTAGAAGAAAATTACGCTTTGAGTGCAACTACTAAAGCTGAAAATGGTCTGAATCGGTTACTACTGGGCCCATTTAATGAGCAACAAACCATGCAATGGATAAACCGCTTACAAGCTGATGGCTTTAACGGAATATTTAGAGTTCCAGTTACCGCTACGAACTAATCAATTAACCCTAATGTGGGAGTTTTTGCTATAATCTGCGCTCTTTCTAGAGCCTGTTTCGCAATGCTCAGTTATTTTTTAATGCCGTTTAACCAAAGAGACCTGTTGTAATGACAAAATGCCGCCGAATTGCTTCTATAGTTTCCAGTGTGGGTATCTTACTGTTTAGTTCAGTTGCTGCCGCTCAATCGGTGGTGCCCCCGGTGCCGAATGTAAATGCCCGAGCGTATGTAATGATGGATTACGCAACAGGCCGCATTATTGCCAGTGAAAACGCCGATGAATTACATGGGCCTGCTAGCTTAACCAAGATCATGACTAGCTACATCATTGGTACTGAGCTACAAAATGGCAATATTAGTGACACCGACATGGTAACTGTTAGCCGTAACGCATGGGCACGTAACTTCCCAGGGTCATCGCTGATGTTTATCGAAGTTGGCCGTGAGGTTTCAGTTCGTGATTTGAATTACGGAATTATTATCGCCTCAGGTAATGATGCCTGTGTAGCCATGGCAGAACACATTGCTGGCACCGAAGATGCATTCGCCGATTTAATGAATGCATATGCCGATCAATTAGGCCTTACCAATACTACATTTGCCAACTCCCATGGTTTACCCGCGGATAATCAGCGCACTACAGCGCGCGATATGGCGGTACTAGCACAAGCGCTTATTCGTGATGTACCGGCAGAGTATGAAATTTACAAAGAGCGTGAGTTCACGTTCAACGGCATTCGCCAGTACAACCGTAACTCTTTATTGTGGGATCGCAGCCTAAACGTAGATGGTATCAAAACCGGTTTTACCACTGAATCAGGGTATAGCTTGGTTACCTCTGCCACCGAAGGCGATACACGCCTCATTACTGTGGTAATGGGTGCTGCAAGCGAAGCAGCCCGAGCTGCCGAAACGAAAAAATTACTTAACTATGGCTTTCGTTTCTTTGAAACCATTACCGCTTACACCGAAGGCGAAGCTCTTGCTAGCCAGCGTATTTGGGGTGGTAGTGCAGACGAGATTTCTTTAGGTGCTGGGGCGGATGTAGTGGTTACTTTACCACGCGGACAGCGACAAAACCTGCGCGCCAACTTTGTGCTTGATCAAACCCTTGAAGCGCCACTTTCTGCCGGCCAAGTTGTAGGCACAGTAAACTTAACCCTTGATGGTGAAGATATCGCCAGCTTCCCATTGGTTACTCTACAAGAGGTAGCGCAAGGTGGATTCTTCAAGCGTATAATCGATAGCATTAAGCAGAGCTTCAGTGACGAATGAGTAATGTATATTTGAATGGGGAAATCATTCCCCATAGCCAAGCAAAAATCTCCGCTTTCGATCGGGGATTTTTATTTGCTGATGGCATTTATGAAGTAGTACCCATTTATAACGGTATGCCGTTCTTATTTACCGCGCATATGCAGCGGCTCGATCGAAGCTTACGCGAAGTGGGTATACCACAAACGCTGAATCACGCAGATTGGCGTGCTATAATTACGCAATTAAATAGTGCTGAGCCTCTTGAAAATTCGGTGTTGTACATCCAAATAACCAGAGGTAGTGAGTTTCCACGTAATCACCTACCCAGCGCTAACCTAACGCCAACAGTAATGGCAACGTTAAGCCCATTTCCCCCCCCTGCAGGTGCGGCAGATGCGGTAAAAGTTGCTTTGCTCGAAGATATTCGTTGGCTACGTTGCGATATTAAAAGTGTCAGCTTACTTGGCAATATTATGTTGAAGCAACAAGCGCAGGCACTAGGGGCTGTTGAGCCGATATTGCATCGCGCAGGGCGAATCACTGAAGGTGCTTCAAGCAATTATTTTGTGGTACGCGATGGTGCACTTTATACCGCGCCAAACGATGCCTTAATCTTGCCCGGCATTACGCGTGAGCATGTGCTGAAGCTAGCACGTGAACATGATATTGAAGTGCATGAAAAAGCCTTCTCGGTTGCTGAGCTATATTCTGCAGATGAGTGTTTTTTGTGTAGCTCAACCCGCGAAATCATGCCAGTTGGTTATGTAGATGAGCACCAAATTGGCAATGGCCAGGTAGGCCCAATCACACAAATGTTAATTGATTTATTCAGGCAAAGTAGACCAAACTGCGCTTGAGGAGTTGTACAATGAACACTAAGTTTGATGAGTTATTAGATTTCCCATGCGATTTTACTTTTCGCGTGATGGGCGTGGCTAGCAACTCTTTAGCAGACGAAATTATTGCTGTGGTGCAACAACACGCGCCGGGCGATTATAGCCCTGAAGTTCGCCCCTCAAGCAAAGGCAATTACCACTCAGTTTCGGTTTCCGTGGTTGTTACCAGTAAGCAACACGTAGAAACCTTATATCGCAGTTTATCGGCTATTGATGATGTGCGTTACGTGTTGTAACGCCAGCACTCACAACGGAACCAATTAGGGCATGGAAAAACTGAACATTCGCCAACTTCATAACATGGCTTATGAGCCGGTGTGGAAAGCGATGCAATCATTTACGGATAACCGTGATGAGCAGGCAATCGATGAACTCTGGGTAGTAGAACACCCACCTGTTTTCACCCAAGGCCAAGCAGGTAAAGAAGAACATTTACTAGCACCTGGCGATATTCCGGTGGTTCCGGTTGATCGGGGCGGCCAAGTTACCTACCATGGTCCTGGCCAACTCGTGGTGTATTTTCTAATTGATATCCGCCGCCGAAAAATCGGCGTTCGTCAGCTCGTTACAGCGATCGAAAACACCATTGTAAACGTACTTGCCGAATATGGTGTGAGTGCGGCACCACGTGCCGATGCACCGGGTGTGTATATTGGTGCAGAAAAAGTATGTTCACTCGGCTTACGCATTCGCCGAGGCTGTTCGTTTCATGGCCTGGCATTGAATGTGAACATGGATTTATCACCGTTTTTACGCATCAACCCTTGCGGCTATGCCGGAATGGTAATGACCCAAACCAGCGCGCATAATGGGCCACAGAACGTTGAAGAAGCTGCTAAGTTAGTTGTAAGCCATTTTGCTCAAGAACTTAGCTACACTCAGTTACATGAAATTACGGGGCTGCCAGAATCTGATGTCTAAACAAGCAACGCCAATTAAAACCGCAAAACTCGCAGCCGGCGAAAAGCTTCGCGACGCCGACAAAATGTCACTTATTCCCGTGCAGGTGTTACCTACCGAGCGCGAGCAAATGTTGCGCAAGCCTGAATGGTTGAAGGTAAAACTCCCGCGCACTACAGACAAGATTGATAAAATTAAAGCCGCAATGCGCAAACATGGTTTGCACTCTGTATGTGAAGAGGCCTCCTGCCCTAACCTACCGGAGTGTTTTAACCACGGTACTGCTACCTTTATGATTTTAGGTGCAATTTGTACCCGCCGCTGCCCATTCTGTGATGTTGCCCATGGTCGGCCATTACCACCAGATCCTGAAGAAGCGAAAAAATTAGGCATTACCATTCATGATATGGGCGTGAGCTATGTAGTAGTAACCTCGGTAGATCGCGATGATCTCCGCGATGGCGGCGCGCAACATTTTGCCGATTGTATTCGGGAAATTCGCGCCCATACCCCAAATATCAAAGTAGAAGTTCTGGTACCCGATTTCCGTGGCCGCATGAACATTGCTCTCGATATTCTTGAAAACGAAGCACCAGATGTGTTTAACCATAACCTCGAAACCGTTCCGCGCATGTACAAAGCCGCTCGCCCTGGCGCAAGCTATCAGTGGTCTTTAGATTTGCTCAAACGGTATAAAGAGCGCCGGCCGGATGTACGAACTAAATCAGGTTTGATGGTCGGTTTAGGCGAAACAAATGAAGAAATATTGCAAGTAATGGAAGATTTGCGCCGCCACGATGTAGATATGCTTACGATTGGCCAATATCTGCAACCGAGCCGACACCACATTCCTGTTGCCCGCTACGTAACGCCCGATGAATTTGCCATGTTTAAGCGTGAAGCAGATAAAATGGGCTTCACCCAAGCAGCATCAGGGCCATTAGTACGCTCTTCTTATCATGCTGATTTACAGGCTGCAGGGATTGAAGTGAAGTAACAACTCCCCTGCAATCGATGCTAGCACGCACTTAATCGCATTTGGCTGGCATTCTATTTAAAAACGCGGTGTTATGGTGTGTGGTTTACATCATAACATCGCGTTTTTTATATTTTTATCATTGGCCGTTTTTCTGCCAAGCATCTTACGGAGAATAGCATGCGCTTTTTACTCATCGTGCTTTCGCTTTGCGTACTAGTTAGTAGCAACGCGTGGGCAAACCCAGTAAAAACAGGATATCTTGAACCTACTCAAGATATTATCGATATTGTTGATGCAGCACCGGCGCCTGGTGCCAGCATGAGCCCAAATGGCTCCTTACTGTTAGCGCTAGATTATCCCGCGCTGCCAACCCTTACCGATTTAGCTGCCGCAGAATATCGTTTAGCTGGCATGCGAATTAACCCAGACAACCAAACAACATCCCAAGCTCGTTATATTTCCGGCTTCCGCTTATTGGATGTAGATACCGGTGAAGAGCTTAATATTCGTGGTCTACCTCGTGATTTACGCGCCATTAGCGTTTCTTGGTCGCCGAATAGCCGCTACATTGCCTTCGCCCAAATGCAGGCGAATGAAACACAATTATGGCGCATTGATGTTGAACGTGGCCGTGCTGAACGCTGGGGCCGTAGTAGCCTAAATGCAGTTTGGGGCGCGCAATTAGAATGGGCACATGATAGCCAATCGTTGTACACCCTAACCGTTGATAGCAAACGCGGTGATGCGCCAACTCGCAGCCGTGTTCCAGCTGGGCCAGTAGTTACCGAATCACGTGGCCGCTCGGCGCCTGCTCGTACCTATCAAGATCTGTTAGCAGATAGCCATGATGAAGCGCTATTTGATTATTACTTCACCAGCCAAGTAGCCCGCGTAAATGCTCGTGGACGCGTTGAAAATCTTGGCAGCCCAGCAGTAATCAATAACATCAGCCTTGCTCCAAGCAGTGAGTATCTGCTGGTTACTAACCTAGATAAGCCGTACTCATATGCAGTTCCACAGTTCCGTTTCGCCCGCACTACGGCTGTTTGGAACAAGCGTGGCGAACGTGTTTACACCGTGGTTGAGCAAGAGCTTGCTGATAACCTGCCAATCGGCTTTGATGCAACCGTGCCAAACCGCCGGAGCATTAGCTGGCGAAACGATGCTGATGCCACCTTAGTATGGGCATTAGCAGCTGATGGCGGCGATCCTCGAGTTGAAACTGACATTCGCGATCAAGTGTTCCAGTTGCCAGCACCATTTACCGCTGAGCCAAAGAAACTGCTCGATCTAAGCTTCCGTTTCAGCCGTTTACTGGCAGCCGATGGCGAAACCGCCTTGGTGTGGGAACGTTTTTGGGCAGATCGTAACGAACGTTTATGGCGCATCAGTCCAGATGGTGATGCTGAGCCACAATTAGTATGGGATCGTTCATATGAAGATAGTTACAACGATCCAGGCACACCCTTCACTACACAACTAGAGAATGGCCGCCGGGTACTTATTTTAGATGGCCAGAATGTTTTACTCAGTGGCCGTGGTGCTTCTGATGATGGTGATCGCCCATTTATTGATCGTTTCAATCTCTATACCGGCGAAACTGAACGGTTGTGGCGCTCTGAATCACCTTACTACGAGCAACCTCGCAGTGTGATCGATAGTGCCGGGTTAGTATTTTTAACTCAGCGTGAAAGTGTAGATTCACCACCGGATTTCTACATTCGTGATATCGGTAATGATTCTTTAACTGCACTTACCGATACCCCGCACCCAATGCCACAAACTTTAGACATTAGCCGTGAGCTGGTGAATTATGAGCGGGCGGATGGCTTACCCATGTCGGCAACGCTATTTTTACCTGCAGGCTACGATAAAGAGCGCGATGGCCCGCTACCCACAATCGTATGGGCATACCCACGTGAGTACCGCAGTGCAGCAGCAGCGGCGCAAGTAAGTGGCTCACCGTATCGCTTTAACCGGATTAGTTATTGGAACCCGCAGTTCTTAGCCACGCAAGGGTATGCAGTATTCGATAGTGCCACTATGCCTATCGTTGGTGAAGGTGATCAGCTACCAAACGATACCTTCATTGAGCAGCTTGTGCTGAACAGTGAAGCGGTAATCAACTTCGGTGTTGAGCTTGGGGTAAGTGATCGTGAGCGCTTTGCTCTTGGTGGCCACTCTTACGGCGCCTTTATGACGGCCAATGTGTTGGCGCATTCGGATCTATTTAAAGCCGGTATCGCGCGCAGCGGCGCCTATAATCGTTCTTTAACCCCATTTGGCTTCCAACGGGAAGAGCGCACTATTTGGGATGATCCAGAATTGTATCAGCGCATGTCGCCGTTCTTTTCTGCGCATCAAATAAAAACCCCGTTACTTCTCATTCACGGTACAGACGACAACAACTCGGGTACGTTCCCGATGCAAAGTGAGCGGCTGTATCAAGCAGTGAAAGGTAATGGTGGTGTTGTGCGCTTGGTTATGTTGCCACTAGAATCACACGGCTATCGTGCCCGTGAATCTGTGCTACACATGCTCCACGAAACTGTGGAATGGTTAGATGAGTTCGTAAAGAACGCAGATACTAGTGCTGAGTAACTGATACCTATTCTGTAGCCGCCCATGCAGCATTTCTGCTGTGTGGGCGCTACATACTTTCTAAAAACCTGCTATAAACTTCCTTCTAAGCGCTGCTGAATAAGCTGTAAATACAGTTCTGGTACTGCGCCTATTTCATGCTGTTGCATAAAGGTTTTCTGCGCTAGCGGCTTCCACGCGTAATACCCTGTACCTGCGCAGGTTTCTGCGGCAAATAAGCCCACCTTTTCTTTATTCTGCGAACCTAACCGCCAAATTCCACTTGTCTGCAACACGCCAAGTTCTTGCTCAATGTGGCGTTGCCAGGGCAATTGGCTGATAAGCTTTTGGTATTCCGCATTGGTAACCCAATCATTCTCCGTAACCACCATATTCAATGGCCGAAAATCAAACTCACCAGCACAAAACTGAGTAGCTAACTCTGGGTGCATGCTATATTCATCGGCAAACCCTAACGCGTGGCCTAACTCATGCCGAAGCGCCAAAGCACTTGCTTGCTCATGCAAAAACACCACACCGTTGCGAGTGTTGGCTAATCCACTCGGGGTAATCACAATATCCACTATTGCTGTATCTGCAGCATCCCGCTCCGCATACGTAGGCGAAAGTGGACACCATGCACGGCCGTTATCTTCACTGCACCCATCCATCGCAATGAATTGCGTCGTAAACTCTCCACAAACCAGTGCTGCACTCATATCTAACAACTGCAAATCCTGTTCAATAAACTGCAGCCAATATTGCGCGCGCTCTAGGCTTGCCTGAGCGCCGTGAAAACGGAGTGTTACTACACAGTGGGGTAACTGCGTTGCTGGGGAAAGAGAAATTATTGGCGGATAGTTAGAGGTTTGTGCAGCGCTGGCAATAGCCCTGATCTGTTGCTTAACCTCAGCTTGTTTTTCTGCTTGCAGAAAACCATATCTACCGGCGCTCGCTATGCACCCTACCGCCACTAGCAACACCAGCGTTAGCGAACGATTTACTCTCTTCATAACGATGTAAGCAGCCTTATATACACAGTAATCTAGCGCGCCTTAACCTTCTTCGGCACGAATGGCTTCGCGCAAGCGCAAAATCTCTGAGCGCGCATAGCGGTGTTCTAGGTATGCATACACATTGGTTGATAAGGTAAGCTTAAAGTAATTCAATGCAGCGTAATTTTGGCTGTTCATTGCTGCTACTTTACCCATATAGAAATAGGCTTCACATAATCGATAATTTAACTGCTGCTGATCTTCGCTTCCTGCAAATGCGGTGTGAATTAAATCTTCACTCGATTTTTCACCCACCAGAAACGCCAAAATTGCTTGTCCCCAACTATCACCATCAGCATCCTGCCACTGCTCACGAATTTGCTCTTCTGCCCGCCCTGAATCTACCTCTTTTGCCGCAAAGTAATACCACATCACTCGAAACGGATCGCTGGTATCTTGAAAGTAGTGGTCGGCAAAATCACTCATCGCGAGGCTGTACTGGCCATTGTAATATGCTGCCAATCCGCGATTTAAATACACATAATCGTGGTTTGGCTTAAGCTCGATCACGCTATCGAAAGCTTCAAACGCGCCAGCATACTCTCCACGCTCAGCATAATAAATACCCAGTGAATGGTAGCCCTCTACTAAATCTGGTTTTAGCTCCAACGCCTGATTTACATCTACCAACGCTAAGGTTTTTAAGCCGAGAAAATCGTATACCACTGAACGGCGCTGCAATACTTGCGCCTTTTGCTCATCATCTAAATCAGAGCTGAAGAGAATTTCGGTAAGCTGCAATAACTCAATTTCTAGGTTTGGGTCTGCGGGCAAAGGTTCAACTAAAAACAGTTGCGGCTCGGTACTTTCGGTGGCCCCAAGTAGTTGTTGATCGCGAGGTTGAGTAACACCGGGTTCGCCGCTTCCGGTTTCACTTGGTAAAGAGCTACACCCTGTAACCAGCCCTATACTCATAACTATACCGAACATGAATCGATTCACAGTGTTTACCTCAGCCATATGCCATTAAGAAATCAATAATTTATCGTAGATTCATTACACCACAGATATTCGTTACAAAAAAGCCGCGGAACTTGAATTCCGCGGCTTTTAAAATGTAACAATGAAAAGTTTAGGTAAGATTACTCACCGTTGCTTTCATTACTTGCAGCTTCTTCAGCCGGTTGTGCTTCTTTCATGCTTAAACGCACACGGCCTTGGCGATCGATTTCCAGTACTTTCACTGGCACCGATTGGCCAACGGTTAAGTACTCATTCACGTCTTCAACGCGCTTGTCGCTGATTTGGGAAATATGTACCAAGCCATCTTTACCAGGAAGAATGGTAACGAACGCACCGAAATCTACGATACGCGCTACTTTACCTTCATAGATGCGGCCCACTTCAACTTCTGCAGTTAATGCTTCAATGCGTTTTACCGCAAGTTGTGCAGCAGCATCATCGGTTGCAGCAATTTTAATCGTGCCATCATCTTCAATTTCAATCGTTGTGCCAGTAGATTCAGTAAGCTCACGGATAACTGCGCCGCCTTTACCGATTACATCACGAATCTTCTCTGGATTGATTTTCATGATATGGAAGCGTGGCGCGAAATCAGATACGTCATCACGTGCTGAGCTGATCGCTTCATCCATTACCGACAAAATGTGTAAACGAGCCGCGCGTGCTTGTGCTAACGCCTGCTCCATAATGTCTTTGGTGATACCTTCAATTTTGATATCCATTTGTAGTGCGGTAACGCCATCTTTGCTACCCGCTACTTTGAAATCCATATCGCCAAGGTGATCTTCATCGCCTAGGATATCGGAAAGAACTACGAATTTATCGCCTTCCTTCACCAAGCCCATTGCGATACCCGCAACAGAAGCTTTAATTGGTACACCAGCATCCATCAACGCTAATGAAGTACCACAAACAGAAGCCATTGAGCTTGAGCCATTTGATTCCGTAATTTCTGATACCACACGAACCGTATACGGGAATTCATCAACGCTAGGCATTACTGCCATTACACCGCGCTTCGCTAAACGGCCATGGCCAATTTCACGACGCTTTGGCGAACCAACAAAACCTGTTTCACCTACACAGAAGGGAGGGAAATTGTAATGCAACATGAAACGATCGGTGCGAGCACCCATGATTTCATCAATGTTCTGAGCATCGCGCTCAGTACCTAACGTTGCCGCTACAATGGCTTGGGTTTCACCACGAGTAAACAATGAAGAACCATGCACACGCGGTAAAATGCCAGTACCAACACTAATTGCACGAATCATATCCGGTTCACGGCCATCAATACGAGGCTCACCGGCAGTAATACGGCTGCGAACTACATGAGATTCTAAATCATGGAAAATATCGCCAACTTCTTTTTCGTTTAATTCGTCATGCTTCTCGTTTAATGCTTCAAGCACTTCTTTCAGCGCTACATTAAGTGCGCCCTTACGTTCAGCTTTATCGGTAATGCGGTAGGCTTCACCAATTTTTGCTTCGGCTAATTCTTTGATTTCAGCGATAAGCGGTTCGTTCTTAGGTGCAGGCACCCAATCCCATTTCGGCGTATTCACTTCAGCTGCGAATTCGTTAACCGCACCAATTACTGATTGCAGTTGCTCGTGGCCATACATTACGGCACCAAGCATTACGTCTTCACTTAATAGGTTAGCTTCTGATTCCACCATTAATACAGCGGCCTCAGTACCAGCAACAACCAAATCCAAATCTGAACTTTCGAGTTCAGTTTTAGTTGGGTTCAATACATATTCGTTGTTAACCACACCTACGCGTGCTGCACCAATTGGGCCATTAAACGGAATGCCCGAAACAGCTAGTGCTGCAGAGGTACCAATTAACGCAACGATATCTGGGTTTACATCTGGGTTTAACGATACAACGGTAGCAATGATTTGCACTTCGTTGTAGAACCCTTCTGGGAATAATGGGCGAATCGGCCGATCGATTAAGCGGCAGATTAGTGTTTCGCCTTCTGATGGGCGGCCTTCACGTTTGAAGAAGCCACCAGGAATTTTACCCGCAGCGTAAGTACGCTCTTGGTAATTTACGGTTAATGGGAAGAAATCAACATCTGGACGGGCTTCTCTTTTGCCCACTACGGTCACGAGTACTGTTGTGTCATCCATAGTAGCCATTACTGCGCCGGTTGCTTGGCGTGCAATTGCACCAGTTTCTAAAGTAACGGTGTGTTGGCCATACTGAAATTGCTTAATAATTGGATTCACGTTTTGTTTTTCCTTTAACTTACTTAAATTCGCCCTGTCTTTTTCTGGGCCCTGCTCTTACTTACTAATTTTCGAGATTGATTATACCGAATTTTTTCACTTCTGAGAAACAACAAAGGGGCCTATTGGCCCCTTTGCTTGCGTGTTATTAACGACGCAATTCTAAACGCTTGATAAGCTCTAAATAACGCTCATCATTTTTACGCTTAAGATAATCCAACAATTTACGACGTTGGCTTACCATACGCAACAAACCACGACGCGAGTGATGGTCGTGAATGTGCTTTTTGAAGTGACCTTGCAAATGGTTAATTTGCGCGGTTAATAAAGCTACCTGAACTTCAGGTGAACCTGTATCGCCTTCTGCACGTGCGAAATCTTTTACGATCTGAGCTTTTACATCTGCACTTAGTGACATTGTATATCTCCAATTTAATGATGCCGGAGCCGATCACTAATTCAGCCCCAACGGGAAGCGCGGATTATACGCACTTAACTTCTTAAAAACAAGATTAATTACTGCGCGTCAGGGAGCGTAAGCACCCTTTTCGGCCAATATTCGCCATTCTCTCGGCGTTCACCTACACCAACAAATTGTTGGCTATCCGCAATACGGATTCGCGCTAAGGGTGCCTGCGAATCTTCACGGTTATCGGCATGCACTGGTGTTGCCCCTGCCGGTATCGGTTGACCATGCAGAAAGCCATGGCCAATAGCTTGGCTAACAAGAATTTGCGGTAACTGGGTAACCGGCGCATCGATCGGCAATAATAGCGCATCGAGCTCTTGGTAAGAGAAATCTTCTGGGGTAACTCGCGATGCTACCAATTCCTGTAGCGACGCTAAGCTATGCATTTCTGTTGCTGGATATTCACCAACACCGGTGCGATGCAAACTCTTTACGTAGGCTCCACAACCCAACACTTGGCCAAGGTCATCTACTAATGAGCGAATGTACGTACCTTTACTGCAATGCACATCCAGTGTCACCAACGGCAAATCGATAGCCACTACGGTAAGTTCATAAATAGTAATGGGCCGCGCTTCTCGCTCAATGGTAATGCCACGGCGCGCGTAATCATACAACGGTTTCCCCGCATGCTTTAATGCTGAAAACATAGAGGGAACTTGCATGATAGCACCGCGAAATTGCCCCAGAGCTGCATGTACGTCTGCTGCACTTATCGTTACTGGTTTTTCTTCCACTACCTCGCCATCGGCATCGCTGGTATTGGTGCGAATACCAAGCTCGGCAACAACACGATACGATTTATCCGCATCGAGCAGAAACTGCGCAAACTTAGTTGATTCGCCTAAACATACAGGAAGCATGCCAGTAGCAAGAGGGTCCAGAGCGCCGGTATGGCCGGCTTTCTGAGCATAAAAAATTCGTTTCACTTGTTGCAGAACGCGGTTTGATGATTCGCCACTCGGCTTATCAACGAGAATCACACCATCAATTGCTCTGCCGCGTGTTTTCCGCGCCACGTAATCACCTAAAAAATTTAATCGTCTTGATTATTTTTCTTATCATCTTGCTCACGCGCTTCCCGAACCAGCTTCGCCATGCGAATACCTTCCGATAAACTGTAATCGTGAACAAATCGTAGGTTGGGTGTAATACGCGATTTAATGCGCTTACCCAATAATGAGCGGATATAGCCTGAAGCATCGTTCAACACTTGTACTGCTACCTTCACTTGCTCTTCTTCGTCTTGCAAAAAGGTAACAAACACTTTTGCATAAGCAAGATCGCGGGATACTTCTACATCGTTCACGGTTGGCATAACCACTCGTGGGTCTTTGATTTCGCGTTGCAAAATCATGGCGATTTCACGCTGCATTTGCTGCGAAAAGCGATCCGTACGATTATATTCTTTCTTCATTGAAACTCCTGAAAACTCCCCAGCTTACGCTGGGGAGATTCACATTTAACTTAAAGAGTACGCTCAACTTGAATCGTTTCGAATACTTCGATTTGGTCTCCTGGACGCACATCGTTGTAGTTTTTCACACCGATACCACATTCCATACCATTACGAACTTCTTGCACGTCGTCTTTGAAGCGACGCAGCGATTCAAGCTCACCTTCGTAAATTACAACATTATCGCGTAATACACGAATAGGTGCTGATCGTTTCACGATACCCTCTGTAACCATACACCCAGCAATTGCGCCAATTTTCGGTGATTTAAATACATCACGAACTTCGGCTAAACCAATAATCTGCTGCTTAAACTCTGGAGCCAGCATACCGGTCATTGCTTGGCGAACTTCGTCGATTACATCGTAGATAACGCTGTAATAACGTAACTCAATATTTTCGTTCTCAGAAATTCTTCGCGCTGTAGCGTCGGCTCGAACATTAAAACCAATTACAATGGCGTTCGATGCACCAGCTAAGCTGATATCTGTTTCTGTAATACCGCCAACACCACTACCAATAATATTCACTTTTACTTCATCGGTAGATAGTTTATTTAGTGATTCACTAATGGCTTCAAGAGAACCCTGAACATCAGCTTTAATCACTAGGTTCATATCCGATACGTCGCCTTCTTCCATGCTGTTAAACATGTTTTCTAGCTTCGCTTTCTGCTGGCGTGCCAGCTTCACATCACGATATTTACCTTGGCGATAGTTCGATACTTCACGGGCCTTACGCTCATCTTTTACTACAGCAACTTCATCACCCGCCTGCGGAACACCGGATAAACCGAGTATTTCCACTGGGATTGAAGGGCCTGCTTGATCAACTTCTTGGCCTAATTCATTGCGCATCGCCCGAATACGTCCGTACTCCAAGCCACACAACACGATATCACCACGATTCAAGGTACCGCTTTGTATCAATACGGTTGCAACTGGGCCACGGCCTTTATCTAGACGTGATTCAATTACGAGGCCAGCGGCCATCCCATCAACGTGCGCTTTTAAATCGAGTAATTCAGCTTGCAATAGAATCGCTTCTAATAACGCATCAATATTCTCGCCGCTTTTCGCTGATACGTGCACAAACTGAGTATCGCCACCCCATTCTTCGGAAAGAACATCGTGTTGCGAAAGTTCAGATTTAACGCGATCTGGATCCGCTTCCGGCTTATCAATTTTATTCACTGCAACAATCATTGGCACGTTTGCTGCTTTCGCATGCTGAACGGCTTCAATTGTTTGTGGCATTACACCATCGTCTGCAGCTACTACTAAGATAACCACATCAGTTGCACTAGCACCACGTGCCCGCATTGAGGTAAACGCAGCGTGACCTGGCGTATCTAAGAAGGTAATCATGCCATGGCCAGTATCTACGTGATACGCACCAATATGCTGAGTAATACCACCGGCTTCACCATCGGCAACCTTCGCTTTCCGAATGTAATCAAGTAACGACGTTTTACCGTGGTCAACGTGACCCATAACAGTAACTACCGGCGCGCGTGGTTGTAATTCACCATCATCGCTACGATCGCCTAATACGGATTGTTCAAGTTCGTTATCCGAAACCATCGTGAATTTATGGCCCATTTCTTCAACCACTAATGATGCAGTTTCCTGATCAAGTACTTGGTTGATGGTTACCATTTCACCCATTTTCATCATGGTTTTGATAACTTCAGAAGCTTTTACAGCCATCCGGCTTGATAGCTCAGCAACGGTAATCGTTTCTGGTATACGCACGATACGCTCAACAGGCGATGCCGGCTTATTAAAGCCATGCTGCATGCTTGATGGGCCTTTCTTGCTGCCTTTACGGCGGCGTTCACGGCGTGATGAATCATCTTTATCATCATCTTTGCCACGACGCTTCGTTTTCTTCGCTGTACGGCGGCCACGGCGTTCTTCTTCCGTGTCTTGCTGTTCTTCAGCAAACTTCGCAGTGGTAGACGTAGTAAAGTGAACATCTTCCAATTCAGCTTTCTTGCGGCGGGCTTCTTCTTCTTCCCAACGCGCTTGGTTCTCTTCGGCTAAACGGCGAGCTTCAGCAGCTTGCAATTTCGCTTCTTCTTCAACCTTCTTCGCAGTTTCCGCTTCTTGCGCTTTCCGCAAACGCTCTGCTTCAATTTTCGCAGCTTCAGCTTTCGCTTTTTCTTCCGGTGATTTCTCTACCTGCGGCTGCGCTTTTACTTTGGCCTGCTCAGCTTTACGTTTTTCATCGGCAGCTTGCTTCTTCGCTTCAGCTTCTGCTTTTGCACGAACTTTGGCCGCTTCTTCGGCTTCCGCCTTGGCTTTCGCTTGCGCTGCTTCTTTCGCCTTCGCTTCCGCTTCTAAACGCGCCTGCTCTGCTTCTTGAGCGATACGTTCGTCTTCCAAACGTTGCTCTTCTTCAGGAGTACGTTTCACATAAGTACGTTTTTTGCGAACTTCCACCTGCACAGCTTTCGCTTTACCAGGGCCAGCATTAATACTCAACGTACTACGGGTTTTCCGCTTCAGTGTCATCCGGCTTGGTGCGGCATTTCCATCACCACCATGCGCTTTGTTCAAATGCGCGAGTAGCTGCGCCTTTTCATCTTCAGAAACTGTATCGCTGGCATCACTTTTGCTAATGCCCGCTTCGCTTAACTGTTTTAGCAAGCGATCAACGGAGGTTCCGATATCACTGGCAAGTTTTTCGATTTTGACTTCTGCCATCTAATTCATACCTCACTTAAACTGTTTATGCTTCGTCACTAAACCAACAAATGTTGCGAGCTTTCATAATCAGCTCACCAGCCGTTGTTGGTGTTAATGATTGAATGCTTTCTAAATCATCGGTGCCTTGCTCGGCCAAATCTTCCAGCGTTTTCACACCAATAGCGGCCAATTCATAAGCTAAATGGCTATCCATTCCTTCTAGCTCCAGCAAGGTTGAATCAGGCTCTGCACCTTCTAACGATTCTTCGGTTTTCAATGCTTTAGTGGTTAAGAAATCACGCGCTCTGCTGCGTAACTCTTCCACGATATCTTCATCCATACCCTCAACAGAAAGTAGTTCTGCTACGGGTACATAAGCAATTTCTTCTAGCGTTGAGAAACCTTCATCAATCAGTACACCAGCGAAATCTTCGTCGATTTCTAGGCCTTCCGTGAATAATGCGGTTATCCGCTCAGATTCAGCTTCATTGCGTGCGTTAAAGTCAGCTACGGTCATTACGTTAAGTTCCCAGCCGGTAAGCTGGCTAGCTAAACGAACGTTTTGGCCATTCCGGCCAATAGCTTGCGCGAGGTTACCCTCTTCAACCGCAACTTCCATGGTATGCGTTTCTTCATCCATAACAATAGAAACAACTTCAGCTGGCGCCATCGCGTTAATCACGAACTGCGCTGGGTTATCGTCCCAAAGTACGATATCAACCCGCTCACCACCTAGTTCACTAGAAACGGCTTGTACGCGAGCTCCGCGCATACCTACACAAGCACCCACTGGATCAATGCGGCGATCATTACTTTTCACAGCAATTTTCGCCCGTGAACCTGGATCCCGAGCAGCGCCCTTCACTTCAATCATCTCTTCGCCAATTTCTGGCACTTCAATGCGGAATAGCTCAATCAGGAAATCAGGATGCGTGCGGCTTACAAATAACTGTGCACCGCGCGCTTCAGGGCGCACGGCAAATAACAAACCACGAACACGGTCGCCTGGGC
Organism: Idiomarina sp.; assembly: GCA_022565355.1. GTDB lineage: Bacteria > Pseudomonadota > Gammaproteobacteria > Enterobacterales > Alteromonadaceae > Aliidiomarina. Next base: position 760,837 of record JAIUMU010000001.1, read on the forward strand.
GAACACTTTCGCGCGGCAACATATCATCACGGAATATAACCGCTTCAGCGTTGTTACCTAAATCTAGTAATACGTTATCGCGAGTTGCTTTTTTCACTGTACCGTTAATCAATGTACCTACTTGATCTTCGTACTGCTCAACAACTTGCGCACGCTCAGCTTCACGAACCTTTTGCACAATTACTTGCTTGGCGGTTTGTGTAGTAATGCGATCAAACTGAATCGAATCAATTTTGTCTTCGATGTAATCACCGATTTGAATATCAGGATCATCGATTTGCGCCGCGGATAACGAAATCTCAGCATATGGATTCTCTAAAGCTCCATCTGGATCAGCAACCACCATCCAACGGCGGAATGTTTCGAATTCACCCGTATTCCGGTCGATTGCCACACGTACTTCGATATCGCCTTCAGATTTCTTACGAGTTGCGGTTGCAATCGCAATTTCTAGGGCTTCAAAAATCTTTTCGCGTGGTACTGATTTCTCATTGGAAACAGCCTCTGCAACCAGCAAAATCTCTTTATTCATGCTCTTGCCTCGTTTACGCTCTCAACATCAGCGCTTTTAACATTTTGCGCTTTCATTTTAACGCTATTAATTAATCGAACTTCGGTACTAAGTGTGCCTTTTTGATTGCACTCATGGGTACCTTAAATGAATCTTCACCGATAGTGAAAACTATCACGTTATCTTCAACTGCCGTAATAACAGCAGTAAATTTGCGGCGATTCTCGAGTGCAACGTTAAGCTGCACTGCTGCTTCCTCGCCAATAAACTGTTCAAAGTGAGCCGCTTTAAAGAATGGGCGTTCCATTCCTGGCGACGATACTTCTAAAAAGTATTCGGTATTAATTGGATCTTCTACATCAAGAACAGCGCTCACCTGATGGCTCACATCAGCGCAATTATCAACGGTAATCCCTTCTTCGTGATCAATGTATACGCGCAAAGTAGATTGCTTACTGCGTATAAATTCTACACCGATCAATTCAAAACCAGCCGCAGCAACGGCGGGCTCAAGCATATTTGTTAGTCGTTCAACCAAAGTTGCCAACTCAACCTCCAGAAACAAAAAAAGGGCATAATGCCCAGTTCTCAGGTGTCAAAACTAATGCCAGCTAGGCTAAAAAAGCAAAAAGCCCCGGACATTGTCGGGGCTATTTCACTAGTGCCTTTCGACCTGAGTTTACCGGGTTGTGTTGCATCTTATCCGAAGAATGCTACACACATGTGACTTAACCCATGACTACTATACAACAAGTAGTACCGTTAAACTCGAACTGGTTGCGGGGGCAGGATTTGAACCTACGACCTTCGGGTTATGAGCCCGACGAGCTACCAGACTGCTCCACCCCGCGTCCGATATTGCATATTATACTCTGTTACGTTGAATATTCAACTGCTAAAAACTTTTGTAACCACTTCTAGTGAAATTAAAAGTTTTTAATTAACAATAGGATAACATTAACTTTGGTGCCGAAGACGAGACTCGAACTCGTACGCTCAATTGAGCACCACCCCCTCAAGATGGCGTGTCTACCAATTCCACCACTTCGGCTTAATTTTCAACTTATTGCGCAAACTTAATTACGCTCACACGAGTTAATTACCTGGCGGTAAATCGTTCGGTGGTGTTTGTTCGGTTGGCTCTTCAGTTAAATCAATCCAATCGTCGGCAGGAGCACGCTCACCAGCAACGATACTACCTAACAATAGGCTTAACAAAAAGAACGACACTGCTACAATCGCGGTCATGCGGGTAAGGAAGTTACCTGAACCGCCAGAACCAAATACGGTATTTGAAGCACCAGCTCCAAATGAAGCACCCATATCTGCGCCCTTGCCTTGTTGCAACATAATTAAGGCAATCAAAGCTATCGCAACCAAAAGGTAAACTACTAATAGAACTTCATACATAAATTTAAATATCCTTTGCTGCCTTGCATATGGCATCAAACTGTTCGGTATCGAGACTAGCACCGCCAATCAGGCCACCATCGATATCGGGTTGGCTAAACAGTGTATTCGCGTTATCTGCTTTTACACTACCACCATATAAAATTTGCAACTTCTGCGCTTCTTCAGGTGCTTTGCTAGCCACCCAAGCACGAATCATCTTGTGCACTTCCTGAGCTTGCTCAGGTGATGCAGTAACCCCTGTACCTATTGCCCAAACTGGCTCGTAAGCGATTACTAAGCGTTCAAAATCAGCTTTTTGTAGCGCGGCTTCAAGTTGTTCTTGAATTACCGATTCTACCGCATTTGCTTCTCGCTCGGCTAGTGTTTCACCAACACAAAGCACTGGGATCAAATCGGAACTCTGTGCTTGCTGTACTTTTTTCGCAATTACCGCATCGGTATCCGCAAACAATGCACGCCGCTCTGAGTGCCCAACTAAAACAAACTTACAACCTACATCTGCAAGCATTTCTGCACTTATTTCGCCAGTAAATGCACCGGATAAGTGCTCGCTGCAGTTTTGCCCACCTATGTGAATGCCGATTGGTTCAAATAGAACTTCTGCGGTTTTCAAATAAACAGCTGGAGGACAAATAACCACCTGCACCTGCTCTTGCGTATCAACATGGTGAAAGTGCTCAGCCATTTCTTTTAAGAGGCCGATACCGCCGTTTAATTTCCAGTTGGCAATAACCAGTGTTTGTCTCACATGACACTCCTGTAAGCGGCGCAGATAGTACCTGACATCAAGGTCTGATACAAGCACCACTATTGAAAAATTTATTGACTGCTCAATGCTTAAACAATAGCAGCTACTTCACTCGCGATTTGCTGTGCGTAGGCTTTTACTCGCGCAGAATCCTTCCCTTCAACCATTACTCGAATCAAAGGTTCGGTACCCGATTTTCGCAATAGCACTCGGCCTTCACCGGCTAACGCTTTCTCAACTTCTGCCACTGCAGATAAAACGTTATCTTCACGCAGTGGATCGGTGCCACTGGTAAATCTTACATTCACCAGTACCTGAGGTAACTTTTGCATACCTTGAATCATATCACGAGCACTACATTGTTCGCGCACCATGGCAGATAGAAATTGAATCGCGGCAATGATGCCATCACCGGTACTGTGGTACTTCAAATTAATAATGTGGCCTGAACCTTCGCCGCCGATAAACCAACGATTTTCCCGTAGGGCTTGCATAACAAAACGGTCCCCTACGTTTGCCCGAGTAAAGGGTACATTTAGCTTTTCTAGTGCTAATTGCATGCCCATATTACTCATTACGGTACCTACTACACCACCTTCGAGGGTGCCATCCTTAATAGCTTGGCGCACTAATGCATAAACGATTTCATCACCATCGATTACCACGCCCTCGGCATCCACAATCATTAAGCGATCACCATCACCATCAAGCGCGATGCCAATATCCGCCTTTTCCTCTCTTACTTTCGCAGTTAATGCGGCTAAATCGGTTGCACCGCAACCGGCGTTGATATTCAACCCATTCGGTGTACTGCCAATTTCAACTACCTGCGCACCAAGCTCACGAAACACGTTCGGCGCGATATGGTAAGTAGCACCGTTTGCGCAATCCACTACTAGCTTGAGCTTACTGAGCGATAGCTCACTCGGAAATACACTTTTACAAAACTCGATATAACGGCCAGCCGCATCAGGAATACGCGAAGCACGGCCAAGTTTCTCCGAAGACACGCAATCAATTTCTTGATCAAGATAATCTTCAATGCGTTGTTCAAGTGCATCAGAAAGTTTATGTCCACTATCAGAAAAAAACTTAATACCGTTATCGTAATAAGGATTATGAGAAGCACTGATCACGATACCCGCGGCAGCACGAAAGGTGCGTGTTAAATAGGCTATGGCAGGAGTTGGCATGGGGCCTAGAAATTCAACATTAACACCTGCAGCGGAGAAACCAGCTTCTAATGCAGATTCCAGCATATAACCTGAAATCCGCGTATCTTTGCCAATTAGTACGCGCGTATTACCTTCCGCAGCCAGAGCCTTACCAGCGGCCCAGCCTAATTTCAAAACAAAATCAGGGGTAATCGGGCGGTCACCTACACGACCGCGAATTCCATCAGTGCCGAAATACTTACCCATAATATTAATATTCTCCTGTTAATGTGGCGGTAACCACTTTTACCGCATCCATGGTTTCTGCTACATCATGCACACGCAAAATGGCAGCACCTTTCATCATGGCGATGGTTGCCGCAGCAATGCTTGCTGCTAACCGTTGTTCTACATCACGCCCGGTTACTTTGCCCAACATCGATTTTCTAGAAATGCCAATCAACAAGGGTACTTCAAATTCTTGAAAGCACGCTAATCGATGCAGCAGCTCATAATTATGCCGTACAGTTTTGCCAAAACCAAAGCCGGGATCAAGCAAAAGACGCTCCCGAGCAATACCCGCTTGTTCACATACACGCATACGATCTTGCAAAAATAGCTTCACTTCGTTCACAACGTTGCCATATTCAGGGGCATCTTGCATGGTACGCGGTTGGCCAATCATATGCATTAAACACACTTTAGCGTTACCCTCTGCTGCGGCGGCTAGCGCTCCAGGCTCTCGCAAAGCGCGAACATCATTAATCATTGCCGCACCTGCATGCACAGCTTCGCGCATTACCTGCGCTTTACTCGTGTCTACTGAAATCTGCACCGCAAACTCCCGCGATAAGGCTTCTATCACCGGAATTACTCTATCCAGTTCTTCCTGCTCAGCAACATCAGCTGCGCCTGGCCGGGTTGATTCACCACCTACATCGAGCCATGTAGCGCCTGCTGCTACCATCTGTTCAGCACGCTGCAACGCCGAGCTCACCGAATTGTATCGACCACCATCGGAAAAAGAATCGGGAGTAACATTTAAAATACCCATCACTTGAAATGGTTGTCGTTGTTGCGCCATGCAGGTGTCCTCAAGAAGATCGTGGCAAGCAAAAAAATGCCCCGCGAACGGGGCATTTATTATAGATTATTTAGCGGGTGATTCATCGGGATCATTAAGTAACGGTGAATCATCATCTTTCTCCTTGCTACCTTCTGCGTCTTTGGTTGCTTTTTTGCCACCACCAGCTGCATTACCGGTATCATTATCATCATGCCAATTTGCCGGTTCGCGAACTTCTCTGCGTTCCATTAAATCATCAATCTGATGTGCATCCAGCGTTTCGTATTTCATTAACGCATCTTTCATGGAATGCAGGATATCGATGTTCTCTTCCAAAATCTTGTAGGCGCGAGCGTAATTACTATCAATCACGTTGCGAATCTCAGCATCTATCGCCCGCATAGTTTCATCAGACATTTGCTTGTTCTGAGCTACACCACGCCCCAAAAATACTTGGCCATCATCTTCCGCGTACAACAATGGACCCATCTTGGTGGATAAGCCCCACTGGGTAACCATTTTCCGAGCAATGCTCGTAGCACGCTCAATGTCATTCGATGCGCCGGTGGTTACGTAGTCATCACCATAAATCAGTTGCTCTGCAATACGGCCGCCATACAAGCTAGACAACATACTTTCTAAATGCTGTTTGCTATGGCTTACTCGATCTTGCTCTGGCAAATACATGGTAACACCCAACGCTCTACCACGTGGAATAATGGAAACTTTGTATACTGGGTCATGATCGGGCACTAATCTACCAACGATAGCATGGCCAGCTTCGTGGTAAGCCGTCATTGCTTTCTCTTCTTCGGTCATTACCATCGATTTGCGTTCTGAACCCATCAAAATCTTGTCTTTGGCTTTTTCAAACTCAGCCATAGAAACAACACGGCGGTTTTCACGCGCTGCGAATAACGCGGCTTCGTTTACTAAGTTTGCCAAATCAGCACCTGAGAACCCAGGGGTTCCGCGGGCAATTACGCTTGGCTCTACATCGTCAGCCAAAGGTACTTTACGCATGTGTACTTTCAAGATTTGCGCACGGCCACGAACATCCGGTAACCCCACGGTTACTTGGCGATCGAAGCGGCCTGGGCGTAATAACGCTGGATCCAATACGTCTGGGCGGTTGGTTGCAGCAATTACGATAATACCTTCATTGCCTTCGAAGCCATCCATTTCTACCAACATTTGGTTCAAGGTTTGTTCGCGCTCATCGTGACCGCCACCAAGGCCAGCTCCACGTTGACGACCTACTGCATCAATCTCATCAATAAAGATGATACAAGGCGCCGATTTTTTCGCTTGTTCAAACATATCGCGAACACGCGACGCACCAACACCTACAAACATCTCTACGAAATCAGAACCAGATATTGTATAGAAAGGTACCTTAGCTTCACCAGCAACTGCTTTTGCTAGCAATGTTTTACCGGTACCTGGAGGGCCTACCATCAACACGCCTTTCGGGATGTGGCCACCTAAGCGTTGAAATTTGCTTGGGTCACGAAGGAAATCTACTAATTCAGCAACTTCTTCTTTTGCTTCTTCACAGCCAGCAACATCCGCAAGCGTGGTTTTCACTTGATCTTCGCCCATTAGGCGCGCTTTACTCTTACCAAAGCTCATTGCCCCGCGGCCACCGCCGCCCTGCATTTGCCGCATGAAGAAAATCCACACCGCAATCAACAACAGCATTGGGAACCAAGAGATAAAAATAGTACCTAGTAAGCTTCGTGCTTCTGGCTCTTGGTATTTTACTGTTACATTGCCTTGGCTTAATAGTTCGTTTAACAATTCAGGATCTTGTGCAGGCATCACTGTACGGAACTCTTCACCACTTCTACGTACGCCTTGAATAGAGCGCTTCGATTCATTAATGGTTACTTCGCGTACATCACCCCGATTTACATCACGCACAAACTCTGAGTAGGCATAGGTGCGCCCCTCAGTAGAACCTGGATTAATTCCTTGGAACACGCTCATTAACACGACCGCGATAACTAGCCAAAGAATAAGATTTTTTGCCATGTCGCTCAACGTTATTACCTCTCAACATGTTGTGGAATACACCGTTTGGCTTATTCCGATACTTGGTTCTAGGGTACTATACTTTGTAGCCGGTAGCCACTAGATACACCTCACGTGAACGCGCTCGAGACGAATCTGGCTTGCGTACTTTCACTGAGGTGAACGCTTGGCGAACGCTTTTCAAAAATACATCCGAACCTTCACCATGAAATACTTTTACTACAAATGACCCACCTGGCTTTAACACTTGCGCGCACATTTCTAAAGCCAACTCCACTAGGTACATAGAGCGTGGCTGATCAACCGCATCTGTGCCACTAAAGTTTGGCGCCATATCAGAGAGCAACACATCCACTTTTGCCCCACCAATTCGGGTCAATAATGCATTTAATACTGCTTCTTCACGAAAATCGCCTTGCAAGAAATCTACCCCAGCGATTGGATCCATTTCCAAAATATCACAGGCGATAACTTCGCCTTTTCCATCTTGCAAATCGGCCACATATTGCGACCAACCACCTGGAGCTGCACCTAAATCTACTACGGTTTGCCCAGGCCGAAGGATCTTATCGCGCTGTTGAATTTCATCAATCTTAAACACAGCTCGAGAACGTAATCCTCGCTTCTGTGCTTTTTGGACATATTGATCGTCAAAATGTTCTTTCAACCAACGACTACTGCTGGCGGAACGCTTCTTTTTGGTCATAGAATTGTAACTCTTTTCAACTCGGGCTGGCTCGTATTACTAGATGGCGGTAGAATACCCTAAATTCAAGTGGTCTGCTCGTTCTCTGTGAAAAAGCATAACGATTGCAGCCATCATTTAATTCTATCAGCAGTTCTTACGTATAAGAACCTACAGGCAGCACACTATGCAATTAAACAATAAACAGAAACAATTTTTAAAAGGCCTAGCGCACCCGTTAAAGCCAGTGGTACTGCTTGGCGCTAATGGTTTAACCGAAGGTGTACTTGCTGAAATTGAACTCGCATTAGAGCACCACGAACTTATTAAAATTAAAGTACCAGAGGAAGATCGTGAAATGCGCCAGGCTATTTACGATGCTATCGTTCGCGAAACTGCTTCCGCACAGGTGCAAGTGATTGGCAAAACGTTAGTTCTGTATCGGCCTGCTCGCGAACCGAAAATGCGCTTACCAAAATAATTTGGATGCAAAAAAAAAGCTCTGTAAAAATACAGAGCTTTAATGCATATAACAGCTAGCAGTTTAGTTACAAATAAACAACTTTAACCACTTCATATTCAACTTCACCACTCGGTGTTGCCACCAATGCCACGTCGTCTACTTCTTTACCGATCATGGCGCGCGCTAAAGGCGAGTTCACAGAAATTAAGTTTTTCTTAATATCGGCTTCATCATCACCCACTATCCGATAAGTTACTTCTTCATCGGAACTCGTATTGAACACTGTTACTGTAGCGCCAAAAATAACTTTGCCGTTGTTGGGGATTTTGGTGACATCAATCACTTGCGCATTGGAGAGTTTCGCTTCTATTTCTTGAATACGGCCTTCACAAAAGCTTTGCTGCTCACGCGCGGCGTGATATTCAGCATTCTCTTTCAGATCTCCGTGTTCACGAGCATCCGCGATAGCTTGAATAATTCGCGGCCTATCTTCGCTTTTCAAACGTTGTAGCTCAGTTCGCAGAGACTCTGCCCCTGCCACTGTCATTGGAATATTTGTCATTGATTTAAAATCCTCTTATGCAGCTCCTGCAGCGAACTTACTCGCGCACGATCGTTTACCGTATGAGCCTTCACTGCGGCAAAGCCTGCATTCAGTGTGGTGGTATAACTTACATTATTCAAGAGCGCTTCCCTACGAATATAAACTGAATCCTCAATTGCTTGGCGCCCTTCCACCGTATTAATAATATAGCTATATTCGCCATTTTTCACGGCATCAACAATATTCGGCCGGCCTTCTTGCAGTTTATTTACAACCGTACAATGAATGCCCTGCTCTTGCAGCGATTTCGCAGTTCCACGAGTAGCCTCAACCGTGAAGCCTAAGGCAGTAAGGCCACGGGCTAAATCCATCACCCGTTTCTTATCACCCTCACGCACCGATAATAGCGCTTTGCCTTTTAACGGCAACGCTTGGCCGGCACCTAAGTTGGCTTTCGCATAGGCTTCTTCGAAGCTTTCGCCAACGCCCATAACTTCACCAGTGGAGCGCATTTCTGGCCCACGGATTGGATCTACACCTTGGAATTTAGCAAATGGTACCACAACTTCTTTCACAGAATAATATGGTGGAATCACTTCTGTTAAGCAGTTTTGCTGCTTCAATGATTGCCCTGCCATTACTCGTGCAGCAACTTTTGCTAATTGAATGCCGGTTGCTTTAGAAACAAAAGGTACGGTTCTAGCAGCACGCGGATTCACTTCAATCAAGTAGATTTCATTGTTCTGAATTGCGAACTGGGTATTCATTAAGCCGCGTACATTCAGTTCAAACGCCAATTTTGTTACTTGTTCACGCAACTGGTTTTGCACTACATCACTTAACGAGTATGGCGGCAAACTACAGGCTGAATCACCCGAGTGAACACCCGCCTGCTCAATGTGCTGCATAATGCCACCGATAAATACATCTTCGCCATCACAGATAGCATCGATGTCTACTTCAATTGCATTGTCTAAGAACCGATCCAACAGCACTGGAGCAGAATTGGAAACTTTTACTGCTTCGGTTAAGTAACGTCTTAAATCTTGTTGATCGTACACAATTTCCATTGCCCGACCGCCAAGCACATAAGATGGCCGTACCACGAGTGGGAAACCAATTCGTGCAGATTCCACCATGGCCTGCTCAATATTGGTAATTGTGGCGTTTTCTGGCTGTTTCAAGCCCAACCGCTCTACCGCAGTTTGGAAACGTTCACGATCTTCTGCGCGGTCGATTGCATCTGGAGAAGTACCAATAATCGGCACTCCGTTCGCTTCTAAGGCACGCGCTAACTTCAATGGCGTTTGGCCACCATATTGCACAATTACGCCCTTAGGCTTCTCAATACGCACAATTTCCAACACATCTTCGAGCGTAATTGGCTCAAAGTACAAACGATCCGAGGTATCATAATCAGTGGAAACTGTTTCGGGGTTACAATTCACCATAATGGTTTCGTAACCATCTTCACGCATCGCCAAGGAAGCGTGTACACAGCAATAATCGAACTCAATACCTTGGCCTATGCGGTTCGGGCCGCCACCGATAACCATGATTTTTTCACGATTAGAAGGGCGTGCTTCACATTCTTCATCATAGGTGGAGTACATGTATGCTGTTTCAGAAGCAAATTCAGCTGCGCACGTGTCTACACGTTTATACACCGGGAAAATACCAAACTCTTCTCGACGCTTACGAATTTCATTTTCGTGCACATCTAAAATATCCGCCAACCGTGCATCTGCGAAACCTTTGCGTTTCAGGTAGCGTAAGCTATCGGCATCTAGACCTGCCAAACCGAATTCAGCCACCTCGTTTTCTAGGTGAATAATCTCTTCGATTTGTACTAGGTACCAGCGATCAATATTGGTGAGCTCAAATACTTCATCTACGCTCATGCCCATACGGAATGCATCGCCGATGTACCAAATACGCTCAGCACCAGCTTCTTTCAATTCACGAATAATGCGCGTGCGGGCTTCTTCTGGCTCATTCAAATCCACCATCGGATCTAGGCCATTCATACCAAGCTCTAAACCACGTAACGCTTTCTGTAATGATTCTTGCTGGTTACGGCCAATCGCCATTACTTCACCAACAGATTTCATTTGCGTGGTTAAGCGATCATTCGCACCAGGGAATTTTTCGAAATTGAAGCGCGGGATTTTTGTTACTACATAATCGATTGCTGGCTCAAATGAGGCCGGGGTAACACCACCCGTGATCTCATTACTAAGCTCATCAAGCGTATAACCTACGGCGAGCTTCGCAGCAACTTTGGCAATTGGGAAGCCAGTAGCTTTGGAGGCAAGTGCAGAAGAGCGGCTTACCCGTGGGTTCATTTCGATAATCACCATACGGCCAGTATCTGGACAAATACCAAACTGTACGTTCGAGCCACCGGTTTCTACGCCTATCTCACGCAATACTGCCATCGAGGCATCACGCATGATTTGATATTCTTTGTCTGAAAGGGTTTGTGCTGGAGCAACGGTAATCGAATCACCGGTGTGAATCCCCATTGGATCAAAGTTCTCGATCGAACATACGATAATACAGTTGTCGTTTTTATCGCGCACCACTTCCATTTCGTACTCTTTCCAACCAATTAGTGATTCATCAATCAATAACTCGTTGTTCCGTGATAGCGCCAAACCACGCTTACAAATTTCTTCAAACTCATCACGGTTGTAGGCAATACCACCGCCGCTCCCGCCCATAGTAAACGAGGGCCGAATAATACATGGAAAGCCCAAGCGTTCAAGAATGCCAAATGCTTCTTCCATGCTGTGGGCAATTTCTGCCTTCGGAGTTTCTAAACCAATGCGCTTCATGGCTTTATCGAAACGATCACGATCTTCTGCTTTATCGATTGCATCCGCAGTAGCGCCAATCATTTCCACGTTGTATTCCTTAAGAATACCCCGTGAATCCAACTCTAATGCACAGTTTAAAGCGGTTTGTCCGCCCATTGTTGGCAAGATCGCATCGGGCCGTTCGCGGGCAATGATTTTTTCTACCACTTCCCAATGAATCGGTTCAATATAAGTTGCATCCGCCATTTCTGGATCGGTCATGATTGTGGCTGGGTTCGAGTTCACCAAAATAACTCGATACCCTTCTTCTTTCAGCGCTTTACAGGCCTGAGCCCCTGAGTAATCAAACTCACAAGCCTGACCAATTACAATCGGACCTGCCCCGATAATCAAAATACTTTGTATGTCTGTACGTTTTGGCATAGTGACAACTCTTTCTCAATTAACGGTTTGCAGAATGATTCGCTTCAAGCAGTTCGATAAAGTGATCAAATAGCCCAGCAGCATCATGTGGCCCCGGGCTAGCTTCTGGATGCCCTTGGAAACTAAATGCCGGCAACGTGGTGTGATGAATGCCTTGCAATGTGCCATCAAACAACGATTTGTGCGTTGCCTTCAGGTGTTCAGGCAAGCTCGCCTCATCAACTGCGAAACCATGATTCTGGCTGGTTATCATCACTACACCACTGGCTAAATCTTGCACTGGGTGATTAGCGCCATGATGGCCATGCTTCATTTTTACTGTGGTTGCACCTGTGGCCAACGCGAGTAATTGATGGCCTAAACAGATGCCGAAAATCGGTAGCTTGCGTTGCAAAAACACTTTAATTGCGGCAATTGCATATTCACATGGTGCTGGATCGCCTGGCCCATTGGATAAGAAAACCCCATCAGGGTTCAACGCTAACGCCTCTTCAGCTGAGGTTGTTGCAGGAACAACCGTAATCTTGCAACCGCGGTCTGCCAACATGCGCAGAATGTTAAGCTTAGCGCCAAAATCGTAAGCCACAATATGGAACTTAGTTTCGCCTTGCGCTTGATGCCCGGCACCTAATTGCCAGCTACCCATGGTCCATGGGTATGCTTTTTCGCAGGTTGCAACCTTGGCTAAATCCATTCCCGCTAAACCAGGAAATCCTTGCGCGGCTTTTAGGGCTGCTTCAATCGGTGCTTCATCCCCTACAGCATAGGTCATAATGCAACCATTTTGCGCACCAGTATGCCGCAGCCGATTAGTTAATCGACGTGTATCGATATCGGCTATGCCAAGAATATTTTCTGATTTAAGGTAATCACTGAGAGATTGAGTACTGCGGAAATTGCTTGCGATTGGAGATAAATCGCGGATCACTAAGCCTTTGGCCCAAATACGAGAAGATTCAGAATCTTCGGGGGTGGTGCCGTAATTGCCAATATGTGGATAAGTGAGGGTAACGATCTGTTCTGCGTATGAGGGGTCGGTTAAAATCTCCTGATAGCCTGTCATTGCAGTATTGAAAACAACTTCACCAACGGCCTGTCCATCTGCACCAATTGCTGTGCCATTAAAAACAGTGCCGTCAGCGAGAACCAGGATTGCCCTGCGTTTGGTCTTACTCGCCGAAATACTCAAGGGTACCTCCGAACATAAAAAAACGGGCAAGCCATATAACACTCCCCCGCTTTACACCGAATCATGCACAGCCAGACCCACGTTTAACAATCAAATTACAGCTAATTTCCAGCCCTTTATTCAACTGTGCCCACGGATGGCTGCACCTGTGCTTGCCGGCGTTCGGCAAATTGTTCGTATGATACTAAAAAGGCGCATTTCAGTCTAGTCCAAGTGCGTCCTTCATTGTATAAAAGCCAGCTGTTTGTTGATTTGCCAACCAACTTGCAGCTCGCAATGCACCTTCGGCAAATGTGCTCCGGCTCGCCACACGGTGGGTAAGTTCGATACGCTCTCCCCCAAGCACCAAGTAAACCGTGTGTTCACCAACTATATCGCCAGCGCGAATGGTGGCAAAACCAATACTACCTGCCACATGAATTTCATTTTTACCGTTGCGATCATATGCGGCAACTTCTGCTAAGTTTTGCCCGCGCCCATGCGCTGCGGATTCACCAAGCAGCAATGCGGTTCCGGAAGGCGCATCTTTCTTTTGCGTATGGTGCGCTTCAAATATCTCAATATCGGCAGCGTTACCCAATACTTCGGCGGCTTTTTCGGTAAGTGCTGCCAGCAAATTAATTCCCACGCTGGTGTTCGCCGCATGCAAAATAGCGGTACTTTCAGCCGCAGAACGCAACTGTTGCTGTTGGGCATCGGTTAAGCCCGTAACACAGATCACCGCCGGGCATTGGGCCCGTTGGTAGGCTTGCAAACGTTCCGATAAGCCCTCAGCTAGAGCAAAATCGATCACCACATCCGCGCCGTTTAAAGCGGCAAAATCATCCGTAATAACAATCTGATTTGCCGTACCATCGGCAAGTACGCCCGAATCGATGCCAAGTGCAGATGAATTTGCTCGTGTTATGGCCGCATGCAGCAGCAACTCGCCCGCTCCACTTGTTACCTGGTGTTCTGGATGCAACAGCGTTACTACCTGCCTGCCCATGCGGCCACTCGCGCCCACCACTGCAACTTTCATCACATTTGCCATTTACCTTAGGCTCCTTGCTCTTTAATTAAGGTTATTATCTTTCCGCGCTTTCCACGTTGCCCAAATGCATTGGCTGCAAACTTGTAGATTCATTACGCATGCCAGCCGCGAGAACGTCTTCGTTAACCATATTCTCTGATTTCGCTACTACAAGCGACACGGCCATATCGCCGGTTACATTTGTTGTTGTGCGCATCATATCAATAATTCTATCAACTGCGGCAATAAAAGCGATGCCCTCTAATGGTAAGCCCACTGCGGAAAGGGTTACCGTTAACATCACCATTGCTGATCCCGGAACACCGGCGGTGCCAATAGAAGCAAGTGTAGCGGTAACCATAATAATCGCATACTCGGTAACACCTAAGGGTATCCCGTATAAATGCGCGATGAAGATTGCCGCTATAGCAGGATATATCCCGCCACAACCATCCATGTTAATGGTTGCACCAAGTGGTAACGAAAAGCTAGCGTACTCTTTTTTTACGCCCAATCTCTCGGTGGTTGTTTTCAAGGTAGAAGGCAACGTACCGAAACTACTTGAGGTGGAGTAGGCAATAATCTGGGTAGGGAAAATCGCCCGAAAGAACTGCCACGGTTTCACTTTGGCACCAAAACGAACCAAGCTGCCGTACACAAAAATAATGTGGATTAAGCACGCCAAGTAAATAGCACCAATGAACTTGCCAAGCGGCAGTAACATTTCAATACCATGTGTACCTACTACCCACGCCATTAAGCCGAACACGCCAATTGGCGTTAGCTCTAAAACATAGCGGGTAATTTGATACATTACTTCGGCACCGCTTTGAAAGAAGCTTCGCACGGGGGCCGCTTTTTCTTTCAATGCATTAATTGCAATCGCTACAAATACGGCAAAAAAGATAATCTGCAATACATTACCATCGGCAAGCGCTGCAAATGGATTGGTGGGAATGACCGAGAGAATTACTTGGCTCACGGGTGGAATATCACGTTCCGTAACCGCTCCTGCGGTTAGCTCCACATTCGGGGTTAAATCAACCAGCGTTCCCACCGTAAGGCCTATCGCACTGGCAATCATTGCCGTAATTAAAAATAGCCCAACTGTTTTCGCCGCTAGGCGCCCCAAATTGCTTTGGCTTTGCATGCTGGTGATACTACTCACGATGGCAAACAAGATGAGCGGCGCAACCAGCATTTGAATTGCACGTATGAAAAGTTGCCCGAGTGGCTGCATGGCCACAGCTACATCACTGGCTACAACACCAAGCAGTGCGCCAAGAATAAAGCCACCTAAAACTCGTTGCCAGAAAGGAATGTTAAACCACGCCTGAATCATTACTATTCTACCTTTTACTCGCCTAGCGCTGTTTTTAGAACGAAACGCCAAGCATAAAAAAACCGTTAATGCGCGAAGGGTATCGACATAAACGGTTTTTTCACAAGAATAGTTCGTTCTTAATTAGAACAACTAGCGCTTAAGGCACACAATCTTTGCGAGTAGTATAATTTTAGGAGCCTCCACAGCAGATTCGCCCAACCTTATTCAGGCTTGCATTAATCGCTTAGCTTTCCGTGTTATCTAGTTTTCTCGGCCGCGGACAGTTTGGTAAATTACCAGCCGCAACTCGGGCTTCATAATCACGCATGGCAGCAGGAACCCGCGCATTTAGATCACGAATTCGGCTGCTTGGTGATGGATGCGTGGAAAGTAACTCCGGTGGTGAACCGCCACTTTCTGCAGCCATGTTTTCCCACAGTTTCGGTGCTTCTTGTGGCTGAAAACCAGCTTTTGCCATTAACTCTAAGCCAATCGCGTCGGCTTCACTTTCATGAATGCGGCTATAAGGTAACGCAACTGCCACTTGAGAGGTTATCCCTAGGCCCGCCATTATCATTCCCCGTTGTTGCGGAGAACGATCCGATAAAGCGATATCAGTGCCAATCAACAAACCACTAATCAACAAGTTAGTAGATAATCGCTCACTACTATGATCGGCCATAACATGGCCAATTTCATGGCCCATTACAGCCGCTAACTGATGTTCATTTTCAGCAACACGCAACATACCGGTGTAAAATCCGATGTAACCACCAGGCAATGCAAACGCGTTAATCGTATCCGATTCAAATACCACTACTTCCCAGTTGTTATTGGCATATTGCTCCGGCAAAATTTCAATAATTGCGTCTGCAACACATTGCGCATAAGCGTTTAATTCACGATCCGTAGATACTTTCTCTTCTTCTTTGATTTGCGTAAATGCATCCGACCCCATAGAGTTCAGGGCACTACCGGAAAATAAGTTAAGCTGCGAACGGCCGGTTGGTGAGGTAGTGCAGGCAACCAATACAAACATGGCAACGAAAACAACAGTAAACACACGATATCGATTCATAAATACTCCCTTTAGCGAGCCCCAGTAAAATGTTACGGCGCTGTCGCAAATTACCTTAACAATAGCAGTATTTTAGCTGTATTAATTAGATAATGATTAATATAGCAAAGTTCCAAACAAAAACCCCTAACAGCAGCACTTAGCGGTTAGGGGCTTTACATTACACTTACAGAAGTAGCAATTAGCTACCGGTTAAATCATCAAAGAACTTTTTTACACCATCGAAGAAACCACGCTCTTTCGGCCGATATTTTGCCGCCTCATCGCCGGTTCCCATGGAGTCTTCAAACTCTTTCAATAACGCTTTTTGCTTTGCCGAAAGGTTTACTGGTGTTTCGATTACCGCTTTACACACCAAATCGCCTACTGCGCCTGAACGAACTGATTTAACCCCTTTGCCACGCATCCGGAACATTCTGCCTGTTTGCGTTTCCGTTGGTATTTTCAATTTCACTCGGCCATCTAACGTAGGCACTTCAACTTCGCCACCTAAAGCGGCTTGAGTAAAGCTCACCGGTACTTCACAGTACAAGTTATTGCCTTCGCGGCGGAAGATTTTGTGCTCACGAACACGCACTTGCACATATAAATCACCACTTGGCGCACCATGCTCACCTGCTTCGCCTTCACCCGCTAAACGTACGCGATCGCCGGTATCCACACCCGCTGGAATCTTCACATTCAAGGTGCGTGTTTTCTCTTTGCGGCCTTGCCCATGACAGCTCTTACACGGATTCTCTACAATAGTGCCACGGCCATTACATTGTGGACAGGTTTGTTGCACAGCAAAGAAACCCTGGCGCATTTGTACCTGACCAGCGCCATGGCACATATCACACGTTTTTGGTGGGCTATTATCAGCAGAACCAGTGCCATCGCAATCATCACAAGTGCTCAAGCGGGGAATTTTCAACTCAACTTCTTTGCCGCGTACTGCATCTTCTAAGGTCATCTCTAAATCGTAGCGAAGATCTGAGCCTCGTTGCGCTCTGCGCCCTCCACCGCGGCGGCCGCCGCCAAAGATATCACCAAATACATCACCAAAAATGTCAGAGAAATCAGCATTACCGCCAAAGCCTGCGCCTTGGCCACCCCGTGCTTGATCAAAGGCATCATGGCCATACTGGTCATACACTCGGCGCTTCTCGCTATCGCTAAGAATTTCGTAAGCTTCTTTTACCTCTTTAAACTTCGCTTCGAGGTTCTTATCACCCTTGGTACGATCTGGGTGAAACTTCATCGCTAGTTTTTTATAGGCTTTTTTAATCTCGCGCTCGTCGGCACCTTTCGATACGCCAAGCACTTCATAATAATCGGTTTTTGCCATAATTTTGTGTTCTCTGTCAGTCTGTTAGACACACACACGGGCGTTCCCTAAGGTAACGCCCGTGCTAAGAAAGTTATGCAACAAAGCAACTTACTTTTTGTCTTCGTCTTTAACTTCTTCAAACTCAGCGTCAACCACATCATCAGCTGCGTCACTAGCAGCATTGCTAGCACCATCAGCCTGTTGTTGCTGGGCTTGTTGCTGAGCGATTTCCATCAACTTAGCTGAAGCTTCCATAAGCGCTTGTGATTTTGCTTCCATCGCTTCTTTATCACTTGCTTTCATCGCTTCTTCAAGCTCGTTGCTCGCCTTTTCGATAGCTTCCTTATCTTCTGCTGGTAAGGCATCGCCGGCTTCTTCAACTTGCTTTTTGGTAGCGTGAATTAGTGCGTCAGCTTGGTTGCGCGCCTGCACCATTTCTTCGAATTTTTTATCTTCTTCAGCATGAGCTTCTGCATCACGCACCATTTTTTCCACTTCGTCATCAGTTAAACCTGAAGACGCTTTAATGGTGATCTTCTGCTCTTTACCGGTATCTTTATCTTTCGCAGACACATGCAAAATACCATCGGCATCCACATCAAAGGTTACTTCGATTTGTGGCTGACCACGCATTGCTGCACGGATACCTTCAAGATTGAATTGGCCCAGCGATTTGTTATCTGCTGCGCGCTTACGCTCACCTTGGATAACATGAATCGTTACCGCTGATTGGTTATCTTCGGCTGTAGAGAAGGTTTGCGATTTCTTAGTAGGAATCGTCGTGTTCTTCTCAATCAACGGTGTCATTACGCCACCCATGGTTTCAATACCAAGCGATAATGGGCTCACATCAAGCAGCAACACATCTTTCACATCGCCTTGTAATACACCCGCCTGCACTGCCGCACCTACTGCTACAGCTTCATCAGGGTTTACATCTTTACGCGCTTCTTTACCGAAGAAATCAGCTACTAATTCTTGTACTTTTGGCATCCGCGTTTGGCCACCAACAAGAATGATATCGTTGATATCACCAACTTTTAGGCCGGCATCAGCTAATGCTTGTTTTACTGGTTCAAGCGTTTTACGAACCATATCTTCTACTAATGATTCAAGCTTCGAACGCGTTAGCTTAATCGCCATATGCTTCGGACCTGAGCCATCAGCAGTGATATATGGCAAGTTCACTTCCGTTTGCTGCGCTGAAGAAAGCTCAATTTTGGCTTTCTCACCGGCTTCTTTCAAACGTTGCATTGCCAATGGATCTTTGCGTAAATCAATTCCTTGATCTTTCTGGAACTGCTCTACTAAGTAGTTGATTACACGGTTATCAAAATCTTCACCACCGAGGTGAGTATCACCGTTAGTAGCGAGTACTTCGAAGGTGTGCTCGCCATCAACTTCGTCGATTTCAATAATTGAAATATCGAAGGTACCGCCACCTAAATCGTAAACTGCTACGGTACGCTCACCGCTTTTCTTGTCCATACCGTAGGCTAAAGCTGCTGCGGTTGGCTCGTTAATAATACGCTTCACTTCTAAACCAGCGATGCGGCCTGCATCTTTGGTTGCTTGGCGCTGTGCATCATTAAAGTATGCAGGTACAGTGATTACTGCCTCAGTTACTTTTTCGCCTAAGTAATCTTCTGCAGTTTTTTTCATTTTCTTCAGTACTTCGGCAGAAATCTGTGGCGGCGCTTTCTTCTCGCCCTTCACTTCTACCCAAGCATCACCATTATCGGCCTTGGCAATACCGAATGGCATAATACCAATGTCACGCTGCACTTCTTCATCTTCGAAGCGGCGGCCGATTAAGCGCTTAATTGCATATAGAGTGTTTTGTGGGTTGGTTACCGCCTGGCGTTTCGCTGGCGCACCTACCAATACTTCGCCATCATCAGCGTAAGCAACAACAGAAGGTGTTGTGCGATCGCCTTCAGCGTTTTCGATAACACGTGCTTTGTCGCCATCCATGATAGCTACACAAGAATTTGTTGTTCCTAAATCGATACCAATGATTCTACCCATGATTTTCTCCAAACGTTCAATCTGTTTCCAGGATGTCTATGAAATGGGGACGCCCCGATAAAATTTCAATACTTTCTACAAGGTTATTAACGATTTTTTATTCGCACTTAACTTGCTGCACGCGAAACCATTACCATTGCCGGGCGCAATAAGCGGCCGTTTAACAAGTAGCCTTTCTGCATTACGTAAAGCACTGTGTTCGCAGGCACATCAGCACTTTCTTGCATTCCCATCGCTTCATGCAGCTGCGGGTTAAAGGGTTGCCCTTCTGGATTTACCGCTTCCATACCAAATTTTTCAATGGTGCTGAGAAATCCTTTGTGGGTCATCTCGATACCTTCGGCAATGCTATTTTGAGCCGCATCGGAAGCATCTATGGTTTGCAAGGCTCGCTCTAAGTTATCAATTACCGCAAGCAATTCGCCGGCAAACTTTTCCAAGGCGAAATTGCGCGCTTTCTCCACATCTAGCGCTGCTCTACGGCGCACATTTTCGGCTTCCGCCGCTATCCGTAAGCCTTTATCACGCTCAGCTTGGAGCTCGTTGGCTAAAGCGGTAACTTGGCGCTGCAGCTCTTCCGCATCAAGTTGTGTTGGCTCATCAGCATCTGCATTTGTCGTTACTTCATCAGCAGCATCAACAATCTGCTCTTCTGCTGATTCCACGTTAACATCAGGCTTTTTCTGCTGTTCCGATTGGCTTTTATCGCTCATGCCTTGCTCCATCTTCGTTCTCTATTTCGTTTAACGGCAAACCAAAGTATTGCTAGCTCAATAAAATAAGCTGCTCAACCATCGGCTCTCGCCTTGCTTGCATGTGTATATTGGGGCTGGCCAAATAAATTCAAGGATAAATTTTCAAATCGCTAGTTATTGATCTCGATAGCTAAAGCCCGTAGCTTATGCTGTATTCATTTTGCGGAGATATTTATGCCTCAATCGGTGCAACAACAACCCGCTTTTCAAGTGATTGGCTTACTCTGTAAGAACAATTCCGAAACAGCTCAAGAAACTCTCCAGCACCTAGCCGAAGCACTTGTGCAAGCTGGGAAGCAGGTTTTTGTTGATGGTAAAGCCCCGGCTGTGCCCTTACCCGAACAAGTAAAGCGTATTTCTCTCGCAGAAATCGGCGAACAAGCAGAACTTGCGATTGTTATCGGTGGTGATGGCAAAATGCTTGGTGCGGCGCGTAGATTAAGCCTTTACAACATCGCCGTGATTGGCGTGAATAGAGGTAATCTAGGGTTTCTCACTGATTTATCACCGGAGAATGTAATTACCCAATTAATGCCAGTGCTCCAGGGTAAATACCGCACCGAACAGCGTTTTCTTTTAGATGCACGAATTGAAAGTAATGGTGAAATCATTCACCGCAGTAACGCCATGAACGAGGTAATTCTGCATTCTGATCAAGTGGCACATATGCTGGAGTTTGAGGTTGATGTAGACGAACAGTTTGTATTCAGCCAACGTTCTGATGGCTTAATTATTGCTACCCCCACAGGTTCCACCGCGTACTCTCTATCCGCAGGTGGCCCTATTTTAACGCCAGGCTTAAATGCTATCACTCTGGTTCCGATGTTCCCTCATACGCTCAGCAGCCGACCTATTGTAGTAGACGGCAACAGTGCTATTCGTGTGCGAGTAGCCCCAGACGACCAACCGCTGCATATAAGCTGTGATGGCCACTTGAAGTTACCGGTTCCGGAAGGTGCAGAAATTATTATCACTCGCCAAAGCAAGCCATTGCGCTTGGTACATCCGCTGGATTACAACTATTACCATGTGCTCCGCAACAAGCTGAGTTGGGGCAGCCGCTTGTTCTAAAAAAATATTTCTTCGCTCCGCTTGCACTACTGGATAACTACTGTATATTTACTGTATATAAGAACAGTACTTTTATTCTTTTTTGCTTGCGGAGGCAACTATGCTGACACAACTTCACATTCGCCACTTTGCTATCGTTGATGAACTCAGTATCGATTTTCAAAACGGCATGACCGCGATCACCGGTGAAACAGGTGCGGGTAAATCCATAGCGCTGGATGCCTTAAGCTTATGTCTAGGAGCGCGCGCTGAAAGCTCTATGGTTCGGCCCGGTAGTGAGCGGGCTGAAGTTACCGCAAGCTTCAATGTGCATCAGCTACCGGCTGTACTGCAATGGTTAAGCGAGCACGATATGCTCGATGAGCACTGTGAGCCGAATGAAGATAACTGCATTATTCGCCGTACCTTAACTGCTGAAGGGCGTTCTAAAGGGTTTATTAACGGTGCTCCCGTGCCAGTTACCTTAATGCGCGAGCTCGGCACGATGTTGGTAAGTTTGCATGGCCAACATGATCATCACCTGCTGATGAAAGCAGATTACCAAATTAGTTTGCTAGATCAATTTGCACACCATCCTGAACTTCTGCAAAAAACCCAGCAACAACATAAGCAGTGGCGAGCACTTATTCGTGAACAGCGTGAGCTGGCAACATTACAAGAAGCACAAGAATCCAAGCGGCAACTATTACAATATCAAGTAACAGAATTAAACGAATTCAATGTTTCGGCAGATGAGTTTAATCAACTTGAGGCCGATCACAAACGCTTAGCCAACGCATCGGGGCTGCTCGATGATGCACAGTTTAGCTTAAACTCCTTGTATGATGGCGAACATAACAATGCTTATACACTGCTGCAATCGGTGATAGAACGGCTGCATGAAAGCATGGAAATTGATGCGCAACTGAAGCCTATTGTAGGTATGTTGCAAGATGCAGCGGTGCAAATAGAAGAAGCTGCGCGTGAGCTGCGCCACTATCAAGACGGCATTGATCTTGATCCGGAATTACTCGCGGAAACAGAAGCACGCATGAGCCAGGCCATGCATCTTGCGAAGAAGCATCAAGTTGCACCACAAGAATTGCCGCGGTTACGCGATGAATTAAATGCAGATTTAGCTGGCATTACTGAATCAGGCGATCGTTTAGAGAAGTTAGCCCCAGAAATTACAGCTGCGCATAATACGTTTTTAGCGTTAGCGGAAAAGTTAAGTGCGAGCAGAGCAAAGGCCGCAAATAAATTAGCTACACAGGTGGCCACAACGATGCATAAATTGAATATGCCAGAGGGTGAGTTTTCTGTAGTAGTAGATAACAATCCAAGTGAGCATGCTTCAGCACGGGGCATCGATGAAGTGAAATTCTTAGTTTCAGCAAATGCCGGGCAACCGCTACAACCAATTAATAAAGTTGCATCTGGAGGCGAGCTCTCGCGTATTAGTTTAGCTATTCAGGTGCTTACTGCTGGGCAAGATAATTTACCTACTATGATATTTGATGAAGTTGATGTGGGGGTTAGTGGCCCTACTGCTACTACGGTTGGTAAGTTACTGCGCCAGCTAGGGGCAAACAATCAAGTGCTGTGCGTAACCCATTTACCGCAAGTAGCTGCACGAGCACACCAACAAATGTTCGTGAGTAAACATACTGAAGCCGGTAAAACCATTACTTCAATGCAAGCCCTTTCTAATCAACATCGGATTGAAGAATTGGCCCGATTACTTGGCGGCGATACGATTACACAGCATACTTTGGCAAATGCGAAAGAATTATTAGCAGGGTAATTTTTCGCTCAAACACCTAGTAATTATGATGATTGATGAGAATTCGCCATGCTAAGGGAACTATTATCGCGCCAAGCAGACGAATAAAAACCGCGAGTGGGTGGCATCTAGGTCTTGTTTTACGCTAAGATTCACCCCTGACACATCATCTGAAACAGGTTATTCAGGTTATATATGAGAATTTTATTGGCAATCGCCCTTTCTGCTTCAATTGCAAGCTGTGCTGTAATCGATCCGCTAGTGTATAAAATAGATATTCCACAAGGAAATTATCTAGAGCAACGTGATGTAGATAAACTGCGGGTAGGAATGACCCGAGAACAGGTTCGTTTCGTATTAGGCTCACCCGTGGCGGAAAATGTATTTCGTGATGAAGAATGGAATTACATTTTCAGATTAAAGCCAGGCCGTGGTGATGTAATCACGCGTGAGCTTACAGTTCGTTTTGAAGGTGATCATCTCGCTTCTATAGACGGTGACTTCAAGCCTCACGAAGATTTCAACACACCAATAGACTCATAATGTTCTGCGGCTTTCGCCGCACAACCGATAGCGCTTGCCCGGTGCTTTGCTGTTGTATTTTTTGCTGAGCTTCCAATCAAAGCGCATTGTCAAAAGCGCAGCAGAAAAAAGAGCACAATGGCTAATGCATACCATCAAAGCACAGTTAACACCTGAATCAAGCGCCACGGATAGCCACAGCTATCGGTGGCTTCAGCTTGAAAATGGTTTACGTGTGCTGTTGGTACATAATGCATCAAGTAAACAAAGTGCAGCATCCTTTGCGGTGAATGCAGGCCATTTCCACGACCCTATCGAGGCGCAAGGTATTGCGCACTTTCTCGAACATCTTATTTTTCTCGGCAGCGCCTCATACCCAGAGGCAGACGCTTTCGCCAATCGTATCAATAATAGCAGTGGGCACTTCAATGCTTGGACCGGTACCGAGCATAGTAACTATTATTTTGCCTGCGCCGCCAACGATTTTTCCGATTGCGTAAAGCATTTTAGCTCGCTGTTTAAAGAGCCCCTATTGAAGCAAGAGTGGGTAAATAAAGAACGTCAATCAATAGAAGCGGAGTATCGCTTAAAGCTGAAAGATGAGTTGCGCCGATTATATGAAGTTCACAAAACAACCGCTAACCCGGCACACCCATTCGCCAAGTTCTCAGTAGGAAATGCGGAAACGCTAGCAGATACCAACATCACTATTCGCGATCGGCTAGAAGATTTCCACCAAACATTTTATGTTGCTAACAATGCCGCCTTAGTTTTGGCTGGCCCGCAATCATTAAGTGAGCTACAAGACATTGCTCTCGCGCAGTTCGCCGATATGCGTGCTGGCGAAGCCGCTATCACTTTGCCCGCGGTACCTATTTATCAAGAGCAACATAAAAGCTGTCAAATCTATGTAAGGCCAATTAAGCAAGCGAATCGATTAATACTTACTTTTCCCTTAGATGAAATTAATAGTGATTATTTGCACAAAACCACCAGTTTTCTGGCGCATTTATTAGGGCACGAAGGTAGCGGCAGCCTGTGTTATTTTTTACGCCAACAACATTGGATTCAAGAGTTGTCTGCTGGTGGCGGAATGAGCGGCTATAACTTTAAAGATTTCCATTTGAATATTCAGCTTACTGATCTTGGCGCTGAGAATATTCAACATGTTGTGCAGGCATGCTTTCAGTATATTCGGGTGGTTGCAGCAGAAGGAATTCAGAACGCGCTATACAATGAACGCAAACAAATGATGGCTTTAGCCTATCAATTTCCAGAAGCAATCCAAACCGTAGAGTTGGCTTCGCAACTTGCCATTAATATGCTGCACTACGCCCCTGAGCACGTTGTTAGCGGCGATTATCGTATGGATGGATTACGCGATGACTTAGCGCGCGTTACGCTTAGCAAAATGGTTCCTGAAAATGCGCGCATTACGCTAATTCACCCGCAAGCTCCAGTAAACCAAAAAACTCAGTACTATGGGGCAGAATACAAAATTGAGCCGCTATCAAGTGAACAATTAAGCATACTAAAACAGCCAGTGCCTAAAACACTACAGGCCAACTTCCAGGTGCCCGCAACAAACCCATATACACCTAAGCGGATTGTTCCCTTACCTATTGCGGAGCAATTGCAGAGCGAAGCAACTGCAGTGCAGAACCAGCAATGTGAGCGCACTGGCTACTATCCAAACAAGCTATCGAGCCCAGCTGGCGTAACCTTGTGGCATTTGCAGGACGCTCATTTTAGAGAGCCCCAAGCGCATATTTATTTATCACTGCAATTACCACTAGCCAATGCGAGTGCACGGAATCATGCAATTAGTAGAATTTGGTGCGAGCTTGGCCAAGAGTTATTAAGTGAGCAGTTTTACGATGCCGAAGTGGCGGGAATGCATTTTAACTTGTACCCGCAGCAATCTGGCATCACGCTACATCTATCCGGATTTTCAGATCGGCAACCTGCATTATTTAAAGATTTAATGCGCTCGCTGGCGGCGTTGCGCTCTAGCAAACAACACTTCCATACCGTTCGCCAACAATTACAGCGAAACTGGCAAGCGATTCACCAAAATAAGCCGATTAACCATTTGTTCTCGTTGCTGCACCACCAACTACAACACGGTGCCTACACCGCACAGCAGCTGGCCGACAGCATTGTGGATCTTGATTTTGAGCATTATTGCGATTTACTACCTGGAATGTTGCGCGATGCACAAGCCATTATTCTTGCCCATGGTGATATTGAACAGGAAACCGCTGGCGAACTTGCTACATGGGTTGCACAAACGTTACCTGTAATTGCGGAACCGAAAGCAAAAGTAAGCCGTTCGGTAAAGCGCCTTAACAGCGGCGTACAAACAGTGCCATTCTTGAACGAACATAGCGATCACGCTTTCGCGCTATTTTTTCAAGGCCAAAACACTGGCTTACATGAGAAAGCGCACTTTTTAGTACTCAATCACTTATTCAGTGCGCGCTTCTTCCACAGCCTACGTACCGAGCAGCAAATGGGATATTTAGTAGGCTCAAGCTATCTACCGATGCATGGCCTACCTGGGCTTCTCTGTTACGTACAATCACCAAACTACGCACCGGCGGATATTAGCGCCGCGGTTGAAGATTTCATTACCCAATTTCTAGCGCAGTTAGCCACGCTATCCACGGCAGATTTTGTGAACGCGCAAAAAGCAGTGCTGCATCACTTAACCGATTCTGCGCCAAGCATGCGTGTGCGCGCTCAGCGATACTGGAGCTCTGTAATTAACAATCGGGGTGATTTCGAATTAGCAAATCGGGTAGCTGAAACTGTGCGCAACATCACCCATGCCGAGCTAGTTGCATTTGCAACCCTGCGCCTGCAGAGCGAGCGTTGTGCTATGGCACTGGCGGATAACTTAGTTTAAGCGTTTACGGTCCCTGTCACCCGCTGCTGCGTTATCTGTTGCGTTATCTGCAACCATACATCCCCACCACAACACTCAGGCGCGAAATGAAATACCTTCAGGCCCTTTTGCTTTGAGTATGCGCATACGTTTATGGGTGCGGAACATTGGCAGCAGCAGTGGGCCAAACAATAAGCCAAGAACTGCCCAACGCTTTGGACCAAGGGCGTATTGCC
The DNA here is from genome assembly GCA_022565355.1 of Idiomarina sp. GTDB lineage: Bacteria > Pseudomonadota > Gammaproteobacteria > Enterobacterales > Alteromonadaceae > Aliidiomarina. The sequence goes on from JAIUMU010000001.1 coordinate 787,870, forward strand.
ACGCCTGAATATAATAGAAGCCTGCAAAAACTATTGTAAGCAAGATAAATAACAACATTACATTTACCTTTCTTGAAGAATAAAGAAACCGCGCTACGGCTTTTCTGGCCAATTCAATAGCAACACATCTTATGGCCAACCTCACAACCTAGCAGCGCGGTTATTTTATCATAAGCAAACAACGCGAGCATTATTTGCTATAGAACGAACGTTCCTCTGCCGCCATATCCAAGAGCAGCTGGCAAGGCTGGAAACGGCTTCCTTCAGTGTTAGCATAATGCTGTAAACGCTCCACTATATGCTTCGCACCTAGGCTGTCCATGTAACGGAATGGCCCACCACGAAATGGCGGGAAGCCAATACCAAAAATAGCACCAATATCACCATCGCGAGGAGAGCGGATAATATCCTCCTGCAAGCACCAAGCCGCTTCATTAAGCATTGGCAATACACAACGCTCAATCAATTCACTGCTCGCTAATTTGGCGGTTGGCGTAATACCCACTACTCCATATACAGAAGAATCTACGTGCTTACCTTTCTTCTTGCCATCATACAGATAGAAGCCTTTCTTCGTTTTTCTACCCTTGCGGCCATCATCCAACAACTTACTAAACGCATCTGGAGCGCGGAAGCGCTCACCAAGTGCATCCGTAAGGATTGGCGCAACTTTACCAGCAACATCAATGCCCACTTCATCGAGCAATGTAATTGGCCCCACTGGAAAACCAAATTTCACCATGGTTTTATCCAGCACTTCAATGGGTTCACCAGCCAGCAATAAACGCGCAGCTTCATTCATGTAAGGGGCAAGAATGCGGTTCACGTAGAAACCGGCACCATCTTTCACTACAACTGGTGTTTTCCCTTGCCGTTTCGCGAATTCAACTGTGGTGGCAATAGTTTCCGACGATGTACCAGCATGGGTAATAATTTCCGCCAATGGCATCTTTTCTACTGGAGAAAAGTAGTGCAAACCAATCACTTGTTCTGGCCGCGCTGCTTTTGCGGCAATTTGAGTAATCGGCAATGATGAGGTGTTGGTAGCAAAAATGGTATGTTTAGCAGCATTTTCTTCAATATCCGCAACCATTTTTTGCTTCAGGTCGAGATCCTCAAACACTGCTTCAATTACAATGTCGGTATCTTTAAACCCATCATATTTAGTAGTACCAGTGAGCATTAGCATTTGCTGCTGCAACTCAGTTTTACGCAAAATCTTCCGCTGCAGTTTCGGTAGCAATAACTTGTAATGGTATGCTAATGCATTCTTGATGCCCTCTTGATTAATGTCTTTCAAGCGCACAGGCACCTTAGCTTTACTAATCGAAACATGGGCAATACCACCACCCATTAAACCACCACCGAGCACACCTGCTTTGTGCACTTGCGCTGGCTTCACGCCATCCGCACCGGTTTCTTTCTTGATTTCAGTGGTTGCAAAGAAGATATTCCGTAACTGATACGAAACATTACTCATGGCTAGCTCGCCAAATTGTTTAGCCTCATAGGCAAGGCCAGCTTTTTTACCTTTTGCCATGCCATAAGCAACCGTATCAATAATTTTGTCGATTGCCGGATAGTTGCCCAGTGCTTTTTTCTGTGCCTGCTCCCGAGCCTTCTTATACAGTAAAGAGCTCAACGGCCCTTCGAGAATTTTACTCACTAAGTTTAACTTTGGCTTCTTCGCTCGAGGTTTACCTTTCTCAGCAAGTTTTACTGCGGCTTCGAGTAAAATACTCTGCGGCACAATTTCATCTACCAAACCCATTTTCAGTGCTTGTTTGGGCCTTAATTGCTTGCCGGTAAGCATTAACGTAAGTGCCTGTTGCACACCAACTAAGCGCGGTAACCGTTGTGTTCCGCCCGAACCAGGCAATAAACCCAACTGCACTTCTGGCACACCCAACACAGTTTTCGGTGAATCGCTTACCACACGTGCATGGCACGCGAGCGCTAATTCTAAACCACCACCCAATGCTGGCCCGTTAATTGCCGCTATAACTGGAATCGACAATCCTTCAATGCGATCAAACAGTGCCTGCCCTTGGCGAGCCAAACTCTCTGCATCAGCCGCGGTTTCACACTCATTAATCATGCGGATATCGGCACCGGCCACAAACGATGATGGCTTACCGCTAATAAACACCAAGCCCCGCAAATCGCGATTACTTTCAATTTTTTCCATTAACGCAGCTACTTCATCTGCAAAGGTAGCTTTTAAAGTGTTCATGCTTTCGCCAGGCACATCGATAGTAATAACACCGATACCGTTTTCACGAACTGCTAAACTAAATGCGCTTTTATTCTGTTCCATTATTCTGTCTCCACAATTACAGCAGCACCTAAACCGCCAGCTGCACATGCTGTTGTTAATGCGGTACCGCCACCACGGCGATGTAGCTCATGTAGCACCTGCGTTAGCATTCTTGTACCCGTTGCTGCAAATGGGTGTCCGTAGGCAATTGAACTGCCCATTACGTTAAACTTCGCTTCGTCTATTTCACCAATTGCACTGCTACGATTCAGTTTTTCTGCGGCAAATTTCTTCGATGCAAACATTTTCATATTCGCCAAAGTTTGCGCAGCAAATGCTTCATGCATATCAATTAGGTCGAGGTCATTGAGGGTCATTCCTGCTCTATCAAGCGCTATCGGCGTAGCATAGGATGGTCCCATCAACATATCTTCATACACATCAATCGCCGAAAACGCATAACTGCGAATATAACCAAGAGGGGTATAACCGAGCTCCTTAGCGCGGCTCTCTGTCATCATCAATATTGCTGAAGCACCATCGGTAAGGGGCGTTGAGTTCGCCGCAGTAACCGTACCGTGTTTTTTATCGAATGCTGGGCGTAACTTGGCATAGCCAGCCAAATCTGAGTTACCACGAATATTATTATCGCGCTCAAAATATTCTTTATACGGTGCGCAGTGCGCCACCATTACTTCATCAGCAAGTTTGCCCGCCTCCCATGCTTCATGAGCTAGCTGGTGAGAGCGATGGGCTAATTTGTCTTGATCGGCTCGGCTAATATTATGGGTTTTTGCCATTTGCTCGGCAGTTTGGCCCATACTTAAGCCAGTTGAATATTCCGCCACTGCAGGCGGAACAGGCAGTAAATCTTTTAAGCCTAAACGTTTGAAAATACTTAAGCGTTGGCCTAACGAGCGAGCCTTATTCAAATCAACAAGTGCTCTTCCTAGCTTTTTCGATACACCAATCGGTAATACCGAAGAAGAATCGGCGCCGCCAGCGATACCCACGCTAATATTGCCAGCCAACATAGATTCCGCAACACTCACCGCAGATTGAAAGCTTGTAGCGCACGCACGGCTTACACTAAACGCATCCGTGTTGACGGGAAGGCTTGTTGCAAGCACAATCTCTCGAGCAATATTTGGGGCTTCTGGCATCTGCACAACTTGGCCATACACAAGTTGCTCAACTAACGCTGGATTTAGGTTGGTGCGCTGAATTAATTCTTGCACAACCATAGTGCCCATATCGAGAGCTGGTACGCCGTGGAAATAGCTCGCTTGTTTAGCAAATGGTGTGCGCAAGCCTGCAACAATCGCAATACGATCACCATTAGCAGTACGCAAGCGCTGCTGCTCGGTTCGCTTTTGAGAAGAATGTTGTTGTGAAGATGACATAGATTACCCCTGTAATTAGTGGTCTGACCACAATTTATCTTCCGATTCTACTTATAAATGTAGAAAATTAAAACCATAGACGTAATATGAATATTTCGCACGTATCGAACAAAACGAGGATGTTATGACAGCAGTGGTCGCGTTCCGGCAATTACAAGCATATTTAGAAACGCAAGTTTTAGGTCAGCCAACCCTCACCGAACATTTATTAATCGCCATTCTCGCTGATGGCCACCTTTTAGTAGAGGGGCCACCGGGCTTAGCGAAAACACGAGCAGTGCAAGCATTAGCAAGCGGCGTTGAAGGCGATTTCCAACGCATTCAGTTTACCCCGGATTTACTTCCTGCCGATTTAACCGGCACCGATATTTATCGCCCAGAAACCGGTGAGTTTATTTTCCAACAGGGCCCACTATTTCATAATTTGATTCTTGCTGATGAGATTAACCGCGCACCAGCGAAAGTGCAAAGCGCGCTTTTAGAAGCCATGGCAGAACGGCAAATTAGTGTGGGCAGAACTACCTATCCGTTACCTGCGCTATATACGGTAATGGCAACCCAAAATCCCCTTGAGCAAGAGGGTACGTATCCGTTGCCAGAAGCACAGCTTGATCGCTTTCTGCTGCATTTAAACCTTGATTACCCCAACGCTCAAACTGAGCAACAAATTCTGCGCCTTACTCGCAGCGAACGTATGCAGGGCACAGCGGTAATGGCCGAGCCACTTACTCAAGAAACCATTTTTGCGGCGCGTAAGGAACTCCTTACCCTGCACATGGACGAAGCAGTTGAGGAATATTTGGTAGCGCTTATTATCGCTACCCGGCAACCCGAGCTTTATGATGATGAACTAGCCAGCTGGCTTGCAATTGGAGCCAGCCCGCGCGCCACTATCGCTTTAGATAGAAGCGCCCGCGCCCGCGCTTGGCTTGATGGTCGTGATTTCGTAACTCCGGATGATGCTGCAGCACTGCTGCACAATGTGCTGCGCCATCGCATCATACTTAGCTATGAAGCTGAGGCAGAAGGAATTAGCCGCGATCAGGTTATTGATCGGATTTTAGAGCTTGTCCCCGCTCCTTAACAGGTAATGTGTTCACTAATGTAGAGTGCCTCAAGTTAGTAGAAAAAGGTTGTATCATCCATGAATCGCATCGCAGTACCCGCAAGCACCGCAGCAACCATGAGCGAATCAGATATCACTGATTGGCTCAACGCTGCGCATGCAAATGGCGTGCATACCAGTATTGCAGAGCTCATGCGCTACCGATATCAACCATTGAGCCTGCCGATTCCCAGAACAACGGGTTCCTCGGTGCAAGCAGGCCAGCGCTTAAGCCGGTTGCGCGGCCGCGGCATGGAGTTTGATGAGGTGCGGCACTATCAAGCCGGTGATGATATTCGCGCTATCGATTGGCGCGTAACGGCACGCACTGGGCAAACCCATACAAAATTGTTTCGGGAAGAAAAAGAGCGGCCTGTTTTTGTGTGTGTTGATTTGAGTAGTAGCATGTACTTCGGCTCGAAGCTGCTATTAAAATCGGTACAAGCAGCACATGTAGCCGCGGGCATCGCTTGGCATACCGTAAAGCGCGGCGATCGTATCGGTGGTGTGGTGTTTAATGATCAACATCATATTGAACTAAAACCTGCCGCACGCCAGCATGGCGCGCTGTTGTTACTCCGCCAACTGGTAGCTTTACACCCACAAAACATCACAGCACAGCAAGCACAAGATACTGATAGCAACTCGCTGAATGCGCAATTACAGCGGCTTATCAAACTCTGTAAGCCAGGTGCAGATGTAGTGATTATTAGCGATTTTAGCCAACTGAATTCCCATACAACCGAGCTCCTGCAGGTATTGCGCAAGCATCACACGGTGAGTGCCGTAGTAATTACCGACCCATTCGAAGAAAGCTTACCTGCGAATTTTCGCCGCGATATTGATGCGTTCGATGGTGTGCAACAACACCGCTTATATTTATCCAGTGATACCTTCCGTAACGATTGGCAACAGCAAGCCCAAAATTGGCATGAGCAACGCGCGCAGGCGCTGAAAAAGGCGGCCATTCGCACCATCGAAATCAGTGCGGCGTTACCCGCCACAATGCAATGGCGCGGGTGGCAAACATGAATCCTCTGAACGAGCTAAACGATATTGTACTTGCCGAGCAAGTAGGTTGGTGGCCATTGGCATGGGGCTGGTGGCTCATCTTCGTTATTCTTTGCGCCCTAATTACCACAGCAATCGTTTGGCGCTTCCGCTATCTCAAGAGCCGCAAAGTATATCGTGCCGCTACTGCAGAGTTAACGAAGCATAACCATAGCCTTGCAGCAATCAACCAAGTGGTTAAACGTGCTGCATTGCAAGTGTGGCCCGCTGAAAATATCTCAGCTTTACAAGGTAGTGATTGGCAACGTTTTCTAATTGGTACCATGCCGGCCGCTGAACAAGCGCAATTCGCAGCGGAACTGCAAGAGTTTGGCCAGGCGGTGTACCAGCCTAGTAGCCAAAAGCAGCAACAGCAGTATGTTCGCTTAATGGAGCGCTGGTTACAGCTAGGATTGCCGAAAGTAGCTGCGAGGAAGCAAAAACATGTTTGAATTTGCGTTCTTATGGGCTTTCCTTTTGCTGCCCCTACCGTTTCTTGTGCGCTGGCTAACACCCCCTGTTGCGCATGCTAAGGCGGCACTATGGCTACCGCAAACGCGTTTTTTACGTCTTCAAGAGCAGGGCGAATCGCGCCAGATTCGTTGGCATTGGTTGCTCCCTACCCTAATTTGGTTGGCCATTGTAGCCGCCATCGCCCAACCACGCTGGGTTGATGAGCCCATCGCTTTAAATCCGGAAGCACGGGAAATCATGATCGCCTTGGATTTATCCGGCAGTATGGAAGTGGACGATATGATCTACAATGGACGCCGAGTTACCCGGCTGGAAGCGGCGCACAGTATTTTGGCTGAATTCATTCGCCGGCGCCAAGGCGATCGTATCGGCCTGATCGTTTATGCTGATTCAGCTTATGTTTACGTACCCATTACCAGTGATCTCGCAACGGTAGCGCAACTAGCAGAAGAAGCGCGAATTGGCCTCGCAGGCCAGCGCACTGCATTAGGGGATGCTATTGCCTTATCTATTCGCTACTTCACCGAACGAGAAAGTAAAGAACGAGTGGTGCTAATGCTCACGGATGGCATGATCAACACTGGCAATATTAATGCTGAGCAGGCGATTCATTTAGCTCGGAACCACGATGTGAAAATTCATACAATAGGAATTGGTTCCGATGAAATGCGCATCCAAGGCTTGTTTGGCGAGCGCGTGATAAATCCGAGTGCGGATTTAGACGAAAGCTTTCTGGCCACCATAGCAAGTAGCACTGGCGGGCTATATTTCCGCGCTAGAACAACCGAGGAAATGGAAGATATCTATCGCGTAATTGATGAAATTGAACCCATTATTGGTGCCGAACACTTTTTTAGGCCACGCACCAGCTTAGCCCATATACCGCTGCTTATAGCGTTATTCTTAGTGCTTTTGAAAACGGGGTTTTACGGCGTTCGCTATTGGCTGAATCGTAATCAAACAAACCATAGTGTGGCAACAAATAAACAAAGCCACGCCAAGCTGGGGGCGAAACGATGAACGCATTTCATTTTCTTCGGCCGGAGTGGCTATGGCTACTTTTATTGCTCGCCATTTTAGCGCCTATGTTCTGGCACCTCCTCCACAAGCAAAATGCTTGGCAGAATCTGATCGCCGCGCATTTAAGCACCCATTTGCTCACGGGCAGTAGCAGTAAATCACCTCGTTGGCCTTTTTGGATACTGCTCAGCGCACTTGTTATTACTATCCTGGCCGCTGCGGGGCCTAGTTGGCAGCGTATTGAGGTTCCCTTGTTTAATCAAGACCGCGGAGCAGTGGTAGTACTTGACGCGAGCCTCGCTACGCGAGCCCAAGATCTGACGCCTGATCGATTTACGCGGCTTAACTTCAAAGCAATTGATGTAGTAGATAATTTCAATGAGGGTCAATTGGGCTTTATCGCCTACGCTGGTGACGCATTCACCGTAACTCCGCTTACCCGCGATGGCGCCACAATTTTGCAAAGCATGCGCGTACTAACACCAGAAATGATGCCCGTGCCGGGGAATCATCCTCTATTAGCCATGCAAGAAGCACATCGATTACTCTCTGATGCGGGCTACACAAATGGAGAAATCATTTGGCTTACTGCGGGAATTCAACGCGAAGATATGGAAGAGCTACGCAGCTTTTTCAGAACTAATCAGCATCGGGTATCGATTCTCGCAGCCGGAACTCGCGATGGCTCGCCGATTCGCGATAGCAACGGTGATTTGCTCCGAGATCAACGAGGCCGCGTTATCATTGCGCAACTTATTCCGGAATATTTAGAGCGAATAGCGGCTGAAACCAATGGCGTATTTACGCAAATTCAAGCCAGTAACGAAGATGTTGAGCAGTTGCTCACCTTCCCTGCCCTAAGTAGCCCAATTAGCGAAGCATTAGAATCCGGTGATGAATGGCGCGATTTTGGCCCTTGGCTATTGCTGTTGCTCCTTCCTTTGGTGCTAATTGCGGCACGGCGCGGCGTAGTTTGGAGCTTGTTGTTAGCGGTGATTATTTTACCTCAGCCGATCCATGCAGCGAGTATCAATAACAACAGCATAGCAGGTGATAATGATGCGCAAGCTGCAAGTGCTGCCGTAGCAACAATTCCAGCTTGGCAGCGCCCATTTCGTACTCAAGAACAGTACGCGCAAGAACGCTTTTCACAAGGTGATTACACTCAAGCGGCCATGAATTTCCGCAAACCGCTAGCCCAGGGGATGGCGTGGTATCGCGCAGGGGATTATGCGCAAGCAGCAAGTGCATTTGCTACCGACCCCAGCCCTGAAGGCTATTATAATCTTGGCAATAGTTTGGCAAAACTTGGCCAACTAGAAGAAGCGCTTGAGGCATACACGCAGGCACTGCAGCAACGGCCCGGTTGGCAGCAAGCACAAGAGAATTTTGAGCTAGTAAAATCGCTGCTTGAAGAACAAGCTGACGAGCAAGAACAAGGCGATGAGGGCAATGGCGATGACGAAGGTGAGCAAGACCAACAAGGCGAACCGGAAGAGAACGGTGAAGCCAGCGATGCCCAGGGGCAAGATGAGCAAGAGCAGGATAGCTCAGCAAACGACTCACCAGCCGATTCTGACAACGAACAACAGGACACTAGTGACAACGAGTTCGATGCGAATGAGCAAAACGCTGAAGAACAACAATCTCGCGCGGCAGAGCTAGATAACTTATCTGCGGAAGAAGCCGCAGAACTTGAACAGTTGCTGCGTAGTTTAGATGATGATCCAGCGATACTGCTACAGAATCGCTTACGCTTAGAGGCGCAACGCAGGCGTTTTCAAGCACCACCAAGAGGTAATTAGGCAATATGGTTGCACCAACCTTTAATTTGGCAAACTACCTGCAGCGGCACATATACTTTGCTATCGCAGCTCTTTTGATATTGAGCTGGGCCACTGCTGCTGATGCTCAGCAGGTAATCGCTAGTATTGATCGTAATCCAGTTGTGGAACATTCCGCATTTGTTCTTACGGTAACCAGCGATGAAAGCTTAACGCGCGATGCGTTTGCACCTGAACAACTGATTAACGATTTTGAAGTTCGCAGCACTTCGGTGAGCAGCAGTACATCGATCATCAATGGTGAGCGCACTCGAAGCACTGAATGGCGCGTTACGCTGCTCGCTCCTAGCGCAGGAAATTACGAAATACCTGCATTCACGCTAGGCTCTAGCAGCACAGCGCCAATCAAAGTGGAAGTGATTCGCGCCGCCGACCAACCAAGCCAAGATAGGAACTCGTTTGTTGAGGCTAGCTTAAGTACCGAAACTCCTTATGTACAACAGCAGGTGATATACACCGTAAAACTATATCTTGGTGAGCAGCTAGAAACTGGCAGTTTAAGCCTGCCTTCGATGGAACATGCGAGTGTAGAGCAATTAGGCCAAGATCGACAAAGCCAAGAAGTAATTGATGGCCGGCGATTTCAAGTACTTACCCGCACCTATGCGATTACACCGCGGAGAAGTGGTGAATTTACGGTGCCAGGTGTTCGCTTCGATGGTCAAGTACGAAGAACGCAACCTGGGACCTTTAGCGCCCTAGGCCGAATTGAACCCGTAAGTACACGTTCCGCAGACTTAGCAATAGAGGTAAGGCCACGCCCAGCTGGCTTCGTTGGTGAGTGGTTACCAAGCGAACAAGTTACGTTGGAAGAACAATGGGACCCAGATAGCACTCGTTATGTGATTGGTGAACCCATCACTCGGCGCATCACGATTACAGCAGCAGGTGCCCGCCCTGAGCAATTACCTATGCCTGCAGTAGAATACCCAGACGGCTTTCGGGTTTACCCTGACCGAGGACAACAAGAAAGTACTCTTATTCGTGGGGTCCCCATCGCTCGCGCTACCTATACTTCAGCAATTGTGCCGGCAAATGCTGGCGAGTTTACCTTACCCGCTGTGCAAATCCCTTGGTGGAATACCCGTACCGATCAGTTAGAGTTTGCTATCCTTCCTGAACGTACGGTTACCATCTCAGCTCCGCCTGGTGGCTTAAGCGTTCCTGGCAGCGTGCAAGCTGAAAGTTCCAATCAAGATACGAGTACAGCAGCTGAAACTGATAGTTCCGATATTGGGCAACGTCACACACCCGTTCCTGAAGAGCTTCATGAGCTACTAACCTATTGGCAGCTCGCAACTGTACTACTAGCAACCGGATGGCTGCTTACAGGCCTGTTATGGTGGCTTAATCGAGCGAAGCAAACGCCAACGAAGACAACAGCTGAGTATGTGCCGTTAAATGCGCGCCAATCCTTACATAATCTCAAACAAGCGTGCAAAAATAACTCTGCCCATCAGGTAAGAACGGCATTACTCGCGTGGCATCAAGCGCGCACTGGCCAACCGGCTCGTGGCTTATTCCATGTTGCCAGTGCTCTAGGCTCTGAGGCTTTACAAACTCACTTAGTGGGCATAGAAGCAGCGTTGTATAGCAAAGAGCCGCAGCAATGGCGCGAAGGGGCTGCGTTGTGGAAATGTGTACAGGAGTTACACCAAAAACCAAGGCTTGATGATGATGGGTTACCACGCCTCTACCCACATTAGCTATTCTTGGCTATTCTGTACTAAGCATAAGGCATAACAGCCAAAGCAATAATAAAAAAGCCCGCTAATTATAGCGGGCTTTCTCATATGCGAACGGGTATTTACAACAAGCGATAACTTATAGTCTGCGACGCTCGATTTTGGCATTGGCTTTCAATGCATCCATCAACGAGCGGTACGCTAGCTCAGCAAATTGACCTTCCAGCTGACGCTTAGTGCGCTCTTCCTGCTCTGGGTCTACTACGCCTGGTAACACATCGGTAAGCGCAACAATTGCAGCATCACCGTTAGCAAGTGTTACTTGTACGTAATTAGCTGATTCACTCAACTGCATACGGAAGAGTTGTTGCCGAACCGCACCAGGTAGTTCACTACCAAAACGCCCCGCTGCAGTTATCTCAGTAAACTCAAGATCCGCTGCAGAACCTGCTAATAAAGCTTCCAACTGATTTGCAGCTCGCTCTGCTGCAAGTTGCTCTGCTTTTTCTTCGCGCAGGTAGTTAGCAATATCATCAGTTACTTCAGCCAAATCCAGAACGCGTGGCGCCTGATATTCAGCGGCCCGTACTACTAAGCTGCGCTCATCTAGTTCTACTAATTCAGAGTTCAAGCCTAATTCACGCACGTCATCTGAAAACGCTTGGCGTAATAGTTCCGGAGCATCATACCCTTCGGTTGGTTGATCTCTACGTAACCATGGCGAAGTTTGCACCGATAAACCAAGCACCTCTGCAGCCTCATCAAGCGTATGGTCCACTTCAAAAGTAATGCGAGCTAATTCTTGCTGACGCTCGAAATAAATTCGGTCCGCTTCTTCGCGAGCAAGGTTAGTACGAATCATTTCAGCAACTTCAGCAAACTCTTGCGTGGTTGCTTCATTCAATTCAGTAAGTTTTACTAAATGAAAACCAAACTCCGAACGAACGATATTCGATACATCACCTTCTGCACTCAGTGCAAAACCGGCATCTTCAAGGTCTGGATCAAGCGTATCGCGCTCTAACAATCCCAAATCACCGCCATCAGCGCCAGAGAAAATATCATCCGATTCCGTAGCTGCAAGTTCGGCAAAATCCTCACCCGCGTTTAAACGGTTCTGAATATCTTGCATACGCGCAAACGCAGCATCTTCGTCACTGCCAAACTCAACCAAGATGTGGGCAATAGAACGAGAACCTTGGCTACTAAACGCTGCTAAATTATTATCGTAGTAATCGCGTACTCTATCTTCGTCAATATCAATACTGGCGATTACATCGTTAAAATCAAGTTCAAGATAGGCAAGTTGAATTTGTTCTTCTTGACGAAATGCATCTTGATTCTCAAAGTAGAATTCTTCGATTTCCGCAGCACTCACTTCTACATCATCGAAAAAGTTCGCGGCGGAAATTACCGCATATTTACCGCTACGACGTTCATTCTGCAGAACCTGCAGGCGTTCGTTTTCGTTCGGCAATACAAATTCACTACCAAACGCACCTTGCATTAGCGCTACTCGGCTCATTTGTTCCTGCAAGTAATCACGGAACATTGTTGGCGAGAAACCCGCATTGCTTAGCTGGCGTAAGTAAATATCATTACTAAACTGGCCATTAATCTGGAACTCCGGCATTTGCCGAATGGCACGCCGCAGAGAATCAGCTGATTGTGACAAGCCCATTTTGGCTGCCAACTCAATCGCGAGCTGCTCTTCAATCATTTGGTCTAATACGCCTGCACGCATTTCCCGCATGTAATCTTCATCAGCAGCAAGTAAATTAAACATTTCACCAAACTGCTGTTCCATCGTGGCGCGTTGGTTTTGATATGCACGATCAAAATCGGCACGAGATATCTCGCGCTCATTCACTTTCGCTACATAATCATCAACGCTACCACCTAGGTAAGCACTTACCCCAGTGAAAGCAAACGTTATAATTACTAAAACCAAGATGACCTTAGCTACTGGGCCTTGAGCCCCTTCACGTATCCGTTCGAGCATCGTTTTACTCTTTCCAACTACAGTTGTTAAATAATTGACATTAAAAAAGCGCATCGAGCGATGCGCTTTTTGTAGTCATCGCGCCGCGAGTATAACACAGAATTCGCGACGTTTTTGCAATGCTTACTACTTAGTTCACCGCGTCTTTTAGTGCTTTACCCGCTTTGAAAGCTGGTACTTTAGCTGCTGCGATGTTGATCGTTTCACCAGTTTGTGGGTTACGACCAGTGCGAGCTGAACGCTCACGTACAGTGAAAGTTCCGAAACCTACTAGTGCTACTTGGTCTTCGCTCTTCAGTGCGTCAGTTACCGCGCTAATGAAAGAGTCAAGTGCGCGACCAGCTGCTGCTTTAGAAAGTTCTGCGTCTGCTGCGATTTTGTCAATTAGTTGAGACTTGTTCACAGTATCATCCCCTTAGATTGTTATTATGGAGTTCCATGGTTCCATTCAAAAAATGGTCCAGCAAAGTTTATAACAAGCTTATACCATTAGTTCAAGCATTCTTAATGCTTACTTTGAAGACACCCTATTTCCCTGAATGCCTTTACATACATGGGGTGGGCGGCTGATTACTAGGCTATCACAGTGATTTTTTATGAAAAGCATTTTTTCGCTTTTATTTAACAATTTTTATTAAAGGGGGCTATAGCAGCCCCCTCTTTAAGCCTATGAAATTAAGATTTCTTCTTATTTTTCATCTTCTTATATGGATCTTCCGCGAGTGAGTACTGAAGTACATCATCAATCCACTGTACAGGGAAAATCTCCAGATCTGCCTTAACATTATCGGCTATTTCTTTTAGATCTCGCTCGTTTTCCTTGGGAATCAATACCCGTTTAATGCCACCACGATGCGCAGCAAGTAATTTTTCTTTTAATCCACCAATTGCTAAAACTTCACCACGAAGGGTAATTTCACCTGTCATCGCTACGTCTGCTCGCACTGGAATCTCCGTTAATGACGATACCAACGAAGTTACCATGGCAATACCGGCACTTGGGCCGTCCTTAGGAGTTGCACCCTCAGGAACATGCACATGAATATCACGCTTTTCGTAAAAATCAGGCTGTATGCCCAATTTATCCGCACGGCTACGCACTACGGTCATCGCTGTACTGATCGATTCCTTCATTACATCACCCAAGGAGCCTGTACATACTACTTTGCCTTTACCAGACACATTCGTGGCTTCAATCGTTAATAAATCACCACCCACTTGCGTCCAGGCTAATCCAGTAACTTGGCCGATTTGATTTTGCTCTTCAGCTTTACCGAAATCAAAACGTTGCACGCCTAGAAAATCCTCTAGATTTTCTTGCTTAATCGTTACTTTCTTCAATTTTTTATCTAACAAAATCCGTCGCACGGCTTTCCGACATAACGTAGAAATTTCCCGCTCTAAATTACGCACACCCGCTTCTCGCGTGTAGTAACGAATAATCCCGAGAATTGCATCGTCGGCTATTTCTACTTCACCTTTCCGTAGCCCGTTCCGCTCCATTTGCTTGTTTAGTAAGTGTCGCTTAGCAATATTCAGTTTTTCATCTTCTGTATAACCAGATAAACGAATTACTTCCATACGATCTAATAGCGGCGCAGGAATATTCATACTGTTCGAAGTTGCTACAAACATGATGTCGGAAAGATCGTAATCCACTTCGAGGTAATGATCGTTAAATGAGCTGTTCTGTTCCGGATCCAGCACTTCCAACAAAGCTGACGATGGATCGCCCCGCATGTCAGACGCCATCTTATCGATTTCGTCGAGCAAAAATAACGGGTTACGTACTTCTATCTTCGCCATTTTCTGGATTAACTTGCCCGGCATAGAGCCAATATAGGTACGCCGATGGCCGCGAATCTCTGCTTCATCACGAACGCCACCTAATGCCATACGCACATACTTCCGGCCCGTGGCTTTAGCGATAGATTGCCCCAAAGATGTTTTACCAACCCCTGGAGGCCCTACTAAGCATAAGATTGGCCCACGTACTTTCTTACTGCGCTGCTGTACAGCTAAGTAATCTAAAATACGTTCTTTCACTTTCTCTAAGCCGAAGTGATCTTCATTTAAGATCTTTTCCGCTTGATGTAAATCCTTTTTCACCCGTGATTTCTTGTGCCAAGGAACGCTTGTCATCCAATCAATATAGCTGCGCACCACGGTAGCTTCTGCCGACATTGGCGACATCATGCGCAGTTTTTGTAGTTCAGCTTTGGTTTTTTCAAGCGCTTCCTTTGGCATCTGTGCTTCGTCAATTTTCTTGGCAAGCACTTCAAACTCATCAACACCATCTTCACCTTCGCCGAGTTCCTTTTGAATCGCTTTCATTTGCTCATTCAAATAATACTCGCGCTGGCTTTTTTCCATCTGCTGCTTCACACGATTGCGAATTTTGCGTTCTACTTGCAAAATATCTATTTCGCCTTCCATTAACGCCATCAAGTGCTCTAAGCGTTCTTGAATCGCAACAATTTCTAAAACACGTTGCTTATCCGCAAGCTTTAATGGCATATGTGCAGCCATCGTATCGGCCAAGCGATCCGCGTCATCAATACCATTTAAAGAGGTTAAAACTTCCGGTGGCGTTTTCTTGTTCAGCTTTACGTAACCCTCAAACTGATTAAGAGCTGAGCGCACCAAAATTTCTTCCTCTTTCTCTTCCATTGCTTCGGTAGTAAGCGTGTCAATATCAGCCCGGAAAAACTCATCATCTGTTTGCCACGCGGTTACTTTGGCGCGCTGAATACCTTCAACTAAAACCTTAACCGTACCATCAGGAAGTTTCAGCATTTGCAGAATAGTTGCTACTGCACCTATTTCATAAATATCATCTTCGGCAGGCTCCTCTACCCCAGCGTCTTTTTGCGCCACTAGGAACACCTGCTTGTCAGCATCCATTGCTGCATCTAGACACCGGATCGATTTTTCTCGACCTACAAACAACGGAATCACCATATGTGGGTATACCACCACATCACGCAATGGTAATACCGGTATGCCTTGTCGTTTACCGCTCTCTTCTGTCATCTCTGTTCCCATAATCAACTGTCCGAATAATCTGATATACCCTTAATATGCGGCTTATCAGATAAAGTTCAATGCTTAGATAAGAAAAAAGGAGCCAAATGGCTCCTTTTGTTGATTATTCACCCGATGCTTGGGCGTCTTTTGAATTTGAATATATCAATATTGGGTCTGATTCACCGGTGATTACCGTTTCATCAATCACTACTTTGCTCACGTTATCCATTGAGGGTAGCTCATACATTGTAGATAACAACACATCCTCAACGATTGAGCGCAAACCACGGGCACCCGTTTTCCGCTGCATCGCTTTACGAGCAATTGCGCGCAAAGCATCTTCACGAAACTCCAACTCTACGTTTTCCATATCGAGCAATGCCGCATATTGCTTAGTAATTGCGTTCTTCGGTTCGCTTAGAATCTGTACTAATGCGTCTTCATCCAGCTCAGTAAGGCTAGCGACCACAGGCAAGCGGCCGATAAACTCCGGAATTAAGCCGTACTTAACCAAATCTCCAGGCTCAACCTTAGTAAGAATGTTTGTTTGTTTCTTCTCTAAGCTTGCTTTCAATTCAGCGCCAAAGCCAATGCCAGTTCCCGTAGCTAAGCGTTGCTCAATTACTTTTTCTAAACCAGCAAACGCACCGCCACACACAAACAGTATCTTCGATGTATCTACTTGCACAAACTCTTGTTGAGGATGCTTTCTGCCACCTTGTGGCGGCACTGCAGCGATGGTTCCCTCAATGAGCTTAAGAAGTGCTTGCTGCACACCTTCGCCTGATACATCACGGGTAATCGATGGATTATCTGATTTGCGTGAAATCTTGTCGATTTCGTCAATGTAAACAATGCCACGCTCCGCTTTAGCCGCATCGTAATCACATTTCTGCAATAACTTTTGAATGATGTTTTCCACATCTTCGCCAACGTAACCTGCTTCCGTTAGCGTTGTGGCATCAGCCATAGTAAAAGGCACATCCAAGAACCGCGCTAAGGTTTCTGCTAAGAGCGTTTTACCGCTGCCGGTAGGGCCAATCAACAATATATTACTTTTACCAAGCTCAATATTGTCATGCACTCCCGCATTGCGCAGGCGCTTGTAATGATTATATACAGCTACCGAAAGCACGCGTTTCGCGTGATCTTGGCCAATGACATAATCATCCAAGTGCTGCCGAATATCTTTCGGCGTTGGCAACTTATCATCTGCACTTTCGGCTGCGATATTCTTAATTTCTTCTTTTAGAATATCATTACATAAATCAACACACTCATCGCAGATAAAGACCGAAGGCCCTGCAATAAGCTTTTTAACTTCGTGCTGGCTTTTGCCGCAAAACGTACAGTAAAGTGATTTACTGCCTTTACCATCGCCAGATGTTGTTTCTGTCATTAACTTCTCCAGTACACAATGCATGTACTCTAAACAATTTATGCGCGTATTATTCCATGATTCTTAGAATAACACGATTTACTCAGCTTTTTCACCGCGGTGGCTAATCACTTTATCAATAATGCCATACTCTAGGGCTTGCGCAGAGCTCATGAAATTATCCCGATCGGTATCATTTGCTACCCGCTCAATATCTTGCCCAGTGTGCTCTGCCAAAATACGGTTCAATTTGTCTTTAATGTACATAATTTCGCGCGCATGAATCTCGATATCTGATGCCTGCCCTTGGAAACCACCAAGAGGCTGGTGAATCATTACTCGTGAGTTAGGTAAACAGAAACGTTTCCCTTTCGCGCCGCCAGCTAACAAGAAAGCGCCCATGCTTGCTGCTTGGCCAATACAAATGGTAGATACATCGTTACGAATAAATTGCATCGTATCGTAAATAGCCATCCCTGCTGTTACCGAGCCGCCCGGAGAATTGATATAGAGGTAAATATCTTTTTCTGGGTTCTCTGATTCCAAAAACAGCATTTGCGCTACTATTAGATTCGCCATTTGCTCTTCAACAGGGCCCACCAAAAAAATGATGCCTTCTTTTAACAGCCGTGAGTAAATATCAAAAGAACGCTCACCTTTCGCTGTTTGCTCAATTACCATTGGCACTAGTGCCGCCATCGGATCTGTACCTGTATTTCCCATTATCGAATTCACTCCTAAAAAAATGGCTCGGATGTATCCACCCGAGCCATTAAACCAATTCCTGAGAATTTCAGCAAACGCTTATTTTGCTGGTGGATTCATCACTTCGTCGAAGCTCAGCTCTTGCTCAGTGATTTTAGCTTTTTCAAGCACTAAATCAATCGCTTGATCTTCTAAAACAACATTTTCAACTTGTTGTTTTGCTTCGGCATTTTCAGCGTAATAAGCAATTACTTCTTGTGGATCTTCGTAAGCAGAAGCCGTGTTCTCGATCATATCTTTAACGCGAGCTTCATCAACCTTAAGGTCGTTGCTGCGAATCACTTGGCCTAATAACAAGCCAACTTTAACGCGCTCTTCCGCCTGCTCTGCGAACAACTCAGCAGGCAATTCCGGCATGTTTTGGCCATTGCCACCGAAACGCTGCATGGCTTGTTCGCGTAATACTTGCACTTCTTGCTGCTTCAATGCGCTAGGAACTGGCACATCGTTGTTAGCCGCTAATAAACCTTTAATTACTTGCTGCTTCACTTTATTTTTCACAGCGTTCTTCAGTTCGCGTTCCATATTCTTGCGAACTTCAGTGCGAAGAGCATCAATGCCGCCGTCGCCAATACCAAACTGTTGCGCAAACTCATCGTTCAACTCTGGTAACTTGGCTGCTTTCACGGCCTTAATCACTAAATCAAACTCAGCTGCTTTACCCTTCAGATTTTCCGCATGGTAATCTTCTGGGAAAGTTACTTCGATAGTTTTCTCAGCGCCGGCTTTCAAGCCTTTCATGCCGTCTTCAAAGCCTGGGATCATGCGGCCTTCGCCCATTTCCAGCTCAAAGTTTTCGGCCTTACCGCCTTCAAATTCTTCGCCATCAACACGGCCTAAGAAATCAAAGGTAACCTTGTCGCCATCTTTCGCGCCACGCTTTACTTCTTCATAGGTAGCGTGTTGCTTTTGCAAGGTTTCTAACATTTTCTCAAGATCAGCATCAGATACAGAAGCTACTGGTTTTTCAACGGTAACTTTATCGAGATCTTTCAATTCAACCTCAGGATAAATTTCAATTACCGCTACGAATTCCAGATCCTTACCAGCTTCATCAACCTTCGCTTCAAAGCGCGGAGCGCCAGCTGGGTTGATTTTCTCTTGTACCAAAGCTTCGATGTAGTGGCGCTGAATTTGCTCCATTACAACGTCTTGGCGAATCGCAGGTCCGAAACGTTTCTCAACTAAGCTCACCGGCACCTTACCAGGGCGGAAGCCGTCCATGCGAACAGTACGCGAACGTTGTTTAACTTGCGCTTTTACTTCGCTATCAATTTTCTCGGCCGGAACGGTAATGTTGATCCGGCGCTCTAAACCTTCAGTTGCTTCTACAGAAACCTGCATTGCGTTGTTACCTCAGCATCACTAACTAGTGCATGTACGTATTATCGCATTCACAGCTATCTATCGAAGATAAACCATGAGTGCGCTACTCCAGAAATCTAGGGCCTGCAAACTCGAAAAGTAACTTCACTTTTCGCGGCCTCGCGCTCTTTTTCTAAATGAACACCTGAAACAGTGCTTCATGAAAAAATGACGCAGCATTATAACGATCACAAACGCCATAGTCGAGCATAGGCGTCTAATTAATCAATACTAGCGTTGAAGTTACCATTAGCCGTGTGTTTTTGCATTAAATCCTGCACTTATTCTGCTCAAAAATGCGTCCGTTTTATTGACAATCTTTATGTAAGCAAGCAACCTAGGAAAACACTTAATAATAATAATCCAACCTCGTTTGGGAACCTGTGATGCCAACTTCCGGAGCCGACATAAAAAATTGGCAAACTGTTGTAGATTTATTGCCTGTTGCTGTTGTATTCGCAACGGAGAAATCTATAAATAGCACCATCATCCGCGAATATTTCGCGAACGAAACCGCCTGTAAACTCCTTGATCTGGATCGTGAGCTCGGCTTAAAAAATCAACTGAGTGCATTAAACTTCTATCCAGATACACAACTCAGCAACACCGCAAACACAGAGAGCCCCATCGATTCACCGCTCATGGCGGGCTTAACTGGCGAACCGATTAATCGGCGCGATCTGCTAGTGCATGGTTTTCCTATCAGTATTGAAACAAATCAATACTATGGTGATTCTGAATGTATCTACGCCGTAACACTGCAACCACGCGATCATCGCCTGTTTGTAAACACTGACATCCCCATGGATATGTCTAGCGCTGAACTATCCATTCGAGATGTGATTCGCTTTGAGAAAATCGTTGGCGAATTATCTGCATCTTTACGTTGTTGTAACTCAACTAATATCGATAGCAATATTCAACAAGCGCTTTCGGCTCTCGGTGAATTTTGCCAAGCCGATAGAACCTATGTGTTTTTATTCGATTATGATCACATGGCAATGACCAATACCCATGAGTGGGTTAACTCAGGTATCTCTAGCCACATTGATGATTTACAAAACATCCCTCATCAGGCATTGCCCTACTTTGTGAATGAAATGCTGCAAAGTGGCCTTTTTGTAGTTGCAGATACACTTTCGTTACCCGAGCAAGCTGCATTGGAACGCGATGAATTTGCTCGTGAAGATATTCAATCGGTGCTCTGCATTGGTCTTTATCAACAGCACGATTTAATTGGCTTCATTGGCATTGATATGGTGGCGAGGAAAAGGCGCTGGTCGGAAGCGGATATTCGCCGCACCCGCTTAATTGGCGAGTTAATCGCTACAGCGATCACTACAGAACGATTACAGTTAACACTGCAAACATCACAGCAACAGTTATTAGCCAACAATGATGCGTTACGTGAATTAGTGTTGCGTGATGGCTTAACCGATTTAGCCAACCAACAACAATTTACTGACCGGCTAAAAGAAGAGCTTGCCCGAGCACGTCGGCAACATCACGAGTTAACAATCGTTTTCTTTGCCATAAACGAGTTTCAGGCATACAACAGCGCGTTAGGTGAAAGCGCTGGAGAAACATTAGTTGTGCAGGTAGCAAACTTATTAACCGCACATTTTCGCAGAAATGGTGAGCTGGTATCCCGCCTGTCGGAGCAGAGCTTCGGGGTTTTGCTCCCTTATCTCGGTTATGAAGAAACCTACCAACGCTGTGCAGAGTTTCTCAAAGCTCTCGCAGAACAGGACATTTCTTATTCCAACAGCCATACTACAAGAACCGTTACCGTGTCTGCTGGTATTGCGGTTAGTAACACAACAGAACAGCTTCTAGAGGAATTAGTTTTACGAGCAGAAAATGCGCTCAGTAATGCTAAATCTCGGGGTGGTAATCATATCGAATCAATCAGCTGAGGCTAGGAACACGTATGCAACGAATTTTTTACCACGTTATTTTATTAAGCATTAGTGTGCTTAGTGTGGTTGCCTGTAGCTCTCCTCCTGCACCGCCAGAAGGGCGAGTTTCTTTGCAAGATAGTGTTATCAGCATTGATGGCCATATAAGCGCAGCAACGCTCGAAGAATTAGTTCGGCTCACCGAAGCGAATCCAGATGTGCGCCATCTACGGGTAACAAGCGAGCGCGGTGACCCAATGGCAGCAATGCAAATCGGCTATTTGCTGCAACAAAAGCAATTTGTTATTGAAGTTACCGATCTGTGTTTAGAGGCTTGTGCTAATTACCTATTTACTGCTGCTGAAGAGCGGATTGTGCATGAAAATGCGCTGATTGCCTGGTCTGGCGGCGCCCTCGAACGTAGCTGGATCTATCAGTGGCGTTCATACATATTGCCTGGCTTAAAAAGTTTCGCAACTCGCTACGCAGACACCTATCTACGCAGGGAAACACGCTTTTTCGAGCGTATCAATGTAGACCAACATATTACCGTATATGGCTTCGACAAAAATATCGGTTGCGTTAATAATGCCTACCGCGGCTTCTATTACAGCGCTGCAGATTTACTTAGTATGGGCGTTGGTGTAACACGCTTTGTGCCTGAGGACGGTAGGCAGGATTTTCAAATAGCAGATAGTAACTATTGCCAGGTTGATTTAAGTAATCGATTACTGCTGATCAATTAAATCTCTTGCATCAGTAATTGGTGGCGTTCACAAAATTCGCGGAGTTTCGCAACGCTATTACAAGGAATAAGCAGAATCATTGTTACTTGCTCAGCGTAAGTGATTTCTTCCACTGCTGCTTCTTGCAGTACATGACGCAAGGGCTGCTCTAGGGAAAAATCAAGCTGCACTTGCCAGCGGGATTGCATAATTGGCGTTACCAAAGGAAGGCTTTGCAATACATTCTCTGTGGCTTGTGAGTAGGCACGTACAAGGCCTCCGGCACCAAGTTTTACCCCACCGAAATAGCGGCTTACCACTACCATAATGTTGCCTATACGTTTATGTTGCAGAACGTTCAGGATAGGTTTGCCCGCGGTACCACTGGGCTCACCGTCATCACTCATTGCTGCGCTGCTTGTAGCTTCATTGTCGCCCAAAAGATACGCCCAGCAATGATGCCGGGCATCTGGGTAGCGTTGTTGTATTTCACTCAGCCAGAGCATCGCCGCGGTGCGATCTGTAACCACACCGGCGTTAGCAATAAAGCGGCTCTTTTTAACCTCTATTTCCTGCTCCACTCGAGCAGTAGGAACCTGAAAAAAATTACTCATAACACCTGTTATTGCTTAGCGATTTTTGCTGTCCATCGCTTGCAGTAAATCATCTAAAAGCTCATCGCGGCACTCAATACCTACCGATAAGCGCAGCAGGTCGTTTGGCACTGGGCTACCGCTACCTTCTATACTGGCACGATGCTCAATTAAACTTTCCACACCGCCAAGTGAAGTTGCTCGTTTCCAGAGCTGGGTATTAGCTGCCACTTGGATTGCTTTGCTTACGCCATCGCTGAGCCGAATCGAGAGCATACCGCCGAAACCACCCTGCATTTGTTGTTGCGCTATCTTGTGTCCAGCAAAAGTAGGCAATCCAGGGTAGAGAACCTCAGCCACTGCGCTAACCTTCGCTAGCTTCTGAGCAAGCCATAATGCGCTTTCACTACTCTGCCGTACACGCAATTCTAGGGTGCGCATACCGCGCAATAATTGATTACTGTCGGTTGGGCTTAACACTGCACCAGCTTGCCTACGAACCTGGCCAATACGTTGCCAAAACGCATCGCTTTGTTTGCACACTAATACGCCAGCAATCACATCGGAATGACCATTCAAATACTTCGTTGCTGAGTGCATTACAATATCAGCACCATAGGTGATTGGCCGGCTTAATACTGGCGTGGCGCAAGTAGAATCAACAGCTACCTTAGCACCCACGCCATGCGCCAATTTGCTAATGGCAGCAATATCGCTAATCGTCCATAGTGGGTTCCCTGGTGTTTCTAGCCACACCAATTTGGTTTCACCCGGCTTTAGCGCTTGCTCTATTGCCGCTAAGTTGGTCATGTCTACCAACTCTATCCGTAAGCCCCACTCTTGGGCAAAACCCAGCAACCAGTTCCGTAACGCCCAATACATTACCTGCGGTGCCAGTACGTGATCACCAGGTTTAAGCGCTTGAAAAACGGCAACCGCTGCCGCCATTCCCGAGCTAAATAACAGAGCCTGTTCGCCTTCCTCTATGTCAGCAAGAACACTTTCCACAACATCGTAAGTTGGGTTGTCATCACGAGAGTATATTAAGCCCGAGCGATATTCATTGTCGGCATCACGCAAGTAAGTAGTGGACGAGTAAGTAGGCGGAACCAACCCTTGGGTGCGCGGCTCCACATAACTTAAGGCCTGCGCAACGCGGGTTTGTAAAGAATAGCCTGAATGTCGTTTTGTGGTCATGAAGTTTTACCTTTACGGGATTAATGGCCGATAATCATTTTCTAGTTGCGTGAATGAAAAATCACCCAAGAAGCGCCCTACACTCAACCAAGTGGCAAGGCCACGTAAATCTTTAAAATGCGGAGGCACAAATTTCGGTGTTGTAATCATGCCAGAGTCTGCTAGTTCGCAAATAAGGCGGAAATCATCAATCGCAATTTTACCGGTTAACAGCAGTGGTAAGCGGTCTACCTTACCTAACTGCACGGCAACTCGAATCAAGTTATAAACCAACACAAACCCACGAATATAGGCCAAATCTTTAGTAAATGGCTTGCCCGTAGCGGTACTGCCACGAAATACACGTTGGGTAAGAGTATAACTTTCATCCGCGCTCATGCCTTGCTCGATGCCATGCCGGTATACCTCTACAAACTCCGCACCAGCAGCTGCTAACGCCACAGCATGAATCCGCTGTACTAATTTAGCTAGCCTTCGCGGTGTAGAGCGCAGGGTTACCACTTCAGTAAGAACGGCGAGGCCTTCTTGAGTAATGGTTGCACTTGGCGTGCCCTTACTCAAGCAGGTGAGATAAGGTTGCTGCAAACCATTCTGGGTAGTGCCCACATGAATCCAGCCTTCATGAACTTCTAAAATATCGAGTTCACGCTGAGAGAATTGCACATCTTGATTCAGTTTAATGCGATCACTACCGGCAGCAGCATCGCTAACAATACCGTCTGATAACATCACCGAAACATCAACACTTGGCATGCTGGTATTAAGTTGCTGTTGCAGAATTTGCACTGCATCCGCCGCATTAATACTCTTCTTTTCTTCTGGCATGGTATCACTTGCTAGCAAACTATCTAATGGCCTTTGCAGCATCGTGGCTAGCTCGGATAAGGAAGGCTCGTTGGCATGAAACACATCGTCTGGATGACCAAACAATTCTACTGATAACTCATGAAATTCATCTGTTCCTCTTGCCTCAATCATTCTTACCACATCACGATACTCACGACACGCACGCGACATTAATTGTGATGCTGGGTTCAAACGGCCCAGTTGGCGAACGATATCACGCTGAAGTTCGGCAAGTTCGTGACGAAGTTTTTCAGGATTAAAGCCCAATGATTTTTGCTGATAATAGGCTGCATCAATTTGTGGGTTGCGCTCGCAACCATGCTTGAAGAATGTTTCTTTAACACCACGATCCCAGTTCACCGCATCAAGAATACGGATAGGCGCTTGTAGCTGTACTAATCGGTCGGAGAGTTGTCGAGCATTACTTAGAAGTTGGGCATCAAACATATTGCCTCCATCGGAAACGCTAATGCTTTGCTTAAGTAGCAGAAATCATTAGAAAGATGGCAATATCATACGCACAATTAGCACTGTGGGAAACTAGAAACATCTGTATTAAGAAGGTTTAACTGGGAAGAATGGTCGGCGATGCAGGATTTGAACCTGCGACCCCTTGGACCCAAACCAAGTGCGCTACCAAGCTGCGCTAATCGCCGACAATATGAACTTCAGATAAGAAATGGGGTGGATGATGGGACTCGAACCCACGACAACCGGAATCACAATCCGGGGCTCTACCAACTGAGCTACACCCACCACTGTTTGAACATTGCACTAACTGCTCTAAATGTTAACTCTGTTAACTTAACAAAGCTTACTTAGAATAGCTTCAAGCCTGGCGCGCCCGGCAGGATTCGAACCTGCGACCGACGGCTTAGAAGGCCGCTGCTCTATCCAGCTGAGCTACGGGCGCGTTGTTCTACCTACGGTTCCGCGTAAAGAAAATGGTCGGCGATGCAGGATTTGAACCTGCGACCCCTTGGACCCAAACCAAGTGCGCTACCAAGCTGCGCTAATCGCCGACAATTGTTAGCCTGAAAACTCAGGGCGACAACGGAGGCGAATATTACCTATCTGCTGGCACATCGTCAAACAATTTTTGTGAATTAAAAACTGTATGGCTATTTTTACGGCAGTTAACTCACTAAGAGCGATAAATCAGGTTAAAGTTCGCGCGATTGATTGTTCTTCTTGCTGATTTCCGCGACAATATGTACCCAGTTAGCTAATTTCTCTAGTTCCCGGAACCAACAATCATGACCTCCCAGAACAAAGCGCAACTGATAGATGGTAAAGCAATTGCTCAGAACATTCGTAATCGCGTTCGCGATGGCGTAAACACACGACTGCAAAAAGGCTTACGGCAACCCGGTTTAGCCGTGGTGCTCGTTGGCCAAGATCCGGCTTCACAAGTTTATGTTGGCAGCAAACGCAAAGCCTGTGAAGAAGTAGGATTTCGTTCCAAAGCCTACGATTTACCGGTAACAACTAGCCAAGAACGCTTAGAAGTTCTCATTGACGAGCTGAACGCAGATCCCGAGATCGATGGGATATTAGTACAATTACCACTTCCTGCTGGATTAGATTCAACCCGCATTTTAGAACGAATCGACCCTAGAAAAGATGTTGATGGTTTTCATCCATACAACATTGGCAGGCTTTCTCAACGTTTACCGGTGTTGCGCCCTTGCACACCCTATGGCGTGATTGAACTCTTGAACAGTACGGGCACGGATCTGCATGGTCAACACGCCGTAATTGTTGGTGCTTCCAATATTGTTGGTCGGCCAATGAGCCTCGAGTTACTACTAGCAGGTGCCACTACCACCGTATGCCATCGCTTCACCAAGAATTTAGAACACCATGTACGTCAAGCTGATGTTCTGGTAGTTGCCGTTGGTAAACCTGGATTCATACCTGGTGAGTGGGTGAAGCCCGGTGCGATTGTAATTGATGTGGGTATCAACCGCCGTTCGGATGGCTCGCTATGCGGTGATGTTGAGTTTACTGCCGCGGTACAGCGCGCTAGTTTCATCACGCCAGTTCCTGGTGGCGTTGGCCCTATGACAGTAGCAATGCTCATGGCGAACACCTTACAAGCCTGTAATGATTTCCACGATCCACAATAACAACGCCTTTGGGGCCTCGACGCTTTTAGTTGCGATGGCCCCCTTACCAAATCAGTTTTGCCATAGTGCTGTTTCTAAAGGCACTGTGGCTGTGGTTCTTATTGGTAACATCACATAATTACCACGTTCCTGAGCTTGGCAATAGAACCTATCGCTCTCGGGTTGTGGCATTGCCATAATAATCGCTGCAGCAAGCGGCACCCTTAACGGGAAGCAATAGGTGATGTCAATTTGTAACAACTGCGCAGTTAAGTAGTTCTCTTGCTGGTTCTTAGGTAATTCGCGGATGCGAACATGAGCGAAATCAACTTCTAGTTTAAAACGCTTACGCTGGTTATCATAAACACCAACCGCTGCAATAGTTTCATTTGTTGGCAATATCCGTTCAATCTTAGGCACATGGAGTTGGATTCCAGGAACAACTCGCAACCGCTCAAAAATCAATACCCGCATTGGCAACAAATTCATACTCGATGCCGAACCCAACCGGGCAGCCTGCAACGTGGTTGATTGCATTACTTGTTGCGCCAGCAGTATCCACAAGATTTGTAGCAATAACGCAAAAAACACCACGAAAACGAATAAGCCAACAACGCCCTCGAGCGTGCTTTGCCCTTTATTTAAAAACTGCTTGTGGCATTTCCTTTGCCATTTCATATACCAACACCTCGGTATTATTCACAACTGCCTGTTGCGATGCAGCTATTCCATAGCTGTTGGTAATTGCTGAGCATTGTTTGTAGTTGCGATAATGAGCCCGTGGGCGTTATGAAATCACTCGCGGTAATGTGATTGGCAACCAGTGCATCGGTGGTAAAGGTACCTGAAACCGAAAGGTGATTACTAGCCATATATTGCGTGGTAACACGTTCGCTAAAGATATGCTCAGCATTCACTATATCAGCAGTAAGTTGAGATATTGCTGCGAGATCAGCGGTAACCTGCTCTGCCTGAATTTGCGGCAAAACTGCCTGTTCTGCGGATATATTTCCCGCGACAAGCACATTATCTGCTTCGATTATTCCGGCATTAATCACTTCTGCAAAAACATTGTTAGCATGTACTTTATCTGCAAATAGCTCGCTACCCAGCAAGGTAAATGCGTCAGCATTAAGGTATTGAATCTGTAAATGTTCGATAGCAACATCGGTTCCACGTAAGAACAGTACATCGGCATAGTCCGTAGCAAGGCTATCACTGGCTATAACCTCAGCACTAACGTTTACACTATTGATAGCGTTAAAATTAGCTTGCTGCCCATTGATATGCTCGCCAACGATGGTGGTTGCGTGAACTTCATGAATGTCGTTGATATTGAAGTTTTGCATTTGCAAATCTGTTTCCATGGTATTCAGCTGCGGTGAGCCAGCTACTTGCTGACGGTGCAAGTAAGCATCACCAGGCCGTTCATGAATGATTTTTGCTACAAATAGTTCTACCCAATCGCCGCTGGTGGTACTCGCGGGCAATTGATGCGCAACACCACTTGCCCGCGCTGCAATGCCAGCGTTACCGCGAATAACCACTTCACTATTTCGGTACTCAATGTGATACGGCTCACCCCAAGGGCTCGAAAGCTCTCGCATGTACCATTTACTCGCTTGTAAATCTGCCACCGTGGCCGCGTTTTCGCCCGCCAGTTGAGCACTATAGACTGCGATTTTCAAGTTCAACAAATCATCTACCATCACCTGCATTAACCGTTGTTGCTGGATGTGCGCCATGGTTGCCGAAAGGATTAACAATAATCCGCTTACTAGGCCCAAAACAACGGTGAGTTCGATGAACGAGAACCCATGGTTACTACGTAAATTAGCCACAATCCCTTGCTCCTTGTTGCTGGAACCAATAGCGTTCAGCGTGATAACGCTGTGCAGAAACTATTGAGTGTTCGCACTGGTGCATTACTTCAGGCTCTTGAGCTAGGAACAACGCCTGTAATTGCCATACGGCAAAACTGGCTGCAATTGCTAACACCACTAACAATTCGAGGAGAGACAAACTCATTCGCGCCCCCTAGCCCTGAAATGTAGCTTCGAACGTACCACTACTAAAGCTTGCACCCTGAGAGATTGCTGAGAAATCTCGTTGCAACCTAGCCCCCTCTTCTGCTACTCGAATATTGGTAAAGCGAATCACGTAACGTGTGGGGTCAGCGCTATCAACATAAACCTCAATATCACCACCCCACGGATTGATGCCACGCCCATCACTCCATGCAATCGGCAATGAGGCTACGGTAGTTAGATTTACAACAGAAACCCCTGTATAAATACCATTGCTTGGGCGCCATTGTTGCACTCCAGATTGAATTGTTGCGATTTGCGCTTTCGCTTCGGCAATACGAGAATTACTTGTTGCCCAATCCCGCAAAGCAAGCACCCCTACAGTAGCCAACGCAATAATGCCAAGTACCGCGAGAACCTCAATAAAAGTAAAGCCGCGATAAGTATTACGGGTAACTAATTTATTGTACACAAACATAATTAACTCCTTGTTGTTGAAATATCCATAGTGTTTATAGCTAGGTTTGCAAGCCTGCTGCTTTATGACCAACTGTGTGCTAACTCAGTGAACAGCAGGCCCATACTGATTAGTATCCATAAGATGCACAGCACCGATACCACATAAAGTAATACAATAAAGCCGCGCTGATGTAAGCGCAGCGTACGCTCCCCATCCTGCACTAAGCGATCGGCCAATTGGGCGAATAAACGCGCTTTACTTTGCTGTGTAGCCATCAGAGTCTGCATTCGATATAAGGTAGTAAGGCTGAATAACCCAGTGTTAAATACCTTATGTAAACTCAATTCTCCGGCAGCAAGTGATACCCTCATCAAGCTTAGGTGCTCCGCTAAGTATGCTGAACTGCGCGATTCAAACATGTGTAGCGCGCG
The DNA here is from genome assembly GCA_022565355.1 of Idiomarina sp. GTDB lineage: Bacteria > Pseudomonadota > Gammaproteobacteria > Enterobacterales > Alteromonadaceae > Aliidiomarina. The sequence continues at coordinate 817,530 of JAIUMU010000001.1, forward strand.
GGCTAATCCTATTTTGCTACTCAGTAACAAGCTCATGGCTTGCAGCAAGTAGATGCCGCTATATGTTTTAAATACACTGAAGGGAAGCAACCACTCGAACCTTCGCCGATAGGGTGAACTCCAATGCGGAAGTGCGTAATAAACTAAAATTGCAACAAGCCCCATAACCACTAATAACGTGGGTAGTATTGCGATTAGAAATTCAGCAATAAAGCTGAGGCTTGCCACGAGCAATGGTGGCTCACTTGCTCCGTCAAATTGTTGCAAGCGCGGGATGATTTGCCACCCTACAAACACAACGGCGGTAAGCGCAGAAATGAATAGAAGTAGTGGGTACACAAGCCCGCGAATACAGGTTTGAATTAAACTTCGACGACGTTGAGTAAAGCGCTGGTAGCGTTCTAACAAATCGGCTAAACAGCCCGCTTCTTGGCCTATTTCTACCAGCATTGTCAGCTCATGACTAAAATATGCTTTCATACCATAAGCGATAGGTTTACCTTGCGCTAAAGCCTGCCGTAGAGATGCAATGACGCGCAGCTCTTGCTTACGTTTCCGTTCCTCTGCCAAGAATTGCATTCCCGCAAGCGCATGATCAGCAGCTTGGCCGTCTTGTAGCCACAGGGAAAAATCAGCAAGGAACTGAATTTGCTCCTGTGCGCGCAGATAACTTGACTTAAACATCTTCCGCAACCTCGGTAAATAAGCGCCCCTGTAATCGCATCCCGGGGATGTTTTTGCGAGCATCACTAAGCGCCACAATCCCTTGCTTTACTAACACTTCTGCGGCGGCAGCCAAACTTAACCAACCACGCGCCTGCAATTGCTTACGCCAGCCGGCAAAATCTTGCTCACGAATAAAATTACCGCTATCGATGCTCGGCAGAATAATTTCACTAACCACCACACGCCCCACTACGCCGCGATAGTTGCAATGTTCACAGCCATCAACATGTTTTTCCCATAATGTACCGAACTCGGTAGACACACTTTGTTGCCGGCAACGACAACATAATTTCGGCAACAAACGCTGTGCTATCAGCCCAGCAATCAATCCCGGTTGACTCAACTGCCGTGCAGATAAACCTATATCTAGTAATCGAGGAATAATGCCGATGGCATCATTTGCATGAATGGTTGAAGCCACTAAATGCCCGGTAAGCGCTGCACTTACCGCAGATTTCGCCGTTTGGAGGTCGCGAATTTCACTTACTTCCACCAAATCTGGATCTTCTCGAAGTACAACCTTCAGCATAGTTGAGAAGGCCTCTCCCTCCGCTGTATTGGCGACAAACTTTTGTTCGATTGTTGGCTGAATAATTTCTATCGGATCTTCGAGCGAAATCACTTTACGAGTGCTGGGGACTAGCATGTTCATGGCTGCGAGTGTTGTTGTTTTGCCATGCCCCGTAGGGCCTGAAATTAAAATGAGGCCGATAGATTGTTGCATTAAATCACGAAGCAATCTGATGTGCGGGGGCGCAAAGCCTAACTCTTCTAAACTTGGCAGTTTCAACTGAAAACTACGTTGCAATCGCAGTGTTACAGTAAAACCATCGCGGCATGGGGATTTTTGCGAACGAATACGAACCTGTCCATATGGAGCTGGCAAATTTAAAGTAATGCTTGCAGCGGTGATTTGCCGCTCATCAAATACATCAAAGCAATCATCAGATTGCGTATTTAAGGCGGCGGCAACCACTTCCGTTACGAAAATACGGCTGCGTACTCCCTGAAAGCAGAGTAAACCATCGATTCGGTACGCAATGCGTGCATCTTTTCCCGCCAAGCGTAGGTGAATGTCTGTTGCGTCTAACTCGAGCGCCTCAGTAACAATGTCGATCAATGTTTGTTTCGCTAAGCTATCTCCGTGGTTCGCATCTATCTCATGAGCTTCCATGCTGCGTTGTTGGCCATCAGCATCTGCGAGTATTTCTCGAATCATTTCTGCAGAGCCTGTTAAACAATGCTGAATCTGACAATCTTTGCGCACTGCGAATATTAACTCCTGGAGTTCAGAGAAATGCTGCTGCCAAGCAATTAGTGAAGCGAGTAAACGACCATCGTCAAAGATAACAGCCACTATCTCGGGATCGTTATGCCGTTGAAAAAACTGCAAACATTGCGGCACTAAATTTTGCTGAACTTGCGCATAGCCAAGTTGAGCCACATCCTTGATTATTGTACTCATAGGCTACTCCATGCTTAATTTATAACGCCAGTTATCAGCAATAAGCTCCACCGCGCCGCGATTAACCTTGGCAATGATCCCCGGCGTTATGGTATCGCCATCGCGTAACGTGATCATTTGATAACCGTTATTGACGCGCGCCACCCATACGTTCTCTCGCTTTACCAATGCATGTACTCGATACTGAAAAACTCGTTCAGGTACTTGCCCAGCATCGTTATTTGCGGTAACGACAGCCGCAGAAGCTACTCCTGTATTCGTGAGCTCTCCGCCAAGACGTTGAATTGCTGCCCAAGCTTCCGCTGCTTGCAATTGAAATAGCAACTGTTTCGCTCGTGATTCAGCCTGCTGTTCAAGTAACCTCTGGTTACGCAATGATAGCGACAACTGTTTGTGCTGTTGCGCTTCGTTTTTATCTACCAGCATAGGCAGAGTAGCCGGTGCCTTCGGTTCGGTAATTTCCCGTTGCGGAAGCTCATCTGCATAGCTAAGTTGTATGATCAACGGTACTAATAGCAGCGGTATTGTTAGCAATAAAATCAGCGTTCGTTTCATCTGCTCGGTGCTCCATACACATCAATTGAAATAAATCCATGCAGCTGGCTTTTATTCACTCTGTATTGCATTTCCAGCACTCTAACGGGTAGGCCTTCAATAATTTCCGCCAGCGTAAGTAAATCGTCGATAAAACTATGCTCAAAGCCAATTGCTAAAACTCTGGTATGCCAATCTGAAAACTTCTGCGGCGCCTGAAAACTTAATTTGCTGCGCGGAACGAGTAAATGAATCGCATCGTCAAGATGATCCTGTAAGTGCTCTAAGGCAGGTAAGCTATTGCTAAGCTGAGTACTGCTATCTCCGGATACTATGGCTGGTAAGGTAACGCTGCGCAAAAGCCAGGTTTGCTCTCCGGAGCTTATGAGTTGCATGCCTGATTGCTCAGCAAACTGACGCAAATCACTCAGTTGCCCGCCCTCTCGAAACATCCCATATCGCAACACTCCTTGACGATACTGAACTTCTTGTACGTGCCACCCAGACAGTTTGGATAACAAGGATTGCATATACGCATCGAATTTTAATAACGGCGCCGCTGCCCCGGGTTTGTCTGTTAACTCATAGTAGTGATGCTTATCGTGCAGATCGGTTTCATTATCCACCACTTGTGGAGTTACTGGCCAAAGCCAAAGCAGCAGCAAAGTAGCCAACCCCAACGTAATTGTCACTTGCACCATGCGATGAACGCGATCGGTGATCTTTGGCAGTACATTGATGTTATTCATGTGCTTTGGCCAATCCACAAACTCAGCAGCATCCGGCCAGAATTTGCGCGCCACTTTTGCAAGTGCTGTCGTTTTCGACCAGTAATAAACTCTTGGTTGAAAATCAGTTATTCCAGAAAGTGTTGCCAGCCATGGCTCCAGCTCAGACCAATTGAGAACCTGGTGACACTGAGGCCCAGCACTGTTCCACCCAACCACTACAAAGCGTTGCTCGAACTCTAAACATAACAACAACTGCTCTTCGCCGAATGTTCGCTGCGCCCAAGTAAAGAAATCAGGTACTCGCGCATCAGCAAGCTGCGCCCACTTGCTACCATTAAATTCGATTACCTTGCCGTACGAAGCTGCATGACACTTCCCAAGCTTCAGCAAAGCAAAGGTTACAAACCGCTGATGGATGGGCGTAAGCAATACTTGATAGCTCATAGCATAGCTCCGGCCGGTAAAATCTTCGGAGTGAGCAAAATAACGGTTTCACTATGCTGGCGTTGATTCTCTCGTTGCCCACCGAATAGCCAAGAGCCAAAGTTACGCCGCTGGCCCCATTGTTGGCGGCTATTCTCTAGGCCAGAAATTAATAGGGTTTCCTGATCTGCCACAATTGCCTTCATGAAGAATTTTTTGCGGCTAGTTTGCGGCGTTTGAATCAACATTTCTCCGGAGCGAACTTCATCGATTCCCTTCAAATCGGATAACGCCGTAGACAACTGCAGTAATACTTGACCATTAGCTACCTTTGGCAACACATACAGCTCAAAACCCGTTTTTACCACTCCAGGAATCAATAATTCACTAGAGCCAACGTTCGCTGTTGAACTAGTTCCGGCAGAAGCTAAATATGTTACGTTATCTTCCAGAATGATTTTCGAAATCTGGTTATTTAAAGTTACCAATCGTGGATGGCTACTCACTTCTACTACCCCTTGCTGGGATAGTGCATTGAGGAGCGCTGTAGAGCCCGACATTGGCCCTACTTGACGTTGATAACCCAGACCACTGCTAGCAGCTCCGCCCCCTCCCGTAAGCATATTCACAACCCCTGACCCGCTCGCAACTTGGTACACTAAATCCCAATCAATGCCAGCTTGCTGAGAATCATTGAACATTACCTCAATCACCTGCACATCAATCGCAACCTGCCGCGTTAACCGTTCGTTTTGCTGCATCAAGTATTCGCGAATTTGCTTTACATGCTGCGGCAAATCACGCACCAGAACCGAAGTTGAACTCTGATTAACTGCCACCTCTCCGTGTTCTGAGAGTAATAGTGATAATGCTTTTTCTAAATCATCCCAAACCGATAATGCGCTACTTGCAAAATTGAGGTATTGGGACGATTCATCATTTAAACCACTACTAAATACGAGTTGTTGATTACCCCCTTGCTGCCCACCGGTATTTGCTGAGCCCGCATCGGCGCCGAGGAAAAAATTGGTGGCGCCAGCAAGGAAAGCAACATCAAACTCTGCCATCTCATATTGCCGCCAAGTTATTAAACGTTCTTCTGCTACGAAGGATAATCCGGTCATTAAGCTAATTTGCTCAATTGCTTCGCCAATAGAGCCATGATGCTCAAGGCTAATTGGCCAATTCTCATCGATCTGATCAAGCAACCGCACACTCACACCAAGTGCAGCGGTAATATCATGCAGTGCTTGCCGCAGAGGGTAATTATGAAACGCAAACTCAAGATTGATATTGAACCATCCGGGCCCAGCACTTTCTGGTAATGCTAGCGGTGGCACGAAATAGCCCTGCTCATGAACAATTCGCGCAGGTTGTGAGATGGGAGCAGGAGCTGCATGAGCTTGCGCCAATCGTGTTTCAGCACTACTTTTCGCAGCGTTATAGCTGCCTGGAAATTTAGCAGTACTCGTTTGGCTATCGTAGCTAGCACAGCTACTTACCAGCATTGCCGCCAGCACACTCAAGATTGCCGTATTGCGCCACATCACTGTACCCCCCCCTGTTCAGGGAGGTAATCAATAACTGCGGTGTGATTTGCGTGCAGTGCAATACGCAGCTGATAAGGGGTGATTAGCATTTCCAACAGTTCATCCCAGCTTGCCGCCTGCATTCTATAATGGGTAGGCCAATAATGGCCATGAGCCGTACGCCAAATAAAGTTTTGGATTTGCCAATGTTCTTTGAGCAGAGATTCAAGCTGGGGCTTCAATAGGCCCGGTGTGAGGTTGAACGTTACCAATTCATAATGAGTTTGCTCAGGTGGCGCACTCACGCGCTGTGCGAACAGGGTGGCTTCAACGGGAAGGTTTAGCGGTGGACAAGGTGGCAGCTCTGTAGCAGAAACAGAAACTGAAATAACACTTAAAAAAATAATAGCGGCCGTAGCCGAAATCGCCAAACGATTCGGATGCATTGCAAACTCCTTTTGCACAAACGCCAACATCCTGTTGGCGTTTTAATTATAGTTTTAAACTATCTACGTGCTTAACTTGCTGTGCCTACGCTTTCTTCTTTGCACGTTTTTTAACCACGTTCTTGGTTGTTTTGCTCACTGCTTTTTTGGTGACCTTTTTGCTGCTAGAAGCGCTTTTGCCCTCTTCCACAACCCAGCTACCATTCTCATAGTGTGCTTGCCAACCCGTTGCTTTGCCATTTTCTTCGGTCATAACGTACTGTTTTTTATTTTTCCGGCTATACCGAACCACCGCATCCCGCCCATCTTTATCTTCGGCAGGTGCCGCAGCAAGATAATGGAACTTCTCCGGTAAGCGATCTTTAAAGCGCTGCAATTCTTTCACTGTTACCGCGCGGGTTTCCCGAGATCTTGGGAAGGTGCTTGCCGACATAAAAATACCTGATGCCCCATCACGCAACACAAAGTACGCATCTGATTGCTCACAAGGTAATTCCGGCAAGTGCACTGGGTCTTCCCGAGGTGGCGCCGCTTCACCGCTTTTTAATAGTTTGCGCGTGTTCTTACACTCATCATTAGTACAACCAAAATACTTACCAAAGCGGCCTGATTTTAATTGCATATCACTACCGCAACGATCGCATTCAATCAATGGGCCATCATAACCCTTAATTTTAAATGTGCCCTTTTCGATCAGATAGCCATCACACACCGGATTATTACCACAAACATGTAATTTGCGGTCTTTATCAAGTAGATACGAATCCATGGCCGTGCCACATTTCTCGCAGCGCTTTTTCGCACGTAAAGCTAATGCTTCCGCCTCACCATCATCGTCTTCAGAAACTTTTACAGCTTCTTCACCAGACACCAGATTAAGGGTTTGCGTACAACGTTCTTTGGGAGGCAAATTGTATCCGGAACAGCCGAGGAATACTCCAGTGGAGGCCGTGCGAATACCCATATTGCGGCCACATTTCGGACATTCAATATCAGTTTCAACCATTTGATTAGCACGCATGCCGCCCGCCTCTTCAGGCTCTTCTGCGGCTTCCAAGCGATCTTTAAATTCGTGATAGAACTCGTCTAGCGCCGTTTTCCAATCTTGCTTGCCTTCGGCGATATCATCTAAACGCTGTTCCATCTCAGCGGTGAAGTTGTAACTCATTAAATCTTTGAAGTTTTCAGTGAGCCGATCGGTTACGATCTCACCCATTTTCTCAGCATAAAAACGTCTACTATCCACGCGAACATAACCACGATCTTGAATCGTGGAAATAATCGAAGCATAGGTTGATGGACGGCCGATACCGCGCTTCTCAAGTTCCTTCACTAATGAAGCTTCGCCAAAACGTGCTGGCGGCTTAGTGAAATGCTGCTGTGGATCAAGCGCAACGAGTGCGAGCTCCGCCCCTTTTTGCAAATCTGGTAATGGAGTATCTTCGGCACCTTTGCGGCTCATTGGCGGTTGCACGCGTGTCCAACCATCGAAACGCATCACTCTGCCGCGCGCTTTCAACTCATAATCATCTGCTTGCACAGTGATAGTAGTGGCATCATATTTTGCTGGCATCATCTGGCAGGCAACAAACTGGCGCCAAATCAGCTCGTACAAGCGCTCTGCATCGCGCTCCATGCCATTTAACTTGTTAGAACGAACATTCACATCAGATGGACGAATCGCCTCGTGAGCTTCTTGTGCGTTCGATTTTGAGCCATAGAAATTGGGTTTTTCTGGCAAGTAGGGTTTGCCGTACTCTTTCTCGATAAAATTACGCAATCCACTTAATGCATCTTGGCTTAAGTGAGTTGAATCGGTTCGCATGTAAGTAATGTAGCCTGCTTCGTATAATCGCTGCGCCATCATCATGGTTTTCTTCACGCCAAATCCTAAGCGCGTACTGGCAGCTTGTTGCAGGGTAGAGGTAATGAAAGGTGCCGAAGCTCGGCTAGACGTTGGCTTATCTTCTCGATCAGCAACCGTATAACGAGCATTTTCTAATGCCGCAACCGCAGCCATCGCTTGCGCTTCATTTACCGGTTTGAATGCGGCTCCCTTATGCCGAGCAACAGCAAACCGCACTTGATCTTGCTGTGCCGCTAGATCAGCATGAATGTCCCAAAACTCTTCCGGAACAAAGGCTTTAATTTCTCGCTCACGCTCTACTACTAAGCGCACAGCTACCGATTGCACACGCCCAGCGGAAAGACCGCGAGCTACCTTTTTCCATAGTAAAGGGGAAAGCATGAAACCAACAACCCGGTCTAGAAAGCGGCGTGTTTGCTGCGCATTAACGCGGGAAATGTTTAATTCTGCTGGTTCCGAAAATGCCTGTTGGATTGCTTTTTTGGTAATTTCGTTAAATACCACTCGTTGATAACGATCGTCGCTGCCACCAATCAGTTCACGCAAGTGCCATGCAATCGCTTCCCCTTCGCGGTCTAAATCCGTTGCGAGATAAACGCGATCGGCTTTCTTGGCTAAGCTTTGTAACTCCTTCACTACCTTTTCTTTGCCCGGCAACACTTCGTAATGCGGCTCCCAGCCATGTTCAGGATCGATTCCCATGCGTGATACTAAGTTCTGATAATCACGCCTTTGTTTATACTTTGCTTTTTCCTCAGCCGACATATTACGCACTTCAGAAGGCGATTTCGTAGGGGCCTTACTGCCGCTTTTGGTTGGCAAGTCTCGAACATGACCAACACTCGATTTCACAATGAAATCGGAGCCAAGGTATTTATTGATCGTTTTCGCTTTTGCGGGGGATTCGACAATTACTAGCGCTTTACCCATGAAGTCGGTTATCTCTTTTTTTTATGCTGCAAATGATTAGATACGTAATTCGGCTTCTGTATAAACCTTCAAACACAATATTTCAAGAACTCTGCGCAATTCACTTACAAAATGCTTTGGCAAACATACGCCAAAACGGTGCAAAACGATTACTGGTAAGCAAATCCACAGTAGCTTCCTTTTTTTAAGATATATAGGGAATGGCGACAAGAAACAACCCACAATCGTGAAACAGCTTAAAAACAAACTGAAACTGCATACTTAAGCAAAACCCCATAAAACTCGGCAAGACCCTCACCAAGACAGGCTTTCAACCTGGCCAAGGATGCGTATAATGGCCACATTCTCAGCACCAAGTAATACCAAAAAATATCAGGGAGCGTTCAATACCCATGCAACATTTTGAAGTGAATTTTGACGGTTTAGTTGGCCCAACCCACAATTATGCAGGCCTTTCATTCGGTAACGTTGCCTCATTGAGCAATGCCAAAAGTAGTTCCAGCCCAAAATCAGCTGCGAAGCAAGGGCTTGCCAAAATGAAAGCGTTGCAAGAAATGGGCATGGTTCAGGGCGTACTAGCACCGCAAGAGCGCCCCGATATTTATGCACTTCGCCGGCTTGGTTTTCAGGGCAGCAACGAGCAAGTATTACGCAAGGCAGCCGCGGAAGCGCCTGCTATTTTCCGGGCCTGCTGCTCCGCCTCAAGTATGTGGACCGCTAATGCAGCAACTGTATCACCAAGTGCAGATACCATGAGTGGCCGTGTCCACTTTACACCAGCTAACTTAACCAATAAATTCCATCGCTCCCTAGAGCCGCAAACAACAGGCCGTATTTTGCAGGCCATGTTTGCCAACTCACGCTACTTTGAGCACCATCAACATTTGCCAGACAATGAACACTTTGGTGATGAGGGTGCCGCGAATCACACGCGGTTTTGCAATGACTATGGCAACGCTGGCGTAGAGCTATTTGTATACGGCCGCTACGCTTTTGATAGTAGTAAGCCAGCACCACAACAATACCCTGCGCGGCAAACCTACGAAGCTTCGGCAGCCATTGCTCGCTTGCATGGTCTTAGTGATGAGAATGTTGTGTTTATGCAACAAAATCCCGCCGTAATTGATCAAGGTGTATTCCATAACGACGTAATTGCAGTAGGAAATCAAAACGTGATGTTCTACCACGAACAAGCGTTTTTGAATGAGCAGCAAGGTTTCGCGGAACTTGAAGCAAAGCTTGGCCAACCAATGCACTTCATTAAGGTGCCAACCAGTGCTGTAAGTGTTGAAGATGCAGTGAAAACCTATTTATTTAATACCCAATTAATTACTCTTAAACCCGGCCACATGATTATTATTGCGCCTACAGAGTGTGAAGAACACCCGGGAGTAAAAGCATACTTAGAGAGCCTAATCGCCGGTAATACGCCGATTAAAGATGTGCGTTTCTTTGACGTAAAACAAAGTATGCGTAACGGTGGTGGCCCTGCTTGTTTAAGATTACGAGTTGCCCTTAATGATCAAGAATTAGCTGCCGTGAATCCGCATGTAATTCTTACCGATGCGTTGTTCTCGCGCTTAAATCAATGGGTTGATAAACACTACCGTGATGAACTTTCCATCGATGATCTCATTGATCCGAGCTTACTTGATGAATCACGCACCGCACTTGATGAATTAACGCAGATTTTGCACTTAGGATCGGTATATCCGTTTCAACAGGATTAAGACTTCCATAAAAAAACCGGGCGTTGGCCCGGTTTTTTTTTACTCTAACAATGCTATTCACTGTGCAGCTGTAGAGTAGTTTTTAATTTCTGCACCAGCATCATGGAACAACTGCAATAAGCCAAACTCATCACCCAAGTGAGCTGCGCCCACCGCAATCATACGAGTAGCCGAATCAGTTTCATCTAACATCGTTTGCAGCTTCGCAAACCAAGCCAGATTACGCTGCCATAGTAGCGCATCAAGCTGGCGTTCATTCATACTCTCACGCACCAGCAGCATGAGTTCTTGTATATCCCCAGCGCGCCAGGCATCCGCCAACACAGCGATCTCCGCTGCTCCGTTGTGCAGTGATTCCAGTAATTCTTCAATCGCTTCGGCAACGGATTGTTCACTACCAGTTCGCAACGCATCAATTTGATCTTGTGCTGTTTCAAAGCCAAACATAGGTGTGTTCTGCGCACCCGCCCATTGCATGAGTTGTGCTTCCGAACCATATTCAACATCGAAGCCTTCGGTTAACGCTAATTGCATTAACACCATAATCTCCATTAGCCATGGTTCCAGATTATTAAAGGCGCCAGCTACAATGCCATGCTCCGATAAGGTAGTTTCAAAGCGCTGCCATAGCTCAGGCTCAACCTGAGACGATAAAGTGGTAGCAGATGCACCCTGCTGAAAAAGTAACAGCGCAGCGCGTTGTAGCTCCTCTGGTGAGAGTTCAAACCACACTTCTTCACTCTCGCTAAAAGCTTGCTCACTCTGCTTGGATAATTGCATATCGGGCTCACCAATATGAATGGTTCCAAGCACCCACCATGTTTGTTCACCATAACTCACCTTATACAGAACCTCTGCATAAGTAGGTGTGCTAAATAGAACAACTAGGAGTACAGCAAATGCTTTCACGAAACCCATTAATCGCCCTCGTTGTAGAGCTCAGGATTGGTACTCTCTTGATCATCTTCCGCTCTTGCCGTGTCGTTTCGTGCTGCATCGAGCCGATCGAGATACGCTTGGTTAATATCACCCGTTACATATACGCCATTGAATACCGATGTTTCGAATTCTTTAATGTTAGGGTTTTCTGAAGCTACTGCGACAATTAAATCGCTCAGCTCCTGATAAATAAGGCCATCTGCTTTAATAATCGCCGATATTTCATCTACTTCTCTGCCATAGCCAATTAATTCATTCGCGCTTGGCATATCAATACCAAACACATTTGGATAACGAATTTCCGGCGCCGCAGAAGCAAAGTAAACTTTGTTCGCACCTGCTTCACGCGCCATTTCAATAATTTGTTCAGATGTAGTGCCGCGTACAATAGAATCGTCAACCAGCAACACATTCTTACCCTTAAACTCTGCACCAATCGCATTCAGTTTACGGCGCACTGATTTGCGACGTTGGGTTTGCCCAGGCATGATAAACGTGCGGCCGATGTAGCGGTTTTTAACAAAGCCTTGGCGGTAGGGAATGTTCAATACGCGAGACATTTCTAGCGCGATATCACAGGCTGTTTCCGGAATAGGAATGATCACATCGATATCTAAATGAGCAAAATCACGTTGGATTTTTTCGCCCAACTTACGGCCCATATTTATTCGGCTTGCGTACACAGAAACACCATCAATAAATGAATCTGGACGAGCAAAATATACATATTCAAAAATACAAGGGTTATGCACTGGATTCGCTGCACATTGCTGGCTATAAAACTCACCTTCTTCAGTAATATAAATGGCCTCGCCCGGCTCTACATCGCGTTCGTACTTGAAGCCAGTACCATCAATGGCCACACTTTCTGAGGCCACCATATATTCAGTGCCTTGCGGTGTTTCCCGCTTACCGAGCGCCAGTGGCCGAATGCCATGCGGATCACGGAATGCTACCAGCCCGTGGCCAATAATTACGGCCACAACGCCATAGGCACCGCGTACTTGTTCATGAACGCGGCTAATCGCACCAAACACGTCATCTTTGCTCAATTCAAGCTGCTTGGTTTCCATGAGCTCATAAGCAAAAATATTCAGTAATATCTCTGAGTCTGATGAGGTATTAATGTGCCGGCGGGCTTTCTCGAACAATGCCGCCTGCAGCTCTTCAGCATTGGTAAGATTACCGTTATGCGCCATGGCAATACCAAACGGCGAATTTACGTAGAACGGTTGCGCTTCAGCAGAACTGCTAGTTCCGGCCGTTGGATAGCGCACGTGGCCAATGCCCATATTACCGCTCAAACGACGCATGTGGCGCGTATGAAAAACATCACGCACCAGGCCGTTCGATTTACGTAGGCGCAGCGTTTGGCCATCAATCGTCATGATACCTGCAGCATCTTGTCCCCGATGCTGCAGCATCGTCAAACCATCGTAGAGCGCTTGATTAATTGGTTGATTCCCTACGATCCCGACAACACCACACATGCTAAACCCTCTTGATATTTACTCCGGCTGTAAAAAGCTCGAAGTATTTTGCAAATAGTCAAAGAACCACTGAATATAAATACTGAAATGCGGAATTAATGTTGAATTGGCCCACCATTCATTTTGGGCGATGGGCGTAAAAGAATCGGCAAAAAATAGCAAAGCACTTACGATCAGCACGCCGCGTAAGGCGCCAAAGATTGAGCCCAACACACGATCTGTTCCGGTTAAGCCAGTTTTTTCAACCAACTGCCCCATTACGTAGGTAACGAGAGCGCCGACAATGAGCGTGGCTACAAATAGAATGGCAACGGCTACACCGTTACGAACCATCATGTCGTCGATACCGGAGAGGTGCACACCGAGGTTTGCATAAAATTGGCTAGCGATAAAAAAGGCAGCGATCCACACGCCCAAGGAAAGCGCTTCACGAACGAAACCGCGCACGAGGCTAACTAAGATAGAGAGTGCTATCAAAGCTAAAATTGCGTAATCAATCCATTCCATATTATTCACCCGAATGGCAGGAATTTGCGCGGCATTCTATCAGAAACACAACGTATTTGTCCGCAGTTAATTTCGCCAATTACTGCTCCGCTGGTCGATATTCAACAACTCTGCCGCTTAAGCCTGATAGCTCTTGCAACTCGGCTAGTTGGCGCTGTAATTTATCGGCATCTACATCGGGCCCTACCATCAACAGCGTAAGCGGATCACCACTGCTATTGAGTGCTTTGCGGCTATACGCTGGGTAACCTGCGCTACGTAACTCGGTAACAATTTCAGCTACTCGCTCAGCGTTGCGAAAAGCGCCTAACTGAATCACCCAGCCCTCGCTCAACTCTTGTGGAGAGCTTTCGCTTGTGGCTACTGGTGCGCTGGTATTCTCGGGGGCTACGGATGCTTCTTGTGGTTCTTGCACTTGAAACGCATCCTCGTCGATAACAATCGCATTTCGCTCTGAGCGTTCACGGAAATCGCTAGGGAAATCTGGATATTGGATTTCGGATTCAGAAGCAGGCCGTAATGGGCTCACCTGAAAATCTTCCTCGGGCACGTAATTCTTTCCCGATAATAAATCAGGAAGAATAATTACAGCCAAGGCAAACACAATTAAGGTACCAATAATTCGATTTTGTAATGCACTAGCCACTACGATTACCCCTATTCACTACGCTTGCACTGTTATTAACCTGCAGTAACAACATCCTGTACCGCTGCTACTGTTAAAAACGAACCAAAGCATACTATAACACTATCTTTGCTGGCGTCAGCTGTTGCCTGTGTAAACGCTTCGGCAGGAGTAGTAAATAATGTGCATTCACTTGCTGCTGGCAAGGCGCTAGCGAGTTGCTCTGCGCTAGCACCTCGCTCGCCTGATAGGCTCGCCAAATACCAATGCTTAATCAACCCTTGCAGGGCCGCTAGTGTGGCTTGGTGATCTTTATCTCTCAGCATGCCGCATACCGCATAAATAGATTGCTGTGGAAAGCGGATTGCCAACTCTTGCGCCAAATAGCTAGCCGCTTGCGGATTATGCGCAACATCAAGAATAACCGTAGGCGCACTTGCTACCTGTTGCATTCTGCCGGTTAATATTGCCGTTTGCAGACCTTTGATTACCTGCTCTCGAGTAATCGCTAATCCACTCATCTGCAAGGCTGCAAGAGCGGTGATTGCATTTACGAAAGGCAAGCTTGGCAACGGAAGGTTTTTCCAAGTATCAATTGGGCCAATAAAATCAAACTCGTGTGCACGCCTTTCAGCGGAAAAATCTTGATTCACGCAAGACAGTTGCGCACCGATTGATTTGGCATGCTTTAGTAATCGTTGGGGAGGCTCTGGTTCGCCGCATATTGCTGGCTTTGCGGTACGAAATATACCAGCTTTCTCAAAACCGATATCCTCGCGGTTATCGCCAAGAAACTCGATATGATCAATGCCTACGCTGGTAACAATCGCAACATCAGGTTCGATAACATTTACTGCATCTAATCGGCCACCTAAGCCAACTTCCAAAACAATAACTTGCGGCTGCAGCTGTTGGCACAACCAAATCGCTGCCAGCGTGCCAAACTCAAAATACGTTAAACTAATGCTACCGCGAGCTTGTTCAATCGCTTGAAACGCCCGTGCATGTTGTACCGCATTCAGTTCAGCACCATTGAAGCGCACACGTTCTTCGTAACGATGGATATGCGGCGAAGTATAACAGGCCACCGAGTACCCGGCGGCACGTAAGATTTGTTCTAGGTAACGTACTGTTGAGCCTTTACCATTGGTTCCAGCTACAGTGATCACTGTGGCCGAAGGGGTAAGCAGCTGAAGTTTTTCCGCAACCGCTTGCACGCGGCTTAAGCCCATATCAATCGGCCGATGGTGGATATTCTCGAGGTATTCAAGCCACTGCTGCAGGCTCCATTGAGCCTGCATTTCAGAAGTGATGTTCAAAGGTTACGCTCACTCTACTGGCGATTCTAGTTCCGCGTTTACCGTAGGAAGGTTTTGCAGTTTAGCGAGAATACCCGCCAACCGATCACGCATTTCGCGACGATCAACAATCATGTCAATAGCGCCATGATCAAGCAGGAACTCCGCTCTTTGGAAGCCTGGTGGTAACGTTTCACGCACCGTTTGCTCAATTACACGCGGGCCCGCAAAACCAATCAATGCATTTGGCTCAGCAACGTTAATATCGCCTAACATCGCCAAACTTGCAGAAACGCCACCCATGGTAGGATCGGTTAACACTGAAATGAACGGAATACCTTCTTCACTCATTTTTGCCAGTGCGGCAGACGTTTTTGCCATTTGCATTAATGAAAGCAAGGCTTCTTGCATGCGCGCACCACCAGATGCAGAAAAGCACACCAATGGAATTTTTTGTTCCAAGCAAACTTCGGCAGCTTTCACAAAACGTGCGCCCACCACAGAGGCCATCGAACCACCCATAAATTTAAATTCAAAGGCGGTAACACAAATTGGCATACCTTTAAGAGAGCCACTCATGGCTACTAAGGCATCTTTTTCACCGGTTTGCTTTTGCGCTGCGGTAAGGCGATCTTTATACTTTTTGGTATCTTTAAACTTCAAGCGATCTTGCGGCTCAAGTTCGGCGCCCAGCTCTTGCCGGTTCTCAGCATCTAAAAATGCATCTAAGCGTTCACGGGCAGATAGCCGCATGTGATGGCCGCATTTCGGGCACACATGCAAATTACGCTCAAGATCGGCGCGGTATAAAATTGATTCGCAACCTTCACATTTACTCCAAACTCCTTCTGGAATATTCTTCTTTTTACTTGATTGCGGTTTCGCAAGAATTCGTTCAATCCAGCTCATAAGAACTCAATCTCTCCCGATGCTTAATGCATCGTTTAGGTTAAATCACCGGTATCGGGTGCATATTAAAGCACAAACTGCAGCGATAGTGCAGCAACAAGTGGTCTAAGCACTAATCCTGTGTCGGTAAAAATAATGGACCCAACGGGCTGTTCGGTATTCCGCACTGCTCTGGGTAATGCACTTTTACTAAATATAAACCATGTGGCTTTGCCGTAGCTGCAGCTAAATCACGGTTGCGCAGCTGCAATAGTTCTGCCAGCCAAGCTTCCGGCTGCTCGCCTTTGCCGATCAACAGCAATGAACCCACGATATTACGTACCATGTGATGCACAAACGCATTCGCTTGAATATCCACCACCACATAATCACCAAGCCGCTCTACATTTACAAAATGCACATTGCGAAAAGGGGTTTTTGCTTGGCAGTGCGATGCCCGAAACGAGGTGAAATCTTGCTCACCCACCAGCGCCTGCGCTGCTCTATGCATACGTTCGGCATCTAAAGGATAAAAAATGTGCGTTACACCGCCATTGAGAATGCCCGCTCGCAATGGTGAATTATAAATAATATACCGATAGCGGCGAGCTGTGGCGCTAAAGCGAGCATTGAAATCATCACTCACATTCGCCTGCCAACGCACCGCAATATCGTTCGGTAGCTTTGCATTCGTGCCAAGCGTCCACGCGCGTTCATCACGCACTGCTTGGGTATCAAAATGCACCACTTGGCCGGTAGCATGAACCCCTGCGTCTGTTCTACCAGCACAAGTTACTGTGATAGGTTCAGCGGCTAAGCTACTCAATGCCTTTTCTAACCGTTCTTGTACGCTAGGTACTTCTTGTTGACGCTGCCAGCCATAATAATTCTGGCCGGCATACTCTACTCCGAGCGCAATTCGCATTATTTCTCTTTATTCCTTACTTTTTTGCTGATTCACTTTCGCTAATAATTGCTCAGCTTCTTGCTGTAACTCTGCATCGGCCATTGGCATTACTTCTTCGAGTGCCGCGGTGGCTTCATCGAACTCGCCCATTTCTAGGTAAGCGCGCGCCAAATCAATTTGCGCCGCCAGCTCTTCCCGTGCCGCTTGTTCAGCCTCTTCCGGTGTTTGCCCTGGGTCGATATCGCTATCCGCATCAGCATCGGCTTCCGCTTCATCAATAATTTCATCGATATCACGAAAATCAGTTTTGTTCACTGCAGTAGTATTCTCGGTATCGCTTACATCGTTCTGATCATCGCTCGGTTCTTCTTGCTCTTCTGCTTTCGGTGCTGGTGTATCTTTGCGATCGGCTAAGTACCGCGCCGCTGCCTTCGGATAAGGAGCATCATCTACGCTATCTTGTTTGCGGCGCTTACCGAACAGAACAGCCGTTAATAAAATTAAGATAACCAACGCCAAGATAGCGAGCAGCCATCCCGATTGCCCTTGCTGCTGCCAATACTGAGAAACCTTGCTGGTAACAGATGCCGTGCGCTGCTGCTCTCTTTCTCGTAATTCTTGTAACGCTGCAACGGCACTATCGCGGTTTTCTTGCGCAGAGGTAAGCTCTAACTCAGCGCGTTGCAACTCTTGTTGCACGGCATCGTAGCGAGATTGCCAATCCGCTAATTCATCTTGCAAACGCCCTACTCTAACCCGTTCTTCCGCAAGTTCACTTTCGGCTAAAACAAGTTCCTCAGATTTACGTGTAAATTCTTCATCAGTAAAATCAAAAGCAATTTCGGTTAGTGAGCCACCAAGCTTGGGAATCATTCGTTTGCGCGCATTCTCGGCATGGGTTGCGCGAATTTGGTTTGCGGTTGGTAACGTAAGCATCACGCCAACAGGCAACACATTGATTTCATCATCAACTACCACATCCGAATTCAAATCAACGATGGCAGCCATGGTTTGATAAATGCTAACGCTACGATCTGGGTGAATTCGGTTTGCGATCACCCAAATCGTATCTGCCCGTGTAGTGGGGCCATATTGATTGGCTCTGCTTTCAGTATTGCTTTCAGTATTGCTTTCAGCATTGTTGGCAGTATTGCTGACAGTGCTGCTAGCTTGCTCTGCTGTTTCTTCGATATCACTGAAAGCCAACGCTTGGGAATTGAATGCGCTAGCTGCGATCACCGATGCCAGAAACACAGCAAAGCCGAAGCTGGCGAACTTGTGCATAACGAACCTTGCGGTTGCATTATTTTTACCGAGCGGCTGTTTATTGTTCATTTTTTATTGTCCCGCTGATTATTTTCGCTGATGAATAAAACCTAAATTGTGAACTAACTAACTTATATCGAAGTGGATTAAATTAAAACAGCTTTAATCCACCCGATACACATACTTACCAATAATCTCGTATTAGGTGCTCGGCAATTTGCACACTGTTGGTTGCCGCGCCTTTACGAATGTTATCGGCAACAACCCACAAATTTAAACCGTTTGGATGGGTATAATCTTTGCGCACTCTGCCTACATACACTGCATCATTGCCAGCTGCTTCACTTACTTGTGTAGGAAACTCTGCGTTTTGCTCACGGAATTCAATGCCTTCGGCTTGCGCAAGAATGGCTTTTACTCGATCCACATCAACTGGCAAGCGAGTTTCTAAATGCACTGCTTCTGCATGCCCGAAGAACACCGGCACCCGCACTGCGGTTGCGTTCACCATTACCGTATCGTCACCAAGGATTTTCTGGGTTTCCCAGTGCATTTTCATTTCTTCTTTGGTGTAATCATTATCAAGAAACACATCAATTTGCGGTATCGCGTTAAACGCAATTTGCCGGCTAAATTGTTCCGGTTCTGCAGGCAAACCATTTAACAGTTTTGATGTTTGCTGAGCCAACTCATCCATCGCCGATGCGCCAGCCCCAGAAACTGATTGGTAAGTGCACACATTAATGCGATCAATGCCAAACTCATCGTAAATAGGCTTCAGGGCAACGAGCATTTGAATTGTTGAACAGTTTGGGTTGGCAATGATATTGCGATTACGAAACTCAGCAATAGCATGCGCATTCACTTCTGGAACCACTAACGGGATATCGGGTTCATAGCGGAACTGGCTAGTGTTATCAATTACTACGCAACCAGCATCAGCAGCACGCGGTGCGTAAATTTCCGAAATACTGCCGCCTGCTGAAAAGAATGCTATTTCAACCTGGCTCCAATCGAAGGTTTCCGCATCTTCCACGGTAATCTCTTCACCACGAAAACTAATATCGCTGCCAGCAGAGCGGCTGCTCGCCAGGGGGTACAATTTTTTTACTGGGAAGTTGCGTTCTTCCAAGCATTCAATCATTTGCTTGCCAACTAATCCCGTGGCACCCAACACCGCAACATTTACTTCTATGCTCATTTAAACCCCTCGAACAGATATTGAATTTTCGGCTACTGCCAGAATATGCGCACTATTTTAGCGCTTTTGTGAGAAATATGCAGGGAAATCATCGGGAAATTGCTTAGTTCGCAAATCAACAGCATATTCTAAGTAATTCGAAAGCCTAATTGCTGCAATTGCGCTAAGGCGGCTGGCGAACCACTAATCCGTTGCGCCGATAATTCTCTACGTAACCGATACTCTTTGCGCAATTGATCAAAGCCCGCAACGGTTAAGCCATGCTTGCGAAACGCTCGATCATCCTCAATGATATTATAAACATCATGCACCAATCGGCTGATATCGGTTTGTGCCAGCCGCTGATGGATATGCTGCGTATCTGGCAAGGCAGGAGGCAATACCGCCTGCTCTTCTAAGGGCGCACAACCCCAGTTGAAGTAACGATGTAACGCTTCATACAAACGAAAACTGCCGCGAATCTTTCCTTCAATGCTATGCCCGGCGATGTGCGGGGTAGCAATCTCCACTAAATTCACTAAATCGGCGTTAACCTTAGGCTCTTCTTCCCACACATCCAGCACTACATGCAGATCACCGCGCTCCTGCATACGCTCAAGTAACGGTTGGTTAGCAACCACCGCGCCGCGGCTTGCATTAATGAGGGCAGCACCAGGCTTTAAGGCTGAGATTTTAGCCTCATCAAGTAAATGCCATGTGTTGTCATCCCCTTCTTTCGAAAGGGGAACATGACAGCTCACAAGATCAAAGCTACCAAGGTGGCTCCAATCACTATAGGCTAACGCCACTCCTGCGCGCTGTAACGGCGGATCAATAAAGGCTACCTGCATACCGAGAGCTGTTAAGCGCTGCGCTACTTGCATGCCGGTATTGCCGGCGCCTACTACTAAAGCGCGCTTACCACGCCAATCAATTGTGGCGCGCTCAGCAACGCACAAAGCGGCACTCAGTACATATTCACCAACCGCTATCGCATTGCAACCAGCTGCGTTCGCAAAACCAATATTGCGCTCGGCTAAGGCAAAGGTATCAACATGATCGGTACCAATGGTGGCGGTGCCCACAAAACGCAAGTTTGGCGCGCGGTCTAGTAGTGCATCATCAACACGAGTAACCGAGCGCACTAGCAATACTTCAGCCACAGCAAGTTGCGCATCGCTGATGTTTCTGCCGCTATAAAAGCTCAGCTGTTGTTGCTCACCGTTACAGGCACCAAATAATATATTGGCAGCAGGTAAATTCTCGTCAATTAAAAAGTGCATTGCTCCTCGCAAAACCGATGCTAACGGCTCGATAAAATTCTTGGTGTGTGCCGCCACGCAGTTCGCGTTGGTATAAAGCGGTATTTCATCATAGCGACAAAAAAACCGCAGTGTTCAAACAATTCGGATGAATGTTTGAAAAACTACGGTTTTTATCAGTGGTTCGCAACTAAATCAGCGAGCGCTTCAATAGACAAAAATGCTATGCCAATATCTTTGCCCGCGTGCAATAAAGAACTCTAGTGCGATCTACTTGGCAAACTTTCTAAACACGAGTGAAGCATTCGTGCCGCCGAAACCAAAACTATTCGACATCACTAAATTCAACTCTTTGGCCATTGGCTCTCGAACGATATTCATGCCAACCGCTTTTTCATCAAGCGTTTCAATGTTAATCGATGGTGCTACAAAGCTTTCCTTCATCATTAACAATGAATAAATTGCTTCGTGAACACCTGCAGCACCTAAGCTGTGGCCTGTCATCGCTTTAGTAGCACTGATTAACGGAGTGTTATCCGCAAATACTTCACGAATCGCCTCAAGTTCTTTTACATCACCTACTGGCGTACTGGTACCGTGAGTATTGAGGTAATCAATTGGCGCATCTAAACCTTGCATCGCCATCTTCATACAACGCACTGCGCCTTCACCCGATGGAGCTACCATATCGTAACCATCTGAAGTAGCGCCGTAGCCCA
The DNA here is from genome assembly GCA_022565355.1 of Idiomarina sp. GTDB lineage: Bacteria > Pseudomonadota > Gammaproteobacteria > Enterobacterales > Alteromonadaceae > Aliidiomarina. Next base: position 838,992 of record JAIUMU010000001.1, read on the forward strand.
CGATTTCACCATAAATAGTAGCGCCACGGGCAAGTGCTGTTTCTAGCTCTTCAATTACCAACATACCACCACCACCCGAAGGCACAAAGCCATCGCGGCTGGAATCATATGTACGCGATGCTTTCTCTGGCGTATCGTTATATTTAGTGCTCAGTGCACCCATCGCATCAAATTCCATGCCCAGGGTCCAATGCAACTCCTCACCACCACCTGCAAACACACGATCTTGCTTGCCAAGTTGGATGAGCTCTAACGCATGGCCAATACAATGTGCACTGGTGGCGCAAGCTGAACTAATCGAGTAGTTCACACCTTTAATTTTCATTGGTGTTGCTAAACATGCTGAGGTAGTAGATGCCATACAACGCGGAACCATATAAGGGCCTACGCGTTTTACACCTTTCTCACGCAAGGTATCTGCTGCAGCTACTTGATGTTCACCAGATGCACCACCCGAGCCTACAACTAGGCCCGTGCGTTCATTAGAAACTTCGGCTTCCGACAAACCTGCATCGGCAATAGCTTGTTCCATCGCGATAAACGCATACGCAGCAGCATCGCCCATAAAACGAAATGCCTTGCGATCGATGTGCTCGCTTACATTAATTTTCAGATCGCCCCATACTTGGCAACGTAAACCCATTTCCGCAAAGCTTTCTGCGCGGGTGATGCCTGAACGACCTTCTTTTAACGAAGCCAACACTTCCTGTTGGTTATTACCAATGCTTGATACAATTCCGATTCCGGTTACGACTGCTCGTCTCATTGAATCTATCCTGTTAGTAAATTTGGGGTATCATACCCTGTCCCGAAGAAAACGAAAACGCACTCTTAAGTGGTCTGCTGACTGAAGTATGAGAGTAATAGGTAAAAATGACAAAAATGTTTTCCCCGATACAACCAGCACGTGTCAGCTTTGATACGCAAGGAACGCCCGAATCAGCTCTATTTGGCGACATCTATTTTTCTCGGAAAAATGGTATCGCCGAGAGCACCTACGTATTTCTAGAGGGTAACGAGCTTAGCACACGTTTTTCAAATTCCACCAGAAAAGATGATTCTAGCAAAGTATGGGTAATCGCCGAAACGGGGTTTGGTACCGGCTTAAATTTCCTTCTTACCGCAGCACTATTTCTTGCTCACGCACCGGCCTCTGCCCGCTTACATTTTGTTAGTTTCGAGAAACACCCTTTGCAACTCAACGATCTCAAGCACGCTATCAGTGCTTTTAAAAGTAAAGGTGTAAATCATTTAGAGGCATTAGCGGAACAACTATATGCGCGCTATCCAACTTTTTTGCCGGGCTTACATCGCCTGCATATCAATTCGCGAATTACCTTAGATATTCATTTTGGTGATGTACTAGAACAGCTTCCTAGCTGGGCTGAAACAAACCCACGCTGCGTAGACGCGTGGTTTCTCGATGGCTTTGCACCGCGTAAAAACCCGGGGATGTGGCAACCTGAGTTGTATCGGGCAATCGCCATTAGCATGGCGACGCAAGCAACCCTTGCAACATTTACGGCCACCGGCCACGTGCGCCGAGGGTTACAACGGATGGGATTAACAATGCACCGGCGGCCTGGCTTTGGCCGCAAACGCGATATGTTAATTGGTAAAATAGCGAAACTTGCGCACCCACTCAAGCACACACAAGCTCATGCGCTTCCATTTTCTGTACCACCTGGGAACGCCACAGATAAGTGCGAGCCGGCAGATATCACCATCGTTGGCGATGGCATTGCGGCAGCTTCGCTGCTGTATGCCTTACGCGATAACTCGCAACACATCCACTTATATAGCCAAGCATCGGAGCCAGCCGCTGGCGCCTCGGGCAATGCACAAGGCGCTGTTTATCCTTTACTGCAAGCCGATTGGACACCTACTAGTAACTTTTTCAGCCGCGCTAATGATTATGCGTTAACTATGTATCGCGATGTAGCACCGCATCTTTGCCATATTTCGGGTGTGCTACAGCTACTGCAAAACCAACAGAGCTTAGTAAAAATTCGCTCGATTATTGGTAAAGAACTTTACCCAGCTTTAATATGGCAAGCATTAACGCAAGCCCAGGGCAGCCATGCCGCGCAGTTCGAACTACCCTCGCCAGCTGTGCTCATGGCAAAAGCTGGATGGGTACAACCACAACTTTTAGTGCAACAGATTTTTGCATTCGTTCAGCGCTATCGCCTAGAGCGAGAGCTGCCCCTTACGGTGCGCTTTGCTGCGAGAGTAAAAAACCTCAAGCCAGAAAAAACGACCTTAAGCAGCGCATGGTTGTTTGATGTAGTAACTCCTAATTCGTGCGCGAACGAGCAAGCCATTGTTACGCCTATGCGCACGCAGCAGCTCATATTAGCAACTGGGGCAGAAACCAATACGTTACTGCCACAAAAGCTTTTACCAATTCGCCCGGTACGCGGACAAATCACGCAGTTACGGGTTCCAGAGGGGCATCCACTGCGTTTGCTGCAAAAGGTAATTTGTCATTCTGGCTACATAACACCGGTACACAACAACAGCTGTTGTATTGGTGCTACTTTTGATAAAACCAGCACCACGGCTAATTATATTGAGCAGGATAACGAGAGTAATGTAGAGCAGCAGGTTGCCAACTTAGATATTGATTTCAGCGAACTCGAAATTATCAGTGGCCGGGCTGGTGTTCGCGCTACTACGCCCGATCACTTACCTATCGTTGGTAGGGTTCCCTTTTATCAATCTGTTGATGAAGTGGCTGGAAGTACTAAAGCAGAATTTTGTGCAGGTGGGCTGCAAGAATGGCAAAATTTGTGGGTGCTTACTGGGCTTGGTGCTCGCGGATTAACCAGCGCCCCGCTCGCTGCAGAGCTGCTCGCTAATCTTCTCGAGAACCAACCGTTACCCTTGCATCTCCCTTTGGTGGCAGCACTTGCTCCCGATCGCTTCGCCAAACGAGCGCTTATTCGCAAGCAACCCGTGTTCGTTGCCCAGTAATAGCGATTCGTTTACCAAAACCTTGCGCATTCAATGCTTTAATCGGTGCTAGCCATAGTGTCTGCGGCGGCTATGAGGCGTTCGAGCATGTTTTTTACATGCTGCTGGTCCTGTGGGTTTAACTCACCACGGGTATTGTGCAGAGCCAAGCGTAGTTCTTGCCATAGTTTCTCTGGGGAGTGCTCGCCCTGTAACTCGAGCTGTGCAACTACGAGGTCAAAATGACCACGCAAGTAGCCGCTGGCAAATAATTCATTATCATCGCCGTTTACTACAGCTTCATCAAAAACAACTTCTAGCGCATCTGCTAACGCGGATAACTGCATTGCCATAATCACCTCACTATAAAATTCGCAGCGATTGTAGCTGATCTTGCTGCCTCACTCCAGCGTATGGTTTGCCATTACCATGCTTCAAGCATGCAGAATAGCAAGCGCAATTCGGTGATGAGCTTAAGTACAGTTTCTGCTATGCTTGGCGCCCCTAATATCCTAATTGTTATCACGATGTGCTGTGCACAACCATTTGGAGCTTCCGTAGTTTATGAGTGATTTTCGTATTGGCTTATTTTATGGGTCTACCACCTGCTACACCGAGATCGCAGCAGAGAAAATACGCGATGTTATTGGGGCCGATATTGTAGAGCTGCACAATATTAAAGATACGCCACTAAAAGCAGCGGAAGATTACGATATTTTGGTGTTTGGGCTCTCCACTTGGGATTTCGGTGAAATTCAAGAAGATTGGGAAAGCCGCTGGGATGAAATCGCCAACCTTAACTTGCACCATAAAACCATAGCGCTATTCGGCATGGGTGATCAGCAAGGTTATGGCGAGTGGTTTCAAGATGCCCTAGGCATGTTACATGATGCCATTAATGACACCGACCCTGCCGGCACAATTCGCCGCATTGGTTTATGGCCTAACGAAGGCTACGATTTCATTGCTTCAAAAGCCCTTATCGACGATAGCAATCTCTTTGTTGGGCTAGCGCTGGATGAAGATTCTCAGTACGAGCTATCAGATGAGCGGATTCACGCTTGGTGTATGCAAGTTCTTGAGGAGCTTGCCGGCTAAACTCAATCATCTGTGTTCAGTGATGGATACAGTAATGCATCAATATCATCTATCGCGGGGCGGTACTCAGCAAGCTTCGTTTCTACCAACTGAATTCGTCTTGCCGCCTCTTCAACCGCGTAATGTTTCGCGGGCAACTTCCCCCACACCGGCGCTGGCCAAACCGCATCATATTGCGTGCGCACTATATGGTGTAAATGCAGTTGCGGTACCACGTTACCCAATGCGCCAATATTCAGCTTCTCGCCATGAAATTGGCTCATAATCATATCGCCAAACCAACTCGATTCATTCACTAAGCGAAATTGATCTGCCAAACTTAGCTGATAGATCTCCCGCACATCGGCCAATTTTGGCACTAAAATAAACCACGGGTACTGCCGATCATTCATCATCAACACTTGGCACAGCGGTAAATGGCCAACCTTAAAACAATCTGCTTCAAGTTGCTTATGCAAAACATAGGTGCCGGCAGCTATGCCGGCACCTTGTTCATTCGCAGATGGGTCTGGAAATGTATTAGTGGTCATTGATTAATCTCGTACTGAGCTATCGGCTGAGAAAATCTTACCAAAATAGCTATCGCTCAACCAATACGGTGCTTCATCCGCATTAGCGATTTCCATACCAATTTCGAAGTTAATATCGGTAAATAGAGCACCGAAATCATAGCGAATACCGCCGTACGTTTCTGTAAGGGTTTCAATATCATCACCCGGGCGATGATAGTTTTCCGCAAAGAATTTGCCCCAAATTTCACCACCATCCTCATCCTCATCTTGAGAGGTGAAGCCGGTCATGAGAAATACGGCCGGAATACCTTGGCGTACTAGGGTGTAATGATCAGAACGGGTGAAAATAGCTTGTTCTGGCATTGGATCTGGGCTTAACGCAATATTATGTCGGCCAGCTGCTCGCGCCACCACATCACCTAGGCTTGAATGATCTGCACCAAACGCAATTACATCCGCAAATGGGTAAAGCAATACTGGCATATCAAGGTTCACATTCGCCACGATACTAGAAAGTGGAACCGTTGGATTGTGAGCGAAATAATCTGCACCCAACAAACCTTTTTCTTCAGCGGTAACCGCGGCGAACAAAATCGAGCGGCGCGGCCCATTGCCAGCAGCTACTTGCTCCGCATACATCCGCGCTGTTTCTAGCATCACTGCAACGCCCGCGGCATTATCAAGGGCACCGTTGTTTACTTTTGATGTAGTAGAAAAATCACGCGCTAACCCGATATGATCCGAGTGCGCAGTATACAGAACGTATTCATGTTTCAATGTTGGGTCAGAGCCCTCAATCATGCCGATTACGTTAGGGCTATCAATTTCGCTAAAAATAGATTCCCGACGCATGGTTGCACTTGCGTTCAATGCAAACGAAGGTGGCCGCTCACCAGCCTCTAATGCTGCCCATATATCCTCTAAGGTATATTCAGCACCATCGAACATTGGTTCGGCAGCACGGTAATCAAGATAAGCACTACCCCGGAGTTGGCCATCTTCACCATGCGCATTACCATCAGTGTCTAGCCAACGCATGCGGGCTCCACCAGCAAACAATACCGCTTGCTCGAATGGCCGCACGGCCTCACGCTCTGGCGTGTGCAAGGTGATAAAACCAACAGCCCCGCGTTCTGCAGCTTGGCGTTGCTTCTGTGCCCCTAAATGAGCCGCTTCTTCACTTGGTAAGCCCTGAGTACCGCCACTTACTGCAATTACGATTTTGTTCTCAACATCCAAACCTTCGTAATCATTAATGCCGAACGTTTCAGAAACTAATCCATAACCTACGAATACCACTTCGGCATTTACTTCGGAAATTTCCTCTGCAGTGCTTGCCGTGGTAGTGAAGTGACGACGATATTGCAACTCATGCTCCCCCGATGGGGTTGCGATAACAAATGTAGGCTGCGTATCGGCTAATCGTGCACTACGGAAAGGAACACGCTGATAAAAACCATCCGTTCCTGCTTCTTTTAGCCCCATGATTTTGTATTGTGCAGCGATATAGTGCGATGCAATTTCATGCCCTCGCTCACCCGTATCACGGCCTTCCAGCAAATCACTTGCTAAAAACTCGAGGTGCGCTTGCACTGCATCAGGGTTAGCGCTGGAAGTAACCTTTTGCTGTTCAGGAGCAGGGGCGCACGCACTCAACAAAAATGCTGCGGCTAGTGCTGTTAACAGCGCTGGTAAGGTAAATTTTTGGCCCATAGCATGCGTATCGCGGCGAGAAACGTTTTGGTATTCCATTATGGCTTCCGTTTTTGTGAAATCGGGATTTATTCGAGGATTAATAGCACTTTAAGCTAACTGCGGGCATTAAGTAACCCAAAGCATTAAAGAATATCGCAGTTTATCTGCTTTCTGCCGCACCGGCACCTGAAAAAGTTGTGGATGACGAAGAATTTATGTAATGTTATATTATCACATACCTAATAACGATAACTTACTCCTTAACTTACGGGTGAATCATGATGTTAAAGAAGACCCCCATAGCCTTGGCTATCGCGGCATTATTAACTCCACAACTCGTTCTTGCTGAAACTCAGCAAGCAGATGAGCGCAGCGAAGCACGCGACACTGAAAAACGATACGAGCGTATTGTTGTTACAGCTTCTGCATTACAGAAAACTGCGTTGGAAAGTGCGCAACCAGTGCACGTATTACATGGCGACGAGTTGCGCGCCAACGAGGCTGCTACCTTAGGTGAAACGTTACGCGGTTTACCTGGCGTACAAGCAACCTACTACAGCCCAACTGCTAGTAGCCCTATCATTCGCGGTCTTGACGGCCCACGGGTGAAAATCGTGCAGAATGGTTTAGATGTTGCTGACGTTTCTCGTGGTGGTCCAGATCATGCTGTATCTACCGAATCTACAACTGCGCAGCAAATCGAAGTATTGCGTGGCCCAGCTACGTTATTATTCGGTAGTGGTGCCAGCGGTGGTGTTGTAAACGTGGTAGATAATCGTGTACCGCGGCAGCCGCTTGACGGCCTTGAGGGCTCTTATGGCGTGCGCTACAACAGCGTTGCCGATGAGCGCAGTGGTAGCTTTGATTTAAATGCTGGACAAGGTGATTTTGCCTTACATTTAGATGGTTTCTACCGCAAAGCCAATGATACGCGAGTTCCTAATTTCATCGGCCCTGAAGGGCTAGACGATAAAATTGAAAATAGTTTCACCGACGATAAAGGTGCAACTATTGGCGGTAGTTACTTCTTTGACCGCGGCTTTGCCGGTATTTCCTTTGGTCGTTTAGAGCGTGATTACGGAATTCCAGGTCATTCTCATGACCATGGCGATGATCATGGTGACGATCATGGGCACGACCATGGCCATGATGACCATGGCCACGATGACCATGACGACGGTATCTTTGCGCGTATGAAGCAAGACCGAATTCAGTTCATTAGTGGTATCGCAAACCCTTTCTCTGGTTTTGAAAGCCTTGATATCAGCGTTGGTTATACCGATTTACATCACGAAGAAATCGAAGATGGTTTCGTTGAAACCGGTTTTCACCTAGAGCAAACTGAACTACGCGTAATTGCTCGCCACAACCCTATCGCCGGTTGGCGCGGTGCTGTAGGAACGCAGATTTCTCATCAGCAATACGAATCATTTGGTCTTGAAGCTTACACACCAAACACCGACACAGATATGTACGGTGCATTCTGGATTGCAGAAAAACCGTTTGGCGATGTTACTTGGGAATTAGGCGCACGCACCGAGCGTGTTGAACTTAATGCTGAGCATTTCAATACGCTACGTTACACACCGTTAAGCGCTTCTTCAGGTGTGAACTGGCGTGTAAACGAAGGCTTGAAGTTGTCTACCAGCGTGAGCTATAGCGAACGTGCACCGCAAGCAAATGAACTATTTGCAAATGGCGCCCACTTTGCTACCCGTACTTTTGAGATTGGTGGCGTTTACCGTATTCATGGGCTGCACGATGATCACGGCCATGGCCATGATGATCATGGACACGATCATGGGCATGATCATGGTCACGACCATGGGCATGACCACGCAGAAGCGATCTATGATCTTGAGTTAGCAGATTTTGCTTTAGCAAAAGAAAAATCGGTAAATCTTGATTTTGGTATGCATTTCGAAGGCGATAAGTGGCATTTAGACACTAACTTCTTCTTCAACCGCATCAACAATTTCATTTACTTGCAGAATCTTGGTTTTGCTAGTGAATTACTCGATAACGAGTTGTTCCATTCTGACCATGGTCACGACCACGATCACGGCCACGATCATGGGCATGATCACGACCACGATTTCTCTGGGCTGCCAGTGCACCAGTACCAACAAAGCAGTGCCGAGTTATATGGCTATGAGCTATCAGGCCGTTACGTATTTAACTCAGAATGGCGTTTAAATGGCTTCTCGGATTACACTCGTGCCGTGTTTAGCAATGGTGGCAACGTGCCACGCATTCCAGCGCAGCGTTTTGGTTTAAGCACTACCTTTACGCAAGCAAAATGGGACGCTACGTTAGGCTATACGCATTACTTTGCACAAAATCGTACAGCTGAAAATGAAGCAGCAACCGATCAGTTTGGCTTGGTGAATTTACATGTGAACTACTACCCTGGTTATTTTGCAGGGCAAGATTTGTCTGTATATTTCAAAGCTGAAAACATCACTAATGAACTCGGCTATGCGCACAGTTCATTTATTAAAGACTACGCGCCACTTCCTGGCCGTGGATTTAGTTTAGGTGTTCGGGCTCGCTTTTAATCTGCAGTGCTGAGCCTTGCAGGTTAATAACTCAGCACTAACGAGCAATACGAGAAGAATAAAGCCATTGCATTGAATGCAGTGGCTTTTTTTTACGCTATAATCTCACTAGATTAGGTTATCTCTACTAAAAGGAATAATGATGCGGTTCTTATCCAGACGCTTAGTAATGCCGAATGATTTAAACTTTGCTGGTTCACTATTTGGTGGGCGTATTCTCGAATGGATTGATGAGGAAGCGTATATCTTTGCTAGCTGCCAACTAGACCAAAAAAGTTTGGTAACCAAGCATATGGGCGCAATCACTTTCGAGGCTTCCGCGTTTCAAGGTGATGTTGTGGAGTTTGGATTAGAGATAAAGCACGTAGGGAGAAGTTCTTTAGCGGTTACCTGCGTAGTTCGAAATAAAGGAACGAAACAGAATATATGCGTGGCCGACGATATCGTATTTGTGCATATCAATAGCGATACCCGCAAGCCCGAGCCACATGGGAAAACCAAAGCGCAACTAGATTTATTGAAAATAGAGCCACCAATGTAGGGGGTTTCTAAAACGAGGTGCTGTTATGTACCAAGGTAAAGTATTACCCAAGCTACCCATTAAATTAATGTTACTAATGGCTGGCGCTATTTTGTTAGCTGCTTGTAGTGATAACAAAATAAACCGAACCAATTACAATTACATCGATATTGGCATGCACTACACACAAGTGCAGCATCATCTCGGCGAACCCACTTGGTGTGATGACCCAAACCGGCCTACGGAGTGCCGCTGGGGTACTGATGACAAGCACATTCATATTATCTTTGTAGCTCGCCGAGTAGTAGATAAACGCAGCCGAGGCATTGAATAACGAACCGGTGAACATGTAGTTGTAAAAATATAAAGCCGCCCCTTAATCGTTAGGGGGCGGCTTTTAACTTGCTATATGGGGAATAACTTATGGTACTGCGATGAAAGCGCCAGCTAATGCCAACACCGGAGTTGCAGTGGGCTTGCCATGCTGCCAATCCCCTCCTTCAACGCCACTTCCCGCAATATCAATATGAATGTAAGGCAATGGTTTTGCGCTATTAACGCCATGTTCCGCTAATCCGGCTACTTCTGCCAAAAATGCCATCGGGAATTGATGCCCACGTTTGGTTGTTGCCGAAGGACCATTATTCGAAGATAACAAATCATCTGCTTTGGTGCGGCCCCGTACAAAATCAAAATCCTCGCGCCGGCTTGGTGATAATTCAGCTGGATCGGCCCAACGCTCGCCTGCATCTAAAAGCTTCTGAACCAGGCCCGATTGTTGCGCCGGCCCATTTGGCACTAGCGCAGTATATGGCCCTTTCGACAATGCCGCGTGGCCAGTAAGGGTTGCCACCGTATATAAGCTAGGCTGAACTTCATGCTGCGCCAACTCAGTAAGATGCGCCAAACAATCCGCCATTACTAAACGGCCTTCAGCGTCTGTATTACCAATGCGTACGCGTTTGCCTGAACGGCCAGTAATGATTTCATCTGCTACAAATGCCATGGCATCAATGTTATTGCGAACTACTGCGAGTTCCGCAATCACCTTCACACCTGCAGGTTGTATTTCCGCAACCGCTTTAACAAAACCGGCAACACCGGCTGCACCGCCTTTATCACGGCTCATTCCAGCCATGTGACCGCCGGTTTTTAAATCGGCCCCGCCGGTATCATAGGTAATGCCCTTGCCAACCATGAGCAATGTTTCCGTTACCTCACCTTCCGGCACGTACTCTAAACGGATCACGCAAGGCCGTTGATGCGTATGAAAGGATGCCCGGGCAACCGCTGCCAATAAAGGATACTCATGCTCCAGTTGCGGCTGATCATCAATCACTTGCATTTTCACAGTGGTTCCCGCAAATGCTTGCTGACAATACTCGGCGAATCGAAGTGGTGACATACGCTCCGGTTCAGTACCACACAAATCACGCGCTACTCTACGGCCACTTTCCACTGCGGTTAACCAATTGGCCGGCTGCTGGGTTGGCCCTACCAAATAAATATGGTGAATCTCTTCTAGCCCCTCACCGAAATGCTCGCGAGCTTCTAATGGTTCATACAGCCCCTGACAAAACCCAAACCACGCCGCTTCTCTTGCCAGCTTGAATGCTGGATTTTCCGGGATTTCTGGTAACCACAACGCCGGCGCTTTAGCGCCTGCGTTACGCGCAACTACTGCCGCACTGCGCGCTGCATCATAGAATCGGCGCACATCATCGTAATCACGATGTAAAGAACCGGTAGGCGCTAAAATTAAGCGCTGTGCTGGAGCCTCGGCACAACGAACTACATTCACGCCGGCAGTAATGTGAGCGTTTACTGCACTGGCATCCGCTACACTACTGGCAAATGGCTCTGGCAATTCATGTAAATGTTCAGCCACTACGATCAGCGCATCGGCTTGCGTATTATTCACTTCAGCTATCGAAGCGATGAGTTCTAAATTTGGGGTTCTCATTACTAAATAACCTCTTATCTCTCACGTGCCAGTTTACAGAGTATGCATCATACGATTACTGACGGCGCCACAGCGTGCCTTCAGCTGTGTCTTCAAGCACGATTCCAAGTGCTTGCAGCTGATCTCGTGCCACATCTGCGCGTTGCCAATCCTTTGCTGCGCGCGCTGCATTCCGTTCCGCGATTAACGCTTCTATTTGCGCTACATCGGTATCCACATCAGCGCCCTTTAAAAAGGCTTCCGGTGCTTGCTGTAAAATTCCCAATACAGCACCATATTCAATCATCAAGCCTACTAATTGCGCAGCAACTGAGGGATGTTCAGCTCGCTGTCGGTTTACTTCGCGCGTAATATCGAACAGCACTGACATCGCTTCCGGTACATTAAAATCGTCATCCAGTGCAGCACGGAACCGCACTTCATATGGCGCTCTAATGTCTTCGCTCGTTGTTGCTGCTGTAATACCACGCATTGCTGTATACAGCCGCTCTAAACCAGAGTGCGCTTGCTGCAAATGCGATTCTGAATAATTTAATTGGCTACGATAGTGCCCTGAAAGCAAGAAGAAACGCACTGTTTCCGCTGTGTATTCTTTCAGCACATCACGAATGGTAAAAAAGTTGCCTAGTGATTTCGACATCTTCTCTTGGTTTACTTGCACCATTCCCGTATGCATCCAGTAATTTACATAAGGTGTATCGTGCGCACAGCAAGATTGTGCAATCTCGTTCTCATGATGCGGGAACATTAAATCTGAACCGCCACCATGAATATCGAAGTGCTTACCTAAGTGTTTGCCATTCATAGCCGAGCATTCAATATGCCAACCAGGGCGCCCTGCGCCCCAAGGGGAATCCCAACTCGGTTCGCCAGCTTTGGCTTTTTTCCACAATACGAAATCCATAGGATTGCGTTTGCCATCGCTAACTGCAACTCGTGAGCCTGCTTGCAATTGGTCTAAGTTTTGGCCACTCAAACGGCCGTATTCCGGAAAGCTCGACACATCGAACAGTACATCTCCAGAATCAGCGATATACGCATGTTTTTTTGCCAGCAATTGCTCAACCATTTCGATAATTTCCGCCATATGCGTGGTTACGCGAGGCTCAATATCAGGTTCTACTAAATTGAGGGCGCGAAAATCCTCATGCATAAACTGCAAATAGCGTTCTGTTATAGAATGAATATCTTCGTTATTTTCCGCCGCACGGCGAATAATTTTATCGTCTACATCGGTAACGTTACGCACAAAGGTAACCTTATAACCTATGTAACGTAGATACCTTACTACTACATCGAAGGCCACATAGGTACGCGCATGGCCGATATGACATAGGTCGTAAATCGTTACACCACACACATAGAGGTTCGCCTCACCCTCAGTGATCGGCTTAAATTCTTCTTTCTGTTGCGTTAACGAATTATATAGCTTTAACATCGCTTCAAATCTCACTGTGTATTGCGCGTTACCTAGGATTCTAAAACCCGTATACTATCAGCATCAGAGGTTATTTTCAGTAGCAAATATCCTGTTTCCAAGTTGCATTTAAAAAAGGGACAACCAATGGCAAATAGTACTAAAGCTCGGCCGCCATTATCGTATAAAGATGGGCATGATGATCGACATGACGAGCCACATCTAAAAATTAGTGATTCTGCAGAGGCTGGAGAACAGCGCCGAGCCGAACATCTCGCTCAAGAGTGGATGGCTGCCGAGAAAGCATTTAATGGCGAAGATGTTGATTACACCATTTCCATATTTGGTAGCGCCCGAATCCCCGCGCCTGAAGAAGATAATGGTGGTAACCCGTGCCGCTCCCTGTGCTCTTTCTACAATGAAGCGCGCGAGCTTTCATTTCGCATAGGCTCCTATATTGAGGCGCATCAACTTACCAGCACACGATTAATTACAGGTGGTGGCCCAGGTATTATGGAGGCAAGCAGCCGAGGTGCGGCGGAGGCTGGCCACGGTAGTATTGGCTTAAATATCGTGCTGCCGCATGAGCAGCGATTAAACCCATTCATTGCCGCCAAGCACAGTATTGAGTTTCAATATTTCGCGCTGCGAAAAATGCATTTTCTGAAACGTGCTAAAGCGCTTATCGTGTTTCCAGGTGGCTTCGGTACACTCGATGAGTTGTTTGAAACCCTCACGCTGATTCAAACAGGTAAAATGCCCCGCATCCCAGTGTTCTTATACGGCAAGAAATTCTGGAATGAGGTGATTAATCTTGAGTTACTTGCTGAATATCAATTGATTGATGCGGAAGATTTGGCCTTGTACCACATGGTAGATAGTGTAGACGAAGCTTGGTTGCAGATTGAGCCTATCCTTACAGAAATTAGTGAACTTAACCAAATCTAAACGGTTTCCCGGCGCTGGGGAGTATCAGATGAGGCGGAAATCCTTTACAATAAGGGCTTGCAAACTTCTGTTCTTGCAGTTCACCCAGATAATTTGGAATTAAAGATGAATGTAACTTTACACACCTCTATGGGCGATATCGAAATCGCATTATTTGCCGACAAAGCACCTGCCACTGTTGCTAACTTTGTTTCTTATGTACGCGATGGATATTACGCAAACACCATTTTTCACCGCGTAATTAACGGTTTTATGATTCAAGGCGGTGGCTTCGAGCCAGGCATGCAACAAAAGAGCGTGAACGCACCGATTCAAAACGAAGCGAGCAATGGTATATCTAACAAGCGTGGAACCATTGCTATGGCGCGCACCAGCGATCCGCATTCGGCTACTGCTCAGTTCTTTATTAACGTTGAAGATAATGGCGAGCGCGGCCTTGATTTCCGTAACGAAACACCGAATGGCTGGGGCTATTGTGTATTTGGTGAAGTAGTAAGCGGAATGGATGTGGTTGATGCTATCCGCGTGGTAAAAACTGGCAATGCCGGCTTTCACCAAGACGTACCGGTTGAAGATGTAGTAATCAACAACGTTAGCATTGCCGAATAACAACTCCCGCAATTATGGAATGATAAAGTGACCACACGTTTTATTTCTGATTTACACCTTAGTGAAGAGCGCCCGGATATTACGGCGCTCTTTGTTGAGTTCTTGCAAACAGAAGCACGTACAAGTGATGCTTTATATATTCTCGGTGATTTAGTTGAGTATTGGATTGGCGATGATGACCAAACGGATTTTCATCGCCTTATTCAAACTGAACTAAAGGCATTTACCGCCACCGGTATCCCCTGCTACTTCATTCACGGTAATCGCGATTTTTTGATTGGCCAACAGTTTGCTGAAAACACCGGCATCGTTATTCTCTCAGAGCCCGCAACCATTGATTTATATGGCCGCCGCGTGGTGATCTTGCATGGGGATACATTGTGCACTGATGATGTGGGCTATCAGCGCTTTCGAAAAGTAATTCGTAACCCAATGTTGTTAGCACTGGCAAGAACCTTGCCACTTAGTTGGCGCCGCTGGCTGGCGCATAAACTACGTGATAGTAGCTCCGGAAATCAGCAGTTAACCGCTGAGCAACTGCAAAAATATGATGCTAAGAATCCAGCAGTGGAACAGCTTTTAGCGAGCAGTGGGGCTGATTTAATGATTCACGGCCATACCCATCAACCTGATATCCACCAACACACCGTAAATGGCCGCGCATGTCAGCGTATTGTGCTAGGGGATTGGTATGAGCAAGGATCAATTCTTGATATCGATGGGAAGCACTTCGAACTGCGTTCGCAGGCATTGCCAAAACCTTAGTTCAGCACTAAGAAATAATCTCAATGCCCGGCTCTATTGCACGGGCCCGCTGTGAAAACGTAATGCCTTATCAGGGCTTTCTATTAATTTCTGTTCAATGGCCAAAAACTTCTGCACGCGCTCAGCTACACCAGCCCCCTCTACCATTTTCGCTAACGCCAAGTAATCTTCGAAGTGGCGTGCTTCTGAGCGCAATAACGATACATAAAACCGCGCAATTTGCTCCGGCAAATGCGGTACTAAGGCGGCAAACCGCTCACAAGAGCGCGCTTCGATAATCGCACCGATAATCAATTTATCCACTAAGCCACCTTTTTCTGAACCTCGGATATGGCGCAGCATGCCCGCGGCATAACGCGAAGCAGACGTTGGCTGTAGCGCTATATTATGCTGCTCCATAATACTGAATACTTGATCAAAGTGGTGCAGCTCCTCTTTCATAAGCAACACCATGCGATCCACCAGCTCATGTTGCCAGGGTTCGCCTTGTGGCAAACGCAGCCGCGGCACCGCATTATTTTTATTGCCACCTGTTAACGTTGCTAGCTCATCTGCTGCAAGTAAATGGCCGCGATAAACACGAGTTTCATAAGGTTCTAGCCAAGTGAGGATCTTCTCAGCATTTTCCTTATCCACTGCATAGCGGCGCAATAATAAACCAGCACTTTGCGCTGCTTTCAATTCGCAATGCAGATGATCTGTTAACAACAATGGTAGGTATTTTGGGTTCGCAGCCTGCTCTATCCAGCGCTTTGGCGTTTTACAATGCAAAAAAGCGTGAATAGGTGCTAGTAAATCTTGATAACTGTGTAACAATTCATTCGGCATAAGTAACATCTTTATAACAAAAAAATCTGAACAGCTTTTGTTCAGAACCTTTCAATCTTGATCTATACGGCCTGTCCGTATCTATAATGGTATACCACCGTTGTGGTGTTTAATAGTATTCGGAGCCGCGGCTTCTAGGAGAACATAATAATGATACTAAATCATATCTGGGGCCTTTACGCTCATCCGGTAGAGGAATGGAAAACAATTGATGAGCGCCACGAAAGCTTACGCTTTTCATTATCCCACATCCTTATTGTCGCTTTAATTCCTTGTATTGCAGCTTACTATGCTACGGCGCATGTAGGGTGGAACATTGGTGCTCGTGAAACTATCCAGCTTGCACAAAGCAGCGCTATCGTAATGTCGGTGGCAATGTATTTTGGTTTAATTGGTGGTGTAGTTGCTCTTTCCTACATTATTCATTGGATGGCAAAAACCTTTGGTGCCCAGCCAAGCTTCACTCAATCACTTGAGCTGGCAGCATACACAGCAACACCAGTAATGATGTCTGGAATTGCTGCTGTATATCCGGAGCTATGGTTCGTAGCCATGGTATTCCTCGCTGGTGTCGCCTATTCGGTTTACCTACTCTACTCAGGCGTACCTATCCTCATGCATATTCCAGAAGAGCGCGGCTTCATCTACGCGAGTTCTGTAGTTACTGCTGGTCTAGTACTTATGGTAGTGCTGATGGCAGGAACCGTAATTGCTTGGACCAACGGCTTTGGCCCAACATTTGTAGGCTAAGCTACCCTGTAGTAGCCTAACAAACAGCGTTTAATACGAATAAGAGGAGCCGTTGCTCCTCTTTTTATTTGCTCATTCTAACTTGTCGGGCTTTGGCTATTCCGGCATCTCTGGTAGGCTAGCGGTCTATATAATAACAATTTTCAGGACATTCACATGCACCTAAAGAAACTTGGCCTCACCGGCAAAATCGTGATCGGCATGTTAGCTGGGATCATTTTCGGCCTTATTCTTAATTCGCTTATCGCCGGCGATACTGAGAGTTGGCTCAAATTTGTAATTGTAGATGGCATACTTCGTGTTGTTGGCGAGTTTTTCATCACCAGTTTAATGATGCTCGTTGTGCCATTGGTATTTGTATCCCTGGTGATTGGCACCTGCTCTATGAGCGACCCAAGCAAGCTTGGCCGCATTGGCGGCAAAGCGGTAGTGCTCTATATCGCCACTACAGGTATCGCTATCAGTATTGCACTTACCATTGCATCCCTAGTTAAACCCGGCAGCGGCGCCTCGATGGCCGGCCAAGAAGTGAATTTTGAAGCCCAGCAAGCGCCAAGTTTCGTAGATGTGTTGATCGGTATGGTGCCGCGTAACCCAATCAACGCAATGGCCGAAGGCAACATGCTGCAAATCATCGTTTTTGCACTGTTATTCGGTATCGCGATGGCGTTAATTGGTAAGCCCGGCGAGCGCTTAAAAACCTTTTTTGAAGATGTAAATGAAGTGATCATGAAGTTGGTAATGATCCTCATGCACGTGGCGCCATATGGTGTTTTCGCTCTACTTGCTCGCACCTTTGCAGATCTTGGCCTCGGTGATTTATTGGGTGATTTAGCCGTTTACTTCGTAACTGTACTGGCCATTTTGCTCATTCATGGATTTATTGTTTACCCCATCATCTTAAGTAGCCTTACACGATTAAACCCGCTCATTTTCATCAAGAAAATGTTTAGTAACCAGATTTTCGCCTTCAGTATATCGAGTAGCAATGCCGCTATCCCAGTTACCTTGCGCACCACTACAAAACGCCTGGGTGTTGATAATAAAATCGCCTCGTTTACTGTTCCTCTCGGCGCCACCATTAATATGGACGGCACGGCTATCATGCAAGGTGTGGCAACCGTATTTATCGCGCAGTTGTATGGCATCGATTTATCCATGCAGCAATACTTAATGGTGATTCTCACCGCCACCCTAGCATCAATTGGTACTGCCGGCGTTCCTGGTGTGGGCCTCATTATGTTGGCCATGGTATTCCAACAAGTGGGCTTACCAGTAGAAGCAATCGGCCTCATTATTGGTGTGGATCGCTTACTCGATATGACCAGAACCGCAGTAAATATTACCGGCGATGCAATGGTATCAACGATTATTGGCAAATCAGAGCAACAGTTGGATGAAGATGTTTTCAACGATCCAAGTGCTGGTTTAAATCCTGCGCAAAATAATCAGCAAAGCGATACTTCCTCAACATCAACCTAACCCGTTGCCAGGTTGTAAAGCACATATGAAAAAGGCTCGGTAGCAATTGCTACTGAGCCTTTCTTCTTTACCTTCAACCAACGCGCTTTGCAAAACTAACCATACTTCATTAGCATTACTGTTAATATGGCTTCAAAATCGCGCTAAATGGCTTACCAGCGCCATAATCGGCTGCGTTGTATCCAGTTCATAATCAACCGATCTGCTGCGCTCTGAGCTCCCTGTGAGAAGCGCTCTGCCAACTTCGGCTTCGCTTTATATTCAACATGAAATACTTCTAGATTTTTTGCTGCGTCTAACAGCACATCGTCACTGGTTTGAATTGCGTCTATTAACCCTTGCTCGAGGGCCTTTTTACCGTACCAAATTTCACCGGTGGCCACCTTGTTAATATCTAAACTCGGTCTATTCTCAACCACAAAATCTTTAAATAGCTGATGCACACCTTCAATATCTTCCTTAAACTTTTCGCGGCCCTTATCAGTGTTTTCACCAAACAAGGTTAACGTGCGCTTATACTCACCCGCTGTAATTTGCTCAAAATCGATATTATTCTTTTTCAGTAAACGATGAAAATTGGGTAACTGCGCCAAAACGCCTATCGAGCCCACTACTGCAAACGGTGCTGCAATAATCTTGTTACCAATACATGCCATCATGTAGCCACCACTAGCGGCTACTTTATCTACGGAAACAGTAAGTTTCACCCCAGCATCACGCAAGCGTTGCAATTGCGCTGCCGCCAAACCGTAGCCATGCACAACGCCACCTGGGCTTTCTAAACGCAATAAAACCTCATCTTCGCCTGGTTTAGCTACAGCAAGAATCGCTGTTACCTCACGGCGCAGTGATTCCGTTTCATGTGCATCCATAGACCCCTTAAAATCAATCACAAACAAGCGCTGCTCCGGCTTTTCTGCCGCCTTCTTCTTCGCTTCTTTCGCAGCTTTATGAGCCTTCTTACGCTGTTTTGGATTCAACAATTCCATGGCGATTTTTTCACGTATTTCGGTAAGCGATTCACTTAAATTATGAATCAGTAACTCACCCTTACGCTCTTTCTGGCGGCTTGCCGCATTAATCATCATTCCAAGCACTACCATTACGCCAATAACGATGGTGGCCACTTTCAGAAGAAAAATGCCATATTCCGTGAGGTGCTCTAACATTGATTTTGCCCTGTATTAAGATAAACGATTGCCTAACTGTAACGCCTATTGATGCGTATTATCTAGACAAGAATTAGAAAAAAATAAAGGCCAGCACTAGTGCTGGCCTTTCATTATTGCTGCAACGCTTTTCTGCAAGAATTTAGCAAAACTAATCTTTCATGCTTAAGCGCTGCGGTTACTGCACCAAATCAGCAGAGATGTTGAGCATTCTACCGTGGCTCTCAAACCAGAAACCAATAGACTGCTGCATATCTTGCGTAATCGCTCCGCGAGTTTCCGGATCGGCTGCTGCATCATTAGGATCCAACAGTGATGAGTGGCCTGCACCAATATAACGCACTGCTGCACTAATTGGGTCTTCGTCCATCATCGAGGTTGAAACTAATGGCAAACCAAGCTCACGAATAAGTGGCGCTGTACCACCGAGCGGATGCGCGGTGCTATTTGGCACTACACGATCGCCATTTGCTTGAATCAAATACATTGGTGTTTCAGTTGCGCGCGCACGAGCTGCGAAGTTGATTGGGTCACCCGAATCTACCACGGTTTGTGCTGCAAACTGGAACTGTGCCAAGGTTGCTTGTAATGCTGCTTGTTGAGCACTCGTAGCAATGCCACCCTCATAGAAGCGCACATAAGCAACAGGCAAGAACTCAAGGAAAGCTGGGCTCTGTGGATTGATACCCTCAGACATCGCTTCTTGTACCGCATATTCTTGGAATGCTGGGGATGCTTGGAACGCAATTTGCCCACCAATTACCGGACCAAAGCTTTCTGATTCCAGTAAAAACGGAGCAATACCGCCACCAGGCATACCAAGCGCAGCTTGTTGCACATTAAAGTATGCTTGTGCTGGAGCTAAATCACCCTGGAGCGGCGTGTTTGCCACAGCAACAAAGTTTGTTCCAGCCATAGCACCCAAAGAGTGCCCTACAAACTTCACTTCTGTTGGGTTAATCATGCCACTCATAGCCGCATTCGAGAAGTTCAAACCAACGCGAACACCCAACAAATCAGCAACTGATTGGCGCAAGTTATCACGCGCAGTTACTAAACTACTGAGATTAAGGTAATCAGTTGGTGAACCACCGCTATCGCTAGACGCGTTAATCACGCGAACCACTTCACCTTCAGCATTTTCAATTTCAAACCCGCGATCACCATGCAATGGATGGTCGATTGCAACAACTGCGTGGCCCGTAAGTGCCATGGTACCCGCAATCGGCAAGAAGTTGGTTTTATTACCCGTAATCCCGTGCTGGAACATCACTACTGGCCAACCATTTGCTGGCATTACCAATGGATCTAATCCCAAACCGGCACGCACCACATTCACTGTAGCCACATCAGGAACCGACATCATTAATGGTACTTGATGAATCGCTCTCGGCGCAGGAATTGGGTTATATTTGGTTAGATGACGGAAACGATCTAACTCTACCAACGCTGTATCCGCAGCTGCCTCATAGGTTACTTGGCCAGCTAAACTAGCAGGGTTCGCTAAATCCGCTGGGTTCACACCGATAGCAATGAGATCTTCAACTGAAACGGCTCCAGATTGCACACCCAAAATGATAGAAATTGGGCTTACAAAGCCTGCATTCCAGCTTTCAGTTAATGGTGCAGTTGGATTCTCTGCTGTTGGCACTGCGCTGTAATACGGCAGTGAAACTTCACCAACATGAACTTGAGCAGAATTTGCAATTAGGAAGGTTGCGCCTGCTTCAGGTGGAATACCTAACAGCGTAGCTGCAGTTTGGCCAGTTGGCATTGAGCTCATTGCTGGGCGTAAATCTTCCCGCAATAACATCTGCTTGGCTACATCTAATACATCACCAATTGATTGCGTAGTGAAATGCGAGCTATAAATCACGTTATCAGTATTCACGCCACCTTGATTCAATACAGCTAAGTGGCTATTAATAATCCCTTGCAACTGTTGCTCTTGAGCACCGCCAATTGGGTCTGTTGCCAATGGCTTGCTGAGCAAATAATAGGTTGAAGACGGACGTACCGCTCGGCCCAAATCATCAGTGATGGCATTGGTTAGCGTAGCGAGGTAGCCAGTTTTGGGCTCATAAGGGCGTAATGGCACTACTTGTACTTGACCACCGCTGAACGCCACGGTGAAATCAACACCATGTTGCAACTCGCCAACGAACTTACATGCAGTTCCCGCTGGAGCAGTAATACAATCGGCATCGCTAGTGTCTGCACCAACTACAATTTTAAATACGCGCACTGCACCTGGAGCTGTTACCGAGCTGGCATTAAT
This sequence comes from Idiomarina sp., assembly GCA_022565355.1. Classification (GTDB taxonomy): domain Bacteria; phylum Pseudomonadota; class Gammaproteobacteria; order Enterobacterales; family Alteromonadaceae; genus Aliidiomarina. The sequence goes on from JAIUMU010000001.1 coordinate 860,539, forward strand.
TTCCACGCCATCAGGCAAGGTAAAGCCAAAGGTAAGCGGCATCGCTGTTGACCAACCATCCAACGCATTAATTGCGTTTTGCGGGTTGCCAAAATCGGCTGCATCAGGAACGGGGATATTCAGCGTACCATCAGTGGTACCACCTAAAAGAATATCGCTCGGCACAGGAAGATCACCTGCACCCGGATCAAACGCAACACGTGCGAATGGAATTTGTACTTCTTCTTGAGTTACAGGGGCATCGTTACCATCAGGTAAGCAGGCTGTTAGGCCTAATGCTGAGGTGATTGCCAATGTCAGAAACAGTTTTTTCATGAGGTATCCCCAATCCTTATTGTTCTAGTTCTTAAACTACTGCAATACGTACTACAGTGTAGCCGATTGTTCATTAGACGTTAACAGAAAGTTATACACCTCTGCTAATGATTATTAAAGAATTTTCGTCGAGTTTCCGATCTGTTACTGAGTTAACGCACAAAAACAGGTAAACTTAGGGCACATCTTTAACCAGTAAAGTAGGCATTATGCAGCATTATCAGAACTATCAGGCGCCAGCTGATGCGTTGGCCAATAAAGTTATCTTAGTTACCGGCGCTGGCGATGGTATTGGCCGAGTGGCCGCTATTACCTATGCACAACACGGCGCAACAGTAATACTCCTTGGCCGTACCACGAAAAAACTAGAAGCGGTTTACGATGAAATTGTTGCCGCGGGCTACCCAGAGCCAGCAATTGTTCCGCTGGATATGAAAGGCGCTACGGAAACTAATTATCAAGATATGGGGGCCACTATCATTGATCAATTTGGCCGTTTAGATGGGTTATTACATAACGCTTCCATTTTAGGGATACTTTCACCCTTTGCGCATATCGATTTACCTACGTGGAACGATATCATGCAAGTAAATGTAACGGCGCAGTTCTTAATGACCAAAGCGTTACTACCCGCGTTAATGAAAGCGCCTGCTGCATCGGTTATCTTCACTTCTTCTGGAGTTGGCCGCAAAGGCCGTGCGCACTGGGGCCCATATGCGGTGTCAAAGTTCGCCACCGAAGGCATGGCTCAGGTTCTTGCTGATGAATATGAAAACTCATCGCTGCGTGTGAATGTTATCAACCCTGGCGCTACCCGCACCGGCATGCGTTCACGCGCTTATCCAGCCGAGGATGCAAGCTTATTAAAAACCCCAGCAGATCTCATGCCTACTTATCTGTATTTCATGAGTGATGAAAGTAAAAACACCACGGGAGAATCAGTAGATGCGCAAACTCGTTAGTACGCTTATTATTGTAGGCTTAATGTTAATTCCTATGCGCGGTGCTACTTGGGGCTTTCAAGGGCACGAATATATTGGTGCCATGGCGTGGGAGTACTTAACCCCAGAAGCACGTGTTTGGGTGCAGGAACGCCTGGAACTCGTTGATGAGCCATCGCTGGCTGTTATCACCACATGGGCCGATCGTGTGCGAGGAACTGAGGAAGGACGTTGGATGGGCCCATTACATTTTGCCAACATCCCCCCTACTGAAAGCAGCCTTGATATGGAGCGGGATTGTCCGAATCGACGTTGTGTTGTAGGTGCCGCCATGAATGATATTGAAATCATGTTTGATACCAATAAAAGCACTCAAGCTCAGGCTGAAGCGCTGCGCACGTTCAGCCATTGGATTACCGACATGCACCAGCCGTTGCATTTGGGATATCAGCATGATCGCGGCGGCAATGATGTGCGAGTAACGTTTTTCGGCAGTGAAACAAACTTACACCGCTTATGGGATACGGTAATGATTCGCGGTATGGATGATATGCCAGCGCCAGCTGAACAAGCGCAGCTGAACCCGCTGCCAGAATCAGCTAACCAGGATTGGCATGCGGAGTTAATTCGCTGGGCGAACGAATCTTACTATTACGCTCGCAAGCACGCCTACCAAGAAGAAAAGTTTGCGCATAGCGATGATTTAAACAACGCCGAATTAGGTGAATCTTATTTCAATCAAGCGCGGCCAATCGTTGAACAGCAGCTAATTCTATCTGCACAACGAATGGCGATGATCATTAACGCGGCAGCACATCAATAACTGATTCCGCTAGCCTTAACTCAACGCGCAGCCGTTCGCTGGTTGCGCGCCACTGCCCCGCTCCCAAGTATTCCATACTTGCGGAAAAAACAGGTTCATCTTCAGTTTGCCGGTAAATTCGCAATACCAATTCATCTGCTTTCTTAGCATTACCAATAAGTTGAATGTCGTGGCCAAGAAATAATTGGTCTTCTGCATTCAACAAAGCAACCCGTTGGTCATGATCGTGCATTGGCCGTTGTGGGATCGCTTCTACCCACTCATTATCACTGCGCGCATCGGCACCAGCAGGGAGAAATGTTATCTCGGCATGAAAAAAGCGAATTCGATCTAAAACTAATGCGTTACCATCCACATCACCTAATAATGGCTCACCATCATCTGCTACAGCAGTATCAACTACTTCTAATTGGTAAGGGTTTAAGTTTAATTGCGAAGAAATCGATACTACTCGATTCAACTCATCTTTAAACGCACAAAATCTGCCATCACGATTGCCATGCATCGTGTTTCCTTCAGCGCGCCAAGTGATACTGCAGCCTTCAAGTTGTTCTAATTGTGGCGAAATACCGATCTCATCAGAGAACCACTCGCCATCAAAATCTTGCGGTAACAAATAGATATCTTGAATAATTGTATGGTTACGCTCATTTATGCGAAAACGATACAGGTGTTCACGGTAGCTATCAATAGGTGTAACCAACGAACTTTGTTGCACCCATAACGCCTCTTCAGCACCCAAATGAATAGTAGATTGGCGCATTAAGATAGGTGGATATCCGCCAACCGGGCCATGCTCAAAAATGTGCTTTAAATTGGAAAATTCACCATTTAGCCATTCGATAAGTATCCGTTTTTGCTCTGCTAACGTATGTTCAGTTAGAGTTTGTACAGTAATGGTTGAATCATTCAAAGAAAACACTGCCGTTGGTTTAGCGTGGCTTATAGTAATTGAAGATGTGATAACACATGCAGTGCAAAACACGCGAACAGGAAAGTACTTTAACAACGGAAATTTCACAATCAGACCTTATAAGCGTTCCATTACATCGGAAGCAATTTGTATTTATGGTATGGTTAAGATCACTATATCACAGGCATTATCTGTGTTCGAAATGGGAATTAGGAACTGTTATGGCGAAAAATTATATCTCGAGCTTTATCTGGCTTGGTGCAGCCCTCTCTTTTACGGTTGCTGCAGAACAGAACCAAGAATTGCCAAGTTCTTCGTGGAAGAGCATTTTTGTTGTCGATGACAATACTGTTTGGGTTGGTAGTGGCGAAGGCAAAGTTGCCGTATCGGAAAACGCTGGCGAAACATGGCAAGTAAGCACGCCCGGCGGGCGCAGTGCCAACTTAGATATTCGGCAAATTGTTGCATATGATAACCGCCACGCTTTTCTGCTTTCGAGCGGACGCGGCGAACGCAGCCGATTAATGCGCACACGAAACTCTGGTTTTAGTTGGCGTCAACTTTATCGAGCTAGTGGTGATGAGTACTTACACTGCTTTGATATTATTCCTGATGGCGAAAGCTGGGTGTTAGGCGAAGCAATTCTTGATGATTGGCATGTAGTAAGAAGTAGTAACACTAATCATTGGATTAGTTCACGCAGTGGTTTTGCTGAGCGCTCTTTGATGGGTGAAAGTGCAAGTGATGATGGCAATTGTGTAACCTTTGCGAACAACTTTTGGGCCATGGGCACAAAAGATGCTGAATATGCTCGTTTAGTGTATAAATCTGCTCGCGCGTTGCGTTTTCAAGTAGTGAATACTCCGCTAACTGGCGGGGCAGGCAACGGTATTCATGCTGTTTACCCGCTTGGTAATAACGATATCTTAATCGCCGGTGGTGCTGAGCAAGGCCCTCCTGAGTTTTACCGCTACACCAACGGCAGCTTTACAGAATTGAATTCACCACCGCTAGAAGGCCCACTCACACAAATGGTGATAGCTGGCACCTGGACACTGGTGGGAAATACTAACGGCGTTTATGGCAGTGACAACTTCGGCGATAGCTGGGCGCAAGTGAGCGCTAGCGGTGTGAAAGGGCTTTCGTGCAGTGAGGCAGGCGCTTGTTGGGCCATTACTATGGATCATGAGGTGGTAAAGCTACCAGCACTATAACCCCCATCGTTAGGATGAGGGCGTGCTTAAGCTAAACGCTATATCGGTTGCACCTTGTGCACATGATATCAACTTGGGGCCTCCAGCTGCGGTGGTGAGGCCTGCTACAGTTACACTTCTGCCACCGGAGCGGCATACCGTTACGAGTGGTGGGCTGCTTTTTGGCGCAGCTGGGTAGCCCGCAGTAAGCGCAAACTCACACCACTTTGCCCGAGGTACTGTTACCGTTTCTGCATGCAACGCTGGAATTTCTTGCATGATTGATTCCAAGCGCTCCCGCACATCAATGAATTGTGCCCCCATGGCAATCGATTCTGCTACCGATGCAATGGCGACGTTATGGTACACATCATTGGCCAAAATAACGCCTGTTCGATTGAATTCAAGATGGCGCCCAGTGATTAAATGCCGAATAGAAAAATGCCCCTGCTCGCAAATCTCAACTTGATAATCACCCACTTCATGAGTGCCTACGCCAAGGGTTTGCTGCTGCCATACTGCACTAGGAAAGTGCTTGCTTAACCAACTATCGAATCCGCTATTGGTATGCTCACTACCCGCATAGCAATTACCCAATAAATACAATGTTTGGGTAGCCTTATCAGCGATCACTGCAAGGCCACTTTGAGTTGGGGCTGGCACCACTAAGCCGCTCAGCTTTGGCGCCTGGCTCGCAGCTAAACGCGCCGCCATTCCTTGAATCCGCTGCACCGCTTGCTCTATATGCTGAAGCTCTGTAGCCGGGCCAAAGGATAAACGAATCGCCCCCTCAGATTGCCATGGGGGGAAACCCATCGCATCTAATACAAAGCTCTTTGGCCTACCTGCACTGCATGCTGAGCCGGCACTCACGCGAATACCTGCGGCATCAAACATCGAGATGAGCTCACCAGAACTATAGCCTGGAACAGAAAAATTAACCGTAGTGGGTAAACACTCAGGATAAGGCTGGTTGAGCACCAACTCCGGAAAAAGTTCTTTTAACGCAGCAAGTATCTGTTCTCGATAGTGCGTAAGCTGCGCCATATCATGCAGGGGGCTATTCCTGTTATCGAGTAACCAATTAAAAATCACCCCAAATGCAGCTATGCCTGCTACATTCTCAGTACCACCACGCTCACCATACTCTTGCCCTCCACCTACCTGCATAGGTGTAAACGCCGCGGCATTGCGCACATAAAGACAACCCACACCTTTTGGGCCATACAGCTTATGCGCTGAAAACGTAGCGTAATCTATCTTTAAGGTGCTTAAATCTACATTCACTTTACCGAGTATCTGCACGCCATCAACTAACCAAGGTACAGATCTGTTAGCCCGCGCCGCAAACTCTTCGCGGATCGCTGCTATCTCCGCTAAATTATGCACCACGCCGGTTTCATTGTTTGCTCCCATGGTGCAAAGTATCAGAGCTCTATCCATATGCTCTTGAATAAATGCCAGCGATAAAGCTCCCGCTTCATCCACCGGTATTGGCATCATTTGAGCATTAACACCAAGTACGGTATTCCAATGATTTAATGCTTCCGGCACTGCCTTATGCTCGGTAGCACCATAAAGCAGTACTTGATCACTCAGTTGGTTACCCGCATGCGGTATCAGTGCTGATAGAACGGCATTATTGATACCTTCGGTTGCGCCACTATTGAAAATAAAGCGCCCTTCACTACCATTTAATAGTTTCGATGCCAGGGAACGGGTGTTGGCTAAGATATTTTTCGGTGTAATACCGGCCATGTGGGGGCTACTTGGATTACCAAAGCTTTCCAGTGAAACTTGCTGCATTACAGCTGCTACATCCGGTAAAACTGGTGTTGTTGCATTTGCATCTAAAAATACTTCTGGAACGCAAAAAGCCTTCACATCAACCTCATTAATTGGCATAAGTTATATCGTTTTATTATATCGATTTACAGGCAATAAAAAAGGCGCTAAGCGCCTATTTTATATGAAATCAATGAATTCGGTTTTGTTGCCAACTCTTCTCTTTCTCTTTCCGCTCTGCTTCGGCCATTCGTGCTTTCTTGTCATCGCACGGGTCATCACAATCACAGGCTTTTTCCATACCTAGCGCGCCGATTCCACCGCAACTCCCAGCAATGGATTTGCGTTGTACGATAAAACCAATTGCCATACCGGCAATTACTACAAGCATCAATATAAAGGCTAGAATCAAGGTTTCCATTACTACTTACCTCTCTCGCACAACGGCTAACAAATGAGCACCCATTATAGCGCTTTTCCAAAAACGTTTCACCGTTGATTCACTGCAGCAACCGTATTTCTATTAAATAGCACAATAAAAAATGGCCCGTTCTTCCGAGCGGGCCATCTTATCTGTATTGCTTACCGATATGGTTAGCTAAGGTTATTAGCCACCAAAATCATCTAGCATGATGTTCTCGTCTTCAACACCTAAATCTTTCAGCATGTTGATTACGGCAGCATTCATCACCGGTGGACCACACATGTAAAACTCGCAGTCTTCTGGCGCTGGGTGATCTTTCAAATAGTTCTCATATAGAACATTATGAATGAAACCAGTATCGCCGCTCCAATTATCTTCTGGAGTTGGATCTGAAAGTGCTACATGCCAATCGAAATTCTCATTCTCTTCAGCAAGCATATCGAAATCTTCAACATAGAACATTTCACGTCTAGAGCGAGCACCATACCAGAACGACATTTTCCGCTTGGTATTAATTCTACGCAGTTGATCGAAGATGTGTGAACGCATTGGCGCCATACCCGCACCACCGCCTACAAATACCATTTCAGCTTCAGTATCTTTCGCATAGAACTCACCGAATGGCCCAGATATCGTTGCTTTATCACCAGCCTTCAAGCTGAAGATATAAGACGACATTTGCCCCGGAGGTAAGGTCATATCACTTGGTGGTGGCGTAGCAATACGCACATTCAACATAATGATACCGAACTCTTCTGGGTAGTTAGCCATTGAGTATGCGCGAATTACTTCTTCATCAACTTTTGATTCCAGGTTGAAGAAGCCAAAACGCTCCCAATCACCGCGGTATTCTTCATCAACTTCAAAATCTTTGAATTTCACATGATGAGCAGGTGCTTCAATTTGAATATAGCCGCCAGCACGGAAAGGTACTGATTCACCATCTGGAATTTCAAGTACCAATTCCTTGATGAACGTAGCTACGTTGTCATTTGAGCGAACGGTACAATCCCACTTCTTGATCCCAAATACTTCTTCTTCGAGTTCAATTTTCATGTTTTGCTTAACGTTCACCTGACATGACAAGCGCGCGCCTTTGCGAGCTTCACCGCGGCTAATATGATCACGTTCAGTAGGCAGGATGTCGCCACCACCTTCTTTAATATGCACGATACACTGACCACACGAACCACCACCACCACAGGCTGATGATACGAAGATACCGGCATTCGCTAGAGCGCCAAGTAGCTTAGTACCAGGTTGCGTTGTAATCGTTTTTTCTGCATCGTCATTGATAACGATTTGGACGTCACCAGAAGGTACTAACTTTGATTTTGCAAAAATAATTACAGTAACCAAAACTAATACAATAATGGTGAACATGCCCACGCCAAGATATATTTCTTGCATCGACTTGTTCCTTATATTCCCACTACTTCTTTAAACTGAGGGGTTACAGGGATACGCCGGAAAACGACATAAAGCCCAAACCAATCAAACCCGTGCTGATAAAGGTAATTCCTAAGCCACGTAAGCCGTCAGGAATATCCGCATATTTCAGCTTCTCACGAACCGCGGCCAATAGCGTAATCGCCAATGCCCAGCCAACACCACTGCCAATACCGTAAACGATACTTTCAGTGAAGTTGTAATCGCGCTCAACCATGAATAACACACCACCGAAGATTGCACAGTTAACAGTAATCAACGGTAAGAAAATGCCCAATGCGTTATAAAGTGCTGGTAAATACTTATCGAGGGTCATTTCCAAGATTTGTACTAAGGCTGCGATGATACCGATAAAGGTAAGGAATCGTAGGAAGCTCAAATCTGCATCTGGAAAACCGGCCCATGATAGCGAACCCGGCGACAATACAAAGGTATTCACAACATTACTTACTGGCACCGAAATACCTAGTACAACAACTACTGCAACACCTAAACCTATTGCAGTGGTTACTTTTTTCGATACGGCTAGGAATGTACACATTCCTAAGAAGAATGATAATGCGAGGTTCTCAATGAACACCGCACGGACGAACATGCTGATATAGTGTTCCATGAACCTTACTCCTTCGCTTCAACTTGTTCTGTACGGAAAGTGCGTAGCACCCAGATAAATCCACCAATAATGAAGAACGCACTTGGTGGTAACACCAACAAGCCTACTGGTGTGTACCAGCCGCCTTCAGTAACTAGAGGCATAATCTGCATACCGAACAAGCTACCTGAACCAAATAGTTCGCGGAAGAATGCAACGGTTAGCAATACGATCGAATAACCCAAGCCATTGCCTAAGCCATCCAAAAACGCCATTCCCGGCTTTTCCTTCATAGCAAATGCTTCAGCACGACCCATTACGATACAGTTGGTAATAATCAAGCCAACGAATACTGATAGCTCTTGGGCAATTTCGTACGCAAAGGCTTTCAGTAATTGGTCAACTACAATTACCAAACTCGCAATGATGGTCATCTGCACGATAATCCGAACACTCGAAGGAATGTGATTCCGAATGATTGAAATCGATACGTTCGACAACACAATTACAAACGTAAGTGCGATACACATTACCAAGGTATTTTCGAGTTTAGATGTTACTGCCAAAGCAGAACAAACACCCAAAATTTGCAGAGCGATCGGGTTATTCGCAAAGATCGGCCCAAAAAGCACCTGCTTCATTTCTTTAGCGCTAGCCATTAAATTGCTCCCTCTTCTCGCAGCTTGGTTAGGAATGAGCCATATGCTTTGCCGCTCAACCAGAACTGGAAGGTATTATCTACGCCGTTACTGGTGATAGTAGCGCCTGAAAGGGCATCCACTTCATTATCAGAACTAGCGCCTTTTACTACGCGAATAGCAACGTCGCCGTCGTCATCAACCGCTTTTTTACCTTCGAAACGGCTTCTCCAACGTGGGTTCTGAATCTCGCCGCCTAAGCCAGGAGTTTCAGCATGGTCGTAGAAGTTAAGTCCGCGAATTGTTTGTCCATCACTTTCGAGTGCAAGGAAGGCATACATCATGCCCCATAAACCAGCACCACGAACTTCCAGAACATATGATTGCAATTCACCATTTTCATCGTTCACTGCAAACACTGGTAATTCATTACGCATGTTGCGAACGCCGGCTACATCGCCTTCACCTACAGATTGTACACGTACCTCTGCAAGTGCATTTTCCATTGCAATCATCGAGCTGTGCGCGGTAACTTCACCGGTTTCGCGGTTGTAAGTAAACACTTGCACTCGCTCAGAAAACACCGCTTCCGCGCCACGGCCTGCAAAATCAACACCGGCCGTAGAAAGGATATTACCTTGCTTGGCTAACGCTGCATTCGCTTCCTGACGCTCTTTTAAGCCTACCGCTGAGCCTGCTACGATAATGGAGCAAACTAAACACAGAAGGATAATAACGGTAAACGTTTTACCAATTGTATCGTTCTTAGTTGCCATGACGTAATGCCCTCCGCTTCACGTTTGCCTGTACTACAAAGTGGTCAAACAACGGTGCAAACACGTTCGCGAATAAGATCGCTAGCATTATGCCTTCTGGGAATGCTGGGTTAATAACCCGAATCATCACCGTCATGAAACCAATCAGGATTCCATATGCCCACTTGCCTCGGTTAGTAAACGATGCCGAAACAGGGTCTGTAGCCATAAAGAACATACCGAACGCAAAGCCACCAATTACCATATGCCAGTACCAAGGCATCGCAAACATCGCGTTGGTATCACTGCCAATCAAGTTCAGTAAGCCTGAGAACGCCACCATACCAATGAACACACCACCAACGATGCGCCATGAAGCGATACGGAAGTAAATCAACGCCAAGCCACCGATTAAGATAGCAATAGTAGATACTTCACCTACCGAGCCAGGGATGCGGCCGATAAATGCGTCTAACCAGCTCCAAGTGTTGTGCACGGTGTTAGTAATTTCGTCGTAACGTAAATCGCCATTAAACGCTTCGCTTAATAACGTTGCCCCTGAGTGGCCATCTACCGCTGTCCACACTTGGTCACCGGAAATCGCCGCTGGGAACGAGAAGTATAGGAATGCACGGCCAGTTAATGCTGGGTTCAAGAAGTTCCGGCCAGTACCACCGAAGATTTCTTTACCGATAACAATACCGAACGTAATACCTAACGCTACTTGCCATAATGGAATGGTTGCAGGAAGGATTAGCGCAAACAGCACTGAGGTAACGAAGAAACCTTCATTCACCTCGTGTTTACGGATAGAAGCAAACAATACTTCCCAGAAACCACCTACAACAAAGGTAACTGCATAAATCGGCAGGAAGAAACACGCTCCATACCACATCATGGTTCCCCAGCCTGCATCTGCAGTGAACTCACCGCCCAGCATCTGGAACAAGCTAACTTGCCATACATCAGCTAGTTGTAGGCCATCAGCTAATGCTAATGACGCCTGGAAACCCACGTTGTACATACCATAAAACATCGCAGGGAAGGTCATCATCCATACGAAAATCATAATACGTTTTAAATCAACGTTATCGCGAACGTGAGTGGTACCTTTGTTTGTTTTCCCTGGTGTATAAAGAACGGTTGCTACTGCTTCATACAGTGCATACCACTTCTCATGCTTACCACCTTCTTCAAACTGCGGCTCAATACGCTCAATATAATTCTTTAAGCTCATGACTAGCCCTCTTTCTCAATCGTGGTAAGGCAATTACGCAGAAGAGGTCCGAAATCAATTTTGCCTGGGCACACATAGGTACACAGTGCTAAATCTTCTTCATCTAACTCTAAACAGCCTAATGCCTGTGCGCTTTCGATATCACCAGCACACAAATCACGTAACAGCAGAGTTGGAATAATATCCAACGGCATGACACGCTCATAGTTTCCAATTGGAACCATAGCTCGATCAGAGCCATTGGTTGAAGCAGTCATATTGAACTGCTTTCTCGCATTAAGGTGGCCTAAATATGCACGAGTGATCGAGTGCATTTCTTTACCCGGCCAGATCCAACCAAACAAGTATTTTTCATCGCCTTCTTCCAAAGCCGATACTTGATTATGGAACCGTCCAAGGTAAGCATGAGGACCTGAGGCTTTATGACCATTTAATACAGAACCAGAAACCACACGCTGTTTACCTTCAACCAACTCACCAGCAGTGAGCTCGTTCAAATTGGCACCTAGTCGAGTGCGCAGCAAGCGTGGATTTTTCACACCTGGGCCACCAAGCGCTACTACGCGATCAGTGAAAATTTCACCAGTTGTAAATAATTTACCAATCGCAATCACGTCTTGATGATTCAGGTGCCAAACATGAAACTTCATATCCACGCCTTCAAGGAAATGGATGTGTGTGCCCACATTTCCGGCAGGATGAACGCCTTTAAACGTTTCATGTGTTACAGGAGCTGAATCAAAATCAATGTCTGCATTCGGAGCAGTACAAACATAAAGTTTGCCTTCAGTTAAACGGCTGATTACTTTCAAGCCATTACTGAAATCTTTGGCGTGCTCTTGAATAACAATCAATGGATCTGCAGCTAATGGATTTGTATCCATCGCGTTTACAAAGATTGCTTTCGGCTCAGAATCAAGAGCCGGAGACCGTGAGTAAGGACGTGTACGTAAGGCGGTCCACAAACCCGATTCAACAAGATTCTGTTGAACGTTTTCGCGGCTCAATTGCAATAATTTGCCTTCGTCGTATTTGTCGAATGTGATTTGCTCATCGCCATCAATCTCTATCACCACAGATTGAAGCACTCGCCGAGCACCACGATTGATTTCTTTAACTACACCTGCAGCAGGAGCAGTGAATTTTACACCCGGATTCTTTTTATCTTCAAAAAGAACCTGTCCTTTCTTAACACGGTCATCGACCTGCACGGACATAGTAGGGCGCATACCCACATACTCTTCACCAAGCGTAGCAACGGATGTGATGGCTGGGCCATCTTCAATGATTTGTTGTGGAGCACCCGCTATAGGGAGATCCAAACCTTTCTTTATCGTAATCATACGCGTTTGCACTACTCAATTTAGGGAAGATTGAAAGCTAAATTCGTGTTTCAACTGTATCTTTTGCCGTAAAAGAATCGAATAACTGTATATATTCAAGGTGTTACAACAAAAGATGGCGTTCTAGCCGAGGTGAGCTCGGTTTTTAACTAGTTACCCTGTAACTTCCAGCGCCATATTCTACATATTTTTCATAAAACAGGCCATGCCAATCGTAAAATTTAATTGGCATGAAACCTGTTAAAACCAACTAAAGTCTAGTTGAAATAGAATAAATTGCGTTTACTCAGTTTACTTACGTTACCAAGCTACTTGAGGTTCAACATCTGCGTCATAATCAACGCCTTCGATACCAAAGCCAAACAGCCTTAAGAATTCTTGATGATACCCTTCGTAATCGGCTAACTCATGGAAGTTTTCTTGAGTAACTTGATCCCATAACGCTTCTATCTTCGCCTGTGTTTGCTCGTTGGTTTCAAAACCATCCATACGCAAACGATGCGCTTCATCAAGTTGCGGGTTGTCGTGATATAATCCTTCAGTGAACAGGCGATATATCTGCTCGATACAACCTTCATGAGTACCTTCTTCCTTCATTACTCCGTAAATCAACGAAATATACAAAGGCATTACCGGTATCGCTGAACTGGCTTGAGTAACTAAGGCCTTCAGCGAGGAAACATAGGCTTTCAGATTAATATCCTGATAACTCGTGCGCAGCGCTGTTGCCGCTCGATCTAAATCTTCTTTCGCACGGCCAATAGTTGCATGCCCGTAAATTGGCCAGGTCAGCTTCTTACCGATATAGGTATACGCTGTAGTTTGGCAACCGTCAGCTAATACGCCAGCATTATGCAGTTGCTCAATCCATCGCTCCCAATCTTCACCGCCCATCACTTTGATGGTTTGGGCGATATCATCTTCAGTGGCCGGCTCAAGAGTAATATCGTGAACCTTATCTTTATCAGTATCATACGTTTTCGTAGTATAGGTATCACCGATAGGTTTCAGAGTGGAGCTATATACGTTACCCGTTACTGGATCTTTGCGTTTCGGGGAAGCTAGGCTATATACCACTAGATCCACTTGGCCAAGATCGTCTTTAATACGTTGAATCGTATCGGCTTTAATTTCATCCGAAAACGCATCACCGTTAATACTGTGGTAATACAACCCATCTTTTTTCGCTTGCGCGTGAAACGCGGCGGTATTGTACCAACCCGCTGTACCAGTTTTACGTTCAGTAGGCTCTTTCTCAAAGCATACGCCCAGTGTTTTAGCACCCGAGCCATATGCCGCCGATATGCGAGATGCTAGTCCGTAACCCGTTGATGCGCCGATTACTAGAACACGTTTCGGGCCATCTATTTTAGGTTGGCTCTTAATGTATTCAATTTGCTGACGAACATTTTCAGCGCATCCTACTGGATGAGCATTTGTACATATAAAACCGCGAATCTTAGGATGAATAACCATGAAGCAATTTCCTATTTGTGAACCTATGAAATTTGCCTATATTCTAACTGATTAGTGGGCACTTCACACATCAGATGTGCTTACTACCGCCTCGACAATCTGGAGAGGCTGGGGATGCACCTACCTTAGCCCACTCTTCCGGCGTGTAGGTATGCATCGCTAAAGCATGAATATCATTGCTTAGTTCATCACTTAACAGTTGATTTATGGAGCGATGGCGCTGCAATAAACGCAGCCCATTAAACGCATCCGCGGCAATCGTAATTTTGAAATGAGATTCTAAAGCGCTGCCGCCGTGCATATGGCTTTCATTTTCTACTAGTAAATACGTTGGATTAAACGCATCTCTCAATTTAGTTTCGATTGTGATCTGCATTTCGCCCATAGCTCATTTCCTTTTCATGTCGATAGAATTTTGTATTGATAGGATATCGCGATAATCACGTTGAGAAAATGCTTACTTGATTGATAGGCATTAGAACTGCAACAAAACACTCAAAGAACACTACCGAAAGATAGTTCTAAAGGTTAGATTTATTCGAGTTCCAGTTACGCTTTTTCGTTGCGGGAGTTGATGTTTCCAAAAATTCTGTGTCCTACCTGCCATAACGAGCAAACTACCGTGTTCTAATTCTAGTCGATAGGTCTCTTTAGTTTTCTTGTGCCGTAAATCGAAATCTCGGGTAACACCAAAGCTCAAACTGAGAATAATAGGATTCTCTCCTAACTCAGGCTCATCATCGCTATGCCAACCCATTTTATCGTTACCATCTCGATATTGATTCGCGAGGACAGCATTCGGTTCGAATCCATGGTCACGTAATCGCAATCGTATCTCATGCAAAGTTTTAGACCACGGCTCAGCAGTAAGTAACTTTCCTGAATAACGATAGGTAAGTGATTCATCACCATGCCAAGCTTGTAATCTCGGTGTTTTGTGCCATTTACCAAACACATAAACATCGCCCTGATGCCATGATAGCTCCTCTAACAATGCAGAATAGATACGATCGGCTTCACCTCTATTAAAGAATTTAGCTATGTAAGTAACTTCTGCATCGTCAAGCGGTAACTTCAATCTAGCTCTCCCCGAACTATCTGTATTATGCACGATGGCGGATTTCCAAATGAGCGGCATCATCTATGTGTTTGAGAGTTGGTTTACAAACTATCAGCGTAAGTAGAGCCATTTATTCGTGAGCTCCACTGCAGCGCTTGAACTCTCCTAACCATGTATTTGCGATTGCGATAGTATCTTCACCTTCTGTATTTAATTCAGGATTAACGCCATTTCGATATACTTGGCCAAGTCGGTCAACAAAGTAACTATTGGCAACACCTAAATTCGCACCATCACTCAATTCTAATATATGGATATTTGTAGTAACTCCTCGAGTTGGAGTTCCCATTATTATTGTGTTTGGCCTGTCTATAAACTGGAGCAAAGTTGCCTCGCCAGAGCTTCCTGTATCACCATCAATTAAAACGGCAATAGGAACATCTTTAAGAAACCAAGGAAGCCGTCTCGATTTACGATATAAGCTTGCATACGGACCGATTTCAGCGATAGAACTACTATAAAGGCTTCTCGTTTCCCCGTTTGGGGACCAAAGATAACTATCAAGTGCTGGTGGCAAGAACGGGGCTAAACTCACGATCATTGGTTGTTGGTTTCCGCCCCTGTTGCCCCGCAAATCAATTATCCAGCCACAAGAACTTTCGCCCTCACGAATGAAACGATGAGCAGTTGCAATATAATCACGTGAAACGGTTAGGCTTTGATAGATATGCGTTGGAATTTCTAATAACGATATGCCTCCGGGCAATGATTCGCTTTTAGGTAAAACTACTGATTCGCGCATACGTTTAACATCCGTATTAGTATGCAAATAACTATGCTGATCGTCGAGGTGGTCTATTGCCATTCGTAAGGCGGGGTAAGTGTCGGTGGTTTCGACTGCTCCGCGTGCTTTATTAAAAACATCCTCACGCAAAGCATTCCAATCGATGCTTTCTTTTTTCAAAGCGTTTTTCTGAATAAAATCGAACCCTGTACCCAAGTATAAAAATGCATCGGTAGACATCTCATAGGCATGAGCAGTATTAACGGTATCTTGGTTATGGGTTTGCGCCAGTTGGCAACCTGAAAGTATAAAAACAGAAGCTAGCCCCAGCCGCTTTAATGATTTGAGCATTAATTTCATCCATAAATAGGGTTTATTTACGAATCCTAACGGATAAGCAGAGAATATTCGATAGTTAGTTTTTGAGTGATACCAAACCGTTTTTGGAACGCTAAACTACAACCAAACACACCAACTAAGATCAAATCGCAGATAAAAACGAAAAAACCCCAGCCGTTAAGCTGGGGTTCTCGTCGTATTAGGAGCCTGGCGGTGTCCTACTCTCACATGGGGAAGCCCCACACTACCATCGGCGCTGACATGTTTCACTTCTGAGTTC
>JAIUMU010000002.1 GCA_022565355.1 Idiomarina sp.
ATTTGGTGGATGGTACTGGGCTCGAACCAGTGACCCCCGCCTTGTAAGGGCGGTGCTCTCCCAGCTGAGCTAACCATCCTGGGATACTACTTTTATACTATGCTGCAACCTTATACTGTAACCTTGCGCTAAAACCAGTAACGAATTGGTGGATGGTACTGGGCTCGAACCAGTGACCCCCGCCTTGTAAGGGCGGTGCTCTCCCAGCTGAGCTAACCATCCACATTTCGCTGGGTTGCAGGCGGGTATTATAGGGATGCGGCTAAAGCTGTCAACCGCAAATTTAAGCAATTTGTGCCAACTGCTGAAATTTAGCGCATTTTGTTTGCCAAATAACCGCGTTTAACACGCCACGCAGTTACTTTTTCCAGTATTACCCATTACACATTCACTTTCAATTGCTCACGCAAGGCATGAATCTCATCGCGAATCTTACCAGCTTTTTCGAACTCCAAGTCTTTCGCAGCTTGATACATGGCTTTTTCACGTACACTAATTTCTTGCACAATCTCTTTCGGGTCACGGTATTCCGGTAAGCGAATACCAGCACCGGCAGCCGCAACACGCTCTTTATCACGTTTCCGTTTTTCTGCTGCCTTACCACCACCCAAATCCATTACATCGGTGATTTTCTTATTCAGGCCTTGCGGGGTAATACCGTGCTCTAGATTATAGGCTACCTGCTTGGCTCGGCGGCGATCGGTTTCATCCATCGCTCGCTGCATAGAGCCGGTAATGCGATCTGCATATAGAATTGCTTTACCATTCACGTTCCGTGCTGCTCGGCCTATCGTTTGAATCAAGGAACGCTCAGCACGCAAAAAGCCCTCTTTATCCGCATCAAGGATCGCCACTAACGATACCTCTGGCATATCTAAGCCTTCTCGCAATAAGTTGATACCAATCAGGGCATCAAACTCACCTAAACGTAAATCACGAATAATTTCCATGCGCTCTACGGTATCAATATCGGAATGCAAATAGCGCACACGAATGCCGTGCTCATCTAGGTAATCAGCCAAATCTTCGGCCATTCGTTTGGTAAGTGTAGTAACCAGAACGCGTTCATTACGGCTTGCGCGGTCACGGATCTCCGACATCACGTCGTCCACTTGCGTGCCAACGGGGCGAATCTCAATTTCCGGATCAATCAAGCCGGTTGGCCGCACAACCTGCTCTACAAAATCATCACCACACTTCTCAATCTCATACTTACCAGGAGTTGCCGATACATAAATGGTTTGCGGCGATATCGCCTCAAACTCGTTGAACTTAAGCGGCCGATTATCCAGCGCCGAAGGCAAGCGGAAGCCATACCCTACGAGATTCTCTTTGCGAGAACGATCACCTTTGTACATGGCCCCTACTTGCGAAACCGTTACATGTGATTCATCAATAATCAGCAAGGCATTATCGGGTAAGTAATCCATTAGCGTTGGCGGTGGCTCGCCAGGAGCACGGCCAGATAAATACCGTGAGTAATTCTCAATACCAGAGCAATAACCCAACTCCAGCATCATTTCGATATCAAATTGGGTGCGCTCACGAATACGTTGTTCTTCAATCAGTTTATTTTCGCCCAAAAACTGCTCGCGCCGCTCTTTCAGCTCTTCTTTAATGTGCTCAATTGCTTCTACAATTTTTTCGCGAGGGGTTACATAGTGAGTTTTCGGATATACCGTATACCGTGCCAAATCGGCTTGTGTTACTTGGCCGGTAAGGGGTTCAAATAAGCTAATGCGTTCAACTTCATCATCAAACAGCTCAAGGCGCACCGCAACATCATCTGATTCTGCTGGGAATATATCGATCACTTCGCCGCGCACACGATAGGTGCCGCGGGTAAACGCATCATCGTTGCGCTTGTACTGCAAGGTAGCCAAAGTGCGCAGCACATCACGCTGATCAATCATATCGCCACGGCGTAAATGCAGCATCATTTTCATATACGATTCAGGATCACCCAAACCATAGATTGCCGAAACCGATGCAATTAACACTACATCACGGCGCTCCATAAGTGCCTTGGTGGCCGATAACCGCATTTGCTCAATGTGTTCGTTTATCGAGGCATCTTTTTCAATAAACGTATCCGTAGTGGGTACATAAGCTTCCGGCTGATAGTAATCGTAGTAAGAAACGAAATATTCCACCGCATTGTTCGGAAAGAACTCTTTCATTTCACCATACAGCTGGGCAGCAAGTGTTTTGTTGTGGGCTAAAATCAGTGTGGGCCGATTAGTAGTGGCAATTACATTTGCCATGGTAAAGGTTTTACCGGAACCCGTTACGCCCAACAAGGTTTGTTGCGCTAAGCCAGCTTCGAGGTTTTCAATCAGTTTCGCGATCGCTTTCGGCTGATCACCGGCTGGTTGATAATCAGAAACAAGCTGGAAATCACGCGCCATGTTGTTCTCCTTCAGGTTTTTGAGCATTCGCTTCGGCATTCTTTTGTAACCGAGCCGCAGTATGTTTATCAATAATGCCGGCTTGGCCATTGGTTTCTCGCATAAACCAACGATAAGCAATTACCGCAGTAATCACATTCGCGATCACCCCGCCGGCAAATAAGCCAGGTAAACCAAAGAATGTATTGCCTAACCAAGAAAGCGGTACAAACATTACAAATAAGCGAATGATGCTCAGCCATAACGCCTGAATTGGCAAGTGCAGTGCATTCAATGACGAGTTGGTAAGAATAATCCAACCCTGCAAACCATAGCCAATCGGCATAATCCACACGAACAATGCCAATACCCTAGCTACTTCGGCATCGCGTGCAAACGCTAACTGAATTACCGGCAGCAACGCTAACATACATAAGTACATTACCGCTTGCATCAGCAATACAAACCGCAACGCAGTTTTGTATGCTTCTTGTACGCGGCGAATTTTTCCGGCGCCAAAGTTTTGGCTAATGAAAGGTGGCAATGCCATTGAAAGCGCCAATATCACCACCGAAGCAATCGATTCTATGCGCGCCCCAGCACCGAAAGCGGCTACCGCGGGTGCTCCATGGGTTGCCACGATGGCCGTTAATATCCCCATGGCGATTGGTGTAAGCATATTCGCGCTGGCCGCAGGTAAACCAATCTTCAGTAACTGGCGCGCATATTTAATGAATTCTTTAACACTGGGCGGAATCGGATCAATTAACTTATTGCGCCACACCAACAAATAGATGATCGCAGCGAAACCAATTAACCATGAGCCCACACTGGCATAGGCAGCGCCCTGCATGCCCATGGCTGGAATCGGCCCCCAGCCAAAAATCAAGATAGGATCAAGAATGGCGTTTGTTAAACCGCCAGCGGCCATTATCAATGAAGGTGTTTTGGTATCACCCGCAGCCCGCAGAATGCTATTACCCACCATGGGTAACACCAAGAAAACGGCGCCCGCAAACCAAATATTCATGTATTGATTAATCAGTGGCTGTATTTCTGCACTGGCACCGAGCATAGAAAAGATAGGCTGGGAAAATAGATAGCCAAATAGCGCCAATAAGGCCACCAAGGATGCAGCTAACCACAGTGCAGAGCTACCACAATGGCGCGCTTCTTCATAATCATCAGCACCCAGCTTCCGTGCGATTACCGCCGAGGTACCAATGCCCAAACCAATAGTTAAACTGATAATGGTAAAGGTAACCGGAAAGGTAAAACCGATCGCGGCGAGCGATTCAGTACCGAGCAAGCTAATAAAAAAGGTATCAACAAGGTTAAAGCTGAGCAGCGTAAGCACACCGAATATCATCGGCCAGGTCATCGACCATAGCGTGCTCGGAATTGGCGCGTTGAGCATTTGTTCAGATTTAATTGATGCTGCAGACGAGCGCATTCCTACTCCACTTCATAAATCGAGTAGGGCTACTCGATGTTTCTTAAAAAAAGAGCGCACAGCATACCCTATTTTGCCGTTAAAAGCCATGTAACACGCGCTACCTTACTAGACATTTAGCACCATTCCACATATAGTTGTGGGCGATATTTTAAGCTCAATAAACCCTTCAATTTCCTTTTAAATTTACGTTCATAGGTGCCGTGTGGATTACAAACTTTCCGAGCGCGTTAACGCAATAAAGCCCTCACCAACTCTCGCAGTAAGCCAGAAAGCGGCTGAACTAAAAGCAGCCGGTGCCGATGTGATTGGCTTGGGTGTTGGTGAGCCCGATTTCACCACACCTGAATTTATTTGCACTGCTGCAAAGGCGGCCATTGATGCTGGCCACACCCGCTACACTGCTGTAGATGGGATTCCGGAATTAAAGCAAGCGGTATGCGATAAGTTTCTGCGCGATAATCAACTTTCCTATGAACCGAACCAAATACTGGTATCTGCTGGCGGCAAGCACAGCATTTTCAATCTTCTTACTGCTTGGTTAGATGCGGGTGATGAAGTAGTAATTCCGGCACCATATTGGGTTTCATATCCGGATATGACCCTCTTAGTAGGCGCTACACCCTTAGTAATTGAAGCGGGGATTGAACAAGCGTACAAAATTACGGCTGAGCAACTCGATGCCGCCATTACTAGTAAAACAAAATTACTCTTTTTAAATAGCCCTTCCAACCCAACAGGTATGGCGTACACCGCGGAAGAATTGCAAAGCTTAGCGGCGGTTCTGCGCAAACATCCGCAGGTGCTGATTGCTACAGATGATATGTATGAACATATCTTGTGGACCAAAGAACCCTTTGTAAACCTACCAATGGTTGCCCCAGACCTCATAGATCGCACTGTGATCCTCTCTGGCGTATCCAAAGCATATGCCATGACAGGATGGCGCATTGGTTACGCAGCGGGCCCGCAGAAGCTCATTGCGGCAATGAAGAAAGTACAATCACAAAGCACCTCAAATCCGGCATCTATTTCTCAATATGCTGCGCTCGCCGCACTTACCGGTGATCAAAGCTTTATTGGGGAAATGGTTACAGAATTCCGTGCTCGCCACGATACTTTGGTTGCTGAATTGAGCAAAATTCCTGGCCTTAAAGTACGTGCTGGCGATGGCACCTTCTACACGTTCCCAAATATTGAGGGTTTAATGGCAGCAGTTGGTGTAGACACGGATATCGAACTGTGTGAAAAGCTTCTTAGCGAAGCCAATGTTGCTTTAGTACCGGGTTCTGCGTTCGGTGCGCCTGGCCATTTCCGCTTATCATTTGCGGCCAGCCGTGAGGTTCTGAGTGAAGCCGTGCAGCGCATTGCCAAGTTTGCCCAGCACTATGCATAACGGCAACAAGCATGGCTAGAGAAACCATATAGGGTTGCTCTCCAAGCTCACTAACAACCCGATTAAAAGCGACTACAAACTTTGTATTAAATACCACGCTCAGTGCAACATTCTGAACGTGGTATTTTTTTATTTTACTAACTTGATTAGATTTGCCTAATGGAAGCAGTAAAAGTAGTTGTTTCTTTTGTAAAAACAAGTGCTTTTTGCGCTAACAAAAGGTGTCTGAAGTCAAGTTGTAATATTTTACAAATGGTATAGTTTCTGTGCAGGTTTGCGGTTACTACCATCGTAACTCTAGCAAAAACGGGCACTTACCTCGTTACTCTGACGAAAGTAATACACAATTATTTTCACTTACTGCTGAAATATTGCGCCGTAGCTGTGCAAAAACTCACCCAGATCTAAGCGCTACTTATAAAGCATTGATTTATAAGCAAAATAAAAAACGTGCCAATTTTTAATCTAACGATAAAATCAGCTATAGCCCCTATAAAACAAGCTCGCCCACAGAGTTAACCACAAGGTTATCCACAGAAATAGTGGATAAGATCCTGTACGCCACGAGTATCAAGCGATCATTGCAGTTGTGGATAAAATGTTAACGGGGGGAACCACATATTCTAGCTAAAAACTACTCTTTTCTTTAACTAATTAGTAGTAACTGAACGAAGCACGATAAAATATGAACAACACGTTCAAAATCTATGCATTTGGCACAAAAACATGAATTTTATCGCTTTCATATATTGACACTATCGCCCTAGCGCTTTAACATTCCGCCCCGTTAAGCGATTCCCCAGTAGCTCAGTTGGTTAGAGCGGTGGACTGTTAATCCATGTGTCGTTGGTTCGAATCCAACCTGGGGAGCCATTCTAAAGTTCCACTATCAAGTATACTTTCTTACCGCAGTTTTCTAGCGAATAGCGCTCATATTTTCCAATGAATACATTGCGTTACGGTAATACAGCTACCACAAAGCCTGCGATCATGGTGCCCAAAATGGCGCCAGCAATCACATCACTCGGATAATGTACCCCAAGCGCAACACGTGAAATTGCCACGCATGTAGCCCAACCGTAAAATACCGGTGCCCACACAGGGAAGCTTGCCACAACTAACGCAGCAAATAAGAACGCGGCCGTTGAATGGCCGGAAGGAAAGGAAAAGCGGTCTGCTGGCTTTAATACTGGCTTATATTTGCGTAATAAGATCGGCCGATCTCGCCGCAACAAATTCTTTAAACCAATAAACAGTGGAATCTCGATAGCAAATGCGAGTAGCGCTCGTTGAATAAATAAGATACTCCCCTCAATAGCGGCAATACCTGCAAACAGCGCGAACAACGCATAATACGGGCCATCACCACTGCGCGATAGCCAGAATGCCAAACGGCTTTTCCGAAGTGCTCGCGTAGATTGAAACAGCCAATGAAACACTGCCTCATCTATTGCTCGCAAGCGTTTTAAAATCGATAGCAACCGAAGGCTCCTTACTACTAAAATTCGCCCGTGGGCATTTGTTCGAACCATGTATATTACTGCAAACCTTGGCTAGTGCCTACACAAGCACTCATGAAAATCGGTAGGTTGCTAGCAATTATCGAAAAAACCTACATTCTGTAAGTTGTTTCTGCGGCTTTAAACCCTGATAATAGCAGCACTAATTTCTGCACCACCGTACAGATACGCCTAAAGGTTGTAGATGACTGAAATTCTCTTACTACTCGTAGCTACAGTACTAGTGAACAACTTTGTGTTAGTTCAGTTCCTTGGCCTATGCCCATTTATGGGCGTATCAAACAGGTTAGAAACTGCAATTGGCATGTCGTTGGCTACTACATTTGTGCTTACCCTTGCATCGGTGAGCAGCTATCTGGTGAATGAATATATCTTACAGCCCTTCAATTTGATGTCGCTGCGCACTCTTAGCTTTATTTTAGTTATTGCCGTGGTAGTGCAATTTACCGAAATGGTAGTGCACAAAACCAGCCCTACCCTGTACCGCTTATTGGGCATCTTTCTACCATTAATTACTACTAATTGCGCGGTGTTAGGTGTAGCGCTACTAAACGTAAACGAGCAGCATGATTTTATGCAATCCATTGTGTATGGTTTTGGCGCTGCGGCAGGTTTTTCCTTGGTATTAGTATTGTTTGCCGCCTTACGTGAACGTGTGGCCGCCGCTGATGTACCACAGCCCTTTAAAGGTGCCGCTATTGGTATGATTGTTGCGGGCTTAATGTCGCTTGCCTTTATGGGCTTTTCTGGCTTGGTGAGCGTATCATGAGCTGGATAATTGGTATTTCCGCATTAGCACTCATGGCCCTGATTGCCGGCCTTATTCTTGGCTTTGCCGCGATCCGCTTTCGGGTGGAAAGTGACCCTATCGTTGAGCAAATCGATAGTATTTTACCGCAAACCCAGTGTGGCCAATGCGGCTATCCAGGTTGTCGCCCATACGCAGAAGCGATAGCCAATGGCGATGAGTTAAATAAATGCCCTCCAGGTGGCCAAGCTACCATTGATAAGTTGGCGGATTTACTGGGGCGCGAAGCAAAACCCTTAGATGCCGCGCATGGTGAAGAAGATATTAAGAAGGTTGCGATAATCCGCGAAGACGAGTGTATTGGCTGTACCAAATGTATTCAGGCGTGTCCGGTAGATGCCATTCTAGGAGCTACCAAGCAAATGCATACGGTAATCGCCGATGAATGCACGGGTTGCGATTTATGCGTAGAACCCTGCCCCGTAGATTGTATCGATATGGTTCCAGTAGAGCCTAAGCCTGAACGCTGGAAGTGGCAGTTAGAGCAAATCCCCATTGTAGAAATGAATCACTTAGCTGAGCTTGGGCAAACTCAAGCTAATGGCAGCAACGAAGCAGAAACAACAAAACAGCAACAGGTGAATGGTTAATGGCAATTGAAATTACCGCAACAAGCCGGCTGTGGAATTTCCCAGGAGGTGTTCAACCTGATGAACGGAAATCTCCAGCCAACTTGCAGCCCATTCAACGGTTTCCATTGGCACCCATGCTATATATTCCGCTGCGCCAACATGCCGGTGCGGCAGGTGAGCTATGTGTTGCAGTAGGTGATTATGTATTAAAAGGCCAACCGCTCACCATACCTGGGGTTGATAATGGTTTACCTGTTCATGCCTCTACCTCTGGCACTATTAAAGCAATTACTGAGCACCCACTGAATCATCCTTCTGGGTTAAGTGGCCTCACCGTGCATCTGCAACCCGATGATCAAGATGCGCCGTATCCACATCAACCTATTGCCGATATTCATGCCATTAGCCAGCGTGAAGTACTCCAGCATTTACAACAAATGGGCATTGCTGGTCTTGGTGGTGCAGGATTCCCCACCGCGCGTAAGGTTGCCGGGGCGCGCAATATTGATGCCTTAATTATCAATGGCATTGAATGTGAACCTTATATTGTTGCCGACGATCGCTTAATGCGCGAACACGCGGCAAAAATTCTGCGGGGTTGTGAGCTACTGCAACAACTCACGAGTGCAAAAAGCGTTATTTTCGCGATTGAAGACAATAAGCCAGAAGCGATTAATGCAGTGGCCACTGCGATAGCCGAAACGAGCAGTACTACAATTGCCAACATCATTCTTAGAGTAATCCCCACCAAGTACCCATCGGGTGGCGAAAAGCAATTAATTCAAATTCTCACTGGCAAGCAAGTGCCAGCGAATGGCTTGCCCGCTGATATCGGCATTCTTATGCAGAATGTGGCCACAGCATATGCGGTGGCTCATGCCATTGATGTAGGCGAACCACTACTTGAGCGTGTGGTAACCTTAACAGGCGAAGCACTGCACCATCCTGGCACCGCATGGGCTCCATTAGGCACACCAGTAGAGTATCTGTTACAACAATCAGGCTTTCAGCCCAGTAAACACCAGCGCGTTATTATTGGCGGCCCAATGATGGGTTACACCATTGCCAATCTGCAAGTACCGGTTACCAAAACTACCAACTGCATTTTAGCGCCCACAGCTTCTGAACTTACCCCAGCCGATGCTGAAATGGCCTGTATTCGCTGCGGCGCCTGTGAACAAGCATGCCCAGCATCGTTACTGCCACAGCAATTGTATTGGCACGCCAAGGCGCAGGATTATGATGCGTTAAAGCAACATCATATTGTAGATTGTATCGAGTGTGGTATTTGCGCCTATGTATGCCCCAGCCAAATTCCATTAGTGCAGTACTATCGGCAAGCAAAAGCAGAAATCCGCGAGCAAGCAATTGAGCACCAAAAAGCGGAAATTGCTCGGCAACGATTTGAGGCCAGGCAATTACGCTTGGAGCGCGAGAAAGAAGAACGCCTTGAGAAGCACCGGCGCGCAGCAGAAGCTCGCAAAGCGGCGCAAGCGGCAAGAGCCGCAGAAGCCCCAACATCGCCATCAGCTGCAGATACCAAGCCTAGCGCTGGTAAAGGCACTAACGCCGCTGTGCAGGCTGCGCTAGCGCGAGCAAAAGCAAAGAAAGCTGCCCAGGAACAACCGGATTCGAGCGCCAGTATAGGCCCAAGTGCCGCGGTACAAGCCGCCATAGAACGCGCTAAAGCGAAAAAAGCGGCGCAAGCTGCGGCGCCTGAACAAGCTGAGCCCGTTGCAGATAAAGGCCCGAGCGCTGCGGTACAAGCCGCCATAGAACGAGCCAAAGCGAAGAAAGCGGCGCAAGCGAATGCTGAATCTAGCCAGAGTGCAGAGCCAGCGCCAGAAAATAACACCCAAAGCGATAAACAAGACGCTATCGCCGCTGCAGTAGCGCGCGCCAAGGCACGTAAAGCCGAGCGTGAGCAAGCGAAAGGTAATACCGAAAGCCAAAATAATGCAGCCGAAAACGAACGTAAAGGTAAGCAAAACTGATGAGTTTTTATATCGCCTCTTCACCACATAATCATCAACGCCGCACCACGGCTACCCTGATGAACATTGTGCTGCTCGCTATGATCCCGGGCTTCATAGCGCAGCTGTATTTCTTTGGTTGGGGCGTGTTATTTCAACTCGGAGTGGCGATTGCAGTAGCTTGCGCCTGCGAAGCGCTTTGTTTAATGGCGCGAGATCGCAGTGCTATGATGGGCTTGCGCGATAATACAGCGATTGTTACCGCTGCATTGCTGGCGGTGAGTATCCCGCCTCTTGCCCCTTGGTGGGTGATTGTCATTGGTACGCTGTTCTCAATAGGCGTAGTAAAGCACTTATTTGGTGGCGTAGGCCAAAACATTTTTAATCCTGCCATGGCCGGTTATGTGCTGCTGTTAATTTCGTTTCCCGTGCAAATGACCGCCTGGCTGCCACCGGCTAGCTTGGCTTCCAATGTGCCTAGTTTTCTCGATTCCTTGCACTTATTCCTGTTTCAATACACCAGTGAGGGCTATAGCGTAGAGCAAATGCGGCGTATAGATACCGGCACCTTACTCGATGCCGTAGTAATGGCCACCCCGCTGGACCATATTAAAACCCAACTAAGCCAAGGGTTAACCCTAGGCGAAGCCACCCAACATCAGCAATTCACAGGTATCGCGGGCATGGGTTGGCAGTGGGTAAATGCGGGCTATCTTCTTGGTGGCTTAGTATTACTACAACAACGGGTAATTCAATGGCACATTCCAGGGGCGTTTCTTGGCGCACTTGCGGTTTGTGCAATCATTGGCAGTGTATTTGCACCCGATTATTTGCCTGGCTTGAATATTCATTTGTTTAGCGGCGCAACCATGTTGGCAGCATTTTTCATTGCCACCGATCCGGTATCTGCAGCTACTTCTAATCGCGGCAAGCTAATTTATGCAGCACTCATTGGCGTGCTGGTGTATCTCATTCGTAGCTTCGGCGGTTACCCAGATGCAGTAGCCTTTGCCGTATTGCTCGCGAACCTCTGTGTACCGGTAATAGACCAATACACGCGCCCTACCACCTATGGCTACCAACGAGAGGAACGTTAATGCTAAAGAACATGCAAAAAAACGGCCTCATTCTTGGTGCCTTTGCTCTTGCCGCAACATCCTTAGTGGTGGGAACACAATTTTTAACCGCCGATCGTATTGCCGAGCAACAGCGTAACGAGCTTTTACGTACCTTGAATGAGTTAGTACCGGCGAACCAACATGATAACGATCTATACGCCGATTGCGCCTTAATTGAGGCCCCAAGTGCTTTGGGCGCCGCGAAGCAGCCGGTATATCGGGCTCGTATGGCAGGAATGAACAATGCGGTGGTGCTGCGTACTACCGCAACAGATGGCTACAGTGGCAATATCCACATGCTGGTGGCAGTGCATCGCAGCGGCACTGTGCAGGGTGTGCGCGTTTTACAGCATCGCGAAACCCCGGGCTTAGGCGATAAAATTGAACTCGCAAAAAGCCCTTGGATCCTTAGCTTCGATGGCAAACAAGTACGCACAGAAAATGATGCGCGCTGGGCTGTGCGCCGTGATAATGGTATGTTTGATCAGTTCACTGGCGCCACCATTACCCCGCGTGCGGTAGTGAATGCGGTGCAAAAAGCGGCTTGGTTTGCTAGTGAAAATACCGACATGCTGTTTACTGCCCCGGCGAATTGTTATCAGGAGCCAAGCGCATGAGCAACGAATACGCAACGCTAAGTAAAGATGGTTTATGGGAAAATAATCCGGCCCTAGTGCAACTATTGGGCCTGTGCCCACTGCTTGCTGTATCGGGAACCGTTACCAATGCACTCGGCCTTGGTATTGCCACCATGCTGGTACTGGTAGGTTCAAATATCACTGTTTCCTTAGTGCGTAATTTTGTGCCGAATGAAATCCGCATACCGGTTTTTGTAATCGTGATTGCTACCTTTGTAACACTGGTAGAGCTCACTATGAATGCCTTTACCTACGGCTTATTCATGGCCTTGGGCATCTTTATTCCGTTAATTGTTACCAACTGTGCCATCATTGGCCGAGCGGAAGCTTATGCCTCTAAGAACGCTTGGCCCAAGGCCGGGTTTGATGGTTTGATGATGGGCTTAGGCTTTGCCGCAGTGCTAGTAGCGCTAGGCGCAATGCGCGAGCTGCTTGGCCAAGGCACGCTATTCGATGGCGCCGAACTGCTACTTGGCGCATGGGCCAGTGAATTGCGTATCCAACTCATTCAGTTTGATTACCCGCTGCTGTTAGCCATTCTGCCGCCCGGTGCTTTTATTTGTATGGGCTTTTTAATTGCCGGGAAAAACTGGCTTGATTTGCGGCGCAAAGAGAAGCTCGCTAAACAGCCCATAGCAAAAGCACAGCGCGCGCGAGTAACAACAGTAAACTAATAAGAATATTATGAATCAACAAAAACGAATTGAAATCTTAAAGCGGCTGCGAGCCGAAAACCCCAGCCCTACTACGGAACTGAATTTCAGTAACCCATTTGAGCTCCTGATTGCCGTGCTACTTTCTGCGCAAGCAACCGATGTTGGCGTAAACAAAGCCACTGGGCCATTGTTTGCCGTTGCCAACAACCCTGCCGATATGTTGGCGCTAGGTGTGGATGGCGTAAAAGATTATATTAAAACCATTGGCCTATTTAATACCAAGGCCGAAAACGTGATTAAAACCTGCCGTATGTTAGTAGAATTGCATGGTGGTGACGTGCCCGAAGATCGTGCAGCGCTAGAGGCACTGCCTGGGGTTGGCCGTAAAACCGCAAACGTGGTGCTTAACACGGCCTTTGGTTGGCCAACTATCGCGGTAGATACGCATATATTTCGGGTAAGCAATCGTACCAAGTTAGCACCGGGTAAAACGGTAGAAGCTGTAGAGCAGCGGCTGTTAAAAGTAGTACCCGCAGAATTCAAAGTAGATGTTCACCATTGGCTCATCTTGCATGGGCGCTATACCTGCATTGCCCGCAAGCCGCGATGTGGCTCGTGCTTAATCGAAGATCTCTGTGAATACGCCAATAAAATCGAGCTGTAAGCAGCACCAGTAGTACTACCGTTATGGAAAGTGGCTAGAACACTTTATGCGGCCTAGGTGATAGTTGCGCTTCGTGTTACTCACTGTAATACTGAGCTTTACTCACCCATTTGGAGGAAACGAAATGAAGCTTACAATGATTGGTTTAATCGCGCTTGCTACTCATCTTTTTGTTGGCTCAAGTTATGCCCAACCAGCAGCTGATGTTTCCTCAAGCAACGCCACTATTAGTAATGAATTAGAGCAACGCGTTATCGAATGGCGCCGCGATATTCACCAGCATCCAGAACTAAGTAATCGAGAGTTTCGCACAGCCGGCGTTGTAGCCGAGCATTTGCGTGCTTTAGGCCTGGAAGTAACCACTGAAGTTGCCCATACCGGTGTGGTGGGTATCCTTCGTGGCGGCCGCCCTGGGCCAACCATCGCATTGCGCGCCGATATGGACGCCCTGCCGGTAAAAGAAATGACCGATGTACCCTTCGCCTCTACCGCAACTGGCGAATATCGCGGCCGTGAGGTGCCAGTAATGCATGCGTGCGGCCATGATCTGCACGTAGCCATGTTAATGGGTGCCGCTGAGTATTTAGCTGGGGTGCAAGAACAACTTGCTGGCAACGTTATGTTTATTTTCCAACCCGCCGAAGAAGGCGCTCCTGAAGGCGAAGAAGGCGGTGCTGAGCTCATGCTCAAAGAAGGCCTATTCGATATTGCCAAACCCGAAGCTGTGCTCGGAATTCACGTGTGGTCGGCAGGCACTACGGGGCATATTGGCTATCGCAAAGGGCCTTTAATGGCGTCTTCTGATCGCTTTGAAATTCGCGTACTTGGCGAACAAACTCACGGCTCACGGCCCTGGGGTGGCGTAGATCCTATCGTTGTTGCCAGCCAAATTATCAACAACGTACAAACCATTGTAAGCCGCCAAGTAGATATTACTAAAGCACCCGCAGTAGTGAGTTTTGGTATCGTTGAAGGTGGCGTACGCAATAATATTATTCCCGACGAAGTGTATCTTGAAGGCACCATTCGCAATTTCGATATGGGCATTCGGAGCCAGATTTTTGAGAAATTAACCACTACCGCGGAAATGACAGCAGCTGCAAGTGGCGCCAAAGCCGAAGTTACCATTCATGAAGGCTACCCCGTTACCGTGAACGATCCGGAACTCGTAGCCCGAATGATGCCCACAACAGAACGAGTTGTTGGCCGTGATAAGGTATATGAAGCTGATTTGGTAACAGGCGCAGAAGATTTCTCCTTCTACGCTATGGAAGTTCCCGGTATGTTCGTGTTTCTTGGCATTACCCCACCCGATCAAAACCCGAGCACAGCACCGAGTAATCACTCGCCCTACTTCTACGCCGATGAAGCCGCGTTACGGGTTGGTACTGAATTGTTTATTAATTGGGTTTTAGATTATCCAGCCACGCGTTAATTCTGTTACTCGAAACACTAATGGAGCCCGCGAATAACAGGGTGATTTTGCGCTAAATTTATCTAAAAAAATAAAGGATTGTAATGAGTACTGTTGAGCCAGCTTCATCGAACGAACAACGTCGGCCTACCATTAAAGAACGCTTTCGCGGCTATCTACCAGTGGTAATTGATGTTGAAACTGCTGGTTTTAATGCCAAAACCGATGCATTACTGGAAATTGCCGCTGTAATTGTAGATTTTAATGATGCTGGTGAACTCGTACCTATCGCTACCCACCATGCGCATATCGAACCCTTTGAAGGGGCGAATATCGAACAAGCGGCAATTGATTTTAATGGTATCGAGCCATTTAGCCCATTGCGCGGTGCGGTTCCGGAAAGCGAGGGGCTGCGAGACATATTCAAAGCAGTGCGCAAAGCGCAAAAAGCGGCTGAATGCCAACGGTGTGTATTGGTAGGCCACAATGCCACCTTCGATCACAGCTTTGTAATGGCAGCCGCTGAGCGGGCAAGTTTAAAGCGCAACCCGTTTCACCCGTTCGTTACGTTTGATACCGCCGCTTTAGCCGCCCTCACGATTGGCCAAACGGTACTAGTAAAAGCCTGCCATGCCGCTGGCATTACCTTCGATAGCCGCGAGGCACATAGCGCAGTATATGATACCGAGCGCACCGCCGAGCTATTCTGTTGGATGGTTAATCGTTATAAGAACTTGGGCGGTTGGCCATTAAAAGCCTAGCTCTCTGGGTTCATGAGTGGGGGTTGTAAAAACACCATCTCCTAGCATACAAAAAGCCCCAATCTCTCGATTGGGGCTTTGCATATCTATTACGGCCTAATGCATTACTTAAAAATAATGACTTAGTAATGCTCTACATGCTCAATCGCTTACAGTTTATCGCCGTTTTTGCTCAAGTATGCCGCTACGCCTTTCGCGTCTGCTTTCATACCTTCATCGCCAGCATTCCAACCAGCAGGGCAAACATCACCATGCTCTTCGTGGAAGTTCAAGGCATCAACCATACGTAACATTTCATCTACGTTACGGCCAAGTGGTAAATCATTAACTACTTGGTGGCGAACCATACCGGCTTCATCAATTAAGAACGATGCACGGAACGCAACGCCGGCTTCTGGATGCTCAATATCATAAGCCTTCACAATTTCGTGCTTCACATCAGCAACTAGTGGGTATTTTACTTCCCCAATACCGCCTTTATCTACAGCCGTGTTGCGCCATGCATTATGCGAGAATTGTGAATCGATTGAACAACCAATTACCGTTACGCCACGTTTTTCAAATTCAGCTAAACGCTTATCGAAGGCAATTAACTCAGAAGGACAAACAAAAGTAAAATCTAACGGATAGAAGAATAGTACCGCTTTCTTGCCTTTAATTTGCTCACTTAAAGTAAAGTTCTCAACAATCTCGCCATTACCCAATACTGCAGCAGCGGTAAAATCTGGGGCCTGACGACCAACCAATACAGCCATTTTATCTCTCCATGTTTTTGGTTAAAAAAATGCCAACACCTAAAAAATTAAGTGCTGAATCAAAAAATACATATGAAAACGGGAAGCAAGAACTGCTCCCCGGCTTACAAATTTTTATCGTTGGCGTGAACCAAGCAATTGCTTAATTACGCATCACCCTCTTCAACTTCTGGTGCAGCTTCCGCAACTAACGGTTGTAACTCGCCTTGCTGGAACATTTCCAGAATAATATCGCAACCACCGATCAATTCGCCGTTAATCCACAATTGTGGAAATGTAGGCCAATCGGCAATGCGCGGTAATTCAGCGCGAATATCAGGATTTTGCAAAATATCTACATACGCAAACGGCTTACCACATGCCATCAACGCCTGAGATGCTTGCGCAGAAAAGCCACAGTTTGGCAATTTTGGCGAGCCTTTCATGTACAGCAATACTGGATTCTCAGCGATTTGCTGACGAATACGCGTTTCAGTATCTTGTTGCTCAGGTTGTATATCTTGCATAACAACTCCTTGAAAATTGATAAGTAGCAGCCGCTACATGTGCGTAAAACAATGCCCTGCCTGTAAACCAGCAAAAAGCACTATCGTTCAGCTACCGAAGGCGGCAGATTATAACACAAATCCTTACCTCGGATGAAGCCACCCACGTTACAGAATCACAATCATTTACCCTTGAAATCCAAAATGAGTATCACCATGTATATAAGAAGTAGTAGTAAGTATGGCCAATTACTTCTTTTTGCCATGATTTCACTACAATGATTCGCTATAATGAATAACCACCGTAATTACAGCGGCGTGCATATCGTTTTCCTTTACGCCGCAGAGTGCGCATTTTAATAACGAATGCGTTTTGATAATGAATGGAGAAGCACACTATGTCTTTTGAACTACCAGCACTTCCGTACGAAAAAAATGCATTAGAGCCACACATTTCAGCAGAAACATTAGAGTATCACTACGGTAAGCATCACCAAACGTATGTAGATAAGCTCAATGGCTTAGTAGAAGGTTCTGAATTCGCTGGGAAATCATTAGAAGAAATCGTGAAAACTTCTTCTGGTGGTGTATTTAACAATGCAGCGCAAATCTGGAACCACACCTTTTACTGGCATTGCTTAAGCCCAAATGGTGGCGGCGAGCCTACTGGTGCATTAGCTGATGCAATTAATGCAAAATGGGGTTCTTTCGAGAAGTTTAAAGAAGCCTTTACCACCAGTGCCGTAAACAACTTCGGTTCTAGCTGGACATGGCTTGTAAAAACTAAAGATGGCGGTGTTGATATTGTGAACACCAGCAACGCAGCTACTCCGCTTACCGATGAGAGCAACGTGCCAGTACTCACCGTAGATTTGTGGGAACACGCCTACTACATCGATTATCGGAATGCGCGTCCAAACTACATGAAAGCATTCTGGTCTTTAGTAAACTGGGAATTCGCGAGCAAAAACTTCGGTTAATGCAAGCTGCCACCACGGCAATCATTTCTAGTAAGAATGTCTAGCAATAAAAAAGCGATGCCTTAGGCATCGCTTTTTTGTATCTGCCGATCTAATCAACCGCACGAATAAAAGCTTTTAATAAAGCTAAGTAGCAATAGCTACTGCGCTTGCTGTAACCGCTCTACAGCATCACCATACAACGGATGTTCAGGTGCTAAGCCTTGGGCATATTCAGCGGCTAAGAGCGCCTCAGCTTGCTTATTTTGGCGCCATAACGCCCAAGCTAAATTGAAAAAGGCTGCCGGCTGCTCCGGTTCCAATTCTGTTGCCCGATAATAATGCTCTTCCGCTAATGCAAACTGCTGTTGCTGATAAGCAATATTACCTAAACCCATCGCACTCGTTGCATCATGTGGCCAAGTAATCGCGGCCGCGGTATAGCCTTTCTTCGCGGCTTGCCAACGTTCTTGCTGCTCAACTGCGGCTACGGCCGCAAAGTAGCGTAACGGTTCGGCAGTGGCCGGAGTAATCCCCTCTGGCGCTACCACCATGGCCCAATAATCGCTGAGCCGCCAAGTATATTCAAAATAACGTAACGATAATTCCTCACGCTCATTCGTACCCGAACGTAAAATCACCGTGCCTGATTCTGGGTTAAATCCGATTACCACCGCGTAATGCCATTGTGGCCAACGTGCCAGCGCTAAGTTCTGCAGCACCAACACCGGGTTGCCGGCATACAGTTCGGTAAGTAAGGCATCAAATTGTGGCTCAAGCACATAAGGAATGCGATCAGCGCGGCGGCTAGCAGCGAGTAATTCAGCTTGCAGGCTGCCGCGGCGATCAGGAATGTAAATTTGTTCGCGCAAGCCATCAGGATCGGCGGAACTAACGCCACTCACCTGCAGCACGGTGGCTAATGCGGCTGGGCCACACTGATATTCGTCTTGCGGGAAAAAGGGCGTATCACGCAGCTCTATGGCCTGATAATCACTCAGCTCAAGCTGTTCGTGTTGCATGGGCATGCTTGTGCAAGCACTGAGCAATAAAAATGAGAAAACCGCCACAAAGCCTGCTTTCAGCAGTGGGCGGTTTTTAATAGTATTACTTGTTCTAGTGCAAGTACGAACGAATAACTTTAAATAACGAATATGGCGCAAGATAATCAGCAAACCTTTTTAATTAATTTGAGTTAATGAACTTGCCACCATATTTAGCATAGGCTGTATTAACGGAGCAACAACCAAATTACTAGCACCAATAAAATTACTGTAGCGGCTGAGCCTGCTGGCAGTTCTTCGATACCTGCTGTTAATTGTTGTACTTCTGCATCGGTCATCGCATTTACACGCGCGATCGCTTCAACAGGGTTTACGCCATAACGCACAAGTTGTTCTTGTACATCAACGCGTTGTAACTGCTCAGCCAATTGCATTCGATCTAGGCCAGATTGCTTTTCCGCAACAATTTGCTGTGTGCTCACGATATCTGCATGAGCCAAAGGCATAACCGCTGGATTCAGAACAAACGTACCCAGTAATAGGGAAGTACCAATAGCAAGCTTCTTATTCATAGTTCATCTCCTTGGTTGTTATCCCTTCCAATATAGACTACAAACCTAGTAATTGCTGCATTTATTAAATTAAGTTCCTGAAAATACTTAATTATCCTGATTTCGGTACTTTTCGAACCAATAAATAACATACGCTGGTTTTGCCATATGATTGCTCGGGCGTGTATGCAGGGCGTGGGAAGCGCCTGGTACGCGCACCATCGCGGTATCTACCCCCAACAACTGCAAGGCTTGATAGTATTGTTCGGTTTCCGAAATCGGCGTGCGATGATCCGCTTCACCCGTAAATAACAAGGTAGGCGTTTTCACATTCCCTACATAAGAAATTGGTGAATACTTCAGGTAATGCTCTGGGTTTTCCCATGGCAGTGCTGGGAACCAGTATTGGCTGAAGTAGTTGTACATATCGGCATTCAGAGCAAAACTAAACCAATTAATTACTGGGTTCACCGCTGCTGCAGCACGAAAACGATCGGTGTGGCCAATCGACCAGGTAGTTAGCACACCACCGCCACTGCCGCCGGTAATAAACAACTCATCTTCGTTTACAAAACCCTTCGCGAGCAACGCATCTACACCATCCATCAAATCATCGAAATCATGGCTTGGATAGTTATGGTGAATAAGGTTAGCAAAATCTTCACCATAGCTGGTGGAACCGCGCGGGTTGGTGTAAAGCACCACATAGCCTTGCGCCGCCATTAATTGTAATTCCATGGCAAAATATGGGCCATACGCCGTGTGCGGGCCACCGTGAATTTCCAAAATCATTGGGTACTGCTCATTCGCATCAAAGCCTGGTGGATACATAATCCAGCCATGAATCGGCCGCTCATCTACCGAAGATGGGTACCAAATTTCCTCTACTCGGCCAATTTCACGTTTTGCTAATAAATCTCGGTTCAATTGGGTAATGGTGGTGGCATCTCTACCACTGCGCACTACTGCCAATTCCGCTGGGCGCTGAGTACTTGCTTGGGTATACACCAACCGGTTGTTCGCCAATACAGCGAATTCACCACCAGAATAAGGCCGGCTATAGCTTAGGCCACCCACGTCAGTAGCAATCACTTGTAATGCACCGCGGCGGCCTTCACGCAGAGGTTGATAGGCTAAATGCCCATGCCCTTCTTGCACATATGAAACAAATACACCTTGGCTGTTTGGCGCCCACTCAAAGCTATCAATATGCTGATCAAGTTCTTCGGTAAGCACCCGCACGTTACTGCCATCCGTGCGCATTACATATAAACGCTGGTTTTGCTGCGCAAGCTTGCGATCATCAACACCGGTATAAGCAATCCACTCACCATTTGGCGAAACTTGCGGGTTGTTATCCGGGCCATAGCGATCGGTAAGTTGGGTAACTGCGCGCGTTGCAATATTTACGCTGTATATTTCCGTATTAATCGGTTGCTTGTGTTCATCAGCCCGGCGGTTTGCCGAAAAATACAGCTTACTGCCATCAGCTGCCCAACTCAGGCTACTGCTGTGATTATAATCACCCGTGGTTAACTGAATAGGTGTGCCACCTTCAGCCGGCATGATATAGATATGGCGGAAACCCGCAGGCAAATAACCGGCGCCATCCGCACGATACTGGCGGCTATCAATGTAGATAGGTGCGGCGGCCCACTCTGCGCCCTCAGGCTTGCCCGGTAACGATACCGGTGCCGAACGTTGTTCTGGGGTAAACATTGTGAATGCAAGCCACTCACCATTCGGCGACCATGTTAATGAGCCCGGAGCATGCTGTAAGTGAGAAATTTGTCCATTGCGGCCAGAATCAGCCCAATGCATATGGATTTGCCCATCGGCAACGTAGGCAAGGCGATCGCCACTCGGTGACCAGGTTGGCTGTTGCGCGTTTTGATCAGCAGCCGTTAATGGCTGTAGCTGTGAACCATCGGTTTGCACTGTCCATAAGCGCGTGCGGCGACGATCGGTTTGCCGATCCATCCAGGTACGCACAAACACAACTTCTTCCGAGCTCGGCCGTGGCGCAGGCGCAGCAGCAAACTCAAGAAGAAAAACATCATCATATTGCAGGGGCGTTTTTACCGATTCCGTTTGCAAAGCTGCAACGGAATACGAGAAAAAAGCGAGAAGAGCGGTAGCCGTGGTTATAAAATGCTTCGGTTTAAACATCATGCTTCTCTTTTATTATCAGAAGATTAGCATGATGTTTTTACCAACATACTAATCCACTAGGTTTTCAGGAATAGAATCACGCAGGTTTTTCCAGATAGCTGCTGAATCATAGCCGTATTGACGCACTAAATTCATTGCTCCTGCATGGTCACCGGCTTCTACTAATGCCAACATTTCTGCATAGTACTTTCGTGCGAGTTCACGACCCACTGGCTCCGAGAAATAGAATTGGCCAATGCGCGCATACAATCCTTTGAAGCCATTCAATACTAATACATAAATAGGATTACCAGAAGCAAAGGCTAACTCATGATTCAATTGATAATCAAAGTCAGCGAACGCTTTTGGTGTGTCTTCCAACGTTTGTGCACCGCGTAACACTTCTGCAGCACGCTCTTTATTCTGCCGAATCGCCTGGCGAATGTAGATAGCACTAATATTGGTGCGCGCCGAGAGCAGTTGGTCTACCAAATCTGGCATCCCATCTTCATCCAGCCGGGCTAATGTTTCTAGGATATTCAACCCCGAGGTTTCCCAAAAGTTATTCACTTTAGTGGGCTTACCATGTTGAATCGTTAACCAGCCATCACGCGCCAAACGTTGCAGCACTTCCCGTAACGTAGTTCGGGTAACGCCAATCAACTCAGACAACTCACGTTCTGCAGGCAAGATCGAGCCCGGCGCAAAATCGCCTTTCCAGATCGATTTCACAATAAATTCTTCTGCAAACCCTGCTGGGCTTTTTGCTTTTATAAACATAAGTGCCTTTCTTCGCTAAATCATTCAGAATAGGAGATCATTGAATTGTAACGTGCCGATAATGGTCGGACAAGTTTTATGATAACATCAAAATATGTATACCTATTTTGTAACTATACCTTGGTACTGGAACAACGATGAAACTATATAAAAATAAAATGTCTGCAGGTGCCACTCCGCTGCATAAAATTGCCAGCTGGCCAGAGTTCCGTTGGCCTTGGTTACTGCTCGCTTTAGCAGCTACTGGGCTAGTTATTGCCGCTTTATTTATGCAGCATGTACAAGAATTGAACCCATGTGAGCAGTGTATTTACCAACGTACAGCCATGATTGGCATTGCCCTGTTCGCGTGGCTCGGCTTTCTCATGCCACAGTTGATGCTGGCACGAATCGTGGCGTATGCAGGTTGGTTATATAGTGCTTGGGCGGGTTATAGTGCTGCAGCATACCATTTATGGTTACAACGCGATGCCAACCCACTGTTTCATAGCTGCGCAGCTATTCCCAGCTTTCCAAATTGGGCGCCGCTGCATGAATGGCTGCCAAGTGTGTTTGCAATAACCGGGGTGTGTGGTGATGATGGTTGGCGTTTTCTGAGCTTGAATATGCCCGAGTGGATGCGCATTATTTTTGCTATATTTTTGGCGATTGGGGTGATTACATTGCTGATTCGTATCGTGTATGCACGGAGAATCTAGCCGCACTTCACTTGCTGGTTCAATAACTATTCGCTAGAACGCTATTCACCAGAAAAAAGAGGCCAGCGCACAATGAGCCCATCCTCTGGCGCTAGCTGCGTATCATGCACACAGGAATGGCTCGTAACCGCCATTCCTGCTGTTTCCATCGGCACCCGCGAGCCATTGTGTAGCAGTGGATGCCAATTCGGTAATCCTTTCCCTTCATACAAACGCCGATACGCGCAACTTGGTGGCATAAAGTGAATGGCCCCTAAATCGCCCACACTTAACTGCACACAATCGGGCACATACTGGTGGCGATTCGCATAATTGCTGCAACCACCATTCTTGAGGTCGAGTAACTGGCAGGCTACGTTGGTGTAATGTAAATCTTCACCAAGTTCCATGGGCGCATCTGCGGGTAAATCATCGCGCTCATCGAGCAGCTTATGCAAACAACATTTGCCACAACCATCACATAGGGCTTCCCATTGCTCAGCATTCATCTCGGTAAGTGCTAAGCGCTGCCAAAACGGCTCTTGTGTAGCCAACCCTTGGTGCTGCTGTTGCGGCGAGTTGCTGGCCTTACGCATTGCTGCGGCCTTTATGTTCCGCCTCGTCAGCCACCGCAGTGTGCCAATCCCATTGCTGCTGATTACCGCTGGTAAGTTGCATTTTTAAGTTATCACCGGGTTGCAACGGGCCAACACCGGCAGGTGTGCCAGTAAGCACTACATCACCGGGATCTAAAGTGAAAACGGAAGATATCTCCGCCAGCAATTCAGCCACCGGGAAAATCATATCGCTCACCTTGCCATCTTGTTGCAGCTGATCATTTCTATACAGCTGAAAGCTCGCTTTCTGCAGATCACCAAATACGGTAGCCGCTACAAATGGCCCCAGCGGAGCGCTGCCATCAAATGCCTTGGCACGCTCCCATGGCGCTCCCTCTGCTTTTAATTCATTTTGCACATCGCGTAGGGTTAAATCGAGCGCTAAACCATAGCCAGCAACATAATCCAGCGCTTTGGCAGCACTCACATTACGCATCGGCGCGGAAATCAGTACCGCCAACTCGAGCTCGTGGTGGCAGGCGCCAAACTGGGTAGGGATATAAATACGTTCATGTTGTAACGG
The DNA here is from genome assembly GCA_022565355.1 of Idiomarina sp. Lineage (GTDB taxonomy): Bacteria > Pseudomonadota > Gammaproteobacteria > Enterobacterales > Alteromonadaceae > Aliidiomarina. Next base: position 23,863 of record JAIUMU010000002.1, read on the forward strand.
TTGCACTGCGTGCGCAGGCTTCATAAACAGCAATGGTTTGCTTGGCACGCTGTTGCCAAGCTCTTTGGCATGGTCGGCATAATTGCGGCCTACACATACCAGCTTGCCAAGTTGCAAATGCAATAGCTTGCCACTTACCGAATACAGGCCCCGTTCCACCGCAGTGGTTACATCCGGAGCCCCTACCCCCACTTTTCGATACAACCAATTATCACTTGCCATCTTAACGGCCCATTTGGATGCGATCTGCCAAATGGCCAACGGCCACTACAAAATAGTTAGAACGATTCCAACGCATCAATACATCCCAATTGTGATAGGCCAAGTAAGCGCGCCCATCAACTCCGTCAGGAATAATCACCGAAGCGGGAATATCGCGGCTTGGCAAATCACTACCATCAAAACGGCGAATACCTAATTGTTGCCACTCACTCAGCTGCTTTTTCGTGCCCAAGCCCACTAAATCAGTATCAAAGTTTTCTGGCAAACGAACTTGTCTGCCCCAGGTTTTGCTCTCATCCCAGCCTACCGAGGCAAGATAGTTTGCTGCCGAGGAAAACACATCTGCATAGCTATTCCAGATATCAATTTTGCCATCACCATCGCCATCTACGGCATAGGATAAAAACGAGCTCGGCATAAACTGGGTTTGCCCCATTGCACCGGCCCATGAACCCCGCATTTGTTCCGGCTCAATATGGCCCGCATCAATAATCTCTAATGCCTGCATTAATTGGCGCTTAAAGAATTCTTCCCGGCGCCCTTCATAAGCCAAGGTAGCTAGTGCCGAAATTACCCGAAAGTTACCGGTATAACCGCCATAGTTTGTTTCAATACCCCACAACGCCACAATAAAGCGCGGCTGCACGCCATACTCAGCACCAATCCGATCCAGTAATTCTTTATGCTCTTCGTACTTCTGAATACCCTGCTGCACCTTCCAATCTGGCACGGCTCGTGGCAAGTAGGTATCAAGGGTAATGGTAAATTCTGGTTGGTTGCGATCTGCCGATACCGCGCGCTCATAAAAACGCACATCTTCAAAGGCGCGTTCAATTGCAGAAGCAGAAATACCATGCTCCAAGGCCTCTACCTTTAACTGCTCCACATAAGCTGGGTAGCCTGCTACATCCACATCATTTGCGTGCACCGAAGGCATCCACAACAGCATCATGGTAAATACAGCTAACGTGAGTATGGTGGTTAATTTACAAGCGATAAGCCCAACAACCTGCTTACTTTTAAGATACAACTGGCGCATAGTTCTTCCTCGGTAATCACAACGATAGGATAACGGTTCAAGCTACTGTTGTTATTGTTAATCTATCCGTTTCAACAAGCTTTCTACCGGTGGCGGTATCTGTAGATAGTACCCCTCTGTTTCCAGGTGTTCCAGCAGCTTTACACCACTTATACTCGCGAGGTTGCGTTCTGGGGTTATATTTAGCTTAGTTACCAGTATTTCTGGTGAAAATAGTGGCTGCAGTGGCTCGGGAAGGTCACTAACCACAGCCGTAAGGGGCATATAAAGATAGGTGTCCGCTTTTTTCGGCGAACGTAATACGCGTACTAACATAATTTCCTCAGCTGGCAGTTATCCTGCTACTAACGTATTCAATTTATCGCGCAACAAGGCACCGCGCCAACCACATAATAAATCCGGCTGTGGTAACAATTGCTTGGTACTTTCAGCGGTAAAGTGGTGCCACACATACACTTCGTTAATTTGCTTACGAGATCCCATCAGTGGTGCTGGAATCTTTTCCTGTTCAGCTACATCTTTCATGAGCGCTTTCGCAGCTTTGAAGAAGCGCTTATAAGCACCATCTTGATCATACCGTGGAATGGCTTCTGGGTGTTGTTCAACGGGCTCATCTAGGCCTCGCTGCACGCACGCCAAAATCGCATCACCATATAAACGCAATGATTTTGGATGCAACTCATCAATCTGGCTTAGTTGATTGCGGCTCGCCGGTTGGCTGCGCGCAATATCCGTAAGCACATGATCTCGCGCAATAAACGGCAGGGCAATATTCTGCTCCCGTGCCAAGCGTAATCGCCAAGCGGCCAACTCGCGCAATACTGCGCGGCCAGCGCCATCTAATAGGCTCACTCCGCCCACATCACGCCATGCTAAAGCAGGATTCGTTTCCCGCGCCCGCTTGGCTACTTGTTCCTCACATTCAGCTCGCACCAGTGCTTCCATACCAGTATCTTGCACACGCTTTTGCAGCTCTGGGTAAAGCTCGGCTAAATGCTCAACATCTGCCGCAGCGTAAGCTAACTGTTCCGCACTAAGCGGCCGTTGCAGCCAATCTGTGCGGCTTTGAGTTTTATCTACCGCTACCGAAAGCATCTGCTCCACTAACCCTGCATAGCCGATTTGCGAGCCATCAGTAACAAAGGCGTAGGCGATTTGCGTATCAAACATATCCTGCAACGAGGCACTATAACGATGGAAGATCTCTAAATCTTCGCCAGCCGCATGCAGTACAGTACGAATATCCGTGTTCAACAAATCCCACAGGGGTTGCAAATCCACACCATTGAGTGGATCTACTAAAATCACATCGTTGCCGCTGCGTGCTTGCACTAAGCCTAAATCAGCATACAGGGTGCGCGTACGCACAAATTCTGTATCTAACGCTAGCCAACCATTTTTTTGCGCCGCAACGCAAAACGCCACCAGTTCCCCGGTGGCGTTAATCATCCGAAATTTACTCAAATTTACTCATCCCGTAATTCCCGACGAAGAATTTTACCAACATTTGTTTTCGGTAATTCATCGCGGAATTCTACTAATTTCGGCACTTTATAGGCAGTTAAGTTTTCGCGGCAATAATCAATCAGCTCTTTTTCAGTAAGCGATTGATCTTTCTTCACCACCACAACTTTCACTACTTCACCCGATGCATCATGTGGTACACCAACGGCTGCAACTTCTAGCACTTTTTCATGGCTTGCCACTACATCTTCAATTTCATTCGGGTATACGTTAAAGCCAGATACAAGAATCATATCTTTCTTACGATCAACGATACGGAAGAAACCATGCTCATCTACTGTGGCCATATCGCCGGTAGCAAACCAGCCATCTTTAATCGATTTATCGGTATCTTCTGGGCGCCCTAAATAACCCGCCATTACCTGCGGGCCCTTTACGAGTAACTCGCCTGGTTCACCCATAGGCACTTCATTACCATCTTCATCAACAATTTTACAATCGGTTGATGGCAATGGAATACCGATACTGCCGGTATAATGCTCAATATCAAATGGGTTCGCGGTAACTACTGGCGAACACTCGGTTAAACCGTACCCTTCCAATAATGGCGAGCCAGTAGTTTTCTCCCAATTCTCTGCAACTGCGCGTTGCACTGCCATGCCGCCGCCAAGGGCGATATTTAGGTGTGAGAAATCAAGATCTTTAAACCCAGGAGTGTGTAATAAGCCATTAAACAAGGTATTCACACCAGAAATCATGGTGAACTTGTGCTTACCCAATTCTTTGATAAAAGCAGGCATATCACGTGGGTTGGTAATCAAAATGTTTTTGCCACCAAACTTCAAGAATGCCAAACAGTTCGTGGTTAGAGCGAAGATATGATAAAGCGGAAGCGCCGTAATCACTACTTCTTTGCCATCGCTCAAACGCGGCAAGATAAAGGCAGAAATTTGGTCAAGATTCGCCACCATGTTGCGGTGCGTAAGCATTGCGCCCTTCGATACACCCGTTGTACCACCAGTGTATTGCAAGAATGCCAAATCATCGCCTTTCACTTCAGGCCGCGAATAAGTTTTCTTGCTGCCAATAGCTAATACTTCGTTGAATTCAATGGTATTACTCAAGCTATACGCTGGTACCATCTTCTTCACATATTTCACCACGAAGTTCACAATCTGACGCTTCGGCGTTGGCATCATGTCGCCAATAGCGGTAACGATAACTTTTTCTAGATTTACGTCTTTTTCAACTTTAGCCAAGGTATGGGCAAAGTTCTTCAGTATTACAATAGCTTTCGTTTTCGAATCGGTTAGTTGGTGCTTTAACTCACGTGCGGTATACAGTGGGTTTACGTTTACCACTGTCATGCCAGCCCGCAAAATACCAAACAAGGCTACTGGATACTGCAGCAAGTTCGGCATCATCACCGCAACTGGATCGCCTTTCTTCAAGCCTAAATCTTCTTGTAAATAAGCAGCGAACTGCTCACTTAACTGATCAAGCTCGCCATAGGTAATGTCTTTGTCCATATTATGGAACGCAACATTATCGGTATATTTTTTTACGCTCTCTTCGAAGATTTCAACAAGCGAGGCATAATGGTCCGGGTCAATTTCTTTTGGAACCCCGTTTGGATAACGCTCTAGCCAAATCTTTTCCACCGTGAATGCTCCTGATTAGCTGTTATTCTTAAAATTAGTTAACACGTAATATTCGCATATCAGCAAGGTATATCCTAGAGCCAGTTGGCTATTTATCGGCATTTTCTGCGGCATTTCACCGAAATACCTTACCTTTTCACCGCAAGTTGGCGATTAATTCAACAACTTGCTCAGGTTGCTGCATATGCACATGATGGCCACCTTCAAGATGGTGCACCTGCAATTGTGGAACATATTTCTGCCACATCGCTACGGCTTGTGCTAACGCTTTTGTACCTTCGGTACCCATAATAAGCTGCACCTTGCACTGTATACGCTTCAACATATCGATTGCATTCGCTTCTGTAAAGCGAAACGCCGATGCTACTCGCACACGCGGATCTATCCGCCAAGTAACACCATTTTCTACGTGCTGAATATTGCGTTCAATAATTAAACGCGCCAGCGGCTCGCTCAGTTCACTTTTCTCTGCTCGTAACTTTACTAATCGTTCAGTATCGGGATAAATAGGAGCCCGCTTTTCTGCAAGGCGTTTGCGGTCTTTCAGGGCTTGCGCTAAATGATCAACTACATCACCTTCCGTGCTTACCCAAAGCCCAAACGCCTCTATTAACGTTAGCTTTTCTATTCGCTCAGGGCAAACTGCAGCTACTAATTGGGCCACATAACCACCCATACTGTGGCCAACTAAATGCACATTAGATAAGTTTTCCTGTTCTAGAAATGCCACAACATCAGCAACATATTCAAGAAAATAATACCACGTGCCCGGCGCGCGATGGCCAGATAGGCCATGGCCGGCAAAATCCAGCGTACGCCAATGGGTAGGCGGCAAATGCTGCCCTAAAAACGGCTGTAGCGGCAAAAAGCTATTAGCATTATCAAGCCAACCGTGTAACGCCACTACAGTACTGATGTCTTCGCTAGTTGCGCTCGGCGGCAAAGTTTTGGAGCTGCCAAAAGAATGCGGGCCGCCACTCGTAAAAGTATGCAGGCCCGCAAGTTGAATATGGTCTAAATCAACTACAAATTCATTCAATCTCTACTCTCTCCGGTCTAGTTGCCTCTCTTGGAGGCCGCGATTGACGATCGTTGCGTTGTTGCTGAGTGGGTTGTTGCTGAGTAGGTTGTGGCTCAGAACGTTGCGTAGCACGACGACGCGGCGCAGGCTGCATCACCGGCGTGTAGGGATAGTAATACGGGTGTACTCGATATGGCCCAGCTCCGTACATGTACCAACGATAGCGTGGTGAATAAACATCATAGCGCCAATCATTCGCACTCGGCTGAGGTTCTCGCCATAATTCAGTACCAGTGGCGCGAATTACTGGAAAATCAAAATTGTATTCGCCAATCGTGCCACTTTCCATGCCCGTATATGTACCTAACACGGTAATTATACGGCCTTTAGAATACACTTCTGGATCTACAAACCCACTGATGATCACACGGAAACGACCATAGGAATTATCATTCACTTCTGGCCGACCAAAACTACGGGTTCTGAAACCAACAATCTCTAACTCTGAAGCATTTTCGCGATTGCGTACTTCTGCAATTACACCACCCCAACGCACCTGCTCGCCAATTTTTTCTTCACTGGCGGCTTGCACCTGATCATAGGTAGTAAGTGTACTGCCATCACCACGAATAGATTCCGGTAATTGCGAGGCACAGCCCGAGAGTGCAAGGGTAACTGCACCAAGCAAACAGGCTTTATACAACAATTGAATCTTCATGTTTAGTACCTCCGGTTAGCGGTTCGCCTAGTAGTGATGTTACTCCATCCCCTACTATCGCTACTCCCGCCCTGGCAATTTTTGCCATGTTACTTCATTGCGCACATAGCGCACATCAAATTCTTCTGCCATCACGCCTTGGCCGTGCAAGAATGCATGCAAGCCCAAGGTTAACATATCTTCAGCATGGGGGAAGCGCACGTCGCTCGCCACTAGCTTTACATTATTCTCACCATTTTCAGCGCCAATTAAGCGCTCCGGCAAGGCTTCTGCGTAGGTTACGAAACCCGTTCCAGCCGTGTGCCATTCATGCTCTGCTGATAACTGCGGCACCATGTTTGGCGTACATACAATTTCGTTCTCTTGCTCAGAACTCTTCTGTAACATCAGACCATTTTCCGCCACATAGGTTCCAAAATATACTTCACCCATGCGCGCATCAATTGCCACTGCAGCGGCTTTTGCGCCGTGTAAACGCAAGGTTTGTTGCGCCATCGCCGCTAAGCTAGAAATGCCAATTACTGGAATCTGTTGGCTAAACGCTAGCCCTTGCGCGATACCTGCTGCAATCCGCACACCAGTGAAGCTTCCTGGTCCATGGCCAACCACAATGGCATCAATATCCGCCAGCGTTACGCCAGCGTCTTGCAGCACTTCTTGCACATAGGGCAAGAGCAAATCGGCGTGTTTTCGCGGTGCTTCCTGGCCACGAGAAATTAATCGTGTGCCATCTGTATACGCAACAGAACAGTATTCGGTTGCACTATCAATTGCCAACAGGCGGGTGTTTTTCATGAGTTACTCTTGCCTAAGTTAATTATTTTCACAGGTAATTGGCGGCGCTTTAGTTACAGCTGAAGGCTCTTTATCATGCGCTGAGGGCTCTTTGTTCTTCGCTGAAGGCTCTTTACCTAAAGCTGCAGGCTCTGGCACCGCGGCCAAAAAATCGAGTGCTTTTTGCAGCGAGCGAGTGCGGGCCATATCCGGTAAGCTGGCTAAAAAAGTAGTGCCATAACCTTTGGTTACTAAGCGGTTATCACCCACAATAAGCACGCCGCGATCCGTAACATCTCGCACCAAGCGTCCAGCCCCCTGCTTCATTGCAATTACGGCCTGGGGAATCTGAATACTGGCAAACGGATTACCGCCCTTCATTTTACAATCTTCTACCCGCGCTTGCAGCAATGGTTCGTCTGGCGATGTAAAGGGTAGCTTATCAATAATCACGCAGCTAAGGGCATCACCGCGCACATCCACCCCTTCCCAGAATGAACTGGTACCCAGCAGTACGGCATTACCCGCTTCCACAAACTGGTTTAATAGTTCACGTTTACTACTTTGCCCTTGCACCAGCAGCGGCCTATCAATTACACCCAATAAATTCGTAGCCAGTTTCTGCAGCATACGGTGGCTCGTAAACAACACAAAGGTGCCGCCACGGTTCACTGCTACTACTTGCTTCACAATATCAGCCAATGCATCCGCCATGGCCGGTGAATTCGGTTCTGGTAGATAACGTGGCAAACACAGCATGGCCTGCTTTTGGAAATCGAACGGGCTATCTAAAATCAAGGTTTTAGCGTTTTGTAAGCCCAGCCGTTCATTAAAATAATCGAACGAGCCCTCTACCGTAAGCGTTGCCGAGGTAAACACCCAGCGCGCGTCTTGCTCTGCGAGTTGGCGACCAAAAGGCTCGGCTACTGAAAGCGGTGTGCGATGTACAGTTAAGTGCCGCTGCGAGGTTTCGTACCAATAGCTGTAACCGGTAACGTGCGTATTCAGCAGCAAATCCCAGCGCTTACGAATCAACTCCAAACGCTCTAAGCACTGATCAAGGTCTTTATCACGCCCTACTAAGCCCTTACAAATGGCCTGTGCACGGCTAATTAACTCAGCTAAATGGGTGCTCGCTTTGGCAGTTTCATCATGGTGGAGCGCATCGCGCCAATTACTGCGTTCTGGATCCAGCGGAAAATTCAGCCGCAAATCTCGCGCCGCACGATCCAGCTGGTCAGCAATTTGTGAAAGGGCTTTGGCATCCCGCACCACTGTTTTGTAGAGAAACTGCAAATCTTTGCATAGTTCCACAATGGCGCGCGTAGATACCGTATCGCTAAAGTATTGGCTGGCAATATCAGGAAGTTGGTGGGCTTCATCAAATACCACAATATCGGCTGCCGGAATTAGCTCGCCAAAACCGGTATCTTTCAGCACTAAATCGGCGCAAAACAAATGATGATTTACCACCACAATATCGGCTTCTAAGGCTTCTTTGCGAGCCTGAACCAAATAACAATCTTCATACTGAGGGCATTCACGCCCTAAACAGTTATCAATGGTACTGGTAACCCGAGGCAACACTTGTGCATCTTCTGGCAAAGTTGCAAGTTCACCTAAATCACCTGTTCTAGTTTTATTCGCCCAATCACGCACTTCTTGCAGTTGCGCCAGCACCTTGCTATCCGCATCTGCAGGATGGCGAATGGATTGCTCTAAACGGTTTAAACATAAATAATTGGAGCGCCCTTTCAACAAAGCGGCAACTGCTTGTGGCGCCAGAGCATCACGCAGCTGAGGTAAATCTCGGTGAAACAACTGTTCTTGTAAGTTACGCGTGCCCGTGGAAAGAATCACTTTCGCTCCACTGCCAGCTCGGCAACGTAATAAAGCCGGGGCTAAGTAAGCGAAGGTTTTACCCGTGCCGGTTTCAGCTTCCACCACCAGTTGATCGCCTGCTTTATCAAGCGCAGCAATAGCTGCAGCCATTTCTTGCTGGGCTGGGCGGGGTTGAAATCCGGGTAACGCTTTGCTGAGTGCCCCACCCGAGCGAAAAACTGCGGTAACCTCTGACATCCTAACGTCCTTTGCGATATGCTATAGCCATTATTCCATAAGTTGCTAAGGATGCCGAATGTTATGATGCGTCGGTTATTGCTGATTTGTTCACTATTGCTTACTTATTTGCTGTTCAGCACGCTGATCAATGGCTCGTTTAGCTATGCCCATGCCGCGCAACAAACGCCTGTGGCGGCAAACCTGCAGCATGATGATACCGCCGCCCCCATTACTGGCACCGAACTGCGCGCAGCCTATCTGGCTAACGTAGCAAACTATGTTACCTGGCCTAACGAATCGGTTCGTGAGCAACTAACCATTGGGGTACTTGGCAATGAATCCGTGTATCAGCAATTACGGGCAGCACCTTTACTACCGGTACGAGGTTTACGCGTAGATGTGCGGTTACTTACGCGGCCCAATATGGCCAGTGAAGTAGACATTCTTTATATCGCCCCGGGCGCATCACATCAGCTGAACAGTGCTTTTAATGCCACTCGCTCACGGCCAATTCTGATTATTAGCGAACATTCCCCTGTGCGCGATGAAATGATGATTAACCTCATCAGCGGCAATCAAAATCGCCTAGCCTTTCAAGTAAATAACGAGCGTATCCAAGATAGCGGCTTGCGCACCAATACCGATTTGCTCACCTTGCGCGGTACCGAGCTGGAACTCACGGTGTATGCGCGCAGAGCCTACCAACGCCTGGCGCTTTTGGAAAATGAGCTTACTGCCACAGCGGAGGAACTCGCCACGGCTGAAACCGAAAATCAACAGCTGTTGAGCCGCATTGATATTCTCGAACAAACCATCCGCGAACGCGATAATGTGCTGCGTGCACAACAAGGTACGCTGGAAGATAAAGAACAAGTATTGGATTCGCAGCAACAAGCACTGCGCGATTTGCTTGGCGAGTTGGATTTACAGCGGCAATTACTAGTGCAGCGCGAAGAACAATTGCGGCAGATTCAGCAAACCTTACGGCAAAGCGAGCTTGCCCTGGCAGCACAGGAACGCGAGCTAAATGAGAAAGAGCTGCAATTGCAAGAAAAGCAATTGGAATCCGATGAACTTGCCAATCGCATTGCCGCTAATCGCAGCGTGCTATCAGTGCAACAACAGCAGCTGCGTGATCAACGTAACGCCCTTGCAGAACAACTTGCTTTGCTTGAATCCCGTGAACGCACCATTGATCGCCAACGCCTGTATTTATGGGCCATTGGCTTAGCATTTTTGGTAGCGCTGGTGCTGGCCTTTACCACAGTGGGCATGTTCTTGAATAAACGGAAAACTGCAGCGCAACTGATGGTTACCCTCGATGATCTGCACGAAGCCCAAGATAAACTGGTGGAATCAGAAAAAATGGCCGCCCTTGGTAATTTAGTTGCCGGTGTTGCTCACGAAGTAAATACACCGCTTGGTGTTGCCATCACCGGTACCAGCATGGTGAACGATCGTATTGTGGTACTGAAAGAAAGCTTAGAAAAAGGCACTCTTACCCGCGAACAGCTCACCAGTTTTGTTGAGCGTGGTGCCGATTCCTTACGCCTTACTCAGAAAAATTTACAACGTGTGGGTGCACTCATTAGTAACTTTAAACAGATCGCCGTAGATCAAATGGTGGCTGAGAAGCGCGAAATTGATTTACGCGGTTACTTAGAAGAAGTGATGTCTACCTTATCAATTGAAATGCGCCGCGCCGGCGTAGCCTATCGTATCGATATACCGAGTGATATTCGTATGGTTACCATTCCGGGTGCCATGGCACAAATCATTACCAATTTAGTAACCAATGCGATTCGTCACGCCTTTAACGCACCCGGTGGGGAAATAACCCTCTCAGCCGAAACCATTGCCGGCAATCAGGTGCGAATCACCTTCAGCGATAATGGCGCGGGTATGGATGAACAGGTTCTGGCAAAAATCTTCGATCCCTTCTTCACTACTAAGCGTAATGAAGGGGGTACAGGATTAGGGATGCCTATTGTTTACAATTTAGTACGCCAGAAGTTGCATGGCGATATTACCGTGAAAAGCAAGCCTGGTGAAGGTACAAGTTTCTTCTTGGCATTGCCGCGTAGCTTGTAAATACACGCTAAAACGAACCTTTAAGCAGCATGATTGAAGCTGAAGTTTCTACTTGCACTTTCTTTTTCAGCGGCGTAGAATTCATACAACTTCAACAAACTGTAACGTAAATAAAAGGCCAAGATAATGTTTTCTCTATACAACTTCAGCATGCAGAACAATGGTGGCACCAATGCACCGTGGTTTGCTGTGGTTGTAAAACATCATCACCATCATCCCCATTAACGGCCTTCTGCTGCAATGGGAGGTACGTGTTTACGGTACCTTCCCAGTTAAAGCACTAAGCAAGCCCCGGAAGCGTACCTTACCGGGGCTTTTTATTTGCCTTATTTTAGTTGCTTTACAAACCATCGATAACACACGAATTCACAAAACGTAGGAATAAAGAATATGAGTAACCAACGCTTAACCATCGCGGTACAGAAATCAGGCCGCTTGAGTAAAGAATCGCTTAAGCTTCTCGAAGCCTGTGGTGTGAAATTCAATTTACATGAAGCACGGTTAATGGCGCACAGCACCAGCCACCCAGTAGATTTACTGCGGGTGCGCGATGACGATATTCCTGGTTTAGTAATGGACGGCGTGGTTGATTTAGGCCTTGTGGGTGAAAACGTACTCGAAGAAGAGCGCTTAGAGCGTGTTATCAAAAAGCAACCAAGTGCATTCAACCCGCTACGCCGTTTAGATTATGGCTATTGCCGTTTAAGTGTAGCGGTACCAAAAGAAGATAATTACCAAGGGATTACCGAGTTAGCGGGCAAGAAAATTGCTACTACATATCCGCGAATTCTCGAAAATTACCTAGCCAATCAGGGCATTAATGCACGCACCGTAATGCTCACCGGCTCTGTTGAAGTGGCGCCACGCGCTGGCTTGGCTGATGCAATTTGTGATTTGGTGTCTACTGGCGCCACGTTAGAAGCGAATGGCCTGGTAGAGAAAGATGTAATTTTCCGCTCACAAGTGCAGCTCATTCAACGTGATGAAGCCCTTAGCACTGAAAAACAAGAGTTAATTGATAAGCTGTTAGCCCGTTTAGATGGCGTGCAGCTTGCCAAAGAAAGTAAATACATTATGCTGCACGCACCGAAAGATAAGCTTGCTGAAGTAGAAGCGATTTTGCCAGGCGCCGAGCGGCCAACCGTGTTAGCACTTGCCCACAGCGATAGCCAAGTAGCGGTACACGTAGTAAGTACCGAGAATCTATTTTGGGAAACCATGGAGCAATTGAAAGCTCTTGGGTGTAGTTCTATCTTGGTTATGCCAATCGAAAAAATGATGGGTTAAGTGTATGCCACAGTTAAATACAGCAATTCCACAGCCAGTAGTTTGGCAGCAAGCCACGGCTGAGCAGCAACAAAAGCTGTTAGATCGCCCAGTGCAAGCTGTTTCAGAACAGCTGCAACAGCAAGTGCGCGATATTATTGGCCAAGTAGCACAGCAAGGTGATAGCGCCTTGCTTGCCCTTACCAAGCGCTTTGATGGAGTAGATCTTACTAGCCCTGAGTTACCGTTAGAACGCGTAGCAGCAATAGCGGCGCAAACACCGGCCAACGTGAAAGCGGCTATCGATCAAGCATACAATAACATCCGTATGTTTCACCTAGCACAACAGCCGGAAGATATTGCGGTAGAAACCATGCCAGGTGTACTTTGCCAACAGAAATTTGCGCCGATGGCACGGGTGGGTTTATACATTCCCGGTGGCAGCGCAAGCTTACCCAGCACCGTATTAATGCTGGGAATTCCGGCACAAATCGCTAATTGCGCCGAGCGCGTGTTGATAAGCCCTCCCGCTAAAGCCGGTGTTCATGCAGGCGAACTCACTCCAGCCATCTGTTATGCCGCTATTAAATGTGGTGTTACCGGTGTATATCTGGGTGGTGGCGCGCAAGCCATTGCCGCACTTGCATTAGGTACCGAGAGTATCCCTGCGGTAGATAAAATTTTTGGCCCTGGTAATAGTTATGTTACTGAAGCCAAACAGCAAGTAAGCCAACGCGCCGGTGGCCCTGCTATTGATTTACCAGCGGGCCCTTCAGAGTTATTAATTATTGCCGATGATAGCGCCGAGCCGGCATTCGTGGCCGCAGATCTCCTTTCCCAAGCAGAGCATGGCCCCGATTCCCAAGTAATTTTATTAAGCCCATCCGCAGCTTTAGTAGATGCTGTACGCGTAGAGCTTGCAAGACAACTGGCCGCCTTACCGCGCGTAGAAATAGCTACCCAAGCGTTGGCAGCCAGCGCCCTGATCATTACCGCAGATTTAGCCGAAGCGGTGGCTATCAGCGAAACCTACGCACCAGAGCACTTAAGTGTGCAGCTTAGCGATGCGAATACTTGGTTACCAAAGTTAACCCGCGCGGGGTCCATTTTTGTTGGCCACTACACGCCAGAATCAGGGGGCGATTACGCCACGGGTACGAATCACGTGCTACCAACCTATGGTTTTGCGCGCAATTACAGCAGCCTAGGTTTGCTCGATTTCTATCGCCGCTATACCGTGCAAGAAGTAACGCCGCGTGGGCTCGCAAATCTTGGCACTAGTATTATTGATTTAGCGGCTGAAGAAAGCCTAGATGCGCACTTACGTGCCGTTTCATTGCGTTTAGATAGCCAACGTTTTCTGCAGGATATTGCACTAGTAGAGGGCAAACCATGAGCACCACATTCGTGCAAGATTTGCTTCGTGAGCACTTAAAAACATTTACGCCCTATGCATCAGCGCGGCGTTCTATGAGCGGCGGTAATCTTTGGCTAAATGCCAATGAATCGCCCTATGGCCGCAACTATCAAGTGGCTACCGAAGAGCTGAATCGGTATCCCGATTTTCAGAATAAACCACTCAATCAAGCCTATGCGGAATACGCAGGCGTTACCGCGAGCCAAGTTATTAGCCACCGCGGTAGTGATGAAAGTATTGAGCTGATGATCCGCAGCTTTTGTGAGCCGGGCCGGGATAAAATTCTGATTTGTCCCCCTACTTACGGGATGTATGCGATTTCTGCATCAATCAACCACAACGAAACCGTTGCGGTGCCGTTGCGCGCCAATGATTGGCAACTCGATTTAGCAGGCATAGAGCAAGCACTGGATGCCGCTAATGGCGCTATTAAAGTAGTGTTCTTGTGTAATCCCTCGAACCCACTTGGCAACCCACTGCGGGAAGCCGATATGCTTGCCGTAATCGAAATGTGCCAAGGCCGCGCGCTCGTAGTAGTGGATGAAGCCTATTTCGAGTTCTACCAAGAAACCGCGCAGAGATCGGGGTCAGTGAGCACGGTGTCTGACACCGTCGTCTCTGACACCGCCCTCACTGACCCCAATCTTCAAGCCAGTGTAAGTATGCTGCGCTACTTACCGAAGTTCGAGAACTTGGTGGTAATGCGCACGCTTTCGAAAGCCTTTGGTTTAGCGGGTATTCGTGTGGGCTTCACGATTGGTTCTGAAGCGTTGGTACAGGCATTGCTGCCGGTATTGGCGCCATATCCATTGCCGGATATGAGTGTGCAAATCGCGCAGCAGGCGCTGCGCCTCGATGATCGGCTGAAAACCCGGCAAGATACGATAGAAATTGTCGCTGAGCGTAACTTACTGGCCGCAGAACTGGTAAAATTCCCTTGGGTAGAACAAGTGCATGCAAGTGTTACCAACTTTATCCTCATTCAGGTACGCAACGCAGATGCGCTGATGCAGCATTGTATTGCCCAAGGCGTACTGATTCGCAATCAATCGAGCCAACTTGGCCTTAGCCAAGCAATTCGCATTACCGTAGGTAGCCCCGAAGAAAATATTGAGCTACTACGTGTACTTGCCAGCTTTCAACCCGCAACAGAGGAGCTCGCCTAATGGCCGCTGAAAAGATTTTATTTATCGACCGTGATGGCACTCTTGTTGAAGAGCCTGCAATCGATAAACAACTCGATAGCTTAGCAAAATTGGTGTACGAGCCTGGCGTGATTAACGCCCTGCAAGATTTGCAAGCCGCCGGTTACACGCTTGTTATGGTAAGCAACCAAGATGGGCTTGGCACCGATAGTTTTCCACAAGCCGATTTCGATGCGCCACATCAAGCCATGATGGATTTATTCAGCGCCCATAGTATTCGCTTTGCCGATGTGCTGATTTGCCCGCACTTTGATCACGAGAACTGCAGCTGCCGCAAGCCCAAACTTGGTTTGGTAAAAGATTATTTGCAGCAAGGCCGTGTGGATTTTACTACCTCTGCGGTAATTGGCGATCGCGATACCGATCTGCAACTGGCAGAAGCTATGGGCATTGCCGGCATTCGGTACGAACGCAACGCGCTTGGCTGGCCTGCCATTGTAAAGCAGCTTACCCAACAGCAGCGCACCGCCAACGTAACTCGCACCACTAAAGAAACCGATATTAATATTCAGGTGAACTTGGATGAGCGTGGGCCAATAAAAATTCACACTGGCCTGGGCTTTTTTGATCACATGCTCGAACAAATCGCCACCCACGGTGGCTTTTCGTTACAAGTTAATGTGCAAGGTGATTTGCACATTGATGATCACCACACGGTTGAAGATACCGCGTTGGCTCTAGGCGAAGCATTACACAAAGCAATGGGCGATAAGCGTGGTATTGGCCGCTTTGGCTTTGTACTGCCAATGGATGAGTGCCGCGCTGAGTGTATTCTCGATATTTCCGGCCGGCCGTTCTTGGTGTTTAGCGCCGATTTTACTGCCGAAACCGTAGGCCAACTAGGTACGCAAATGGTAGAGCATTTCTTTCGCTCGCTTTGCGATACCATGAAAGTGTCACTACACCTCAGCACCACGGAAGGCAACGCCCATCACCAGGTAGAAAGTTTATTTAAAGTGTTCGGCCGTGGCCTGCGCCAAGCTATTCAAAAAAGTGGTAGCGAAATGCCATCGAGCAAAGGGGTTTTGGCATGAGTTTCGAACACGTGAACTTGGTGATCGTGAATACCCGCGTGGCGAACTTGGCATCCGTTGATTTTGCCTTTCGGCGTTTGGGTATTACCCCAACCATTAGCGCCGATCCGGCAGTAATCAAGGCCGCTAGCCACGTAGTTTTACCCGGCGTAGGTACCGCGGGTGCAGCAATGCGCTCGCTCGAAAGCCTAGGCTTAGTGCCCGTGTTACAAGCCTTAACGCAGCCCGTGTTAGGTATCTGTTTAGGTATGCAAATGCTTACCGAACGCTCCGCAGAAGTAGGTAAAGGCTCGTTAATTGCCGCCCAAACCGCGGAAATTACTGCAGCTGCGGAAGCCCAGAGCGCTGCGGCTATAACAAAGGCCGCTGCGGCTACAACAACCAGTGATGGCGAAGTAATCACCAGTACCCCTACTTCACTCAGCTATGTGAACTGCATCGGCGTAATCCCTGGCAGTATCGAGCGCATGCAAGCCGCGGCAAATATGCCACTGCCGCACATGGGTTGGAACGAAACCAGCACCGTGAACGAACAGGGTGAACAGCATCCAATCTTTAAAGGTTTAGCGCAACCATGGTTCTATTATGTGCATAGCTTTGCCGCGCCAATTGGCTCGAGCACTATAGCCACATGCGAATACAGCATGCCGTTCTCTGCCGCTATTGCCCATAACAACTTTATTGGCGTGCAGTTTCACCCTGAACGCTCTGGTGTAGATGGCGCCCGTGTTTTACAGAATTTCTTGGAGTTTTCATGTTAATTCCAGCATTAGATTTAATTGATGGCCAAGTAGTACGGTTGGTAAAAGGCGATTTCGCCCAGCAAACCACTTACTCCAGCGATCCCGTGGCAGTTGCTTGTCAGTATCGCGATAGCGGCGCCGAATTTATTCACTTAGTTGATCTCGATGGCGCTCGCAATCCAGCCAAGCGGCAACTCGCTTTACTGGCCGAAATCACCAAGCAAACAGGCCTGCCAGTGCAAACGGGCGGTGGTATTCGCAGCAAAGATGATGTGCAGCAATTACTTGCCGCCGGCGTACAACGCGCAGTAATTGGCTCAAAAGCAGTAAAAGATCCAGCCGAAGTATTAGCCTGGCTGCAGGAATTTGGTCCCGAAGCCATTGTTTTGGCACTCGATATACACATCGATGCCGATGGCCAACGTTGGCTCGCCACTGAAGGCTGGCAAGAACAAAGCAATGTTACTCTCGATGCCGTGCTGCAAGCCTATATCGCAGCCGGGTTGCGCCATGTGCTATGCACCGATATTAGCCGCGATGGCACACTTACCGGCGCCAATGTGGCCTTATATAGCGAACTAAAGAAGCAATACCCAAGCATTGCTTGGCAAGCGTCTGGCGGTGTTGCGGGGTTGAACGATTTAACCGAACTGAAAGCACAGCATTGCGATAGCGTGATTCTTGGGAAAGCCTTGCTTACTGGGAAATTCACCCTCGAGGAGGCACTCGCATGCTGGCAAAACGCATAATTCCCTGTTTAGATGTTCGCGATGGCCAAGTGGTGAAAGGCGTACAATTTCGCAATCATGAAATTGTTGGTGATATCGTGCCCTTAGCCACTCGCTACGCCGCCGAAGGCGCTGATGAATTGGTATTTTATGATATTACCGCCAGCGCTGATAACCGCGTGGTGGATAAATCATGGGTAAGCCGGGTAGCGGAAGTAATTAATATTCCCTTCGCGGTAGCCGGCGGCATTCAAAGCGTAGAGCAAGCGCGGGAAATTTTAGCCATGGGCGCCGATAAAATTTCGGTGAACTCACCTGCCCTGCGCCGCCCAGATTTAATTAACGAACTGGTGGATGAATTCGGCCAACAGTGTGTGGTGATTGGCGTAGATAGCTTCTACAACGCCGAAACCGGTGAATATGAAGTATATAAATTCACTGGCGATGAAAGCCGCACCCAGAAAACCACCTGGCAAACCGCTGAGTGGGTGAGCGAAGTAATCCACCGCGGCGCTGGCGAAATTGTGCTGAACTGTATGAACCAAGATGGTGTGCGCCAAGGTTACGATATCCAGCAGCTCACCGCGATTCGGCAAATTTGTAATGTACCTTTGATTGCCAGCGGTGGTGCCGGCGCGATAGAACATTTCACTCAGGTATTCCAGCAAGCCAATGTTGATGGTGCGCTTGCGGCATCGGTATTTCACAAAGGCGTGATTGCCATCAACACACTAAAAGAAAATTTGCGCGATAGCGGTGTACCTATTCGCTACTAAGGAAAACGCATGATCATTACCAACGAAAATATCACTGAACTTGCGTGGGCAAAAATGGATGGTTTGTTGCCAGCCATGGTGCAAGATAGCGAAAGTGGCCGTTTGCTCATGCAGGGTTACATGAATCAAGAAGCGCTTGCGCAAACTCTCAGCACTGGCAAAGTTACCTTCTTTAGCCGTAGCAAGCAGCGCTTATGGATGAAAGGCGAAAGTTCAGGCCATGAACTACTACTCGATTCAGTTACCGGTGATTGCGATGCCGATGCCTTGCTAGTGCAAGCGCGCCCTCAAGGGCCAACCTGCCACCTTGGCAATGAAACCTGTTGGCTGCCGGCCGCACAACCTGTTGCCAGCGAGCTCATTGAATTGGAACGCACGATTGCTGCGCGCAAAGCAGATTTGGCGGCGGGCAACCCGGGTTCCAGTTACACTGCAAAACTGCTCAATGATGGTATTCGCCGCTGTGCCCAAAAAGTAGGCGAAGAAGGCGTTGAAGTGGCACTGGCCGCCGTTGTACAGAACGATGAAGCCTTACTTAACGAAAGTGCCGATTTACTTTATCACTTGTTGGTGGTGTTGCAAGCGCGTGATTTATCACTTGCCGATGTGGTGCAAGTGTTGCGCGAGCGCAAGCGTTAATCCGCCTGCGCTCTACCCTGAGTTTCCCAGCTGTGATGCACGCGGTACAACCGTATCGTAAGCATTACCGCTGCAACGCTTAAGCCAGAAATAAACCCAATCCAGAATCCAGCAGCGCCCATTCGCGGCACAATCAGATCCGTAAGCCCCAACACTACGCCCACGGTTAAACCGAACGGCCAGTAGGCAATTAAGGTAACAATCATGGAAGCACGGGTATCTTTATAACCCCGTAACGCGCCAATAGAAATCGCTTGGAACGTATCGGATATAGTGAAAATAGCGGCCAAGCCTAATAACGTGCTGGCCAGCGCAATGATCTCGGCGTCGGTAGTGTACAGCGAAGCCAACCAACGGCCCCCTAACCACATCCCTAAGCCATTTACCGTGGCAAAGCTTACCCCAAGCAGCAACGCCACTTTAAACGCATTCATGGCGTCTTCCGTGCGTTGAGCACCCAACGCAAAACCAATCCGTAAGGTTACCGCCATACTCAAACTCAATGGGAACATATACACCAATGAGGAAACATTCAGCGCAATTTGGTGGCCCGAAACCACGATAGCGCCCAATGGCGCAATAAGTATCGCCACCGCCGCAAATAAGCTGGTTTCAAAGAATAACGCCATCGAGATAGGGAAACCCAAGCGCACGAAGTGAGTAATATCATCCCAGTTCGGCGGATAAAACTTCGCAAATGGCGCTACCTTCTTGTAGCGTTTGGCCAACATTACATAGCCCAATAAGCTTAACGCCATCCCCCAAAGTACAATGGCTGAAGCCACACCAGCACCAGCGCCACCAAGCGCAGGCATACCTAATTTGCCGTAAATAAAGATGTAGTTCACGGGAATATTGATCAACAAACCAATAATACCAATCACCAAAGATGGCATGGTATGCGATAAGCCTTCACACAGGTTACGCAGCACTACATACAGTACAAACGCTGGCAAACCCCACATGATATAACGCAAATAGGCGATGGTTTTATCGCGGAAATCCGCTTCCACATCCAACACCCCTAAAAAGTACGGCGCTAAGTACAGCAAAATACCGGTAAGCACTGCACCAATAATGCAGGTGTATAATGATTGTTGGAAATGCCGTGCCACCTGGCTGCGTTCATTGGCACCATCACAATGAGAAATAACTGGCGCTAAGGCGAGGCCAAGGCCAAAAACCAGCAAGGTAAGTGGCACCCACACTGAGCCGCCCACAGAAACAGCAGCCAAATCAGTGGCGCCTACGCGCCCAGCCATCAGAGTGTCTACCACCCCCATCAGCATCTGCGTAAGTTGTGCTATTAAAATTGGGCCGGTTAATAAACCAAGCTTTTTCGTTTCAGGCCATAAGTGGCGCATATCGGTTTCTCACATCTGGCGCGGTAAGATCATTAGGTGGCAAATCGCCAACATAAAGCTTAGCACCGGGTTCCTACTACGAGCATCAATACTCAGGAATTGCTTGCATGGAGCGCAAGGCGTTAATCAATAAAGGTGTAATCTTATCGGCGGCAACCAGCGGCGCCATATGCCCTGCATCCACATCTAAGTGAATACAATTAGGCAATGTATTGGCTAAATTCTCCGCCACAGTGCGGCTCGAAAGTGGTGATTGCACACCGTGAAATAGCACTACCGGGCACTGGATAGCCGCATATTCTGCCAACGCTGTGGGTTCATCAATCAACGCATGGAAATCCGCCTGCACTTTCGTTTGCTGCGCGATCATCATAGTGCGTGCAGCCTCAGGCAGTTTGGCGAAATAACCGGGTTGATTCCAGTAATCAACAAAAGCAGCTGCTGCTTCGGCGTTCGAACGCTCATCCATTTGCCGTGCTATATCTACAATCTCTTGGCGTGCAGGAGTATTTTTTGCCAACACATGAAAGCTTACCGGCTCATATAACACCAACCCCTGTACTTGTTCAGGGTAAGTTAATGCCCAGCGTAACGCCGCCGCACCACCATACGAGTGCCCTATCAGAAATACGGGCTCAGCGCCTCCCGGAGCGCAGCTTGTATGCGCAGCAAAAGGGTTCTCAGGGAACTGGTGCGCATTCTGTAACATCGCCAGTTCATCAGCCAAGCGGAACTCAGCAACAGGCTTTGTTAATGGTGCGCCTTTGCCATAGCCAACTAAATCAGCCGCCACAAACTCAGGCACCGGAAAAGCAACGCCCGCCGATGAAGGGCGGGCGTTGGTGCTATCGTTTTCGCTACCGGCGCGCAGTGTGCGTAGCGCTTTCGCTAGAAACCGCCACTGCCCGCTATGGCTTTGCGAGCTATGCAGCGCAACAATCTTGGTCATGCACTTAAATCTCTACACAGATTAAAACGTTATCAGCGCCTAACAAGGCAAGTATTCCCTGCCCCGCTAGGCGCGTTATATTAGCTACCTAAAACAAAGCCAATTAAGTAACCCGCCGCGAGCAATAACATCGCGAACGTACCTAATACGCCAATCGAGCGATAAGGGCTCACACCGATGGTTTTAGTAAGGCCAATCGCATGGTTAATACGCGCTACAAATAACAGCCCGCCCAAGCCATATAACCATAATGGGCTTGCACCGTTCAACTCCATTAAACCGAGCAGAATTAATGCCAATGGCACGTATTCGGCAAAGTTACCATGCACGCGAACAGCGGCTTTTAAATCAAGGCTTTCGCCAGTACCGATGCCTACTTTGTCGCGCCAACGTAAGCGAATAATACGGAACGCCAACACCATGTACAGCAAGGTTAAAATTGCTGCGAATAAACTCGTAATCGGTAATAGCATAATAATTAGCCTAGAATTTCTTGCAGTTGATGGTTAATGTCATCCACTTTCTGGGTGCCATCGATTTTGTGGCATTCCACCACGCCTTGCTCAGCAAGCTTGCTGTAATAAGCTACCAAGGGTTCGGTTTGCTCATGATAAATCTTCAAGCGCTTGCGAACCGTGGCTTCTTTATCATCTTCACGCACTAGCAAATCTTCACCGGTAACGTCGTCTTTACCGTCTTCTTTCGGTGGATTATAGCTCACGTGATAAACACGGCCAGAACCCGGGTGTACTCTGCGGCCAGCCATACGCTCTACAATCACGTCATCCGCCACATCGAATTCCAGCACATAATCAATTTTAATGCCGGCTTCTTGCATCGCATCCGCTTGCGGAATAGTACGCGGGAAGCCGTCCAGTAAAAAACCATTGGTACAATCTTCTTGGGTAATGCGCTCTTGCACTAAGCCAATCATAATATCATCGGAAACCAGTTGGCCTGCATCCATCACTTCTTTCGCCTTCTTGCCAAGCTCTGTACCTGCTTTAATCGCAGCACGCAGCATGTCCCCGGTCGAAATCTGTGGAATATGATAAGTATTCATCAGAAATTGGGCTTGTGTGCCCTTCCCTGCGCCTGGCGCACCCAGCAGAATGATCCGCATGGTTAATCCCCTAAGTTTGTAGTGTTCGATAGATGTGAAATTTATGCGCCCAACTTTACCCCTCCAAGGCGGAAATAACAAGGCCGACCATAGTCTAAAAAAGCCCGATTTCCGAGGAAATCGAGCTTTTTAAATAATAGCGAATGCGCTTGCTTGCGCAGGTTACAAAGCGGCCACCCGATACGGTAAATATCATGTTATCAACCGCCCTGGGCACCAACTTTTCCTGCCGCTAGCGTGCCAACATCACAGAGCTAGCATGAGCTTGTTCAAGCGGCGAACAAAGGTACTTGGGTCTTTCAAGCTGCCGCGCTCCGCTAACGTAGCCTGTTCAAGCAACAATTCCGCCCACTCACCAAAGCGTTCTTCATCTTGCTCATCAGCCACGCGCTGCACCAATGGATGCTCAGGGTTCAGCTCAAAAATGTACTTCGTTTCTGGTACTTTTTGCCCTGCTGCTTCCATCAACTTCGCCATTTGCGTGCTCATATCGTTATCATCGGTAACAATACACGCAGGTGAATCGGTTAACCGGTGTGTTACCCGAACCTTCTTCACTTTATCGCCTAAGGTTTTCTCAAAGCGCTGCACGGTTCCTTCAAAATCCTTCTCCAGCTTCTCGTGCTCAGCCTTGTCTTGCTCATCATCCAGATCGCCTAAATCTAAATCGCCACGGGTAACCGATTGGAATTTCTTCTCTTTGTACTCGGTTAAGTGGCTCATTAGCCATTCATCAATACGATCTGAAAGTAGCAACACTTCCACGCCTTTCTTGCGGAAGATTTCCAGTGCTGGGTTGTTTTTCGCCGCTTCATAACTATCAGCAACAATATAGTAAATCGCCTCTTGGCCTTCCTTCATGCGCTCAATGTAGGCATCTAAAGAAACGCGCTGCTCAGCGCTATCTTCATGAGAAGAAGTAAAGCGTAACAGTTCGCAAATGCGCTCGATGTTCGCTTGGTCTTCCGCTGGGCCTTCTTTCAATACGTTACCAAAGTTATCCCAGAAGCTGTTGTATGCTTCCACATCATCTTTGGCTAACTTCACTAGGCTTTGCAGCACTTTTTTCGTGCTCGCACTGCGCATAGCCCGGGTTACTTTATTATCCTGCAAAATCTCCCGCGAAACATTCAGCGGTAAATCATTAGAATCAATTAAACCACGCACAAAGCGCAGGTAAGTAGGCATAAATTGTTCCGCATCGTCCATAATGAACACGCGTTGCACATAAAGCTTAATACCTTTCTGGTTCTCTCGGTTCCACAAATCCCAAGGCGCCCGCTTTGGAATGAACAACAAGCTG
Organism: Idiomarina sp.; assembly: GCA_022565355.1. GTDB lineage: Bacteria > Pseudomonadota > Gammaproteobacteria > Enterobacterales > Alteromonadaceae > Aliidiomarina. Next base: position 47,461 of record JAIUMU010000002.1, read on the forward strand.
GTGTACTCGTGTTTACCTTCAACTTTGTTGTGGCTCCACAGCAACGGATCATCAAAATCATGTGCTACCGATTTATAAAACTCTTGGTACTCTTCCTTGCTAATGTCTGCTTTTTCACGCAACCACAAGGCTTTACCGGCATTTACGGTTTCCCATTCACCCGGCTGCGCAGGAATTTTCTCGCCATCAGGGCCATCGCGCTCAGGCTGCTCATCCTTCCACATCTGCACAGGAATACTCAGATGATCAGAGTACGTTGTTACAATCTCGCGCAACTTCCAATTATCTAAAAATTCATCTTCACCCTCACGCAAATGCAGGGTGATTTCCGTGCCACGGCCTTCTTTGCTAATCGGTGCAATGGTAAATTCGCCATCGCCTGCAGATTGCCATTCTACCGCTTCATCTTTACCTAGCCCGGCTGCGCGAGTGCGCACCGTTACTTGATCAGCAACAATAAAGGCCGAGTAAAAACCCACCCCAAATTGGCCAATCATCTGTGAATCTTTGCTTTGGTCGCCAGAAAGCTGGCTAAAGAATTCTTTGGTACCCGATTTAGCAATGGTGCCCAAGTGGCTCATTACATCCTCTCGGCTCATACCAATGCCATTATCACTAATGGTAATGCTGCGCGCGTCTTTGTTAATGCTAATCCGCACCCGTAACTCAGCATCATTATCGAACAGTGCATTATTTTCTAACGCTTTAAAGCGCAGCTTATCGGCTGCATCCGAAGCGTTGGAAATAAGCTCACGAAGAAAGATATCCTTATTCGAGTACAGCGAATGGATCATCAAGTGCAGAAGCTGCTTTACCTCTGTTTGAAAACCGTGTTTTTCAGCATGCTGATGGTCAGCCATGGTGATTACTCTCCTGAAGTATCGTGTTAATAACCTGGTTTAAGGTATGGGGATACGGGATCAGAAATTCAAGGGTAAACAGAGAAATTTGTGGGGTTTTGTGGCTTACTTTGCGGGTTAACTTAGGGGCTTAACTCAGCGGCTTAACTTGGGGCTTACAGATAAGGCGGAGCTTGATTTAGCGGCTCGCAGCGCTGTGGGTTACAAGAAGTTCTTGCGGCCAGAGAAAGCATGGCCAAGGGTAGTATGGTCTACATATTCAAGCTCACCGCCCACCGGCACGCCGTGGGCAATTCGGCTCGCGCGAATTTGATAGCGGGCAGCTAAATCAGCAATGAAATGCGCGGTAGTATCCCCTTCCATGGTTGGATTCGTGGCTAAAATCACTTCTTGAATAGCATCGTTTTGAAAACGTTGCTCGAGTAAATCAAGGCCGATATCCGCAGGGCCAATGCCATCCAGCGGCGATAACCTGCCCATCAATACAAAGTATTGCCCTTTGTATTGGCCGGTTTGTTCAACCGCTAATACATCCGCTGGCGATTCAACAATACATAACGAGCCTTCAGCCACTCGGCTTTCATCAGCACAAATACCGCAAATATCATCTTCGCTCAGAGTTCGGCATTTACTACAGCGCCCCACAACCTCCAAGGCATGCGCTAAAGCATGCTGAAGTTTACCGGCACCATCACGATGGCGTTCCAATAACTGGAACGCCATGCGTTGTGCGGTTTTTTGGCCTACTCCAGGAAGCACTCGTAGTGCTTCGATTAGAGCAGCAATCGCGGGGCTAAACGCTTTCATTAAAAGGGTAGTTTCATTCCTGGAGGAAGGCCCATGCCACCGGCAATCGAAGACATTTTCTCTTTGCTTGATTCTTCCACGCGGCGCACCGCGTCATTAGTTGCCGCAGCAACTAAATCTTCCAGCATTTCACGATCATCTTCATCACCGAACAAGCTGGCATCAATCGCAACACGCTTCACGTTATGGTTTCCGTACATGGTAACTTTTACCAAGCCTGCACCCGCTTCACCGGTTACTTCCATGCTGGCAATTTCTTCTTGCGCCTTCTGCATTTTTTCCTGCATCTGTTGCGCCTGCTTCATCATGTTACCCATTCCGCCTTTGAACATCGCTTTTCTCTCTTAAGTTAAATTTGGCTCTTAAATTAAAAATGGTTTGTATGCGTTAATTTTATCACAGCACAAGGGCAGCAGCACTAGTGCAACACCGTTACTTGCTTCACTTCAGCTGCTAAAGACGATTGCAGTTGTTGAATACCCGGATGCTCGGCAACCCGTTTTTCTGCATCTGCTTGCAGTGCTGCATTAATTTCTTGCTGAATTTGAAATGGTGTCCGCTGCGGATTACCGAGCTTGATTTCCAGCTCTTTGTTGGCAATCACGGTCGCCAATTCATTTTTAATACTCGCGTTCATGTGCCCCGATAACAGCGCCTGCATGTCTGCAGATACCTCTAGTACGTAGCCTTGCGGTTGCTCATGCAACTGCGAGTGCAACAATACTTGCCGCGTACGCCCCACAACTGCTAGCTTTTCAATCTGCGCTGCCCAAGCATCTACTTGCGCCGCTGCAATAACTTTACCGCTAGTTGTTTGTTGCACATCGGCGGCTGTTTCGGTTGCGGGTTCTTGCTCGTTAGCTGGTTTAGATGCCAACACTGGCTCGTGAGTTTCGCCCGTTTGTTGCGGCGCTGAAGGCTCTTGTTTCACAGCTGAGAGCTCTTGTTTCACGGCTGAGGGCTCTTGCTCTACCGCTGAAGGCTCTTGTTCTCCCGCTGAAGGCTCTTGTTTCACAGCTGCGGGCTCTGCAGAAGCTTGCGGCGCATTCAGCGGCGCTTTATTCGTATTTGGTTTGCTTACTACGGCATCGGTTGCTGTAGCAGGTTTACTCGCCACAGAAGCTGATTCAGAGCCTTTCTTGGCCGCTAAACGCTTGCGGGTTGCCATCAATGAGGTTAAATCAGCGCTCTCTAACGATGGCGCAGCGCTGCTTTCTGGTGCAGCTCCTGCAGATACTGATGCTGAGGATACTGCGGTTGTTGCTTCAGGCTCAGCCGCTGGGCGTACCGCAGAAGCTTGCTGCTCAATACCCGCTTGTTCTGCAAACAATGCCGCCGAATCATCATCGTCTTCATCATCATCTAAATATGCAGGTACTTCGTGTTCTTCCACTGCAGAGTTCACGAATGGCTGGGCGCTTGCAGGTTGTTCCGCTTCAGCCTCTTTGCTCGCCGCTACCGGCGCGTCCGGTTCTGCTGCGGCTTGTTGCTCGGCTTCAGGTTGCATGGCTTCCGGCTTCTCGGCTGGCTGCTGCACTGCTTCTGCCTGTGCCCTTTCCTGCTGCACGATCGCGGATTCTACCTGGGCCGTGCTTTCAGCAGGCTCTGCCTTTACTTCGGCTTCAGCCTCGGCCATGCCTTCAGCAACACTAACTGTCTCCGCCGCTTTTACCGGCGAACTGGTTACCGCTTCAGGCTTTCCCGCAGTGGGTGCTCCCGAGCTACTTGTTGCATCAGCTACCGCCGGCCGAAACGCCAACATCCGCAGCAGGGTCATCTCAACGCCGCTGAAGGCATCCGGTGCATAAGGCAACTCACGACGGCCATCGAGCACGGTGCGGTAATACACTTGCACCGTAGCTGGGTCAATTTTCTGAGCTAATGCCGCCAATTGTTCGCTTCTTGCCAACAGTTCAGAATCCAACAACGCTGGAGCAACCTGGGCCAGCGCCAACTGGTGTAGCATGGTTTGCAATTCAGTAAGCACGCCCGCGATATCCGGAATCTTATCCACTAACTCACGCAGCGATTGCAGTGTCGCATTCACGTTACCATCGGCTACCGATGCCAGTAAATCGAGCAAATTGGCATGATCGATTCTACCCAGCATACGAGCAACCGAGGCTTCGAGTACTTCATTATTACCTTGGGCGATAGCCTGATCCGTAAGGCTTAACGCATCGCGCATACTGCCATTGGCAGAACGTGCTAAAAGCGCTAGAGCTGATTCATCAAAACGGATTTTTTCGGCGGTTAAAATATGCTGCAGTTGCGTACTAATTTCCTCACGGGTAAGTGCCCGCAGATTAAATTGCAAACAACGGGAAAGCACAGTAACCGGAAGCTTTTCTGGATCAGTAGTGGCCAGCAGGAAAATAACATGGGGAGGTGGCTCTTCTAGCGTTTTTAATAACGCATTAAAACTATGCCGCGAGAGCATATGCACTTCATCGATAAGGTAAACTTTATAGCGCCCAGCGGTTGGCCGATACTGTACGTTCTCGAGAATTTCCCGGGTGTCTTCTACTTTGGTGCGAGAAGCGGCATCGATTTCCATTAAATCAACAAAACGGCCAGCTTCGATATCAACACAGGCAGAACACTCACCACAAGGTGTGGCGGTAATACCTTTATCACAGTTCAAGCTACGCGACAAAATTCGAGCGATCGTAGTTTTACCAACACCACGGGTGCCGGTAAGTAGGTAGGCATGATGCAAACGCTGATGCGTTAATGCGTTGGTAAGTGCTTGCAACACATGTTGCTGGCCAACAACTTCAGAAAAGTTACGCGGCCGCCATTTCCTTGCTAGCACTTGATAGCTCATGCCACCTCCAATAATTATTATTAAAATTCTTTAGTAATTAGGCCTACGCTCACTCATCAAACGCACAGATGGCGTAGCTATTCACACCTAATTTATCCATCGCCTTGCGGCCATTTAAATACAGTAATTCACACACAAACGCTGCTTCTACCACTGTGGCAGGCGTACGCTGCAGAAGATGCACCGCCGCGGTCATGGTGCCGCCAGTGGCTAGCATATCATCCATCACCACCACTTTATCACGTGGCTTTAAAGCATCTTTATGTAACTCAAGAATATCATCACCATACTCAAGAGTGTAACTAGTTGAAAATACTTCTCGCGGTAACTTACCTGCTTTGCGCATTAACGTAAGGCCAATGCCGAGGCGATCAGCTAACGCCGCAGCAAATATAAAGCCACGGGCTTCTACTGCAACAATTTGCGTTAATCCTGAGTTTGCATAACGCTCAGCAAACAAATCAATACTATTACGCAGTGCCTTAGGATCTTGCAGCGCTGGGGTAATGTCGCGGAATGTGAGGCCAGGCTTTGGGAAATCTGCAACCGGTTTAATTAACCGAGAAATATAATTGCCGCGCATATCCGCAGCTACATAATGGGTCATTCGTATTCACTCAAGCCACTACACGATCGCGTGCAAAGTGGCGTAATTTAGTCAGTAAAAGATCCGCATCAAGCGGTTTGCCTAGCACTACATTAGCACCTAAACGTTCAGCTTTCTTGCTGATTTGCTTTGGTTCATCTGTGGTCATAAACAACAAAGGCGTTTTTGCGTACAATGGTTCATCACGCAAGTTCTTCAATAGCGTTAAACCATCCATCAGCGGCATCTTATGGTCTAGTAATACCACATCGAAGCAACGCATTCTTGCTTGGTTAAGTGCGTCTAATCCATCAATCGCAACAGTTATGTGAAATTCGCTTTTTTGCAGAATATTCAATATCTGTGTTCGTGTCCGTTCGTTATCTTCTACCAAAAGCAAAGATAATGCCATGATAACTACCTCAAAAGAGCAACTTGAATGCTGATGCGCGTGCTTACGTATAAGCGTTGCGCGTTAGCCCGTGAACAATTTAATCAACTGCAAAACCGGCATCAGCAAAGCAATACCAACAAACGCAAGTACAGCTAAAACTAAATGAATTACTGATGATTGGTCTTTAAATGATTCGTTATTCGCCATGCGAGCTCCTCAGTACAACAAATAAAGGGGTGCAGATCATATATGATCCCTAAACGTTTAGAAAGTTCCATTCATGAGAAACGGATTAAACCGACCCTATTTACGCTAAAGTTACCTGATTAGTTTACTGGCCATAGCGCTTTAATAAGCACAGCCTTTCACAGCCATGTACAAGCATGCAGGTAACAAAAAGCCCCACTCGAGAGCAGGGCTTTGTTTATTAAAACACGTTATGTTTTAAATGCTTGAACCGCGGCGCTCAGCTGTATCTCTAATGAATCGTGACCAGCCTTCTGCATTACGTCGCGTGCTATCAAAGCGTGTTGCGCTTTGTGCAGCTTGGTAAGCTTGGCGGTACTGATTACTATAAAAATAAGCTTCAGCTAAAGACATATACAAACGTCCTGCATCATCGCCACTAGCAACTAAATCAATAGCTGCTCGGAAAGGCGCCACAGCATTACGATATTGCTGTGCTAGAAGCAGAGCTTCACCTTGACGACGATAGTAGTCACGACGGTCAGAATCGGTAGCTGCAAACTCAACCGCTTTACCATACATTTCTGCAGATCTAGCGAACTCACGCGCAGAGTTGTAGCTGCGTGCGGCAGTAGCTAAGTTGCGATCGGTTCTCTCGATGTTGCCTGCTTCGATATTGGTTGCCATGATATCAGCCGCATAATACGGAATTGAGTTATTCGCGTATAGCTGCACTAATGCACGGTAATCATTCGAAGAACGCAAGTAACCTGCATCGTAGGCGATACGAAGTGTAGACAAAGCTTCTTCGTACTGCTCGTTAAGCATATAAATCATGCCCAACTGCACCCACCATCCACGCTCTCCAGGTAACGCTTCCAAACCACGCTCTAACACACGCAACGTTTCTGGAATCTTACCCGCTTCGTAGTTTGCCGCAATCATTAACACATACGGATTACGATGTGGTTGACGCATATTCTGCAAAGCTTTTTCAGCAAATGGAATCACGCGATCATACTGGCGAAGTTCCATGTGTGCTGAAGCCATACGAACAAGTACATCCGCATCCCACTCACCGGTAAACTGCAAATAGCGGCGCAGGGTAACCAATGCTTCCTCGAAATTCTCTTGAATAAGATAGAGATTCCCAAGTAATTGCAATGATTGTGCGTGATCGTTAAAGCTTAGCAAGTTTGCATCCACTGCCTGAGAAAGGTAGCGAATCGCTTGTCCTGGTGCTGCATCATCATCTTCTAAAGACGCATACATTGAACCTAAAAAGCGAGCAACATAAGCGCGGTCGTAATCAGTACGAGCTGGGGCTTCGTTCAGCTCGCGGATTGCTCCGGCTATATCGTTCTCTTCATACAATTCAAACGCAGACATAACTCGACGGGCAACTCGCTCAGCTAAAGCTTGCGAGCGACGATTATCCTTCGCTCGCTGAAGCTCATCTGCTGTTGGAATAGTGAATCCAACATCAGTGTTTTGCTGTGCATTAGCTGGAGCAAAAGCTACACCCATGGCTACAACCACAGCACAAACTATAGATGTGATAGCTTTCATGAATTAACTCCCGTCCATTGTAAAGTCGAGTTGAACCGTAAGGCCTTCTTGACGCTGTGGGCGACCATCAACGATCTTCGGAGCATAACGCCACCGGGCTAAAGCACGTCGTGCTTCTTGGTCAAACACCCGACGAGGTTGAGCTTCGATTACTTCGATATCAGTAACGCCACCAGTTTCGTCAATTGTAAAGCGTAACCGCACCCAGCCTTCAATACCGTCTCGTGCCGCAGCAGGTGGATAACGTGGCTCTACCCGAACTATCGGTTGAGCATCGCCATCCCGACCTAAACCAGCACTAGGATCGCCTAGTCCAGTATCGGCCCCGCCAAGATCTACACCGCCAATATCCAAGTTAAAGGACACTGCGTCGTCAGAGGCATCTGGTTCGCTTTGCGGCGATTCAGGTGGTTGCTCTGGCGGCTCCGGAGGAGGCGGCGGCGTTCTTCTGCGCGTCGCTTCATCTGATTCCGGTGGTGTTGACACTATATCAATAGTGGTTGGAGGCGGAGGTGGTTCATTCCGCCCCTCACCGCCACTGATTAAGAATGCCATGAAGACAAACAGTAAGAAGGTGACCGCAGCGCCTAGTAATATCGATACTATTAAGCGCACCATATCAGTCGTTCTCCGCTGCTATTGAAATCTGGGCAATGCCGGCTTCTTTAATTTGGTCCATCACTCTAACAACAACGCCGTGACGGGCGCCCTCGTCTGCTTGAATAACCACCATATCGGTAGGCTGTTCAGCAAGGAGACGTTCCAAGTTCGCGGCAACCCGCTCTACATCAACCTGGCGACGGTCCATCCATACTTCACCGTTTTCACGGATAGCAATAAAGATGTTGGCCGAAGGCTTCTGAGTCGCTTGTGATGCTTCTGGACGATTTACATCGATACCAGCCTCTTTCACAAACGATGTTGTAACGATGAAGAAGATCAACATGATGAATACGATGTCGAGCATCGGAGTCATGTCTAGTGTTGCTTCTTCTTCTTCGCGTAAACGTTTACGTGCCATAATTCTTCTCTCTTAATGATGTGGCAGACTGTCAATAAGGCGTTCTTTTGCAGCTTTAGCACGTGCGTCTAAACGCTGCGCAAAGAACATACCTGACAGAGCTGCAACCATTCCCGCCATAGTCGGAATCGTAGCCATCGAGATACCGCCTGCCATCAGACGAGGGTTACCGGTTCCTTGCACTGCCATAATTTCAAAAACAGTGATCATCCCCGTAACCGTACCAAGTAATCCGATTAACGGACAAATGGCTATCATCGTCTTCAGCACGAGCATCCGCGCTGTCAATTTATCGGACGCTTCGGAAATCCATGCATCACGGATTCTATGTGCGTACCAGGAGGTGGTGTCCTTACGGGCGTTCCACTCGGCAACTATCTTATCCCGTTCTTTTGGGAATACGCCGAGTAGATACCACCAACGCTCAATCATAACTATCCACATGATTAAAAGCGCGGCGAACACCATGTATAAAACGTCACCACCTGTGCCAATAAAATCCCTGACAGATTCCCATAGTCCCATCAGGTACAATTGCATGGCTTACGCTCCTTTCTTCTCTGCATGAGTAGCTACGATACCGGCAGACTGCTCATCGAGAATGTGGAGAATTGATTTGCTTTTCGAAGCCACAATTGAGTGGATAACGATAAGCGGTAGTGCTGCAATCAGACCCAAGGCAGTAGTTACAAGTGCCATTGAAATGTCGCCAGCCATGATACGTGGATCACCAGTACCGAATAGTGTGATTGATTGGAAGGTACCAATCATACCAACTACCGTACCTAATAGACCCATTAGCGGCGCAATAGCTGCCAAGATCTTGATGATATTCACACCAGAATCAATTGACGGTGTTTCGCGAAGTATCGCTTCATCAAGTTTCAGCTCAAGGTTCGCAATGTCCGTATTTGGATTCTCATGATACACCTTCAAGATACGGCCCAATGGGTTCTTGTCTGAAGGGTTCTGAGGATCTTTCAACTGACGACGAATTGCTCCACCTACAGCAGTAAGAGTTACCAGCTTGTAAATCGCGATAGCGAAACCAAGGAATAATACAAAGGTAATCGCGTAACCAACGGTTTGACCTTGATGATAACGCTCAGAAAGAGTTGCTTTCTGGGTTAACAAGCTCAAGATTTGGCCGCGTGACGGATCGATGAACAATCCAGCATACCCTGAAGTTGTATTTTCAAAGTTAGCAGCTGCACGCAAGATGTGGCCAGAAGGCTGACGAGCGATAGGCTGAATTTGCTGAGTTGAATCATTGTAGATTAAGTATTCACCATCAGAAATCAGGTTGAATGCACCGATACGGATTACGTCACGAACTTCAGAACCACCATCTAATAAGGTTACTTCGCCTTGATAGCGCGCAACTTTACCTGATTCAGTCATTTCGGTAAGAAGCGCTAACCAAAGCTCTTCTAATTCACCGATATTTGGAAGTTCACGTGCTTCCGCAAGGCTGCCCAATATTTTTTCACGATCTGGATATTGTGCACTTACGATCGACGTAGAAATACGGCCGATAGTATCTGATGCTGCACCACGAATTACACCGAAGATCTCACCCAAAGTACCAACCATGTTATCAAGTTCGGTTTCTTTGTTAGCGATGTTAATTTCGTTTTGCGAGTACTCTTCTTGTAAACGAGTACTACGTGCTTGCTCATCACGCAATTCTTGCTGCGCTTGGCGTAACAGTTGTTGCTTGTCAGCACGATCATCGAGGAAACGACGTTCACGAGCTTGGTCAATGCGCTGCGCAGATGCGCGCTGCTGTTGAACTTGCTGTAAAAGTTCGTCAAGAGTTCTAGCTTCAGTTTCCTGTGCGTTCACAGAAAACGCAGCTGTTGCCGCAAGGGTAATACCTGCCGCGGCTACCATGAGGTTTTTCACTACTTGTTTCATTCTGCACTCTCCGCGGCAAAGATTGGCAGACGCACAACATCAAATGCGGTCTGACGGCGAGACATACGGATTGCTTGAGTAAGCGGGCTTAAGAAGTTGTCTTCTATACGACCCCAAGAACGGGTTTCGTTATCCCATACCCATGCATTACGCATATCCAACGATTGTGCCAAGAAAGCGATACGACCTACATGCAAGTAATCTACTGCAATGTCTTGGCCTTCGAAGTTCAACGTACCTTGATAAGAAATAAGGCCTACGCCGTAATCCATTTCAATTTGGTATGCTTCGATGATCTGACGGAACTTCTCAGAATCAGTAACTTCTGAGCGAACCATCAACTCACGTAAACGCTCAACTCGACGTTCCCGTTGTTCACGGTGAATTGGAATGTCCAGCTGAACGAACTCACCAAGTGAATCGATCATTTTGTACATAAGTGGCACAACACCTTGGCGCGTTTCTTCGATACCATCAATTTGAGTTTGTAACGAATCAAGCGTCGCGTTCTGATCGTCTACAAGACGCTGAACGTGGTTGTTGTATAGTCTAAGCGCTTCGAACTCGGCAACTACCGAACGGTATTCACCTAGAAGATCGCTGCTCTGTTCGAACAACGAATCGATACGCTCTTGAGAGGCGGCATTAGCGCGATTGGTTTGCGTTTGCTCAGCCTGTAACTGTGACAAGGACGTATCTTGAGCTGAGGCCAAGCTTACTCCTGTCAGCGCCATCACACCTACCACGGCGGCAGCGATTTTGCTTCGTTTAATTACTGTGGTCATAGTTCCCAACCAATTTGACTTAACTTTATCCTTCGCTTACGAGGCGTGAACAGAAGTGCGAACGTCACCTGGTAATGCTCGGGACCCAGTTGTGTGAGTGATGAAAAAGTTTTCTACACCAAAATAGCTATCTCGCAGAAATAGCATTCCTTGAATACTCCCACGAACACAGCGAGCCTGTCAACCGACCAAATCGAGGTTTCTTGTTAGAATGTACGAACAGGTAAAAAGTTCATATACAAAAGGCACATGAGAGCAAATCATCCGACCAGATCATGCGCCATGCCTCGATAGCGGCAAATTTACGGCATAATTTTTTAGCAAGAAAAAAAAGGCTTCGAAAACTAATTAGTTAGCTCAAGCTAGCGCTTTTTTGCAACGAAAGTGTAAGCAAACAACTCACCTTCAATTGTAAAGTCTGCATACGAAAACTCGCCTTTCATGCCTTCAACCATTCCTTGAAGTGCCATTAGTTTTTCTTTATTTAAAGCCACAGAAACCTGTTCTTGGATACGCAATCGGTGATTCTGCAACGCATTATAAACCCCGCCCAAGCCTTGTAACGCTTGTTTGGCAGTTTGTGCATTATTCACTGATTTAATTAAACCAATGGCTTGGCCAAATACATCATTCACCCACTGCGCATCGCCCTCTTGGTTAAAACGCTCATTGATGATCGTCATGGTCCATTGCACTGATTTGGTAACCGCAATACATTCCTGAGTACGATTCCAGCTCGCGTAATCCATGCTATCTAGTGCACCCGAGGCCAAGTTAAAGAGCAAATCGAGTTGCATAAAGAGTGGCGAGTTATTCAAGATATAATCGAAAATCTGTAAACCACGCTGGGAATCTTGCACTAATGCCGATTCGCTATGATGCGCCATTACCACCAGTTCACCGCCTGGTTTTAATACGCGGAAAATTTCTTTCAGCGCCGGTTTTGCATCCGCGTATTCAAAAGCAAACTGGCTCGTTACACGATCGATAGAGCCAGCCGCAAACGGCATTTTTTCGATAGGCGTTTCACCGTGAAAGGTAATTCCTTTCAGCTTTTTTTGTAGCTCTGGTTTGCTCTGCAAGCTTGCTGCTGGGTTAATCGCCGCTGCATCAACTCCGATAACCTCCCAGGCACGCTTATGTTTTCTCCCATACTCGGTAATCAACACTGCAAGAGCACCATTACCGGTGCCTGCGTCTACCACGCAAGCATCTTTTGCACATTTGCTTAGGTGTTGCTGCCAAAATTCTGCTATTTCACCGGCATAGCCTGAGGCCGCACCTGATTCGGCAAAACTGTTCAATGCGCCTGAATTGCGCCAATAATCACTCCAATGCTGCATAGTTTTTTTATCTCTATTAGTTAATAAAAATAGTTGTTTCGAAACGGTTCAAGAAAAGATTACCACAGATATTGGTATCAGAAAGGCTTCCTAAACAACAAAAAATGGATAAAAAAAACCGGCCCTGAGGCCGGTTTTTGTTTTGGTTATTACAAAACCAAATTTAACTCAACTCAATAGCTTAGAAACGTTGAGTGTAACGGAAGTAAGTTACACGGCCAAACGCGTTGTAAAGGTTGAAGTTGTAGCTACGGCCACCGAAAGCATTCAGTTGCGGTTCTTTAGCGAACGCGTTCTGAGCACCAACAGTTAAGCGACCATCCCACGAAGTGTTGTAAGTTACTTGGATGTCATGCGTAGTCCAAGTACCAGTACGGTCGTAAGAGAAGCCATCTGTTCTATCAGTTTGGTTGCCGATTACGTTGATGTTCCAAGCGATATCGAAATCACCGAGTGAATGAACGTTTTGTAACGTTGCACGATATTTCGGGTCACCGATGTCACCTACGAAGCTCTCACCGCCATCAATCTTGAATGAACGAGTGTAAGCTACTTGTAAGTTTTGGTTCAAACGACCGTACTGACCGAAATCAAAGTTAGTACGTGCATTGAAATCGAAGCCTTCAATTTCGATTGTGCCGTCGTTACCGTAACCTGAATCAACATTCACGATTGGGTTCACTGGAGAACCTGCTGGTACTTGGCCAGTGAAATCTACGTTAGGGTTACGGTTAACACCTAAACCTGCTGGAATCGGCTGACCTTGACGCTCACGGTTAAGAAGTGTAACTGCACCGAAGAACGCGATACGGTTCTTGATTTCAACGTTCCAGTAATCAAGTGAGAAGTTCAACCAATCAGCTGGCTGATACGCAACACCTAAAGACATTTGCGTTGAATCTTCAGATTCCAAATCAGGGTTCGCACGAGTTTCTTGACGAACCTGCACAGAACACGTAGCAACGTCTGAGAAGTTCAAACAAGTTGCTGGATCGTTCACCGCTGGGTTACCAGAAGATGGCGCCTGAGTGATGATATCAAGTGATGGAGCACGGAAGCCTTGGCCCCATGAACCACGAACCAATAACGTGTCAGTTGGAGTCCAACGGAAGCTCGCTTTAGGTGAGAAATCTGAACCGTAGTCAGAGTACTCATCGAAACGACCAGCGATGTTCAACTCAAGGTCATACGTTACTGGAATTAGGATTTCCGCGTAAGCAGAGGTTACGTCACGTCCACCACCTGCAGAGTTACCAGCAGAACCACCTACAACACCAGCTTCAGAAAGTGCATCGTACTGATCCACGTAATCTTCTTCACGATATTCGAAGCCAACTGCGGCTTGAATCATACCAGCATTGGTATCCATCACGTCGAAGCTTGCTGAACCGAAGATTTCTTTCTGTTGGAACTCAGAAACACGTGAAATCGTTACGTTCATGCTGTTGATCAATTGCGCATACGCATCTTGGTCAGCTTGATCAGTATAACGGCCACCTAGTGGATCACGTAGATCGTAGTAGATACCTTCAAACGAAGCGTTGTTTACTAAGTTATCTGCTTGCGAACGTAGCAAGTAGTTGTAACCGATATCGTAAGTTTTAGAACGGCTCGTACGTGCGCCGAAATCTACATCAACTTCACCGATTCGGCCTTGCGCGCCGAACAACAAATCTGTAGATGTGTTGTCAACGTAGCTATCACGGTCACCGATTGAAGCAAAACGATGCCAGTATTTCATGTCACGGTTACCAGTAACACGGCCACCGATCAACTCGTCATCATCGTTGAAACGCGGAACTACTGCGTTGTCACCGTTAAATACAGTGTCACCAGCTAACCAGCTGTTGTATGCATCAATACCGATGTTACGGCCAGCACCAGCATAATCAGGGTTATAGAATGGGCTGTCTGGGTTCGTTGGGTTGTTCAAGCTGTTGAAGTTCAACGTTGAACCTGGATCGTTCAATGAAGGTGCGTAACGACCAAACGACTTAGCGCTTGAGTAGCTAGCATTCATGAATACGTTCCAGTCATCATTGATGTCGTGGTCAGCTTTCAAGAACAAACCACGGTTACCAGTTGATGCTTCGTTCGCATTAGTTGCGTTAAAGTCGTAGTTACAACCAAATCCGCCACCAGTTAACGGTACTGAACGGAAGTTAACTGTATCAGTACAAGTGTTTGGATCTGCTGCACGGAAACCGCCAGAGTTATCAGTTTCAGTAACGTTGTTACCGTAAATTGAGTTACCTGGTTGTACCCAGCTATATGCGTTTTCGAAAATGATGTCACGGTTGTTCCATGAAACACCACCGATTACACGAGTAGTATCGTTAGAAGAACCGAATACAATTGAACCTTCTTCACGGTCGCCGCCATCACTAGGCAAGCTAACCGTAGAACGGCCATAACGTGCTTCAACGCCGTTGAAATCACGACGCGTTACGATGTTAATTACACCACCGATTGCATCTGAACCGTATACCGCTGATGCACCGTCAGAAAGGATTTCAATCCGTTCTACTGCTGCCATTGGTACGATGCTTAAATCTTGGCTAGAACCAGTTGATGGAGACGTTGGTAAACGACGGCCATCTAAAAGAACTAACGTACGAGAAGCACCTAAGCCACGTAAGCTAACAGTTGAGGTACCTTGCGCCGCGTTACCAGATTGCGGACGGAATGAACCAGAAGTGTTAAAAGTTGTGCCACGAAGTAAATCGGCAACTGAAGTTTCACCAGAAAGATCGATATCTTCACGGCTGATAGTGGTTACCGGAAGCGCGCCTTCCATCTCTGAACGAGAAATACGCGAACCAGTTACTTGGATACGCTCAACGCGCTCCGCCTGTTCTTCATCTTGCTCCTGCTCTTGCGCTTGCGCAATTCCAGCGAATGCTGTAGCTGAAGCACCAAACATCAATGCTAAGCGAACTGACTTAGCTACTTTGCTATTTGTGTACATGTAGTATCTCCCTGGATCACTCGTGGTGATTTTTAGGTTTATTATGCAGCAGAAAATTGCTGCTTTATCTAAAGTGTTTTGTTTACAAATCAACAAACTGTTGAGAAATCTTAGTGGTTCGCTCTACACAACCCACTCAACATGTACGGGCAATTTATCCCAAGATGTTGTTAGATTTTAACGCCCAACAACCTGACTATATCAAAACGTATAAGGGTTGCAAGCCTTATGCGGCCATTTTACACAACAAATGTGAACTTTTTGTGCTGGCTGATTACTAACGCGCAACATATTCAATCCCGATATAGGGCTTGAACGAGCGCATTAAGCTGTTGTTCTACCACATCGCTAACAAACTGATAGGTAGGTGAAGCTGGGGACATTTCCGCGAGCATGCGGGCATTCTTCTCGGCCTCATCCAAATACGCCGCAACCTTATCGCTGCGGGTTTTGAACACCGATTGGGCAAACCATTCGCGGGTTAATTCGGGGCTGCGCCGCTGAGCACGCTCGCGCAAAGCGCGGAACACAGCGGCGGTTTTTGCTTCAGATTCACTGATACTTGCAGCAATCGATTCCATGTCACTCATTTATAACTCCCGGCGTAAACTTGCCCTTACAGAGGCCGGTAACGGTGGCAAACTCCCTTTTGGCAATAAATACGTGGCCAAATTCATGAAATCGGTGAAGATCCGGTTCTTCTCCGTTGTGCGTTTTAGGTATTCATGGCCAGAAGAGCCCCCCGTACCTATCTTCGAACCTAACATACGTTGCACCATCATGGCATGCCGATAACGCCAAATGGTGAGGTTTTCATCGATATCGGTAAGCGCACTTAACACCTGGTAGGGTAAGTTAAACACGGGTTCTTCACGGTACAAATTAATAAACAACGCGGCCTGCATGGCACGCTGCGATAAGCGCACGCGGCCATCGGCCTGCATCGCGGCATACTTATCCGCTTCAAACAGCGCCGAGAAGTTATCGCGGGTGGTTTCTAATTCCGCGAGTTCAGTAGCAAGCTCTTCGTCGCTTAACAACGCATTTGCGCGCACAATTTCTTCATCATGCAACAATTGCTGATCAATGGCCTGTTGGTAGTGTTGCCAAAAAGTGAACTCGTCCTGTTCTAGAAAAGGCATCCGCGCCAGCCAAGCATCCACGCGAGTAAATAAATCAGGTTGTTGTTCAAGCTCTTCTAAATACGCTCTATCGCTGGGATTTATGCGGTTATAAAACGAGGCCTGATCAAAAGCGATACGCTTATCACGGCGCACCCCTAAACTAATCTCAATCTCTTTGAACTGAATGCTTTGAAAACCTGAAGCAGGCACTAAATAATCACGGAACTCGAGAAAATCTTGCGCGGTCATGGTTTCCATTACATTAATTTGCTGGTTCAACAGCTCTTGAATGGTTACTACCCGCTTCAGCCGATGCACTATGGTCATCAGTTGTTCATCTGGAATATGCGGCTCTCGGAAAATAGCCAACACCGAGCGAAGCTCATGCATCATCTGCTTAAACCACAGCTCATAGGCCTGATGCACAATAATAAACAGCATCTCGTCATGCGCTTCAGCGCCGTAGTTCGGAGCAACCGGTTGTTGCGCACTCAATAATTTATCTAAACCAAGGTAATCGCCGTAATACACAGGTTCTTTATTCTTTTTCATTCTTGTCCTTGCTCGTATTCGAGCTCGCTAGCTGGTGCCAAAGTTCGCAGTTTACCCGTGTTGCCACATGTAAATGCGTGCCCTCTTGGCAGATAAAACCGTTTAAATAATCTATTTCAGTGGGCTTGCCGGCCTCACTATCTTGCAACATGCTACAGCGATTGTTTGCAGTAGCACGAATCACTTGTTGTACCGAAGCCACTAACACGTCGGCATCAAGGTACGGGTTTAAGTTACCAATCTCTTCGCAAATAGCGCGGATTTTCGGTTGGTATTCGTCCTTTCTTAACACACCATTCACATCACCGGCAATGGTTGCTAGCGGATTAATCACGCAGTTAATGGCAAGTTTGTGCCAACGCCGAGCGCCAATATTTGCCTCCCAATGTAAGGGCGGTAATGCTTGCGCTAGGGTATGAAACCAAGCTGGCGGTTGCGGCTTCTCATTCGATTCAGCAAGCGCCGCGTAGCGAGTAAGCGCATGTTGTGCTCTGTGCATTTTTGCAGTATCGGTTGCATGCTCAGCGCCAGCAGCCTGTTCACTGCGTAGCCCTAACCAACTCTCTCCCAAACCCGCATGCACTGTGCTTAGGCGAGATTGCCGCCAAGCACCATGCGTAGTTACTAAATCATATACGTGTGCGTGGCCAGCGTTCACAGCTTCAGCAAGCAACGTATCGGCGGCGCCCATACCATTGTGGCTTAAAATCAGCTGCATTGGGCCGCTCTTAGCCGCGTTCTCTGCTGCCTTCTGCTCGGGGCGCGGTTGTGCAGCAAGTTCAGCAGCATACGAAACACCCTGCTCTGCTCTTTGCTCCGTTCTTTGCTCCGTTCGTTGCTCCAAGAAAATTTGCCGCAACAACGGTTCCAATTGCCATGCTTTCACCATAATCAGCCAAATAGCTCCGGGTGGCGCGGCGGCGGCTGAATGAATTACTGGAAAACGTGCTCGTATCGATTTCTGAGTGGTATTTGCTGTGGTGTTTGTTGCAGAGGAACTAGGATCTTGTGCCGCTTGCGGTGCTATTCCTGCTGCTGGCCCTTCTGCAGGCACAACATTAAGCTCCACCTCTAGCCCATCACTGGCATGCCGGGAGTACACCATTACCGGCGCGCCAGCTTGCTGTAAGCCATGCGCCCACAGTGAACCTAAGGCGCCAGTACCAACCACTACCCACGTTGGCTGCGCAGGTGGTGCCTTGCTGTGTAAATCGGTATCTGCCGCAGAACTAGCCATTCTCTTCATCCCACCGCGCTTGTTTGGCACGGCCTTCATCTTCTAGTGCTTGGATAGGCTTACGAATTGTCCATAAGAATAGCAAGCTAGGGATTACCATCAAGGTGGTTAACAAGAAGAACACCGCCCAGTTGCCATCCAGCCAATCCACCACTACACCGCTATACGCGGCAAGCACTGTGCGGCCGAACGTAGCCACCGAAGCCATCAACGCATACTGAGTAGCCGTAAAGGCGCGGTTCGCCAACAAGGAAATCAGGGCCACAAAGGCCACAGTAGACCAGGCTGAAGTAAAGCCATCGGAGATTACCGCTGCCAATAGCAAGGGCTTACTGGGCCCTACAATCGCCAACGCCGAGAACAGTAGATTACTCAACGCCATGGCGCTGCCGCCAATAAATAAGCCTTTCAAGATACCAATGCGCATGGTTACGTATGCGCCCAGCAGTGAGAAGATAATAGTAATCCACCAATTCACCAGCTTCGAATACAAGCCAATTTCTGAATTGGTAAAACCAACTTCTTGGTAGAAAACGATCGACATCCGCCCTAAGAAGGCTTCGCCAACCTTAAACAGCAGCACGAACAACAGAATTGAAAGGGCAAAACGCACACCATTGCGGCGGAAGAACTCCGCTAACGGTTCTACCAAGGTAACCCCAAGCCATGCGGTAAGCTTATGGCCCATGCGAATAGTATTACCGGCACCCGCCAATACTTGCTGATAACGCAGCTCGGCTTCCCGTTGCAACGCACGGCGCTCGGTTTTCGGTTCCCGCGCCAGCCACACCCCGGCACTTAGAAATAGCATCATTACCGCCAGCACTTGGTACACGCGTGGCCAATCCCACCCAGGTAAATCCGATAAGAAAAACGGAATTGCACCTAACCCAGCGAAACCGGTCCACCAACCTGCGGTGGCCATCGCCGCACCAGCAGATTGCAAGCGTGCTTCATGCTCGCCAATAGAATCAATTCGATAAGCATCAATAGAAATATCTTGGGTTGCCGAGAATATGGCGATGGTTAATGCCACCATACCGGCGAAGCGTAACTGGGTAGTAAAATCGATTTGCGCAAGGAAGAAACAGCTAGCAGCAACACCTAGTTGGCAAAATAACACCCAGCTGCGCCGATGCCCCAACCAGTTACTGAGAACAGGTATGCGTACCCTATCCACTAATGGCGACCACAGAAAGTTAACCGAATATACGGCAAATACAGCGCCAAAGAAGCCAATAGTGGCGCGGGTAAAACCCATTTCATTGAGCCACGCCGACATAGAAGAGCCGATCATTACCCACGGGTAGCCACTCGCGATACCTAATAAAAATATCGTTAGCAGCCGCCGTTGCAGGTAAAACCGTACAACATTTTGAAAGCCCACCGGGGCTTGATTCAATGAGTTTGCCACTGGAATTATTGCGCTTCAGGCAATAATTCAACCGAAATCAAACGCAGCGGTTCAACCGGCACATCAGGAAACCCTAGCTGTTCACTTACCTCAGTTTCTACCGCAGAGAGTTCGTGCAATAACTCCGCATTCTCAACAATTTCACCAAATACAGCGTAACCCCAGCGGCGTGAGCTTGGGTTCAACGTATCATTGTCTTTCACATTAAAATAAAACTGACCCCGCGCCGAGTGCGGCTCATTCTGACGGGCCAACGCAATGGTGCCAAATTTATTGGTTAAACCATTACCCGATTCATTCACTACCATATCGCCCTCAGGTAATGGCGTGCCGTCCGCTTTATAGCCCCCGCCCTGCACTACAAAATCCTCTACCACGCGATGAAACAAGGTATCGTTGTAGCTGCCACTTATCACATGGCGTAAAAAATGATCTACGGTTAACGGCGCGCGCCAGCGGTTCAGCTCCACCACCATGTCACCCATGCTGGTTACAAACTTTACCCTTGGATACAAATTTTGTTTTTGTATCGCTGCATCATCTGCACTGCTTGCCGAAGCCAGCGGGCTGATGGCCAACATGGCTGCCATCACCAAACCCCAGATTCCCGTTAACCCTTTTACGTTCATGTTCCACTCCAATTACATTACTAACGATTATTATCTGTCTATTCTTCGCGAATGATTACGCTTGCTGCGCATTCTTGCTGCATAGTCTTGCCGCACAACACACTACAACAACGATTAGCGCGCGTGCTCTGCAAGCCATTCCTGCAGAATTGCATCTTTAAACATATCGCGCACGTTCGTTTGCACAACCTTGTTAAAGGTATCATTCAGATGCCCGTAATCTAAACGTTTATAGGGGCCGCCTGCAACCCGTGTTACATAACGCCGAGAAACCCATTGATCGCCGCTACGCACCACTACCCGGGTTGCCATCTCATGTTCCGCCCGATAGTTACCACCATCTGGAAACACCAAAATCAAAGCTTCTTCTAAAAACACCGTAAATTGCACTGCCGCAGATTCATCATGTGGCCAGAAATCTGCCATTGCTGCACTGATCAGAGTAGCCAGAGGCACAGTGCTCGTGGCAAACTCAGCCTTATCATCAGTATGTTCCACACGTAAAATGTGGTTTTGAGTGCGTTGATCTCGTACCTGTAAGTTTACTGCTTGCATGGTAGGTGCTTGCAAGCTGCCGGCAGTTGGCTGCTGAATCACTAAATGTTCTGGGGTTTTCGGCGTGCTCATACAGCCCGTTAGCAACACGCTTCCTAGCATCAACGTAGCAATTAAATTGCGCATTATGTTTTGTCCTTTTTATGCAGTAACTGTTTTAATTCAATTATCGCCAATAAAGGTATACGATTGTTAGTTATCAGTCACGCATGCGATGCGCATACTGTTCAAAACAGATTAAATTAAGGTTTTTTGAATGAAATTTGCAGAAATTACCGGTTGGGGAAAGTGTGTACCGCCAGCAATCCTCACCAATAACGATTTGGCCACGTTTATGGATACTTCTGATGAATGGATCCGTAGCCGTACCGGAATTGAAGAGCGCCGCGTAAGCGCTGTGGGTACATCCGCGATGGCCGCAATAGCAGCACGCAATGCGCTTGCTGCCGCTGATCTCGATCCGCTAGAAATCGATTTGATCATCGTAGGTACCTGCACAGCAGACGAAATCATTCCTAACGTAGCTTCAAAAGTGCAACAAGAAATTGGTGCTAAGAATGCCGCTGCGTTCGATTTAAATGCCGCCTGCAGCAGCTTCTTCTACGGTATGCACTTTGCTACCTCAAGCATTCGCATGGGTATGCACAAAAATGTATTGGTAATTGGCGCCGAGCGCTTAACCCGTATTCTCGATTGGACCAAGCGCGAAAGTGCCGTGTTATTCGGTGATGGTGCAGGTGCAATGGTATTGCAAGCCTCTGATCTTAAATCTGGCTTACTCTCTTCAAAAGTAAGTTGTGATGCCGATGCCCGCGATGTGCTCTCACTTGATTTCGGCATGAGCTTCGATCGTTACAACTTCGATGGCGTAATGCCATTCAACTTTATCGGCCAAGAAATATTCAAGCGAGCCGTAAAAGGAATGAGCGCCGCCGTAGAAGGCGTATTCCAAGAAACGGGTTTAAACGTAGATGATATCGATGTGCTGATTCCACACCAAGCTAATAAGCGCCTTATCGATTTCTTGGCAAAAATGTGCAAAGTGCCGGAAGAGAAAACCATGGTAAACATTCAAAAATATGGCAATACCTCTTCAGCTACCCTGCCTATTGCCTACACCGAAGCGCTGGAAACTGGCATGGTGAAACCAGGCGATTCAATTATTAGTGCAGTATTTGGTGGTGGCCTCACCTGTGGCGCTGGTTTAATTCAATGGGGCGAGCGCGTAACACCCCTGCAGAATAACCAAATGCAACTCGAAGATAGCAGCAATCAAAGTGCCCTCGATTTAATTTTGCCGTTATTCGAAGGTGCGCAGCGAGCCGCAAAGAACCGCGGCGAGTAAATACTGCAGCGCCCACCAGCACTTACACAGCACTGTTACTGTACCAAGAAGCCGCTTCCACACGAAGCGGCTTTATTGTTATTGGCGGTTGCACTCAGGCTTTTCAGCCACTAGGCTAGTAAAAAACAATCACAAAAAAAGGGTCCACCGATGAGCGACAAGCACAACGATTCCCATGAACCAGATCCAATGAAGCCCGATGGCAAAGTGAATCCAATCGATACCGATTATAAAATCGGCCAAGATAACATCGCCTTTAAACTCGGTGGTATCGGCCTTGATATTCATAACCGCGTATTCGCCATCTCCGGTATTGGCATCATTTTATTTGTATTTTTTACCTTACTGTTTCAATCCTCTGCCGAACCCATATTCTCAGATATCAGAAATTGGCTTACCGCGAACCTAGATTGGTTCTTTATTAGTGCCGCAAATATCTTCGTTATCTTATGTATAGTGCTGATTTTCTCACCGCTGGGCAAAGTGCGCCTTGGTGGTACGGAAGCTGAAGCTAACTTCTCCTATTTCGGCTGGTTCTCCATGCTATTTGCCGCCGGGATGGGTATTGGCCTCATGTTCTACGGGGTTTCTGAGCCCCTTTCCCACTTCACAGCAGCCTATGGCGGCACCGAAATGGGTGATGCTGGGCGCGTTGATTGGGCCCCACTAGGCGGTGCTGAAGGCGATGTTGAAGCCGCACGCAGGCTAGGAATGGCAGCCACCATTTACCATTGGGCACTCCACCCATGGGCAATTTATGCGGTGTTAGCGCTTGGCTTAGCTCTGTTTTCATACAACAAAGGCCTACCGCTTACCGTACGCTCTATTTTCTACCCATTACTGGGTGAGCGCGTTTGGGGCTGGCCTGGGCACGTTATCGATATCCTTGCCGTACTCGCTACCTTATTCGGCCTCGCCACATCACTTGGCTTAGGCGCTTCCCAAGCGGCAGCTGGTTTAAGTTATCTGTTTGGCACGCCTGAAGGCGTTACCATGGAAGTTGTGCTGATTGTGGGGATTACCATCATCGCACTAGTATCGGTAGTTGCAGGTTTAGAAGCCGGCGTTAAACGGCTTTCACAAATCAACATGACCCTTGCTGCACTTCTCATGCTGTTCGTTATCATTGTTGGCCCTACTATCGGTATTCTTACCGGTTTCTTCGCCAACCTTGGTGCTTACATCCAGAATTTACCAGCACTCGCTAACCCTATGGGCCGCGAAGATGCCAACTTCTCGCAAGGCTGGACCGCATTCTATTGGGCATGGTGGATTTCCTGGTCTCCGTTCGTAGGTATGTTTATCGCCCGTGTATCGCGTGGCCGCACCGTACGTGAATTCCTAATCGCCGTGCTCATTATTCCTTCACTCGCGTGTGTGCTGTGGATGACCGTATTCGGTGGCACCGCCATTACCCAATTCGTAGGGGGCTTTACTGATGCCGCCAACGCAGAACTGCCGGTGCAACTATTCTCCATGCTGAGCATATTGCCATGGGCCCAAGTTACCTCGTTCATTGGGATTATCTTGGTTATCATCTTTTTCGTAACCTCATCCGATTCCGGTTCATTGGTAATCGATACCATTGCTGCAGGCGGTAAAGTAAATGCACCAACTGCGCAACGGGTATTCTGGTGTACTTTCGAAGGTTTAGTAGCCATTGCCTTGATTCTCGGAGGTGGCCTCATTGCGCTGCAAGCCATGGCGGTATCGGCGGGCTTTCCGTTCACCATTGTGCTGCTCGCTTCCTGCGTGGCCTTAGTGAAGGGCTTATTAAGCGAACCTAGAGGCGTTTAATGGAAGCTGAACACATTGAGGTTTTGGAGTTTATTCGCCAGTATTCGCCCTTCACCGAGCTCCCTGAAGAGGAGCTCGCTGTGGCGGCGCAAAGCATTGAGGTAGGTTACTTCAAAGCCGGCAGCCAAATCCTTGAGCACAATCAGCAAGTAGCCGATCTACATATTATTCGTAGCGGTGCGGTGGAAGTTTTTCACCGCACCGGCGAGCTTTATAACCGCCTCAGTGATGGCGGTTTTTTTGCCGAAGCAGGATTACTCCGCAACGGCAGAGTTCGCTATCCGGCCCATGCCATTGAAGATACTTTAATTTATTTCCTACCCGGTGAACTATTCAATCGTTTTTACGATGAGTACGAAGAGTTTGCCGATGCTGTGGAAACCGAAGATCGGCAACGCTTGAAGCGTGCCATGCGGCGTAATCAAAACGCCAACGATCTGATGTCGGTAACCATAGAGCATCTCATTAGCCGCGAGCCCGTGAGTATCTCTGCCGATGCAAGTATTCGCGAAGCCGCAGAAAAAATGACCAACGAAGAAGTAAGCTCATTGCTTATTTTCGATGAGCTTGTATCTACAGATGAAGATGCGCTACCAAGCGGTGTTATTACCGATAAGGATCTACGCAAACGCGTGCTCGCCGTTGGCTTAGCCGATAGCACCCCAGTGCGTGAAGTAATGTCTACCGGATTAGTGTTTGTAGAGCACAATCAACGCGTTTTTGAAGCCATGCTCATTATGCTCAGGCGCAACCTGCATCATTTGCCGGTACTAAAGAAGAACCGCACCATTGGCGTACTTTCGTTATCCGATGTAGTGCGCCACGAATCAAAGAACAGCTTATTTGTGGTGAGCAGCATTTTCCGGCAGAACTCAATTGAAGAGCTCGCTACCCTAGTGCCCGATGTACAAGCCAGTTTTGTGCGCATGGTAAATGAAGATGCTAATTCACGCATGATCGGTTCATCTATGGCCGTTATTGGCCGCAGCTTTAAACAGCGGCTACTCGAACTCGGTGAAGAGAAATTTGGCCCTCCACCGGTGCCCTATTGTTTTCTCGCCCTAGGCTCTATGGCTCGCGATGAGCAAAGCGTAGTTACCGATCAAGATAACGCCATGGTATTGCACGATAGCTTTGATCCCGAGCAGCACGATGAGTATTTTCGTCAGCTTGCCCAATTCGTTAGCGATGGCCTTGATGCCTGCGGGTACACCTACTGCACCGGCTATATCATGGCCACCAACCCAGAGTGGCGCCAACCCTTAAAAGTATGGCAAGAATATTTCACCCGCTGGGTAGATGATCCCACCCCCGAAGCATTGTTGCATGCCTCAATATTCTTCGATTTAGAGGGTGTTTGGGGGGAAATCGATTATGCCAAATTACTGAACGAACTAGTGCAACGTAAAGCCAAGCGCAGTAACCGCTTCCTCGCGTTTATGGCGCGCAATGCATTAAACCGCACACCGCCACTCGGCTTCTTTAAAGATTTCGTAATGGAAAAAGATGGCAAGCATAACAACTCCATCAATATCAAACGTCGCGGCACTGCACCGTTAGCCGATTTAATTCGCGTGCACTCGCTCGCTATTGGTTCGCGTGCACGTAACTCCTTCGCGCGCCTCGAAGATGTAATGGACGCCAACATTTTGCCGCCAGGGCGCGGGCCCGATTTGCGGGATGCTCTCGAGCTCATTTCCATGGTGCGCATTCGCCATCAGGCACTAGCCATAGAACAAGGCGAAAAGCCGGATAACAACGTAGCACCCGAGAACCTATCTGATTTTGAGCGCAAAAACCTGAAAGATGCGTTTCAGATACTTTCTAGCGCCCAGCGTTACATGCGCTTCCGATACCCGCCCGGAGCTACCTAATGTTTCGCCGCAACAACAGCGAGGGGAGCGATTCTGAACGGGAAAAATCATTACACAAAGTGCCCGAGCACGATGTACCCACACCTAGCATCCCTTCCCAGCGCTACAGCCCGCCAACCACAGATTGGCAACGCGTAAACTGGCAAGAGCGCTTTCAGCACCTCGCTGAAAACGCTCATGATCCGCGCTTGAAAAAGTTTTATCAAGCAGGCCTAGATGCAGGTATCACCGATGCCAATATGCCCATTAGCGAAGTACCCATGATGGTGCTCGATTTCGAAACCACCGGCCTGAATGCCGCCGAGCACGGTATCCTCAGTATCGGTGCTATACCCATGAATTTGCACCGTATTTCCCAACAACAAGCGCGCATGTGGCTAGCAAAACCGCGCCGTAATTTGCCCGCAGAATCCATTGTTATTCACGGCATAACCCACTCGCAAATTCAGCAAGCGCCAGATTTTATTGATATCTTAGAAGAGGTGCTCGAATTTCTTGCCGGCCGTTTATTGATAGTGCATTACCAAGGCATAGAGCGGCCATTTTTAGCGGCCGCAATTGAAGAGCGTATCGGAGAGCGTATCGAGTTTCCAGTAATTGATACCATGCACTTGGAAGCACGCCTGCATCGGCAAAAACAACTCACCTTGTGGCAACGGTTTCGCGGCGCAAAACCAGTATCAATTCGCCTCGCCGATAGCCGTACACGCTATGGTTTACCTTGGTATCATCCACACGATGCCATTACCGATGCCCTCGCCACTGGCGAGCTATTACAAGCGCAAATCGCCCACCACTACTCACCGAACACCACCATTGGTGAGCTGTGGAGCTAAGGCCATAAAAAAGCGCCACCCGAAGGCAACGCTCTATTGCTTACATACCACACATGTCGGTTTTGATTAACGCTTCGCTTTTGCGGCAATAATGGCTTGCGTTTCCGGGCTCGCAAGCACCTGTAAGAAATCCACCAGCTCGCGTTGAATCCGATCATTAATCGGCTCGGGCTGGGTTTTCATTAGCTTTTTACTTAAGCGCAACGAACGCACCGGCTTCGCCGCTAGCTTATCAGCAACCGCTTGCACCGTTGCCGCCAACTCTGCGGCCGGAACCACTTTATTTACGAGATTCAGCTCGTAAGCTTTCGCCGCATCAAATTGCTCAGCCAGTAGCAACAGCTCTGCCGCTTTCGCATGGCCACAGAGTGCAGAAATTAACTGGCTCGAACCCGCTTCCGGAACCAAGCCCATATCTACGAACGGCATTACAAACTGCGTACCTTCAGCGGCATACACCAAATCGCAATGCAGCAGTATTGTTGTGCCAATGCCCACCGCAGCACCCTGCACCGCAGCCACAACAGTTACATTAACCGAGGAGATAGTTTGCAGAAATTGAAACACCGGCGAATCCGATTTCAGTTCGCCATGCTTCAGAAAATCACCTAAATCATTGCCCGCACAAAACAAATCGCCCTCACCCGAAAACACCACCGCCGCAATATCATCGCGCGCTTCGGCATCTTGCAACGCTTGTGTCATTGCCGCATACATATCTTGGGTAAGCGCATTGCGCTTTTGCGGCCGGTTCAAGTGCACCCGCACAACGTTATTTGCTTCTGAAATCGTTACAAATTCACTCATTTCGTTTCCCACTTTTGTACATCAATACCTAAACATATCACTGGTCAGGCCAGAAAACCACGTTAGAGAATAGGTTTAAAATATGCTTCGCAGCTCTTGGGGATCTTCAGTTCAAAGCTTAACTAGATATGCAGGCCTTAATTACGTTCTCAGGATCGCGCTCAATCGCTTTAATCAACACTTTCGCAGGTCCGGTAGGTTCACGTCTGCCTTGCTCCCAGTTTCTCAGCGTTGATAGCTCTACACCAATTAGCATGGCAAATTTCGGTTGGCTTAAATTAACTTTTTTCCGAATTAGCTTTAGCCGTGATGCTGCAACAAAACGCTCTTTAGCAGGCTCTCGCTCACCTTTTACGATTTCGTCCATTTGCTCAACGCTTTCAAGTAACTCTGCAAATAGTGAATCTTTCATTGTCACCACCTTTCCAAAATCCTACATACGCCATTGACGTATATTAAAGCATGATTATGTTACTTTAACTACTAGCAACGCAATGATTTAACCCGTACGAAATAGCTGAAACCAATAGTTAAAACATTCAACACAGATTCATATCCACAGGCTCTCCGCTTGCCAACAGCATTACGTTCTTATAGATTACAATTTGTTAACAACTATGGAAGGGTTGCCCTCATGCGCAGAATCAGCGCCACCTTTATAGCCATCGCAGTGTTCATTACCTGCACCAATCCAGCGCAAGCAAATGAAGAGATTACCTTACGCCAAGCAATTCAAGCTTATGGCCAAGAGAATTACAGCAGTGCTTATGAGCAAATGCTCGATTATTTGCCATTAGGCAGCGCTGATGCCGCTCATTATTTGGGTTTTTTAAGCATTGATGGGCACGGTACAGAGTATGATCCAGTAGCTGCAATGGCATACTTTCAAGCCGCAAAAGAATGGGGGCATGCCGGTTCTGCAGAGTATATTGCGCAAATAGAGCCGCATTTATCTGCTGAAGAGCTAGCAGCTGTAGCCCAGCAGGTAGCACAATTACAAAACCAACTCATAGTTCCACATAGCGATGCGCGTTTCGAAGCGAACGAATTCGAACAGCCCGAACGGCTTCGAGCGGTAAACCCAAGATATCCCGATAGCAAGCTCAGGCAAGGGCAAATGCCATGGATGAACATAGCGCAAGTAATTGGCCCCAACGGCAAGATTATTCATGCTACACGCATGAGTAGCACAACTAATGATGTTTTTGCTGCCTACCGAAGAGTACAAGGGCGCTGGCGATACGCCGAAAGCGAGCGGATTTCAGTTCGTTTTCTGCACATGGCATTTTTTATATATATGTCGACAAAAGAGGAGCAGGATACTTACGAAAAGGCCTTTAATAAAGTGTATCCATTGGCTGTGGCCGGTTTACCCGAGCATCAAATGTACCTCGCTGATTTGGTAAGGCAAACAGACCAAAATGGTGAGTTCTTCGATTTCATGGAAGGCATCAAACGTATTCCGTTCCTGGAACGTTCAGCAAGAGGTGGCTATATTCATGCCCAACGCATTATGGCACTTCATTATCGTAGAACTGTTTGGGCAGAATACCTCATTAGCAAAGGTGATTTAACTACCGCTACATT
This sequence comes from Idiomarina sp., assembly GCA_022565355.1. Taxonomy (GTDB): domain Bacteria; phylum Pseudomonadota; class Gammaproteobacteria; order Enterobacterales; family Alteromonadaceae; genus Aliidiomarina. Next base: position 76,481 of record JAIUMU010000002.1, read on the forward strand.
GTATGGCGCAATCTTATATTCTCACGCGGCCGATCCAGAACAAGCACAACGAGGAGCAGAATTAATTCGCACCGCAGCAGCAGCTGGTTATGAAAATGCGCAAGCACTTTTAGAATTTTTATAATGGAAGTGTGTTGATAGCGTAGTGGTGGGATATAGCGGCAAAAAAAGAGGTGACCCCACCAGCCGCACCCCGGCACACATTACCCCAACTACGGCTGCTCCCTTCCGGGCCTGACCGAGTTCGCTGGTTCATGTTGCGAGGGGACCAATGGGGCCACCAGCGCGCATTATCCCTGAAAGCATGGGCTAACACAACCGTGCCGCCACTGTTTGCTTAAAAGGTGAGCGGCGCTATTTATCTTCGATAAATTCCACCACTTCCAAGCCAAAGCCAGAAAGCGCTGAATATTTTTTCGGTGAGCTTAATAAGCGCATTTGGTGCACGCCAATATCCGCAAGAATCTGCGAGCCTACACCCACATTGCGTGATTCATTCGATTGCGTTGCACCAACGCGCGCTTCGCCGCGATCTTGCTGGGCGAAAAAGCGTACCTGTTCAATTAAATCTTGCGGTGTTTGCTGCTTACTCAACAACACAAATACACCGCCCTCTTCACCAATGCGGCGCATTGCCCGATAGAGCGGCCAACTGCGGCGCGCAGCGCGTTCCGTAGCCAGCAAATCATTGAAGGTATCTTGCAAATGCACCCGCACCAAGGTGGGCTCATCACCCTTCACTTCGCCGCTTACCAAGGCAAAATGCACTTGGCCATCAACAGTGTCTTGGTAAGTAATTAAATCAAATTCACCATAGGCGGTAGGTAGCTTACACTCGGCTACACGATGCACGGTTTGCTCTTTCATCGAGCGATACTCGATTAAATCCGCAATCGTACCAATTTTAATATCGTGCTCAGCAGCAAACTTCTCTAAATCAGGACGGCGCGCCATGCTGCCATCTTCATTCAAAATCTCAACGATTACAGAAGCAGGCTCATAGCCCGCTAAACGCGCCAAATCACAACCAGCTTCCGTATGCCCTGCCCGATTCAAAACACCGCCTTGGCGAGCTTTCAATGGGAAGATATGTCCTGGCATTACCAAATCACTAGGTTTTGCATCACGGGCAACAGCAGCAAGCACAGTTTGCGCCCGGTCTGCTGCAGAAATACCAGTGGTTACACCTTCAGCCGCTTCAATTGAAACCGTAAAATTCGTAGCATAAGGTGAATTGTTTTGGCCAACCATTAACGGCAACTGCAACTGCTGACAGCGCGCTTCGGTAAGCGTTAAACAAATCAACCCACGGCCATATCGCGCCATAAAGTTAATCGCTGCCGGCGTTGCGCACTCCGCAGCCATAATCAAATCGCCTTCATTCTCACGATCTTCATCGTCCATGAGAATCACCATTTTACCGGCTTTAATATCGGCAATAATTTCTTCGGTGCTATTCAACCCCGTTAAACTCGACATCTATGTATCCTCAGATTCATGGTGTACAGCTAACGCTGCTTACCGCAAACCAAAACCAGCAGTTTTGGTTAATACCATTTTCACGTCGGTGCCTATCGATTCCACTGAGCTATATTCCCACACCGGCACTTTATCCATATGCGTAATGTTGCCCAAATGGAACATGCCCATACTCTGATCGCCCAACAACTTCGGCGACATATACACAACCAATTCATCTACCAATTCGGCAGTTAACAATGCCCCTGCCAATCGCGCACCGGCTTCAACCCAAACCGTATGAATGCCACGCTCGGCTATCAACTGTAACAAGGCCGTTAAATCAATACGCCCCGTAACGCCGGTTTCCATTACGATTTCTTCTGCATTTTCCGGCAACTGCATGCCGCTTGCACTGGCACGAATTAACCAAACCGGGCCGCCACAGGTAAATAATTTAGCATCTGGCTTCACTTCACCGCGGTGATCAATAATCACCCGCACCGGCTGGCGAACATCTTGCTTGCCTGGTTCACCCGGATATACCGTGCCCGTAGGAAACTCCGTAGGCCGCACATTCAATACCGGATCATCCGCTAATACCGTACCAGCGCCCGTTAAAATAGCGCCCGCTTGCGCGCGCCCTACTTGCACATCGGCACGTGCTTCATGGCCGGTAATCCACTTACTCTTACCGTTCGCCAACGCCGTGCGGCCATCAATTGATGCCGCCATTTTCAGCTGCACATACGGCCGGCCAAGTTTATGGCACGTAAAGAAACCACGGCTTATCGCGTAAGCTTCTCTCTCGAGTAACCCCACTTCAACTTTAATACCCGCTTTCTTTAACCGTTTAATACCAGCACCCGCCACTTTCGGGAACGGGTCTTCCAACGCTACTACTACGCGCGCCACGTCTGCCTTGATCAACGCATCAACACATGGCGGTGTACGGCCAGTGTGATTGCACGGTTCAAGCGTAACGTAAACCGTTGCGCCCTTCGCGGCATCGCCAGCTGCAGCTAATGCATTCACTTCCGCATGCGCTTCGCCAGCACGCTCGTGAAAGCCTTCGCCCACAACTTCGCCCGCTTTGTCGTTAGAAAAATCAACAACAATGCAGCCAACATTTGGATTAGGGTGAGTGGTAAAGCGCCCCTGAGCAGCAAGCTCAAGTGCACGTTGCATATAATGGGTATCTGTTTCTGTGAAGGTAATTTTAGTCATCTAAACGAGCGATCTCCGCGCCGAAGTCGCGAATATCCTCAAACGAACGGTAAACCGACGCAAAGCGAATATAAGCAACTTTATCGAGTTGCTTGAGTTGATCCATCACCAAACTGCCAATCAGTTTACTAGAAACTTCTCGTTCGCCAGTAGCGCGCAGTTTAGATTTGATACGATTGATGGTTTGCTCCATCGCCTCTAGGCTCACCGGACGTTTCTCCAATGAACGTAGCAGGCCAGCACGCAACTTATCCTCGTTAAAAGGTTCGCGCGCACCGTTGCTTTTAATCACTCGTGGCATTACCAATTCTGCACTTTCAAACGTAGTAAACCGTTCTTTGCAGGCATTGCATTCACGCCGACGGCGAACCGACATACCGTCGGCCACCAAGCGTGAATCAATTACTTTCGTATCTTGCTCAGAGCAAAATGGGCAATGCATAGAGTGTTTGTTCCTCTCAGAGTGTGTAAGTAAGAGGCCAGCCCCTACTCACACACGCTAATTACTGAGCCTAAGCCTTTTTAGCGTAAACTTTATTTAGAATACACGGGGAAGCGAGCACATAGCGCTTTCACTTCATCACGAACGCGCGCTTCAACAGCGCTATCGCTCGTACCATCTTCTTTTACCGCATTTAACACATCACAAATCCAATGCGCTACCTGCTCAGCTTCCGCTTCTTGGAAACCACGGCGCGTAATAGCCGGAGTACCCAAACGCAAACCAGAGGTAACAAACGGAGAACGCGGATCATTCGGAACCGAGTTCTTATTCACCGTAATGAACGAACGGCCTAGCGCCGCATCCGCATCTTTACCCGTGATGTTTTTGCTAATTAAATCTACTAAGAACAAGTGGTTTTCAGTACCACCAGAAACGATATCGTAGCCACGCTCTTGCATAACACGCACCATCGCTTTGGCGTTCTTCAACACTTGCTTCTGATATTCTTTAAATTCAGGCTGCAACGCTTCTTTAAATGCCACCGCTTTCGCAGCAATCACGTGCATTAACGGGCCACCTTGGTTACCCGGGAACACCGAGCTATTCAAGCGCTTATGCAAATCCGGATCGTCTTTGCCGCTCAAAATCAAACCAGAGCGCGGGCCAGCCAAAGTTTTATGCGTAGTAGTAGTTACCACATCTGCAATTGGCACCGGATTCGGGTACAAGCCCGCCGCCACCAAACCAGCTACGTGCGCCATATCAACCAGAAGGTAAGCACCCACTTCATCAGCGATATCGCGGAATTTCTGCCAATCAACAATGCCAGAGTAGGCAGAGAAACCAGCAATAATCATCTTCGGCTTATGTTTAAGAGCCAACTCACGCACTTCTTCGTAATGAATTTCACCCGTTTCCGGATGCAGGCCATATTGCACCGCGTTATAGTTCACGCCCGAGAAATTCACGTGCGAGCCATGCGTTAAGTGGCCACCATGCGCCAAGCTCATTCCCAACACCGTATCGCCAGCCTTACACAAGGCCATAAATACCGCCGTGTTGGCTTGCGAACCAGCGTGCGGTTGCACGTTTGCAAACTTCGCACCAAACAATTCTTTCGCACGCTCAATCGCCAAATTTTCAGCAATATCCACATACTCACAACCGCCATAATAGCGCTTGCCAGGATAGCCTTCGGCATACTTGTTGGTTAACTGAGAACCCTGCGCTTCAAGAACGCGCGGGCTAGTATAATTCTCTGAAGCAATCAGCTCGATATGCTCTTCTTGGCGTACAACTTCGGCTTGCATAGCCGCCCACAGTTCCGGGTCAAACCCAGCAATTGTCATCTCAGAACCAGACATGCCTACTCCTAATAAACGGTGAAATATCGCCCAAAAATCAAGCGCTCATTATACCGCACAACGCGCGCAAATGGTAGCCGCTCAAGTATGGCACGTGGAAATGGCGTGCATCGCTTCCGTGCTCGTGGGCTCGGAGTGGGAAGTGAGCTTCCGTGGTAGGGGATACTAAAACCGGAACCGCTCGAGCACATCCATGTGGCGCTATGGCCACGCCATCCATGGCGTGGACATTTCCGGTTTTAGCATTGCCCCTACCACTCGCGCTCATTCCCCACTCCAACCCCACGATCACCTCGGCATTCATTCCCAGCTCGCCATTGAATCAAGCAACCCTGAATCGCGTTGAATTTGCTATTTTAGGTTTTTAAAAGTGAAAGTATGTTCAATCGTAAACGCACTTGGGGGTGAGGCGCTGAGTATTGCGTGAGTGGTTGAGCTTAGTAAATCTAGAAATGTCAGCGCCAAAAAAGCGGTGAGGTATACCATCAGGGCGCAGCTTAAGCACGAGTGGTGGGGAACGAAGAACAGTGCGCTAGCGTTCGGGGGATAGCGAATCTAGAAATGTCCGCGCCAAGGATGGCGCGGCCATAGCGACACATGGATGTGCTCGAGCGGTTCTAGATTCGCTGCCCACGAACGCGGAAGCGCTGTTCGTAGTACCCCAACACGGAGGCTTATGCAGCGCCCCAGCTGGTTATTACTTCACGGCTTTTTTGTATTTGATGCGGTGAGGGTTCATCGCATCGGCGCCGTGAGTTTTCTTCATGTATTCTTCGTATTCCGTGTAGTTACCCTCGAAGAAGCTCACTTGCCCTTCATCACGGTAATCCAGAATGTGCGTAGCAATACGGTCCAAGAACCAGCGATCGTGCGAAATCACCATGGCAGCGCCCGGGAATTCCAGCAACGCATCTTCTAGGGCACGCAAGGTTTCCACATCAAGATCGTTGGTAGGCTCATCGAGTAGCAATAAATTGCCGCCGGCGCGCAGAAGCTTCGCCAAATGCACCCGGTTGCGTTCACCACCAGAAAGCTCACCAATGAATTTTTGCTGATCGTTGCCACGGAAGTTAAAGCGGCCTACATAGGCGCGGCTTTGCACTTCATAAGTACCGATGCGCAGAATATCTTGGCCATCAGAAATTTCTTGCCACACGGTTTTCTTATCGTCCATATCATCACGGAACTGATCAACCGAGGCCAACACCACCGTTTCGCCAAGCTCTACGGTGCCTGCATCGGGCTGCTCTTTGCCGCTAATCATGCGGAACAAGGTAGATTTACCCGCACCATTCGGGCCGATAATGCCCACAATAGCGCCTTTCGGCATGCTGAAGGTTAAATCGTCAATGAGAACGCGATCGCCGTAGCTCTTCTTCAAGCCATTCACTTCCAGCACTTTATCGCCCAAACGTGGGCCCGGTGGAATGTACAGCTCGTTGGTTTCGTTACGTGCTTGGTAATCACCCGATTGCAGCTCTTCAAAGCGGTTCAAACGGGCCTTGCTCTTCGCTTGGCGACCTTTCGGATTCTGCCGCACCCACTCAAGCTCTTTCTTAATCGATTTCTGACGCGCAGCTTCGCCGCGCTCTTCTTGCGCTAAACGCGCATCTTTTTGCTCAAGCCAGCTCGAGTAGTTACCTTCCCAAGGAATGCCGTAGCCGCGATCGAGCTCAAGTATCCAGCCCGCCACGTTATCGAGGAAATAACGGTCATGGGTAATGGCTACCACAGTGCCCTCATAATCGTGCAAGAAGCGCTCTAGCCACGCAACCGATTCAGCATCCAAGTGGTTGGTTGGCTCATCCAGCAACAACATATCCGGCTTTTCGAGGAGTAATCTACAAATCGCAACCCGGCGGCGTTCACCACCCGATAGCGTTTCAATTTTTGCATCCCAAGGCGGCAAACGCAGCGCATCTGCAGCGCGCTCAAGAGCATTTTCAAGGTTATGGCCTTCTTTGGTAGCCAAAATAGCTTCCAGCTCACCTTGGCGCTTCGCCAACGCATCAAAATCAGCATCTTCTTCCGCGTAGGCAGCGTAAATTTCATCCAGCTCAACCAAAGCATCTTTCACATCGCTCAAGGCTTCTTCAACGGTTTCCCGCACAGTTTTACTCGGATCCAACTGTGGTTCCTGCGGCAAATAGCCGATGTTAATACCCGGCTGTGGGCGTGCTTCACCCTCAAACTCTTTATCGATACCGGCCATAATGCGCAGCAATGTAGATTTACCCGAACCATTCAGGCCGAGTACACCAATCTTTGCGCCAGGGAAAAAGCTAAGGGAAATATCTTTTAAAATGGTACGTTTCGGTGGCACTACTTTGCTCACCCGCAACATACTATAAATATACTGAGCCATATGCCTCACACTTCCTGTTAGAAATAGAAATCAAAGCAATTGTACCACAGCACTTTTTTAATGCATTAGCGGAGTGAAGCCCACCCCCCATCCCCGAACGCGGAGAATTCCGTTATACTTGGGGAAATTCATGCATTTAAAGAGGCCCCGATGAGTATTCATGTTATTAAGCACCCGCTAATTCAGCACAAAATTGGTTTAATGCGTGCGGCCGATATCAGCACTAAGAACTTTCGCGAATTAGCGAATGAATTGGGCAACTTGTTAACCTATGAAGCCACCAAAGATTTAGAGCTCGAAAGCACGGAAATTGACGGCTGGGCCGGCAGCCCAATTAACGTGCAGCGCATTAAAGGCAAGAAAATCACCATCGTGCCGATTTTGCGAGCTGGTTTAGGCATGATGGACGGTGTGTTGCAGCTAATTCCTAGCGCCAAAGTAAGTGTGGTGGGCTTGTACCGTGATGAAGAAACCCTTGAGCCGGTGCCCTATTACGAGAAATTCACCAGCAATATTGATGAGCGCATGGCACTGGTGATTGATCCAATGCTGGCTACTGGTGGTTCTATGGTAGCTACCCTCGATATGCTGAAAAAGCACAACTGCAAAGAGATTCGTATTTTGGTGCTAGTAGCGGCACCAGAAGGCGTGCAGCGGGTATTGGCAGCACATCCAGATGTAACGATCTATGCGGCAGCCATGGATGAGCGCTTGAACGAACACGGCTATATTTTGCCGGGTTTGGGTGATGCGGGTGATAAGATTTTTGGTACTAAATAGGTTCGCCGTATTTGGTTTCCGCAATTGTTGACAGGTTTTTGGCCCCCTAACTTAAGCTCCTATGCTACCTTTTCTTCGATAGGTTTTACCCTCCCCTGAAACGCAAGGGTACGTATTTTGTACGTACTCTTGCGTTTCGATTAGTTTATGCTAAATTGTAATTATACGTACAATGGCCGTACAAATTTTAATTAAAGTGCTAGGTGAATCATGTCAGCGTTAAAATTTAAAAAAGATGCGCGGTTGGATTTAAAAACAACTCAGAAAAATAAAGAGCTACTGGCTCAAGCTGCTCTATTGCGAGGTGTAGACATGACAACCTTTATCATGGAGCCAGCGCTGAAAGCTGCTCGCGAAGTACTTGAGCAAGTGCATTTGCAAGCAGAAGAGCAAAAGGCTTTGTATAACGCGTTGGCAAAACCTGCCGCACCAACGAAAGCATTAAAAGAGCTAATGGCCCTAGAGCCTTTTGATGCGGAGCCTTTTAATGAAGGCTAGGCGATTTGTGCTTGCCCAATATGATGTTAATAAAACTTACCACCAACAAAAGAGCTTCGATTGTGGTAATAAAATTATTAACAGATTTGTTCATAGCTCGTTGAAAAAGCAAGTGGCGAATGGCTTTTCTCAAGCCTATGTTCTCCTGGATAACGAAAATAATGGGCGATTCTCAGCTTTCTACACCTTGTCTTCGTTCAAACTTGTGGCCAACGATTTTTGTGCTTTATCCTCGGGGAAGTTTCCACGAGATATACCCTGCGTTCGGTTAGTAATGCTAGGCGTTGCGAATGGGCTGCAAGGCCAAGGTATCGGCAAACAATTAATGGCTGATTCATTTTACCGTGTGCTCAGAGCCGCAACGGAAATTGGTATTTATGGCCTGTACTTAGATGCCGATCCCGCCGCTATCGATTTTTATACTACTTTAGGCTTTGTGCGTTTAGATGAAGGCAGCAAAAGCACTACTGCAAAAATGTTTCTGAGCATCAAAGAAATTCAGGCTTCGATTACGTAAATCGTCTAAAAACCGTCCAGTTGTATGAGTTTGATGAATAAAACACTTGCCGCAGCATAGATGCTCGGTATAATTCAGCGCTGTTGCAGGGGCGTAGTTCCAATTGGTAGAACAGCGGTCTCCAAAACCGACGGTTGGGGGTTCGAATCCCTCCGCCCCTGCCAATTCTTAAAAGCGCATGGCTTTTCGCCAGTTGCGCTTTTTTTGTGCCTGCTGATCGGCGCAGGTGGAATTAGCAGCGCGTGCCAGCGGCTTGAAGCCGCCGCACGTAGCTACTTGCTACTTCGGGTTACAGTAATTCCAACGCTTCAGCGATATTCTTCACGCCTTGTACTTGCATGCCGGCAGGCGGATTCTTGGGTACGTTGGCAATCGGCACAATGGCGCGCTTAAAACCGTGCTTAGCGGCTTCATTAATGCGATCGCCGCCGTTTGGCACTGGCCGAATCTCCCCTGAAAGCCCTACTTCGCCGAACACGATCATATCGCGCGGCAACAGATGATCGCGGTAACTGGAAACAATCGCCAGCAACAAGGCTAAATCGGAGCCGGTTTCGGTAACTTTCACTCCGCCCACTACGTTTACAAACACGTCTTGATCACCCAACATCAGGCCGCCATGACGATGCAAAACTGCCAGCAATAACGCCAAGCGATTTTGCTCGGTGCCCACGGCAACCCGCCGTGGATTCGATAGCTGGGAGCTATCTACTAAGGCTTGTATTTCAACTAGCAGTGGCCGCGTGCCTTCCCAAACGGTAAGCACTACCGAGCCGCTGCCATGCTCTTCACCACGGCTAAGGAAAATGGCAGAAGGGTTTTTCACCTCTTTCATACCATCGCCCATCATGGCAAACACGCCGAGCTCGTTTACGGCGCCGAAGCGGTTTTTCGTGCCGCGCAAAGTACGGTAACGGGAATCGCTATCGCCATCCAAAATAATGGAGCAATCAATGCAATGCTCCAGCACTTTCGGGCCGGCGAGCGAACCATCTTTGGTAACGTGCCCCACCATGAAAATCGCCACGTTGTTCTGCTTTGCATAACGGGTAAGGTAGGCGGCAGTTTCGCGCACTTGCGAAACACTGCCAGGCGCCGATTGAATATCGGCCAAATGCATTACCTGAATCGAATCGATGACCATGATCTTGGGTTTTTCTTGGTCGGCGAGCTGGGTAATTACCTCTACCGACGTTTCTGCCAGCATGCGCAATTTATTGGTAGGAAGGTTCAAACGCTGGGCGCGCATGGCCACCTGTTGTAGCGATTCCTCACCCGTTACATAAAGCGCGGGCATGGTTTCCGAAAGCTTACACATGGTTTGCAGCAACAAGGTACTTTTACCTGCGCCCGGCGAACCACCAATTAGAATTGCCGAGCCCGGCACAATGCCACCACCCAGCACGCGATCTAGCTCTGAAAAAGTACTTGAGAAGCGCGGCACTTGCTGCAAATCCACTTCACTTAAGGTTTGCACCTTCGATTCCGTTAAGCCGGCGAAGCCGGTACGCACTGCGCCACGAGATGGCGTAGCACCTAAGCGCACTTCGGTAATGGTGTTCCAAGCCTTGCATTCACTGCACTGCCCTTGCCAGCGAGGGTAATCAGCCCCACAATCGGTACATACATAAGCGGTTTTTTGCTTCGCCATTATTGCTCTCTTTTTATTGGCTCTCATTTTCAAAAGATAGGGTTCGAACGGTATCCAGCTTGCCCTCGCGGAGGCAGCAAAGGATAATGCCTGCAAAACATAATAAGGGATGGGCTGCATGAGGGGAACCCGCTTGCGCAATTACCAACTAATTCTGTTCATTTTTGGCCTCTTTGTTTTGGCTTCTAGTTCGGTTGCTAGTTCTGAGGCGGCTGATTCGGCGGTGGTTGGTTCTGATGTGGTGAATGGTGAAGCCGACGCGGGGCCAGCACAACCAGAGCCGCTGCGCGTTGCCTCTATGAATTATTGTATCGATTTTGTTCTCGAGCGCTGGGGACAGCACGAAGATGCCAATTTCACCCTCTTTCCAGCAGGCGAGCACCAAGGCCGCATTGAACAAATGCTGCAAATTCAGCCCGATATTATTATCGCCGGACAATTTAACTCCCCCATCACCCTAAACAACTTCCGCAATCACGGCCTGCCCGTAACCGTACTCGCTGAACCCAATAGCTTCGCCGGCTCCTCCACCTTCTTCCGCGAGCTCGCCACCGCCCTCCGCCAGCCTGCCCTCGCTCACAGTGATCTCGCCGCGCTCACTGACCCCATTCTCTCCGTCCCCGAAGGTGGAGGGCGCTCGGCGCTCGCGCTGCAGGCGAACCAGTGGAGTTTTGGTGGCAACAACTTGCTCAATGAATTGCTGGAGTATCTGGGGTTAGAGAACTTGGCGGCGCGCAATGGCGATGGTTTGGTGCGCATCAATTTGGAAGATGTGATTGCTTGGCAGCCAGAGGTATTGTTACTGGATGGCAAGGTAAACATGCAAGATGCCCAGCATGAACGAACCACGGCAACGGCGGAGAACATGCCCACTACGTTCGCGCTTGCGCATCTTAATTTAATGCATAAATCCCTGCGCAATTACCAGCAGCGCAGCGATGTGCTTACTATTTACCTACCGCGTGAACTCAGTGGTTGCATGGGGCAACGCTTGCCGGAGGCCATTGCAATTTTGCGCTATCAGTTGCAGCATTCTAGCTCACAAGATCAAGCGCCCGCGGCGGAGAATACTAAATGAAACATCGGCTGATTTTACTTGCCCTAATCCTCATCAGCAGCATCGCCGCGCTCAATGTTGGTAACTACCCCATTGATGTATGGCACACTCTGATAACGGGCATTTTTGCTGAAAACAACGCGCTACCGGCAGCTCCCGAGCAACAAATTCTATTCGATATTCGCATGCCCCGCGTGTTGCTCGCGCTCATCACTGGCGCCGCACTTGGCCTCGCCGGTGCCGCCATGCAAGGCCTACTGCGCAACCCACTGGCCGAACCCGGTATCATTGGCGTATCCAGCGGTGCCGCGCTCGCCGCCGTTATCGTGCTCTACTTCGGCTTCGCCACTTGGTATTCCTGGCTACTGCCGATCAGCGCTGTTACCGGCAGCGCCATCGCCTTATTCATTGTGGTGGCCATCGCCGGGTTACGCGCCAGCATCACCACCCTAATTCTCGCCGGGGTAGCGGTATCTGCCCTACTCTCCGGGCTTATCGCACTGGCGCTCAGCATGGCACCCAGTCCGTTCGCGATGCAAGAAATCAGCTTTTGGCTCATGGGGTCACTCGCCAACCGCGATATCTCACAAATCTTACTCATCGCTCCGTTTATTCTCGTGGGCGCAATACTCGCGTTTGCCACCGGACGTTATTTACAAGCACTCACCCTCGGCGAAGAAACCGCAACATCCATGGGCTTTAACGGCACCGTGCAGCGCGGAAAAATTCTCATCGGCAGCGCATTACTGGTAGGCGGCGCCGTGGCCGTAACTGGCGTAATTGGCTTTGTTGGCCTTATCGTGCCGCACTTGTTGCGTCCATTCGTACACGGCGATCCGCGCCGCTTACTCACCAGCAGCATGCTCGCCGGCGCACTGCTGGTGCTCTGGATGGACATCCTCGTGCAAGTTATCCCCACCACCAGCGAACTGAAAGTGGGCGTAATGGCCACGCTAATCGGCGGTCCTTTCTTCTTAATGCTGCTTATTCAGCACAACATTTCCGGATCATTATGGGGGAGCGAACGATGAGCACTCATTTTGGTAACGCCCCGGCGGATACAAGCGCCGCGCCAACGGCTGCAACTAACGCTCCGGCGGCTAAAAATAGCGAACGACCGGCCATTCAGATACAAAACCTGAGCTACGCGTACGCCAATCGCCAAGTTCTGAATAATATCACCACGGAGTTTAATTTCGGAGCTGTTACCGGCGTTTTCGGCGAAAATGGGGCAGGAAAAACCACATTATTGAAGATTTTGGCGGGTATTTTGCCGTTTCAACACAATTCACCGCAACGTGAAAACAAACATGCCGATGAAAATGAAGTAATACTGAGTTTCGGCGCACTCATCCGCGCCGATATCGGCTACCTTGGCCAGCAAGTGCAACCCGCTTGGGCTCTGAAGGTGCGTTCGTTGGTAGAGCTAGGCACTCTCAGCCGTCCGGCATGGAGCAAAAGTGAAAAACACCACGCCATCGAAAACGCCATGCAACAAACCGATTGCGCCCATTTGGCCGAGCGAAAAGTAAGTGAAATATCCACCGGCGAACTACAGCGGGCCTTGCTAGCACGCGTTTTGGCAGGTAAACCCAAGGTAATCCTTGCCGATGAACCCACTGCCGGGCTAGATCCGCGTCATCAGCGGGCTGTGATGCAGCTATTGCAAGCGCACGCGCACGCTGGCGGCATGGTCATTGTGGTGATGCACGATTTACGCGCTGGGCAGGAGTATTGTGATAACGCGCTATTGCTTGCGGATAATAAGGTATACGCGCAGGGCGCTAGCGCAAATGTGCTAACTACTGATAATATCTTCGAGGTGTTTGGAGTTTAAATTTGGAGTAACTATGCATATTGCGAAAGTAACAGCTGTTAAACCAAAAGCCCCATCTACAGCAGCACCTTAATCAGGTTCGCTAGCGAGCCTTCAATATTGATATCCGCCACTTTGGCCAGCGCAGGTTTAGCGTTAAAGCCTACGCCGAAGCCGGCAGCTTCGAGCATGGCGATATCATTTGCGCCATCGCCTACCGCAATTACTTGCTCGCGTGGCAAACTGTATTGGCGCATCAAGGCTTGCAAGGCATCCGCTTTCGCTTGACCATCAATAATCGGCCCCAGTAACTTGCCCGTAAGCTTGCCATTGGCTACTTCTAGCACGTTACAGGCCACATAATCCGCGCCCCAACGCATGGCTGCCATATCCGCAAACCAAGTAAAACCGCCCGATACAATGGCGATACGCCAGCGAAATTTACGCAAAAAGCGCATTAAATCATCGGCGCCCTCGGTGTAGGGTAGATTATCGGCCATCTTAAAAATGAGCTCTTCGGGAACCCCCTGCAGCATTTTTACCCGCTCGTTCAACGCTTCCACGAAATCCAGCTCACCTTGCATCGCGCGTTCGGTAATTGCCGCAACCGCCTCGCCATGGCCTGCGGCCTCAGCTATAGCATCAATGCTTTCCAGCTGTATTAATGTGGAATCCATATCAAACACTGCCAATCCGGGCTTGTGCATGTCGGGTAATGTGCTCATTGCTGTTACGTCCTCACGCTTACGCGCTCATTATTGTTATTGTACAGTTCTTAAATTTCACCTGATTTGTACAGTGAAAAATGTAAACGGCCGAATTTCCATTGCCCGCACGCCAACGCTAGGCTAAAGTTGCTGCTATGAATATAGCGCATTTTCAAACAAATACCGCAAAAAACAAGCGCCCATGGATGTTCCGTGGCGAACGCCTGTATCGGCGTATTATGCTGCTGGTTGTTGCGGTAATCACCATATCAATTATCACTAATCTTTGGTTCCAAGCCAATCAAAAAGGTGAAGAAGTATTAGTGGCGCACACCGAAAATTTAGCGCAGGTGATTATGGCACAAGCGCAACATGAGGCGCGGGTGTGGTTTATTAATGAGAACCGTGAAGGGTTGGTAAGCCTTGCCGAACATTTGCAAAAGCAGCCCTCCATTTTAGAAGTGAGCATTCAAGACAACCGCGGGCGCAACATTGTGCGCGTGGGCCATGATCAACCCGTGCATGAGTTTTTGCGGCAGCTACCGGAATCCATGTGGGCTGTGCCCATGGTGGCCACGGTGATGGATAGAGATGAAAGCGGCGCCCAGTTGCTTGGTTTTGTGCGCATTACATTTGATTATCAGCGCATTACTGCAGAATCGCGTCCGTATCATCGCGCTTCGTTGCGGCAGTTGGCATTACTTATCGGTTTGGCGTTTTTTGCCGGAGCTGTAGTTACCTTTGCCTTTCTGCGCCGCCGCCGGGCAATTCCGGTGGCTGAGTATGCGGCTTCCCAGAACGCTGCAAAAACCTCTGCTAAGAAAGATGAATAGCATTCATGTTAACGCGCCTATTAGATGAATTCCCTTCATATTCATTAAGCTCACAGCGCTTCACCGATTCGCACTGCCACCTCGATTTCGAAGATTTCGATGCCGATCGCGATGCTGTGATGGCGCGTGCTGTTGCTGCCGGCGTGGACAAATTTTTAGTGCCCGGCATAACCCATGCCCAATGGCCGCGGTTGGCGATGCTAGCACAACAATACCCGAGTTGGCGCGTGGCGTATGGCTTGCACCCTTATTTTTTAAATCCGGATTTAGATTACCAAGCCGCGTTGAGGGAGTTGCCGCGGTGGTTAATGGGTGAAATGCCTGTTGCTGCTGAAGAGTGCGATGCCGCTTCGATAGAACAAGCGCCCCGCAATCAGCCCGCCATTGCGCTGGGAGAAATTGGCCTCGATGCCAGCAAACCGCACCCTGAGTTGCAGCGTTTCGTGTTCGAGCAGCAGCTTGATATCGCAGCGGAATTGGCAATGCCGGTAATTTTGCATCATCGTAAAACCCTGGATGAAATGCTCGCCTTGGTGCGCAAGAAACGTATTTGTGGCGGTATAGTGCACGCTTTTTCCGGCAGCTATGAACAGGCTCAAGCTTGGGTAGATGCTGGCTTTCGCCTCGGCGTAGGCGGCGTTATCACATACGAGCGCGCTCGCAAAACCCGCGCCGCTATCGCCCGCATGCCCCACTCCGCCCTCGTGCTCGAAACCGACAGCCCCGACATGCCCCTTAGCGGCCAGCAAGGCCAGCGCAACGAACCTGCGAACATCGCGCGCATCGTGCGGGAGATTGGGGTCAGTGAGCACGGTGTCTGACACCTTTTTCTCCGCCCCCAACACCTAATCCTTATACACCAGGGCCTACAGGCCAATTTCCTCTGCCTCCGCAAAGATCGGGGTCAGTGACGGTGCTCACTGACCCCAATCTCTCTGAACCAATTTCGGGGCGGGCGCGTAACTGATGTGCTAGTGCAGAAAGGAGCGATCAGCGTTGAAGAAACAACATTTGACGAGCAAGGTGTGTGCGGTGTGCGAAAAGCCGTTCAACTGGCGAAAGAAGTGGGAAAGCGTATGGCATGAAGTGCGCTATTGTTCCGAGCGTTGTCGCCGCAATAAAAATAAGGATACCAACAGCCATGAGCACAAATGATTCCATTGTAAAATTCACCAGCGCCGATTTTGCGGCGCTCCCTTCGCGGTTCCGTGCTCGCCTTGTAAACAGCCTTTCCGGCTTCAAAAGCGCCAACCTTATCGGCACCACCTCGCCAAATGGCATTCTCAATCTCGCCATGGTGAGCTCGGTGGTGCATCTTGGTGCCAGCCCCGCTCTCGTGGGCATGGTAATGCGGCCGCGAGTTAACGGCATGGCGCCTCGAGATACCCTCGTAAACATCGAGAATACCGGCGTGTACACCATCAACCATGTGAGCGCAGCAATGCTGCCAGCGGCGCATGATGCAAGCGCTAACTTCAGCTCGGAAACCTGCGAGTTCGAGGCAACCGGGCTTACCCCTTTTTGGCCTCATAAGGAAGGGCCATATAAAGAGGGGCCTCATAAAGAAGAGCCGAACAATCAGGGGCCAGATAATTCCGCATTCGCAGCGCCCTCGGTAGCCGAAAGCCCGTTACAAATCGGCCTCAAATTAGTGGAAATCGTGCCCTTTAAAGCCAACGGCACCGAATTTGTGATCGGCGAAATTGTGTGGGTGCGCTTCGCCGAGCATGCGCTGAAAGGCGATGGCTACGTGGCAATTGAAGATCTCGGCAGCTTGGCGATATCGGGTCTTGATGGTTACCACAGCACCTCTTTGCTCGATCGCTTCAGCTACGCTGAGCCTGAACAAACGTCCACGCCGTTGCCGAAAGAAGGTACAACCGGCGAGAAGGTGGTGGATATTCGTCAATTTCGGGAATCCGTTTCCAACAAAGATTCGGCAGAGCACGATACATGAATACATTGGTATGGTTTCGACGCAACTTGCGCGTAGCAGGCAACCCCGCGCTGTATGCGGCCTGCCAGGCTAGCATGCAAGAAGATGGTGCTGTGGCGGGAGCCTTCTTTTATGATGCCCAATACACCGGGGAATTCCGCTTTGCGGGTGAGCGCATGCCGCGTTGCGGCAAACTTCGCGCCGGATTCCTATGGCAAAGCCTGCTTAACCTGCGTAACAATTTGCAGCAAATTCCACTTATTGTGCAGCGCGGGGAAGCGGCCGGGCTGCTAGTAGAGCTTTGTCAGCAACTGGACATCCAAGAGGTGCACACGCAAAAGCTTTGGGCCCATGAAGAGCAGTTCGTTGCCGAAACCGTGCGCTCTACGCTAGCGGCAATCGGCATTACTCTGGTTGAGCATGAATGTTACACCTTGCTGCCAAGCGCTATCGTAACGGCCAAGCATCCCGATGCGCTCAGTAGTTTCAGCAAGTTTCGCCGCAAAGTGGAACGCGAGGTAGAACAGAGCGCGGAGGTTGCGATTCATTCGTTGGTAAACAACCCCACTGCAGCACAGCAAGCAATGCTGCAAGAAGTTGCAGCCCTTGGCGAAAACCGTACCGAAAGCCCAATTCCCAGCGCCGAAGTGAATGAACCGCGTTCGGTATTGCCCTTTGTTGGCGGAGAATCGGCTGGCCAAGAGCGCTTAAACCAGTATTGCCAACAAGCACTCGGGCACTACAAAGAAACCCGCAACGGCCTGATTGGTGCGGATTACTCCAGCAAGCTTTCGCCCTGGCTCAATCTTGGCTGCATCTCACCGCAGCAAGTGCTTCACGCAGTGCGGGAATATGAACACCGCCATGGCGCCAATGCGTCTACCGAATGGCTCATCGTAGAGCTGTTGTGGCGGGATTTTTTCCAGTACCTCGCAGCGAAACGCGGTAGCGCGCTGTTTTATGGCCGAGCGGAACCTATGGGTTCCTCGGGGGCGGAGAAATCGGGGTCAGTGAGCGCGGTGTCTGACACCGTGCTCACTGACCCCTCTCTCTATGGCACCAAAGCCGCGGAATTTGCGCAATGGCGCACGGGAACCACAGAAAGTGAGTTTATTAATGCCAACATGCGCGAGCTGAACAGTACGGGTTTTATGAGTAATCGCGGTAGGCAGAATGTGGCATCGATGTTGATTCATGATCTGCACATCGATTGGCGGTGGGGTGCTGCGTGGTTCGAAGCGCAGTTGCTGGATTACGATCCTGGCAGCAACTACGGCAACTGGCAGTATATTGGCGGTCTTGCGGCCAATCCACGCGGTGGCAGCTGGTTCAACATCGAGAAGCAAGCCAACGTGTATGATACCGATGGTGCCTATCGCACGCTGTGGGCACAGCGAAGAAAAGAGTGATTAAGTGCGGGGACAGAGAAAACGGGGTCAGAGACGGCCGTCACTGACACCGCCCTCACTGACCCCAATCTCAGCAGCCCTACTTATCCTTTCCGCGCTCGGAAACGGTGGGGAAGAAAAAGTGCAGCGGGTTTTCGCGCATATTCTGCCAAATACACTTAAACAGCGCGCGAAACTTCTGGATTTTGGTGCCGCGCGCACGCACAGCCACCTGCAGTGCAATGCTGAAGCTCACCCACAGGTTTACAAAACCAATCAGCAACACAAAGAACAGCCCCTGCAAAAAGCCCCACAACGAAGGCCATTCACTGAAGCTGGCATAGCCAAGGTTGGCCGAAGAAAACGCTACGTGGCGGATATCCAAAGGGTAGCCGAGCAAGTAACCGATATAACTGGTGCTCCCCAACAGCACGCCGAACAAGAAATTGCCCATCACCGAGCCATAATTCTCGTGCACATAATTGGTAAATCGCTCTCTGCGCTCAGGGCCAAGCCAACTTAGCGCCCGGTGGTGATACAACCGCGCGCGCAGCTCCACGTAATCGGCGCGATTATCAAAGAATCCGGCAATCAAACCGGAACAGAACAACCACACGCCGGCTATCGCGGCATACAGCAAGGCCATGCTCTCGAATGGACGAATCGCAAGCATCTGATATTCCGCCGCAGCCACACTTAACAGCGGTTCGTGCAAATACCACCACACGCCAAAGCACAACAGCGCCGATGTAAGTAACGCCGTAGAAATGTTGCCCCAAACCGCCGCCCACTGGGAACGGTTCACGTCAATCAGCAGCACCGCTAACTTGCGGGCCACCGCTCGGCCACGGTCATTGCGCTCCACTTCCGCGGCAAAACTGGCCGCCGTTACCGCCGGCTGCTTTGTGGCAATGGTAAATTTACACAAATGCACCAGCACAAACCCGAGGCCGTAATTTAAGCTCACCAACACCGTGGTGCTCAGGCGCGCCAGCCCAAGGCTCTCGATATGAATTTTCATCAGCGCCATCAAGGCAATAATAATGCCGGCGCCGGCTGCCGAGCGAAATAGCGCAAAATAGCTGCTTTTATCCCGCGCAATATAATGCTCACCGTGATCGCTGGAGTTTTGCGTAATGCTGCGCGATACCAGCGCGGTGCTGCGGCGCCACACCTCCAGCATGCTATTTTTCATCACCGCCGAATGCAGCAGCTCCTGCCACAGCATTACCCCGCGGCGCAACGCTGTGAATTTGCTGGGCTCGGCCATCAGCCCCAACAATACTTCGAGGCGCTGAATAGTTTGCTCTAAACGTTCCAATAAATGCGCCATAGCCATCGATGAGCCAGATGAACCGCGGCCACGGCGGCGAATTCTGTCCACCTGCTCCTGACACTGCGCCAGCATCACCCATAAATGCGCCACATCGAAAGGCTCAAGCGATGTGTCCTCTAGGCGCTTACCTTCATGCTCAATAAATAAATGCATCTCGCGCTGCAGGGCAATAAAGGGCGAATCGATGTCAATCAGCTTACGATCCACCCGCATAAGTTCCGGCTCAAGCTCTTCTGCCGCCAGCCAAATCGAAAGCATCTCCAATACATACAAAGTTTCGTTGCGGATATGCGAGCGCACCTGCTCCAGGGTTTCAGCAGATGCGCCTTGCGCCAATACGGAATACAGGCGCAACCAATGTTGCGGGGTAATATTTCCCAGCCACTTCGCATCCGAGCGCCAGTAAAAAGCGCGTGCCAGCACATCGAGCGAACTATTATCCGTATGGGGCGGTGGAATCAGCCGATCGTATAGCCGCGTGGCCATTTCCCCCAGCATCCCCCGGCGGGCCATAATGCCCAGGTTCACCAGCACCGGATAAATGTTCAGCCCTAAAAAATACTGATGCAGCTGCTCGCTCAAGGAAGCGTTCAGCTCCGGGTTCTGTTGCAAATAATGGGTGAGCGCCGTCATCCGCTCGCCGGCGGCCGCAGCCTTGCCCTTCCGCAAATAATCGATGAGTGCAATAAAGCTATCCAGCGCTTGCTGCTCTGGATTGTCGGCGTCCTCATGTTCCGCCTGTATTTTCTGCAACTTCTTCAGCAACGGCTTACACATTGCCTCGCTCGATGCACTCGGGTGTTTCGCCATATCCACGGCTGTCCTTCCATTAATTCGCGATCTGTAGCATGCCACAAAGTTCCGCTGCAGAGAATGGGGTCAGTGAGCGCGGTGTCTGACCCCATTTTCTCTGTCCCCGCCCCATAGGCGCGAATCCGCGCGGGCTACAGCGCCATTTCCTCTGCCTCCGGAAAGATTGGGGTCAGTGACGGTGCTCACTGACCCCAATCTCCATGCCCGCATTGCCAGCGCGCACCAATGCGGGTAAAATCGCCGCCCTAAACGTCGATAACGTAAGCGCACCTAATACCACGCAGGAAAGCGAAATTAATGAGCACGGTTCAAAACGAAGTAAACAAGCGCCGCACATTCGCGATCATCTCGCACCCGGATGCCGGTAAAACCACCATCACCGAAAAAGTATTGCTACACGGACAAAAGCTGCAGAAGGCGGGTACCGTAAAGGGCAAGAAATCTGGTCAGCACGCGAAATCTGATTGGATGGAGATGGAAAAAGAACGGGGCATCTCGGTTACCACCTCGGTAATGCAGTTCCCGTATCACGATGCGCTGATCAACTTACTCGATACCCCGGGCCACGAAGATTTCTCGGAAGATACCTACCGCACCCTTACCGCGGTGGATTCCTGCTTAATGGTTATCGATGCCGCCAAAGGTGTTGAGGAACGTACCATCAAACTCATGGACGTAACTCGCCTGCGCGATACCCCTATCATCACCTTCATCAACAAGCTCGATCGCGATATCCGCGATCCGCTAGAGCTGCTCGATGAAGTGGAAGATGTATTGAAAATCATGTGCGCACCAATCACTTGGCCAATTGGTCAAGGCAAAAACTTTAAGGGCGTGTATCACCTCGCCCGCGATGAAGTTATTTTCTACAAAACCGGTCAGGGCCACCGCATTCAAGAGCTGGATATCATTAAAGGTATCGATAACCCTGAGCTCGATAAACGCATCGGCGAGTATGCCGAAGATCTGCGTGGCGAAATCGATTTGGTGAAAGGCGCTTCTAACGAATTCGATCTAGAAATGTTCCTCGCCGGTGAGCTCACTCCAGTATTTTTCGGTACCGCACTCGGTAACTTCGGTGTGGATCATATGCTCGATGGTCTTGTGGAATGGGCGCCCAAGCCAATTGGCCGCGCAACCGATAAAGAAACCTTCGTGGATTCCACCGATGAGCGTTTTTCCGGTTTTGTATTCAAAATTCAAGCGAATATGGATCCGCGCCACCGCGATCGCGTGGCATTCATGCGCATTGTGTCCGGTAAATATCAGCAAGGCATGAAAATGAAACACGTGCGCACCGGCAAAGATGTGCGCATCGCCGATGCCCTCACCTTCTTAGCAGGTGATCGCGAGCACGTAGAAGAAGCATTCCCGGGCGATATCATTGGCTTGCACAATCACGGTACCATTCAAATTGGTGATACTTTCACCTGGGGTGAAGATTTCAAATTCACCGGCATTCCAAACTTTGCGCCAGAATTATTCCGCCGCATTCGTTTGAAAGATCCGCTCAAACAAAAGCAACTCTTAAAAGGGTTGGTGCAACTCTCAGAAGAAGGCGCAGTGCAGGTTTTCCGGCCGCTCGCTTCAAACGATTTGATCGTAGGTGCGGTAGGTATGCTGCAGTTTGATGTAGTAGTACATCGCTTACGCGCCGAATATAAAGTAGAAGCGCTATATGAAAACATTCAAGTAGCCACGGCGCGCTGGGTGTACTGTAGCGATGCCAAGAAACTTGATGAATTCCGCCGCAAAACCGAGCATAACCTCGCGCTTGATGGTGGCGATGCTCTGGCATATATCGCCCCAACCATGGCGAACTTATCGCTTACCAAAGAGCGCTATCCTGATATCAGCTTCGCGCATACGAAAGAAGTTTAAATATCTGCGTATGTAGATATATACATATGCAGATATACGGATATACGCATATCTAGATAACCAGATACTCGCATCGAACCAAAAGCGCACCAACCTCAACAAGGTGGTGCGTTTTTTTGTGCCCCGCAAAGCCACAACTCACACCCAACTCACTACAACTATCCGGCGAAACTTTCAAAACTGTAGATTTTGTCTACACTTAGCGCCGTACGTTTTTTATACAAGTGTAAATCAAGGAGAATAAGATGAAGCACTCACTAATAATTATTACATTCGGAATCATGCTCACAGCGCTTAGTATGCATAGCGCGAACGCTAGCGAACAAGAACACGCGCACAATCATCAAAGCAATGAGCGCACAACCACACCACAAAGCCAATCAGCAGCAGAAAGTGGCAACCCACTGGTAGTAAACGCTTACGATTACGCATTCGATATTCCAACGGAAGTGAAATCCGGCTGGGCCCAGGTAATCGTCAACAACCAGCGCGCCGAAGAAATACATGAAGTAACCATTGTGCGGCTGCCCGATGAAATCGATTATCAAACCTATTTAAGTGAATTTATTGAGCCGTGGATGGAAATCTGGCAAGGCATGAAAGATGGCGATATTAGCCGCGCCAACCTATTTTCAACAGCCAGTACAATGCTGCCCGAGTGGCAAAATGAACTCGATTATCGGCACGCCCGAGGTATTGTATCGCCAGGCAAAAACGCAGAGGCATACGCGTATCTGCCACCCGGAACATATTCGGTAGAGTGTTGGTTGAAAACCGAGGATGGTGGTGTGCATATCGCGCACGGCATGATCCGCGAACTCACGGTTACAGCAACAGAATCATCGCTGCAGCCGCCGAAAGAAGGCACGCGCTTACAAGTATCAAGAAACGGCATCCATATGCCCGATCCTATTACTACCGGCGAGCAAACGTTTATCGTTGAAGTGGAGCCAACCGAAACCGGTACACCGGTGCATGCGGATTTGCATCTTATTCGTTTCGATGAAAACGTAAATCCAAGTGAAATCGTGCAATGGCTCGATTGGTACCATATCGATGGCCTTACACATCCAGCGCCAGCCATCTTTTTGGGTGGCTATAGCACCTATGGCTCAGCGCTTATCGATGATAAAGCTTACTTTACGGTAACCATCAACGAGCCTGGCGATTATGCGTGGGTAATTCAATCAGATCCGGAAAGCCCAGTGTGGATGCCGTTTACGGTGGAGAACTAAACCCCGTAAAACTCGCGGTACCAAGCCACTGTGCGGCGCATTCCTTCGGTAACGGGCGTGCTTGGGCGATAACCCATATCTTGCTCAAGCTCGCTCACATCGGCGAACGTTGCCACCACATCGCCGGGCTGAATAGGCATGAACTCTTTATTAATTGCTACGCCCGCGGCCTGCTCAACTGCTTCAATAAATTCCATCAGCTGCACGGTATCGCTGTTGCCGATGTTGTAGATTTTATAAGGTGCTGAAGAGCTCGATGGATCTGGCTGCGCGCCACTCCACTCTGCATTCGCGCTACACGGCTTCAAAATCACCCGCACCACACCCTCTACAATGTCATCAATGTAGGTGAAATCGCGCTTCATTTTGCCGTGGTTGAATACCTTAATGGTATCGCCGTTAAATGCCGCCTTGGTGAAGATAAATGGCGCCATATCCGGGCGTCCCCAAGGGCCATACACGGTGAAAAAGCGCAGCCCAGTGCAGTGAATGCCGTATAAATGCGCGTAGGTGTGCGCCATCAACTCATTGGATTTCTTGGTGGCGGCGTACAAACTTACCGGATGGTCCACATTATGCTTTGTGGAGAACGGCATGGTTTCGTTCAAGCCATACACCGAGGAGCTCGAGGCGTAGCTCAAGTTCTGCACATTATTGTGCCGACACGCTTCAAGAATATTAAGGAAGCCCACCACGTTGGCATCAATGTAGGCGCGCGGATTTTCTAACGAATAGCGCACGCCAGCCTGGGCGGCTAGGTTGCACACCGCATCAAACTGCTCAGTTTTGAACAGCTGATTAATTTCCGCAGTATCTTCTAGCTTCAGTTGCACAAAACGGTACGCAGGGTAAGTACTTGATTGCACAAGGTTTCCGTAAGTTACATCAGCACGAGCGATGCCCGTTTCTTGCAAACGACCGAATTTGAGATTCACATCATAATAATCGTTAATGCTATCGAGGCCGACAACTTCGTGGCCCATCTCGAGCAATTTCACCGCGGTGTAAAAGCCGATAAATCCGGCGGTGCCGGTAACAAGAATCTTCATGGATTGCTTCCGTACAATAATTTCGGTTGTGGAAAAATAAGTAGGCTACTTTACCATAATTACCGCGTTTTCACGCGCTTCACCCGCGCTTTTTGGCGGATAATAGTCTTTGCGGCGGCCTGCTTCACTGAAGCCCGTAGCTTTATACAGGCCGATGGCCTGTTCGTTACTTTCCCGAACTTCAAGATAAATGCGCCATTGCTGCTCACCGTTGTTATCGCTGGCGTATGAAATCACGTCATCGAGCAGGATTTTTCCATAGCCGTGGCCACGAAAATCCGGATGCACAGCAATATTCATTAGCGTGAGTTCATCCAGCACTTGGTGCACCACAGTAAAACCAATCAGCCGCGAGTTCGTGTGCTCACCATCGTTGGTAAGCTGATAAAGCCCCACCACGCGATAATTCGGCGCAAAGGAAAGGTTGAACATTTGCGCGCTCCACGGCGCGGCATGAGCAAGCTTCTCAATTTGCATCACGTCAGGCGTGAGCTGCACAAGGTTAGCGAGCATTAACTTCGGGGAGTTGTTGGTATTCATAGCTTCGGTATTCATGAGCTGAGCGCCGGTTTTAGTTGATTCCAAAGCTCACGCTTTTGCTCGGGCGTAAGCTGGTTCTGCGCAAATGCATCGCACGCAATCGGCGTTATCGCCTCCGGCGCATGAGAAACCTGCACCGGGTTACCACCAATAAATAACGCCAAATCCTGCAACCAAGAAAACCCCGCCGCCGGCAGCAGCTCCGAGAACTGCAAGTACCATGGCCCGAGCCTGTAAAGAATGGGGTCAGTGAGCACGGTGTCTGGCACCGATAGATCGGGGTCAGTGAGAGGGGTGTCAGTGACGTTTACCTCTGCCTCCTGAAAGGCCGGGGTTGCGTCATCGACCTTTACTTGGGTGCCAGTAAATTCATATATCGGCATCCCGAGAGCTTCCATACAATCGCGTTGTTGCTTAGTCCACATCACTGCGCCCCTTTAAACATCTATATATTGAATGGTAAACCTCTTTTCCCTTGGGTGCAAAGTATAGAATGGGTCAGTGACGCCCGTCTCTGACCCCATTCTATTCGGGGACGGTGATCTTGCTCACTGACCCCACTCTACTCCAGAGCACCCAATCTACTCCATGCGCACCACCCCCTCCTTCGGCCCACCCCCCTGCGGCGAATAGCGAATACCAGTTTTCTCAAACAACTTCTGCTTAAATTCGGCGCTACCAAGCGCACCATTCGAAGCCGTCGCCGCCCGAATCTCGTCAATAAACTCTTGCGAGCAGTTATCTAAGAACAGATTACGATAAGCTCGTCTGCGCTCATCTTCCGTCGCACCCAACGCCAGATAATCTTTATGCGGTGAGCACACACTCGATTCCACACCCAACGCATTCGTACCATAACTGGACCAATGATAATCGGCTGGCTTCTTCACCATGTAAGCATTCACCGGGTTCAGCTCAATATAGCGATGCACATTCAAAGAATGCAGCTCGTCTTCCACCATCGCCGAATAAAACCGCCCCTCCCAGAGCGTTCCGGTACGTTGATAGCGCCGATTAAAATACCGCGCATAGCGGCTACTCAGTCGCTGCATGAACTTGGAAAGGCTATATTTCTCACTTCCCGTGCAATACAGGTGAATATGATTCGTCATCAACACCCAAGCATGCACCTTGATATCCAGCTCAATCGCATACTCAATCATGTATTTCGCGTAGGTCGCAAAATCCTGCTGACATCGATAACAGTTCTGACGATTATTCCCCCGCTGCACCACATGCGCACCGATTCCTGGTACATATCCTCGATTTCGTCTTGGCATAATCCTTCCTTGGCTAGTCCAATTGTAAAAATAAGTAAAATGGGGTCAGTAACCCCATTCTGCGTTGCGGCAGCAACGCCGCATCGCTATACTGCCGCAATAGCTGAACACAGGAGAAGAAGCTTGAAACGAATCAAAGGAATAGTGGCGGGTATCGCTGCAATCGCGGTGCTGCCTGCGCTAACGGCGTGTACTGCTGCATACCGAGATGTATATGAGGTTTTCAATTACGCATTCAGCACGCTCAGCGCCGAAGATGTTACGCTCAGCCCGGAAGAAATCGCGGAATTCCCCTATTCAGGCCTTTATATTCGTCGCGGTGGCCAGCCGCAAGCCTTTATCGTTCTCGGTTATATCGATCAGCAAGGTGAATACGAGCAGCGCAGCTGGATCAGCGCCGATCGCATCACGATCGTTACTGAAGCCGGCAGAATCGTGCAAACTGTGGGGCAAACGGAAATGCTCGCAGCCGCTGAACTCGGCGAACACGATCTCATTGCCACCAGCAACCGCAGCCAAGATCCACTGCATTGCATTATCACCAACCCCGAGCACTGCGCCCTCACCTACGAACGCGAAATCGATTACACCGATCGCAACCGCGCGCGCAGCGCCAAAGTTACGTCTACCTTTCGCATCGAAAGCGGCCCAACCACCATCTCGCTGCCCGCCGGCAACTACCAAGCCTACTACGTTATCGAAGATGGCGTATTCCAACCGTCCGGCGAATCATTCCGCAACGAATACTGGATAGAGCCCGATGGCCACGTGCTGCGCAGCGCACAACAAATCAAGCCAAACGATGCATTAATCACCCTCGAACAGGTTAAATGGGTAGGCCGCGATGAAGATGAATAACATGAACCCGAAAAATAATATCATGCGCAACAAATTCAAAATGTTACCGGCCCCATTGAGCTTAGCTATTGCCCTAGCTCTGGCGCCCAATGCCGCAACAGCCCAACCGGCCGCTCAAACGAACGCCCAAGCAGCCGCCCAAGCAAGCCCAACCGCAGCCCAAGCCGCAACAGCCGCCCAAGCAGCAACACAAGCGCAAACCCAAGCACAACAACAAATCACTATCGAAATCGGCGAGCCCGCGCGCCTGTCTGCGCTCTTAGAATACGCACTCAACGAACTCAAACAGCACAGCAGCCACGATATCTACTGGCCCGCGTCGCGCCTTATCATGCACAGCCGCGATGCCGAAATTGAAGCCCAGCGCGCCGAAGTCCAACAACAGCTTGAGCGCATCGGCACCCGTTACCCAGAATTCGCAGCCACCCTAAGCCAGCAAGTAAGCAGCTGGCAGCTCGGCGCGCAACCTTATGGCGCCCTTAACCTGTACAAAGCGCGGCAAAACATTGATCACAATCCATTACTGCCCGCCGGCAACTACACCATTATTCTGCCCGCGCGCCCAGAGCACATTCACGTATATGGCCTTACCGCCAACAGCGGCCCACAGCCATTTGTAGCGGGCCAAACCGCCCGCGGCTTTATGCTCAGCCAGCACAACCAACTACTCGAAACGCACAACCCAGAGCATGTGTATCTACAGCGCAACGAAACCAGCGCCAAGCTGCCGTGGGGCACCCACAACGCCGGCGGACAACAGTTACAACCGGGCGATATTCTGTTCATTGGTCCACGCCAGGCCTCGGCTTTTGGTTTGCTGCCAATCGGCAAGCTCGCCGATGCCATTCAACACGAAGAGGCCGAAGCACTTGAGGCCAATTTGCAAGCGCTGCTGCGTCATATAACGCCGCAGCAGCCCGCAGAACCAGAACAAACACCAGAACAAACACAACCAGCCCCAGCCTGGCGCCACCTTCTGCGCCCGCACCAGTTGCATACCAGCAACAGCTGGGAGAGCCAAAACGCTAGCAGCCTCGCGCCGTATCACACCGAGCACACAAGAAGGCTAACCTACAATAATTATGGCCACTTCGGCCTTATCCAAATGCCCAGCGCCCGCCACGCACCAGCCGGCGCGTTCAATATCAGCTACAACGATATGAACGAATATTACCGCTACACGGCGTCTATTCAAATGTACGATTGGCTGCAAGCCAGCGCCTTTTACCTGCGCTTGCCCAACCGCTTATATAGCCGCGATCCAAATTTCTCGGGTGATACCATCTACACCGATAAAGGCTTCGATGTTAAATTCCGCCTACTGAAAGAAAGTACTTACCTGCCAGAAGTATCGGTTGGCTTAGTAGATATGGCCGGCACCGGCCTGCTCAGTAGTGAATACGTGGCCGCCAGCAAGGCCTTCGGCCCCCTCGATTTCACCCTAGGTATTGGCTTTGGCCGCATGGGCACAGCTGATAACCTAAAAAATCCATTCTGCCATATCGCCAGCACTGCCTGCGATCGTCCAAGAGGTTTCAGCGGCCGCGGCGGTAAGTTCGAAGTAGGCCAATGGTTCCGTGGTGATGCCGCGCTATTTGCTGGGGTGGAATACCAAACCCCAATCGATCGCTTGCGCCTAAAGCTTGAATACGAAAGTAACGATTACTCCCAAGATCGCGCCGGTGTCCGGATTAATCCGAAAACCAGTGTAAACGTGGGTGCCACTTGGAAATTGAATAACACCGTAGATTTATCGCTGAATTTCGAGCGCGGTGATGTGCTTACGTTGGGTTTTAATATTCGCCCCAATTTTAACCGCATGAGCCAAATAGAACTCATGCCAAACCGCCCCGCAGCAGTGCTGGCCGATCAAGGCGAACAGCCACGGGCTACCGATATTAATGAAGTAAACTGGGATCGCGTTGGCCGCCGTGTGCGCACTCAACGGGCTTATGTGTATGAAGAGTTCTATATCAGTGCCGCGCAAGAGCCAACCCAAAGCGAAGTACAAACAAGCACAGGCACGGAAAAGCAACGCTCGGAAGCCTACCGCTTAACGCTCTACACACACCCATGGCGGTTAAGAAAGCCAGAAGATAGGCTCGATCGCGCCACCCGGGCATTGCTGGCAGAAATTCCTACCAGCATCACCGAAATCGAAATTGTAGAGCAAACATCGCGGCAGCCACTGGTGGCCTATGAAATTGATGCCAATGCCTATCGCTTGCGCATTGCCAATGCCGATCCAGATGTGCCGCCAAGCGAAGCATGGCAGCATATTCGCCGTATCGAGCCTACTCCACGCCCAACTGAACCCAGCATGGCCGTGTACACCCTTGGAGCGCCTCAGCTTACCGCCGAAACGACAGAAACAACTGAAGGCGAAAGCTTCCAGGCCGATCGCTGGTTGCAATACCATGGCGATTCGCTCGGCAAACCAAGTTGGGGTATTAAGCCAAGCCTACGCCAAGGTTACGGCTCGCCAGAAACCTTTATGTTTTATCAGCTCATGCTAACCCCGTTTAGTACTTGGCAGCTCGATCGCAATTGGCAGCTTCATGGCAGCTTAGGTATCAACGTTCTGAACAACTACGATAAGTTTAATTTTACCGTAGATAGCCATCAAAGCGATGTACCACGGGTGCGTACCTTCACGCGCGAGTATGTGCAGAACGATGTGTGGGTGAATCGCTTACAAGCTAGCTATTACAAAGCTCTCAATCCAGCCTGGCATGTAAATGCTTATGCCGGCTATCTTGAGCAAATGTTTGCCGGCGTGGGCGGCGAAGTGTTATATCGCCCACTCGATAGTGCCTTCGCCTATGGTCTTGATATCAATCGCGTGCGGCAACGAGATTTCGATGGCGCTTTTGGTATGCGCGATTATGAAGTAACCACAGGATTTGCCTCAGTGTATTACGATATGGAACAGCATGTACCCTGGCTAAAAGGTGGCTTACTCACTGCCAAGTTTGGTCAGTTCTTGGCAGGCGATAAAGGCGTGCACCTTAGCTATCAGCGCAGATTCGATAGTGGTATTGTGCTGGGCGCATTCGCTGCGTTTACGGATATGTCTACCGCCGAATTTGGCGAAGGTTCATTTAATAAAGGCTTCTTTATTAGCATGCCATTCGATTTGTTTACCGTAAGCCCCTCACGCGGCCGCTTAAACTTCGGTTGGACCCCACTAACGCGGGATGGCGGGCAGCAATTAGAATTGAACCGCAGCTTATGGATGCTTACCGATGAGCGTTCGCCCTTTATTCATAAATAAGCCGCAGGCGCTCGCACAAATTAAGCCGCGAGCGCTTGCACAAGTAAGCCGAAAGCGCTCATAAACGAGCCGCAAGTGTACAAAAAGCAAACATGTAAAGGCCCTGTAAATATCCTGTGTTACAGGGCCTTTTCCACAAATATACCTTGCAATTATCGCCAGATCTGTAATGATAGGCATTGTCTGTTATTTAATAGACAGAACAAATTTGAAGAGAAGGACGTTCTTATATGAAAAACACTGCTATAGCATTATTATCAGCGTTAATGCTCTCTGCTGCCCCGGCCATGGCACAGGGAACCGCTAACACTAACGCATCGCAAAGCGCAGGCGGCACACTAGGTTCACTTGGTGGCATCGCATCTATTGCATCTGTTGTTGCTTTAGCGGTAGTTGTAGGTGATTCGAGCGAAGATCCGTTCGATAACATCGAGTGCTTCGATGGTGATGATTGTTCTGAAGAGCCACCAGAAACAACTCCACCAGAAACTACTCCGCCGGAAACTACTCCGCCAACAACTACTCCTACTACAGTAACTGTAGGCACTACTACTACCACTACTAACTAAGATTAGTTTTGGCAGTAATTCCCGGAGCAATTTGGGAGTTAGTGAAAATTGGCAAAATCAAAAAAGGGCGAGCTTGATAATTCAAGCTCGCCCTTTTTATTTAACAATTGATTTAACCAAAAGTACGCATGTACTTTAATCGGCATAACCATTCGGGTTCTTTGCTTGCCAAAGCCAAGTATCGCGCATCATTTCATCAAGCTCACGTTCTGCTTTCCAACCTAAAACCTCATAAGCATAATGCGGATCAGCATAACAAACCGCAATATCACCAGGCCTACGCGCTACTACATCATAGGGTACTTGCTTACCACTCGCCTTTTCAAACGCACTAATCATTTCCAACACCGAATAACCATTTCCAGTGCCTAAATTAATCGCTTGAAACCCTTTACCTTGCGAACCATTAAAATCCGCAATCTTTTCTAGCGCCGCCAAATGGCCTAACGCCAAATCTACTACATGAATATAATCGCGAACACCAGTTCCATCTGCTGTAGGGTAATCATTACCAAACACACTTAAACGCGGCAAACGGCCAACCGCAACTTGGGCAATATAAGGTAATAAATTATTTGGAATATCATTCGGATCTTCACCAATTAAGCCACTACTGTGCGCGCCAACCGGGTTAAAATAGCGCAACGCCGCAACTTTCCACTCAGTATCAGCCACACACACATCATTAAGCATACGCTCTACTACGTGCTTAGACGTTCCATATGGGTTGGTAGTAGCCCCGGTAGGAAAGCTTTCTAAAATTGGCACCGATGCCGGGTCGCCATACACCGTAGCTGAAGAAGAGAACACCATGCGCTTTACGCCAAACTCGGCCATCACTTGCAACAAAATCATCGTGCCGGCTACATTATTCTCGTAATAATCTAGCGGTTTGCGAACACTCTCACCAACTGCTTTTAGGCCTGCAAAGTGGATAACGGCGCTAATCGTATTCTCAGAAAATATTTGCTGCAAAATGGTAGCATCTCGAATATCACCCTTCACAAAAATCACATCGCGGCCGGTAATCTGTGAAACCCGCTGCAAGCTCTCAAGTGAACTATTGCATAGGTTATCTAGCACTAACACCTCGTGCCCTGCTTGCAATAACTCAACTACGGTGTGCGAACCAATATATCCGGCTCCGCCTGTTACTAAAATCATGTTACAACCTTATGTAAATACAATTACTAAGTGTAGATTATTATGCCTGAAAGTATGCTATATTTCGTGCCTTAGTTAGCGTGCTTAATTCGTAATATTGTAAAAATTCCCTAGAACAAAGTTAGTACAGGAATAAAGGAATGTTTCCCCCAAAAAAAGATACATTAATTCACGTGTATTGCCCTAAGGAATATGAAAGCAAAATCATTAGCGTGCTTGAAAAGCATGAAGTTTCTTATGTTTTAAATGAGTTTAGTGTTTCCGCTGGCGTTCCTACAATCGTTTGCCACTACAGAAGCTATGATTTAAGCCCCGAAGAATTGTTATTCCTTGTAGATGCTACCGAGCGCGGCGCTTGGGTTGAGCCTCTAATCAGTTATTTAGATACTCGCTTAGGGTTTACTGAAATCGATTTAGTTGATTCAAGCTTTTTCTTGCATCAAAAAGCCTTCTCGATCCTATCCAACCGCCGGCCTAAAATACTTAAACGGTTGGGCGATATCCTCTTCTCCGTTATCGGTATCGTTCTGTTAATTCCATTCTTCATTCTAGTTGCCATTATGATCAAGCTAGAAAGCCGTGGCCCGGTATTTTATACCCAATCACGAGTAGGCTTGTTCAATAAAGAGTTTCACGTTATTAAATTTCGCTCCATGGCCGAAGATGCTGAAGAAGATGGCGCACAATGGGCTACTGAAAACGATGCGCGGGTTACCAAAGTTGGTAAGATATTACGTAAAATGCGCATCGATGAATTGCCACAACTGATCAACGTGATAAAAGGCGAAATGTCGTTAATTGGCCCTCGTCCTGAGCGCGAAGTATTTATTACCGAGCTAGAAAAAACAATTCCGTTCTATCGCTTTCGCCATGCTGTACGCCCCGGAATTACCGGTTTAGCGCAAGTTAAGTACCCGTATGGTGCATCGATTGAAGATGCTGAATGGAAACATCGTTTCGATTTACATTATATCAAGCATCAAACAACTTGGATGGATTTCAAAATTGTAGTACTCACTGCAGCTACGGTGCTTTGCGGAAAAGGCCAATAATCCAGTTTACCAAACAAGATTAGTAAACTGGGAGGTTACCAGCGAATCTCCCAGCTTACTGAAACATTTATAGAATTGCTCTTCCCGTTTGCTTGTTCATGCATACTCTCGTGCTTCGGCGTATCGCGCCACCATTGCGCACCTACTACTAAACGGCCATCACCAAGCGGTTGATACAGCTGCACATCTAGCTGGTCACGTTGTAAAGCCTGTTGGCTTTGCCAAGTAAACTCCGGCAGTTGCATCTCAGCAACACGCGCCGCGCGCCAATGATTGGCAAAATAATCGATATCACGTACTCGCACTCCCCAGCCAAAACCACTGGTAGTGAGGTAATCAAAGCCTACAGCCAAGGTATCGCGCGAGTAATGCGCGAGTTGCTCCGCGTAAAAGCGTAGCGAGCTTGGTGCCTTGCCCGTTGCCGTGCTACCCAACGGGGAAGATAACGGCAAATGCACATCTGCGCCCACGGTATGATACGTAGTGCTAAGGGCACTATCGTGATAAATCAATTCACCGTATACGGCTAACTGCACGCGGGCATCACTCTCAGCACCATTTAGCAACACATAGCGCGCATCTACAGCAGCATTTTTCTGAGTATATCCCAAGTGCGCACCAGTAAAGCGCGAACCTAGTTGTAAACGCCTATGTGGATTGGCCGTTAGCCGAACACCAAAGGCTTCTTCACGAGCACGGTCTTGTTCACTATTTTGTAGCCAATCAGTGCCAGAATATACGCCCAATGCCCGCTCACTGCGGCCAACATAGGCGGTAGCGCTCCATGGGCCAACCCAGCTTAACAGCGGCGTAGCAAATGGGGCAGAGCCTGCGCGAGTTACCCGCAACGCTTGTAAGGGCCGCTCAGAGCGCGTATGCATGCCATCATGCTCATAGCTAGGCGACCACCAGGTTTGCAATTGGTCTGCTCCCAATACCCAGCTGCCCAATACTTCATTGGTAAGCATGGTAGCGGCATACGAGCCGGCAAAACTAATGCTCTGCGGATCATTTTCACGCCACGGCAAGGCTTCTCTGCCGGTACGGTAAGAGGTTTTTACCCGAAACGCCGAATGATCGGTTTTGAAATCTCGGCTTATGGTAAGCAAACCTTTCTCGCCACTGCCAGCTGCCGCGCCATTAGTGTTACCAAAACCCCGCTGCGCTCCCGTGCGGCTTTGCCCATGCAACGAAGCACCGGTATAACCGCCAGAAGCATGGAATTCCAACACCGAAAGCACATAAAAATAGGCCTGTTGCTGCTCACGATTTAGCATGCCAGCATCCACATCCTGCATATTTTCAAGTAGGGCGCCCCACATCATGGGGTAAGTATTCGCGGAAAACTGAACCACCCCTGAATCGGCCAATACCTGCAAATAATGGCGCACTTGCGCATCATTAGCATCCGCCCAAGGTGTAGCTGCTGCAGTACCAACAGCTCCTAAAACAACAGCAGCGGTGAGCACCGAAGTGCGCACCGCTGCTGCAATTGAAATAGCTAAGCCTTTTTTACGCATACCACAAACTGCCATACAGCCCGCCATTAAATGCTATTAATTGCAGCAACGGCCACCGCCATTTGATACAAAATTTGCGTGCTGGTTGCCCAAAGCTGAATATTGTCTTTATAGGAAGTATTCAGCGGCACCACAATTGTATCGCCGGGTTGCAAGGTTACGCGATTATTGCTGCTAAACCAGCCTCTACGATTACTATAGGGCTCTACGGAGCCGTCGGCACGCACTACGAAAATCCGCTTATCATCCGCACGGCGCTTGGCACCGCCACTACGCTCAATATAATCGCGTACGCTTAAACCTTCATCGTAGCGATAGGTAGAAGGCATTTGCACTTCACCAATAATAGAAATGGTGCGGCGTTGCCCTGGAATTACTAAGCGGTCACCATCACGCAGCTCAATATCGCGCTCTCCGAGGCCACCTATAATATCTCCTAAATTAACCACCAAACGGCCTATCGCCTCTGTGCTCACTAAATCCGTTAGCAACTGATTCATTTCTGAGTAATTCGTTACACCACCCTCGGTAAGGCTGATACTCGCCATCTCCTGGCGTAATTCTCGGGTAAGCGCCTGTAAACGTTGGCGCTCCTGCTCACGAATTTCTTCCCGGGTAAATACGGCGCCTTCTACGAAAGCGTAATCGGTTAAACCACCGGCACGCTCAATTAAATCACGTAAGGTTTCACCACGGCGAACCGCATAGGTGCCAGGAAAACGCACTTCCCCTTCCAAAACTACATCAACTGTATTTTGCCACTCAGGAATTCGGAAAACATTAATCTGGTCTCGCGCACCCACTTGTATATTAACATTACCTAACAACGCATCGTATAAACTGAAGCTCACATAATCAGTATTAGCCATACCATCTTCCATAACGGTACGGGTAATTTCAGCACGAGCTAAATGCGCAGAATCTCGCAAACCACCCGCAGCCGCGACATATCCAGCTACAGATGCATTCTCAACCATCGGATATTCACCTGGAAAGCGAACTTCGCCGTTTACCCTCACCGTACGGCCTGTGCCATCTACTTGGCCTTGGGTGCGCACGCGAGCAAGCACGCGTTCTAAAATCATTTGGCGAGAGTTTTTGTGGTAAATCACTAATTCATCTTTGCCAACCTGCTCCCGTTCTGGCAGCAAACTGTTCTCTAACTCCAGTAATTCACGCGCTTTCTCATATTCAGTTTTATATTCTTCGCTCGCAAAACCCGCTTGAATGCGATCAGCACTGCTTTGAAAGCGCGCAAATACGATGAGCTCATCACGCGGCTGCAACACTAAATTATGCGCCGCATCGCCTCGCATTGCCGAAGCCAAATCAAATTGATATAGCTTCAGTTCAAAAGTTTCTGGGTGCTCACGCACAATTAGGCCATAGTTCAAATCAGCATCAGGTAATAAATCTTGGGTAGGGCTACGCAAAATATCATTCACCCTAATTCCGTTGCGCCACTCTATTGCACCTTGGCGCGATACCGCACCGCTCACTAAAATGGCGTTATCAAACACTTCGGCAATGCGCGGCACATACACTTGGTCGCCATCGCGCAATGCGTAGCTACCTTGGCGCTGCGCATCTACAGTAGTTACACGGCGTACACCATCGCGCACCCCTTGAATTCGTAACGAGGCCATGTGTGCAGAAGCGGTATTACCGCCAGCAAAACGTACGGCATCAGCAAGGGTTTCACCAGCCTTTAACTCATACAGCGCTGGGCGCACAACTTCGCCATCTATCGCTACCAACGGCCCCCGGCTAGGAATAAACACGGCATCACCGGGCTGCAAAATACGATCTTTGCTAGCATCGCCTTTGATCAGCAAATCATATAAATCGAACTCAACAATAGTTTCACCAGCGCGCTTCAACTGCACATTACGCAAACTGGCAATATCACTCACACCACCGCTAGCCAATAACGCTTGGCTAATTGTAGTAAGTGAGCCAACAGTATAAGCACCAGGCTGATGCGCTTCACCCAGCACAAAAATTTGCATGCTGCGCAATTCGCCCATAGAAACAGCGGCCTGCATACCAATCATACGAGTGCTTACTTCGTTGCGAATTAGCGCTTTTAGCTCATCATAGCTGAGGCCCGCTACCGTAAGTGGCCCCAAACGAGGAATAGTAATACGGCCTTCACGATCTACGATTAAGGTATGGCTTATCGATTCTTGGCCAAACATTTGCACCATAACGGTATCGCCTGCACCAATACGGTAATTACCCGGTACCGGGGCATTAGTTACCGGAGCAAAAGTAGTGGGCTGCCCTGCAAATATTGAGTAACCAAATGGCTTTAGTTCTTTATCCTTTTCTGCGCGGCGCTTTTCGTCTTCTCGATGAAGCTCACGCTCACGCTCATCCATACTCTCGCGCCCATCACGTGGCCGAGTAGTTTCAGGATCTTCAGTAGCTCGAGTACTGGCCCCCTGGCGCTCAAGCATGCTGAGATCAATGCCATATTGGCGCGCCAACGCTTCTTGTTGGGCACGAGGCAAACGTTTAAATTGCTCTATTTGTTGTTGCGTTAACTCTTGCTGCGCATGTGCCGGGGCAGCAATACTTAAGGTTACTGCACTTGCACAAGTAGCAAGCACAATCCACGCAACGTGCCGCACAAAAGGTTTAAAGCTCACGAGTGTTTATCTCCATGATGTTTGTGTTTTAACTACAGTTTTAGCACACCAACCAAACCAGTTAGTTACTCAGTGCAAACGCCGAAACAACAATAGCATTCTTGCCATCAACGCACATACTATAACGCGTCATTTCTTAATCCCAAAGAGGGTTTCAATAACATAGTTAATAATCTCCTCGTTCGGAATATTAAAATTCACCAGTGCATTCGCCTGCTGAATTTTCGTAAGGTTAACATCGCCGCACTTAATGGCTGCCAACTGCTCTATAAGCTGCGCTTGGCTCAATGTAGATACTTCGCTTTTTAGCTCTTGGTAACGATCAACCACGCCAACTTTGCGAACATACAGATCTAAATCGTAATCAAGAAACAACACCGGCCGCTGTAACGTTAAGAAATCAAAATAAATACTAGAGTAATCCGTGATCAGGGCAGCGAAGTGCGCCAGATAAGCATTCACTTCACTATAATCTCTACCACTAAACAAATGAATATTTTTGGTAGCCAGCAACGCCTCATCAATATGTTGCTCATTACGTGGGTGAACGCGAATCCAAATATGAATATTATGTTGCTCTAGAAACTCACCCAGCGCCGGCAAATCTTGGTCTGCAAATGGCATTAATTGCACATCTGCGTATGGTCGCCAGGTAGGGGCATGTAGCACATGCGTAGCGCTTGTATCGTTAAACAAGCTGTTGTTTATAGAAGCGGGGGTAGCAAGCAGCGCGGTTTTAGGTTGCGGTAACAGTAAAATCCGTTCTTTCGGAACACCGAACCCTTGGGCTATTTCATCCAGAAAAAACTCAGTTGTGGCAATGGTGTAACTGAAATTACTGGTAATAAAAAAGTAATATATTCTTTTGTACCAAGATACACCCTGCTCGCGCAAACCAATGCGCTTATACAACATGCCGTGCCCTAAGTGAATTACCGTGCGCCGAAACCTCTGAAACAAGGCTGGTGCTGGCATTTCAAGCGCAGAGCTGAACCAATATTTTGCGCGCAGTATAAAAAGGATGTTTTTGAATGATGTGTTATTCAAAAAGCGTCCTGGATACTGTTGGTTTAATAACGCCGCCTTTTCGGTATCATTCAACACAAAGTACACGCGATTCCGAAATTCAGGTCGTGCATACAAGGCTTCAAACAATGCACGTGTATTATCGGAAAACTCCTTGTTCAACGATGAGGTAAGCACCACTGCATCATTTTTCTTAAGAAAAAAACTTATTAGCGTAAAAAGCGGCGAAAGCAAAAAGAGTGAGCCCCGTAACAACGAGTGTTTATGTTTTGGCGTAACTTTAAACATCATCTAATTTACTCTACTCGGTCGAGAGAGTGATCAGGCACTCGATCCTGTTCTTTCGGCAGCTCCATGTAGCTACCATAAACGCGCCCTAGCCACTTATCGTAATCTGCAAAACTGTATACTTTAATAGTTTCAAAATCATAAAGTGCGCGCTTTGCCAGCTCAGGCCGAGCAATAATTTCTTTCTCACGCCAACGGCCCGTTAAGTTTGCCATATAGGTACCTGGCTTCCGCTTCAACATCATCACTTTGTTATATGCGCCCGCACACCAACGCAAAGGAATTGGCCGCAGCACATAGTATAAAAGCAACTTAAGCTTAGCTTTAACACTGCCGGTTACCTGCACCCCTCCCAAACGAGATGCACTAAAAACTTTCAGCAAATAGGCAGCAAAAAAGTGAGCCTTGCGCGCCAAACGATTATCGAACGTATTATCCAAAGGGAAAACATCAATCCAAGGGCCAATGTTAAATTTCTTTAGAAAATCTTGCTGCACAAGCAATCGGGTAGAATGCATGCGAACCATGGTATTAGAGTATTCATCCCCTAAAAATGGCTCTTGAAGTTTAAAGCCAGCAGGCACTTTATCCTGTAATGCAATTAACTTCTGAAAATCATCGCGGCTTAAGGCCACATCAATATCATCGTCCCATGGAATAAACCCACCATGGCGTACAGCACCAATTAGCCCACCACCAATTAAGTAGTATTTTAAGCCATGCGTTTCACAAAACTCATGGAAGGTGCGCAGCACTTCTAGTAATTCGTCCCTAAATTCATTATCTAACATAATTTACTTAATCTATTTCCGCAGTTCTGTTTTGATCTGAGTTGTCGAAATTTCTGGTGTGCGAGGCAAATACACCACATCGCAAAACTCTTTTAGAAAATCAAACTGGCCTTGCCAATCATCGCCAATCGCAAAGGTATCCACGTGATAGCGCACCACATCTTCTGATTTCTGCTCCCAATTTTCCTCAGGAATCACCAAATCAACATAACGAATCGCTTCTAGTAATGCTTTACGCTTCTCATACTCAAAGTAACAAACTTTATTCTTTGAGCGCAGATTAAACTCATCAGTGCTTAGTGCAACAATCAAGTAATCGCCCTGTTGCTTCGCTCTTCGCAGTAAATTGATATGGCCATAATGCAAAAGATCGAACGTTCCATACGTAATTATACGCTTCATTAAAAGCTCCTTTAAGCAACATGCTTCCTAAACCAAAAGCCGGCGAATTTCTTGAACACTGCTGGCGATAGCTTGAATAACAGCAACGAGAACCCTACTTTCGGCTCTTCCTTCATCATGAATAAGATATTTCTACCGGTAAAGTAATCGCGGTTTAGTACTTTTTTAAATTGGTTTATATCTGCATTGTACTTTGCGGAATAGCGCGCATACCGAACAATAGAGAAAAATACGAACGTTTTTAAATAGGTAAACTTAATGTAATCACGGTGTGATTCGGCAAGGCCATGGCTGTTTACAAACTGCTCTTGCACTTTTGTAATCGCTAGTCGATCTTGCAAATAAGTAGGCTTTATATCACGCGATAAAGTTCCTGCGCGCTGTAAATAGTTAATTAACGGCGTTTTCACATTAGAAATTTTTCGCCCATACAAAATCCTGAAGTTCACATACACATCTTCATAAGTAATCACTTCTTCATTGAAGCGAATACTAGCAAATATTTCCCGCTTATATATCTTGTTCCACGCGTATTGCGTTACCGTATCTTTAGAAATCAGGAAATCATTCATCGCAACATATGCATCTACATCGTTATGGCGAACCTTAATCACTGTGCCCGCTTCATCAACGTAATTGATGCTCATCATGCATATGTCCGACTGCTCTTCTTGCATGCGCTGTAGTGGCTTTGCTAAAAACTCGGGCTCCACGTAATCATCACTATCAAGAAACGCTACATACTCTCCTTTAGCAAAATCTAAACCAAAGTTTCGTGCCGAAGCGAGGCCCCCGTTTTCTTTCTCTAAAAAGATAAAACGTTTATCGTTACCTACCGTTTGTTTCGCAACATCTATCGAGTTATCTGGGCTACCATCATTTACCACTAAACATTCAAAATCTGTGAACGTTTGCGCTTGAATACTTAATAAACACTTACTAATAAACTGCTCAACTCCATACACCGGAATAATCACAGAAACTGTTGGAATATTATTCATTTACATCACTTGAGAAAATTGTTTGATAAGGATTTCGATGCGGGTCCGAATAACTGGTTACCGTGCCAAACCCGTCTTTAGTGAACGAAAGCAGCAAGAATGCCAAAAATGATACCAGCACCAACTTATTCAATTGCCTATTGTTCGGCAGTTGGTACAACACATAGGCAGCCACCACCGGCGCCACCACAAAAGTATCCGCCATCCTACCAAAAATCATGATTTGGTTGGCAAGAATTACACCCAATGCATACACAAATACCAAAATAAGTAACAACCAATTGTATTTGTTAAACCGCAAAAAGCTTTTGGCACTCAGGAGCACATAAACACTGAACGCTACTTTGGCTAACACCCCTAACCCCGAGCCAAAATCTCGAGCAATGAAATGGCGGCCACCAAAGTAATTTGCATATTTGGTTAACCCGGCGGTTCGCAATAGGTGTTCAATCAAGCCAAGAATTAAATCCATTTGCAGCAATGCTACTGCCAAAATCGCGGTAAATGCTAAAGGGGCAACCGTATACTTTAAAGACGTTCGAACAGGAATTAACGCAAGAGCGCCGCAGGCCATCACAAAAAATGCAGATTTATGGAATAACGCACCAATAGCTGTGTAAACAAAGAACAGTAACACGCGGCGATCGAGGTAGCAGAAAACGGCCAGCATACAGAAAGCCAACGCAATCGTTTGCCGCATAATGTTAAAGCTCGGAAACCACAGCATTGCCATAAAAACAAAGTGCACTAACCAAACATTTCTACTTGGGTAAGCCTTAAACGCAACCGCGGTAAAAATAAACGCAAAAGCGGTAAACACCCACTGCACATGGGCGCCTAAACTCCGAAACGTCCAGTTAACAAAGTAGAAGCCCTGCTCCATCCATGTGAAATCGTCTAAATTCTCATAAATATTCACATAGGACATAAAATCTGTGCCTATGTTATACCGAAGTGCAGATGGAAGAACGAGAATTAGGAAAGCCACCGCCAACAAAATCCAGCGATCTAGCGAATAGCGCATTCTCTCGCTAAGATACACAAACAAGGTACTGTAAATAAGAATCGCGTTATAAAATAATACAGTAGCCAAAACATTGCTCTTTTTTGCAGTTTAAAATCAAAACTCATGCTCGTTAAAAGGTTAACTTTTAATCCTTTAAACAGGCAGCATTATTGTTTCGCAGTTCGCCGTCTAAACATACTGAGCATAATCACAAAGGTTGCGCTTAATAAGCCACCAATGAATGTACCAATGATTACAATCATGGCACGAGATGGCTTAGAGCGCTTCTCGGGAACAATTGCAGGGTCTATTGTAATCAACACGTACTCTGGGCGAACATTCGCCAGCATCAATGTTTTCGTTTGCTCTTCAATTAATGAATACAACATCAGTTGCACATCGGCCAAGCTAGTGCGCTCCAATTGCGCTTCTAAATAAGCAATACTATTGGTGGCTTCTTCTAGTTCGCGTTTGCGCATTTCTTCATTTACTTCGTGCACTAGCAACCGTACCCATTCAGCAGCCAAGTAAGGAGAATAATGCTCAACGGCTACGCGCACCATGCCCGAGTTCTGCCCTTCACTTACGCTCAGCATGGTTAAAAACTCTTCATGGGTTTCAAGCAATGAAGGTTCGGGCCGTAAAGGTAGCTTCACCTCACGCACCCAAGTGCCTGTGGCCTCATCATAGATATCCGGATCAATAACCAGGGTATTGCTTTCAATATCCCATGATTTAGCCGCCATAATCGGCACTTTTAAATCATGTTTTTCAATAAATCGGCCAAGAAAATCGCGCGATTTCAATATTTCCAACGCAAGTGCTACTTTTGTACCACCACCCGAACCGCCCAAGTTCACACCTGCTAATGCGGCTAAACCACCAAGCTGCCCTGGTACACGCATACCACCAGAATCCTCTGCAGGCGCAAGTAGTGCCTCAGAACGATACATATTGGGTTGGCTAAGCGCGTAGGCAATAGAACCCACCGCAAACACAAAGGTAACCGCGATAATAATCCACTTACCGCTCCATAACGCCTTCACGAGCTCAACTAAATCAAGATCGTCTTCATAATCTTTGCGATGATCTGCGGTGTATTGTCGTTCGGTCATCCCCGTTCCTTTTCGTTGCATTGTTACGTTTTGGCTAACGCTTTACCACTCACATTCCATGCCAAAGCCGAAAGAGCCCTGTACGTTACCAAAGCGCACCATACAAAAGCAAGTGTGGTATCGGCGTTTTGCCAATGCTTGCAGCACTAACCTAATCTATGATTCTTATATTTGGGTGATTACTAATAATTAAAGCGAGCTCGTCGGCAAAACCTTCATAACCACCATTCTCATAAAAGTCATTTAATCGTTTCTGTTGGTATGGACCAAGAGCAACTCCGTCTATTGCTGCCAAATCGAAATCAATTAAATATATCCTACCTTCATCTGATACACATACATTCTTCCCACTCGGGTGGTTATCTAAATGAATTACCCCAGCTTTTTTAAGCAGCGCCACTATACTTGCAATTTGTTCCCCGAAACACCGAACATCAACAGAATAGTTTAAGCATGAGAGCGAATGCCCAACATGGGAAGATTCTATCTCTCGTTTCTCAACATCAAAGGAATACAATTTTGGAAAAGGGCTTCTACCATTTTCATCAGTCAGCTTATTTAATCTAACTAAACACTCTAATTCTAAAATAAATGATTGGTAACTTGTTAACCCGCTAAAATCATCTAAACGGTGCCTTGCAGTTTTAACAAAAGTGCTCTCACTTTGCACTCTTACGCTTTTTGTTGGGCTCAAAGCACTCAGTTCAGGGTATGCCATGGAGAAATAATGATCTGATACTGTAGCAAGAACCTCAATCTTTTCTGCTTGATGAGAAGCGAAACCCTTGCGATGGATTTCCACTCCGAGAAAACCCATTATAAAGTTTACTTTTTCTTTAATTTTTGACTTTAACAAAAAAACCATTCGAAATATAAAACCCCATGTTATTAAACCATACTAAAACAGCCATAAATCAATACGCTAAAAAACCGGAACTAACTCATTCATAATATAAAATTCAACCCTAGTTCCAGCACCACATACCAGAAGCCTCATTACTTTATAACCAATCTCTGGAGTTAGCGCATCAGTATAAACAAGTTCACCAACCCTGAATTCAGGTAATTGTTCCCTTCTTAGACGCTGCATAGAGAGTTATAAACATTAAAGATAAGCTCAAAACAACATTTGCTAAACTGAACATAATAATTGCAGAAACTGCGGTATTAAAAATAACATAAGCCACTACCAACGATAGTAACCTTATAATCACCCCTGTTATTTCGAAAACAAGATAAAACCGTTGCATTCTTAATACTGGAATTGCGGCTACACTCGGCCTGTTAAGATATGAGAAAAATGACGACAGGGCTAACCATCGCGCAAATTCGCCAGCTGTCACCCATTCTGGGCCAAAAACCATGCCGAAAA
The DNA here is from genome assembly GCA_022565355.1 of Idiomarina sp. Lineage (GTDB taxonomy): Bacteria > Pseudomonadota > Gammaproteobacteria > Enterobacterales > Alteromonadaceae > Aliidiomarina. Next base: position 120,746 of record JAIUMU010000002.1, read on the forward strand.
TAAAAGGTCCAAATATAAATATCAAACTGAATGGCACAAAACCAATAACACCTAACGATATTCCCGCGTCAACTAAAAGCTTTTTCCCCGATTCACCTCTCAAAATTGTTTCATTAAATTTTGGGTAAAAAACCGCGGCTACTGATTGACCTAACAATTGCACTGGCGCGCCAAGCACCATTTTTCCTAAAGTATAAAAACCTGCTATAGCCGGACCAAAAAGCGTTGTAAGCATCAATATCGGCATACTATGAGACGCCGCGTTTAAAAGTAGTTGGGGAGTTCTAAAGTAGGCGAAATCCCTATATTCCCTAGCTAATTGAGTTTGGCTTAAAGCTCCCTCTTTTTGGAAACCACCAGAACTTGGTTCTTTACGAAATCCTAAATAGTATAAAACCGCATTCAAAATGCTTCCTAACGTTGCAATGGTAATTAATACCCAGGCAAAAGGTGCAAATAAACCAATTCCAGATTTGAACCCATTTTGCAGCAAAGCATTCACAACAGCGACTTTTGCTTTCAGTTTAAAGAGCTTTTTGCGTATCGCCCATTGTTTTGCAACTGCCAACCATACAGAGAATAACAGGGCAAGCGGGACAAACCATATAAACTTCCCAACCTCACCTATATTTAGAAGTTCTAATAAAGGCTCTTCGAAAAACAGGATAACAGTTGCAACAACTCCTGAGGTTACAAAGCTTAGCCTCAGTGATAGCTTAACTAAGCCTTTTGCGTTGTTATCGTGTTTCGGTAAAACGATGGCTATGGGATAACTTAGCGCCGCCAATGGCGCTAAAATAGCTAAGAGTGCTAAGTAGGTTCCCAGAATGCCAAAAGATTCAGGGCCATATAATCGTGTAATAATGGGCGAAAATGCGATGCCAATAACTTGCGCTGCTGCTGTTCCGCTTGCTACTAGAGCAACGCTCCTTGCGAACTTACTTCGCCACAACCTTAATCCATGCTTCAGAACACGTTTCATGTTTACTTAGAACTCTCGTAACCATAGGAATAAACGAAGCTTTATTGCGGCAATATCTGCCTTTATCCAACCAGCTTCAGAATCAATTTAACAACTTTACCACTCAACCCACGAATAGCCGAGTATGAAATTTACAGATCTGTGTTCGAAGAGGTATTCGGGGGGCTATTCTTGGGGGAGGGGTCTGTGGGAGGTATACGAGGAAACCATTGCTGTTCGGTCATCCCCGTTCCTTTTCATTCCGTTGTTGCTTTTTGGGTAACGCTTTACCACTCGCATTCCATACCAAATCAGAAATGCCATCGGTAGGTGCAAAGCCGAGTGGCGCCTCGCAAAGTATTCGATGCACATCACTAATGCGAAACTCATGGCAATACATATCAAGGTTCTGCAGTATTTCTTCTACTTTAGGCCAGGATAAATCCGCTTCTAGCGCTGTCATAATACGCGGATGTGCGGTTTTTTGCACATTATCGCCAATCAGCAATTCTTCAAATAACTTTTCGCCGGGCCGTAAACCGCTGTAGGCAATTTCGATATCGCCGTTTGGCTTTTTCTCATCTTTCACCGATTTGCCCATAAGGCGAATCAGTTTTCTCGCCAAGCGTTCAATTTTAACCGGCTCACCCATATCTAGCACAAACACTTCGCCGCCTGTGCCTTTGCCATTACAGCTCATGGCTCCGGCCTGAATTACTAGCTGGGAAGCCTCTGGAATGGTCATGAAATAGCGGGTGATTTCTGGGTCGGTAACCGTTACAGGCCCACCGGCTTTAATTTGCTCTCTAAACTTTGGTACCACAGAGCCGGAAGAGCCCAGTACGTTACCAAAGCGCACCATGCAAAAGCAAGTTAAGAATTGGCGTTTTGCCAGTGCTTGCAGCACTAGCTCAGCCATGCGCTTGGTAGCCCCCATCACGTTGGTAGGGCGCACTGCCTTATCGGTAGAAACCAACACAAAGCTTTCCACAGCCGCATTAATAGCTGCCTCAGCTGTGTGCCAAGTACCAAACACATTATTACGCACAGCTTCTACAATGTTGTATTCCACCATGGGCACATGTTTATACGCGGCGGCATGGTAAACCGTTTGCACGGCAAAGGCTCGCATTACCGCTTCTACGCGATTACGCCGTTGAATTGTGCCCATAATTGGCACAATGTTCACCCCTTCAATTGATTCTTGTATTGCTAAGTTCTGTAGCTCTTCGTTTATGGCATACAGAGAGTATTCACTCAATTCATATAACACCAATGTTTTTGGTGAGCAGCGCAGAATTTGCCTACACAGCTCTAAACCAATCGAGCCGCCAGCACCGGTAACCAACACCACTTTGCCATGAATATTTCTATCCATTAAATGTTCGCGTGGCGGCACAGGGTCCCGCCCCAGCAAATCTTCTACGCGCACTTCTTCTAAGGTATCAATTTGTTGGCCCGAAACTAAATCAGCCATACCAGGAATAGTAAGCACTTGCACAGCTAAGGGCTCAATATACTCAAGCACTTTTTTACGCTCGGTAAGCGAAGCAGAAGGTATTGCTAACAGTATCTTGCTTATGCTTTTCTTGCTCAGTAGGTTTGCTACCTCAGTAGGCGGGTATACAGTGAGGCCAAGCATTGTAGAACGATGCAACGTGGTATCATCATCCACAAAGGCTACCGGCTTATACTCCGTGCCACTTAATAGAGCTTGTGCTAGCTGCCTACCCGAAGAGCCTGCCCCATAAATAAGCACTCGCTCACGATCTGCAGCGCTAGTTCTATGCACCGAAGCGCGCACAAGTAAGCGAGAGCCACCAATTAACAACAGCGCAATAAGGCCATAAGTAATAACTGCGCTAGCAGGAATAGCAGCTGAAAAAATATCCCGCAACAACAACAATGATGCAGCGGATGCTGCTACGCCAAGGCCCACAGAAAATAGCGCGCGATAACTTATGTAGCGAGTAATGGCCCGATACAAGCCCAACACGTTGAATGTAGCCAAACTCACCACAATCATGATGGCAGCCGCAACCCACACCCCATTACTAGGCGGAACATAAATGGTTTCAAAGCGAATACTAAGCGCAAACCACAACGCGAATATTAAAAACAACACATCGGTAACATACGCGATTGCGATTTTAATAGAGCGAGGTAAGTTAAAGAGATAGTCCGTCATTGCTAGTTTTAATCCATGAAATGATTACAAGAACGCCTGTAATCAATTACTAAGAAAGATATTACTTTTGTGCCAACATAAATACATTCGTTAGCACGCTACAGGTTTTATCTATTTCTACATCTGTTAAAGTAGGGTGCACCAAAAACATCAACGAAGTTTCACCAAGTTCTTTGGCAACAGGTAGCGGCGCAGCGGGCCGCCAGCCAGTATTATCAAAGGCCTTTTCTAAATATACTTCCGAGCATGAACCTTGAAAGCATGGTACGCCGCGTTGGTTAATTTCGGCTACAATGCGATCTCGGTTCCAGCCAGAGGCTAAATGCTCAGGGTTAATAAACATGTAGCACTTGTAAGCAGCATGGGCACAGCCCTGCTCTTGCAAACCCTCAGCACTTTGTGAGCCTGAACTTTCTGTGCCTACGCTCTCTGGGCCTGCACTGGCCACACAAGCAGCACAGGTTTGTGGGCAAGTGCCTAATTTGCTATCAGGCACGCGCAGTAATGGAAACAGCCGGCCTACTTGCCATATTGCTTCGGCGTTTTTCTGCCGTGCCGCTGTCCACTCGGCCATACGGCGCAACTGAATACGGCCAATAGCGGCTTGCATTTCTGTCATGCGCCAGTTGGTGCCAAAGCTTTCATGCAGCCAGCGAAACCCCGGTGGGTGCTCGCGTTCATACACGGCTTCATAACTTTTGCCGTGATCTTTATAGCTCCACATCTTTCGCCACAAGGCTTCATCGTTGGTGGTTACCATGCCACCTTCACCGCCGGTGGTCATAATCTTATCTTGGCAGAAACTCCACGCCCCAACATGGCCAATACTACCCGCCATCTGGCCTCTGTATTTTGCACCATGGGCTTGCGCGCAATCTTCAATTACATAAAATTTATGTTTAGAGGCCAACGCCATAATCGGGTCCATATCCGCCATACGCCCCGCCAAATGCACCACAATCACCGCTTTGGTTCTATCGGTAATTGCGCCTGCTATGGTGTGCGCCTCTATGTTCTGGCTATCGCGATCTACATCTACAAACACTGGTGTAGCACCCGCGCTTACCACGGTAGATACCGAAGCCAAAAACGTACGTGGGGTTACAATCACCTCATCGCCTGGGCCAATGTTCATAGCCTTCAGCGCTAAATCAAGCGCCAACGTACCATTACCAACCGCAATCGCGTATTCAGTGCCACACCACGCAGCATATTCTTTTTCAAACGAACGGCACTCTTGGCCTGTCCAGTAATTCACTTTGTTGGAGAGCACTACATCACGAACGGCGTTGGCTTCTTCTTCAGTGAATGAAGGCCACGGGGAGAATGGGGTGTTTAGCATAAACTTCCTAGTATCAATTAACGCGTAGCAAGCGATCACACTTTGAGAACATTATTCCAGCTTTGTAATTATCAAATAGCGAGACATCACTATTACCTTTTAACCACTCAATGTAGATTGCCGCCGCGTTAATGCCTGCTTCATGAGAGAACGGGTAACCTCCACCAAAACGAGGGTTCAGCTCTAGTACGTAAAGCTCGCCATTTTTCTCAAATACATCACAATCCATATTACCTACATGCTTTAAAGCTGAGCCTAATCTCTCGCCAAGCTCCTGAAAACGGTTTTCAACAACAGAAATAGCTTTATCAGTTTCACCAGAGCGCATCGTTAGCTTTTCCCGCACGTAGGTACCAAAATACTTACCATTTAAATCATTAAGCACGTCCATCCCATATTCTTTTCCGGGTAACTTTTCTTGAATCAGAATTGCTCGTTCGATATCAACTTCACTAGCTTTAGCAAGAATCGTTCGTTTCAACCTAATAGTCTGCAGTTCATAAGCAAGCTTTAACTCTCTTCTGTCTTCAGGAAAGTCTATACCTATCGATGCACTTCCCCAACGGGGCTTAACTACCAGTGGAAATTTCAATTCCCCAGTGTCAATAGCTTCAAGAGCTTCACGAAGTGTAAGGTAAGTTTGCGGTGTCTTTAAACCCAATTTTCGCAAGAACTCAACTGTCTTCCATTTATCAAAAGCGATATCGATAACCAACGCATCCGCCACAATTATAGTAGCTCCAAGAGATTCGAGCTCCTTTTTTGCTTCGGCTAACAAAGGCAGCTCAAGGTCATTGAGAGAAATAATCGCATTAATTTTGTGCTCTTTAACTATTGAAGCGATTTCTGAGATGTAGTCTTCCGAATAGATAGACGGAACCAATAGAGACTCATCCGCATCAATTAATGCTGGAGCACTGGCACTCATATCAGCGGCGAACACCTTACCTTTCCCTACTAAACAGTCTTTGAAATAGTTAATTAAGTAATTGCGGCGACCCGCACAGGTAAAAAGTATATTCACTAGTTATTCAGCCAAATAGTTAAAAACGCCGCCAGTATGCCAAAACAATATATTTTTACCTTCTAATTTGTTCTGTTTAATATATTGCTGCATCCCATAAAATCCTTTTGCTGTATAGGTATAATCCAACATAAATCCAAAATCCCGCAAACTTCGTTTCGATAGGTTTTCTATGGCTTCGTTTGCTTGACCATAACCCCCACACAAATAGTCATCCAGAACTACCACCGCTCGATCGGTACAGCTTATTTCGTGATGTTCGCAAAGCTCAGAATAAAACTCTTTCACAACTTTTTCGGCGGCCTCTCGTTTTCTTCCAACAGAGATACCTATCACTTGCGTATTTATGAACTCATGCTTGTCTAATCCAGCAAGGATACCAGATTGAGTAGAACCAGTTCCGGAAGCGTGGAAGATGTAATGCGGGCTCCAATCATTTTCTATGCAATAGGCTTTTAGTTCTTCTATCGCATCGATGTAGGCCAAGCCACCCTCAAGAGTGTGACCTCCACCCTGAAGATAATATGGATTCAATCCCTGATTTTGATATGCTGTCATCGCTCTATCCATTGCTGGGCCAATATCCATAGCCTGATCGACAAACACACAGTTTACACTAGTATCCCGCATTACCCGTGCATTTCCACCTTGGCAGGAAAAGTCTTTTTTGGAACCGTGCAAGACTAGAGTGCATTTAATTTTTCGATATGCGGCATAGAGCGCAACAGCTCGGCAATGGTTGGATTGAATACCGCCAGTGGTTACAATTGCATCAGAGCTAGTTCTTTCGATATCTCGCGCAATGTATTCTATCTTTCGGCCTTTATTTCCACCACCGAGAAAAGGATAAATATCGTCTCGAACTACTTTGTAAAGGAATGAATCAGCCTCTCCGGTGTGTATATTTAACATTACCACCCTCAATCTTGTACCCAAATAAGCTTCGATTAAAAGATTCTTTGGTGCAAAAATAATAGCATCTGTCTACAAGCAAACCGTTCTTCTCAAGCTCGCCTTTCTTTATTTCTTTCAAAGCAAAGCCCATTCTCTCTACCGACTTTCGAGAAGCTATGTTGTCAATATCAATCACAGACTTAATTAATGTGGCGCCAAATATATCGAATCCATAAACTAAACGCATAAAATGCGTCATACTTCCTATACCCTGCCCTTTCATTTCCGGATTAACAAAAGTGTATTGCTCACACTCTCCATGTTGCGCCCCCGTCAGGCCGGCCATAGCAATTGGTATCCCGTTATGTGTTAAAACTAAATCAACTCTAGAGTTATCCTCTGTAACTCTCTGAAACCATGATCTCGTCGCGCTCATTGTTATCGGTAATTGTAGATTCATTGATTGGTAAATACGTGAATCATTTAACCACTCGACTCGATATGGTAGATCCTTTTCGCAAAGGGGTCTTAAAATATATTCATTAGTTCGAGCTATACTCAATAGTGTTCCACGTGAACTAGGTAATATATTTACGTTTTTACTAGAGAAAACTTTCAATACTGTTTTGCACAAGATACCAAGGTCAATTTTAAATGAAACGTTTTCCACATAACGAACATCTAATTCGAGTTTTTCGTCCCATGTTAAGCTATTTCTGCCCGTAACTTGAGCCAAACCGGTAATTCCCGGCCTAATCAAATGGCGCGCCTTTTCCCGTGAAGTGTAGTGTGGTAAATATTGTTTCAGCAATGGTCTGGGCCCAACAAGACTCATATCACCTTTAATTACGTTGATAAGTTGGGGGAGCTCATCAAGCGAGGTTTTACGTACTAAAGCGCCCATTCTTGTCAATCGCTCATTATCTGGTAATAATTTACCATTCTCGTCTGTTGTATCTGTCATGGACTTAAACTTAATGATACGAAAGAACTTTTCGTTCTTTCCCGGCCGCTCTTGAAAAAAGAAAGGTGTTCCTCGGTTAGCAAAAGATAAGCCTACCATTACAATAATAAAAATTGGACTAAGTAAAATAAAGCCAATTGTCGCCAACACAAGGTCGATAGTGCGTTTGAGAAATAATCTATACATAATAACTCTTAAATGGATCTTAACGTTCACAAACTAGTAAATGGAAAGCTTTAAACGGGCTTAATAATTGCTTATGAGTGTTGAATAGAATCAAAACCTATAGTTGGGGCAAAAAATCGAACGTAAACATCACTCGATGTTTCTCACTTATTCTTCGTATGAACCAACTCCAAAACCGCTATCAGTTCCTCTGCGAGCTTATCTCTAGAAAAATCACGCTGTGCCACTCGACGCGCATTTCGCCCACAACTTTTTAGCTGCTCTTCATCGTTAATCAAATCAACAAGCATCGATGCAGCTTGCTCGGTGGGTTCAGCAGGCAAAATCACTCCTATTTGATCGCTTTTGAAAATGTCAGCTTGCCAACCACCGTAGTTAATCGCTATTGGTTTCCCTGCCGCTAGTGCATCGAAAAATTTATTGGCACTATTCGCCCACATCTCCTGCAGATTTATGAACAATGACGTTGATACGGTAGCCGCAGCAAATACATCAGGAATTTCATTCTTAGCTACGCGCTCAAACATGAAAAAATTCTTATTAAGTACACCGAGTTCCAAAGCCCGATTGCGAACCTTCTCATCATCCACACCGGCTCCAATCACTAAAAAGCGAACTTCTGGTGATATTTCATAAGTTTTAGCCGCTAAATCAGCTAAATAACTAACCCCATTAATGTGGCCTAGTGTACCTGCATAAATTACCAGGGGACGATCTCCCAACCATTCTTGAGATTCCCTAAAGGGATTCCCATCAACGGTCTCAGGATTGAATACATCTAAATCACAACTGTTCGGTACCGTCGAGATCTGCTCCTTTGGGTAACCTGTTCTAGCAACCCCCTCCGACATACCTGGAGACAAGCCTATGACGTGCTCTGCGTTAAAGTAAGCGTACTTCTCCAAGCGCTTGGCCATCCATATTAAAATGGGTGATTTAATCGCCCCCATAGCAATGGGGAGTTCCGGCCAGAGATCTCTTACCTCAAAAACCATCGGAACCTTAAGCTTCTTTTTAGCTTTTACCGCAGGAATAGCAATTGTTAATGGTGTGCTTGTTGCAAAAATGATATCACCACCAATATTAATCGCTTTCCTTCCTGCCTTCAGCGCAAACTTGAAAAAAGCACCAACTCTATCTTTGTAGCTCATCTTATTATTATACTTGACAGCCAGCCAATGAATGTGAATCCCTTCGTCTATAGTATAGAACCACTCTGAGCTAGGCTTATCGCTTTGTCTGTAGCTTGTGATCATGTGGACTTCATGCCCCCTCGCTACCATTCTTCTAGCCATTTCATATGAACGCGTTCCACCTTTCATCGATGGAGAATTAAAATATTGATGCAAATAAATTATTTTCATTATATAAGTTTGCTTATAATTTCAAAGTAAATATCAAATATTAATAAACAAATTAGTATTTGTTATCTACCGTGTCTAACATGCTAAGGAAATTTCTCTTTGATTTCGTACTAAAGAGTTCAAGCTTTTCCTCGAGCCCCTTGCAATTTCTGAAACCTGAATTCTGTTCAGAAAACTTACTCAGCTCAATGATATATCCAGTTGATTCAAACTCATCGACCGTCTCTTTCTGATGTGGGTAAACCAGACAAGTCAATCCATAAGAGAGACTTTGGAAAAGCTTGTTAGGCATTGAACCCATTATATTAATTGAGGTGCTTGGAAATGCCATGTACGAAAACGAATAATTTAATAAAAACTCCATATCATCCGGGCTGTAAGGCCCCTTAAACTCTCCACCGTTTGATCCTATCAATTCTAGTATTAGAGATTTCCATTTAGTAGACACTTTCGAAGAGAATACTCCATATAAATCTATAGCAATACCCAATCTTTGAATAGTTCGTAACTCATCAATACATATTCTATTCGGCGAAATTAAGCCAAAATAGCAACATCTATCAGATTTATTATTATTTCTAATAGAATACAAACCATCGCAACCCATATTGTACACTACTCGAGCAGTCACACCGTAGCGAGAAAATAAACTTCTCTTTAACGTACGGCTTACGGTTATAACCTTAACTCTTCGTATTATTAAGGGCTCAAACAACTTCGTAAAGAAACTTGTGAGCTTCCTAATATTTTTCCAATCGAAACCTAAATTATGGATATCATGAATATCATATACTAGATTAGCTTTAAAGCATTTGAAGCGTTGTAAGATAACCGAAAGAAGAAGTTGAGGTAACATGGCTTGCTGGTGAAAAACAACCGTCGAGTTAGGAGAGAAAAGTACGCGAAATAGCTCGTGATTGAATGAAAATCGGTTGGGAATAATAATTATACGTGAATCTTTATACAGTGACATTTGATACGAAACTCTTGAGCCTCTACTTGTAGCCTGTGTTGAGACATGATAAATAATTTTTTCTGTCATAATTATTTAATTAACATTCCCTATTTAAATTTTTGATGGTGAGCAGTAATATAATAATGGTTATTTCAACACGAGAAATAGATCCCTAAATACATAATAAGCACTGCCTCGATACAGCATAAGATAAGTTAGCATCAATCCTATTTATCTATCTGTCTCATAGTAGCCCAGTGGCTTTTCCTTCGCAACTAATCACATGCATCGCGCCTTTTTAACAAAAAAGCCAAAACAAATCCCAAACCAATTCCGTGAGTTAATAATGCTGTTGGAAGGTCTGCGCTTAGAATTAAATTACGAGATGAAATCAAGATAGCTGATAAAACCAAAAGGTTCTCTGAGTTGTTGCGAGCTAGGCTATCGAATAGTCTAAAAATAACCCCTACAACTAAACCATAAAATAAAAGCCCAAACACTCCTGCATGCATGAATCCCGTTGATATGAATGAGTTATTGACATGACTACCTGTCCCCCTCCAATCTCCTATCAACCGCGCAGGTCCGACATAATAGGGATATTCAATCAAAGAAGATAAAACAGAGTTAGACCAAAGTACTTTTGGTGCTTCCGAGAAGAAAATATAATAGTCAAATGTATTCTTGGCAACCACGAAAAATGTCCGACGTACAAAAAGCGTGGCCCATAAGCTTTCGTCGTTATGTAGCCAATGCAATAATGAGATCAGTACGATCACTGTAACGCTAAAAATTAAAGGCGCGAATGATCGATATTTTTCGAACCAGAACCAAAGCGCGATTATGAGAAATGGATAAAATAAGACGGACTTGTGCGAACTAAATCCGAACCAAATAATATGAATTGCGATACCAATAAAAACAAGCCCGTAACGTTTACGAAACAATGCCAAACCGATAAATAAGGGCCCCACTACTTGCGTTCCCCAGTTAATTAAGTATGCCATAAAGCCAATATAGGCTGAGCTTGATATATCCTCTCTATAGTCATATACGCTAGAAAGGTCCAAATTAAAATATTGAAACCCGTTTGTAAATATGAACCAGAATGTTATCGTTAGTATCGATGATACTATAATCATATGTACGATAGTATCGCCGCCCTTAACTGACGGTATTTTTATTTTCTTTCCTTTTGAAAAAAAATAAACCACCCCGGAACACATTAGTATTAATAGTAAGAACTCGCGACTCTGATCACTCAGCGAATAATAGCTCAATATCGGAAACAAAAAAGCGTAACCCATAGTAATTATAAGATAGTCTGATACTTTTTCTAAATACTTAGGAAGAAGCTTTATAATTACAAGAGTGTAAACCCAGCTTTCAATATATTTTATAGGGTCGACTAACAAGTCGAACCCCCCATATTCAAAAACAGGATGAACAAACACAACATAACTTATGTCAAGAACTAACCGAAGCGCAATTAACGAAATCCACACCGAGGTAGACCTTTCCAGAAAGGTAAAAACTTTAATTTCCTTCATTCTCTATATACAACCTGCATTTAGAGCTTCGATTACATGCTCAATTAGATTATCTTTTTAACGGGTCCAAAATTTGGCAAGGTAAATATATAAGCAACTATAGCTTGGTCCGCTATAGGTTGTTAGCAATGTTTTTTTCTTGGTTTACTGCGTTACGCAAGCAAAAATATATTATCAGGTAATATATAAAATATGCAAAAACCATAGAATACGACAGTATTTCAATAAAACCAATTAGTTCGAGCTCATTAAACTTAGCAATAGAAAAAACCAACAGGACTATAACTAATGCTAATGTATCATAGATCAATTTCCACTCTTGCTTTTGAAGTGCCGATAGAACCCTACTCATGCTCCCAGCAATTAAAGACGCGCACATCCAAGGGGATATCAAGACTATAATTTGCCCCATATCTCGCCATTCAGAACCAAATATAAACTCAGTTAATAGTGGTGCGAAAAGTACAGCTAAGGAAAATATAAATATTGCTGCGAAAACTAAAACAAATGATAGCTTTATAAATAACTTAAAACCTTTTTTCATCTCTTTTCTTCGAATAAGCTTCCCAATTTCCATATGAAATATATCACCAATACTCCTGCCTATTTGGTTATTAGGGATTGCGTATACTAAACGTGCTAGCCCATATAAGCCTGCGGCCTTCACACCGTATAACGATGCGATTATTGGTACAGGTAAAGCTAAAGATAGCTGATTAAGAATTGCAGAAGGCATTTCATATTTTGCATATTTTATATATTTTGAAAAAACTAATCGTAATCGACTATAGCTCCATTTAGGTATTGCTTTTATTTTTTTTCTGATCTTTGTTCTAATTGAAATTAATGCAGACCAAGAGCCTAGGATTTCTGCTATAAAAAGCCCTAACACCCCCGCCCCAAAAATTCCTGCTATAACTCTGGCAAAAGAGTTTGCCGCTGATCTCGAGATTGTTGCTAGTGATATAGTGGGAACAAGCTGTAATCTTAGGGCCCATGACCTATACATCATGAATAGCCCAAAACCCAATAAAGAAAACAACGCTATAATCGGAGTCCATTTCGGTAGCTCCTCGAATCCTAATAAGCTAAACTCGATTAATATATGCAATACAATCATTCCAACAAAAGCCATAAAGAATGTGAGGGCTGAACCGAGTCTAAATACGTGGTATGCCTCGAGCTCATTTTGACATATTAACAGTGCGCCTTCGTAACGCCATGTTAAAGTTGTATTCCAAAAGTTAAAGAATGCTAAAAATATTGAAATAATACCGATCATTTCGGGACTGTATAGCCTAGTGACTATCGGTAGTGATAGCGCAGTTATGAGTTGTGCTGAAGCTGTCCCGGATATAAGGATTACAAAGCTTCGAATCAGCCCCCTTTTTTTTACCTGTATTCTTAACGGCATAATAGCTCGATTAATAGAAAATCATTTGCTCAGATATTCGCAAGCAGCGTATTACAGATGAATTTTAGATCTTTTGATTCCAAATAGGGATGCATCGGTAAGCTTAATACTCTTTCGGCAATAAGGTCACCACATTGCAAGTTGTCGTTATCATCTCGAACTGCAGGCTGTTTATTAAGCGGAACGGGATAATGTATGGCTGTGGGAATCCCCTTCTGCTTCAACTTAGCCTGAACTTTGTCCCGGTCCTCTAATTTAATTGTATACTGGGCCCAAGAGCTTACGTTGTATTTTTCAATAAACGGTTTTACTAAAATCCCAATATCGTTTAGTAAATCATTATAATTCGCAGCAATCTGATTACGTGAGCTTACTTCCTCGTCCAATATCTCTAATTTTGGCAATAAAATTGCTGCCTGAATCGAATCAAGCCGACTATTTACTCCAACGCGGATATGGTGATAACGTTTGTCTTGACCATGTCTCGCTATTTGCCTCATTATCAACGCTAACTCTTCATTATTAGTAAATATGGCTCCCCCATCTCCATAACAACCTAAAGGCTTACTAGGAAAGAAACTTGTACACGCAATGGTAGTTAAATTACACGACTTCTTACCTTTATAAGTGGCGCCAAAACTCTGTGCCGCATCTTCAATAACAGGAATATTGTATTTACTCGCGATAGCATTGATCGCGTCAATATCCGCACACTGACCATATAAGCTCACTGGAATTATGGCTTTCGTGCGTTGCGTAATAGCGGCTTCGAGCTTTGTTGGATCTAAATTGTAAGTTTTTGGATTTATATCTACATAAATAGGTTTTGCACCCAATAAAGCAACTGTTTCAGCCGTCGCGATGTAGGTAAACCCAGGGGTAATAACTTCATCTCCTGGCCCAACACCTAACGCCATTTGGGCAATTTGAAGCGCATCAGTACCATTTGCTACTGCAATGCAGTACTTTGCTCCAGTGTAAGCCGCTAGCTTTTCTTCAAGTTCAGTAACTTCAGGACCTAAAATATATTGCCCGTGAGCGAGCACTCGTTGGATACCTGCATCAATTTTTTCTTTAATACGGGTTTGCTGTGCTGCTAAATCAATGAATTCCATTTATGAATCATCTCTTTCTGATAGAGTGCGAATAATTCTATTTTTTTCTAGGGTGTAAAGGTCGCCCGTATGCTTACAAACCGCTATACCTTCTCCGGTTACTGGCAAGTCAAGTTGCTCTCCATACTCGCTCATCCATCCAATCTGCTTAGCGGGTACACCAACAACAAGAGCAAAGTCAGGAACATTCTTATTTACCACTGCACCAGCGCCGACAAAGGAAAACTCACCGATAATTACACCACAAACGATAGTGCAATTTGCACCAAGGCTCGCACCACGCTTTACTCTCGTATCTAGGTACTGGTCTTTTCGCTCGATAAGTGAACGTGGATTATATACATTCGTAAAAACCATACTGGGCCCGCAAAACACACCTTCTTCAAGATATACGTTATCGTATACTGAAACGTTATTTTGAATTTTGCATTTATCACCAATTTCTACTTGGTTTCCAACAAACACATTCTGGCCTAGAGAAACACCCTTTCCTATCTTGGCACCACCACACACATGAACAAAGTGCCAGACACGGCTTCCCTCACCAATTTGTGCGCCTTCGTCAACTATCGCAGATTCATGCTTGTAGTATTTCATATTCAGCCTCTCTGTAAAGATGCCAACATTGGGTGTGACTCACCCACTGCAGCTTGATTTGGCTGCTGTGAGCGAATTGATTCAACAGTTTCAATGCAATGGCGCGCATCTTCAATACCGTAACCTCGTCCAGCCAAAATCTCTTCGTAACTCACAGTATGAAGGTCAGTAAAGCCACCACTAAACTCTAACTCTTCGCTATCGCAGGTAATTGTTCTAAAGGTGCTTTGTTTGCCTTTAACTGAATCTGGCAAGTCGTTTGCATCAATAGAAAGAAACCAACGAACTCTAGCTTTCTCATACTCCAAGTAACCAGAAGCCTTCATATCGTTTGCATAGTGCAAAACATTTTTTTGAAGTTTGCCAAAAATAAAATGCAGCATGTCGAAAAAATGAACACCAATATTGGTTGCAACCCCAAACGATTTGCGCGGATCGCCCTTCCAACTCTCCATATACCATTTACCGCGAGAAGTAATATATGTGAGCTCTACTTCATGCTTATCAACTGAATTCGCCGCAGCAACCTTACTCTTTAAATCGAGAATTGCTTGGTGATGACGAAGTTGCAATATATTGTAAACGCGTTTGCCCGTTTCTTTCTCCACCCGCACAAGTTCATCTAAAACATCTGATGTGGGCACTAATGGTTTCTCACAAATAACATCACAACCTAAACGTAACGCCGCCGCAATTTGTGATGCATGCATGTGGTTTGGTGTACAGATGGAAACATAATCAAGCTTAGATTCCGGGTTCCGTTTTAGTTGCCAGGAATGCTCATAGAATTGCTCAAAAACCGTAAAGAATTCGCTGCCAGGAGAAATGCTATCGATGATGCCTACGGAGTCATTGATATCATAAGCAACACGTAAATGATTACCCGTATCTTGAATCGCTTTCATGTGTCGCGGTGCGATATAACCTGCAGCACCAATTAATGCGAAGTTCTTCATTATGCTTTTATTACCTTGCCATTAAGATCTCTATACTTGCCACGAGAATCTATGATCAACTGCGCATACTCATAAATCGCATCATAATCGAACTTATCGTGATCCGTTGCTAGCACTATCGCATCGAATTCACCTAACGATTCACTCGTAAGCTGAACACTTGTGAGATCGAACTTATGCTCTCGCATTCTCGGGAACTTTGGTACATGAGGATCGCTATATGCAACCTCAGCACCTTTCGCCCGAATCAATTCCATAATTTCAACTGAGGGCGATTCTCGCATATCATCTACATTCTTCTTGTAGGCAATACCAAGCACTAAAACCTTACTGCCGCGTAACGATTTGTTCTTATCGTTCAGGCCATCCATAAGCTTTGTAACCACGTATTCTGGCATTGCACGATTCACTTCGCCTGAAAGCTCAATAAAACGCGTGTGCAAGCCATATTCACGTGCTTTCCACGTTAGGTAGAATGGATCGATTGGAATGCAATGCCCACCTAAACCGGGGCCTGGGTAATAGGCTGTGAAGCCGAATGGCTTAGTTTTTGCGGCATCAATTACTTCAAAAATATCGATACCCATTCTATCGGCTACCACTTTCATTTCGTTCACAAGGCCGATATTTACAGCGCGGTGAATATTTTCTAAAAGCTTTGTTAACTCCGCTGCCTTCGTGGAACTAACAGGGACAATCCTATCAATCGCCTGCTCATATAGTGCAATACCAACATCGAGACATGCCTTAGTATGTCCGCCAACTACTTTCGGAATTGTTCGCGTTTCAAAATCAGGATTGCCTGGGTCTTCCCGTTCGGGTGAATAAACCAAGTGGATATTCTCGCCAACTTTTAGGCCATTCTCTTCAAGGCGAGGCAACAATAGTTCTTCAGTTGTGCCTGGGTAGGTTGTGCTCTCTAAAGATATTACTTGGCCTTCTCGTACATACGGCTTCAACATATCAGTAGTATCAACTACATACGACATATCAGGTTCACGATGTTTACTCAGAGGCGTTGGAACGCACAAAATGAGCGCATCGCATTCTGCAATTCGAGAAAAATCGGCTGTAGCTTCAAACCCCTGAGCAACTGCATTTTCTATTCGCTCGTTGCTTATGTGTTCAATTCTACTTATACCAATATTTAGCTCGGCAACTTTTTCACTATCAATGTCGAAACCTAAAACCTTATATCCGATATCGTTATATCGAAGTAATAATGGCTGGCCCACATAACCAAGCCCAAGAATTCCGATCGTGGCCGTTCGATTTTTCAGTTTCTGAATGATAGTGCTCATAAATATCCATTTTTATAAAAGTTCTAATTGTTACTACTCTCATACCCATAAGAATAATATCCATAGCTACCATAACCATAAGAGCTGCGGGCTGTTTTCTCAATGCCGTTCAGAATTACGCCTTTAATCTCAATTCCAGCTTTATCGAAGCGCTCAATGGTGAATTCCACTTCTTTTACTTGGTTCTTCATAAAGCGAGCCACAATCAAGTTTGTACCAGCATAGCGGCCTACAATTGCAGGGTCTGTTACTGCTAGTATTGGTGGCGTATCAATAAGTATCATATCGTAGTTGTCGTTGGCCCAATCGAGTAGCTCACCAAAGCTTTTCTGCATTAAAAGTTCTGAAGGGTTCGGCGGCACCGTGCCACGGCAAAGGAAATCGAGCCCTTCTATGCCGGTTTGCGCTATAGCTTTACTGCGTTCGCAGCGCCCTGCCAATATATTGGAAAGGCCCTGCTCGTTCGGTAGGTTAAAGGTGGTGTGCATATAGCCGCGGCGTAAATCCGCATCAATTAGTAGTACCTTCATGCCGGCTTGTGCCAACACTACCGCTAAGTTGGAGGTTACAAAGGTTTTGCCTACTTCTGGGCTAGGGCCTGAAATCATTACCACTTTGTTGGTGGCCTCTAACATGGCGAAGTGCAAGCTAGTGCGCAATGAACGCAGCGCCTCTACCGCATTATCTTCGGGGTTATCGCGGGCCAGTAGCAAAGTATTAAATTTCTGTTTCTGCGCATGTTTTGCTTGATGCCATTTTCCGCGCCCACGCTTAATGGCCATTTTCATTTTCTCTTCAACTTTTAACTGTTGCTCAGAAAGTGGCACCGAGGCATATACCGATATGCCTACATCTTCCAATTCTTTCGGGGTTTCTATACCCCTGCGAACAAAGCCTAGGAAAAAGGCAATACCCACACCCACCATGCCGCCCAAAATAATTGAGAGTGCCAGAATAAGCGCTTTTCTTGGTGCTACCGCACCAGGTGAAACGCTGGAATCATCAATAATGCGCACATTACCCACGGTGCCGGCGCGCAAGATATTCATTTCTTGGTTGCGGTTCAGTAACTGTAAATAAACTTGCTGGCTTACTTCTACATCGCGAGTTAGGCGCAGAATTTGTTGCTGCGCTTCTGGTAACTCGCCAATTTCTCCGCGTAATAGCTCGCGTTCGGTTTGCAGTTGCTCGCGCTGCTGGTTTAGTGCACGGTAATTCGGGTGGTTAGTGGTGTATAAGCGCGAGAGTTCAATTTCCCGAATACTCAGCTCATTTAAGCGTTGGTCTATTTCCACCATTTGCTGCAGCACGCGCTGGGTATCAAACTGAATATCTACCGATTCATTTTGTAATCGATAGGCATTTAACTCGTTTTCTGCCGCTTGCAATTCTTGCTGAATACGCGGCAATTGCGCTTCAATGAATTCCTGGCTACGTTCTATTTCTGCCGCGTTGCGGCGTATATTCTGTAGCAAATACTCGTTGGCAACCGCATTCAGTGCCCCTTGAATTTGTTGCCGATTACTGCCGGTAATGCGCAGATCCAGAATACCGGTTTGTCGGCCGCGCTCGCTAACACTTAACGATCTGCGTAGGGAATCAATCGCCCGTAGTTTTGTGGTTTGGCTTACAAAAAACTCCGTATCTGGGCGCGCATGCAGCTCGCTAACCCGCATAATTACCCGGCCAAATGGGGTTTCAGTATCTATATTGGCGCCACTTACGCCTTCAAGTACGAGTTCGTTTTCAAGCCATAAGGAGAATGCAGCTGCGCTCCCAGTTTCAGTACCAATGCGATCACCCGCAACTAGCGTAAGTTCTTGCCCAATTAAGCTTTGCGGTAAGCGCAGCTCACCAAACTGTAGGCGTTCACCACCCCAAGCATTAGCAGTAAATAAGTTAGCACTATTCGGCTCGCTACCGCGATAACGCCGGGCTATCCACTCGCCAATAATGGGGAAGTAATTAGGCTGTACACTAATATCTAAGCGTTGCTGTTCTACTACGGTGCCGAGCACCATGCGCGAACGTAGAATCTCAATTTCGGTAGCCGCGGTAGAACCCTGCTCAAACATATCGCCCAATTCGCCTAGCCCCGGGAAGCCGCTACTTTTCGATTCTATTTGTACCAATGCATCAGCTTGGTATATTGGCGTGCTCAGCGTGCCGTAGGCTAAACCTAAAATGGCTGCCGCAGCAGTACAGCCCATTATCCACCATTTGTAATCGAACAAAGTGGCGAATAAGCGGCTTAAATCAATTTCATCATTGTTGGTACTTGCGCTGTTGGCACTGCCGCTATGCGCTTTTGATGAATTGGCAACCTGCCCTGTTAACTGCGTTTTATCTACCATTTATCTCTTCCGGCTATGCTACTAATTATTTAAGTTTATTTGCCCACAACATACTGTTGCGCTCAATCAATTTATAGATTTGCTCGAATACCTCATCGCTTTTGCGATACGGATCGGGAATATCTTTGTTCCCTTCCCGTTGGGTATCCCATTGCCCCAGCAGCATGGTTTTTGCCAGGGCTTCTGGAAAGCGCTTGGCGATATCATCGCGGTGGCGCTGTTCCATTACTAAAATTAAATCGTGGTTGCGGCCCAGCTCGCCCGTAAATTGCTGGGCAGTATGCTCTGGGCACATTAGCCCATGCTTTTCCGCAGTAGCGCGAGCATGGCTATCCATAGCATCGCCTACCTTCTCGCCATTTTCGTTAGTAGATACCATGGCATACAGCCCCGCCGAGTTAATCTGCTTATGCGGCAGTTCTCGTTGCAATAGAAACTGGGCGGTAGGTGAGCGGCATATATTGCCTACACACACTACGAGTATTTTATCGAACATGGCGGTTTGCTTTACTCAAGTTAGTTTTGAACGAACAGTTTTGTTCGTTCTTAGTTAAGTTCATTCTTAGTTCAGTTCGTTACTAGTACGCGAAACCTGATACAAGCCGGTTACCGTAGGCATAATCAAGCTAATTACACGGTTCCAACGAGCCACTGGCGCTGCGGTTACAAACACAATATCGCGTGATTGTAATTCAAACTGATCGGCCAGAATATATGAAGTGGCCTGTTTTACATTTAGCTGATACACATCCACGATGTAATCGGCACCTTCTGGCGCCTGGCGGAATACGAAAATACCACTGGCATCGGCACGTTGCTCGGCTACCCCACCCGCTTCGGCAAGTGCTTCGGCCAGTGTCATCCGGGAGCGATTTACGGGTATTGAACTAGCACGGTTTACTTCACCAAGTACAAATACTTTATTTACATCGTTGCGCTCTACATGCACTACATCACCGTGCTGCAACAAGGTGTTTTGCGTGGTATCGCCCCGGGTATATAAATCTTGCAACGAATAGCGCTGTTCAGTGCCATTGCGGCTAAGTACCACGTTGCGCCAATCGGCCATTTCGGTAATGCCACCCGATTTATTAATCGCATCTAGCAGTGTCATGGGTACATTGGTTACCGGCTGAGTGCCCGGCTGTTTTACTTCACCGGTTACATACACGCGCTTGCTGCGAAATGCCGCTACGGTTACATCTACTTGCGGATCTTCAATGTAGTTACTGAGGCGTTCGGTAATCAGCTTTTGAATTTCGGTTACTTGCAGGCCATCTACTTGCACCCGGCCAATATAAGGGTAAAAAATGGTGCCATCGTTATGCACCCAGTTGCCGGCTTCAGCAGCACTGCGCTGAGCGCCTGCTGGAATGGTGAGTTCTGGGTGGTTCCATACGGTAATAGTAAGCACATCGCCACGGCCTACGCGGTAATCGTATTCCGCCTGCTCGCGTTCTAGCTCGGCATTAAACGCTGGGGCTTGCCGTGGGCTGCGTAAATCAGCAATTAGGTTGGGCGTGATATTATGAAACTGCACTTGGCCAGCTAACTCATCGCTGGCTTTATCACGATCCATGTGGCTGCCGGGGGCAAACACACAGCCGCTTAATGCCGCCATTAAGGTAAGCGTGCTAATAAGCTTAAATAAACGAGCTGGCATTTCATTAACATGTAACATGGAATAGTTCCTGCTTTAACTTTGGCGATTTTTAACGAATTTTAGCGAAGTTTTATTGCGGCAATATGTGCCTTTATCCAACCATCTTCAGAATCAATTTCAACAACTTTGCCACTCAACCCACGAATAACCGCATGTGTTGCGGTTGGCACGCGGCTTATTTCTCGTTGAGCAGCCAACACCACACTTTGTGGTGAATGTGATTTTGGTGCAGCAAATGTAATAACAACTTCATTACCTTGGTATATCTCAATCTTGTACCGTATATGTGTTGTATCGCTCATTGTATCTGTGCCCCATCCTTGAAACTTCTGGTGCTCGGGCGTAAACCGAGCTCATTTACTGGCACGCTACCGCCCTTAGGTTACGGGCCCTACATCCCAGTATTGTGGTTTTGTTTTTATCTGGCTTCTATTGCTTGCAGCGGCTAGCTCAACATTTTCCCTGTTAATCGCTATTGAACAAATCGCGGGTATACACTTTTTCGGCTACATCACTAAGTTCGGCCGCAAAGCGATTAGAAATAATCACATCACTTATTTGCTTAAACTCTTGCATATCGCGCATTACGCGGCTGTTATAAAAGCTTTCTTCTTGCAGAGCAGGTTCATACACCACTACTTCAATGCCTTTGGCCTTAATGCGTTTCATTACGCCCTGTATTGCTGAAGCGCGGAAGTTATCCGAGCCAGTTTTCATTACTAGCCGATACACCCCCACTACTTTGGGGTTTTTAGCGATAATCGCATCGGCAATGAAATCTTTACGAGTGCGGTTCGCATCTACAATAGCTCGCACCATATTTTGCGGTACTTCATCGTAGTTTGCCAACAGCTGCTTGGTATCTTTTGGCAAGCAATAGCCGCCATAACCAAAGCTCGGGTTATTGTAATGGCTGCCGATACGTGGATCGAGGCACACCCCTTCAATAATTTCTTTGCTATTTAAACCATGCACTTCGGCATAGGTATCCAATTCATTAAAATACGCAACCCGCATCGCCAAATACGTGTTAGCAAACAATTTAATGGCTTCGGCTTCGGTGCTGCTGGTGAAGAGCGTTTCTACATCTGGTTTAATGGCAGCTTGTTGCAATAACTTGGCAAATACTTCGGCGCGCTCGCTTTGTTCACCTACAATAATACGGCTTGGATAAAGATTATCGTGCAGCGCTAGGCCTTCACGCAGGAATTCTGGCGAAAAAATGATGTTATCTGTGTTGAATTTTTCTTTCAGCGCCTTGGTGTAACCCACTGGAATGGTGGATTTAATGATCATTACCGCATTAGGGTTGATTGCCAGCACATCGGCAATTACTGCCTCTACCGAACTGGTATTAAAGTAATTGGTTTTGGCATCATAATCTGTGGGCGTTGCGATAATTACGTAGGTTGCGCCGCTATATGCCTCGGCTTTATCAAGCGTGGCATTGAAATAAAGGGGCTTGCTCGCCAAGAAATGTTCGATATCTTTATCAACAATGGGCGATTTTTTTTGGTTGAGCATATTCACGCGCTCGGGGATGATATCGAGAGCATGAACTTCATTGTGTTGGGCAAGGAGAATGGCATTCGAAAGGCCTACATAGCCTGTCCCTGCTACTGCGATCTTCATACTTAATTCCTTGGAGCGCCGTTTATAGTGTGCCTGCATCTATTTGTGTTGCAATGCGTGGATAGTTTTTATTGTTTTTTATTATTGTATTGGCCACTACACAAATTGAGCCGCAGATTGTAACCCATTCAGGTGCGATTTGTTATACTTATGTGTTAAATTTATGCAAATGTTTTATCAAAGGAATTGAATTTTTATGCCTACTTCTTCCAGCCACAGCGCTTCTTTAATCCCCAGCGAACCCAGTGATTTAGCTGCCCATGCAGCTACATGTGGCGATGTGGTGTTTGATTGGAGCTACCAGTTTATAGAGCCTAAGGTGCTTGCTGATTTTGCTTCGGCCCGTTTGCCTGCGGATTTTAATGAACAGCGTGAAGCATTGCTAAATGGCCGCTATATGAATGCTTCTGAGCAGCGGGAAGTGCGCCATGCTTTAAGCCGTGGGCGCAATAGTGTGGTGCGTGGCGGTTCTTCGTATTCTGGCGGGCTGGGTGGCTCTTCGCTTCAAGGAAGTGCCGGTGATTCCAAGTTTGCTCAAATAGTACGCAAGCTGCGCTCTGGGAAATGGCTAGGCGCTACCGGTAAGCCGATTACCGATGTGGTGAATATTGGTGTGGGTGGCTCGGATTTAGGGCCATTAATGGCCAGTTTTGCTCTGCGTGAGTTTGCTTCTGATGTGCAGCAACATAAATTGAATACGCACTTTGTGTCGTCTATGGACGGTGGCCAGTTGTATGCGGTGCTGCCGATTTGTAACCCGGAAACTACCCTGTTTATTGTTGCCTCGAAATCCTTTGGCACCATTGATACCTTCGCCAATGTGGATACGGTGAAAGTGTGGGTGAAGGAATGGTTTGCGGGGGCTGGTTCTGCGGCTGGGGGTTCTGCTCCGGCGGCTGGGGGCGAAGTAAACGAAAAGCTCTGGCTAGAGCACCACGTGATTGGTGTTTCCGCGAATGTGAAGCGCATGACAGAGTACGGTATTCCACCGGCACACCAGTTGGTGTTTGAAGAAGCCATTGGCGGACGTTTTTCTATGTGGAGCGCAATTGGCTTGGCCATTGCCACTACCTGTGGCCTTGGCGTGTTTGAGCGCTTATTGGAAGGTGCCGCCAAGATGGACGAGCACTTTGCTACGGCCCCGCTGTTAGAGAATATTCCCATGCTGATGGCGGTGTTGGGGGTGTATAACCGAGAAGAGCGCGGCATCAATAATATTGCGATTTTGCCCTATGATGGGCGCTTCCGACATTTGCCTTCGTATTTGCAGCAATTAGATATGGAATCGAACGGTAAGCAATACACGGCCACCGGTGAGCCGCTTAGCACGCCTACGGGGCCGATTGTATGGGGTGGCTTTGGCCCGAATGGCCAGCACGCGTTTTTCCAGCATTTGCACCAAGGCTATGATGCCTTTTGTGCTGATTTTGTATGTGTACTACATCGTGATGCCCCGCAGTTTTCTGCTGGCGTGGCGGCTTCGTTAGCTTCACAACAAAAACTTTCGGTGGCGAACTGCTTAGCGCACCGCCGATTAATGGCCTTTGGCTCGCAATCTTCAGTGCCGGCGGAGCATTACCCAGGTGGGCACCCTTCTTCGTTGTTTGCTTTGCGCAAACTTACCCCCGAAAGCTTCGGCGCCATTGTGGCGGCCTACGAGCATAAAGTATTTGTTCAGGGCCTAATTTGGGGCCTGAACTCGTTTGATCAGCCCGGCGTAGAGAAAGGCAAGCAAGTGGCGGTTTCTACCCTGCGCCGCATTCGTGGCGAAAGCGATGAAAGCTTTGATGCTTCTACCGACGGCATTATTGGTATGTTGTAGAGATTGGGGTCAGTGAGCACCGTCTCCGTCCCCAATCTTTTTGGGGACAGAGGAAACGGGGCTGTAGGCCTTTAGATATCTGGGAGTGCGGTTCGCGAAGCAAAGAATGGGGTCAGTGACGGTGCTCACTGACACCATTTTACTACCAAACAAAAAAGGGACTCTTGCTAGCAAGAGTCCCTTTTTTACGTGCCTTTGGTTAGTTGTTGTAAATCACCAGTGGATTCCCTGGGCCAACATTAGCGTTGCTCCAATCCAGCACCGTGCCACTGGCATTGCTCACTTCACCCTGCAAGCGCAACTCGTAATGCACATCATTTGCTAGCGGTAAGCCTTCATACACATCCAAATCACCGCGATCTGGAATAATGTGCAAGGTATTCCCCAGCCAGTACGGCACAAACTGCACTGCTTCGCCGCTACTTTGCTCTACTAGTTCAATGGCCTGCATCACGCTCTCGCGGTTCATTGGCTGATTGAAGCGCAGCGCAATGGTTACCTCGGTAGATTGCGCAAGGCTATGTTTATCGCTTAACCGCACATGCAACGCTGGTGCTATTTCGGCAGGCTCATTCACCCTCAATGGCTGCACATTTACCAACCGCGCATCTGCATTATAGTGCTCTGGAACAGGCCACTGTGTAAAGCTTGTCGCTTGGCTTTCACCTGCCAGCACACGATCTAAATCTAGCTTGCCTACAAACGAGGTTTGCGTAGATTCGTTGCGCCCCACAAAGGTAATCTCACCATTAGCTTCAGCCCAATGCAACACCGTTAACACTTCACCATTTGGCAGCTGGAAAACTGTATCTTTGGTGTTCTCAGCAAGGCTTTGGCGGCGAATAATATCTTGTGATCCAAAGCTAACATGCTCTACTTCCTCAACAAAGAACATACTATCACCGCGCAAAATTAACGGTTTGTTCTTATATATACGGTTATACCAACTCCAGAATTCATCATCTAACTGCAGCTGTTTTCGAGCGTTCGTTCTTGGCAAAATTGACTCGATGGAGCCGTAATTCACCGCATATAAATCACCATGCTCATTAGTAAAGAGTTCATTTATCTCGTAACCAAATGCTAACGAAGTTCGCTTAACTTCCCAACCATTAACGTTACCAATGCGGAAAGAATTATTAGCAGCATTCAAAATTGCATACTGGCCAGGCTTATCAACTATTATCCTTGCATTTCCGGGGGTAGATGCATTCTCCTGAACTTCACTATCTCGTCTAAGCTGAACTCTATTATCTTGTCGTACTTGATCCCAAAACTGTATTGCATAATAGTTTTTGTCTATCGCCTGGAGTCCATAAACATAGAAGGATTGCGATGAATTAACCACAGTCGTATCTCCATCAAGGACCTTTATAATTTTCTTGTATTCGCCCTGCTCTATCCAACACTGTGAACTTGTATCGCTACAGTGGCTTTCCTTGAAGCTATAAGCTTCTAAATAGAGGGCTCCAGCCCATTCTCCATTCTCTATTTCAGTAGATATCGATAATGGATTTCTTTTTCCCCATAATGCCATTGAGTTTGGATGATGCTCTCCAGGCGGCATCCAACCCTCTACAAAGCACGAGTGCTCGCTCGTTTCTAAATCAACTTTGAAAATCGCACAATTGTTTCTAGCTATTATGGTTCGGTTATCAATGGTGTAATCGTTGTTGTTATAATTACTAAGCGCGATGATCGCCCACCGTTGATCTGGCGTTACCACAAATGAATACACATAAGAGCTATCTCTGCTCTCAATTACCGGTAAAACCTCACCATCGGCCGTTACTTTCATCAAGTTAGTCGGCTTCGGCGATCGATCTACCCAATAGCCCATGCCCTGCTCTTCTGCCGCACTAGCTTTGGTATCGGTATCGAAAGCCGCAACCGGACGATCATAAAGAATAAAGCTTTGTGCGCCCTGCACGTGGAAGCGCAGATCGCTGGCCGGTGCATACGGCGTAGCCGAAACCACATCACTTATTAAGGTTACTTCACCGTAGAAATCGGTAACCACGGCAACATAATAGGTTGTGCCGTTGTTTAACCCGGTAACTTCGGTTGGCGAGCTGGCCTCTGTGATAAGGATATTGCCATCTGCTGTGTAATTGCTAAGAGTAATATCTGCGCTTTTAGCAATAACCACTGTGTTCACAATTTCCTGCGTGTTGCCATACCCTGGATCTTCAAAATTAACGATCAACGATTCATCAGCAGAATAGGCCTCGAGCTCTTGCGCTGCATAGGGTTTCGATATGTTTACATACAGGTTCGAACAGCGCCAAGATTGTGTTTTGGGCACCAGATACTCCACATACTCTGGCGTTACACTCAGCTCGCACTCACTGTTAGCCGAAGCCTGCACTAACTCGCCGCTATTGCGGCCGTGATAGAAGCGGTTCATTTGGCCAATAACGGCCTGAACTCGCTGCTCGGTATGGCCACTTGGCGCTGAAACCGACACGCGAACTTTCATAAACTCGATGGGCTCGCGCTTAACAAAGCTTGCTGGAATATAGGTTTCCTGGCCGTTAATCGGCATTGTGTTGCTGTTGAAGATAACCCGTGGCGATGCGGCATTCGTTATATCTGTGAACTGCAAATTCGCCACACTTGCGATACTTCTGCCCCCTAAATAAAGGCCTAAATCTGCATAATCTGCCGGGGCAAACTGCACATCTTTGAGTACCGTTACGGTGCTTTCAGTATCATACCAGTACCATTTTATTAAGGTTTCTTCTTCGCCCGGTGCGTTCACCCATACCGAGATTTCGCCATCCACTTTTTCGAGGCGTAGGTTCAACCAATTCGTGTTGTTATGTTCGAAATCGTACCAGTACTGACGTGGACCGTTGCTATCCCAGAAGAAAATGCTCAAATGACCACTTTCATTGCTCAGCTTTAGCCATTCCTTATCGTTATCCGCCAAGGAAATTTCTACATGCTGCCAGCGCGGAACAGTGAATGAGAGTTCAAAGTTCTGTAAATCCGCAGAAATATCGAGATCCGCAGGAATTTTGGCACTACCAGCACCATATGGCTTATACAACGTAATAAGCGGGCCACTGCCTGCGGGTACATCATACTCATCGGATTCATTTTGAATAGCGAAGTAGTGATCACCCAGAGAAAGCACTGCGTAGCGGCCATTGGCGGCTATTTCTGAGCCGGCAAAATCGAGCGCGCGGCCCTTGCTATCCAGCATATCTTCGCTGAACTGCAAGCTATATTGCGTAGTGCGCGATAAGGTTTTCTTGCCGCTATCCTGCAGCCCGGTTAGATCGGGAACGAGGTGCAAGGTGCGCCCAAACCAAACGGGAATGAATTCAACTTCTGCGCCTGATGTTTCATCGAGCAAGGCCAAGCTATCTAGCACCGATTGTTGATTCATGCTTTTCGAGAAACGTAAGGTGATGGTTTCACCTTGCAGTACATCGTTACTCACCGTAACTACGGGGGCTGCACCATCATCTTGTTCTGGTTCACGATTGCTAATTAACAATACATCCCGCACTTCTGCAACGGCGCTGGAGGCCGAGGTAACTGGAGTTATTTTGAGATATTCGTTAATACTCTCGCCGGCAAAGTAACCATTAAGATCCAGCTCACCGATTACCGCTTGGTTGTTGATTAAATCAACTGCGGCAAACACCACCTGCTCATCGCCCACTTGCCAATTCATGAGGGTGAGGCGGTGAGTTTCATAATCTTCATCAAGTAATGAGAATTCGGCGCCTGTTTCGGTATTTAAGCCACGAATAACCGACACTTCGCCATAAAACGGTGCCGTAACGCGCTCTGGATAGAGCAGGTACTGGCTGGTTAACTGCGGCTGTAATGACCGGTTATTAAAGAAGCTCGTGTTATCGAACCTCGCCAGTGGCGTTTCGTTATAGGGCAATTTCGAGCGCAGCTCACCGCTACTTAGGCCATAGAGGTTGCCGTTGGCGCCCAGAATGAACTTTTCCAGCCAATGGTTTTGCTCTAAACGGGTTTGATAAAAGCCACCGGCCGCGCGCGGCTTAGTAAAACGAACGTGAGAGTTTTGGTAAAAGGTAATAGTATCCATATCATCAAGCAGCACTTGCTGAACATGGCCAGTGTGGATGGTGAATACTTGACCCGCTTGGTTAATAAGCTGCAACAGGTAGTTATTGATACCGTTATCGTAGTGGTAGATCAGCACCGAGCCGCTGCTGCCTGCGTAAAAGCCGTTTAACGATTGCAGATCGTTAGTTACGTTGCTGATATCCCCGTTATGGGTGAGCTTCTTTAACTGATAGGTGCCTGGATAATTGATGCCACAATGCGCTTCGCAATCACCTGAAACGGTAAAAGAACCGCCTTGGAAATACATATTGCCAATCCAATTTCCGGCCTCATCGCGCTGATCATCAAATTGGATACTGCGCGCGTTTAACGACAGCGATGAATTATCGATCGGTTCCATGATCATGTTCTGCACCGCGCAACGGTAAGCATTGGTGGCTAAATCTACTAAGAACACTGCGCAACGGTTTTCGGCAATTACCCGCCCATAATCAGCTTCGTAATCCCCATACGGCGATAACGCTACCACAATGCTTTTGCCATCTGGCGTTAGCACAGCTTCCGACACATACACTGAGCCATCAAAATCAATCACGAAATCTGATGAATCATCAGAGAATGTGCCGATTAAGTTGGAGCTATTGGGTGGCGGCGGGCTTGTTTGGGTTTGGTTTTGTATGCCTACCGATGGAGCGGTAGGGCTTAAATCTGCATTGGTACGGTAGAATGTTTGCGCGAATGTTTGCAGTACATTGGCATCAGACACACGGAAACTAAGCGTACCCGCGTTACCAATAAAGGTTGCCGACACTTCACACGCCGCGGTTATTGCACCTGTGGTGTAGGTATCGCCGCTTAAAGAGCCTTCGCAGCCTGTTACTTCATCTATTTGAAACCCGGAGTTCGGGGTAACGGTAAAGGTTGTGGTGTTACCGCTAGTTACCGTGCGCGAGGAAGGCGAAATAGAACCGCCGGCATTCGCCGTAGCATTTACCGTGAATGATGTGGGTGTAGTACCACCGCCTGTATTACCGCCTGTGTTACCAGTTGATTCGGAAGAACCACCGCCACAAGCAGTGATTACAAGAGTAGATAACGTGATAAGTGCTAAACGATCCATGCGCATTCCTAGCGCCCTCCATAGCGTTTACATAATTATTACAATTGTATTCTAATTAACTGATTTCGCGCAATAAATAAATGCGGGAGATTGGGGTCAGTGAGCACCGTCTCCGTCCCCAATCTTTTTGGGGACAGAGGAAACGGGGCGGTAGGCCTTTAAATATGTAGAAGTTTGGTTGGTGAAGCACAGAATGGTGTCAGTGACGGTGCTCACTGACACCAATTTACTGTACAAAAATTGATAGTTTTTGCAATGTGTACTAATATAATGAGCCTTGAAATTGGTGATAAAAAGTCGCTAGTCCGATTAAAAAGTTAAACTTCTAGGTGCTAAATGCCGAATCAAAACGAAAACAACACAACTACCTATACATTCGACTTACCTCGAATGCAGGACGCTGTGTGCGGCATAGACAGCAATGAAGTAGTCGTTTTATCAGGGAATTTAACTCCAGAACAAGTGCAGTCTGAAATGGAGCGTGTTTACTTTGAACTAGTTGCCCAGGAGGGGTGATTCAACACAAAAGGATTTTTTGTCATGGAAAGACAATTATCGGTAAGCTTTAGCTTCTTGAAGATATACATGAATTTGAGTGAACAACCTCCCTCGCGCCACCCTGATGAAGCCTCTGATAAAGACAAGATTAACCATTTCATTTCTGCATTCCTAAGCCACGGGCTTGGTGATACTCAGCACTTCCCCGGTCGTTTAAAAGAATCCACTGACGTTGACAAAGATGATTTGCAGAAGTTCTCTGAAAGCTACATTAAGTTAGTCGATCTTAATAGTCATCCACCATTTGTACTTCCCACAATCCAGGATTTTGAAGGTGACGCTTCTATTCCGATGTTAAAATTACGTTTGATAAAATAAGGGGTCATTATCTCTACGAAGCGGCAGTAATGTCGCCTTCATCGAGCTCGAGGCGTTGGGATTTACCGAGCATTTCCAGGAGCACGAAGCAGCGGCTTTCGCCATCGGCGATGTCGTAAATGCCTTTCAGGCCGGCGAATGGGCCGCTGAGGATTTCTACTGGGGTGCCGGTTTTGTACATGCCGTTGGCGGCGCCTTCTTCCGTTTCTTCGGTGCGCGCTCGCATATCATCGATTACTGCTGCGGGCACAATGGCAGGATAGCCACCAAAACGCACAAAGCCGTTTACGCCGCGCGTGCTGCGCAATGTGGTGTAGTTTTCTTGGGCTAAATCGAGGTAAATGAACAGGTAGTTCGGGAATAAAGGCTCGAGCACCGATTGGCGTTTGCCGCGCACTCGTTTCTGCACCTTCCAACGCGGACAGAAAGTGGTAAACCCTTGATTTTGCAGGTGCCATTCCGCACGCTCAATTTCTCGTGGCTTACAATGCAACAAATACCATGATTCCATCGCTACGATCTCCCTCTACTGCTGTTAGAGAGCGCAGTGTACTTGAGCGGGCATTTGTACGCAATCGCCCACCCAAAAACCCAAATCTTATCTATCTACATAACGCGTAGGCGGATCCGGCGGACGTGTCACAGGCTGGTTGTTGCCGCCAAAGTGATAGCGGAAATACATTAACCCTTGGTTGGGTGAGAAGGTATCAGAGCGAATTAGGTTTACCTGCAGCCCCACATACAAGGCCTCACTAACTTGATATTCCACATTGCCGGTGAAGCTATGGCTGCGGCCACCGCCGGTGCCTGGCGCCCACACGGGGTTGATGCCGGTGTTACCAATGGCGCCAACCGCTTGCTCTTGCAGGCCAGCATCGCTGGGGTAAAACACTTGTTCGGTAAGGTTGGTATCGGAATAGCCAATGGCACCGCGCACTAAATACGAGAAGCGCTGATAACGACCAAACACGGTTACCGGCACGCTTAACGATTGGTACAGTTCGGGGCTGTAATAGTTACCATGGCCAAAACTCGGTTGGCTCAGATCTTTATCAAAACCCCAGGATAAATAGGTAAGCCCTACGGTTAGCGCGAACGGCTCGCTTTCGTACGCACGCCAGTAGCCGCCGGTGTATCCATACCAACGGTTGTTCGATGCCACGTTGTGGCCGCTGTAATAATCGTAGCCTAAGCTGCTCCACCAACCCAGTGCGCCGCCCTCATCCCAGCTGAGCCCTACGCCCACGCCGTTGCGGGTAACTGCTCCCCAGCTGCGATCTGAGAATGGGTCTTGCACGCCAGAGAAGCTGATCATGGTGGTGGTTTGAATACGCCGATCGGCGCTTAACCGAACACCAAAATCACCTAATTCACGGCGCACACCAATGCCACCCACCCACTCAGAGCGGTTAAAACCTACTGGGCTGCGGCCGATATCGAACCACCAATCGCCCAGTTCCGCACCCACGCCTACCGCTACGCCCCGCTCTTCCGCTTCTGGCTGCACCCCTGAAGGACAATCGGTTTCGCACAACAAGCCGGTACCGAAGCGCTCACGCCAAAAGGTATCATCTAAATCTGCGGCGCCCGCGTTAATGCGCATTGGGTCTGCCCGTAAAAACCAATAGCCATCGCGTTCGTTGAAGGGCACGCGTAAATCAACCATAAGGGTTTCGGCGGTAAGTTCGGTAATGCCCGGCGTGCCGCTTTTCGAGCTACGATCGTAGCCCACATACAATACGGTTTCGCTGAGCCCACTGCTGGCAGCAGGTGCACTTGGCCCCGCGCCTGTTTGAATGGAGCGTTCATCAAGGCGCAATGCTAACGCCTGCATGCCCTCTGAAAATGCGCTGGGCTCGATGGCCGCTAGGCTTTCCCGAGCTTCTTCATCGCGATCTTGGCGCGCTAAAAACAACGCATAAGCAAACTGGGTGTCTTCAGCACCGCTTTCCTGCGCTAATAACTGCGCAAATGCGGCTTCCGCTGCCGGCAATTCATCGCGGGCTTCATAGGAAAGCGCCAACGCATACACTAGCCATGGGCTATTCGGAGTAAGCTCGTAAGCCGCCAACAAAGCTTCGTGCGCCGCCTCGTGCTCGCCCTGCTCTTGCAGTTCGCTGGCCTGTTCTTGCAATGCCGCCGCTTGCGCCTGCAACGCATTCACCCGCGCTTGTTCATAGCTGGCTAACAAACGATTGTATTCACCGCCCAACTCGCTTTGCAGCTCGGGGTTTAAATTGCCATAAAACTCGCGCAGGCCCGCTTCGTTCTCTGCATCTCGGTAATGCCCAAGCAATGCCCACGCCGCCTGCGAGCTATCGGGTTGCAATGCCAACACGCGATAAAAGCCTTGGTATGCCGGTGCGGTGCGCCCTTGCGCAGCAGCTAACCGCGCCTGACGCAAGGCAATTAATGCAGGCTGCTCGCTCGCTTCTGGGTGCGCTTGCAAACCAGCAAGGGTGTTCGCCGCTTGCGGCACCCTACCGGCTTCTAATTGGCTATCAAACACATTCACATCGCGCCAAAACCGAGTGATTTCCACCATTTCTTGCCACTGGCTAACCGTTGGATCGGTGGCAGCGGCGCGCTGAAAATGACCGAGCGCCGCTTCGTTATCTCCTTCTTCCAAACTAGCGTAGCCCATATCTGCCATACGTTGTGCATCTAAAGTGCGGCGCATAATTGTGCTGCTTTCCGCAAGCTCAGCATGTTCAGGAAATGCCTGCCGCGCAAGTTCTATTAAGGCGTAATTTTCGGTGCTTGGTTCTAGCCTACTGGTGGCGCGCACTAATATGCCTAAAGCTTCTTGGCCATAGGTGCCCTCGCTACTAAGCACAATTAAACGCTGATAATCACTTGCGCTGTGGCGATCTGCTAACAAGCGCACACGCAATAAGGTAAGTTCAGTACGAATTGAGAGCGGATGCTCTTCGTGTAAGCGTTCTAAATTAGCCAGCCCAGCGGGTTCGCCCGCACGTGCGGCGCTTTCCCAATATTCTAGGGCTAAATCGAGCGTTTGTGGGCTTTCTGGAAACACCTGCTGCCAGCGGCTGAACGCCTCAGTGTGGCGCCCCGCCAAGGTTAGCATGCGCGCATCGGCCACGGCATTGCGTTGCTCGTTGGGCAAGCCTACTAATTCCCGCAACCGTTGCGTAGCGGCATGGTTCGGCGCCAATGTTTGTAATTCATTGAATAAATCTTGCGCGCGAACCACATCGCGCTGCTGCATGGCCAGTAATGCTTGCACTTCGATAATGCGCGGGCTATTTGGATGTACGCGCAACAATTGTTGTAGCACCCCTTCAATACGATCTGGCCTGCCGCGCTCATACCAATAACCAATGCGCTCTTCGAGCAGCGCCGCGGATTCTTGGCTGAAATCATCGGCTGGCTGGTTAGCTTGGGTTTGAGTTTGCGCCTGGGTTTGCGTTGAAGCAACCTGCCCAGCCGCCTGCGCCGAAGACACTAGCCCCGAACCACTCGCCACAACAGCCAGCGATTGGCTCCCTGCCTCGGCGGCATGGTTGTTTGGAAACACATACGCCAAACCCGCCAGCGCCACTGCGCCCGCAGCTAACCACAGTGTTTTAGGTGCTGATTTAGGTGCAGCCATTCAGTACCTCTTGGCTTACCACCAGCGTGCCGTTACTGTGGAATTCGGTACACTGCACCGCGCTAAGGCCGAACATCAGCAGCATTTGCGTGTAATAAATTTCCCGATAATCGTTTGGGTTGGTGGCCACAATGCGGGAAAGCTGTTCTTGCACGTTTTCACCTTGATCCCCTTCGATATCCGCCAAATAACGCAACAACACCGCCGAAAAGCCGATATTTCCGCGTCCGCTAGCGCGCACTTCGCCGTTTCTCTCTTCACTAGAGCCGCGGATTTCACCAGAACCATCAGGCCGAGTGAAGCGTTCCGCTGGAAAGCCGCGCTCATCAATGAATTCATACATATGCTGAAATGAATTGAGCAATTGGCCATCTTGCGCCAGCCACAAATAGGTACGAATGGCATCGTAATCGCCATGCTGCACATTCTCTTGATGCGCAGCGCCCGTTGCCGCCACCGTAAGTACTTGGCCGGCATAATCCACCGCTAGCCAATCGGGCACCATGCCATGCCCTTCATTGGCAAGCTGCTGTATAATTTGCGTACTGGTTTGGTAAATCTCCTGCCAGCGCGCATCGCCACTGTAGGCCGCTAATCCGCGCAGCTGTACCAACGAGAAATAACTTGGGTTCACAATGATGTAGTTTTCGTGCACAAAGCCTTCTGGCGCGGGCAATAACACGAGGCCTTGCACGCCCTCACTATGCGCGCCGCTCGAAGCTCTACTCACAGCACTATCTGCGTCACCAGATGTCGCAGTGGCATCCAAACTCTCGCCGCCCAACACAATCGTACTGGTAGCTAATAAACGCCGCGATATGCGCTCAGCCAAGGCTGCATAGCGCGGCTCTTGCCAGAGTTCCGCCGCTGCATATAGCGCATAGGCCATCCAAATATCAGCATCACTGGCAGGGTTGGCATCAAGAATATGCCATTGCCCATCTTCATCTTCGCCCCATAACCAAGCGGGTAACCGATCGCCCAACGCCCCTTCGGCAAGATTATCATTCGCCCACTGCAGCATTAAATCGAACTGACCCTGATCTTGCGCCAGCAAAGCAAACCACATGCCGTAAGCCTGCCCTTCACTGGTGGAAATAGAGCGCTCGCCGCTGTTATCAATTACCCGGCCATACTGGTTTACTAGGTGTTCTAAAAAGCGTTGGTAATGCCAGTTAAAGCGCAACGCGTGCGGGGTATCTTCCTGCACGGCAAACGCACTTTCCGCGGCCTCGGCAACTTTCTCCGTGGGCACGGGGGGTGGTTCGGGTGGCGAGCACGCGGCTAACAACAGCCCCATGCTCAACACGTAACTCGCAATAACCGCGGCGCGCATTAACTAGTGCGCTCCAAACGCCGACGCGCCAAGCCACTCAACAACCAATACAACACCAGCACTAAGGTTACCAGTGCAATCAGGGTAAGCACTGATACCAATACCGGATAACGGGAAAGGTGGAAGTACATGCGCGTAAAGAAGCTTAGCTCACCTACATAATACGCTTCATAGCTTGGCAAATGACGCTCATTGCCCGGCGTAATTAAGCTCATAAAGCCGCTTACGTTCATGGTGCGGTCTGCCGAGCGCAGCAACTGGGTTACCTCATTCAAAAAACTATCTTGATTGGCGGTTAGCGCAACTACGGTTGCCGATTTGTGCAGTGGCGATTGGAAACTTACCAACGCCGCGCTTGGCCCACTTATGCTAGCCGCTTCAGTGGGGCTAAACATGAGCTGTTGTGCGCCCGCCAGGCCATGGTGGCCAAGCTGTTTATCTAAGGTGCTGCGGCCAAAACGCTGTAGCCATGCATCTAGTGCGGGGCCACCGGCAATGAGAATATCGGCGCGGCTGTTGGCAGGCACTTCACTTACCTGCATTACCTGCAATAACGTGGCCGGATAACCGGTAGAACCACCAATTAACGCCAAGGTTTGCAGCGCGGCGGAAACTTCATGATCAGTGGGGGTATCGCTTACCACCAAAATACTGTTGGCCAAATCATCGTAACGCGAGAACGGGTAACCGGCTTTGGCGAACAACTGTAAATTCGGCATTTCCGTGTAGTGCTGATAGCCGCGAATATCCACGCTGGAATTACCATCGATAACCCCTGTGGTGTTATGAATAGGCGTTACTAGGCATTGCTCGGCACGCGCGCTAAAGGTGAAATCAAAATCAAGCCGGTTAATGGCGCCCAGCTTAAAGGCTGGCACATTCAAACTTGGCTGGGAGAATGGATTGTTATCCAGCAATGGCACACGAATACGCTCGCTAGAACCACCAAAACCACTTTGGTTCAGCGAATAGCCACGAATGAAATCATCATTGATATAAACTCGCAGGCGGCTTTCATCGAGCTCTACCGGCGGGGTGTAGCGGAATTTCAAATCTACCGGAATACCTTTGCGCTGCCATACGAATAAATCGGGTGGCAACCTTAGCGTTACGCTTACCGGTTTACTGCGATAGCCAGAACGTTGTAAATCGCTTTCAAAATCCACCAACTCGGAGAAGGTTACCGGCCGCTTCGTGCTAATCCAACGCGGCGCCGAATACGCCTCGCGCGGCTGCAAACGGTTCGCCAACTCTTGCGCATTAAAGCTCACTTCCGGACCACTTAAACCAGCGCGGTGCGTTACCAACCCTTGCGCTGCGGTAACCAAACCAGCAGTATCGGGCGCTTGCACCAATAGCATTTTGTACACTTGGTTCACCGGGTTGGTGATCACGCGCACCGTAGGCTCGCTTACATCGGGATAATCGCGGAATAACCACGGCCGTTCGTTATTGGTAAGGAACACAACCGCGTGGGCATCGGGCCAACGGTGCACTTCATGCTCAAACGCCGCATCGTTACGGTAGCGATATAACTGGGTGGCTACGCTGCGCCAATCGGCTTGCGCACCAAAATAGCTAGAGAAAATACCCGCGGCTTGCACCACGTTGGTATCCAATTGCTCTGGAATAACATAGTGAAATTCGGCGCGGTTGAAATCACGCACATCGAAGAATGGCTCTGGAAACCAGGATAAATCGTTGGCAAACACCAGTTGCCGGCGGTTTAGCTCGATACGGCTATCGCCGGCGAATTCCAGCCAAGCACTGTTAGATAATGCGGAACACATATCGCCCTCAGCCAAGGCCAGTAATTCGAAGGTGATTTCGTTATAGGTGTTAAAGTATTCCGCTGGCAAGGTTACCCGCAATTGATGGCGCTGCTCGGCTTCGTTTACATTCACCCGCACGGCACGCACCAATTCGCCATTAAAGCGAATGCGGAATTGAGAAATATCGCGCACCAAGGTAGGTGAATATTGGTAGTTCAGATACAGCACGCCACCTTCGGCGAGTTGATCGATACGGCTGCCAAAACCCAAGGTAAGCTGCTCGTTGGTGCCATCCATGCGCAGGCTATCACCACCTGCTAGCTCGCGGAACGTGTAGCTAAGTTCATGCACTGGCAAATCAACCACCGTGCTTTCATACACTGGCGGCAGCTCTTCTTGCTGCTGCGCATGCGCGGGGCTGCCAAATACACTCATTGCGCTTAGCACCATCGCTACTGCGATGCCTGTGCTAAAAACCAATACCGAAGGTTGTTGCATCTTAATTCACCTTTTCACCAGGAAAATAGGGTAATAACGAGCGGAGGAACCGCCCAAACTTTGCCAAAACAGAGAATAATGGCGCTAAACGTGGCGCGAACATCAACGCCATGCGCTTGTAGCCTCGCCCGCCCACGGCCAATACTTCACGAAAACTCGACATGGGCCGTTCTTGATAATCTGTATTCCGCCAACCCACCCAAGCATCGGCGCGCGAGAAGGTAGCGCGAATCAAAGCTTGCTGATCGTGGGTTTCATCTACTTGTAATAGTGCACCGGCTAAGTTGCCGCGCCGCGATACAATATGCGCACGAAACGAATGGCTACTGAGGCCATCTTGCAGTAACACATCTACTTCATCATTTTGCTCAAGCCAGCAGTTTTCCGGGAGCTTCAAGCCAAGGCCACGATCGGAATAATCCACCAACTCAACTGCATAAGCATGTTCAGAACG
This sequence comes from Idiomarina sp., assembly GCA_022565355.1. Classification (GTDB taxonomy): domain Bacteria; phylum Pseudomonadota; class Gammaproteobacteria; order Enterobacterales; family Alteromonadaceae; genus Aliidiomarina. The sequence continues at coordinate 158,750 of JAIUMU010000002.1, forward strand.
GGTAATTACGGTAATCGGCCGGTTTACTTGAATACGATGAGCCGCCCGCACCTGCTTAGCTTCTTCTGCTACAGCTACCGCGCCGCCTAGAATAATGAGGTTGTAACTCACCCATACCAAATTTAAGATGATCACTAAGTAATCGTTGCTGGGCCCGGTAGTTAAGCGCCACAAGCCGAAAAGAAAACCCGAAATACATAACGACACTAAAATTAGATACGGCCGCGATACTTCCCAATCGAAGAAGCTTGTTTGGTTAATACCACCTTTCGCCGTTACATTAAATTTGCCGTGCTTCGGTGCAAATAAGGCTACCAATGTGGGGCGCATAATGTACCAAGCTAGCACGGTTTCATACATTTCTGCCCAAAATGAATGCCGATATCGGCCTTGAGTGCGCGAGTTGGTAAGGTACGAATGAACGATATGCGGTAACGCAAACAAGGCAATCATAATTGCGGGAGCAAAGATGATGTAGCTGTTTAATAACAAAAAGGCTAACGGCGCTAGAATAAAAATTAACCGTGGTAAACCGTTTAAGAAATACAGCATGGCGTTGGCGTAACAAATGCGCTGGCCAAGGTTTAAGCCTTTGCCGAGCAACGGGTTATCCAGCCGGAAAATTTGTGCCATGCCTCGCGCCCAGCGAATGCGCTGGCCAATATGCGCGGAAAGGCTTTCGGTAGCTAAGCCCGCAGCTTGCGGAATATTTAAGTACGCAGAGGTGTAGCCCAGCCGGTGCATTTTTAGGGCTGTATGGGCATCTTCGGTTACCGTTTCGATGGCTACCCCACCTACTTCTTCCAGCGGCCCGCGTTTTAATACCGCACACGAGCCACAGAAAAAGGACGCATTCCACATATCGTTGCCATCTTGAATAAGCCCATAAAACAATTCGTTTTCGTTGGGCTTATTGCGGAACATGGTAAGGTTTTTCTCAAACGGATCGGGTGAGAAAAAGTGATGTGGTGTTTGCAGTAGCGCCAGCTTCGGATCTTCATGGAACCAGCCCATAGCCAGCTGCAAGAAAGAGCGCGTAGGAATATGATCGCAATCAAAAATCGCGATAAATTCACCCTCGGTAATTTTCAGCGCATTATTTAAGTTACCCGCCTTCGCGTGGGTATTATCTTTGCGCACGATATACCCTACACCCACCTTTTTGGCGTACTCGGCAAAATCGCTGCGCTTGCCATCATCGAGCAGGTATACGTTCAGCTTATCTTCTGGCCAATCCATTGCCAGCGCCGCCAAAATAGTGGGGCGCACCACATGCAATGGCTCGTTATAACTAGGAATATACACATCTACCGTGGGCCATTTACTGGTATCACTCGGAAGCTTGGCCACATGTCGCTGCAGTGGCCAAATGGTTTGCACATAACCGAGGATAAGGATGGTCCAGGCATATAGTTCGGCACTGAGCAGCAGCAAACTGAGCAGTGTATCGGTAGGCACATCCCAGTTAATGGTTTGCGTAACCCGCCAGTACAGATAGCGCGAGCTTACCAGTATTGAGAGCACCACCATGAGCAACATGGCACCGCGCTTTTGCACATCGCGCACCCACAGTGCGGTTGCCCAAAACACCAGCAGAAGAATAGCCTGCGAGGTGCCATCCGCCGGCATAGTAATGGTGAAACTTACTACTAGCGCAGCGAATATGGTGAGCAAGATACGCACCGTGCCATTGTTGAGCCATTTATAGGCGCCCACATCACCGAAAGCGGCAATTACATCAGTGCCTTTGCGGGTGTAATAGGCTTGAAAATTGGTATTCCAGAGCTGCTTGAGCTTGCTGAACCAAGTTTTTGCTTGGTCTTTTGCTTTGGTTTTTGCTTTTGTGCTGGCTTGGGCTTTTGTGCTGGTTTGCGTGTTGTTCGCATACACAGTATCGTCGCGCACCAAGGCGGGATCGTTAATTTCTCGCAACTGTTGGGGATCTTCAGGAATGAAAATCGGCTCTGGCGTTGCTTCAGTATTACGCTCATGGCGAAACAGAACTAACCAAATCAATTGGATTACCATGCGCAGCGGATCGAGCGGCCGCAGCTTGCTGAAGTTGATTTGTGGAAACCAATAGCGCAATTGTGAGCTGTTTGGGCGTGATGTATTGGTTTGAGAACCACTTTTTCTGTCGTTCAGAGCGGCGATGTTCAAAACGAACACCTCAAAATACAGGCCGAGCAAATGCGACAACGCTTGCTTACGCGACATTGTACGTCGTGATTGCTGCCACAGTTTCCGTATCATTCGTTAGCGCCCTTGTTTGTAGGGGCTGGGGCTTGCGTTGCGGCCTTGCTTGTGGCCGCTTGTGCAGAATCCGCTATGTTTGCTTTGCGAGCGGGAAGATCCGCCAAGTAGCCCGCTAACCACAGTGCTAGGGCATCAAAATCGCGGCTTACTTGCGCGCTGCGATGATAATGATGCACCGGCTGCAATGCGGCAAAGGCTTCTACGGCATGTTGATCACGATGCACTGCCACTGGCAACAGCATCGAGCTATGTAATACGCCATGCAAATAATCGCTGCTATCACGGGCGATAGCTAAATTCGGCGCCATTTGGTTTATCAGCACCTTGCTATGAGCCTGATACTCGCTTTGCTGAGGCAAGGTATGCGTAGAAAAGCGCAACAGTGCACTGGCTAAGCGTGGTTCGGGCTGCAGCACATTAATGATTACATCGGCATGTTGGTAAACCCATTGCCGTAAAGGGCCTGCGGTGCGGGGCACATCCACGAATAAAATTCGGTCTTTTAGCTGCAACAAGGGCGCCAGCATACCGGGCAGCTTCTCGTTCAAGGTATTAAGCGCGCGCTCTTCTTGGGTGGCGGGCACGCGACCAAAAGGAATAAAGGGATAGCCTTGATCACTTTCAAATACGCAATCTTCGATGCCCTTACCTGTTGTGGCTGCGTGATTGGTTGCTCGGGCCGCGGCTGCTTGAGGTAATAGGCCATCGGTAACTTCAAGCTGCATACCAAAATGAGCGCCCAGGCAGTTATCGAGCTGCAAATCGAGTGCAATACTGCGGGTGCCAAAGTTATTCATGGCAACTGATAAACCCGCGCAAACGGTAGTTGCGCCGCTACCGCCCGATAATCCTTGTATGCCAACTACGTGCATGGCTGCTCCTGTTCATTCGCGGCACTGCTGCTTGCGTTAGTGTTCTTTTGCTCGCTAGAGCCTTCAGCCTGGTGACAAGAGCCTTCAGCTTGATTACAAATTAAGGCCAAGTTCAAGGTATAAAGCGGCCAGCGTTTTTCCACTTCCCGCAGGCGCGTGTTAAAGCGCACTTCCACGTAAGGAATGGAAAGATCATTCACATGCCCGCGTAAACGATTAATATCGGCAGCGTTAGCACTTACCTGAATGTTAGTTTCGCTTGCCTTTGCTTCTGTAGTGGCGCTGGCTGCAGAAGCCACAGTTTCGCTCGCGGCATCTGGCTTTTGCACGTTTTTTTGTAGCGGATTAAACAACTGTGGTTTCATAAACAGGGCTTCTTTAGTTATCTTTATTTTGTTTGATAAATGAACTTGTTTGTGAATTATATGAGAGTTAGGTTATTCTTGATAGGCAAACTTTACGGAAAAATCAATAGATTCAGAATTTTAACAGCTGCATAATATTTTAAACTAGTTCATTCGTTATAGTGTTTGTTTAATTTTTAACTTGGGCAAGGGGCCTTTACTTGATTTCTTTGCAACATATTATTCCAAATATCGAACAGAAGTTGCCGCCGCTATTAACCGGCGAGGCACATTGCTTTGTTGTGCAAAGCAGCATGTGGAGCGATTTCCTAACGCAGCATTTATGTTTGCAAGAAACCACGTTAGTGCTTGGTAGCGCCAATACACTTGAACGTTTGCAGCGCTTTACCAGCGATTTGCTCAACAATGAAAATTTGCGGTTAGCGGAATGGAAACATTCGCGATGGTTTCGTAACCACGGAATATTACGATCTATTGCGCAAGCCGCTGCAGGCAGCAAAATTATTAATTTTCATGTGAATTATCGCGAGTTAAGTGAAATAGAACGTTCGGTATGCTCGCGCGAATTTTTATTACGGCTAAAAAATTGGGCGGCGGCGAATGACAAGTTGCTTATTTTTACCTTGCAAGCCGAAGTAGATAACCCCGACCTCACCGCATTTTTAAATTCTTCTGCGCGCGGCTTTACCAGCCTGCATATGATTTATCAAGGCCAGCCAAACTGGCAGTGGAATTTGCAATATTGGTTCCGTGGCTACGCAATTAACCGCTGGAGTTGGGAATTAAAAGAAGAATTATTACCTAATGGCGGCGTAAACTTTCAATTTGTTACCCATGATAATTTTGCCGCCGATACTAGCCGCATGGGTGAAAAAGCGCCGCGTTTTGTGTGCAATACCGCAATTGATGAAGGTGAATTTGTACCCAGCGAGTGGCAGGCTATTGGTAGCGACACTGAATTGCGGGATGTGTTACCGCAAGGCACTGATGCAGCCGTTCTTTTGGGTATTCCTTCGCGCGAACAACTATTAAATGTTGCCGCCCGAATTTATGAGCTGCGGAAATATTTTGGCCCTTATTTGCGCATTATTGCTCGCGAACGTGATGAATCATTACGGCTGCAAGATGAGCGTATTCTTATTAGTAGTGGCGCGAATTTAGTATTACCGAGTGAAATTAGTACTCGCCGTATTATTGGCATTGCAGAAACCACCGTGGGCTTTTATTACTCGCTTACCTTAGCCGATAGTTTTGCGGAAATAAAAAGTAACCAACTTACCGAAGAAGTGCGTGGCTATTTAATGCCCCTCGCGTTTTTGAGTTCTATTTATACGCTGGAGAAAAAAGCCGAACAGCAAGCGCTAGATTCTGTGCTAATTCGTGCCGAGCCTGGCACCGGCCTTACCGCCCATTCCATTGTACGGCGTTTTTCTAGCCGTCGGCCGGGAGATGTAATCACGGTAATTGGCGACCAGGTATATTTGTATTTATATGGCTGCCGCAGTTTGCTCCGGCTCCGATATATACCGCACCTTCCGCGCAAGTAACCAGCGCACCCATGTTGGCGATACAGCGTGGCAGTGGCGATCCGGATGCTATTTTGGCGCGCTTTTATGCGCAGCAAAGCCAAATTCGCTTAAGCCCTCCGAGCGTGCCGAACCCAAATTTCGATATTTTAATTCTCAATGTTTGCTCACTATCGTGGCAAGATTTGCAGCAATTTGATCTGCTGGATCATCCACTGTGGGCGCAAGCCGACATTATGCTCAGTAATTTTTACACCGGTAGTTCGTATTCTGGGCCGGCCACCTTGCGCTTGTTGCAAGCTAGTTGCGGCCACGTGCCTCATCGGCAGCTGTTTGAACCGGAAGGCGAATGCCTGATTAACGAGCAGCTTGCAGCCCTTGGCTTTGATGCTGAGATTCGCATGAACCACAGCGGCGCGTTTGATAACTTTTTACGGCAAATTCGTGAGCTTGGCGGCATGCAGGATGCACAGGTTGTGAGCCCCGAGCAATTTCCAATTGCTATGAGTGGCTTTGACCAGGCACCGATTCGGGCAGATAGCGCAATATTTACTGATTGGCTGGATACTCTCGGTGAAACGCCGAAATTCACCTTCTATAACACCATGAGTTTGCACGATGGCAACCGTTTATCGGGCTTTCGCGGTAACAGTATGGCGAGCTATCGAACGTGGGCCAAAAACCTGCTGGATGATACGCTGCAACTGTTTCAAGATATTGAGGCAAGTGGCCGCAATGTGCTGGTAGTAATGGTGCCGGAGCATGGTGCGGGGCTGCAAGGCGATCGCATGCAACTGCCCGGTATGCGTGAGATTCCAACCCCTGAACTTACCCATGTGCCCGTGCTGTTTAAGCTATTTGGTGAGGGTGTTTCTGGGGCTGCTGGTTTGAGTGCGGCGGGTTCAGGTGCCGGTTCAGGTTTAAGTTCTGGCGCAGGTTCTGCTAGATCGAGCGCGGATTCTGGCACACGGCCGCACGAACTTGTGCAAATTGGCCATGCCACTGGGCCTAGCGCAATTGCCGAAGTGATATACGAAATTATCCGCCAACAGCCGTTTACTGGGGGACGTTATCGCCCTGCTGAAATCGCTGGAGCGGTGAACGAAACATTGCCTGTGTTGGAAAATGACCGGGTGATTATGCTGAATGTGGAAGGGCAGTTTCTTCTGCAAATTAACAATGGAGAGTGGCGGCCTTATAACCGCTAAACAAGAAGGATAGCAACATGGACGTAATACACCACGGCGCGGCAAGCGGCGTTACCGGCTCATGCCACGAGCTCGTTGTAGCACCCGGCGCCTCAGTTTTAGTGGATATTGGCTTGTTTCAAGGGGCAGAAACCAGCGGCGCCGATACAGTTAGCGGTGATGCCGGCGAGAACAACCAAGCCATTGATTTTTCACTCGATAATGTGCGCGCGTTAGTAATTACTCACTGCCACATAGACCACGTGGGCCGCCTACCCTGGCTGCTCATCGCCGGATTCCGCAAACCCATCTTTTGTACTCGCGCCACCGCACATTTGCTGCCCATGGTAATCGAGGACGCCCTAAAAGTTGGCCTCACCCGCAACGCCCAACTCATTCAAGCCGTGCTGAAACTGCTAAATGGCCTGCTGCATCCCGTAGATTACGATGAATGGCTCGAGCTTGGCACCATCGATGCCGCGCTGCCGCTGCGCCTGCGCTTCCGCCAAGCCGGCCACATTCTTGGCTCTTCTTATGTTGAATTTGAGGGGGCAGAGAAGAAGGGGTCAGTGAGCGCGGTGTCGGAGAGAGAGGTGTCAGTGACGGTGGTGTCAGAGACGGCGGTGTCAGAGACGGCGGTGTCAGACACCGCGCTCACTGACCCCAATCTCTCGGGCAAGCCGCAGCGGATCGTGTTTTCTGGGGATTTAGGCTGTAAAAACAGCCCCTTATTGCCGGACCCGCAGCCGCTGGAGCGCGCGGATATGCTGGTGTTGGAATCTACCTACGGGGATAAAAATCATGAAAATCGTGCCGAGCGGCAGCAACGCTTACAGCGCGTGATTGAGCATTGCGTTGCCGATCGTGGCGCCGTGCTCATTCCAGCCTTCAGTATTGGCCGCACGCAAGAGCTGCTGTACGAGCTGGAAGATATTATTTACCAATGCAAACAAGCTGAATGCGCCAAGGAACAGAGTATTTGGCAAGATATCGTGGTGATCGTTGATTCACCGATGGCCGCCGAGTTTACCCAACAGTATCGTAAGATGCGCGATTTATGGGATGCCGAAGCGCGCGGCAGGCTAGCTGATGATCGCCATCCGTTGAACTTCAAACGTATGCATATCGTTTCCAGCCACGCAGAACACGAGCGTTTGGTGAATTATCTGCGCAGCACCGGCGAACCCTGCATTGTGATCGCCGCCAGCGGCATGTGCACCGGCGGCCGCATGGTGAACTACTTGCGTGCATTACTTCCCGACCCACGCACCGATGTACTATTCGTTGGCTTTCAGGCTTCCGGCACGCCAGGCCGCGATATTCAACGCTATGGGCCGCGCGGCGGTTACGTGGATCTTGATGGCGAACGGATATGGATAAAGGCGGAGATTCACACCCTCGGCGGCTATTCCGCACATGCCGACCAGCAAGAACTTATCGAGTTTATCGCCACCGCTGAACACGTTGGCCATGTGCGCCTAGTGCATGGCGATGCCGCCGTGCAGCGCGCCTTTCGTAGCATACTGCAGGAGCGCTTCCCGGAAATGACCGTAGATTGCGCCTGCGATTTATAGATTGGACAAACAACCTAAACGCGGAAGCAGTTTTCTTTTAGAAGCTGGCTTTCGCGGCTAAGCCCAAGTTGGTTTGCTGCTACTTTCCAGGTTTTTACCGCTTGCATTACTTCATCATAAATTTTAATGGCGCTAGTTTTATCGATACGGAAATATTCCGCTACTGAAAATGCCAATTCATAATCAAGTTCATTGGAGTGCTCGTTTATGTTTAAGCTCAAACCGTAACTATCAGATTCAGGATTGATATCGTAAGCAGGTGATAGCTGCCAGCCATTTTGAGTGAGCAAAAATCCATGATTCCGTAGATGGTCATCGGTGTTTGATACCGCGATAGAGAAAACGATTCTCCGCCACAATTGTTCTAAATCTTGTTCTGGGAAAGAACCATTCATTACAATAAATTCTGCAAGTTCAAGATATGACGCACCTTCATGCTTGCCATCATAGTAGCCTAATAAGGTCATTGCAGAAGCAAAATGTATTCTGGTATCGCCGGTACGATCAAATCGCTTCGTAATGAATGTATGATGATTGGTATTTAATCTCTCTACATGAGCGGCCGCCATTTCAACTTTCGCCTGTTTTGCGAGAATATGGCACACCTTCTCCCAACCACCGATATCAACTGGGTCGTTTCTATTCGGAAACTTTGCAATCCACAATGCATTTTCACTATCAATAATATTCGCTTTTGGCCGAGCTCCCCCAAGGGATGAGCCTGGAGCAATCAGCATATTCAGCCATTTTAAATAATTTTCATTGCTTACATCAGGATCATCTTCCAAATGCAGTGCTGCATACTCTAATTTTTTTAAAGATGTTTGCGGTGGCGCCGACAATTCAGTGTTGTTATCTAACCACTCTGATTGCGAATTTATACGGAATCGCAAACCACCCATTCTGCAGTGATCATGCACTCCTAGTAGATAATCAAATTCGCTTAAACGAGCTGATTCGCGCTTACCCATTCGATGAAGCAACGCTGCTCTACGTTGCATTAACACTCGCCCCCATCGATCGGGGCTCGAATCTAGAAAAACTCTGAAATTCAGGTTGGTATCATCGTTATACTGAATTCCTCGATACAAATTCAAGCTTGGATCGAGAGCTATACGGTGCTTCGATGACAGAAAATTATCATCATAGGCAAACGAGAATACTTCATGGCCACGGGTTTCATCACACGCGAGAATCCCCATTTTTTTCGGTTCAATAATAGGTTGCCAATGTGCATATACCTCTACGGACTTGCGCTTCATTGCCGCCCCTTCAGTAACTCAATATCCTGCAACTTCCGCCCTAGCGGATCATTAGACGCTAATTCTTCAAGATTTTGCTCGAGCCCCAACACCGCCATCACCATGACATAAACTCCCATGCTTACTGAGGGATCGCCATCAAACACTCGCTTCACCGTTTTTGGATCAAAACCGGTTCTTTCGCTAATAAGAGCTTTTGTATAGCCTCGACGCTTCATTGCTAATAATAGGTTCTCACCAAAGCGCTTCATTAACTTCTGCTGAGTTGGAAACAAAGTTCTATTCCAGTTTCGTTTTGCCATAACTAATATAGGATTTTATTCCTTCCTTTTTGCTTATATATGGGAATATAATACCAATATTAGCACCGCGATCAAAATTCATCCAGTATTTTGGCGAGATACCCTAAGCTGGGTGGCAGTTTAAGTATCGCAGTAGCCCGAAGGGAAGAGTACGAGGTGATCGAGGTTGAGGCGTAAGCCCACTTCTTGGCCGAGTTCGTATTGGTTGTGCGAGGGCGCCATGCAGAGCAAGTGGCTGCCGTTTTCTAGCTCGGCGGTATACAAAAAGTGCGCGCCACGGAATCCGCGGGCGACGATTTTTGCGCGCCGCTCTGAGGTGTCATCAATCACGATATCATCGGGACGAATGAGCACATCTACTGCTTCACCCTCGGTGCCGCGCACCACTTCATCACCACGCAATAATCCGAGCGGTGTATCTACTTCAAGGTTATCGGTAACTGAACCGTGTACCAGTACCCCTACACCAATAAAATCGGCCACCAAATGATGTGCAGGCTGATGATACAAGCCATACGGAGTATCCCATTGCAGCAAGCGGCCGTGGTACATCACGCCAGCGCGATCTGCCATAGCGAACGCTTCTTGTTGATCATGGGTAACCAACAGCGCGGTGATGCCCTCTTCTTTCAAAAGGTTGCGCACCTCCGCAGCAAGCGATTCGCGCAATTCCGCATCCAGAGAAGAAAACGGTTCGTCCATCAACAATAGGCGCGGCTTCGGCGCTAATGCTCGTGCCAGCGCGATACGTTGTTGCTGACCACCAGAAAGTTGATGCGGATATCGCGGCCCATAACCTGCCAAGCCCACGTGGGAGAGTAACTGGTTTACACGCTTGCGTTGCTCTTCATCTGATTGCTTGCGAATACCAAAGGCCACGTTTTCAAACACGGTAAGGTGTGGGAACAAAGCGAAATCTTGAAACACCATGCCAATGCCGCGTTTTTCCGGCGGAATATGCTGGCCAGGCGAGCTTACCAAGCGTCCATCGAGTTCGATTCTGCCCGAGGTAACTTGCTCAAATCCGGCAATTGCTCGTAGTAAGGTGGTTTTGCCGCAGCCGCTAGGACCGAGCAAACAGCCAATATCGCCTTCACCAAGATAAAAGCTAACGCCATCAACAATGGTTTGTCGATCGAAGCTAACTTCTACACTGCTTAGTTTTAACTGGCTCATGCGTTTCCTTTATTTATTCGTTTCAACGTATGTACGTATTCGTATATCTGCATATCCGTAAATGTGGATATCTGTATATGCGGATATCTACATATGCGCATATCCGCATACACCCACTACACCGGCTCGTAAATCTCGCCTGGCCGGGGATCCAGCGGCCGCGCTTCTTCTTTACTCAAGGTTTGCCGCCGGTTCATGGCGCGGCTTAATAGGATTACCGGAATCAAGCCCGCTAATACAATCATGATGGCAGCCGGGCCGGCATCGGCTAAGCGTTCATCGCCCGCCATTTCATAAGCCCGCACCGCGAGGGTGTTAAAATTAAAGGGCCGCAACACTAACGTGGCCGGCAATTCTTTTAACACATCCACGAACACCAAGATGCCCGCGGTAATTAAACTTGTACGCAATAGCGGAAAGTGAATGCGAGTGAGTACTTCCTGGGATTTTAACCCTAAAATTCTGCCCGATTCGTCCATCGCGTGGCTAATTTGGCTCAACCCGCTTTCCACGGTTTGAATGGAGATCGATAAAAAGCGGACGGTATAAGCAAACAACAGCGCAATAATGGTGCCGGAGAAAATTAACCCCGGATTCACGCCAAAAACGCTTTCGCTGAAGGCAATAATTCGATGATCTAGCCAACTGAGCGGCACCATTACACCTACCGCAATCACCACGCCCGGAATGGCATAACCAAGCGAGGCGAAACTTACCGAGGCTTTGGTAATACGAGTGCTGCTGGTTTGTTGGCGCTTACTGGCCACGCGCTTGCCGTAACAGAGCCAAAGCGCGAAGGTAACGGTAATCACCGCCGCTAACGCAGCTAACACGAGGCTGTTGCGGATAAGAATCCAGAAGGCGCTATCGGTCCACACATCAAGGCGATCGAATGACCAGCTTAATAGCTGCAATGCTGGCAATAAGAAGCCGAACACTACCGGTAGGAAACACACCATGAACGCGAGCACGGCTTTACCGCCGCGCAAGCGCATCGGCCGCGTGGCATGGTTGCTGCGGCCGGCATGGTGATAGCGGGATTGTTTGCGTGATATGCGCTCTACCAACATCAACACCACTACGGCGCTCAATAAAATGCTGGCCAATTGCAGCGCCCCTACTTTGTCGTCCATGCCATACCAGGTGCGGAAAATGCCGGTGGTAAAGGTGGTAACGCCGTAAAAGTGCACGGTGCCGTAATCGGCCAAGGTTTCCATCAGCGCCAAAGTAACGCCGGTAGCGATGGCCGGACGAGCCATGGGCAACGCAACCCGCGAGAAGCTTTGCCAAGGGCCCAAACCCAACGTACGGCCAGCCTCAATGGCGGCGCGAGATTGTTCGATAAATGCGGCGCGGGTAACGAGGTACACGTAGGGAAATAAAACAAAGCCCATTACCAGCACAGCGCCGGTAAGGGAACGGATTTCTGGGAAGGCGTAATCGCCGAGGCCCCAACCCGAGAGCGTGCGCAAGGCGCTTTGCACCGGACCTTCAAAGCTGAGCATGCCGCTGTAGGTGTATGCGGTGATATAAGCGGGCATGGCCAGCGGCAAAAGCAGCGCCCAGCGCAGCCAACGTACGCCGGGGAATTCGCAGGCGGTGGTGAGCCACGCGGTGGCCACACCGATCACGAGCACCATGAGGCCAACACCTAAAAGTAGAATGGCGCTATGCTTTACATATTCGCCGATCACGGTGCTGAATAAGTGGCTTAAGGTGGCCCGTTGTTCTTCGCCAGCGAGGCCTATAAAAAAGCTCGCCACTACCACGATTAATGGCAGGCAAATAATAACGGCAACAAGTGGCAACGAAATATCGTGCCACTTGCGCCATAATTTCACACCTAAGTGCCTACCTGCTTTACCTATGGTACGAACCATGAGTTTCCTTGCTTAATTTCGTTCGCTTAGCGCCAGCCGGCTCTATCCATTAAACGCACTGCAGCGGCATTGTTCTCGCCCAGTTCGCTCATTGATATCTCATCGGCTTTGAAGTTGCCCCAGCTTTGCAGTACTTCGCTCCACTGTGCGTTCGGATTCACTGGATACTCGGAGTTCGCTTCGGCATACCAGTTTTGTGATGATTCGCGAGCTAAGAAATTCATTAACTTGATAGCATTCTCTGGATTGCGCGCGCTTTTGATAAGGCCAATACCGGACACATTCACGTGAGTGCCGTAGCTGTCCTGTGCAGGCCAGGCAATGGCTACTTTGCTAACGGTATTTTGGTTGGTGGCATCTTCGCTAAGGCTCATACCGCCAAAGTAATAGGTGTTGGCGATAGCGATATCACATTGGCCCGAGGCTACCGCATGAATTTGATCACGATCGCCGCCCACCGGGTTGCGCGCGAAGTTGGCTACTAAGCCGCGTGCCCACTCTTCGGTAACGGCTTCGCCGTGATGCGCGATCATGGCGGCTACCATGGATTGGTTGTAAATATTATCCGAGGAACGCACGCAAATACGCCCGCGCCACTGCTCATCGGCAAGGCTAAGGTAATCGGTGATTTCTTCAGGGTTTACCCGTTCTTTTGCATAAAATACTGGCCGTGCGCGCATGCTTAAGCCATACCAATGCCGCTCGCTATCCCGCAGGTGATCAGGCACTGCGCCTTCTAAAATTTGCGTGTGGATAGGTTGGAATAAGTTCGCTTGTTTGGCTCGATGCAATGAACCCGCATCTACGGTAAGGAACAGATCTGCTGGAGTGTTTGAGCCTTCGCTTTGAATGCGCGATAACAGGCCGCTGCCAGAACCGGTGAGGAGGTTCACGCGAATGCCGGTTTCGGCGGTAAATTCATCGAGAAGCGGTTTGATGAGGCCTTCGTTGCGCGATGAGTAGAGGTTCACTTCATCACTGCTGCCGCTGCAGGCAATTAATGATGATACGGCAAGGGTTCCAGCCGCCAGCGCTAACAATACTTTACTGCCTCGATTCATTCTCAAACCTCCTAATTTGTATGCTCGCTATTCTAAACGAACAGATCGTAAATGACAATCGTTATCATTTACATCACTTTCGGAGTACCTCTTTTGGGCGCAGATCGGGGACAGAGAGAATGGGGTCAGTGAGGCGCCTCACTGACCCCAATCTTCCCCGCGCGCCACAAGGATGCAATCAGCCAAAGGGCTGGCGGGCGGTTTTCTCTGTCCCCAAAAAAGTTGGGGACGGAGACGGTGCTCACTGACCCCAATCTTTACAGCACAAAAAAATCGTGGAGGTCGGTGCGCAGCGCTTCAGCGCAAGACGGTTTGAGGTGGGAGATCCACACTTGTTTGGGGCGCATGGCCATATTGGCAACGGTGGTGCGCACCATGCTGGGGGTCATGTGTTTGGTACGTACGGCGAGCTCGTGCATATCATCGGTGAATGAGCATTCGAGCATGAAGATATCGATTGTGCCGAGCTTGGCGAGTTCGGCATCAAGCAAAGCTCCGGCGGTGGTATCGGAACTAAATACGAATTGTTCGCCGCCAATGCGCGCGCTTACGCCAACGGTGGGAATCGTATGATCTACCGGGAATACCGTAATATCTACACCGCCCCCGGCTGCAACACCACCAGCCCCCGCTTCAGCAAGGTTAAACCGATCGCCAGGCTGGATTTCTACGAATTGTAAAATCGGTCGTTCCGGCGTAGGCAACACCGTGTAATCAGGCCAAATCGCGTTATTAAAGATATTTTCCCGCAGCGTTTGAATGGTATGCGCTTGCGCATATACGGTAACTTGCTGGCCGTTGTTATCGAACATATTGCTCAAAAACAAAGGCAACGCCGCAATATGGTCCATGTGTGCATGGGTGAGCACCACCGCCCGAATTTTGCGCATTTCCGCCAATGGCAACGAGCTTAAGCCCGTGCCGGCATCAATAATCGCATATTCGCATATGCGGATACATGTGCTGCCACCGCTATCACTAAGGCCGCCAGAGCAGCCCAAAACATCAATCTTCATCCACCAACCCGAAGTTCAGTTGCTACGGTGATAAACCATAAAAAATGCGTACCTGCTACTACGAAGGTAACCGGCTGACGAAGTTTTTCATACCACTTCTCGCCTACCCGCCGCACATCATATTTCACCCACAGCATATACAAAATCGCGAGCACCACTAAGGCCCACAGCGCAGGTAAAAATACTACCGCACCCCAACCCACGAGCGCCGGCAACATACAAATAATTAGCGAGCCTTGCGGTTTTTCAAGCTTGTCTGCCATTACTAAGCCGAAGTGGATACCGCCCAAGAACGATAAAATCACTGCGCTATACACCAAAAACACCTGCAGCAACGGCTGTTGCCACCAACCAATGGCACCAATAATTGCGGTAGCCAAAAATGGCACTACGCCAGCCCAGGTTAAGCGATTTGCTGTTACGATCGTTGCTTCATTCATTCTTTGTCCCTACCAAGTTCATTCTCAACACAGGATTTAAATAGGCGCGTTGTTCGCAAACACAACCCACGCCAAATAACCTAAATACGCAACCAGTAACACGCCGCCTTCCAGCCGATTAATTCGCCCCGGCCGCTTAGCTTTTTTCACCCGGAAGGCAAACACCAGCACCGCCAACGTGAGCAGCCCCATTACCAAATAATCTCGGGTAAGCACTTCCGGCGCTACCGCGAATGGATGAATTGCGCCAGCAATACCTACTACGGCAAGGGTATTGAAAAGGTTTGAACCAATAATATTGCCGAGCGCTAAATCATGCTCATTTTTGCGGATTGCAGCAATGGCACTGGCCAGTTCCGGCAATGAGGTACCAATCGCTACAACGGTAAGGCCAATCACGAGATCACTAACGCCAAAGGCTTCAGCAATATCTACCGCCCCCCACACGAGCAGCCGCGAGCTCGCAATCAATAGGAACAAGCCTACAAACAACCACATCATCGCACGAGCGATGGGCATATCCCGGGTGGAAAGGTCCGCTTCGGTTTCTAAACCCAAGGCATCTTCACCATTTAAGCCCTGCTTAATTGACCAGCCCATCACCGCAAAGAATACGGCAAGTAAAATCAAAGCATTCCAGCCACTTACGAAGCCATCATACACAACCCAACCGGCCAGCAAGGTAACCGCAATTAAAATCGGCATCTCGCGGCGCAGTACGTTCGATTGCACGGTAATGGGCGCAATTAATGCGGTAATCCCCAACACCATACCAATGTTGGCGGTATTCGAACCAAAGGCATTACCCAGTGCGAGGCCAGGATTCCCTTGCGCTGCTGCAAATGCGGAAACCACCATTTCCGGTGCGGAGGTACCAAAGCCAATAATCAGCATACCAATCAACAATGGCGACATGCCAAAGTGCCGAGCTGTTACCGCGGCCCCTTCAATAAAGCGGTCTGCGGACCAAATTAATAACGCCAATCCAAAAACAATGGCAACGCCTGCAAGTAGCATAATTTACTCTTTCCGCTCAGTTTCTTTGCTTTCATTAGGGGCAGAGAGAATGGGGTCAGTGAGCACGGTGTCTGACACCGCCGTCTCTGACACCGCGCTCACTGACCCCATCATCTTCTCCCCAGCATTCGGGTACAGAACCGCAGCGATACGCAGCACGCGGCGGGCACTTTCTTCAAACAGGGAAATAATGTTGAGCATGCGGGTTACTTCCGGCGCACTGCGCTCGCCCGCTTTCACCGCATTCAATAAATGGCTGCGGCGCGCACGGCGAGTGGCGGCTATATCCGCGAGCAGCTCTTGCCGCTCACTCACGGTGAGCTCTTTATAATTCACCGGCCGCATCACATCCATAATTTGCGCGCTCAGTTTACCGCGCAGAGCCATAGCGATATCGTCTTGGGGCACGCGCGCCAGCTCATGCAGGGTATCTTTTAGCTGCACACACTCTTCGCGCGCCCAACTTAAATTCAAAAAGGTTTCCGCTTGCTCGGCCAATGAACCACTGCTACTTAATTTATTGCCAAACTCTTGAATAGACCCCAGCAGCGCTGTGGTGTGGAAATCTTCTTCAGGCGGCGCTTCCGCATCGGCATCAATAATTTTCCGCGCCCGCCCAAGCAACTGCTTGAACACGCGTTTCAGCTCAGAATGCATTGCCGCCACACCCATTGCTGGGATTTCTAACACCGTATCATCTAAGTAGCGCGGTTTTTCCGAGGTAAGGCCTGGCTGCTTAATCCAACTTTCAACTTTGCGAATAAGGAAGCCGGATAAGAACCACATTAACACCAAACTCAACAAGTTAAACAAGGTATGGAACAACGCTAGGCCGGTACTAATGTTTGCGCGCGCATCACCGCCCGCTAGCCATTGAGAAACCCACCATAGCGGCACTAACAGAATTAGGGCAATGACCGCCGTAAGGACCTTTTCAATCACGTGGATCAGCGCCAACCGCCGCGCGTTGGTAGTGGCGCCGATGGAGGAAAGCATACTGGTAGCAGTAGTACCGATGTTGGCACCAATTACCAATGCCGCACCCAGTAGCGGCGTAAGCACACCAGTAACTGACGCGGTTAAAATGATGGCCAAAGCCGCCGAAGACGATTGGATCATGGCGGTAAGCACCGCCCCCACTAGCACGCCGAGCACAATGCCCCAAGCACCCGTAGCACCGAGTTGCTCAAGAGGTAGATAATCCACCACATCAATAAAGGCATCGCGCAGAATACCAAGGCCTAAAAACAGCACCCCAAACCCTGCCAGTGCCGTTCCAACATGGGGCGCACGGGGTTTATTGCTGAGTATCAGCTTGAGTAGCATGCCCACACCAATTAGCGGCAGCGCAATTAACTCAACCCTGATTTTTAAGCCCACTAGCGCCACAATCCAGGCGGTCATCGTGGTGCCGAGGTTGCTACCAAACACCACCCACGCTGCTTGTTTTAAGCGCAGCATACCCGCATTGGTAAAACCCAGCGTAGCCACAATTACCGCACTCGATGATTGCACCAAAGCGGTAATACTAAAACCAGTGAACGCAGCCCGTAACCGTGTTTGCGTGGAGCGCTCGAGCATCCCGCTCAGCGCTTGCCCTGCCGCTGCTTTCAGGCCATCGGTCATCATGCCCATACCGAGCAACAATAAACCCAGTCCACCTAGTGTCATCATTAACATGCAGGCATTCCTTTTTCAGCTGAGCTGATATGCTATGCGTTTAGCTAAGCCAACCTATGCGAGCAGGGCCGCGAGGCCAAGCACCACAAACACGATACAACCAATGATTTTTATAACATGAAGCGGCACATGTTTGGTAATCCATGCACCAAAGAAAATTACGGGCGCCAATACCAAACTCATACCCAGCACCGCGCCGGCCGCTACTGGCAGAATCGTGCCGTAGTGCGCCGCCAGCATCATGGTAACAATTTGCGATTTATCGGCAATTTCAGAAAGGCTTAGCAGCAAAAACGCTGCTAAAAATGGTCCAAAGCGCGCAAATTTGGAAGGTTTGTGCACATCTTCGTGTTTTTCGGGTAACAGCATGGCAAGGCCCATGGCGATAAATACCGCTCCAACAATGATAGATATCCAATCACCGAAAATAGCATCACCAGCGAAAAAGCCTAGGGTGCTGGCAATACCGTGCATTAATATCATCGCCAGAACCATGCCAGCAAGGATCGCTGCGCGCTGTTTGGGGAATCGCGCGGCCAACAACAACGCAATAAATTGGGTTTTATCCCCTAATTCGGCAACTGCCACCGCCACTAAGGCTGCAAAAAACTCTACCATCTCACCACCGTGCCAACATCCTTTTATACGTTGCCCGCATTCTAACAAAGCCGCTGCTATTGCGCTATGCGCACGAGTGCTGTGGAGCCGGCGTGGCTTACTCTGTAGGGACGCCGTAAACCCTTCCGTGGGGCTTGGCTGCCGCATCCTTGCGGCAGACACCCTACAGAGTTAAAGCCACACCACCTCCAGCACTAGTTTTCGCCTACCGCGCTTGCCCATATTGGCGGAAAAGTGAGCAAGCACCTACACTAAGGGTAGACACATGACAATAACGAAGGGGGCCGTATGAACGGTATAACCAAAGCGTTGTTTGCGATTGTTGTAGCCATGCTGGTGGGTTGTGCACCAGTGAATCAGGATGAGCCCGATGTAACTGAAATGGAGATGGATCCGGAACCTGTAGTGGAAATGTATTCGGAGCCCACGTGCACCTTAGTGATGGGTTTTGAAAGCTGGGAACCGTACCAATACACCAGCGTAAATGGTGAAATGGGTGGTGTAGATATAGAGATTGCCCAACGCGCGGCCGCCCACATTGGTTGCGTATTGCGCGCCCAACAAGGTACTTGGCGCGATTTGCTGATTTGGCTACAAGATGGCGAAATCGATTTAGTAATGGGTGCATCACTTACGCCTGGTCGGCTTGAGTATGCCCACTTTTCCATTCCCTACCGCGATGAGCAATTTAGCTTATTTATTCGCAGTGCCGAAGCACGCCGCCACAACATGGATAGTATTGAGGAATTTCTTGCCGAAGGCCTGCGGGTTGGCATCGTAAATGAGTATTTTTACGGTGAAGAGATGCAAGAACTCATGTACGAAAGCGAATATGGTTCGCAATTTGTGGGCGCCCGTTTGAATGAGCTGAATATGGCGCGATTATTGGATGGCGATATTGACGGTTTTATGGAAGATAACTTGGTAGCGGCTTCCATTATTCGTAGACGTGGATTTGCCGATTTAATTACTCGCCACAAAATTAGCTTGCCTCCCTCTGAGGTATACGTGATGTTCTCGCGCAGCGCAGTTACCGAAGCTGAAGTGGATGAGTTCAATTTAGCCTTGCAGGAGTTAATTAATACTGGGTTCATTGACGATTTAATTACCCGCTACGGCGGCTAGTTTTTGTAACCTTTATTGGTGATTTCATTGGTGCCTTTTTGGGTAACCTTGATAGGCTCAATAGAAAGCGCACATCTCGTGCGCTTTCTTATTTCTGGCTTCGGTTTTTCGCTGGCTTTCGTTTTGTGCTCAAGTGGCTATATTTAGGGGGCACACTTAGGGCGCACATTTAGTTAATATATATGGATATCCATATATATGCATATGCGGATATCCATATATGTAGTATGCTTTAATTTAGTTGGTTTGTTTTAGTGGCTTAACTTCAGTGGTATGAGTTTAGTGGCTTTAACTTAATGGAGCCGCCCTAGTGAGCTTCCACAGGCCAACTCCATTCACCGTTTCCCAAAAGGACACCGGATGTATAACGCAATCGACATTTGTAAAGCCTTTGGCGATGATACTCGCATGCAAATTATGCAGTTATTAAATGCCAGCGAGCAGCTGTGTGTATGTGAACTAACCGCCGCGTTGGATTTATCCCAGCCGAAAATATCGCGCCACCTTACCATCCTGAAAAATGCCGGCCTCGTAGATTGCGAGCGCAAAGGCCAGTGGATGTTTTATAAGGTTTCCGCCGCGGCCCCAGCTTGGGTAGATACGATGTTACATGAGCAAAATAGTGCCTTTGGCCCAGCGTTAATGCGTGCCAATGCGCGTTTGGATGCCATGGTTTCTCGGCCTGAGCGCTGCTGTTAAGAATTGTGCACTGCTACTGACAATAAAACGCCGCTGCTCACCACAGCGTCGAGGCAAAGAAGAAAGCGCCGCAGCGAGCAACAAGGCGCAGTGGCTGACAAAATAAGGGAAAGTAATGGGAATTTTTGAGCGGTATCTCTCAGTTTGGGTTGCTCTGTGTATTATTGCGGGTGTGGCACTTGGAGTTGTTGTTCCCGATGTATTTAATGCCATCGCTGCAGCCGAAGTTGCACAGGTAAACTTAGTAGTTGCGGTACTGATTTGGGCAATGATTTTCCCAATGATGACCCATATCGATTTAAGCTCTATTAAAGATGC
The DNA here is from genome assembly GCA_022565355.1 of Idiomarina sp. Lineage (GTDB taxonomy): Bacteria > Pseudomonadota > Gammaproteobacteria > Enterobacterales > Alteromonadaceae > Aliidiomarina. The sequence continues at coordinate 179,124 of JAIUMU010000002.1, forward strand.
TACGCGCAAGCCGAAAGGGTTAATTCTTACCTTGGTGGTAAACTGGCTGATTAAACCCTTCACCATGTTTGGCCTTGGTTACTTCTTTTTCTTTGTGGTATTCAAAAACTTCATTCCTGCCGAAGATGCTTCGCAATATTTAGCCGGGGTTATTTTACTTGGTGTTGCCCCCTGTACCGCCATGGTATTCGTGTGGAGCCAACTTACCCGCGGCGATGCAAGCTATACTCTGCTACAGGTTTCGGTAAACGACGTAATTCTTATTTTTGCCTTCGCCCCTATCGCTGGTTTACTACTGGGCCTTACTGATATTTCGGTACCTTGGGAAACACTTACCCTCTCGGTTGTGCTGTATGTAGTGCTGCCACTCATTGCCGGGGTGTTGGTGCGGAGAGCATTACTTGGTAGCAGATCACAGAATTCAGGCGGCGAAAAGAATACAGCGCGCTTAGCCGCATTTCAGGCAAAAATAAAACCAATGTCGATCGTTGGCCTATGCTTAACCGTATTGATTTTATTCGGGCTGCAGGCAAACTCGATTATTAATAGCCCCTTTGTAATGCTATTAATTGCGATACCGCTGATACTGCAAACGTACTTTATTTACGCTATAGCACTGGGGGGCGCATGGTTTTTACGCTTACCCCATAACATTGCAGCACCGGCCTGCTTAATTGGCACCTCGAACTTTTTCGAGCTAGCTGTGGCGGTTGCCATCGGTGTATTTGGGATTGCCTCGGGGGCAGCCCTTGCTACTGTGGTTGGCGTACTCGTGGAAGTGCCAATCATGCTTTCTTTAGTAGCCATTGCAAACCGTTTAGCACCGAAATTTAACGAACGAGCAAAACAACATTGAGGTACACACTATGAGTAAAAGAAAAGTACGCGTAGGTATTAATGGATTTGGACGTATCGGCCGCTTGGCGTTACGAGCTGCTTTCGATAGCCCAGAGTTAGAGTTTGTGCTGATTAACGATCCAGGCACCGATGCCACAATGATGGCTCACTTACTCGAGTTCGATTCTACACACGGACGCTGGCCACATGCGGTAAGCGCCAGTGAAAACACCATCCATATTGATGGCCATGAAATTGCCTATTCCCAGCATAAAGACTTTACCAAGGCAGATTTCAGCAACTGCGATATCGTAATTGAAGGCTCGGGCAAGTTTAAAACCGCAGAAGCACTGCAGCCGTTGTTGGATCAAGGTGTTGAACATATTGTGGTAACGGCGCCGGTGAAAAGTGAAGGCGTGCCTAATATTGTGGTAGGTGTAAATGACGAGGATTTCGATGCTCATGAACATGCCATCGTAAGTGCGGCTTCGTGCACCACGAATTGCTTGGCTCCGGTTGTGCAGGTAATTAAAAACACCTTTGGTATTAAGCATGCTTCCATGACCACCATTCACGCTCTTACCAATACGCAAAGTATTTTGGATGCACCACACAAAGATATGCGCAGAGCACGAGCATTGGGATCATTAATTCCTACCACTACTGGTTCTGCCAAAGCGATCACCATGATTTTCCCTGATTTAAAAGGCAAAATTAATGGCCATGCAGTGCGCGTGCCGATCGATTGCCCTTCATTAACCGATATGGTGTTTGAAGTGGAAAAAGCCACTACAGCCGAAGCGGTAAACGCTGCATTGAAAGAAGCAGCGGAAGGCGATTTAGAGGGCATTTTAGGTTACGAAGAAAAGCCGTTGGTATCGATTGATTACAAAACCGACCCACGCTCGGCAATTGTAGATGCGCTGTCTACGCTGGTAGTAAATGGCACGCATGTAAAAATTTACGCTTGGTATGACAACGAATGGGGTTATGCAAACCGCACCGTTGATCTGGTAAAACGCATTGCGGCTTCGCGTAGCTAATGAATCTTAAGCAATATCTGGTAATTACGGGCAATTATTGGGCGTTTACGCTCACTGATGGCGCCCTGCGCATGTTGGTGGTGTTGTTTTTCCACCAACTGGGCTACAGCCCGCTCGAAATTGCCATGTTGTTTGTTTTTTATGAGTTTTTCGGCGTAGTTACCAACCTTTTAGGGGGGTACCTTGGCGCGCGCATCGGCTTAAATAGGACCATGCAAATCGGCTTGGTGCTGCAAATTATCGCCCTCGGCGCCCTTACCGTACCCACGGAATGGCTGACCATTGTGTGGGTAATGTGCGCGCAAGCGATTTCCGGGATCGCCAAAGATTTAAATAAGATGAGCGCCAAAAGCGCCATTAAGATGTTGGTTCCCGGCAACGCCCACAGCACCTTATATAAGTGGGTAGCAATACTCACGGGTTCGAAAAATGCGTTAAAAGGGGTAGGCTTTTTCTTAGGTGGCTTACTACTCACATTGCTCGGCTTCGTGGGCGCGCTGTGGGCCTTGATGTCGTTACTCATTGTGGTGTGGCTGGCCAGCTTAGTGTTGCTGCAAAGCGAGCTTGGCGTTGCCAAAGTAAAGCCAAAGTTCAAAGACATCCTCTCGAAAAGCCGCGCAATTAACGTACTTTCCGCTGCTCGCATGTTTTTATTTGGCGCCCGAGATGTGTGGTTCGTGATTGCCCTGCCGGTAACCTTAAGCCAAGTATTCGGCTGGGATCATTGGCAAGTAGGCGCATTTTTAGCGATTTGGGTGATTTTCTACGGCTTTATTCAAGCCATTGCGCCAAGAATTGCTAAGGCCGATGCCTCCGCGTTTCTGTGGGCAGCGCTGCTTACCTTAGTACCGCTAACTATTGCTGCCTTGCTGCAATTCGGTGGGGCTTGGGGGGTAAGCCCGCAACTGAGTATCGTGATCGGTTTGCTGCTATTCGCCATGCTGTTCGCTATCAACTCATCGCTGCACAGCTACTTAATTATCCGCATCGCGAATGCCGACGGTGTTTCGCTCGATGTTGGCTTCTACTACATGGCCAATGCCATGGGCCGTTTGATTGGCACCATCCTTTCTGGCCTCGTGTTCCAAACCGCCGGCTTTATCGCCTGCTTACTCATTTCGGCGCTATTCTTAGCACTCAGCGCCGTAATCGTAAAACCCCTCGAAACTAAAGTTTAACAGCGAAAGATTGGGGTCAGTGAGGGCGGTGTCAGTGACGCGTTCCTCTGCCCCCATTCTTCTGCCCCCATTCTTCCGCAATGGCGCACTTAGCTGTCGTTAGTGTTGTTTAACGTACCTTTTTTCATAATACGCTCTACGTTAATTGCGATTGTGAGCAGTAAAATAAGGCTTTCTTTGAACAGCGATAACATAATTACCGCGAAATATCCGTAAATTAGCGTGAGCAAGAACACACCTAACGCAGTAGCGGCATAGCCCGTGAACAACCCACCAATTAAAACAATAAAGGCCACTACTGCAATTACTGGCCAGCTTAGGAAAATGATTCCATCCCAAGCAGTTTTAATCCAAGTAAACACTGGGAATTCCGAGGTTTCATCAACCGTTTTGTCCTCTTCGTTCATTTCCCGCATCGCCGCCAAACGAAACGCTGTACCTTTCCAGATCCGCCATGGAATGGTGAAAAACCGTACCACACATAGAATTAGGGCTTGAATAAACGCCGGCCCAAACTTTCCTTGAATATTAGACATTGCTCTATCTCCTTGTTTTGTAGTGAGTTCCTAATAAACCACAAAGTTTAGTAGCGTTAAAGCACTTTCTTAACTAAAAGTTAACAAACTGCCAAGAGAAAGGGGTCAGTGAGGCACTTCTCTGTCCCTCCCGCGCAGCGCAGTTTGGTGGGCTAGTTGCTGAACTCGAGTGTCTGCCGCATGGATGCGGCAGCCAAGCCCCCATGGATGGGTTTACGGCGTCTCGAGGGAAGCAACTAGCCCACCAAACTACAGCGCTGCGCCATGGGGACAGAGAAACGCCTCACTGACCCCGATCTATTCCCTAGGCAATTCTTGGTATTCACGGTGGTTATATGCACATTCACAGAATAATGATAAGTTAATAAGTTGTTATACGTTTAGGTGGGAGTTGTATATGTTCGAGCGTTCGGTACTTAAGCCAAATTTGCGAAAGCCAAATTTGCGAAAGCAAAATCCAGATGCGTTGTACGGTGCCGCCACGCAAGCGAACACGGTGCGTGATAACTGTGGTTTTGGTTTGATTGCACAGCTTGATGGCGAGCCGAGCCATACCATTGTGCAACGCGCGATTACTGCGCTCGATAGAATGATGCATCGCGGTGCTATTGGCGCTGATGGTAAAACCGGCGATGGTTGTGGTATCCAAATGCAGCTCCCGAAGGCGTTTTTTCAAACCATTGCCGAGGAACAAGGCTGGAAGCTTGGGAAGAAGTTCGCTGTTGGCCATGTGTTTTTAAGTGCTAATGATGAGAAGCGCAGCCGTGCTAAACGTATTCTTGAAGAAGAATTGAATAAAGAAACCTTAAGTGTGCACGGTTGGCGTGAAGTGCCTACCTCGCCCGAAGTGCTAGGTGAAATTGCGGCAAGCACCTTGCCGGTGATTGAACAAATTTTCGTTTCTGCGCAGCCTGGATGGCGCAAGAAGGATTTGGAACGGCGCTTATATATGGCTCGTCGCCGCGCCGAGAAGCGCATTGCTATAGGCGCTTCAGCCGAGCGTGGTGCACCAAGTAACACCGCGAGTACTTCCCCTAATCCTGATGCACCAAACAGCGCCGCTAACGCCGATCCCGATTTCTATGTAGCCTCTTTGAGTTGCCTGCTGATTGTGTACAAAGGCCTAATGATGCCGGCAGATTTGCCGCGCTTTTATCATGATTTGGCCGATGAGCGCCTGCAAAGCGCAATTTGCGTATTTCATCAGCGTTTTTCTACGAACACGCAACCGCGCTGGCCACTTGCGCAGCCCTTTCGTTTTTTGGCGCACAATGGCGAAATCAATACCATTGCCGGTAATCGCCAATGGGCGTTGGCCCGCAGCTATAAAATGCACTCGCCGCTACTACCCGATTTAAATGATGCTGCGCCGTTTGTAAGCAGCGAAGGTTCGGATTCCTCTTCGCTGGATAACATGCTGGAAATGTTGCTCGCCGGGGGTATGGATTTGTTTCGGGCCATGCGCTTGCTCATTCCGCCCGCGTGGCAAGGTGACCCCACGATGGACGCCAAGTTGCGTGCATTTTACGAATTTAACTCGATGCATATGGAGCCTTGGGATGGTCCAGCCGGTGTGGTATTAAGCAATGGCCGCCACGTAGCCTGCAGTTTAGATAGAAATGGTTTGCGCCCTGCTCGCTTCGTTATTACTGATGATCGCACTATTACCGTGGCTTCGGAAGTGGGCACCTGGGATTACCAACCTGAGCAAGTAATAGAGAAAGGCCGTTTAGGCCCCGGCGAAATGCTGGCGGTGGATACCTATAACGGCAAAATTTGGCGCAGCAAAGAAATTGACCGCGATTTAGAGAGCCGCCACCCCTACAAAGAGTGGCTGGATGCGCATATTTTACGGCTCACTCCATTCGCGAAATTAAGCGCAGAAGCTATCGGCAAGCGCCTATTTGATGATGCCACTATGGCGGTGTACCACAAGCAATTCTATTACTCGCGGGAAGAAATTGAGCAAGTGATTAAAGTGCTGGCAGCCGATGGCCAAGAGGCTACGGGATCGATGGGTGATGATACCCCAGTGGCAGTGTTATCGAGCAAACCACGCCTGCTCTATGATTATTTTCGGCAACAGTTCGCGCAAGTAACCAACCCGCCAATTGACCCTATTCGAGAGCGTCATGTGATGTCGTTAGGCACTTGTATTGGCCGCGAACAGAACATGTTTAACGAAACTTCAGGCTATGCCAATCGGGTGCTATTTGAAAGCCCGGTGCTGATGTATACCGATTTAAAACAGCTAAAAGCGTTGGATGACGAGCATTACGCTTGGCGCAGTTTTTCTTTGCAGTTCAACCCCACCGAACACACTCTTGCCGAAGCAGTGCAGGCATTAGCGGACAACGTAGAGCAAGCCGTACGCAAGGATAAAATTGTTATCGTAATCCTTACTGACCGCGCCATTGCTAAAGGCCTGCTGCCAATTCCTGCCGCTATGGCCACCGGCGCGGTGCAAAACCGCTTGGTAACGCAACAATTGCGCTGTGATGCCAACATTATTGTAGAAACCGCCTCGGCGCGTGATTCCCATCATATTGCGGTGTTGGTGGGGTTAGGCGCAACGGCGGTGTATCCGTTTATGGCCTATGAAACCATTGAACAGCTGGTAGACAAAGGTGGTTTGCAGCTGCCTGTGCGGGAGGCTGTAAGCAATTATCGGCAAGGTATTAATAAAGGCTTACTGAAAATCATGTCCAAAATGGGCATTGCGGCAGTGTCGAGCTACCGCGGTGCGGGCTTGTTTGAGCTGGTTGGCGTGGCCCCAGATGTACATGAACTTTGTTTCCCTATCTGCCATCGCCGCATTAACGGCGCGAGCTTTGAACATTTCCAGCGCGATCTGCAACTGTTGCATCAACGGGCATGGCTACCGCGCAAACAGGTAGAGCATGGCGGGCTGCTGAAGTACGTGCATGGCGGGGAATATCACGCCTATAACCCTGAAGTTGTGGCCACGCTGCAGCGCGCCGTGAACAACCGCGATAGCGCCGAGTACGCGCGCTTCGCTATCGCCGTAAACAACCGTCCCGTAGCCATGCTGCGCGATTTGCTCCGCCTAAAACCTCCCCTGATCGCAGAGGATGGGGACAGAGAGAAAGGGGTCAGTGAGCACGGTGTCAGTGACGGCGGACAACGACCCCAATCTACTGTTTTTTCCGCAGAAGCGGACAAAAAGCCGTTGTTTGCGCGCTTTGATACGGCGGCGATGTCGATTGGAGCGCTAAGCCCGGAGGCGCATGAAGCACTGGCGATTGCGATGAATAAGCTGGGTGGGCACTCGAACTCTGGCGAAGGTGGTGAAGATCCGGCGCGTTTTGGCACTCTGAAGAATTCGCGTATTAAGCAGATAGCGTCCGGCCGTTTTGGCGTAACGCCACATTACTTGGTGAACGCCGATGTGCTGCAAATCAAAATTGCGCAAGGGGCGAAACCTGGTGAAGGGGGGCAACTGCCGGGTGAAAAAGTTACTGCGGAGATCGCTAAACTACGTTTCTCTGTGCCCGGCGTTACACTCATTTCGCCGCCGCCGCATCACGATATCTATTCCATTGAAGATCTCGCCCAATTGATTTTCGATCTCAAACAGGTAAACCCAGATGCGCTTATTTCGGTGAAACTGGTTTCTGAGCCCGGCATTGGCACCATCGCCACGGGGGTGGCCAAAGCCTACGCCGATTTAATTACCGTAAGCGGTTACGATGGCGGCACCGGCGCCAGCCCACTTACTTCAGTGAAATACGCCGGTTCACCTTGGGAGCTTGGCCTCGCTGAAGTGCATGAAGCATTAGTTACCAACGGCCTGCGCCACAAAGTGCGCCTGCAAGTGGATGGTGGCTTGAAAACTGGCCTCGATATCATTAAAGCAGCCATCTTGGGCGCCGAAAGCTTCGGCTTTGGTACCGCCCCCATGATAGCGTTGGGCTGCAAATACCTGCGTATTTGTCATCTTAATAACTGCGCCACCGGCGTGGCTACGCAAGATCAAACGCTGCGCCAACAGTTCTTCAATGGTTTACCGGAAAAGGTAGAAAACTATTTCCATCTGCTGAAAGAGGAAGTGGAAGGCTATCTTGAGCAACTGCAGGTAGCCGATATTACCGATCTAATCGGCCGCACGGATTTATTAGAACAAGTAAGCGATAACTTACACCACAAGGCCGCCGCTATCGATTTGGCGCCAGTTCTTAAATCGGCCGGTGTTACCTCACAGCAGCCGTTATTTTGCACAGAAAAGAATCCGCCACACGATAAAGGCGCACTTAACCAACGGCTACTTGCAGAATGCAGCGCCGCCGCGCAACAACGCAAAAGCCGCGATTGCCATTTCCCGATTCGCAACGATGATCGCTCGGCAGGTGCCAGCCTTTCCGGCTTCATTGCCAAGCAACATGGTTTGCAGGGTATTGCCGGTACACCCCTACGCTTGCACTTTACCGGCACTGCCGGACAAAGCTTTGGCGTGTGGAACGCCCCTGGCCTGCACCTGTTCTTAACTGGCGATGCTAATGATTACGTAGGCAAAGGCATGGCGGGAGGCCGTATTACTCTGCAACCTGCCGCCAACGCCTCGTTTGCTAGCCACACCGCTGTAATTATGGGCAACACCTGTCTATATGGCGCTACCGGCGGACGTTTGTATGCCGCTGGGCTTGCAGGTGAGCGCTTTGCCGTGCGCAATAGCGGTGCGGTAGCCGTGGTAGAAGGCATTGGCGATCACGGCTGTGAATACATGACCGGCGGTGTGGTGGTGGTACTCGGCAACACCGGCATCAATTTCGGTGCCGGCATGACCGGAGGTATGGCCTACATTTTGGACGAAAACAACGATTTTGAGCAACGCATGAACAGCGAGCTTACCGAAACTGTAGCCATTGAATCGCCGATTTTGAAGGAGCATTTACGGGGCTTTATTCACGATCATATGGAGCACACCGGTAGTGAGCGTTCCCGGCAAATTTTGGCCGAATTCGAAGAATGGTTACCGAAATTCCGGTTGGTGAAACCAAAAGCCCGCGATATTCGTGATCTGCTTGGCCATCGCGCTCGTTCCACCGATTCCATTCGTGTGGAGGTAATGTAATGGCTAAAAATATCTATCAATTCGTAGATGTGGGCCGCGCCGAAGCACCGAAACGCGCCTTACACGAACGACAAATTGAGTTCGTAGAAATTCATCAACCCATGCAGGGCGATCATGTAGCGGCCCAAGCCGATCGCTGCCTAGATTGCGGCAATCCCTATTGCGAGTGGCAGTGTCCAGTGCACAACTACATTCCCCAGTGGCTGGAGCTGGCACAAGCAGGAAAAATCATTGAGGCGGCAGAATTATCTCACCAAACCAATAGCTTGCCGGAAGTGTGTGGCCGCGTGTGCCCACAAGATCGGCTTTGCGAAGGCGCCTGTACCTTAAACGATGATTTTGGTGCCGTAACTATTGGCGCCATTGAGAAATATATTAACGATACCGCGTTCGCTATGGGCTGGCGGCCAGATTTAAGCAATGTGCAACCACTGGGCAAAAAAGTAGCCGTGGTGGGTGCAGGCCCAGCTGGCCTTGCCTGCGCCGATGTACTTGCCCGCAATGGTGCCGAAGTAACCGTATACGATCGCTACCCAGAAATTGGCGGCTTACTTACCTTCGGTATTCCCGCGTTTAAGCTCGAGAAATCCGTAATGGAACAGCGCCGCGAGATTTTCACCGGCATGGGCATTCGCTTTGAGCTTAACTGCGAGGTGGGCCGCGATGTGCAGTTTGCAGATTTACTGAATGATTATGATGCAGTGTTCGTGGGCTTAGGCACTTATAAAGCCGTTGATGGCAGCCTACCAGGCCTCGAAAGCAAAGGGGTTTACCCAGCGCTGCGCTACTTAATTGGCAACACGGCGAATATCATGAGCTATGCCATGCACGAATATCCACATATTTCGTTGGCCAACAAACAAGTGGTAGTGCTCGGTGGTGGCGATACCGCCATGGATTGTGTGCGTACGGCTATTCGTCAGCAAGCAAGCTCGGTGGTGTGCGCGTATCGGCGCGATGCGGAGAATATGCCCGGCTCGCGCAAAGAAGTGCAGAATGCCCGCGAGGAAGGCGTTGATTTTCAATACAATTTACAGCCATTGGCAATTGAAACAGACCCCCAAGGCCAAGTTACCGGCGTACGCTTCGTGCGCACGGCATTGGGCCCACCCGATAGGGCTGGGCGGCAAAAACCTGAGCCGGTAGCTGATTCTGAATTCGTAATGCCTGCCACGGCAGTGGTGTTGGCCTTTGGCTATCAAGCAAATCCACCGGAGTGGCTCGCTGAGCACGGGGTTACCTTCAACGAATGGCGGTTAATTCAAGCGGCGGATGAACACGCGCCCTACCCGCTACAAACGGAAAACCCGAAAATCTTCGCCGGCGGCGATATGGTGCTGGGCGCCGATTTAGTGGTAACGGCCATAGCCCAAGGCCGCGCTGCCGCCGAGGGCATCCTCGACATGCTCTCAGCCTAAGCCCTGATGCTGCGTTGAATAGGGGTTTGCAGGGAGATGAGGGTTTCGGTTGATTGGATTTCATCAATTACCTGGAGGCGCTCGATGAGTAGCTTTTGTAGATCTTCGATGTTGCGCACCAGCACTTTAATCAACACGCTGTATTGGCCGGTTGTGTAGTAAGCCTCGGTTACTTCGGGCAACGCTTCTAACTTCTTCAATGCCGAGGGGTAATCGCCCGCTTGGCGCAAAATAATACCGATAAAGCAGGTGATATCGTAGCCTAGCTTTTTTGCATCAATGCTTAAGCGGGCACCAGTAATGATGCCAGCTTTCCGCATTTTTTCTACACGCACATGCACTGTAGCTGGCGAAACTTGGTTGGCTTTGGCTATTTCTGCATAGGATTGCCGCGCATTTTCCGCTAACGCGTTCAAAATGTTTTTATCTAAATTATCGATCATTTAATTTTTCTCGCGTTTTCCTGCCTAAATATAGATATTTTTTAACACATCGGTCATTTATTTTAAATAAATTATTACACAATAGTTATTTTGTAAAACGCTATTGAGTAAACGTATCAAAAAGCGATAAAACTATTAACCAGAAGCAGGTTTATATAGCCATTCATTAATTTAACAACAATTGATAATTAAACGGGCAACCAAGCCCAGCGTGCATCGCCAAGGAGCTACCATGAAAGCATCATTTATTAGCCGTCAGCAGGAAATTCGTTACATTAAGCATTCGTTTACTGAGGCTTTGTGCGCGCAATTGAATCTTACTGAAGTGCAAGCGCCGTTGCTTACGAGCACTACGGAAGGCACGCAAGATACGCTTTCAGGCTATGAGAAAGCGGTATCGGTAGCGGTAAAATCGCTGCAACAGGAATACGAGGTGGTGCATTCCCTAGCCAAATGGAAGCGCGCGGTGTTGGGCCAATATGGTTTTAGCGAGGGCGAAGGCATTGTGGCGCAAATGAAAGCGTTGCGGCCAGATGAAGAGCAACTTTCTGAGATTCATTCGGTGTTGGTAGACCAATGGGATTGGGAGCAGGTAATTTCCTCACAGCAGCGTTCGATTGAGCAGTTACATGACACAGTTACTAAGGTTTACAAAGCTTTGAAAACAACCTTGGATAGTTATCAGCAAAGCTACCAGAGTGCGGAACCACCGTTGGAACTGCCGGAGCATATTCACTTTATTACTACCGAAGCCTTGCGCGAGCGCTTTCCCCTGCTTTCGGCGAAGGAGCGTGAGCATGCCATTGCTGAGGAATACAAAGCGGTATTTATTCAAGGGATTGGCGGCAAGCTTAGCGATGGTGAAATTCATGATGTGCGCGCCCCAGATTACGATGATTGGCAGCTGAACGGTGATATTTTGGTGTGGAACCCGATTTTGCAAAGGTCTTTGGAGCTAAGTTCGATGGGCATTCGCGTAGATCGTGCGGCACTATTGCAACAACTGGCGGCAGCAGGACGCTCTAGTGCGGCAGAACAACCCTGGCATCAACTGCTATTGGCGGAAAAAATGCCGCAAACCGTGGGCGGTGGTATTGGCCAATCGCGCTTGTGTATGTGGATGATGCAGTTGCCACACATTGGCTACGTGCAACAAGGGGTGTGGTGCCCTACCACGCGGGAGCAATACGCTGGGCTGTTATAAAGCTGGCCGATAATCAGCGCTACAAAAAGTGAGCGTGCGCTCATAATGCAATCAGCGCACGCTCATTCTGCTCAATACAAGGCTCTGCTGCTATTAGAAACGGTAGCGAGCACTTACTGCAAAATAACTAAAATCGGTAGAGCTGAAGGTGTAGCCCACGCCGATAACAAATTGTTCGCTTAATTTATATCGGCCACCTAAGTTGATTTGCTGCTCATCGCTACCTGAGTAAGCGATATGGCGGAGGTTGGCATCTAGCTCAATTTCTTCAGTAAGGGTTTGGCGCACACCGATTTGTGCATTTACGGCATTTTCGGTATCAGAATCAGAGGTGTAATCGCCCGCGAGGGTAAGCCCAACCTTGGTGCGAAAGCTAGATAAGCCTGCCGAGGCATAGCCTACAACTTCATCACGTTGATAAAATTTATAGCCAAGATTTGCGGTAAGTACTGAAAAATCTAGGTTTGAAGTAGCGGGCTCACCCGCCATGGAGAAACGAAAGGTTTCTGAACCGCTTACATAATCAAGCGATACAAACCAATCTTCATTCAATGATTTTTCTAGATCGAGGCCAAAGCCGCTAACGGTATCGTTCACTAAATCAAAATGAACATAGCTAACGCCCGCGCTATCAAAGTTTGGGCTGGTGCTGGCTGAAGCATTTCCTACAGCGGCGAGCGCTAAGGCGCCTGCAGCAAGGGTTAGTGCGAGAGAGCTTTTACGCGCATGAGTTTTCATGTTACATCCTTTTATAAACATCATTTAATGCTGTTGGCATGCTACCGATCTGGCTCAGGTTGTATAGTGCGGAACTGTTACAAAGTGTTTCTCTGGGTTTGCTTTTATTCGAACTAACCCTTTAAAAAGCTATAATATTTTAACTGCTGCCATTAGCTCTGGTTTCATGTGCGAATAGCTCTATAATGTGCGTGGATGGTTGTAAGCCCTCCCTCGTCAATTCTCGAAACGATTAACCACGGAGTTCAATGCATGGTGGGATACATTTGGGTATTGGCTCTCGCGCTCGACACTACAAGCACAAGTAACTGGCAGCTATATTCCAGGGCCGACGATGTGCAGGTGCATTTTCGCTATGCTAACGGCGATACTCTAGAAATTCAGGCGGAAAAAGATATAAATTCCTGCGCTGCTGCATTCCTGCATTTACTTGAAGACACGGACCGGATTAGTGATTGGGTAAGCAATAGCCGTAACGCCACTATTCTTGAACAACCGCAGCCCAACACTCATATCGTACACACTGAATTTCGAGCCATATGGCCAGTATTGAACCGCGATATGGTAACCCACAGTTCATGGACCTATGATGCTGAAACAGCAACGCTGCTGTTAGCCATTAAGGATGCAAGTGATGCTCTGGCGGAGCAAAAAAGTACGGTTCGCATGACCGACGTGGATGGTGTGTGGCAACTTCAAGAAAGCGATAACGGCAGCCTGAATGTTATTTATCGTGGGCAAGCTAATCCGGGTGGCAGAATTCCGCGAGCTCTGGCACGCAGCACTGCTTTACGAGCAATACACCAAACATTCCGGGTATTAGATGAGGTTTTGCTAGATTATCAGCGCTCCTATCAACATATTCCCTGCGAATTTGCTGATTTTTCCAACCAGCAACCAAAAAGCCAGTAGTTTCACTTGATTACTGCGGGCGAATTCCATAACATACGCGGCTTGCAGGATAGGTGGCCGAGCGGCTGAAGGCGCACGCCTGGAAAGTGTGTATACGGTAATCCCGTATCGAGGGTTCGAATCCCTCCCTATCCGCCATTATTATAGAGAACCCGCCTTTTGGCGGGTTTTTTGTTGGTTGCGTGCTGCAATGCCGTCATGAAATGTTACATTTCTGTACTGTTTCTAACAGCTTACTTTCGTTACCCTAGTGCGATGCGCATTAAACACTGGAGTAACTTAATGTCGATTATTGCCATTTCATTAAAATCGAGCCACTCAAAATTGCTGAGCTTGCTGCTAAGCATCCCCCTACTTTTGGGCAGCGCGCTGGCCACTGCCTATGCGAACGAAATTCCCTTAGAACACTTTTTCAAGCATGCTGAATTTGGCGACGCGGCCATTTCGCCAACCGGCAAATATTTAGCCGTTACCGTACCCAGTGGTGAGCAACGCAATTTGGCCGTTTTGGATATCAGTAAACCTGATGCCATGACCATTACCGCTGCATTCCAACTACGTGGTGAAGAAAGCCCCGTGAATGTGCAGTGGGTAAGCGATGAACGGTTAATATTCTCGAGTGTTATTCAAGCAGGTGCCTTAGAGCAGCCCGTAGGTACCGGCCGCATTTATGCGATCAATGCCGATGGTGGTAATCGCCGCCAGCTGTTTGGCACCCAAGAAGGTAGCCGCGTATTTCGCGTGATGGATATTATTAGCCTGCTACCCGATGAGCCAGATTGGATTTTGGTGCAACACTGGGCCCATGATCGCCCACGGCCAATAGTAGAGCGCTTAAATGTAAACAACGCGCGCTTAAATCGAGTGGCTACTTCGCCGCTGAACCGCGGTTTCCTAATGGCAGATCAAGATAACGTGGTTCGTTTTGCCATGGGTACCAATGATGACATGAAGCCCGAGTTTTCTTGGCGCCCATCGGCAGATGCTGAATGGCGAAGTTTTTCTAATGACATTAGTGACCACTTATCACCAGTAGGCTTTGATGCCAGCGGTGAGTTTGTGTACATGCGCTCGCGCGATAACGACCACCTTGGCCTGTATCAAATTGAGCTAGCAAGCGGTGAATTCCACCCACTTTTACCCAGTGAACATGTGGAAGTAGATGGCATCAAGCTTGACGTTTCTGGCGGTAAAATTCTTGCCGTGCGCTACCACGATGGCATCCCGCAATGGCATAGCATTGATGATACCGCACAGGAAGTAGTGTGGCTGCGCCAACTCGAGGCTATGTTCGAAGGTAGCCGCGTAACCATTAACAACTGGACCCGCGATGGCAACTTAGCCATGGTGGCGGTTTCCAGTGATGTTGCACCCACCGAGTTTTTCGTATTGGATACCCAGGCCCCTGCATTGCGATTTTTAGCAGCTTCTCGCCCATGGATAGACCCAGCCGAAATGCAAAACATGCACCCCATTCAATTCGAAGCTCGCGATGGGGTTACCTTGCACGGCTATAAAACGCTACCCCGCGGTTATGTGGAAGGCAGCGAAGTTCCTTTCGTAGTGTTCGTACATGGCGGCCCTCATGGCCCCCGCGATCGCTGGGGTTTCGATAGCTTTGTGCAAGCTTTCGCCCACCACGGATTCGGCGTGCTGCAAATTAACTTCCGCGGCAGTGGCGGTTATGGAATCGGCTTTGAGCGTTCGGGCTACGGTGAATGGGGCGCAAAAATGCAGGATGACATCACCGATGGTACGCACTGGATTATTGAGCAAGGCATCGCCAAAGAAGATGCTGTATGCATCGCGGGAGCAAGCTACGGTGGCTTCTCAACGCTTTCTGGCATTGTTCGTGAGCCTGATTTGTATGCCTGTGCATGGGCTTTTGTGGGCGTGTACGATCTTGAACTCATGAAGGAAACAGGTGATATTCCACAACAAGAAAGCGGCCGGCGTTACCTAGATCGTGTGCTTGGCACCGATACGGAAGTTCTGAAAGAACGTTCACCAACGAACCACGTGGCGAACATCAAAACTCCGCTGTTTATTTCTCACGGTGCCGAAGATGTGCGTGCCCACGTAGATCATTACCACCTACTGAAAGAACGCTTAGATGAAGCCAGCATTGCTTACGAGGAAATGCTCGTAGAAAACGAGGGCCATGGCTTTTACCGCGTTGAAAACAACGTAGAAATGATGACCCGCGTATTAGCGTTCATGAAGCAGCATACCAGCGCGGAGGCGCCCTAAGGGCGCACTGCGCGGAAATCTTGCAGTAGCGAGCGGCCTACCGCATGAGCTGGTGGCGCGATACCTAGGTATTCAGATACCGTTGGTGCCACATCGATTTGCCGGCTCATTGGAATGCGGCCGGCTTCGAAACCTCCGCCCCATGCGCAGGTTAAAGTACCCATGTTGGGATCGGTAGCCGAATGCGTATGGCCAGCCCAAAGCCGCGTAGGGCCGGTAACTTCAGCCGTGTTATGGCGACGATTTACTTCATAGCCATCGGCCACATTCCAGTACACATCACCACCTGCTGGGCCACCTAAACCAAGTTCAGGATGCTCAGCAGCTACATAAATACTTTCAATAACGCGATTGCCATCGGCATCTGTAAGGGCTTCCAGCGCCGCAACGATTTCCGCAATTACCGCTGCTTTTTCTTCTTGCGGAACAATGCCACCGCGCCATTCATCGGTATTCACGGTAATCCAGCTGCCATTATTCGAAACCGCTTTGCTGCGGTTTAAATCGATCATGCCGTTATCATCTAAAAACTGCAGGCCTGCCTGTTGCATGAGTACGTTCGGACGGAATTCCAACCAGCTGGCACGCATACCATGATCGCCCACCACAAATACCGCCGCGTTATCTTGCTCAGCCAACGACATTAAATGACGTAGGCGTAAATCCACCAACTGCCACGCGTTGTTGCGTAACGCATTCGCTTTTTCAGCAAGCTCTGCATCGTATTGTGGATAATTGGTATCGAGGTAGCCGTATACGTTATGATCGATGGAATCTCCTAGCGGGAAGTAATCCACCAATAGCTCAACGTTTTGCTCGTTCCACATCCAGCTTGAGCCTTTATTAAACAACTTCGTAGCTAGCTCAGCGGTTTCCAAATAACGTGCTTCGGCGGTGCCATCACCACCTTGGTAGAAGGTTGGGCCAAAACCCCCGCGGGAATACATGCGCGTAGCGGAGTTGCCAAACCAGCCCTGTACATATTCTTCATAGGCACTTTGCGCTGCCCGGTGGTTGGTTTCAGCAATGTGCATCGGGGTGTGAAATAACATGAACTCGCGGCCATTCTCTGACATTTCGAACAACCGTAAACGCGTAAATAGCGAACCATCTTCATGCGCAACCCGCAGTGGTGCCGAAAAGTGCCGCGCTAATTCGCGATTTACCGGTGATGCCTGCTCTACTGGCGAAGCGGTGGCGATAACTGCGCCTTCGGTATCTGGCTGGGTATTAATGGCGATGTGTTCGTACCGCTCGTTACCATATATTGCGCCGTAAAACGTGCCCACGTTATTGGTGAACGAAAAGAACTGCGGCTCGAGTGTGCTGTTCAGCTGGCTAATGTTTTGCCACTCAGGTTGATTATCCCACTGCACATTTTCACCGGTGAGCAGGCCATCGGCTTGCACCATTTTGTTGTAGCCGTTCATTACCACCACGTGATCTTGCTGGTAGCCTTCGATAACGCGATTACGGGCCGCCTCATTTTCTGCTGTGCGCTCGCCCACGGCAGATGGAAAGCCGGGAGTTTGTGGTGCTTGTGTAACGTGATGGCCGCCGGCTCGTAAGCCCTGCAGGCCCGCGCTTATCCAAATTGGTTCGGCGCTCGAATTATCTGAGCTATAACCAGAAATAGCGGCTAAGGCGGTAAATTCATTGCGCGGTAACGGATGTACGCTGTTGGCGGTAATGTTGCTGATATTGCCGTAGGCGCCGGTCCATAACGCGGCGTGGCCAGCTGCGGTTACCGAGGGGAATGAAGGCTGCACGTAATCGGAGCAAGCGCCGTGATTGAACACTTCGTAGAAGGCTGGGATGCTTTCTTCTTGCAGAGAGTTGCGTAAGCGATACTCGCTGCCTGCATCAATACTGATCAATATGGCTCGCGGTTTTTGCGCTTCGCTCTCGCTAGCGGTTGCGGTTGCGGTGGTGTTAGAGGTATCAGCGCCGCCACAGGCCGCCAAAAATGATACCGAAAGAAGCCCTGCTAATACTTTTAAGGGAATTACCTTCAACTGGAAATACTTGCTCTGGTGCAAGCACGCGTTCTTGGACATAAAAATTCACCGCCTAATTACGAATTATCCCGCTAATTTATCAGGTTTTTATGACATTTTCATTGTCTGATGCGCTGTTCGAGAAGATTGGGGTCAGTGAGGCACCTCACTGACCCCAATCTTCCCGCCGCACGAGCAATGTGCATATATTCCGTGGGCTAGCAGCCTGTTTTCTCTGTCCCCAAATAAAATGGGGACGGAGACGGTGCTCACTGACCCCAATCTTAGCGGAGCAGCCAAGCGAAGCGCAGGATGAGGGCGGTGGTGGCGAGCGCGGCGTAGCTGAAGATGGCGTAGATCAGCGGTTGCGGGAGTTCGGTGAGTACGGCTTTGAAGAGATCTTTGGCGTAGGCACCGCTGGTAAATGGCAGGCCGATTAGGTTTAGCGCCGGGATTGCCATCAGCACAAGGAGCAATGGTACAAATGCCGCAGGTATGCGCTTGCGGATGCCAACGCCGAGGAATAGGAGGGTTTTGTTCACACCGTGGTGCATGGCAAAGGCCAGCATTGCTGCGAAAATTGCGAGCCAAAACTGGGGATACAACCACCCTACGCCGAGCATACAGGTGAGCATGCCCATTTGGCTCACGCTGGAATAGGCTAAAACGGTTTTCGCTTGCTGGGCAAAAACGCCCATGGCAGCAGCACCGTATGCGCCAATTAAACCAAGCCCGATGGCCAGCCAAGCAATGTTGCTATAATCGGCAGCCATTACTGAGAATTCTCCCAACGGCAAGGTTAACAACCACCCTACTAAACCGGCCTTGATCATGGCGCCACTGAGCACGGCACTGGCTGGGGTTGGTGCTACCGGATGCGCAAGTGGCAGCCACCAATGCAGCCCCGCCAAACCTGCTTTTACACCAAAACCGGTAAACAACAACAACGCTACCCACGGCCCCTGCTCGCTGGCCGCAATAGCTCGCGGTAGTTCGCGCAACAGCGGGCTAATATCATCGTTAATTAAATGCGCGCCCCACAGTAATCCACTGAGTAGCAAAGCTTCACCAAGCACCGCCATGGCAATGTAGATGCGTCCGGCAAACAGCGCGGGGCGGGTTTCAAAGTGAATCACTAATCCATAAGCAGCAAAGGTCATGAGGGCGAAAAAGCTGTAAAAACTAGCAATATCCCCCGCTACTAACACGCCGAAGTTACCGGTGAGGGTAAGCAGCCAGCAACGTAGATAGCGAGCTAAGTGCGCCTCACCTGGATTCTTTTGGTACTCTTGCCAGCTATACACGCCTGCAAGCAGCCATAGCAGCGCGGTAACGGCCAGCAACGTAACCAACCCCCCCGACACACGCCAATACACGCCAAGTAACAGCCAATCGGCATTCAGCACCATTGCAGTTTCGCCACTTGCCAAGCCATCGCCATGAAAAATGTACCCGGCAGCTACCAGCAGCATCGGCAAAGGCGCTGCTGCAAATATCCAGAGTTGCTTGCGCACGCGCTGTTCAGTAACCAACGCCGCCAATAGTAAGGGCAACAGTACGAGCAGTATGATCATGGCAAATACTCCCGTACAGAAATTAACGTTGCCCAAGTAAGTGGGCTAAATGCGTGTGCCGCGAACAATCCAGCGGCGATCGAGAACACTGCGGTTGCCACTACTGGCCATAATAACAAACCATGGGTTTCAAAGCGTGCCGCGGCAATTTGCTCATCTGGCCACGGTTGCTTCTGCGGCTTAAACCAAAGCCGATACAGTATGGGTAAAAAGTATGCCGCGTTCAGCATACTGCTGATAATCAATACCAGCACTGCCCAATTCATTCCGGCAGCAAAGGCGCCACTAGCCAAATACCACTTACTAATAAAGCCAGCGGTTGGCGGCACACCGATCATGCCAAAGGCACCAATGGTAAAGGCAATACTGGTGAGTGGCATGCGCTTACCCGTGCCATCAAGCTCATCGATACGATGAATACCGAGGGTTTCCGCATAGTTACCAGCACAGAAGAATAAGGTTACCTTCATGATCCCTTGATGCAACAAGTGCACCAAGCCACCAATGGTGCCAATAGGCCCAAATAAACACACTCCGAGTACGATATAGGAAACTTGGCTTACAGTTGAATAGGCTAAGCGTTTTTTCAGCTCTATTTGCCGCAGCGCCTGCAACGATCCCCACAAGATGGTAATGGCGGCTAGTATCGCCAGCGGCAGCAGCACTCCCAGCTGCCAAGCAAACTCAATGCCATAAACGTTGTACACCACCCGTACAATACCGAACGCACCGGCCTTTACTACCGCAACCGCATGCAACAATGCACTTACCGGCGCCGGAGCTACCATGGCTACGGGCAACCAACCGTGCAATGGCACTAAGGCCGCTTTTACACCGAGGCCGGCAATGAACATGAAGAATAATATGGTAAGCCAAAGGCTAACCTCACTTCCTTCCCCAAGCGTTTGAAAGCCACCTGCTTCTGTGAACTCTGCGGCTTCTGCACCGAATAGCCCATAAAATAGCGCTACCGCAGTGAGCAATACGGCGCCACCGCTGAGGGTGTAACGCAAATAAGTACGGCCCGCTTTTAATGACGCCTCGGTGCCGCGATGCACCACCAGTGGGTAAGTAGATAGCGTGAGCATTTCGAAAAAGATTAAAAAGGTAAATAAGTTGCCTGCCAGCGCGATGCCCATAGTGGAAGCCACACACAGGCTGAAGAAGCCGAAGAAACGGCTGCGATGCGGCGAGCCCTCGAGGTAACCAATGGCGTACAAGGTGGTGAATAACCACAGCACCGATGAAAGGCCGGCGAAGAGCATAGAAAGCGCGTCGGCGCGGAGCAGAAAATCAATACCGGGGACAATTTCAAAGCGCGTTTCGGCGATATCGCCCGCCATAATCAACTGCACCATGTAGGCAACAATTGCCAACTTCACTACCGCCGCACCAATGTTTAAAACACTACGGGTGCGTTGCTGCGCTTCGGGCAAGGCAAAGATGATCAACGCTGCAAGCAGCGAGGTACCCACTACAACTACGGGCAACCAAAAGGTGAATTCTGGCATCATAATCCACCCCCTTGGAAACCTGAGCTTTGCAATAAGCTCAGTGGCCATTGGCTAAAGAAACCCATGGCAATGGCGATTGCAGCGAGCGCCAGCGCGGTAAAATCAAGCGTGCTGGACGTACTAGAGAACTCATGGGTTGCTTTTTCCACGAACGATATACGGAACACGCGAAACACATAAGCGGCAGTAAGCAGGCCACCTACCACCAATAGAATGAACCACCACCATTGCTGGCTGGCCATGGCGCTTTGTAGCAATAGCCATTTGGCGTTAAAGCCGCCACTTGGGGGTAGGCCCATAATACTTACTGCGGAAAGCCCAAAGGCGAACAAAGAAATCGGAATGCGGTGGCTTACCCCGGCTAAATCGTTTACTTTGCCGTGGCCGATCGCGAGCACTAATGTACCCACCGACATAAACATGGCGGCTTTGGCAAAGCCATGCGCCAGCAAATGCAGCATAGCACCCTGCCAAGCCAGCCCCGCTGCCACTGCCGTAGTGCCGATGGCGAGGGGGAACAGGAGCATTAAATAGCCGAGCTGGGCAACAGTGGAATAGGCTACCAGCATTTTTACTTGCGCCGCTTTATACGCTTGCCAACTGCCCCACAATATGGCGCCAGCCCCCAGTACACCAAGGCCTTGCGCCGCGCTGTAAAGCACCACATGGCTGTTGATTTCGGACGCCATATCAAGCCAAACGCGCGCCAAAATATAGAACGATGCCTTTACTACGAGTGCGGAAAGCAAGGCACTTACCGGCGCCAACGCGCCACCATGGGCGGGCGGTAACCAATAGTGAAACGGGAATATGGCCGTTTTCAGCAGCAAGCCGATACTGATTAAGCCAATAGCCACAAAGGTAGTGATATTGGCATCGAGCAATTCGCCAAGTTGCGGAATAGCCAACGTGCCGTAAGCACCATATAGGATAGCCACGCCGGCTAAATAGGCGAGCGAGCCCAACAATGCCGCGTATAGGTAGCGCAAAGCCGCATGCAGTGCGGGCTTTTCGCCGGTTAACGTAACCATACCCACGGCGGCAAGCCCGAGTAGCTCGAGGCCAACGTATAAATTAAACAGATCGCCCGCTAACCAAATGCCATTTAACGACGCCAACAAAAACCAAAACAGCGGCCAAAAATAGGTTTGTTCGTGCTCATAGCGTTGCAAATAGCTTTGCGCATAGAAGGCCACAAACAGTGCAACAACGGCGCTTAAACTGATGAGCGTTACGCTTACCCCATCTGCGATTAAGGCAATGCCCAGTGGCGCCTGCCAATCACCGAGCGCGTACTCGATAGGGCCATTTACATACACATCGGCAGTGAGCAGCAATGCAGCCCCCACTTGCAATAACAACCCCGCGCGGATCGTGAGCGAAAGCCAGCGCTGAGGCAGCAAAATGCATAAGATCGCCCATGCGAGCGGGATGATTAACAATAACGGCATCATTGCGGATCACCGTTTTTGTTGAGATTGGGGTCAGTGAGGGCGGTGTCAGTGACGGTGGTGTCAGAGACGGCGGTATCAGACCCCGTTCTCTCGGCGCCATTCTTTTCTGCGGCGTCGTTCTCTGCGGCATCGTTCTCTGCGGCTTTATTTTCTGCGGCCAAAGCCGCCACCACGCTGGCCAAAGCAAAGCGGCGAATCACTACGAGCGCCAACGCTGTTGCGGAAACTGCAACAACAATTCCAGTAAGCACTAACGCCTGCGGCACCGCATCGGCAGCACCATCGTTTTGGGTTTGCGCCATGCCAACCATCATTAAGAACACCCCAGAGCCCATGATATTAAAGGCCAAGAGTTTCTTGAGCAGGCGTTTACTTAACAGAAACGCCAATAATGACAGGGCAATGAGCGCGGCACCGATGCCGGCATACCAGAAATCAACCGAGAAGCTAATCATGATCAGCCTCCGCTTTACCGCTATTGCCAGGTGGCCTATTACCAACACCGTTATCTGAGCCCACCGTGCTACCGGACTTCACAGAGCGTTGTGAGCTTTTCGCGTTAGGCTCGGCACCATCACCAGGCGAGTGCACAAATAAACTTAACAAGGTAAGGCCGATTGAAAATGTGAGCATGGCTTCAATAAAGAAGATTAAGGAGCCGGCCCAGCCATCGGGGTAATTTAAAAATGGTCTGCCGCCGAACATCACGCTGGCCGCCACGGTAAGAAATACTAGGAAGCCCAATACCAAGCCAAACCGCAGAAGTTGATCAACGCGGCTCGCAATGTTGTAACCAGCTAAACGGGCAATAACACCCGCCGCAGCTATTAAGGCACCGGCCTGAAAAGCGCCGCCCGGCATGGTTGAGCCCGCCCACAATATGTAGCCACCGGTTACTAACACTAAGGGAATTAAGCGCTGCGTGAAGTTACGCAGGATTGGATCGTTACCGCCGTCCTCACTGATTACGCCGGCATACGCCGCTTGCCGGGCCCCTATTAATGCCGAACTGGGCGCTTGTTGTTCATTGCTATTGCTGGGAATACGCAAAGAAAGGCCAATAATTACTGCCACCAGCAGAACCGCTACTTCCAACAACGTATCGTAACTACGAAAATTCAGCAGTACGGCGGTAATCGGATGTTCGATACCCGCATCGGGGATCCCTTCGGCAACCATACTTGGCAGATTCACCGCGGCCTCTGGGCGCATAAAAAGTGCTGCCTGTAAGGCGATTAAGATGCCTAGTGAAAGCAAGCCAACCGCCAAAAAGCGGAGGTTTTCGTGACCTTTGCCATGGTTATTTTGCGCAGCGCACGCGCGGGTGCTGGTAAATGTGTTGAGCAACTGCTGATCTACTGGCGGCAGCTTACCTGCTGCGGTTTTCTTCGCTCGCAACACACTTAAAGTATCGAGCAATAATACACCAGTTAAGCCGGCGCCAATTGCTGCCTCAGCGAGCGCCAGATCGGGTGCTTGCAAGCGCAGCCATGCCAACGCCAATAGCACCCCAAACACTACAAACATTACGATGGCGCGAAACAAATCTGCCGACCAAAACACGCCTGCAGCCGCGAGCAACATGCCGAGCCCGAGCAAGATATCAAATGCGATCATGCGTCTGGCTCCTCGTTTTGCAGCTTGTTGGCAACCAGATATGCAGACACTGAACTAGCCGCCAGTATCAGCACCCAGCACAGCAGGATTTTTAGTGCTTGTTGCGGCGAGTTGGCAAAGGGCAGCAAGC
The DNA here is from genome assembly GCA_022565355.1 of Idiomarina sp. Lineage (GTDB taxonomy): Bacteria > Pseudomonadota > Gammaproteobacteria > Enterobacterales > Alteromonadaceae > Aliidiomarina. The sequence continues at coordinate 203,061 of JAIUMU010000002.1, forward strand.
CCACGACCAGCATGCCCAAGCCGAGGTTATCGGCCTTGGTAAGCGCATGAATGCGGGTGTAAGTATCAGGGAAGCGCAGTAAACCAATACTTCCCACTAAAAAGAACAGCACCCCTGTGCCAATCAGAATCGTTTGCACAATAGTAAGGAGTAAGCTCATTGGCCCTCCTTCTTGTTCGCTGCAGTATCATTTTTAGTACTTAAGGAGCTTGCATCTGCTGCACTCTGCTGTAGTTTTAAGCGCCGCACAAACGCAAGAATCGCCACCGCAGCCAGCAAAGACAGTACCAGCGCGATATCAAACAGCGCGCCATTATCGGTAATTACAGCCAGCAGCAATACGATGCCCACGCCAGTAGTACCAAACAGTTGCGCTGCGAGCATGCGATCGGCAGCGCCTGGGCCACGCCACACGCGAATTAAGCCGAGTAGCAGTGATATCAGCAATACGATTGCCGCAATGGTAAGAAAATCAGCCATGCGTGCCTCCATTTGCTTCGCCTTTGTGCTCCGCTAATACCACGCCAAATAAGCGCGCCACTACGCGCTCGGTGGCGGCGCAATCATCGGCAATATTTAATTCGGTATCTAACACGTGCAAACGTAGCGTTATGCCCTGCTTGTTTGGATCCTGTTGGGTTGGCAATGTTGCAGCAGATAAGGTGCCCGGCAATAAACTTACCAAAAGCATAAAGAAGTATTGCGGCCCGCCTTCCGGCAAACGAAATTGGTAATCATAGAAACCTGGTTGCAATGGCATGCTGGGGCTTAACGTGCGTTTGGCAACATCGATACCGGCGAGCAAGGAGCGGCTCAAGAAAAACGCCATGAACTGCGGGATGCCACGCCATTGGATTGCGGAAATGAACTTTGCGGATTTCTCGCTACGGGCTATTACCGCCACCCAACTTGCGAGCAAGGCCATGGGGAGCCCTATGTACCAACCCCGCCCCCAAAAGGCATCAGCGCTGCCGGTGAGAATCCACCACAGTACCAACATCAACAACAAAACTTGCCCGAATTTTTTTCGCCTCATGCCTTCAATCTATGGGGTTTCTTACCGTTTTTCAAGAGAATGGGGTCAGTGAGCACGATCACTGACCCCGTTCTTCACTTCAGAGCAGCACCCGCTATATTGCGTAAGGGCTAGCGGCGTGTTTTCTCTGTCCCCAAAAAAGTTGGGGACGGAGACGCGCCTCACTGACCCCATTCTATAATTTTTGGCTGAGGCGTTCGCTGAAGGCGCGAACGCGGTGGCCGCCGATAAGTACGAGCACTGCTGCGATGGGCCAGGCAATGATGAAAGCTATAGCCCAGCGGCCGATGAAGCCGCTGCCTAAGCCGGTATTGATCCAGGTGATTACGAATGTCATGAAGAACGCCATGTAGAGGCTCATAAAGAAAGGAAATACTAATTTTTTCATGTTTAAAACCTTATTTACAATCTAAGCAACAAACATCATTACCACGAAGGTAGTGATAACCGCGAGAATTACGTTGAGCACCACGCCCTCTCGGGCCATTTCTTTGATGCTGATACGCCCAGAGGCGAACACGATAGAGTTAGGTGGCGTTGCTACCGGTAGGCAAAATGCGCAACTGCAGGCGATAGCAGCAGGAATCATGAGTACCTCGATGGGCAAGCCGCTGGAGGCCGCGGTGGCCGCGAGTATGGGCATCAGGAGTGTAGCGGTGGCGGTATTCGAGGTAACCTCGGTTAAGAAGGAGACGCTGATAGCGATCAAGAACACCAACAGCCACAGCGGCATGCCGGTAAATTGCCCTAAGGCACCGCCAATAATTTCACCCAAGCCGCTCTGCATGATACCGGCAGCAAGGCAAATACCACCGGCGAACAAGAGTAGAATACCCCACGGAATATCTACGGCCTGCTCCCAGGTTAGCAAGCGCCCACCTTTACCATTGCTCACCACAAACATGGCCACTACACCGGCCAACGCAATGGTGGAATCACCCACCAATGGCGTACCCACAATTGCGGTCCAGCCGCCGAAAGGTTCGGTGCGAAACACCCATAAAAATATTACTGCGCCGAATACCATAAGCACACGCTTTTCATAGCTACTCATCGTGCCCAGTTTTGGCAATTCCAGTGGCATGGCCAATTTCAAGCCGCGGGTAAGCCAAAAACCAATCACTGGCAACCCGATCAACACCATGGGCACACCAATGCCCATCCAGCGTGCAAAGCCAAAGGATTCGCCCGAGATTTGTTCGTAAATGGAGGCGAAAATTAAGTTCGGCGGAGTACCAATTAAGGTAGCAACGCCACCTAGCGAAGCGCTATAGGCTAACCCTAACAGCAATGCGCGCTGAAAGCGGTGATCTTCACTGGCTTCTGCCAAGGCTAAGGCTACAGGCAACAACGCCAGTACCGCTGCGGTATTCGAGATCCACATAGATAACACAGCTGAAGCCATCATAAACGAAAGGATTAAGCGGCGGCCATCTGAGGCCCCTACAAAACGAATCAGGTTAAGCGCCATGCGCCGATGCACACCGGAAACCTCTACGGCTTTGGCCAGCATAAAGGCGCCCATGAAGAGAATAATAATGTGGTCGCCAAGCGAACGGCTGGCTTCTTGAAAACTAAGGATGCCACCTAGGGGCAGCAATACGAAGGGCAACAAAGAGGTTACTGGTAATGGTAAAGCTTCAGTAATCCACCACCATGCCACCCACACTACGCACCCGAGGGTCCATGCTGCTGGCCCGGCCATGCCCGACATCGTTGCTACGGCATAGGCAATAGCGGCGATAATAGGCCCTAACGCAATATGGCTCACCGCAAATGTAGGCTTCTTTGCTAATTCGCTCACCTTTCCTTCCTTGTTGCTGCTTTTTTAATTGTTATGGCTAACGGTTTACCGTTCACAAGTTTTCTGAGGTTCACGAACCACCCTCGCCAGCTGGTTCATAACTATACACACCCCCAGCACCTTCACGAACAATACTAGCAAGCATATAACGTTCTGATACAGCGCTAAATATTGATCTGCGTCATCTCAGCGCAGTAAAACTCCTTCTATACTGTAATCATTCCAATACACAAGAGGGTTTTCATTATGAACCTACTACAAGATTTCTTTCGCGATCCAGTTATTTTCTTTTCCTTCACTGGCTTAGCGGTGGTATTAGGGATCTGCATTTTTTATGCGATCTATTTCATCTACAAAATCAAAGATGAATCGGGCAGTGATGCTAGCTAACGCCTAACTGTAAACGCGCATGCAGCCCAGCGCTAACTGAGCTGGGCCGAACCAGCGAACACCTATGCGCTGCTGGATTCCCAACCTGTGGCCCGTAACCGCGCATTACTAAGGCGTTTATTGCCCCGCGGGCCAACTTCATTTGAGGTTGGCAACTGTGCGAGCAGCGTATTGGCATCCAAATCGAGTTCATATGCCAATTGGCGCACATAATTCTCGCCGTACAGTGGCGTATCTTCACAGGCAATATATACCTCATCGAGCTCTGCACCCATGAAACTTTGCAAGGCAAGATGCTCAAGAGCACCGGCTAAATCATCGGCATGAATACGGTTATGCCAAGTCGGTGTAATCGTATAATTACCATCTTTCAATGCCTGATACATGCGTTCTCGGCCCGGACCGTAAATACCAGCGGCACGCACAATTACGGTATTCAGCGCACTTTCGCGCAACACATTTTCCGCGGCTAAGAGCATTTTGCCAGTTTCCGAATCCGGCTCGGTAAGCGAATTCTCATCTACCCAATTGCCATCACGTTGGCCATACACACTGGTGCTACCTACATACAGAATAAGCGGTTGATAGCTATCGCTTACTTGTGCGGTTAACTGCTGCACAAGATGTTGTACTGGCACCACATAGCCTTGTCGATAACCTTCGCCACTATACGAGCTAGGCGTAAGGGTAAACACAATTAAATCCCAATCTTCCGCCAACAACTCGGTAAAGGTTTCCGCTTGCTGCAAATCACCTGCGCGAACATCTACACCAGCAACGGCGATGGCGCGCTCTGGATTGCGCCGCACACCGGTAACCGCGAAGCCAATCTCTTGTAATAAAGGCGCCAAGCGGCTTGCTATATCACCATAACCGAGTAACAACGCACGTGGTTGCTCATCATCAGCGTAAATTTCACCATGCTCTACACCGCAGTGGTCATCATCCTCGAATTCATGTTCTGATTGCATAAACGATCCTTATACCTGTCTTCAGTTTTCGCTGTTAGTACGCAAAACGCAGCACCGAAGCGCTGCGTTTTACTTTACTCTGAAATTGCATAAAATTCCGAAGTATCTTATTTCTTAGTTAGGGTTTTGGCGAAATCCAACATCCGATTCAACGGCTGCATCGCGCGTTCACCAAGTGCTGCATCTACATGAATTTCATGCATTGCACCACCGTGCACCAGGGCGTTCTCAATCGCCGCTAAGCCATTCATCGCCATCCAAGGGCAATGTGCACAGCTTCGGCATGTAGCGCCGTTACCGCCGGTTGGGGCCTCTACAAACACCTTCTCTGGCGATAGCTGCTGCATTTTATAGAAGATACCTTTATCGGTAGCTACAATAAAATGCTGGTGTGGCAATTCTTGGCTGGCTTTTATCAACTGAGAAGTAGAACCTACCGCATCGGCCATATCCACAATGGCTTGTGGTGATTCTGGGTGCACCAGCACAGCCGCTTCTGGATGTTGTTGTTTCAGTTGGCGCAAGGAATTGGCTTTGAACTCATCATGCACGATACATGCACCCTGCCACAGCACCATATCGGCGCCGGTTTTCTTGGCTAGGTATCCACCCAAATGGCGATCTGGTGCCCACAGTATTTTTTCGCCTTGGCTGTCGAGGTGCTCAATCAACTCTACTGCAATTGATGAAGTAACCACCCAATCCGCCCGAGCTTTTACTGCTGCCGAGGTATTTGCATACACCACCACGGTGTGATCGGGATGATCATCACAAAACGCTGAGAATTCTTCAATTGGGCAGCCTAAATCGAGTGAGCACGTAGCTTCAAGCGTAGGCATTAACACCGTTTTCTCTGGCGTAAGGATTTTCGCGGTTTCGCCCATAAAGCGAACCCCTGCCACAATTAGCGTTTGCGCATCATGAGTTGCACCGAAGCGCGCCATTTCTAGAGAATCGGCAACACACCCGCCGGTTTCTTCAGCTAATGCCTGAATTTCCGGATCGGTATAATAATGCGCTACCAGAACTGCATTTTTCTCTTCTAAGAGTGCTTTAATGCGTTCACGGTGTGCCTGCTTCTCCGCATCGCTGAGCGGCTTTGGCTTCGCTGGGAAATCAAACTCCAACGGAGCTATTACTTGTGTTTGCGCCATAATTCTCCACGCCTTAAACCAATGCTGTGAGCTTTCAATACGCCCTACTCTGAATTCGCGCTGTGAGCTTACGCTCACCCCAATCGTGCCGCTTTAGTATGAAACTAGCCTCGATCTTGAGGGGCATTAGTATAGCGCTTTTCAGCCATTAAAAAAATCATTCAGCCGAAAGGGTTCAGTTAAATACTGAGATAAGGTCGGTTTGGATGTTTTTCAATAGCAATGCGATAGGTAAGGCTTGGAAAAGATGGTGGGTCGTGCAGGATTCGAACCTGCGACCAATTGATTAAAAGTCAACTGCTCTACCAACTGAGCTAACGACCCATCTTATCTGGTGTGGTTTGGATTTTTCATGCAATGAATTGCTCATGAAAGAAGTGGTGGGTCGTGCAGGATTCGAACCTGCGACCAATTGATTAAAAGTCAACTGCTCTACCAACTGAGCTAACGACCCACTGCCAAACTGTGTTCCCACTTTGCTGTGGCAACGGCGGCATAGTTTACTGAAATCTCGCTTCGGTGCAAGAAAAAAACCGCCGATACTTGGCATTTTTTGCAATTACTGGTGCTTTCGCTCGGAAATTAACCGAAATCGTGTTTTTTCTAACTTTTCTTTAACTTTCTGCTGCTTATAACCCTTCCAACTGCCGCGCTGCCATTCCCGCTTCGGTTGAATTTGGATATTCAGAACGTACTTGATTGAAGAACCGACGCGCTCGATCACGGTTGTTCTGATTTGCTGCAATAAGGCCTAGTTTTAAAATACAATCCGCCCGTTTGCTGGAATCTGGGAACTCGTCCATTACGGTAGTAAAATGCTTGATCGCATCTGGGTAGTTCTCTTGGGCGTAGTATAGCTGCCCCAGCCAATAATGCGCGTTACTGGTGTACGAAGAGCCTGGATACGTTTCTAAAAACGCTCGAAAGAGTGGTATTGCTTGATCATAATTGCGTTCTTGTAGCACCAGCGCAACCGCACGATCATAATCGGCATTTTCACTACGATTTTCAGAAAAGCTCACGCTACTCGTTGGTAAAGTTGGTGCTGCGGTTGGTGCACTCGCACCAGCGCCTGAACGTAACTGTTCCGCTAAACGATCTAATTCTTGGTAAATATCGCGTTGCCGCTGCAACATTTGCTCTAATTGATGCGCATGCTCTTCAGCAGTGCCCCGTAAATCACTTAGTTCACGCTGCAAACGGTTCAGTTGTTCCATCATTTCAGCCTGGCCCTGAGTTCGGCCTGCGAGCATCCGCTCTACCCTATCAAGCCGCTCTTGCACGGATTCAGTACCACTTTGGCCACTGGCACGAACTACTGGCGCACCTTGGCTGTATGCTGCTGTACTTACCAGCATGCCTGTTAAGCTGATGGCAATCACCAATCCTGAAAGTTTCATCTGTTCTGATTCCCGTTCTATGGGTAATGAAAAGCGCTACGTGAATAACGCGCTTTGTTTACACCTAACAACACAAACAGCGATGCCGAAAGTTACCTTTCAGCAAAGCTGTTTGCTTGAACTAAACGTGGGTACGGCCATGCAATTGCATGACCGTATCATTGCTTAGTATACCAATACTGCCCGACGGTTTTGCGACCATGCACGTTCGTTGTTGCCGCGTGCTAATGGCTTCTCTTCACCAAATGATACCGTAGTAATTTGTGAAGATAATACACCTAGATTACGCATGTACGCTGCGGTTGCATTCGCACGGCGCTCACCTAGTGCAATGTTGTACTCAGGCGTACCGCGCTCATCTGTGTGGCCTTCAATTACCACAGTAACTGATGGGTTACGCACTAAATAATCAGCATGTGCCGCTAACAACTCAGCGAACTCGCTACGGATATCTGACGTATCAAAATCGAAGTAAATTACTTGATCTTGGCGCAACTCGGCATAACGCTCTTGGCGTTGCTCTTCCGGGCTAAGTTGACGATCAGCTGCCCCAGTTTGCACACCAGAAGGCGTTCGCCCATCACCGGTAGTACCTGTGGTACTGCTATCCACATCGCTATCTGGCGAGCTTGAACATGCTGCTAAAGTTGCGATCGATACGGTTAAAGCTAACGCTTTTACTAATTTATTTAACTGCACTGTTTTTAACTGCATTGGTACGATCCTGTTCTAAAGTTATGAAATGAATCTAAGTGTGTTTCTATCCATTGTAAAACCGCAGGCTACTTTATTTTTTCCGTGTAAACCGAGTTGCTTGAATCATTTACTTATTATTTGCGATCAAAATATCACGTTTTCTCAATTAGAGAAATGGGGACCAAGCAGGCCCTTTCACTTCACCATCGCGAGAAGGTAAACGCGCGCGGAAGCGGCCATCCATTGATACCAACGCTAACACTTGCTTACCGTTATACGTAGTACTGTAGATGATCATGCTGCCGTTTGGTGCCACACTTGGCGATTCATCCAAGCTGGTTTCCGTAAGTACCTGGAAATTGCCACTTGGATAATCTTGCCGACCAATGTGGAACTGCCCATTATCACGATTAACAACAACTAGCCCGCGCCCATCTGGGGTAACTACCCCACCAAGGTTGGCTTCACCCACAAAGGTTACCCGGCGAACGCGCTTGGTATCGAGATCTACCCGATACGTTTGCGCACGCCCACCGCGCTCAGAAGTAAACACTAATGATTTACCATCAGGTGTCCAATACGGTTCGGTATCAATGCGCCAGTGATCAGTAATTTGTTCTACACGGCGGCTGGCGATATCCATAATGTAGATATTCGGCGCGCCATCTTTAGAAAGTACCATCGCCATTCTTTCGCCATCTGGCGACCATGCTGGCGAACCGTTAATACCTGGGAACGAGGTTAGTTTTTCACGCTGCGTAGTATAAATATCCTGCATGAAAATTTCTGGCCGGCCGTTCTCGAAACTAACATAAGCAACACGGTTGCCATCTGGCGACCATGTTGGTGACATTAATGGCTGTGGCGAACGCAACAATACACGCTCGTTGTAACCATCGTAATCACTTACCATTAAGTGGTATGGGTTTTCTAAATCGAGATCTACATAAATATATGCAATGCGAGTAAGAAACGCTCCGCGCTCGCCGGTTAACGCCTCGTACACTACATCGGAAATACGGTGCGCATACTGGCGGAACTGATTTGGGTTTACTACCGAGCTGCGCCCTTCAATCACATGATCGTTACTATCTACGAGCTGGCCATCTGCTAGTGCTTGTGCAGTACCGCCGGTAATTTGCCCACGCAGTGGATCGATAAGCTCGTAGGTAACCTGATAACGATCCCCGGATAACGGGCTCACCTCGCCTACCAGCATAGCTTCAATCCCTAAGCGGGCCCATACTGAATAATCGGCTACTTCGGTATCTTTACCAGGAAAACTTGGCATATCCCGCGAAGAGATTGGGTTAAAACGTCCACTGCGGCGTAAATCGGCCACAATAATTTCCGCAAAATCATAAGGGGCTTCGCCTTCACCTAGCCATTGAAATGGCACCACAGCCAGTGGCCGAGCGCTATCTTGACCCTCGGTGATAACGATTTCTAGCGTGCTTTGCGCCTGCGCTGTGTTGGAAGTAAAGGCCAACGCAGCAAACACAACTATCAAACCTGTCAGTAATCGTTTCATCTTTACTCCAATTAATTAAACTGCGGTTCTACCCGCAAGCGGAAACTACGTAATTGTTCATACACGTCTGGGTCTTCCGATATCGGCAAGTTGCCGGCACGTAATACTGCTGCGCGGGCTGAATCACATACTGCCCGATCGCCTTCCCCTACTTGTACATTTGTTACAAATCCATCCCGCGCCATATTAATGGTAAGTACGCAGGATTTACCACGCATACTTGAATCAGTAATCCAGTTCCGCTGAATTGCGCTGCGAATCAATGCTTGATAACGCTCTACTTCAGTTAAAACTCGTTGTTGCCGTGCTTGGTTACGTTGCGCTTGTTCTTGCTCTAAACGCTCTTGTAACTGCCGCTCACGCTCCGCTCGTTCGCGCGCTGCTTGCTCTTGCGCTTGCCGTTCAGCTTCTAAGCGCTCGCGCTCTTCTTGTGCTTTGCGTTCAGCTTCTTGCTGCTGGCGTAATCGCTCAGCAGCTTCTTCGCGTTGCCGTTCGGCTTCTGCCTGTTCACGCTGTGCCTGCGCGCGCTCACGGCGGGCTTGCTCCGCTGCTTGTTCACGCTCCGCAGCCACTTCCCGCGCGCGCTGTTCTTCGCGCTGCCGCCGTTGTTCTGCTTCCCGCGCTCGCCGTTCTATATCCGCAACACGCTGCTGTTCGGCACGCCGCTCCGCTTCTTGCTGATCGCGAATACGTTGTACTTGCGCCTCTACCGCCGCTTGATCTACCGCTACCGCACGCACAATCTCTTGTGGCGCGGGGGTAACCTCACTAATACTCGGGCTACTTAATTGCGGTGAATCTTTTGGGGCTGGGGTAAATTCCATACTCACCACCATCGCCCCTACTAACCCTACATGCAGCAGCACAGAGTAGCCTACTGGTTTCCAAGCTACATTCTTACTCAACTGCGGCATGCTCAAACGTTTCTTCGCCATTACTTACTCCGGCGGCCGAGTCATGAGGCCGACACGTTCAGCCCCAGCGCGCTGCAACAATACCATTAGTTGCAGTACCTGGTTATACGAAACGGCGCCATCACCACGCACTACAACTGGCGTTTCAGGTTCTAATTGCAAGTGTGCTGCCACTAAGGTGGCCACATCGGCAGCCGACATGGCTTGTTCCTGGTCGCCACCAATGTTGATGTAGTAATTCCCCTCGGCATCTACCGAGGCCACTAACGGCAATTTGCCATCATCGTTAATCGGTTCTGCACTCGCTTGCGGCAAATCTACATCTACCCCTTGGGTAATCAAAGGTGCAGTTACCATGAAAATAATCAGTAGCACCAACATAACGTCAATGTAGGGCACTACATTAATTTCCGATACCGGCTTTTTGCGCCGCCGCGCAATAAAGGCTTCCATAGTTAGGCCTCCTGCTCCCGCAACGGTGAAGGTGCAGGTGCTGAAGACACAACTTGGCGCTGCAATATGCCGGTAAATTCTTCAGCGAAGTTGATGTAGTTACCATCAATTACGCCTACTTGGTTGGCGAATTTGTTATATGCAATAACAGCTGGAATTGCCGCAAACAAACCCATTGCAGTTGCTATCAACGCTTCAGCAATCCCGGGGGCTACCATTTGTAAGGTTGCTTGTTGCACGCTACCGAGAGCGATAAAGGCATTCATGATGCCCCATACCGTTCCGAACAGCCCGATGTATGGGCTGATAGAACCGATAGTAGCTAGCACGGTTAAGTGCTTTTCTAAGCGGTCCATTTCCCGGCTATGGGCAACGCGCATGGCCCGCTGGGTGCCAGACATTACGCTCAAGTTATCCATATTGCGAACTTGCCGCAAACGCGCAAACTCACGAAAACCACTGTGAAATAAGTGCTCTGAGCCTTTTATTTTGCCGCCCTTCACAGAAATTTCTTTATACAGTTTTGCGAGGTCAACTCCCGACCAGAAGCGCTCTTCAAATTGGCTTGCTTCGGTTTGTGCCTGATCTAAAATTTTGCGGCGTTGGAAGATGAGTGCCCAAGATAAAATCGACATCAAAACCAACAGAATCATTACTGCTTTTACTACTAAGCTGGCTTCTAAAAATAAGCCAAGAAACGACATATCAGCTTCCACGCCTGATTACCTCTAAAATTTCCGCCGGTATCGCTACCGGTTTCATTGTTGCCAAATTGACGCATGCTGCTTTGACTTCAGCAACACACAATAATTCATCGCGCTGATTACTAATTTTTTGCACGAAATCGATTGATGCACGGCCTATCTTTTCTGGTTCTACACTTACTTGCAGGGCATCATTAAAACGGGCTGGAGCACGTAAATCAAGCCCCACTTTGCGAACTACAAAACCAATCTGCGTAGTAAGCCAAGTATCTTGTTCAACCCCAAGCGCACGCAGCCATTCGGTGCGCGCTCGCTCACAGTATTTCAGATAGTTCGCGTAATAAACAATGCCACCGGCGTCGGTGTCTTCGTAGTAAATTCGTACGGGCCAGTAAAATGCTTGCAAACTCTACTCCTAAGCGCGTTGCTTTTATTATTGCTTTTCAGTTCCTGAGTAGCAGGCAAACACTATACCTGAAGAAAAATCGGAAATGTAGGGATATTGGGGGCTTGAGCATGGTTGATTAGCGTAAATATTAGTTAAATCATCGAATGTGTTCATAAGAGTTTTTCTTATCTATCAAAAAACAACCAATCGTTCAGATGCCTTATTTATAGGGCGTTAAATCAACTTGTTATGGAATTGTTGCTTGTATTTTAAGCATAACAATTCCATAACACATTAATTTTTTTAATCCGAAGTGGTAGTTTTTCTCGTTTGATACTGGTCTGATATCTCTTATAATACGCTCCGTGTTCAAGGCAAACCCTTGGCAAACGAATTTAAGTTTTCCTCCTTGTTGTTGTTACAACTTTTGCCCACTCCCCCCGAGTGGGCTTTTTTTTGCCTGCTATTCTCAAGCAGGCACCACCTCTGCCTGCTTAACTTGAACGCTAACCTGCCCACCCTCGTACTGAGGCTTAAAAGTAAAGCCTAAATGATTAAAGCTCTTGAACAAACGCTGGGTGGTTAGATCGTTTATTTTACGGTTCATTAGAAGGCTAACTTGCGGCTGTGTCATTCCTAAATGCTTTGCCGCCTCACTCTGTGTCCATTCGTGATCACGTATAATCAAAATCAAAGCTGTAATCAGATCGGAACGCATTTGTAGGTCAGCAGCTACCTCTGGCTTGTTCTCGCGCCCTACTAAGAATATGTTGTCGCACTTCAGGCTCATGTGAATCTCCACTAAGTATGTATAGTTTAATTATATCGATTTCAATATAATTAGCAAGCGTGATCACTTAATTAGCCCCGCTGTCCGCAATTCAGATAACAACTCTTTCCAGCGGCCAGCCAAAGTATTAAGAGCTTTTTTATCCGAACCAACAGCCGTTTTCGTCCACGAGTGCAGTACATATAATCGATTGCCAAACTTAGCACAGTATACAACTCGATAAGCAGGGCTGCCGTTGATGGATAACTGAGTAACCCCTCTCATACCGGAGCCTTTCAGCAGTTTATACGCGACACCTTGCCCTGTTCGATACTCATCGGGTGTCAGATCTCCTTGATCACCTGCCACCGCATTCAGCGCATCTGCGAATTCGGTCCTAACGTCATCAGGTAAATCCTTAAATTCTTTTAAGGATTGAGTATTGATAAACCGAAACTCTTTCACATAAACCTCCTTGTTCAATGTGGTTAAACGATTACTCCGGTTTCGTAAGCCCAAAATGTTGGTAGGCATGTTGTGTAGCAATACGCCCGCGCGGGGTACGCTGCACAAAGCCTTGTTGAATCAGGAAGGGTTCCAGCACATCTTCAATGGTATCTTTTTCTTCACCAATGGCAGCAGCTAGGTTTTCTAACCCCACTGGGCCACCCATAAACTTCTCAATAATGGCTTTCAGCAGTTTGCGATCCATATAATCGAAGCCGGCTTTATCCACATCAATCATATCGAGTGCGGCAGCAGCAACATCTGCGGTAATTGGGCCGCTTGATTTCACCTGTGCATAATCACGCACGCGGCGCAGTAATCGATTGGCAATTCGTGGGGTACCGCGCGAGCGTGTGGCTACTTCAAGCGCACCATTGCCTTCGAGCTGCATGTCTAAAAAGCCGGCCGAGCGCCCCACAATCGAAGTAAGCTCGGGAATACTGTAGAACTCAAGGCGTTGCACGATACCGAAACGGTCGCGCAGTGGTGAGGTTAATGCGCCAGCACGAGTAGTGGCCCCTACCAGCGTGAAAGGCGGTAAATCGAGTTTAATGGAACGCGCAGCTGGCCCCTCGCCAATCATCAGATCAAGCTGATAATCTTCCATGGCCGGATATAGCACTTCTTCTACAACTGGGCTTAAGCGATGAATTTCATCAATAAACAGTACATCATGAGGCTCGAGGTTGGTAAGCAGCGCGGCTAAATCGCCCGCTTTTTCGAGTACTGGCCCTGAAGTGGTTTTAATCCCCACGCCCATTTCATTGGCGATAATATTGGCGAGGGTAGTTTTACCAAGGCCCGGCGGCCCAAAAATCAACACATGATCGAGCGCATCGCTACGCCCGCGGGCCGCTTCAATATAAATGCTAAGCTGCTCAACCACATGCTTTTGGCCCGTATAATCCGCAAGCCGTTTTGGCCGAATAGCGCGATCGATTACCTCATCTTCGCCAGTGGCACTTGGCTGCACGGGGCGGTTTGGCATCATCGAATCGGCTTCTATCATGATTTCTACCTTGCTTAATTATTGTTCTCGTTGGGTGGCTCAGTTGCGATTGTTAGCGCTATGCATGCTATAGGCTCAGCTTACAAGTTTGCGCATGTTTGCTAACGCGCATTCATATTTTGCACAAGCTTACATCATTGCTTTCAATGCAGCACGAATCAGTTCTTCTGCGCTCATACCATCTTGAGCAACTTTCTTCAGTACTTGCTGAGCCTGGCTATCTTTATAACCCAAACCCACCAATGCGCTCATCGCTTCACTACGCGGGCTGTTCGCCGGCTCTGCGAACACCGGGTTCATGGTTACACCTTTGCCGTTCGGTAGGCCAGTGTCCATTTCTGCGCCGCGGAAATCTTTTAAGCGATCGCGCATTTCTACTAATAGCCGCTCGGCGGTTTTCTTCCCTACACCGGGAATTTTCACTAGGGTGCTTAAATCACCTTGCTGCACACTTTGCACAAAATGCTGGGCACTCATGCCCGACATAATCGCCAGTGCCATTTTCGGCCCCACGCCTTGTGCTTTAATCAATAAGCGGAACAAGGCGCGCTCATCAAGGCTATTAAACCCAAACAATAACTGCGCATCTTCCCGCACTACAAAATGGGTAAACAAGGTAACTGGCTGGCCTACTTCTGGTAAATCGTAGTAGCAGCTCATAGGCACTTGCACTTCGTAACCTACCCCTTGCACATCAATCAGCAGATCGGGAGCTAGCTTTGCAAGTAGAATTCCGTGTAATCGGCCAATCATGTGGGTTCCCTATTTTCGCTTCACGAGCAGTTGATTGGTATTTAAATGGCAAATCGCTACTGCTAAAGCATCCGCGGCATCAGCCTGCGGTACTCGAGGTAACTTGAGCATATGCTTTACCATGTGCTGCACTTGTTCTTTCGCTGCGCCGCCCGTGCCTACTACTGCTTGTTTAATAGCACGCGCCGCATATTCATATACTGGCAGCTCACACAGCGCCGCCGCAACAATAGCCGCCCCTCGAGCTTGCCCTAGCTTTAATGCCGAATCCGGGTTGCGCGATAAGAACACTTGCTCAATGGCAAACTCGGTAGGCTGAAATTGTTGTACTAACTCTTGCACACCATCGTGAATCATTTTTAAGCGCGTGGCCAATGCAATATCGGTAGAACCGCCCGCTCGGGCAAGTTTAATGCAGCCACTGCCCAAATAGGTAAGCTTACCTGCGTGCAATTGCACCACACCGTAGCCAGTTATTCGCGAGCCGGGGTCGATGCCAAGCACGATTCGGGTCATTTGTTATTCCCAAGCAGATTCAGGTAATTCAGCATTGTGATATACATTTTGCACATCATCGGAATCTTCTAACATATCAATCAATTTTACGACCTGCTGGGCGGCTTCATCATCTACCGCACTGTAAGTATCTGGCACCTGTGTTACTTCCGCATTCACCGGGTTGAAACCAGCCCCTCGCATGGCATCTAACACGGCACCGAAATCAGCCGGCGTAGTGTATACATCAAAGCTGCCATCATCGTTTGCCACGATATCTTCGGCACCTGCTTCAAGTGCAGCTTCCATCAATGCATCTTCTTCCGGTGCCGGTGCTTCTTCAGTAGCGGCAAAACTGAGCACACCGCGTTTGTTGAACATAAACGCCACGCTACCATCAGTACCCAAATTACCGTTACACTTAGAAAACGCAAACCGCACTTCGGCCACAGTGCGGTTGCGGTTATCCGACATACATTCCACCATTACCGCCACACCGCCAGGGCCATAACCTTCGTAAGTAATTTCTTCTACATTATCGCCATCGAGCTGACCAGCGCCGCGCTTAATAGCGGTATCAATGGTATCGCGCTTCATATTATTGGATAGCGCTTTATCGATGGCCGCACGCAAACGTGGGTTACTCTCGGCATCGGCACCACCCTCGCGAGCAGAAACCGTTATTTCTCGAATTAACTTGGTAAAGATTTTGCCGCGCTTGGCATCTTGCGCAGCTTTACGATGCTTAATATTTGCCCATTTGGAATGACCGGCCATACATCCTCCTGCATTCGAAGTGGTTACTTACGCTCTGCTAACGGCGCTATTCAGGGCTTGTTACTGAAGCGCTCTGCTAGCCGCAGTTTGTTCATTGGCCACGCTCACGCGAAATACCGCATGAGCGTGCTGCGCCCTGTTATTCTTCTTCGCTTTTAGCCGCTAATGCTACACCGAGTTCCGCAAGCGCTGCTGGGTTGGCAAAGCCCGGAGCATCGGTAAGTGGACATTGTGCGGTTGTGGTTTTCGGGAAGGCAATCACATCACGAATTGAACTCGCGCCTACCATCAGCATTACTAAGCGATCGAGGCCAAATGCCAAACCCGCATGCGGTGGCGCACCATACTTCAAAGCTTCGAGCAGGAAGCCGAATTTCTCTTGCGCTTCCGCTTCATCGATACCCAAAATGCCGAATACCGCTTGTTGCATGGCGTTATCGTGAATACGTACCGAACCGCCCCCTACTTCACAGCCGTTCAACACCATATCGTATGCATTGGATAACGCGGCACCAGGGTTCGCTTTCAGCTCTTCTGCGGTAACACCAATCGGCGCCGTGAACGGGTGGTGCAATGCGAAGTAGCCTTCATCGGTTTCTTCAAACATTGGGAAATCAACTACCCATAACGGCTTCCAGCTATCTTCTACCAAGCCAAAATCTGTGCCCAGTTTCAAACGCAACGCACCTAATGCTTCGGTAACTACGTTATTGCTATCGGCACCAAACAACAAAATATCGCCATCAGCGGCATCAACCCGCGCGAGCAACTCATTTACCACAGCTTCTGGGAAGAACTTCAGTACTGGCGATTGCAGCCCTTCTAGGCCTTTTGCTCGCTCATTCACTTTCATCCATGCCAAGCCTTTGGCGCCATAAATACCCACAAAATTGGTGTATTCATCAATTTGTTTACGGCTTAAGCTCGCACCACCTGGCACTTTAATTACCGCTACGCGGCCCTTGGCATCATTGGCAGGCCCTGAGAATACTTTGAATTCGATATCTTTTACCAAATCCGCTATATCCACCAGCTCAAGTGGGTTACGCAAATCCGGCTTATCACTCCCGTAACGGCGCATTGCTTCGCTGTACGGCATAATGGGGAAATCGCCTAAATCAACGCTGAGCATTTCGGTAAATAATTTGCGTACCATATCTTCGGTAAGCGCTCGCACTTGCTCGGCACTCATGAAGGTGGTTTCAATATCGATCTGAGTAAATTCTGGTTGCCGATCGGCACGTAAATCTTCATCGCGGAAGCATTTCACGATTTGATAATAACGATCAAAGCCCGACATCATCAGCAACTGCTTAAAGAGCTGCGGTGATTGCGGCAAAGCAAAAAACTTACCTTTGTGCGTGCGGCTTGGTACCAAATAATCGCGCGCACCCTCTGGTGTAGCTCGCGTTAGCATTGGCGTTTCGATGTCTAAGAAACCTTCGCTATCCATATAGCGGCGCACGGCGCTGGCTACCCGCGCTCGGAACTGAATTTTTTCATTCATATCGGGGCGGCGTAAATCAAGATAACGATAGCGCAAGCGCTGCTCTTCGCTTACTTGCTGATTGTAATCGATAGGCAGCGGCGCGGAGCGGTTCAGGATTTTCACATCCTTCGCCAACAACTCTACTTTACCCGTAGCCATGCGCTCGTTAATTTGCCCTTCCGGGCGAGCCCGCACTTCACCGGTAATTTGTACACAAAATTCCTGCCGTAACTTATTTGCTTCAGCAAACATATCCGCCAAATCGGGATCAAAAACTACTTGCAGCAAGCCAGTGCGATCGCGCACATCGGCAAAAATCAAACCGCCTAAATCGCGGCGTTTGTGAATCCAACCGGCTACGGTTACTTGATTTTTGAGTTCGTGTTCGTTTACCTGCTCACAATAATGACTGCGCATGCTGTTCTGCTTCCGTTTTGGGCGAAATGAATAATTCGAAATAAGGTGTTTAACTAACCGCTAAGTATAAAGGAGAGCAGCGGGTAAAGTCACCCGCTGTAGTTAGAAACGCGCAGATGTTTATGCCGAAACTGGCTTTGCCACAATCACACCTTGTTTCCCTGATTCTTTTACCGCATACATCGCCTCATCGGCCGCAACTAGCAGCTGCTCGTAACTCAAACCATGATCCGGATATACCGCCACACCGATACTAGCGCCTATTTTAGCTTCACCCACCGCTAATCGGAACGGCATGGATATGCGCTGTAACACTTTTTCGGCCACGGCTTTTGCTTGCGCAACCGTATTAATTTGCGTGAGCAAAATAACGAATTCATCGCCACCGTAGCGCGCAACCATATCGGTTTTACGCACCGCCCGTTGAATACGCTGAGCTACTGCTATCAGCAACTCATCACCGGCATCGTGGCCTTCTGTATCGTTTACCGCTTTAAAGCCATCGAGATCAATAAAGATTAACGCACACTTGCGCTGATTCTGCGCATGCATGATCAGGGCAAGTTCACCTTTCTCGATCATGTGGGTACGATTCGGCAAACCGGTAAGCTGATCATGGTAGGCTCTATGGCGCATTTCAGCTTCACGCAACTTGCGCCGTTGAATATCGCGGCGCAGATGCGCTAACCACATCAGAAAGCCAGCCAAAATAAGCAACACCGCAATCATGGTTCGAATTGCCCAGCGCTGCACCGCTTCTCTACTTAAGCCATCAGTAAGCCTCTCTGGCTCAAACCAAGCTTCTTGTATTTGTGCGATTTCATTATCGCTGGTAAGTAAAATGGCGCGATCTAAAATAGGCACCAGCTCCTGCCAATCGTTGCGCACGCCAATACTTACCTGATCACCCGGCAATGCACGCAGTATATGCACCGCAGTACCTGATAGCGCTTGCTGCCGCACTCGATTCATCAGCAGCGGCAAACTATCTAAATAGGCATCTGCTCGCCCTTCTAGCACAGCATTAATCCCTTCCTCTGGAGTAGCTACTGATAACACCCTAAGTTCAGGCACTGCCATTGCGTCCTCAAATATGCTGTAGCTTTCTACAATGGCAATGGTGGCATCGCTCACGCTGGCCAAATCGGTACCACGCACAGGATTCTGCGATAGGCTCATCAGCGCCCAATCTACACTAAAATAGGGCACCGTGAATGCGGTAAACTGCAGCCGCTCAAATGTGGGTGTCATGAAACTCAAGGCATCAATATCGCGGCTCTCGAGCGCTGAAATACAGGCGCGCCAACTGCCACAGTTATGCCATGTGATGGGTAAATTAAGGCGTTCGGCAAGTAAACTGAGAACGTCTGCATCAAAACCACGAATCTGCCCGCTGCTATCGCGATCTAAAATCGGCGCAGAATCGTCTGGAACACCAATCCGCATGGCGCCCAGTGCATTGATCGTAAGTAATTCTTGCGGCCGTAAAGACATGCGCTCAGCATCATCGTGAAAATGCGCGTCTAACGAGCGATCGCTAATGGTAGCAGTTGCCGGAATGGTTTCACTTAGGATAAGTACTTGCGCACCGGATTGCTCATGCGCTTCCGCCTGTTCAGCGTTGCACCACCATACCGAGAGCTGGCCGCGGGCAATAGCTTCTTGTAAATCGATACGGATTAAGCCCTGCTCGGCAGAAAATAAACGAAAGGTGAGCTGTGGAAACACGCTTTCCAGGCGAAAACGTAACGAATTATCGGTAACGCCAATCACAAAACCTGGTAAATCTCGCTCGCTTAGTGCTGCTGCGTTCTCATGCACGCATAGCCGAACGGTTTCGGTATCCTGCGGTGTATCGGTTATGCCATTCAGAGGCAACGACGGAGGAACTTGGTGCACATGTGCGGATGCATGTACGAATAGCGGCGAGAGTACTACCATGATACCAAGTAGAGTTGTGCCGCGCTTAACAAAGGCTTGGGCTTGCTTAACAACCGCTTGAGAACTCAGATGCAAGCCACACCATAGCCGCTTCACTCTGTGAGCAAACAAAATCTGCCAATAGCGAATATGCCGAGTTATGGTTGCATTCATTTGTTTCAGGTACAATTCCTGTTATTAAAATTAGTATGCTTACTTAGTTTAGCGCTTTTATTCTTGATTTCACTAAAGAAACTGTAAATGAAACCAAATCAACCGATACAACGTGATTCTGTATACGCTCAACCACTGAATAAAGTGAGCGATTTTGCCTTCGATGCAAAAGTTGCCGCTGTATTCCCGGATATGATTAGCCGCTCCATTCCGGGCTATGCCACCATTGTGGATACCATTGGCCGATTAGCTAACCGCTTCGTGCAACCGCACACCGTTGTTTATGATTTGGGCTGCTCCCTAGGCGCTGCAAGCCTCTCAATTAAACAGCACTGCCAAGCCGAAGGTGTTGAGATTCTCGCGGTAGATAATTCACCCGCCATGGTGGAGCGTTGCCAAGGTTATGTGGAAGCGTATCGGGGCAACATTCCAGTGCATGTAAGTTGTGCGGATATAGCTGAGCTTACCATGCAACCCTGCTCAATGGTGGTATTGAACTTTACTCTGCAATTTGTAGCACCGGAATTGCGCCAAGCTATTATTGATAAAATTTACGCTGCCTTGCTGCCTGGCGGCGTGCTGGTGCTTTCCGAAAAAGTTACCCATGAAGATCCTGTGGCAGATGCGCTACTCATCGATTTATATCACGAGTTTAAGCGTAACAACGGTTACAGCGATTTAGAAATTAGCCAAAAGCGTGCGGCGTTAGAGAATGTAATGCGGCTCAACACGCCAGAGCAGCATATTGCGCGGCTACAACAAGCGGGCTTTAGCAGTGTTCAAGAATGGTTTCGCTGCTTTAACTTTACCTCGTGGATTGCCATAAAAAACACACCCGAGGCAACTGAATGAAAAACAATATGCCAACCAGTGAATACAACGCTTTTTATGCCCGGTTAACAGAAACGCCATTAGCCCATTGGTTAGAAACCCTACCTGCCGCGATTCGCGAATGGCAGCAGCACAACCAGCATGGCGATTTTAAAAAGTGGCAACGGGTGATTCAGCAATTACCTGCGCTTACCGCACAGCATGTAGATTTGGCTAGCCAAGTGCAAATTGGTGCTGCTAGTGAAGCACAAGCCACCGATATTGCCCGTATGCAAGGCCTGCTCAAACAGCTAATGCCGTGGCGTAAAGGGCCATTTGATTTATTCGGTTTACACATCGATACCGAATGGCGTTCCGATTGGAAATGGGATCGCGTAGCGCCCCATTTAAGTGATTTAACCGGCCGCTCGGTTTTGGATATTGGCTGTGGCAGTGGTTATCATTTGTGGCGAATGCTAGGCGCTGGAGCTGATTTAGCCGTAGGCATTGATCCTGGCCAGCTGTTCGTAAGCCAATTTCGCGCAGTGCGCCGATTTGTTCCAGAACACCTAGCGCGGAATATTGAGTTGTTGCCCCTTGGTATAGAGCAAATGCCTAAGTTAGCTGCCTTCGATACGGTATTTAGCATGGGCGTGCTCTACCACCGCCGCTCGCCGATTGATTTTCTGCAACAATGTATAGACCAGCTCCGCCCAGGTGGTGAGCTAGTATTGGAAACGCTGGTAGTGGATGGCGATATTAATACGGTGCTGGTTCCCGGTGAACGCTATGCACAAATGCCAAATGTATGGTTTATTCCATCTTCGGCAGCATTGGTGCATTGGTTGCAACGGTTAGGCCTACAGAATGTGCGCGTTGTGGATGAGTGCGTTACAACACTCGATGAACAGCGCCGCAGCGAGTGGATGGAAAACCAATCGCTGGCAGATTTCCTGAGCCCCGATGATCGCAGCCAAACCGTGGAAGGCTATCCGGCTCCGAAACGGGCTGTATTGATTGGCAATACAAAAGGCGGTTAGCGCACAATCTTCTCTTTGTTAATCTACACTTAGCCAACACTGGGCGCTGATGGCATCAACGAGCAGCGGTTGGCTAACGCTTAATTATCGTTACCGCCGCCCGAGCCTTGGTTTCCAGAGCTTTGGTTTTCCGAGCTCTCATTTTCACTACCCGGCTCATTGGCAGCATATGATTTACTGCGTTCATATTCTTGCACTGCTTGCGGTATGTAGGGCACAGCAAGCGTTAAGGTTATTGGCTGCAGCACCAATGGATACAGTAAACCCAACGCAAATATCGCAACAATTTTCCATGCCACTCCAGGTACAGATAGCACACTCCAAAATAGTGCAATCAGCAACAGCACTTTTAACGTGTTGGAAAATGCTTTGCGGGCAAATGGCATGTTACTCGCCGCGTTAGAAACGATTTGCGCGCGCTCAAAAATAGAGTAGTTGCTTAGAGCAGGTACACTGCGCGGAGAGAAGTAAATCATGCGTAAGCTCCTTAAAGTTGCATCATGTTATATGCTAAGTGTAACACAGGAAACGCATTCTGTTTGCCGCCAAGCTGTTGTACACTGTAGCAATTAAGCGTGCTATTTAACGTTATATAGCACTGTAATGTATTTTTTATTATGTAGTTCACCCGATTGGAAAAGGACCTCGCATGAAGAAATCAGGCCAAGCTGTTAGCAAAGTTATTATTCCCGTTGCCGGCCTGGGTACGCGGATGCTGCCAGCCACTAAAGCAATTCCAAAGGAAATGCTGCCACTCGTTGATAAGCCACTGATTCAATATATTGTGAATGAGTGCGCCGCGGCTGGCCTTACGGAAATTATTTTAGTAACTCATTCCAGTAAAAACTCAATTGAAAACCACTTTGATACCAGCTTTGAGCTTGAATCTATTCTTGAAAAGCGGGTAAAGCGCCAATTGCTGGACGAAGTGCAAGCAATTTGTCCACGTGGCGTAACTATTATGCACGTGCGCCAAGGTGCCGCGAAAGGCCTAGGCCACGCAGTGTTATGCGCGAAATCATTAGTAGGTGATGCGCCATTCGCGGTAATTCTGCCTGATGTATTGATGGACGACGCGAGCTACG
The DNA here is from genome assembly GCA_022565355.1 of Idiomarina sp. Lineage (GTDB taxonomy): Bacteria > Pseudomonadota > Gammaproteobacteria > Enterobacterales > Alteromonadaceae > Aliidiomarina. The sequence continues at coordinate 225,747 of JAIUMU010000002.1, forward strand.
ACACCAAAACTGAAAATATGGCCGAGATGATTGCCAACTTCAATGATACTGGTGCTAGCCAAGTAATGGTGGAGAAGGTGCCGCGGGAAAAAGTAGATCAGTACGGTGTTGCCGATATCGGTGGTGTCGATATCGAGCCGCGCCAACAAGCGCCTATTAAAGCATTGGTAGAGAAGCCACCGGTAGACGATGCCCCTTCCGATTTAGCCGTGGTAGGACGCTATGTATTCTCGAAGAGCCTGTGGCCATTACTCGAACGTACTCCTGCAGGAGCTGGCAATGAAATTCAGCTCACCGATGCGATTGCCATGCTGTTAGAGCAGGAAAGTGTGCATGCATATTACATGCAGGGCTCAAGCCATGATTGCGGGAACAAGATGGGATATCTGCAAACCTTCGTTACCTATGCAAAACGCCATCCCGAGTTGGGTGAAGAGTTTAGTGCGTGGCTAGCAGAGCAAAAGTAATACCGCAGCTACTCGGTATTAACCGACAATACTAGCGCGCAACCAAGTTTGCTCGCAGGCAAGATAAAACCCAGCCCTATCCAGCTGGGTTTTATGCATTTTATAGGTCGCTTTTTCCCAAATGCCCATCGCCAAATCTGGTTTTGCCTCATGGCTAAGCATGATTTTATCGCCAGCTTGGCTCCAGCGTACTTCTTTGGTTTTGGTATCTATCCATACACACACTAAATCGAATGCGGCACGAATTCGCGAATGGCATAGTTCATTATTCAGGCGAGTTAACAATTCGTTCGGATTACTCAAAAGCTGCATATTACCGGATAAACCGCTGCGCAAAATCGGATTAAACATGGTTTTCAACACCAGCAATGCCACCACATCTTGCCCTGCTACCGCTTGTGCGCGCGCCATCAACATAATTACTTGGTTCGGCGCTAAGCGATAATAATCAATCCAAAGCTTATCGCCATCGTTCAACCCAAACTCGTGATCTACTCGCACATCCTGAACATACAGATGCTCATGGGGCACTAAATCTTGGGTGAGACGTTCGATGATACTGTCGTTTTGAAACAACACATCAAGATGATCATCTAGCTCCCAGCGCTCATGCTCATAGCTTTCTTCTAGCGTGTTGCGTGTTAAGCAGTTCTCAATAGCAAACTCGAGTGCATCAAGTTGCTGCACCGGTTTTACTAAATAATCCACCGCGCCTAAGCGCACCGCCTCGCGAATATCGCGCATATCATCAGACGCTGAAATTACGATAACAGGCACCGCATCGGGAGATTGCAGGATACTTTCAAGGATTTTTAAACCGGAGATATCGGGCAAATTCAAATCGCACAGCACCACGTTGGGCTTAATCTGAGCCATACTTGCTAAAGCCGCTTTACCACTATTTGCGGTGTACACATCAAAACTGCGATCGAGTAAGTAATTCGATAACAGATTTGCATAAACAGCATCGTCTTCCACGATGAGTATTTTCCGGCCCACTTTGTTACTCCAAACCGTGTTGCGCTAAACTACCATGTACTCTTAGGATTGTTCACAATCCCATGTCCGTCAACTTGCTTGCCGAAACTTTGCGATTAAAGCACTGAATGCAGGTTGAGTTACTTGCTTGCAGCTAGCGTTAGTTTTCTTCTGCTGCTGCACTCTCTGGCTCTGATTGTTCCCAATCGTCCCAATCGTCCCAATCATCCCAATCGTCGTATTGGTTTTCGAGCGGAGGGTTACCATCGTAAACTTTATCTAGCCAATAGGAGAAGTAAGCTTCGCGAATAAACGCATACTCATCAATACTATTTTCCAGCATAGGTTCAAGCTGTTTTAGCTCTATGCGTTGCTCTAATCCGCGAATCACAAATGCTGTAATGGTAGCGGGTGTACTGAGGAAGTTTGTTGCCCATAGGTAGCCTTCCATCAAATCACCACCACGATCGATAACTACCGTAGGCCCCGCGCCTGGAATCATAATATACGGACCATCTGGCACACCGTACACAGAGAGGGTTTCACCAAAGCTTTCTTTTTCGCGGCCTACACCCATTTGACTGGCAACATCGAATAAGCCGAATACACCAAAGGTGCTGTTCATGATGAAACGGCCTAAGTTGATTGCGGCTGATTTCGGTTTGCGTTGCAATAAATTATTGATTGCTGAAACCGGCTCATCAATATTATCGGTGAAATTGTACAAACCTCGGCGTATCGGCCGAGGTGTTCTTTCGTAGGTATTGGCGATCGGTAAAATGATGTAGGGATCGATTACATCACGAGTAAGATCCCACATCGAGCGGTTAAAGTTTTCAAAGGGATCGCGTTCATCGCTGAAATCGAAATCATCGAAATCACCACTTGAACTGCTTACTTGCTCTTCGCTCGGCACATTAGTTGCGATATCGCCATTTTGCTCATCTGGCGTTTGCGAACAACCACTGAGCACTAACAAAGCTAATGCAAATAAGCCTACAGATCCCTCTTTTCTCACTGAATTAACTCCGTTATAACGATTCGGATTTGCCGACCTGATTCACGCTCAACAAGCATGGGCCGAGCTTCCATGTCGCCTTGCCGACGATCCATAGTATCGCCCGTAGTGATACGCGCCTGCACCAACCAACTACTCGCCGAGGATAGATTTAAGTTCTCTACCATCGCATCCTCATCGGTAAGCGTAATAGTAATCGGAAAATCGGTAACGCGCTGCCGGGTTACGGCAATTGGCGCACTTTCACCATCTGGATCACGCACAAACAGGAACAAGTTATTTACCGGTGCCATTTCGTTACGCACTGCTTCACTTACATCCACAGTAACCGTAAGGGTAGTAACCGAACCATCAGCGCGTTCTTGCGCTTGCTGCAACGATTCTTGAATTGAAGCATAACGGGGATCACTTTCATCGAGAAGCATTAAGGCCATTTCCCATGCCGCAATAGCACGTGGAAAATCAGCACGCTCGAAATTAACAATCCCAAGTAACCCAAAGGCTTCTGGGTTTTGTGGGTTATCATTCAATACGCGCCCTAGGAAACGAGATGCCATGGCTAACTCACGATCCGTGCCTGATACAATTAGCGCTTGTGAATAAGACATTAAGTTACTGTAGTTTTCTGGCTCTAAGCGATACGATTTTTCAAACGCGTCAATGGCTTGTTCAAGCTGTTCCAGCTGCATCATCATACGGCCATACAGGCTCCACGCATTCGCTTCTGGATCATCCATTAAGCGTTGGCGCAGGCCGAGCGCATAATTCCACATATCATCACGCGTTTGTGGTGCTGCATCCATATCACCTAGCAACCATTCGCTCAAACGCGGTAATGATTCTGAGGCTTGATCAGCACGCTGTTGCTGCTTCCACGAGCCATCAATGAGATAAATACCAAGCCCTAACACCACTACTAGTACTGCTGGAACCACGAAACCTACTGGTTTGAAAGTGATTGCTGCATCAGGATCGTGCACATCGGTAACGAATGCTTTTTTCAATTCTTGCTCTGCGCGCTTTAATTCAGGCTCAGAAATTAACCCTTGGCCAAGATCTTCTTGCAGCTCCGCCAAGCGGCTTTCGTAAATTTCTCGATTCGCTTGCTCAATGGTAAAGCTTTCCCACTGTTGCCGGCGCGCTACCCACAGTAGCGCTACAGCGAATATCACGAGTACTACAATCATCGCATACCACATTAGCGGTTTTGCTCCTCTGCTTGTTGCTTCGCATTCTTCATTACTTGGTTCATTCGCTCCTGCTCTTCTGCAGTTAGCTCAGCAGAACTAGAGCGCTGATGGCGCACATTAAACCACAAGGCTAACGCGCCCAATAACAAGAACGCTAACGGTGCTAACCACAGCACAATCGTGGTTTTATTAACTGGTGGCCGATAATGCACAAAATCACCGTAGCGTACTTTCATAAACTCAATGATTTCATCGTTCGATTTACCTTCCATAATCATTTGATACACACGTTCGCGCATATCTTGCGCGAGGGGTGCATCCGAATCGGAAATCGTTTGATTTTGGCACTTCGGGCAACGTAACTCACCAGCAAGCTTATTAAACTGACGCTCTTGTGCGGCAGTTTCAAAGGTATAAAACTCGTTTGCCACGGCATTGAAAGCCATCCCGCTGAACAACACAAAGGTTAAAGCCATAAGCATTAACCTTAGGCTACTTGCACCCTGGGTATAACTTTGGTTATTGATTAACGTATTCATTCAATCAACTCCCGCCGATGTTCGGGGATCGGCATTCCAGACTCTTGCATGGCTCGGTAATATACCGGGCCCACATCATTGCGCCACACACGCTCGTTTAAATCGCCAACGTGGCGATAACGAATAATGCCGTTCTCATCCACTACATAGGTTTCTGGTGCGCCGTACACGCCAAGATCGAGCGCCAATAAACCGGTGAAATCAAACAAGCTAATCGCATAGGGGTCGCCAAGTTCTTGTAACCAACGTACCGCTGCGCCACGTGAATCGTCTTTGTAATTGAGGCCAATAATGTACACATCTTCTTCAGCTAATAGCTGATTTAAAAACGTATGCTCGGCATAACAGGTTGGGCACCAGGTGGCCCAAACGTTGATCAACATTGGCCGGCCGCCCACAATACTCTCGTTATGGGTTACATCGGGTTGATACAGATCAGGCAGCTCGAAACTTGGTACTTCACGCCCAATCAACGCGGAATCAAGCCGCGTTGGATCGCCGAATAACCCTTTAAACAAAAATATGCCGAGGCCAACTACAAACACCAATGGCAGCAGCAAAATTGCCATTCTTAATTTGCTATTCATGTTTGCGCTCCTTGCTCTGCGCGCGCATCTTGCTCATCGCGGCGCGCTTTCTGCAAGCGCCGACGAATACGGTAGCGTTTATCGGTCATGGAAAGTAACCCACCTACCGACATAATAATCGCACCAGCCCATATCCAACGCACAAAGGGTTTGTAATGCACACGTACTGCCCAACTACCATCGCCTAGCTCTTCACCTAAAGCGATGTAGAGATCGCGGAACATGGTGGTTTGTAGCGCAGTTTGCGTTTGCGTTTGCCTAACCACAGTATAAAAACGCTTCTCGGCAACCACATCTTCAATATGGCGACCATCCTCACGGCTAATCACAAAGGTAGCGGTATCACTAATAAAGTTTGGCCCTTGGCGTTCCACCATATCGCGGAAGTAGAAGCTATAGCCACTTTCCACAACGGTATCACCCGGCCCCATACGAACCGTACGCTCCACTTCATAGTTTTGCACCACCGCAACGCCGATGATCATTACCGCAAAACCGAGGTGGCCTAACACCATACCCCAATGGCTGCGGCCGAGTTTCACTAATGCTGGCCACTTGTGTTCGCGGCTGGCTACACGCATGCGTAGTTCTGCTACTGTTGCGAATACGATCCACAATGACAAAATTATGCCGAGCACTGCTAAGCCATGAACTACGTCGGCAAAAATATAGGGCAGCGCAAAACCAAGCAACACCGCTAAACCAAATGCCAACACTACACTATTACGTAGTTCTGCAAACTTCTGCCGCTTCCACCGGGTTAACGGCCCGAAACCTAGTAACAACGCAAACGGGATGGTGAGCCACATAAACACTTCATCAAAGAAGGGTTCACCAATCGAGATATTACCGAGGCCCAATTGTTGGTGAATCAGTGGTAATAAAGTACCCACCATCACCACAACGGTAGCGGTTACCAGTAATAAATTATTGCCGAGCAACAATACTTCACGGGAAAACAAATCGTAACGGCTGTGGCTTTGTACTTTCGCTGCGCGCACGGCATACAGCAACAAGGAACCAATAATTACCACACCGAGGAAGCTTAGTAAGAACATGCCGCGGGTTGGATCGGTGGCAAATGCATGCACCGAAACCAGTACGCCAGAGCGCACTAAGAATGTGCCCAGTAAGCTTAACGCAAAGGCCGAAATTGCCAGTAGTACGGTCCAGGATTTAAAGGTTCCGCGCTTCTCCGTAACCGCCAGTGAGTGCATTAACGCCGTACCCACTAGCCATGGCATGAAGCTGGCATTCTCTACCGGATCCCAGAACCACCAACCGCCCCAGCCAAGTTCATAATATGCCCACCAGCTACCAATCATGATACCCATAGTAAGGAATATCCAGGCTGCAATGGTCCAAGGCCGGCTCCAGCGGGCCCAGGCAGAATCTAAACGGCCACCCAGCAATGCCGCAATTGCAAAGGCAAAGGCTACCGAGAAGCCCACGTACCCCATGTATAAGATGGGCGGGTGAATAATCATGCCTGGATCTTGCAGTAACGGGTTCAAATCACGGCCATCCACAGGAATCAACGGAATGGTGCGATCAAATGGGTTTGAGGTAAGCAACATGAACAAATAGAAGCCAACGCCAATCATGCCCATTACTGCTAAAACGCGCGCCGCAAATACCAGTGGTAAACGTTTGGAGAAAATCGCTAATGCGGCAGCCCAACCGGCTTGCACCAGCATCCACAACAAGAACGACCCTTCATGCGAACCCCAAACTGCGGTAATCCGATAAATCATCGGTGTTACTGTGCTCGAGTTATTGGCAACGTAGGCAATACTAAAATCGTTCACCATGAAGCCCCAGGTAAGGGCGATGTACGAGATTAGCGTGAAGATAAACATGCCATAGGTAAGTGGGCGAGCCAGCGCCATTTGGCCACCGTGCCCGCGCGCTACGCCAATCAGCGGCATAATCGCTAACAGCGCGGAAAACGCAAATGCAATCGCTAACGCGACATGGCCGAATTCACCGATCATAACCACCACCTGTATTCTCGTTATCGTTATCCTGTTGCTGGCTTGGTGGCACGTGCTGAATACCTTTTAGCGCTTCAGCGAGTGCAGGCGGCATATATTCTTCATCATGCCGCGCCAATACTTCCGTTGCTTGAATACGATCTGGCGCAACCAAAATACCCTGGGCAACAATACCCTGACCTTCCCGGAATAAATCAGGCAAAATACCTTCATACTCCACGGTCACTTCTGCTGGGCCCACATCAATTAGGCTGAAGGCAACGGTTAAGCCTGAGCCTTCGCGGCGCACTGAGCCTGGCACTACTAAACCGCCAATGCGTAAACGTTGGCCAACTTCAGGCTTGATTTGCTCACTGCCCTTACCTTCCACAATCTCGGTAGGCGTGTAAAACAAATCGATATTTTGGGAGAGTGCATAGAGCACCAATCCTGTGGCGAGTGCTACGCCAACCAGGATACTACTGGTCATCACTAATCGCTTTTTACGTCTTGGATTCATTGCGTTTACTCTCAGTTTCTTAAAATTCGTTCATCTGCCGCGCTAGTTCGCGCATTGGGCAGCTTGCTTACGCCCTGCTTACTTCACGGGCACTTGTTGTAGGCCTGCTAGTGCAGCTTACTGGGCAACCTTTCGGGCTGCTCGCTTCGCATTCCGTGCCTGTAAAATTCGTGCAGCTCGCGCGGCTTGTTTTTTCGCCTCGGCTGCTAAGGTTTTGCGCCGTAGGCTCGCTTCTAGGGCTAATAGCCCGAAGCATAAAAAGGTGCCAGCGAAGGATAACCATACATAAATGCCATAGCCACCCATATGAATAAAGGCCTGCCAAGTATCAAATTGCATGCTTGCCTCCTGCTGCTTTACTATCTTGTTGCGCCGAATTTTCCGCACTTGCCTCATTGCTAGGTAAGCTAATACCTAAATAGGCAAGCGCCCATGGCCGATGAATTTCACGGCGTAAGATTTCGTTATTCAAGCGCATCAGCACCAATGTGGCACTGAGCAATAACATGGCGAAAATATTCAGCAGCAATGGCCATAACATTTCTGGCGCAATGCTCGGCGCTTCCAAACGGGTAATCGCACGGGTAACGGTAGATTGTTGATGTAACGTATTCCACCAGTACACCGAGTAATGAATAATTGGGATATTAATTACCCCCACAATGGCCAAGATACTCGCGGCTTTTGCGCCGGCGCGCTCGTCTTCAAAGGCTACGTAAATTGCCATTACACCCAGATATAAAAACAATAGAATCAGTTGGGCTGTAAGCCGTGCATCCCATACCCACCAAGTGCCCCACATGGGCTGGCCCCAGAGTGCGCCAGTAAATAAAGAGATAAACGTAAGTACGGCACCCACCGGAGCGATAGCCAATAACGCTAACTCGGCGCTACGAATCTGCCACACTAGAGCGATTAAACCCATAATCGCCATGCCTACATAAAACGCCATAGCCCACATCGCCGCAGGCACATGCACAAAAATAATCCGGTAGCTTTCGCCCTGCTGGTAATCTGGCGGCGCAAACGCAAGCCCCCACACCAAACCGATAAGGGTAAGCACTACTGCAGGAATGGCAAACCATGGCAGTAACTTTTGGCTTAGTGAAAATGTTGCTTCAGGTTTTGCATACGGGTGTAACCAACGCCACATATCAATTCACACTCACTCGTAAACCGGCTTTCACCGCAAACGGAGCTAAGGTGAGGCTGATCACCATAAATGCTCCAATTAATGCCAACGGTCCGGCTGGAGAAATTCCAGCTACCGCGGCCTCGACAGCTGCTGTAGCAAAGATCAGCAGCGGAATTAATAACGGTAACAATAACAAACTTAACAAGGCCCCGCCTTTATTCAGGCTTACCGTAAGCGCAACGCCTATTGCACCTGCTGCACTTAGTACGGGAGTACCCAATAAAAGGGTCAGCCATAATACGCCCCAGGCCTGTAAAGGTAGGTTTAATAACAAGGCTAATAGCGGTGTTATAAGTAACACCGGCACCGCCGTTAATAACCAATGCACCAATATTTTCGCAAATACCGATATTTCTACTGGTACTGGCAATAGCAGCATTTGCTCTAACGCCCCATCGCGAAAATCATCACGGAACAAGCGTTCTAAGCCAAGCATGCTGGATAGTAACGCGGAAACCCAAATTACCCCGGGCGCAATACGCCCCAATATATCAGGGCCTGGGCCTACACCCAGCGGAAATAAAGACACCACAATCAGCAGAAAAATCAGCGGATTAAGAAGATCGCTACGTTGCCGCGAGGCTACCCGCAAATCGCGGCGAATTAACTGCTTTACTACCGCCCATTGCGATACTGAGTTGGCTTTTAGCATTAGTGTTGATACCTCAGCTGCAGCGCTTGCACAGAATACAATGGCGTTATCAATTCTTGGTGGGAAGTAAGAATAATGGCCCCACCGGCCAACAAATGCTCCGCAAAACGGCTATGTAATAAGGCGATACCATCGACATCTAGCGCCGTAAAGGGTTCATCAAGAATCCATAATTTCGCGTTGCTAAGCCATAACCGAGCTAAGGCTATACGCCGTTGCTGCCCTGCGGATAAGCGCTGCGCGGGAATATCTTCCAAACCAACCAAGCCAACTTTGGCAAGTATTTCATAAGGTGGTTCGTGTAATTCAACACCTTGCACTGCGGCATAAAACTCAAGGTTTTCAATTGCGGTAAGCTCTGGCTTTACGGCGGCTTTATGGCCAATGAAAAGGAGATGTTGGTAGTACTGCTCAAGGTGGTTTTGAATTAACTCACCGGAAAAATAAACATGGCCATGCTGGGCTGGAAGCAAGCCCGCCAAGATTCGCAACAAACTGGATTTGCCAGCGCCGTTCGGACCTTCTATCTGCCATAGCTCACCGCTATTCACGAATAAATCTAGGCCGCTAAAAAGCGTTCTATCACCGCGCACTGATGTAAGTTGTTTCGCTTCTAAAAGCACCGACTTAGCTACCTTTTACGCCTTATAAAATTGCCGATATCCTACCATGAAATACCTAGCACACGCTAAATTTTCGGCAGCGAAAAACGCAATTCTCGTACGAATTCTGGCAGCAGTGCGCTACAGCAAATACCACCCTTGCTCTGCTGCACTTACCGCCGATGCACTTACCTGCCAAAAGTACAGGCCATTCTGCGGAATTACCTGCCATTCTCGGCCATCAACAAAGTAACCGCTTTGCGGTGTTGCAGTAGGCGTTCGTTGCCATTCGGCTAGCCAGTTCTGGGTGCGCTGCTCTTCTTGATAAGCGGCGTTTACTCGCGGCCAATAGCTGCCCACTTGGCCCAACAGTTGGCTAAGCGCTGGTAACGTTATGGTAAGCAGCAACAGTGCGAGCATAACCTCGGGTAAGGTAAAGCCCCCGTACCGTTGCAACAAAAAACGACGCTGCACCCGAATGGCCTGCAGCGTATTGTGCGGATTTTGGTTGTGTTGCCGCGCTACCGAAATGGTTACTGCGGTGCATTCCTGCGTGGGCTCGGGTTCTGCTGCAGGTGCTTGGATATCGCTGGTTGGAAGTTGGGCTGTGCTTGGCGCCAATGTTTCCAACGCGGTTCGTTGCCCCGCTGTTGTTTCCTCAGAACAAGGCTGCTCAAGGTAGCTAAATAACGCATGGAAACCAGAGCTAAAACTTACCTTGGTAAGAACGGGTTGATAATTCATATAGTTATGCTCAGCAAGCGCAGCGGCGCTTGTTACAACGCGCTCAGCTCGCGCGAGTTGAATGTCATGTTGGCCGAGGCGCCAACTATGGGCACTATCGCTTAAGGCATTCAGCAACACCAGCGTGGTTAAATTCACCAATACCAACAGCACAACAATCATTGGGCCTCCTTGCCTGAGTGATGATCTTTAGCGCATTCACAAGCTACCTATCCGAAAGAGGTAACACCAATGCATTTCTGCTTGCTCCTTTTGCATGTGTTGCGTTTTTTGTTTAGCAGCGCCACTTACACAGAGCTGGTAATCACGCGCGCTTAACGAGGTAAATTTCAGGTGGGTAACTTTAAAGCCTTGCGGATCATGCAGCGCTAACCAACCTAAGCTTTCGCAATCCGCTTGATTGGGCCGCCATTGCAACACGCCATTGCGCACGCGCACTCCGTGATCACCGTACAATAAACATTGATTGGCGAACCGTGCTGCTGCACTCTCGTATTCAGCCTCGCTAAGAACCCGCCGCACATCACGCATCACCCAATGGGCCAGTGCATAAAAGCTTTGCTCCTCGCGCATCTGCTGTTGGCCTTGCCAAGCGCTTGCCCAAAGTTGGCTGTGCGCCGTAATGGCTGCCAGTAAGATCGTGCTGCTTAATGCCAATGCTACGCTAAGCTCAACTAAGCTAAATCCGTAGCCATACTTGCGTGTTTTACCAGAGCCGTTCAGCATGGCTGCACCCTACTGCTACGCGCGCCTTCGGTACACATACGAATACGGCCAATAGACGACACAATGATTCTCACCCTGGTATCCGCAAGTTCTCGATGGCGCACTGCAAAGTGCCCGGCGCTAAACCCTGCCATTCCCGTATGTGCTGAAAATCGTACTGCCTGATGGGCGTGAAAATGCACATCCACTTGAATCTGTTCGGGCAACTGCTGCAGGGCAATTACACTGCTTTCATCATCATGCTGCGGCGAACATTGGGCAGGTAATACCGCATGATTACTAAAACAAAGTTCCGCGTTTGTCGTTTTGCCAAACCACCAATCTGCACCATTACCAATTGCCGCTAAACGCGCATCGCGAACGGCCAAGTACACTAGTTCTGCAGCACTCATTAGCTGTTGTTGCTGCATATTGCGCTGTAATGCTGGCCACCCGGCGCCAGCAAGAATAGCGATCATCAGGGTTACTAACATAACTTCGAGTAAACTAAATCCGTTGTTTGCGGTGTTGCCCATGCGTATTAACCGGCTACAAAACATCTCTTTAGTTTGCGCACAAAAAAGCCGAGGGCGAGTATTATCGCCTTCGGCTTACATAAATAGGTGCTTACTGCTTGCTTAGTTCTTGTTTAACTCTTGCTTAACTCTTACTTAGTAATGGCTTAACGCTTATTTAGCGCTTATTTAACGCACGATGCTTTCTCAGCAATCGCTAGCTAGGCACAGCTGTTTTGTCTACTTTTCGCTAAACGGAAATAACCCGCAATTCTGGTGGAATTGAGAAAGTAACATTTTCTTCGCGGCCAGAACGCTCTTCTACCTCAGCTTCACCGCCATGCTCACGCAGCCATTGCACTACATTTTGCACCAACACTTCTGGCGCTGATGCGCCTGCCGTTACGCCAACTGTAGCAGCATCATTTAACCAATCTGGATTAATGCAGCTTTCATCATCTATCAGATGAGCCCGAGTACCCATTTTTTCCGCTAGTTCACGGAGCCGATTGGAGTTGGAGCTGTTGCGTGCACCTACTACCAGCAATACATCTACTTCGCCCGCCAGCTCGCGCACCGCATCTTGACGATTTTGTGTGGCATAGCAAATATCATCTTTACGCGGGCCATTAATATTCGGAAAGCGAGCGCGCAATGCATCAATAATATCGGCGGTGTCATCTACCGATAAGGTGGTTTGGCTCATATAATGCAATTCATCGGGGTTGTTTACTGCTAGCGTGGCAACATCTTCTACCGATTCCACTAAATAAATTCCGCCTTCGGCGCTGCTGTATTGCCCCATAGTGCCTTCCACTTCTGGATGCCCAGCATGGCCAATGAGCACACACTCGTGATGACGGCGGCTGGCTCGAGTTACTTCCATATGCACTTTGGTTACTAATGGACAGGTAGCATCAAACACTTTTAAGCCACGCTCTGCAGCTGTATCTCGCACCGCACGGGAAACCCCATGTGCGCTAAAAATCACGATGCTATCATCTGGCACCTGATCCAATTCTTCTACAAACACTGCGCCACGTGCCCGCAAGCCATCTACTACATGTTTGTTGTGCACTACTTCGTGGCGCACATAAATAGGCGGCGAAAACATCGCTAGGGCTTGTTCAACAATAGTAATGGCACGATCAACACCGGCACAAAAGCCACGCGGATTCGCTAATACTATTTTCATGATGCCTCCACACTTAAAATCTCTACCGCAAAGGTTACCTGTTGGCCTGCAAGCGGATGATTAAAATCAATGGTAACTACATCACCCGTTATTTCGCGCACAATACCCGGAACTTCCCGGCCATCAGGTTGGCTAAACGCAATAATTGCGCCTACTTCTGCAGGGGTATCGCTAGAAAAGCGGGCCCGTTCAATATGATAAATATTCTCAGGCAACGGCTTGCCGAATGCATCTTCTGGCTGCAGGGTAAACTCTTCGTTATCACCCGCTTTTAAACCCAATAAGCAATCTTCAAAGTTCTTGGTAAGATTGCCATCGCCAATGGTTAGCCGCGCCGGTTTACCGTGTACCTTGGTGCTATCAGCGGCGGAACCATCTGCCAACTTTATCGAAAAATGCATTACTACCCGGCTACCCGGGCCAATTACCGCTACGTCGCTCATATTCACCACATCTAGAACCTTAGGCTACTCTGTTGCCGTTCGGTTCGATTTAAAACCATCAAAAATAACTAAACCTGCACCAATTACGATACAACTATCGGCCACATTAAATGCGGGCCAGTGATAACCACCTACGTAAAAATCCAGAAAATCTACCACATAGCCGAACAAAATGCGGTCGAGCACATTACCTAAAGCACCGGCTAGAATTAACGCAAAGCCCAGATTTAACCAGGTTAACTCGCGGGCTTGGCGGCGTAAAAACACCACCAGAACCACACTAATCACTAGCGCTATCACGGTAAAGAACCAGCGCTGCCAACCCCCTTGATCACTCAAGAAGCTAAACGCAGCGCCATAATTGCGTACATGCACTAAATCAAAAAATGGCAGAATATTAATACGGCTAAACAACTCCATATTCTGCACTACCAACCACTTGGTAAATTGATCAGCAACGAACAACAACACAATCAGCCACCACCAATGCAAACCACTTTGGCGCCAGTGTGCTGGTTTTTGCGCTGTATTCGCCCCCATTATGCAAATTCCCGTGTTTCGCCAGCGCCTTCTACATTGGTTACGCAACGGCCACATAAATCAGCGTGCTCAGCATGGATGCCCACATCTTCACTGTGGTGCCAGCAGCGCCCGCATTTCGCGTGCGCAGTGCGAGCTACAGCAACTTTCAAACCCGCCACATCAGTTGCTTCGGCACTCTTTGCTTCGGCTAATGGCGCTACGCGGGCAGCTGACGTAAGCAATACAAAGCGCAGCTCATTACCTAATAATTGCAGAGTGTTGGCAAGTTCCGCATCGGCAAACAAGGTAACCTCAGCCTGTAACGCACCACCAATGATTTCATCTCGGCGAGCTTGCTCAAGCGCGCCGTTCACTTCATCACGCACCTGCAGTAATTGCTGCCACTGGCTATCATTTACTTTGCCTGCAACACGCTCTGGCCATCCGGCATACCATTCAGCAGTGAACACATACTTCTCGCGTTCACCATCTACTGGTGCTGGCAATAGCTCCCACAGCTCTTGTGCGGTAAAGCTACAAATCGGCGCAATCCAACGAACCAAGGCTTCATTAATGTGCCACAACGCAGTTTGGCAAGAGCGCTGCGCCACACTATCGGCTTTCGCTGTGTACTGGCGATCTTTAATGATATCCAGATAGAAACTACCCAGTTCAATCGAGCAGAAGTGCATTAATTTTTGCACTACCGTTAGGAACTGATAGTTATCGTAAGCATCGCGAAGTTCCGCTTGTAGGGCTTCTGCGCGCGCTACAATCCAACGATCCAACTCTACCATTTCCGCTGCCGGCACTTGGTGCTCTGCCGGGTTAAAGCCGTTAATATTAGCCAATAAGAACCGCGCAGTATTGCGAATACGGCGATAGGCATCGGCAGAGCGCTTTAAGATTTCATCGGAAACGGTCATTTCTGCGGTGTAATCGTTACTGGCCACCCACAACCGTAGGATATCGCCACCGAGCTTATTCATTACATCTTGCGGTGACACCACATTGCCCAATGATTTCGACATCTTGCGGCCATGCTGATCTACGGTGAAACCGTGGGTAAGCACTTGCTTATAAGGTGCCTTACCATGGGTAGCTACACCGGTAAGTAATGATGATTGGAACCAGCCACGATGTTGATCCGAACCTTCCAAGTACAAATCGGCAGGCCACTGCAAGTTATCATCTTGCGCTAACACGCAGTAATGCGTAACCCCAGAATCAAACCATACATCAAGGGTATCGGTAAGCTTACGATAGTGCTTCGCTTCTTCACCTAGCAACTCTTTGGCATCTAAATCGAACCACGCCTGAATACCCTCTTGCTCTACTTTTTTCGCTACTTGTTCAAGTAACTCAAGCGATTGCGGGTGTGGCTCAGCAGTATCGATGTGTACAAACAACGGCAGTGGCACACCCCAAGTACGTTGGCGCGAAATACACCAATCTGGGCGGCCATCAATCATGCCAGCAATGCGGTTTTCGCCCCACTCTGGCACCCAGCGTACTTGCTTAATCTCGTTCAACGCTTGCTCACGCAAACCTTGCTTGTCCATGCTAATAAACCATTGTGGTGTAGCACGGAAAATAATTGGTGTTTTGTGGCGCCAGCAATGTGGATAGCTATGCTCGTAGCTTTCGTGATGCATTAAATTGCCAGCATCACGCAACGCATCCACAATATTTGGATTCGCTTTAAATACGTGTTGGCCCGCAAACAGTGGCGTATCGTCTTTATATACACCGTTATCGTTTACTGGGTTGTACACCTCAAGGTTGTACTCTAGGCCTACATTAAAATCGTCTACACCATGGCCTGGCGCCGTGTGTACACAACCCGTACCTGATTCAGTAGTAACATGCTCACCGAGAATTACGGGCACTTGGCGATCGTAAAGTGGATGCTGTAACGCCACCAACTCGAGTACTTTGCCAGTACAGAAACCGAGCTTGTGGTATTTATTGATGCCATACCGTTCCATGGCTTCGGTAACCAAATCACTGGCGAGGATAAGGCGCTCAGGGTTCTCACCTTCCACCTGTACCAAGGCATATTCAATGGTAGGTTCTAAGGTTACCGCTTGGTTAGCCGGAATGGTCCACGGAGTAGTGGTCCAGATCAACATACTCATTGGGCCTTCACCTGCGTGCCCTTCTGGGTGCGCAAACATATCGGCAACTTTAGCCGTATCCACTACGGGGAAACGCACATCAATGGCTGGCGAGGCTTTGTCTTTATATTCAACTTCCGCTTCCGCTAGCGCTGAACCACAATCGGTACACCAATGCACCGGCTTAAAGCCTTGTTGCAAATGGCCACGATTAATAATGGAACCCAACGCCCGAATAATGTTCGCTTCCTGCTGGAAGTTCATGGTGAGGTACGGATTTTCCCAATCGCCAAGCACACCTAAGCGTTTGAAATCTTCTCGCTGAGCGTCTACCTGAGTAAGTGCATACTCACGGCACTTCGCCCGAAATTCCGCATCAGTAAGCTTTTTGCCCGGCTTGCCGTATTTCTTCTCTACCACCAACTCAATCGGTAAACCATGGCAATCCCAGCCCGGTACGTAAGGAGAATCGAAGCCACTTAAGGTTTTCGATTTCACTACCATATCTTTAATTACTTTATTTACCGCATGGCCAATGTGAATGGAACCGTTCGCATAGGGAGGGCCATCGTGCAAAATGAACTTCTCGCGGCCAGCACGTGCCTTACGAATTTGTCCGTAAAGATCATCTTGGTACCAACGTTTTAGCATTTCCGGCTCGCGCTGGGCTAAGTTGCCCCGCATTGGAAAGGCCGTATCGGGGAGATTTAAGGTGTGCTTGTAATCACTCATGCCGTTCGGTCCACTTCTCGGTTTTGTTTAAGTTCTTCACGTTCATGGGCTAAAAACGCCCGTGCCGCTTCCGCATCTTCTATTATTTGTTTCTGTAACGCTTCGAAAGAGGCAAATTTGTGTTCATCGCGCAGCCATAATAGTGGGGTTACGGTGAGCTGCTTGCCATACAGATCATCGGGCCCTGCACTCGCTGGATAATCAAATAAATGTACTTCCAGTAATTCGCGCTCACCATTCACGGTTGGTTTCCGGCCTATGTTAGCAACGCCACCATAAGATTGGCTAGCTGGATCCCCTGCTATTTTCACATTTACCGCAAAAACACCCGTTAATGGTGAGCGTTGCCGTTGCAGCGCAATGTTGGCGGTTGGAAAACCAATGGTGCGGCCACGTTTTGCACCGTGGCGCACTCGGCCAGTAAATTCAAAAGGCCGCCCCAACATATGCTCGGCAGCTGCGAAATCGGCGGTAACTAGCGCACTACGAATCGCCGTGCTGGATACGCGAATATTTTCGGTTCGGTAGCTAGTAGTATCAATTACCTGAAAGCCGAAGGTTTCACCTGCCGCTTGCAGTAATTTAAAATCACCGGTGCGGCCCTTACCAAAGCGAAAATCATCGCCCACTACTAACAGTTTTACGCCCAACTGTTTTACCAACACCTCTTCGATAAACTGCTCGGCAGTAAGATTGGCGAAACGTTGGTTAAACTGGGTAAGCAACAGCCGATCGATACCACAGGCGGCTAGCATGCGGTATTTATCTTGCCAACGGCTGAGCCGCGCCGGCGCTTTATGCGGCGCAAACAGCTCCAGCGGTTGCGGCTCGAAAATCATTACCGCCGCCGGTACCTGCAAGGCTTGCGCTTGCGCACGCACGTTCGCCAACACCGCTTGGTGGCCTAAATGCACACCATCGAAGTTGCCAATTGTTAGCACACACCCACGGTGCCGTGCCGCTATATTATGTAAACCACGAATTAATTCCATAGGCGCGCGATTATACGCTAAAGCGAGGCAGGCTGCATCAGTTGTGCGCCCGCAAATGACGTGGGCGACCACCGAATATGAACCAACTGGCAATGAACACCGCACCACCTGCGGCAATCAACCCAGCCAACCATTTACTGCGTTCACCAAGATCGGCACTTACCCATGCACTTTGGCTCGGTTGCAACCACAGCAACAAGGCAATCATTACAAGGGTGGCTAGTGCCACTTGCACTAAGAAAATCCGCGTGGTGCGGGCTAGTACCAATACTCCTTCGCGATACAGAACGGTGCCAAGTAGCACCGCATTCAAGGTGCCCGAAAGCGCAGTAGCAAGTGCTAGCCCCCAGTAACCAAATGGGATAGCGAGAATGATGTTCAGAACCATATTCGCCGCCATAGCAATAATGCCGTATTTCACTGGCCGCTTGGTGTCTTGGCGAGAGAAAAACCCGGTTGCGAGCACTTTTACTAACATAAAGCTCAGCAAACCAGTGGCATACGCCATAAGTGCATAAGAAGAAAGTAAGGCATCTTCTGGAGAAAACGAACCGCGCTCAAATAGCACCAACAACATGGGCTCGGCTAACACAAATAAGCCCGCCATGGCCGGTAAACCGAGCATTACCACCATGCGCACCCCCCAATCGAGGGTGGTTTGGAATTTCTCGAGCGATTTATCAACATGCCGCGCCGAAAGCGCTGGCAAGATTACCGTAGCAATGGCGATACCGAACAAACCGAGCGGGAATTCTAATAAACGATCTGCGTAATACAGCCAACTAATCGAGCCGGTAACAAGAAAACTGGCAATTACCGTATCGAGCAATAAATTGATTTGGCTTACAGATACCCCAAACATGGCCGGAATCATAAGCGTGCGAATGCGCACTACGCCCGGATCGCGCCAACCCCATTTGGGTAATACCAACAACCCTGCTTGGCGTAAAAATGGCAGTTGAAACAAGAACTGCACTACACCACCCACGAATACACCGATGGCCAAACCAATTTCTGGGTTCTCGAGTTTTGGCGCTAACCATAATGCAGCCGCAATCACAGATGCATTCAATAATACCGGAGTAAAGGCAGCAACGCCAAAGCGGCCCATTACGTTCAGAGCTGCCCCCGAAAGAGCGGTAAGGGTAATAAAGAACAAGTAAGGGAAGGTGATTTTTAACAGCAAGCTGGCCATTTCAAATTTTTCAGCTTGCTCGCCACCTTGCAGCCAATCCATGAACCAGCCCATACCAAAAATTGCGGCCACTACCGGCGAGAACAACATCGCAAGCAAGGTTACAATCCCCACTAGGGTGCCGAGCGTGCCAGACACCCGCGCCATTAGTAAGCGCGTGGCATCCAGATCTTTGCCGCGATGGTATTCCGTGAGCACTGGCACAAACGCTTGCGCGAACGCCCCTTCAGCAAACAAACGGCGTAAAAAATTAGGGATTTTATTGGCAAATAAGAATACATCGGCGGCGGCACCCGCGCCCATTAAGGCAGCGATCGCCACATCACGCACTAGGCCAAGTATTCGCGAAAGGAATGTCATTACGCTAACGATTAAGCCAGAACGCAGCAAACGTGGCGCTGGCGGCAATTGCTTCGCTGCTGTAGGCTGTTCGCTCTGAGCTACAGGCTCTTTACCGAAAGCTGAAGGCTGTTCGCCCTGAGCTGAAGGCTCCAATGGCTTTTTACGCGTATCCACGGTGGCGGAAAGTCCTTGTTGTTGCCATAATTGGCGAGAAAGCAAAGATTAGCACGAGCGCTATAGCACTTGAAGCATTCAAGCTGCGCAGAACGCATTTCTGGCACCTAAAAAATACAAAGAAACTGTAAACTCAGTAAATTAGCGAAAATATTGCAAAAACGGTTGCCAAATAGCCCGTAGATCCGTAGTATGCGCGCACAATCTTTCATCGAATCCGTTGACTTTTAACTGCAAAAGAGGGAAAATCCTCGGCCTTAAAAAGTCCGGTACAAGTTTACGAATTATCAGGAGTTTCACCTTGGCTAACATCAAGTCTGCAAAGAAGCGTGCGGTTACAGCAGAAAAAAATCGTCGCCACAATGCCAGCCGTCGCTCAATGATGCGCACTCATTACAAAAAAGTACAAGCAGCTATTGCTGCTGGTGATCAGGCTCAGGCACAGCAGTTGTTTGCTGGTCTTGTTCCTGTACTAGACCGCTACGCGGCAAAAGGTTTGATTCACAAGAATAAAGCTGCTCGTCATAAGAGCCGCTTAACTGCACAAATCAAAGCTTTAGCTGCATAAGCTACGCTCTGCGTACTTAAGCATCTTCAGAAAAACCGCCATTGGCGGTTTTTTTGTGCGTGTTTTTCGGCTGAAGCCTAAAGCGCGCGGCGATACACCGCTACTAATTCAGAAAAGGTATGGGGGAATTGATCTTCAGGTAGGCGGGAGAATGGGTCATAACCTAAACGCTCTTCGAGGCGGGCCACTACCACTGCAAAGCCCAATGAATCGAGGCCACTTTCGGTAAGCACCGTATGGTTCTCTATAGCACCAAGATCTTCTTTGCCGGTTTCGGCTGCAACTTCATCCATTACATCACGAATAAGCTGCTCTAGTTGGTAGTCACGAATGGTCACAACGCCCTCTTTCGGCTCGCATAGCAACAAAAGTATTATTGTTATTGTTAATTATATGTTGCGGAGTATACCGATTTTGTACGATTTTGCAGCAACAAATAGTAAAATCTACACTCATAGTCGGTAACTCACTATCAATACTAAGAAAACTTTAACCGCGCCTTTCGCTTACCCTTCATTAAGCAATGCTTTCACAGTTAATTGATGCCCAGCCCCAAATCGATACGCCTGCGCCAAGAATAGTTCCGCGCACGCTACGGCATCATTTAAGGCTTGATGCCCAGCAAAACTCTCAAAACCGTAGCGGGCTCGGCATCCGGCAAGGGTAAGATCGCCTTGCTGAACCGATAGCGCGCGGCGCTGCATACGCTTTCGTTCTGCCGCTAATGTGCAGTACACGCCCTGCGGTTTCCACTGCAAGGAATTGGCTGAATCGGTGGCATTATGCTGCTTCAGGGCATTCGCTAATACGGCTAAATCAAACTGGGCATTATGCGCCACAATGTTAGCGCCCTCTGCCACTGAGCAGAATTCACGCAGCACATCGTACAGCGGCAAACCCGCAGCAATATCCGCGGCAGAAAGCTGATGAATTACCGCACTTTGGTTCAAATTAACGGCACTTTTCACTACTCGATACCCTGCTTTATCAAGCAAAATAAGCGGTGGTTGAATAGGCACCCACGCAATGGCCAGCATGGCATCGTTACGGCTATCCAAGCCATTGGTTTCAATATCGAGCGCCAGCCAGTTACCCTCAACCCAAGGTTCACGGCGTGCTCGCCATTGCTGTAATTTCTGCAGCATCTAATTCATGCACCTATGTACTGGAAATAACTGGGTACTGGAAGTAACTGGAAGTTACTGAACGTTAGTGAACGTAGCCGCATCACATATTCCGCCCGAATTTAAACGATACCCCTTGCTGGGCCTCTTTGATTACCTTAAATGCTGCTTTTAACTGGCGCCGCTGCATGGTGCTTAAGGCTTCCGGATCTACTGAGTTCGCCGGAATTTTTGAATCTGTGCCGCGATACATTTGTGCACTTAAGCGCATGCCGGTTAAGAATAACCAAGCCTCGAGTAGGTTTTGATTGTCTCGATCACTCAGCGGGCTCGCGCCTTTCAGTTGTTCTAACCGCGCTGGCGTAGAGGGCGCCGTTAGGCCTGCCGCTAAGCTATAGAGGCGCACAATATCATTCAAGATCATGATGGCATGTTTTTTAATATCGATGTATTCGAAATCGCCCTCACTTTTGGTGCGAAAACGATTAAACAAACCGAGCGGCACGTTAAGCTCGCCAATATGCCGGGCAATATTGGCTAGAAACATATCTTGTTTCGCTAGCCGAGCTATTTCTTCCCGATGTTGCCGATACAGCTGATGATTACCGGCCACCGCGCGGCTATCAAAGAAAATCATGCTATGCATAATGGCTTTTGGTGTAGGCGAACGGATCCATTTTAAAAATTGCTCGCGCCATTGTAAGCGATTCATTCGCCACTGAGGGTTCATGGCCATAATATCACCTGGGCACAAACGGATGCCGCAATCGGCTAGGCCCTCACAAACATAGGTAGCCATATCGGCAAACCATTGCTGCTGGCTATCGCTAACATCATCCGCAAGTAACAAAGCATTATCCTGATCCGAACCAAGGGTTTGATCGCCTCGTGCTTGGGAGCCAAAGGCCAACCACACGTAAGTGCAGGGAGCACTGCCATGTTCCTGCTCATACAAGCGAATTAATTTGCGGGTAATGCCATCGGTAAGCGAGGTTAACAGCCTACCGACGATACTAATATCCTTCACGCGGCTGGAAAAGCTGCGTAAGTAATCGGGGATTTTCGCCGCTTCTGCCACCAAGGTTTGCCGATCGCTGGCTTTAAACAAGGCATTAATTAACAGCACCGGTTCACTGCGCTGTTGTTGCATTAAATCAGTATTGGTAAGCACGCCCACCGGTTCGCCGTGCTCATTGAGCACTGGTAAATGGTGAATATT
Source organism: Idiomarina sp. (assembly GCA_022565355.1). GTDB lineage: Bacteria > Pseudomonadota > Gammaproteobacteria > Enterobacterales > Alteromonadaceae > Aliidiomarina. Next base: position 248,055 of record JAIUMU010000002.1, read on the forward strand.
CTCCTGCCCCATCATGGTAAGGGCATCGAATAGGCTTTCGTGGGCATACACCACCGCTGGCATTGGGGTCATTACCGCAGCTACCGCCACATTGAAGCTCAGGCCAGGTGCTACCACTCGGTTGCGAAGATCACGATCGGTAAGAATACCGCGTAACTGGCGCTCATCTACCACTAATAAACAGGAAACGCGCTCGGCCGACATTAGCTGAGCCGCCTCTTGAATAGTAGCGGTACTGGCAATCTGAATGGGTGTGCGTTGAATAACGCTCGCGATTGTTTTTTCGCTCCAATCGGCGCCCTGTTGCTTGCCCTGCTCGGTTAACAAACGTTGGCCGTGGGCATTCACAAAATAGCGTTCGAAGGCTTGGCTTTTGTGGCGCAATTCGTTGAACGTATCTTCGTGCCATAGCCAGATAATGCCATCGGCAATGACTTGCAGTTTGTTGGTGATTTTGCGGCCGGTAAGCAGTGAGGGAAAGCCGAACAAATCGCCTGGCTCGAGCCGATCAATATGCTGCTCATCTTTATCCACTAAATCGTAAGCCCCTGAGCGCACCAAATACAAACGATGCTGCTCGGGCTGCATGATTTCGTGACGATTTTCTTGGCAAACATACATTGCCTGCATTTTTTCTGCGGCAAATTGTAATAGCTCGCTGTTTAAACTATCGAACGGCGGCGTTTGCTGAAGAAATTCTTGAATATCTGAGGGTATGTTGGCCATCTTGGCTCCATTCTGCTGCTGCAGTTGTTGAACACTCTCAATCTAGCATAAAAAAGCCCCGGAGCAGCTAGTGCACCGAGGCTTTATTCAGTTACAGAAAGTGATTTACACCCATTAATTATCCATGCTTAGTGTGATGTTGCTGCACCAGAGCCTTTCGGATAACGAATAGATTCAACCATTTCCTGAATTTCTGCTGGTGCATCTTTGGTAAATTTCAGTACCACGAGTGCCACAATGAAGTTCAGCAACATACCTACGGTACCGATACCTTCAGGTGAAATTCCAAACAGCCAGTTATCTGGTGTATCTGCTGCTGGATTCACGAAGCGGAAGTAAATAATGTAGCTCAAGGTGAACACAATACCTACTACCATACCGGCAATTGCACCTGCACTGTTCATGCGCTTATGGAAGATACCCATGATAATCGCCGGGAAGAACGAGGCCGCAGCCAAACCGAACGCGAAGGCGACCACCTGCGCCACAAAGCCTGGTGGATTAATACCAAAATAAGCACCTATTAATACCGCAACACCGGCCGCAATTCGGGCGTATAGCAACTCTTGCCTATCGGTAATGCTGGGCATTAAGGTTCGTTTCAATAGATCGTGGGAAACCGAGCTGGAAATTACCAGTAGTAAGCCTGCCGAAGTAGAAAGTGCAGCGGCAACACCGCCAGCAGCCACTAAAGCTACAACCCAATTCGGTAGATTCGCAATTTCCGGGCTTGCCAATACAATGATATCCGCATCCACTGTCATTTCATTGCGTTCATCGTTAGAGAAGAACATGCGGCCATCTTCGTTGTGATCTTCCCACGTGATCAAGCCGGTTCTTTCCCAAGTATTCACCCAGCTTGGCGCATTCTCATAGAGAACCCCCTGCTGATCTGGACCATTCAAGGTGTTTAAGATATTCACCTTAGTGATCGAAGCAATTGCTGGTGCAGTAGTGTATACCACAGCGATAAATACTAATGCCCAACCACCTGAACGACGCGCATCACTCACTTTTGGTACTGTGAAGAAACGAATAATTACGTGTGGTAAACCGGCTGTACCCACCATTAAGGCCATGGTGATGGCAAATACATCGATGCCTGATTTCGTGCCTTCGGTGTATTCCGCAAAACCAAGTTGCGTAGAAAGGCCATCGAGGCGCTCAAGTAAATATTGCCCAGAACCATCAGCCAATGTGGCACCAAACCCTGTTTGAGGCAGGAAGTGGCCGGTCATTTGCATGGTAATAAATACGGCTGGTACGGTGTAAGCAAAGGCAAGAATGCAGTATTGCGCTACTTGCGTATAGGTAATGCCTTTCATACCGCCTAATAGCGTGTAGAAATATACCATTGCCATACCAATCAATACGCCCGTAGTAATATCAACCTCTAAGAAGCGGCTGAATACCACACCTACGCCACGCATTTGCCCGGCAATGTAAGTGAAAGATACGAGAATCGCACAGATAACAGCTACCGTTCGCGCAGTTTGCGAGTAATAGCGATCACCGATGAAATCGGGAACGGTAAACTTACCAAACTTACGCAAATAAGGTGCTAAACAGAGGGCTAATAATACATAACCACCGGTCCAACCCATTAAGTACACGCTACCATCGTAACCGAGTACTGAAATTAAGCCTGCCATGGAGATAAACGATGCTGCCGACATCCAATCAGCTGCGGTTGCCATACCATTGGCTACTGGTGGAACGCCACCACCCGCTACATAGAAATCGTTGGTTGAACCTGCTCGAGCCCAAATCGCAATACCAATATATAAAGCGAAGGTAGCGCCAACCACGATAAATGTGAGTGTTTTAATATCCATCGGGTTTATTCCTCCTCAACTTTATATTTTTTATCGAGCGTATTCATTTGCTTGATATAAATGAATATCAACACGATAAAGGTGTAAATTGCGCCTTGTTGTGCAAACCAAAAGCCCAACTTAAAGCCGAAGAAGGTGATGTTGTTTAAAACATCTACCAGTATGATACCGAACCCAAAAGAAACGATGAACCAAACCGATAATAGCTTGAGCATTAACGAAAGGTTCTCTTTCCAATAGGCCTTGGCATGATCTTGCGATTCAAATGCCATGCGTGTGTCCTCCAGTTGTTGTTATCAGTGCCACCCTGTTATATGTGCGGATGGTTTTTACCACTTTACGCATGCAAGCATCGTTCATGCCGACACTTTCGGAAATTGGACGTTAGTCTAATATGCATAAACTTGCTGAACCGATGGCCTACCGTGTATCTTGTTAGCTATTCGCTAACGCCTTGCTTTTGGGCATTTCGCCCCGTTGAGCATTCGAAAAAGAACGAACCGAATTTATGACTTGGATTTTAATTGGCGCTGCGCTTGGTTATATCGCCTTGCTGTTTCTTATTGCCTTGTGGGGGGAGAAGAAACATAGCCTTGGTTACAAGATCAGCTTGCACCCCTGGGTTTACGGCCTTTCGCTGGCTATTTATTGCACCACCTGGACCTATTATGGTGCGGTAGGCAATGCGATTGATGGCGGCTGGAGCTTTTTGCCGATTCTGTTGGGGCCAATTTTACTGTACCTATTCGGCATGCCGGTGGTGCGCAAGCTAGTGGCGGTAAGCAAACAGCAAAACATTACTTCGATTGCCGATTTTGTGGCCTCGCGCTACGGCAAAAGCCATAAAATGGCGCTGGTAGTTACCCTATTCGCCGCCGCCGCAGTAATTCCTTATATCGCTCTGCAGCTAAAAGCCGTTGGCATTAGTTTTAATTTGCTCAGTGAATTAAGCCCCGAAGCCAGCGAAAATTCCTTCAAAGAATTAGGCGTGGCCATTTTAATGGCGATTTTTGCCATCGTATTTGGTACCCGGCGGTTGGAGGTAACCGAATACCGCAGCGGGATGATGCTCGCGATTGCCTTCGAATCAACGGTTAAATTGGTGGCCTTGTGTGGCGCCGCAGTATTTGCCTGGATGTTATTTCGCAGCGGTTCCAGCGCAAGTGTTGCCGAGCAACTGGCTAGCTTAGATTTAGCCAGTGGTTGGACAGTACGAGGCGCCCTAACCCCTGAGTTCTTTATTCAGCTGGCCATGGCCGCCGGTGCGATTTTATGTTTGCCGCGGCAGTTTCACGTTACCGTGGTAGACAACGTAAAGCTGGAACATTTAAGCACCGCTCGCTGGCTCTTTCCGCTGTATTTAGTGCTTACATCGATGGCCATCGCGGCGCTGGCAGTTAGCGGCGTAGCGTTATTCGGTGCCAACGATGTGAGTGTTCCCGGTGTTGGCAGTGGCGTTGATGGTTCGGTATATCCGTTGTTAATTCCTTTCTTACATGGGCAAACTTGGCTTGCCATCTTGGTATACATCGGCGGTATTTCTGCTGCCACCGCAATGGTAATTGTGGCTACCTTAACCCTGAGCACCATGATTAGTAACGATGTGGTAATGCCGGTATGGCTTACCCGCGAAGGCCGCCGCATTCCGCAACCGCATCGTTTTTCGCGCCGCTTAATTCGGGTGCGGCGGCAAGCTATTGTGGTGGTGTTGCTGCTCGGCTGGGCTTGCTATCACCTGTGGATGGCGCAACTCAATCTCGTGAGCATCGGCCTACTCGCTTTTTCGGTAGTACTGCAATTATTACCGGCTATTTTAGGTGGCTTGTTTTGGCGCAAAGGCCATGCGCAAGGCGTGTACATGGGTATGATCGCCGGCTTACTCGGCTGGCTTTTCGCGGTATTGCTACCCCTTACCCAGTTACCGGCAAGTGAAGCTGAACGCGTTATTACCCACGGCACCTTGATTAGTTTAGCGCTGAACACCGCAGCCTATATCCTGTTTAGCTACCTTGCGGTACCGGCGCTCGTAGATAGAATTCAAGCTACTGCCTTTGTGAATCCACGCAAAAGCGGTGAACCCGCGCGCGTTAGCCCAGACATTCAAGAAACCCGCGTGGCTGATTTACTGCTGCTAATGGAAACCTTCTTAGGGGTAGAGCGCTGTGAAGAGTTGCTGCGGGCGTATGAACGCCATCAACCGTTAAACCGCCACGGTGCTGCCGATACGCTATTCACCGATTATGCGGAGCGCGCTATAAGTGGCGTGTTAGGTGCAGCAACGGCTCGTTCATTAGTGAATGCAGCGCTCGAGAATCGCCAGCTTAACCTAGAAGAAGTGGTGCATTTCTTTGATGACACTACCCAAGCACTGCAAGACCAACAATCGATTATGTTTAGCTCGCTGGAAAACTTGGCGCAAGGCATATCGGTGGTAGATCGCAACCTGCGCTTAGTGGTGTGGAATCGGCGCTATCTAGAGCTATTCGAATATCCCGATGGTATGGTGCAACCCGGCAGGCCTATTGCCGATCTAATTCGTTACAACGCTGAACGCGGTGAGTGCGGTGTGGGCGAAATTGATGAGCTGGTAGAAAAGCGTATTCGCTACATGAAGCAAGGTTCACGACATCGCTTTATTCGCCGACGCTCCGATGGCCGGGTGATTGAAATGGTGGGTAACCCGCTCCCCAGTGGTGGCTTTGTTACCAGTTTTACCGATGTAACCGAGCATATTGAAACCCAACAAGCTCTAGAAGATGCCAATATCGATCTGGAAGCGCGCATTCGCAGCCGCACCGATGAAGTGCGCGAAATTAATCGCGAGCTTACCGAAGAAATTGATCGCCGGCGGGAAATTGAAGTAGCCCTGCAGGCAGCGAAAGCGGAAGCGGAATCTGCCAATGCTAGTAAAACGCGCTTTTTAGCGCTGGCTAGCCACGATATTTTGCAACCTTTAAACGCTGCTCGGCTGTACCTCTCTGCGGTAGATACTGAAAACTTAAGCGCAAAAACTAAAGGCTTGGTGCATAAAGTAGATAACGCTCTCGATTCTACTGAACACCTGCTATCGGCCCTGCTTTCCATTGCGAAAATGGAACAAGGCGCTATGCAACCGCAACTGAAACACATTGATTTAAATACTATTCTCGGGCCGTTAGTACCAGAGTATTCGGTGCTGGCTGAACAACAGGATCTGCAATTTACCGCGCGTTTGAAAAACTTAACCGTGTATACCGATCCAACCTATTTGCGGCGTATTATTCAAAACTTTTTATCGAATGCCATTAAATATACCCAATCAGGCAAGGTGCTGCTTACGGTACGTAAACGCGGCGAGCATGCTGAACTGGCGGTATGGGATACTGGCCCGGGTATTCCCGAACAAAAACATGAAGAGGTATTTGAAGCCTTTATTCGTTTACACCAAGGCTCTATCAGCGGTGTTGGGCTAGGCTTAAGTGTGGCTAAACGCATGGCGGAACAGCTTGAATGCCCACTACAAATTAAGTCAGCTCTGGGCAAAGGGTCGCGTTTTTCGGTACTGGTGCCACTGGGTTCCGCAGCACTCGTAATTCCACGCGAACGGCCCGAGCGTTCCAACCAAGCATATAGCGGTTTGCAGATATTGTGCGTAGATGATGACCCAGAAAACTTGGCCGCGTTACAAGCATTGCTCAGTAAATGGAATTGCCAAACGGTACAGTTTAGCACCCCGCAAGACGCACTCGCTTGGGCTGCAGAAAACCCGCCACCGGATGGTGCGCTACTTGATTACCAACTAGCCGAACACGGTGATGGCATTAGTTTGTGGCAAGCACTGCAGCAAATTTGGCAAAAACAGGTTCCCGGGGCATTGGTAACTGCGGTGCGTGATCCTGAATTAAAAGCCGAGGCACGCAAGTTGGGCTTACAGTATTTGGCCAAGCCCGTGAAACCAGCACAACTTAAAGCACTCATGCAATATATGCAGCGGCATAAGGAAACTCATTAATGACAACATCCAAGCATTTTAAGCCAGTGCATAGCCTACGCGAATTAGGTGATTTCTTTTATCGCGATGCAGAGCCGGTTGCCGTTAAGGCACCACAATGGATTGCCTTTAACCATGTTTTGGCAGATAAGCTCGGTATTGCCGATGAATTTCGGGATAACGAACAGGGTTTAACAGTTTGGGCCGGCAACAGCGTGCCCGATTGGGCGCAGCCTGCTGCGCTGGCCTATGCTGGCCACCAGTTTGCAAACTTAGTGCCGCAATTAGGCGATGGCCGCGCGATGTTGCTTGCAGAGCTTCAGGATAGCGATGGTAAGCGTTGGGATGTGCAACTGAAAGGTGCTGGCCGCACCCCCTTTAGCCGAGGCGGCGATGGCCGCTCTGCCATTGGCCCGGTATTGCGGGAATATCTGTTAAGTGAAAGCATGCATGCGCTGGGTGTGCCCACCACGCGCGCGCTAGCTGCGGTAGCCAGTGGTGAACAAGTATTTCGAGATTATGCTGCGCCCGGTGCCGTATTTACCCGAGTTGCCAGCAGCCACCTGCGTATTGGTAGCTTTCAGTTTGCCAGCCTGCATGGTGGCCCAGAGAAAGTGCGGCAACTCGCCGATTATGCGATTGCACGGCACTTTCCGGAGCTTAACAGCCTTGAGCGAGAGGAAAACAGCCCTGAGCCTGAAGCTAACAGCCTTGAGCATGAAGCTAGCCCATATCTTGCATTTTTACATGCCGTGGCAAAACGCCAAGCCGAGCTGATAACCCACTGGCAACGTATCGGCTTTATTCATGGCGTAATGAACACCGATAATTGCTCGATTAGCGGCGAAACCATTGATTATGGCCCTGCTGCGTTTCTCGATACTTATATACCGGATAAAAAATTTAGCGCCATTGATAAGCGCGGCCGCTATGCCTTTAGCAATCAACCGGGTATTGCCCGCTGGAACCTTGCCCGGTTAGCTGAAACCTTACTGCCATTATTCAATGCAGCCGACACCGACGAAGCTATCGCCCTAGCAACCCGAGTATTGAGTGAATATAACGAATACTTTCAAGAGCTATACCTTGCCACCATGGGCAAAAAGCTCGGTATCGCTAATGCAGCGCCCGCAGACAATACGTTGATTGAGGATTTCTTAACGTTGCTGCAGGCCCAAGAAGTAGATTACACCCAAGCCTTTTGGCAACTAGCGAATGAACTTGATGAACAACGAGATACACCTGCTGCGAGCATCGGCCCGCAGGCGCCAGCCAGTGCTTTGTTTTACGATACCGAAGCGTTCGCCGAGTGGCGGCAACGCTGGCTGGCTCGCCTTGCCGAAAGTGGTATTGAACATCAACAAACCCAGGCATTAATGCGCTCAGTAAACCCCGCGCTTATTCCGCGCAATCATCGAATTGCAGAAGCTATTCAAGCAGTGGAAGAGCATGGCGATTTACAACGTTTTCATGAACTACTGCAAGCATGGCAGCACCCCTACAAAATGCCCACAACAGCGCTAGAAATTGAGCTGTACCAAGCACCAAAAGAAAACGAACAGGTGCAGCGCACATTTTGTGGCACCTGATCCAACGTACTTAAGCACAACTCATTCGCTGCAACAGGCAACTACTGTAAGCGCTTGTTGCAGCCAGCACGTATCGCAGAATTTTAGGCGTTAGAGGTGGTTTGTTCCGGTGGAGAAAGTTGCAAACGCTCGGCCAATAGCACCGCTTGCGTGCGGCTATATACATTGAGCTTGCGGAAAATCGCGGTCATGTGGGCTTTCACCGTGGCTTCGGTGATGCCTAGTTGATAGGCGATTTGCTTATTCAACAAGCCCTCGTGTACGTAATACAACACGCGGTACTGTTGTGGGGTTAAATCGGCAATTTTCTCTGCTAATTCTTTGTCTTCTTGGCTTACATCGCCAATTTGTTCGGCCATCCCTTCTGGCAACCACTCATCGCCATCAAGAATACTAGCAATAGCTTGGGCTATCTCTGCAGAAGCCAATGATTTTGGAATAAACCCAAGTGCACCAAAGCCCATACAGCGGCCAATCACTTGCGGATCTTCAGCGCCAGAAATAACCGCTACAGGAAGCATGGGGTAATCATTGCGGATACGAATCAGGCCATACAAATCACCTGCGCCGGGCATGTGTAAATCGAGCAACAGTAGATCGATATCATCATCCACACTTAAAGCCTCAAGTGTAGAATCTAAGGTGTCGGCTTCACGAATATTCAGATCGGCAAAATGATTCGCGAGGGCTCCTTGCAGAGCCTCGCGAAATAAGGGGTGATCGTCGGCGATCAGTAATCGGGTCATAGCACTTTTCCGGAAGCGCTACACACTTCGCTTCCTATCCTTTAGCGGTTTAATCGGTTCTCGATAAGAGAATCTACCACACTCGGATCGGCTAGCGTAGAGGTATCACCTAAATTACTGTAATCGTTACCGGCTATCTTGCGTAAAATGCGGCGCATGATTTTGCCCGAACGCGTTTTCGGTAAACCAGGGGACCACTGAATGAAATCTGGCGTAGCGATTGGGCTCAGCTCTTTGCGCACCCATTGCACCAATGCTTTGCGCAATTCATCATTCGCATCTACACCATCAACCACGGTAACGTACACATAAATACCCTGACCCTTCAGATCATGCGGATATCCTACTACCGCAGCTTCAGCCACCGCTTCATGAGCAACTAGCGCGCTCTCAATTTCCGCCGTACCCAAACGATGGCCAGATACATTCAGTACATCATCTACACGGCCGGTAATCCAGAAATCGCCATCTTCATCGCGGCGGGCGCCATCACCCGTAAAGTACACATTTTTATAAGTGCTAAAGTAGGTTTGCTCAAAGCGCTCATGATCACCCCACAAGGTGCGAGCTTGCCCCGGCCACGAATCTTCGATAATTAAATTACCTTCCGTAGCGCCTGCAAGTGGCGTGCCTTCGTTATCTACCAACTTCGGTTTTACGCCAAAGAATGGCAACATCGCCGAACCCGGTTTCATATCGGTTGCGGCTGGGAATGGCGCGATTAAAATGCCGCCCGTTTCCGTTTGCCACCAGGTATCTACAATCGGGCATTTACTGTTACCGATGGTTTTGTAATACCACTCCCACGCTTCTGGGTTAATCGGCTCACCCACCGAACCCAAAATGCGCAATGTATCCCGTTTACTGCCCTTCGCGGCAGCATCGCCTTTCGCCATTAGTGCGCGAATCGCCGTAGGTGCGGTATAGAGGATATTTACCTTATGCTTATCCACTACTTTACCGATACGAGAAACATCCGGATAGGTAGGTACACCTTCAAACATTAAGGTTGTAGTACCATTGGCGAGTGGGCCATACACAATGTAACTATGGCCGGTAACCCAACCCACATCAGCGGCACACCAGTACACATCATCTTCTTTTAAATCAAACACATATTCGTGGGTCATGGAGGCATACACCATGTAGCCACCGGTAGTATGCACTACGCCTTTCGGCTGCCCGGTAGAGCCAGATGTGTACAAAATAAATAATGGGTCTTCGGCATTCATTACTTCTGCTGGGCAATCAGTATCGCAATCACCAATCAACTCATGCCACCACACATCGCGGCCATCTTGCATATCGTAATCAACATCGGTGTGCTTCAGCACTACCACGCTTTCAACAGTTGGGCAGGCATCTTTCGCTAACGCTTGATCTACGTTTGGTTTCAACGCTACGCCTTTACCACCGCGGCGCCCTTCGTTAGACGTAATCACTACTTTAGCTTGGCAATCATTCACTCGATCAGCAATTGCGTTCGGCGAAAAGCCAGCAAAAATCACTGAGTGCACCGCACCTAAACGGGCGCACGCTAACATTGCATAGGCTGCTTCTGGCACCATGGGCATATAAATCGCCACGCGATCACCTTTCTTCACACCCAGTTTCTTCAAACCATTTGCAAAGCGCGCCACATGTTCATGTAATTCGCGGAAGGTAATGTTTTTTTGCACATCAACTTCATCGCCTTCCCAAATAATCGCCGTTTTATCCGCCCGATTGGTTAAATGACGATCCACGCAATTGTAGCAAGCATTCAGCGTGCCATCGGCATACCATTGAATATCAATGTTGCCCGGCGCAAAGCTGGTTTGCTTTACTTTAGAATACGGGCTAAACCAAGTAATACGCTTCCCTTCTTCGCCCCAGAACGTTTCTGGATCGGTAATTGATTGATTGTATTTCTGTAGATAGTTTTCTGGATTCAGACGCGCAGCAGCTTTTACTGCTTCTGGCATTGGGTATACGTGTGCTGACATTGGCTTTCCTCCTGAATTTTTATAGTGCTCATTTGTACTGATTTCGCGGCCTGAAACCTATTAGACCATAGTCTAGATTGACCAAAACTGCATCTTCCCGAATGCTAGTAGCATGCACACATTAGCAACATTACTGCAATTATTCGTGCTGAAGCAATCTGTTGATTGCTAACAACGAGGAATTAATAATGCAACGTTTAAACGCTCCGCAAAAGAATTCAAACGTGAGCTTAAAAATGAGCTCAGTAGCACTCGCCACAAGCCTCATCATGGGTGGTTTCGCAACAATGGCAAGCGCCAGCGCCGAAACAGAATATGAGTTCGGTGGCTACATTAAAGTAGATGCACTGATTACCCGCACCGATAGCGGCACCATACCTACCGGCAGTATTGGCCGTGATTTTTATATTCCTAGCCTTACTCCAGTTGGCGATGGCGCCAGTAATACTTACACCGATTTTCATGCGCGGGAAAGCCGTTTCTTTTTCAGAGCTACGCAAACCTTAGCCAATGGCGAAAAGATATCGGGATACTTTGAGTTTGATTCGCTCGGTACTCCAGGCGGCGATAAGCGCGTAACTAACTCCTACTCACCACGAGTTCGCCATGCCTTTATTCAGTATCGGAATTGGTTGGCAGGACAGTTTTGGAGCAACTTCCAAGATGTAACGATTATCCCGGAATCACCGGATTTCATTGGTGCTCCCGATGGTATCGTGTTTAATCGGCAGCCGCAGTTACGCTACACCATGGCGAACGGCTGGAGCTTCGCTGTAGAGGCCCCAGAAACCACGGTAACTCCGAATCAAGGCGGCACTGCACGCATTACCACTGGTGATACTGCAATGCCTGATTTAACCGCACGTTATCAAACCAGAATCGATAACGTTCACTACAGCGTAGCCGCTGTGGTGCGCCGCTTAGAATTTAGGGAAAACGGCGTAAACGATACAGTAAATGGCTACGGTATTAATCTTTCTACCAAAATCGATTTGGGTGCCCATGATATTCGCGCCGGTTTCGTGCATGGCGAAGGAATTGGCCGCTACGTAGGGGTAAACTCTACCAACGATGCTGTAGTGGATGATGCGTTGAACTTAGATACCTTAGGCTACACCGGTATCACCCTCGCCTACCGGCATGTTTGGAGTGATGAGTACCGCACCAACCTGATCTTTGCCCGCGGCAAATTTTCCGATAAACGCGAATACACCGGTATTAACGCCAATGATTACACCCAACGCCTTGCGGCGAATCTGATGTATCAAGTAAATGAGAAGCTTGTAGTGGGCGCTGAAGTTAGCCGCGCTACCCGCGAATTACTCAGTGGCAGCAAAGGAAACCTCGACCGCGTGCAATTTAGTGCTATGTACGCTTTCTAATTTTCTGGAAATAACCCTTCAACTCAGCGTAAGCGATGCACTAGTCGTCGCTTACGCTTCTTTTATTTGGCTACCCCCCACAATTTTTTGGTAAACTCCGCTACTCAGGTGTTGTTTCGAGTAGCGGAGGTTTTTTATGGCCCACGATGATTCCCCTAGCGATAGCGATTTATTTCGCGAGCTTATGCAGGATGTAAAGCCGTTACCAAGCGCTGATGTTGTGCCCACTACAACCAGCAAACCCGCTGCAGAAACGCTTGCCGAGCGCCGCCGTGCGGCTGAAGCTCGGGAAGAGGAAGAAGCAGCAGCCGCGTTAAGTGAAGAAGTACGGGATTGGCTTGAGCCCACAGATATCATTAGCTGGCGCATCGATGGCATTCAAGACGGCGTGTTTCGGCAACTCAAACGTGGCAACTATGAACCGCAAGCAAGCTTAAATTTGCACAAGATGCGAGTAAGTGAAGCACGCAAAGAGGTGGCTGGCTTTATTCAAGAGTGCTATCGCGATGGCGTACGCACCGCGTTAGTCATTCACGGCCAAGGGTTGCGGAGCCAACCACGACCAGCGCTATTGAAATCTTTATGTAACCAATGGCTGCCAGAATTAGAGCCGGTATTAGCGATACATACGGCCCAAAAATTTCACGGTGGTAGCGGCGCTACTTATGTAATGCTGCGCAAGAACCCAACGGTAAAACTCGCCACCAAAGAACAAAACAGAAAACGATAACTTGCTTCGGCAAGAAAAGGAAAATGATTATGTTATGTAAGCCTTGGCACCGATTAAAAACTACCTTCATTATTTTCGTAGCTGCGTGCGCATTCATGGCACCCCTGGCGAACGCCAGCTCTGCAGACCAAGTTAGCGAACCCCCTGAGAAGGTAATTTTGGTGATCGCTGATGGCATGGGTTTCCCATTTTTATCTGCCTACCGCTATTTTAAAGATGGCCGCAATTACACCAAAGCCAACGATATTCAGCCTACAGTTTTTGATACTTATCTAGTAGGTGTGGCCAGCACTTTTCCTGCCGACGACACCTTGGTAACGGATTCAGCGGCCAGCGCTACCGCCTTAGCCACCGGGGTAAAAACCTATAATGGTGCCATTAGTGTGGATGCCGAAGGTAATCCAATACCTACGATTATGCAGCATGCTCGCAAGCAGGGTTGGCTTACCGGCGCCATTGCCACCACGCGCATTACCCATGCAACACCTGCTGCATTCTTTGCCCACGTTCCCTCGCGGCGCATGGAAGATGAAATTGCCGACCAAATGTCAGCACTCGATGAAAATGGCAACCCGCCGTTCGATCTGTTACTTGGCTCAGGGCGCCGGCACTTTGTTCGCAAAGATGATGAAGGTAATCGTTTAAGCCACTTACGCACCTTAAGCAACCGCGGTGTTCGCGTTGTGGATTCGTTTGAGCAGTTAAAAACCCAGCAGCGCTTACCGTTACTTGGCTTGTTCTACGAAGATTCATTTCCATATGTAATTGACGACGAAAAGCGCTTAGAAATGATGAGCCGCGAAGGCATCCGCTTGCTAGATAACGCCAATAAGCCTTACGTGCTAATGATTGAAGCATCTATGGTTGATTGGTGTGGCCACGCCAATGACATTGCTTGTGCCATGCATGAAATGGCCGAGCTAGAAAAGCTGATGGAGTACCTTATTGAGTACGCGGCAGAGAATCCGAACACGCAAATTATTCTTACTGCTGATCACAGCACTGGTGGTTTAACGCTAGGTGCTGATGGCGAATATAAGTTCCGCGCTGGCGATATTCACCGCATCGGCCGCGGTTTACGCACCATGGCTGTTGATATGAATGAGATGCCGGCAATTGATTGGGATGCCTACATCGATAAATATCTGCCGTTCACACTTACGGTTGACCATCAGGAAGCGCTGAAGAAATTAGCCCATAGCAGCAGTGATCGCCGCCGCGCTGAGATTCAACAAGTGCTTGTAGATATCGTGCGTTTTCATACCGGTGCTGGCTGGACAACTGGCGGCCACACTGGCGAAGATGTTCCGGTAATCGCCATCGGCCCTTGGTCTGATCACTTCCGTGGCTTCCAAGACCAAACCGACATCGGCAAACAACTCTTCGAGTGGGTGCGCTAACGGCTCGTGCCGCTGATGCAGGTGGGTGGAGCTGCTACCGCGGCTCCGTGCCGCTAATGCAGAAGGATGGAGCTGCTACCGCGGCTCCGTGCCGCTAACGCAGAAGGGTGAAACTGCTACCGTAGGGACGCCGCAAGTACGTCCATGCAGGCTTGGCTGCCGCATCCATGCGGCAGACACCCTACGGTAGCTAGCTTCACCCTCCTGCATGCGGCACTCCCCCGCAGTAACAGCTTCACCTCCTGCATGCGGCACTCCCCCGCTATAATAGCTTCACCCTCCTGCATGCTGCCCACACACATCAAATAATTATATTATTCCTGCTTGAAAATTAATCATTCCTCATTTATAGTTTACAGATAGTAAACGGAGTGACTATGCACGTAATATCAAGAAAACCATTCGCAGATGCAATGAAGAAATACCCTAACGATGCTAATGCAATTGCAACGGTATATCGCATATTGAAGCTAGGAAGCTTCACAAATCCAGAACAGCTGAGAGCAGTTTTTAAATCGCTAGATAATTTTAAATATAGAGATAAATGGTGGGTAATTGATATTGGCGGTAATAATTTAAGGCTTTTAGCCTTTATCGAGTTCAAACACCAACGGCTTTATGTAAAACACATTATTACGCACGCCGAGTATGAAGAGTTGTGCCGGAAATACAGAAATTAACGAGGTTGATCATGATTTTAGAAGCTGATATTACTGAAATGGCTGCGCAAATAGTGCGACGGTACCCGGTACTACGTGAAATAAACTCCGCTGCAGAACATGAGCAGGCTTTAGCGATCATGGAAGATTTGTTGGAACATTATGATGCCAATGTTGTTTTGATTAACGCGTTAAGTACCTCTATCGAGCGTTATGAAGACAGTGCAGATGAGTTCACCGATTTTAACCGCACCGTGGAGCAAAAAGATGGTGGAATCGCCACCTTGCGGTTGCTAATGCAACAATATGGCTTAAGCATTTCCGATTTTGAAAATGAAATTGGCAAAAAAAGTATGGTTTCCCAAGTATTAAACGGCAAACGCAACCTCACCAAAGAACACATTACAAAACTAGCAAACCGCTTCAAAATAAGCCCCGCCCTATTTTTCTAATCCCTAGAAATGCACCAACTTACCGCTGTGCCTAGGGGCTTGCTCGGGCGGCTGCGCTAGGGCTGAAGTACCTTCCGAGCTAAAAATGTCCGCGCCATGGATGGCGCGGCCATAGCGCTACATGGACGTACTTGAGCGGTTCTAGCTCATAAGGTACTTTAGCCCGGAAGCAGCAAGCTCCGAGGAGTTAACCGAGCTGTTTGCGGGCGTTGCGGAACAGGCGTAGCCAAGCGCCATCTTCGCCCCATGATTCTGGGTACCATGAGTTGCTAATGGCGCGGAATACGCGTTCTGGGTGTGGCATCATGATGGCTACGCGGCCATCGGCACTGGTAACACCGGTGATGCCGCCTACTGAGCCGTTCGGGTTTGCAGGATACGTTTCGGTAACCTTGCCGAAGTTATCAACGTAACGTAATGCCACCTGTTGCCCAGCGGTTAAGCCCGCTAAAGCTACATCGGCGTTGTTACGGCTGAATTCCACTCGCCCTTCCCCATGAGAAACTGCAATTGGCATGCGTGAGCCCGCCATACCGCTGAACCATGGTGAATTATTATCTTGTACTTCAACCATGGCTACGCGTGCTTCAAAGCGCTCAGAGCGGTTGGTAACAAAATGCGGCCAGTGTTCGGCGCCCGGAATGAGTTCATGCAAGTTGGAAAGCATTTGGCAGCCATTACACACACCCAATGCCAGGGTATCGTTCCGCGCGAAGAACGCGGCAAACTCTTCCCGAGCTGCTGGGTTGAACAATACCGATTTCGCCCAACCTTCACCCGCGCCCAATACATCGCCGTATGAGAAGCCACCACAAGCGGCAAGCGCTTGGAAATCTTGTAAGCTTACGCGGCCGCTGAGCACGTCACTCATGTGCACATCGATAGCGCTGAAGCCGGCACGATCAAAGGCAGCCGCCATCTCGTAATGGGAGTTTACGCCCTGCTCGCGCAAAATTGCGATTTTGGGTGCTACGCCTTTTAAGATAAACGGAGCGGCAATATCTTTTGCTGGGTCATAACTTAACTGTGCGTGTAAACCTGGATTAGTAATATCTTGTTTCGCGGTAAATTCTTCATCGGCACATGCTGGGTTATCACGCAAGCGCTGCATTTGATGCGTGGTTTCTGCCCACACTGCTCTTAAGCGCGAGCGCGGCGCTGTGTAGATAACACTATCGCCTTGGCTGATTTGAATATGGTTATCGCTACTTACGGTACCCAAATCAACGAGCATGTTGGCGTTACCCGCAGCTTCGCAGGCGGCTGTAATTCGTGCCGCAACTTCTGCAGATACTTGCAACACACCGCCAAGTTCTTCGCTGAATAATGCCGCCACCGGATCGATTCCGGTAGGTAAGTTGATTTCCACGCCACAGTTACCAGCGAACGCCATTTCGGCGAGAGTTACCAGCAAGCCGCCATCGGAGCGATCGTGGTAAGCCAACAGTTCTTCGTTGGCTACCAACTCTTGCATTAAGGTAAAGAAGAAGCGCAGATCTTCTGGGCTCTCTAGATCAGCCGGTACATCGCCAAGTTCACGATACACTTGTGCCAATGAAGAAGCGCCTAAACGATTTTTGCCACGGCCTAAATCAAGCAATAACAAGCGGCTATCATCACGCTCTGCGCGCAACATAGGGGTTACTGTTTTACGCACATCGGTAACCCGGCCAAATGCGGTGATTACCAATGATAGTGGAGAGATAACGGCTTTATCTTCGCCGTTATCCTGCCAACGTGTTTGCATCGACATGGAATCTTTACCCACCGGAATGGTAATTCCCAACGCTGGGCATAATTCTTCACCAATCGCTTTTACCGCTTCATATAAGCCGGCATCTTCGCCTGGGTGGCCAGCTGGAGCCATCCAGTTTGCCGATAGTTTAATATGCTTGAAATCACCAATTGCGGTACCCGCGATATTGGTAATTGCTTCAGCCACGGCCAACCGGGCTGATGCCGCGTGGTTCAATAGTGCTACTGGGGTGCGTTCACCCATTGCCATGGCTTCACCAGCATAGCTATCGTAAGAGGCTGCGGTAACACCGCAATCAGCCACTGGAATCTGCCACGGGCCTACCATTTGATCACGGGCAACTAAGCCCGTTACGCTGCGATCGCCAATGGTGATTAAGAAAGTTTTCTCAGCAATAGCCGGTAAGCGCAACAAACGCTCTACTGCGTCGCTAATAGCAATTTTACTGGTGGTAAGCGCCGTGCCGAGTACTTTGGTAGATTGCGCTTCACGGTGCATTTTCGGTGCTTTACCGAGCAACACTTCCAAAGGCATATCCACTGGATAGTTATCGAATACTTCATCGTACAAGCGCAAATGTTGCGCTTCGGTAGCTTCACCCACTACCGCATATGGCGCTCGCTCGCGCGCACAAATATCCGCAAATACCTGTAAACGCTCTGGCGCGATGGCAATCACGTAACGCTCTTGTGATTCATTACTCCATACTGCCATCGGTGACATGCCGGGCTCATCGTTTGGAATAGCACGTAGCTTAAACTCACCGCCACGGCCACCGTCATTTACCAACTCTGGCAATGCATTCGATAAACCACCGGCGCCAACATCGTGAATAAACACGATTGGGTTTTCGCTACCCAGCTGCCAACAACGATCGATAACTTCTTGGCAACGGCGCTCCATTTCCGGATTTTCCCGTTGTACCGAGGCAAAATCGAGTGCCTCCGAAGAATCGCCTGAGGCCATTGAAGAGGCTGCGCCACCACCTAAACCGATGTTCATTGCTGGGCCACCGAGCACAACGAGCGGCGCGCCTACTGGAATTTCATCTTTTTCTACATGCTCTTCGCGAATGTTACCCAGGCCGCCGGCAATCATGATTGGCTTGTGGTAGCCACGAATTTCCATGCCATTAAAGCTATTTACGCGCTCTTCATAGGTACGGAAGTAGCCAAGAATATTTGGCCGGCCGAATTCGTTGTTGAACGCAGCCCCGCCAAGTGGGCCTTCTAGCATGATATCTAGCGCACTCACTATGCGTTGTGGGCGGCCAAAATCTTCTTCCCAAGGCTGTTCAAAGCCTGGAATGCGTAAGTTGGAAACGGAAAAGCCAACCAAACCAGCTTTTGGCTTAGCACCAATACCGGTAGCACCTTCGTCACGAATTTCTCCACCTGAACCAGTAGCCGCACCCGGATATGGAGAAATTGCCGTGGGGTGATTATGGGTTTCTACTTTCATCAGAATATGGATAGGTTCGCCGTTGTAACGGTACTCTCCGCTACCTGCGGTTGGGAAAAAGCGGCCTGCTTCTGAACCGGTCATTACCGCCGCATTATCTTTATATGCCGATAACACATACTCTGGCGTGGCTTCATAGGTGCGCTTAATCATCTTAAATAATGATTTTTCTTGCTCAACCCCATCAATTGTCCATGAAGCATTAAATATTTTGTGGCGGCAATGCTCTGAGTTGGCTTGCGCGAACATATACAGTTCGGCATCTACTGGGTTGCGGCCAAGTTTCTCGAAGTTTTCCGTGAGGTAATCGATTTCATCATCGGCAAGGGCTAAACCTAGCTCGGTATTGGCGGTTGCTAATGCTGAGCGCCCGGCACCCATAATATCTACTGTGGTATACGCCGCTGGTTGTTGGCTTTGAAACAACGCACTGGCTGCAGATAAATCGCCAAAGGTGCTTTCGGTCATGCGATCATGCAACAGATAACTGGCACGCTGCATATCATCTGCGCTTAAATTACCTTCAAGGTAATACGCTACGCCGCGTTCAATACGCTCAATTTCCTGTAACCCGCAGTTATGCGCAATATCGGTAGCCTTTGAGGCCCATGGGGAAATTGTGCCCACTCGCGGCGTTACCAGCACTAAGCTACCTACTGGTGCATGTGCTTCTCGCTTTGGCCCATACTCGAGCAACTTTTCCAGCACTTGATGCGCGCTCGCAGTAAGCGGCAGCGTAGTGTGCACGAAGTGCGTATATTCAGCATACACCGAGGTAACCGGAAGGCCCTCTGCGTGTAAACGTTGAAGTAGTTTTTCAGCACGAAAATCAGACAAAGCAGGCGAACCGCGCAGGATATCCACTGGTTAAGCTCCGGATTACTTTTGAGGAATAAGGATGGGCTCATATTATAGAGAAATTTACACACTTTTGCGACACAAATGACAATGCAGAATATACGCTGTTCTGTTATAACTTAGAAAGACGAACAGGATTCAATTTGGTGAGTATGGTTATTTACGGAACACTTCAACAGAATGAAAGGATGCGGCGCCAATGGTTACCCAGTGGCCTGCTGTTATCGCTGATCCTATTCATTAGTGGCTGCGGTACCGAGCGCATCGATCAGAATCAACTCGAGCGCATTCAAGCGCGCGGCGTGGTGCATGTGGGCACCATGATGAACCCAGTAAATTATTATATTGGCCATGATAATCATGATGCTGGCTTCGAATTTGAGCTCGCCAGAGGCCTTGCTCAACAACTGGATGTGCAGCTGAATATGGTTCATAGCTACGATCTTCGGGAGCTATGGCGGCAACTCGAAGCGGGCGAAATTGATTTTATTGCTGCTGGTATTGATGTTACTGAAAACCGCTTGCAATGGCTGAAGTTTTCGCCGCCTTATCAAATAGTTGAGCAAAAGCTGGTGTTTCGCCAAGATGCCGTGAATCGCCCCCGCAATTGGAATGATGTAACCGGGAAAATTCGTGTTGTAGCCGGCAGTAGCCACGAAGAATACCTGCAAAGCTTAAGTGAGGTTTACCCGCATTTGAATTGGACCAGCACTCATCTTTACGATTCAGATGAATTGTTGGAACACGTTATACGCGATGAAATTGATTTCACCATTGTAGATTCCCACCATCTTGATATTAAACGGCGCGCATTTCCGAATTTGAGTATCGCCTTTACCGTGCGCGATAATGTACCAATATCTTGGGCATTCCGTTCGGGTAGCGATGATTCTCTCTATGCTGCAGCCATCGAATACATTGGCGAACATTATGAATCAGGCGAGTTAGCACAATTGTGGGATCGTTATTTCGGCCATGTAGCTGAATTTAATTTTGTAGATACACGCGCTTTCATTGCCGCCACAGAAAGCTTATTACCGGATTATCTTGAGTTATTCCAAGAGTATTCTGGCGATCTGGATTGGCGCCTATTAGCTGCATTAAGTTATCAAGAATCACACTGGGACCCCTGGGCCCGATCAGCAACCGGGGTGCGTGGCTTAATGATGCTCACCTTGCCTACAGCGCAGGAATTGGGCGTAAATAGCCGCTTAGACCCGGCACAAGCCGTGCGCGGTGGTGCCGAGTACTTGCGCCGCTTACATCAGCGATTACCGGATCGCATTCAAGAACCAGATCGGATGTGGATGGCGCTTGCAGCTTATAATGTTGGCTTAGGGCACCTCGAAGATGCGCGGGTTCTTACGCAACGCCAAGGCGGCAACCCGGATTACTGGGTAGATGTGCGAGAACGATTACCCCTGTTGCGGCAAAAACAATACTATCGCACTACGCGCTTCGGTTTTGCTCGCGGCGATGAACCCGTACAATATGTTGAGAACATTCGGCGATATTTTGATACGCTGGTGTGGCTTGATGAGCAAGGGCGCTTACCGGCAATGGAAACCGTTTTAACTGAGCGGGCTCACTCACCAACTACGGCTGAATAATATGGCTTTAAAATCGAGATTTAAACGCAACGAGCGCCGGCAACAACTGTTAAAACGCCATGGCCGCGCGATTGTTGATCGCCGTAATAAATGGTTTTACCTCACTGAAACCTGCAATCGGCCTATGATTTGCCCGAACACACCCGATCCAGAAAGCGGCAACTTCAATAAAGTAGATAAAGAGTAAGTATCGTTACGATGATTCGCCGCGCAAGCGCTGCTTAAGTGCTTTTTTCCGCGCGCGCTGCGCCGCAAAAAAGCCGGATAGTTGTGCCGAACACTCTGTTTGCAATACACCACCGGTAATCTCTACTTGGTGGTTCAACCCCGCGTGTTGCACCAAATTCAACAAGCTTCCCGCTGCCCCAGTTTTCGCATCTGCAGCCCCATATACCAAGCGGGCAATTCTGCTATGTACCAATAAGCCAGCGCACATAGGGCAAGGTTCTAAGGTTACGTACAACGTGGTATCGAGCAAACGGTAATTACCGATAGCTGCCGCCCCTTCGCGAATAGCTTCCATTTCCGCGTGCAAGGAAGGATCCAACTTGGTAATTACCCGATTGCGGCCTTCGCCAATAATCTTGCCTTGATACACCAACACCGCACCTACCGGCACCTCACCCACAGCTTCGGCCTCAGCGGCGAGCTCCATAGCGCGCCGCATAAAGGTAATGTCTGCCTGCTGTTGTGAATCCATTGAATTGGCCACCCTTTAACTAGCTACCATTTAATTAGCTACCACTTAGTTAGCTACTAAAAGCCCGGCAATCACATAGGCAATCGTAGCCAAAGCGGCTGCCAAAAATGCGTACGGTAATTGCGTACGCACATGATCGATATGTTCAGAGCCAGATGCCAATGAGGCAATAATCGTAGTATCACTAATAGGTGATGAGTGATCACCGAAAATGCCACCTGCTAACGCCGCACCTACAAATAAGGCTACGGGAAGATCCAAGCCTACAGCGAGTGGAATTGCGAGCGGTAGCATAATCGCGAACGTACCCCAGCTTGAACCAATCGCGAAGGCAGTAAGGGCTGATAACAAGAAGATTAACGCCGGTAACAGCCACATCGGTAAGGTGGCATTCAACACGCCAGCCAAGTAATCGCCCGAGCCCAAAGCGCGCGTGGCATCACCTAATGCAATGGCCATCCATAAAATTACCGCTAGCGGTAAAATTTTCCAAGCGCCGCGCAAAATAGAAGAAATAATCAGCTTTGCCGACGTTCGCAAAGTAATCACAGAGCCGATAATAGCAATCACCAACGCCACGATAATCGCCACAAACACGCTCAACATGCCTTTACCTGCGATCATGCTGCCATCGCCCGTGTACCAAAGCATTACCGGCACCATGAGTACCATGGTAACTAAACTAATAATTACGGTGGCCACCGCACCACGATTTACCGCATCGGTATCATGGTGGTCTGGCTCCGCCTCGTAACGCTGCTGTGCCTGCTGCTCAAAAGCGCGCATCGGCCCGAATGCCCAACCACTCCAAGCCACAAATAAAGCTAAGAACAAGGCAATAATGGCGTAAAAATTCAAGCCAATAGCAGCAATAAGCGTACTAATGGGATCGCTCACGCCTTGATTGCCAATCAAGCCAAGATTAAAAGCACCCCAAGCATTCAATGGAATTAAGATACACACCGGAGCGCAAGTAGAATCAATGATGTAGGCAAGCTTTTGCCGAGAGATACCGAGCCTATCGTACACCGGGCGTGAGGTAGTACCTGAGGTCATAATCGATACATTCGATTCAATGAATACCAGCACACCTAAAATCCAAGTGAACAAGCGCGCTCTACGCCGGTTGGGTACCCATTGTTTTTGCTGCAGTGCGGTAACAAAGTGGCCGAAGGTACCACCACGTTCGAGCACGCCAAACAGCGCGCCGATGGCTAGGGTAAAGCCCCAAATCAGTTGATTTGATGGTGCTATCAGCACTTCGCCAAGGCTGATAACGCCCGATTGCAGGCCTGTGCCAAATGCCGGCATAAATAATAAAACGTGGGCAAGCAACACACCGCCCAATAACGCCCACACCACCCGCCGAGTAAGAATGGCAAACACAATCGCCAATAACGAAGGTAGTAAACTTATCCAGCCGAGCTCTGTATTCATACAGCACCTTTATTATTATTTTTGCTAGCATATTGAGCAGCCGTAAACTGCCGATTTAACAGCAAAGATAGCATTATTCGCCTTATTTTTTTATCTATATTTCCCGCACACCCATCAGTTCACAAAGAACTTTGAGCACTGCGCGCTAAATACACTCAGCGCTCATTCCTCGTCTGGTATTGCCGCCGGGTTACGATCCCAGCCAACCAAAACAATGGTTGCAATAACCCCAAACGTTAAGCCAATCCAAGGAGCAAAAAATGCCAGCGCGGCACCAATCAATACCACAGTTCCGCGTGAAGTATTATTGGTTGGAATCGACATCGCCACATAGGCACAGGCAAACCCGGTTAATACTAGGGTTAGTGATAACGCAACACCCAACAACGGCTGTAACCCTGTGAGCAACGGCAGCAAGAAAAACAGCAAGGGTATACCCATCATGTAATATGATGCCAAGCCGCTGTGCAAACTATTCATCGCCTGAGCACCTTGCTTCCAGCGCTGTAAAATAATCACCTGAACCCCCGTCCACATAGCACCTTGGGTAGGGAAAAACGGTGCTGAAACAGCCATCAATGCATTACGAATACCAGCTGATAAATGCGTACGGGTTGGATTGATATCAATGTGCTCATCATTACGCTTGGTTAGGCCCTCACGAATCACTTCGTTACCCGTTACCATGTCACCAAATAAAATAACGTACGTAATAATGGCCAGCGGAATGCCTTGCAAAAACATCTCAACACTTGGCCAGCCGATCGCAAACGGGGAGATTTGTTGCCACGCATCACCCACGGGCGGAATTAAAATGCCCCACTGAATATCATAGGTAACCTCACCCACCAGCGGGCCAACCACTGCGGCGATAATAAAGCCCGGCAATAGCCCCAGCGCACCAATTTTGGCAAACAGTTTGTATTTTTCTTTCAACTTTTGCATCGGTAACGAGAATGCAAAAATCAAACATACTGTACACGCTAACGTAATCGCGATGGGTTGTTGCAACAAAAAGCGATCGGCATCATCAATAAACACCCGCTTCAAAGCCGCAATGGCGGCTCCAAGAATGATGCCTGCCTTCAGTGTATCGGGCAGCCAAATCACAAACTTCCTACCCAGCCCGCTTATCCCCAAAACAATCAGCAGCACCGCAAAATTAAGCGAAAGCGCCGTCATGGCCTGCCAGCGCAGCACCGGTTCATCATAGCCACCCAACACGTAAGCCAACACCAACGGCAATGCCGGGGTTACCCACCCCGGTGCATAAGGTTCGCCAAAAACAATTACGGCCGAGGCTATCAGCGTGGAATGAATCATAGAAACCGCTATGGCTTCGGCAAAATTGAGGCCGAAGAACTCCATCATTAGCGGTACTAATGCCAATCCCGTAGCTGCGGCTACAAACAGCCCTTGAAAGGCTTCTTGCCAATAAAGTTTAGTGTGATAAAACGGAAGACGAAAAGTGAAAGGCCCCCAGCGCCAGCCAGGAAGTTCAGGTTTAGACACGGCATACTCCATGGTATATGGTTGTTGTTATTTTTCAACGAAACGGCTCAGCATATCTGCTGAGCCGCCTACCACCATTGAGTGCGTATTTAATTTATTTTCTAGTAAATGAGTTAAAGCTTTCCTGCTACTCCCATTCAATAGTAGCTGGAGGTTTGCCCGAAACATCGTAAACCACGCGCGAAATACCATCAATTTCATTGATAATACGATTCGAAACGCGGCCCAATAACTCATAGGGTAAGTGTGCCCAATGTGCGGTCATAAAATCAATAGTTTCAACCGCACGTAGGGAAATTACCCAATCGTATTTACGGGCATCGCCCATTACGCCCACGGAACGTACCGGTAAGAACACCGCAAATGCTTGGCTAACTTTGTGATATAAATCAGCTTTATGCAACTCTTCAATGAAAATCGCATCGGCACGGCGGAGTAAATCACAGTATTCTTTCTTTACTTCACCCAATACGCGCACGCCCAAGCCCGGCCCTGGGAATGGATGACGGAACAACATGTCGTAAGGTAAGCCCAGCTCAAGACCAATTTTGCGTACTTCGTCTTTAAACAATTCACGCAGCGGCTCTACCAACTTCATGCGCATTCCCGGCGGTAAACCACCCACATTGTGGTGTGATTTAATTACGTGCGCTTTACCCGTTTTCGAACCCGCAGATTCGATTACATCCGGATAAATAGTACCCTGCGCCAACCAATCTACTTCCGTTAGCTCTTGCGCTTTTTCATCAAATACTTCAATAAATGAACGGCCAATGGCTTTGCGTTTCGCCTCTGGCTCATCTACACCCGCCAATGCATCTAAAAAGCGATCTTCAGCATCTACGCGAATAATGTTCAAACCAAAATGATCACCGAACATTTCCATTACTTGATCTGCTTCATGCAAACGCAACAAACCATTATCTACAAATACACAGGTAAGCTGATCGCCAATGGCGCGGTGCAATAGCATCGCGGTAACCGACGAATCTACCCCACCAGAAAGACCAAGCATCACTTTTTCCGTGCCTACTTGCTCACGAATGCGCGCAATTGCATCATCAATAATGGCACCCGGTGTCCATAGCTTTTCACACTTACACACATCAATTACAAAATGCTCGAGCATGCGCAGCCCTTGGCGTGTGTGCGTTACTTCAGGGTGGAACTGCACGCCATAAAATTGCTTCTCTTCATTCACCATCGCTGCATGTGGGCAGGTATCGGTTTTCGCAACCGTTTTAAAGCCCGGCGGAATATCACTTACCTTATCACCGTGGCTCATCCACACATCCAATAGCGGCAAGCCATGCTCACTAATGCCATCTTCAATGTGGGTAAATAGCGAACATTCGGCAATTTGCTCTACGCGGGCATAACCAAATTCACGTAAGTTTGAGCCCTGTACCGCCCCACCAAGCTGCGCAGCCATGGTTTGCATGCCATAACACACACCAAACACCGGCACACCAGCCTCAAACACATACTCAGGCGCACGCGGTGAATTCGGCGCAGGCACACTTTCTGGCCCACCGGAAAGAATAATGCCGTTCGGATTAAAGTTCTTAATATCCTCAGCATCCACATCCCACGCCCAAAGCTCGCAATAAACGCCAATCTCACGAATACGGCGCGCGATCAGTTGCGTGTATTGCGATCCAAAATCAAGAATCAAAATTCGGTGCTGATGAATATCGTGTGTCATGTGCCTTCCATTCTCTATTAAAACCAAAATCGTTGCGTAAGTCGCCTAGCCCATGCGGTAGTTTGGAGCTTCTTTGGTGATTTGCACATCGTGTACGTGCGATTCACCCATGCCGGCCGCGGTTACTTTAATAAACTGTGGTTTGGTGCGCATTGTTTCGATATCGGCAGAGCCAGTTAAGCCCATTGCCGAGCGCAGGCCGCCCATTTGTTGATGAATAATGTTTGAAATTGGGCCTTTGTACGCCACTCGGCCTTCAATTCCTTCTGGAACCAGCTTCTCAGCTTGATTCGAAGATTGGAAATAACGATCTGAAGAGCCGTGGCTTTGGTTCATTGCGCCCAGTGAGCCCATGCCGCGGTAAGATTTGTAATACCGGCCTTGGTATAGTTCTACTTCACCTGGTGATTCTTCGGTACCGGCTAACATGCTACCAACCATTACACAGCTTGCGCCGGCTACGAGGGCTTTAGCGATGTCACCCGAGAAGCGGATACCGCCATCGGCGATTACTGGAATATCACGGCCTTCTAAGCCTGCTACTGCGTTTGAGATTGCGGTAATTTGTGGCACACCACAACCGGTAACAATACGCGTGGTACAAATAGAGCCTGGGCCAATGCCCACTTTTACGGCATCTACACCTGCATCGGCAAGCGCTACCGCGCCTTCTGCAGTTGCTACGTTACCACCAATAATATTTAGCTCTGGGTATTCTTTGCGAGTAGCACGTACGCGCTCTAAAACACCTTCGGAATGGCCATGTGAGGTATCAATTAACACCACATCAACGCCTGCATCTACTAGCGCAGCGATGCGCTCTTCGGTGCCAGCGCCAACGCCTACAGCTGCGCCTACGCGCAAGCGGCCTTGATCATCTTTACAGGCATTTGGTTTGTTGGCTGCTTTTTCGAAATCTTTCAGCGTGATCATGCCGCGCATTTCATGGGCGTCATTTACGATGAGGATTTTCTCGATGCGATGTTTGTGCATGAGTTGCAGAATCTCTTTGCTTGGGGTGTTCTCACGAACCGTTACTAAGCGATCTTCTGGGGTCATTACATCGGAAACAAGCTTGTTGTTTGCTTCTTCAAAACGGGTATCACGGCCAGTAACAATACCAACTAATCGGCCGTTATCTACTACTGGGAAACCATGAAAACCATGTTCTGCAGCAAGCGCTTTTACCTGCTTTATGGTGGTTTTCGATGTTACTGTTACCGGATCGGCAACGATGCCACTTTCGAATTTTTTCACTTTACGAACGTGTGCCGCTTGCTCACTGATGCTCATATTCTTATGAATAAAACCGATTCCGCCTTCTTGCGCTAAGGCAATTGCGAGATCAGCTTCGGTAACCGTATCCATGGCAGCAGAAACAAGTGGGATATTTAACGAAATGGAACGGGTTAAACGCGTATTCAAATCAGCTGTATGCGGCAGCACAGTAGAGTGCGCAGGCAACAGGAGTACATCATCAAAGGTGAGGGCTTCTTGGGCAAGTCTTAGCATGGCAACATCTCTCGTTAGAGGTGAATGACTAGATCAATGTTGCGGCGGTATTTTACTCACTATCAGGCTTTAGGTAAACAAAATCTTACGCTTTTTCTTTAGAATCCGGTTTTGCTGCTGTTTATATTGCGCTTAATACGCATTTTCCTGCTAAAAATATCGCCATTCACTGCACTATTCCTGCTAGTATTTGTTCTGTAATTCTCCTCGGTTGATACCACTCGTGAAAGGATAGTAAGCACCTATGTTGGACGATATCCCTGCAGACAATGCACAACGGCAAATATTTACGGTTTCGCGGTTAAATAGCGCGGTGCGCCGTTTGCTAGAAGCGCAGTTTGGCTCGTTGTGGCTGCTGGGTGAAATCTCCAACTTTTCTGCCCCTGGTTCTGGGCATTGGTACTTCACTTTGAAGGATGAACAAGCACAAGTGCGATGCGCGATGTTTCGCGGTAACAACACCCGGGTGCGCATGCGGGTAGGTAATGGTATGCAAGTATTGGTGCGCGGCCGCCTTAGCTTGTACGAACCACGCGGTGATTATCAACTGATTATCGATAGTATGGAGCCTGCTGGCGAAGGCTTATTGCAGCAGCAATTCGATGCATTGAAAGCTAAGCTGCACAGCGAGGGCTTGTTCGCCAGCGAACGGAAAAAGCCTTTGCCTACCCCTATTCGCACCTTAGGTGTTATTACATCACCTACAGGGGCCGCCATTCGCGATGTATTGAGTGTATTGCAGCGGCGCGATCCGCAATTGCGCGTAATTGTATACCCTACTCAGGTTCAAGGCGCGCAAGCCGCGGCGCAAATTCGGCAAATGCTTGCAGTTGCAATTGCGCGGAATGAAGTGGATGCGCTGTTACTTACCCGTGGCGGCGGCTCATTGGAAGATATGTGGTGTTTCAATGACGAAGGCTTGGCGCGGGATATCGCCGCTTGCCCTATTCCTACAATTAGCGCCGTAGGCCATGAGGTTGATTTTTCCATTGCCGATTTTATTGCTGATGTGCGGGCGGCAACACCTTCGGCTGCGGCTGAACTGGTAAGCCAAGATCGCAGTGAAACCCTACGCTACTTGGCAATGCTTACGCAACGCTTAACCCGCAGCCAACAACAATACCAACAGCAACGAATGGTGCAATTTCAGCATTTATTGCAGCGCTTAAAACCACTGAGCCCGCAACAGCGGTTGGAAAGCAAAAGCCAGCAGCTGGATGATTATACCCAGCGGCTGCAACGCGCTTTAACGCGCAACCTCGATACCAATAAACAGCGCCAGCAACAACTTCAGCAGCGGCTATGGCGAGAAAATCCGCAGTTACAAATTCAGCAACTGCAAACACGAATTGTGCAGCTACGCCAACACGGTTTACAAGCGTTAACAGTGCAGCTTAATCGCGCCAATGCGCGCGCTTCAGCAAACCAACAAGCGCTAAGTATTGTTAGCCCGCTGAATACCTTAGAACGTGGTTACACCATTAGTTTTGCTGAGAATGGCGATATTGTTCGCAGTGCCAAGCAGTTAAACACTGGCGATATGCTGCGTACGCGCTTTGCTGAAGGTGAAGTAATCAGTAAGGTGGAGCGAATTGAAGCAGGTCGCAAGAAGCCTTAGCTTCTTGCGATTTTGTCAGCCTGCTCAGGGTTTACAATGCGCAGTTCACTTACTTCCCCTTTCGGGTGATGTAAATGCACATCCATTTGTGGGAATGGAATTCCGATATCGTTCTCATCCAGAGCATTTTTAATACGCTCCATAGAATCCCAGTACATTGGCCAGTAATCGCCGCTATTTACCCACGGGCGCACAATGAAATCTACGGAAGAATCATTTAATGCGGTTACCGCAACACGAGGCGCAGGATCTTGCAAAGTGCGCTCATCGGAAGTAATTACTTGCATCAGTACTTCTTTCGTTTTCTTTAAATCGGCACTGTAAGAAACGCCAATCACCATATCTACGCGACGAATCGGCTCTTGTGAGTAATTGGTTATTTCACTGCTGGTTATTTTTGAGTTCGGCACCACTACCATTTTGTTATCTGGTGTTTTTAACACTGTGGTGAATAGTTCGATGCGCTGTACAGTACCCGCTACACCGCCTGCCTCTACGTAATCACCTGATTTGAATGGCCGGTATATCATGATCAGAACACCAGACGCAAAGTTCGATAGCGAACCTTGCAAAGCCAAACCAATGGCCAAACCGGCGGCACCTAAAATGGCGATAAACGAGGTAGTTTGTACACCTACATGAGAAAGTGCCATGAGTAACGCGGCAATAATAATAATGGTGCGAATAATGCCAGCCATGAATGACACAACCGCATTATCAATTTTGCTTTTATCTAAGCGTCGGGTCATGGTGTTGGTAAGAACACGCGCGATAATCATACCGGCTACCAATATACCAATCGCAACAAAAAACTTAGCTGCAAATAACAGAATCGCTTCTTGGTTTTCGCCAAACCACTCAATCAGTTCATTCATGGGCCTTCCTTTTTTCGCGGGCAAAACAGCTAAGCTGTTGTTTCAGATGTTGTAATTATAGCCGAAAGTTAAAGTATCTTCGACCTTGGCTATCCGGTTCACCAAGCCACTCGATCAAATCACGAATACCTTGCGGGGCTTCTGCTGTGGGTGCAACGCCAATGCGTAAATCAACACCACTTGGCGATACCCAGCCGGTAATGCTTAACCCTAGCATATTGTTGTGTGGCATATCGATTCCTAAACGGCCTTCGGTACAACCAAGCTGGGTTTCATAATCACCCAGATTTTGCCACTGATTACCGAGTTGAGCATTTACTTGCACGCCCACTGCATTGCCACTCATAACGCTACAAAGGGGCTGCCCAAGAATGAATTCTTGCACATGCAAACTCAGGCCACCGCGAATAGGAATGGGGGTTTGAATCGGGCTGAACAGCATTAGATCTTCTAAATCACCAGCAAAGCGAGCATCGCGGATACTTAACGCATTGTTACTGGCATTTAATGTTAATGAGCCCTGTAAAATATTGCGCTGTTGCGCGGGAATGTTCACGTCCACTTCAGCACTGAGTGTTAGCAGCGCCCATGGTGATAAGCGCCATTCCACATCATACAGGCTGATATCGCCATCAGAGCCACCGCTTACTACCACCCGCTCTACTGAGCCATTCCATATACTACCGCTGATCTGGCCCAATTGAATCGTGCTTGGCAATGGCGCAACAGCAGCCACCATTCGTGCAGGGAACAACACCACTAAACCGATAATATAGACGAATATAAGCAAGCTAATCAGCTGCCACTTCTTCATTCGTTACTGCTCCAATTCATAACAAAAACAACATCTCGAAAAACTTACTCTACTCATACTAGGCACGAACTTGTAAGCGGCGTACCCGCACTACACCGGGTTCATTGGTTTCTGATACATCAACGGCCTCTATCATTACTTGCCGCTCCGCCAAGCGCACTAAGAATTCAACTAGGCGATTAAACTCCACCTCGTTAAATACCAGTACCAATGATTCATTTTGCGGTTGCATGCGAGTTACTTCAATGTCGAGGTTATTACTTAACGTGTTAATTAAACCACTGAGTTGATTGGCTGTTACCGCCTGTGCGCCAGATTGGCTGGCACTTCGGGCTTGTAGCACTCTGGCGATTTGCTGTTCTACATAGCGTTGCGTGCTGTATTCAGCCGCTAACCGAGCTTCTGCCCGCGCGGTACGTTCTTGCAGCGGCTGCCAAATTGCAAACCATACAATAATCACCACTAGAAACACGCCTAGCCCTTGCAATACCCGCTGTTCACGCGCTTCTAGGCGCTGCCAACGTTGCTGGGCTTGTACCGAAACTTTATCCCAATGTGGGCTAATGTATTCGCGGATTGGCGTGGTAACTTTAGCAACCCTGGCTTTTATCATTGCGCTCATGCTCCGCTCCTTACTACCAAGGTACCGTTAATTTGCCCAGCGCGGCTGGTGAGTTGGCCTTGCTCAACCACTAAGCTCTGCTCTCGCGCTATTTGTGTAAACCGCTCGAACGCTTGGAAGTTGGCGCCATTCGCTTGCATGCGTAATTCGCCGCGATTGTGATCATACTGCAACATGGTAAGTTCCATGGGCACAGCGTTAAACGCCGGCTGCAGTTGTTCCAGCAGGCGAATTACTTGTGCGGCATCGCCGCTACCGCTACTTTGTACTTGGCTTTCGAGCTGGCTGCGGATATTTACAATCCGCGTAGCCTCTGGAAAGGTTTGTCGATACAGATCTTCGTACTGCTGCTGCACAGCGCGGGCTTCACGCTGAACGCTAGAACCCGTAACCCACTCATTCACGAACATAACGGCAAGAAACACACTGGCTGCGATCGCTGGAAAACGCCACTGTCGCCAATTCGTAGAGCTGGCCTTTTGCATGCGAAACTCGCCTTGAAAAATATTCACTACATTTACCGCGTTCACCGCCAACTCCAATGGCAATGAAGGATCGCTACTTCGCACTGGTGCTGGCGGCTCCGCCCACTGCACATCGCCGTACGCTACGATTTCAGTTAATACCGCTTCCGGCTCTTCGTAATCATGGGTAAGCATTCCTTGCGCTAATTCTGGCTCCAATACCACGCCCTGCCATGCACTTTGGCGAATCACCCACTCCGTGCCGTAGGCGCCCCGGAATACCGCAATGCTCCATGCATTCTCGAGCTCCGGCAATAAGAAAATATCCGGATATAACGCTTGGCTATGAATGCCCGCTTGCGCTAATTGAGTGAGCCAGCTTTCTACTTGTTGCTTGCGCACCACAAATACTGGTATCGATTCACTTTTCGGCAGGTTTTCTGGCCAAAAGAAGTGCAATAGCTCGATATCTTCCGCTACTTCATCTTCTAAGGCATACGGAATTAACTGCTCAAGATGACGACGCGATTTCGCGGGCACCTCAACGGTATGAAAGCCGATAGCCGCCGAGCTCACATATACTTTAACGCTGCGATTTTTGGCTTTCTCCGCTAATTGGTTGAGCTCGCTGATATCATCTAACTCACCACTCGCCACTACGGCTTGCTCAGCAAAGTGCCAAATTAGCCAACTCACTGGCTGTTGCTCTGCACTCTGTTCACCTGCGGGAAGGCGAATAATTAATTGTTCATTCATCTTGCTGATATCCTCCACGGGAACGGTGCAGTATAAATGCCGCTCCGTCACGAATAAGCATCTGGCTTACTCCATAATATTCTAGATCACCATATTGCACTTGGGCCTGCAACTGAAAATATTCGCTTGCCACCGTTAACTGCTCAAGTTCAGATAACGTGGTGCCTGCACTTAATAAATTCTGAATCTCACCTTGCTGGCGGATCGCCTCTACATCTTCGAAGCCATCGCTTGGCCGAGCATTTAATAAACTTTGCGCGGCGTTCATATCCAGCTGACCACGGAAAAAGGCCGTTACAATTTGTGGTTTGTTTTCTGCCACAGTATTGAGGTTCAGCCGCCACTCGGTAACCGCCGGTATAACGCACACATAAGGCGCTAAGGCTTCGTATACTGTTTGATTATAGCCTGCTATTTGGCGTAATTCCGAGATATGCGAAAGGAGATTATTGCCGGCTTGGTAGGGCTGCGGCAACGATTCATAATCCGCATCTTCTGCGCCAAATGAATTGTGTAATTCCGAGTTTTTATCTAACCAATCGATGAGCGTTGCGGTAAGGCGTTCAGCTTGAAACTCATCAATTTCCAGCACCTGCAATAATGCTTGATACTGTTCTACCGCCAATACAAAGCGCGCATTGGTAATATCATCGGTATACAAACTATTGAGGTTAAAGCAGCTGTGTAAATCTTGTATGCGCCCACCAATAGCGCCGCCACGCACAGGAAACGGGCCTTGTTGCAACGCCCAATTTTGTTCTAAGTGCGTGCGTCCTTCGCTCTCTTCAAGTTCAGTGAGCAGTACCTGACGAACCAAGGCTTCAGCACTTAACCAATGCCAATACGCTTGCTCTGCATAATCCGAACTTGCTATCCGCGCTACCTGAATGCGCAGCCGGCTACTCATTTGCATGGCTAGCACCACAATAATCGCAACCACTAACAGCACCGTGATAATCGCAAAGCCTTGCTGTTTCTGCCTCGCACCAGGGTTACTCCCGCTAGGGCGCGTTTTATATAGGTTCATCATGGCAGTGGCTCCGGCTTAGTACCCGAAGTAAGCAACCAGCGTTCAATGTCACCAAAATTTTCGATTTCAATACGTACCACAACGATATCTGGCAAACTGTTCGCGATAAGCCAGCTATCATAGTTTTCATCATTATGGCGGAAGGTAACACTCAACTCGCTCACACCATGCAGCAAATCCTGCACGGCTTGATCGCCGCTGGTATCATCCACAAAGGGCCGATACACGCGTTGCAGCACGTTATCACGCACCCGGTACACAACCGGCTGCAATTCGCTGCGCGGCAGCATCATGGCCGGATTGGTCCAACCGGCGCGCACAAATGCCAAGCCACCACTATCGCTATCAATCAGTGCTGAATCATTACTTACGTATATGCCACGGGCTTCTTCAGGAATAGCCCGAACCTGCCGCACCACCATTTGCCGCACATCGCGATCAAGGGTAAGTAAAGCAAACTGAACTTCTGCCAAGCGTTCATGGCGAAGCTTACTATTTTCTTCAGAATCGATCATTTGCGTAAGTACAATGGCGCTCGCCAACCCGATGAGCGCCAAAATCGCCATGGCAATCAGTACCTCAATCAGGGTGAAGCCTCGCGCTTTACGCATCTGTGCTGTTGCGGCTAACGCACTCAGCCTTCGGCATTGGCGTTGCTTTCGGTGCGAAGGTTGCTTTTGGTGCATAGGTTGCGATAGTTGCATTAGCGCCGCCCCACATACGAGCTGAGCTCTACTACAACTTGGCCTTCGGCAGTATCCCGCACGCGAATCGTTACTTCGCGCAAATCGGGTGTTACCGTTTCCAATACTTGCTGTTCCCAAAACCACTGCATGCCGGCCATTTCCATTTCACCGCTAAACTCATCTACTGGCGGCCACACTGTTTGATTACGCGCTTCCAAATGCACTTCAGCCATTCGATTGCTGGCCACTTGCTGGGCAAAATAACGGGTTTCTAGAATACTGGTGCTGCGTAATTGTTCGGTAGCCATATTCAATGCAGCTAGCGCTCCAATGGCAAAAATAACCAACGCAAACATGGTTTCAACAAGGGTAAAGCCGCCTGCACGCTGCGCTTGTTTGTAGCGGATAGCGCCCATTATTCGGCCCCTAACTGAGTTGGCATGTGGTTTACCATTGTGGCCCTTCCTCAAGCTTTAGCTGAATCCCACTGCGGCCATTCACTGTTACCGCACTTTCCATCGCTTGGCGATTGTGAAAATAAATACGAAAGGGAACAAACTCAGTACTTTCAAAAATAAGCACCGTGGGGCGTGGTATGCGTTTGTCAGGGTCTTCCGGGCGCTCATCCCGGCCAAAAATCGCATCGCGGCCTTCACTCATATTATCGAGTAAACGGAAATCGCCCATTTCTAATTCAAAATAATAAGGTTCGGAAAGGGTTACTGGCCGCAACGGCGGCTCTACTTGCAACTGCCACTTGTTCTCGTACCAGCGATAAAAACGGTAGGTGCTTTCGGCTTCATCAAATTCAATGCCATACACATAATTTCGCAATAACGCTTGTTCGCGAGCATGATGCACCTGCTGCAAAAAGCGCTCGGCATTGCTACTCACGTCTTCATCAAAGCGTGCGGTGCTCGGCAAATTAAGCACCACAATCATGGCCCCAAGGCCGATAATTAAAATCGTCAGCATCACCTCAATAAGCGTGAAGCCCTGCGCACGATTGCTAGCTTTTTTAGCCTCACCGCGATTGCGAGTGGCGAAAATGCCACTCAGCAAACTTACGGTGGGCAGCTGTATCAATCGCGATTGCAGCATACTGATGTTATTGGTCTTCGGTACGATCGTGCATATTCCAAGTACCGATATCATCATCAGTGCCTGGCTGACCATCTGGGCCTACGCTAAAAATATCGTAACGGCCAAACTGGCCTGGGCTCAATAAGCGATACTCATTACCCCACGGATCATCTGGTAAACGGCGAATATAGCCACCTTCACGGAAGTTACGCGGGCGTGGGTCAATTTGCGCTGGCATTACTAATGCCTCTAAGCCCTGCTCGGTAGTTGGGTACACACCGTTATCAAGGCGATACATTTCCATCGCATTTTCTAGTGCCGTGATATCCGACACCGCTTTTTGCCGTGTTGCCTGCTCGCGCTGGCCGAACACTTGCGGCACAACCAAAGTAGCGAGAATGCCTAAAATCACAATCACCACCATTAACTCGATCATCGAGAAACCTGTTTGTTTCTGCATTTTCATGATTAACCACCTGCTAACGTATTAAGAGCCATGATTGGCATTAGTACTGCCAATACAATAAATAGAACTACAAATGCCATTGTTACAATCAATAGTGGCTCGAAGATCTTCAAGCTTACATTTACTACCGCAGAAAACTCACTGTCTTGGTTATCTGCACAGCGCCGCAACATTTGTTCCAGTTCACCACTTTTCTCACCTGATGCAATCATGTGCAGCATCATGGGTGGGAATAATTTGCTATCCGCCAATGCGGCTTTCAAGCTTGTACCTTCGCGCACCCTATCCGCGGCAATTTCCACTACTTCACGCATGCGCATATTGCCAAGTACCGACCCGGTAATTCGCAAGCCCTCCAATAATGGTACCGCCGAGGCAGATAAAATACTAAGCGTACGGGCAAAGCGTGAGGTATTAACAGTACGAACAAGATTACCAATGAACGGCATTTTCAGTAGGCGTTTATCATATTTGTAGCGGTACTTCGGCACCAGCAGTAAGCGCCGCATAGCAATCACAGCAATGATTAGCGCCACTAACATATAGACACCGTAATCGCGCAAAGTTTCACTAATCGCGATCAAGATCTGTGTTACCACAGGCAAGCCTTGGCCCAGATCTTCAAACTGCTCCACAATTTGTGGCACTACTACAGAAAGCAAAAACGCTACTACACCAAAAGCTACAATCGAGAGCACAATGGGATACACCGCGGCCTGTTTAATTTGGCTATTCATGGCTTGGCGTTGCTCGGTGTAATCGGCTAAACGATTCAACACTTCATCGAGATGGCCAGATTTTTCGCCCGCGCCAACCATGGCACAATACAAATCATCGAATACTTTTGGGAAATCGCGCATACCATCGGCCAGGCTATAGCCTTCAACTACTCGGCTTCGCACCGACATCAACATTTTCTGTAAGCGCGGCTTATCGGTTTGCTCTGCTACGGCTAATAACGCTTGCTCAATAGGTAAAGCCGCCGCCACAAGCGTTGCTAATTGGCGGGTAATTAACGCTAAATCATGGGTTTTTATTTTACTTTGCAAGAAACTGAACTTGCGTGAGTTCGCGGTTTCTTGCGCACGAGCCGGTTCCACTGCAATTGGCAACAAACCTTGTTCGCGCAACTGGGTACGAATTTGCCGTTCTGTGTCGGCTTCTAATACACCATTTTTCTTCCGCCCTTGTTTATCGAGCGCTTCG
This sequence comes from Idiomarina sp., assembly GCA_022565355.1. Taxonomy (GTDB): domain Bacteria; phylum Pseudomonadota; class Gammaproteobacteria; order Enterobacterales; family Alteromonadaceae; genus Aliidiomarina. Next base: position 285,700 of record JAIUMU010000002.1, read on the forward strand.
TATGCATAGGCTGGCATCGCTTATTCCTCTCGCGTAACGCGCAGCACTTCTTCTAACGCAGTGATGCCGGCAAGCACTTTATCACGGCCATCTTGGCGGATACCCGGCGCTATTTTGCGAACATAACGCTCAATCGCCTGCTCACCCTTACCGTTATGCACTAGTTCACGAACTTGTTCATCCACCATGAGCATCTCATGAATACCAGTACGGCCGCGGTAACCGGTATGGTTGCACTTTGCGCAGCCTTTCGGACGATACAGATGTACGGGCTCTGCACTGCTTACACCAAGCAGCTCACACTCTTCTGCAGAAGCCGTATGCGGCTGTTTACAATCTTTGCACAGCGTACGCACTAAGCGCTGGGAAATTACCGCTAGCAAGCTCGAAGATAGCAAGAATGGCTCGATACCCATGTCTTCCAAACGGGTAAGTGCGCCAGCCGCGGTGTTGGTGTGCAAGGTGGATAATACTAAGTGGCCAGTAAGTGACGCCTGCACCGCAATTTGCGCGGTTTCGCTATCACGAATTTCACCTACCATCACCACATCCGGATCTTGCCGTAAAATGGCCCGCAGCCCGCGCGCAAAGGTCATATCTACTCGCGCATTCACCTGCATTTGGCCAATCCCTTCAAGGGCATACTCAATTGGATCTTCCACCGTTAAGATATTGCGATCTTTGGTGTTAATTTCCGAAAGCCCCGCATACAAGGTGGTACTTTTACCGGAACCGGTAGGCCCAGTAACCAAAATAATGCCATGGGGCTTATGAATAAGTTCGGAGAATATCTTGCGGTTAGCGGCGGTCATGCCTAGCTGCGTTAAATCTAAACGGGCATTATTCTTATCAAGTAAACGTAATACCACGCGCTCACCATGGTTAGATGGCATGGTAGATACCCGCACATCAACCGCACGGCCGGCAATCAATAACGAAATGCGGCCATCTTGCGGTAACCGTTTTTCGGCAATATCAAGCTGCGCCATTACCTTAATACGCGATACTAATAGGCTGGCAAGCTTACGATTCGGCCGTAAAATTTCACGCAGTACACCATCTACACGAAAGCGGATTACCAAATCTTTCTCAAAAGTTTCGATATGAATATCAGAAGCGCCTTCTTTAATGGCTTCGCTGAGCATGGCGTTGATCAGTTTAATAATCGGCGCATCATCTTCACTATCGAGTAGATCTTCCGTTTGCGGTAATTCTTCCGCCAAAGAGAATAAATTTACTTCATTACCAATATCTTCCATCAACTGCTTCGCTTCCGAAGAATCCCGTTGATAGGCTTGGCTGAGCAAGTTATCGAAATCAGCAGCAGGGTGCACCTGCACTTGAAATGGTTGGCTTAATAAGCGCCGCACTTCATGCAGTGTTTGCGGTTTAGGGTAACTGCGGCTATGCAAAATCGGTTGCTCATCCTGGTAAGTGAGCACCACCGAAAAGCGCTTCGCAAACGCATAGGGCAAGCGCTTATGTGGGCTATCTTCACTCACTTCATCAAGCTCAGCCTCATTGGGCAACTGCTCAATGGCTTGCTTTACCGAGTTGCTATCCGCTTCAATAAAACCGGTTTGCGGTGCTTGCTGCTCGCCCATTACTGGCCTCCGCGTTCTGCTTCACGGCGGAGTTCTTCAGTTTCTCGGCGCCATTCATCAAGGAAACGCTGATATTCGAGCGGTAAATCGGCATCATCACCCCATTCTGGTAATACAGGAACGGTATCGTTGCGGCGCAATGAAATTCCGCGTTCGCGCTGCTCAATTTGTTGCGCACGAATGTAGCTATACTTGCGCTCGCTCAATTGCCCCATGCGCGTATCATCACGAATAATCGTAGGGCGAATGAACACCATAAGGTTACGTTTACGCGTAGTTACACTGGTTGATTTGAATAAATGGCCGAAAAACGGGATATCCCCAAGTAACGGTACTTTGGAGAGGCTTTCCTGCACATCTTCATCAATCAAACCACCAAGCACGATGGTTTCACCATCACGCGCCAATACTGTAGTGCTTAACTCCCGCTTGTTAAACGTGATATCCACCGCAGTTGAGCCTGCAACACTGGAAACTTCTTGCTCAATAATCAGTTGCACCGAATCACCTTCGTTAATTTGCGGTGTTACTCGCAACCGCACACCTACTTCTTGGCGGTTGATGGTTTGGAACGGATTATCGTTATTCGAACTTGCAGTAGAACCTGAAAGTGTTGGCACTTCTTGACCCACTAAAATACTCGCCTCTTGGTTATCGAGGGTGGTAATACTGGGCGCTGAAAGAATATTTGAGTTGGTGGTAGTGGCAACCGCTTGCACTACTGCCGCCCAACCATCTTGCACTGTACCTAACAGCAAGCCATTGGCATTACCGAGTAAATTCGCTAGTAAGGTGTAATCGCCTGGGCGATCCGGTTCGCGAGTAGTAAATTCATTGCCTGCGTTATCCACACGCGTTACTTCTGAGCCACGTTGCGTTCGTGCCGCCAATGCGCCCACACCAAGTTGGCCAATAGGTATCATTTGGCCATTGCTATGTTGCATAAGGCCAATATCTTCGCTGCCCCACTGAATACCAAAGTTAGTGCCATCGCCTTCGAATACTTCAACGATAATCGCCTCTACCAATACCTGTGCACGGCGAATATCCAGTTGATTGATAACCCCTTCAATTGCGCGAATTACATCTAATTGCGCGGTAACTACAATGGCGTTGGTAGATGCATGGGCTTCAATACTTACTTCACCGGCACGACGCTGACCAGGGCGTGCACTACTGCCACCACTACCACCTGATGCTACGGCCCGTTCTTCGGCAATAATGGTGTCGGTCATACCACGTAGTAACTGCACCATATCTTCAGCTTTCGCATAACGGAGATAGAAAACGCGCGTGTTACCGCTGGTTTGCATCTCTGTATCAAGCTGAGTAATTAACCGAACCACACGTTCACGAGCTCGAGGCTCGCCACTTACCAGCACTCGATTGGTGCGTTCATCCGCAGCGATACGCGGAATTAATAGCTCGGGGGTGCCCGAGGTTTGCTGAAAAATACTTTGCGCAATGCGCACCATTTCCGCAGCCGAAGCATGCCTTAACTGCACTACTTCAACATCTGAATTGCCCGCGCGATCTACGCGCTGAATAATTTCCGCTAACCGATTCAACAAGGAAGCACGGCCAGACAACATTACCACGTTCGATGGATCGTAGGTCATTACCGCGCCACCGCTGGTTTGTTCGTTCAACTGGCGGAGCAAAGGCCCAAGTTCGCGAACGGTTACATTTTGCAGTGGAATAACCCGCAACACCCACTCATCACCACTGTAGCTATCGTCATCTACCACAGGAACTGGCGACGATTTCGCATCACGATCCCGAATAACCTTGAGAACGTTATTGTCCATGCGCACCACGGCATAACCGTATACTTCCAATACATTCAAGAAGAAGCTGTAATATTGCTCTCGATCCATGGAATAGTAGCTACGCACATTGATGCGCCCCCGCACTTCCGGATCGATAATAATGGTTTCTTCCAAGTTTCGGCTTACTGCCTGAATAAACTCGTTAATATCGGTATTTTTGAAGCTCGCAGAAAACTCCTCTTGCGATATCGCGCTCATTGGCGCAAGTGCAATGCTTGCAGCAAATGTAAGAGAAAATAATCGAGATAGCATGCGCATGTTGATCTTACCTATTCGTTAGGAATACTTAATTCTAGCTCTACCAAATCACCGTTGCGAAGCACAACAACCGTGGCGCTAGAAAGCAATTCGAGTTCATTCATTAAAGCCAATGCTTCTGCAGCATTGGTTAGATCGTAACCATTTAAGCTCACCGCGATGTCACCATCTTGGAAACCTGCGGCGCGAAATAATTCTGGGCTTGCTTTCGGAGAAAGCCGGTAGCCAACTAATTCACCCTCTCGCTGTACGGGAGTGATGTTGATGAGATCATTAATATTGGTGTAATTCACCTCATCAATGGATTGGGGTAGCTCTCTACTGGTGGCAGCGTTCGCTGGCGGCACCGGGGCGGCCCGTGCAGGGGCTGAACTGGTAAGTGAAAGCCCGCCATCAGAACCATCGCGGCCATCTAACATAAGGGTTTCTAATCGGCCACTATTTTCCAGAATAATGCGATCCGAATAAATCTCTCGCACAATGGCGCGGCTGGAAGCAATGGTTTCATCAATGATGTATGTGTTTTGATTGGCGCCTTGCTGGATAATCGCAGCAGAACGGCTTGGCGTGGATGCTGCAGTAACTCCCACCAAAGTAATATTCAAAGTAGTTTGCGGTGCATCTTGCGGCTGCGAGCGGGTTGGCGCAGTAGCACCTCGCTCCCCAAATAGATTCATTTGCGTAATGCGTTGCGATTGCAGTGGTTGCGCGCGCTGTGCACCACTGGGTGCAGCAGATACATTTAAAGATGTGGGTTCTGGCGGTGCGAGCATTTGCCACGTAATAGCCGCTGCAAGCCAAGCAGCCCAGAGCAACAACACCACTGCGATAGCGTTTAAGGCAAGCTTAAGCAAACGCTGTGGTGAAGCGCTGATACCTGTTCCTGATAGCCCTGTTGCGGATTGCCCCGTTGTGGATAGCCCTACTACAGGCTTTTTCAAGGCGAAACGCTGCAAGGAAAATGTCTTTTTCATATATCTCATGCCTAAACGGCTATTAAATTTTTGTTATAATATAGTTCATTCTAGCCTGCTAGTGTTGGAACAACAATGCGCAAAGGTGTAAAAATATCGTACTCTAAATGTTACACTAGCTAGCATATGTTCTGGCATTCATTACGAAGGTAATACAGATGGCTGATTCAGCTGCAGTGCGCCTCGATAAATGGCTTTGGGCCGCCCGTTTTTTTAAAACTCGAGGCTTGGCCCGAGCTGCTGTGCAGGCAGGTAAAGTAACCTACAATGGCCAGCGAAGTAAACCCGCTAAATTAGTTGAAATAGGTGCGGTAATCGTTACCCCTAGAGGCTTTGATCGTATGGAGGTTAACGTGCTCGCGCTCAGCGAACAGCGTAAAAACGCCACCGAAGCCCAGAAGCTATATGCCGAAACTGCGGCTAGTGAAAAACAACGCGCCGAGAATGCTGCTGCGCGCAAGCTACAGCAAATGTATAATCCACATCCTGATCATCGCCCTGATAAAAAAGAGCGGCGTGAATTAATCAAATTTAAGCACCAGTAACAGGACCCAATATGTCTGTACAACAAGATTCAATTGCCCGTTTTTCGTTTACCAACCATGATGTGCGTGGCGAACTGGTGCGCTTACAAAATAGCTATCAAAGCCTGCTGCAGGGGCATGATTACCCGCTATCGGTGCAGCAGTTACTGGGCGAATTAATGGCTGTTACGAGCCTACTCACGGCTACTTTGAAATTTGAAGGGCACATTAATGTGCAAATTCAAGGTTCAGGGCCGTTAAATTACGCCACAGTAAATGGCAGCCATAACCTCGAACTACGGGGGGCTGCGCGCCTAACAGAAACCCCTGCAGGTAGCACTTTTCGTGATTTAGTAGGCGATGGCGCGTATTTAGTGATTACCTTAACCCCCGAGCAAGGCGAGAAGTACCAGGGAGTAGTGGGTATTGAAGGTGATTCGTTAAGTTCTGCAGTAGAAAGCTATTTCCTGCAATCTGAGCAACTCCCAACGCGAATTTGGCTGTTTGCTGATCCTGCCCAAGGCTTGGCTGCCGGTTTATTTTTGCAGGTGTTACCCGCCGGCACCAACACTGGCTCAAGCTTTGAACACGTGAATGCATTGGCAGCTACCATTACTGCGCAAGAACTGTATCAGTTATCTACCGAAGAAGTGCTGCATCGCTTATATCACGAAGAACAAGTAGAACTGTATCCTGAGCAAGCCGTGCAGTTTTTCTGTGGGTGTTCGCGGGAAAAAACAGCAGCGGCATTGCGCAATATTCCACTTGCTGAGTTACATAACATTATTGAGCAGGATGGTGAGCTACGTTTAACCTGTGATTACTGCCTTACAGATTACGTATATAACAGTTTCGATGTGGAAGCCTTAAAAGCACATACTGCGCCCTCTCGGGCGCAGTAATCGATGCTATTAACCTTTGCTGCTATTAGCGTTTTTTCACAAACTTCAGCAAGCGCTTGCGCTTACGTTGTTGCGATAACGTAAGGTTATTTTTCTTGCCCGCGAATGGGTTCTTACCTTCGCGGAACTCTACTTTAATCGGTGTACCCATTAGTTTTAACGATTTGCGGAAGTAGTTAATAAGATAACGCTTATAACTGTTCGGCAAATCGGTAACTTGGTTACCATGCACCACAATTAATGGTGGGTTGTAACCACCGGCATGGGCAAATTTTAGTTTTACTCGGCGCCCGCGTACCAATGGTGGTTGATGTTCTTCTTGCGCCGATTCCATAATACGCGTGAGCTGTGCTGTGCTCACGCGCTGGGTGGCACTGGAATAGGCCTCTTGTACCGATTCAAATAAATGCCCAACGTTGGTGCCGTGCAAAGCAGAAATAAAGTGCAAGCGGGCGAAATCAACGAAGCCCAAGCGGCGATCAAGCTCTTGCTTAATCCACTCTTTTGCTTCGGTATCAAGCCCATCCCATTTGTTTACTGCGAGTACAACTGAACGGCCAGCATTCAACACAAAACCGAGCAAGTTCAAATCTTGATCGCTAATGGTTTCCCGTGCATCGATCACCAAAATAACAACGTTGGCGCCTTCAATTGCTTGCAGGGTTTTCACCACAGAATACTTTTCCACAGCCATATCAATACGGCCGCGGCGTCGAACACCTGCGGTGTCGATCAGAACATATTCACGCCCTTCTCGCTCCATTGGGATGTATACGCTATCCCGCGTGGTGCCAGGCATATCGAATACTACTACCCGCTCTTCGCCAAGAATACGATTGGTAAGCGTAGATTTACCCACATTTGGGCGGCCAATAATGGCCAGCTTAATGGGCTGCGCTTGTAACCGCGCAATCTCTGCTTCTGCATCTTCCTCGGTAAGCTCTGTTGCAACTGCCTCTTCTTGGTTTTGCAACATATCAGGGAACTGGTTTGCCAACGGATCGAGCGTAGCGCGCAATAACTGGCTAACGCCGCGGCCGTGAGCCGCAGCAATTTGCCATACATCACCAAGGCCAAGGCTGAAAAAATCAGCCGATGCTGCATCCGCATCTAGGCCATCAACTTTGTTCACTACCAAATGAATTTTCTTGTTTTGTTTACGTAGGTAATCAGCAATAAATTCATCTGCGGCGGTAATACCCTCGCGGGCATCCACCAAAAACATCACTACATCGGCCTCATCAACCGCTTGCAGCGATTGCCGAGCCATCATTAAATCAAGGCCTTCTTCCTTACCGTGAATACCACCGGTATCCACAACAACGAATTTATAATCATCATAACGACCTTGGCCATACTGCCGATCTCGAGTTAGCCCCGGGAAATCAGCAACCAGTGCATCACGGCTTTGGGTAAGCCGATTGAATAATGTAGATTTGCCCACATTCGGGCGGCCAACCAATGCGATCACTGGTAACATGCTTATTTTACTCGCTGTGAAACTGCGTAAATATAACCCTTGGCATCTTGCACATAGAGTATATCGTCGACCACTATTGGTGCCGACTGAAGGGCTACATCGTCATTTAACTCTAAACGGCCAGCTAGAGTACCACTGGTGCGATTGAACCAGTGTAAGTAGCCGAAGCGATCGCCAGAAATTAAATATTGGCCAATTACCGCAGGTTCGGTAAGGCTACGATTGAAGAGATCCGAATTCCGCCACCGCTCAAGGCCATTGTTACGGTCAATACTGAGCATGTGGCTATCTTGATTTACTAAAGCAATACGGTTTGCTGCGAGTACAGGCGAACGCCAAGCGCCGTGATTTTGTTTCCAAACCACTTCACCTGAACGTAAATCCAAGGCCACAAGTTCACCGTTAAAGGCACTCATAACAAAGGTAGTACCCAGTACGAGCGGCGCACCATCCACATCCACTAAACGCTCTAGCTCAGTTGAGCCTGAAGGTGTTGCTAAGCGCTCTTCCCAAGCGATTTGCCCAGTTTGGCTTAGTAGCACCACCGCTTTACCGGTTGCTGAACCAAAAATCACACCGCCACTGGCAATCACTGGGCGCGATACTCCACGCAAAGAAAGTAGGGCTACTTCTTCTTCGTGTAACCACTGCTGTTCGCCAGTACGAGCAGAAAGCGCAACGATATAACCGCTACCTAAATGCAATACCACGCGGCCTTCGCCAACTGATGGTGCAGAAAGTACTTCACCAGGAACGCGCTGTTCCCATTGCACTTCGCCAGTTTCGCTATCTAGGGCATACACTTTGCCGTTCTCTGAGCCTACAAACAGCATCGATCCAGCAACAGTGATGCCGCTTAAGCGTGCCGGTTCGCCACGGAACCAACGATTAAGAATGCCTGCTCGGCCACCTAAGCGTTGTTGCCATACGCGCTGGCCATTATCTTTATTCAGCGCAACCACAAGGCCATGCCGATCAGCAGCGAAAATGAGGTTATCTTGCACTTGCGGCGCTAACCGCGAATAGTGTTCACCAGTACCGCTACCAACGCGGGTTCTCCACACAACTGAAGTATCTACTTCCGCTGTAATGGTGTTTAACTCGGCGTAACTTGGCCCTTCAACTGAAGAACATGCCGCTAAAAAACTTGCAGCTGCTATTACGCCTAGCCAACGTTTAAATCCAATCATTATTGACCTGCCAGATTATCAATTTTCATTTGCAGATAAGGTGAAGCATTTTCACCTTGGCGTGATGCCGCAAGTTCATATGCGTCTCGCGCGGCTTGATGATTTCCTTGTGCAAGGTACAAATCGCCCTGCACTTCGCTTACTAAACCTTGGAAAGCAGCATTTGTTACTGCATTTAAGTGGCTTTCGGCGCTGCTAAAATCACCTGTAGCAATGGCTACACGAGCTAACCGCACGTTGATCAGCGCACGCAATTCATTTACGCGAGTAGCATTCAGCGCATTGCTTAAATGCTCTTGCGCAGTTGCTAGATCAGCGTTATTTACTGCCACTTGGGCCAGTTGTAAATGCGCCAATGCGGCCTGCTCGGTATTGCCAAGCTCGGCGGCTAGCTGTTGCGCTTGCCCAAAAGCTACATCATCTTCAGCGAATTGCAGCGAATCAATAATTTCTTGATACGTAGTAGTACGATCTTGCGCTGCAGCAAGCTGGTTATCTTGGTAATAACGCCAGCCAAATAAAGAACCCAGCCCAATTACAAGGCCGGCCACTACCCATGGGGCATATTCCTTAATAAACTTCTTAATTTGTTCAACTTGTTGATCTTCGTTTTCCACCGCTATTCCCTCTTGTTCTTTATTCTGCGATTAGGGTACGTAATACCGCAACCAACTCTGCATAAGCTAATGATTCTTGTGCCTTATCAAGGCGCAAATGTTTTACTGTAATTCGTTCTGCTGCTACTTCATCGGCGCCTAAGATCAGGGCAATTTCCGCGCCACTTTGATCGGCTTTTTTCAACTGCTTCGCAAATTTTCCGCCACCACAATGCAGCATTACTCGTAACTCTGGAAGATCATCACGAATTCTTTCGGCAAGAGCCATCGCCGGAAGTTCCGCTACTTCACCTACCGCGGCCAGATAAATATCTACATCGCGCGGTACTTTAAAGCTTTCTACCTGTTCGAGCATGAGCACTAAACGCTCTATACCCATCGCAAAGCCAACCGCAGGGGTTGCTTTACCACCGAGCTGCTCAACTAAACCATCATAGCGGCCACCAGCACATACGGTGCCCTGCGCTCCAAGGCTATCGGTTACCCACTCAAACACTGTGCGATTGTAATAATCTAAACCGCGCACTAAGCGTTCGTTATGCACATACTCGATGCCTGCGGCATCAAGCCGAGCACACAAACCAGCAAAGTGTTCGCGCGATTCATCATCCCAGTACTCACTGAGTTTCGGAGCCGCAGCCAGCATCTCTGCCATCGCCGGGTTCTTTGAATCAAGAATACGCAGTGGATTACTCTCCAGCCGGCGTACACTATCTTCATCAAGTAAGGCTTCATGTTCACGCAAATACGCAGTAAGTGCTTCGCGGTAATCTGCCCGCGCACTGTTCGAAGCTAATGAATTCAATTCCAGCGTTAAGTAATCATTTAAACCAAGCTGCTTCCATAACCGCGCGGTCATTAGAATCAGCTCCGCATCAATATCTGGGCCTGCTAACCCAAATGCTTCTACGCCCACCTGATGAAACTGGCGATAGCGGCCCTTTTGCGGGCGCTCATGGCGAAACATTGGGCCCATGTACCACATGCGGCGGGTTTGATTGTAAAGCAAACCGTGCTCATTGCCAGCGCGTACACAACTTGCCGTGCCTTCTGGGCGCAAAGTTAAGCTATCACCGTTGCGATCGGCAAAGGTGTACATTTCTTTTTCAACGATATCGGTTACTTCACCGATGGAGCGCTTAAATAAATCCGTTTGCTCCACGATCGGCATGCGAATTTCGCTATAACCGTAACCTGCAAGTAACTCACGCATTACTCGTTCTAGCTGCTGCCAGCGGCCAGTTTGTTCTGGCAGAATATCGTTCATGCCACGAATGGCTTGGATCTGCTTTGCCACAGTTATTTATTTCCTGTATTAAAAAATGACGGCTGCCAATGACACCCGCCATTCAACTTAATTTGGCCACATTATACGCTTTTGCGCGCGGCGGCGAAACACTGCTTGGCAGCGTATTGCCAACAAACCACCGCGTTAAGAATCGATTTGCTGAATTGCAATGGGTTGTTCTTTCTCTTTTCGTGCTACATAGGCACGAATCTGTGCTTCTAAATCATCAACAATAGTGTTGTTATCGATACGCAGTTTTTGCCGAGCACCATCCATATAGAAGCCGCTTTTATTCTTCGCACCCGCTAAGCCAATTTGCGCAACCATTGCTTCGCCAGGGCCATTCACAACACAACCGATAATGGATACATCCAACGCTGTAGTGATATCTTCAAGGCGCTGTTCAAGGCTATTTACCGTAGAAATCACATCAAACTCTTGCCGCGAACAACTTGGGCAGGCAATAAAATTAATGCCGCGGCTACGAATACGCAGCGATTTTAAAATATCGAAGCCAACTTTTATTTCTTCAACTGGATCAGCGGCAAGTGAAACCCGAATTGTGTCGCCAATACCTTCGTTCAATAACATACCCAAACCAATGGCCGATTTAACGGCGCCAGCGCGGGCACCACCTGCCTCGGTAATTCCTAGGTGCAAGGGTTGTTCAATCTGTTTCGATAATAAGCGATAAGCTTCCACGGCAAGAAACACATCTGAAGCTTTCACGCTCACTTTAAAGTTTTGGAAATCGAAGCGATCCAAAATATCCACGTGGCGCATCGCTGATTCTACCAATGCGGCGCCTGTTGGCTCGCCATATTTCTCTTGAATTTCTTTTTCCAGCGAACCGGCGTTTACACCAATTCGAATCGGAATATTTTTATCACGCGCGGCATCAACTACGGCACGGATACGATCTTCGTGGCCAATATTACCCGGGTTAATACGCAAGCAATCCACCCCATATTCAGCCACTTTTAAGGCGATACGGTAATCAAAATGGATATCGGCGACGAGCGGCACATTCACTTGCTCGCGGATTTTTTTGAAGGCTTCTGCAGCATCCATGGTAGGCACTGAAACACGAACAATATCTCCACCTGCAGCTACGATTTTATTAATCTGGGCAACGGTGGCAGCAACATCGGTAGTAAGGGTATTGGTCATGGATTGCACGGCAATAGGTGCGCCATCACCAATGGGAACATTACCAACGTAGATACGGCGGGTTTTTCGGCGTGTAATTGGGGATTCGTGCGTCATCGTTTCATTACTGCTCTATGAATGTGAACTAGTTACCAAGAATACTGTGTTACTGAAATACTGCGTTACTGAAAATATCGTGCAACTGAGAATACTGTGTTACTTAGAATAATGTGTAATACGTTTATTAATTGCGAGGTAGATTAAACCGCGCTATTCGGCCGCCACCGAAATCACTAATATCTACGCGCTCACCTTGAAAGTAAACCGTTACCGACGTTGGCGCTCCCAGCGTTAACGAGTAAGGTGCTTGGCCATTTAATGGCATAGTATAGCCATCTACTTTTACGCCGTAGGCAATCGCTTCGCCAGTGGCATCTTCAATGCGCACCCAGCTGTCACCACTGAATACCAATACCAGCTCGGCTAATGCGGCTGGGTCTGTGGCATTACTGCTACTCGCTTGGGCCGTTTCTTGGCGCTGTTCTGGCTGCTCGCTTTGGGCTGTTTCAGCGCTCTGGGCAGTTTCAGCGCTCTCACCTACCGTAGGTTCTGGCCGGGTTTGTTGCGTATCTGTGTTATTAGCAGTGGAACTAGTGGTTGTATTTACTGGCAACGCGGTTGGCCCCGGTGTTTGCGCTGCGGCTCTCTCCGCTGCCGAAGGCTCTTCAGTAGCCTCCAGCTCAAGTGATGTTGTGCTTTGTGTATTTAGTGGCTGAGCATTTTGTGCTGTTGGCTGATAGCGCGTATCGTAGCGCTCAGCGTCTTGCTCAGTTTCCTGTGCAGCTCCTTGCGCAGGAAATGCCCCATTACCTTCCCCAGCTCCTTCACCTGCAATAAAGCTATTCTGCGTATTTACTGAGCTAGAACTACTTTGGGCACGATCTTCAGAAAATTGTTGCCACACGAAAACAGCCACTGAACCGATCAAAATAAGCACAATAATCCACGTGATAATCATTAAACGATTATCTTGCGATTCAATGTTTTTCTTATTCGAAAAGGTTTGCATGGCGCCAGCAGGTTTTTGCTCACCAAAATGTTGCCGATAAGCGGCCATTATTTCGGTTTCATCAAGCTGCAGAAGTTTGCCATAAGAACGGAGGTAGCCACGAATATAAGTGTCGCTAACGTGTTTCGAAAATTCATTCTGCTCAAGTTCTTTGATTAGCGTTTGCCGTAGGCGCAAACGGTCGGCTACTTGGCTTATTGATAAGCCAGCCGCTTCCCGCGCTTCGCATAGCATTTCTCCTGGAGTACGGGAGTGTTCGAGCAGCTCCTCTACAGCTTCTGGCTGTAGGTTCTCGTGTGCGTCTGTGTTATTTGTCATGATAGCCTGAAGTTCACCACTAGAATTGCAATCCATGCTGTTATTCGGGTACCCAGTTAACCGACAATATTAACTTGAATCGGTTCCCCAGATTTCTGTTTTTGTTGTTTTTTTAAGAGCCGTTTGGTGCGGTCAATTACATCCCCCACCAATTGTCCGCAAGCCGCATCAATATCATCACCGCGCGTTTTTCTTACGATAACTGTATATCCATATTCCATCAACACTTTCGAAAAGCGATCGATGCGCGAATTGCTGGAGCGCCCATAATCAGACCCCGGAAATGGATTGAATGGAATCAAGTTAATCTTACTTGGAGTACCTTTCAATACCTTTGCCAACTGATGCGCTAGTTCGGTTGAGTCATTCACGTGGTCTATCATGACATATTCAACGGTTACTTTCGTCTGCGCTTTTGAATTTTCAACATATTTACGCGAAGCGGCCAAAAATTCTTCAATCGGATATTTTTTGTTAATCGGCACAATCTCATTACGCAACTCATCGTTCGGTGCATGCAGTGAAATCGCTAAGGCAACATCAATCTGGCCAATCAGTTTCTCGAGCGCTGGCACTACCCCAGATGTACTCAAGGTTACCCGCCGCTTCGATAAACCGAAACCATAATCTTCCAACATGAGCTGCATTGCTGGCACCACGTTCTTCACGTTCAATAATGGCTCGCCCATGCCCATCATTACCACGTTGGTTACCGGTTTCACATTCGTGTCTGCAAACGGGCCTAATAGCTTACTTACTCGCCACACTTGGCCAATAATTTCGGAAACGGTTAAGTTACGGTTAAAGCCTTGCTGGCCGGTAGAGCAGAACGTGCACTCTAAAGCGCAACCTACTTGTGAAGATACACACAAGGTAGCGCGATCTTCTTCGGGAATCCACACCGATTCAATCTCTTGGCCATCATCTAGTTCCATCACGAACTTAATGGTGCCATCGGCAGATTGCTGCTGAACTTTAATCTTTGGCGCTTTAATCTCGGCGATTTCTTTTAACTTGCCACGTAAACCTTTATTCAGGTTGGTCATGTCATCGAAGTCATCAATGCAATAATGATACACCCACTTCATCACCTGATCGGCGCGGAAAGGTTTTTCTCCCAATTCGGCGAAGAAATCACGAATACCTTGGCGATCTAAATCGAGTAGATTGATTTTCTTAGTGGTGGTTGTCATTACGTAACCTCGTTTCCAACAACTGCTATAAAAGTCAAAAAAGGGGCGAAACGCCCCTTTTTTATTACACGCTTCACTAATAGTTTAGCGGGTGCGTGCGCAAACTTCTTCATCAGAGAAGAAATAAGCGATTTCGCGCGCTGCTGATTCAACTGCATCTGAACCATGAACCGCGTTTTCATCGATAGTTTCCGCGAAATCTGCACGCAATGTACCAGCGGCAGCTTCTTGTGGGTTAGTAGCACCCATGATTTCACGGTTCTTGCGAACTGCGTCTTCGCCTTCAAGCGCCATTACTACGATTGGGCCAGAAGTCATGAATTCAACTAAAGCACCAAAGAAAGGACGCTCGCTATGCTCAGCATAGAAGCCTTCCGCTTGCTCTTTGCTTAAGTGCATCATTTTCTGACCTACAATACGAAGGCCAGACGTTTCAAAACGGTTTACGATGGCGCCGATTACATTTTTTGCAACCGCGTCAGGCTTGATGATGGACAAAGTGCGTTCCAAAGCCATTGTTTACTCCCGGTAATTGAGGCTCTGCTGAGCCATTCAAAGTGGTTAAAAAAGACGCGCGGATTATACGTGAATTCCGCACAATTTCCCAATAAATTTGCGCCGCATAGCAAACTGGCGTTTTTTTTCAAGAATATTTACGTAGATCAGGCTAAAGGCTATTGGCAAATCCATACAGCTGCTGTAGTTTAGACGGCTAGATGGTTAAATGCGTTTAACTCATTCGCACTACTATTACAGCGTTTCCTTGTTACAACAACGTGACAACAAAGCGACAACAATGCTCCAACAATTACATGAGGTATGTATGGCCACTACATTTCAGGAAGCAACTCTTGCCGGCGGCTGCTTTTGGTGTCTGGAATCGGCTTTCAAGCAACTGGAAGGCGTAATTGATGCACAATCCGGTTATGCCGGTGGGCAACTTGAGAACCCAAGCTATGAGCAGGTGTGCTCTGGCACTACGGGTCATGCTGAGGTGATTCGCTTGCAGTTTAACCCTGAGCACATTAGTTTTCGCGAAATCTTAGAAATCTTTTTCGCCCTACACGATCCAACCCAACTGAATCGCCAAGGCAATGACATCGGCACCCAGTATCGTTCAGCTGTGTTTTACCACAACGCTGAACAACGTGAACAAGCCGAAGCCATTATTGCAGAAATTGAACGTGAGCAGATTTGGCCCGGTGCTGATGGTAAAGGTAAGGTAGTAACGCAAATTGAGCCACTTGATCGCTATTATGCTGCCGAGGAATATCATCGCGATTACTTTTTGCGTAATCCAGAAAACCAATACTGCCAAGCAGTGGTTTCACCTAAGCTAGCCAAGTTTCGCAAAACCTTTGCCGCGCGCTTAAAACAAGGCGCCTAGAGAAAGGCATAATCAACGGGTGTTTAGAGCTGCCATAGCGATTGCGCATTGCGCAGCTCGGGCACCACGCGATTTAGCAATGCCACCGTGTACTCAATTTCTTCCGCACTGGTGTAACGCCCCACACTAAAACGTATGGAACTATGCGCCAGCGCATCTGATAGGCCCAAAGCCCGCAAAACATAGGAGGGCTCAACACTGGCCGATGTGCACGCTGAGCCGGTTGAAACCGCCAAATCTTGAATCGCCATGAGCAATGCTTCACCTTCAATATCAGCAAACTGCGCATTCAAAATGCCCGCCACTGAATTACTTAATGAACCATTAATGTGCACGCCTGGTAATGCGCTGATGCCTTCCCATAGCTGGATTTTCAGTGCCAGTAAGCGATCACTTTCGCCACTATGTAATTGTTCTTTGGCGATGCGCGCCGCTTCGCCCATACCCACAATTTGATGCGTTGGCAGAGTACCGGAACGCATACCACGCTCGTGCCCACCGCCATGCATTTGCGCATGTAACTGAACGCGCGGTGTGCGCCGTACATACAGGGCGCCAATTCCCTTTGGACCATACATTTTGTGCGCCGAAATCGAGAACAAATCGATGTTCAGCGCGCGAACATCTACCGGTAGTTTGGCCACACTTTGGGCGCCATCTACATGCAATAGAATATCGTGTTGTTTGCACCACTGAGAAATTGCAGCAATATCTTGGATTACGCCAATTTCGTTATTAACCTGCATTACACTGAGCAAAATGGTATCTGCTTGCCGTGCCTGCTCCAACACCGCCAAATCTAATCTACCATCCGTTTGTACGGGCAAGTAGGTAACGGTATAGCCCTGCTGTTCAAGCTCCGCACACGTATCTAAAGTAGCCTTGTGCTCCGTGCACAGCGTAATAAGGTGCTTGCCTTTATGTTGATATGCAGCAGCAGCACCTTTAAGTGCTAAATTGGTGGCTTCCGTAGCACCGGAGGTAAATACGATTTCGCGGGGATCGGCATTTATCAATTCCGCTATGTGTTCGCGGGCTGTGTCTACCGCCTCTTCGGCTTGCCAACCAAACCGGTGCGAGCGTGATGCAGGATTGCCAAACACGCCATCTACAGTAAGGTAATTGGCCATCTTTTCAGCCACCAAAAAATCTGCTGGCGTAGTTGCGGCATAATCGAGATAAATCGGTAGGGTAATCTTACTCAAAGTACTTAAACCTGTATGTTCAGTGCTATCTTCTGCTCTTCTTTCGCTGCAAATTTGTTTTGCTGCCGCTTCGCAACTTCCAACACATCGTGTTGATTCACTAATTCAGCAAGCGTGATGTTGGCGAGAAAATCATCAATACGTTCACTTAAACTAGACCAAAGTGAATGCGTTAAACAGCGGGTGCCACCTAGGCAATCTGATTTACCTTGGCAACGGGTTGCATCAATACTTTCATCCACCGCGTGAATTACCGCCGCAATGGAGATATCAGCCGCTGGCTTACCTAGTTGATAACCACCACCTGGCCCACGCACACTACTTACAATGCCGCTACGGCGTAAGCGAGCAAACAGCTGTTCTAAATAGGATAATGAAATACCTTGCCGTTCGGATATATCCGCAAGGGGTACCGGGCCGTGCTCACAGTGTAAGGCTACATCTATAATAGCCGTTACGGCGTAGCGCCCTTTCGATGTTAATCGCATGCTCACTACCTCAGGTTAACGTAGCTTCGAGGGCATTTTGAATGCCTACAACCACCCTCGATAATAGGCAAAACTTTACCATTCCCGAGTATTTCTATCAAGTATTTAACCTAGTAAAACACTCAAGCTTTAGAGTTCGGCAAATGCTTCTCGAGCGATGCTAAAACACCGCGGAGAATATTCAGCTCATTTTGCTCGAGCCGCGTACGAGTGAATAATCGGCGCAGTTTGGTCATTACTAAACCGGGGTGTTGGCGCACAATAAAGCCGGATTTGGTAAGTACTTGTTCAAAATGCTCATAAAAGCTTTCTAGCTCTTTGTGCAACGGATATTCATCAGCCGCTACTGGTGCCTGTTCTTGGGCAGCTAAATACGCCATCCGCAACTCATAACTAACGGTTTGCACCGCCATTGCTAAGTTTAACGAGCTGTAATCAGGGTTCGCTGGAATATGAATATGGAAATTGCTTTGTTGCAATTCTTCGTTCGTAAGGCCACTGGCTTCGCGGCCAAATACGATAGCGATCTTCGCACCCTGCACCCCTTCTTGAATCGCCTTTTCTCCTGCTTCACGTGGGGTTAACTGCGGCCAATCCAAAGTGCGGTTGCGCGCGCTTGTCGCCAGCACCAAGCTGCAATCCGCCAAGGCTTCCGCAAGTGTATCCACCCGAATAGCATTCGCCAACACATCCGTGGCACCGGCAGCTAGAGCCTGCGCTTTACCTTGCGGCTCTTCGAGCGGTGCAACTAATACCAATTCGGTAAGCCCCATGGTTTTCATAGCTCGAGCAGCAGAGCCAATATTGCGTTGATCTGAGGTGTTTACAAGAACGATTCGAATTTGATTTAGCATGCCAACGATTCCAAGGTGAAAATTCCGGCAGATACTAGCACAGCCCCTGTATGATTGCATCTGCCAGAAAACATGCCTATAATGCAGCCGAATTTTTCACCCGCTCTTTGCCAGAACAGGAAATTACCCATGCATGCAATTTTAAACATTGCGGTGCGTGCTGCCCGTGCAGCCGGCCGTGTGGCAATGAAATCTTTTGCCAACACAGATCAAGTAGAAGTAACCTCTAAAGGCCTACATGATTACGTTTCGAACATCGATCTCGCTTGTGAAGAAGTGATTATTAATACGATTAAGAAATCGTATCCTGATCATAAATTCTTAGCGGAAGAATCAGGTGAGCAAGGTGCAGAGGGGGATTTCCTGTGGGTAATCGATCCAATTGATGGCACCACGAACTACGTGCGTGGCATTCCTCATTTTTGTATTTCTATCGCACTTACGCATAAAGGCATCACACAACACGCTGTTGTGTACGATCCAGTGCGCGAAGAAATGTTTACCGCAAGCCGCGGCGCAGGTGCACAATTAAATGGCTATCGCATTCGCGTAAGCCCGAATAAAGATCTGGATGGTGTATTACTGGCCACTGGCTTCCCATTCCGCATGAAGCATTTACTGCCAGAATACCAAGCTGTGTTTAGCAAATTCTTTGAGCAAGCTGCAGATGTTCGCCGCATGGGCGCCGCAGCACTTGATTTAGCCTACGTAGCCTCTGGCCGTTACGATGGCTTTTTTGAAGCGGGTTTAAAATATTGGGATACCGCAGCAGGTGAGCTATTGGTTCGCGAAGCTGGTGGTGTGGTTACTGATTTCGGTGGTGGTACCAACCACAACAACTCTGGCAATATTGTTGCTGGAGCACCAAAAATAGTACAAGCAATGGTTACGCAAATGCGCCCACTGCTTTCTGAATCAATGCGCAAATAAAAACATTTGCGTAGAGAATTAAAAACGCCGCATCAAGTGCGGCGTTTTTTTGTGCTTAAAACTCTAGTTGGTCTGTTTCAAGCTCGTAACAGTAATCAATATCCATCAATTCCTTTTCTAGGCGCTGACGCTCTTGAATGGCTTCAATCTCACGCCATTTCCGTTTTGCTGCACGACCCTTACTTGTTTTCTCGTTACTACCGAGCTCATCTGTATGGTTCATGAATCCCCCTTTGGAATATCGCTATTTGTTGTGCTGTTACAATTTTGTTAAGCGCACATTATTTGTACCATAACTTGGGGAATTGTAAAAGAAAAATGTTACAAAAATGTGAATTGTTTGGCCTTATTTGTGTCCTCGTTGAGCCATATAATTGGCGCCTGCCCTCGGGATGCTAACCAAGCATTAGTAGCTGCAAAATGGCCACAGGTTAAAAAGCCGCGATGCGCTGATAAAGGCGATGGATGCACTGATGAAAGCACTAAGGATTGTTCGGCTGTGCGGCTGTTTTCTACCAATGGTTTAGCCATCTCTTGGGCATGTTTGCCCCATAGTAAATAAACACAGGCATGATGCTCAGCCAGAAATGCCAATGCCGCAGCGGTAAACTGCTGCCAGCCAAACTTAGCATGTGAGCCAGCTGCGCTATCGCGCACAGTAAGTGAGGTATTCAACAGCAACACGCCTTGTTTAGCCCACGCAGCTAAATCACCGTGTTGGGGAATTTCACTATTAGGAAAATCGTGCTGAATCGCTTTATAAATATTCTGCAATGAAGGCGGTACTTTCACGCCTTGCGCCACAGAAAACGCTAAACCGTGCGCTTGGTTCGGCTGGTGATAGGGGTCTTGGCCAACAATAACTACCCGTACTTGCTCTAGTGGGGTTAACTGAAACGCCCGAAACACTTGGTGTTCTGGCGGATAGATAGGTACTTCACCAGCCCGCTCGGCGGCTATACGCTGCTGTAACTGCTGATAGTATTCTTGCTGCTCTTGTTGCTGAATAAAGGTTTGCCAACTTGCCATAAAAGCCCCTTACGAACCACTAAGTTGTAGCACAGCGCTGTAGCGTGAATCAACGCTAAACCCAGGCACAAAAAACCGCCCGAAGGCGGTTTTTATGGTAACACTTGTAAAGCTTCATTCGCGATTAGAATGCAACCGAGAAGCTTGCAGAGATATGGTCACGATCTTGCATTGGATCATAGTCTGCGCCGCTGTAGTTGTTATAACCAACGGTTAGATTGTATTTGCTCATGTAGCTCGCATTTACTACCACACCAAGGTTTAAACGGCCTTCAATGAAGTTTGCATTTGGCGAGTAGCCAGCAACATCATGGTTCACAACTAAAGTAGGCTGCAGGTTCCAACCACGGTATACGTTGTTGAAATCAAACACCGCACGTAAGCGATAACCCATAGAGCTAGTGGTTACGAAGCCTTTGCAGTTCATATTTTCAGAAGCAGCTGGGTTACCCAACAAACGCTGATCACGAACTGTTAAGCACTTTCCATACACTGGGCTACGGCCATAACGCTGTACATCTAAATCAGGCAAGTTATCAACGTGGTTCGCAGCAACTTCAGCAAGAATGGTCATCCGATCGGAAATCCAGAACTGCTCAAAGAAGTTAATGAAGGTCATTTGTGCTTGATACACTTTCAACTCATCATAACCTTGCGCATAGTTACCTACCGGAACACCGGTTGGCCGTGCATTGGTAATGCGGTCTGAGAATGAGCTCGGTACTTCTGGGCGTAAGCCCGCGGTTAAGATTTCAGTAGTATTAATCTGTACAGCTTGATTCGGGCGATAGCTTACTTCACCTGCCCAAGACCAGCCTGCTAACGTAGTACTAAAACTTGCACCGTAAATTTGGTTATCTTCTGGCCATTCAGTGAAGTACTCTGGACCATTGGTAGCTACGATGTTATTGCTTGGCGCTGGTGTATTCCAATCATAGGCAGAAATAATTGGCGCATGATTGTGTACGTTAATGTAATACAAGCCAAACTCAGTATCTAAATCGAGTGAGTAGTGGCGAATACCCACACCAAATTGGCCGCTGTTACTTGCGCGCACATCTTCAGCACGAGTTAAGTAAAGCCCAGCTTCAACTGATTCACGGTCGCTTAAGAAGCGCCCTGGTGCCACTTCTGGGTTCAATGTAACCTTGTTACAGCCTGGGCCACCAATGATGTCTACCGTTGAGAAGAACGTACCACAGCCATCTAGCTTGGTGTTATCCCACTCGAAACCAACAAACGAATCAACCGTGGTGTTATCAGCAATACCTACTGAGAAGCTCACCATACCAACTGGTAGTAACGCTTCACGTACTTCAGCACCTGGCCGACGTGCAGCGTTTACATCAAGTGGGTTAATCGAATTGATACCATTGAAAATTAGGGTACTTTCACCCCAGCTCAATACTTGGCGACCAATCCGTAAATCAACTGGTTTGCTACCTAGATCAAATTGCGTGTAATAAAACGCATCGAGAAGATTGAAGCCTTGGCCCTTTGAATAATCATCAAACGAACCGCCATCTAAACGCGCATCTGGGAAATAATTGTTACCGGTGTGGCCATGGGCAACGTTTTCACGTTCAATTACCGCATCATGCCAATAGTTAAAGCGAGTAAAGAACCCACCATAACGGCCAGCGTTAATATCTAAATCATGAATCCCTTTAAATACCAAAGAGGTCATGTCGCCACGGTCATAGTTCAAGTTACCGTCATCGGCAACGCCTGATTGGCCTAATCCACCTTCCATATTACCTGGATGAATTATGCGCATATCACGCGAGCCAGTACGCCATACGGCACCAACTGAGAAGGTAGAATCAAACTGCACGGCAAAAGGCCCAACTTCGAAATCTGCGGCCTGAACTGGTACAGCTGCGATAGCGAGCGCTACTGCAGAAGCTAATGGGAGTTTTTTAAACATAGTTGTTCTTCTTTTCATTGTTGTTGCCACCTATCCTGCGTAACCCGAACCGGGGTGATCGGCTAATGACTATGTCAAAATCATGTATGATTACGTGCATTTAAGCAAGTATTTACCATCATTTTGATAACTTTTTTATAATATTTTATTAACAAGCAGGTTAGCAGACCACTAACCCACTTGTCACGCACTTGTCATGTGCTCAGGATAATGCAGATTCTAGTTCCGGCAAAGCCACAAAAAGATCCGCAACTAAACCATAATCAGCCACTTGGAAAATTGGCGCTTCTTCGTCTTTATTAATGGCAACGATTACTTTTGAATCTTTCATGCCTGCCAAATGTTGAATCGCACCACTAATGCCTACAGCGATATATAAATCTGGCGCCACAATCTTGCCCGTTTGGCCTACTTGCATATCGTTTGGTACGAAGCCCGCATCTACTGCTGCCCGCGAAGCACCAATGGCTGCGCCTAACTTATCAGCAACTTTTTCTAGCAATGCAAAGTTCTCACCATTTTGCATACCCCGGCCGCCAGAAATAACTACCCGTGCTGCAGATAGTTCTGGGCGCTCAGAGGCAGCCACTTGTTCGCTAACAAAGCGCACTTTATCTGAGGCAAATATCGTATCAATAGCTTCAACACTTGCATTACCGCCTTCCGCAGCAACCGCATCAAATGCAGTAGCACGCACAGTAATTACTTTAATAGCTTCTGCACACTGCACTGTGGCAATTGCGTTACCAGCATAAATTGGCCGTTGGAAAGTATCTGCACTTTCTACCGCAATAATGTCGGAAATTTGCGCAACATCCAGTAATACCGCAACGCGCGGCATAAAGTTTTTACCGGTTGTAGTAGCTGGCGCCACAATATGGCTATAGTTTTTACCGATGCTTACCACTAACGCGCTAAGGTTCTCGGCAAGGTGATGGCCGTACGCCGCATTATCAGCATGCAATACTTTGGCAACACCGGCAGCTTTGGCAGCTTCAGCTGCTACATCGGCACAGTTCTCACCCGCTACCAATACGTGAATATCATCACCCATTGCTTGCGCAGCAGTTAATGTTTTCAACGTGGCTGGGTTTAGTGCGCTGTTATCGTGTTCTGCAACAACTAAGATGCTCATAATACTTTCGCCTCGTTCTTCAGTTTTTCTACTAATTCTGCAATATCTGCCACTTTAATACCGGCGCTACGCTCTGCTGGAGCCGCTACTTTGAGCACAGAAACTTTGCTGGCAATATCCACGCCTAGATCTTCTGGCGTTTTCACATCTAATGGCTTGCGCTTCGCTTTCATGATGTTCGGTAATGAAGCATAGCGTGGCTCATTTAAGCGTAAATCAGTGGTAACAATGGCCGGCAGGGTAAGCTCAACGGTTTGCAAACCGCCATCCACTTCCCGGGTTACTTGCACTTTATCGCCATCTACCACTACTTCAGATGCAAAGGTGCCTTGTGGCATATCCGTTAGCGCGGCAAGCATTTGGCCAGTTTGGTTATTATCTGAATCAATGGATTGCTTACCTAAAATCACCAGTTGCGGCGCTTCTTCAGCCACAATCTTGCCTAGCAGCTTGGCTACTGCGAGCGAATCAGGCATCGCATCGGCTTCTACATGAATACCACGGTCTGCGCCCAAGGCCAGCGCGGTACGAATTTGTTCTTGGCAAGCTTTCGGGCCGATCGAAACCACAACTACTTCTTCGGCTACACCCTTCTCTTTCAAGCGCACCGCTTCTTCCACGGCAATCTCACAGAACGGGTTCAACGCCATTTTTACGTTGCTAAGATCTACATCTGACTGATCCGATTTCACACGTACTTTCACGTTGTAATCGATCACGCGTTTTACCGCGACCAAGATTTTCATAACATCTTTCCTTCTGATAATTTCTGTATCGAAACCGATATCAGGCTGCATTATGTAAAAGCAGCCTGCATGAAACAAGTGATCTGGCTATAATGGCTAAAAAAAACATCCGACCAGAGTGTCAACCCAAGCTGGCAGCAATAGAAATAAGCCGATCAAACAGGTATTTAAAACGAATGATAACGAAAAAGCCGGCCCATGCCGACCCTCATAACAACACGCCAACTTTGCCCGATGCTGAGCAAATCGCTGCGGCATTGCAGCAAGCGCAACAATGGGAGCAGCGTTACCGGTATCTATTGGGCTTAGCGAAAATGGCACAACAGCTACATGCGGTACCTGAAGAAACGCCATTTGCCGTTGCCGGTTGCGAAGCGCCTGTTTGGCTTAAAATCGAGTGTCAAAATAACCAGTGCTACTATTACACCCACAGTAGCTCACGTTTAATTGCTGGCCTGTTGGTGGTGTTATTTGCGCCAGTTCAGGGCAAACCGCATAGCGCCCTTAGCGAATTTAACTTTAACCAGTGGTTAACCAGCTGTGGCTTACAGCAGCAACTTACACCTTCTCGCAGTAACGGCCTCTATCAAATATACAACCATGCTAAACAAGCCATTACGGGCTAAGGTTTGGCCGCTGAGCTGGGTGTTTGCTTTGGTAGCACCCGTTCCATTAACTTGGCCGCCGCAAATAAGCCAAAACTTGCGGTAACCATCATGCTTGCCCCAAACCCAGTGCTGCAATCCATGCGCTGATGTTCCTCACCATGCTTGGCGTAAGATACTGAACCATCGCCCTGTGGATAGCGCAACTGCTCGGTAGAGTACACACAATCAATACCGAATTTACGCTTCGGATTGCGGCTATAACCATAATCTCTGCGTAGTTGATTACGCACCTTCGCCATCAGTGGATCTTGCGTAACCTTGGCCACATCAGTAACCGCTATTGCCGTTGGATCGATTTGGCCACCGGCACCACCGGTGGTTACTACAGCAATTTTTTGCCGTTTACACCAAGCTAATAACGCCACTTTTGCTTGTATGCTATCAATCGCATCAAGCACACCATCTGGGTGCGGCGTAAGTAACTCGGCAAGATTATCGCTACTAATGAAATCGTCTATCACCTGCACTTCGAGTTGCGGATTAATATCCAAAAGCCGAGCTGCCAACACCTCTGCTTTGGGCTTACCAATGGTGCTGGTAAGGGCGTGCGATTGGCGATTAGTGTTGCTTAGGCAAACCTCATCTAAATCAATTAAGGTAAGTTTACCTACACCGCTACGAGCTAATCCTTCTGCGGCCCATGACCCTACGCCACCAAGGCCAATTACGCACAGGTGCAAAGAACGAATACGCTGGGCATGGTCGCTACCATATAATCGTTCAATACCATTAAAGCGGCGCTGCCACTCATTCATGCAAAACCCCTACAACTAGATGGCTACTGGTGCTTTGATATGCGGATGGGCTTGATAACCCACTAACTCAAAATCTGCATAGGTAAAGGCAAAAATATCCTTAACCGCCGGGTTAATTTTCATGGTTGGCAAAGCATGCGGTTCTCGGCTTAGTTGCAGCTCTGCTTGCTCCATATGGTTCGAGTACAAATGCGCATCGCCAAAGGTGTGAATAAATTCACCAGGCTCTAGGCCGCACACCTGCGCCACCATCAATGTGAACAAGGCATAGCTAGCAATGTTAAAGGGCACACCCAAAAGGTTTATAACCCCAGAAATATGCACAATACGTGTGCTCATATCGCCATATACCCCTCTCATGCATTGTGCAATTAACCTTACCGCTCTTAGTGCAGCATGTTAGCAACATATAGATAATAGATACACCTTCTTAGCCTTGTATTGCCTAGAGTCCATTACTTTTGACTAGTTTTCTAAGGTAGTATTTGACGAGTCGGCGTACCAGTGATAATTTTCATGAAAGGCACTAAACCTAGATGAGTCCTCAAACCGGTGCCCACACAAACCTAAGTACTATAATAACTAGCAACTGACGTCCAAGCCACTAAAGACTCAAAAAGCGGACGTAAGGGATAGTTATGTCAGATTCAAACGTATTAATCAGTCAACACGATTTACCACTTCTCAAAGACTTCGTTAAATTTACATTAGACAATAGCAACGTCAACGTCAGTTTGCATGATGGTTACAACCTCTTAGCGAAAGCCATTGGTTATCGTAACTGGAATTGCCTGTCTAAATCGAATAAACATGAAGTCTTGTTTTCAGATGTATTTCAAGTCCTGAATGAATCTGCTCCGGCATTCTTCAAGGAAATAGCAAACCATACCAGTACGACTCTAACTGAAGAACAAGCAATATCGGCGCGAGATAGAGCTTTTGCTTCTTTCATTCCTTCTAACCGAAAATGGCTAGAACTCAGTGGTGTTGGACGCAGCGCCTACAACAATGAGATGAAGATCTGCTTACTACCTACAGAGAAGCCAGCCTGCTTTATCCTCTTAGGCTACAAAAGCTATTTGGAACTTTTGATAAGAGCAAAACACATTAATGAGAACCCAGACCTATTCGCAATGCAAATTATTGAGATAGATTTAAAAAAGACCCGAAGAAGAGTACGACCACATAAAACAAGTCTTCCAATCTATTCTTACCTAGATTCGTATATTAAAAATGCGGTCTTTGTAGAGAAAAGTAACATAATAGTTACTCACTACAACTCAATTAAGTCTGAAGATGTCGTAATATCTGACATTTCAATGCAGTACCTATGTGCGAGGTCTGCCTTTTTTTATCCAATTAGCTATTGTTATACACTGGAGGTGAAAAATAGTTCGCTGCTACTCTATTCAAACAATGAGTTTGACAACAGAGTAATAGGTATTGACTTTAAGCCAAAGAAAGCTCTTGAACAATTCAAAGAAAATCGCCCAAATGGAGAATATATTCCGATAGAGCTATTATTGTGCATCAATCAACTAAAAGATAGCCCTGTGTCTTATGGCGAGGAGTGCTACCTCGAATTTTGCAATAAATATATTTGCGCATATTACAATCTAAGCTATATAGCGAAACCATAGCTTTCTTTTACTCAGAAGCAATACTCATTGCTATGTGTCGTTAAATATACTTTCAACCAATCATCGACCATTGATTTTTAATTTCGGAAAATTCATTTTCTGACTGACAAATGTCTTTCCATTTCAGGACTTCAGAGGGCATGACTTTCTCCATCTTAAAGTAACACTGATAAAGAGTGTGAGCCAACTTTGCAGCGCTTTTCCTTAAAGCTAAATTTTCTTCGAAATTTAAATGCTCAAATCCACGCGCGATGCTGTTGAGAGATTTTAGTATCGCAGATTCAAGTTCAGGATTTAATTTATCGATATATAGCTTCAAAATACAGTTCACAACCTGAAGGGCCTCAACTAGGTATTGCCCCCTAGAATACCTTATAAAAGTAGCAAGAAGACTTTCATACTGTTCACGACGCTTATCATTATTACGGAGAATCGCGTCTATGGCTCTTAATGCATCTAAGACCTTATACTTTTCAAAACTTGAGATAGAATCTTCAACGTCGCTAATGAAATCGTCTTCGTCGTATGACACGAACTCGTGGGCCACAGCTTTTAAACTTAGACTGTCAAGGCCCAACGTCTTAAATTCAGCAATCATTTTCTCGATTTGTTCTCTGTACCTAACCATGTTGTTGCGTATGATCACTACATCAATAGCAGCGACAAAAAGAGAAAATCTATCCCGCATCTCTTTGAATAGCTCGCTATCGCTTTTTCTTGCCTCAAAAATAGCCTTATCCAACTGCCACCATGTTATAAGCTTCTCTGCGTGATTTATGAGTTCGTCTTTGCTCCATTCTATATGAGCGCTACCACCAACTATTTCGCTAGTAAATGGATCTGGCCTTCCTCGCATGCTGAACGAACTTGGCTTAGCACTATTCGCTTGTATCAGTGGCGAAGCATCAAGCAAAAACTCGCGAAACGCCTTTTCTATGTTTCTATCCCCTTCAAACATATCTATAAATGCGAACTTAAAGTATCCAGTATTTTCTGGAAGCCCGTACTTATCTTTATGGAATAGAAGTTTAGTTAACAAGCTTTTGATTTGATTCTTATTTAGAAGCCCCATATTCTTTAAACTAACAAGAGTGATGCTTGCGTTTTCCCTTACGTCATTTACATTTGAC
Source organism: Idiomarina sp. (assembly GCA_022565355.1). Taxonomy (GTDB): domain Bacteria; phylum Pseudomonadota; class Gammaproteobacteria; order Enterobacterales; family Alteromonadaceae; genus Aliidiomarina. Next base: position 313,989 of record JAIUMU010000002.1, read on the forward strand.
TTTAAAGCATCTAGAAATGGCTTCACTTTATTGTGAGGTAGCTTACGCTCGCTAGCTTCCTCTATTGACTTAATATCTGAAGAAAAATAAATAAAGCTAAAAGGATTATAAAAATAAAAAGAATTAAATTTGTCTAGTTCGCCACTTATCCCGTATCGAGCGATATCAACAATCTGGTCTACACGAGAAATAATTTCTCGATCACTAAACGAAAACATCAACCTTTTTACTAGGTTATTCAAAGAATCATATTTATTTCTGTTAAAGTTATTGCTGTAAATTTTTATCAATAACGTTAAAACTTGATCTTTGATTTTGGTACTTGCTTTACAGCAGAGCCTCGAAAGAACCTCGGGCAAAACAAAACCATAATCGTAGAGGCTACTTTCTTCATTGACAAATGAATTCAAGAGGTCAATATAGCTTTTAGCTAATTCATCAACATACTCAGTATCAAATTCCAATAAACTTTCTCTTGTAAAAATTAACTCAATGCTTTTTTTATCTCGCGTTCGAAGCATGGTCACCATTGCCCAGTAGGGAGCATGCGTTGCAATCCTTTTGATGGCATTATTTGCCATAGTATTAGCAATATTGACCCGAGGCAAGCTGAATGGTAAAGCTGCATCTTCGAAAAACCTCAACAATCGGAACGCATTGAGCACCTCATCACTCTCAAAAGAAAAGTGACGTGTTGTCCTCTGACTTCCTATATCAAATCCACTGGTAACAGAGATAGCCTTCTGAGGCGTCGGTTCATGCTTTATCTCTAATTGTAGTAATTCCATTTCTTGCCGTGGATTACATTTGAACTGTTGAAGCTCATTTAATCTATCTTGGTACTCTTGTTTTTGCTCCGACGACCAATTACCGGATTGTATCGATAAGGCTAAATTAACATTAGTTAGTAAAACTAAGATATAGGATTCGAGTGACACGTTTCCGTATTCTACAATAGAAGTATCCGCGTTGATCTTTCTTCGAGTTTTAACAAGAGCTTTTTCAAGCAAGTCTCTTGCATTACCTAGACTATTCACTTCAGCCAGTATGCTTGCTTTCCTAAACATCCAAATAGCTGACGTCGATCCAGAACCCCAGCGTGTTAGTAAATTCGTGAGCTCTGCCCCCTTATTTTCCATTAAAAGGTACAACGCTTTTTCATGGGTTAGATAGTCGATATAAACTGGCTCTTTAAATTTATCAGATGCCACTTTGAAAAGCGTCTTCCATGAGCTTTTTTTTCCTTCCTCCCGATAATATCTCAGTAAAGACATTACAATATGGAAAACTTTAGGATCTTTCAATTTATCTTTCGAAATATCAGCTTCGATTGACGACCAAATTGAATTAACTTCATTGTCAAACACCGGAAGTAATGATTTTTCTTTACGCCATAGAAATTCATATACAAAGTCTTTCATTAACTGCAATGGTATCGATTCACTCTGACTGAATATCTCTGACCAATCGCGTGTGTAACTCCATAGCTTCTTTCTTAAGTCGTGAGGAACAACAAGCCAATTTGGGTAGGATTGCCTTTCATCTCGCCACAGCTTTGTCACCTGCGATATATTGTTTGGTAACTTCTTGATATCCAGCATACCTTTATCGTTTTTCTTCGGGCGGATATACTTTGGCGACAAGTTCCAATCACTCTTGGTTTCAGAGTCAGTTTTAAACCTACAGTAATTAATAAATTTAGCGATCCCGCCGCGATGATCACTCTTTTGAACGTCGTCACATAGCGACATGTCTACGCACGTTATATTATATTGCGCCAACGCTTTTTCTTGTGATGCAGACAAGTTCAATACACCTATAAGGTATATTTTGGGTGAATTCTCTTTACCTAAGTTATCTCTAATCCAACCAACCCATTTAAGAAAGTTTGGATCATCTCCTGAGAAACCAATCAAACACAAGGTGTTCTCTAACAACGTTTGTTGTACGGTATTAACGAAAGGAGCAAATTTTTGAGGGTAAATTCTATAGTCTTCTTCGCTAATAATTAAAGGAGTCGAAGCAGAGAAGCAGCCGTGCAATTTAAATATACGAGGAGGCATTGAATGAACTAAGTTATCTTTATGCACTACTACTTTGTAATTTCTTTCATTCACAGAGTCAGCGGCACGCTCCAAAAGGGTATCGTAATTAGTTGTAAAAACATCTGTCCAAGGCAGACTCAGTAAGGAGTGGTGCAACTCAGACGGTTTGTAGTCATTATCTGGAATATTTTCTCTAAGGAGCGAGTCCAGAACTGGACGACCAAAATTTGATTCAACTTCATATGCTAGCTTTAGCGGGTCGAAAAAATTGTACTTGGCATTGCGTATGTCCTCTCCTCTCACCTTCTCAAAAAAAGCATTACCTAAATCTTGCCAACTAGGAAATTTTTTTGCATTTTCGAACGTCGGCTTTGCATTCATACTAAACCCTGCACCCACCATAATGGATGCGTTTCTGTCAGATAAGCATTGTGCTATCTCATCAAGATAAGGCTTAATCGAAGAAGGGATTTCCTGCATATTTATTCCATTTTGTTTAATTTCGTTAATAAACACAAAGATAAAATTCCGATGGCGCAGATAAAGAAGATTCTCTCTACAAAGGATGCATCTCAATCTAGACTTATTTTACTTATCAAACCTTCTCAAGGAAACAATACTCAAGTAAACCCCAGAGTAAGTACTCGCTGTAATCAGCTCATCACACCTTCATGTACTAAGATATCACCTATGTTGGAATAAATTTACCTTCCTTCAGTATGCCGTGCTCAACAACTCCTGACGGTAAGCGCCGTATCAGCAAGTCACGATTGTTTGGATCGGGTGAGTACAAAGTGTTGCCGTCAGCTATCAATTGTTTATACAAACCACCTTGAAGCGAATCCAGCGTCACTTCTCTCGCAAGCGCATATACATCCAGAGGTTTTCTGTTAGTCATGGAGCCTCCTAGTTGCAGCTCTACCATCACTTCAGGCTACATACTTTCCTGAGTGTCGAGTCGTTCTCTATGACTCCTTGCCAGAACGTTGCAGTTTGATTTCGTTAGCGGAGGCAAATGACTGAAGCTTTTGGTCGTAACGAGATAACTCTTTAGCATATCGGCAGAAAAACTTTACCGTACTGCTCTCAATGTCAAACGTGGCCCGCAGGTCGTTCTCTCCTGCATCGACTGAATACCACCCGTTTCCCAAATTATGCGCACATCTGGCTCTTACAAAGTGCTCTCTGGCAAATTTTGAGAGTACCTCTTCAACCTGATCTGAATTGATTGTATGAAAAGTTGTTTGACAGTACGGCATGGCAATAGCCTCTCGTTCAACGTCTTTTGAACATAATAGAGTCTGATTACCGCTGACGCAAATACTAGCTGATAAGCCTGCGTCAGCGCTTCAGTAGATAATTTGGATATCAGTCAAACCGCCCGTAGAAACGGAGTAAACCCTATTTTTGTTGGGGCAAGCTGAACCAAGTAGAGTTGGTTATGCACCCACTCTATTATTTCCTTGTTCACGTTTTCCATATTTCTATCCGTTTAATGCTTCGTTTAGTGTTGTCACCACATCGAAATTCACACCAATAGCGGCGAAGTGCTTCTCGCCACAAGCGATTTTATCTTGCTCCGATTCGCGTAATTCTTTTCGATTACGTGTGCTTTTAGTTTCACGAACTAGATACAGCTTTTCCTCACCCTCAGTGACTAATGCCCAGTCTGGGTTGTATGGCCCGACAGGTGTATCAATTTTGAAGCTGGCCGGAAGTTTGCAGTAAAATTTAATACGCTCATCACTATCACAAGCCTTTGCAAAGGCTCGCTCTACTTCGGAGTCATACTCGACAAAATCAAACAACGTCTTGTCTTGGTTTTGCACTTCATACAAATTGTTTAAGTACCGAGTAATACCTCGTTCTGCCTCTTCTTCAATCTTATGCATTTCATAGCTACATCCACCAACCTTTTCGTACTCAATGCCCTTCACTGTAACGTGGTGCAAAACATCCTGAATACACTGGGTAACTTGGTTGATGAACACTTGCGGGTTTTCAAGAAAATCTTTCAATCTGCCGCTGCGCTTGAGAATATTCACTAGGGTGTGACGGGTTAGCTCGGTGCTATTTTGCAAATAAGCCAATAGATCCGGTAACTCTGGTGATTGGCTTATCTCACGGACGCCGCCAGAAATTTGCTCACCTTCAATTCCTGCCTTGTTCGTATCTAACCGATAAACTTCGGTTGTGATTCGAGAGCGGTGAATTGGGGGCATGTCAGCAATACTTTTCGCAGCGTCTTTGACCAGCTCTTCAGTATCGAACACAACTCGGAATTTTGTACGTTGGGTGATTCGTTTCCAAAGCTCTACGAAGTCAGGATCAAGAGTGACATTCTTTCTCAAGGTCAAGGTGCGCTTGTCCCGAGCATCGGCTATGCGATTCTTGAAAACATACTTATTTATCTCATCCGCAATCTGAGGGCGCATGTGCGCCCATTCAGGGGGGAGGTCTAGAGTAAAGTGAGGGTTCTTAGGGTCGAATTTATCCGTCACCTTTCCTTCAGCATCTAGATAGCCACTTTCGTGCAATGATTTAAAAATAGCTTCTGAGGCCTCTTGTCCAATATTCACATATTGTTGCGCTTGAGGGTTGGCAAGTTTCGCAAACGCATTGATATCTAGCTTGCCGAAACCGATTCCATAATCCTCTTCGTATTCCGTCTGCAACTGATTAGCGAAGTCGTCGTATGATTCATTTGCAATAACAGTCAAACGATTTATCGACGGATCGTGCACACGTTCACCATGTTGATTGACTGGTAAGCGCAAGCCCCTCCCAATTTCTTGACGTTTTCTATCTGCACTCTTAGTCTCATTTAAGGTACAGATTTGAAACACATTCGGGTTGTCCCAACCTTCGCGTAATGCAGTATGCGAAAAGATGAAGCGTAATGGCTCATCTAAAGACAACAACTGCTCTTTATCTCGCATGATAAGTGAATAGGTATCTTCATCAGCTTTAGTGGTGCCTGATGTATCTTTGTAACCTTTTTTATCTTGGGAAAAATAACCGTTATGCACGTCTACCACAGGATAATTCAGCAACCCTTGATATAGGGGCTTTTGAGTCAGTTCGTTATACGCCTCTTCGAACCACTTACCCAACTTCCCCAAGTTGCTCGTGCCATCGTCCTTATATTCACGGTAGTTCGAAACTTTATCGATAAAGAACAGTGAGAGGACTTTAATGCCTTTGCCTTTGACGGCCAACTCTTTCTTGAGATGCTGTTCAACCGTTTCATATATCTGCGCACGCATCAACTCACCATCTAAGCCTCCCAATTGCTCTCCTAGCCGCAATATCTGACCGTTGGCAAATTCAATGTGTTCAAGACCCGGTTCACAACTTATATTTGCGACTATCCAGCCGTGTTGGTATTCCTGTCGCTCTTTTGAAGCAGTGTACAGATCTACTCCCTGCCTCACTGTGACAAGCTTTTTCTTCGGCCCTGCTTTATCCTGCACGTTAATTTGCAGTTTCGCTTTAATGCCTTTCTTATTGTCTAGGTCTTTTAGAGCAACAAACGTGTTATTAAAGCTTTGCTCCTCAATCATACTAGCGACTTCGATCCGCTTGACTAATTTAAGGTCATAAGCTTCGATCGGCCCCAAGCTATACAGTAGGTTATAAGGATTTTTGTGCGTAGCTGAATAGCGAAGCGTACAAAGTGGATTGAGGCTGTGCAACGCTTCAGAACGTTTAGTTCTATCTTTACTGGTATCGCCTTCTACCGACTGTGGCTCATCAATAATTACGATAGGGTTCGTCGCACGAATAAAGTCGATCGGTTTGTTGCCACTTAATTTATCCTGCTCTCGGTTGATAATATTCTGTTCTTTCTCAAAGGCCTGAATATTTATCACCATGATCTGGATTTTGTTACTCGAACCAAACTGGCGCACTTGACCTAACTTGGATGGCGTATACACGAAATGATCGAACGGCACATGCTCATATAGCTCGTGAAAATGCGAGCGCATGATTTCTAAGCTTTTCAAAACCCCTTCACGGATTGGAACACTCGGGACTACGATTATAAACTTAGTAAACCCATAGGTTTTATTCAGTTCAAAAAGGGTGCGAAGATAGACGTAAGTCTTGCCCGTTCCTGTTTCCATCTCTACCGAAAAGTGCGGCACATATTTTTCAATCTTGTAAGTGCCTTCTTCATCTTCTTGCTCTAGGTCAAAAGTGGTGTTCCGTAGCTCATCGGCAAGTAAGATGTTATTTGCCTCCTGCACATTACGTAGGTTTTTCAATAGTTGGTCGTGAGACAGCAATAGCTGATTGGAAACCGCAGCAATACCATCAAAACCACCGCCGTCCAACGAAAGCTGGCTACCACCAGAATGTTGTCCAACGGATACTGTGAACGCATCTTGTGCCAGTGGTTGCTCCTCGAACAAATCAACTACTGACTGAACTGCTTGTTTTTGATAGCTAAGCGTGGCGTTAAATTTGAGCTTCAATAAAGACATGTTACTTCCTTACACGACTTTGAAGACCATTTCGGCCTCGCTGTCTTGAGAGCGAGCTTTAAATGCCTGTGCAGAATTGGCCTTAAGCTGATCGTTACCTTGGAAGCCTTTATCCAAGCAAACAAATTGCATTGGCTCTAATGCGATCACTGCGTCTATCAGTTCCCTAGTCAGTTGGTCTTCTAGACAGATAAGCAGTGCGTGGTTCTCGATCGAGTAGACAATCTTTCCAATAATTTCTAGTCTTTCAATACTTGTAGTAAGTTCAAAACCAGCTTTCAATAACAACTCAAATAACTTATCTTCACTGCTGCAATCGTGCGAATTATCAACATATAGCTCAAGAGCATTCTGCAAATCTGATTCACTTGAAACGTTACTCGGATTCCACTGCATAAACGTCGAGGGAGTCAATTTAAACACTTTAAATCCTAAGTCGATAGCACTACGTTGAGTCGTTGAATTACGCATTCTATCTGACGCTTTTCGTATTCTGGCTTTTGATAAATCCGCTATTGTTAACATTCCTTGAGAACGAGCTAGCGATTCTTCTGGAGTAGGTTCAGGCAGTTGGACGAGAATAAACTTTCGATTTGATGAGTTCTTTTTATTAAGGTCAAGTACGGCATGAGCGGTAGACCCAGATCCAGCAAAGAAATCTAATATAATATCGTCATCTGTTGTGCAGTAATCAATCAGCCGCGCAAGAATTTCGTGATCTTTAGGATTTTCGAATACTTTCTCTCCGAAAAGTTCTTTAATTACATCATTAGATGGCTGAGAATGCCTATAAAACACACTTCCCATTACCTGTCTCTTACCGCCAACATCCTGATCCTTACCCGAAAATTCAGGATCTATATATAAATACGATTTCAAAATTGGCGGTTGTGTGTGGTCTTCTCTGAAGTGAATATACCCTTCTTGGATCTTCTGCTTCATTGTAGTTTCAACGAATCTCCATCCATCATCAGGTACTTTACATGGTTTACCTGTAATTGGGTGGACTAAATCATACTTAGGTCCACCCCCTCCCGGCCATGAGATATTGTTATCACGCCAAATTCCGCGCTGGTCAACAAACCGACTGCGAGCATATTTTTTTGACGGATGATCTGCTTCTAAAGACTTGTAAAACGTAATCAACTCTTCACTTATCTTGTCGTAGTCCTTAAGATGTTCTTTCTTTGCCTTGTTGTATATGTCTATTATTTCCTGAATACCTTCCTTAGGTTCACGCCAAGGCTGGCTTATCTCCTCAATAAATGCTAAGTCCTTAGCATAAAGAACCATGTATTCGTGTCCAACTGATACTCGTTTGGCGTCGTTCTTTCTTCCTTTCTCCCACACCAACGTAGCTATGAAATTTTCTTCACCGAAAATTTGATCAGCGATTTGTTTTAAATTGTATAACTCTTTATCATTAATGGAGATGCATATTACGCCGTCGTCTTGCAACAAATTCTTCGCTAAAAACAATCGCGGGTAGATCATATTCATCCACTTTGAATGAAATCTTCCTTCAGAGGCCGTATTAGTCGCAAATTTCTTACCTTGATCGTCCACCAAACCAGCATAGGCAAGGTAAGTATCTAAAGTCTCCTGATAATTATCAGGATATATAAACTCATTGCCAGTATTGTAAGGCGGATCGACGTAGATCATTTTCACCTTTCCGTAATAACTCTTCTGCAAGAGCTTTAGCACTTCAAGGTTATCGCCTTCGATAAACAAATTCTTAGTGCTATCCCAATCAACCGAATCTTCCGGGCAAGGCTTCAAAGTCGCACGGCTAGGCTCTTGAATGATCTTCATACAATCGCGCTTCCCCGGCCACTCCATGCCATAACGCTCACGGCGTCCCTCATAGATATCAGAAAATGTACCGAGTTCAGCTTTTAGCCGCTCAAAGTCAACGGAAGAAACAATGTTACCTTCCTTGTCCTTAACTTCTGTGAATACACCGGGGAATAGCTGTTTCAATTCATCTCTACGTTTAGCGGCAATATCTAAAGACTCACCGTCCATTTTTATTGAGTTGTTGTCCATTTGATTGTCTTATTTCTGATTAGTGTTAGAAGATAAGCGATAATATTCAAAGTAACGGATTCACTAAAAGTCCATTTAAAATTACACAATTCGCAAATAAATTTTCTTATACCGTTAAAAAAGCATGCCTTTGTTAAATTTAAACACTCGCACTTCAGATAGCCACTGGAGCTTTTATATTTGGGTATGCGTCATAATTGTGGATCACAAAATCCTCAAATTTGTAACCATAAATGCTATCTGGTTTTCTAGCAATCTCTAACGTGGGCAACCCATGAGGTTCACGCGAAAGTTGCTCTTGAATTTGTTCCATGTGATTTGAGTAAGCGTGTAAGTCACCAAAACTGACGATCACCTCTCCCGGCTCTAAATCACATTGCTGGCACAGCATATGAACCAACAAGGATAGGCTAGCGATGTTATATGGTAATCCCAAGAAAATATCTGAGCTTCTGATATACAGTTGTCCTGAGAGCTTTCCATTTGCTACGTAGAACTGATAAAGCAGGTGGCATGGAGGAAGTGCCATTCGACCATTTCGGGCGTTCTCTTGCGGACTCACAGTCTCGTCAGGTAGGTATTCAACATTCCATCCATGAAACAAAATTCTTCTGCTGTTTGGATTGGTTTTCAAAGTGTTCACAACGTAGTCGATCTGGTTAATCTTACCGCCGTCTTTCGTCGGCCATGCAGTCCACTGCTCACCATAGATAGGCCCCAAAGAGCCATCTTCAAGTGCCCATTCATCCCAAATTTTCACACCGTTTTCATTGAGCCAATGATTATTGGTATTTCCATTCAAGAACCAGATCAGCTCGTTAGCTATGCTCTTAAAGTGAAGCTTCTTGGTAGTGAGTAAAGGAAAGCCATCTTTCAAATCATGTCTAATTTGGCGACCAAACACGGACTTTGTACCTGTACCAGTACGATCTCCTTTTTCTACGCCGTTCTCTAAGACATCTTTTAATAATTCTAAGTAAAGTTTCATTTATTCTCTCTCAATAGCTCTTTCATTAATTCGACTTGAGCTTCTAAATCGCGTACTTTGGCCTTTTCTTTTTCATATGCAGAGCGATAAAAATCTGCATTCTCTCGTGCCCTTTTCAATTGATTTTCAAAATCTCCGCGATCTCGATTAGCTTCTCGATATTGTGCAAACCAATACACAACCTCGCTCGACAGACCGTCAATTGTCTTCTGTAACTCTTTTTCCTTATCCCTTTTTTCCTTAGCTGAGGCTGCTGCTGCCTCTTTCCTTATTTTTTTTATCTCTTTCAGTCGCCGTGCAGGAAACTTCCTATTCGTTACTGTATTCCTTGAGACACCAGCCAACAAAGCAACTTGAGCATTGGTTGCAGGTAGCTTAGAGTTCTTGGCTATCGATTCCAACGCATTAGTTAGCCGCAATGTTACGCTATCATAGTCATCAGCATTCTTGTCATCGTAAGCTTGATTTGTCATATGAGAACTTCCTCGCCCAGCAATTTTAGCACGCCTTCTGCTTCCTTAATTGCTGATAAAAGCTGCTCTTGCCTATCCTCATAACCTTCTCTGCCCAAAAGTGCGCGGTTTGTTACGACTACTTCCCTCCATTTAGGAGCATTCACTTTCGTAACTACAGCATTCGAACATCTTATGGGATTACACCTCAATGAGCCAATGCAGGGTAAAGAATCGTCAAAGTCTTCAACACCCCCAAAACAAAATCCACTACCGACATTTATGACAGCAAGGCCTTGCTTGGCCATAGCATCAAAGATTTCATCTCGCGAATAGCCTGCTGCTAGATAGCCTTGAAATACCTTTGTAATCCTATGCTTGTGCTCTCTTCCTTTTGGACCAGCGTAGTTACCCTCTGGGTCCATAACACTTTTTACTCGTTCGACCTCAGCTAAATGTCGGATCTCCCGAGTATGTGCTTTATCTTGAGTTATCCGCTCAGCGATTTCCCCGTAACCAAGAGTTGTGTCCGAAGTAGCACCAAAACTTGTGTAGCGACCAACATGGTCTACGACATGTTTTAGCTGAAAAGATATGAAGGGTAGCCCGAGTTCGGCTCTGTATAACTGGTAGGTGAGAGTATGTCGCAACATGTATGGATTGAAATTTATCTTCTTTGCGTTTTCGTCACCATAAATACTTGCAAAGTAATTATTGAAAAAGTGAGCAATGCCGCCGGGGCCCATACTGTCTCCTTCAGCATCAGGGGCTACGGTGTCTACGTTGCTAAGCAAATAGTCATTGTTTTTAAGCACTGAAATCAATTGTGCAGCCCTCAGTGCATCCTTCATAATTGGAATTGTTACCCACTTGTCATCAAATAACTTAAGGTTATCTAAGCGACCTTTTTTGACATTTGAGCAAATCAGATCAAATCCGTTTTCGCTATTAAGGCATGAAGAAATTTTTATTTCTGCTGCTTCACTTGGTCGCATGCCAGTAAATTGGTAAATAATGTATGCGCTCGCATAATAGACCTCATTGACTTCTTTCCTAAGATCATCAAAGTGCGAGATGCCATGCCTAGCTTTTGCAATTTTTCTAACGTTTTCGCTAAACATTAACTTACCATCATCTCTCAAGTATTCTCTGGAGATATCACAGAATTTTGAGATGTACTCATCAGAATATCCCTTAGTCAATAGCCGTATCAAAACATAATCGTTAAGAGTTTCCTTATTGAAACTGAAATGACGTTTTGCATTTTTACTTAAAAATTCGTAATGACTGAGGGCAACCTTGTCATTAACTTCCTCCTCCAATGACATAAGGAAACCAAGGACTTTTTGAGTGGAATGAGTAGTATTACGCTCGAAGATCTCATTCTCAAACACCAAGCTTTGCTCACGCTTAGATACCTCTTGAGTAGGCCAAGGGAGAGTGGAAAAATCTACTTTTACTTGTTCTCCTAGAATTCTTATTGATAGTGGATGAGATAGATATCTAAGAAACTGCTTAAGTTGATTATCTACTCTTAGTTGGAATGCACTTGCAGCTTGTCGGAAATCTGCATCGAATACATCAGTTATAGACTTGTATTTATCAAGAACATATTCAACGCCCATCTCATTTAACTGACCAAATAAGAAGTCTATGTATCGAAGCCCTCCCTCAAATTGAGAAATAGCTGTATTTGGTTTTAGGGATCCTCGCTTAGACTTACCCTTCATGCCGCTTTTTTTAAATGATTCAGGAGCTGCTAAAACATAATGCAATAAACATTTCATCTCAACAAGGATGTACGGGGGAACGTTAGAATACTTGGAGAAGTTGATTTTTAACTTCGCTCCTCGAATCGACTTGGGAGGGTTCAGAACGTCGTCATTGTAATCCCATATCGTATCCTCAAACCGACTCAGCTTAGTGACATTCAATTTCATTAAGTTAGCGATAAGCGCGGAAGGGTTGAATGCCTGTGTTGATGGCTCAGCTTGTTTAATATTAATCTCTGAAATAACCAGAGGGATTAAAGCATCCTTGTGCCTGCCAAGTTGATGTAATAATTTTATACTTTGTTCCTGCTTGCTAGCGATCATGCGGTTACTCCATCAACATAGGCTGTTTGTTCAAACATTGAAAGTCGCTCGCCTTTCTCTAATTCTTCTTCACTGAAATCTGACTTTTCAGGATTTAAAATTTCATCCAGAACAGATAGGTTTTCCTCTATCACGACCCCGTAGGGTGTGTCCATAATGCGATTGCGTTGCATCAGAATCATATAATCTCGCTTCATTGCGAATAGCATCGGCAGGTGTTCCGCAATTATCATTACATTGTCGCATGACAAGCATTTATTATATTGAGAGCAGGGTTGACCTTTCTTATAAAGAGAAGATTTCTGAATAAAATCAGGAGGTGAAAACAAGTTCGAGCAGCCAGCTAGAGGAGTCGAAAACATCGTTATCTCTCGGTGTTCCATGTTCTGTTCTGCTTGTTTTTTTGCTGGTTTTATTACCTTCGCATGGATGTGCTTTAGCGTCTCTGATAACTTCAGTCTCGCAATTCGATTGAAGTCCAATCGATCAAGGTAGTTGATCGTCGTTTGAATGTTACTATGACCTAAAAGAAGCTGTATTTCTCGGATACTAACTCCAGCCTCAATCAACTCGCTTACGAAAGTCGGGCGAAAACGAGATATACTAAAACTTAATGTTCGATTTTCTGTGTCTACCAGATTATGCCGAGACACGAAGTTCTTATACACGCTAGTCAGAATAGATAAATTGAAACGCTTCACAACGCCATAGCTATTCTGTCCAGTACTCTTATATATGAAGAGTAGGTCTTTGATAGAATCAGGAGCATCGCTTCTGATTGACGTCGTAAGGGCCTTCACAGAATTGAAAATCTCTTCAATTTCTTTACTCTGTTTTCTAGTAAGCCATTGTAGTTTGGCTTCAAACAGATCTAAATGCATTTCCTTCTCCCCGGTACTTCGCTCCTTCCAATACCGTAGACAGGGTTTTCCAGTTACTGGATGCTCAGGCACAAAGTCGTCGTGAGTGAGATCAATTAAAGAATCTGCATTCATGCCCGTAACTTGTGCAAGCCGCAGTAAGAAGGGCGCAATTACCCCAGCGTCAATAACTGGCAGTATTCCCCAACTTTTATATAAACCATGTAGTCCTAGTTCACTTTTCTTAACGATTGATAGGAAAGCCTTTTCTGGACGAGACTTTGCAGTATGATTGAATACAGGCTGACAGGCTAAATGATTTTCAAACAAGAATCTGGCGTTATCAAGGGTCCCCATTCCGGCTTTGAGATTTTGTTCTTCGTCAAAAGGGTTCTCACCTATGCCGGTTTTAAAGTAAGTAGTAAACTTGGTAATTTCATTAATATCTGACTGAATTGCGTAGCTGATCGCTTCGCGTTCTTTGGTAGTGTATGGCTTGTAATATTCGCCGGTTCGCCCCTTAGCAATCATTTCTACGTCGTAGAAGCTGTGGAAATCTAAACCTTCTATAGACTTTGCACGCTTAAGCATAGCTCGAACCGCACTTACAATTGTAGGTGCTGAATTCGGTGACATTTCGCCGGAGTCGAGTGCAGGCAAAATGTAATCTGCTTTGAACCTTTTAAGAATAAACTCATTGAGAATATTCTTCAGAGTTTCATTTTCTGGTATTCCATTAGCTTTCAAAAAACGACATAAGTGATTAAAGCCATCACGAAAATTGTTCTTAGTAGAGCGAGATGAGGCGGTATGCCGAAGCACCGCCGCTAAGTGCTTTAATTGAGAAAAGGGCTCTGTTTCACTAGATGTATTCAAAAAGTCATCTACATTTCTTAAAGGCATTCTCCCGAGATCATCCCAACGTTTTTTGCTCGCCTTTTGATTTGCGATATAGGACTTATCTCGCAATTTATCTCGGTCTTTCACCTCGATATAATCTTTAGTCAAGACTCCCAGCTCGATAAGCTCTTCGTTAATTTGACTACACACTTTTCCTAATAACTCGTATCCCTTGCCTCTTCTCCATCCCTTAATATATTTTTGAGCTTGTACAGAATTTCCAAATGTAGCGACTTCTTTCTTTTCTTCAATTGATAACCCACGCCACCAATTTAATGTGTTTCTCCGTAATTCCAGTGCTGAAGCACTCTCCTTCTTTAAAAGTACTCCCTCTTTTTTAAGCACATCATTTAACTGTTCCATTAGAGCGCTGTACATCGCAGATGCTGAAGTGTTTCCCCGCAGTGCATCCGTTGAAATTCCTAGAGCCTTACTCAAATGTGCATAAGATGCCGTTGCGTAGTAATCATCTTTAAGTACTTTGTTTCCGATCGGCACATCCCAAGCGCGTTGAGGATTTGCAACAATATCTCTCACATACGATTCGAGTGCTTGATACTTAAATTTTTTCATCGTTTTTCCTTCAATGGAACGGTCAATCGAGTGCTTTTTGATAGTCGCTCCATAAGGTCTGCTCTTGTCAAAAGAACACTATTATTATCTTGATACTGACCATAAATATCGTAGGGTAGAGCGGTATAAATTTGAGTTGTGGCTATATGTGAGTGCCCCAAACACTGCTGTAGTACCACTAACTTATCTACACTGTGCTCGCCAAGATCTGGTGATCTTAATACCCCCCCAGCGAAGCCATGTCTCAACATATGAGGATGGATTGGGCGCTCAAGTAATCCTCTTTTGATTGCTCTATCAGAGAGCTTTTTTAGAATTTTTCCAATTGATGCCTGTGTATATGGTCGTCCTTCAGAGTTAATGAATGCACGCGCATCGAGGCCATATTTACCCGCTAGTTTGCGATATTCGGGTGTGGAAAAATAACGTCTAACTCTTGCTAGTGTCGCAGAACTTGGAAGAGTGTATCGAGGCTTAACTTCCCGCTTTCGCCCCTTACTTCCTGCTACGTAGAGGGCTTTATACTTTGATGGCAATGCTACAGTTTCTTGGTCTACGATCAGTGTTGATTTATTCGAGTTAAATGCTTTATCTATATCCGTTTTCTTGACTTTTGTAACTTCGGAACGACGAACCCCAGTATCGTACATAAACTGTATCATCGCCCTTTCTCGTTCTGAATGTGAACACAAGATAAGGGCTTTTAACTCATTGAGTGTGCACATCTCGACGACTTTTGACTTAGCCGCCCTAGATAATAATCCGTCATCGTAGGGATTATCGTCTCTAATTGCTTTGCCATCTCGGCGCGCTCTGCATAGATATTTATCAAAGAATATTTGGAAGGTTGCGTCTCTATTTCGAATTGTATTAGACGATAAACTGCACTCAGTTTTCAGATATGCGAAGTACTCCTGAATCGTATGACTATAGATGTGCAGGAAAGCATCGTCTACGGCTAAGTTCTCGTAGCTCTGTGCCTCATTAAGGTAGTCAAGAAAATAGGAAATATTATTAGCGTAAGTGCCAATTGTGCTTGGAGGAGTTAGCTTCTCGCTAAGTTCTTCCGTCAACCAATCCGAAACGAGCGGCAGTACTTCGTGGTTTTTATTAAAAGCCACAACAGCGCGAGTTTTCTTCTGAGACAAAACAATATCTTCTTTTAATTCACTTTGCCCAAGAACATGAGACTTACTTAAGTCGACTGTTTCGTTATCTATAATTTTAAATCTCAAGACTACCTCCAATACTACACTACTCAATAATACCACGCATTGTGCATTTTTCAAGTGTCACGAATTAATTTTTTAAAAGTTTAAAAAAAAGAATCAATGATATTTATATTGTGCAATTCTATAGTGGGGGCATAAAAAGAAGATATCAGCGCTGCGCTGGTACAACTGACAACTCAATTTGCCATCGGCTACATAAAATTGAAACAGCGTGTGGCATGGCGGTAATGCTTGTAAACCTGCTTGCGCGTTTGCTCTTGGTGTTTTGCTGGTATCTGGCAGCAATGCAGGATTCCATGCGCTTACCAATAAACGCCGCGAATCTGGGTTAGTTTTAATTTGCGCGATTAACTCACTAATTTGATCTACGCTGCCACCGTTGGCGGTAGGCCAATTGCGCCACATTGCGCCATATACTGGCCCTAAATCACCAGCTTCCGTGGCCCACTCATCCCAAATCGATACGCCGTTTTCACGCAGATACGCTACGTTGGTTTCCCCTTTCAGAAACCATAGTAGTTCGTGAATAATCGAGCGCAAATGGCATTTTTTTGTGGTTACTAAAGGAAAGCCTTCGGCTAAATCAAAGCGCATCTGGTAACCAAATACGCTGCGGGTACCGGTACCGGTGCGATCTTCTTTTACTGTGCCATTTTCCATTACATGGCGCATAAGGTCTAAATACTGGCGCATGAGTTCCCCACTGTTTATTTTTTCCGTTGCTGTTTTTTTGCCGGCTGTTTTTTTGCCGGCTTATTTTTTGCTGATTGAGCTGGCTGGTTATTTGCTGCAGGCGCTCGGTTGGCAGGTTCAAAACGCTGAAGTTTGCCTTGGTAGGCCAAGATCATTAACGCCGCGCCTGCGATAACCATCGGCAAGGATAACCACTGGCCCATGCTCATAATACCTAAAATGCCAAGATGCGCATCCGGCTCGCGGAACAACTCCACTACCATTCTGGCAACACCATAACCGAGCAAGAATAAGCCAGAAATCGCACCCACCGGTTTTGGTTTGCGGCTAAACGCCCACAGTACTAAGAATAATAATAACCCTTCCCCTATGGCTTGGTATAGCTGCGAGGGATGGCGCGGCAAAAACCCGGCTGCGGGGTTTGGAAACACCATGGCCCAAGGTACATCACTTACGCGGCCCCATAGTTCGCCGTTAATAAAGTTACCAATGCGCCCAGCACCTAAACCCACTGGCACCATCGGTGCTACAAAATCACCCACTTCTAGTAATGAACGGTTGGTTTTTATGGCGTAAATCAGCAGTACTGCGATAACACCGAGCATACCGCCATGAAACGACATGCCGCCACCGCGGGCTTGCAATAAATACAATGGATTAGCCAAGAAATGATCGAACTGATAGAACAACACATACCCTACCCGGCCACCAATCACCAATGCCAGAAAGCCCCAAAAGAGGATATCTTGCCACTGATTCTCATTCCAATTCGGTGCTTGCCGAGCCCGTTTGTTACCCCACCAATAAGCGAATACCGCGCCTACTAGATACATTAAGCCATACCAATGCACATCGATTGGCCCGATGGAAATCGCAATCGGATCCCAGTTTGGAAACTGCAGGTGATTACTGCTCATAATGTTCCTTGTGCTGTTCTAGCGTCCGAAAAATAAATGCAATGCTACCGAAATAAGCAGCACAGCAAAAGCACGCTGTAAATAACGCACTGGCAATCGATGCGCTATCGCAGCACCAACCCGTGCAAAAATCATTGATGTAGTACTAATCGCCAGCCAAGCTGGCAAATACACATAGCCAATTAAACCACTCACCCCGGAAGCTGAAGGTGCAGGGCCTGCCAGCATATAGGTAAGGGAACCAAAACCAGCCAATAACACACTACATACAGCGGCTACGGCCACCGCATTACGCATCGCTACTTGATAAAAATGCAGTAACGGCACAATTAAAGCGCCGCCACCAATACCAACCAATGCCGAAACCACGCCAATTACGCTAGCAAATGCGCGCGCAATGGGCTGGTTAATTTGCGCATCCACTGATTTCGGGCGATGTTTCCAAATCATGTGTACGGCAAGAAAAATAAGTACCGCAGCAAAAATTCGTTGCAGGATTTCAGGTGGAATTCGCGTGCCTAAGTAAGCACCTACTAACCCACCAGCAATTAAAAAAGGCCCTAATAGCTTCACCCACGCCCAATCAACATAACCGCGTTTAGCGTGCGCTCGAGCACTGGATAAGGTAGTTAACATGATCGTGGCAAGGCTGGTAGCGATAGCAGTTGGCACCACAATACTTGCTGGCAGCCCCATAATGGGCAGTAAATAAATCAATAAGGGCACAATAAGAATGCCACCACCAATTCCCAACATACCCGAGAGCAAACCCGCGGCAATACCGCCCGCCAAGCATATCAACAAGCTCAACAGCATTATTTACCTGCTCGCACAAAACCACCTAAACCTAACGATTCGAGTTTAATTCGAATCAGCCGCCGTACCTGATCCGGATGCGTTGCCTGCATCACTTGCGAAAGCAAAATATGCATCGTTTTACTATCTACGTGGCGCAGAATCCAACGGGTTTTATCCAGGTTGTGCGTGGTCATCGAAAGCTTGCGATAGCCCATGGCTACTAACAGCAATGCACCACCCGGATCGCCCGCCATTTCACCACACACGCTCACCGGTTTTTGCAGTGCCGCGCAACGTTGAATAATGAATTGCAAGGCATGCAGCACTGCCGGATGGAAGTTATCGTAGATACCGGCAACCCGAGAGTTATTCCGATCTACCGCCAACAAATATTGGGTTAAATCATTCGTTCCTACAGAAAAGAAATCCACCCGTTTTGCTACTGCATCAAGTTGATACAGCAAGGCTGGCACTTCAATCATCACGCCGATTTTTGGGCGGCTAATTTGCGCATTTCTATCTTTTTGCAGGAGTTCGTTACGTACTTCAAAGTAGGCTTGGTTAATTAGCCGAGTAGATTCATCCACTTCATCCAGCGAAGTAATCATGGGTAATAAAATCTGCAGGTTATCAATACCAATATTGGCGCGCAGCATCGCCCTTACCTGCACTAAGAAGATCTCTGGGTGATCCAAGGTCATGCGAATACCGCGCCAACCCAAAAATGGATTCTCTTCATGAATAGGGAAATACGGTAACGGCTTGTCGCCGCCTACATCAAGGGTGCGCATTACTACTGGTAATCCAGCCGTGCTCTTCAGTACGGAGAGATACAACTCATATTGCTCGCTTTCAGTTGGAAAGCGCTCGCGCATCATAAATGGAATTTCGGTTCGGTATAAACCGATGCCTTCATAATGACCAAGGCGATCTTGGTCATGTTCCACATTCATGCCCGCGTTAATCTGTAACGATACGGGCACGCCATCAAGGGTGCAGGCCTCGGCATCCCGATGCTCCGCCACCATTTCTGCGAGTTCATATTCTTCTGCTCGCAGCACCTCATATTCTTGAATAAGCTGCGCTGGCGGGTTTACAAAAATCTCGCCACTGTAACCATCTACAATTAAATGTTGATCGTGCAGATACGAGAGCGGTACATCGCTCAAACCAAACACGGCTGGAATACCCATGCTGCGAGCCATAATGGCCGCGTGGGAGTTAGCCGAGCCTTGCAGCGATACTAAACCTTGTAGTTTTTTCCGCGGCACTCCCGCCAACATACTCGCGGTAACTTCTTCGGCAATTAAAATACAGGTATCAGGGAAGTTGTGCTGTTGGCCATTCTTTTCTTGTAAAAACGACAGCACGCGCTGGCCTAAATCGCGGATATCAACAGCACGTTCACGCAGATAGGAATCATCTAAATCTTCGAACTTAGCAACGAAATCTTCAACCGCCATTTTTACTGCGGTTTGCGCCATCCAGCCATCTTTAATCTTTGCTTCTACGGCATCGCCTAAACTGGCCGCATCCAACATGCTTTGGTACACATCAAATATGGCTAAGGTATCTTCAGCAACGTATTCCGCCACTTGTTCAGCTAACGCACGCAATTCCATGCGTGTTTGCATTACCGCTTTGCGGAATTTATGGATTTCCCGCCAAGGGTATTCGGTGCGCCTAGGTACTACCGAGCTCAAGGTTGCAGCTGGCCGGCCAATAAATGCTTGGCCAATGGCTACACCCGGCGCGCCGGGCAAACCATTCAAATTACGTAGCCATGGCGAATAGTGGCCACTTACTAAGCCGCGAGCTTCTGCGTGCGCTATTACCGTAGCAAGCTGCGCCGCTAAGGTAACTACAAAAGCTTCTTCTTCACCAGAAAACGCCCGAGCTTTTTTCTGTTGGGCAGCCAATACGCCGAGTACTTTACGCTGGTGAATAATCGGTGCCACCAGCATGGCTCGATAGGCTTCTTCACCAACAGATTCAACCAATTTGAAATTAGGGTGTTCATTGGCGTTGGCAATGTTTAACGGTTCTTCCCGCTGTGCGGCAAGGCTGATGAGGCCCTCGCCAAAATTTAAGGTTACCCGCTCGCTTTCATCAAGCTGTAAACCTTCGGTGGCCATCATCACAAACTGTTGTTGCTCGTGATCAGCCAAATACACACTGCACACATCGCTGCCCAAGGCAGCCCGTGCTTTTTGCACAATCATACGCAGCGCCGCATCGAGATCCGGCGCTTGATTTACTGCTTCTACGATCCGTTGTAATACGGTGAGCATGATTTATCGCTTACGTTTAAATCGTTTCGGACGCGCTTTCCCGCGAAATGGCATTACCACCGGGGCAAATTCTTTCATCACCCTGCGGTATACATCGCGTTTAAACGCCACTACTTGACGAACCGGATACCAATACGTAACCCAGCGCCAACCATCGAATTCTGGGTGGCCTGATTGCAAAACATCTACTTCCGATTCCGCACAGGTTAATTTTAACAAAAACCATTTTTGTTTTTGGCCTATACAAACCGGTTTCGAGCCTTTTCGCACGAGGCGTTTCGGGAGCCGATAGCGATACCAAGTTCTACTGGTATATACTAACTCGACCTGTTCGGGCCGCAGCCCTACTTCTTCATACAATTCACGGTACATTGCTTGCTCAGGGGTTTCGCCATCATCAATGCCACCCTGGGGAAATTGCCAGCTTTGCTGACCAAAGCGCCGTGCCCAAAATACTTGCCCTTGCTCGTTACATATTACTATGCCGACATTCGATCTATATCCCTCGGCATCAATCACTCGAGCATCCTCTTTCTTAAGCTTTTCTTGATTCTTCCACAAACCCCGGCTTGCGGCAAATATCTTCGCCTTTTACTATAGCGAATAATAATTCTTTCAGAGGTACTACGAGCGTGTTGCAATCATTTCCTAAAGTAGCCCAAAATCCGCCCAGCTCAGTAGCAGAGCTTCTTGAGCGGGCGCAAGACTTAGTGGGGTTTTCTTTTGCTGAACTCGCCGCCATTGCGCAAGTACAGGTACCTTCTTCATTACGTAACGCCAAAGGTTGGACCGGGCAGCTACTGGAGCTATTTCTGGGCGCCAGCGCGGGTTCAAAGGCCGAACAAGACTTTCCAGAGCTGGGCGTAGAGCTAAAAACCATTCCGGTAAACCTGGCAGCGATGCCGTTGGAAACTACCTATGTGTGTATTGCACCACTACTTGGCTTAAATGGCGTAAGTTGGGAGCATTCCAACGTACGTAATAAACTTAGCCAAGTGCTGTGGATACCCATTGATGGCCGCCGCGAAATTCCAGTAGCTGAGCGTACGGTAGGCTTGCCACTGTTATGGCAACCAAACGAAGCCCAAGAACAGCAACTGCGGCGTGATTGGGAGGAAATTACGGAAGCGATTATTCTTGGCCAAGTAGAAAGCATTACCGCACGCATGGGCAGCGCCTTACAACTACGGCCGAAAGCCGCGAACAGCAAAGCACTAACAGCTGCATATGGGGCCAGTGGTGAACCGATACAAACGTTGCCACGTGGATTCTATCTTAAGAAAGAATTTACTCGCACTATTCTTTGCGAAGGCTTGGGCTTAGGTAAATAGTTTTTTATCTAACGCTGCCAAGCTTTCCAATTGTGGCCGCGCAAAATAATAGCCCTGCATCAATTCAATACCTTGATCGCGCAAATACAAGTACTCGCCTTCCTGCTCGATACCTTCAGCAACTACGGTAATCCCCAGTTCGTGTGCTACCGAGAGAATACCTTTTAAAATAATCTGGGTAATGCGCTTCTCATGTATATTGCGCACCAGTTGCATATCGAGTTTGATAATATCCGGTTGAAAATCAGCTAATAAGTTCAGGCCTGCGTAACCTTCACCGAAATCATCAATAGCCGTGAGAAAGCCGTGCTGCTTGTAGGTAGTAAACACGTCCACGAGCAGCGAGTGGTTTTCTATTTTTTCATGCTCTGTAACTTCAAAAATAATCCGCTCATGGGGAAAGTTTACTTTCTTCGCGGTAGCTAGCGTGCGCTCTAGGCATGTTTCTGGCTCATAGATGGCGTTGGGCATGAAATTAATGCTCAAGTGCTCTTGCATATTGAGCGCAGCCGCACTCTCTATCGCGCTCATGCGGCAGGTTTGATCAAACGAATAAATGTTATCGCTATTCACTCTGCTCAGCACTTCACCTGCGCCTTCACCGTTTAAACCCCGCACTAATGCTTCATGAGCATAAATACTTTGCGTGGTGGTATTAATTATCGGTTGAAAGGCCATTTGGATATTAAAACCAAGGCCTTTGTAACAACTACAGGTGCTGCAAGTAGCCATTTAGTTTTACTCCTAATCATTTTAGGTTAAGTTTATACCTTCACTTTACTCAGAAGCGGTATAACTTTGTGTCGAATCAACAAACTAATCAACAATACCCTACCACCGGATGGCGCGAATGGGTATCACTGCCAGAACTTGGAATTGCGGCCATAAAGGCGAAAGTAGACACCGGCGCGCGCACGTCGTGTTTACATGCGTTCAAAATCGAGCCTTTTGAAAAGGAAGGTACGGAGTGGTTGCGAATTTGGGTTCATCCCATACAGAATGATTTATCCGAGCATGTGTGCGAGGCGCCAGTTTTAGAACAGCGACAAGTAACTGATTCTGGCGGCCACACCGAAGTACGCTATGTAATTCGCACTTTAGTGCGTGTTGGTTTTGCGACGAATGCACAAGAATTTAATGCTGAATTTACTTTAACAAACCGTGATACAATGAAATTCAGAATGTTGTTAGGGCGCCAAGCGCTCAATGGTAAATATCTAGTGAACCCTGAAGCGTCCTATCTACAAGGAAAACCGGCATGAGAATCGCCATCCTATCGCGGAACAAAAACCTGTATTCTACTCGCCGCTTAATCGAAGCTGGCCAATCTCGCGGCCATGAAATGCATGTGCTTGATCCATTGCGTTGTTACATGAACATCAACGCAAAAGAGCCTGAAATTCACATGCGTGGTGAAGGGTTACCCCAATATGATGCGGTAATCCCGCGGATTGGTGCCTCAATTACCTTCTATGGCACGGCGGTGTTGCGCCAGTTCGAAATGATGGGTACTTACCCATTGAACGAATCGGTAGCCATTAGCCGCAGCCGCGATAAGCTGCGTTCTTTGCAATTATTATCCCGCAAAGGCATCGGTCTTCCGGTTACTGGCTTCGCCAGCAAGCCTTCGGATATCCCTGATCTTATTGATATGGTAGGTGGCGCACCTCTAGTAATTAAGCTTCTGGAAGGTACGCAAGGTATTGGTGTGGTTCTCGCTGAAACCCGCAAAGCATCGGAAAGTGTGATTGAAGCCTTTATGGGCCTAAACGCTCACTTTATGGTGCAAGAATATATTAAAGAAGCGGGCGGCGCCGATTTACGCTGTTTCGTTATCGGCGATAAGGTAATCGCGGCAATGAAACGCCAAGCCAAGCCAGGCGAGTTCCGCTCGAACCTGCATCGCGGTGGTAGTGCTACGCTTGTAAAATTAAGCCCGGCAGAACGTGCAACGGCGGTGAAAGCGGCTAAAACAATGGGGCTAAATGTAGCCGGCGTTGATTTACTGCGTTCCAACCACGGGCCATTAGTAATGGAAGTAAACTCTTCGCCCGGCTTAGAAGGAATTGAAACAGCTACCGAGAAAGACGTAGCGTTACAAATTATTACCTTCATTGAAAAAACCGCAAAACAGCACAAAACCCGCACCAAAGGTCGCGGCTAATTGCTTTGCTAACCGATTTGCAGATTACCAATCTAACGCATAGTTCGGAATCGTAATCTGCGTTTATCATTTTGAGGTTTTTAATTCATGGCACGCAAACGTAACCAGCCATTTCAACTCGGCGAGATTTCTATAGCGCCGGGCACGCAAGAGCGGGTGCTTTTACCCGCGGCGCGTTTATATTCCGATACACCATTAGATTTGCATGTAGAAGTGCTGCATGGCACCAAGCCAGGCCCAGTGCTTTTAGTATGCGCGGCGATTCATGGCGATGAGCTGAACGGCATCGAAATATGCCGTAGGTTAATTCAATCCATCGATCCTGCCGAGCTAACCGGCACCCTACTTTTGGTTCCAGTAGTGAACATGTTTGGCTTTATCCAACAAACGCGCTATTTACCCGATCGGCGTGATTTAAACCGCTGTTTCCCAGGTTCTGAACGCGGTGCTCTAGGCAGTAGATTAGCCTACCTTTTTCGCACCCAGTTGGTGGAACGCGCAACCCATATTATTGATTTGCATACCGGCGCCATTCACCGCAGCAACTTGCCACAAATTCGCGTGAATTTAGATAGTGAAGAAGCTACCGCCATGGCCGAAGCATTTAATAGCCCGGTAATCATGAACTCAAAAGATCGCGATGGCTCGTTACGTTCGCAAGCTTCTGAGCTTGGTATTCCGCTTATTTTGTATGAAGCAGGTGAAGCATTACGGTTTGATTACTCAGCGATTAAAGCTGGGGTAAACGGCGTTACCAACGTAATGAAAATGCTGAAAATGATGAAAGGCCGGCGTACCCGTAAAAAGGTAACCCCAGTGTTTGCCCAGCGCTCGGTGTGGGTTCGCAGTGAAGGTGACGGCCTGGTGTTAGCCAAAGTAGAATTAGGCCACACAGTAAGCCGCGGCCAATTGCTAGCACACGTTGCCCCACCTCATGGTGGTGAACATACCTCGATATACGCTACAGTTGGCGGTATTGTTATCGGTATTAGCAATATTCCAGTAAGTAATGAAGGCGAAGCGCTGTTCCATATTGCCTGTTTTGATGCAGAAGAATCATCATACGCAAGCGAAATGGTAGATACCTTTGTGGAAGCATATCCAGATCGCCCAAGTTAACGCTCCAATATTGCCAAATACGTAACGTCATAACCTAAATTTTAATAACGTAATTTTTAATAACGTAAGTATAGTGAGAATTCATGTCGGTAGCCGCCACAAAATTAATATTGCGCCAAGCTGAGCAAATCGAAGCCGGTTTATCAGTATCTGCAGGTTCTGCCCCGCATCTGCTGCTGGTAAACCCCAGCCCTGGAATGCTAGAAGCACTGCAACCTACTGGCTGGCAGTTCACCAGTTGGGTATTGAATGCACAAGCATTACCGTTTACCACAGCGGCGGATTTCAGAGCGGCGCACACCGCGGCTGCGGATGCTACCGCTAATCAAAACCCGCTCACTGATACTGATACCGATGCAGAAACTGGCAACACGATGATTTTCAGTGCTGCACTAACCGAAGTGCTGCCCGTTACTGGGGTAATCTTAAACATCCCCAAAGAGAAGCAACTTACCGTAATGTTGCTGGCTAACCTACGCGCCGCTGTACCAGAGGGCACACCAATTTGGCTTGTAGGCCACAATGATGTGGGCATTCGCTCGTATTTAAAGCAAGAACATGCCGGTTGGCAAAAATGGCAGAAGGTTGCCAATGGCAATCATTGCCAATTGCTACAAAGCGAACTCAGCGCAGCAGCTAGTTTTGCTTTGAACGATTACCAGCAGCACTATTCGCCAAGCATTTCCGCAGGCGATGCACCCATCGATATCATTAGTTTTCCTGGCGTATTTAGCAGTGGCAGGCTCGATAGTGGCACAGAGCGGCTATTACAAAACTTGCCGCCGTATATTGCTGGGCGCGTGCTCGATTTTGGTTGTGGTGCCGGGGTAATCAGTAAATACCTAGCTCGCCATTACCCAATCACGGAATTGCATTCAGTAGACATTAATGTGCTTGCGCTTGCCGCTACAACGGCTACGCTGGGGAACGAAAATACGTTTAAGCACCGCGTGTATGCAAGTGATGGGCTAAACGCCGTAAGCGGCCAATTTGATTGGATTATCAGCAATCCACCCTTTCATGCGGGCAAGCATACCGATTATCAGATTACGCAAAACTTTATTCAGGCGAGCCAGAAAAAACTCGCGCCGCGTGGCAGCTTAGTGCTAGTGGCCAACACGTTTTTGCCTTATCGTGAAGCGCTTGCTAAAGCATTTAAACAAGTAAACACCTTGTTAGAAACACCGAAATTTACCGTGTGGCATGCTACTAACGGGCAGAAAGGAAAGTAAATGAGTAGAACGCGGGGATGGTCTTTAACCAATCGGTTGAATATGATCGTTACCAGCATCGTAGCGCTCGCTATGTTGCTGTTTCTCGCCCTATCTACGTTATTAGTTTCTGATTCGGAGCGAAAATCACTGCTTCTGCAGCACGAAGCATTGGCCCAACAACTGGCAATGCGGGCCAGCAGTGAAGGGTTAAACGAGCAATCGGCGGCGGCTATTTTAAATGGTTTAACCGCTTACCCGTTGCTACATCACATGCATTTATATCGCTACACCGATGTTACCATGAGTACTGCGGCTATCTACAACGCGCCGGGCCGCGCAGCAGTGCAAAGCCAAGTGAGTAACTTTTCCGACACCACCAGCTTTCGCTTTAGCCTTGATTATTTAGAAATCACGCAACCTGTATATCGCAGCAATGAAATTGTTGGCTATGTTTACC
Source organism: Idiomarina sp. (assembly GCA_022565355.1). Lineage (GTDB taxonomy): Bacteria > Pseudomonadota > Gammaproteobacteria > Enterobacterales > Alteromonadaceae > Aliidiomarina. The sequence goes on from JAIUMU010000002.1 coordinate 340,655, forward strand.
TGCGGGCGTCTCTTGAGCAGGTGAAAGCAGCGCATCGCCGGCACTTATTGATCAGTTTTGCCGCGCTGTTTTTAGTATTGGTAAGTGCTTCTCTGGGCGTACGGTTCTTCTCGAAAAGTTTAGATTCGAGCTTACACCGTTTCAGCAGAATCATAGCGAAATCGGGCCAAGACAGTAACTATGATATCGACCATGAACGCGATATCCCTGACGAATTTATTGATATCAAATTGCAGGTGCAGCGGCTGCTTGAGCGCTACCGCCATGAACGCAGATATGCCGAACATAGCGCTGATAAAGCCCAGAAAGCCAATGAGCAATTGAACAGTGAAGTGCGCGCGCGTACCCAGCACTTAAGCGAAGTAAATGAAAAACTTACCTTAGCCTTGAATGAACTGCATCGGTATCAGCGCAAACGGCTAGAGCAAGATAAAATGGCCTCGTTTGGCGATGTGGTAGCCGGTATTGCGCATGAGCTTAATACACCACTCGGTACCAGCATTACTGCCGCAAGCTTGCTGCATAGTAAGCACGAAGAATTAAGCATGCAGTTTAATAATGATCGCTTAAGTAAGGTGCAACTGAGCCGCTACGTGCAGGATACTGAGAAGCAGCTAGAATTAATGTTACGTAACTTGAATCGCTGTTCAGATTTAATCCGCCACTTCCAGCAGCTTTCATTGCTAAATCGTACCGATGCTGCAAAGAAAGTGATGCTCTGTAACTTCCTTGAAGGATTTTACCTGAGCATTACCGAAGAGCGCGGATTACCCGGGCATGCATCGCTCAGCATGAACTGCAATCAAGAGGGTGCCATTGTTGAACTGAGAACCGTAGTTCTAGAACAAGTACTGAATGAGCTGATCGATAACAGCCTTATTCATGGCTCGATAAAGAACTCCCGTTTGCAGTATGAACCGATAAACATCAGCATCAACGTTGATCTGGCGGAAGAGTTTGTAGAAATAACCTACACTGATAATGGTCTTGGCATAGCACCCGAAATGCGCAGTAAGATTTTTCAGCCGTTTGTTACCTCTAATCGAGCCAAAGGCGATACCGGTTTGGGGTTATTCCAAGTGTTTAATTGGGTAACTCAGTTACTGCAAGGCGAAATTGAATGTGAGAGTACACCGTATATTGAAGGTGATGAATCTACCGAGCACGGCACTACTTTCTTGATTCGAATTCCACGAAGCTTGCAATAATGCAGCTAATTTGCAGTTTTTGTTAAAAAAAACGTCAACTTACTTGCAATTATTGGCCTGCAAAACATATCCTTATAAGTTGAACAATGCTCTATTAGCAGATTCAGATTTAAAAATACTCGAACGCGGAGATGGGAACACAGCATGGAACCGAAAACTAACGTGAAACTCCTGATTGTGGAAGACGAGGTGGTTACCCGCCAAACACTCACGCGCTTATTCCAGCAAGAAGGGTATGATGTATTTGATGCTGCTGATGGGCGGCAGATGGAAAGTATCATGGCGCAACAAGCCATTGATATCATCATTATGGATGTTAACTTGCCAGGGCAAAGCGGCCTAGAGCTCGCTGAATCATTGCGTGAGCAAAATAACATCGGCTTAGTGTTTTTAACCGGCCGTGATAGTGATGAAGATCGCCTACTTGCACTTGAACTAGGTGCTGATGATTACCTTATTAAGCCATACAATCCGCGCGAGTTAACCGTGCGGGTGCGCAACTTGGCTCGCCGTATTGAACAAATCAACGAACCGAAAGAACATCAGGTAGAAGGTAGCACGCAGTATCATTTTTCCAACTGGGTTTTGGATTGTGATAGCCGCTGCTTGTTTGCTCCAGATGGTAAAATGTTCCGCTTACCAAAAAGTGAATATCGTGCGCTTGAGCTGTTTTTAACCAATCCAGGTAAAATTCACGACCGCGATACGCTTGTACGGAAAATGCTAGATCGTGAATTGCGCCCGAATGATCGCACCGTAGATGTGGCTATTCGCCGTATTCGTCGGCACTTTGAAGCCCATCCGGAAACACCCAACCTAATCACCACGATTCATGGTGAAGGGTATCGCTTTGTAGGTGATGTAGAAATCAAAGTAGCTTCATAAGCAAGCCCACGCTTAACTTATGTTAACTACTTTGCTTTACTAGCCACTCGTTTACTATGGCCGTATCTGCTGCAAAGCGATGCGGCCATTGTTCAAGTTCATGGCCCACTTCTTGCCATTGCCAATCCTCTTTCTCGATCAGTTGCATACTTTCGCCCAACCGCTGAAACCCTAATGAGCGGCAACTACCCTTTAGTTTGTGAGCTTGGCTGCGTAATTTTGCTTCATTCTGCTCGGTATAGAAGCCCGTAAGCTCGGCAAAATACTCCGGCGCTACGGTAACAAACATTTGAATGCTCTCTTGTATACCCTCTGCTCCCAAGATGTCACGATACTGCTCTAACAATACCCAATCGATTCCTGCGTTATTTCCGCTTGTCATGCAATCCAAATCCTTATCTTTATGCGTATATGCCACATGTTCAACGCTAAACTGCTATGTTTGGCCACGAATATACACAACTTTACTACAGCTAGGTTCGTTTGCCACGTACCCATACAGCAGTTTTTTTGCCCTGGGGTGCCGTTCTTATCGGCCTTGTTGTATAATTCGCGGTCACTTTTTCAATTTAAGAATTGACGCGCGCAGTCAGGGTTTATCGCTTTTAGCTTTTTTGCGATAACGAAGCCCACATAAAAGCGGAGTAGTTTAATGCCAACATCAATGCCGGATATCGCCAACCAAGCTGAAGCCCATATCGAAGGTGCGTTAGATTGGGTAGGAATGAGCAACATTGAAATGCCATTTATGGTAGCAAGTGAAACTGGTTTGCCGCAGCAAGTTGGCACACGTGTAGAGGCGTTTGTAAGCCTAGACGATGCTAAAGCGAAAGGCATTCACATGTCACGGCTGTATCTAGCCATCGATGAACTTGCCAACGATGATGTGTTAAGTGGGAGCAGCATTCGTGCCTTGCTTAATCGTTTCATTGAAACCCACTCAGATTTAAGTTCGCAAGCACGCGTATCATTTAGCTTCGAATATCTGTTGCGCCGCAAATCATTGATTAGCGGTAAGCAAGGTTGGAAAGGCTACCCCGTTACCATTAGCGCTGTGCGTAATGGCGATAAAACTGAACTCGAGCTGCAAGTAGGGGTTACCTACTCATCTACCTGCCCATGCTCCGCTGCCCTGGCGCGGCAACTCATTCAAGAGGCCTTTAAAAAGCGCTTCAGTGGTGATGATTTAAGTATGGAAGATGCGTTAGCGTGGTTAGGCACTACAGATGGTATTGTAGCTACGCCGCATAGCCAACGTTCTCTCGCTGATGTAAAAGTAAAGCTTACCGAGAGCACCGATATTTTGCCTATCGTAGCCCTTATCGATCGAATTGAAGCGGTTCTAAAAACACCAGTACAGGCTGCTGTGAAACGTGAAGATGAACAAGAGTTTGCGCGCTTGAACGGGCAGAATTTAATGTTCTGTGAAGACGCTGCGCGGTTGTTGCAGCATGATCTGAATAAGAACAGTGCCGTGCTCGATTTTTGGATTCGTGTGAACCATTATGAATCACTTCACGCCCACGATGCAGTTAGTGTTACAACAAAAGGAATTTCGGGCGGATATCGCGCGTAAATTGCTGTATAATCTGCGGCCTTATTATTTTAACTGAGCTAGCATGAGCAGCGTAATGAAATCTTACGACGTAATCGGCGTGGGTAACGCCCTGGTAGACCAAGAATTTAAGGTAACCGACGAATTCTTGGTACGCCACAATATCGAAAAAAGCATCATGACTTTACTTGATGAGGCACAACAGCAACTTTTGCTGGGCGAGCTTCACAAAGAGTTTGAGCTAGAGAAACGCGCGGGTGGCGGTTCTGCAGCGAACAGTTTAGTAGCCTTTAGCCAATTTGGTGGCAAGGCCTTTTACTGCTGTAAAGTTGCCAACGACGACGATGGCAATTTCTATCAAGCCGATTTAGATCGTGCTGGCGTGAGCACGCACTTGGTTAAGCAAAACAACAATGGCCATACTGGAAAATGTGTGGTGATGGTTACTCCAGATGCAGAGCGCACTATGTGCACGTTTTTGGGGATTACCATCGATTTCTCAACCGAAGAGCTAGAGCCGGAAGTAGTAGCTGATTCCCAGTATTTATATATTGAAGGCTACTTGGCTACATCTGAAATAGCACGAAAAGCAGTTCAAGAAGCACGTGCTGTAGCAGAAGCCAACGGCACACGCATCGCCCTCACCTTCTCAGATTCTTCCATGGTGAAGTATTTTAAAGAAGGGTTAGATGAGTTTTTAACGCCGGGTGTTGATTTACTGTTTTGCAATCAGGAAGAAGCAGAACTGTATACTGGTAAAGAAGGTTTAGAACCCGCGTTACAAGCATTGTTGCAAGTAGCGCGGCAAGTAGTAATTACCCGTGGTAAAGATGGCGCTATTATTGGTACTCGTGAACGCCGTATTCAGGTTCCGGGTTTCAAAGTAACCGCTATTGATACTAATGGTGCCGGTGATATGTTCGCTGGTGCTTATTTATTTGGCATAACGCAGGGGTTAACACCTGCGCAAGCAGGCACGCTAGCTAGCCGCTCTGCAGCGGAAGTGGTGAGTAATTATGGGCCACGCTTAAGTACCGAACGGCAACAAGAATTATTGCTGGAACTTGGTTTAACCGAACACGTTGCCAGCACCTTATAACCTGCAAGATACGAGAGAATTCAATGACCGATTTTCAAGATTATAAAGTAGCTGATATCAGCCTTGCCGATTACGGCCGCAAAGAAATTCAAATCGCTGAATCAGAAATGCCAGCGTTAATGGCGATTCGGGATAAGTATAGAGCCAGCCAGCCGTTGCAAGGCGCACGTATTATTGGTTGTATTCATATGACCATCCAAACCGCTGTACTGATCGAAACCCTAATTGATTTGGGTGCCGAAGTACGCTGGTCTTCATGCAATATTTTCTCTACCCAAGACCATGCTGCGGCAGCCATTGCAGCTGCAGGCATTCCAGTATTTGCATGGAAAGGCGAAACGGAAGAAGAGTATGAGTGGTGCCTAGAGCAAACCTGTACCAAAGATGGCCAGCCGTGGAACGCGAACATGATTTTGGATGATGGCGGCGATGTAACGCTGCTCATTCACGAAAAATACCCAGAAATGCTAGAAGCTGTGCACGGTATCACCGAAGAAACCACTACGGGTGTGCACCGTTTACTAGAAATGCTAAAAAAAGGCACCTTGAAAGTTCCAGCGATCAACGTAAACGATTCAGTAACGAAATCGAAGAACGACAACAAATATGGTTGCCGCCATTCACTTAGCGATGCCATTAAGCGCGCTACAGATCACCTTTTAATGGGCAAGAAAGCCCTGGTAGTAGGTTATGGCGATGTGGGTAAAGGTTCTGCTGCATCACTTAGCCAAGAAGGCATGATCGTTAAAGTAAGTGAAATCGATCCAATCTGTGCCATGCAAGCCTGTATGGATGGCTACGAAGTAGTATCCCCATACATTAACGGTGTAAACAGCAATGATGGTTCTACTATTAACCATGAATTGCTTGGTAAAACTGATTTAATCGTAACCACCACCGGTAACGTAAATGTGTGCGATCAGTACATGCTATCGGCACTGAAAAATGGCGCTGTAGTATGTAACATTGGCCACTTCGATAACGAAATCGATACCGCATTTATGCGTAAAAACTGGCGTTGGGAGCAAGTGAAGCCGCAGGTGCACACAGTGTTCCGCAGTGAATCAACTGACGATTATCTGATTTTGCTTTCTGAAGGCCGTTTGGTGAACTTGGGCAACGCTACTGGCCACCCAAGCCGCATCATGGACGGTTCATTTGCGAACCAAGTATTGGCACAAATTCATTTATTTGGGCAAAAATTTGCTGCGATGTCTGCGGCCGACAAAAAGCAGCACTTAACAGTAGAAGTATTACCGAAGCAGCTTGATGAAGAAGTTGCCCGCTACATGGTAGAAGGTTTTGGTGGTGTAATCACCAAAATGACCGAGCAACAAGCAGATTACATTGGTGTAACTGTAGAAGGCCCGTTCAAGCCAGAAACTTACCGGTACTAAATTGCCACTAGTTGTATGCTTGAGCACAAATAACGCATACACCTAAGGCGCACAAATGTAAAAAGGAGCAGATTTCTGCTCCTTTTTTTGTGCCCTTTTTTTGTACCCCACTTATCATCACCCTTAACGAACGTTATAATGGCTGTATTCACTCTGATATACAGAATTATGACAATTATTTATGCAAACACCTCGTTTACTATTTCGTCCACTCACTGAAGCTGATTTCGCGGACGTACTCGCGCTCGGCAACAAAGTACATGGCGAGAATTACCTTACCCCAGAGAATTTAGCGGATTACTACGAGCGCGGACAAACTGAGAATGGCAGAAACCTGCATTGGTTAGCGTTCAGCGATGATCAGCTCGCCGGAATTCGCCTTACTTTCGCGCCCGGTAAATGGGATGTAGATCAGTACTGCACACCCAGTGCTTGGCCATTTGCTGCCGAAGAGCTGTGCTACTTTAAATGTTCAGCGGTGGATTACGATGTGCAAGGCGCCGGCATTGGCCGCTCACTGTTAATGCATTCCATTGTGGAAGCGCAAGGTGCTGGCTGCAAAGGCGGGTTAGCGCATATTTGGCGGCAAAGCCCCAACAACAGCGCTTTCGAGTACTTCACGCGGTGTGGGGGCGAACTGATTGCCGATCATGGTAAGCGCTGGCTACAAGCTTCATTAGAAGATGGCTATTACTGCCCCGTGTGCGATGGCGATTGCTATTGCACCGCGGCAGAAATGTTACTTCGCTTTACCTAAACGCTGCCACCGATACAATGCCCGCAAGGCCAGCCTGCGGGCTGGGGCAAATGGATATTTCGGCAGCTCGGATTGATAAAATGGTAGTTCTGGTAATGCCTTACCCGCGCTTAGCTCAGCTAAACGCTTTCCGGCAAGGCTAGCAAACGCCACCCCAGCACCGCAGTAGCCGGCACTGGTAAACACACCAGGAGCCGGGCTATACACCCGTGGCATGGCATCTAACGCCACACTAATCCAACCACTCCAGAAGTAATCAGCATGCAAATCCGTGAGCGTAGGGAAGGTATTTTGCATAGCGGCAAGCAAGCGCTGCTTTTCCCGCTCTGAACTTGCATTTTTACCGGTTACCGCGCCGCGGCCACCAAACAAAATACGGCCATCGGGTAATAAACGGTAGTAGTACTTCAGTAGCCGCGTGTCCATTACCAAATCGTTTACTTGCAGCCCTACATATTGCTGCTCAGAAACGTTTAACGGCCGAGATACCAGAATACTGGAGAGCACGGGGAATTGGCGCGTACTCAAATCTGCAAACGGCTGTTTTGCTAAATAGCCGTTGCCGCACACCAATACCTGCTCACAGGTTACTGTTTGCTCGCCGGCAGTAAGTAGATGTTTGCCATTTTGCCGCTGCCAATGGGTAACCGGATGCCCCGTGGCAATTTTCACGCCAGCCTTTTGCGCGCGGGTTAAGTAGGTAGCCACTAAAGCTCGAGGGTTAATTGCTGCCGCAGGAGAAAGTGCTAGGCCGCCATGCTTCCAGCAAATACCAGGCAATTGTTCATGCTGTTGTGCCGAGCTTAACCATTCTGCCTGTAACAGCGTATTGGCATAGGCGGGTTGTTGGCTAGCAAGAAGCTTTGCCGCTTTTGCATTGTGCGCTAAGCGCAAATAACGGCCCTGCAATAATTCACAAGGCCACTCTGAATCCGCAGCCATGGTTTGCACATGGGCAATACTTTCCGCAAATTCATTCTGTACCGCATTCGCCACAGCTTCGCCAAAACGGGCATGATAATCGGCGTAGCCTAGGCGCCCTGTGCCCGGTAAAAGGAAACCGGCATTGCGGCTACTTGCACCAGCACCAACACCACCCGCATCAATCAGCAATACTTCACGTTGTTGCTGCTCAGCAATTTCAATGGCGGCATTCAGGCCAGTGTAGCCGGCGCCAATTACTACCACCTCGGCGGTTTTTGGCAAGGCACAGGCGTTGGTATCTGGAAATGGCGTAACCGCCTGCCAGTAAGAATCGGTGCCAAATTCGTGAAAAGCCGGCGTAAACCGGCTTTTTAAAGGATCATACATACTCTGCCTCAAAGGCCGAATACAACTTTTTCGCTGCGCAGCATACGGGTTACTACAGCCACTAAAGCCGCCGTAGCCAGCACCGTTACCCCTGCGCCCGCCAACACCATTAACCAATTAATATCTTGGCCACCAATGGTGTTTAACAACATACGATGCTGCGATGTTACCGGCAGCAAACCGAGTGCTGGATGCTCAAAGCGGGTGAATTCCACAGCGAAAATAATCGCAACGGGAATAAACATTACCAGTGAAATATAGGTTTGCGCTTCTTTAAACGATTTTGCGCGGAAGCTCACAAACAGTTGTAGAATACTAGCAAACGCAGCCAACGGTACAAGTACCAACATCATGCTTAGCTGCTCAACGAAGCTAATACTGAAATCGATGCCCAGCTTTTCTAGTGGCACAAAAATAAATACCAGCGGAATAAGCAAAATACTCAACACCGCCCCTGCCAAGGCAAAGGTTGCAGCGGCGCCGGCTTTTGCCATCACTAGCCAATGGGTAGCCACTGGCTGCGCTAATAGAAACTCAAGGGAATTGCGTTCGCGCTCCCCTGCACTGCCATCAATCGCCACGTTCATGCCAGAGAAGAAGATTGCCATCAACACAAACACCATTACCGTGCCAAGAATCATGGCAGCGCGAGCTTGTTTCGTTGCGGTGTCTTGCTTATCAATACGAATGGGGGCAATTACCTCGGCACTAATACCGCGTAACGTGAGGCGGTGGCTAGCAATGGTGTTGTTGTACTCACGCAACGCGCTTTCAACCCTGCTGCGGGCACTACTATCACTGCGCTCAGAGTAATCCGCACGCACCGTAATAAACACTGGTTTCGCACTGGCAATATGTTCTTGGTAGTTACTGGGGATGTGTAGTTCAATATCACGCGCTTGCTGTTCTTCGCTACCGGCAAAAATGCGCCGATCGCCCAAGAAATCAACCAAGGCCGGCGCATGTTCGGCACCTTCAATATGCACGTACACATCGCGCTCCGATACCGCGTCCTGAATAATCATCATAAACGCCACGGCCATCATGATGGGGCCGAAAAATGCGTACGACATGGCCGCCATTAACGAACGGCGATCACGCAGGGCATCTTTCATTTCTTTTAACCAAACGGTCATAAATACTGATTTCATAACATGATGCCCTCTTCGGTGCCGATTAACTGCACAAAAGCGTCTTCAAAACTTGCTTGGCCCGTGCGTTCACATAGTTCGGTAGGGCTACCTTCCGCTACTACTTGGCCAGCCACCATAATCACTACGCGATCACACAGCGCGGCAACTTCTTGCATTACATGGCTAGAAAATAAAATACAGCGCCCTTGTTCACGCAAACGGAACAGCAAATCGCGTAAAATACGGGTGCTCATTACATCTAACCCACGGCTGGGCTCATCTAAAATCAAATTCTGTGGTTGATGCACAATAGCTTGGCCAAGCGCTACTTTCATACGTTGGCCTTGCGAGAAGCCACTCGTGCGGCGATCGGCGATATCATTCATATCCAAATCATCAATTACTTGCTGCACTGCTACTTTACGGGCATCACCATGTAAGCCATGTAACGCTGCGAAATAAGCAATATGCTCGCGCGCCGTTAAACGTTCTTGCAGGCCGAATTTATCAGGGAAAATACCAATGCGTTTGCGCACTTCGAGCGGTGCCACCGATGCTTCAATACTATCTACCGCGGCACTGCCTGTATCGGGTTTAATCAAACCATAAATACTACGCAAACAGGTGGTTTTACCCGCGCCATTGGGGCCTAGCAATCCAGTAATCTCGCCATCGTTGGCATGAAATGAAAGGCCCTTAAGCGCTTTCACATCTTTGTAAGCTTTTTCTAATCCGTTGGTTACAATCATTTCTTACATCCCCGCTGCGTTAACGTTGCGAATAAACGGCAGCAAACGCGTGCGGCTTAAACAGGCGTCATCCACTTCATTGCTTGGGTTATCAAGAAACTGCGCAATCAGGCGATTGGCGCAGGTGTGGCTCATAATCGTGTGGCCACCAAACTCAGCCACTAAATGCTGGCTGTTGGTTAGAGTTTCTGCGGCAATGTTGCCCCATTCTGGTGGGGTTACCGGATCTTGCTCACCCGAAAGTAATAGCGTACGAATATCGCTTTGTACTGGTTCGGCGTGGCGCTCATCAGGCAAGGGTTGTACTGGCCAGCCGGCGCAAATTTTCTGGAAATCATAGCCAGTTCTGCCACCAATAAAGCGGTTATCGGCATCATCGGCTAACAGCTCAGCGCTAGCGCGCGGCATATCTTCTTGGCAGATCACTGAGGCCAATAAACCAACATACAGCGGGGATTCGCCATCAAAGGCGCCAATCAAACCTGATAACGGGCGCCAGTTACCCTGATATGCCTCGCTAATCACCAACGGCAGCAATTGCCGACTGCGCGGTGAATACAATGCCCCGCGCAACGTGCTTGCCAAGCGTGATGCGGTCATCAATACTTCGCGCGGCTCATCACTACGGGCATCATTCATCACCATGCGTTCCGGCTCTGCTTGGAGGCGTTCACGCAACGCATAGTAAGTAGCGGCTATATCACCAAACTGCTCGGCACAGCCGCTATCGTTGGCACAGTCCGCCACCATTAAATCAAATGCCCGTTGGCTATAGGTGCCAAATGGGCCAATTACCACTTGCGTAGGTGCCACACCATCTAATACCACACTGCGCAATGATTCCGGCGCTTCCCGCATCCATACCAGCGCTGCACGAGTGCCATACGAACCGCCATACAAGTTCACCTGCTGGTAACCAAAGGCTTTGCGCACCGCTTCAAAATCTTGAATGGCATTTACTGTATTGTACTGCTGAACATCATACTCAAACTCAGAGGCACATTCGGCCATTGCCGCGGCAAGATCAACTGCATCATCCGGCACCAATAAATCTTCTAATACCGAGATCTCACATTGCATACCATTCGATTTACCGGTACCACGCTGATCTACCAAGATAATATCGCGCCGTTGCCGCACATCGCGAAAGATCTGCGCAATAATCCCGGTTAGTTCCGTTGCCGCTTGGCCTGGGCCACCGGCAAGAAAGAACAAAGGATCAGCCGCTGCGCCCGAGCTCACCGCGGGTAAACGCACGATGTTCAAGGCAATGGTGCGGCCATTCGGCTGCTTATAGTTTTCCGGAACCGTTAATGTGGCGCACTCAACTTGTTCGTCAAGGCCACGCACATGGCAAGGTTCAGTTTGCAGCGCTAGAGCGCGTTGGGAAGTATTGGTAGGAAGTTCGGCATCATCTGCAGCATTTGCCGCATACACAGATATGCTGGCCATGGTCCACAGCGATGCTGCAACCAGCCATCTTGGCGAGGTTCGCGTTATCATTTGTTATCTCTCTTGTTAAACGCTAGCTAAGATGTACTTTGTACCGAGTTCAATCGGTTACTGCAATAGCGGTTTACATTTGCTAACAAAAAACCGGCTATTCGCTATCGGCGCTCGCTGTGTTGCGCTCGTATAAGTAGCCTTTGTAGTTCAGAGGATTGGAGGCTTCGGCAGTATGTTCACGCAACAAGGTACGCTGCCATTCATCTGGATGATATTCAGGGAAGTACGTATCGCCATCTACCTGTAAATCGATTTGAGTAATGTACAGGCGCGTGGCCATCGGCAGAAAAGCAGCATAAATCTGCCCACCACCAATAATCATCACTTCTTGTAGCTCAATACCATCGGCCGCCGCAGCAGATTTGGCAATCTCTAGGGCCTCTGTAGGGTTGCTAGCTGCACTCACGCCAGCAGGCAGGGCATTCGGCTTACTGGTAATTACGATGTTGTGGCGGCCCGGCAAAGGCCTACCAATGGAGGCAAAGGTATGGCGCCCCATAATGATAGGTTTACCGAGGGTTAGTTCTTTAAAATACTGCAACTCACTGGGCAAATGCCATGGCATATCTCCATCACGGCCAATTACGCGGTTATGAGCCATCGCGGCGATCAATGAGATATGCATGCTTAGTTCCTTTTTCCCAGTAACAACATGAAACGTTAAGGCTTGTAGATTACATGACCATCATCAGGTTCTTCTTCCCAATCATCGTCTTCGTCATCTAAATCATCTTCCAGATCATCGCCCCACTCTTCATCTGCTTTGCGCATCTGTTCATCGTGGTAGTTGGTCCACTTAAACTCTACTGGCGCTTCATCGGTTATTTCTGGCGCTTGCTCTTTCGGCAGCTCTTCCAAGTACACCATAATCGCTTGAATCAGCTCTTTACAGGCTTTGCCAGTAATCGCCGAAAGCTCAAATACAGGCCCTTGCCAATCTAAGCGCGCAACAATTTCAGCACGGCGCTCGGCCAATGTTTCTTCATCTACCAAATCAGTTTTATTCAATACCAACCAGCGCGGTTTGGCCGCCAACTCTGGGCTATATTGGGCTAATTCAGCAATAATGGTTTCTGCAGTATCGGCCGGGCTGGAACCATCAAATGGCGCGATATCTACCAAATGTAACAACAAACCACAGCGCTCCAAGTGCTTCAAAAATTGAATGCCTAAGCCAGCGCCATCTGCAGCACCTTCAATCAAGCCTGGAATATCTGCCAATACAAAGCTTTGGCTCGGAGAAACCCGCACTACACCCAAATTTGGGGTAATGGTGGTAAACGGATAATCTGCTACTTTCGGTTTCGCAGCTGAAACTGAACGAATTAAAGTAGATTTACCTGCATTCGGCATACCCAACAGGCCCACATCCGCTAACAACATTAATTCCAGTTGTAAAATGCGGTGTTCGCCTTTGGTGCCATCAGTTTTCTGCCGCGGCGCACGGTTTGTACTGCTTTTAAAGCGGGTGTTACCAAGGCCATGGAAACCGCCTTTCGCAACCATTACGCGTTGCCCATGAGCGGTTAAATCGCCAATGGTTTCGCCGGTTTCACGGTCAATAATACGCGTACCTACAGGTACGGTAATGGTTTTATCTTCGCCGCGCTTACCGGTGCAGTTACTGCTTTTGCCGTTTTCACCGCGCTGGGCACGATGTAAACGTTCAAATTGGAAATCGATAAGGGTATTCACGTTTTCATCGGCAATTAACCAAACATCACCACCATCGCCGCCATCGCCGCCATCAGGGCCGCCTTTAGGGATGTATTTTTCACGGCGAAAGCCGATGCAGCCATTGCCGCCATCACCTGCTTCTACGCGAATTTCTGCTTCATCTACGAATTTCATGGTTACTGCCTGTTTTGCTCGATGCTTGAATAAAGACAAAAAAACCCCGCACTCGGGCGGGGTTTTCGGGAAAACCTGTGAAGTTCTTAGTCAGCGTAAACGCTGATGAACTTACGGTTTTGAGGTCCACGCTGTTCGAAAGTAACTTTACCTTCTACTTTGGCGAATAAAGTGTGGTCACGACCAACACCTACGCCTTCACCTGCATGGAACTTAGTGCCCCGCTGACGAACCAGAATGTTTCCGGCTAGTACAGTTTCACCGCCATAACGCTTTACACCCAGACGTTTACTTTCTGAATCGCGACCGTTACGAGTTGAACCACCTGCTTTTTTATGTGCCATCTGTCTCTACTCCTCTTAAGCGCCAATACCAGTGATTTTCACTTCCGTGAACCACTGACGATGACCCTGTTGCTTGCGTGAGTGCTTCCGACGACGGAACTTAACGATAGTAATTTTATCGCCACGACCATGGGTCACTACTTCTGCTTTAATCTTGCCACCTTCAACGAAAGGTGCACCAATTGTCACGTTTTCACCATCAGAGAGCATGAGCACTTGCTCAAACTCAACGGTATCACCGGTAGCTGCTTCGAGCTTTTCCAGGCGAACGGTCTGGCCCTCGGTGACACGGTGTTGTTTACCGCCACTTTGAAAAACCGCGTACATATTTTTCTCCAATGCCTTTTACAGGCGCTACAAACTTAATTTAGGTCGCGGATTTTACGGAAAAATCGCGCTTAGCGCAAGCGAATTATATAAAAATGATCAAACTGGCAGAAATTTGTAAATCAGGTAAAATCAGCCGCAAATATTATGTAAATAAAGAGCCAACCCACAATGGATTTATCTGCCGTACGCACGCTTAGCGATGCTGATATGCGTGCTGTAAACAATATTATTACAGCACAATTAAGTTCGGATGTCGCGTTGATTAACCAGCTGAGCTTTTACATTATTAACAGCGGTGGTAAGCGTTTACGCCCCCAACTAGCGGTGCTTACAGCCCGCGCATTTGGTTATGAAGGCAACAAACATCACCTCTTGGCGGCAATCGTAGAATTTATTCATACAGCCACATTGCTGCATGATGATGTGGTAGATGAATCACTTACCCGGCGCGGCAAAGAAACGGCCAACGCCTTATTCGGCAACGAAGCCAGCGTATTAGTGGGCGATTTTCTGTATACCCGCGCATTTCAATTGATGGTACAAACCGAAAGCATGCGCGTGCTCGAAGTGCTCGCCGATGCCACCAATATTATCGCCGAGGGTGAAGTGCTGCAGCTCATGAACTGCAATGATCCCAACACCACCGAGGCCTCTTATTTTCAAGTAATCTACAACAAAACGGCGAAGTTATTTGAAGCAGCAACCCAACTTGGTGCCGTACTTGCTGAACAAAGCCCTGAAATTGAGCAAGCCGCAGCCGATTATGGCCGTTACTTGGGCAACGCCTTCCAGTTAGTAGATGATTTACTCGATTACACTTCCGATGCCGAAACCATGGGCAAAGATGCTGGTGATGATTTGGCCGAAGGCAAACCTACCCTGCCGTTGCTGTATGCGATGTGGAACACAGATACAGAAAACGCTGCGCTTATTCGTAGCGCCATTGAAGAAGGTGGCAAGCGTGATGCACTAGAGCCTATCCTTGCTGTGATGCATAGCACTGGCGCCTTAGAATACACCCGCAACAAAGCCCTAGAGCAGCGCGATTTGGCGATTGCCGCACTAGCACCCTTCCCTGCCGGCGAGCACAAAGAAGCACTAATTGCGCTAGCGAACCTTGCGGTGGAGCGGCTTGCGTAAAGTTGAGCGTTTATGTGCGGCCGCGGAGTCACCAATGTTGCAGAATGCCGTGAACCAAGGCTAGTGTCTTGGATTGATTCTAACGACTGAGAGAAAGCCGGCTCGGATCATCGGTTGCGATATATATGCCAAAAACAGTTACTTCACCAACGTCATTTACTTGCGTATTAGTAAATGAGTAGTTGGTATCGAATCGAGCGAATTCAGAAAGCTCATCGGTAGAGATTTCATCAATAGACTGAATCGTTACCGCGCATATATTTCCTGAGCATGCGTGATTACTTTGTAAAACTTTTGCTCCTAAGGCATCTGCGAGTTGTTGATAGAGCAACCCCTCTCTTTCCATCGATACTTCATCATGTCCTGAATCTCTAATTCTATTCACTATTTGATTGAGATCTTCCTGTTGAAAAACATGATTCAAACTACGGCTATTTACAACGCCATTCGCATCTACAAATGCTCGATTCAGATTCTCAGGAGAAGCAAACGCATCACTTGCCAGAAAGTCATCAGATTCTGAAAGCTCTTTCGAGTCAGCGTCAGCAGACTCTTCATGGCTCGATAAAACAGAGCCGGAAGAGCTCTGTTTATCAGTGCTTATTGATCTATCAGACACCACATCCGGACCGCTTGCCAATGCATTACTCTGCTGGTTTTGTGTTGCTACGTCGCTTCTAACCGCACTTGAATCCGCGTTATTAAAGTAGCCAGACGTATAATAAATTAGGCCAATCAGTACAATACCACCGCCTAAAATACTTAGTTTCTTTGCAAGCATATATTCCTTCCTTAGAATAAAGTGGATCGGCAATTCACCCACCTTAGTTTATAATTATCTGCGCAATGGCTATCCTCACTATTGGGAACACGCGTTGGGGTTCACCTACCCCCTAGCATAGATTCAGCAGCCATAAGCACAAATGGTGTAGAGTTCAGTATTGCATGAATAACAAAAGGAACAAACAAGGCTAGTTTCTTCGATTTATTTCGCCAATCGAAATAAGCAAAACTAAACACTACAAAGGGTATAAATACAAACAAACCCCACAATGGAAACAGCATCGAGTGCAAACCGGCCCATAACAAGCCATTTAATAGCGAAGATATTATGATGCTTCCCGAGAAATAGAAGAATATTCTAACCGATAGAATCATTAGTAAGGTTTCAACAAAAGGCGCAAAAAAAACCACGCCAAAGAAGTCCTTAAACGATAAGGTTAAACTCGGGCCTTCATCTGGGAACTCAATCAAGAAAGAAGCCAACAGCAAAAGGCTTAACGAGGTTGCTATCGTGAACGCTGAAGCTTTCAAGATATAAAAAGCAGGCCTTTTCTCATTTTTAAATAACATCATCACTATCCCTATGATTTAAATACGGCTCTATTTCCGAGGCCGTAAAGCCGCATAGTACACCGCAAAGAGCCAAATAAAAGCCGCGAACTTGCCCGATTTTTGTACTATCGGTAGCCATTGGGCACCTATTTGGCCATAAAATAATATTGCGTTTATCAGCGGTAGAACGATCGCTAATATCCCGAGCGCTAACAAGCCGCGGTGATTTCGCAGATACAGCCAATGGTTAAGAGTTAACGAGGCCACCAAAAAGCAAAGTAGCGCAATACTTACCATTACGTGGTGCAACGGTGTAACCACTAAAAATGCGAATACTACGGTGCTAATGCCGGCACCGCGAATCCAGTTTTGGTGCGGTTCCGTTTGCGTTATTTGCGCAATTTGCTGAAACACCATGCCAATACTGCAGCAAAAAATAAATACGGCCACAATCGCATACCAACGCGCAGGGTTTACTTCACCATTCACAGCAAACGGTTGAAAAAGCGCTGAAATGGTATTCTCACCCCAACTGTACCCTACTGTTGTAGGATCTAGCCGAGTGCCACCTGGATACAATGTGGAGGCAAACGCAAATAGCACCACAGACAGTAAAGCGCCAAGCAAGGGCACATGTTTCATAGCTACCTCTTAAACCATTAGGCTTAATCAATAACGCCTATTCTGACAAAAAACTGCCATTAGGCAAAAAAAACCGCGCTGGGCATAGCCGAACGCGGTTTATTCATACATCACCAACAACTGGCGATATAACAATCAAGCTTTACTGATTGGCGAAATCGATACCCATTTGGATGTCTTTTTTCAGGCCATCTAGCATATCGGCTTTCGCTTTTGCTTCAAAATCGCTGAGCTCGCCATACGGTAGAATTTCTTCAATACCATTCGGGCCCAACACAACGGCTTGTGCAAAGTACTGGGCATCGCTGCCATCTCCTTCAACATAAGCGTATTCAGTAACGTGAACACCTTGCAGGCCTTTCACTACTGCCAAACAAAAACGCGCTGCTGCTTGGCCCATAGATAGAGTTGCAGAGCCACCACCCGCTTTCGCTTCAACCACTTCAGTACCAGCATTCTGAATGCGGTGCGTTAATGATTCAATTTCTTCTTGGCTGAACTGCACAGCGTTTACTTGTGAAAGTAATGGCAAAATCGTGGTGCCGCTATGGCCGCCAATTACTGGTACTTGCACGTCTTCAACTGGAATGCCTTTGAGTTCGCCAACGAACGTTTCCGCACGAATTACATCAAGGGTAGTTACACCGAATAAACGGTTTTTATCGTAAACACCTTTCGCTTTTAATACTTCAGCGGCGATCGCAACAGTAGTGTTTACTGGGTTGGTAATAATACCGATACAAGCTTTCGGGCAAGTATCCGCAATATTTTCAACTAGGTTTTTAATAATACCGGCGTTCATGTTGAACAAATCTGAACGATCCATGCCTGGCTTACGTGGAACACCTGCTGGAATCAATACAACATCAGCGCCTGCAAGCGCTTCCGTTAAGTTTTCTTTGCCATAACCTTTCACGCTTACCGAGGTTGGAATATGGCTTAAATCAACAGCAACACCTGGCGTTACCGGCGCTAAATCGAACAAGGCAAGGTCAGTGCCAGCAGGAAGCTGAGTTTTCAATAGCAAAGATAACGCCTGACCAATACCGCCAGCGGCGCCTAATACTGTTACTTTCATAATGCACTCCAATCAATCGTTGCGGGGGCTAAACCTTAGCCGATCAGGCCCCAAAAAACAATAAAACGCGTGTTTAATTCGCTCTTGAAAGCGCTGTTAAACATTTACAAAACTAGGTGTTGTGGAAAATATCCGATACACTATGTGTCTGTTTAACTTAATGAACAATTAGACAATAGTATGGCATCACATCAGCAAGATTTGCTCATTGAAGCATTTCGCGAATTACTAAAAGAAGAATGCTACGCATCACAAGCAGAAATCGTGGATGCACTGCAAGATCGTGGCTTCGATGGCATGAACCAATCGAAAGTTTCCCGCATGCTCAGTAAATTCGGTGCTGTGCGCGCTCGTAATGCCCGCGAAGATATGGTGTATTGCTTACCGCCAGAATTGTCTATGCCTTCGGCACGCAGTTCGGTGCGCCAGCTGGTTCTGGATGTAGAGCACAATGATGTAATGGTAATTATCCGCACTACCCCTGGAGCTGCTCAGTTAATTGCTCGGTTGCTCGATTCAGTAGGGCGAAAAGAAGGTGTGCTAGGAACCATTGCTGGTGATGATACAATTTTCATTGCGCCGGTAAAAGTAACCGAAATCGATGAAACCTTAGCCAATATCCAGCGCTTATTTGAAAGCCATTAATTCCGTATTAGCCGTTAGTTCAGCGGCCACCAAGCTGCTCCAGCCACTGTAACGGTGGCGCAAAATAAGCACTGGCATGTTCCACATTCTCGAATTCCAGCAACGGATCAGCCAACCCTTTCTCGTCTACCATAAAACGATTGCGAATCCAGCTATCCAATACATCGGCTTGGTTGGCGAATAGTAAGCTCATTTCTTGTGGGCGCTGTAAGCCGCCAAACGGCATGTGCAAGCGCCATAAATCACCCGCCGTTTTATCTGCATGGCTTGGCTCTTTATTACTTTTAATCATGCGGCCTGAAAGCTTATCGCGGCCCATAATGCGTTCTTGCTCGGCTTGGGTTAAGGCCGCAAAGCGCTGCACATCTTGCTTGCTAAAAAACAACCAGAAGAAACTACCACCTGCAAATTCCGGATCATGCTCTGCGCTAATTAAGGTGCGTTCGCGCCGAGTTGGCCCTGCCATATGCTCATTCATGTATTTAAACCCGAACAAATCACGGCCATCTAAACAACGAAACGGCGCATGCTGTTCGGCTAGTACCACCACATCATCAAGCCAATGCAGCAGCTGCAAGCCCGCCAAATAGTTTGCATCGGCGCGATCAGAACGAATTACCATCACTAAATCAAAGGGCGTTACCGGCAGTGGATGTTCACTACGTACATAATCAGGAATATTCTTTAAGCCCTGAGGGCGGCTTTGTGGGGCCAGTACATCCCAATAGGGTTCGCCAACACCAAGGGTAACCGTAAGCAATGCTTCCGAGAAACGATCCGCTAACTGCGTACTTTGCATGGGAAACTGCGCCAGCTTTTGGCGAATTTTCCGCACATCTTCCGAAGTAACGTGCATAAGCATCACTAATGCATGCAAACTTGCCTCAGCACACACACCCGCTTGTGAACGAATTAACTGACCCATGTTATATCCTTATGAACCCATGCTCTTTATGGTGGTAAACGCTTACCTATTTGCTATTTATCTTTTCTACTTGTCTTTTCTGTCGCGCCACCAAGTTTGTACTTGGCGAATGCGGCTGCGTAATGATGTATTCGTAGCCGAGCCGGTATAGCGGCCTTTAAAAATATGCCGAATACGATATACACCCGGCACATTCACTGGCTGGCCTTGGCTATTTAGCAGCCAACGAAACGCCCGATCTTCATAGCATTTCTGCCATGTAGCCGCCGGTGTTTGATACACCGACATGGCATCACAATAGCCCATTTCTCGCGCCGCATCACCATGGGTGATTTGCAGCGGCCCAGTGGCCTTGGTAATCTGCTTGGTAATGAATTCGGTGCCATCAAGGTTTACAATCTGCGCCTGAGCAGCGTTTTGCAACAGCGGATCATCTTCCGCTAGTAACGAGGTAACCCGCTCTTCTTGCGGGTACACTAACGGCGCTTCACACCCCTGCAATTCCTTCGCTAAGCTATCTAATGCGCCAGCATGAAACACCACATCACAATCGGTAAACCACACCCAATCAGCGCTGCTATTTAACGCTGCATGGTTGCGGCCAATACCGCGGCGAAATAGCTGCTCTTTCGGTAATGCTCGCCACTGCCAAACAACGTTCGGCACTTGCTGTTGAGCAAAAAACGTAAGTAACTCTACCGCTTTGGTATCTTCTTCGCTGTAATACACGGTCATCGTAATATCCATATCACGCGGTGGGTGCTGCACCAATGAACTCAGCTGATATGCTTGCAGATGTGCGTATTGCCAACAATGGCTTACTATCTCTAAATGCAGCCGACCAGTTTTGCCCGGATAGCTTGATTTTGGCTTTGGATACAAGCCACGAATAGGTAACACACCGCTTACTGCCAAACGCGCCAGCTGCCCTTGAACACCACGATACCAACGCTGCGGGGCTACCCGCACTGAACCTGCCTGCATGAATTATATCTCGTTGCGTAAGTTAAATTACTACTGCCTTTGTGCGCCATTCGCACCTGGCGCCACGCACAAAAAAACCCGTGTTGTGATGCTACACCATCACGCCACGGGTTTCATCTACGCATTGCGTAACTAGTACTTGGCTGGAGTTCCAGGTGCTGGCAATGCCGCACGAATGAAATCACGCACATGTTCGTTGGAAAGGCGGAGATCATCGCGGCGTAAATACATCATATGGCCGCTACGGTAGCCTTCAAAGAACAAACGATCTTTCATTTTTCCGCTTGGGTCCATTTGCCACATGCTGTACTTCGCATCGAAGTAGTTGGTAGCGCCATCGTAGTAGCCTGCTTGGAACAACACGTTTAAGAATGGGTTTTGTGCCATTGCTTGGCGAAGGTTTTCACCCGTATTGTTACCGCTACGATCCCATGGATGCACTGGGCCAAACATGTTGTATGAAACATCAGTTTTAAAGCCCAGCTCTTCACGTAAATAGTAGTTAATAGCAGGCGTGAACGAATGCAACCAAGAGGTAAGCTCAGAGTTGAAATCTGGGCGTACACCAACATCTTTGCGATCCAAACCTTTGTAGCGCGAATCTAAACGCCCTACGGTGTGGCCTTCATGGCGCAACAATTCTTTCCAGAAAAATGCTGTATCTACATCTAAGTTACTTTGCAGTACCGATTCAACAGAAATACCAGAATAGCGCGCTACTTGTTCTGCTATGGCTTGTTTCTCGTCGGCTGGCAACCAAGCGCCTTTTGCAAGGGCTGGAAGGTATTCATTAATAGTGAATTCTTCTACTTTCGGCAATAAATCGTATAAATCGCCTTCTTGCAAATCATCGGCTAGCTGGCCGTGATACCAAGCGGCTGCGGCGAAATACGGCAGGCGGTTGGCGGCTTTAACTGGCCCATCACGATCAATACCCATATCGGTTGGCGATACTAAAATCACGCCATTGAGGTACATCCAATGCGCATTCTGCAGTTGCAACGCCATACCCGCTACCCGGGTAGTACCGTAGCTTTCACCAATTAAAAACTTCGGCGAACGCCAGCGGTTATAACGAGTAACAAAGGTGTTTACCCACTCAGAAAGGTAACGAATATCTTCGTTTACACCAAAAAACATTTTCTGTTGTTCGGCACGCGAAGGCATCTTGCCATCAGGGCCAGGCAACACTCGAGAATAGCCAGTATTTACCGGGTTCACAAACACAATATCGGCTACATCTAGCACTGAATAGGGGTTCTGTTGCACGCCATAAGGCTGGGTAGGAAAGCCTTCTTCATCGAGTAATAAGGTTTTTGGGCCGGTGTAAGCGATGTGCATCCACACAGACGCAGAGCCAGGGCCGCCATTAAAGGAAATCAGTAATGGCCGGCTTTCTTGGTTACGCACGCCTTGGCGTTCGTAGTAAGTGTACTGCAAGGTGGCTGTTGGGTGGCCTTCATCATCCCACACTGGCAGAGTGCCCGCAAAAGCCTTGTAGTTAACCCGCTCACCGTTAATTTGTGCACGATGCTCGGTTTCTACAACTGTTTCAATTTCGATACTGCGTTGATGTTCGTTGCTGGATTGCGCAATGGCTTGCGCCATGAAGCCAGCTTGCACCAGCACTAGGGCTAGCCAGAACACGCCTTTATTTAAGGTGTTCATATCATTCCTCGTTACTATTGTGGTTAGTAGCAAATATTTCTGCGAACAAAGGTTGTAAGAAGCTCGCACCATATTCATTTAAATGATCATCATCAAAATAAATTGGTGTGCCATCCTTATCACCCCAACAAACTGCATCATCACAAAAAATAGGCACCGGGTCGAGTAAACGCACGCCACATTCGGTGGCTGCCTATTCAAACGCGGCGAGTATCACAAGTTGCAAGAGAACCAAATTCGAACTATATTTGGTTCTCTTGATATCTCTATTGGAGAGTAACGTGAAGTTATCACAGCAAATTAAACCCATTAGTTATCTAAAAGCGCACGCTGCTGAGTTAGTTCGTAATCTAGGCGAGAACCCTGGACCGCTCGTTATAACCCAAAATGGTGAAGCAAAAGCCGTTCTTCAAGATATTGAAAGCTACGAACAAACCCAAGAAACAATGGCGCTACTAAAAATACTAGCGCTTGGCACTCGGCAAATTGAAGAAGGCAAGGTTCACCCTGCTGCAGATGCTCTTCAGCGCCTTCGCGACAAAAATAGTGAGCTCTGATGGCGTTACCCATTCTACTTACAGATGATGCCTATCAAGATCTGAACGAACTGCATCAGTATATTCGCCAACACGATTCACTCGCGAGCGCAGAATATGTGCTAACACAATTAGAAACGGCTCTCGCTTCGCTTGCTGAGCACCCCGAACGCGGCACCTTCCCAAAAGAGCTTTTAGAAGCAGGGTTGCGGGAATACCGCGAAATCTACTTTAAGCCGTATCGAATCATTTACCGCGTTATCAACAACAACGTTTACATTATGCTGATTGCCGATGGCCGCCGTAACATGCAAACCTTGCTGCAACGGCGGCTTTTACGGTAGCAATCGGCGGTTTAATACCCAGCCGCATACCCATCTTTGCGGCTTTCCGAGGCACCGATATAATAGCCGCGCTCATCATACCAAATCGCCTGATAGCCCCCGAACGGCCCTACCGCTTCTTGCAAGCGATGGCCCATTTTGGTGAGCTCACGGCGAGTGTTATCGGAAAAGCCATTTTCTAAACTGAGCACGCCACCATCGGTCATAATTTCACCGGTAGGTTGGCTAGAGCCTTGATGCAGAATGCGCGGCGCATCGCCTGCTTCTTGCAGGTTCATGCCAAAATCAAGAATGTTAATCAGAATCTGCGCATGCATTTGTGGCTGCGTACCGCCGCCCATTACGCCATAGCTCATTACCGGTTTACCATCTTTGGTAACAAAGGCCGGAATAATAGTATTAAACGGCCGTTTCCCCGGCTCAAACACGTTCATGTGGCCTTCTTCAAGAGCAAATAACTCACCGCGATTTTGCAGCACAAAGCCTAAGCCTGTGGGGGTAATGCCAGAGCCCATACCACGATAGTTACTTTGAATTAAAGACACCATGTTGCCATGCTTATCAGCCGTGGTGAGGTATATGGTATCGCCGGTCATTGGCGGATTACCTGGTTCATAGCTGCGGCCCGCTCGTTCTGGATTAATCAGCTTTGCTCGCTCTTGAGCATATTCTTTGGAAATCAGCCAATCTACAGGAATATCGTTGAAGGCCGTATCTGAATAGAATTTCGCGCGATCTTCAAAGGCCAACTTTTTCGCTTCTACAAAGTGGTGAATATACTCTGGGCTATCGAAACCCATTTCAGCAATATCGTACTGCTCTAAAATGTTGAGAATCTGCAACGCCGCAATACCTTGCGTATTCGGTGGCATTTCCCACAAATCGTAGCCACGATAATTAGTAGACACCGGATCTACCCACTCCGAATAATGCGCAGCCATATCTTCATAGGTTAAAAAGCCACCGTGTTCTTGCACAAACTCACCAATGGTGCGGGCAATATCACCGCGGTAAAACGCATCACGTCCGCCGCTGGCAATTTTCTTATAGGTGTTCGCTAAATCTGGGTTACGAAATACGTCGCCTTTCTGCGGGTGCTCGCCATCCTTCATGAATACTTCACGAAAGCCCGGAAAATCTTGCAATACCGCTGAATTGGTACCGAAGTAGTACGCAATTACCTCGGTTACTGGGAAGCCGTTTTCCGCATAGTGAATTGAAGGGGCCAGTATCTCTGGCATCGCCATCGAGCCGAAGCGCTCATGCATTTCAAACCAACCATCTACTGCGCCTGGTACTGAAATCGGCAATACGCCCCGCTGCGGAATACTCTCGTAGCCATTCTCCACAAAATAATCTAATGAAAGACTTTGGGGTGAACGCCCAGAAGCATTTAAGCCATATAGTTGGCCGCTTTCAGCATGCCAAATAATCGCGTACAAATCGCCTCCGATACCATTACCGGTAGGCTCAACTAGGCCCAACATGGCATTTGCTGCAATGGCTGCATCAATGGCGTTCCCGCCCGCTTTCATAATATCGAGCGCAGCTTGCGTGGCTAAACCTTGGCTGGTAGCGGCCATCGCTTCCGGCGCCATTACTTCCGAACGCGTTGCGAAATGGTGGCCGGTAATTCTATCGGCGGCAACGGCAGTAAAAGCAGCGCTTGCCACAAGTGCAGTAACCGCTGTTTTCCTAAAAAATGAATGCATGGTGATCTCCAACGTGTTTTATGTTGGCGCTTTAATTACATAATCGATCAGCAATTGCTGCGCACTTTGTTTTTGGCGCATAAACGCCATTACGTGAGCTTCCTGCGGGGCTTTATCCAATCGGAATAGAACTTTGTATTTTTTGTAGGTTATCTGACGATAATCAGTAATGCCCAGCATTTCAAGCTCTGGGCATATAGGGAAGTGCTGCGGGCTGTTTTTTAAGTTACTTTCTGTAACTAAAATGAGTTCTCGAGCTAACTTTTTTGCTTCTGCTTCACCCAAAAATTGGCTCATATAGCGGATAAGGATTGATAGCGTTACCTGCGCAACATGAGAATACACTACCGTAGTTTTAGCTTCGCTCATACGGCCATTATTCCTGAATATCCAACCCTAGATTACTAATGAGTTGCTCTGAATCAATAGCTCGCCCTTCGCGAATATCGCGCTCGGCAAGATTCATTAATTTAAGCAGTGCAATTCCCTCGTCGCGTATTTGCGCGCTTGCTTCCGATTCTATCCTGTACACCGGCTTACCGCCCTGCGTAACCACAATAGGCTCCTCTACATCAAGAGTTGCTGCATTTTGCTTGATATAACTGATGGTTTTAATTTGCATACATCCTCGGAGATCAAAAAGCTTATAGAAATAGGAACTCACAATAGAAAAGTTTACGGGCAGACATTACCCAAATAACGCACAAGAAACCATTGATAGTCTATATATAGACCATCAGATTCCTATTAACAAGGTAAAAACGCACTGAAGGGAAGTGAACAACTCTATTCGTTCGAATCAAGAACAAGTGAGGAGCCTGTATAGTCGAAAATTATGCGCATTTGCGTAATACCATCAACACTTACCGCTCGGGCAATAACTCCCACCGCGCCTCTACCCTCTTGGAAAAACACATGTTGCATAAAACTCTCGATATTGCTTTGGTTCTGATATTCTACTTTCGCTAAGCACACTCGATTATCACAAGCGAAATTACCAACATAAACATCATTTTGCTTTACCTGCTCCGAATCCATGAATATATCTTGGTAAGTTGCTTCCATTTCATACGATTCTAAGTTTCGATCACTCTCTCTCGCTAAATTAAAAAGGCGATCAAAATCTCGGCTGATTAAGAAGCTATGCGCTGCGCTCTGGTGTATTCCCTGCTCTGAAACCAACCGCGAAAACTCTCGCTCTAGATTATCGCTAAGTTCTTCTGTTGGGCCGTGATTATCAAAAGCGATCAATTCTGATACTTCATCAGAGACTTCGTTAAAGTTTGCTTCACCCTCGGCATTTTCGATGTCTGAAACAGTGGTCGTATTCTCAGGCTCAGTCCAAGAAGTAAGACCTGCTACCGAACTTGAATTACTTTCTACATGCGATACTTTTTCTAATTTGCCAAAAGCAAAATAGATAAATGCTACTGCAACGATAAGTATCCCAACAACGGCTAGCTTCCTTGTTTCCATGATCCATCCTGTCGATTAATGAACTTAGCGTGTTTCTTGTTCAATGCGCTGTTTCAGCAAGCTCACAAACAATTCCCGGTTTTTCATTCCCTTTAATAAACGAATTATGTGCTTTTCTTCAGAACCAT
This sequence comes from Idiomarina sp., assembly GCA_022565355.1. Lineage (GTDB taxonomy): Bacteria > Pseudomonadota > Gammaproteobacteria > Enterobacterales > Alteromonadaceae > Aliidiomarina. The sequence goes on from JAIUMU010000002.1 coordinate 367,393, forward strand.
CTTCGCCTTTTGCATACACTGATACGATTTCTCCTTCCGAACAAAACCGGAGCCTACTAATCCAATCTTTTTTACGCTCAACCTTTACAAGATTCTGCATAGGTATGGTTACTTTACCTCGGCTGACTCCGGTAAGAATTAGTTTATCGCTGGAGAACTCGGCTGAATTAAATAGGGCAGGAATAATTTGGGAAAAATATAAGAATGTGATCGGCACAAATGGTAAGAAAAATAAGGTTCCCGGATTAAAGCTACTAGAAAATGAACTGTAAAGGCCGAAGGGGACAACAAAGCAACAACAGAAAAAAGCTGAGAATAATTCGTTTCGTCTATCTTTAGGAGCCATTATCACAAATTTATCTTCACCATTTTGGAATGAAGTCATCTCTGGTTTCGGTTCTCCCAACACATATTTTCGCGACAACTGCGCTACCGCAAACAAAACTGCAAATGAGGTAAGTACAATAGCCAAGCTTGTATAGGATGTTGCTGCTTGTGTTTCTAACATCTGAAAAACGAAGAAAACGGCGAGAATCGCTAACGTAACAATAGAGATATGCAGTGCTTTTCTGCTAAATATGCTTTTTTTGATATCCATGATGACTTCCTTGTTAATGTTAGAAAGTTAATACTACTGTTTTCCCCTACTTAATTCAACAAAATACCAACAAAAAAGCCCGATACTCTGCAGTATCGGGCTTCCATTTTGTTAGCGACATTCAATCGCTAATGCAGTTACGCTACATTAATCGTAGGAATAATGCTGTCTTTAGCCTTTTGCTCCGCAGCGCGGAAATCAGGCATTTGATCGAAGTTTAAGTATTTATACACTTCGCCAGCCATCGCATCGATGTTTTGTGCGTATTCCATGTACTCTTCGCGTGTTGGGATTTTACCCAAAATCGCGCCTACTGCAGAAAGTTCTGCAGAAGCCAAATACACGTTGGCGCCATCACCTAAACGGTTCGGGAAGTTACGCGTTGAAGTAGAAAGCACGGTTGCACCGGCTTTTACGCGCGCTTGGTTACCCATACACAATGAACAGCCTGGCATTTCAGTGCGCACACCGTTGCGGCCGTAAATGTTGTAGTAACCTTCTTCCATCAACTGGGCTTCGTCCATCTTCGTTGGTGGCGCGATCCACAATTGGGTATTCAATGGCTTGGTATTTTGCTCTAGCAATTTACCAGCGGCACGGAAGTGGCCAATGTTGGTCATGCACGAACCGATGAATACTTCATCTACTTTATCGCCAGCTACGTCTGATAATGTTTTCGCATCATCCGGATCGTTCGGGCAGCAAAGAATTGGTTCTACGATTTCGTTCAAATCGATTTCCACAACTTCTGCATATTCCGCATCTTTATCGGCTTGCATTAGTTCTGGGTTTGCCAACCATTCTTCCATCTTCTGGGCGCGGCGCTCAAGCGTACGCACATCGCCGTAACCTTCAGCCATCATCCAACGGAGCATGGTGATGTTTGAACGAAGGTATTCAGCAATTGATGCTTCTGAAAGCTTAATTGTACAACCCGCAGCTGAACGCTCTGCCGAAGCATCAGAAAGCTCAAACGCTTGCTCAACAGTTAAATCATCTAACCCTTCAATTTCTAAGATACGGCCAGAGAAGGCATTTTTCTTACCGCGTTTTTCCACAGTAAGTAGGCCTTGCTTGATCGCATATAAAGGAATTGCATGTACTAAATCACGCAAGGTTACGCCCGGCTGCATTTTGCCTTTGAAGCGCACCAATACAGATTCCGGCATATCTAACGGCATTACGCCGGTAGCTGCAGCAAAGGCTACTAAGCCTGAACCCGCTGGGAACGAGATACCCAATGGGAAACGTGTATGTGAATCACCACCGGTACCTACGGTATCTGGCAACAACATGCGGTTTAACCAGCTGTGGATAATGCCATCACCTGGGCGTAGCGATACGCCGCCGCGGTTCATAATAAAATCTGGCAAGGTGTGCTGCGTATCGATATCTACTGGCTTCGGATACGCGGCAGTGTGGCAGAATGATTGCATTACCAAATCTGCATTAAAGCCTAAACACGCGAGATCTTTTAGCTCATCGCGGGTCATTGGGCCGGTAGTATCTTGCGAACCTACCGTGGTCATGCGTGGCTCACAGTAAGTGCCTGGGCGAACACCTTCGATGCCGCACGCTTTACCTACCATTTTCTGCGCTAAGGTGAAGCCTTTACCGCTATCGTTTGGCTGCTCTGGCGCACGGAATAAATCGTGATGGCCCAAACCTAATGATTCACGAGCTTTAGTGGTTAAACCACGGCCAATGATCAGGTTGATACGGCCGCCAGCGCGCACTTCATCGATAATTACATCCGAAGCATATTCGTACTCAGCAATTACTTCGCCTGCTTCATTTTCAATTTTGCCAGCGTATGGATAGATGTGAATTACATCGCCCATATTCATTTGGTCTACATCGGCTTCGAACACCAAGGTGCCAGTATCTTTCATGGTATTGAAGAAGATAGGCGCTACTTTACCGCCGATACAAATACCACCAGAGCGCTTGTTCGGTGTACCTGGCATATCATCGCCAATGCACCACAGCACAGAGTTCGTTGCTGATTTACGTGAAGAACCAGTACCTACTACATCGCCAACGAAAGAAATTGGGTGGCCTTTTTTCTTCAGCTCTTCAATTTGTGCTGCTGCGTTAGTAATCCCTTCACGTGGCATTTTGTACATTGCTTTGGCATGCAAAGGAATATCTGGGCGCGACCATGCATCTGGTGCAGGTGATAAATCATCGGTGTTGGTTTCGCCCGTTACTTTGAATACGGTGGTAGTGATTTTTTCTGGCATTTCCGGGCGGTTGGTAAACCATTCCGCTTTGGCCCAAGATTCCACTACATCTTTTGCTACCGCATTACCCTTCTTCATGCGCGCTTCCACATCATGGAAAGCATCAAACATCAAAATGGTTTCTTTTAGTTCTGCGCCAGCAAGCTCAGCAAGTTCGGCATCATCAAGTAACTCAACTAGGGTTACGATGTTGTAGCCGCCGTGCATGTTGCCTAATAGTTTTACAGCAAGTGCTTTATCGATTACTGGGCTGCTTACTTCACCTTTGGTGATAGCAGCTAAGAAGCCAGCTTTCACATAAGCCGCTTCATCAACGCCTGGAGGCACGCGTTCACTCAATAGCTCTAATAAGAAATCTTCTTCACCTGCTGGTGGGTTTTTCAAAAGCTCTACTAACTCAGAAACCTGTTCTGCTGAAAGTGGCTTTGGTGGAATTCCTTCGGCGGCCCGCTCGGCCACATGTGCACGGTATTGTTCTAACACAAATAATTCCTCTTAATAAAAGCCCCCGCTCGGTTCAACACGAAACAAGCGTAGGCGATTTGAAAACGGCTGAATTATACGCGATTACGCGTGGAAAATGAATGAGCACTGGTATCACAAGGCTGATAACAGCCATTCACTCAATTTATGGTGCTTATAATGCTGCGTTAATACTTGGGTTGTTTAGTTGCTAGTAGCTGCTCGAGTACCAGCGAATGATTCACACACCCTAACTCACAAACAGGCGGCGAATTAAGGGGATCTCGCTGGTACAAATCGGCAACGCTAGTTTCTCGTAGAGTAAATATCACTAAGGGCAGATAATATCATATCTTGGGAGCCTTCGGCAGCAAGGCGATGGCTATCCGCCACGGTAATCAACTGAATACCGAAGCGCTTGCAGAAATCCGCCACTTTATCGTGCGGCACTACTTCATCGGCATTGCCATGAATTACCCGTACTCGCGAGGCCGGTGGCATTTCGCTTACTCGATCACCTGCTTCGGTATGCACCGCCGGCGCCAGTAGCAGCAAGCTTTTAAAGCGTTCCGGATACAGGCTATACAACCGCGCAGCCAATAGCCCACCAAAAGATGAACCCACCAACGTAACCCCAGAAAGGCCGCGAGTTTCTTGCTCTGCAACAGCAAGGCGTTGTGCTAAATCCATACCTTGGAAATCCGGAGCCTGCAATTCAGGGTGTACCGCCTTCATTAAGTGGTACTTCGAACCATGCGGGCCGCTTTCTAGGCCATGAAAAAAGAATAATTGGCTCATTAATCAATTCGCGAAAGTAGTTGGTCCATAATATCGTTCATGGTGATGAACCCCACGAGATCGTTATCATTCACCACTACTAAACGTTTCACATGTTGCTGCACCATAAGCCCCGCTACATGCTTCAGGCCTAAACTTTGGCCTACTGTTAATGCAGGCTTGGCACACACATCATAAACATTCAGAAGATCGATATCGCCATCTTCGGCGATTACCGTTTTTAGAATGTTGGTAAAAGTAATAATGCCATACGAATCATGTTCAGATTGCTTATCAACCACGAGTGATTTGATATTCTTACTCTTCAGCACACCTAACGCTTCGCGTATGGTAGCGAACGGAGAAATAGTAACCACATCGTGAATCATAACGTCTTTAACGATCATAGTGTTGTCCTACCCTAATTGGCGGGTTAAAAGGTTTCTTTTACGTGTTGTTCAAATTTTTCTAGCTGCGATACATCAATTCCAGCCAAATGTTCTAATGGAATAGTGAACACCAGGCCTTGGGAATCATTTTCATTCGGCATTACTACTTTCTGCACTGCCTTCAGCACGCATAGTGATAGGCCTTTTTCTAGCACCATCACCAGTACATTTTGGCTGCCATCATAACTTAAGCCAAAAAATGATTTTTTCGCATTATTGCTAATCCCGCGGCCCGACATTACCGTAATACCACCGGCGCCTTCTTCGCGCGCTGCATCAATCGCCTCTTGCTCCAAGTTTTCTGGCACAATGGCTACAAGCACTGAAAATTTCATTTCATTACCCTTCTCTATTGAGTATTTTGAATTTCTGAACCAGTTTTCGTTTCCGCATCGGCTTTAGCTCGCCTATCGGTTAGCCATTGCATCACGATAGCGTAGATCATTACGGTAACAATCGGGAATATCGATGCAAAGGCAATTAAACCAAAGCCATCTATCAGTACGTTGCGATCTTCAATATGTGTGGCTAAACCAATCCCCAACGCCGTTACTAGCGGCACGGTAACTTCCGAAGTTGTTACACCACCTAAATCATAGGCTAGCGCAATAATATATTTCGGGGCCAAGAATGTGAGAATAATCACAATGGTGTAGCCACCAATTACGTATTGGTGCATTGAGCCACCCACAATAATTCGGTGTACACCGATCCCAATACCTATGGCTACGCCAATGGCCACTAAAATGCGAATGGCGTTGCCATTCAGTTTACCGGCTGCCGCTTCCTCTGCCTGCTTACCTACCGCTATCAATGCAGGTTCGGCCATGGTAGTGGCAAAACCGATAAGGAACGCGAACGCATAAATATACAAGTAGTTATCACGCTGAATAAGCTGCTCCGCCATGCTACTGCCAATCGGGAACAAGCCCATTTTCAGGCCCACAACAAAGGCATATAAACCAAAAATAACCAGCAAGAAGCCCAGTATTACTTTGCGCGGATTAACCAACGGCCGTTTTAAAATAATATATTGAAAGAATACGATAGTAAGAATAATGGGGAGCACATCACGGAACATTTCCGCCAACTCCATAAAGGCGGCGAGCACTCCGCCGCGCACTTCATCAGTAGCTGCAAGAGCAATTAATTCGCCGCTAGCCTCTGGCTGCGCGCCCGAGAATACGATGATGCCGTAAACTTGCACACTGATCATCGGCACCATTACTGCCAAAGCCACCAAGCCAAAGCCATCAATTAACGGATTCCGCCCACGAATCGATGCCGCTAGGCCAATGCCAAGCGCTGCAATTAATGGCACGGTAACAATGTTGGTGGTTACCCCGCCCGAATCATAGGCAAGGCCAATTATTTCCTCTGGCGCAAAGTAGGTAACAATCACCACAATGATGTAGCCGATAATCATGAACCACTGCAGTGGGTAGCCAAAAATAGTTCGAAATACCCCCAGCGCTACTACTAAGCCTACTGAGAGAGCCACAATAAGCCGCAGCGTAAGCGCATCAATACGGCCATCACTAATTTCTTGGGCTTGTTGGGCCACCGCAATCAGCGCTGGCTCGGCTACCACGGCAGAAAAACCAATCGCAAAGCCGAAGGCCAGCAATATAGGCACGGAGCCTTTTTTCGCAAACTGGTTCGAAAGGCTTTTACCTACGGGGAATATACTCAGTTCTAAACCTTGTAAAAATAACGCCACGCCAATGGCAACAATACCCAAGCCAATCGCCATGCTGAGGCTGTTGTCGGGTACTTCACGCAGAACTAATAATTGGAAAACGAGCACTACTACCACGATGGGTAGTAAGTTTTTGAAGGCGTGCACTAACGCGTGCGAAAATTCTTTTACGTACCCCAAAGGTTCCTTTCCTTTTTATCGTATGCACATCATTGGCGCGCATCATACTGCGGGTGGCGCTGTGTAAAGGAGAATACTAGGCTGCTATTGGTGCCGCAACTATTTGTTAGTAGTTCCTAATGCTTCTTTTGATCTAGATTGGTTTCTCATGCCCTTCAGTTCTGGCAAATGCCTGCCAAACCGAATCACCCGCAGGGCCAAGGTGTTTAGAGGCCAATTTCACCAAATGTACTTCGGCTTGGATATGATCCAGGAAGCCAGGGATATCAATGGTTAGCAACTGCTTGCGCTTTACTTCTCGGCGAATTAAATCAAGTGGCACCAAACCCCAGCCCATTCCTGCTTTTAAATACTGCACCAAGGTATGGGCATCATTTACCCGCAACCGGGAATTGCCTGACATGCGATAAATTTTCTCGGGATTAATGCCCATATTAAGCTCGCGCGGCAAGATATAGGGTATTTTACTGAGCTCATCACGGCTTTTTGGCATCCCGTATTGGCTCACTAGGCTTTCTGAAAGCGCCACCACCAAGCGAAAATCGCTAATGCGTAGGCTTTCGAAATCAGCCAACTGCTGAAACGTAGCTAACCAGGGCGTAAGGGCCATATCGGCATCGCCGCGCTGCACATTGCGCAACGCTTCTAACTGGGAGTGCCCCGCAACAATTACCTCGGTAACCGGAAACTCCTGTTGCACCTGTTTTAATGCTTGTAACAATAAATCGGGGTTACAGGTGTAATCATAAGCAATGCGCAACTGCGGTTCAGCGCCCTCACGAAGCTGCAATACCACCGAGTTTAAGCGATCATGTTGGCGTAATAATTCCTCTGCATGGCGGCAAAACTGCTCACCCCGCGGTGTTACCTGCAAGCGGTATCCTGAGCGATCTAGTAATGCAAAGCCAACATCCTCTTCCAGCTTCTGCAATGCCATGCTGAGTGCAGGAGCGGTTCGGTGCAATTGCTGCGCTGCAGCTTGCAGGCTACCAAGTTCAAGCACCTTTAATAACACCCGTAGTGGCCAAATCTTCATTGCCTAGCTTTCCTTATACGCTGTTATGTTGCTATACCCCGATATGGCCTTATGCAACGCGATAGATCTATGTACCGCTATACTAAAGCGATCTGCAGAAATACAGTGCTGAAACCTAATCTTATTAAGATATTCTTAATGAAATAACAAATTAATTTAAATATTACTTTACGATCTTATCTACTACAATGCTTTTCATTGCTGGTAAAAGGATTTTTTGTCCGCCAGCACCTAGAATTTATTCTCCGTATTGTAAGAAAGGAATGGGCAATGTTGCAGGCTTCTTTTATTCGCGTAAACAGTTTTCGCGCGCTCGGTAATACCAAAAAGGGCGCTACCCATGTGCTAACTCTCACATTAACCCTAGCTGCGGCGCTATTGTTAAGTGCTTGTAGTGAGCCGCCATCGGCAGTTGCCGAACTGCCGTTACGGCCAGTGAAGCTCATTACTGTGGGCAGCGAACAAGCCAGTGATATTCGCCGTTTCCCGGCAGTTGTTGCGGCCACACAAACTGCCGATTTAACCTTCCGAGTGGGTGGTGAGCTAGTAGAAATACCATGGCGACCGGGCCATGAAGTAGCCAAAGGTGATTTAATTGCGGCGCTCGATCCTACCGATTATCAACTTACCGCCGAGCAAGCTCGGGCTCGAGCAGAGCTCGCCCAAGCGCAATATGATCGGATGGCGCAATTAGCCAACCAGAATATTATTTCGCGCTCGCAATTTGATGAAGTAAAAGCTGAGTTGCAAGTTGCGCGGGCCAACTTAAACACTGCCGAAACCAACTTAAGCTATACCCGCTTGCATGCTCCTTTCGCGGGAGTGATCGCTAACTTACATGTGGAATTATATGAAAACGTAGGCCCGCAACAGCCCGTTATTACCTTGCATGTAGATGATATGGTGGATGTAAGCATTCAAGTGCCAGAACAACTGTTTGCACAAGTACGCCGTGATCTTACCTATCAACCGGATATCATTTTCGAAAGCCTACCGGGGCAAACCTTTGCCGGCCAAGTGCGGGAATGGGATCGCATTGCCGATCCTGCTACCAACACCTACCGCGTAGTGTTTACCCTGCCGAAGCCGGAAACTGGCAATATTTTACCCGGCATGACCGCCACCGTACTTATTGATCGCAGTTTGGTGCTCCCGGATAGCACGGGCGCTGTACAGATACCCGTTGGCGCGGTGTTCACTCCTACCAATACTGAGCTAGCCAGTAATGTGCGAAAGGTGTGGGTGTATCAACCAGCTGAAAATGGCAACCAAGGCACCCTGAGTGCTCGCCAAGTAACGGTTGGCAGCGCCAGCAGTAGCAGTATTACCATACTTGATGGCCTGCAGTTCGGTGAGCACATCGTAATTGCCGGTGTGCATCAACTTACGGAAGGCCAAGCAGTGCGCCCATGGGTTCGTGAGCGAGGGTTATAGAACATGAATATCGCTCGTTATAGTATTGAACGCCCCACTTCATCGTGGTTATTGTTGCTGGTATTGCTGATTGGCGGTTTTATTGCCCTGCAAAACTTAGGCCGCTTAGAAGATCCTGAGTTCACCATTAAGCAAGCCCTTGTGGTAACCCAATACCCGGGGGCTTCTGCGGAGCAAGTGGAAGAAGAAGTAACGGTTCTGCTGGAAAATGCACTGCAAGAACTCGCTTACGTAGATCACATTACCTCTACCTCAATGCCGGGTCGCTCGCAGATCATGATTGAGGTAAAGGAAACCTATCGTTCGGCACAGCTGCCGCAAATTTGGGATGAACTACGCCGCAAAGTGAATGACGCTAACTCCCAATTGCCTCCTGGTGCTGGCCCAACTATCGTAAAAGATGATTTCTCAGATGTATTCGGCGTGCTTCTAGCACTTACCGGTGATGGCTATTCCCTGCCCGCCATGCATGACCATGCCAAGTACCTGCGCCGCGAACTCGCGCTCGTGCCGGGCGTGGCCAAAGTAATCATTAGTGGCCGACAACAGGAGCAAGTAGTTGCGGAAGTATCGCGGGCTCGATTAGCCAATTTAGGCATTCCGCCACAACGTATTTATGAGCTCCTCGCTACGCAGAATACTATCTCTAATGCGGGCCGTGTGCGCTTAGGCAATGATGCGGTGCGCTTTGCTACCAGTGGTGAATTCACTTCGGTAGAGCAGCTCAGCACTCTGATTATTAGCAACCCTGGCGCGCGCGAGCAGATTTACTTGGGCGATGTGGCCGATATTTATCGGCAAGTAGAGCCTATTCCTAGCCATTTGTTGCGCTACGATGGTGAACCCTCACTGTGGCTTGGCATTTCCTTTGCCGCCAATGTAAACGTGGTGAAGGTAGGTGAACAACTGCGCGAGCGCATTGAAGCACTAACTTATGCCACGCCAATTGGTATGCAACTGAACACCATTTATGACCAGCCTGCAGAAGTAGATCGCTCAGTAAGTGGTTTTTTAACCAACCTGATGCAAGCGGTGCTGATCGTAATTGTGGCGCTGCTCCTTACTATGGGATTACGCAGTGGTTTTCTAATCGGCTTCGTATTGCTGCTCACCGTACTGGGCACCTTCATTTTTATGTACATCGCCGATATCAACCTGCATCGAGTATCTTTGGGCGCGCTGATTATCGCCCTTGGTATGCTAGTAGATAATGCCATTGTAATAACCGAAGGTATGCTGGTGGGTATTCAGCGCGGGCAAACCCGCCTGCGCGCCGCGCAAGATGTGCTGCGGCAAAATGCATGGCCATTATTAGGTGCTACGGTAATCGCCATTTTAGCCTTCGCGCCCATAGGCCTCTCGAAAGATGCCACCGGTGAATTTGCCGGTTCATTGTTCTGGGTGCTGTTGATATCGCTGAGTTTAAGCTGGATCACCGCCCTGATACTGATCCCATTCTTAGGCGATAGGCTGTTCCGGAAAGGCGTAAAAGTGGCAGAGAATAATGAAGCCCTTTACAACAACAAAATTTATCACGGCTACCGTAAACTGTTAAAAACTGCGCTCCGCTTCCGGCTGCTTACCATGCTATTAATGGGCGCGCTGCTGGTGGTTTCGGTAATCGGTTTTACGCAAGTAAAACAAAGCTTTTTCCCAAGCTCAAACACCCCCGTGTTCTACGTGGATCTTTGGTATCCGCAAGGCACCGATATTCGCGCCACCGCCGATGATGTGGCTGGTGCAGAGCAGTGGTTGTTGGGGCAAACTGGGGTAACTCAAGTGGCCACCACTATCGGCCAAGGCGCACCGCGTTTCACCTTGCCTTACATTGTTGAGCTGCAACATGAAAACTATGCGCAGCTTATTGTGCGGGCCGAAAGGGGTGATCAGCTGCCCGAGTTAATGGCAAAAACCAGCAAATACATTGCCAGCGCTCACCCTGATGCTCGGCAAAAAATTCGCCGCATGGAAATTGGCCCGCCGGTTAAAGCAGCCGTTGAAGTGCGTTTTAGTGGCGCAAATCCTGATGTGTTGCGGCAGTTATCAGCTGAAGCCCAAACGATTTTCAATGCTGATTCCGGCCTTAGCTTTGTGCGCGATAATTGGCGTGAACGCACCAAGGTATTGCGCCCGCAGTTTAATGAAACCCATGCGCGCCGAGTAGGCATTAGTAAGCAAGATGTAGATGATTTACTACTGGCCAACTTTCGCGGAAAACGCGTGGGAGTGTATCGCGATGGTACCGAGCTGTTGCCAATTTTGGTGCGCGCGCCAGAAAATGAGCGGGTGTATTTAGAGCAATGGCAGGATATTCAGGTATTTAGCCCTGCCCTCAATCGCTATATCCCCATGCCACAAGTGGTAGATGCCATGCCGCTGGATTGGGAAGAGCAAATTATTCATCGCCGAGATCGCAAGCGTACCTTAACCGTGATGGCCGATGCGGATCCGAATCATCATGAAACGCCAGCGCAAATCTTTGCCCGCGTAGAAGCGGCTATTGCGGAAATTCAGTTACCACCAGGCTATGAAATGGCTTGGGGTGGTGAACATGAAGCCTCTGGCAAAGCCCAAGCGGCGGTATTTAAAACCTTGCCATTAGGCTACTTAGCGATGTTCATTATTACCGTACTGTTGTTTAGTTCGGTGCGCCGCGCCATCGTGATCTGGACCACCGTACCGCTTTCCATTATTGGCGTTACCTTGGGTCTATTGCTTACCAATCAAGCCTTCAGCTTCATGGCGCTACTGGGCATTTTAAGCCTTACGGGTATGCTGATTAAGAACGGCATTGTGCTGTTAGAGCAGGTACTTACTGAGGAGCGTAGTGGTAAATCTGGCTATCAAGCCTTGGTGGATGCGGCGGTAAGCCGGGTGCGCCCAGTGGGCATGGCAGCAGTAACCACTATTGTGGGGATGGTACCGCTATTGTTCGATGAGTTTTTTGCCAGCATGGCGGTAACCATTATGTTCGGGCTTGGTTTCGCCACCCTGCTTACGCTAATCGTGGTGCCGGTAATGTACAGTTTAGTGATGCGCAAATCCGAGTATTCGGCTAGTTAGTAGCTGCAAATCACGGCGCTAAGATACATAACGCACGAGCCTTAACCGCTCGTGCGCTATTGGTTTTGCGGAGGATCTTCTAACTCACCTAACCCATCACTTTGTTCTTGTTCTTGCTCTTGTTCTTCCACCTCTTGGCGGCGCGCGGGAATTTGAATTTGTAAGGTTGTGTAGCCCGAGCGAGGCATGTTGTAGCCCATATCCAATGGCAAACCATTGGGCGTTAAACTGGCCTGAATCATTGCCCGCACCGGCGGTGGCGTAATTAAATAACGGCTGATATCCGAGCGCATACGCATGCGTTCATCTTCTCGAGATACACCCGCCATACGCAAAAAAGTAGATATTAAGGCATTCTGGCCAAACTCATTGCCACGCAAAAACTCAAGCCTTAGCTGCGCACCTTTTTCATTACCGGGCGCGGCTAATAAGGTAATTGCATAGCGGTGCTCGGAAGATGTAGTACCCCAGCAAACCCAATACTGCTGGTAGCCGTCATTACCCAAAATTTGCCCACGTTCAAAATCGGTATTGCAGCCATTCCAATCCGAAAGTTGAAATTCATTCAGCTCACTGAGCATATGGGCAATGGTAGGAAGTTCATGGTTTGGCCAATCAGAGCGCGCTAGCGGATTACGATCAGCGCACCCACTTAAGGTGAGAAGAAACAGGAATATTAAACTTACTTTTAGCGTGTTCATCTTCGTTGTGCTCATGCCCTTGTTGTTTATGCACCTTCAGCTCATGCGCCAGTAGCCACTTTTTGCGTTCACTACCACCCGCGTATCCGCCAAGGCTGCCATCATGTTGGATCACTCGATGACACGGTATCACAATTGCAATCGGATTGCGGCTGTTCGCTTGCCCCACCGCTTGAAAGCCTTTTGGCCGCTGCACTTGCTCGGCTAAATCACGGTAAGAGCAGGTTTCTGCATAAGGAATGTTGCACAGCGCTTGCCACACCTGTTGTTGAAACGCGGTGCCTGCTGGGGCGAGTGGTAACTCAAAATAATGCAGTGAGCCCTGAAAATACTCATGCAGCTGTTGCTCAAGCCTATCCAACCACGTATTGGCTTGATTATGAGAATGATAGCCACGGGCACAGGGCGTTGCCGTCCCTGCAAAACTGAGCCCAACAATTCCAGCAGCTACCGCTTGCAAACGCAGAGTACCCACGGGGCTGGCTACATAACGTTGGGCAATTTCATCTTCTGCACGATCTACCATAATCGATTCCTTACCCTTAATAACCAACGTTCCACACTGTTCATTTCGGCTCGCTCCTGCAGCACTTGCGCAAGTACATCAGGCCGATCGGTAATAATGCCATCTACGCCTAAATCCAGCATGCGTTGCATACTCGCCGGATCATTTAATGTCCATACATGCAATGCGTGATCATGTCGGCGAATTCGGCTTACCGTGCTCGGCGAAACTAATGCCGCACGCAGCGCTAAAGCATCAACATTTTGCCCTTCAAGCCTGCCCACCGAAGTATGTACTAACAAACTTGTACGCAATGCAGGTTCCAATTGTTGTGCCTGCCACAAATCTTGCGGCGCCAACGATGCCAACATCGTATCTTCTATAAATTCCAAACGCTGTAATTCCGCCACCACCATGGGCACTAAATCTGGCATTTGCGGCGCGCCTTTTATTTCTAAATACAGCTTCGCCCGGCCACGCATTAAGGCAACGCTTTCCGCTAACGTAGGCAAACGTTGATCGGAAAATTCAGCAGCAAACCAACTACCCACATCAACATCCGCAAGTTCAGTATAGTTCACATTCCAAATGGGGCGATGATCGCCGGCAATCCGCAATAAATCCCGATCATGCATAATAACCAACTCACCATCGGCGGTGTGGCGCACATCAAGCTCTATATAATCGGCACCATCGGTAATGGCGCGTTCAATTGCCGCTAGTGTGTTCTCAGGTGCATCCCAAGAGTTGCCGCGATGGGCAATATTCAGTACTTCATCACCCGGCTGAAATACCTGCAACGCATAGGCCACCTGCGCCAACGCAAACACTACTAGAACCGCTTCGATACCCATGGCAAATAAACCCGTATTACGCGGTTCCGTATGAGCGCCACGGCAGGCTTCCCGCCCGGCATAATGTTGATACAACCGAAGCATTAGCAAGCTGTTGATACTCACACCAATGCAGCTTGCCACTAAACTGGTAAGGGTATAACTAAACAGCAACAGTACGATGGCGCTGAGTACCAGCCATTTTTGCGCTGGCAATACCGCGAAAATCCCCCAACCCAGTGTATCAAATAGCACGGAAATCAGGATCGGCAGCAACGCCACAATGCCGGCTACGGTAAGCACAATAAACGCGATTTTATGACGTGAGCCCTTGGTAAGTTCAGCACTGCGACGCAGTGCGCGCAGCGGCGAGCATTCTTCCAGTAGCATGCATGGCAACGCCAACACCCAGCGTAGGTGAATGCTGCCATGCACGATAATGATCCAAATCGCGGCAACGGCAAGCACTGCCATAAACTGCCAGAACTCAGGCGGATGCGCATTAATTACAAAATAGATATCGTAATCGCCTAGTAGGCGCTGAAACGCCCAGCCAATTACGCCTAACAAAGGCAGTAATAAGGCTAAATGCACCGCCACCTGTATGCCCGCCAAGGCCAGCAATGCTTTCAAACGCTTCACTACCAACCAGAGTGCGCCGGCGGCAGTGTGAAATTTACCGGCGGCATCGCGGCTGGTAATCAACATCATGCCGGCATGCTGCAAAAACACGAACACTGCCACAAAGGTGGCCGAAACCAATAGCCACAGCACTCCGCTGGGGTTAAACAAAAACGCGAGTAAGGCTTCATTCCCCACGAGCGTTTCGCCACTAAGCTTTACCAACCCGCGCAACAACCACACACTCAGGGGCGTAAGCACCGTGAGCAACAGCAGCGCAAAATACACATGAAAGGCCAATAGCGAACGCCGGTGATAACGAATACTCGCCAGTATTTCGCGTTTTAACCGCACAAATCGAATCATATTGTTATGTAGCCACAGAGTTTATTTCACAAAACAAGTTTAAGTATCAGCACGATACCAAACTATGATTTGCCTATCACCAGGGTAAAGGTAGCAGTAATCGCAAAAATAAACATAACACAAAGCATTTCCAGGTATATCACCCGCGCTAACCATGCCGCGCGCTGTACATCCTGTAACTTCGGCACCAACCAGAATTTATTGATCACCGCACAACCCAGTAATACCAATACCACGGCTAACTTCAAGCTAACGGCTAGGCCATAGGTGGTGAACAAATCAGCGGGGCTAGTTAACAAATACACGAGCATGGATACGCCCGAAAGTAGCAGCGCAGCAACAATTACCTGAGCTATATGGCCGAATTTTACAAACACCAATTGCCACTGCTGCACCGCATTACTGCGTGCCAATAACCACAAGGGTAATAACGCGCCGGCCCACAAGCTCATGCTCACAACATGCAGCACAAGCAGCGCTTGTGCCCAACCCGGCGCACTTGCCAAGTGCCCGCGTAACGTAAAGGTAATGGGCAGCAAAAGTGCTACCACACAACATAGCAGCACTGCTGGCTTGCGCACGATAAACGGCAGTGCGCCCGCCAGTACAGTGAATAAAACCAGCTGGGAAATGGCTACTTTTCCGGGCGGATCGTAAAGCAAAAACAGCATCAATTCGCTATCCAACATTCCCGATAGCCCACTCTGATTAATACTGCCAATAAAGGCCAAATAACCGCCGATGGCAAAGATAATGCCCAATCCAGCGCTCACCCACATTTGCCGTTTTATCCACCGCGTTTCCAGTTTCGTGACCTGTTGCGTTCCCTGCGGCATTCCCTGCTGCGTTCCCTGCTGCGTTAACAGCAACGAATTAGCCGAGGATGGCCCGTAGTGCGCGAATAGCCATAGGCTAAACCCGCCTCCAAGCACCCCGGCAACCGCTACATAAACCAACGCTTGGCTAATGGCTACGCCAATATCCCAATCCATCTGCTACTTTACTCTGCAGTGTTCAGAGCAAATAAGATGGTTCCGGATACGCGGTGCCCATCAGCACCAATCAGGGTCCAGGTAATAGTATAAATATCATCATAAAGATGTGGTAAATCTACATGAAACACATCGGTAGCTGTTCGGTTGCGCTGAAAATCAATCTCTACATCGCCTTGATTTTCGCCGCTCAACTCAAGTGCTAACAAGCGTACATCTTCGTTAAATTCCAAATGAATCGCTTCCGGAGATTCAGTTAACTGGGCATTGTTCCCAGGTGATGAAAATATTAATGCACTATGTGCAAAAGCGATGTTGGTAAAGGCTAAAGCAGCCCATAACGTAATTGCCCAAATCATTTTGTTTAACATATCTACTCCTCATTACTGCAAGTTATTACCATAAAGGTTATGAGCATCAACAGCTTAAATTAATGCGCTACCTCAGCTTTCGAAAAACGCACGCGTAGCTCCTCGCGCCAGCAATACAGCACTGGAACCACGAACATACTTAACACTACGAAGGTTAATCCGCCCACGGTAGGAATCGCCATGGGGATCATTAAATCGGCACCGCGGCCGGTGGCCGTGAGCACCGGGAACAACGCCAAAATAGTGGTGGCGCTGGTCATCAAACAAGGGCGTACTCGCTGCATTCCGGCTTCAACAACCCGATCGCGGATCGCCGCTTGGGTATCCGTTGCGCCGTCGGCAAAGCGCTGTTTCAAATAGGTAGCCATTACTACGCCATCATCAACGGCAATACCAAACAGGGCCAGGAAGCCCACCCACACCGCAACACTCAAGTTGGTTACATCGAATTGGAAGATTTCGCGAACCGTTACCCCTTGGGTAATCAACGGAATCGAGAAATTAGCGAACCAGCTTTGCCCATACAGGTACAGCATAATAAAGCCGCCACCCCACGCCACAGCGATACCACTGAACACCATTAGCGCAGTGCTCACCTGCTTAAATTGCAAATACAGCAAGATGAAAATCAGGGTAAGCGATAGCGGAATTACCACTTTCAGGGTTTCCATGGCACTTTGTTGCTGCTGATAGCTGCCCGCAAAGGTGTAGCTCACGCCCAAGGTCAAGCGCAATTCACCACTGCTTTGTGCGTTCTGCAAATGCGCTCGCGCCGCCTCTACCGCTTCAACCTCGGCAAAACCAACAGCAGAACCGAAAGTTACATAAGCGGTTAAGAAGGTATTTTCCGAGCGAATCATTTGTGGACCACGGGTAAACTGAATATCCGCAAACTCTGCCAATGGAATTTGCGCACCGTTGGCGGCCGTTACCAAAATCTCGTACATCGCTTCCACATTATTGCGCAACTCGCGTTGATACCGCACACGAATTGGATATCGCTCACGCTCTTCTACACTGCGAGTTACCTCTACGCCGCCAATGGCCGCAGAGATGGTATTTTGCACCGCGCTAATACTCAGGCCATACCGAGCTAACCGGTCTCTATCCAGGTGTATTTCCAAATACGGGCTGCCCACCACGCGTTCGGCATTTACCGAGCCTGAATTTACCCCCGCAGATGAGCGCAACACCCCTTCAATATCCAGCGCGGCCTGCTCTAGGCTGGCTAGATCTGGCGCTTGTACCTTCACGCCCATCGATGCTCGCATGCCGGTTTGCAGCATTAACTGGCGAGTTTCAATCGGTTGCAAGCGTGGTGCCGAAGTAACACCCGGCACTGCCGCCGCAACTACAATCTCATCCCAAATATCGCGCGGGCTTTGAATATGCTCGCGCCATTGTCGGTAAGGCCGCCCGCGGCTATGGGGAATTAACTCACCAGCACTATCGCGAACAAATTCACCATCACGGTCTACCTGAAAGCTCAACCTACGGCCGTTCTCGTCGGTTTTAAACTCGCTTTTGTAGTTAATAATGGTTTCAATCATCGATACCGGCGCCGGATCTAGTGCTGTTTCCGCCCGGCCTATTTTGCCAACTACCGAAGCCACCTCTGGAATGGCGGCAATGGCTTTATCTTGCTGGCTCAATACATCCATGGCCTCACCAATTGAAGCATGCGGCATGGTGGTTGGCATCAGTAGAAAAGAACCTTCATCGAGCGGCGGCATAAACTCGCGCCCCAGCCCAGGCAAAATAATTAAACCAGCGGCAATCACCAATGCGGGTAATGCTAAGAACAAGGCTTTAAAGCGCAAGCACCAGCGCAACATCGGTTCATAAAAACGAATAATCAGTGAGAAACTGCCTACCACTGCAACAAACATTAACCCCACAAACAGCAGGTTGCGGATGGTGCCAGCATTCGGCCCTAGCGGTTCCCACAAATTCGCTAAGGTAACCAACACAACGGCCGTAAGCGCCACATAGAGTGTGCGATACAGCACTTTGCGCGCGCCCAACCATTGGTCTATCGCCCGCAGGCGATCACTGAGGGTGATACGTAACATCACCGGCACCACAACTAATGCCAATACAATTGCGGAAATCAGCACTAGAGTTTTGGTGTACGCCAACGGTGTAAATAATTTGCCTTCGGCGCCGGTCATGGTGAACACCGGCAGGAAACTAATTACCGTAGTAGCAATTGCTGTAAGCACCGCAGGGCCAACTTCGCGGGTACCCCGTACAATGGTTTCGGTAAGATCTGCGGTGGGGTTTTTCGAGCGCAGGCGCAAAATATTATCGGTAACAATAATGCCCATATCCACAATGGTACCGATAGCAATCGCAATCCCCGCGAGGGCTACAATATTCGCTTCTACGCCTAATATCCGCATGCCAATGAAGGTCATCAGCACCGCAAGCGGCAGCATGGTGGCGATAGTTAATGCCGAGCGCAAATGCAGCAGCATAATCAATACCACCGCAGCAGTAATCAACAGCTGCTGCATCAAGGCATCGCTTAAGGTACCCAGGGTTTCCATAATCAATGTTGAGCGATCATAGAAAGGCACAATGGTAACTTGGCTTAGATTCAGCCACTCTGGCCAACGATCCTGCGGATGTGCTTGTAACCAATCACGCCATTCACGTTGCCCCGCATCATTAAAGTTTAATGTTGCTGGGCTAAATTCAGGTAACCCTTGCTGCGCTGCAAATTCATTGATCTCTGCGGTTGAAACCGCGCTCCAATCCACCACGGCACGAGCCGGTAAAGAAGCCGCAATTTCATCAATCCGTTGTTTGGTATTTTCAATCGCAGAAAGTGGGTTAAAGCCTTCGCGCACGGTAACAATACCGCCTACAGCTTCTGCACCCGCAACATCTAACCCACCCCTGCGTTCTGCAGGGCCAAGAGCTACTGTTGCCACATCGGCCACACGAATTGGGGTGTTATCTGCGGCTAGGCGCACAACCGCACTTTCAATATCGGCAATCGATTTTACGAAGCCCACACCCCGAACAATATACTCAACTTGGTTAATTTCAGTGGTGCGCGCACCAATATCTAAGTTGGATTCCGCTACCGCCGCCATTACCTGTTCTAGTGATACGTTGAAGTACCGCAAAGCATCCGGATCTACATCAATTTGATACTCCCGAACATAGCCACCAATCGAGGCCACTTCGCTAATGCCTTCCGCCGCTAGCAAGCCATAGCGCACGTACCAATCTTGTACCGAACGCAGCTCATCTAAATCCCAGCCACCGATAGGATTACCCTGCGGATCGCGCCCTTCCAAGGTGTATAAATACACTTGGCCAAGCCCGGTAGCATCTGGGCCTAAAGCCGGTTGCACACCCTCTGGTAACGTACCGGCAGATAAGCTCGCTAATTTTTCGAGAATGCGAGCACGTGACCAGTAAAATTCGATATCGTCGTGAAAAATCACCGATATAGAAGAAAAACCAAACATCGAAAGAGTGCGCACATCTTTTACGCCAGGCACACCCATAAGCTGCACAGAAAGTGGATAACTTACTTGATCATCCACATCCTGCGGCGAACGGCCGGGCCATTCGGTGTACACAATTTGTTGGTTCTCACTAATGTTTGGAATTGCATCTACCGCTACCGGCGAACGGGGAAAGCCGGTATCCCAATTAAATGGAGCTACCGCGATACCCGCGAAGATCACCAGAGCGGTAACTAACGCAACAATGAGTTTGTTTTGTAGAAGCCAGCCCATCACTGTGCATGCCCTCCAGATTCAGAAGCATGCCCAGTAAACGAGCGCACTACATCACCACAGCGCAGCATGCTGGCACCAAAATAAGGGTTCAACAGCGTATCGTTTTCTTGCAACCAATACGCACCATCGCTGCGGCGCGCCATGGGGCAGAACATAAGCTGCAACTCGCCTTGGTGAAATCCTGCCTCAGCCAAAGCAATCATTGCTTGCGAGTGGGCATAAAACTGATCCCGAGCCGTACGAATACTCGACACATGATGAGCGTGCCCTAGCCCAACCGATAACTGCTGTTCAATCGCGTTGAAATCGTTTGGCCAAGTTACATCACTTACTAGCGCATGAAATTCCTGCGCAGCGCTTTGCCAATCGCTTAAGCTATCGCTATGCAAGGCCTCCCACATTGCGTGGTAAGCCGAGAATAATGGCGTTAGTTGCAGAGCGTTAGTAAATGCTAGCTCAGGCGCATGTTCCTCGTGTTCTGCATGAGCAGCGTGATCTGCCATGCCATTGCTCGCATTGTCGTGCCCAGCATCTGCATGCCCTGCATGTTCATCGCTTGCATGTTCATCATCAGCAGCGCCATGACCATGATGCTCATGCCCCGTAGCGCCGCCGCCTTCTGGGGCCATCATGCTCGGCCGACCCCGCAGTTGCAATTCACTATCAATACGGAACGCGCCGCGGCTTACAATGAGTTCATCTTCAGTAAGGCCATCCAACACTTCGTAGCGATCGCCTAAGCGCCGGCCAAGTTCCACCGTGCGCGCTTCAAATTCACCCGCGTTAATTTGCACATATACAACAGCGCGTTTGCCCGTAACCAAAGCCGCAGAGGTAGGTATGCTGAGCACGTCCGCCACCTCTATCTGTACCGTTGCACGAGTGAACGCGCCTGGTACCATTGCTGTATCACCAGTATTGGTTAACGCTACCCGTACCGCCCGAGTGCGGCGCTCTGCATCAATGCGTGGGGCTATCGAAACCACTTCCCCATGCAAAGATTCATCTGCGTTACCAAGTTGAAACTGTAGGTGTTGGCCACGTTGGATAAAGGCTAAATCTCGCTCGAACACCTCAAATAATGCCCATAGCTTATTCTCATCAGCCAACTCCAACAGCGTATCGCCAGTGTTCACATAATCACCCTGGCGCACGTTGCGAGTAACCACTAAACCTGCACTAGGTGCGTAAATAGTGACACGATCGCGTACTTCGCCTGCGCTAATTACCGCATCAATCTGGGCACTGCTTAACCCTAACAAGCGCAAGCGCTCTCGGGCCGCACGTTGCGAATCGCGCAGAAACTCCGGGCCGTTTTGTTGTAATTGGCGATGCGCCTGCATCAGCTCTTGCTGCGCCACCAAAAGCTCTGGGCTATATAGCTCTAACAACGGTTGCTGGGCGCTAACATGGGCACCGGTGTAATTTACAAACAGCCGCTCAATACGCCCACCTGTCCAAGCGCTGATGCTGGTTAAGGCGCTTTCATCAAATTCAATTTGGCCGGTAAGGCGCACTTCATGTTGCGCCGTGCCGCGTTGCACCGGCTCTGTTTGTAAGCCGAGTAGCGCCAAGCTGCGGCCCGAAAACTCAATGCGCACAAACTCATCATCGCTACTGCTGGCCGCTACCGGAATGAGCTCCATGCCGCAAATTGGGCAGCGTTCATTTGGATCGGTAGAACGAAAGTTGGGGTGCATAGAACAGGTATACTCTTGGGTATCTGAACTAAATGCTTGCTGCACCGCTTGATCTTGCTCGCTGCTGCTCGCGTGGTTGTGGCCGTGATCATGGTTGTGTTCATGGTTGTGCTCATGGTTTTGTTCATTACTATGATCATCGCTGTGATCGTGGCCCTGTTCATGAGCATGCTGGCCATGCGCATGGCCGCCATGAGCTGGAGCCTGAAACGCAACTCCAAGTGTTAAAGTGCTCGCTACTAGTACTACAAACAGTACCGCGATCGCGTTTACCGTATTTACTTTAATCATTGGGAAACCTCACTCTGCGCAACCGCAGCGGTAAGCGATTGAATTGTTGCTACTGCGCTTAACTGATTGGCGAGCGCACGTTGGTAAGCTAGCGAGAAACTAATCCATTCTTGCTGGCTATTTAACACATCTGTAAAACTGGCATTGCCATTACTGTATTGGCTTAACAGCGAAGCAACTGCCTGTTCTGCGCGCGGAATTAACACATCGCGGTAGAGCTGCTCGTTGCGTTCCGCCTCACGCCATTGATACAAAGCCATACTTAATTCGGCTTGCACTTGTAATTGCGCGGCTTGCAATTCAGCTTCACCCCGCTGCATATTAGCCTGTGCCGATTCTTGCAGTGCGCGATAGCTGGATCGCCAAATTGGCAACGATACCGAAGCCATCCCAGTAAAGGTGCCATCGCCCATTGCGGTATTCATATATTCCACGCCTACCATAAAGCGCGGTAAACCTGCAGTATTCGCCACATCTTTGCCTACCTGTAAGGCTTGAATTTCATACTTGGCGGCAAGTAACCGTGGGTTTTGCTTTGCTACAATGGAGTACAGCTCATCAGCCGAAGCTGGCAAATGCGCATACTCACGATGCGTATCCACCAAGTTAAAATGTTGCGGTAATTCCGCACGGGCATCGCGCCCAAGTGCGCTATTCAACCGCGCTCGCTGAGAAACCAACAAAGCCGTAATATTGGCGCGCTCACTACGCGCTTCGTCATGAGCGTTTTGCACTCGCAATAAATCACTCATCGCAACATCGCCAGCCGCATAACGCTGATCGGCAATCACTACAGCTTGGGCTAACAACGCAATGAGATCATCTTGGATGTTGCGGTTTTCCAAAACATACAAATATTCACTAAACGCCAACACTACGTTGGCACTCAAATCGGCATGCACTTGCGCTAAGCGGGCATTGGCAGCTCGGTAACCAGCGCGGGCTT
Source organism: Idiomarina sp. (assembly GCA_022565355.1). Taxonomy (GTDB): domain Bacteria; phylum Pseudomonadota; class Gammaproteobacteria; order Enterobacterales; family Alteromonadaceae; genus Aliidiomarina. Next base: position 390,418 of record JAIUMU010000002.1, read on the forward strand.
GTTCGATCGCCATAGCCCGGCGTTGAAATACCGGAATATCTTGGCTTAACCCTAGGGTTTGCCAACCCGAATCATTAATACCTTGGCTTACACTTAACTCTGGGTCCATCCACGCACCTGCAGCAGTAATCTCAGCACGTGCACGTTCCACATCAGCTTGGGCCGCCAATACCAGTGGATGTTGCTGTTGAGCAAAACGAATTAAATCGGCAATTTCCGCGTTCCCTTCGGCAGCAAAAGGGAGTGCTATATCGGCATGATGGGCATAGGCGGCATCACGCCCATCGGCACCAATACCGCTGTAATCCGGTTGATAGCTGCTACAGCCAAGCAGAAATACGCTCACTAGCGCGGTAGCAAACGAAAACTTAAGAACCGCAAACGCAGCGCCGAAACGCATATGGCGATATGGTACGAACATTAGATAACTCCTGAAAAACCAAATAGTTACAGCTATTGCTAACGTGCAGCAATGGCCGAATTAAGTAGGGTATTTCAGGCGATAATAGGAGGTTTAGATGCGTGTACGAATAGCAGCGAATAATTCGATAACGAGAACGCTACAGAATCTTGCACTGTGGTATTTAAGAAAGGTTGTACGAATGCTGCAATCGCACTACAGCCATGGCCAGCGCCTACGCAGTGGCCACAATTTGCTGCGCACGTTGCCGCGCAATCGGTATGATCATCGCAGCAATCCATGTTGGTATGCTGTTCTGGCTCAGGTGTTTCCGCCGCGCTAGCTTTCGCAAGCTTGGCCGCCATCAAATTACAATGCGCAGCCTCATCCGCTTCCGGCTCTGCCGATGCGTGCATGTGAGTAGTATCATGAGAAGTGCTGTGCGAAGAAGTGTTATGCGAGGTGTTATGCGAGGTGCTAAACGAAGTGCTATGCATTTCGCCATGAGCATTAGGCAATACGCTGCCATTGCCCGAAAAAGGCAATAATAACAACGAACACATTGTGATAAACACAAGCCAAATACGCATCGATACACTCCAATGAACAGGCTAATAATATACGCTACATTGCATATTTTGCAATGTTAGCCCCCGTGGCCATAGCAAAATATCGGCATTAGTCAGTATTTACGCACCACTTATCGCAAATACACATTTTTTTACTCTTTCGGTTTTTCTATTTCGCAGCAGGTTCGATAGAATCGGTGTGTTAATTAACCAGGGAACACATCAGGGAATCATAACAATGAAAAAAACGCTCATCGCCAGCAGTATTGCTGCGCTTCTTTTGAGCCAGCTCGCATTCGCCGATACCGAAGGTGAGGAAGAGAAGGCCGAAGAACCAAAAACATATGCTGAAATCGTAGAAGATTTAGTAAAACACGAAGGTTTCTTTAACCTATACCAAGATGAAAAAACTGGCGCCATGCAGTTCTCAATTGCCGTAGAGCAATTAGATACGCCAATCATCTACTTCGCAACAACCGTTGATGGTGTTGTAGAAGCTGGCCACTTCCGCGGTAACTACCGGGAAACCAAGCTAATCGAATTCCGCCGTTATTTTGATCGAATTGATGTAGTTGTATTAAACAACCGCTTTCATTTCGATGAAGATAGCGCCTTGCATCGTGCCAAAGATGCAAACATTAGCGAAGCTACTGTTGCCAGTTTAAAAATTAAAGAAGAAGTTGATGGCCGTATCGTATTAGACGGCGATGATCTTTTCTTAAGCGAAGCATTACACCGCGTTGCACCTTGGGCACGCCCAGGTGGTCCAGGCCAAGGCCCACAGTTCTCGTTGGGTAACCTAAGCAAAAGCCAATCGCGGGTATTAGCACAACGCGCTTACCCAGATAACGTGGATGTAGTAATCGATTACGTGTTTAACAACCCGAACCCAACCGTTCGTGGTTCTGCAGCAGTAACCGATCCACGCTCAATTGCGATTAAGTTACAGCATTCATTTATTGCCATTCCAGAAAACGATTTCCAACCACGCCGTGATGATGCGCGCGTAGGTTATTTCGGCCAGCAAGTTACCGACATGACCAGTGCCGATTGGGCACCTTGGAACGATGTAATCAACCGTTGGCACCTCGTAAAGAAAGATCCAGACGCAGCACTTTCTGATCCAGTAGAGCCAATTGTTTGGTGGATTGAGAACACTACGCCAGTTGAATGGCGCGATACCGTTGCTGAAGGTATTTTGGCATGGAACAAAGCATTCGAAGCGGCTGGTTTCACCAACGCAATCGAAGTGCGCGTGCAGCCTGATGATGCTGAATGGGATGCCGGCGATATCAACTACAACGTAGTACGTTGGACCTCATCTCCGCGCCCTCCATTTGGTGGTTACGGCCCATCATTAGCAAACCCATTAACGGGCCAGCTAATCGGTGCCGATATCATGATGGAATACGTGTACATGACCAATCGTTGGTTGGAAGACCAAATCTTTGGTGATTACTCGCAAGGTTACGATAGCCATGAACCGCATGAAGGCCACAACCTATATTGCAGCCAAGGCCACATGATTCAGCACAACTTTATCGCCGGTAACGCTATGGCAGATAAATTGGGTAACGAATCGGTTGCCGATAACGAATTGCTGCGCCAAGGTATGATTCATGTAATTTTGCACGAAGTTGGCCACACGTTAGGCCTTAACCACAACATGAAAGCATCTATTTTGTGGGATGAGAACGAAGTGCATAACGCCGAACTTACCCAAGGTGTTCTTACCGGTTCAGTAATGGATTATGCGCCTGTAAACATCGCTCCACCGGGTGTTGAACAAGGTGATTACTACCAATACGTAGTAGGCCCTTACGATGAGTGGGCAATCGAGTACGGTTACTCAATGGGCTTAAGCGATGCTGAAGCTGAAGAAGCACGTTTAGAAGCAATTTTAAGCCGCTCTCACGAGCATGGTTTAGCCTTCGGTAACGATGCCGATGATATGCGCGCACCAGGCCGCCACATCGATCCACAGGTAATGATTGGCGATATGTCATCAAACCCTGTTGCGTACGCAAAAGGCCGCTTTGCGGTAGTAAACGATACGCTTGAAAATCTATTGGATCGTTCACGCATTGAAGGGCAATCGCACCAGCGTACTGCTACTTCAGCAAGCCGTTTGTTCGGCCAGTATGCTAGCCAAGCCGGCGTAATTACCCGCCAAATCGGTGGTGTATATGTTGAACGTGCCGTAGTTGGCCAAGGCGCTGATGTGAAGCCGTTTACGCCAGTACCTTTAGCACGCCAGAAAGAAGCAATGCAGGCACTGAAAGATTACGTGTTTGCACCGGATGTATTGGAAAGCATGGAGCCAGTATTGGCCTATATGCAAAACCAGCGCCGTGGTTTCAACCACTCTGGCCGTAACGAAGATCCGAAGTTCCATGAAATGGTACTGAACATGCAGCGTAATGCGTTCAATCACTTGTTACACCCTGCAGTAATGCAGCGGGTAACGGATTCAACCCGCTACGGCAACGAATATCCATTACATGATGTAATGCAGGATATTACCGATGCAGTGTTCCAGCCGGCTAAGCCGTTGAGCACTACTGCGAAAAACCTACAAATCGAGTACGTAACACGCTTATTAGCAATCGCTGGCCTTGAGGGTAACTCAAGCTACGATAACTTAAGTAAAGTTGCTGCCACTGCACAGCTGAACCGCATTAAATCAATGCGCGCTCCACGCCGTTCAGAGTTCGCAGCTACTGCGCACTACGATTACCTACGCATGATGATCAATCGTGCGATGGAAGGCTAAGTAGGTTTGAATGCTTAAACTTGGACCTGCCACTTTAGTAGCCGCGGCCTTCATTGGCCCCGGCACCGTGGTTACCGCCTCGGTGGCAGGAGCAAGTTATGGCTATGCATTTGTTTGGGCGCTCGCATTTGCAATTATAGCCACCATGATTTTGCAAGAAATGTCGGCCCGCGTTGGTGTAGTTACACAACGCGGGTTAGGCGAAAATCTACGTACGGTTATTGAGCGCCCATCTTTACGAATTCCCTTTTATATTTTAGTTATCGCTGCAGTTGTAATCGGCAACGCCGCATATCAAGGCGGTAATCTTACCGGCGCCAGCATTGGTGCTGAAGGGCTGCTAGGTAGCCATCCTTTTTCGTTTAATTTGTGGGCGATTGTGATTGGCTTGATTGCCGTAATTGTATTGTGGCAAGGCAAGTACAAAACCGTTGAACGCACTCTTATTGGCCTAGTGATGCTGATGAGCGTGGCCTTTTTAATTACGTTTTTCCTTACCCGCCCAGATCTTATGGCCTTATTGCGCGGTTTTGTGCCCCGCATTCCCGATGGTGGCGCCTTTACCATGATGGCACTGATCGGCACCACCATTGTGCCTTATGCATTGTTTTTGCACGCCGATAGCGCCCGCGAGCGCTGGCAACACACTGAAACTAAACAAGCACTGAAAGAAGCGCGGCAAGATATCGCCACCTCCATTCCCATTGGCGGCTTAATCACGTTGGCGATTCTCTCCACTTCCGCTTCCGCCTTCTTCGTGCACCAGCTCACCATTCAAGGGCCAGCCGATTTATCCCAATCCATTGAGCCGGTATTTGGCCGTTTCGCGGGCATGCTCATGGGCGCCGGCTTGTTTGCCGCAGGGATTTCCTCGGCAATTACCGCACCGTTAGCATCCGCTTATGCACTCACTGGAATTCTCGGCTGGTCGCGAGAGCTGAATGGCAAGGGTTTTCGCACAGTGTGGATGGGGATTATCCTGATTGGTGTAGCGCTCTCTTCGCTACAAATTCAGCCGCTTACGCTGATTCTGTTTGCCCAAGTTACCAATGGTTTATTGCTCCCCCTAATTGCCTTATTCCTACTCCTTGCAGTAAACCACCGCAGCATGGGCCAGTACCGCAACAATCAAAAACAGAACCTATTAGGCTTGCTGGTATTTCTATTCGCCTGCCTACTGTGCGCGCGCACGCTGTGGTTTACGCTACTTGCGTAGCCGATAACTTGGCCACATTGCAAAATCATTAAGCAAACGCACACAAAAAAGGGGCCACTTTGTAGAGAAGTAAGCCCCTTTTGTCTACATGTAATGCTTTAATCCCGCGCTAACATATACTCCATTAACGCCTGTGCTGCCGCCCGAGCGGTAGCCGTTATCTCAGCACGATCAGTTTCATCACCCACTTCATAAGTTACTGAGTGAATGCCATGTTCATCAGCCATGTATTGCTTGAAAATTCCTCGCCCCGGAGTTGCGCCAGGGGCTTCTACAACGTCATAAGGGATTTTCTCAGCTAACAGCTGCAGCCAATCTTGGCTGAATGTAGGCTCATTACTCACATAATCTGCCGGCATGGTGTAATACACATTCCGCCACGTAGAATGAAAATCCACACCGTAAACTAAGGTATGCCCAGTCGCACGCAGTTCTTTTAGGTATTCATGAACAGCCGCGGTTTCCGGTTGCGTACGAGCGAACCAATCACGGTTCAAATCGCCACCACCCGTGCTATGGCGCCAGTTACCAAGCGCTACCCCATCTGGATTCAAATTTGGCGCTATCAACACGTTGTAACGTGCTAAAAACTCATCGCCATGCTCCAGCATAGCTTCCACAAAATCGAGCATCGCCATTGCGCCTGTTAGCTCAGGTGGGTGCTGGCGGCCAACAAGAATCAACCATTCAGTACCTTCACTACGGCTTACTAAAGCAGGTAGCTGACGGTTTTGCGCACTATTGCCAAGGCTGAAACGCTCTAGGTTGTATGCAGAAGCCAGCGTATTTAACCATGCCACATAATCATCGTTATCAAACAATTCTTGCCCGGCCACCCACTTCGGTTCTGGGCCTACGGTTAACTCAAAGTATATGGTGTGATCGCCTTTGCTATGTTCAATCTCGCGCCAATTTTCCCGGTCAGTACTTGCTTTCGGGTTGTAGCGAGCTCTACCCTCTTCTAACGCCAATATCTCAAACGCAACGGTTTGTGGCGTTGCTGAAGATACTTTAAATGCATACCAAGGGCTGGGATTTATCGGCTGATCTTCAGGCGCGGTCATCACCACAATGGTGCCATCTTCTCGCTGTTTACAACCATCAATGCGCCCCTGCTGAAAGTTATTTTGCAGTACCACATCACCAAATCGGCAATGCTCTGGGCTCGCTTCTGGCAGCGCGGAATGCGGCTCCGTAACAGCGTTACAGCCAAGTAAAAACATGCTTGTTAAGGCAATAGCGCTAGCGCTTTTTAAGTACTTCATAGATTGTCCTGGAAGAATAAAAAACGGGCAGCAGAACGCTGCCCGTTTAAATGCAATTAGAAACGGTAGGTAACATCGGCAAACATGTAACGCCCGCGATTCGAGTGCACATCAGAAATATAACCGAACGCACCAGATGTAACTGGCGGCGCTTTATCAGTTAAGTTCCGCACTCCAACACGTACGCGTGTGTCACCCAATGCACTATCATTAGCAAACTGATAGGTAGCGCTCAGATCATAAGTGCGCCATACCGGAATAGGCTGATTTTCACCTTCAGAGCTGCGTAAGCGAGTGCTCTCAAATCTGCCCACATAGTTCATTCGGCTATGAATGCTCCACTGATTGTAACGCCAGTTCACAGACGCATTCGCTCGCCATTCTGGGTTGCCATTAATACCTAACAAGTTACCCGCACCCAGTACCGGAATATCGCTCGGCACTGCGGGGTTACCTGCTTCTTGCTCAGCAATAATCAGGGCACTAATTGGATCTGGCGTTTGCTCGAATTTAGAAAGGCGGGCAACGTTCATTTTCAGATCGAAGCGGCCGATTTCGGTGTCAAAGCGATAACTTGCGGCAAAGTCCATGCCCTGAATCTTGCGTGGGTTAAGGTTTGAATAGGTGTTTACTACCTGAGTTACAAAGCCCTCATCATCACGGCTAATGGCTGGATTTACCTCACCATTTGCGCGCAGATAAGCATCGTACAATAAGTGCGTTTGGCTATTTAAAATACCCACAATACCGGTTTGCTCGATATCCCACCAATCCAGGGTAATCAACAGATTCTCAACCGGCGCCAAGGCTACGCCATACGATAAATGTTTACTTTCTTCTGGCTCCAAATCGCTGTTACCACCGCGAATCTCAGCTACGCCATAACGCGAATCAAGCAAGGGATCATAGCGCGTGTTCGAGCGCACTACGCCTTCTTCTACTACTTGTGGCAAGTTAGGAGCACGGAAGCCTTCCGCATATGCAGCGCGGAACATTACGATGTCATGAGGAATCCATGAAAGCGCAACTTTGGGCTTCGCTACCGAACCTACATCTGAGAAGTTTTCAAAGCGCGCTGCAACCTGCATATTCACTGTTTCATGCAACGGAACATCTAACTCCGCAAACGCCGACATTACATTGCGGCTGCCGCTCGCTGAAGGTGTGGCACTGGAACCCAACACATTGCTATCAGATACAAGTTCTCCTGTTACCTGATCGAACTGAGGCGCTTCACCACTCAACAAAGGATCGCGAATATCAGCGTAGCTTTCATAACGGTATTCGATACCCGCAGCAACACCAATATCGCCGGCATACCATTCCAGAGCATAAGGGCTAGATACCTTGAAATCCCACAATGCTAATTCAGTTTCACTTTCTCGGGTAACGTCTGCAGTAAAGGTGTCCATCACAGATTGCGCATTGCGGCGGCCCATTCCAGTATTTGGGTTTAATGGATCACCACCAAGGAAGGGATTGTAGGCTAACGTTGGATCAGTTTGATTAATTGCGGTTTGAAAGGCATCAACTCGAATCCGGTTGCGGTCTGTATCAAGCGTATTTGCAAGTGAATATAACACCGCGGATTCCCAATCCCAGCTGCCACTCATACCCCGTAATCCGGTAAGCAAACGATAGCTGTAATCTTCTACTTCAATGCGCCGCGGACCAGTATCAGTTGGTCGTAGATTGCGCATCTCAACATCTTCTCCGAAAGGGTTAAATGCAGCATCAGCAGAAATTATAAAGCGTTGGGCGGCTAAGTTGGCGTTCTGCTCACGCAGGCGGGTAGATTCCGCTGAATACCACAGTGCTTCAGCAAAAAGCTCAGTAGTTGCGTTAATCTCATGGGTTAAGTAACCAAATACATTAAAGCGTTCAACATCAGATGTCATCGAGCGATCTACGTTGGCATCATAGCGCCAATCTTGTGGCAGTAAGCCAGATGCACCACACACTTCACTATCTACGGCAAATGCACAATTTTCTTGATCAGCTGGCAGCAAATGAAAGGTGCCATTACTTTCACTTGCGAATGTGCCCCAAGGGCTTGCAAGTAATCGGCCATCTAATGCTCCGCCACCTTGAAACCGCTCATCTATTCCCGGGTGAAATCGTCTATCGAGGCTTTCCGAGTAACTACGTTCGCTCGCCATCATGCCGTTGCGGTTATAGTAAGCGCCAGAAAGGCTTAAGTAGGTTCGCCCTTCATTAAAACTCATCCCCGTAAGGCCATTAACAGTTGTTTGTGCAAAGCTAGTGCCATCAGTAGCCCCGTGGCTCACTGAAATTTCACTCGTATCTACATCATCTTTAAGCACGTAATTTACCACGCCAGCTATGGCATCAGAGCCATATATGGCAGCGGCACCATCACGCAACACTTCCAAACGCGATAAGCCGCGCACAGGCAAAGTATTCGAGTTCACGGTAGCAACCGGAACAAAGTTTTCTGTTTGTGTGCCTGGGTGTAAAACAAGACGGCGACCATTTAAAGTGGTTAAGGTATAACCGGTACCTATACCCCGTAAGTTAATGGAACTCACATCACCACGGGCATCATTCACACCACCAATTACCCGCTCATTATTAAAAGCAACATCACCGATCTGCGGAATAGCACGCAGCAATTCGTCACCACTCATGGCATTGGTATCGCGAATATCTTCCTCGGTTAAAGCAGTTACGGGAAGTGAACCAGCAGAGCGGGCACCACGAATATTCGAGCCCACCACCTGAATGCGCTCTACGCTAGCCGAACGCGCAGTGGCTGTTGGCTCATCGCTGTTATTGCCGCGCTCTCGCACCACATATAACGCGGCCGATTGGCGCACAACTTCGAGGTCGGTATTGCTGAGAATTCGGGAGATTGCTTCGCTAATCGTGAGTTCACCCGATACTGCCGGCGCCTCTATAGCACGCAATGTATCCGGTGAAAATATAATCTGTACATTGGTATCTTCGGCAAGTTGCAAAAGCGCGCTTGCTGCATTTTGCGAAGATATATTGATAGGTTGTACATCATTAGCTGAGGCTGCTAGCGGAACCGCTAAACTTGCTCCAATAGCAAGTAAGGTGCACCGTGCGAGGTATCCAATCTTAAAACCTGGTTGCTTCATTGTTGTTACCTTTTGCATTATTTTTAGTAGTTTCCAACCTTGTATACGTGCGTGGTTAAAAGCCCCTCCAAAAATAATTCACAAAAAAACAACAAGCGCTACTCGCGATGCTCTGCAGCTTGCATTCGCACCTGCAATTCACCGCCTTCTGGCACAATTTCAATTGGTAATGTGGCCCGCAATGCTTCCACTAATCCTTCGCCTTCACCAAAGTGGAACACACCACTAATGCGTAAATCTGCTGCTGCAGGATCTACAATACGCAACTTGGTAGTGCGGTAACGATTGAATTCATCTACTACTGTGGCAAGTGATTCATCATCAAACCGGAAAAAACCTTTACGCCATTGGTGCGCTTGCGATACCTGCGCATAACTTTGCGGCACAATCACTTCTGCTGATTCTGAAAAAGAGCCAACACTGCCTGCTTCCAACACATAATCGTCTAGTACTTCCGCTTCACTATCGCTTACTTCTTTTGAACGACCACGGGAAACCGCAACAACACCTTCAACCACAGCCACACGCAGATCACCATTGCTCTTGCGCACATTAAACTTGGTGCCCACTACCCGAATTTTCTGGTTACCCGTATCAATCGTAAACGGCCGTTGGGGATCTGAGGTTACATCAAAGAATGCCTCGCCCTCTAACAACACCACTTGGCGCTCCCCCTCGGTAAACGCCACTTGAATTACCGTAGCCGAGTTCAGTGTTACCGAACTACCATCGGATAAGCCTACCGTGTTTACTTCGCCAACACTGGTGTAAATATATCGCCGCTCAACTTGCGGCAAGGCAACAGTTGGGCTCTCCACGTTGCCAGGCTGTTGTTGCGATTCACTCTGCTGCGCCATTTGTTCGCTAGAAGGAGTGCCTAACTCTTGCTCTGGCTGCCATAGGAAATACATCGCCACTACCGCGAAACAAACGCTTGCCGCCACAGATAACGCTCGTTGAGCAAGCTTACGTGGTACTTTCTTTTGCACTTTAGCAGGCTGATATAAACTATTACTCAGCTCCCACAATGCCAGCACTTGCTGGAACTCTTGTTCATGCAAATCGGCTTGTTGCCGCCACGCAAAAATATCGCGCTCTTCTTGCGAGCTCATTTCGCCAGAGTACAGGCGGGTAACATAAATCGCCGCTTGCTGTTGCACTGCCTTTTGCGCTTTCTGTGCTTTTTGAGTATCTACTTTTTTCATTAGCCCAATACCCTCTCGCGAATTGCGAGTAACGCTGCCGAAATATATTTCTCAACCGTACTCACCGATATTCCCATGGTGTCGCTAATTTCTCGATAACTCATATTTTCCATTCGATTCAATAAAAAGGCTTGTTGATGTTCTGGCTTTATCTTCTTCAGTGCTTCCTGTATCTGTTGCAATTTACGCTTGCCCTCGAGCTGGCGTTCAGGTGCAGAAACGGTACTCATCATCGTGATAGTGCCATCGGAAACATGATCAGATTCCTTTCTTACCTGTGATTTCCGAAATCGATCGGTAATTAAGTTTACGGCAATTTGAAACAAATAGTTACGCACCGTATCCAAACGCAATTCTAGATGCTCCTCTAAATGCTCCATTTGCGCTAACCGCGCATACACATCTTGCACTACATCATCGCAATCCGCAGGCGTACCAATGCGCACACGAATAAAACGGCGCAAGGCCGCATCATGTTCTTGAATGAGTTGCTCTAAAAACCGTTCGCGGGCGTGCTTTTGCGATTTCTCTTTTATTAGATACAACAAGATTTGCTCCGGGAGAGATACACTCTGTTACCTCTATATACGCGCACTAAATCAATTCCCTCATGAATATCGCCAAGTATTTTTAATTTAACACATAAAAAAAGCGCCGGCCTAAGCCAGCGCTTTAATACTAAACTCTAAAAGCTTCGCCTGCCCCAAACTAGAAGCGCAGCCAGAATCAGGGCTAGCAAGGCGCCGGCCGAAACGAGCGAGGGCGCGCACACCTAGTGCGTAACCGAGCGAGTGAGGCCGGGAACGCAGCTAGCGTTGATTCTGGCAAGCATGCTACCAGAGGATTACGCGTTCGCTTTCTGGCAAATACATCCCATCGCCTTCCTGCACATCAAACGCTTCGTAGAAGCCTGGGATGTTGCGCGGAGCGCCGAGGGCACGATATTTACCTGGAGCGTGAGGGCCGCGAGCTAATTGCGCACGCATGGCGTCATCACGGAACTTAATTTTCCAGATTTGTGCCCAGCTAATGAAGAAGCGTTGTTCGCCGGTGAAGCCATCCATTACTGGAGAAGCTTCGCCATCAAGCGATTTTTGATAAGCACGGTAGGCACTTAGTAAGCCTACGTGATCACCAATGTTTTCGCCTAGCGATACTTGGCCATCTACGTTCATGCCTGGAAGTGGTTCGAACTGCGAGTATTGCTCTACGAGTACGTTGGCTTTCGCTTCGAACTGCTCACGATCTTGATCGGTCCACCAGTTGCGGAGGTTACCGGTACCATCGTAGCGTGAACCTTGATCATCGAAACCGTGGCCGATTTCGTGGCCGATTACGGCACCGATGCCGCCATAGTTTACGGCATCATCTGCGTTCATATCGAAGAATGGAGGTTGCAAAATACCTGCTGGGAATACGATTTCGTTCGCGGTTGGGCTGTAGTAAGCGTTTACCGTTTGTGGCGTCATGCCCCAACGATCACGATCTACTGGTTGGCCTAAATCGGCGATATTGTCATCGTAGTTGAAGTTCGTTACCCGAACGGTGTTACCGATCAAATCATCGGCAGCAATAGTTACGGCAGAATAATCTTTCCACTTATCTGGGTAACCAATTTTCGGCGTAAAGTTCTCTAATTTCTCTAGCGCTTTTACTTTCGTATCGGCGGTCATCCACTCGAGTTCTTCAATCGATTCTTCCATTGCTTCTAACAGGTTATCGATCAGCTCACCCATACGCGCTTTCGCTTCTGGTGGGAAATAGCGAGCTACGTATTCTTGGCCAAGTACTTCGCCTAGCGCGCCATTGGTAGCTTGTACGCCACGCTTCCAGCGCTCTTGCTGCTCTGGTGTACCGCTTAGGGTAGTTGAGTAGAAATCAAATTGGATATCGGCTACACGGCTGTGCAAGCGTGATGCGAAAGTACCCATAAGGCGCACTTGCAAGTAATCTTGCCAGGTTTGTAAATCGGTTTGGCTGTACAACTCACCAAGCGCTTCAATGTATGAAGGGGTGTTTACAATTACGTATTCGGCTGCTGAAATGCCAGCAATTTCGGCCATTGCATCGTAATCGATGTCGCCCATTAACGCGCGTAGTTCATCGATGGTCATTTTATTATAGCGGGCTTCGGCATCACGGATTTCTAGGCGGGTCCAATGGTGGCCTGCTAGTTGATGCTCTAAATCATATACCCGTTGAGCTGCTGCTTCTGGCTCTTCATGGCCTGCTTCCGTAAGCATAGCGGTTAGGTACTTGATGTACTCTTGGCGAATGTTTTCAAAATCATCGCTATCGCGGAAGTAGTAATCACGATCTGGTAAGCCTAAGCCTGATTGGCTGAGGTGCAGAGCATAAATTTCTGGATTACGCGCATCGGTAGAAATATAGAAGCTGAAAGGGCCACCTAAACCATCACGGCGCATAGACGCCATAGTGGTAGTGAGTTCTTCGTGGCTAGAAATACCAGCGATACGATCAAGCATTGGCTGAATTGGCGTGATACCAAGTTCTTCAATGCGCTCTTCATTCATGAAACTGGCGTAGAAATCACCAATTTTTTGCTCGTTGGTGCCGTGCGCTGCTGAAGTAGCTGCTGCATCTTCAATAATGCCACGTAAACGTTTTTCGTTTTCTTCAGCAAGAATATTGAATGCGCCGTAAGTTGCACGATCTGAAGGGATTTCTGTGTTGTTGTACCAAGTGCCATTTACGAACATGAATAAATCGTCTTGTGGACGCACTGTCATGTCGAAATCTTCCAGCATTAAGCCAGAAGTAAGCTGTTGCTGCTCGTATTGATCTTGAGCTTGTTCACTTGATTGATAATTATTTTGCGTTTGCTCGGCTGGTGAACATGCCACCAAACCCAGTGCTATGGCAACGCTGGCTGCCACTAAGGTAATTTTTTTCATCTGCGCTTCCGCCTGATTGATGTAATAAGAATGTTACAAACGTCATCAGTTTATAGCTATTAGGGCGGGTTCGTAAAGCCGTAGAAGCGTGTTTTCAGGTACTTTGACCGCAAATTACATCATATGGCCGAATTTCTTCGATTTTGTAGCGAGGTAATATTCGTTATGGGGCGTGCCTTCGGTAATGTGCGGTATCCGCTCCACTACTTTTACGCCGCACTCAGCAAGTTTTTCAAGTTTTTTCGGGTTGTTGGTCATTAACGAAATGGATTGCACACCCAATTCCGCAAGCATACCCGCGGCAATATCATACTCACGCGCATCGGCCACAAAGCCAAGAATTTCGTTGGCTTCTACGGTATCTAAGCCTTTATCTTGCTCAGCGTAGGCACGAATTTTGTTGAGCAGGCCAATACCACGGCCTTCTTGGCGCAAATACACAATAATGCCACGGCCTTCTTTAGCAATTTTGCGCATTGCCGCTTCTAACTGAGGCCCGCAATCGCAACGTTGGCTGAATAATGCATCACCCGTTAGGCACTCTGAATGCACCCGCGCCAGCACCGGCTCATCGGTAGTAATATCGCCAAGCACCAATGCAACATGCTCTTTACCCTTCGGATCTTCAAAGCCTACCAAGGTAAACTCGGCAAACGGCGTAGGCAAACGGGTTTGGGCAACTATCTTCATTTTGGCGATGTTGGTCATGAATACAGCTCTCATTCAGCAACTAAAAACGCCGCGATTATAGCAGCAAGCGGCAAGAATTGCGCGTTTTGCTGCGCGCCAGCTATCGATTCGTGTGTTCATTTTCTATGGCGCTATCGCCGCCTTGTAGTTAGCCTGCAAAAACTGTCCACAGCACGCCTAGCCCAGCCATACTGCCAATCAGCGATAACACGCCTAGCTTTAAGCGAAATACGGCAATAAAGGCGATCGCAGACAAGGTTAACAGCGGCCAATCTACAGAATTCAGATACGGCAAACGCATATCTACGCCATAACCCGATACGGTAAATTGCTCTGAGAACAGCGCAGCTACTGCAAACCACAGCGCTAGATTGGCAATAACCCCCACCACTACCGCAGTAATCGCGGCCAGTGCCGAAGAAATTGCTTGGTTATTGCGAAGTTTTTCAACGTAGGGCGCGCCAGCAAATATCCACAGAAAACAAGGTAAGAAAGTAACCCACGTGGTAAGTAACGCACCTAAAAATGCAGCGAATAGCGGCGATATCATAGTAGCTTCGCGGTATGCCGCCAAAAAGCCGACAAATTGCGTTACTAAAATAAGCGGCCCTGGGGTAGTTTCAGCTAGCCCTAAGCCCTCTAGCATTTCGCCCGGCTGCAGCCATTGATAATGCTCTACGCCTTGTTGGGCAACATAGGCCAGCACAGCATAAGCGCCGCCAAAAGTAACAGTGGCCATGGTGGAGAAGAACACCGCAATTTGGGAAAACACGTTATCTGGGCCCAGCGCCAGCAACAAAATCGCGATGGTCGCAATCCACAGCACAAAGCTGATGAACGCAGCGCGTTTCGTGCCAGGCCGATGTATGGTTTCAATCACCTCACTCGGCTCCTGCGCCGCGCCATTAGCGGCCAAGTGCTTGGCCACTGCGAAGCCGATAACACCTGCACCTAAAACTACGATGGGGAACGGCACACTAAACACGAATAGTGCCAAGAAGCCTGCTACCGCCAACGCCGGTTTTAATACCCCGGTTAACGCACGCTGGCCAATACGCCACAACGCTTGCGCCACAATAGCGAGCACTGCGGCTTTCAAACCAAAGAACACCCCTTCGGTAAGGGTTAAATCACCCAGCGCCACATAGGCCCAAGTAAGCAAAAAAATCGCCAGTGCGCCGGGCAGTATAAACAGCACACCCGCCACAACACCGCCGCGCACACCATGCAATAGCCAACCCACATAAGTAGCCAATTGCTGCGCCTCAGGCCCAGGCAGCAACATGCAGTAGTTCAGCGCATGTAAAAAGCGGTTCTCAGGCAACCACTTTTTTTCATCTACGATAATACGGTGCATTAGGGCAATTTGCCCCGCAGGCCCACCAAAACTGAGCAAGCCAATACGAAACCAAACGGCTAACGCTTCTCGAAATGGAATTTGATTCAATTGACACCCTCTACTTATTTAGCTATACCTCAGGTACACATTCTTTCTTAGCCCGCCTAAAGATTGTTCATAATGCCCTACTAATTATGAGTCGTCGCCTAACGATCGATCATTTTATGAAGGGATACAGCTTAGCTTATGCTAAAAGCTCGTTGGCTCTACTTATCTTTTGCTATTGTTCTTGCTGTAATTATTGGCGCCATTCAATTCACAGCATTTGAACACCACCCCTCTGTAACAGCTAATGTTCAGGAAGTTTCCGAATGGGTAAGCGAGAGTGATTGTGCGCAATGCCACCAGGCGCAATTTCAAGATTGGCAAAACTCCCATCATCAATTAGCCATGCTTGAGCCCACATCCTCTTCTGTTCGTGCCGCTTTTCTTGATACTTCGTTCAATACAACTGGCGAGCTATTTAATTTCTCCAAACAAAATCAGCAATACTTCGTTAACGTTCTCACAGATGATCCAGCAGAGCAAAATTACCAAATTGCTTACACCTTTGGTTGGGAGCCTTTGCAACAATACCTTGTGCAGGAAGCAGAAACTGGCGCGCTACAAGCATTACCTATTGCGTGGGATACCGAGCAAGAGCACTGGTTCCAGCTCTACGAAGATATGCACATCACCGCCGAACATCCACTGCACTGGCAACGCGCCGCACAGAACGCCACAGTGCAATGTGTGGAATGCCACACCAGCGGCTATCAAGTGCACTACGCACCCGAAACCAACACCTATGAAACCCAATGGCAATCGTTAGGGGTTGGCTGCCAAGCATGCCATGGCCCTGCTAAAGGGCACCTGCAATGGCTGGCCAACGAAAACGATGATCCACATAAAGGCTTTCACTCCTCGCTGCAGCCTAATTCTGGCCAGCAAGTAACAACATGTGCGCAATGCCATAGCCGGAGAACTGCGCTGGGCGAACTGAACCCACGCGAAGATTTTCATGATCAGTATTTGCTTAGTTTGCTCACCGCCGATTTGTATGAAATAAACGGCATCATAAAAGATGAAGTATTTGAGTACGGTTCGTTTATCCAGAGCAAAATGCATGAACAAGGCGTGGTGTGCAGTGATTGCCATAACCCCCACTCGGGCGAGTTAAAAGCACCAGGCAATGGCGTGTGTTTGCAATGCCACAACTCACAACTTGCGGTTCCGCGCCCAGATTTCAATAAAAGTGGCTTACTTGCCGTTGATTATCAAAGCGAGCTGCATCATTTTCATGCCAGCGAATCGGTGGGCGCGCAATGCAGTAGCTGCCACATGCCGAGTAAATTCTACATGGGCAATGATCTTCGCCACGATCATAGCTTTAGTATTCCTAATCCTGAACAAGCGCTAGAGCTTGGCCATCCCGATGCCTGCTTAAGCTGCCATCAGGGCGATAATCCCACAGTGATCATTGCAGCCTTCAGCGAGCGTTACCCTGATTATGTAGCCGCCGATGGTGGCTTTGCCCGCACCCTCTATACAGCGCGCCACGGTAAGCCCGATGCAGTAAAAACATTGCTATTCCAGCTGCAGCGCAACGATTTACCACCTATACGCTATGCCGCGCTGATCGCAGAAACGCCGAACTACCCTGCTGATCCTCTTTCCCAACAAGTAATGCAATCACTGCAACACACCAGCCCAATTGTGCGGCGTGCGGCACTGCAAGCATCGGTTGCCTTTGCTGGGCCCATGCAACTGCAATCGGTGTTACAACAAATGCGTTCTGATACCAGCCGTTCCGTGCGCATGGTGGCCAGTGAACTTACCATCGAACATGCACTGGAAACCGGGCAGCCTATTGCTGCTGGTGAACTCGCAGAATTTGTAAGAGTGCAAACAGAATTAATGGGTAGGCCAGAAGCCCATTTCAGTTTGGCCGGGTTCTATCAAGCAACTCAACAAACCGAACAAGCCGTTAACGCAATGCAACAAGCATTAACCATTGAGCCAGGGTTCAGCCCAGCTATTGTAGCCAAAGCGCAGGCACAAGAAGCGCTTTCACCTGCGGGCGGATTGCAATACTTAGAAGGGCAAGCCGAACAATGGCCACAGGTTGCCGAACTGCAATTTGCGCTGGCCTTAGCGCGCATTCGTAGCGGCTCACTCACCGGCGGTATTCAGGCGTTACAACGCGCCTTTGCGATTGCCCCAGAAAATGATTACTACGCCTATGTGCTTGCCGTTGCATGGCATGGCGCAGGAGAAGTAGAGCGCGCACAACAGATACTGCGCTCGCAACTACAAATGAGCCCGCAGAATCGTCAGCTGCGGCTTACTTTAGTTGATTACCTAAATGATGAAACCGAAAAACAGATGTTACGCAGCGAACTTGAGCTGCAAAACCCATACGATCCCCTGATTTGGCAGCAAGAAACTCAGGGGCAGGATTAATTTAATGAAACGTATAAAGGGCATGCTATGAAACTTCTACGATATATTTCCGTTTGCACATGCATGCTCGCTCTTGCGGGCTGCAACTGGGGTTCAAGCTCAAGCAGCAACAACAACTTGAACATTAATCCACCGCGACCACCGGTTGCTGAAGCGCCACCGAATATCCTCTTTATTGTGGTAGATGATGCCGGTATGGATCAGTTCGAAGCCTTTGGCTACGGTGGTATAGAGCCACCCATCACGCACAGTATTAATGCCATTGCCGAGCAAGGGGTGCGGTTTCGTAACACCTGGTCGATGCCTACCTGCTCGCCTACCCGAACCACCTATTTTGATGGCCGATACCCATCGCGGAACAATGTGTTGAATGCGGTGGTATCCAATACCCTCGCCACCTCACAAATGTCACCCTACCGCGCCACCTTACCCAAGGTATTACGCGAACATGCGGGTTACCAAAGTGCGCTGATTGGCAAAATGCATATCACCGGCAGCGAGATTGATCCGGATAATCACCCACTCGGTGATGATGCCATGCGCGAGCTGGGCTGGGATTTCTTTGCCGGTTACTTAGATGGCGCACCCTACCCCATAGACACCACCGCTGGTGGCGTTGGCCCTGAAGGCACCTACCAGTGCGGCTTTGTTCCTAACACCCGCGCCAACAAAGAAGTGGGCGCCGATTTCGGGGTTTGCTATCTCGCCGGCGGCGAGCATCAGGTAATGAACAATGCAGAGGAATTTCCAACACCAGGTAAAACCTGTATCGAACAGGGAGGGATTCTCGATCCGAACGCAACTGAATACAGTTCTGATCGGTTCGCAGAATTACGCTTTGATCATCAAAACGGCTTCTACACCGCCGAGTGGAAAATTAACTATGCCGATGGCCGCAACGAAACCCTAACTGCCGCCAACCCATTAGGCCGCGGGTACCGCACAGTGCAAGAAGCCAACCGCTCCATTGAGTGGATTCAAGGTGCGCAAGAGCAAGAAGGCACGCCTTGGATGTTAAGCCTCGGCTTTGCCGCACTGCACGAACCCTTGCAGCCGCCTCCGGCCCATTTACTGCCATATCCCGACCGGGAAACCAGCCTTGCTGGCTGTGGCGATAGAATGGAATTCGCGCAGCAACGCCTGATTATGCAACACAAATTAGAGGCCATTGATTTCGAAATTGGCCGCATTCTTGAAGAAACTGGCATTGCTATCCGCCAAACTGATGGTAGCTTGGAATACAACCCAGAGAGCAACACCGTTATCGTATTTACTACCGATAACGGCACCTATATGCCCAGCGTAAAATTACCCTTCGACCCGCTGCGCGCCAAAGGCTCGCTATATCAAACCGGCATTTGGGTACCGTTAATTGTTACCGGCAATTTGGTTGCTTCTCCGAACCGAGATGTGCCGCACATGATTAACAGTACCGATTTATACCGTTTGTTTTTGGATATTGCAGGGCTGGATAGTGAAACCCTCAGTGCAGAACTGCGGCTAGATGGCCAGCCCGTAATGCCGTATTTGCTAGCACCTGAGCAAACGGCCGTTCGCGATTATAATTTTTCCGAGCTCGGTACCAATGACACGGTAGAGGCTGCCCCACCCTGTGTGATTGCCAACGCCAACATTTGCCTGCAACTGTTCCCGCAACGCCAAGTTTGCACAGATCAAAGTGGTGAATGGTATGGCCCCGGCAACGATATTAAACCTGAGGGCTTCGCCTCCTGCTGTGCGGTAAATAGCTATTTTGCCGAGCAAGGTATAGAGGAAGCAGAGCTGTTTCCAGAATCGCAACAAGCAATTCGCGATGCCAACTTTAAGCTGCTACAAATCAACCGGTTGAATTGTGAAACGCAGCAGCTGTTTGCCGTTGAAGAGTTTTATGAAGTTAATGAAAGCCCATATGCAAGCCAACTAAAGCTGGATCGTGAAGAAAATAATTTACTGGCGAATTACGCAGAGCACGAATTAACGGAACTACAGCAAGAACGCTTAAATTGGCTTAGAAACAAGCTTACCGAACTAAAAGATGGCGTAATCGATTGCCCAGGCGATGGCGATGGCAACCTAGTGGTAGACCAAACCGATGTTGAAAATTGGGAATACTGGGCCGATCCAGAACGCGGTGGTGGCTTAGCAAGTTGGTATGATCTGAACCGCGATGGCGTTACCGACGAGGCTGATTTAGAAATCATTCTCGCCAACATGGGTAACGTGTGTAGTTAGAATACCGTTAGAAGGTGCTTAGGCCGGTGAATTCCATGAACCGATATAGAATTCGGTGCCAGCGGCTCTCATCGGCATAGGTAGTGTAATCGGTGCTGAACTGGCGGCCATCTTGGTTGTACCATTGCTCTTCGAACCATGTATGGCCATCAGCTAATGCTTGCGTGGCGGATGTTTCTGCAGCTAAAGGGCCGCGTAACAGCACAACCGTTTCTAAGTTGTAGTTACGCAAATTACGGCGGGTAAGGTTAGAAGAGCCAAGCAGCATGGCAGCATTGCCTTGGCGATCTCGGTATTGCAGCCACTTCGAATGGCATTGCTCACCTTGGGTAGCACACCAACGCACTTGCACTCCGGCGCGATCTAACTCATGCGCTACCGGCCGGTTAGGCACGCCATTTTTCTCGCGGCCAAAAGCTTCTTTTGCTGGGTCTAGTAGTACCCTCACCACCACAGCGCGCTCAGCCGCTTGTTTTAATGCATTCACAATATTGCGGTCGGCTAAATAAAAGGCAGCAACATCAATACTTTCGCCGGCACGGGCTTGCAGAATTAAGTTTAACAACGCGCGCTCTACCGCTCTTTCGGTAAGTATTTGTAGCGAAGGTTGAGCTGCGCTGCCGCTGTTTGTGCTTGCTGTTGGCTGCATGAGTGGCTGCAGATCAATTCGTGGCGTTAAACCACCAGAGAACGCCAACACTGCCTTTTCACTGGCCAATAAATCCCACGCTGCCCCACCGGTAAAGCGCAGCGCCACATTGCTGTGCGCGCTGCTACCATCATGCGGATTTGCCGACGTAACCAAGGCACCTAGCTCATTACCACTATCTGCAATAATCACCTTGCGGTGGTTGGCCTTAAAATTCAGTAATGCCAAATAGCTGCGCGCCGATACTCGGCCCTCGCCAAACGGATTCGCTAGCGTATCGGCTGTACGATTGCCAAACGGGCGAACGAATATCCGCCAAAACCCCGAGTACAGCGGATTACTATCGCGCAGGGAAGTATGATCGGTAAGGGTAACGGGAATTCCGGCAGCTGCAAGCTGAGTAAACTGAGGTAAGGGTTTGCCGCCATAAAGCGAATTGAGCGGATCAGAAATCACCTGGATTTCCATTTCTGGAAACTGCCGTTTTTGCGCAATCAGCGCTTCGGTAAGCTCCCACGAAAGCGCCCGATGGGTTTCCGCCACTTCCCCCTGAAAATCATTGAACAAGAACATATCAATGAGCACCAACCGCCGAGCATCAGCAATCATGCTCAACACCGAATCAAATATCTCTTGCTCGATATAGCGCTCGCCTTCGCCATCGATATAGGTTCTATCGGCCAGAAACTCTACATGGCTAGCGTTGCGCAGCGGCCCCTCAA
This sequence comes from Idiomarina sp., assembly GCA_022565355.1. Lineage (GTDB taxonomy): Bacteria > Pseudomonadota > Gammaproteobacteria > Enterobacterales > Alteromonadaceae > Aliidiomarina. Next base: position 412,017 of record JAIUMU010000002.1, read on the forward strand.
GGTTTAACCCTGCGGGCATTGGCTTTATTACGTGATACGCCGAAAACAATGCCAGCGCCAACAGCAGCCAGGGTAAAATAGACCGAAGCATCGTTATTCTACTCCCGCGCGATTACGCTTAATTTGATACATGTTGCTATCGGCATGGCTGAGCAAACTATCAGCATCTTCGCCGTGCTCTGGGTACACCGCCACACCAATACTGCACGAAGGCATGCGTAAATCACCAAACTCAGGGCCAAGTGGCTCGGCAATAGCCGAACTAATATGCTCTACAATTTTCGCCACCGTATCCTGTTCTACATCGCCCTCTAGAATACTATTTTCTATCGCGCCGCTCGCATGAATGCCGGTTAACAAAATGGTGAATTCATCGCCGCCCATTCGCGCCACCGTATCCGATTCCCGCACGCAGGCCTCTAACCGCCGGGCGATGGTGTACAGCACCTTATCGCCCATCGAGTGGCCGTGTTCATCGTTAATGTATTTGAAATCATTAATATCCAAAAACAACAAGGCGAGCCCAGTTTTCTGACGACGAGCTGTACGCATGGCGGATTTCAAGCGGTCATGAAATAGTGCACGGTTGGTAAGTTCGGTAAGGGGATCATGATGCGCCAGAAAACGCAGCTCCTCTTCCGCTTGCCGCAACACTGTAACATCGCGGGCCACACCAACCCTCACCTGCTCTTCTTCATACCAACGAGCAGACCAAAGAATATGCACAATCTCGCCATCTTTGCGAATATAGCGATTGCGAAAATCAATGTGGGGCGTACCACTCATTACACGCTGAATGGAGGACTTCGAGGCTTCTAAATCATCTGGGTGCATGTAGTTCGTAATTACAGTACCCACAAGTTCGTTCGCCCTATAGCCCAATAGTGTTTCGCAAGCATCACTTACAAACACAATACGATTCTCGCTATCCACTACAAACACAGTATCTAGCATTAGATTAATAAGCTTGGGAGCAAGCGCTTGTAAATCAACAGCCATAAGCTCGAAAATTCCATTGTTATTCGATTAATCCTACGCGCTTAGCATAGCCTATTGCCAACAATGTGGCAGCCATTTATACGCTTTACCAGCACAGGGCATATATCTAAGCCTCAGTGCCTGTTAAAATGCCGCTATCACTTATCAGTATGCCTAAACCATTATGAGCAAAAAGAAACTCGAAACCATTGTTATGGAAACCCCAACCGGTTCCAACAATGTACTTCTGCATTCCTGCTGCGCCCCATGTTCTGGCGAAGTAATGGAAAGAATGGCCGATGCGGGTATTAAATTCACTATTTTCTTTTATAACCCGAATATTCATCCAGCCAAAGAATATGAGTTGCGCAAAGAAGAAAATATTCGCTTTGCGAAAAAGTTGGGCGTGCCCTTTATTGATGCCGATTACGATGCAAAAAATTGGTTTGAGCGGGTGAAAGGTATGGAATGGGAGCCAGAGCGTGGCGAACGCTGCACCGCCTGCTTTGATATGCGCTTCGAGCGCACCGCACTGTATGCCCACGAGCATGGCTTCGATACCATAACCAGTTGCCTAGGCATCTCGCGCTGGAAAAATATGGAGCAAATCAATGATTGCGGGCAGCGCGCCGCCGCCCGCTACCCCAATATGCATTACTGGACATTCAATTGGCGCAAACAAGGTGGCGCGGCGCGCATGGTGGAAATTGCCAAACGCGAGCGCTTCTACCAACAAGAATACTGCGGCTGCATATACTCGCTACGCGATACCAATAAATGGCGCTTACAAAACGGCCGCGATCGGATTCAAATTGGCGTGGAGTACTATACGCCGGGGAATTGATAATTACGGCGATACATATGCTGTATGTTAAGGTTCACGCCTTATAAAAACACACCCGGTTTCGGCCGGCTTTTTTTGCAGCATACATCGCCTTATCCGCACACTGCAGAATATTCTCTGCGGTAATTTCTTCGCCTTTAAATACAAATACGCCAATGCTTGCTGAGCAACGATGTTCAATTATGTTCTTCGATGCATTTTCTCCAACAGCAGCCATGTAATACGGTTCCGCCAACCGCGCCCGAACCTTCTCGGCCACTGCGGCGGCGGCTACGCTAGATTTTTCAAAATCTGTTCCGAATTCGCGCAACAATATTACAAATTCATCCCCCCCAAACCGAGCCACAGAATCAATTTCTCGCATACATTGCTTTAACCGCGCCGCCACTTCTATCAACAATAAATCGCCCACAGCATGGCCATGGGTATCATTCAAAGGCTTAAAGTTATCAAGATCCACAAACAGTACCGCACTGCAACGGCCACTGCGCTTACTAGCCACAAGCGCTTGGTTTAAACGATCAACAAACAAGCGCCGGTTCGGTAGTTCAGTAAGCGTATCGTAGAACGCCAGTTGCAGAATATACTCATCGGTTCGCTTACGCAGCGGGCTTCTGCGGGTAATGCCATGAAAGCCTGTAATGTTCCCGCGTTCATCGCGAATAGGGGAAGAATAAATTTCACCCCATATCTCGCTGCCATCTTTACAACGATGCGGTGCTTCGAAGTGCACGAAATTTAGCGGGGAGCCTGCTCGCTCCGCTTGCATCGATTTTTGCCATGCATCATGAACAATGGTTACGCCCTCTTGAGTAAACAATTCAAACACATGCTGGCCAATTACCTCTTCCGGCTTATATCCACGGAAATATTCATCTGATGGGCTGATATAGGTAATAAAAAGATCGCTATTCGCCCGCCAAATCACATCATGAGTATCTTCCGCAAATAAGTGATAAAACTCTTCTCGCTCCTTAAATTCGCGCGTGCGTTCAGCAACCAGTGCTTCCAGCACTCGGTTGTTCTCTTTTAAATTCCCAACCGGATACACTTCCCCATCCTGGATTAAGTGGTACGGAATAGAGAAGCCAACGTGAACAATTTTCCAAGCATTACCTTCAAAGCGAAACGTTAACGACAATCGGGAGATTTCACGAGAAAGAATATGATCAGTAATCGGTAAATGAATATTACAGAATGCATTTACCATCACTACCTGCTCATTCTGAACCTGAATAGCGATATCATGCATTTCAAAACGAATCCGGCCGGGAACCTCAGCAAAATCTTGCCGAACAATCTTCAGCCAAGCCTCTCGATCAGTAATCAAGGCGATACCACCAAAGGTATAGCCGCTGAAGTTATTACTGAAAAAGGAGAACAAACGCTCATCGCGCGCAGCGTAAAGCTCTATGCATTCATCGAACAACGCCCGAATCTTCTTATGGCGTTTTGGCTCAATTGTAGTAGAGGCCATACCAATCCCTCGTTTATGAACCAGATACTTGGTATAGCATGAAGCTATTAGCTATGAAATATCACTATTAGCAGTGGCAGTGGCATGCTTGACGTTTCCCCATAAAAAGCCACCTCGCCACCGCACACAAAAATGCCCTCCGAAGAGGGCATTCTCTTATCGAGCTTAGTTCAGAACTTCTTATAGCAAGTGCTTCACCAGCGCTACCGCCACAGCGTGAGCACTGGCGGGATTTTGGCCAGTAATCACGCGGTTATCTTCTACCACTAATTCACCCCACGGTTGGCCTTTGCGGAACTGTTTTGCAGCCCGTGCCAACGATTCTTCCAGTAAGAATGGGATATTATCAATCGTGCCGTAATCCACTTCTTCTTCACGGGTAAAGCCGGTAACGGTTTTATCAGCTAACAATTTTTCGCCATTACTTAACGTAATCGGCAACAAACCCGCAGGGCCATGGCAAACCGCAGCTAACACGCCGCCTTGCTCATAATGCTGCGCACTCACTTTCGCTACCGCTTCGTTCGTAGCCAAATCGGATAACAAACCAAAACCACCCGGATAAAAAATAGCGGCATAATCATTTACATCAATATCCGCTGCCGGAATCGTGTTGTTAATGCGCTGCTGGAACGTTTCGTTGGCTAAGATTTTTGCGTTCACCGCATCATCTTCAATATCCGTGCCATACACCGGCGCTTTACCACCGTTAATAGACACTAAATCATAATCAAAACCCGCCTCTAAAAACACATGCAGCGCATGGGTTAATTCCGGCGAAAAAGTGCCATTCTCTTCGTTGGTGTTACCTAAGGTGCCGTGATTGGTAACAAATATCAGTACTTTTTTCATTGTGCCTCCGAGCGTTCAGAATGGTTCTTTCTTAAAAAGGTAACTATGCATTATCCATCTGAGCGGTGGTTGGATCACCATGGGGGGCGAATCAGTGCGCAGGGTTTGGGTTTAATGAAGTAACTGAGGGTTGAAATAATCTCGTTAAACAGATATCGAAGCAATATCAGATTGAATGGCTTTATCTAACTGCGCCCATTCTTTCGCTATATTAATCTGCATGTTGGCAACAGCAATTTCTTTAATTACAAGATCTACACTCTTTTGTTGTTCAGCTTCATACCACTCCAGAAAGCTAGCAAGGTGCCATATTGCAGTTTTTCCAGCGTGCATTGGTTGTGGGAAATTACCTTTAGTGGTTTCTAGTTTACGCAAATATTGTCGGGTAAAGCCTAATAAATCGGCAATGTCTGTTAAACCAACGAGGTCGGGGGCAGATTCAATCAGTTTTGCATTTGGAATTGCCTGCTTCACGTTATGTATAGCTGAGGTTACAGCCTCTAAGGCGTTATCTGCCTCACGCGAGAATTGAAGAGCGAGGCGCCCTTTTTGGCCAATACCAATAATCGCATCATCACACCCAGCTTCGCCAAGAGCCTCAACATACGTATTTGGATCCTTTATAGCATCAGGGAGTGCAAACTTTAGTGTAAATTCGAATACTTTCATAACTTAGCCCTCAGGATCATCTGTGCAGTTTGCACAATTATCAACGATCCTTCTAATCTGCTTTGCGTGGTTGGTCGCGTTTTTAGGTGTACTCCAAATACTTGAGATACAAAATTCACCACAGCGACAGGTTTTATCATTAAAGGGACAATAAATTTTACCCCAAGCATGACTTCCACCAACTTCAACTCGCCAACCAAGCTCTTCTGCATATACCAGAGCTGCTTCAATTTCTTTTTTTGAATGCTTGTTTCTCGGCATATTTATCAACATCCGTGTTAACAACAGTTTAGTTAATCATACTTTAGTTGTCAACTGACAACCAAGCGACGTTCAATGCTGCAAGTTTACTCTACGTGAATGTGGCGCGTATTACCCGATTGTTGCCATCAAACTCGATGATGCATTGGTAAACACCAAGATTGAGCTTACTGCTAAAAACAATCTCTGAACCATACTCCGTAGCAACCTGCTCGTAACTCGATAAGTTTGCAGTATCTAATTGACGAACCACGCTGACTTTCTCAACACCTTCAGAGAAATTACCGCAGAGGAAGAAAATTTCTTCACGTGCGGAATTCCATAAAATGGCGACCGTGGTGAGAGCGATAAGAAACACAGCGATTAACAGTGCGCGGAGCTTATTGGTTTTCAACATCCACTTGCTTCCTAGAATTTGTATCTAGCTTATTCACCATCGCGAGCTTTGATTGAGTGTAGGTATGCTCTATCGAAACTACCGCGGCGCATAGGCCACTGAAAGCAAGAGTGGCTAGCGCACTTATAACACCCCAGAGTGAACCAACAAGTGCCAAGCCAGTATAATTCGGCCTGTTGAACGTAAGCGTGGCGCCAGAGCCGAGCTCCCTTGTAATCACGCCAGATTCAAGAAACGGCACCATAATCAGTAAAGTAATCGCGATAGCAAAGAGGATGAAGCTGATAAAGCCGATTAGGCGGGCTGCAAATAACAAAGGCCCAAGGTTAACGGTTTTGATACTAGAGTAAGGGTAGATTTTCATAAAAGTTCCTTTTTATTGTTTTTATAATCGTTTTACGCGTAAAACACCAGCAGAGGCACCACTCACATAGGAGAAAGGGAACACCTTAGATGTTCGCCTTGCGCTGTCCACCATCGACACCGAGGCACACGCCCGTGATCCAGCTCGCTGATTCGGAAACGAGAAAAACGGCTGCATTGGCCACCTCTTCAGGAGTGCCCATTCTATCCCATGGAATGGTCGCAAGTACATTTGAGTAGAAGTCTGGATTATTCTGCTTGGTCGCCTCCCATAGGCCGCCTGCAAACTCAATAGAACCCGGTGCAATAACATTTACGCGGATCTTCTTAGGCGCGAGGGAAATCGCCAACGTCTTCGAGTGGCTGATTAGGGCTGCCTTTGCAGCGGCATAAGCAGGTGGAGAGCCAGCTTCCAATCCTGACGCGGATGAAATATGCAGGATGCATCCGCCGCCACTCTCTGCGAACCAGGGAATCACTTTCCAGCTAGCCCTCACGGCGGCCATCACATCAACATCAAAACCACTTCGCCATCCGGCTTCGTCATCAGCGAAACTGCTGGCCAGTGCAGATGTATTGTTGATAAGGATATCGAGACCACCGAACGTTTTCCGCGCTGATTCGAGAAAACTATCAAGAGCCGCAGGATCGGAAACATCGCAAACAGTCGCCAGTACCTCAACGCCTCGCTCGCGAAGCTCCCTCTCGGTATCACGCAACGCCTCTTTGCCCCGAGCGCAGATAGCAACATGCGCCCCCTCCTCAGCCAAGGCGAGCGCAATAGCGCGGCCGATCCCTTTGCTGCCACCTGTCACTACAGCACACTTTCCACGAAGTCCAAGATCCATTGCTCTCTCCTTTACGATTAATTCGCCCAAAGCGGGCTCTCCACTTATTCGGCCGTTTCCAGCTTCACCAGCGTGTCACCCAGTCCGGTCAAGTAGATCGGACCGCCTTCGGTGGTTAGGATCATGCCAGTAAGCAGGCCGGGTAACGGCGACCACATATCCGGACCGAACAGTTCGAGGCGAGGCTCGCCGGTGGCTCCGCGGCGCTGCCACTCTGCGAAAACGGCCTGATGCTCGGGAGTTTTGAGATAAAAAGCCGTCAACCAGTGGCCGGAGTCCGGATCAACAACTAGCAGCGCGTTGGCTATCGGCGAGGCGACCCACAGGCGACCCAAGGCGTCGAGCTCGATATTGTCCGGGGTCGGCACTTCAGCCACCACCCGGCCTTCAGATAACTCTCCGGAAGCCACGTTCAGGCGGTAGCCAACAATGCGATCGGCCATAACTTCGGCCACGTAAATCTGGCCCCGGGTTTCATCTATCGCCAGGCCGTTTGCAAACGCCATTCCGGGCACCTTGAGCTCGGCAGCCGAACGCAATCCATCGGCACCCGGTGGTGCCACCCGAAACAGCGCTCCGTCCAGAGATCGCATATCGACCGCCGCAAACATTCGCGCTTCCGAATCCGGCCCGCTGTTTTCCGTAGATTGGGTGAACCAGATGGCGCCGCTACTGTCGCTGCGGGCGGCATTGGCGCCAAATTCATGCTGGTAGGCGAGCTCCACGTGTTCGCTTTCGGTGTTCACGCGGTAAATCGCGCCGGTGAAGATATCGGCGACCAACACGTGAATCCCGTCGGGCTCAAGCGCCACCCCGTTCGGGCCGGCACTGCGCTCGGGCGGCTGGTGGACATACCCGGCGGCGGCGAAATCACCAAAAGGTCTCTTGCTGCCGTCCGGAGACAGAGCCGCCAGTCCGTGCACCTGGTCTGCAACCAGCAGCGTACCGTCGGCCAACATCACGCCATCTTCAGGGCGGTTCAGGGTGCGGTCGGCTGGGAATAAATCGAATTGTGCGTGCGGATCGGGGTTGTCGGATTCCCTTACAGGAGTTGTTCGACCGGCCATCGCGGCCACAAGCGCCGCGGTGTCGGTGTATTGCTCAAAAGCTACGAGTGGCGCATCGGCATGCGCGGAGCACACCATAGCAAGGGTGAACAGGGTAAGATATATGCGTTTCATGGCGGAGTTCCTCGATGCCACCTACTCCGAGTTCAGCGTATGCCAGCTCGGAAACGGGTAAGTTTTGTGACTGGTTCAAATCAAAACTATAGACCATAGTCGAGGAACACGCTCGAGCACAGCGACACGAACGAAGTGAGTGTCCGGCGCGAACCGTTGCGACTGGTTATGTGCTCTGGTTACAGCAGTACAAAAAGGAGGGCTACAACAAGCATCATTATTATAGCTGCACCAAGCATTACTTTACCGACATCAGAATGAGCATCTGCTTCACGCTCGGTTTCTAACTTCAAAGTTTTTACCTCTGAATCAGATAAATCTTTGCAATGTGGGCATTCGGATTCTTTCTTCGGATAACGTAACTCACACCTATTACACTGAACCGTCTGGACATTTCTCGAATAAAGAACTTGCATTAGAGTACACTCCTACCAATCATCGGTATAATACGAACTGAATTAATGAGTAACATAACGCCCACGTTCAACGGCGCAGCTATGCGTCCGTTGCAACTGTTGGTTACATGCCTTTCTCACGCGGCTTCCAATGTTCAAATATGAAGCAGCCCCATATTGTGTTCGGCATATCACCATTTCATCTTGCAATTGTTCATCGATCCGGCCTTTACCCAAGACATCGAATTCGATGGTGCAAAGTCTGATACTAAACGACCATCAGAGTGAGTCATTGACCATCACCCAGAAAGATGGCGCAGCGAGAGCCTCCCAAAAACCTGAGTGGAAGGTCTGCGGGCGAGGACCGCCTAAGCAAAATTCGCCCTCCCGAAAGAAGTGATCAAGGCCGGGAATGGTTTCAATGACAAGCTGTCGGTTGCCGCTATACCGACCAAAATGACGTTCAAGCCGTGCGACATTGGTCTCGGGCATCACCATAATATCGTTACTAGAAAACAGAGCAAGTAACGGCTGTTCCATCTTGGCCAAATCATGGGAAGGGTCGTAGCGCACAATGCCCGACAGGTACCCGGCCGGTAAAATCCGACCAATTCCGCTCAAGCTCGATAGCATCAAACTCAAGCCAGCCTGACGCAGACGCTGAAACTGGAGTTCCTCGCAATGCCAGCGGTTGGTCGTGTCCTCCATGATTTGCTGCCGCACACTTATCGCCGGCCCAGCGAGGCTGATGACGTAAGCTACCGATTGCACACTGTTGGCAGCGGCCTTCACAGCGATCCAGCCACCCTGGCTATGCCCCAGCAGACCGATTCGACTCCCATCAATGTCAGCTCGCGATGCCAACGCCTGCACCGCTGTCAGCGTATTATTGGCGCGATCCCCGAAATCCTCGCTGCGCCAGTCGCCCTCGGAGTAGCCCACACCGGGCTTGTCAAATATATACACGGCGTGTCCCCGCGCCGAGAACCACGCTTTCAGTTCCGGCCAGAACCACGACCGAGACTCGCCCTCCCAGCCGGTGCGGTAACTCTCATCCCCAGAGCCGGCCAGAAATAGCACTGCAGGAAACGGGCCTTCACCTTGTGGCAAAAACAAGGTGCCCGAAAGCCTATTGCCAGAGGCCCGGAAATCTACATCAATGGCTTCCACATCCGGGATGACAGCAGCCCTTACTGAACTCAGCGGGATAGTGGCAAACAGCATAACCATTGAAATAGCGACGGAAACGGCCCACTTACGCCGATAGACTCTTGCGTCCGAACTTATTGAATTGATCATCAGGGCCCTTTGTCGATGAGTCGGCGACTTCCCGGGTTTGCAGTCATATAACGCCCGAGCACAGCGGCACGAACGAAGTGAGTGTCCGGCGCCGAAGGCGCGAAATGTTGGGACTTGTTATGCAGCTGTAAGCTCAAGCTTCTGAACCTTATCCAAACTTAAATTCTTTCCAGCATGCCATAAATCATAAGCATCCTGCATTGCTAGCCAACTCTCGGGGCTTCTACCTAGCGCTTTCGATAAACGAAGTGCCATTTCTGGACTAATACCGCTTTGGCACTTCAAAACCCGGCTTAAGGTAGATGGCGAAACATCTAGCTTCCCCGCTAAATAGCGGCAGCTCAAGCCAAAAGGCTCCATATAGGTTGCCAAAATAAATTCGCCTGGGTGGGCTGGGTTAAACATCACAGACATTAGTGATAATCCTCATAATCAAGCAGATACGCATGGCCATCACGAAACTCAAAAGTTAATCGCCAGTTCCCACTGACGGTTATTGACCAAATACCCTTTCGGTCACCTTTCAACGGATGAAGTTTGTATCCAGGAATGTCGAGATCTGAAACTTCCATCGCCGTATTCAGTGCTGTTAACTGCATACGTAATCTCGTTACATGCTTCACTTGAACGCCGCGAGTACTTCCTGTTTCGAAGTAAAGCCTCAGTCCTTTGTGCTTGAAAGTTTTAATCATAGATTATAGTGTAGCGCGATGCGCAACAGTGTCAAGCTGTGTAACGCCCGAAATAACCGGAGTGCGCTAGCACGTCCGGCGCCGCAGGCGCGCAGTTAATTGCCTTGTTATAAATTGGCTTCCGTGTTCTCTGAATATTTATTGGAAACCACGTCCTTTTTCAACATAAGCACCACTAAATAAATGATGCCAAAAATTGGTATAAGGCCCAAAACAAAACCGAGCACGCCGGCGAGTACTGGTGTCTGAGTCTTACGACGCCCCAAGTAATAACTAACTAAACCAATTATCACACCAAAAATAAGAATAAAAATAAGAACAAAATGTGCCATCACGCTGACATTGCTCCCCATAGAGATTTATAACGCCCGAGCACAGCGGCGCGAACAAAGTGAGTGTCCGGCGCCGCAGGCGCGAACTGTTGCGACTTGTTATGCGTACGATTCATCAAAGCCCCGCTTCAATCATGCGTTTAATCTTCGATGCCTTTTCGAAATGATCGAGTTTATGCAATTTAATCCACCAAGTAGCAGCTTCCATTAGCGACTCAGGATCGTCATTTCTATTGGCGAAAAAAGCATAGAACGAAAGCCCAACAGAATCACCTTTCGATTCCATTTTTTTCGTGCAAACTTCAATACACTTCCGCCTCAACTCATCTCTCATAGTCATGTTCCGTATTCGGATTTAGTACGCATAACGCCCCGCGCATGCGCGCGAACTTGTGAGCGTCGCAAGGGCCGAAGGCCCTGAATGACGCGGATTGTTAGGCGAACCGCACATCCAATCTGACATACACTTAACCACTAAAGATCAAAAAAATCACGCATGTTCTGCATAGGCTTTTCACACATATCGTCCCAGAAAAATTTATAATCAATGTTTTGAGGCTTACTTGCCCACCAACGTTGAGCGTCTTTTCTAATCTTAGCAGAGTGTTCTGGCGATATTTTTGAAGCTATTCTGAATTTTTCAAGAAGCGCCTCACCATCTTCAGCGTAATTATTTTTCTCTGAAAGCTCTACGCAAATGTAAACCATACCAGAATAGTTTTGCTCTTGTGGTCTCTGAAACTCGTGAGTCTCATAATTAGGTATGTTATCAACAGCAATATTAGCTTTTGACTCATAGCTAAATAATAAAAAAATTAAAACAATAATTATTTTATGCATAGACATACCTAACGCTAAGCTAACGGGTAGTAGCGTAGCGGTATAATCGCGAAGTACCGCTACGCTACTATCCCAGTGTGGCACGCAGTGACACACGTGTTAAGCGCTTTGTTAGGTTCTTAACATCGTACTAAAAAGCACCACGCGTTATAACCATATTCATGCGCGTCTAAAAGTTCTTCGCTATTTCTCTTGCGTCTGAACCTACAAAACACCCATCTAAAACCCGGCGGAGCCGGTTTGTGTGATATATCGTGCATTCAAATTTCCTCGCCCGAAGTGGGAGGCGAACAACAAAACTTGATACTAAATTAGGAATCCACTATTCTAGAAGTGCGAAGACTAGAGGTGTGGGCCTCCCATTCCTTGTTAAAAAGGCGGTGTGAACCGCCTTTTTAATTTTTACCAACCCCTAATGCCTTAACTACTCGAGCTATTTTGTCAGCCTCTAGCTCGGTTAGATCAAACGGTACGCCAATCACTTGAACAATTAAATCTTCTCGTAACGGGATTGGGATAGGGTATGTTGATCCTGATTTTGTTGTTATTTGAGCTGCATGATTACTTTGGATTGATTCATTTTGAATCTTTTCGTTTTTATCCTGACTATTTGACACTACAAGCTCTTTTTCGCTTTTCTTTCTCGCAGAGCGCTGGCTTATTCCTGGGCGATATGACATAGGGTTATCAGTGTACTTAACAAAGTCACTGACAGCAGATTTCAATCTGCTTCTGTATGTTTGAAGACTTGAAGGGGTTACCTCTTTGCCCTTTAAATTTGCATATCTTTGGCAAATTGAGTCGATATCTATGTTTCTGACATCGCTTTGCTCACTTTCTTCGAGGATGCCGAAAATCCTCGAAGCTGCGTTTCTCCAGTTTCGTGCAGTATTATGTTTTATAAGACCTTTATCGCTTACATAGTCAAAAAATTCATGCAGCGAGGATACAGAGTAATTTTTACCGCTCATAACAACCTCCAAGTTTGACGTTAGATTAATGGTAGTTGATCAATCTAAGATGTGCAACCTTTATTTAGATTTGTTTGATGGGCTCTATGCTAAGTTTGACGTCATGGCTATTCAGATTCGTGTCGATTCATCGCTATGCGACTTAATTAGAGAACCTAACGTCTCAAACAACGGTGTCGCTTGCGGCATCCGATTGCTTTGATTTGTTAGGGATTCCGATTCCGCCTAGTTGTACCTCAACCTCGACGCCATACCAGTCCCGCTCAATAAGCTTTTGCAGGGACGCTACAATGACATTGAATCCATATTGAATTAAATCATAGGTGCGTAAATAGTCATCATTAAGCCGCTTATCCAATACTTCATTCCTCAAAGGGTGGTGAACCTCGTATCCCCCGTGAACAAGGGAGCTACGAAAATCGTACATTCGCCGAAGTTTCTTTTTTGAAGAGGCCTTCTGTTTAGAGTTTAACTCTAGAAGAATGGCCATCCGGTCAATGATATTGCTGAACCCTTCTCCCACGCGCGTACCATAAATGGCTTCAAGAGCATGAAATATCCAGATAATTGATGTTTCGTCACCATCTGACTTGCATATATGTAGAAGCGAGAATATCGCTTTCTCAATTGATGAATCTGCTTTCTGTCTAACTCCCAATCCCAAGTTCTCATACCAGTCGGCAACTAACCCAAGTGGCAATAACTGTATTGAAGTATCTTTATTATCAAAGAAATCGTGTAGAGCCATTTCAAAGAAGCATGATGAAAGGCCGTAACGTTCGGTTGAAACTCCTCGCTCGCTTGGAAATCGGACGTTTAAAAATTCGCATGAGCCTGGTAGCGCCAAATTTGCAATAAAGAATGTATCGTAAATGTATTTTTCAACAAAAAAAACTGGATACCATTTGTGCTTGGACAAGTCGTTGTTTCCTTCTAAGGTAACAAGAACCTGAACCTTTGGATTTTCTAGCGATGAGTCATATATGGCCCATGCGACTTCGCCCTTTTCTTTAAGTAAGCGATGAAATTCTTTATTCGTATTTTGAGCCGCAGACAGATGCTCTCGAACCGAGCTCCAATCAGCTTCAACTTTTGCTAGTATGCCTTCATGGTTGTAGCTTCTGGATGAATAATTAGCGATAATTTCCGACCATAAAGAAATTTCTAATTTATACATTTCATCGGATTGATGGTGCTCATTCGCTCGACCAATTACTCCAAGATCAATGATGATTGTTTGGCTAGCCATTCAAACTCCCTAACGCAAAGCACACGGGCGGCAAGCCGCGCGGCGGGTTGGCGTCCCAGCGGCCACAGGCCGCGAGTGCTGCGCTTTGTTAGGCATTTTTGCCACCTAAAACTGACCATTGCTGCCAAGTACCTACAGCAAAAAGGCCTCCAATAAACAAGCAAATACCAGAGCTAATTAACCAAAAGGTCAGGCTGTTTTCGGGGAACATTGGCATTAGCCCAACGAAGGAAACGCCACGCAATAAAAATATACTGGCTATGAGTATTAACGCTAGTTTTGTAAGAGGTAAACGTTTGATTGCCCCCGCACCCGAAAGACCATAAAGCCCCCAAACCAAAAGCACCAAGACAATAACAGAGGTTATAATTGTCGGATACCATAGCCCTTCCTCTGCCATCCTAGCCATTTGCTCACCTGCACCAAAGAAACGATACCAATCGCCACCAAATACTATGCAGCCAAAATGAACAAATGCAGCCGCAAAACAACATATTGCCGCAGCCAGAAGGTACTTATTATTCGCAGAATGCATCTTTCCTCCTTGAATGCCTAACGCCCCCAAGAAGGGGCAATAACAGGTGGGCTATAATACGGAACGAAGTGACGGGCGCCCACATGTTATTGTCCCGCTTACTTGGTTTGTTAGGTGCGACTAAATACCAACCTTAGACATGCTAAATGTCCCTAACTCTTTTGACCAACCTAAGCCAAAAGAAAAATAACTACCAGATATAATATTGCCATTTAGCTCTCCTGCTAATTGAGCGTAGGAGTCGCATCTATTATTTCTACCTAGAAGTATTTTGTTACCATCAAATTTATATGAGAGCTGGTTATTGAAGGGAAAAGTTTCAGCTTCCATTGCATTAAGCTCTAGCACCTTTAATTGAAACCATTTGCCATCCAAACAAGCATTAGCTGGGTTTTTAGTAAGATTAACAACAGCATTAGAGGTGAGCTGACCACTATTATCATAGATATTCAAACGCCAAAAACTCTGCTGCTCTTCACTTGCAGATAGGTGACTAGTAAAAAGAAGTAGAGAAAACAAAACTCTTATCATTGTTACCTTTAGCACCTAACGCCGCCAGCACGCGCGGCTTTGTAGTGGAGGCGAAGCCGCAACGGAAAAGGCGTCGCTGTGACTGGCCTTGTTAATGGGCATTAGCTATGACCACATTTGCACGATAACCGCAATGGCTACGCCGCCTGCGCCAAAACCAAACAGAACTAGCTGCCACCAAAACAGATGCCACGATAAGTTTCCAAGTGCTTTGGTTTCTTGCCGATCCCTGGAACTCACCGGCTCATCTTTCCAGCGGGACCGCGCAATTTGCGTGGTAGCACGAAAATCTCTCAGGCGATTGATCGCACACCAAACAGCTAGGCTAATTGAAATAGACAAAAAGACCATTGCGCTTGTTGCGATAAGAAGCAAGCATTTGTTAGCGGGCTGAGCATCAACCAAACCAGAAACTAGAAATGCCAGAATACCTGTAGATAGCCCAAGAACAAGGTTCGAGACAGACGAAAAATAATCTCGTGTAATACTTTGCCAACGAACGAAGCTTTCTTTATCTTCTGCTGCCACTTATTTGCTCCTGCCCATTAACGCCGCCAACACGCGCAGCTTTGTAGTGAAGGCGAAGCCTTAACGAAGAAGCTGTCGCCGTGCATGGCCTTGTTATGCATTTTAGCAATTAAATACATGCCACTGACCACCTATGTACCTGACTCCCTTGCCATTCAAAGTAATCCATACCCCTGTTATAGGCTCAGGTAATTTTGGTGGAATAATCGGAACCGGCATCTCACTAAAAAAATAAGATTCAACGCTCCAAGGTGCGCCACCAAGAACAATCGGAATAAAGGCATGCTTTTCTTTTGCGCTAGAGTTTCGAAGTTTCTTTACAACATCAGCTTTATCATCGCTGCTTAAAAATTTACTCACCCAAGCGACTACATCATCACCAACTTGACTGACTGGGCCGCCTCCTCCATCCATGGTCAAATGGGCATTACTACTTCCCGCTGCTCGATACATGTACAAGGAAGTTATTCCCAAACCATCCAAGGCATTGAATAATTCTGCGTTAAAGCGCCTCAGCTGCCAATCAACAGGTGTATATTCTGTAAGACCTAAATCTTCACATTGCCCGATAATATTGGCAATACCTCGGTTGAGCAATTTAATGTTCGCAGATCTCTTAATAGAGACAATCCAATCACCTGCTGAGTTAACCTTAATGGGGCCTTTTGCTGGGCCAACATTCCATGTTTCAGTTGCGACAGGGTCGACTGCACCAACACATTCAATAGCGTATTTAGGAGCGCTCTTTGATCCTATCCTAAGATCATACATTCCAGATTCAGAACCATCATCATGGACTTCAACTATCTCGCCCAGCTCATTGGCAACAATTTGCTTAGCCCAATCCTCGACAGTGCTCAATGCTCATTGCCTCCTAATGCATAACGCTCGAGCACAGCGGAACGAGCGAAGTGAGTGTCCGGCACCGCAGGTGCGAACTGATGCGACTTGTTAAAAGGCATCATCCTCGACCTCTCAACTTGCGAAAAAGCTTTACCCAAAAGTCAGCACGACTCGCCAGCCACAGTCCAATAACCAACTGCAACATCAATCCCGCCGCTGTCATAAAATGAGCATATGACAAATCAGGTGCATTGGATATTGGCACGAGCGCCCGAGGCAGATAAGCCAAGGCATTGACAATAAAATACAAACCCGCCAACTGGAACAGCATCTTCTGAGAATCATCACTCAGTGTGAGCGCAGAATCGCTTTTTGCTCTAGTCAGTGCAGACGTTGCCGACTTGAAGATAAGAAATACAGCGAGCAAGCCAAGTACAAAAAATGCACCCGCAATGCCGAAAAGCATCCATTTAGGAGCCTCTTGCCCATGGAATATCTCAAAAGTTGGAATCATTAAAGCGATGCTTGGCAAACTCAACAGAAGATGAATCAGCAACCAAATTGACAGGACTTTTAATGCTATAGCTGTAACTTGTTGAGTAACCATATTTTGCCTTTTAACGACGCACACAAAGGCGCGAGCTTGCGAGCGTCCTGCCGCTGCTTGCGGCGGCGAATTGGTGTGCCTTGTTAACTGTTTTACATTGCACAATAAACCCCAACAAGATCACCACGAACGCCAATGGAAATAAATTCACCGTCTGTGCCTTCAGTACCAAGGCCAAACTCCTTATTCTTAGGGTCGTACCACTGAATGTAACCACCATCGATTGCAACGACCCAATAGTCCTCGAACACCTCTTTATTGAAGTGCTCGTGTGTTTCGCTTAGCCGAAACTTACGAAGATAGGGGATAACCAGAGATTCCCTAAGCTTTGGTATGTACGACAGAACCTTTTCCTCACTCCAGGGGCGGCCCAAAGTAGTGCCAGGCTCAGGTACATCGTAGCTATACGAGTCCAACTCTTCTTCAATAATCTGGCTGATATCTTCGCTATTCATATTTGACATTTAACATTTAAATACTAAGCATGCGCGGTATATGCCACACATTTTTTGCGTAAAAATTTCAGGAAGTTTTTGAAAGGAAAGAATAAAGCTCAAAATACATCCCTGTAATCTATTGCGTGAAAACGAGCATGCTCGTTGATTGCGGATAGTGTGCGTGCGCATTAATTCCGGTAGCGATGCTCAGTATCTGGGTTGTTTAACTTACAAGTTCTTAACATTACGGCTTTTTTTGCAGGAGGGCAAGTTGATAGCGAGAATTGGCTTTCGGGTTATTGCGCATGCTTGAATATCTTGGGGAGTTGGGTTAATTCGTGGTGCTAGTGCAATCTTTGGCGCTAATGCAACAAAAGTAGTGCAACAAAAAAGGCCTAACAATGATTTGCACCATCGTAGGCCTTTATTAGATGTAGCGGGTTTGGCTTTCGCCGAAGCCGCTAACCATTACCGCTTACATAAAACGCTAAAAGCTAGAAATTACTTCTTCTTCGCTTTTTTGTTTGGTAAATCGGTGATTGAACCTTCCATTACCTCGGCGGCTAAGCCTACTGATTCATGTAAGGTTGGGTGGGCGTGTACAGTTAACGCGATGTCTTCTGCATCGGCACCCATTTCAATTGCTAAGCACACTTCGCCAAGTAGTTCGCCGGCGTGTGCGCCAACCATTGCACCACCAAGAATTCGATGGGTTTCTTTATCGAAAATCAATTTCGTAAAGCCATCGGTTGCGCCTGAAGCAATTGCCCGGCCAGAAGCAGACCAAGGGAATACTGCGGTTTCAATGGCAATATTCTGCTCTTTGGCTTCTTTCTCGGTTAAACCTGCCCATGCAACTTCTGGATCGGTGTACGCGATTGAAGGAATTACTTTTGGATCGAAGTAGTGTTTCTTACCAGAAATTACTTCGGCGGCCACGTGGCCTTCGTGCACGGCTTTGTGGGCAAGCATTGGCTGGCCAACGATATCGCCGATAGCGAAGATGTGCTCTACGTTGGTGCGTAATTGCTTATCTACTTCAATGAAGCCTTTATCGGTAACTTTAACGCCAGCTTTATCTGCACCTAACTTGCCGCCATTTGGTGTACGGCCAACAGCTACGAGTACAGCATCGTATTTCACTGGTTTTTCTGGGGCGTTTTTGCCTTCGAAGGTTACGTGAATGCCATCTTTCTTGGCTTCCACTTTAGTTACCTTGGTTTCCAACATGATGTTATCGAATTTCGATTTCATTGATTTGGTAAACACTTTAATTAAATCTTTATCGGCTGCTGGAATTAGCTGGTCCATGAACTCAACTACGTCTAGCTTAGAGCCTAATGCGCTGTATACACAGCCCATTTCCAAACCGATAATACCACCACCAAGAAGCAACATTTTCTTCGGTACGAATGGTAATTCTAACGCATCGGTAGAATCCCAAATGCGCTCATCGTCATGTGGAATGAATGGCAATTCTACAGGTTGTGAACCGGCTGCAATAATCGCGTTATCGAACTTGATTACTGTTTCTTTATCACCAGTAACTTTTAGTTCGTTAGCGCCAGTGAATTCACCTTTACCGGTAACCACTTGCACTTTACGCATTTTCGACATTTGCCCAAGGCCGTTAGTAAGCTGGCTTACTACTTTGCTTTTGTGCTCACGAATTTTATCGAGGTCGATTTTTGGCGCTGCAAACGAAACACCGGTATCGCCTAGGTGTTTTGCATCATCAATGTGCTTGGCCAAATGCAATAATGCTTTTGAAGGGATACAGCCTACGTTCAAGCACACACCGCCTAACACGTTGTAACGCTCTACGATAACTACATCTAAACCTAAATCGGCTGCACGGAACGCTGCTGAGTAACCACCAGGGCCACCGCCTAGAACTACAACCTGTGTTTTAATTTCGTTGCTCATGTTCACCCCTATTCTGTTTGCAAATGGCGTAGTTGATGGGGATATTTCTACTTTCAACCACGCAATTCGCTCTGTAATTCACTTTTCGGGCAATATTGTACCGAGAAAACCTCGGTACGTCTTGCCTAGAGTATAATTTTCCGGATATCGCTTAGTACGCTGCTCAGGTAAACAGTAAAGCGTGCTGCAAGCGCGCCGTCTATTACCCGATGGTCGTAAGAAAGGCTGAGCGGCAGCATTAAGCGTGGCTCGAATTCCTTACCATTCCATACCGGTTTGAAATCGCTTTTCGATACGCCCAAAATAGCTACTTCTGGCGCATTCACGATTGGTGTAAACGCGGTACCACCAATGCCACCTAGGCTAGAAATTGACATACAGCCACCTTGCATATCGGCTGATTTCAATTTGCCATCGCGGGCACGAATACTTACATCGGCGAGTTCACGAGAAAGCTCTACAATACCTTTCTTATCTACATCACGAATTACCGGCACTACCAAACCTTTTGGCGTATCTACCGCGATACCGATATGAATATACTTCTTCATAATCAGGTGCTCGCCATCTTCGTGCAGTGAAGAATTGAACTGCGGGAACTCGGCTAATGCTTTCGCCAAGGCTTTCATAATGAATACCAGCGGCGTGAATTTCACATCGGCTTTGCGCTTCGCTAACTGCTCGTTTTCACCTTTACGGAATGCTTCTAGTTCGGTGATATCGGCTTCATCAAACTGAGTTACGTGTGGAATGGTTACCCAGTTGCGATGTAGATTTGGCCCAGAAATACGCTGAATACGGGTCATTTCTACTTCTTCAATTTCACCAAACTTGCTGAAATCTACTTTAGGCTGCGCAATTACTTGCAAGCCGCCTTCGCCACCGGTGCTTGGAGCCGAAGATGCTTTTGGCCGTGAAAGTTCGTATTTCACAAACTCTTGCACATCTTGCTTCAGTACGCGATTTTTCGGGCCGGTGCCAGAAACCTTGCTAAGATCTACCCCAAACTCGCGTGCTACCCGGCGCACTGCCGGTGATGCGTGTACCAATGCATCGGCTTTGCCTTTGCGGCCCAGCGGATGATCTGGCACTGGCGGTTCACGGCGTTCGCTGCGGCTACCCGAATCGCTTTCGCTTTTGCTTTCAGCTTGCTCTTCTTTTGCAGCCGGCTTGCTTGCTTCGCTCTTGCTCTCTGATTCGCTTGCAGTTTCAGTTTCTGCTTCTTCTGCAGAATCATCTTCACCGGCGATTTCCAGCTCTAGCACTAATGAGCCTTGTTTTACTTTATCGCCCACTTTCACTTTCAAGCTTTTCACTTTACCGGCTTGTGGGCTCGGCACGTCCATTGTCGCTTTATCGGTTTCTAGGGTAATGAGGCCATCTTCTTCCGATATCTCATCACCTTCGCTAACCAGCACTTCAATTACTTCAACTTCACCATCTTCACCGATATCTGGCACGGCTACTTCAATTACCTTGCTGCCACCGGAAGATTTCTTCGGCTTAGTATCGGCTTTTGGTGCCTCTTTCTCTGGCTCTTCTTCTTTGCTTTCGCTATCAGCATCAGATTTCTTGCTTGCGCTTGAATCACTGCTTTCATCGGCGCTCTTTTCTGCGCTTTCACTATCAGCATCGCTGCTAGAATCATCACCAGAATCGCCGCTTGCAGCTTCCATAAGCGCCAGCAAATCACCTTCGCTGATCTTATCGCCCACTTTCACTTTCAGGCTTTTCACTACGCCAGCAAATGGCGCAGGGATATCCATCGATGCTTTATCCGATTCTACTGTTACCAGTGAATCTTCTGCATCAACGTTATCGCCTTCGCTAACCAATACCTCAATTACTTCTACGCTTTCCCCACCAACGTCGGGAACTTTAACTTCTTTTGCATCAGCCATTATGTTCTCCTTACGCGTTGAGTGGGTTCACTTTATCTACATCGATACCGAAATCTTTAATGGCTTTTGCCACTACTTTCTTATCGATATCCCCTGCTTTCGCTAGCTCAGAAAGAGCTGCCAATACAATGTACTCTGGGCTCACTTCAAAGTGCCGGCGCAAGTTCTCGCGGCTATCTGAACGACCAAAGCCATCGGTACCTAATACGCGATACGGTGCTGGCACCCATGCACGTACTTGATCGGCGTAAAGCTTCATGTAATCGGTTGCTGCAATTACTGGGCCTTCGGTTTTCTCAAGTAGCTCAGTGATGTAAGCCTTTTTCTCTTTCTTGCTTGGGTTCAGCATGTTGTAACGCTCTACATCCAAACCATCGCGCGCAAGTTCGTTAAACGAGGTAGCGCTGAACACAGTAGCCTGAATGCCGAAATCATCAGCCAGCATGCTGGCGGCTTTGCGCACTTGCTGCAAAATAGAACCTGAGCCTAACAAGCGTACTTTCGCAGTAGCTTTTTTCGGCTTCACTTCGTCTAGCTGGTAAATACCACGCAGAATGCCTTCTTCAACACCCTCTGGCATTTCTGGCTGCTTGTAGTTTTCGTTCAGCACGGTTAAGTAATAGAACACGTTTTCCTGCTCGCCATACATGCGGCGCATACCATCGTGCACAATTACCGCTACTTCGTAGCCATAGGTTGGATCGTAGGTAACGCAGTTTGGCACAGTACCGAAATGCAAGTGGCTGTGGCCATCTTGGTGCTGTAAGCCTTCGCCGTTCAAGGTTGTACGGCCTGCCGTACCACCAATCAAGAAACCACGAGTTTGGCTATCACCAGCGGCCCACACTAAATCACCTACGCGTTGGAAACCAAACATAGAGTAATAAGTGTAGAACGGGATCATCGGCTCGTTGTTGGTAGAGTAGCTGGTACCTGCTGCCACAAACGATGCCATTGCACCGAGTTCGTTAATGCCTTCTTGCAGTACTTGGCCTTTCTTATCTTCCCGATAATAAGCAACTTGATCGGCATCTTGCGGGGTATATTTCTGGCCTTGGCTAGAATAAATACCTACCTGGCGGAACAAGCCTTCCATACCAAAGGTACGGGCTTCATCTGGAATAATTGGCACAATGCGCTGGCCAATTTTCTTATCTTTCAACAATGCCGTAAGTACACGTACAAACGCCATGGTGGTAGAAATTTCCCGATCGCCTGAGCCTTTCAATACCGCATCAAAAATCTTCAATGCAGGTAGCTCGAGCTCTTTATCGGTTTCCGGACGACGCACTGGCATAAAGCCACCGAGCTTCTCGCGGCGTTCCTTCATGTACTTCATTTCTTCGCTATCTTCTGGGAAGCGATAGAATGGCATTGCTTCTAAATCTTCATCTTTAATTGGAATGTTGAAGCGATCGCGGAAGTGCTTAATTGCTTCTACATCCATTTTCTTCACTTGGTGCGCTACGTTTTTACCTTCGCCCGCAGCACCCATGCCGTAACCTTTTACGGTTTTCGCCAAAATAACCTGTGGCCGGCCTTTGGTGTTCACTGCTTTATGGTAAGCCGCGTACACTTTTACTGGATCGTGGCCACCACGGTTTAAGCGCCAAATATCTTCATCTGAAAGGTTGGCTACCATCGCTTTGGTTTCTTCAGTTTTGCCGAAGAATTTCTCGCGGGTATACGCACCACCTTTCGCTTTGTAGTTTTGGTATTCGCCATCTACGCTGGTTTGCATAATTTCGGCAAGCTTACCTTCGGTATCGCGATATAACAGCGGATCCCAGTAGCGGCCCCAAATTACTTTAATTACTTCCCAGCCAGCACCACGGAATGTGCCTTCCAGCTCTTGAATGATTTTGCCGTTACCACGTACCGGACCATCTAAGCGCTGTAAGTTACAGTTCACGATAAAGGTAAGGTTATCCAAACCTTCACGGGTAGCTAAACCAATGGCACCTAAGCTTTCTGGCTCATCTACTTCGCCATCGCCTAAGAAGCAATATACCCGCTGGTTTGAGCAATCTTTAATGCCGCGATCGGTAAGGTACTTCAAGAAACGTGCGGTATAAATTGCCTGCATTGGGCCAAGGCCCATAGAAACTGTTGGGAACTGCCAAAAATCTGGCATCAACTTCGGATGCGGATATGAAGAAATACCTTCGCCATCTACTTCTTGGCGGAAGCCATCAAGTTGTTCTTCGGTAAGCCGACCTTCAAGGAACGCCCGGGCATAAATACCTGGCGAAACGTGGCCCTGAATAAATAAGAAATCGCCGCCATCTTCACCTGGAGCACGGAAGAAGTGGTTGAAGCCCACATCGTACAACATGGCTGAAGAAGCAAAGCTAGAAATGTGGCCGCCAAGCTCAAGATCTTTCTTCGAAGCCCGCAATACCATAGCCAATGCATTCCAGCGAATGGCTGCCCGAATCCGCGCTTCCAAGGTTTGATCGCCAGGCATTACTGGCTCTTGGCTCACTGGAATCGTGTTGAGGTACGCAGTGGTAGGTTGATACGGCAAATACGCACCACTACGGCGCGCCTTATCAATCAGCTGCTCAAGAATAAAATGCGCCCGCTCTGGGCCTTCAGCATCAAGTACGGCTTCTAGTGAATCGAGCCATTCTTGCGTTTCTTGCTGATCAATATCGTGTTGATCTAAATCTGACATAGTAATTCCTTACTTCTCCGCTGGAGTCGATAACGGTTCACTCCGCCGCAACGCTCGTTGCAGCCGGGTGTGCTCCCGATTCAGGTGTAATAACGTTCCTTCAATGTAAGCCAAATGTTGGTGGCAGGCATCCCGTGCTTGCTCTGGCTCTCGTGCAATAATTGCATCTACAATTGCTTGTCGATGAATATGTAACTGCTCCCGCACATCACTGCGTTGGGAGAGAATTTCTAAATTACGGCGCATGTTTTCTTGCAGCAACTCGCGCATACCGCGCACCAGGTGCAATAACACCACATTGTGCGAAGCTTCAGCGATGCTGGCATAGAACACCATTAATGCTTTTGCTTGTTCTTCTATACTGCTTTCACGCACCTCGCGGATCGCCGCAAAGCTATCCGCAATGTGTACTAAATCTGTATCGGTACCGCGCATGGCCGCATAAAAAGACGAAACGCCCTCTAATGCGTGGCGAAATTCGAGTAAATCAAATTGTGATTCGGGGTGGCGTGCAAGTAATTCGAACAATGGTTCGCTTACTTGCTGATCAAGGGCACCGCT
Source organism: Idiomarina sp. (assembly GCA_022565355.1). GTDB lineage: Bacteria > Pseudomonadota > Gammaproteobacteria > Enterobacterales > Alteromonadaceae > Aliidiomarina. The sequence goes on from JAIUMU010000002.1 coordinate 436,211, forward strand.
TACGTAGGTTCCGCCACCTTGGCGCCGCGAAAGCAGGCCTTTGGCTTCTAGCTTTTGAATGGCTTCACGTAACGAAGGGCGCGAAACCGCAAATTTCACCGCTAGCTCACGCTCAGAAGGCAGGCGTTCGCCTGGCCCCCAGGTACCATCAACTATCATTGCTTCTATTTGAGCAACGATAATATCGGAAAGCTTAGTTTGCGCTACGCGTTGAATCATTCATTTCCCATTTGGTTTTGTGCGAGTGGCAGCGTTCCGGCTAGGAAAACTGCCACTTCACGAATAATTGGTATTACCAATTTACCACTTGAGCGAGATTATAACGCTGTTTTAGCACAAACCCAACTAATTTAAACTACCCAATTGGTCATACCACCCAACCGAATAGGGTAAGAATGGCCACCGCCACCAGCACTAAAATCATATTGCGGCGCGCTAAAGCCACTAAAATCTCGGCTTCTACCACCTCATCATCTTCTTCCACATCAATATCTTCAGCGGCTACGGCAACGCTATTCAATTGCTGCTCTGGCTCGTGAATTCCTTTTGGCAGAATATCTAACCAAGCTGCCAAGCCACGTGTGAAGTGTCCAACGAGTAAGTAGCCAAATGCCGCAATGCGCAATGGCAACCACTCTACCCAAGCTAATAGCTTTGGAAATACTTCTGCACGCTCGCGCAGCAAGCCATAGGCCAACGCACCAGGCGCACCTAAAATAATGAACCACAGCGATACCGCTGCGTAATAACGGAAATTCAACCACACCAATTGTTGGCCTACGCGTAATTCCGTATCTGCCGGATACCGAATTACTTGCATGTGCTCTTGCATTTCCTCGTCATCGCCACGCTTCGCCGCTAGGAAATACGCCCGCAATGCAGCACGCTGCGGCCGACAACCCAGCACCAAGGTGAGCACAATAATGTTCACTAACACCGCGGCCAGCACGCTGCTATTAATCCACATCAGTAGCGCCAGCACGATCGCCGGCGCTAACACTAATAACGGACCGAATAGATCATGCTCACGCCAGCTGCTTACATCATCTTTCTCGCTGAGCCAGCGATCCCAACGTTCAGCAATGGCGGTTAATTTCCATATATCGGGTGTTATTCGGAGGCGCTCCAAAATTAACGCTATAAATAACGAAAACACGATCATGTTGATTATTTCCTTGTGTTATTAATGGCCTTTTGCGCATGCAAAAGGGTACGAAAATGATGCCAGTTAAATGCCGGGCCTGGATCTGTTTTGCGCCCAGGCGCTATATCTTCATGGCCAACAATACGCGAATCGGTAATGGCCGGATAGTTTTCTTGAATAACCGCCGCCATCGCCGCTAGCGATCGATACTGTAATTCAGTGTAGGGGGTGTTATCAGTTCCCTCAAGTTCGATACCGATGGAAAAATCATTACAGCGTTCGCGCCCCTGCCATTCTGAAACACCGGCATGCCAAGCACGCTGATCGAAATCAACATACTGCACAATACTGCCATCGCGCCTGATCAAACAATGGGCCGAAACACGTAATCCTTCTAGTACCGCAAAATCTTCATGGGCACTGCAATCTAAGCGGCCCAGAAACAGATCGTTAATATAGGGGCCACCAAATTGGCCAGCGGGCAAACTAATACCATGCACCACCAATAAGCTGATATCGGTACTATCGGGCCGATCATCAGCGTGGGGCGATACGCAATGAGCAACCGGCTGTAATCGGTGATGTTGCAAAGTAAGCACAAGTAACCTCAATGATTTCGCTGTTCGCGTATGTTCTTGATATGATGCATACAGTATCCGAATTTAATCGGTAAAGGTAAAGCGAGGCATTTATACCCATGCAAACAAATGATGCAACCAAACGTGTTGGTACTTGGTTTTCCTGGTTTGCCTGGATAGCGGTACTGTTTGTGCTGTACACATGGTTCGATAACTTTTTGGACAAGAAAGAAAACCCCAACCAACAAGTAATGACCTACCGCGATAATGGTGCTGCCGTAGTGGAGCTCAAGCAAAACCCTAGTGGCCACTACATTGCCAACGGCTTTATTAATGGCGCGCAGGTAAGCTTTTTGCTCGATACAGGCGCTACCCAAGTGGCGATTCCTGGGCGTATGGCCGATTCCTTAAACTTGCGTGCTGGCCAGCGTGTGCAGGTGCGCACCGCTAGTGGTATTGCCACCGCCTACCAAACAGAAATATCGGAGCTGCAACTTGGCGAGATTCGCCTGTATAATGTTGCCGCCACTATTGTTCCCGATTACGATAGCAATCACGTTTTATTGGGCATGAGCGCTTTGCGCGCCCTCGAATTTAGCCAACGCGATCGGGTATTAACGATTCGCCAGTAACTTTTTATTTTGGCTTGGGCACTGTTTCCCAGCCGCACTAACTGCAAGGTAATTGCTGCGCATGAGTACCGCACACTCTGAACGATTAAGTTCTGAAATTTTAGGAACCGATACCGCACTTCTAGAAACTATTCCTGCCCAAGTTACTGCCGCACTTGCGGAAGATTTGGGTGGCGAAATGAATGCCGATGCCGATGTTACCGCCAGCTTAATTCCCGAGCAGCAACAAGCGAGCGCACGGCTCATTACTCGAGAAGCGGGTGTGCTGTGCGGTGTAGCGTGGGTGAACGAAGTATTTCGCCAGTTGGGCGATAGCGTAACCATTGAATGGCACGTAGCCGATGGCGATCGCGTACAACCGAATCAATTGCTGTGCAGCTTGCACGGCCCGGCGCGCGCCTTGTTAACCGGCGAGCGCACCGCCATGAATTTCCTGCAAACCCTTTCCGCTACGGCTACGGCGGTGGCCAGTGCTGTGCAGCATTTACAAGGCACCCATACCGAGCTATTGGATACGCGCAAAACCATTCCTGGCCTGCGCTTGGCGCAAAAATATGCGGTACGCTGTGGCGGTGGTAGCAACCATCGCATCGGCCTCTTTGATGCCTTTTTGATTAAAGAAAACCATATTGCCGCCTGCGGTGGCATTCGCCAAGCCATTGCTTCTGCCCGGCAGAACTACCCGGGACGGTGGGTGGAAGTGGAAACGGAAAACCTTGCCGAACTAGAGTTGGCGTTAGACGCTGGTGCCGATGTGATTATGTTGGATAACTTCAGCTTAGAGGATATTCGCACTGCGGTAGAGCTTACCCGTGGCCAAGCCAAGTTAGAAGTTTCTGGCAATGTAACCAGTGATCAATTGGCGATGTATGCAGCCACTGGCGTAGATTACATTTCTTCGGGCGCGTTAACTAAGCATGTGCACGCGATGGATTTATCGATGCGCATTACTACGTTGTTGTAAGCGCGTATTTCTGCGCATTGCGCTGGCCCCGGCTCGCTCTCGTTTAGTTTTGTAAGTAAAAACGGAACGAGAGCTACTTTTCTTTACCCTCTCTCATTTCCCTTCTATTACTCATAGTGTACTTCTTACTCGCAAAAGGAATTGCTGATGAGGCTGTTTACCTATTCCCGTGGTTTTAATTTAATTGAGCTCATGATTGTAGTAGCCATTATTGGCGTGCTGAGCTCATTTGCCGTGCCCGCTTACACCGATTATACCCAACGTGCGCGTGCCGGCACGGCGCTAGTAAGTTTGCAGGCATGGCAAACCGCAATTAATTTGTGCTGGCAAATGGAAGGCTCGCTCACCCCCTGCTCTAGTTTTGGCCAACGCGGTATTCCCGTACCTACCGCACCCTACCCGGAAGGCGTGGAAAGTATTAGCCCAGGCTCGGTGGCCGGTTCCATTCGCGCCACTTTAAGCGTGCTCGATGTGCAAGGTAACGCTCTGCAAGTGGAACTGCGCCCTGCCACCACCGCTACCCAGCTGCAGTGGTTAGTTGCCTGTTCTGATTTTGGTGCAAGTGAGGGGCTTGGCATGCGCATTCCCCATTGCGCGGCGGCGCTTGGTTCGTAGTTTATAGCTTTGCTTTTAGCTTTGCTTTTAGCTTTGCTTTTAGCTTTGCTTTCGCGTGGCCTTTGCGTTTAAAGCTACACCCACATTCTTCAGCCGCAGGGAGGGAATGAATTTATGCACCAACTCAGCCAAGATCTCAGTATCTTTTTACAAGCCCAAGCCAACCGTGGTGTTTCTGATTTGCATCTCGAGGCGGTGGATGGGGGTTATCGCTGGCGGTGCCGACACCTAGGGGAACTCACCGCGCCCGATGAGCCGCAACAGCTGCTCAGCGAACATGAAGGTTTGCGCATTATTGCCGCCTTGAAAACCGCCGCTGGGCTTGATACCACCGAGCGGCGATTACCACAGGATGGCCGCATTCAAATTGCGGCGAGCGCTGGGTGTATCGATTGTCGGCTCAACAGTATTGCCACGTTGCGCGGTGAAAAGCTGGTGCTGCGCTTGCAGTTAACCCACCAACAGGCGTTACCACTTACCGAGTTAGGTATGCTGCCACACCAACTGCAGCAAGCTGAAAGTACCTTGCAACTACAAGAAGGCCTAATTCTGGTTACCGGCCCTACTGGCAGCGGTAAAACCCGTACCTTGTATGCCATGCTGCAGATTCTTGCAGCGCAAACTAAGAACATTGCCACCGTAGAAGACCCGGTAGAAGTAGCTTTACCAGGCGTTAACCAAGTGCCGATAAAACCCGCCATAGGCCTTACCTTCGCCACGGCTCTGCGCGCGCTATTGCGCCAAGATCCGGATGTGTTGATGGTGGGCGAAATTCGCGATGCGGAAACTGCCCATATAGCGGTGCAAGCAGCACAAACTGGCCATTTAGTGTTTGCCACCTTACATGCGAGCGCGGCGCTGAACGCTATTATTCGCCTGCAACAACTCGGGGTAGATAACTACCAATTGGCAACTTGCCTACAACTGTTAATAAACCAACGGTTAATTACCGTGGCCAAACAGCGCCAAGGCGTATTTCAACTGCATGTAATGCATGAGCAGTTGCGCCAAGCCTTGTTGGCGGGGCCATCGCAAGCCAACTATTGGCAGCAATTGCGCCAGTGCCTGCAACACACCGAGGTAAGTTCGTTAAGTGAATTCACCGATAGCGTGCGGTTGAGCGAACAATAGGAAGTGCCATGGCATGGTTTAAGTGGCAAGGCCTGCACGCAGAAACAGGCCCGCAACGGGGGCTACTGAAAGCTCGTTCGCAGCAAGCTGCCGGGCTTGCGCTGAGTGAGCAGAAAATTCGCGTAACGGCACTCAAACCCATGCGTGCCCAGTATCGCCAACCGGATAACAACCAATTTTTATGCAAGTTTTTGTATCAGTGGCATAGCTTGCTTAGCGCCGGGTTTGATCATCGCCAAGCCTGGCTGCACCTACACCAACAAAGCAAAACCCAATTACAGGCCGATGCCAGCGCGGGGGTTATTCGGGCCTTAAATGAAGGGCTGAGTATCGCTAAAGCCATGGGCCAATATCCACAACTATTCCCCGATTCCATTTGTGCTTGGGTAAAAATCGGTGAAGAAACCGGCCGGCTAGGTGATGTGTTAACGCGCTTGGTAAGTAACTTAACGGCCGAGCAAAGCCGCCGCCAACAGATGCGGGCTGCATTACGTTACCCACTTATTGTGTTGGCCGTGGCGGGGCTTACCGTATTGTTAATGGTGTTCTTTTTATTGCCTAAGTTCGCGGCAATCTATGCGCAGCTGGAAGTGCCGCTGCCGCCCTTAACCGCGCTGCTGTTGCAACTGAATAGCCCAGCGCTACAGCAACAACTCATGCTGGGGCTCGTGGGTGCCACACTTATGTTGTTCTTTATTCGCTACCGGGCTGGTAAAGCCATGCTGCGTTATCGTGGCGCCAGCAGGATTTATGCCCTGCCACTGCTAGGCCGGTGGTGGAGCAACCAGCATGTGTTGCATGATCTGGATATGTTAGTGCTTACCCTCGCCAGTGGTATTCCATTGCAGCAAGGCTGTGCGCTGATTGCGCGGTTTTCTGCCAGCGGTTACTGGCAACATCATTGGCACATGGCTAGTAAACACCTCAGCCAAGGCATTACTTTGGCGCAAACCCTAAGCCGCACCATGTTGCCCACGGTGCTACTGGAAGCCATCGCCACTGGTGAGCAAAGTGGCCAACTGGTGCAGCAACTGCAGTTCGCGATGCGTCAACTTACCGAGCAGCTTAGCGAGCAACAGCAACGAATTAGCCAATTGCTGCCCACTCTTGTATTAATAGCCGTGAGTATTATTGTATTACTGTTATTATTGGCATTGTATTTACCACTCTTTCAGCTTGGCCAAACAGTGCGTTAAGATACGGGCTACTGCCGCCGGTTTTGCATAAACAAGGATATAGCGAATGGAAGTTTTTCAAGTTTACCCAGTGCTAGGGTATGTATTTGCAACCCTACTCGGGCTTGTGTTTGGTAGCTTTGCCAATGTAGTAATCGCCCGCTTGCCGCGCATGTTGGAGCTGCAATGGCGCAAAGAATGTGCCGAAAGCTTTAGTGAGCTAAAAGAACACAACGAAGAAGAGCCGCCCCCGCGCTTTAATTTAGCCTACCCGGCATCCCACTGCCCAAGTTGTGGCCACCGCATTCGCTGGTATGAAAATATTCCCCTGCTTAGTTACTTGTTTCTGCGCGGTAAATGCTCGGCCTGTAAAACCAAGATTTCCATACAGTATCCAATTGTAGAAGCACTTTCTGGCTTACTTGCCTTGGCTGCTGTGCTGCATTTCGGCTTTAACTACGTGGGTTTAGCCTATGCGGTACTGCTGTATTGTTTACTGATTCTCACCATGATTGATAGGCAAACCATGTTGTTGCCGGATCAAATTACCTTGCCCCTACTGTGGCTTGGCTTGCTGTTAAGTATTTCCATATTGCCAGTAAGCCCAGTAGATGCGTTGATTGGCGCGGCAGCCGGGTATTTGTTCTTGTGGTCGGTATTTTGGGCATTCAAATTGATTACCGGTAAAGAAGGTATGGGCTACGGCGATTTCAAGTTGCTGGCAGTAATTGGTGCATGGCTGGGTTGGCAAGCGCTTCCCTTGGTAATATTGCTGTCTTCTCTGGTGGGCGCGGTGTATGGCATTGGCCTTATTGTGCTGCGTTTGCATGAACAAAGTAAGCCGATGCCCTTTGGTCCGTTTTTAGCGATTGCTGGCGGTATTGCGCTGTTTTACGCGCAGCCCATTTATCAGTGGTATTGGAGTTGGGTAATATGATGGTAGTGGGTGTTACCGGCGGCATTGGCTCTGGAAAAAGCGCGGCTACCGAGCATTTTCAAAAGCTCGGCATTACCGTGGTAGATGCCGATGTAATTGCGCGTGCCATCGTAGCGCCGAATAGCCCAGTACTGCAGGCCATTGTGGCTCAGTTTGGCGATGAAGTAGTGCATGCCGATGGCTCACTAAATCGCGCCAAGCTGCGGGCCGCTATTTTTGCCGATGATGTGGCCAAGCAACAACTGAATAGCATTATGCATCCAGCAATTCGTGATGAAATCCATCGCCAACTTGCTGCTGCTACATCGCCCTACGTAATTCTTTCTGCACCACTTTTGTTAGAAAATGGCCTAGAGCACTTATGCAACCGAGTACTGGTGGTAGATGTACCCGAAGCGGTGCAGCTGCAGCGCACAGTGAACCGTGATAGTGTTGATGAGGCGCAAGTGCTCTCGATTATGGCAGCGCAGCTGAAACGCGCCGAGCGCACTGCGAAAGCAGACGACATTATTGATAACAGTGGTTCGCTCACTGATTTACACGCGCAAGTGGAAAAACTGCACAGCCAGTACCTGAAAGCGTTAAATGAGTGAAAAACCATTGCACTGAATAAATACCTCGTTATCATGAGAGAAGCAGCTCTACAAAGAAGAATAAAATGACCTGGAAAACATACGAACACCCTCTCGAAGAGCGAGTTCGAGTTTATTTACGCATTGAAGCGTTACTTGATCAGCTGAACCATGCCGCAGAGCAGGTAAGTTCAGATAATTACCCGTTGTTTTTTGGCGGCCTATTCAACCTCCTCGATTTACTCGATCGCACCGATACGCGCGCCGATTTAATCAAAGATTTGGAACGCCGCGAGAGTAAGTTAATGGCTTACTTTAATCACCCTGCTGTAGATCAGCGGCGCCTACAAGACATTCATGGCGAGCTGCGCTCGGTGCTACAAGCACTCTGTGAAGGCCATAAGTTTGGCTATACGTTGCGTGATCATCGGTTACTAGGCAATGTGCGCCAACGCATGGGCATTATGGGTGGGCAATGCCATCACGAATTACCTGATTTACAGTTTTGGCTACAAAAGCCAGCCGTAGATCGGGTAACTGATACCCGCGCTTGGCTAGAGCAACTTACCGTGTTGCGCGATGCCTTGAGCATGGAAATGACCATGTTGCGCGAGCAAACTGAGTTTAAAGATCTGGTGGCCGAAAACGGCAGCTGGCAAGGCAATGAGGAAAAGCTTTCGCTATTGCGCCTGCGCATTCCTGCAGAGCTTGCTGTGTATCCGCTGATTAGCGGCCATCGGCAACGTTACAATATTCGTTTTATGCAAGCTGATAATACTGAGCGCGTTGCGCATAGTGGCCCGGTACCATTCCAGCTTGCCCGCTGTATTTAAGGATTTTAGAAGTTATGTCGAAGAGCACCCCAATGGTTGTTGATTGCCCTACCTGCGGTAAAAAAGTGGAATGGAGTGAAAAATCAGCGTTTCGCCCATTTTGTTCAGAGCGCTGCAAAATGATTGATTTAGGGGAATGGGCTGCGGAAGAAAAACGGATTCCTGGCGATGATTTACCGCCGATTGCTAACCCTGAAGATGAGTATTAAGCCAAGCACTTCTGGGTGCAGCGCCACGTATTAAGCTAAGTACTAGATAAGCTCTATGCCAAGCGTGCTAAACGCTCAAGTACAGCCGTTAAGATAGGTTTATTAGCGGCTGGAAATGGCAGTGCTGCCAAGGTTTGTGCATCGGCCCATTGCCATTCTTGGCCTTCGTTACCGTGCACTTCACCCGCATAATCGCTTACCCACCACACATCTAACACCACATGTTTATCGCCATAATCATGGCTTACCTGCAGTAATGGGGTGGCGTTGCTTAGGCTAATATTGAGTTCTTCATGGAGTTCGCGCGCTAACGCGCTTTGCACGGGTTCGCCGTTTTCAACTTTGCCACCGGGAAACTCCCATAACCCACCTTGATGCTGATGGTTGGCGCGTTTACTTACTAGGATTTGGGCGTGGTGATTCACAACCACCGCAACGGCTACGTGAACAGCCTGCTGCGGTGATGTGGAGGTTGGGTTCATAATCTGTAGCTCAAGGCCAATGGCAGCTTATGCAAGCTTGCCATGGCAATGTTTGTATTTCTTACCAGAGCCACAAGGACACGGATCGTTACGGCCTACTTTCTCGCCTTCACGAACAACTGGCGCGCCAGCTGGTTGGCCAACTTGCCCACCTTGCGAACCTGCTTGCTTCGGTGCATCTGCACTTGGCGCACTAGCGTGCTGATATTCACGGGCTGCGCGTTGCTCTGCTTCTTTGCGCTTGGCTTCCATTTCTTCTACGTCTTCTTCGGCACGCACACGAACCTTACTTAAAATGCCAATTACATCAACTTTCAATGATTCCAGCATTTCCGTAAACAAGTTATAGGCTTCACGCTTATATTCTTGTTTCGGGTTTTTGTTCGCGTAGCCACGTAAATGGATACCTTGGCGTAAATGGTCCATTGCCGCCAAATGTTCTTTCCAATGGGAATCCAAGCTTTGCAGCATTACCGCTTTCTCAAAGTGGCGCAGTACTTTTTCGCCTACTTGCTGCTCTTTCTCAGCATAGGCTTTCACTGCTTCTTCAAGAATACGCTCGCGCAACAATTCTTCGAACAACTTATCATCGGTATCTAGCCATACTTGCAATGGTAAATCCAAATCGAAATCGGCACGCAGGCGATCTTCTAAGCCGGATATATTCCACATTTCTTCCAATGATTGCGGTGGAATGTATTCATCAATAATACGGCTAATAACATCTTCACGAATTACCGCGATGGTTTCTTTAATTTCATCGCCATCAAGCAATTCATTGCGCTGCTCGTACACTACTTTCCGCTGATCGTTGGCTACATCATCGTATTCCAACAATTGCTTACGAATATCAAAGTTACGCTGCTCAACTTTACGCTGGGCATTTTCAATCGCTTTGGTTACCCACGGATGCTCAATGGCTTCGCCTTCTTGCATACCCAAACGCTTCATCATGCCGGCCATACGATCGGAAGCGAAAATCCGCATTAAGCTATCTTCAAGTGATAAGTAGAAACGTGATGAACCTGGATCACCCTGACGACCCGCACGACCACGTAACTGGTTATCGATACGGCGAGATTCATGGCGTTCAGTACCTACAATGTGCAAGCCGCCCGCTTCGATTACTGCATCATGGCGTTTTTGCCATTCAACGCGCGCTGCTTTCACTTGCTCTTCGGTTGGGTTATCCATGCCGGCAACTTCTGCCTGCCAGTTACCACCCAACACGATATCGGTACCACGGCCAGCCATGTTGGTAGCGATGGTTACCGCACCTGCTTGGCCTGCTTGGGCAATAATTTCCGCTTCTTGCTCGTGGAATTTCGCGTTCAATACTTTGTGTTTAATCTTTTCTTTGGTAAGCAAGCGCGATACTAGCTCGGAACTTTCAATTGAGCTGGTACCCACCAACACCGGGCGTTTGTTATCACGCTGGGCGCGGATATCATCCACAATAGCTTGATACTTTTCGGCACCCGTAAGGAAGATAAGATCCGGCTGATCATCACGAATCATCTGCTTATTAGTTGGTACAACTACGGTTTCTAAACCGTAAATTGATTGAAACTCGAATGCTTCGGTATCGGCTGTACCGGTCATGCCGGCAAGCTTATCGTATAAACGGAAGTAATTCTGGAAGGTGATCGATGCTAATGTTTGGTTCTCATTCTGAATTTTCACACCCTCTTTTGCTTCTACAGCTTGGTGCAAACCTTCAGACCAACGGCGGCCTTCCATGGTACGGCCGGTATGTTCATCAACAATTACGATTTGATCATCTTTCACAATGTAATCTACATCACGGTTGAACAAATGGTGCGCGCGTAGCGCCGCATTCACGTGATGCAGTAACGAGATATTACTCGCCGAATACAATGATTCATTTTCATCAATTAAACCGTTACTGCGCAGCAATTCTTCAATATGCTCTTGGCCGTGCTCAGTAAGGTAAAGTTGCCGTGCTTTTTCATCAACGGTGAAATCACCCGGTTCAGCATCTTCTGGATGCTCATCCGGTTGGCGCTGCAACTGTGGTACCAAATCATTAATTTTTTTGTATAAATCTGAAGAATCTTCCGCTGGGCCAGAAATGATTAACGGTGTACGTGCTTCATCGATAAGAATTGAATCCACCTCATCCACGATTGCATAGTGCAAATCACGCTGCACGCGCTCATCTTTGGTAAAGGCCATATTATCGCGCAGGTAATCGAAGCCGAATTCGTTGTTGGTTCCGTACAGGATATCGCAGGTATACGCCGCTTTTTTATCTGTAGGGTGCATGCCGGCAACGTTTACGCCAACGGTCATGTCGAGGAATTCAAAAAATGGACGGCTAGATTCCGCATCACGGCGAGCGAGGTAATCGTTCACGGTAATAATGTGCACGCCACGGCCGGTAAGGGCATTCAAGTATGCTGGCAACAGTGCGGTAAGGGTTTTACCTTCACCTGTACGCATTTCGGCGATGCGGTGCTCGTGGAGAATCATACCACCCACAAGCTGCACATCGAACGGACGCATTTCTAAAACCCGCTTACTGGCTTCTCGCGCTACTGCAAATACTTCATTGAGCATTTTCTCAAGCGATTCGCCTTTGCCTAATCGCTCTTTAAACTCGGCAGTTTTCGCTTTTATTTCATCATCGCTCAGCTTTTCATATTCAGCTTCAAGGGCGTTGATTTGCTCAACCTGTTTGCGGGTACCACGAATAATACGATCGTTACGGCTACCAAAAACTCGTTTAAAAAGACTACCTAGCATGGGGATTCAAATTCCTGTTAAAAATTCGGTTTAGTGTTAGGAAAATAAAACGGCACCGCAAACGGGTGCCGATTGCTGCGCCCTGGTGATACTTACTCGCCCGGCAATTGCCGAAATACAAAGCGAGATGGGTTTACGTGTTGCCCATTTTCCAAGATTTCATAATGCACATGTGGGCCTGTTGAGCGCCCTACCGTGCCTACTTCTGCAATTTGTTGGCCTCGGGTAACCACATCACCTACTTGCACATTAATGACTCGCATATGTGCATAACGGCTGCGAATTCCAGCGCCATGATCAATTTCTACTAGTTTACCATATCCTGCGCGTCTTCCGGCGAAAGTAACAATTCCGGCTCCGGTGGCAATAATAGGCGTACCTTCTGGTGCTGCAAAATCGATACCGCGGTGCATTGATGGATTGCCATGGAATGGATCTTTCCGCAAACCATACTGCGAAGAAAGCCATCCTTCTTGTATTGGCCGCCCAGCAATGAAACGCTCTTCTTCTATATGGTGATTCAGCATCACAGATTCAAGGAGGCGGAGTTGTTTTTGTCGGCTCGCTAATTGTTCCAGTACCGAATCGATATCGGTAAGCAACTGGTGATCGTTTACTACAGGCCATTCGCCAAGCACTTGATCAGGGCCACCCACGGGTAAGCCCTGATTAAAATTAAATTCGCTGGTATCTACTTGAGCGGCCGAAGCTAAACGCTGGCCTAAGGCTTCCAAACGCATGATTTGCGCCTGCAATTCGCCAAGCTTCATGGTCATTGCGGTTAACTCACGCTGGGCTTGGCTACGCACTTCTCGTACGGCCTCAGCTTGCATGGCTAATGACATCTGCTCAGATTTAATGCGTTCTTGGTTTACTAAGCCATTGCGTTCCATACCTTGCCAAGGCTGAACATATGCCACCGACAGGAACGCAGCAATCGCCAATAACGATAATAAACGGCGCTTTGTGAAGCGCAGTTTAAAACGAATTTTCTCACCACGGTAAATTATTGCTAAACTCATGCAATTCCCTGACCTAAAAGTATACTTATTGTAATGCTGAAAAAAACACCCAAATCTGTGCAGGAGCTTCTCTCTGGAAGCACTCTGTCACGTTTACAAGCAACTGATGCGAAACACTCACGCCTACAAACAATGTGGGGCCAAACAGTGCCTGCTGATCTTGCTGCCAACTCGCGCTGTTTTTCAGTACAAGGACAAACCCTTGTGGTTTATGCTCGCAGTGGCGCTTGGGCCACGCGAATACGTTTACTACAAACGCATATTATGCGGAAATTCAATGAATATCCAGACGCACAGGTGCGTAGCCTTGATATTCAAATTAAACCCACGCTTGAATAGCAAAAAAGGCCGCTTACAAAGTAGCGGCCTTTCCTGTTATGCCATCACCGGGCTGAGGTAACTAATTGGTGCCTCTGCCGCCGGTTCTTCAAATGTTGTGAACTCCCACGCTTCTTGCTGTTGCATGAGCGCCACTAACAATTTGTTATTCAGCGCATGCCCTGATTTAAAGGCTCTTAGGTGGCCTAAAATGCTGTGGCCGCCCATATACAAATCACCTACTGCATCGAGAATTTTATGTTTTACAAATTCATCGTCGTAACGCAGGCCATCGGTATTGAGTATTCTAAATTCATCGAGCACTACTGCGTTATCGAAACCGCCACCTAATGCTAGGTTATTGGCGCGCAGATATTCAATATCTTTCATGAAACCAAACGTACGGGCACGGCTGATATCACGAATAAAATTCTGGCTGCTGAAATCCATTGATACTACTTGATTGGTATCAGCAATTGCCGGGTGGTCGAAATCGATAGCGAAGTCGATTTTAAAGCCGTGGTGGGGTAACAACTCGGCCCATTTATCGCCTTCTTCTACACGAATTGGCTGCTTCACCTTAATAAAGCGTTTGGCTTTTGCCTGCTCTTGAATACCAGCAGATTGCAGCAAATAAATAAATGGGTGGGCGCTTCCGTCCATAATCGGAATCTCATGGGAATCCACTTCCACGATAAGATTATCAATACCCATTCCTGCTACTGCCGCAAGCAAATGCTCTACAGTGGAGATACGCACGTTGTCGTCGTTAATTAAACACGTACACATACGCGTATCTTTCACCAATTCAGGTGATGCCTTAATTTCTACCATAGGGCTCAGATCAGACCTACGGAACACAATGCCCGTGTCTGGCGCAGCTGGACGCAGCACTAGATTGACTTTATTGCCTTTATGCAAGCCAACTCCAGTGGTAGCAATCATCTGTTTGATGGTGCGCTGTTTAATCATACTGAACCCTCCTTCAGCAAATTGGCCGGATACTATACCAAATGGTAGAGCACTGGTCAATCCAGTTTGCTATGAACACCTTCTCTGCCAAGCGATTCCTCGCTACCGATTAATCGGCTTGGCGGCGCAAAAACGCTGGTATATCTAAAATGTCTGGCTCGCCAGTTTTACGTGCTGGTTTTTCTTCCAGCTCAAAATCGATATCTTCTTCGATTTTTGGCGCTGTAGCTTGGCGCTGTGAATAGCCACCGCTAGTTGCACGTGCTGCTGGTGCGTCAGATTTTTTCTCAACTAACGAGATATCTGGCTTACGCTCTGCGCCGATACCGGTAGCTACTACCGTAACGCGCATTTCATCAGACATTTCCATGTCGATTACCGTACCTACGATTACCGTTGCATTCTCAGATGCGAATGAGCGAATTACGCTACCCACAGTTTCGAATTCATCGATACCCATATCCATACCCGCAGTAACGTTAACTAATACGCCACGCGCGCCAGAAAGATCGATATCTTCCAGTAATGGGCTGTTAATCGCCATTTGTGCCGCTTCTTGTGCACGATCTGGGCCACTTGCTACGCCAGTACCCATCATTGCAGTACCCATTTCACGCATAACGGCTTGCACATCGGCGAAATCGACGTTGATTAAACCTTGGCGCGTAATGAGATCGGCAATACCCTGCACTGCACCCATTAATACGTTGTTCGCTGCACCGAATGCATCTAACAACGAAGTGCCTTTACCTAATACTTTCAGCAATTTCTCATTTGGAATCGTGATTAATGAATCCACATGCTTGCTAAGCTGAGCAATACCTTCTTCGGCAGCAGCCATCCGTTTTTTACCTTCAAACGGGAATGGCTTGGTTACTACCGCAATGGTAAGAATACCCAGTTCTTTAGCAATTTCTGCTACCACTGGAGCGGCACCAGTACCCGTACCACCGCCCATACCTGCAGCGATGAAGATCATATCTGCGCCTTCCAGTTCGCGGGCGATTTGCTCACGATTCTCTTCAGCAGAGATACGGCCAATTTCTGGATTCGCACCAGCACCTAAGCCTTTAGTTACTTCGTTACCCAATTGCACAATTACATCAGCATCGTGCTTACGCAGAGCTTGTGCATCGGTATTGGCAGCAATGAATTTCACACCTTCAATGTGCTGAGCAACCATGTGCTGAACAGCGTTACCGCCGCCACCACCTACGCCGATAACTTTTATTACTGCATCAGCTTCGAAATCATCCTTTAATTCAAACATATTCATAATCGTTACCTCTCCACTTACCCGTATTTTCTGTTGTTACCCCAAAAAAAGCAAAGTTTCTTATTGATTTAAAACTCGCCTTTGAACCAACTCTGTATTCGCTGTAACCAATGTGGTTTATGCGAGCGTTGATTCTCGGCTTCTTGGTCTGCTATTTGCAGCTGACCAAATCGCAGCAAACCCACTCCTGTAGAGTACTCTGGGTCACTTACGTAATCACTTAAGCCTTTAATTCCAATCGGCGATCCGAGCCGAACTGGCATCTGAAAAATCTCTTCGGCAAACTCTACTGCACCTTCCATTTTTGCCGTGCCGCCGGTAAGTACTACACCCGCTGCAATTTGTTCCTCTAAACCGCTGCCATAAATCTCATCGCGCACCAGTTCAAATAGTTCTTGGTAGCGTGGTTCTACTACTTCAGCCAAGGTATGCCGAGACATTGAGCGCGCTGGCCTGCCACCTACCGATGGCACTTCAATATTGTCTTCCATGCTTACCATTTGCCGCAGCGCACAGGCATATTGCACTTTAATTTCTTCCGCATGGCTTAATGGCGTGCGGAAGATTTTTGCGATATCGCTAGTTACCTGGTTACCCGCTACAGGAATTACCGCGGTATGGCGCAGTACGCCACCCGAGAAAATACTGATATCAATGGTGCCCGCGCCCATATCTACCAAAGCGACACCAAGCTCTTTCTCATCATCGGTTAACGCCGCATGGCTGGAAGCAAGTGCCGAGAACACTAGGCTTTCTACTCGCAAATCACAGCGCTCTACTGCTTTTACTATGTTGCGCGCCATATCGTTGGCACAGGTAATAATATGTACCCGCGCTTCCATACGAACGCCCGACATGCCCACTGGGCTTTTAATACTTTCTTGTGAATCAATCACAAATTCTTGCGGTAGCACGTGCAAAATGCGGCGTTCTTGCGCAATAGGTACTGATTTCGCGGCATGAATTACGCTATCTACATCATCTGGCGTTACTTCCGCATCATTAATTGGCACCATGCCATCTTCGTTCTGGCAGCCAATGTGGCGCCCAGAAATATTCAAATACACGGTAGAAACGTTACAATCGGCCATCAACTCAGCTTCGTTTACGGCGCGTTGAATTGATTGCACTACGAGGTTTAAATCATTTACCCCGCCTTTATCCATTCCGCGCGCTGGGGTTACGCCCACGCCAATCACGTTCAGCTCACCTGCTGGTAAAATTTCGCCGATCAGTGCGGTAACCTTGCTGGTACCCACATCGAGGCTAACGATCATATTGTCTGTTTCTGATTTTGCGATCACAGCTCTCTCACCTATCTCTTACGTTAGTTAGTAACGTATCACCGTACGTGTATTTTCATGGCTTACCATTACTCTGGCTCTTCATCATACCAGCCTATGGCAACCCCGGTGTCGTAGCGCAAATCTGCATACGCTATGGCCCGTTCGCTTTCTGCTTTAATCAACGGATACAAATCTAAAAACCGTTGAATGCGTTCCAATCGTGCTTCTCTACCGAGTTGCAATTCGATGCCATTGTTCAGCCATACCCGAATCGCAAAACGTTCACTTAATTCAATGCGGCGAATTTGCAGATCATGAATTTCTAATAATCCAGAAATTCGCTGATACTGCCGCAATACCTCTGCTTCTGCCGCTTTCGGGCCGGTAAACTCAGGTACCGTACCCTTTATTAACGCTGGGTCTGCTGAAAACACTTCCCCATGGCGATTAATAATCCATTCGTGGTTCCAGATGGCGATGGGCTCTTGCTCCACCAAAAACACCCGCAACCGCTGTGGCCATTCTTTTCGTACTGAAGCTGAATATGCCCAAGGCAATGCTTCAATACGTTGGCGAATCTCATCTACATCGGCGGTGAAAAAACTGCCTACTTCACCACTTAATATCGCCTCGCGCACATCACTATCACTGGTAAATGCCCGCTCACCCTGAATAACTACGCCTTCCAGTGGCACTTGCTCGGCATCGGTTACCCACTGCAATAACTGATAACTACCAATCACCAAGCCCAGCACAATTACCAAAAACACTGCTATGCCTGTTACAAACTCCCACCGGCTTGGCTCTGCTATATCGTTCTTCTGCGCTTCTGCCTTGGCCATGAATTATGCATCCACTGTGGTTGCCAAAACCTCGAGCACTAAATCTGTGAACGAAAGCCCAACTTCACGAGCAGCCATTGGCACTAAACTTTTCGCGGTCATTCCTGGCACAGTGTTCAGTTCTAATAGCTGCAATTCACCGGCCGCATTCATCATTAAATCAACGCGCCCCCAGCCTTCTGCGCCTACCGCAAAAAAGGCTGCCGTTGCCAGCGCACGTACTTCTTGTTCCTGTTCTGCAGAAAGCTCTGCCGGGCAAATATATTGCGTTGTATTGTCTTGATACTTGGCCGCGTAATCATAAAATGCGTGCGGCGTTTGCACCTTAATCGCTGGTAGCGCTTGCGTGCCAAGAATCGCCACGGTGTACTCGGGGCCACTCAACCAGGCTTCTACCAACATATCGCTATCAAATTCTGCTGCTGCAGCAAGCGCTGCTGCTAATTCCTCGGCGTTGCGCGCCATACCCATACCGATGCTGCTACCTTCATGGGCTGGCTTCACCATTACTTGGCCGCCAAGCTCAGCCAATAGTTGCTCGCAATCTACTGAGCCCATTTGCGCACTTTGCACTGTTACCGAAGGCGCAGTTGGCAAGCCCATGCCTTTCCATAACGCTTTGGTGCGGCCTTTATCCATACTGAGTGCACACGCCATAATACCGCTACCGGTGTACGGTAATCCCAAGGTTTCTAACGCCCCTTGAATTTGCCCATCTTCACCACCGCGGCCATGTAAGGCGATAAATACGCGATTTACGCCCATGCGTACTAAATCAGCTAGGGGCTGCTGTGCTGGATCAAACAGCACTGCATTTACACCCGCACTTTGTAATGCTTCATGTACCGCAGCACCTGAACGCAACGACACTTCGCGCTCAGCAGAATTCCCGCCGGCTAAAACGGCTACTTTGCCAAATTCAGCTACCGAGTATTTACTCATTCTGCGCCCTCATATGCTTGCATGCGCTCGCGATCAAGTTGCAATTCATTCAATACTTTTGCTAAACCACCCACATTACCGGCCCCTTGGGTAAGCACGATATCGCCAGGCTGAATTAATTCGGCAAGGCGCTCGGGAAGCTGGCTTACATCTTTCACATATACCGGATCTACTTTGCCCCGTTGCCGAATAGAGCGGCACAACGAGCGGCTATCGGCATTGGCTACAGCTTCCTCGCCTGCTGAATACACTTCCAGCATTAGCAATGCATCTACTTCACTGAGTACATCTACAAAATCTTCATACAAATCACGGGTACGGCTGTAGCGATGTGGCTGAAAGCACATTACTAAACGGCGCTCTGGCCAACCGGCCCGAATAGCTGCCACCGTTGCCGCCACCTCAGATGGGTGATGGCCATAATCATCAATAAGCAAGGCATCGCCATCATCACAAGCAAAGCTGCCGTATTGCTGGAATCTACGGCCAATACCTTCAAACTTCGCTAATGCTTTTACAATCGCCTGATCTTCAATGCCTTCATCGGTAGCTACAGCGATAGCTGCTAGCGCATTCAAGGCGTTGTGCTTGCCTGGTAAATTCAACTCAATGGCGAGCGGCTCTTGGCCTTTCCGCAACACCACAAACTGGCTTTGATTGCCTACTTGGCGATAGGCAGTAGCCCGCACATCAGCATTTTCGGAAAACCCGTAAGTAGTGATTTGCCGACCTACGCGCGTTAGCAGCCCAGTAATCGTTTCATCATCAACACACATTACTGCTAAGCCGTAGAACGGCAGATTGTGCAAGAACTCGATATAGGTATCTTGCATGCGGTTGAAATCGCCCGCATAGGTATCCATATGGTCGGCTTCAATATTCGTTACCACGGCTACCATCGGCTGCAAATGCAAGAACGAGGCATCACTCTCATCGGCCTCGGCAATCAAGTATTTGCTATTGCCCAAACGTGCATTAGTACCCGCGCTATTGAGCAAGCCGCCAATCACAAAGGTTGGATCCAGCTCTGCTTCCGCAAAAATACTGGCAATCAAGCTCGTTGTGGTCGTTTTGCCATGGGTTCCTGAAATGGCGATGCCATGGCGAAAACGCATCAGTTCGGCCAGCATTTCTGCCCGCCGTACCACTGGAATCAATAACCGCTGCGCTTCTACTAATTCTGGGTTATCCGCTTTTATCGCAGTAGACACTACAATTACGCTCGCTTTTGCCACATGCTCAGCCGCATGGCCGATGGCAATCTTGGCGCCGAACTGGCGTAACCGTAACGTGCTCGGGTTTTCCGCAATATCTGAACCGGAAATTTGATACCCTTGGTTGAGCAACACCTCTGCAATACCCGCCATACCCGCACCGCCAATACCCACAAAGTGGATGCAGCGAACGCGGCGCATTTCTGGCACGTTAACAATGGTGAAAGCTTGCTCTTTAGCAACCGTCATAAACTCGTTTGCTCCGTTTTTGAATGAGCTGCCGGCTCTGCCTGCAGTTCGATATATTCATTACACACCGCCACAATGTGGGCAGTAGCATTTGGCTCTGCAGCTTTTAAAGCCTGCGCATGCATGATGGTTAAGCGCTCAGGTTCAGCTACTAATTCAGCCAACTGCTCCAGCAACCACTGTGCCGTTAAATCTTGCTGTTGAATCAATAACGCTGCACCGGCTTCGCTTAACACCTTGGCATTTTCAGTTTGGTGATCGTCTACCGCATAGGGGTAAGGCACCAAAATGGCGGCTTTACCCGCACAGGCTAACTCAGCAACCGTAAGAGCTCCGGCGCGGCAAATAACGATATCCGCAGTTGCATAAGCCGCTGCCATATCGGTGATAAAATCACTTACCTGCACGTTCACCGCTGTATTCTTCTGGGCTTGTTCATAGGCTTCAGCCACTGCTGCCGCATTGCCTTTACCCGCTTGATGTTGCACATTCACCGATCCGCCTCGCCAATTAGCTAAGGCTTCCGGGAGCAATTTATTCAAGTACGCTGCACCTAAACTGCCACCCACAACCAAAATATTTAACGCTGCCGCAGTATTGCGTGTGCTGGCCACCGTGTTATCCAGATCGGTAATTTCTGCCCGCACTGGATTACCTACTAATTCACCCTGCGCTAAAAACTGCTGCGCCCGCGAAAAGCCGAGCAGGGTACGCGTTGCAAAGCGCGCAAGCAACTTGTTTGTAAGCCCTGGAATGGCATTTTGCTCATGAATAATAAGCGGTGTTTTCAAGCTCCATGCTGCAACTCCCGCAGGCCCTGCGGTATAGCCACCGAAGCCTAGTACTAAATCGGGTTTTTCTTGCTTTAACAGCGCCCGACAACGGCGAATACTTGCCAATAATTTAAAGGGCGCTAACAACAAACTGAGTTTGCTTTTGCCCCGCAATGCTTGCTGTTGCATGCCAATAAAGCGATAGCCATGGGCTGGCACTAGTTCCGCTTCCATGCGATCAGTAGTACCTAACCAAGTAATTTGGTGGCCCTGTTCTTTTAATACTGCCGCTACCGCCATGGCTGGGAATACGTGCCCGCCAGTGCCGCCGGCACTAATTAAAACGTGGCTCATCGGGCACCTCCGCGTGTTTTGCGTTTATTGCGCTGCGGTGTTTGTGCTGCTTCACCCGCTGAGCGAATCAGGCGATATCCGGTGCGCACCTCGTAATCAATGCGCAGTAACAATGCTACGGCTACCAAACTTACTAATAAGCTACTTCCGCCATAACTTACCAACGGCATTGTTAGGCCCTTGGTTGGGATTAAGCCTGAGGCTGCGCCCATATTCACACCCACTTGGAAGGCAAACCAAATGCCGATACCTTGGGCTAAATAGCCAGAAAATGGCCGCTTCTGGCGCAACGCGCGCTGGCCTAACAACAATGCTTTCAGCACCAGCACGAACGACAGCCCGATAATTAAAGTAATGCCAACAAAGCCGAGTTCCTCACCTACCACCGACAAAATGAAATCGGTATGTGCTTCCGGCAAATATTGTAATTTCTGTACGCTATTGCCTAAACCTTGGCCAAACCAATCACCACGGCCAAATGCCATGAGCGATTGGGTGAGCTGATAACCGCTATTGAAGGGGTCATCCCATGGGTCCATAAAAGATGTTACCCGCGCCATCCGGTAAGGCTCGAAAATAATCAGTAGCACGAAGGCCACCAGCAAGGTAATGACCAATGCGAAGAACTGGAATAACCTTGCGCCGGCAACCCACAATAAGCCTACGGCGGTAACCCCAAGTACAATCACCGACCCTAAATCGGGCTGCATCAGAATCAACATGGTAAGAATGCCGAGTACAAACAACGCTTTCATAAAGCCGCGCCAGTTTCTGCGCACTTCGTCATAACGGCGATCTAAGTAGCTGGCCATGTAAATCACAAAAAACAGTTTCGCAAACTCGGCTACTTGCAGCGTAAATGGGCCAACCTTCAACCAGCGAGTAGCACCATTTACCGTATGCCCTACCGCCAACACTGCGATCAGCATGGCAATTGCTAACAAACACAAAGTGCCGCTAATTTGCTGCCATTTCGCCACCGGAATCATGGCAACAATTACCGCAAGGCTAACGCCTAGCACCATGTATATGCCGTGGCGAATTAAGAAATAAAATGGGTTGCCTGTTAAGCGTTCGGCTACCGGTAATGAAGCAGAAGCCACCATCACCAAACCAATGCCCATTAACAGTGCCGCAAGCCACAATAACTGACGATCATAAAGCTGATAGCTGGTGTTATTTTGAAACAACCCAGCAAATTGCTGCCACAAATTGCTTTGGGCGCGAATTTCTAGTTCTAATTGCGGTTCAGCTGAGCGCATACCATGCCTCCACCGCTTTTTTGAACTGCGCCCCACGATCGGCGTAGTTCTTAAACATATCTAAACTTGCACAGGCTGGAGATAGCAGCACCATACTATTTGGCGTAGCTACTTTCGCGGCATAGGCTACTGCTTCGTTTAAGCTTTGCACTTGCCGGCTATTCGCTTTCAGTTCGGCGATTTTGCCGCCATCACGGCCTAGGGTAATTAATTCATCTACCTGCGATAACGCCGGTTCTAGCACTACCAAATCGGCGCCTTTGGCATCGCCACCAGCAATCAAAATTAGCTTGCCGGTAACAGCTGGGCGCATGCCTTCAATGGCAGCAATAGCCGCACCAGGATTGGTGGCTTTGGAATCATCAATCCAAGTTACTTGGTTAAACTCACCAATACGCTCACAGCGATGCGGTAGCGATTGATAGCCAGTAATACCCGCGATTGCCGCCATCATGCTCAACCCTAATGCTTGCGCGAGGGCTAATGCCGCTTGCACATTCAGCAAGTTATGCACGCCACTTAATGGCAATTCATTGGCCAATACAATCGGATGGTTATCGTAAGTGATCGCTAACTCACTGCCGGTTCGCGTAATCCCGTACCCTTTCGCAGCATCACTGCTGCCAAAGCTAATTTGTTGCATGCCTTTCTTGCGAAAGAGCGGTTTTGTTTTTTCGTCATCACGGTTCCAGATACACATGTCTGTGCTCTGATAAATACGATGCTTGGCCCGTTCGTATGAACGCTCATCATCGTAGCGATCCAAATGATCAGAACTAATATTCAAAATCGTGGCGGCTTTTAACTGCAAACTTTGTACAAGCTCTAGTTGAAAGCTGGAGAGTTCTAGCACGAAGCAATCGGCCGGTTCCGCATCCGGCAGTAAACAATCTAAAACAGGCGTACCGATATTCCCGGCAGCAATCGCTTGTACACCGTTTTCGCGCAAGATATGGGTAGTTAAGTTCACCACGGTAGATTTACCGTTCGAACCGGTTACACCCACTACAGGTACGCTAACCTGCCACGCGAATAGCTCGATATCCGAGATCATCACCACGCCCGCATCGGCGGCCATTTCCAAAAAGGTATCTCGGCGATCAATGCCCGGGCTTACCAACAACAGATCGGCTTGCAGTAAGTGTTCAAGTTGCAAAGCACCAAAATGGCATTCTGCTTGCGCCACAAGCTCTGGCGCCTGCTCAGCTCCAGGCGGGGTTGCGCGGGTATCCAATACGATTGGGCGAATGCCTTGCGCCAGCAAATAACGCACACACGACATACCGGTTACGCCGAAGCCTAATACCGTAATCGCTTTATAGTGTGCTAATTGCTGTTGCATCAGGTTTTCCTTAACGCAGTTTTAAGGTGGCTAAACCCACCAACACTAAAATCAATGAAATAATCCAAAACCGCACAATTACGCGCGGCTCTGGCCAGCCTTTTAATTCGTAATGATGATGAATAGGCGCCATCCGAAACACCCGTTTGCCACGCATTTTGTAAGAGCCTACTTGCAGCATTACGGAAAGTGTTTCGATAACAAACACACCGCCCATAATCACTAATACCAGCTCTTGGCGCACCAAAATGGCAATCACGCCCAATACTGCGCCGAGTGCTAATGAACCTACATCGCCCATAAACACTTGTGCCGGATAGGTGTTAAACCACAGGAAGCCAAGCCCGGCACCCACAATAGCAGCGCACAAAATGGTAAGTTCGGCGGCTTCTGGAATGTACGGAATATTCAAGTACGCAGAGAAATTGATATTGCCGGTTACATAGGCGAATACGCCTAAAGCACCCGCAACCATTACCGTGGGCATAATGGCCAAGCCATCTAAACCATCGGTAAGATTTACTGCGTTACTGGTACCTACAATCACGAAATACGCTAAGGCGATGTACATTAAGCCCAATTGCGGCATTACATCTTTCACAAACGGGATTAGTAACTGAGTTTCCGCTGGGTTTTGTGCGGTGTAGTACAAATATACTGCCACGGTTCCGGCCAATACCGATTGCCAAAAATACTTCCAGCGGGCAATTAAACCATTTGGATCTTTGC
The DNA here is from genome assembly GCA_022565355.1 of Idiomarina sp. Classification (GTDB taxonomy): domain Bacteria; phylum Pseudomonadota; class Gammaproteobacteria; order Enterobacterales; family Alteromonadaceae; genus Aliidiomarina. Next base: position 460,830 of record JAIUMU010000002.1, read on the forward strand.
GCACCACTTTGCGGTAATCATCCACCAAACCAATAATGCCGAAGCCGGTAAGCGTAAGCAGCGTTACCCAAACATAACGATTGGTTAAATCAGCCCATAATAAGCCGGCTACCAGAATGCTCACCAGAATCATAATGCCGCCCATGGTGGGCGTGCCTGATTTGCTTAAATGGCTTTGTGGGCCGTCATCACGAACGGTTTGGCCAATTTGCAATAACTGCAATCTACGAATAATGCGCGGCCCCATCCACAGCGAAAGAAACAATGCTGTAAGGATGCCCATAATCGTACGCATGGTGAGGTACGAAAAAACGTTGAAGCCGGTGGCAACATTTTGTTGTAAGTATTCTGCCAGCCAAACTAACATGCGGCTTTCCCCTGTAGGTAAGGTTGTAAATCAACTGCAAGCAGCGATTCCACAATACGTTCCATGCGTGAACTCCGAGATCCTTTCACTAGAATGGTAACATCGCCGCCTTCTGCAATAAGCTCTAACAGCGCACCTACGATGCTTTCTGCGCTATCAAAATGGCGGCCACCATGGCCATTAAAAATTTCACTGGCGCTTTGGCTTAACACGCCTAGCGTAAACAACCCATCTATGCCTGCTGTTATGGCATGTGCACCCACTTCTTCATGGTAGGCTCGTGCTTGTGTGCCCAGCTCGCCCATATCACCGAACACGAAAATCCGTTTCCCTGGCAAGCTGGCTAATACATCAATGGCTGCTTTGGCCGAGCCTACGTTCGCGTTGTAAGTATCATCAATTACTCGAATGCCCGGCGCAGGGGTATGCACATTCATACGGCCCGGAACCGTTGGCATAGCGCCAAAGCCACTTACGATTTCTGCAAGTGGAATACCTAAGCCTCGGCAAATGGCAATGGCGGCCAATGCATTCTTCACATTATGGCGGCCCGGAACTGCCAATTTCACCGGGGTGGTTTGCGCATCTACGTGCAATGTAAATGAGGCACAGCCGTCACTATCTAGTTCAATATCGGCGGCACTTACATCAGCCAATTCCGCGTTTAGCCCGAAAGTATGATGATTCTTACCCTCAAGTTCGCGTAGCCAATATTCGTGGAAATCGGAATCGGCATTGGTAATCGCGATACCTTGCTCACCTAAACCACGAAAAATTTCTGTTTTCGCTTTCACCACACCGCAGATATCACCAAACCCTTCTACATGAGCAGGCGCAATGTTATTAATTAAGGCAACATCGGGCTTCACTAAATTGGTGGTATAGGCAATTTCGCCACGATGATTTGCGCCCAGTTCAAACACGCCATATTCATGCTCGTGAGTAAGCTCAAGCAAGGTAAGCGGCACACCAATGTCATTATTAAAGTTACCGGCTGTAGCCAGCACTTTGCCCTTCACACTTGGCGCTTGGCGTAAGATGGTTGCTACCATCTCTTTTACGGTAGTTTTGCCACTGCTACCGGTAATCGCACAGCTTTTTGGCTGTACTTCCGCTTTTACAGCTGCAGCGAGTGCGCCCAGTGCTTGGTGAGTATCATCAACCAATATCTGCGGGATTTCGGCAGTTACTGGGGTAGAGCAGATAATCGCGATGGCGCCAGCTTCAGCCACTGCATCAGCGAAATCATGGCCATCATGATTCGGGCCTTTAATGGCGATAAATACATCGCCGGGCTGAATCGTTCGGCTATCAATGCGCACCATGCCGTGCATCGCAGTTTTTGCCAATGCTGAACTCGGTATTACGAGCTCTCCATCGCCTGCCTGTAAGTGACCACTTACTTTTTCTGTAATCCACTGCAATGATACCGGAATCATTTGCCACCTCCGCGTAACCCAGCTTCTACAAGCTCTGCCACGAGCGCACGTTCATCATAATCATGAACTTTCGTGCCAATAATCTGATACGCCTCATGCCCCTTCCCTGCGCACACAATTACATCACTGGGCGCCGCACTCGCGAAGGTATCGCGAACTGCTTGCGCACGCCCTGGAGCTGCTGTGTAGTGTGCTGAATGCGGCATACCGCTAATAATGTCTTGAATAATGGCTGCAGGCTCTTCCGTGCGCGGGTTATCATCAGTAACCACCACGCAATCTGCCAACCGAGCTGCAACTTCACCCATTTGCGGGCGCTTGCCCCGATCGCGATCACCGCCACAGCCAAATAAACACCACAGTTTACCCGCACAATGCCGGCGAGCCGCTGTTAGCACTTGCTCAAGGGCATCAGGCGTATGCGCATAATCAACGATTACTAACGGTTGCTGATCGCCACCAAAGGTTTCCATGCGCCCTGGTACCGGTTGTAATTGCGGTACAAGTGCCGCCACATAGGTAAGGCTATAGCCACTGTTGAGTGGGCTAAGTAGCGCTGCCAATAAATTTTCTACGTTAAAATCGCCCAGTAATGGGCTAGTTACGGTAATTTGTTGTTCTTGCCAATGCAGCAGCATATGCGTGCCGGTGTGGCCAAATTCGATATCGGTAGCCACCAAGGTATTCTTTTGCCCAACGCGCTTGGCATCGGTGCTGTACCAGAAATCATCTTGGTTGCCCCAACGCGCTACATGCTTATCATCAGCATTCAGAATGCGCACTCGGGCGGGGAAATCAGTGAACAAACGCGCTTTGGCAGCAATGTATTCGCTCATGCTGCCGTGGTAATCAAGGTGATCACGGCTAATATTGGTGCCGATTACAGTATCGAAGTGCAATGCTTCCACACGCCCTTGTACCAGAGCATGAGAAGAAACCTCCATGGCCGCAACATTCGCGCCTTCAGCTACAAAACCAGCTAAACGCTGTTGCACTGTTACTGCATCTGGTGTGGTGTTTTGTTCAGGAAGTAAGTTCGGCAATAAACCGCTACCCAAAGTACCCAGCACTGCTGCCGCAGGTTCAAGCTGTTGCCATAACTGCGCCACTAAGTTACTTACCGTGGTTTTGCCATTGGTACCGGTAACGCCAATCAAGCGTAATTGCGTAGCCGGCTGCTGATAAAAACGGCCAGCGATTTGCGAAATGAGGCCATGTAAATTGGGGATACCAATAATAGCAGTACCATCCAGTTCACCATGGGTCCACTCATCCATATCGGCTAGCACTACACTGGCGCCAGCGGCTACCGCAGCATCAATATAATCGCGGCCATCGGTTGCATATCCGGGTACCGCGATAAACGCATCGCCCGCCGCTACTTTGCGGCTATCAAGCTTAAGCCCAGCAATCTGAATCGCCGGTAATGGCAACGGGCAATCGGGCAGCAGGTTAGTAAGCAACATCATGGCCGCCCTCCAAACCCGGCTACACGCAGCTCGCGGCCGTTTAAATTATCAGGTGCTACGTTCAAAATTCGCATCGTTTCTTCTGCTATAGCGGAAAATACTGGGGCCGCTACAGTTCCCCCATGGTAACTATCACCCGCCGGTTCGTTAATCATCACTGCAATCGCCACGCGTGGGCGGCTTGCCGGAATAACCCCAGCAAATAAACCAACATATTCATCGCCATAACCACCAGCTACCGCTTTTCGAGTAGTACCGGTTTTGCCAGCTACGCGGTAACCAGGCACACGTGCTCGGCTACCCGTGCCACTATCAGCAGTAACAGCTTCCATTAACTGCACCACTTGCCGAGAAATCTCGCGGCTAAATACCTGCCGGCCTGGTAATGGCTCATCAATCTTCAAAATCGATAATGGTAAGCGATTACCGCCATTACCGAGGGTGGCGTACATTTGCGCCAACTGCAGTGTGGTGGTGCTCAAGCCATAGCCATACGACAAGGTGGCTACTTCAAAATTCGACCAGCGGTTACGATGTTGGAACATCCCCATACTTTCACCGAGCATGTTGATACCGGTATCAGAACCGAAACCCGCTGAGCTATATAAATCCAATAAATCTTCCAGTTCCATATCCAGTGCTAAGCGTGAGGTACCCACGTTGCTCGAATGGGCTAAAATGCCGGCTAAATCAAGCTCGCCATAGTTGCGGGCATCTTGCACACGGCGGCCGCCAACACGCATCCAGCCTGGGCTGGTACTGATTTTGCTATCAATGGTGACATCACCGTTGGCTAAGGCCCCCAAAATCACCAATGGTTTCACTGTAGAACCAGGTTCAAAGCTATCGGTAATGGCGCGGTTGCGCATTTGGTGCGGTTGCATGCCCGAGCGGTTGTTAGGGTTGTACGAAGGATTGTTCACCATCGCCAACACTTCACCGGTGTGTACATCAATTACCACTACAGAGCCTGATGTGGCTTGGTGAAAACGCACCGCTTTGGTGAGCTCACGATAAGCCAACGCCTGAATGCGTTGATCAATACTTAAGGTTAAGTTTTGCGGCAACTCGGAATCGGTGGCCTCGAGCAACTCTACCAAACGGCCTTGGCCATCTTTGCGGTATCTGCGTTGCCCTGGGGTGCCGGTAAGTACGTTGTTATATACTGCTTCCAAACCATCCAACCCTTCTGCATCTATGTTGGTGATACCAATCACATGTGCAGTAATTTCACCGGCTGGGTAAAACCGCCGAGATTCTTCTTTCAAACCCACCCCGGGAATGCGCAAATCACGAATGTAATTTGCCACCGCGGGAGTAATCATGCGCTCAAGATACACAAAACGCCGATCTGGATTTTCAACTTTACGTAATAATTGCTCTGGCGTGGTATTCAGCACATCGGCCATCGCTTGCCAACGGCGCGTATCGGTATAACCACCCCGATCATGCACTACCTTCGGATCAGCCCAAACCGTATGTACCGGTACGCTCACGGCTAGTTCAACGCCATTACGATCAGTAATGTTACCGCGTTGGATACGATCTTGCGCCACGCGTACCGAGCGTAAATCACCCTCATAGCGCAAACGATCCGGCTCTATTACTTGAATGTAAGCAGCCCGGGCAATTAACGAAACAAACCCCAAACAGATGCACACCAACAGGAACATAAAGCGTCCTGGTAGTGGCTCTGGCCGAAGTATTTTTTCGTTACGTTTTACCGCCATGGCACCAACACCTCTTGTTGTTCAGTGGGCCGTTGCATGCCCAACTCCCGTTGCGCTAGTGTTTCTATTCTGCTGTGCTCGCCTAAAGTGTTTTGCTCGAGCACTAAATGCCGATACTCCACATCAATGGCATCACGCTGACGCAATAAATCTTCGCGCTCAGCCAGTAACTCACGATTCAAATGGGTTAAGTACACGGCCGCTAAGGCACTCACTAAAGCAATCACACACCACAGCACTAAGCCGCGATAGTGTTGAATATCAGACCAAATGATTTGCAATAATCCTTGGTGCGTATCAAAGCGCTTTAGATCGAGTTTTTTCATGCGCCCATCTCCCGTGGTACAGAGCGATCTGGTAAACGTTCGGCAATACGTAACACCGAACTGCGCGCTCGTGGGTTCAGGTTAAGCTCGGTTTGGCTCGGCTTAATGGCTTTACCAATCGGCAGCAAAGTGCGGTAATCGGCAATTTGATCTTCCGTTACTGGCAAACCTGCGGGCACTTGTTCACGCCGGCTTTGCTCGCGAATAAACTGCTTAGCAATCCGGTCTTCCAGGCTATGAAAGCTGATGATGGCCAAACGGCCACCCGGCATTAGCGCATCGAGCGCCGCTGTAAGAGCTTCGCGAACTTCATCGAGCTCCCGATTTACATGAATGCGAATCGCCTGAAACACCCGTGTTGCTGGATGTTTGCTTTTCTCGCGGCTTGGGTTCACCTTGGCAATTAAGTTCGCCAACTCGGCGGTGCGGGTGAAGGGATGCTTTTCCCGATGCTCAATAATAGCGCGGGCGATACGGGCTGCGTATTTCTCTTCTCCGTAGGTACGGAATACGTAGCAAAGCGCATCCATATCCGCATGCGCTAGCCATTCGGCAGCCGATTCTCCAGCGTCTGGGTTCATACGCATATCTAAGGGGCCATCGCGCATAAAGCTAAAGCCCCGCTCGGCGTCATCTAATTGTGGGGACGACACGCCAAGATCAAACAAAATGCCGGCTACGCGGCCATTCAATTGCTGCGCAGCAATAATTTCTGCGAGTTTCGAGAAAGGAGTGTGGAAAAACTGGAAACGAGGGTCGTTGGTTAGCGCTTCAGCTGCTTTTGCCGCGGTGGGGTCACGATCAAAAGCAATAAGTTTACCCTGCGGGCCTAATTCTTTCAGAATTGCCCGGCTGTGGCCGCCGCGCCCGAAGGTCGCGTCGATATATATTTGGTCCGGTTGAATCGCTAACGCGGTAATCGACTCAGTTAGCAACACCGGCACATGTTGCGGTGTTTGCGCCATTATAGTGAAAAGTCTTGTAGTCGATCAGTTAATGTAAAGTCGCCTGCCTGCTCCGCAGCAATATCGTCTGCTACTTGCTGCTGCCACACCTCTTCATCCCAAATCTCAAACTTGTTTAGCTGGCCTACCAGCATTAGTTTCTTGGTGAGATTAGCGAATTGGCGGAGTGGCGGTGCGATAAGAACCCGACCGTTCTTGTCCATATCACAATCCTCGGCATAACCGAGTAATAAGCGTTGGAGGCGACGCTCAATGGGGTTCATGGAGGATAAACCGGCAAGCTTTTGTTCAATCTCTTGCCATTCGGGAAGCGGGTACAGCAAAAGGCATGGCTGCTTGTTATCCACAGTGCAGACCATTTTACCTTCGCAATCCAATGACAACAGGTTACGATACCGCGCGGGTATCGCTAAACGCCCTTTGTCATCAAGACTTATGCTGTTTGCTCCACGAAACATAGTTTATTAGCAGGATCACAGAATGATCCACTTCTCTCCACTTTTCCCCACAATGATACAGTCTAGGTTCCATAATGATCCCCTGTCAAGGAAAAATGCGTTAGTTTTTATACAATCTGATCACTTTTAACTTGCGCTCTGATAGGGATTCGTTAACTATTTGTATAGTAATTAATCTAAGGACCGGGTTGTGCTGAAGAAATTTCATGTTGTACTGATCAGTTTGGCGGTATTTCTATGTGGAGAACTGATAGTGACCCGCATGGTGATTGCTGAGCGCAGTAAAGCTATTGAAGCGAACCGCTATGTTGCCTTGGAGCAACTGGCAACAGTTCGAGCCCGCTTAGAGGGTGCGCTGCAAGCCAACTTAATTGCCATTCGGCAACTCCGTACTGAATTCACCATTAACCCAAACATTGATGAAGATCGCTTTCGCGCGATTAGTAATGGCTTACTTTCACCTGAGCTGCATATTCGCCATATTGCTATCGGGCGTAACTACCGAGTAGAAATGATTCACCCACTCGAAGGTAATGAAGGCGCCGTGGGGTTTGATTACCGCAGCACGCCCGAGCAACTTGCATCGTACCGAAGTGCGATGAGCTCAGGAGAAATTACTATTAATGGGCCAGTAGAGTTAGTACAAGGAGGCAGCGCGTTAATTGCCCGTGTTCCTGTATTTAATCACGAGCGCACTGCTGATGTAATCATTTCCCAAGTAATTGAACATGAGCGCCTATTTGATGATGCTGGCCTGAATAACCACCCTGATCTGCAAATTAGTTTACGTGGCCTTGATGGCAGCGGCGCTAGCGGCCCATTAATTATGGGCGATGCGAATATTTGGCAGCAAGATCCCATTCGGCTGGATGTGAATTTACCCACCGGTAATTGGGCATTAGCAGCCATGCCCCACAGTGGCAGTTGGCTGAAGAACAACTATTTTTATCTTTGGGTTGGTTTAGCCGGCACCATTGTTGTTTTATTTATTAGCGGTTTAGTGGCGGTAATTTTGGCCAACCAACAACGCTTGCGCCAAGCATTTCAAATTATTACGCAGCAAGCCCGCTTTGATTCGCTTACCAACTTACCGAATCGGCATTATTTTCAAGATCTGTTAGGTGATTACATCGCCAATTGTGAGCGCCGAGAAGAACGGTTTGCTTTGCTCTTTATCGATCTTGACCATTTCAAAGAAGTGAATGACGCATTAGGGCATGCAGCTGGTGATGAATTGCTGATGGTGATTGCCCAGCGTTTGAAGAGCGCACTGCGCTCCAACGATATTGTTGCCCGTTTAGGCGGCGATGAATTTATTGTGGTGCTCAAGAACATTACCGAACCCGTGCATGCACAAATGCAGGCGCAGAAGTTGTTAAAGCATATCCACGAGCCCGTTTCACTGCAGCAACGAGAAGTTATTGTGAACGCCTCAATTGGGATCGCCATTTATCCTCATGATGGCAAAAGCGTGAATGAGCTCCTGAAATCATCCGATTTAGCAATGTACAACGCAAAGAGTTTGGGGCGCGGCACCACCTCATTCTTTGATCTCGCGCTTACCGAGCAAGCTGGATCGCATTTAGAGCTGCACACCGCTATTTTAAAAGGCTTACGGAACAACGAGTTCTTTATCGAATACCAACCCATTATCAACGCCGATTCCGGAGAGCTGCATAGCATTGAGGCGCTAGTGCGTTGGCAACACCCAGAACATGGCTTATTACCGCCCAATGATTTTATTCCCATTGCAGAAAAAAGTGGCGCCATTCGCGAGCTTGGTAATTTTGTTTTACGGCAAGCATGCATGGATATACCCAAGTTGCGAGCTGGGGGAATTGATGGCCGGTTAGCAGTTAATTTTTCATCGCACCAGTTCTACGATAATAATGCGGTGGAAGTGTGGTTTGGCATTATGGAAGAGCTGCAGGTACCGCCCTCATCATTTACCTTTGAAATTACCGAATCGATGTTACTTCCCGATAGGGAGCGCCAGCGCAATCTATTGCTCGAAATTCATAAGAAAGGTGTACTGCTTACCATTGATGATTTTGGTACGGGCTATTCTTCTACAAGCTATTTACAGCACTTTCCAATATCAATGCTAAAAATTGATAAGAGCTTTGTAGATGGTGTTCCTGAAAATAAACACCAAACCGCATTGTTAAATGCGTTGATTCAGATGGCGAGTGCGTTGGAAATTGATGTAGTTGCGGAAGGTGTAGAAACCTTGCAGCAAGTGCAGTTTTTACATGCCCATTGCGCTGATTTGATTCAAGGATTCTACTTCGCACGGCCGATGCCGCTTGCCAACTTGATTGCAAAGTATGGCGGCAATGATCGCAGCATTGCTACGAAAAAAGAAGGTGGAGTTGGCCATTAAGCCGGGTTCTGTCGTGGACAATCATTCGTCTAGAACTACAATCGCTCGTAGTTTCAAGCAACCTACCCGAATCCGAAGCGGGCCGCCCCAAGGATTCCTATTTGGTCTTGCTCCGGGTGGAGTTTACCCAGCCACGAACTGTTACCAGCCGTGCGGTGCGCTCTTACCGCACCCTTTCACCCTTACCTGATCCCATTCTTTCTTGCGAAACAACGGGCCATCGGCGGTTTGCTCTCTGCTGCACTTGTCGTCGGCTCGCGCCGCCCAGGCGTTACCTGGCACCCTGCCCTTTGGAGCCCGGACTTTCCTCCCCTTGTGTAAACACAAGCAGCGATTGCCTCGGCCAACTCCGCGGCTGATTATACGCGAATGCGGTGCCTACGCAATGGCACGCAGCACAAGTACTCATGAATCCTTGGTGGGTTATTCGGCCATGGTATGTTTATACAAATCATTCGGCCGCAAGTTGTAATGCCCTGCTACGATTTTCGCGGCTTTTTTCGGCGGTAACTCGGCACTCAGCACTTTCAACAACTTCAATGCATCACTGGGAATCGTTTGCTGATCCAACTTCGCACCGGCAATCATCAACACCATCTCACCGCGTTGCTGATTGGCATCGGCTTGTACTTGCGCCAATAATGTACTGGCTGAGCCATGCAGATAGGTTTCAAACTGTTTGCTGATTTCGCGGGCTAACACCACCTCACGCTCACCACCAAAGGCAGTGATAATCGCTTGTAGGGTATCCACAATGCGCCGCGGCGATTCATAAAACACCATGGTAGCCGGTTCACTTACTAGAGCCTCTAAAGCGGAAATACGCGCTTGCTGCTTGGCGGGTAAAAAGCCACAAAAAAGAAAGCGATCGGTGGGTAAGCCAGCAGCTGATAATGCCGTAATGGCAGCACATGCCCCTGGCAGAGCCGTTACGGTAATACCCGCAGCGCGGCAAGCACTTACCAACGGGTAACCGGGATCGCTAATTAACGGCGTGCCGGCATCGCTAATTAAGGCAATGTTCTGGCCTTCGGCAATGCGCGCCACGATAGCTTCTGCTTTTTGCCGTTCATTGTGCTCGTGCAATGCCCATAGTTTGCCTTTAATACCAAAATGGCTAAGCAAAATACCACTGTGGCGAGTATCTTCGGCCGCAATTACATCTACTTGCTCTAACACTTCCAGTGCCCGCAACGTGATATCATTCAAATTACCAATAGGTGTTGGTACGATATAGAGTGTTCCGGCTGTCATTTTTCGCTCTCTTTACGCGGTATTATGGCTCGCGTTGTTTGTTTCACCGCTGCTCGCAGTTTATAGTAGGGCATCGCTGTTAGATGAGATGGTTATTGTGCCAAATAAGTTCGTTCGTTGCATATTTGTTTTCGCCGCTAGCGCGGTATTTCTAAGTGGTTGCGCAACTGCGCCTGATCCTGTGGGTGAACGAGAGCCTACCCCAGAGCCCGTTACTCAGCCGCAGCCAACCGGTACATCCATTCAAGAGCACTTAGATGCTGCAAAGCAGGCAACGGCAGCGCATGAATGCTACGAGCACTTGGTTACTGCAGCCACGCAAATGCTGGATGCGGGTGAAGTAAACCGCGCTGGCGTGCTGTTAAGCTTAATTAATGCCCAACAGCTGCGGCCTATGCCAGCCAATCAGTTAGAGCTGCAAAAAGCCCGCTTTGCTGCCGAGTTACATAATTGGCAGCGAGTGCTCGAACTTACTGAAGGCCTCGATACGCAGTTCAATCAACGCCAACAACGCGCACAAATTTTCCAGTTACGCTATCAAGCGTTTTACCAACAGCAGCAATTCCAAGAAGCGGCTTATGCGCGAATCCAAGAATCACGCTACTTGCCTGAAGCTGATGCAGCGTTAGTATGGGAAGCGTTAACCTATGTTCCCGCCAGCTTCTGGCGCCAAGGCCGCACTGAGCGCGATGAGTTAACGCGCGGCTGGGCCGCATTATTGCAACGCATAACCCTTGCTGCAGATAACCAACAATCCATGAGTTCCGCCATCGCTGCGTGGCAGCGCGCATATCCAAATCATCCAGCGCAAGCCGTGGCAGAAACGCTCTTAAACGATGCCAGCTTTACTCAGCCTGCTGAGCAAATCGCGGTGTTACTGCCGTTAAGTGGCTCTCTTGCCAGCTCTGGGATTGCAGTTCGCAACGGTATTCTGGCCGCACTTCATGCCGATAGCAGAACCAATGTGGTGTTTTTTGACACCGCCCAGTTATCTTTGGCCGAGATTCATCAGCAGTTAACAAACTCACACGCAGATGTGGTGATAGGCCCGCTCGATCGAAATGCTATCGAACAGTTTATTGCCGCAGGCGCTAACAATGCGCCACTAGTGAATGTAACAGATATGCCGGCAATGGAACCGCGGCAGTGGCAGCAGTTGTGGCTAAACCAAGCCCCTGGCCAACATGAACCCGGCCCCAGAGACGCATTTTTTGCTCTTGATTCAGAATCCGAAGCAGAAACCTCGGTGCGCTGGCTGGCCAGTAAAGGGCATCGCAATGTGCTGTTTTTAGGCCCTGATACCCAACGTGGCCGTGGCACTGCCATTCGCTTAGAACAATGGTGGCAAGATCAGTATGGCCCACAGAATGTGCAAAGTTGGTTTTACACCTCTAGTGGCGATATGGTGGAAGTGGTGCAACAAGCACTGCATGTGCAGCAGAGTTCAGCACGTATTGACCGTACCGAGCGTTTAGTAAATAGCGATCGAAGCCTGCAGAATGACCGCCGCGAATCTCCTGAGCTACACCACGAAGTACGCAGCCGCCAAGATATCGATGCAATTTATTTGCTTGGCGATGCCAACCAAGTGCGTTTATTGAAACCTTATATCGATGTGAACCTAAGTGCCTTTGGTCGCCGCATTCCGGTATACGCAAGTAGCTTGGTGCATGAAGAGCAGCGTAGCCGTGGTGAAAATGATCTCGATGGTGTTTTCTTTTCCGATGCACCTTTTACCTTGCAGCATGATTTGCAAGCCGATTTAAAGAACCAGTTAAGCAGCGCTATGCAGCCGTGGTCATTGAATCGCCAGCGCTTGGTTGCCATGGGCTATGATGCCATGCAACTGGCCAGCAAGCTGCCGGTTATGCAACGGATTCCAGGCTACAGCCATGCCGGATTAACTGGGTTATTGCGCATATCTACAAATACAGTGGAACGCGAACTCGATTGGGCTAAGTTTGATGGACACGAAATCAAACTGGAGCACAGCAGTGTTATCAACACGAGCAGTAGGAACTAACTACGAAGCCAATGCCGAGGCGTATTTGTGTGAACATGGGCTAACCCCCATTGCGAGAAACGAAAAAGTATTTCACGCGGAAATAGATTTAATTTTACAAGATCGTGATTATTTGGTGTTTGTTGAGGTAAAGTACCGGCGAAACCAACATTTTGCGCAAGTACTTGAGCAGTTGCGAAACGCACAGTTACAACGCATTAAGCATGCCGCAAGGGTATGGATGGCGCACAATGGTATTAATGAACATTTAACCCAATGCCGTTTCGATATTGTGATCATTACCGGTGAGCCGTTTCATATCGAGTGGTTTAAGGACGCATTTTAGGTATGCAAGACACCATTAAAGCCTATTTCAGTGAAAGCATTCAAATTCAGGTTGCTGCAGCCGATACATTAGCCCCTTCAATTCAGCACGCCGCCAATTTAATGGTAGCCAGCTTGCTTGAAGGCCGCCGCATCTTTAGTTGTGGCGATGGCAACAGTAGCTTTGTGGCGCAGCACTTCAGTGATCTCCTATTGCATGGCAGCCAGCTAGAGCGCCCGCCTTTCCCCGCAGTTACGTTAGGCGCAAACTCGATGCTGCCTAGTGAGCAGTGCAGCTTGGCTCGCCAACTCAGCGCTTTGGGTAGCTCCGGTGATTTGCTAGTAGCTTTTGTTAGCCAGCAACAATCCGAACGCGTGCACCAAGCGATGGAAGCGGCGCTTTCCCGCGAGATGACCATCATTGCCGTTACTGGCGATGAGGCGCAAGAAATTACCGGTTTACTCGGCCCTACGGATGTTGAGGTACGCATTCCAAGTACCAATCCATCACGGATTGTTGAGCAGCAACTGTTTATCAGCCAGCTGCTCTGCGATTTAATTGAACAAGAGATATTTCACGGGGGATAAATGGCTATGTTTCGCGGAATGGTATTAGCAATCGTATGCTGCGTACCCTTGTTACAAGGTTGCGCGGCGGTAGTGATTGGCGCAACCGTGGGTACTACCGCGGTGTTGTTAGATAGCCGCGATGTGAATCGACAAATTGATGATTCGGGAATTCGCTTAGAGCTTTCCACAAAATTACAACAGAACACTGCGTTTACTGACCAGCGCGTGAAGTTTGTGGCCTATAACGGCGATATTTTATTGTACGGGCAAGCGGAAAGTGAAAGTATCGCACGGCAAGCCGAGCAATATGCGCGCGAAACAGCTGGTGCCGTGAATGTATTTAACCAAATCCGCATTCGCGAGCGAACCAATTTCATTACCCGCAGTGATGATACGTGGATTACCACGCGGGTAAAAACGCTGCTGCTGCGCGAGCAACAATACGAAACATCTGGCATTAAAGTAATTACCGAGAATAACGAAGTGTTTTTGCTGGGTGTGGTAGATAGCGAGGCGGCAGACCGAGCGATTGAAATAGCGCGGCATGTTCGGGGCGTAGAGAAAGTAGTGAATGTGTTAACCATTAGCCCATAAACTAAGCCTCATTTATCTTACCCGGCTGCTCACCCGCATCGCTTTAAGCGCTTTCCTCACAAAGCTTCACCCATAAAAAAAGCGGATGTAATCATCCGCTTTCTTTTTAGTTACTGTGTGAATATCGGGTTTAGTTGCAGCTCGTTTACTCGCTTCTTGTTACTTCACGATGCGCAAGCTTGGGCTCTTCTTCTTCTTCGAGGTTTTGCTAGTGCTATCATTACTATCATCTTGATCAGCATTTGCGTTATCGCTCGAATCAGTAGTTGCCAGCGCAATACCGCTCTCCCCTTGCTGCTCATCTTGTATTTCTAGTAGATAAGCTTCTTCCGGTTCGAAAATAGTACCTGCGCCATTCTCTTTTGCATAAATCGCCAGTAACGCACCCATCGGAATCAGTACGCGCTGCTCTTTGCCTTGAAAGCGGGCAAAGAAACGAATTTCTTCGTTGCCCATTTGCAAGCCTTGTAAAGCACCTGGAGCGATGTTCAATACGATCTGACCATCTTGCACATACTGTTGTGGCACCTGAATATAGGGCCACTCCGCATCTACTACGATGTGCGGGGTTAATTCATTATCAATTAACCACTCGTACAAGGCGCGTAAAATGTAGGGGCGTTTTGGTGTCATTAAATCTAAACTCTCAATTACACTTCATTATTAGTGATATTTAGCTACGGCCGATTTCACGTTCTTCTTCGGTTAACGAATCACGGAACGATTCGCGATCGAAAACACGCAACATGTACGCTTTCACTTCTTTCGCACCGGCGCCGTTTAATTCGATACCGTATACAGGTAAACGCCATAACAACGGTGCCAAGTAGCAATCTACTAAGGTGAATTCTTCGCTCATGAAATACGGCATTTCAGAGAATACTGGAGCAAGCGCTAACAAGCTTTCCTTCAATTCTTGGCGAGCTGCATCGGCTTCTTTTTTGGTACCTTTCAAAACTGTATCCGCTAATGTGTACCAATCGCGCTCGATGCGATACATCATTAAACGGCTGGTTCCGCGGGCTACTGGATATACCGGCATTAATGGCGGATGTGGAAAACGCTCATCAAGGTATTCCATAATGATCTGTGCTTTATAGAGCACTAGTTCACGATCTACCAACGTAGGAACGTTATCTGCATAGGGGTTCAACTGAAGCAAATCTTCCGGTTGATTGCCTTGATCTACAAAAGCGATCTCAACAGTTACACCTTTTTCAGCCAACACGATACGTGTTTGATGACTAAACAAATCATCACTACCCGAATACAGGGTCATTACTGAACGTTTATTGGCAGCCACAGCCATACAATTCTCCACTCTCTGAAAACAGCAAAGGGGGCGAATATCGCCCCCGAAAATATTACTTAACTATCAGTATGTAACGCAATACGTAACACGATGCTTTACGTTTAACACTCAATAACTAGTAATTATGTTTAAGTAAAATGAATTACTTAACATCACGCCAGTATTCTTTCTTCAACAAGATGCTGAGAATTAATAATACTAACAAAAAGCCAATCACGAACATGCCCATACGTTGGCGCTCTAGAATCATTGGCTCGCCGGTGTACACTAAGAAGTTAGTAAGATCGAGCATAGCTTGATCGAACTCATCTTCACTTAATGAACCTGAGCCATCAGATTTGATGCCTACATACACTTCGCGCATTTCGCCATCTACCATACGACGCTCGTACGTTTTCCGCGGTATACCTTGAAGCTCTTGTAAAACGTGCGGCATGCCCACGTTTTCAAATACTTCATTGTTTACGCCAAACGGACGACTATCATCTTCGTAAAAGCTACGGAAGTAGGTGTACAACCAATCGGCACCGCGAACACGAGCAACCATGGTGAGGTCTGGCGGAGCCAAACCAAACCACTCTGCCGATGCTTCACGATCGATAGCTGAGAACTTATGCGAACCCGGGGTACCGGTAAACTGTAAGAACTCTTCACCTAGATCAGCCGGAATACCCAAATCATCGAACGTACGCGAATAGCGCTGATACTGCATGCTATGACAAGCCAAGCAGAAGTTCATGTAGATTTGCGCACCACGCTGTAACGAAGCCTTATCAGATTGATCGATATCAGCTTTGTCTAGTGGGCCCGAGTATGGTGCCGCCATTACAGCGGCAGGTAACAAGAATGCCAGAGCTATTAGAAAACGCTTCATCATTTCAGTAACCTCTCTGGTAATGGCTTGATCTTCTCATTCTTACTGTACAAGAAGAGGAAGATGAAGAAACCGAAATATAACACCGTACAAATACGTGCCATTAAGGTGTACAAATCAGTTGCTGGCATCGCACCTAGGTAACCTAGAATTACGAATGAAATAGCAAACTGCGTTAAGTTCACTTTATGCAAGGTGCTGCGGTAACGGATAGAACGCGCTTTCGAGCGATCGAGCCATGGTAGCAATGCAAGCATTACGATAGCACCACCCATTGCAACTACACCTAACAACTTATCTGGAACCGCACGTAAAATTGCGTAGAACGGCGTGAAATACCAAACCGGTGCAATGTGCTCTGGTGTGCGCATTGGATCTGCCGCTTCAAAGTTTGGTGGCTCAAGGAAGAAGCCGCCCATTGTTGGTGCGTAGAAAATTACCAATGAACACAAGATTAAGAATACCACCAAGCCCACAATGTCTTTCACCGTGTAATACGGGTGGAACGGTATCGCATCAACGATATCGTACTTATCAGTGTAGCGTGGGTGGAATTTAAACTGTGCTTGATCTTCTGGCTTCACAGTACCTTTTGGCTTCTTGTTATCAACACCTTCAGGGTTGTTAGAGCCAACTTCGTGTAACGCGATTAAGTGTAAGAACACCAAAATCACAATTACCAACGGTAGGGCAATTACGTGTAAAGCAAAGAAGCGATTCAAGGTTGCGCCAGAAATTACATAATCACCACGAATCCAAGTGGTGAGTTCATCACCTACCACCGGTATCGCGCTGAAGAGTGAAATAATTACCTGTGCACCCCAATATGACATTTGGCCCCAAGGTAACAAGTACCCCATAAAGGCTTCAGCCATAAGCACTAAGAAAATCAACATACCGAAAATCCACAGCAATTCACGTGGCTTCTGATACGAGCCATACATCATGCCGCGGAACATATGCAGATAAATTACCACGAAAAATGCCGAGGCACCGGTGGAGTGCATATAACGTAATAACCAACCATATTCTACATCACGCATGATGTATTCAATTGAGGCAAACGCACCTTCCGCACTTGGGTTGTAGTTCATTGTTAACCAAATACCAGTAACAATTTGGTTAACCAATACAACGATGGCTAAAGAGCCCATCAAGTACCAAAAGTTGAAGTTCTTTGGTGCCGGGTATTCCGTTACGTGCAACTTCATCGTGTTGCTAAACGGGATACGCTTATCAATCCAGTTCATGAAGGACATTAGGCTGCTCCCTCTTCTTCACCAATTAAGATTGTTGCATCATCAACAAAATAGTGAGGTGGAATCACCAGGTTGGTAGGTGCCGGAACACCTGAGAAAACCCGACCAGCAATATCAAAACGTGAACCATGGCATGGGCAGAAGAAACCTGAATCTACTCCTTCCATATCTACGAAATCACGTTGAATAAATTGTGGTGAACAACCTAAATGGGTACAAATACCTACCGCAACAAACCACTCAGGGTCGATTGAACGATGTTGGTTCTTTGCATACTCGGGTTGCTGTGGTTCGTTTGATTCAGGGTCACGTAGGTTGCCTTCCACTAATGGTAGGCTATCTAACATGGCTTGAGTACGACGAATAACCCACACTGGGCTACCGCGCCACTCGGCACGAACTAATTGACCCGGGTCAATCTTATCAATCTTCATTTCCACCGCAGCACCCGCTATACGGGCTTTAGCGCTCGGGTTCCATGAAGCAATGAAAGGCACGGCTGCACCAACAGCTCCTACTCCACCCACTACCGCAGTAGCGACGGTTAGGAACCGACGGCGACCTTTATCTACAGGCGCATTGCTCATCCATCTCTCTCCAGTTTGGACGCTGTGCGATATTTCGCAGCTAATTTTACTCAATGCTCGCACGAAAAAAAATCTACATAATGATAAAGAAAAGCCACTCTCTTTACAAGGTGAATCAGCAATCAAATCAAGGTGAAATGAGGGGCTATTCAGCATATAACCAGTATCGGGTAACTCTTTCACAGCTTTACTTCTATAAGGGTTACGAGAAATGCCTAGATTGAGTTCATTGGGGGCAGTACTGAACTACAGATATAAAAAAGCCCGGCGTGAGCCAGGCTTTCTTTTGTCTTGCAAATGGTCTTGCAAAAGGTCGGTAATTTTCCAGCTTAACGCTTAGAGAATTGTGGACGCTTACGTGCTTTGTGTAGACCAACTTTCTTACGCTCAACTTTACGCGCATCACGAGTAACATAACCCGCTTTACGTAATTCGCCGCGTAATGCTTCATCGTACTGCATAAGTGCACGAGTAATACCGTGACGAATTGCACCCGCTTGACCAGTAGTACCACCGCCAGTAACGGTAACGTAAAGGTCGAACTTCTCAGTAACTTCAAGAAGCTCTAACGGCTGACGCACTACCATGCGTGCAGTTTCACGACCGAAGTATTCTTCGAGCGTACGATTGTTAATTTTAATGTCACCGCCGCCAGCACGCATAAATACGCGAGCTGTAGAGCTTTTGCGACGACCTGTACCGTAGTATTGATTATCTGCCATCTGTATATGCTCCGTATTAAATCTCTAAAGTTTTAGGCTGCTGAGCTACATGTGCATGCTCAGGACCCGCAAACACTTTAAGCTTACGGAACATGGCACGACCCAAAGGACCACGCGGCAGCATGCCTTTTACGGCTGCTTCGATGATCATTTCTGGCTTCTTCGCCTGTAGCTTTTCAAAGCTGATAGACTTCAAACCACCTGGATAACCACTGTGCGAGTGATAGATCTTGTTTTTTGCTTTATTACCAGTAACGGTAATTTTTTCAGCATTAACAACAACGATGTAATCGCCAGTATCCACGTGTGGAGTATATTCAGGCTTATGCTTGCCACGCAAACGAGTTGCGATCTCAGTGGCCAAACGACCAAGAGTTTTACCGTCTGCATCAACTACGAACCAGTCGCGCTTTACAGTTTCTGCTTTTGCTACAAATGTTTTCATGAGTTATCTATTACCCAAATTCATGAGTTTACCTGGGGCCTTCCGGGCTTCCCCGCGAAATGCCAATTATGTTTCACCCCGCTTTGAACCGGGGGAGGTAACGTGGGCGGCGGGTATTATATACACGCAGCACTTTAAACGCAACGAAGATCCGTACGATCTGAAAGAAATTACGGTAGATGCTCGAAACCTAAATATTCATGCGATTGCATTTCTTGTAATCGGCTCAAACAACGGCGAAATTCAAAGGTTAATGTGCCGCCGCTGTACAAATCAGGTAACGGCACAGCTGCAGATATAATGAGTTTCACGCGGTGTTCATAAAATTCATCTACTAAGGCAATAAAGCGCCTTGCTGCATCATCATTTTCTCGCCCAAGCTGCGGCACGTTACTAATAAGCACCGCATGGTACAAACGTGCTAGCTCAATATAATCATTTTGGCTGCGAGGCCCTTCGCAAAGTACTTTGAAATCAAAAAAGGCGACATCATCGGTTTCGCATCGCACCATAAGCTGCCGATTATTGATCTCGATAGTTTCATCACAGCGATGGGCTTGGTGATCTGGCGCTAGCTGATAAAAGTACTTCAACAGATTCTTATCGGCTTGCGGATCTAACGGCGAATGGTAGATTTCTGCTTGGGTGAGTGTGCGTAACCGGTAATCAATACCGCCATCCACATTCACAATTTCGCAATGCTGCTTGATTAAATCGATAGCAGGCAAGAAACGAGCACGCTGCAAACCATTCTTGTATAAATCTTCCGGCACAATATTCGAGGTTGCTACTAACACCACGCCTTCTTTAAATAAGGCATCGAGTAAGGTGGCCAAGATCATGGCATCGGTAATATCTTGTACATAGAATTCATCGAAGCAAATAACCCGCGCTTCACGAGCAAACTGCTTGGCAATCAAGGGGAGTGGATCGGCCTTACCTTTCAACTCGCCAAGTTCGTGATGCACTCGATGCATAAAACGATGGAAATGCACCCGCCATTTCTGCTCAAATGGCAGCGCATTATAGAAAGTATCTACGAGATACGTTTTACCGCGGCCCACGCCACCCCAAAAATACAAACCCGTTACACTCGGCTTGGTTTGTTTACCCAGTATCTTTTTGGAAATCTTTTTGATTCCACGCGCGGGTTTAACGGCGAGTAAATCATCATATAGCCGCTGTAAGTGACGAACGGCCTCTTCTTGCGCAGGATCATGATGAAAATCATCACGTTCCAAATCGCGTTGGTAAGCTAACCAAGGAGTATTTACATTTTCCGACACAAATTTGCCTGACATCTGACGACTGTTTGAATAATTACATGATACCATTAACTCAGCATCAGGATCACACTTGAATATGCAGCAAAGCACAAGCTAAGCTGCTAGAAATAAACTAAGCTGTGCTCTATTACCATTAAGAGGAACTTATTATGGATTGGCTGGTTGGAGTTTTATTATTAATTGCCGGTACTGTTATTGGCTTTTTCGCGGCACGCCATTATCTGGCGAAGTACAGTGATGCTGCAGAGCTACAAGCTCAAATTGAGAGCTCGCAAGAGCAGTTTTCAGCCTACCGTAAAGATGTGGTGGAACAACTTTCTACTGCACGTCAGTTAGCCTCTGAAGTAACAGATATCCAGCATCGCTTGAATCTGTTCCTGCAAGATAGCCAACAATTACTTGAGCAAGAGAAAGATTGGCAGCAAACATTGCCGTTCTTTTCCGAAGATACGATTCGCTCGATTCGGCAAGCGAACATTCTGAATAAAGATCGCCGCAGTGAAAATGATACTGCAGAACTGCCTCCTCGAGATTACTCAGAGCCAGGCAGCGGCTTGTTTACGCCAGTACCTAAGGCTATGAAAGAAGATTAATCGCCAACAAAAATTTTAGAGAAAGGAGCCGCACGGCTCCTTTTTTTTTGCGCATTTTTCGCTTGAAAAATCATTGTGCAGAACTTATTTGCAAAAATTATGGTCTTTGTAGTGAATAACATCAGTAACTAATACTGCAGTTGCGCACATTGAATACCGCGCAGTGCTTTTTTAATCGTTAACTTTGGTAATCAATCGGAGAATCATTAATGAGAAAATTAGCGACGTTGTGTGCTTCGCTGGCCGTTGCCGGCGCACTTTTGATTTCACCTGCCGTAAGTGGCCAAGCATTTGCTAACTTTCCTGCTGCCGCTACCGACGAACGCGGCGTACCAACTCTTGCGCCAATGCTAGAAGAAGTAACGCCTGCGGTAGTGAATATTTCCGTACAAGGCAAACGGGTAACCCGCCAACGCCTACCGGAAGCCTTTCGCTTTTTCTTTGGCCCCAACGCACCGCGCGAAGAAGTGCGCGAGCAACCATTTCAGGGGTTAGGTTCTGGCGTAATTATTGATGCCGAACAAGGCTATGTAGTAACCAACAATCACGTAATTAACGATGCCAACGAAATCACCGTTACCTTAAAAGATGGCCGCCAGTTTAGTGCCACCGTGCTGGGCCGCGATGAAGAATCGGATATCGCCCTATTACAACTCGAAAACCCGCGTAATTTAGTGCAAATCGAGATTGGTAACTCAGATCAGCTTCGCGTTGGTGATTTTGCCGTTGCCATTGGTAACCCATTTGGCCTCGGCCAAACCGTAACCTCGGGAATTATCTCGGCGCTTGGCCGCAGCGGCCTGGGTATCGATCGCTTAGAGAACTTCATTCAAACTGATGCGGCCATTAATAGCGGCAACTCGGGTGGTGCGCTGGTAGATTTGCAGGGTAACTTAATTGGCATAAATACTGCCATTTTAGGTGCTGCAGGCGGCAACATCGGCATTGGCTTTGCTATTCCCGCCAACATGATGAAAAACCTTGTTGAGCAAATCGTAGAATTTGGTGAAGTGCGCCGGGGAGTGCTCGGTGTTCGTGGCGGTAATCTTACCCAAGAGCTAGCCGATGCTTTAGATATTAACCGCACTCAAGGCGCATGGGTAAGCGAAGTGGTGGAAGACAGTGCTGCAGCGAAAGCAGGTATTCAAGCTGGCGATGTGATTATCGCGCTGGACGGCACCACGGTATTCTCCTTTGCTGAACTGGCTGCGAAAGTAGGCACCATTGGCGCTGGCCGCACGGTAGAACTTACGTTGCTGCGCGATGGCAGCGAATTAACGGTAGCCGTTGAGTTAGATAAGCAACAAAGCCAACAAATTGCCGCGGATACGCTTCATCCAGCCCTGCGTGGAGCCGAATTACGTGCCGATGATCGACAAGGCATACGTGTTACTGCGGTAGAAAGTGGCTCACCCGCAGACCGCATTGGTTTACGTGAAAATGATGTGGTAATTGCAGTAAACCGGCAGCTGGTAAACAACGCCCGTGAGCTACAACAGGCCATAAGTGAAACCAGTGGCGTAGTGGCATTAAACGTACGCCGCGGTAATTCTCAGCTGTATCTAGTGCTACCAAACTAAGCTTATACAACAACAACTAAGCTATTAGAGGGGATACGCCGGCTCTATCCGAGCCGGCGTATTCCTGTTATATTAATCGTTAAATTCTACTCCATAGAACTAGCGATCAATAACCAAAATGAAGCCAAACACTGGGCAGGCGGGAAGCCGCAAATCAATTCGTTTTAGCCAGCTATTGCTGCAATATATCGTTAAACCAGCGTTGCTGGGCTTGATTGTTGCCGCTATTGTGTTGTGGTTCATGAACCGGCCGAATCCTGAAAGCGTATTCCCAGAACCGCCAGCAAATTCCGATGTAATGAGCTTTTCTAGCGCCTTCGAGCGCGCGGCGCCGGCAGTAGTAAATATTTATACCACCCAATCTATTCGCGATACGCGGGTGCGTAATCGCCCTGCTACGGCAATGCGTTTGGGCTCTGGCATCATCATGGAGAGCCGCGGCTATATTCTTACCGCATTACATGTGGTGCAAGATGTGGATCAAATTGAAGTGGCGTTGCAAGATGGGCGTATATTCGGTGCGCAATTGGTGGGAAGCGATACACTCACCGATTTGGCCGTATTGCGAATTGATGCATCGAACCTACCTACCATTGCCGTAAACGAAAGCTACACTCCGCGCGCTGGCGATATTGTGCTGGCGATTGGTAACCCCTACAACCTAGGGCAAACCGTTACCCAAGGCATTATCTCCGCAACCGGCCGCATTAGTTTAGGCAGTGCCTATGCCGAGTTTATTCAAATGGATGCCGCGATTAACGAAGGAAACTCCGGTGGAGCTGTAGTGAACAGCCGTGGCGAACTGGTAGGTATTGCCAGCGCTTCGTACCAAGCAGAATACAGCAGCCGCGGTTCGCAAGGCATTTACTTTGCCCTTTCCTACCCCCTTGCGCAGCGCATTATGCGTCAGCTAATTAGCGAAGGTACGGTAACACGCGGCTATCTCGGTATCGTAGCCGGGCAGTATTATAGCGATGATTTCTCTACCCGCGGTTTACGAGTAGACGAAGTAGACGACCAGGGGCCAGCATGGCGCGCGGGCTTACGGCCAGGTGATTTTATTTTTGAAATTGGTGGCCAAGCAGTTACTTCTGTAAACCAAGGCCTTGATTTAGTGGCAGAAGCGAAACCCGGCAGTGCGCTGGATATTCGTTTTTATCGTGGTAATCGGGAAATGGAAGTGCAGGTAATTCTAGAGAAGTTGCAGTAGCGGCATTGCTGCCGCTTACACTGCTATCGCCTGAGGCCTAAGGCTTATCCTTCGTGCTAATCTTGAGTGCGTTTTATGCGCGTTGGGCACATTTGCTCACGCTTAATATTGGCACCTAGTGCGCGCAGTTTCTCTTCAATCGCTTCGTAGCCGCGATCAATGTGATATACCCGCTCAACTTCCGTAGTACCTTCAGCAACCATTCCAGCAATCACCAATGATGCCGACGCCCGTAAATCGGTACACATTACTTGCGCGCCCATTAAGGTGTCTACGCCAGTACAGATGGCCGTGTTGCCTTCAAGTTCGATATTTGCACCCATCCGACGCAGTTCCGGCACATGCATAAAACGATTTTCGAAAATAGTTTCTCGCACTACGCCAGTGCCTTCCGCTACAGCATTAAGCGCAATGAATTGGGCTTGCATATCGGTAGGAAACGCTGGGTGCGGCGCAGTAACCAAACTCACAGCACGCGGACGGCCGTGGCTGATTAGCTCGATCCAATCATCGCCTTTGCGAATTTCAGCGCCAGCTTCGGTAAGCTTTTTCAATACCGCATCTAGAAAGTGCGGATTCGTGTGGGTGCAGCGAACGTGCCCTTGTGTAGCTAACGCAGCCACCAAGAATGTGCCCGTTTCAATGCGATCTGGCAGCACTGCGTACTCACCACCATGCAAGCGCTCTACGCCATGAATGTGAATCGTATCGCTACCCGCATCGCGCACATCAGCGCCCAACGCGTTTAGGAAGTTAGCTAAATCAATAATTTCTGGTTCACGCGCGGCATTCTCAATAATGGTTTCGCCCTGCGCTAACACAGCCGCCATCATCAGGTTTTCAGTGCCAGTAACACTCACCATATCCATAATAATGTGCGCGCCTTGCAAACGGCCACCTAGTTCCGCAGGAACATGCGCCTTGATATAGCCATTTTCTACTACTACCTTGGCGCCCATCTGCCGCATCCCTTCAATATGCAGATTTACCGGCCGCGCACCAATGGCACACCCACCGGGTAACGACACTTCCGCATGGCCACACTTCGCCAGCAAAGGGCCGAGCACCAATATAGATGCGCGCATGGTTTTCACCAGCTCATATGGGGCGATGTAACCATGTTTTTCCGGCGGTGAAATTAAATAAGTGCAGGCGTCTTCGCGTTCATGCGGAATACCGAGTTCACCAAGAAGTTCTAACGAAGTTTCCACATCTTGCAAGCGCGGTACGTTATGAATACGTACCGGGCTGTTGGCTAAAATTGATGCCAGAAGAATTGGCAGGGCCGCGTTTTTCGCGCCAGAAATGCGAACTTCGCCTTGTAAGCGGGTACCGCCTTGAACAACTAACTTTTCCATAAATCTAAACTCAGCCCGGCATGTTAAGCAGCTTTTCACGCTGCCATTTTTCTGGAGTAAACGCTTTAATCGTTAGAGCATGAATCGTGCCATCGCTAATTTTGTCGTTTAACGGACGGTAAATCATTTGCTGCTGTTTCACGCGCGATAAATTGGCAAATGCTTCGCTTACAGCAATCACTTGGAAGTGGCTACCTTCGCCAGTTACATGCACTTCATCGAGGCCAAGCTCAGATTGTAATAGCGCTTCTATTTCTTTAGGGTCCATCGGGGCGTCCATAACTTATAATTAGGTTAGTAATTAGGGGGCTGATTTCGATTCTGCATAGCTTAACGAAAGCAGCTCAGTAACGCCACTCACCTCGGCAAACTGGCGCAGCTGAGTGTGAATATTCTGCAAAGATAATTCCCGATTTTGCTCACCTAACTCGGCTTTTACCTGAATAAGAAAGGCTAAACCTGCAGAATCCACTTGCTCAACACCTGCTAAATCGATGTTTACATCGCCCGAAGTGCCAAGCCAATCGCTACGCGAACGCCATGCAGCGCCCACGTGATCGCGATCTAAAGGCCCGCTCACCATTACAGTACCGTTGTTTTCTATTAGCTCGAGTTTTGCCATTTGCTTAATCATTACCTTGGCTGAACAAGAATTGGCCAATTAGGTTCTCTAACACCATGGCCGAATTGGTATGGTAAATCGTGTCACCATTTTCTAGCACAAAAATATCATCATCCATAAAGCCAGGCTCTAAGCCCACATACTGCTCACCGAGTAGGCCAGAAGTAAGAATAGATGCGGTGCTGGTTTCTGGAAAGCCAGAGTATTCTTTGCTAATTCTGAGCTCTACAACCGGTTCAAAAAACTCTTTATCTAGGGTAATGCTCGCTACTCGGCCAACCACAACGCCGCCAACTTTCACTGGTGAGCGCACTTTCAAGCCGCCAATATTATCGAACTTCGCGTACAGGGTGTAGGTTTCACCCCGAGTTGAACTCGATTGATTTGCTACTTGCATGGCTAAAAATACGAGAGCCGCAATGGCTACCGAAATGAAAATACCTACCATTAATTCAATTTTACGCGCTTCCATAAATCACCCAAACATCAATGCTGTTAAAACAAAATCCAATCCCAATACCGCTAACGAGCTATACACAACCGTTTGTGTGGTTGCAGCACTTATGCCCGGAGAGGTTGGTTCCGCGGTGTAGCCTTTATATAACGCAATCCATGTAACTACGATGGCGAATACAACACTTTTAATAAAGCCATTCATTACATCGTGGCGCCATTCAACACTGGCCTGCATCACCGACCAAAATGCGCCATCATCAACGCCAAGCCATTGCACACCCACGATAAAGCCACCGTAAATACCAATAGCGCTGAACATAAATGCAAGGAGTGGCATACTGATTAAGCCGGCCCAAAAGCGCGGTGCTACTACTCGGCGCAGTGGGTCTACTGCCATCATTTCTAAACTAGAGAGCTGCTCTGTTGCGCGCATTAGGCCAATTTCAGCAGTAAGCGCCGAACCAGCTCTACCGGCAAATAACAACGCGGTAACTACCGGCCCCAATTCTCGTAGCAACGATAGTGCCACCATTGGGCCGAGCGCTTGTTCTGCGCCAAAATCCACCAAAATAGTGTAGCCCTGCAGCCCCAGCACCATGCCAATGAACAGGCCGGAGATAAGAATAATGAGCATCGATTGCACGCCCACTACATACAGTTGCCGCAACAGTAATGGAAACATCTTCCGCGGCTGTGGTTTTCCTACCAGCGCTTGGAATAACATAATTGAAGCGCCGCCTACTCCACGCACTGTATTCAGGGTATTACGGCCAATATCTATAAAAAACTTCATGGTTTACCGCCCCCCAATAGATCAGCGTTGTATCCGTTCGCTGCGTAATGGAACGGAACTGGGCCATCGGGTTCGCCATACATAAACTGATGCACCAGTGGATTCCCTTCCTGTTTCAATTGCTCTGGGCTGCCTTGGGCAACGATAGTTTTGTTGGCCATAATGCACACGTGATCGGCGATGCTCATTACTTCATGAATATCGTGCGAAACCACGATAGAGGTAAGCCCCAGCGTACTATTTAACGAACGAATTAATTTCACTAGTACACCCATGGAAATTGGGTCTTGGCCAGCAAAAGGTTCATCGTACATAATTAATTCAGGGTCTAACGCAATGGAACGCGCAAGCGCTGCACGGCGTGCCATGCCACCGGAAAGCTCACTTGGAAATAAATTGCCAGCGCCGCGTAAGCCTACGGCTTGCAACTTCATTTTCACTACCGTAGCAATAATGTTCGCAGGCAAATCGGTGTGTTCGCGTAACGGGAAAGCAATATTGTCAAACACGGTCATGTCGCTGAATAGCGCACCACTTTGAAACAACATGCTCATGCGCTTGCGCACATTAAACAGCTGATTCCTGCCGAGTTTATTGATTTCGTAATCCGCAAACTTAATGGAGCCACTTTGCGGCTTTAATTGCCCGCCTATCAGGCGCAATAATGTAGTTTTACCGCAGCCACTAGGCCCCATAATTGCGGTTACTTTGCCACGTGGTACTTGCAAACTAACGCCTTCATAAATAGACGTATCACCACGTTTAAAATAAACATCTTCTACTGTTACTAAATTATCCACAATTTGCCTCTTACTCGTAGGCCGATTGGCGCTTACAGCAAACACACTGCCTTCGCTTAACCACTTTAGCGCTGCCACTTTCCAGAATATTAAATTGGTGCGTATTGTAATTGATTACAGAAATTCTGTGAGCCGGCATCATAGCACTGAACTAAGATACCGCCAAAGTGCTATTCACCGGATTTATTTGCTTCGGGCATTTCTATTACTTGTTTGCGTTGTAGGTATCTTCATCGAGCAAGGCTACGATTTCTTTACCAAACTCTGCGCACTGGGCCTCTGTTTCACACTCAATTAAACCCAACTGGCGCATTAACCGATGGCCGATGGTTGCTTTCCACGCTACGCGCGCTCGTGCACCACCTACCTTACTGTTATCCAAACGCGCAGAAAGTTCCGTATATTTGTGTTTTATTGGATCTAATAAACTTGGATTACTGGCTACCGCAGCCAAAATCGCACTATCCACGGCTAGCATTTCATGGGGCTCGGAAAGTTCGGCAATAATCATGGCTTTTAAATCTGCATCGGGCCCTGTAATTTCGCCTTTCGCTAAAATGGCCCCAGTACGCTGCTCGCGAGCCTCAATGTAACGCTCTAGCATTGCCATAATTAACACTTCTTTACTGGCAAAATGATACAACAACCCGCCTTTACTAATCCCTGTTTTCTCTGTGAGTGCATCAAAAGTAAGATGCGAAGCGCCGCGCTCTTGTACCAGCAACTCTGCCTTTTCAAGAATAAATTCACGCTTACTTGGGCGCCCCCCACGATTTGAACTTGTCATTACTTGCTCTCCAAATAAAACCGTCTGTACGGTACATTAATGTACGCGAGTTTTCCGTTCAAGCCATTGCGCTAGTGTAGAATCGCGCACACAATAGCTGAATTCGTTGGTAGCAGTGATATACTGCAGCCATTAATATGCTTTTAGGTATACTGAAAAAAACACAGGATAGACCAATGTCTGAACATGTTTCGCCTGCATCGAAAGAAGGCTTTATCTGGCAAGGTAAGCGCGTACTCGAAATCGAGCAGGCTGCGATTGCCGCTCTAGCGGAAGCAATTAACCAAGATTTCGCGGCGGCATGCGCGCTATTGTTGCGCTGCAAAGGCCGTATCGTGGTTACTGGCATGGGTAAATCAGGCCATATTGGTGGCAAAATAGCGGCCACATTAGCAAGCACCGGCTCTCCTGCATTCTTCGTGCATCCGGGTGAAGCTAGCCATGGTGATCTGGGTATGATTACCCCGCAAGATACCGTAATCGCCATCTCAAATTCTGGCGAAACCAACGAAGTTCTCAATATTTTACCGGTAATTAAGCGCTTAGGTGTACCACTCGTGGCCCTTACTGGCAAACCTGGTTCTACATTGGCCAGCCTTGCTGATGTGCATTTAAACGTAGCGGTGGCAGAAGAAGCCTGCCCACTAGGCTTAGCGCCTACTGCAAGCACTACGGCTACCCTAGTAATGGGCGATGCGTTAGCAGTGGCACTGTTACACGCGCGTGGTTTTACCGCCGATGATTTTGCCCTTTCCCACCCTGGCGGCAGCCTTGGTAAGCGTTTGTTACTGCGGGTAAGCGATATTATGCATAGCCATGAACGCACCCCCAAAGTACCCGCCAGCGCCATTATTACCGAAGCATTGCTAGAAATTTCTCAAAAGGGCCTTGGCATGACCACCGTTGTGGATGATCAAGATCGTTTGCTCGGCTTATTTACCGATGGTGATTTACGGCGCATTCTTGATCAGCGGGTAGACATTCATAACACCACCATTGATACGGTAATGACCAAGGGCGGCATAACCGCAGCGCCGGAAACCTTAGCCGCGGAAGCGTTAAAGCTCATGGAAAGCCGCAAAATTAATGGCCTTATCGTGCTAGATAAAGAACAGCGCGTGGTAGGCGCGTTCAACATGCATGATTTACTGCGGGCGGGGGTAATGTAATGGCTACGCATTTCAATGCAGCGCAAGAATACGTGAGCACCTGGTATGGTGATATTCACCAAGCGTTAATGGCTAAATTCGCCAACACCAAACTGCTGGTGTGTGATGTGGATGGCGTTTTTTCCGATGGCCGTATTTATCTCGGCAATTCTGGCGAAGAATTAAAAGCATTTCATACGCGCGATGGTTTGGGAGTAAAAGCATTAATTACTGCCGGCATTCAAGTTGCGGTAATTACTGGCCGCGAATCCGCTATTGTTGAAAATAGAATGCGGGCACTTGGCGTGCAGCATATTTTCCAAGGCCAGCATAATAAACAACAAGCGCTAGAAAGCATTTGGCAGGCCACGGGTATTGCCAGCGATGCTACCGCCAGTGTGGGTGATGATTTACCCGACCTACCACTATTGCAGGCCTCAGGCCTTGCGCTAAGCGTGTTTGATGGCCATCCGCAAGTGCAACAGCAGGCTGATTACGTTACTCAGCAGCGCGGCGGTTTCGGTGCAGTGCGTGAACTGGCGGATATTATTCTTCTTAGCCAAGGGTTGTTACATCAGGTGCAGGAGAGCAGTACGTGAATCGGCGTAGCCTGATCATTCTTGCCATAGTGGCGGCTGCCATCGGCATATTTTTATGGAATGTATTTCATGAACCAGAGCGCGCCGATACCGGTGATGCCTCTGAGCAACTGATACCAGATTTCACCGCCATTGGTTTGGAAACCAAGGTGTTTGAATCCGATGGCAGGTTGGCGCAACAAA
This sequence comes from Idiomarina sp., assembly GCA_022565355.1. GTDB lineage: Bacteria > Pseudomonadota > Gammaproteobacteria > Enterobacterales > Alteromonadaceae > Aliidiomarina. The sequence continues at coordinate 491,325 of JAIUMU010000002.1, forward strand.
TTCGTGCGGAACGAATGGCGCACTTTAGTGCCTTAAACCTTACTGAACTAACCAAGCCGCAGTACGTTAACTTTCTGCCGGAAGAACGGGCGAGCGCTGACGAAACCGGCACCATTTGGGAAGTTTCTGCGGATCATGGCCGCTATTACGAAGGCGAGCGCCTTGAGCTGGAAGCCAACGTAATCATACTAAACCGTTCGAATACAGGATATATTAATGAAATCACAACAGATTTCATTAATATCGATTTACCAACCCGTACTATGCACACCGATGCTCCCGTGGTTATTCAAGGCCAACAGTTTACGGTACGGGGTGATGGTATGCGCGTTAATTTAGAAGCACAGCAAATGGAGCTGATTCACCATGTTGAAACCATTTACCGCCCTCGCCCTCGCCAGCCTTAGCTTGCTGCTTGTTGCCAATACAGCGTTCGCGCAATCAAGCACGTTGGAGCGCGATTTTGCCCAAGATATGCGGGTATTAGCAGACAATAGCCTATTTGATTCTGGCGATGGCATTTACCGGGCCAGTGGCAATGTGCGTATTAGCCAAGGCAGTATGCTAATTACTGCGCATACACTAGAAATTACCGGCACCGATCCAAACTCTAATGAGGCCGAGCTATTTGTTCTTGAAGGTAGCAATGGCGAACCCGCCACCTACGAGCAGGAAATTGACGAGGGTTTTATTGTAAACGCCCACGCCCAGCGCATTGAATATGATGCTACTGAACGTGTGTTACGTTTATTTGGTGCCGCCGAGTTGTTTCAAGATGGTAACCTGGTGCGGGCAGAAAGCATTGTGTACAACGTTGAACAGAAACAGGTTAGCGCAACTCGTGGTGAAGAAGGGCAAGTAGAAACCATCTTCCGCCCCCGGCCGCGTACCGAGCAACAAAATCCATAAGCGTACCGATAACCTCGTTATCAACATCCGTATTGAAAGTGAGCAAAGTTAATCATGAGCACTCTTATAGCTAAGCATTTAGCGAAATCATACAAAGGCCGCGCCGTTGTAAAAGACGTTAGTATTGAAGTAAACGCAGGCCAAGTGGTTGGATTGTTAGGCCCTAACGGTGCCGGTAAAACCACCACTTTTTATATGATTGTTGGCTTAGTAAAAAACGATAAAGGTAGTATCCATTTAGATGATGACGATATTACCTTATTGCCCATGCATGCCCGCGCCCGCAAAGGTATCGGCTACCTTCCGCAAGAAGCATCCGTATTTCGCAAGCTAACCGTGCGCGATAATATTATGGCGATTTTGGAAACCCGCAAAGAGCTCTCTGCTGCACAACGGGAAGATAAATTAGATGAATTGGTAAACGAATTTCATATTGGCCATATTGTGAATAACCTTGGCATGAGCCTTTCCGGTGGCGAGCGCCGCCGCGTAGAAATCGCCCGTGCGCTCGCTGCAGAGCCAAAATTTATTCTGCTTGATGAACCCTTCGCTGGGGTAGACCCAATTTCCGTTATTGATATCAAGAAAATCATTCAGCAACTCAGCGATCGCGGCATTGGCGTGTTAATTACCGACCATAATGTGCGCGAAACGCTCTCTGCATGCGAAATTGCGTATATCGTGAGCCAAGGCAGTTTGATTGCAAAAGGCACGGCACAAGAGGTACTTGCGAACCAACAGGTAAAAGAAGTGTATTTAGGCGACCAATTCACCTTGTAATTTGCCAGAAAAGACCAATCATATAAGTAGGCGCACTTAACAATAGGTACTCGATTAAATCGCTATGAAGCCAGGCTTACAGCTGAAGTTCAGCCAAAATCTTACGATGACACCCCAGTTACAACAGGCGATACGTTTGTTGCAGCTTTCATCGCTTGAGCTTCAACATGAAATTCAAGATGCGCTCGATAACAACCCGCTACTTGAGCAAATTGAAGATGAACCGGGCAGTATTTGGGAGCAAGCGAATTCTGCAGCGGGCTCTGATAGTTATTCTGCTGGCACCTCTAGTAGCGCTGGTACTGCGGAAGAAGATGATTACGTGTACCAAGGCGAAACCAATGAAAGCCTGCATGATTATTTACGCTGGCAAATGCGCCTCTCGCATTTCTCGCCGGTAGATGAGCAAATTGCGCTCATTATTATCGATGCGATTAATGAAAGCGGCTATCTCACCCAAGAAATCCCAGAAATTCTAGACGCAGCCCTCGCGATAGACGAAACCATCACCAGCGAAGAAGTGGCAGTAGTGCTGAAGCGCATTCAACATTTTGATCCGCTCGGGGTGGCCGCGCGCAGCGTGCGAGAATGCTTATTAATTCAGCTAGAACAGCTCAGTGCCGATACGCCTGCCCTCGCTGCGGCGAAAAAAGTGGTAGATCAGCACCTGGATTTATTAGGTAAACATGATTACCGCACCCTGGCCCGGAAAACTCGCTATTCTGAAGCGGTCATTAAGCAAATACTCGACCTATTGCAGCATCTGAATCCTCGCCCCGGCGATGGATTCACCGGCGGTACATCCGAATATGTAATCCCCGATGTGCAGGTGCGTAAAAGTGGCGATCGCTGGGTTGTGGAGTTGAACCCCAATACCGCGCCAAAATTACGTGTAAATGAAACCTATGCTGCACTTAAAAATAGCCCATGCAGCACAGGTGATTCTCAATATATTCAACAACATATACAAGAAGCACGTTGGTTCATCAAAAGTATCGAAAGTAGAAATGAAACTTTAGTTAAAGTTGCCCATTGTATCGTGCAGCGACAACAGGCATTCTTTGAGTATGGGCCGGAATCGATGAAACCAATGGTGCTCAGCGATGTCGCAGATAGTATAGGCATGCATGAATCAACAGTGTCGCGTGTTACCACACAAAAATTCATGCATACCCCACAAGGTGTTTTTGAGCTGAAGTATTTCTTTTCCAGCCATGTAAGCACCGATGATGGGGGGGAGTGTTCATCTACTGCAATTAGAGCATTTATTAAAAAGCTAGTTGCAGAGGAGAATCCTGGTAAGCCTTTGAGTGATAGTAAACTCGCTACACTACTGGCTGATCAGGGTATTCAAGTAGCAAGACGGACCGTTGCGAAGTATCGGGAATCTTTAGGTATTCCAGCTTCGAGCCAAAGGAAGGTTCTGCTTTAACCACGTCAAAAGAAGGAAGATGTGCTATGCAAATAAATCTTACTGGTCATCATGTAGACATTACTCCAGCACTTAGAGAATATGTAGATACTAAGTTTGCGAAGCTGGAACGTCATTTCGATCACATCAACAACGTTCATGTGATATTGAATGTTGAAAAACTTCTGCAGAAAGCGGAAGCCACTCTCCATCTCAACGGCGGTGAGGTTTTTGCAACTTCCGAGCATCAAGATATGTATGCAGCCATCGATTCGTTAATCGACAAGCTGGATCGCCAAGTTATTAAACATAAAGAAAAATTACGGAAACACTGAGGCGTATGAACCTTAAAGATATCCTGAGCCCCGATAGCACCCGGGTAGCTGTTGCAGAAAACAGCAAAAAGAAAATATTAGAACTGGTGAGCCAGCTTGTTGCACCTAAGCTTGCTGGCGTAAGCAAAGCTGATATTTTCGAAAGCCTATTACAGCGTGAACGTTTAGGTAGCACGGGTATCGGGCTCGGTATCGCAATCCCACATGGCCGGCTGGAAAATGCCGGCCAACCGGTTGCGGCGTTACTAACGCTCGCTAGCCCAATTGATTTTGATTCAATTGATAACCAACCCGTAGATATTATTTTTGCGCTGTTGGTACCGAAAGAAAACCCCGAAATTCATTTACAAACATTATCGGCAGTGGCCTCCCAGCTTAATCAGAAAGATTGCTGTAGGGCGCTTCGCCAAGCTCCAACTAGTGCTGAGTTGTATGAAGCCTTTACCAAGGATTATGAACCCAACCCATGCAATTAATTATCGTTAGCGGTAGATCTGGATCGGGAAAAACGGTAGCACTGCGTGCGCTTGAAGATCTCGGCTACTATTGTGTTGATAACTTACCCGTAGCGTTGCTGCCAACCCTTGTGCACACCGTGAGTGAAAGCCACGAAAATATCGCCATATCCATTGATGTGCGAAATATTTCCGGTGAAAATGATGAGTTAACCGATGCACTTGAGTTTCTTCCGCACGAGATAAAGCCAGATATCCTTTATATTGATGCTTCTGATGAAGTGCTGATTCGCCGCTACGGAGAAACCCGCCGTTCGCACCCACTTTCGCGCGGCGATTACACCTTAGCCGATGCGATTATCGCTGAAGGTCAACTATTAGAAACGCTTGCTACACAAGCATGCTGGCGAATTGATAGTAGTGAGCTCAGCGTGCATGAGCTGATTGAGCAAGTTACTGAGCGTGTATTGGGGCGCAAACAGAATAAATTGATGTTGGTGTTCATGTCATTCGGCTTCAAACATGGTGTACCCAGTACTGCCGACACCGTTTTTGACGCTCGTATTCTGCCGAACCCGCATTGGGAGCCCGAACTACGGCCCTTTAATGGCCTTGATGCGCCAGTACAAAACTATCTGGGCAAGCAGCCTATGGTAACGGATTTTATTTACCAAACGCAGAACTTCATTAGCCATTGGCTACCCTACTTCCAGCGGAGTAATCGCAGTTATTTAACGATTGCTATCGGTTGCACTGGTGGCCAACACCGTTCGGTGTACATTGTAGAAAAACTAGCGGAGCGTATGGCCGAGCTGCATCCGCACATTCGCATTAAACACCGCGAGCTGGATCGTAAACATGCCAAATCTTAGCCGTAGCATCGATATTCGTAACAAATTAGGGTTGCACGCAAGAGCCGCAACCAAGTTAGCGCGGCTTGCCAATGAATTTGATGCCAAGATTACCATTGCCCAAGATGGCAAGGCTGTAGATGCTAGCAGTGTAATGGGCTTAATGTTGCTGGCCAGCCAGCAAGGGAAAACTATCGAGATTAACGCCACAGGTGCCGATGCAGAGGCGGCCCTAGAAGCGATTACGCAGTTAGTGCAAAACCGCTTCCACGAAGACGAATAGCAGGCCTAGGCGCCCGCTATTTTCATATTCTCTACCAATACAGATCCAGAAAGTACGCCATGGCGCGGATCAACATCATCGGCCATTGCTACCATTTGTTGGAACATCTGCTTTAAATTACCCGCAATAGTAACTTCACTTACCGGGAATTGGATTTCGCCATTCTCTACCCAGAAACCCGCAGCACCGCGGCTATAATCGCCGGTAACCATGTTTACGCCTTGGCCCATCAGCTCCGTAACTAACAAGCCACGGCCCATGCGCTTGCACAGTGCCGATAAATCCGCATCCAAATGGCTAGCCTTCGGCTGTACCCGCCAATTATGAATACCACCCGCATGGCCGGTGGTTTGCATACCAAGTTTGCGCGCGGCATAACTGGTAAGTAAGTAGGTTTCTAGCACACCATTTTGCACGATATCGCGAGCTTGGGTAACAACGCCTTCATGATCGAATGGGCTGGAAGCCAAACCGCCAGGAATCAACGGATCTTCATGAATATCTAACCAATCTGGGAAAATGGGTTGGCCAAGGTGATCGAGCAAAAACGAGCTCTTGCGATACAAGCTGCCGCCGCTAATGGCGCCAGCGAACGAGCCAAACAAATGATGCGCTAAATCACTATGAAAGATAACCGGCGCCGAACACGTAGGAATAGAACGAGCCCCTAGGCGCGCCAATGTAGTAGCTGCCGCTTCTCGCGCTACAGCTTCTGGCGAACTTAGAAGTGCCGGATTACGCGCCACAGTATAGGCGTAATCGCGTTCCATTTTCTCGCCTTCTTTGGCGATTGGCATACAGCTTAAGCTTTGCCGAGAGCTCATGTAATGGCCGATAAAGCCATGGCTGTTGCCATACACCCGAAACCCGCAATGGCTGCTGTAGTGAGCGCCATCGGAGTTCACAATGCGGTCATCTACTGAGAGCATTACCGCTTCACAAGCTAAAGCCTGCTCGGTAGCATATTCAGGGCTTTGATCGGCGGCATAAAATAATTCTGGCTCTGGATAACCAAACGCCATTAATTCTTTATCGGCAAGGCCCGCACAACTATCAGCTTGCGTGAACCGGGCAATAGCATCGGCTTTTTCCACCGCTATCGCCACCGCCTCTGGGGAAAGATCTGAGGTACTCGCGCTGCCTTTACTTTGGCCACGATACACGGTGATGCCCAGCGAGCCATCTTGATTAAATTCAACTGTTTCCACTTCGTTCAAGCGAGTACTTACGCTTAACCCGCGGCTATGGGCAAGAGCACACTCCGCTGCTGATGCGCCACGTTTTTTCGCTTGTGCAAGGGCTTCATCAAGCGCCTGCAACGCACGATCTAAATCTGGTTGTAATTGCTCTGGTGCCGTTAAATTTGCTGATGTTTTTGTAGTAGCCAAGATGAACCTCAAAATATTGTGATGCGCCGCAGTGTATCGCCCTGCCGCGCTTCCTGATAAACTTACCGCATTCTTTAGTTAGGTATTCAGCTATGCAACACGATAATTCGAAAAATGATTCGTTCGACGATGATGATTTAAGTAAAACAGCCCTGAAACGCCACTCTGCCGAAATGCATGATTTAGGCGTTAAGCTTGTGAAAATGGGCAACAATACAATTAAGCAACTGCCTCTTGATGATGAACTGCTCAGTAACATCAAATTGGCCAAGAAAATCGAGAACAAGCGCGAAGGCTTTCGCCGGCAGCTGCAGTTTCTTGCGAAGCTATTGCGCCAACGCGATGTAGCGCCGATTCTTGCTGCGCTCGATGAAATTGAAAACCGCACCCTGTATCAAGCGGCGCATTTTCACAAACTCGAGCAATGGCGCGATCGTATCTTAAGCCAAGGCGATGATGCCATTCAGGCGTTTATTGATGAATACCCGCATGCTGATCGTCAGCAGCTGCGCCAATTCACTCGCCAAGCGCAAAAAGAGCAACAACAAGAAAAACCACCAGCCGCTGCACGCGCGCTGTTCAAATATATTCGCAGCGTGGCGGATTAAGAACGGGCGCTAAAACAGCGCCCGCAGCAATGTCTACTCGGTTCCACCTACTGTCATAGCATCAATTTTAAGCGTCGGTTGGCCTACGCCAACTGGCACGCTTTGGCCATCTTTACCACACACACCAATGCCTGTATCTAAGGCTAAATCATTACCCACCATCGATACTGCCGACATCGCATCAGGGCCATTACCGATTAAGGTAGCGCCTTTCAACGGTGCAGTGATTTTGCCATCTTCAATTAAATAAGCTTCGGAAGCCGAAAACACAAACTTACCCGAAGTAATATCTACTTGGCCACCTGAAAACTGTGGCGCATAAATGCCCCGCTTCACTGAAGCAATGATTTCTTCCGGTGTTTTATCACCACCCAACATGTAGGTGTTGGTCATCCGCGGCATCGGCAGATGCGCATAAGATTCACGGCGGCCATTGCCCGTTGGCGCAACACCCATTAAGCGTGCATTGAGCTTATCTTGCATGTAGCCCACTAAACGGCCATCTTCAATTAAGGTATTGTATTGAGTTGGCGTACCTTCATCATCTACGCTTAACGAACCACGGCGATTACTGATGGTGCCATCATCTACAATAGTAATGCCTTTCGCCGCAACTTGCTCACCCATACGGCCGCTATATGAAGATGCGCCCTTACGGTTGAAATCACCCTCTAAACCATGGCCTACGGCTTCGTGTAACAACACGCCAGGCCAACCTGAGCCCAATACCACTGGCATACTGCCAGCAGGCGCAGGCTGCGCTTCCAGCATAATCAGCGCTTGCCGCACTGCTTCATCTACATAACTTTCAAAGCGTTGCTTTTCTGGGCCCTTACCATCGGTATCCAGCCATACCGGCTGCATAAAGTAATGGTAATCAACTCTACCACCGCCACCTGATGAACCGCGCTCGCGGCGGCCATTCTGTTCGGCAAGCACGCTGCAGTTTAAGCGCACCAAAGGGCGCACATCGCTAGCTAAAGTGCCATCGGTGGCCGCTACCAACACATGCTCATAGGAACCGGTTAAACTTACACTTACTTCTTTAATGCGCGGATCTGCGGCACGAGCGCGCTTATCCATAGCTTGTAATAAGGCAATCTTCTTCGGCTCGGCCAAGCTATCGAGTGGGTTATCAACTCCGTACAGCGGGGTATGCTGAACCGCACTAAGCACGCCCACTTTGCGTTCAACACCCTGCTCGGCAATACCACGTGCAGCTGCTGCAGCTCGTTTTAGCGCCGGCGGATCAATGCTATCGGCATACGCAAAGCCGGTTTTTTCACCGCTAACGGCGCGCACACCAAGGCCGCGCTCAATATTGAAACTGCCACTTTTAACAATGCTATCTTCCAGTACCCAGGCTTCGTGAATACTGCTTTGCAGATAGATATCTGCATAATCAACACTGCCGTTATACATACTTTGCAAGCTTTGCTGCAGCGCTGAATAATCTAAATCGGCACTGTGTAACAAATGCTCGGCAACCTGAGTATCAATCATGAATAAACTGCACCTTAAATTGGTTATGTTGTTGCACCGGCATTTGCTGGCGCACTTTCGCTAATGTTTCTAAATCAAGTTCTACGGTTAAAACACCAGGCTCTGCACCTAGCTCACCAATAATTTCGCCCCATGGATTCACCACCATACTATGGCCCCATGTTTCGCGGCCATCATCGTGCGTTCCCGTTTGGTTTGGCGCTAACAAATACACTTGGTTTTCAATTGCCCGCGCCTGCAGAAGCGGCTGCCAATGCGCCGCGCCAGTAACTTTGGTGAACGCCGACGGCAGGGAAATCAGCTCGGCGCCCATATTGCGCAATGCCCGAAACATCTCGGGGAAGCGCAAATCATAACACACCGCCAAACCCAGTTTTCCGAAAGGTGTATCTAGCACCACCAACTGCTCGCCAGGCTTGGTAAATTTCGATTCTTGATAGGTTTTGGTATTGTCGTTTACGGCTGCATCGAACAAATGGATTTTATCGTAACGGCTAACTAACTCGCCATCCGCATCAAACAACAGCGAAGCGGCTGCATAGCGATCATCTGCTTTAATCGCCATGGTGCCTGCTAATATCCACACGCCATACTCGCGGCAGCAGGCTTGTGTAAACTCTTGTACTGGGCCTGAACCTAATGGTTCAGCATATTTACCTTGAGCCGCTTCGCCGGCGCCAAAGCGCGCAAAGGCTTCCGGGATAATCACTAAATGCGCCGGTGGTGTTTCGCTCTCAGGTTGTTCAGCTACTAAGTTCTGCAGCAGTTCACGAATAATTTTCTGGTTTTCAGCAAAATCAGCCCGCGAAGTAAATTGCAGCAAGCTAACTAGTGCTTTCGGCTGCGAGGAATTACTCATTACCACCCTCCCGTATCGCTTCCGTATTTTCCGGTAGTTCACGGGGCAGCACATCATCACCCATTTCTGGTAACTCTACTTCGCGGCTATCCCGCTTCACTTCGGTAACTACCGGCTCACTGATGGTGCCGGTAATTTCATATTCCAACCGTGAAATTACTTGCGCATCGTGTAATACCCGATCGAGCACTAATGCAGCGATACCACTTGGTGGGTTCACCATAAATGCCAGTAACACGGGCAAGCTCGAAGTAACTTTGGGTACGTAGCTCAATTGGTAATTTAACGATTCATCCAGCAGATTAGTGTAGCCGCGCACCGACATATCGCCCGCAGAGCCATTCATGCGCGTGTTATTCGTACTTACTACGCCGTTATCTAACTCAAGCGTGCCGCCGAACGAAGAATAGAACATACCGCGGGCAAAAATATCGCGGAAATCCAAAGTAAGCTTGCGCAACACGCTATCTAAGCTCAATAACGAGAATATCCGCGCACCGCCATCGGATACATCGCGTAAATAGCCGGCGCCAAAGTTCCACACTACTTCGCCGCTCAGGGTTTCGGTATTCCAATCCTGTAGCGCGCCCTGCCAATTTAAATCAAAATTAAAGTTGGCTGAAGAATCGCGCACAATGGAGTTATAGCCCAGTTCGTTTAAATACGAGCCAATATTGCTGCTACGGAAGGTACCGCGAACACCGCTGGTTAAATCACTACCGTTACCTTGCCAACCACCTCGGGCTTGCAGCACGGTATTGCCTTTGCGTACTTCAAAATTACGTAACTGCTCACCCGGCATCGCTGGCTCTAGGCGCATCGCTACTTCACCAAACTCACGCCCTTCATAACGGCATATGCGGCAGGTGAAAATAATGGGCGGCAGAGTATCTAACCAACTACGATCTATATCTACCCCAGCGCTTTCAGTGCCTTCACTGCCAGAGCCCTCAGTGCCAGCCTCGCCATTGAGCCCAGCCATACTTTCCAACTCAAGGAAATCGGCAGCAACGGTGAGCTGGCCAGTACCAATTGTGCTCCAATCAATGCGGGCGCGGCCATTCTCTGCATTTACATCCAGCAACCAACCATCGCCACTACTACGGCCCTGTATTTGGGTTAAGGTAAAGTTTTGCCCAAACCAATACATATTCTCAATGCTGGCATCTACCCGGCTTAGCGGGGGAACCCAGGCGTTACCTGAGCTATCGTCTTCCGTAATCACTTCTAGCTCAGCGCCAGCAATTGAAGGTTCGGCGCCAGCAATGCTTTGGGTTGCCGCACTAGTTAAGGTGGTTATTACTGGTAACCATTCGCCTAAATCAGCTGTTGGTAACCCCGCCATAATGCGGAAACCGGGTTCAGATCGCGCGCCCACTGTGTAGGGGCTTTCGCCAACCTGCAGCTCCATCGCGTGAAAACCACCACTACCAATGGCCATTTCGCCACGCAAGTTAGCAACGCCGGCGATATCGGCAATCGCATTCAGCCTGTTCTCATCGCCATTTACATCAATCGCTAAAATGCGCTCTTCACCTGCGGATTTCATAAAGGGTGCAGGCAAACGAATATCCGTGGCCGTTAAATCGGTAGCCATCAGCCATTGGTACTGATACCCCCCATCACTAATCGCTAAATTAAAATCTGCCTGCCATGCGGCCAAGCCGCTCATTTGATCTAACAATGGCACTTGGGCATGCTGGGCACGCACCGCATCCATTTGCCAATCGCCTTGCACATCGGCGTGCAACTCATAGCCATCTGCCGTTGGGTTGCCTGTTAATGCTAGTGCCACAGGCAAGCCGAGCAGTAACGCAGAATCACTCGCCACACTCAAATCGCCATTGCGAAAATCGAGCCGACCCTGCACTTCTCGCAGCCATAAATTCACAGGCTCAATAAAAATATCCTGGTTATCGAGGTTTACATACCCCTCGGCAACCACATCGGTGTTATCGCCCGCTAGAGGAATGTCCAAAGTAAATGCGCCGGTAACGGTTCCGGCCGGATAAACCCGCTCTAACGCACCACCTACTGAGCCGGCCAACGGGCTCGCTGCAAACAATTGCTGCAGTTGCGGGCCGCTCGCCGCAACGTCGGATGCAATATGCAAATGCCGTGCGTTACCCGCAATATCACGAATTTCCGCATGCACTTGCGTAAGCGGAATACCGTTTAACTCACCACCGCGCGCGCGGATATCCAGTTGTTCATCATAAAATTGCAGGGTGGCTTGCGTGTTTTCCACTGCAGGCCAATCTTGCCGGAACTTATAGTGCAAATTGTTGATAACAGCTTGTGCTTGCAGCACACCTTGCGCATCTCGGTATGGAAATCCTGCAAGCGGCCCACGCCACACCATCGCCAAGCTATCAACATCGCCATCTTGCAGTGCCTCGGTAAGATAGTTACCGAGGTTCTCACCCAGTTGCAGCGGCAGTAATGCCACCACATCAAGCACATCCATGCCGGTGCTGCCACCTGTGAGTAACCAATCTACTTCGGTATCTTGATTAGCCCCGCCAGAGAAGCGCATTTGTTGCTGAATATCAGCGCCAGGCAAGCTAAATTCGGCGGTATCTATATCAAGATTCCACTGGCCATTCTCTTGCAGCCAACCTCCGCGGACTTCCATTTTGCTAAGCAGCTTGGCATCGTTATAGGTAGCTGGAGAAATAAGCCGTACTTCCTCTCCCGCCAGCTTAAATTGGCCTTGCTGTAAGCTGCTCCACACTTCCATTTGCAAACCACTAATACCCGGCACGCCGCGATGCGGCTGCCAAGTAAGATCGCTGCCATTGGCATAAAATTGCCAATCACGCTGCTCATCTAAGCGCACTTGCAAGGTTTCCAGATTGCCGCCCACTTGCAGGCCATCAAGCCAGCCACCTAAGGCCGCACCAGCCGAGCCAAATAAATTCCACAGCGGGCTAAAATCAATCAGCTCAATATCATTTACATTCCACAGGTGCTCGCCGTTTTGGTACTGCCAGGTAACCTGCTCGAACTGCCACTCCAAATCATTCAGCGCCACTTTCATGGGCGCCGAGTTCAGTACCCAGCCATCGTCTTGCGGGAACAATGTCCACGCCGTAGCGGGCGTAACCAACCGATGCTCAGATTCTGGGCTCTGCCACTCTAAAATATTCTGCTCGAAATTTAGCTGCCCATCACCAAAGCGGCCCTTATCGAAATCGAGCCAGCCTTGTAAGTTAAACTCAGCGCGGTTAATGGCGGAATTTTCGGTAAGGGCTTGCAACCAAGGGGAGATATCCAGTTGCTGTGCTTCAATAAACACACTGCCACTCATTACGGTAAAGGAATCACCTTCCAGATCCACAATGAAGTTCAGAGCATTAGCGGTAATATCCGGAATACTGAACAGCCCCACCGCCTGCCTGCGAGAGCCCTCGCGGCGCCAACTTAAACGCTGAATATCAATCGAACGTGGTGGTTGCTCAGCGAAATGTACGGTAACCACACCGTTGCGCAATTGAAAATGCTCTAGCTGCTGCAACAGTAGTTGCTCGAGCGTGGCTTGTAGCTCGTTGAATGAGCCTACTTCCGTACTTTGCCGATAATGGATATCGAGCTGCACATCGGCGAGTTCAAAGTGCTCAAACAGCACTTGGCGCTGCCAAAGGCTATTCCAAAAATCGATGCCCAAACTGAAGTTGCCCACCGAGAAGGCTACATCGTTGCTTTCATCCAAATCGAAGCGCACATCGCGCAACACTAGTGCGGGCCCCGCGCCACTCCAGGTGGCCGAGAGGCTGCCGATGGCTATCTCTTGCTGAAAGCGTTGGCTAAGCTGGGTTTCGATATCACCACGGAAGTGATCGAGGTAGGGCAAACTAAAGCGCACTACACTAAGCAGCACAGCAAAGCCCACCAACAGTACTGCTACTGTTAGCCATAGCTTGCGAATGAATAAACTTAAGGCGCTTTTAAAGGTCACTACATCATTACCACATCAAATTGCTCTTGATGATACAGAGGTTCAATTTGAACGTTAATTTGCTTCTCCACAAATACTTCTAACTCAGCAAGCGCGTGCGATTCATCATTTAACAACCGTTCGGCAACTGCCGCTGAAGCATACACAACAAACTTATCGGCAGCGTAAGCACGGTTCACCCGCACAATTTCACGCATAATTTCATAGCACACGGTATCTACGGTTTTCATAGAACCACGGCCCTTACACACTGGGCACTCAGAACTTAACACATGCTCTAAACTTTCTCGTGTGCGCTTGCGCGTTAGCTCTACCAAACCCAACGAAGTAAACCCAGAAATACTGGTTTTCGCACGGTCTTTGGCAAGCGCCAATTCCAAGCTATGCAACACTCGGCGTTTGTGATCATCATTTTGCATATCTATAAAATCGACAATAATAATGCCACCAAGGTTCCGTAACCGTAATTGCCGCGCAATGGCTTGGGTAGCCTCGGTGTTGGTATTGAAAATGGTTTCTTCTAAATTGCGATGGCCAACAAAGGCGCCGGTGTTGATGTCTATGGTGGTCATGGCCTCGGTTTGATCAATCACCAAGGTACCACCCGATTTCAACTGCACTCGGCGATCGAGCGCCCGTTGAATTTCATTTTCAACATCAAATAAATCGAAAATTGGCCGCTCACCTTCATAATATTCCAAGCGATCGGCTAACTGGGGTACAAACTCTTCCACAAAGGTATGCAGTTGCTGAAAACTCAGCCGAGAATCTACGCGAATACGCTCAATTTCCACACCCACAAAATCACGCAGCACTCGCGCAGCAAGATTCAAATCTTCGTACAGCATGCCGCCTTTCGAATTCTTCTTTTTACGCTCTTGAATTTTTTCCCACAAGCGCCGTAAAAATAACGCATCTTGTTCCAACTCTTCCGTGCCAGCACCTTCAGCGGCCGTGCGCACAATAAAGCCTATTTCTGTATCACTAAATTTATTCACTACACTGCGCAGGCGTTCGCGCTCGGCTTCGTTCTCAATGCGCTGGGAAACGCCCACATGATTAGAGCGCGGCATGAGCACCAAATAACGCGAAGGAATGGTGACATCGGTAGTAAGCCTGGCACCCTTGGTACCCAAAGGATCTTTCACCACCTGCACCAAAATATACTGGCCTTGGCGCACCAAGCGCGCGATATCCGGTGGCGGCAGCTGCTCTCTATCCAGCTCTTCTACGTTATCAATGCGGGTAATAATATCCGAGGCATGTAAAAACGCGGCTTTTTCCAAGCCGATATCTACAAAGGCGGCTTGCATACCGGGCAATACACGGCTTACTTTGCCAATGTACACATTGCCCACCAGCCCGCGCCGAGCTTCACGCTCAATATGTATTTCTTGTAAAATGCCATTTTCCACCAGGGCAACCCGGGTTTCACTTGGCGTTACGTTTACTAAAATCTCTGCACTCATTGGTTGTTATCCGTTATTGCCTGCCACTGCTGCAGCAATTGTTCGGTTTCATAAAGCGGTAGGCCCACCACCGCAAAGTAGCTGCCACTAATGTGGCGCACAAATTTGCCTGCAACGCCCTGTATACCATACCCACCGGCTTTATCCTGCGGTTCGCCAGTTTGCCAGTAAGCGGCAATATCGGTGCTACTCAGGTTACGAAAGGTTACTTGCGTAGTTACCAAGCTTTGCCATTTCCCCACAGGGGTATGTAAGGCAACGGCCGTAAGCACTTCGTGCGTAGCACCGCTTAAACGCTGCATCATGCTGCTAAAGTGGGCAAAATCCGTTGGTTTTTCCATTACCGTATCGCCGGCTACCACTATCGTATCTGAACCCAGCACCCCAGCTTGCGGGTGATTGCTGGCTACCGCCGCCGCTTTTTCAGCGGCCAAACGCTGCACGTAATCGACAGGGCTTTCACCCGCGGCTTGTTGTTCGGCAATATTGGCAGGCTCGGTAACAAAGGGCACTTGCAGCAGTGCGAGCAACTCCTGACGCCTGGGGGAAGCCGATGCTAATACTAGCGTGTGCATGCATACTCCTGCCGGTTGAATGGGTTATCGCATGGGAAGCGTTTAACGTAACTGAAAACTGCGGCGAATTTTCCGTAGTACCAAGAAAACCCAAGGCCAAAAAATGGCTGAACTTAAGGCTGGCCAAAAATAGTGCAACATCAAGGGCGCATTATTCAAATAATGCTCGAATAAATACACAATTGCCCGCCCTAAAAACACCAACACCATTACTAATAGCGCTTGCTGCGATAAGGAAAAATTACGAATTCGTTTGTAATACTGTGCTGCGGGATACGCCACTAACGCATACGCTGCTGCATGAAAGCCAAGCGTTGAGCCAAGTAAAATATCCACCGCTAAACCCACCGCAGCCGCGTAACCGATGTTCACACGATGCGGCAAGGCGATAATCCAGTAAATCACTACCAATAGGGGCCATTCTGGGCGCCACGCAGCCACTTGTATCGATATCGGCATCACCGCAAAAATCAGGCTCAATACGATAGTGATTAAAATAATACTGCGCTGCATAATTCTGCGGGTAAGCATCAGTTTTGCTCCTCAACAGGGCGCTGACTTTGTTCACGTAACTCAGCTTCAGAGCGAACCGGCTGGGTTTCACTGCTGCTATCCCAAAGCAACAGCAACATCCGTATTCTATCTAAGTTTGCAATCGGGGCTGCTGATACTTGCGCAAAGGGTAACGATTCATCCCGGGTAATGCGCTTAATACGCGCCACCGGGTAACCCTCGGGGAATACCCCACCTAAACCAGACGAAAACAATACATCGCCTTCTTGCAGTTCAGTGGAATGCGGCACATGCATTAACTCTAGCTGCGCGGTATCGCCCACACCTTGGGCAATTACGCGAATACCACTCAGCTCGGCCCGCGTAGGAATAGCGTGGCTCTGATCAGAAATTAGAATTACCCGCGCGGTAGTAACTCCCACATCGGCCACTTGGCCCACAATCCCATCGGCATCAATTACCGGTTGGCCAATATAAACACCATGCCGAGTACCTTTGTTCACCACCACTTGATGGGAAAAGGGATCGGAATCCACAGCAATTACTTCAGCCACCATGCGCAAACGTTCTTCGCGGCTATCGCTGGCGAGCAATTCACGCAAACGATCGTTTTCCCGCACCAAAAACTGGAAACGCTGCAGTTGCCCTTGCAGCAGCAGGTTATCTTCTTTTAGTTGGGTGTTTTCACGCATAATGCGGCGCCGTGATTGCACTTGGCTAATCACGTTATCTAAGGCCTGTTCGGGCATTACCGCCAAGTATTGTACTGGGCTTACCACCGAGTTTAGAAACGCTCGGATGGGCTGCATAGCACCAAGGCGGTGGTCTGCAAAAATAAGCAAAAACGCTAGCAACAAGGCTAGCGTTAAGCGGGTTTTCAAAGAAACCCTTTGTAGGAACAGATGCGAAGACACTGGTTACTCGTCGCTAAACAAATCGCCACCATGCTCATCGATCAATTCCAGAGCTTTACCGCCACCGCGTGCAACGCAGGTTAACGGATCATCAGCAATAATTACTGGAATGCCGGTTTCTTCCATGAGCAAGCGATCGATATCGCGTAGCAATGCGCCACCACCGGTAAGCACCATGCCGCGCTCAGAAATATCTGAGGCCAATTCTGGTGGTGATTGCTCAAGTGCGTGCATTACGGCAGCAACAATCCCCATCAATGGCTCTTGCAACGCTTCAAGAATTTCGTTGCTAGTAAGGGTAAATGAGCGTGGTACACCTTCCGCTAGGTTACGACCGCGCACTTCTAACTCACGCACATCGTCACCTGGGTAGGCAGCACCAATTGTGTGCTTAATCCGCTCTGCGGTAGCATCACCAATGAGTGAACCAAAGTTACGGCGTACATAACTAATAATGGCTTCATCGAACTTATCGCCACCAATACGTACTGAGCTTGAGTACACCACACCATTCAAAGAAATAATGGCAACTTCAGTAGTACCACCACCAATATCCACAACCATTGAGCCGGTTGGCTCTGAAACAGGTAAGCCCGCACCAATTGCAGCGGCCATTGGCTCATCAATTAATACTACTTGGCGAGCACCGGCACCCAGTGCAGATTCACGAATAGCCCGGCGTTCAACTTGCGTTGCACCATAAGGCACACACACCAAAACCCGTGGGCTTGGGCGCAAATAATTGTTTTCGTGTACTTGTTTAATGAAGTGCTGCAGCATTTTCTCGGTAACGTGAAAATCAGCGATTACGCCATCTTTCATCGGCCGAATTGCTTTAATATTGCCAGGCGTTCTACCCAACATTTGCTTCGCCGCATGGCCTACCGCCGCAACGCTCTTATTGCCGCCAGCACGATCTTGCCGAATCGCAACTACGGAAGGCTCGTTCAGTACGATGCCTTTTTCTTTAACGTAAATGAGAGTGTTCGCTGTTCCCAAATCGATTGATAAATCGTTGGAAAACAAACCACGCAACTTCTTAAACATGAGGGGCTGTTCCCTTTATGGTAATTATATGGTTCGAAAGGCCTAACTTTAGCAAGCCGTGATCGCACGAGCAAGCGCGTTTACGCGGTTTTGCGAGATTTATACAGTTTCCGATCAGTTACAACTGCCCGAGCGAATATAACCCTGGCTTTGCACACAAATTCGGCGGTTTTCTACCCCACTAATCTGCAACTCCACGGCACTCAGACCACAAGCTTCAGCACTAGTTTCATGGGCTAACGAAACCGGGCAACCTAAACTATTAAAAAGAAAGCCAGAGCTCGCATTGGCAAAGCTGGCAGTTACCGTAACTACCGCTGGAGTTGGAATATCTAGTAAGCGCTCACTATCAATTGGGTTGCCACAATCATAGGGCAAAATTTGTGAGGCCGTAAAATTAACGCCGTAACAAGGGTTTACTACATCATGCATGGCACGCTGCTGCTGTAAACGCAGTAAACTTAAAGTGCGCGCTTCTAAGGTGGTTTCCGCCACACCTGCACCACTAAAAATCCGTGGCCCCACAGATACCGCCAAAATACCTAACAGCACAATAACAATCACCAGCTCTACCAAGGTAAACCCGAGTGCTTTGCCCGCCTGGGGGTTCACCACTGCCGAATGCTCAGCTAATGGCTGTATATTCATGTGCCGTACCTTCATGCAGCGCCCTCCTTTCATAAGCGGCTTTCAATAATAACGCGCTTCGCTAATACTCGCACTGTAATGCTAGGCAGTGTAACCGAAAAATTGTAGTATGAAGAACAATATATAAACATTTTCTGCGCTTACGCATACACTATGTGAAAGCTCATAAAATTACTCGTTTTAGCTCTAGGTAGTATAACGTTATGCGAAGAAAAGGTTGGCACATAGGATTGCGCCACAACAAAAGGCTGCGTACCCGCCTAACAGCATGCCAAAGTACCTCGCCACAACGGGGGTTTACCTTGGTAGAGCTGATTGTGGGTATTGTTACCTTGGGTCTTACCTTCGTAATTTTGAGCGTTATTATTTTTCCGCAAGCACAGCGCAGCGCCGAACCTGTATTGCAATCCCGTGCAGCAGCCTTAGGGCAGGCCTTACTTGAAGAAATTATGAGCAAAGGTTTTGATCATAACAGTGATTTTAGTGGCGGTGCGCTGCGCTGCGGTGAAACCGGCGCCCAGCCGTGTACCGATCCGTTATTGCTAGGCCCGGAAGGCGAAACCCGCGATCGCTTCAATGATGTAGATGATTATCATCAATTAGAGCTTAACTTTCCCGAGCTAGCCGATGCCTTAGGCACAGATTTAGCCAGCCGCTATAGCAACTTTGAGTTTGCCGTAGCCGTTTGTTACAGCAATCAAACGGGTGAATGCACCACTACCATTACCGCATTTAAACGGGTAACCGTAACCGTTACTACGCCTTTAGGCCAAGATTTTCAGTTTTCCGCAATTCGGGGGAACTACTAATGGCGTATTCCCACTCACAGTCCCATAACCTTCGGCATGCTCGCGGCTATACATTGGTAGAGTTGGTGGTGGTGATGGTGTTGCTGGGTATTGTCGCGATATTTAGCTTTAGCTATATCGCCTTTGGGGCGCGCATTTATCAAGATACCACCGGCCGCGAACAGCTGGTTTCACAAACCCGCTTTGCCGTAACCCGGTTATCCCAAGAAATTCGCAATGCCATGCCGCGCAGCCTGCGGGTAAGCGATACCGATAACCACCGCTGTATCGAGTTTATGCCTATTGTGAGCAGCAGTAATTATGTACAAATACCGCGCCCTGGCCCAAGTTCTACCGATGATTTTATTGGTATTTTGCCTGTTCGCAGTAATGAATTGTTAGGCAATTACCTATTGGTGTATGCCACCAACCCGAATTTTATTTACGGCACCAACAACATACGCCGCAAAACCATTGATACCGTGGTAGAAAACAGCCCCGAGCCCGGTTTAGTAACCCTTGATTATGCCGATTCGCCACGCTTTTTCCCCACCAATAGCCCAGCCCGGCGCTTTTATGTTACCAGCAACCCAGTAAGTTGGTGTTACAACGAAACTAGCGGCGAACTAGAGCGCTACAGTGATTATGGCTTATTTGGCACCCAGCAAAGCCAAGATCAATTGTTTAGTAATGGCCTTGCTAACAGAGAAGTGATGGCGGTAGGCTTAGTAAACGATATTAACGACATTGAGCAACTGCCCTTTCGTGTTTTTGAAGCCACCTTGCAGCGCAGTAGCCTAGTGCAGTTTGATTGGCGCTTCCAACGCAGTGGCAGCAACGAACCATTACAAATTTTACACGAGGTACATGTTCCTAATGTTCCATAAGCCAAGGCATTATCCACACTCTGCATTAGCACCTGCTGGTGTGTTAGCGCAGCAACAACCGTTAGCGCGGCCTCCGCGCCAGCACGGTGGTGCTTTGGCCGTAGCTATTTTTATTATCGTAGTGATGAGTATTTTAGGGGTGGCTATGGTACGAATTTTGGGCGATTTAGGCCGCTCTACCGTAAGTGATGTGTATGGTGCACGCGCTTACGCCGCTGCTCGCAGCGGTGCCGAAGTGTTTTTAACTCAGTTATTCCCGCTCAACAGCGCTGTGAATGCCAGTTTATGCCCGGAACGCGTAAGTAACCTGCCCGCCACTGAAGTATTCACCGCCAGCTACAGCGAAGAAGGCTTAGCCAACTGTAACAGCAGCGTGCGCTGTGATCGTTTTGAACTGCAAAGCCCTTTTAACGGCACGCACTTTCGCATTATCACCGAGGGCAGCTGTGATGCCGGCAGCATGGTGTATTCCAAGCAAGTCATTTTGGAGGCCGCCGATGGAATTTTCTAAGCGCACATTATTCAACAAGTTTGGTGCTTCGCTACGCTATTTGTTCGGCCTCACCATCATACTGTTCTATGCCATGGGTGAGTTCGCTGTTGCGCAACAAATCAACCTATCAGCAGGCCAACGGCCTTCGTGTTCAACAAATAACTGGAATGTGGTTGGTAACCGTTACCACTGTGTTGGTGGGGGCGCTTCTATCACTATTCCAGCGAATAGCGTGGTTACCGCCAATACAAGTGCATTTTTGTATGCCGAGGCTGGCATTACGGTGCAAAACGGCAGCAGCGTGGGTAGTGCCGCAGCGCCCATTGGCTTAGGCGGTCGGTATAATAGTGTTACCGTAAGTAATTCAACTGTTGTAGGTAACCTTTTTTCATCTGCAGCCTCATTTGTTTCAACCGGCACAGTAAATCCAGCATCTTCAAATATCGTTGTAACAGGCTCATCTGTAATTGGCGATGTAAGAACGAACGGCAGCCTGACCATGAGTGGCAGCAGCTTAACGGGTACTGTTTTAGTTCAAAATGCATCTACCATTAGCGATGGTTCAACCGTTAATGGCCCCATTCTGGTTACCAGTGGTTCTCTTAGTATCACAGGAAACTCAGAGGTAAATGGTAATATCCGTTCGAATTGCTGTAATGTAAACGTTACCGATTCGGCAGTATTGGGTAATATTGAATCTGGCGATAGTAATATTCAGATCACTAATAGTATTTTTTCTGGCGCTGTTGCAATCACCAGCTCGAATAACACCATTACGGTAACAAACTCCGAGATGTTAGCGGGTTCATTATCAGCATGGAACGTTACCATTGATAATCAAAGTGATATTGGCTCGCAAGCACCAATATTCGTGAATGCTCAAAATCAACTAAATAATGGTAGTGAATTAAATGCTATCTGCAATCCTGATTATCCGCGGTGCGCGGCAAATGCTATTGATTTGCAAAGCCAATTGCCCATGTGTACCGATGTTTGGCGCTCGGCACAGCGCACCGGTAATCAGTTTTTCCCTGAGCCCGGATATACGTTACCAGAAGAAGCATTAAATAATCCGCTCCCGCAAACGTTAGCGCCTGGAGATTATTTACGGCGCGGTAATTTCGGTGATGTAAACGCAAATTGGAATGTAACCGGCGCTACGGCGCGAGTATATGTAGATGGCAATCTAACCATACAGCGAGGTCGGCGGTTAAACGTTAACGGGCCAGCAGAGAACCTTATACTCGTTGTTACTGGCAATTTAACTATAGAACCAGATGTGCAAATTAATGGCTATATTTATGTGCAAGGCAATATTATCTTTACCCCTTTGAATACGCGCTGCACCTTTTTCAATTTATTGGGTGCTTGTATCGGTTCTTGGGTAAAAGACGAACCAGACTCAAGTATTACTGGGGGTGTTGTTACTAACGGTTCCATCATCACGCCAAATGGCACGGAGGGGTCAAATGCTAGGAGGGAAGCAGCGCGAGCCACACCAATTTTTACCTTCACGCAACCAAACCGCGCTATTCAAGGTGGTCGGTTTTGTTTAGGGCAACCGCGGCAAGAGTTATGGCTACAGTTTAGTGATAACAACTGGAGCCCAAGTGTTGGCTCAGTAGTAGATTCCTCACCACAAGCAAGTAGCGTTATAAATACTGGTGCGGGATTTTCATTCCCAACTGGCCCATTAAGCGTTCGCGCACCAATTCCCCCAAGCTTTGGTGCAGCAGGGCTTGATAGTGCACTAGTGGCCGATACCTCAACTAATTTTGAGGGAACATGTAGTTACGCAGAGTTTGCTCGTGACGATGTACAGTTCTTTTCCACCCCCAATAACCCCAGGATAGCGTCTAAAGGGAGCTTTACCATTGGCACCTGGGTTTATCCTACTAGTTTTCCTGGCTCTGATTTGATGACTATCGCTTCAAAAGATGAAAACTATGAGTTTCACATTACCAACGATGGAAGAATTAACTGGTGGTGGAACAATAGAAGCGGGCAGGTAAGGGAATTTACTTCTTCGTTTGCACTACCGCTGAATGAATGGAGCTATGTAGGCATTCGTTACACCCCAGGGCAACAAACCATTTTTCGAGTTAATGGAAGCACATTACAAACCACCACTAATAGTGATAACTCTGGCATATTACAGAACCAACAGGCACTGTTAATTGGTGCAGACCATAATTTTACCAGCCGTAATTTCGATGGGCGTATTGATGAGTTTCGTTTTATACGCGGCGCATTAACAAATAATGAAATTATCGCCTTGGCGCAAGAGCGAGCTTCTGAATGCCAAGATTTACTTACATTAATATGCACCAGTGATGATTTTCAGAATGCCAACAACTTTAACTTATTGTGGCAAACGAATAAATCGTCGGGAGATTTTACGCCCCAGATTGTTAATGGTAGGTTGCGGCTAAACGAAGCGGTAGGAAACCAAGCCACTGTAGCCTCGTTACGCCGAGCTTTTCCTGCTGCAGAGAATTATATTGAACTTACCTTCGAGTTTTCTGCTTATGCGGGGAATTTATTCAATGGGAGTGTTGGCGGTGATGGTGTAGCCGTAGTGTTTTCTGATGCCGATGTTGTGCCTATTCCGGGCAGCTATGGTGGTTCGCTTGGCTACGCGCAACGTGATGGTTCTGGGGGGGGAGTTACCGGGCCTGGTTTTCAAGGGGGTTGGCTAGGAATTGGGCTCGATATCTATGGCAATTTCGCCCAAGCATCAGAGGGCAGGCAAGGTGGTTTAGGGCTCCCGCTAAGTGGCACTAGAAACCGTGTATCGCTGCGTGGCGCAGAACAAGCTGATTATCAATTTATTCGTTCATCTGCACAACTAACGGGAATGAGCTCTAGCAGTGCAACACCTCCGGCGCCAGATCAGTATAAAATTATTATTGATTCACGTGTAGCCAATACATCTATCATTACTGTTTTCCGGAAGCGCCCGAGCGATGCCGATTTTGTTGAAGTAGTAGCGCCATTTAATATTTATAACGATTTACCTGCACAGCAACCTGCGGTGCCCGACCGCTTTAGAATCAGTTTTACCGGCAGCACCGGGGGCGCTTTTAGTATTCATGAATTAGATAACGTAGAAGTGTGCGCTCTGCAATCGCAGCCATTAGGGGTTGTATTAGACCATGTACGCTTAAGCCATTCCGGCGAGCTGGTAAGTTGCTTCACCGAAACCTTGAATGTTATCGGTTGTTTAAATGATGATTGCTCAGACCAATACAACGGAACTGGCGAGCTTCTGCTACAAGCCAGCAATGGCACTTGGGCAAACGCAACAGCAATTAATGGCGCCAATGCAACAGTAGAGCTTACAGCGGGTACAGGAACGGCCACCTTACAATATCCGAGCGGTGGGATTGCCGCGTACACCTTGCTAGATAGTGATCCGATTGCCGTATCCAACAACCCTTTGCGATGCTTTATTGGCAATATTCTTGCACCCAATGCGAACGCCGTGCCTTGCCAAACAAGCTTTATCACTGCCGGTTTAGCCTTTGTAAATCCGAATAATATCAATCAGCTAGACCAGCGCCCTATCGTTGCGGGCACTAATAATACTCGCGCTATTCGCACGGTAGAAACCAATGTGTTAACCGGTGCCTGTGAAGCCCGAGTTGAAAATCAAACGTTACCCACCAACCTGCAGTTTAGTTGCCTGAATCCGGCAACCTGTGCGGCTGGTCAAACCGTAAACACTAATGGTGTTGTACTTTCAGCTAACTCCGCTAGCACGGTTCCACTTACCTTCAATAGCAATGGTGTGGCTGAACTAACTAACTTTGCCTATACCGATGTTGGTGAAATTAGGCTTAATGCCAACCTGAGCATTCCTGAAAACACAGTAACGGAACAGCCTGCAATAACACTTAGTGGCGAAAGCCTTCCATTTGTGAGTACCCCTCATACATTAAGAGTATTGGCATTAAACAGCGATAATACTGTGCGCAACACTACCGATTCGTTTATTGCTGCAGGAGAAACTTTTTCATTAATCATTCAATCAGAAAATGCGCTTGGTGATGTAACACCTAATTTTGGCCGTGAGCTATCCCCTGCTGCGCCAACAGCCGCTTTCATTGAAACCATATTCCCCACCGCTGGATTCCCTGGTGTTTTAACGAATGGAAGTGCTTTTTCCGACAACAACGCACCTGACGGCAGTGTGCGAAGTGACAATGTAGCTTGGAGTGAGGTAGGTTCCTTTACTATGCAGGCTGAACTACCGGGTAACACCTACTTAGGTGTAGATACCACCAGCACCTTAAATAGGCCTGCCAGCCCAATTGGTAAATTTTTTCCTGCCTATTTTAAAGTGGTTAACTCAAATGTAGTAGATGCTTGCACCATTGGTCAATTTAGCTATATGGATAACCCCGATATTCTACTCAACTTCACTGTTGAAGCTCAAAATACTGGTGGTGTTATCACTCAAAATTACGGCCGAAACGATTACACAGGAACCGCTAACGTTTCTACTATTGCAACCACGAGCACTGATACTGCGGCCGATAGTTTTGCTGCAAGGTTCGCTTACTCTGCCGATGCTTGGGTAAACGGAGTGCTTTTCTTTAATGAAGATAATGCGGTGTTTACGCGGCGCAACGATAACCTGCCTGATGGTCCATTTAACCCGGTTCAAGTAGGCTTACAAATCAGTGGTGAGCTTGATGGCCGCAACTTTTTGAGCGGCGATGCTTTACTTAATACTAGTGAAGGACCAAGTGTTCCTTTAACCGGACAACTGAACCTGCGCTACGGCCGCTTAGTGCTGGAAAACATTGCCGGCCCCGATGATGAAGATTTAGCCGTAGATTTGCGGGCCCAGTTTTGGAATGGCACACAGTTTGTTACTAACACCGATGATGGGTGCACGCCATTTGCAGTGGCGAACCTGAGTATTATTTATAACCCCAGCGCGGTTGATACCACAGCAGGTGGCATAAATGGCAATATAGATGAAGGCCTAGTACCCTTCCCAGAATTGGTGTGGCAAGCACCAATAGCACCAAATAACGTAGGCGAATTTGAGTTTGAATACAGCGCCCCACCTTGGCTGCAATTTGATTGGGTAGATGCCGATGGTGTGCCGCACTTAAGCCCGCGCGCCTTTGCAAGTTTCGGCCAATACCGTGGCAATGATCGGATTATTTTCTGGCTTGAGCTGCGTTAGCAGCTTATCGCCGTAACAAAAGCGTAACCAAAGCGCGCTAAAGTGTAACATTGCCCTTCAATTTTAGGAGTTTGCTATGTTCACCCGCCAGCGCACGCGCGTGTTGCCTCTTACTTTGCTACTCACCAGTGCCTTTGCCCTTTCCGCTTGCACGTCTGGGTTGGCACCTTCGGCAGCGGTTAGCCCGGCCGGCCACCAAGAAGCAACAAACACAGTTACCTACTACACCAGCAAAACGCCATACCACCCCCGTGATGATTGGAAAAATTACAGCGCAGCCCCTGCAGGGTATCAATTAGTTAGTATTCAACATGTAGCGCGCCATGGTTCTCGCGGCCTTTCAAGCCCCGATGCCGATGATTTGGTGTTGCAACTGTGGCTGCAGGCGCAACGAGAACAAGCACTTACACCACTAGGTTTAACATTAGGCCCAGCAGTAATTGACATTCTGCGCATTCACCATGATTTAGGCTATGGCCAACTCAGTGGTTTAGGTGAACAAGAACACCGTGATATGGCCAGCCGCCTTATCGCTCGGCACCAAGCTGCTTTAACTGAGCTAGCGCCAACAAAGCAGTTTGGCGTAATGCACTCGGGGCGCTCTCGTGCCCGTGATAGTGGCCATGCGTTTATTACCGGCTGGTTAGCAATAAAGCCAAACGACAGTGAGCGCTTTTTACCCGCAGAAGCCAATGAACAGGTAGTATACTTTCACTCTGCCGAAGGCTCCGAGGGCTATGATGCCTACAAAGATGGTCCGCGCGTTGCGGCGGTAATGAACGCCTACTTGGCCGATACCCGCACCTTAAATGCCAGCAATGAAATTCTTACCCCGCTGTTTCAGCCAGAATTTATTGCCCGCTTACACAGCGGCCATTATGCCTTTACTGCCTATGATGATCCGGAAGATAAAATTACTAATGCCGAAGAAGCGGCCATGGCGATATATGATTTGTTTAGTATTGCAGTAAATTTATCTGCAGAAGGCGCACCCGATTTTACCCGCTTTATTCCGCCAGCTACCCGTGAATGGCTAGCATTTTTAGATGATGCCGATTCCTTTTATGGCCGTGGGCCTGGCTTTGCCGATGAAGATATTAGCTATGCAGCGGCGGGTAATTTAGTGCAGGATATGTATCAGCGAGCGCAAGCGGTGGCAAGTGGTAACAGTAATGAGTTTGCCATGTTCCGCTTTACCCATGCGCAAGCATTAATGCCAGTAGCAACCTGGCTTGGCCTGCCCAATGCAACCCAGGCAGCCCCAGAGAATGAGCCCTTTAGTTACAACAATAACCCTTGGCGGGCAGCCATTATTGCGCCCATGAGTGCCAATATACAATGGGATGTATATCAAAACGATGCGGGTGAAACCCTTGTAAGAATGCTTTGGAACGAGCAAGAAACCGCGTTTGCGGCCCACTGCCAACCCTACCAAGGCTATTTTTATCAGCTCGCCGAACTGGGCCGCTGCTACAACCTATAGATATCCCTTGTCATCAAATGATCGCCATTAGGTAACCATTTGGTAACACAAGCGCACCGTTCTTGTCATATTACGCTTTTATGATGCTATTCCATCACTACTACAACGATGGGATAGCATATGAAACCTTCAAACCTTGCAAAGGCTCGCACATCAAGCCGCACACAGCGCACTATTGTAGCTGTAGCCGTAGCAGCAGCACTTACCGGCTACGTAGCGGTAGCTCAAGCACAAAGCTACGTAAACGCTACTGCCTCTTCGGTACAAACCATTTCAGCACCCGCTATTCGCGGTCAGGTAGTAAGCCCTACTGGGCAATCATTACAGGGCGCTATTATTCGTTTAATGGGCACGAATCGCGAAACCACTACCGATCGCCAAGGGCGTTTTCGTTTTGATGGCTTAAGCCCAGGTAACTATGAAGTAAGCGTAGATTACATTGGCTTTCAAAACCAAACGGTGGCAGCAACGGTAACCGCCAACGCTGGCCAAGAATTTTTATTCGAGCTTGCAAGCTTATCGGTAGAGCGCATTCAAGTGGTAGGTAGCCGCGATGCCCAGGCCCGTGCCTTAAATGCCCAGCGTGCTGCCGATAACATTAAATCAGTGGTATCTTCCGATTTCTTGGGGCGTTTCCCAGATGCCAACGTTGCCGAATCTATGCAACGCTTGCCGGGCGCATCTATTCAGCGTGATCAGGGCGAAGGCAAATATGTAAACGTTCGTGGTGCGCCTCTTGAATACGCTAACGTATCCATTGATGGCGTGGTATTACCCTCACCCGATGGCGGTACTCGAGCAGTAGATTTAGATACCATTCCAGCTGATGTTATCGCTGCCCTAGAACTAACCAAAGCCATTACCCCCGATATGGATGCCGATGCCATAGCCGGTAACATTAATATTGTTACTCAGGGCGCTTTAGATGCCCAAGGCCGCATTATGCGTGGCAGCTTGGCTTTAGGCCGTAACGAAAAAGGCAATGGTGATTCGCACCGCGTTTCTGCCACCTTTGGTGATCGCATTGGCGATAACAATAACTTAGGCTTTTTAGTATCGGTAAACAATAGCGAAACCAACCGGGTTACCGATAACGTAGAAACATCGTGGTTTGAAAATGATAATGGCGTATTTTTGCCAGAAGAGAACGAGTTTAAAGATTACGAAGTAAAGCGAAGCCGCACCGGCGCCAGCGCACGTATGGATTTCCGCCCTTCAGATGATGCCCATTTCTTTTTAAGCCACACCTACTCGCGCTTTGAAGATTATGAGTACCGTGATTCCTTGGTAGTAGAATATGATCGCTTTGAAGCAGGCTCTAACTCAGTTACAGGCGTTTCTGGCCGCACTACGTTTGAAAAAGAAATGCGCCACCGTACCTTTATCAACCGCATTAATGCCACGCAGTTTGGCGGTCGCCATTTCCTAGACAATGTTACCATTGATTACTCTGCTGCTTACACCCGAGCATCGCAGGTGTATCCGGATCGTGATTACCTACTTTACCGCGAAACCAGCCGACCACGCATGGCGTACGATTACAGCAACCCAGATTTGCCAACATTCCAAATCCTTGATGGCGATAATAACGTGGTGCGCAGTGATTTTAACTTCCCTGTTGAAGATTTAAGATGGCGCCGCTATGAACGCCGCTTCGGTGATGCCGAAGATAAAGAGCAAGCTTACACCCTAAACTTCACAATGCCAGGCGAATGGGGTAATGCCTACGCTACCTTTAAGTTTGGGGCGAAAATGCGGTTACGGGAAAAGTATAGTGATGAAGATCGCAGCCGCAATAGCGTTGGCGCCGGCGCACCTGCATTTGCTGATGTTATTATTGATCGTAATTCATTGCCATTTGATGGTTTTTACAATAATGGCCCGAAAATGATTCGCAACTTTGTGGATGTTTACGGCTCATTGTTTGAAAACGAAGATTATTTACCACGAGTTGCCGCGTCTATTACCGGTGATTACCAAGCTAGCGAAGATACCTACGCTGCCTATGCCATGAATACCTTAGCCTGGCAAAACACCACACTAGCCTTTGGTGTGCGGGTTGAGCACACCAAGGTAACCGGTGATGCCTTTGAGTTTGATGCCGATACCGAGGAAGCTACACCCGTAAGCGCCAGCAGCGATTACACCAAGGTGTTTCCAAGTGTGCATTTACGCCATGAGCTGGATAACGGAGTAATTCTACGCGCGGCTTACAGCACTGCATTAAGCCGCCCGAACTTCGAAGATATGGCACCCTACGTAATTGTGGAAGATCGCGAAACCGGTATTGGTAGCGTAGATATTGGCAACACCAGTTTAAAGCCAACCTTCGCCCATAACTTTGATTTAATGGCTGAGTACTACATTGAGCCACTTGGGTTAATTTCTGGTGGCTTGTTCTACAAAGATCTTAAAGATCCAATCTTTAAAGCGCGTAGCACCTTTGTGGGGGGTGAATTTGATGGCTTCCGCATGGTGCGCCCAGAAAATGCCCGCAGCGGTGAAATTTATGGTTTAGAGCTCAACTGGCAACAATCGTTAGCCTTCTTGCCTGGTGCTTGGTCTGGTTTGGGCTTTTTGGCCAACTATACCTACACCGAATCATCTGCCGATTTGCCCTTCGGCATTGGCAAAACCGATTTAGCCGGTACCAGTAAAACCAGTTACAACTTAGGTATTAGCTATGATTCGGAACGCCTAAGTGCACAGTTAGCCTATAACTATCGCTCCGAGTTTATTGATAGTTACGATACCGCTAACCCGAACCTAAATGTGTACTGGGATGGCCGCGGCACCATGGATTTCACCCTCAGCTACAAAATTAATAGCAACTTCACCTTGTTTACCGAAGCCAGTAACTTAACCGATAGTAAAGCGGTGCGTTACCAAGGCGATCGTACTCGAGTGTATGAGCATGAGCAGTTTGGCCGTGCTTGGCAGGTTGGCGTGCGGATGAACTTCTAGTTCTGCTGCACGAACGTTGCAACACTGCGTTGTGAGCAAGCCAGTACGCACGGAAGCGTGCTGGCTTTTATCTTATGAAAGCTAAGGTATCACAGTTTTTTCCCAAAGAGGATGTACTATGTTATTCAGTAGCCTATCGTTATTACTATTTCCCCTCGCCAGCAATGCCATTGAGCCTACGCTTGTGGCCACTGCGGCGAATGCACCCGAATACCAGCAGGTAGAACGCAATACCCTAGTGCCTGCCGGTGCAGTGCGCTATGCCCCCAGTATATTTCCCGACCGCATTGTCTTAGTGCCCGCCACCAATGCCGCAACGGCCCAAGGGGTAAGTTGGCGTACCGATGCTTCGGTAACCCATGCGGTTGCGGAAATAGCACCGGCCATAAACACCCCAGGTTTGCATTATCACGCCCGCACCGTTCATGGCGCCAGCTTAGCCTTAAGCACTACAAACGGAGCGGCCCATCATCACCATGTTACCTTCACTGATTTACAGCCCGATACTCTGTATGCCTATCGCGTGCGCGGTGGCAGCGCCCAGCAAGGCGATGCGCCAGCGCAAGTGGCGTGGAGTGAATGGTTTCAGTTTCGCACCCCCACAGCAGAATTTAGCCCCTACACCGCGGTATATTTTGGCGATGCCCAAAACGCCGTGAAATCGCACTTTTCGCGGGTTGTTCGCGAAGCCTTTCGCAGTGCACCAGAAGCCATGATCATGGTGCATGCGGGTGATTTGGTGAACTCACGCTATGGCGAGCACGATGATGAATGGGGCGAGTGGTTTGATGCCGGCGGTTGGATGCACGGCATGGTGAACCAATTCGTAGCAGCTGGTAATCATGAGTATATCGAGCACGAAACCGGCCCGCGCACTATTGTGCCGCAATGGTCAGCGCATTTCGGGGCACCGAAAAATGGCCCAGAGCCACTGCAAAGCTCGGTGTACTTCAGCGATTTCCAAGGGGTTCGCTACATTGCCCTTGATTCTATGCAAGCACTGCAAAGTGAAGAATACGCCAAGTTACAGGCCGATTGGCTGCGCCAAGTACTAAGCAACAACCCAAATCACTGGACCATTGTTACCCATCACCACCCTATGTTCTCGGTATCACTTGGCCGTGATAACCCGCCGTTGCGCGAACATTGGCAGCCAGTATTTGAAGAGTTTGGCGTAGATTTAGTACTGCAAGGGCATGATCACACCTATGGCCGCGGGCAGAATATTGCTGAAGGCAGCAGTGGTCAGCTTACTGCCGAAGGGCCAATGTATGTGGTTTCAGTAGCGGGCCCGAAAATGTATTTGGTAGGCGAACGTGCCGAGCAGCATATGCAGGCTACTGCAGAAGAATTACAGCTG
The DNA here is from genome assembly GCA_022565355.1 of Idiomarina sp. Classification (GTDB taxonomy): domain Bacteria; phylum Pseudomonadota; class Gammaproteobacteria; order Enterobacterales; family Alteromonadaceae; genus Aliidiomarina. The sequence continues at coordinate 523,006 of JAIUMU010000002.1, forward strand.
TTTCAAACATTGCACTTCACCGCCGATACCTTGCGCTATCAAGCGCGCACCGTTACCGGCGAGTTATTTGATGCGTTTGATTTAGTGCGTGATGAACAAGGTAATGTTGCGGTGGTTGATCGTGGTATAGATAAGGCTTCGCCCTTGATTATGCATCGCTGCAGCAACCCAAATAAACCACGGGAAACCCGCTGCTGGAATGGTACTGAAGTAATACAGCCGTAAATGTGTAAGCCCTTGCTGTAGTTTTTTGACGGTAGGCTACACCGCTGCTAAAATTGTGTTAATTATTCACACACTTCATGTGCAGATGCAAAGCAGCGAGGGCTTTTCATGGCGAGAACAACCAGTGTAACTATTGGCTCCGAGCTAGACCATTTTGTTAACCAGTTAGTAAAATCTGGTCGATATGGCTCAACAAGTGAGGTGATGCGCTCAGCACTGCGGTTACTTGAATTACAAGAAGAGCAAGTGGCGGCATTGAAAGGTGCTTTAGCAGCCGGTGTAGCCAGTGGAGAGAGTGAGTACAGCTTGGATGAATTAGCCCAGCAAGTTAAAGCCAAGCATGTTATTTATTATCAGGCACTCGCCAACACTGTGTTTGTAGTGCGCATTCTTCATCAGCAAATGGAGCCGAGAATACTCGACCTTTAAACTATTTATTGTGCCAGGTGATCATTATACAAAGTGCGAATCCAGCGCTCTTCATTAATAAAGTTCCAGCTCCAATCTGCCCACTGTTCACCTAAACCAGTGGCCACCATGGTATCTACATCGGCGCCCGCCGCATGCCAAGCACGCACCTGTTCGCGCGTTTCAATGATCATATCGTGCAAACGCAAATAGCCCGCTTTGTTCATTAACGGCCCATGCCCCGGCACAATTTGGGTATCATCATCCATTTTTGCGGTTAGCGCAGCAATGGCATTAATGTAGCCCTGCACCGTACCGCCAGAATTTAAATCAACAAAGGGAAAGCGATCAACAAAGAACAAATCACCCACATGAACAATGTTCGCCCCTTCTACCCACACCACCATATCACCATCGGTATGGGCAGTTGGATAATGCTCTAACGTAAGTGAGTACTCACCTAAGTTAATTTGCAGGCTATTATGGCCCAACACCGTAGGAAGGCCCGCACGCGGAAACTCGCTATCTGCCGCTAAGCGGGTACGCACATTGCGATGGGCAACAATAGTAGCTCCTAAGGTTTCGTTCATATACGCATTGGCGCCTACATGATCACCATGAAAATGGGTATTCACTAAATAGCTTAACGGCGCTTGCCCCAGCTCGCTAATTTTGCCACTAATCGCTTCTGCCATACGGGCAAACTGGGCATCTACCAGCAAGGTATGCTGGGGAGTGGCCACCAACATCATATTTCCGCCCTGCCCTTCAAGCATGAACACGCCATCGGCCAGCTTGGTTTATTGTACGTTTTGTGCCGCTGCTGCACCGGCCAAAGCAAACGCTAACACTGCCGCACCGAGCACCATGCTGCGGCGAATCAGTTTTGCTACCGGCCATGTGGTTTTGGTCGTTCGGTTCATTATTACTCTCCATAAAAAAATGCTGTACTTCAACCTATAGGTTTAGTTGAAATGCAGCATTTTGGATCGTTTTTCGCCTGTAAAGCCGAAATTATTTTATTCCGGCGCCACAATGGTAACGTTAATTTGCCGCTCGCTAAATGAGATTGGCAAAATAGCATTACTTGCTTCGGTGAACACCAAACTAAAGGTTCTATCCGCTGTAGCAAAGCTGCCTACCAAGGTAAAGGTAATGGCAACTTCACGGTCACCCCGAGCAAAGGTTACGGCGCTGGGAATCGCGGTAATATCACGCCCAAACAAGGCGCTACCTTGGTTTACTACTAAGCGCAACTCACCTGGTAAAATAGCGGCGGGCGTAAGCGGTAACACCACAGTAATGGTTGAGTTTACTCCCTCTGGCGGCCGCACTACTTCCAATTCAGTATCAATGCTTACACTTGGTAACTCGCTATCGGCACCGCCAATGGCTACCGCAAACGAACGGCTTGCAGGTAATAGTACATTTTCGGCATGGCTAAACTGTAGTTGCAGCTCTTTCGCTTCTAGCAAACCTCCTTCGTACAATACTTCTAGTGGCACGCGGACAATATCATCACCGGCCGCAAATTCTATGCGCTGGTTCTCAATTGCGGTGTAATTAATGCCCGCCAAAGCAGAGCCGGCAAAGGTACGCACCACCACCGAGCCATCTTTGCTAGCCGGCTGCGAAAGTGCCAACCAAAATTCATATTCTACCGCGCCTACGGCTTCCCGTGGCTCGGGCACATTAATTACCGCTGGCAGTTGCAATTCAGGCACTACCTCGGTGTTTGCACTAGGTTGAATGGTAATATTAAACTGCTGGGTACTAGGCAGCTGCACATTAACGGGTGCAGAAAGCTGTACCGCAAAGGCTACCACTTCGGTTTCGTTGTTTACATGGTTTACGGTAACGGGTAGCAATATTTCAGTAGCACCAGCTGCAAAGGTTATTTCATTATCAACGCTTTGAAAGTGAACCCCCGCCTGGGCGGTAAGTTCTTGGCTGCGCACCTGCACACTACCGGCTTGGCTAGCAGGTGCCGATAACGCCATTAATAACTGATAATCCCGGCTGCCTGCCGGTGGCGCATATAATTCGGTAAGGCTTGGCAAAGCAAGGCTTGGGGTAGCAAGCTCATCATTACTGTTCACTACCGTAACCGGCACGCTGCGCTCGCTTGGCAAGCTAATGTTTTCGCTACGCACCGCTAAAATAGAAAACTCTAGGTTACTGCTTTGGTTAGCATCATGTAATAAGGTAATGGCAAAAGCCACTTCTTGGGCACCTGCGGGAACCGCAATGGTTTCATTCAGCGTAGTAAAGTGGGTGTCGGCTTCGGCGCTACCATCTACGCTTTGCAAGGTAACACTGCCAGCGCTCGCCGTTGGTGCATCTAAGGTGAATACGATGGGGTATTCCACACTGCCACGGCTAGCGCGTGGTGCCCGCAGGCTTAATTCCGAGGGCAACTGCAAGTTTGCCACCACGGGCTCTGGCTCAACCCCAGTATCGGGCTGCTGCGGACGTGGCGTAATCGTTATTTGGTGGTTTAGGGCGCTACTACCATTGATATCGAGGTTTACCCCGCTTACTACGGAAACCGTAAAGGAGCCGCCGTTAGCAGCGGCACCGCCATCTAAAATTTCAATCGCGGTGGAAACCAAGCGTTCGCCTTCTGCGAAATTTACCACTCTATCTAAGGGTGCAAAATGCTCACCACCCAGTGCTGTGCCATTTACGCTGCGAAGGCGTACCGAACCCACCGCTGGGGCCGCGCGGGATAATTCAAGCTGCAAGGTGTACATACGGCTAGCGCCAAGCGCCGGCTGCTGCACCTCACCAACGCCCCCTAGGCTAACTGTGGGATACGGGTTATTCACCGCACCGGGTTTATTATCTGGGTGTTCTTCGTTACAGCCACTAAGCACCACAGCCAGCATTAGCACGGCTACTGGCGCCAAAACTGAACGTAAATGGGCACCTATGTGAATAATAACCGAGAAAAGCCCTTGAGAAGCAGTTGAAACCAGAGCACTAGAACGGACAAAAAACATGTGAAGCATCCTTGAATTATCGCACGTTTATGCGAATAACATTTTTTGTTGTGGTTACCCTATATTAGCAGCCACTGGTGAAAATAGTAACTTCTGGCGGTATATTTGCAGCCGCTGCACGAACATAGCGAATTCGGCAATTGTTATTGTTCGTGGCTACGCCTTCAGGGCGAAAGTTACGCTGCGTACCACTGCCGGTTACGGTGTAATTATGTTCTTCAAGCACCCTATCAATACCTGCGGCAGAGGCATTGGGGTAACCATAGTGGGTGCGAATAAATTCTGCAGCAGTACAATTCTGCTTTAAGCAAATTCGAGTACTTACTGAATTATCTGCAGCTGCGCGAACATTACATGCCGCATCTAATTCACATTTTCCGGGTAAGGGGTAATGCTGTGTTAATTGCCCCTTCCATGCCGCGCAACGCGGCAATTCGCGCATCGGTTTTTACATCAAAAAATCGCGGCGCAGCAACTACCGCAACAATACCCAATATAATGATAACGATAATAAGCTCTATCAGCGTGAACCCTTGTTGGTGCTGTGCTGCTATTCGTTTGTTTTCTAACGGCTTGTTTGCTGCGGGCTTAGCGACTAAGCTGGCCACCACACTCTGCAACCGCACAGGAAACACAGGTATTCGGCACCCGTTGTTGGTGGTTTTTTGTAAGGTTTCTTCCGTGCTTTGTACGTTCTCCATGAACCCGCCCCTAGCAACACTGCAGCATCGCACATTAGCGTGCTTACCCTATTAGATTACACCACCCCCGCGGATTAAAAACTATACCAAAGTGCATAGGCGCGGAGCATCGGGATGCTCTATGATTGAGGCACCGAATAGGTGAGGATGTATTCAGCTTATTTGCTATTAGAAGTAGGTCGATATCCTGCGATAATAATCAATAGAAAACAAAAAAGGCTTCCGAAGAAGCCTTTTTATCGAGCTAAATAATTAACACTCGCCATCAACAACAGTAACCGTAGGAGTTCCACCTGCAGCAGCAGCTGGCTCATACTTCACGAAGCAACCGATAGAATCAGTCCAATTCGCACCTACTGTGATACTGCCTAAGTATACTGCCACAACAGAGTCCACTGCCGCTCCGTCTAAGAAGCTTTCGTCAGCTTCTACTACAGTCCAGTCAGCGCTCAAGTCTAGAGCTGCAATAATGCCGGCAGCGTTTGCTGTTGGATAACCGAACTTCAGCTCTACATCTTCCACTTCACATGCGTCATCGCTAGCTGGACCACATTCGTCTTGATCGATGTTGTTGATACCTGCAATTACTGCTTTACCATAAATAATACCTGCAGCACCGTTCATACTTCCTTCAACACCTTTCAGTGTAGAAATACGCGCATCTGTTGCAAAATTAAAGAACCGCGGTGCTGCGGTTACAGCCAAAATGCCCAAAATGATGATCACAATGATCAATTCGATTAATGTAAAACCTTTTTGTTGTTTCATGAGAATTACCTCTAATTTGCCTATTAAATTTAAGTTTCCGTGGCAGTAATGCCTGCCTACTAATTGCTACGATTGAGGTTTACGTTTACGCCCCCGGTACGTGGGTTGTACACGAAATTATTACCTACCGATTGATAATCGTCACCCTCTGGTGCAGTTGGCAGGCTTTTTAAGGTACTGGCCTGGTAAAACACACAGATATCATTGGTGCCGTTGTTTTCCGCCGATACATAGAATCGCACGCGATCTAGTTCGGTGAAAGTAGTGCTAGCTGTCGGCGCTCCTTGCAATATTGCGGCAAACAAGCTCCGGCAGTCTTCTGCATTCATGTTCTCATCGTGAGCAGCAGGGTTGTTTAACCCGCTCACTGGATAACCGCGATTGCCATCTACATATACTTGGATTTCATCAATCAATACGATTGCGCCTGCCCCGGTATTTATATCATCACCTTGTGGGCGGCCATCAAGCTCCCACTGGCCTCGAACAATGCCTACAGCACTGGTGAAACCGCCAGCAACACCCTCAACAGAGGCATCTTCTGCTTGGCCTGCAATGTTTGTAAAGCGAGGTAATGCCGAAGCTGCCAACAAGCCAAGAATAATAACAACGATAATCAATTCGATTAACGTAAAGCCTACCTGTTTTTTCATGTTGTTACCTTCCTAAACACTATCGAATTACTGCAAATGGCACAGGTTTCCTAGATCATACCGAAACTAAAATATATATCTCTATACCAATCGTTATATATTTCACCTTTCTTTAGGTTAACTTTTTTTTAACAATGTGGATTCGTAGCGGTTTTCTAGAAAAACTTAGTTACAGTTTTGCAATGTTTCCGGCGAGTGGTTTTTCGCACTTTCTACGCTGGCTTCGGTTCATGATAAATTTGTCCATTTGAGGGCTGATAACGAAAACGCAAAACACCATCATAATAGAAATAACAAAAACCACGCGCTCCCTCTACAGCATATTCAGCTTGCAATGTTTTCTGTAAACTTTCTGCTGCGCCAAGAGTTTTCCATACTTGCAAACAAAATTCATTTTGCTGCTCTGCATTGCTTAATTCAGTAATTTCTTGCCCAGGTTTTGCTACTGGCCAGCCGCTCCGGCCCATTGGCACTTCTACAAAACTATCACCACTTACTTCTAGCGATACTTGCCTTGGTTCACCCAGGCGTATCCATTCTACGTGCGCTAGCATTACGTAACTTTGAAACCGGCTTGCTGCTGCATCAAATTCGGTATCTTGCCAGCCACCTACATTATTCAACCACATGTTCTGTAAGCCACCACGCATCAGTAAGCCCACAATCATAATACTGGCAATGGCCACTAGTAAGCGTGTACCCAACGCTGCTTTTCGTTCGTTGCCTAACTTCTCTGGATTACGCCGTGGCAACTGTTGATTAAAGTTGCCCATAGTTTACATACCACCCGAGTAGGCACTCATCATCTCCCACATGGGTAAGAAAATCCCCAATGCTAGGAATAGCACCATTACCGCAACAATGCTGATCATGATGGGTTCGATACGTGCGGTAATATTCTTTAAATCGTAATCCACTTCACGTTCATAATATTCAGCAGCTTCTACCAAAAGATCATCAAGGCTTCCGGTTTCTTCACCCACCGAAACCATTTGCAGCACTAACGGTGTAAACAAACCACTATTTCTACTTACTCGTAACAAGGTTTCACCACGCTCAATGCCTTTGCGCATATCTGCAACGCGAACCGACATGTAACGATTATCGAGTGTTTCAGACACTAACCCCAATGCTTGAGTAAGCGGCACCCCTGAATTCAACATTACCGAAAAACTCCGGCAGAAGCGCGCTAATAAAGAGCGTTCTACAATATCTCCTACTGCTGGCATGCGTAGCTTCCAGCCATCCCATCGCTCCCGCGCCTCAGGCTTTTTAAGCCATTGCACTACAGCAGTAATCGCAAGCGCTAAACCAAGCACGAGTAGCCAAGTATAGTTCACGAAAAATGATGATGATGCCAGCAGCATTCGCGTTATTAGCGGCAGCTCCACACCAAAATTACTGAACATACTGGTAAATTGCGGTATTACAAAAATATTCAGCACTACAACAGCAACAAGCAAAAAAATACTCACAAAAATTGGATACCGAGAAGCGGCTTGAATTCGTTTACGAGTATCAAGCTCACCCTCTAAATACTGTGCTAGCTGGGCAAAACTCTGCTCTAATCGGCCGGTGTTTTCACCCACATGCACAACCGCCACCACTACGCGGGGGAAAACTTTTGGATGCTCTGCCATTGCTGTAGAAAGGCCACGCCCCCGCTCTAACTGCTCGGCTAAATCTTTTAATGCGGCACCCAGCTTCTTATTTGTAGCGTTTTCAGCAAGGCCTTCCACTGCTCGTAGCATTGAAATACCAGCTTTAGTAAGCGAATACATTTGCCGAATAAACATGATTAAATCTGGCAGTGGTATCGGCCGTTGCAAGAAATCAGGTAAAGCAATGCCCGCTCCGGATTCAGTTTTCTTGATCCCGCCTTGTTTTCTCCCACCAAGGTTCGCAGCGCTTTTGCTGGCCACGTTACGCCCCCCCGTTGTGGGTAAAATGCGCAGCGGCGTAATGCCAGAGCTCAAGAGCTGATCGGCAACGGCACTCTCGCTGGCGGCGGCAATATTGCCACTTACCTGCTTGCCTGCTCGGTTGCGTCCTTGGTAGCGAAAATTAGCCATTAGCTTCGCTCGCTACCATTACTATCCGAACCACTATCACTTTCCGCTTTAGCTGCTGCTAGTGCTATCGGATCTTGTTCATCAAATACAGGCGTGCCCGCGGCTAGGGTAAGCACTTCATCTACCGAGGTAATTCCTTGCAAAGCATACTCTAGCCCCACTTGCGCTAGTGTTTTAAAACCTTTTACTGCGGTAGCTGCTTCCGCAAAGCCCTGAGTATCGCTATTGCGCAGTGCCGCCATCATTGCTTCATTTAATTCTAATAATTCGAATACACCCACTCGGCCACGATATCCGGTGAAGTTACAACGGTTACACCCTCTGCCTTTGTGATATTTTCCATTACTCGGGGCGCCGGGCACTACACTGCGCAGTAACATTTGCTGCTGAGCATCCGGCTCATGTTCCTCTGTGCAGTGTTCACAAATACGACGAACTAAGCGCTGCGCTATTACGGCGCGTAATGCGCTTGCTACTAAGTAAGGAGCGCCGCCCATATCAATTAAACGCATAGCTGAGGTTATGGCATCATTGGTGTGTAATGTTGATAACACCAAGTGGCCGGTGATCGCGCCCCTTAAACCTATTTCCACTGTTTCCTGATCGCGCATCTCACCTACCATCAAAATATCTGGATCTTGACGTAACGACGTGCGGAGCACGCGGCCAAAGGTGAGGCCTATTTTACTATTCACCTGTACCTGGGAAATTCGTGGTAAGCGGTATTCAACTGGGTCTTCTACGGTAATTATCTTTTTATTGGGCTGATTTAGCTCGCTTAACACCCCATATAACGTGGTGGTTTTACCCGAACCGGTAGGGCCTGTTACCAAAATCATGCCGTATGGCCGGCTCATGTGGTAACGCATTTTCTTTATCAATTCATCCGGCATACCGGTTTGCTCTAGAGACAGCAAACCATGGGATTGGTCGAGCAAGCGCATAACGCACGCTTCGCCCCATTGCGTAGGCATTGTAGATAGCCGCACATCAATTTCATGGTTACGCACGTGCATTTGAAAACGGCCATCTTGTGGCAAGCGCTTCTCAGAAATATCGAGACCAGCCATTAGCTTTAGGCGCAACACCAATGCAGCGGCAATTCCGCGCTCATCAAGCATGTTTTCTTGCAATTGGCCATCTACCCGCTGGCGAATCCGCAAGCCGTGTTCATCTGGCTCTAAGTGAATATCCGAAGCACGTATTTGTACTGCATCCGCAAAAATAGATTTTAATAACCGAGCAACGGTTACATCATCTTCGTTATCGCCGGTTATACTGCCGAGATCAAGTTCGGTTTCGTCTTTCGCTTCTTCTTGCAGCTGGCTTGCGTATTGTTCAATTTCTTGGGTGCGGCGGTAAACGGTATCAAACGAATCATATAGCTGCCGCTCTGCAACTACCGCGAGATTAATATCTCGTGGCGATAGAATGGCGCTTAATGCATCAATCGCTGTTAAATCAGCAGGATCGCTCATAGCCACCAGTGCCGAGCTATCATCTGCCTCAATCACTAGCGCTCGATGTCGGCGCGCCTGAACTTCTGGAATCAGCCGAGCAACACCATCATTCAAACGGCGTTCACTTAAATCGATTACTGGAACGCTAAGTTGCTGGGAAAGGAACTCTAGCAACTGCTGCTCGCTTAAATAACCTAGCTCAATCAACAAATCACCGAGCTTACGGCCACTCGATTTCTGTGCTGTTAGCGCTTGGCTAAGTTGCTCTTCGCCAATTATTTGCTCATGAACAAGTAAATCGCCAAGACGCATTTTTAAACGAGGACGGCGTGCCATTAGTAACCTAACGCCTCCCTTTGCTGCGCGGCAAACTCTTGTGCCGCCGATGACAAAGTGGGATCTTGCAACGCACGCCGATAAGCTTCACGAGCGCGCGCTATATAATCTCGGTTCTCATTGCTTGCCGCTTGGTATTGCTGCGCTAACTGCTCGAGCACAAACCCCTGCGCTATCCACCAATTCCCCTGTTCTGGGCGCCACTGCAGTAATGTTTGATAGCTCTCAACAGCCATGGAGTAATGGCCTAGATCGCTAGCTAAATTAGCACGCTGCAACAGCAGGTCGGCATCGTTTGGCAAACGCACTGCAACATCGCTCAGTAACTGTAATGCATACTCTGGTTGATCAATACGCTCGTAGATCCGCGCCTTTAACAAAACAAAGGCATGATTCTGCGGTGCTCGTTGCACCCCTTCCTGCAATAACTGCAATGCATCACCAGCAAAACCGCGGCCAAACGACAACGCAGCTAACTGCAAGCGGGCATCATGATGGTTGGGCTCTAGCGCTAAAGCTTCTTGAAAACGTTGCATTGCTTGCCGAATATCATTGTTATCAAGCGCTTCGAGACCACGCCGATACAAAGTAGCCGCACTTTGCGTACTGCTGCTACGTTGTACATTCATTTCACCAGCGGGTTCTGGCTCTGGTTGCGATTGTTGAACAACCTGCGCGGTAACCTCACTTACAACCTCCACTGCTGGCGTTGTTGAAGCTGCGGCGCTCGTTTCTGGTTCGGCTAATGTATTGCTTTGTGCACTCTCGATTGTTGCCGCATCAGTGCCTGGCGCTACCACGGATGGCGCTATCACGGGCTGTGCTACTTCTCGAGCGCGTTGGTTCGCAGTTCCAGCAGCAACATTCGTAGTGCGAACATTTGTGCTATCACTTGCTACGGGCTCTGGTTGTTCTGTTTGCTCAGACGTTGCAGTAATACTTGCGCGCGCGCTCGGCTCGATACGCAATTGTTCAGCCGTTGGCAACGCGGTGCTATCATCGCCACGAAAATGTTGCCATGCCGCCAGCACGCCAAAAATAAGCACCACAAGAATCACTCCGGCCAGTGCATACAGCCAATTGCGCGAACGCAGTGGCTTGCCAGAGTAGATATATGCTGCGCGCTGGCCACCATTCGGTTGCTTCTCGCGGGCATCAATATCTTTTAGCATTTGATTAATAATACTCATACGGGTATCCACCCTAAGGTATAGGCTGCAATCAACCCTACTGCTGAGGCGGCAGCAATACCGGCCAAGAACCACGTTGCATCATGGCGCTTTGGCATTTTCGCGTCTTCGGTATCTGCAATCGCGTTTTTCGCATCTTGTACGGTAATTTCATGGCGCCCCGCACCGTACGCCAATAACAATACTTTATGGCTGAGTACATTTGCCAAACGTGGCACACCACGGCTGCCTTTGTGAATCCACCAAATTACTTCAGGCGTGAATAACATTGGCCCTTTAAATCCAGCAATTTGGATACGATGATGCATATAGCGCGCTAATTCTTCTTCACTGAGCGTTTCTAATCTATAAGAAAAACTAACTCGTTGCCGTAATTGCCGTAACTCACGCGTAGCCAAACGCTCATCAAGCTCTGGCTGCCCAAACATCACCAGCTGTAATAACTTGCGCGTTTCTGTTTCTAAATTCGATAGCAAGCGCAATGCTTCTAAGCTTTCGTTTGGCAAAGCTTGGGCCTCATCAATAATAAGCACTACCGAGCGGCCTTCTTTATTTAGCGCTACTAACTGCTTCTCAATAGCTCTCGTAAGTTGGTGCTGATCCACATTTTGGTGATCTGGCACACCTAGTTCCGCTGCTACCGCATGACGAAGTTCTTCCGGAGGCAAATATGGGTTGGGGATATAGGCCGTTACGAAATGATCTGGAATTTCGTTAAGTAACTTTCTACAAATAAGGGTTTTCCCAGTACCTACTTCACCGGTAACTTTGATAAATCCCTCTCCGGTTTTCAGCGCCGTAATCAACACCTGCAGAGCCTCGTTGTGAACCCGAAGGTCACAATAAAAGCTGGTATTTGGCGTTAATGTAAACGGCAATTCCGAAAAGCCGAAGTGGTATAAATACATAGTTTTCCTTGCGCAAGCCTAATTAAATAGCGAACGGCTAAAAAGTGCTACTGATTCTCATACCAACGGCGCAGTAATTCGCGTGAAGCTTCTAACTCGGTATCCCAAGTATCCACACCCACTATCGTTGGCCGTAGCATTATTACGAGCTCTTTCTTAACTTCCCGTTGCCGACGATTTTTAAATAACTCACCAAACAATGGGATACTTCCCAATAAAGGCACTTGGCTTACTTCGTCTGTATAAGAAGTTTGCATCAAGCCGCCAATCACTACCACTTCGCCATCACGCGCTCGAATAATGGTGTCTGATTCACGAATGTTACTCCGCGCCAGCGGCAGCACTAATGTTTCTCGATTTAAGGTGATAATCTTCTCTTGCTCTTGGGTTTCGGTAACCGAAGGGCGAATGTGTAAGGTTATGGTACCGTCATCTGAAATCTGTGGTGTTACATCTAAGGCAATACCAGAGAAAAACGGCGTAAGTTGTACATTCGGTGTTGAGGTAGTAGCGGTTCCTGTGATTGTAGTTGTAGATACATCGGTAACGAAGTACTCGTCCTCACCAATTTTAATTACCGCTTTTTGGTTGTTGGTGGCCGTTACCCGAGGGTTAGAAAGTACCTGAACATTGCCCTGGGTAGAAAGCATTTCCAACATGCCATTAAAGCTTTGGTTTTGAAACTGCAGGCCAAATACGCCGCCTAATGATGGCCGATCTACGGAGCCGCCACTAAAGCTAAACTCGGAAACCCCACTGCCAATTCGGCTGGTAATACGGCTCCAATCTACGCCTTGTTGATATCCCTCACTCAGCGATACTTCAACAATACGTGCTTCTAGAATTACTTGGCGCTGCAAACTACTTTCCGCAGCTTTCAGGAAATCTTGCGCGGCACGAATTTCGTGAGGGTAAGCACGTATTGTAGCTAAACCTGCTTGTGCCGACACTACTACTCTGCGGCCCTCGCCAGTTCCTATAATACCTTCCAAAATCTCTTGTAAGCCATTCCAAAAATCAGTTTCAGACTCGGAGGAAATTGTTGATCCCGTTTGCCCTGAACGGCCACTCATACTGCCGCCAGCGGGCAACCCACCCATCGCGCCGGTATTACCTAAGTTACCACCGCGAAGGTTATTTTGGTTACTTGAGCCAGCCTGCTGATCGGCAACGCCCCCTGAAGTAATCGAGGTTTGCGATTGCCCTTGGCGGCGCAAAGATAAATAATTCAATTGCAGTGTTTCGGTGCGTAATCCGGCAGGAAAAACTCGATAAATACGGCCTTCTCTACGAATATCGAAACCGTAAATATCTTGCACTACATCTAATGCTTCTTGCAGTGTTACATCGCGCAAATTAACGGTAATACTGCCGCTCACTTCTGGGTGAACTACCAAACTATAAGGACTTTCATTAGTGAGTTGGGCAAAGAAATCAGCCGCGCCTACTTGGCGAGCTTGCACAGAGAACCGAGGTTCTTCCAAAAAGCGAGTACGCTCAGCCCGTTCGTTCACTGGCTGCCGCAACTGGCTTCTCACATCATCGGGCAATTGCACTCGTTGTGTTGAAGCACTGGAGCGCTTTTGGCTACCGGTACGCAATGCATGATCCGCTTCATCAGCAAGTTGCTCCGCTGGTTTTGTAACGCAGCCAGCGAGCAACATACTCATTACAATAATGGTTAGGCTAAATACATTCTTCATGAACCGTCCCGTAAGCTAGTACGCGTAATACCGGAGAATACCGACAATACCACTATTTCGTTATCTCGCATCAACAACACCCGATCCGCTTCAATGCTGCGAATGATCCAGCCATTAAGCTCATCACCAATGTGAAAATGCTCATTGTTGATTACTGCCACACTGCCCTGACTGCTATAACGAATTAAGTTTAATTTAAAGTTAGACAATCGATTGCCTTGCAAACCAGCGCGTTCACTATCGCGAATCGCTGGCCGAGTTGGGTCACGTTCTGCTGGCCGCGTTTCGCTAGCGAAAGCCGCTGCGCTTGTAAACCCAAAAACGTTGCTGCTACTGAAGCTTAGGATACACAAGGCTAAACTAACGTTTAGTACACTCTTATTCTTCATTGCGCGCTCCTTGACGAGTAGACACCGCAACATTCGCTTGGCTCAAGGTATACAACTGCAAGCGAATCCGCGCTAGCGGATATGCATCTACTTGGTAATCAAGCTCTTGCCAATAGAAACCAAAGGGTAAATCTTGTAAACGTTGCAAATAATCACGTACCGCAAAATAACTACCCTCTAACTCCACGGTAACGTTATGCTGTAATACGGATCCCCCAGCTACATCTTCTAAAAATGGCACGGGTGCGTATGTATCAAAGGAGCGCAGAAGCAACACACTTTCCTGCGCACGCCCTGGATTAGTGAGCATTGCTTGAATCCAATCCAAAAGCTGTTCTGGCTCAATAAATTCGGCCAACCCATCCAACTGCTGATGCAATCGGGTGCTGCGGCTTTGCAGCTGACGCTGGCGGCGCTGAATTTCTAGGTTAGGGTCATTTTCAAGCTCCGCACGTAACGCTGCCACCTGCTGATCAGCATTCCGAGCTTGCGTTTGCGCCTGCTGAATCTGCCGTTCGAGATTCGTTTTTGTTATGCTTGCGGGTTCGAGCAACAGAATAAACCCTAGCCAAGCAACTAGTGCAATACTTACTACCGCAATTATGTACTGCTCGCGCGCAACGCGACCGGCATACCATTCCTGCAACTGGGCTAAACGTTCACTCATTGTTCAGCTCCTATAGGTAATGGCCGGCGATCTCCATTGCTTTCTAGCTCGTCACCATTCAGCTCACCTACTGGAATAACCAATCTCGATGCGCTGGCAGGTGTTCCTTGTAAGATGAAATTCAATATATCTTGGTCATCACGTTTCAGTTCAACCATATTAAAACGGCTAGCTGATAACGTTGCCGCGGTTTTGAATTGCTGCATCCACAATGGCAACAAACTCGCATCTACTGCTTTACCATGAAGAATTACTGAACCTTGGCGCTGTTGAATACGCGTAAGCCATAAGCCATCTCGATGTAATCGGGCTAAATCACTCAATAAACTCGCATAATCATGCTGATCTAACTGGCCTCGCCGCTGCAACTCAGCTAATAAACGCTGGCGAGTAAGTACTTCAGCTTCAAGACGCAAAACTTCTGCTTGTAAACGCGCATCTGGCCGTATCGCGGCTAATTGCCCACCTAATTGTGTTATCTGTTGCTGTGCATTGGCTCGTTGCGCGGTGGCAGTAGCAAGTTCGCTCTGTAAACCGCTTACTTGCCAGCTCATTACGCCTTTAGCAGCAACTAGTGCAACTATAAGCAAAAGAATAACAAAAAGAATGCGTGGTAATGTTAACCAGGGTTGCTCTGGAATGAGATCGGCTTGAAAAAGATTAATGCTATGCTTCATGTCGCATCCCCCTTTTTTTCGCCCAATGCTTGTTCAGCTAACAGCCACAATAAGCCGCTTATTCCCGCGGCATCGCTATAATCGCCTGCCGCTAAATCTTTTGCCCAGCCTGGGTAGGCCAATGCACTCACTTGCATACCCAGCTGCGCGGCAATCACTTCGGCTACCTTATCGCTATGCGCATGATTAAATGCAAGCTCTATATCAGCAAGTGGCGCTTGCCGTAATTGCCCAGTGTAAAAATCTTGCGAGCGCTGCAGCTCAATGGCCAAACTTTCCATGGTATCTAAATCTTGGGGATCTATTTTTTCCAGATTATACGAACCAGGTAAGCGGCGACTTAAAATCAATTGCTGCCGAACAATAATCTGTAGCTGCGGACGTTCGCCGGGAACTTGCGAAATAATCATAGTGCGTAAATCTGCATCGGCCCAATGTATAAAAGCTAGGTCTTGATTTACAATGCCTTGTATCGCAAAGCCAGCATCACTCAAGGCCAACACCCAGGGCTGTACTTTATTGCG
Source organism: Idiomarina sp. (assembly GCA_022565355.1). Taxonomy (GTDB): domain Bacteria; phylum Pseudomonadota; class Gammaproteobacteria; order Enterobacterales; family Alteromonadaceae; genus Aliidiomarina. Next base: position 538,689 of record JAIUMU010000002.1, read on the forward strand.
GCTCACCGCCACCACGTTAACCTTTTTCGCACCAGCAACTTGTACAGGGATATCGTAATAATCGAGAAGTAGATCTGCCGCAGGTATGGAAACTAGATCTTTCAGCGTCCACTGCAACGTTGGGGCAATATCTTGCGCTGGCACATCTGGCTTATCTACCGCAACTTGTTCTACCAAACTGCTACTTAAAACAATTTGCAGCGGTTGGCCTTGAAAATCGAAGCGCTTATACCGCTCAAGCAACGCTGCAATTGCGCCCAGCGTATTGCCGCTACCGATTTCTACTTCATCGTTTACCACAAGCTGCCAAGTTTTGCCTGCATGCTTGAGTGCCGCGCCCGCCGCTTCCGAATCATTAACTGCTTTTAAAATAGCAAGCTGCACTGCAGATTCAGTGATTCCGAATGCTACTAATAAACGCTGCTGTTTAGCGGAACGAAACTTGAACAAAAAATTACCTCTCATTGCAGACGCGGTTATCGATCACGATAGCTATCACTAACTCATTATATTGATCAATATTTGTTAATATTTTCTAAACTATGTCACTAACTATTCATATTCTATAGCTTTTTCCAAGAAATTTCGTCATTTAATAGGTATGACGAATGATATATGCCGTATGGTTAGCCCTGCAAGAACGGCAGTGGCAAGTTCGTTAGGCAACTTGCCACTGTAACGCTCTACCGGCCCAATATGGCACCCAGGTTTCACCACCATGGGTAACTGTTTTCGGTGCATGCCATGGTTTTTGTACCAAGGTAATGGTTTCGGTATTGCGCGGGCGGCCATAAAAATCAGCGCCGAAATGGCTAGCAAAACCTTCAAGCTTATCCAGTGCATTCAGTTGCCCAAACGCTTCGGCATAGAGCTCGATAGCGGTAAATGCAGAAAAACATCCTGCACAACCACAGGCGGTTTCTTTTGCCGCCTGTACATGCGGGGCAGAATCGGTGCCGAGGAAAAACTTCGGGTTACCACTAATAGCGGCTTGCTGCAGCGCTTCTTGATGGGTGCGGCGTTTTAGCACTGGCAAACAATAGTTGTGCACATGCACACCGCCTACCAACAAATCATTGCGGTTCATGAGAATATGCTGCGGCGTAATGGTTGCGGCCACTAGATCATGGGCTTCACGTACAAAATCAGCGGCATCTTTAGTGGTGATGTGTTCAAGCACCACTTTTAAGCGCGGGAATTTCTGGGTAATAGGCGCTAAATAGCGCTCAATGAATACCCGCTCGCGGTCGAAAATATCAATCTCAGGCTCGGTAACTTCTCCATGAATCAATAATGGCACACCAAACTCTTGCATGGTTTCTAATACTGGCCCCATTGCATCAATGGTTCTCACGCCAGAACTCGAGTTGGTAGTGGCGCCCGCTGGATACAGCTTATAACCGATAATATTTGGGTTTTGCGCCGCTTCGCGCACATCAGCTGGGCTAGTACCTTGAGTTAAATACAGTGCCATTAGCGGTTCAAAGTTACTCTCTTCTGGCAGCACTGCCATAATATGATGCCGATATTGCTCAGCCAAGGCTACCGTGGTTACCGGTGGCACTAAGTTTGGCATAACAATGGCGCGCCGAAATACTCGCGCGGTGGCTGGCACTGTCATCGCCAGCATATCGCCATCACGAAAATGCAGATGCCAATCATCGGGCCGAGTAATGGTTAACGAAGCTGGTGTGGTATGCGAAGAAGAGCTCGAATCGCTGCGAGGCGCTGAAGATGTAGCATGAATAGCTGAAATAGAAGGTGCTGTGTTCGACATAAAAAAGGCTCCGCAGGTATTCGTAGAAGTAATACTTCATAGAATACCATTAGAGCCTGTTTTCTCGAAAACTTTCTGCTGTTTTCCGTAAGCAGAACGCATTCCGTTAGTGCTGTTGCTTAGCGCTATTACTTACGCTCAATTACTTACGCATAACTACTTACGCACAATTACTCACTGGCTAGCGCTTGCACTGGATCGAGCTGTGCCGCTTTACGCGCTGGCACATAACCGAAAATTAAACCGGTTAAGAAAGCACAACCAAAGGCCATTATTACTGGGCCAGCCGCAAACACTACGCTGTTCCCTAGGCTAGAAATAATCCAGGTAATGCCTAAACCAAGGCCCACCCCAATTAAACCACCTAACAAGGCTACGGTTACCGCTTCTACCAAAAATTGCATGCGTATTTGCGCACCCCGCGCCCCTACCGCCATGCGAATACCAATTTCTCGGGTACGCTCGGTAACACTCACCAACATAATATTCATTACCCCGATGCCTCCTACTACCAGTGAAATTACAGCAATTACGCCCAGTAGCAAAGTCATGGTGTTTTGCGTTTCGGTGGCCGTTTCAATAATCGACGCCATGTTGCGAATTTGGAAATCTTCCACCCCATGACGCTCCAATAGCAAGCTATGCACCGCATCGTTGGCACGTTGCATTACCACAGGATCGCTGCTTTCCACCGCAACCGTTACGTTGCGCAAGAAACGTTGGCCGAACAAACGCAATGAACCTGTAGAATAAGGCACAAACACCACATCATCTTGGTCTTGGCCCCAAGGGCTGGCCCCGCGCTCGCTCATTATCCCAATTACCCGGAACAATACGTTATTGATGAGCATTACCTCACCCAACGGATCCCGGTCGGGGAATAGCTGGGTAGCAACCGTTTTACCGATTACTGCAACGGTGGCATACAGATCTTCATCTTCTTGGGTAAAGAAGCTGCCGTATGCAACATCCCATTGCCGTGCCACCGGAAACATATGATAGGTGGCATTTACTTGCGCTTCTTTATCAAAGCCTGCGCGGCGCAGGGTGCGGTTGCCCGTTAGTTCTGGCACTGCGGCAAGAATATCGGGCAGCTCGTTAATCGCATCCACATCTTCGGGCACCAGCGTAGCCACACTCCAACGGCCCCGTTGGTTCGGCGCCCCCGGAAACACGGTAAGCAGGTTCGAGCCCATGGCGCTAATGCGATCTACCACATCTTGGCGGGCACCTTGGCCAATGGCGAGCATCGAAATTACTGCCGCCACACCAATTACGATACCTAGCAAGGTAAGCGCAGTACGGAAAATATTCTGCCGTAACGCAGTGAATGCGGTAATTACAGAACGCCCAGCATCAAGCAACGCACCCGGTTGGCCTGCACCCGGGCCTTTCGGTGGCACTACATGCGCACCTTGTTCTTTCGTGCGAGTATCCGCGAGAATATGGCCATCTTTCAGTTCAATTACCCGATCGGCATGGGCTGCCACTTCATGATCGTGGGTGATTAAGATAATGGTATGGCCCTGCGCTGATAAATCTTTGAGCAGCGCCATTACTTCTTTACCACTTTGGCTATCGAGTGCACCGGTTGGCTCATCGGCAAGAATGATTTCGCCACCGTTCATCAGCGCACGCGCTATGGAAACTCGCTGCTGTTGGCCACCGGAAAGTTCCGAAGGTTTATGATGCATGCGATCTTCAAGGCCTAAACGGGTAAGCAATTGCTCAGCACGTTCATGGCGCTGTTCTGAACCCATAGAGGTATAACCGGCAGGTAATTCAGCATTTGCTACGGCAGTGGCCCCACCCAGCAAATTGTATTGCTGGAATACGAAACCAAATGCGCTGCGCCGCAGGCTCGCCAGCTGATCTACGTTCATGTCCGCAACCGCTTGGCCTTGGAAATGATAGTCACCCGTGGTGGGCTTATCCAAGCACCCAAGAATATTCATTAGGGTGGATTTGCCTGAACCCGAGCTACCCACGATGGCCACAAACTCACCGGCATGGATATCAATATTGATACCGTGCAATACCTGGGTGTTGATCGGCCCCGTTTGGTAGCTCTTGGTAAGGTTACGAATTTTAATCATTGGCTCGCGGCTGTTTCCAAGCCGCTCATGGCTGTTTTCTGGCCGCTCAAGGCTGTTTTCCGTCCGCTCAGGGCTGTTTTCGTTGCCGCTTGCAGCTTGCTTCGAAGCTTGGTTCGCCATCTGCTTAGCCTCGCATCATCCGCATTCCGCCCGGAGGCATTCCAGCTTGAGTAGGAATAACCACTTCATCGCCAGCGCTTATGCCTGATTTGATTTCCGTGTGCACACGATCGCTAATGCCCACTTCTACCCGCACCGCTTCTGGGCGACCATTGCGCATTACTTGCACTTCAAACTGGCCCCGGCCTGCTGGGCGCACTGCACTTGCAGGCACAGAAACCACATCTTCGGCGCTATCCACTACAAAGAACACTTGGGTGGTCATCTGCGGTAACAACACGCCATCTGGGTTTGGAATTTCAAACAAGGCGTTATAAAGAACTACGTTATTTTCAATGCTTGGCGTAGGCTCAATAATATCGAGCGTGCTATACCAACGCTGGCCACGGTTGCCCAAAGTAGTGAAGTACACATCCATACCATCGCGTAAACGGCTTACGTCTGCTTCCGAAACTTGTGCTTCCACACGCATTGTTGATAAATCAGCAATGGTCATAATGGTTGGCGTAGTTTGTGCAGCGTTCAACGTTTGCCCTCGGCGGGCAACAATGTTGGTAACCGTACCCGGCATGGGTGCGAAAATACGCGTGTAGTTAAGGTTCGCTTCATCGGCACGCAACGAAGATTCGGTTTGTTCAATTTGCGCTTGTACTGCATCGCGGCGCGCTTCTTCAGCACGGGCCGTAGCTGCGGCACTTTGCACTAGCTCTTCCGAGGTGGCGCGATCTACAAACAGCTTTTCTTGGCGCGCCAAATTAATATTGGCTAAATCCAAGGTGGCTTCACGCTCACGCTTTTGCGCTTGTTGGAAACGTAATTGCGCGCGCACGCCATCAAGCCGTGCCTCCAATACCGTAGCATCAATTTCTGCCAATACTTGGCCGCGTTCAACGGTGTGGCCAACTTCTACATGCAACACCTCTAACTGACCCGATACCTGCGCGCCTACATCTACAAAATCAAGCGGCTGCAAACGGCCAGTTGCCGTTACTACCACTTCAATATTGCGAACTTCTGCTTTCGCGGTGTTAATACGTTGTTCGCCATTGTCCTTTGGCCAAATTAACCATGTAGCCACTGCTGCAATCACCACAATGATTACTACAGCCCACAACCAGCCACGCCCTGTTTTTTTCATTTTCTAATCACCCTCTACTAAAGGAAAGGTCTGCTGGTTAATTCCAGCAGCCGCCAAAGCTTCAACCCAATGTTTACGGCAACAACTCACATATCGATCGTTACCACCAATCGCAACCTGTTCTCCGGAGTTCAATGCATTACCCTGTTCATCGCATCGATACACCATGGTGGCCTTGCGACCGCAAAAACAAATTGTTTTCAATTCTGTTAATTTATCGGCGATCGCCAACAACCCAGCACTGCCCGGAAAGGCATTACCAAAGGCATCGGTGCGAATGCCATAACACATTACCGGCACGTGCAATTCATCTACTACGCGCGCCAACTGCCACACTTGCTCAGGGCTTAAGAACTGCGCTTCATCAAGCAAAATGCAATCAATGCCCTGTTCATGCATTTGCTCGTTAAGCATGCTTTGTACTCGGCGAAACAAATCCGTTTTCGGCGTAAATGTTTCTGCACTTCTTGAAAGCCCTAGGCGCGAATGGATTTTCCCCTCTCCCGCCCGTGTATCCAGTGCTGGCGTAAGCAATACCACATGCTGATCACGTTCTTCGTAGTTGTATGCCACTTGCAACAACGATGTGCTTTTGCCGGCGTTCATTGCCGAGTACGTAAAATAAAGTGATGCCATAATGTGTCTTCTTTCGTAATAGTTCGCATGCGCTTGTGCGTTTTCCGCGCAGTACACTAGGGCGGACGATATGCGAGAGTGAATTTTGCTGCAATGCAAAACCGCGCAAACGCACAAAAAATGCGATATAATTCACCGCTAAATTTATGTGCAGGAGTAATTTACAGATGCAGCCATCAGCAAACCCATCGCAAACCACCTACTCACTTGATTTCATTCGTGAAATACCGAAGGCGGATATTCACCTGCACCTCGATGGTAGCTTGCGGCCACAAGGCCTGATTGAAATGGCCAAACGTAGCAAGATTGAGCTGCCATCATACACCGTTGAAGGGTTAAAGGAGTTGGTTTTTAAAGACCAATATCAAAACCTTGGCGAATATTTGCATGGTTTTCAGTACACCTGTGCGGTGCTTCGTGATCTTGAGAATATGGAGCAATCGGCCTATGAACTGGCCATGGATAACCTTGCTGAAGGCGTAAACTACATTGAAGTGCGCTTTGCACCGCAGTTATTGATGGATCCTACCGTAGGTATCGGCTTTGACGACGTGATGCATGCAGTAAACAACGGGTTGGCAAAAGCCAAGGCAGAATACAATGCTCGCGCCGATGTTGGCCTTTCCGCTGGGTTAAAGCCGCCATTCGAGTACGGCATTATTAACTGTGCGATGCGCTCGTTTGGTAAGAAAGGGTTTTCACCTTACTACACCCAGCTGTTCACCTTATTGCGTGATCATGATTCGATGGATGTAATTAAAGCTGCAGCAATGGAATTGATTCGCGCCAGCGTACGCATGCGTGATGAAGATGGCTTGCCGATTGTAGGCTTGGATATTGCTGGCCAAGAAAACGGCTATCCAGCGCATAAATTCAAAGAAGTGTATGAATATGCACACCAAAACTTTCTGCTGAAAACGGTTCACGCGGGTGAAGCGTATGGTGCAGAGAGTATTTTTGAAGCCCTCACCACCTGTTACGCCGATCGCTTAGGCCACGGTTATTCGCTGTTTTCACCGGATATGATTGAAGATCCGAAGATTACCGATAGAGAAGCCTACAGCCGCGCATTAGCATCGTACATTGCCGATCGCCGGATTGCCGTAGAGGTGTGCCTCACCAGTAACATGCAAACCAACCCTAGTATCGGCAATATTAAAAACCACAACTTCCGCCATATGCTGGAAAGCCGCATTGCTACGGTAATTTGTACCGATAACCGGTTAGTATCGAACACCACGGTAAGCGATGAATACAAGTTGGCGCTGGATAACTTCCCTGTTCCATTGAAGCGTTTAAAAGATATGGTAGCGTACGGCTTTAAGAAAAACTTCTTCCCTGGCACCTACGTTGATAAACGTGCCTACGCCAAGCACACCCTTGAGTACTTTGATGTGGTAGCGCGTAAGTATGGGTTTATTTAAGGCATCGCCGCATTAGCTGTGTTGCTCGAGCCAGAAATACAAGAACGCCGCTAATTTAGCGGCGTTTTTTTGAGCTTGGCTTACCCGCTACAGTTAATTCAATGCCTGTTCTAACTTGTGCCACAAGCGCAAAACTGGATACACGTTAATCTGGCTATAGCGGAAAGGAATTTTCGCTGGCCGTTCCGTATGTAGATAATACTCGGCCACCGGAAGCTTTCGCGCCACATCCCTTGCTTTTAAAGCCTCTACTTCATTTTCACTCATACTGTTAAAACGGTTAGGTGTGGTGCCACCTAATGCTTCAGCACGCTTTACTGCTTTAGTTTTCTGCTTCCCGCGAAACACCGGTACTTCCGGTAAAAACATCGCAAATGGATGCAACATAAACCCCATTTTACCGAATAAGCGCTGCGCTTGTTCGGCATTTTCAGTTTCACCTTGGATAAATTGCCACTGCGCCTTAATGAGCCGAGGAATATGCAAAATCATCGCATCTGCGTAGCTAATGCCACGAGGGTTTGCTTTCGCGGGATAGTGGCGAAAATACACTGGGTAATCAGCAGCCAAACGAGTAATGCGTACATCACGAGCTTTCCTCGCCCCCTTCAAAAACAACGGATTCAAAAAGGCGGCGTTCGGATATTGCTGATAAAAGCCATGAATATTCTGCCAATCATCTGCACTTACATCACGCACTACTTGCATATCGTCTTGTAAAAACAAAGCGAGCTCGGTTGCATCAGCAGTGTTGCCCTGAGCGGCGTTCGCCAGCTCTAACGCTGCCTGCATATTGTTATACAAGCCGCCATGGCGAGCGTGTTCGTGTTGTTCAGGTTGATGCAAGCGCACACCGCTTGGCAAGTTGGCAAGATAATGCTGAGTATCGGTATCATTGCTGTGATCATCGATTACGGTAATCAATGCGCCGGGGATATGGCGCAGCACTGAATCTACGCAGTTGCGTAAAAAATCACCGCGATTGTAGGAAAAAATAAATACCAACAGCTTCGGGTTCACGCTGTTGTTTTGAGTGCCCATTAGCAGCCCTCCTGTAAAAACACGTTGTTATTTTGAAGTACGCTAACCACCGTCTACAAGTGTAGAAAAGTAACCATTACTCAGTTTTTACTATTTGCACCATTTCCGTTGCCATTCATATTCGGGCGCCGGCCGATCAAAGTAATATCCTTGCATGTTCACGTGTTCACGCTGGCAATATTCATTTTGCTCTCGCGTTTCAATACCTTCAGCAACAATACGTAAATCCAAGTTCCGCGCGATTGCGGTAATCATTTTCACCATGGCTACATCGCGTTTATTTTTCGGCAGCCCTTGGGTAAAGCTTTGATCGATTTTTAATTCTTGAATCGGCAAACGCTGCAAATATGCCAATGAAGAATAACCCGTACCAAAATCATCGAGAGCAAACTGCACGCCTACTTCGCTAATGGTTACCATTTGGCTAATTACTTCATGCATATCATCAATGAATAAGCGCTCGGTTACTTCTAGCACCAACCCTTGTACATCGGCATTCGCGGCATTAAAAATATCCAGGAGCTCAGTTCTTAACTGGTTTGAGCGGAAAAAACGCGGGCTAATATTCACCGATAGGGTCCAGTGCAGCCCTTTTTCTTGCCACTTCGCCAAACACATCGCTGCTTGCTTTAACATTAGTCTGTCGAGCTTAATAATCAAATCTGAACGCTCGGCAACGGCTACAAACTGATCGGGTGGCACCATGCCCTCGGTTGGGTGTTGCCAGCGCGCTAATGCCTCGGCACCAATCAACTCACCATCTGGATTAAATTGCCCCTGTAGGTACATTTCAATCTGATCGTTTTCAACTGCGTAATACAAATCGCGCTCTAAACCAAATAAGCTTTCGGCCTGCTCGCCATCGCCTTGGTTGTATATCGCTACCTCACTGCCACCCTTCTCTTTTACTCGATGTAGCGCCGTTTCGGCTTGCCGGAATAAATCCTCCGCAGAAGCACTAGCCGCTAGATTGGCAAGGCCCAGGCTCATGGTAAGCTGCACACGCTCGCCATAAATATCGAGCGGCTCCTCAACCATTTGCTTCAACTCCCAAGCAAAATCATTGGCTTTCTCTACGGTATTTTTGCCGGTTTTTGAAAATTTCACCAAGCAGGCAAAGTTATCCGCCCCCGTGTGGGCGAGAAACACATCATGGGTTAAGAAGTTCTGCAAGCGCTTGGCCATGGCGTTAATTACGGTATTACCGTAATCGTAACCACGGGCATCGTTAATCCGCTTCATGCGATCTATATTCAGCAATATTAGCCAGTAATCCCGATTCGCCGACGCCTTTTGCAAGAGCCCACTAATGTGCTCCATTAACGACAAACGATTGGGTAAGCGGCTTAAATGGTTGTAGTAAGCTAAAAAGTGCAGCCGTTCCTGAATTTGCTTCTGCGCGCTAATATCCTGCTTAATCCCCAGGTAATGGGATATTTCACCTTGCTCGTTACGCACGGGGGAAATGGTTTGCAGCTCGGAATACTCACTACCATCTTTGCGCTTATTCTTTAGCTCCCCGGTCCATGGTTTACCTGCTAATAAGGTTTGCCACATTTTCGCATAGGTTGCCTTAGACGTTTTTCCGCTGCCCAAAACACTGGGGTTTTTACCTAGCAATTCTTCTTCCGTATACCCTGTATTTTCCAGCAAGGCTCGATTCACATATTCAATTTTGGGCTCTAATGAGGTAATGATTACGCCCTCATTACTTTGCTCTAACGCGGTAGAAAGCAGGTTTATTCTGTTTTCATTACGAAAACGCTCGCGCACCATTTTCTCAGTGCCGCGAGCAAGCTGCGCCAACTCACTTTTTCCTTCTACCGGGATCTTATCGATAAGCTCGCCGTGCTCAAGTTTCGCGATGGCCGCGCTGAGCTGCTCCACTGGGTAGGTAATGCGGCGCTGCAAAAATAACATCAATAATAAAAATAGAATCGAGAAAAAACCAATGGCGATAAAAATCGTTTGGCGCCGCTCGAAAACTGCAGCCTGCCAATTAATTCGATGTTCATATTCAAAAAACAGCAACTGTTGTTCTGCTCGGCCCAGCTCTTTGCTGGTTGCTGTTACCGGCACATATACCGCGTAGGAATCGCCACTATGCTGGGTATCAAAAATGATAATGTTCGAGGCCAGCGCTTGCTGCAGCAGCTCTACTTTTAGTGCTGGTACCTCCGCAAATATCGGCCGATCAATTAAGTTCCACTGATGGGCGTTACTTACTCGCAAAATGGTGCCATTCTCACTTACATTAAACACATTGCGAACGCGTCGATTGGTATTAATTTCTAGGAGGATTTCATCTACCGCGGTACTTAATTCATAACGCAATGCGCGGTTCATAGAGCCCTGGGCAATGTTCGCCATGGCAGTTACTTCACGCTCACCATGCAAGTGATTTTGCCGCACCTGCTCATTCACAATCGCCAGTACCCCAGCAGCCAAAGCGATACCGCCCACCAGTGCGAGATAAAGTAATAGCTGCGTGCGAATGCTTGATAGCCGCATGATTACCCTCCCGTTAATTCATAACAAGAGGGCAAAACTGCCGGGTGATCAATTAAACCGTTGCTGTGCATGTACGTATTCAGGTTTCTCACAATAGTGGCCAGTTCAGCCGTAAGCATCTGCCGGTTTTCTTGGTAATCCGGGAAATGTAATCCAGTAAGTGCAACTTCTAATTCTTCTCGATTTAAGCCGGTATTATTTAGCAACATCGTTTCCGTTGCTGCTTCACGATCGAACAAGTTTTGCCGCCCAGATTCCCATACATCAGCCACTAACCACTCCAGCATTTGCTGTTCGCGCCGCCACACTTCGCTGCGCACAAGCAAAACATCCACAATTTCATGGGGGATTTCGGAGCTATCAAAAACAACCTTAGCGCCTAACGCCTCGAGTTGGCTAATAAAGGGTTGATAAGTAATCACCATATCAACGGCACCGGAAGTTAAACCTTCTGCATGTTCGGTTGGCAACAGCATTTTTGTTTCAACATCATCGCGAGTGAGCAATAATGAATCCATAGCGCGCTGCAAGAAATAGCCGCCAAGCGCGGTTTCTTCGTAGCCGATTACCAACGGTTTTTTCGAGAAGCTCACATCTTCAGCAATTAACATTGCATCAGCGCCAGCAGAGAAGCTCAATACTCGTGCTACACAGAAATCGAGGTTGCTTCGGCTTTGTAAGCTGATGGCTTCATCCAATGTTACCAAAGCACCATCGAGCTGACTGTTTGCCATTAAGCGCGTTACTACGGTGGTGGAGGGCATCATGGTAAGCTTGTAGGCGCGCTCACCGTAATATTGATCTAAGAATGGGCACTGCACACAGCCACTGGCATCGGCTAAATACAAAGGTTGATAACCAAGCCACTGATTTCCCGCAAGATTAACCGGTTCACGCGGTGGTGCGCAGGCAAGCAAAAGACTAGCTAGCGCTAGAGTAAGAGATACTCGGTAGATCGATCTTAGCAAAACCACCCCCAATTGATGTAGCCACTCACACGCGCACACTATGCCTGAATACAGGTATATTTTAGCTCACAATATTCATCTAAGCCCTGATGGCCACCTTCACGACCAATTCCGGACGATTTTACGCCACCAAATGGTGCGGTGGCGTTGGAAATAAGCCCTGTGTTCACCCCTACAATGCCCGCTTCAATTCCTTCGGCAACGCGGCGAATACGGCTTACATTCTGCGCATAAAAGTATGCAGCTAAGCCAAACTCGGTAGCATTGGCATACTCGATGGCTTCACTTTCTTCTGTAAAAGGAATTAAGGGTGCCACTGGGCCAAAGGTTTCTTCACGGGTGCAGCGCATTTTGTGGCTACCATCGATTAATACCGTTGGCGTGAACCAGGTACCACCTAACTTATGGCGCTCGCCGCCAAAAGCCACTTGCGCACCATGCTGCACCGCATCGGCAATATGTTCCTCAACTTTTTCTAGTGCCGCAGCACTAATGAGCGGGCCAATTTGCACCCCTTCATCGAGGCCATTGCCTACTTTTAGCTCGGCAACTTTAGCCACTAATTTTTCGCTAAACTCTTGGTACACGCCGCGCTGCACATACACGCGATTTGCGCATACACAGGTTTGCCCAGCATTGCGGAATTTACTATCGATCAGGCCTTGCACAGCGGCATCTACATCCGCATCATCAAACACCAAAAACGGTGCATTGCCGCCCAACTCTAAGGATACTTTCTTTACCGTTGGCGCACAGGCAGCCATAAGCTCTGCACCTACTGCAGTAGAACCGGTAAAGCTTAATTTGCGCACGATTTCACTATTGGTAAAAGCTTCGCCAATGGCTTTTGCGCTACCGGTAACTACGCTAAACACCCCGTTCGGCACCCCGGCTTCTGCCGCAAGTGCGGCCATTGCCAGCGCGGTAAGCGGCGTTTCTGATGCGGGTTTCACCACTATGGTACAACCTACAGCTAATGCAGGTGCTACTTTGCGGGTAATCATGGCGGCTGGAAAATTCCATGGCGTTATCGCAACACATACACCAACCGGCTCGCGAGTTACGATAATACGTTGGTTTTCTTGCGCACCGGGAATGGTTTCACCATACACGCGCTTGGCTTCTTCGGCGAACCACTCGATATAACTGGCCGCATAAGCTATTTCGCCCTTGGCTTCCGCCAATGGCTTGCCTTGCTCTAAGGTCATTAACTCGCCTAGCGCATCTTGATTCTGCATTAACAGGCCATGCCAGCGCTTTAAAATTGCCGATCGTTCACCAGCTGTTTTCTTGCGCCATGCGGGTAGTGCTTGCTCGGCCGCAGCAATGGCTCGCTGCGTTTCTACTTTACCGGCGTTGGGTACGTGCGCTATTTCTGCACCGGTTGCTGGGTTTTTCACAGCAATGGTGGCGCCGCTATCGGCAGCAACCCATTCTCCATCGATGAAACAGTGTTCATGCAGCAACGTTTTTACACTATCGCGAATGTTCATGTTCACTCCTGGTTATTGGTTTGTACCGTATTTATATAATATTCAACAAAAAAAGCCGTGTTCTAGATCAACACGGCTTCTCATTTATAGCTACACATTTGTAACTACAGAGGTGTAACTAAAGATGTGTAACTACATAGCTAACTACTCGCTATCGTAACAGCCGTATTTAAAACGGAAGGATACGTAAAATTTACCGCCTCGACTTGGTGAACGGATGGATGCATGCCCTAGGGCCTTTGATTTTAAAGAGCTCACGTCAAAGTAGCACAACTCGGTCTCCTCAGCTATATTTACCATTTTAGATTTTCAGTAAAAATAATGCAGTTATCACTATAAAATAGACGGTTGATTCGGCTTATATTTACATTTTTAATCAAACAGCTTAGCAAGAACTGACTAGACTCTCGTTAATCCCCTAGAAATCCTTTGCAGCGTTTATGCTGTTCCTTTCCTCATCATTTACCGATAATACCTACCCTTGCACTGCAAAAGATCACCAATATTGCTCGATGATTTTAAACACCCAAAGGATTTTAGTCGAGAATACAACTTTAGATCCTTCATTATATTCAATCAATATTGAGTCTAAATAAATAGAATCGGGGCTTTCTAAGTTTGTAATATACCAAACCCCAGACCCACTTTTACCCTTTGGCTTAACTGGCGTATTTTTTTGTACATTATTTCCATATGAGAGGCATGTGTGTTTGAGTAACGACTTCCCATGCTTTACAAATAAAGCTTCATCATAAAAGAACTTTCCAGCATAAGCATAGGCACTTATAGCTTTTTTTAATCTGATTCTTGGATATTTGTTTCTAGACAACGGGTAACCATGAGTGAACCCATACGCCACATTCTCCACAAAGTCCCAAGGAAGCGCAATTCCTGATTTAACGACATTTAACCCGTTTTTTTGGACGAATTCACTACTTAGATGAACAATTCCAATGTCTAAGTTGTCGTCTTCCCCTTCGGTAATAACCCATTGTCCCGATAAACTAACAAGACCACTCTTCGTAAATAGCATTATCCCTTGTTTAACTCTATTAACTGCTCTAATGACATGACCAGCAGTAACAAAGTACGATTTAGATTTGTACTCAATAATGACAGAGCTTCCTAACAGTTTAGGTTCGCTTCGACTTTCTGAGGTAAAAACTGCGTAAGTGTATTTGTCGGCATATCGCTGTGATACTTCTAAAGCATTCAGTATCGCTTGGCTAGAAAAATCCATTACAGTACATTAACCTCTGGCTCAGCTAACAAGTAAGGCTTGAGGCGCAGAAAAACTAGCTTCTCGGATAGGTTATCTTTGTATGAAAAGTAAACGATATTAACTCCATTCTCTTTACTCTTAAGGAGTTTATCTTTATCCCGCGACTTAGCCTTTTTCAATCCCTCGTCCCCACCAAATAGGCCAATGGGTTTGAAGTGTTGCTCTCCCTGATATTCGATAGCCAAACATAATTCTGGTATGTATACATCAAAGCGCTGCCTATTTAACCAAGGAGGAGAGGCTTCGCGCTGGATATTAAACTTAGGGAAAAGTACCTCGATATAATTGAATAGAAGAGTTTCATTGACCCACTTTTCACCAATTTTAGCGACCCCCTTCATACCTCTCACCTTGTTTTCTGCATCCCGCTCATCCAAACCCTCTGATATTTCAAATTTGCGGATGTAAGCTCCGTAACGAACTTTAAATGCAGAACCATACATTTTGTGACAAAAGGTCAAATCAGAGTTAGTACCTTTGCACAGGTGGCAAATACCTTTTTTATAGTTTTCGTTTTGTAAAGCATATTGAATATGAGGATGAGTAGAAGCCAGATTTCCTCTTGAGCGCCCAGCTTTTGTGACTGCGTCTTTGAAGCAATCACAAAAATAACTTTCTCCAGTAACTTTATTATAGAATGTCTGCCTCCACTCCCATACTCCCAGTCTCGATGGTTGAAGCTCTAATTTGACCATCTTGAGTAAAGCTCTCAACTTCGAAAGAAGTTTTGGAGAAAAATGAATCGCACCAAGACTTACAAGAACACGATTTTTCGTTTTCAACTGAAATGTTTTAGTTTTAAAAGTAGATGGCTCATCTGAATAGGGATAAAAAGGGCTAACAAGGATAAATTTGGGTAACTTAAAACTTTTCACATCGAGCGAAGTATCGAGGGTACTGCTCATATCAAACTGAGCATAACGAATTTCCAAGCCATTGTTTTGAATATATTCATTCAGAGATAGTTCTTTTGCAGAGTAGTGAGAAGTGAAAGTTGACTTGAATGATGACAGAGTTAAACCGACTGGATGTCTGATGAATTCACAGAGTGCTTCAAACAAACTATCTGGAATAGATAATCTCTCGGACATTATTTTCTTCTGGCAGCTAAGAAGAAAATCCTCCTCCGAAAACTCAAAAGCCAGTTCCATTTTGATAACACTCCAGTAGGCAGCCTTGGTCGCTTCATAGTGACATAGTTATTCTAGCGAACTAGTTGGAGGCTCCATCATGCACCATTTGGCCTCTAGGTTACAACATAACAAGAAAACCATAACGAAGCTTCAAGCATTCAGAACGCCGGGAGTTACCATCCCGATGGTACAGCAAGTCTAGCCCTCTGGGTATTCTGCTCTCACCAAGCTATACTCTAATTGTTTGAGATACCGCATGCTGATGCGCTGTGAACGGAGACTTAAAGGAGAAGCCTTGTGGCAAATCAACTTGACGTGCTAGCGTTGGCAGAAGAAGTAAAACGCGATTGTGAATCAGGAGCGCTGTACCAAGACCTACTATCTCAAGGACAAACGCTATATGGTAAAAATCCAACTTATCCAGATCACATCGAGCGCATCACTCCTGATGGGAAGAGGACGCTTGGCTATTGGCATCATGGTCAGTTTGTTGAAGACTTTTGCCTTCTATTGAACAGAGTACTTTAAGGTATCGCTAATGCCCTATTGCCACACGGTTTTTCACGTAACTTCCCCTGAACAAATCGAAAATGTGCTATCGACTCTTACGAGAGAAAGTTTTGTGAGAGGCAAAGCAGCTTATCACCTTGCGAACGACGTTTATTCTATTGATGCTGGTGAGAATGATATCCGCGCCATTTACGATAAAGAAAAAGAGGTCATTAGATTTTTCTGTCGTTATCAGCGAGACATAGCTTTTTACGAGAAAAAGCTCCAAACCTTTGCTATAAAAAACAATATCGATATAAGACCTCAATAGGGCGAAATACGACCATACCTTCAAACTTCTTTCTTCAAAAGCTGCTGTGGTGCAATCCCGTGCGCTGAGTCGATTGTTCGGATAACTCACAGGCGCAACACCGTGCGATCAATCGATTGTTCGGATAACTCACAGGTACAACACCGTGCGATCAATCGATTGTTCGGATAACTCACAGGTACAACACCGTGCGATTAACCAATTGTTCGGATAACTCACAGGTACAACACCGTGCGATTAACCAATTGTTCGGATAACTCACAGGTGCAACACCGTGCGATTAACCGATTGTTCGGATAACTCACAGGTGCAACACCGTGCGATTAACCGATTGTTCGGATAACTCACAGGTGCAACTTTATGCTTTGAGCAGGGATATTTAACCGTCAGTGGTTTCTCTTTGACTTGAACATAGACTAATGCATATGTGTCAAATTGATAGAACCTAAATTAGTTGCTTCAAAACGAGAAAAGCCACCCGAAGGTGGCTTTTCCGTAGAACTTTTTCGCATGAGACCTCAATCTAAATGAGGCTACTCCGCCTTTATGTATTGTAGTCTAGACATGTTATTATCCGAAGTCAACAACTTGAAAGCAGGGAAAGCAATTGAAGTACATATCATCCAGTAGATTATCAGTTTACGAGCACCATCTTAAAGTTAAACACGATGAAGTGCTAGCGGCTTATCATTGGAACAAAGCTCTGTGTGCTGCGCTTTTCCCTGTTATCCAATGCTTGGAGGTTACATTGCGAAACGCTATTGATTGCGCAATACGAGAAAACCCTCCCAAAGCGGCTAAAGGTCAATATAGTACTGGACCAGACTGGATCTTTTCCTTCACTGAGTACATGGGAAATAGAACACTTCCTAATCACAAAAGATACACAAAAAACGCACGTCCCAAACAACCCGTGGACAAACAAGGCTACGTGCTGGCCTCCAACAAGACACGACTAATTACAAACTATCTATGGGAGGAGAAGAAAGTTGTTGATGCAAGCAAAAAGCTAAAAAGAGTTGGTAAATCTGTTACACCAAACAATGTGATCTCTGTTATGGATTTCGGCTTCTGGACGAATTTTCTCTCTATCACATATGAAGACATTAGTTCGCAAATGCTGCTTTGGCCTAACCAGCTCAAAACAGTCTTCCCTAATGCTCCGGTCGGAATCACTAGATCTGACATAGAAAAAATTTTTTTATCCATCAAAGAGTTGCGAAATAGATTAACTCATCACGAGGCTATCTGGAAGTTCTTTTATGATAACCCGGTTACTGGAATGCCTGATTACTCGAAACCCGTTTATGGTGCGAAAGCCAGTTGCTCACTTTTATTAAAGCATTACGAGGATATCCTAGAAGCTATTAAGTGGATGAGTAAGGATAGGTTAGCTAGATTTCTTGAACACCATGGTGACGCACGTTTTAGAGCCTTATGTAGCCTTGATGGGCTTCATAGTTTCATCTCTCCAGAGAAAATCACTTGTACTCATCCTATTAATAAAGGAGGGTGGGGAGTTAGAAAACTTCTAAACCAGTTAGAGAACGGGGAACCTGTGAGAATCACACGTAATGGGAAAACTGTTTATACATTGGCAAAAGATTTTCATAGAAGCTTCTAAACGTGCTAGTAGCGATTTAAAATTTTTTAAAGGGAGTTGATGCTATGAGTGAAGATAAACAACTTGCGAAGGACTGTCTAATATTTAAACAAGGACAGGATAGTTTGCTTGGTGATAATGAGAGTCTTGAAGATGGTATCGAGAAGATCAGAAGCAAACTATCAGATCTAGCAAATATTAAAAATCTTCACTTTTTAATGGGCGCCGGAGCTAGTTCAGGTGCTATACCGACTATGGCTAGACTTATCAATATAGTGGAAGCGAGAGTTGAGGGGCAGGAAACAGCGAACGATTTGGCATCACACCCTGATGACCTGATACATGATGAAGTGAAAGCACGATTCAAATCTGTTAAAGATGTCTCTCCAAACAATTTAGAAGACATACTTGGCACTCTCTATTCAAAGCGTGAGTATTCAAAAGGAATTAACGAGAAAGACAGCCTGAATGACTTTCTTATAGAGTTAATTGAGTCTCAAATCTATTCATCTATCAACATTGACTGCACAACCGCTGAAGATTCACTAAGTTTATACAAAAAACTTTACCAGAAGTTGGCATTGCGAAATAGAGATCTCGCGAGAGTCAACGTATTCACCACTAACAACGACTTACTCAGCGAGACAGCATTAGGCTATCTTAATATCAACTACAACAACGGTTTTAGTAGTGGTCTGTCTCGTACATTTAATCCTGCGCGTTTTTCTTACACATTTTCACGCAAGATTGATCCAAGTGTCGAAAAGTATGAGCCTCTAGAGAATATGGTTTATCTTTACAAGCTTCACGGATCGATTAGTTGGATAGAATCAGATGACAACTCATTTTTTAACATCAAAGAGGTCGATGTAGTTCCTAATCAGCCAGCAAAATACAATAATGTACTTATCTACCCGACGCCGCTGAAACAAAATAAAAGCTTAGGTTCTCCTTATGCGGATCTAATTAGAGAGTTTCAAAACAAGCTCTTACTCCAACATGGTGTGTTAATAGTTATCGGTTATAGCTTTAGCGATGAACATATAAACAATGCGATTTATTCAGCTCTTGCGTCTAATTCAAGCCTTAGCGTGGTTATCTTTGGTAACTATTACCCTACTGAAAATCTTACGAAACTGACTGACAGGCGGATTTATCAGATCTCAGGGGAAATTGATGTTCCTGCTAAAACGGGCACAGCATCCTCAAAGGAAAATATTCACTACTTCAACTATATAGTAAATAACTTTATTCCTGATTTAGATCGCAGCAAAGATGTTGAAATACTTGAGGAGTTCATTAATTCTCTGAAGTCATTAAAGGGTGCAAAATGAGGATCGGGAAAATCACTTCAGTAAATTTTAACCAGTTTAGAGTGAAAATATCTTCAGAGATAAGAGGAAACTCTGTCAATGTTTCTGGTACTGTGTATTACTTCGGTAATATCGGAAGTTATTTAAAGACAGTTAATTCAGTAGGTGAGCATTTAATTTGTGAAGTTATGTCAATTTTTGATAGCGATAACAGTTTAGGCTCAGCTGCTTATGATTTTGACAGTAATCGTGAACTACTCTTGAAGCCTATAGGTACAATCACGAGAGATAATAGATTTAACCTTGGAGTTGGTATCTTCCCCGGAATATATAGTGAAGTAACCGTCGTCACTTTCGATGATATGGAACTAATTCTTCATACCGGGAAAGATAAAGAGCTAAGCAAAACGATTCACCAAAGCTTTTTCCTCGGTGAGAGTAAAAACCTAATTAACTACCCGATTAATATTTCGATAAACTCGTTTTTTAATATTCATTCGGCGGTGCTTGGCAACTCTGGTAGTGGAAAATCAAATACGATAGCTCATATCATCCAAGAAATTCACAAGAAAAAAGATAACTCTGCTATTGGTTCGCGAATACTAATTTTTGACGTCAACGGCGAATATAAAAATGCTTTTACAGGACACGAGATCAGCCCGTTTCTAAAGGTAAGGTTATTAAAACCAAATATTGAGACAGTTGAAGACGGCGTAGAACCATTTTACCTTCCGCACTTTCTTATGAATATTGACGAATGGAGTTCGTTCCTAATGGCTACGGATGCCACCCAGCGGCCCTTCTGGGATAAGGTGCTTCAGGAAAGTTATAAGTTTTATATGATCGCGACCCATGAGGGAGCTAGCAGACAAAAGCTAATAAACTACCTTAGATTTAAGATCTGTAATCTAATCCACATACTGCAAGCACAAGGCGACAGTGATACGGCAATTATTACTACCGCACAAGGAATAATTTATGGATTTTTAACGCTTATACAAATGGATACGAATCTTCACCGCGCATGTAATCAAGAGGGAGTGTTAAAGGATATAGAAGACTTGTATGCGAGTTGCACCATTAATTATGGTAGAAATGAAGGCAAGTTAATGAGTGCGGTACAGTTAGTTGAAAACAAGATTAATAACAATTCTCTGCGAGAAGTTATAGACTATAGAGCATCTGGCGAAGAGTATTTCGACTACCGATTTTTGAAGCAGGCAGCGAATCTTACCTTATTAGAAGAGGATGCTAGAGGTAATGGTCGGATAAGAGAATACACGTCTACGATGATGACACGATTAGATTTTTTCTTGGACAACCCCGATTGTGCTTTCATGAGACAGTCGCCCAACGGAACGACAAATATTGACCAGTACCTTGATTGGTTATGGCAGCCTAATAGCATAGTGCCATTACAAACTAACATGCTGATTATCGACACTAGCGAGCTATCAAAGGATGCATTAGAAACATTAACCTCTGTAACCTCAAGGCTTAACTTTACGTCAAGAAGGAAACTCAAAGGCTCAGCAAGGCGAGAGAAGCCAATACATCTAGTGCTAGATGAGGCTCATCGCTATATCAAGAAGGATTCAAAGTATTTACTTCGTGAAAATATATTCGAGCAGATTGCCCGTGAGGGCAGAAAGTACGCATTGTACTTATTGGTATCATCGCAACGCCCCTCAGAATTGTCTGAAACTGTTTTATCGCAATGCTCAAACTTCATAGTCCATCGAATACAAAATGAAGTAGATATGAAGTACGTATACGCCATTCTTCCTTACTTTTCAGATGATTTTGCTAACAAAATCAAGCAATCTGTTCCCGGAGAAGCTCTAATATTTGGTAACTGTGTTTCAATGCCACTTCATGTGCGAGTAAAACAAGCGTCCCCTGAACCTAATAGTGAGAACTGCAAAGTTCATGAAGAATGGTTTAAGCCATTTCCGCCTCAACCTCCGCAGTTTTAATGAACGTTAGCTATCGAGGTAAGTTGTGCGTAAAATATTATCGTTAACGGCGTTGGCATCGGCTCTCTGCAATCTTGACTCTCAGTTCCAATTAGCTCCAACTCTGAGAATGCCAGATCGCATATCAGCCATCTTAGATTGCTGCTTTTTTCAGTCATCATTACGAACCCCCTGTTCTACGCTTAATCTCAGTCAGAGGCTGTTCCAGCATCTCAATTGCGTCATCCAATGAGTCGATACGTATGCCATGCTTGTATGCATTGTGTTGCCATAAGACAAAGCGTTGCTTGTATTTAGCAATTGTATTATTAGCCCGTGACAGTTCCGCTTCCAAGCCTTCTACCTGATTTCGCCAATACTCAACGTTACTATCTTCGCTGCGTTTTGTTTCAGTAGGAGCTTCCCGTAAAGACTGTTTACGAGCGCTGTAAGCCTCTTGAATGTCCTTATATCCAGATAAAGCCTGTCGGGTAATGTCTTCAAGCCCAAGCATTGCCTTAACCTCATCGCATAGCAGAGGCCAAGTTAATTTACCTTTCCATGTATCGATCAAATTCAAGATGTCAGAGATATTCTCATTGGTAACTACAATTTTAGGCATGATTAAAGCTCCATTAGCTCGAACAGATCATCTTCAAATTGAATTTTCTCAGGTGATGTAACTTCGGTATCCAATCCCTTTTCTCTGAGCATTTCCTTAACGGGTGAAGGATCATATTCCTCAGGAATTCTAACAACTGTTCCTTCTGGAGTATTCTCATCTTCGAGAATACGAATTTTTGTGCGGATATGAGACAACCGCCATCCGTGGTTTGTTACCCATCGATCTGCACCAAAAGCTCCCATTTCATGATCAACTAACGCTTTATTTAACTGGGACTGAACCTCTTGCTCTCGTGTCTTGAGCAAACCCAAAGAATCACTGAAACCTTTGATGCAAACAAGCTCCTTGCAAGTTTCACAGTCACCGTGGCGTTGGCAAGGTGACATTGCATAATCGTGCTCGCAAACCCCCAGCTCGGTTACTATTGCAGCTCCATCCAAGTCTTTACCGATATCCTTAAATGTAACAGGTATCCTGTGCTTAATTTTCTCAAGAACACCAGCGTTTTGCGGGATCATTAAATCTGCAACTTGCTCAGATTTTTCGTCCTCTGTTCGATGGTCATACTTCTTGTTGTCACCTACTTTTGCACGACCTGCCCAATTTGCCAGTATAAGCTCATCCATTCCTCCACTTTCGGCCATTGTACTGAGCCAGTGACGAGCACGATGAGTGGTCAATTCAATTGGTTTACCACTTTCTAAGCGAAGGCCATGCTTTGCCCATAGTGTGCGTTCACCTTTAGCCTTTGATTCAGCAAAGCGATCATTGATGTAATTAACTGTTGGAATGCAAAAAGAAAAGCCTCTTGGATTGAAGCCAGCATGAAACTCATTTTCTCGATGCAGCAGCAGCGCCTCTGAAGCCTTTACTTTCTTGCCCTTATCTACATATGGCCATTTAGGAAACTTCTTAGTGTATTTTTCATACTCAAATTTACCGAGAGTCTTGTACGTAATAACACCTTGATTATCTTCTAATAATTTATTTATCCATTTGGCATTTACAGACGTCAGGTTCAGTAGTTTTATTGATAATGCGGCATTCAGTTGCGTTACCGACAAAGAAGCGTTTTCCGAGAAACTTGATGGTGTAATACAACCATCATGAACCATGAACTGTTCAGGGTTTTCCTCAGCAAATTTTGCAGCGTTGCGTGCAGGCTCCCCTATACGAGTGAGACGTTCAACGGCCATTATGACTATATCTTGCATCACCGGAGGAACCCATTTTATTCCCGCTTTTCCTTTTTTAGCTGGCGTCCATCTTATACCAAGCTGATTATCACCAGCCTTGTCTTTTTCCCATACGATACAATCCACAGACAATGTCGTTTCCTCTGAACCTCGTGAAGGCGCTGCCATCAATAAGGCATATATTGCTGTATAATATTCTGCTTCAATACCTAGCTGCGGAGCTTTACTGAATAATTCAGCAACCAGCATCATTTCTTCAGTAGTTGGCAATTTTTCAGAACGGTACTCTTTCCCTTTTTCATCAAGAGCAATTGTCAGATCTTTAACTTTCCGGTATGGATTAGACCATTCTGGTAAGCTCGGTGCTATGAAGTTTTCACGGCAAAAGTCGAGTATCAATTCCATCTGATAGCCTGATTTATTTCTTGCGGTGGAATCTGAAAGCTGGCGTTGAAATACTTCGTCAAGTCGCTCTAGTACAGTCCCATTCAGCATCAATATGTCAGCTTCTCCAGTCGCCAGAACTAGTGCTTCTTCCAACACACGAAGCGCTTCCATATGGCGTTGTAAATTGGATACGGGCCTATCCGTGTATGAATTCTTTATATAGGCCTTAGCAAAGTCTAAAAATGGTTGAGCTAACGGCTCGTAACTGTATGAATTTGATGGTTTCAGATTTGTGGAAAAGCGAACAACGACTTTCCGGTTTCCGTTTATGGTGTCCCATTTGTTTTCATGCCACTTGTCTTTACTAAAAACCGTTAAATGAGTGCGGCAATCCTCGATAAACCTTACTAGGTTTTGCTCTGCATCAAGTTCTGCTTTTGCTTTAAACCGAATTACATTTTCAGTCATGGCGGCAGGCCTCTTGCTCTTGTTTCATGTCAGCACAAGCCTGAACTACCCACTCTACGGCAAGAATTAATGTGTCTTTAGTAGAAGCATATTGCTCACTTTTTGTTGCCTTAAGGCGTGCTTCTTTTTCCAGATAAAGACTTTCCAAGAATTTTTCATGCGGGGCATCCAGCAGAGGCCTAAATTTTTCACACAGATAACAGGCTTCATAACCTTTCACGCAGAAATCATTTGTTCCGCAAGCACCCACGACCTCATTATCTTTGTTGGGAATACGAGCCGTTTGATCATTACCACGCTCGCCATCTTGAAATTTTTTAATTATTTCTCCTTTAAAGGCCTTTGCGAAGGGTGCTAATTGTTTACCAATGGCTTTATCAATATACGTTACTGTATCAGCGGTGTTTTCTGTGTAGACCATCACATTTTGAGTATCTGATTGATCTAACGCCTCAGCGATAATAAAAGGACTTACCCCTTTACGCCCAAGATTAGTGCCGCGAGTTCGCCTAAACCGTCTGGCCGATATTAAAATAAAGTCACCCGTGCGTTCACTCAAAGCTTGGTTTAGCAAATTCACTTGCCGCATAAAGCTGTCTCGAAACTGATTGGTCGATAAATGCAGAATGTCAGAGCTGAATATTTGCTCTGAATGAAAATCATCAGAATGTTTATCAATAAGTTTTGATACACTCTTCCAGTCAATAAAAATTGGGGTTAAGTCTTTCTGTCTCTGGCTAAGCTCAAACCCACACTTATCCCTTAACCTTTCTTGCTCCTGTATAACTAAATTTTTAAGGGTTAGGTAAAGCTCTTCTGTGATCGCAAGCTTTTTAAAAACCTCACGAAACCCGACGCCCCTTTGCTTTGCTCGCGGGATATTGAGGTAGAAGTTAGTAGCTCCGCTCTTAGCACATTTTTCTTTTATCAGATCTTCTGCTTTTAACTGCCGTATTTGTATAGCTCTTCTGGCTGTCGCTTGTAGAGTAGAGAGGTAGCCATAACATGCTAATGTAATTTTGCTCTCGGCAAACAAGCGAATAAGTTCATTTGCGACCGCTACTTGCTCGTTCTGTGTCAATGCACCTGTATATGGACAACGATTAGCAATCGCGACTCCTTTCTGGTTTCCTGATAGTGTCATCTTCTCAAGCACTTTCACAACTTCGCTACTTATTCCTTTGTAGCCGTAGTCATACCAACTGATTAAGAAACCACGTAGTGCTCCTAAATACCATTGATGCTCATCATCTAGCATGGCTCGCCAATTCCTAACAACATGCTCATCAACCGTTTTGCAGCCAGTCCCTCTCACCATACGCTGGAAATTGTGATACATATTTGACGTATGCCAAGCTGAAGACTCTTCAGCATAGCGAGCCAATGCATTTCTAAATCCATCAAGAGTAACCGTTTCCAATTCCAACACTTCTTTTTGAAAACTGATTGTTGTGTCTTTATTCAGAACCCATGTATTAGCTTCAATCTCAAAGCTATATCCGTCGCGTGAGATTTTAAATGGGGATTGAAGAGTAGACAGCTCTAGGCCATAATCTTCTTTTAATACAACATTATTCACTGTCACCTCCGTTATCCACATTTGCCTTCCTTACTTCCGCAGCTTTCCTTTGAAGTTCTTCTTGCTCCATTAGGGACAACTCGTTAGCCTTTTTGGAAACGTGACGTTGGTTATATACGTTCGCCGATTTTTCACTTGAGTGCCCCATTTGATGCATACGCATTTTAGCTTCTGTACCGCTATCAATATTTTTGAACCCCTCTGCGCCAGATGAGGCTAACTCATTGTTTTTATCTATTTTATCTGAAAAGTCTTCGTTCCAGTTGTGCCTAAAATAGTGGGGGTGAATATCTGCGAACTTTTCATCAACCCCTTTCATAGCCGGGACGATAGTATTGTCAAAAGATGAGCCAGAAATAGGCAAACCTTGCGTCTTCCCTTTGCGATGAGTTACGAAAAGGTATGGATGTTTTTTCGCATTTTGCAGGGGGCGACGATACTTTTGGATATAAGTATCAAGTAACCCTGCCGTTTCGTCAGAGATCCTTAGTTTCCGTTCTCTCGTCTTAGCAACTCGCTGCTTTTTACGTGGGTCATTTTTATCATCATGTGTTCGTCGAACCCAAAATGACTTTTTGTCCCCATGCAAGGTCATATCTGTTAATTTGAGCGAAAGCAATTCGCCGCTTCGGATGCCATGTCGTTCAATCAAAAGGAACATCAAATAATTGCGGAATCGTATGCCTTCATTCTTAAATGGATTAAGAGCATGTTCATAATGTGCTATTTCAATAAACTCTTTAACCAACCCATCTGGCAGGGTTTTACTGTCTTTATCATCTAGCACATTTTTTCCCTTTCCTTTAGGGCGAGCCGCTTTGAATGCCTTTTCCATCTTTTCAATTTTTTGATTAATTTGAGACGAAGGTGATTGCTTAACGGCTAATTTGGCAAGGAAAGTTAGATACTCTATAACGGATGTCATGCGATTATAGTGATGACTGCGGCCAACCGAGGGAGCGACATCAATCAGCTTTGGTGATTCCGTTAAGCTGACGACTTTATTTCGTCCCTTACTCTTTTGGGTGGCCTTTCCTTTAAACTGCTGAATATCTAATGCTAGGTAAGATTTGATATTTTGAATGTCATCTGTGTCGAGAAACTTTCCTTGTTGGAATTCACGATATAAGTCACGCTGCTCTTGGACTTGCCAACCCAAAAACCATTTCACATGCTCTAATTTGTTAGAGATAGTTGATTCTGCTTTACCGTCTGACCTTAACTTATTTGTTACCCAAAGCGTTATATGGAAATGTGGCATATCATCTTCTCCCATCAAGATGGGATAACGTTCACCATTATCAAAAACCAACGTCTCCACACTGAATGCGATCATTAATACGACCTTTATTTTAACACTTTAATTATACGTTAGGCCTAGTATAAGCTGCAATTTCGAATTTGAAAAGTGTTAAAAATAAAAAACCCAGCAAAAATACTGGGTTTAATGTTATTCAGTGTTCTTTCTAATCTTAACTTTACACTTTTACTTTATGCATAACCTAAAACGGGATATCATCATCAAAATCATTATCTAAAGGTGCAGGCTGTGGCGCTGGTTGTGCTTGGCGCTGATTTGCCGCTGGAGCACCACTTTGGCCGGCACTTTGCCCAGAGCTTTGGCTGCCCTGGCCGCCACTTTGTTGGCCACCCCAGTTTTGGTTGCTTTGGCCACCTTGGCTTTGTGTTTGATCGAAGCTACCGCCACCTTGACCACCGCGGCTATCCAACATTTGCATTTCATTACACACAATTTCGGTGGTGTAACGATCTTGGCCCTGTTGATCTTGCCACTTACGGGTTTGCAAACGCCCTTCAATATATACTTTAGACCCTTTTTTCAGGTATTCACCGGCAATTTCTGCGAGGCGGCGATAACACACCACACGATGCCACTCAGTAATTTCTTTTTGCTCGCCAGATTGCTTATCTTTCCAGCTTTCACTGGTAGCTACGCTAAAGTTAGCGATTGCTACACTGTTTTGGGTATAGCGTACTTCTGGGTCTTGGCCCAAATTGCCCACTAAAATTACTTTATTCACACCACGGCTTGCCATATCTTTCTCCTGTTATCTGTTACTGAAAACGAGCCACAACCACTTTGATTGCTTCGGCATCGTATTCGTCTTTCTTAATCTTTAAATAGGTTGCGCCTTCATCAGGTATAACGATGGCTTCCTCAACACCGTTCGCTTCGCCGAGCAGCTGCGTAAGTTCGCGCGCTTCTTCTGGGCTTAAAATGCGAGTAGTGATGTTAAGGCGCGTTGTAGCAGACACCTGTAGCAAACCAATGCTTAATATCAACCAACATACTAGCAGGCTGATACAAAAAAGCATAACGCCAATCGCGCCAAAACTTTGGAATAAATAACCACCTGCAACACCGCCTACAAAGGCGCCTGAAAACTGCCAAGTAGTGAACAAACCACTGGCACTTCCCTTACTTCCCGCGGGTGCATGCTGGGTTAGTAATGCAGGGAAACTGGCCTCAAGGTAGTTAAAACCAATAAAAAACACCCAAACCGAAACTACCAAACCCCATAATTGCCCGGAAAATACAGCAATGGCTGACAAGGAAATAATCAACATCAGCATTGCTAAACGCATACCCAACACTTGCTGCTTTTTACGCAGCAGAATGAGCATCATGGGAATCATCACTACAAATGAAAGTAATAAGGTAGGTAGGTATAGCCAACTGTGATGTTGTGCGGCTAAGCCCGCATCTACAAGTTGCAACGGCAAGGTTACGAACCATGCGGTGAGCACCACATGCAAGACAAAAATGCCGAAGTTTAAGCGTTGTAACTGAGTATTCTTCATTAACCGGCCCAATTCGGCTGGCACCGGTAATACATCACGGCTAGGTACTTTTTGATGGGTAACAGGCATGCCTTTCCACATCAGCAACATGCCACCTACGGCAAGCACCGCAGTGAACCAAAACAGGCCCGACATACCAATGATGTTACCCAGCACCGGCCCAAGAATTAGGGCTAGCACGAATGAAAGGCCAATGCCCATGCCGATCGCGGCCATCACTTTAGGCCGTTGATCTTCCCGAGCTGAATCGGCGGCCAGCGCTAAAACAGCACCTGCAATTGCGCCAGCGCCTTGTATTACTCGGCCAATAATAACGCCCTGCATGGTTTCCGCCATTGCTGCCACCACACTACCAATGGCAAAAATAGCCAAACCAGCAATGATAATGGGCCGCCTGCCGATACGATCTGAAAGAATGCCCATTGGAATTTGCAGGAGTGCTTGGGTAAGGCCATAAGCGCCAATGGCAACACCCACTAGCAGTGGTGTGTAATCTGGATACTGTTGACCATAAATTGCCAATACCGGCATGATCAAAAACAGCCCCAACATGCGTAACCCAAATATTGAGGCGAGCGCGGCGGCGGCTTTTTTCTCTGTGCGGTTTAATCCGGAATGCTTCATTACGCGGTGCTTATCCAATTCGAAAACAGGGCGATAAGCCCCTTGGCGAAATTACGAAGCGCAAGTTTAACAGAAGTTAACCACCCCCGTCAGTTACAAATCCTCGTTACAATTTTCATTACGAATTAAGTGCCCATTTTGGCCAGTTTACTTCAAGAAACATGGTGATCTGTGCAATAATGGCCGATTACAATTTGCGCGAAGATAGGATGTTATGGATAAAATTGAAGTACGCGGTGCCCGCACCCACAATCTGAAAAACATCAACATAGAAATTCCGCGAGATAAGTTGGTGGTGATCACCGGCCTCTCCGGTTCTGGAAAATCTTCTTTAGCATTTGATACCTTGTATGCTGAGGGCCAGCGCCGTTATGTAGAATCGCTTTCTGCATACGCACGGCAGTTTTTGAGCCTTATGGAAAAGCCCGATGTGGATTCTATTGAAGGCCTTTCGCCAGCAATTTCCATTGAGCAGAAATCCACATCTCATAACCCACGCTCTACTGTGGGTACCATTACCGAAATTTATGATTACCTGCGCCTTATGTTTGCGCGCATTGGCGAACCTCGTTGTCCTGAACATGATGTGGCACTTGCTGCACAAACTGTTTCGCAAATGGTAGACCAAGTATTGGCGATGCCAGAAGGCAGCAAAGTAATGTTAGTGGCGCCGGTAGTGCAAGGGCGCAAAGGCGAGCATCAAAAAACCTTAGAAAACTTAGCGATGCAAGGCTATTTGCGCGCTCGGGTTGATGGCAATGTATGTGATTTAAGCGATCCGCCCAAGCTTGAGCTGCACAAGAAGCACAATATTGAAGTAGTAGTAGACCGCATTAAGGTTCGTCCTGGCCTAGAGCAACGGTTGGCAGAATCTTTTGAAACGGCGCTCGAGATGTCGGGCGGCACGGCTATGATTGTGCCGATGGATGAGAACGACAAAACGCCACCGGTGATTTTCTCTGCTAATTTTGCCTGCCCGCATTGTGGCTACAGCATGCAAGAGTTAGAGCCACGCTTATTTTCCTTCAATAACCCAGCCGGTGCCTGTGGCACTTGTGATGGTTTGGGTGTTGAGCAATATTTTGATGCCGACAAGGTGGTGGGTAACCCTGAGCTTAGCCTTACCGGCGGCGCAATTCGTGGTTGGGATAAGCGTAATTTTTACTACTACCAAATGCTGCGTTCACTAGCCAAGCAATTTAGCTTCGATTTGAATGCACCATTTAGCGAGTTACCCGATGATATTCGTGATCTGATTCTGAACGGCTCTGGTTCTACGGAAGTGAAGTTCAACTATGTAAATGATCGGGGCGATACCGTTGTTCGCAAGCATCCGTTTGAAGGTATTTTACCGAACATGCAGCGCCGTTATCGCGATACTGATTCCAGCGCGGTGCGGGAAGATTTATCCAAGTACTTAGCCACCAAGCCATGCCGCGCCTGTAATGGCACCCGGTTGCGCCAAGAAGCGCGCCATGTATTTGTAAACAATACTACCCTGCCGGAAATTGTAGAGCTCTCGATTGGCGATGCCTTAACCTTTTTCACTGAAATTGAGTTGATTGGCCAGCGGGCGGCGATTGCCGAAAAGATTCTTAAAGAGATTAATGATCGGCTGCGCTTCTTGGTGAATGTGGGCCTTAATTACCTAAACCTCTCGCGCAGCGCAGAAACCTTATCCGGTGGTGAGGCTCAGCGTATTCGTTTGGCCAGCCAAATTGGTGCCGGGCTAGTTGGGGTAATGTATGTACTGGATGAGCCTTCAATTGGCTTACACCAACGTGATAATGAACGCTTGCTGGATACCTTGCGGCACTTGCGCGATTTAGGTAACACAGTGTTGGTAGTAGAACACGATGAAGATGCTATTCGCGCCGCCGATCATGTCATTGATATCGGCCCTGGCGCAGGCGTTCATGGTGGTGAAATTATCGCCCAAGGCACTTATGAAGATATTTTGAAAGCAGAAGGTTCACTTACCGCCGATTACCTCTCTGGCCGCCGAGAAATTAGTATTCCTAAAAAGCGCCATAAACCAGGTAAAGAGTGGTTAGAGCTGAAAGGTGCACGCGGTAACAATTTAAAAAATGTGGATTTACGTTTGCCGATTGGGTTAATGACCTGTGTAACCGGCGTATCAGGTTCGGGTAAATCTACGTTAATTAACGATACCTTATTTCCATTGGCGCACCATGAGCTAAATGGCGCTACTACTGGCAAAATTGCTGAGCACGATAGTGTGCATGGCTTAGAATTACTCGATAAAGTAGTGGATATTGATCAAAGCCCCATTGGCCGCACGCCGCGCTCTAATCCGGCTACCTACACTGGGATTTTCACCCCCATTCGGGAGCTGTTTGCTGGGGTACCGGAATCGCGAGCACGTGGCTATAAAGTAGGCCGCTTCAGCTTTAACGTGAAAGGTGGCCGCTGTGAAGCCTGCCAAGGCGATGGCATGATTAAGGTAGAAATGCACTTCTTGCCGGATGTGTATGTGCCTTGTGATGTGTGTAAGGGCAAGCGTTACAATCGCGAAACCTTAGAAATTCAGTACAAGGGCAAAACCATTCATGAGGTGCTTGATCTCACCGTGGAAGATGCGCGCGTGTTTTTCGATGCAGTGCCAGCGATATCACGCAAACTGCAAACATTAATGGATGTTGGCCTTTCTTATATTCGTTTGGGGCAAGCGGCTACCACACTTTCCGGTGGTGAGGCGCAACGGGTTAAATTGGCTCGTGAGCTTTCCAAACGCGATACTGGCAAAACCTTGTATATCTTAGATGAGCCAACTACAGGTTTGCATTTCCATGATATTCAGCAGCTGCTGGTAGTGCTGCATCGCTTGCGTGATCATGGTAATACGATTGTTATTATTGAGCACAACTTGGATGTAGTGAAAACGGCTGATTGGCTAATTGATTTGGGCCCAGAGGGCGGTAACGGCGGCGGCCAGATTTTAGTTGCCGGCACGCCCGAAGAGGTAAGTGAGCACGCAGGTTCGCATACGGCTCGCTTCTTGAAGCCGATGCTTGCGAAATAGCCAGTGGGTACCGATTCGGTTAAGGTAACTACACAACATCATTAAGGACGCATATGGAAGGTACCCCAAAGCAACCCAAGAACTGCAGCAGCTTGCTCGAGCAGCTTGTAGCGGAAGCTCGTGAAGCACCGCTCGGCGGGCAAGTAGCTGATTATATTCCAGCGCTGGCTGAAGTTGCAGCTGAGCATGTGGGTATAGCAGTGGTTGAACTAGATGGTACCACCCATACTGCTGGTGATTTTGATGTGTGCTTTTCGATTCAAAGTATCTCGAAGATTTTCGGCCTCGCCTTGGCCATGGAACGTGCTGGCGATTCCTTGTGGGAACGCGTACGCATGGAGCCATCGGGGCAGGCTTTTAACTCAGTAGTGCAGTTAGAGTGGGAGCACGGTATCCCACGCAACCCCTTTATTAATGCCGGCGCTATCGTGGTATCTGATGTGCTTACCAGCCGCTATTCGGCAAGTAAAAGTGCGCTGATTCAATACATTCGTTACTTAGCGGGTACCGAATCTGTGCACACTAATCATGAAGTGTGGGAATCGGAGAAAGAACACGGTAATCGTAACGCTGCGTTAGCCTATTTGATGAAAAGTTTCGGTAATATTGAAGCCGATGTGCCCGCAGTGCTCGACCACTACTTTTTTCAGTGCTCAGTAGAAATGAACTGTTTACAGCTTGCGCAAAGCTTAGGGTTTCTGGCCAATAAAGGTATTCAGCCTGGCACTGAGGAGCGCATTTGTGATGCTCGTTCAGCGCATCGTATTAATGCCCTACTTTCTACCAGCGGGATGTATGATCAATCGGGTGAGTTTGCGTTTACGGTAGGCTTACCAGCAAAAAGTGGTGTAGGTGGCGGTATTGTTGCAGTGGTGCCAGATTATGGGGTGATTGCAGCGTGGAGCCCACCTTTAAATCGTTTCGGCAACCCAACCCGCGCGGTACAAATGGTTACTGAGTTTGCCCAACGGCTAGGGCTTTCGGTTTATCACTAGTACCTTTATCACGAGGAACTTTATCACTAGTAAAGTACCTATTGCTGCTGTTCTGTATATTCCTGAGAATGCGCTTCGTGCTCCTGCTCTACCCGCTCTAATCCATAGTACTCTAGCGCGGCAATAACCTGCGGCTCTTCACGCAATTCGTTCACTAGTTCCATTAGTTCTACAAATTCAATACTGCTATTTGCCCCTACCAATACTTGCGTAGTGTAAACCGTATCCGCTTCCGGTGCTGCGTACAAACCCGCAATTAACTCAGGATCTTGTACAGCTAACCAGCGTACAAATTCCTCTGTAAACAGGGCAAATTGAATACGGTTGTTGCGGAGCATGTTAAGTAGGGTAAGTTGGGAATCGGCACGATACATCATGAACTCTTGTTCAGAGGTTCCTGCATCAATATCAAAGTGGGTGTAATTGTAATGATATCCTACTACGCCACCCACACGATCCTCATCGGTTGGTAGCCAATTGTCATTCTGTAATGAATACATGCGATCCGCTCCATAAATGAGCGGCTCCGAGGCGGTATATTCATACTCAGGAGACCATCCCCAAGCTTCCGATTCAAAGAAAATCACATCACAACAGCCTTCCTCTGAAATTGCCGTGTAACGCTCTTGCGGGCGAACTTCGCGAATACTGAAATGATAAATTGCTTGGCGTGCATTAAGCACCTTGAGTAATTCACCAAGGAAATGCTGGGGTAAACGCGAAGAGTAATACGGGGGGAATTCGTACGCAGCAACGTAAACTGGAATGCGTTCCGGCGTTGTAGCGTTTTCTGTTGCCGCTCGATTCTCATCCATATAGCGAGCTGCACTCGCTTGCCCAATGGCAAGTGAGTGCATTAATAAAATGAGTATGCTCGCTGTTAGAATTCGCATTTAGCCTCGTGTTCTAGCCGTCGATAGAATAATAAGTTGCTGCACCTGGCCCCACTGGTAAGCCTAATGCAAACACCCAAATATAGAACAAAGCTACCCAGCCAATAAAGAACACCATGGTGTACGGCAACATAACAGAAATTAAGGTGCCAATACCGATATCTTTCTTATACCGCGCGGCAACTGCCAAGATCAAGCCAAAGTAGCTCATCATCGGAGTAATAATATTAGTAACGGAATCACCAATACGATACGCCGCCTGCACCAACTCTGGAGCATAACCAACTAGCATCAGCATCGGCACGAAGATCGGGGCCGTAATGGCCCACTGCGCCGAAGCAGAACCTAACATGAGGTTCACGAACGCACACATTAAGATGAAGAATACAAACACCAATGGGCCGGTTAAGTTTATTGCTTCTAGCATTGCTGCGCCGTTAACCGCCATAATGGTGCCGAAATTGGTCCAGCCGAAAAATGCTACAAACTGAGCGGCAAAGAATACCAGTACGATGTATAGACCCATGCTACTCATGGTT
The DNA here is from genome assembly GCA_022565355.1 of Idiomarina sp. Classification (GTDB taxonomy): domain Bacteria; phylum Pseudomonadota; class Gammaproteobacteria; order Enterobacterales; family Alteromonadaceae; genus Aliidiomarina. Next base: position 573,171 of record JAIUMU010000002.1, read on the forward strand.
TTCGACATTGCGTGAATTACATCAACATCGCTACGCATGGTGCGCGTTACATAACCATACACGTAACCTGGAATCGCAAAAGTAATAAAGATGTATACCACAATACCGTTCAAGAACGGTGAGCGTGCAACACCACCGGTTTCTTGATTACGCAGAACACCCCACTCTGGAACGATAGTAAGCGCTAACAATGCGGCCAAACCAAGGAATGTTAATCCCGCAAACGCTAAGCCACGCTTCTCTTGCGGATCTAACTTGGCCATCTTCACATTGCCATCATCCTCGTAATCAGGATCGGCTTCATCAGGGTTATATTTCCCTAATTTCGGCTCTACGATTTTTTCAGTAACGATAGCGCCTAAGGCTGCGATCAAGAATGTACTGATAATCATAAAGAACCAATTCGCTTCAGGGCCAACTACATAATCAGCATCAAGCAAATTAGCCGCTTCGGTGGTGAAACCAGCGAGTAACGGATCAACGGTACCAATAAATAGGTTTGCACTATAACCCGCAGAAACACCTGCGAATGCAGCCGCTAAGCCCGCTAGCGGGTGACGGCCTAACGAATGGAATATCATTGCGGCTAATGGTACCAGCACCACGTAACCAAGCTCTGAAGCGGTATTCGAAATAACACCGGCGAATACTACAACGATGGTAACCATGCGTGGTGAAGCGCCCATTACCATACCGCGCATCATGGCGGAAAGCATACCCGAACGTTCGGCCACACCAACCCCTAAAATTGCCACTAACACCGTACCTAACGGAGCAAAGCCGGTAAAGTTCGTTACCAGATTGGAAACCATCCAGCGCAAGCCTTCGCCGCTCATTAAGCTATTTACGGTAATCATCACCCCTTCGTTACCAGGGCGCGGATCCGCAGCACTCACGCCAAAAAATGCGGCTACACCACTGGCGAATACAACGAATAAGGCAAACATTGCGAATAAGGTTACCGGATGCGGTAGTAAATTACCTAACCACTCAACGGTGTCTAGAAACCGGGTAAACCACCCGCGTTTAGGAAGATTATTTGCAGAATTGTTCTGATTATTCTGAGCAGCGGCCATGCCGTTCTCCTTTAATTCTTATGGTTCGCTGCGTACAGCGTTCGTTTTGGCTTCGTACTTTCGCGTAGCCGCGTATTGTACGGTAATCAGCGCTTGGCAACAAATCCGCCCTGTTTCCATACCCGCGCAATCATTAAAATGCCGGTGATAGAAAGCCATACGCTGAGTAAGCCTGCGAAAATGATGAATAGATTATTAAAATCGCGCTTGCCGGAGTAATCCATGAAGTGCAATCGGTACATCCAATCAATGAGGGGCCAACGGTTATTACGATGTCCGAGCACTTCGCCGCTGGCCTGATCAATGTACACTCGGGTATTTAAATCATCAGCAAAATCTACCCGAAAGCCTGGCCCAACCCAATGCGGAAATTCATCGCTGCGATGCACATCGCGAATGCCATTAAACATGCCTGCGCCTAAATATGAGTTTACCGCCAACCGTTGCGCTGTGAGGGCGCTGGTTTGCCACCGATGTCCTGTTTCACCATCAAACCATGCAACAGCGTAGGGGCTTGCTTTACTGCGATTTGGCGCTTGTTGGTGTCCCGGTGTGTTGTTCGGCACATAGGTAGCTTCAAACTGCGCCACATTATCGATAATACGTACTCGTACGGAACGAACGTTGCCAAGATTTTGCAATTGCAGATCCGGCGTTACATAACGTTCCTTGGTGTGCAATGGTTGCGCTGGTAACTGGTGCCAATACTCTTGGGTAGAGAGGCCTTCTCGGCCTTGCCAACTGAAATAGAAACCCGTAACGCACCAAATAATTACTTGAATAACTAACACCAGCGCAATTCGGCGATGCAAACTGCTGAGCCAGCCCATTTTAATGCTGCGTGAGCTATTACCTATCATTCCGAATCTCTCCATAACCGACGCCATGGGCGAGATAAATACTTCTGCACTAGTAGCATTAGCCCGGAAATACTAATGAGTAATGTTAACACCGTAAAAGCCAGCAGCCAGGGCTTAGTAATATCACTACGATCTTGATAATCCATGATGTGCAGCATCCACATAAAATCAAAAAAGCGCCACGCCGTATGCCGTTGAGTAACCAAGCTCCCAGTAACTGCCGAAAGATAAAGGGTGGTGTTGGAGGTATCCGCAAAGCGAACTTGCCAAGCAGGTAAATGGCGAGCCGCCAGTTCAGATTCTGTTGGTTCTGTTAATAGCTGTAATTGGGCGATGTTCGGCTCGTGGTTGTTTGCTTGGGCATTACTTGGGGCATTACTTGGGGCATTCCTTGGGGCATAGTAGCGCTTGGCAAGCGCGCGAATGTCCTGCTCGGTAATGGTAAGCGGCTGAAGAGTGGCGGCATCCAGCAAACGAGTTGCATTGCCGTTCACCACGAACACATGCTGAAACCCGTTATTGATATATCGGTTTACTAAGGTAACTTCTGTAGCATCGGGATATTCATTTGCTACCGAAGTAATGTTTTCCAGATAAGTAAATTCGCTAACAGAGCGATCGGCAGGTTGCACCAAATGATCGCCGTGAATATACGGCAATTGCAGTATCACCATAGCCGCACCAGTGATGCTCCATATAATTAACTGGATACCAAATAGTAGCGTGAGCCAACGGTGAATTTTTCTGGCTTTTAGGGGTTTAAAGCGCATGTTTAATTATTTTTATTGGTTTTCTGCCGAAAGTTATTTTTATCACGTTCACCATCGCAATGGTAGCCGCACCCGCGTGATTGGCAGAATAAACTATTTCAGTTGTTGCAGAATTCGTGGTGTGTGATTGGTAAGCAATTGGTCTACACCTGCCGCCAACGCACGTTTATGGTGTTCCGGGGTTTCTGGTAGATAACCAATTACTTTCGCTCCGCACACATGAAAATTCCGCACAATGCGCTCATTCAAAATAGGGATGTTTCGTAATGTCGGCGGTACCGCATAGTATTGGCCGGCCTCAATATTCGCTAATGCAGGCAGGCCAAGTAGCGCCGCGGCGCCCGCCAAATAGCAATGCCTCTCCCGCGCTAAGCAAAACGCCTCGGGTAAGATATGGGTGAGTTGCTGTTGATGGCTAGGATGCCAGAACAAATAGCGCGCGCGATTATGTAAAAACTCATCAACTGCTTTATCGCTACGTAGGCGCTGTAGAATGGCCACGGTTTGCTCTGCCTGCTCAGGTTTAATATCGAGAATCCAGTGCAAATGAGCGAAATGTTCAAGGAACTCATCAAAGAACAGTAGCGTTTCGCCATGCTGTAACCGCTCTTTGCTAAGCTCTTTACGAGTTAACTCGTGCACCTGAGCATTGCGGCCACTTACGCGAGATAAATCGGCGTCATGGCATAGCACGATGTGCCCATCACGGCTTACCCGCAGATCAGTTTCTAGATGTTCGAAGCCATGCCCTATCGCTGCCAAAAATGCTGCCGCTGTATTCTCGGTGGCAATCGGCTCATCTTCGGTTCCGCAATAACCGCGGTGGCTAATCCAAGTGGTCATGCTAATACTGCGCTCCTCAATAGCGTATCGCTATAAGAGTAGCACCTCATATTGAATATTTGCCAATAAAAAAGGCTTCCCGAGGGAAGCCTTTCTTTTGTGGTGCGAACTAAAATTAATCTAAAATCTTAGATACAACACCAGCGCCTACGGTACGGCCACCTTCGCGAATTGCGAAACGTAATCCGTCATCCATTGCGATTGGTGCAATCAGTTCAACTACGAACTTGATGTTGTCACCAGGCATTACC
>JAIUMU010000003.1 GCA_022565355.1 Idiomarina sp.
AATCTTAGATACAACACCAGCGCCTACGGTACGGCCACCTTCGCGAATTGCGAAACGTAATCCGTCATCCATTGCGATTGGTGCAATCAGTTCAACTACGAACTTGATGTTGTCACCAGGCATTACCATTTCTACGCCTTCTGGAAGCTCTACTGCACCAGTTACGTCAGTTGTACGGAAGTAGAACTGTGGACGGTAGCCTTTGAAGAATGGAGTATGACGTCCACCTTCTTCTTTGCTCAATACATACACTTCAGCTTCAAACTTAGTGTGTGGAGTAATTGAACCTGGCTTCGCCAATACTTGGCCACGCTGAATATCTTCACGCTTAGTACCACGTAACAACGCACCAATGTTCTCACCTGCACGACCTTCGTCAAGCAACTTACGGAACATTTCTACGCCAGTTACGATAGTTTTCGTGGTGTCTTTCAAACCAACGATTGCTACTTCATCACCAGTGTTCACGATTCCGCGCTCTACACGACCTGTTACTACAGTACCACGGCCTGAGATTGAGAATACGTCTTCGATTGGCATCAAGAATGGCTTATCGATATCACGCTCTGGCTCTGGAATATAAGAATCTAGGGCTTCTGCAAGCTCTAAAATCTTACCTTCCCATGCTTCGTCGCCTTCCAATGCTTTCAATGCTGAACCTTGGATTACTGGCAAGTCGTCACCTGGGAAATCGTACTCAGAAAGAAGTTCACGTACTTCCATCTCTACTAATTCCAACAACTCTTCGTCATCTACCATGTCGCACTTGTTCATGAATACTACGATGAACGGTACGCCTACCTGGCGTGATAACAAGATGTGCTCACGGGTTTGTGGCATTGGGCCATCTGTAGCAGCTACTACTAAGATAGCGCCGTCCATTTGCGCAGCACCGGTGATCATGTTTTTCACATAATCGGCGTGACCTGGGCAATCTACGTGTGCGTAGTGACGTGCTGGAGTATCGTACTCTACGTGTGAAGTAGAGATGGTGATACCACGCGCTTTTTCTTCTGGCGCGTTATCGATTTGTGCGAAGTCACGAGCAGAGCCACCGTAGTGTTTCGCTAGGACAGATGTAATGGCCGCAGTCAGAGTAGTTTTACCGTGGTCAACGTGACCGATAGTACCTACGTTTACGTGCGGCTTAGAACGTTCAAACTTTGCTTTAGCCATAACAGCCTCTCTTTCGAAACGCGCGGCGGACAATGTTCGCCAGTGCTTCATGATGTTTAAAATAAAAGTGTTTTTTTTACAACTAGGGGAGGTTTTCTTGAAACTGTAAATCAACTGGTGCTGATAGGCGGATTTGAACCGCCGACCTCACCCTTACCAAGGGTGCGCTCTACCGACTGAGCTATATCAGCAACACAAATTTGATATGGAGCGGGTGGCGGGAATCGAACCCGCGTCATCAGCTTGGAAGGCTGAGGTAATAGCCATTATACGACACCCGCGATCAGATTCAGGGCTACCTCGGACCTAATCAGAAAAAATGGTGGAGGGGGCAGGATTCGAACCTGCGAAGGCTGAGCCGTCAGATTTACAGTCTGATCCCTTTGGCCACTCGGGAACCCCTCCACGAGTTTTTTTCTAAAAAATGGTGCCGGCAGAGAGAGTCGAACTCCCGACCTACTGATTACAAGTCAGTTGCTCTACCAGCTGAGCTATGCCGGCGCCACCGTTTAGGTGGAGCGCATTCTAGGGTATTGATTAGGGTCTTGCAACCTCGAATGCGCAATTTTTTGATTTTTTTTATCTGACTGCTTAAATTTTAAGACATCAGATTAAAAAAACAGCTTTGTAAGCCTGTTATCTAACCAGTTACATTATCCGCTAAATGGATGCTGCAACACGATTGTTTCTTGACGATCTGGGCCAGTAGAAATGATATCTACTGGAACCTCTAATAATTCTTCGATGCGAGCGATATACGCTAATGCCGCTGGTGGCAATTGCGCGTGCTCAGTAACACCTTCAGTGCGTTCATTCCACCCAGACATGGTTTCATAAACGGGCTTCACTAACTCGTAATCTTCCGCCGCCATAGGAGGCAGTTCTGCGATTGAACCATCAGGTAGCTCATAGCCGATACAAATTTTCAGCTCTTCTAGGCCATCCAAAACATCGAGTTTGGTGAGGCATAAGCCACTGATTGAGTTGATTTGCACGGCACGGCGCATGGCTACGGCATCAAACCAACCAGTACGGCGTTTACGGCCGGTAGTGGCGCCAAACTCATGCCCTTTCACACCTAGGTGCTGCCCTACTTCACAATCCAGTTCGGTAGGGAACGGCCCTGAACCAACTCGCGTGGTGTAGGCTTTTACAATACCCAATACATAATCGAGGTAACGCGGACCGAAACCAGCGCCAGTAGCTACACCACCCGCAGTGGTATTCGACGAGGTTACGTAAGGATAGGTGCCGTGATCGATATCTAGTAAGGTGCCCTGTGCCCCTTCAAACATAATCGGCGAACCGTTCTTCCGGGCTTGCTCTAGCAACCCTGGTACATCGGCTATTAATGGCTTCAATACCTTGGCGATCTCTAAACAATAAGCAAGTGTATCGGCAACAGAAACAGCTTCTTGCTTGAAGTACTCGGTAAGCACGAAGTTATGCAGGGCCATGGTTTCTTCTAACTTCTCAGCTAGCCGCTCAGGGTGGAAAAGATCCCCTAAACGAATCGCGCGGCGCGCAACTTTATCTTCATACGCTGGGCCAATTCCCCGACCCGTAGTACCAATCGCCTTTTTACCACGCGCTACTTCACGAGCCTGATCAAGAGCAATGTGATACGGCAAAATAAGTGGGCAAGCTTCACTAATAAGTAAGCGCTCACGAACCGGGATGCCGCGCTCTTCCAGCATACCAACTTCTTTCATCAAGGCTTCTGGAGAAAGTACCACGCCGTTACCAATCACACAGGTAACGTTATCGCGCAAAATTCCGGAAGGAATTAAGTGCAATACAGTTTTCTCACCATTGATAACAAGAGTATGGCCGGCATTGTGCCCGCCTTGATAACGCACAACATAAGTGGCTTTATCCGTTAACAGATCAACGATTTTTCCCTTGCCTTCGTCACCCCATTGGGTGCCAAGAATAACGACATTTTTACTCATGATAGTTTTAGTTCACACGTTAGATGTATGGACGCTGGTATGGCGGTGATTTAAGCGGCGATTCTAGCAGAAAGCGCCGCTTTTGCAGAGCGATTTTTAAACGCAATATCGAAAAGGTTGCTCAACCCTGTATTTTTCTAAAATCTTCAGGGGTTTGATACAAAGCAAAGCCAAAGCGTAATCGCCTATCGCGATAATCAGTGGCAACGCCTTGTGCTTTCAGGCGATCCGCCAGTTCGCTCACTACCTCTGCACTGGCTAATTCAAAGGTATAAAAATGGCCGTGCTGGTAGCTGCCACTTGCGCAATTACCGGTAACCAGATTACTACGATTTAAATGGGCATGGTTGAGCGTATCAATATGCTCTAAAAACGCCTGCTGCAGTGTTTCGATATAGCGGTGCCGAGCTGCTGTAGGTAACTTTTCATCACGCCATAATGCAAACACTGCATTCAAGCGATAGGCGGCGGTGAAATCCATTGTGGCACCCGCAAAGCGCATACCATTCTGCGCATACTCTACGGCCCCACCTTGCGGCTTTGCTAGGCCGGCGAAATCAGCAAACCAACCCGTATACTCCGGCCGTAAGCTACACCCTTTCGGTACCACGGCAAAACACATGCCTTCGCCACCCTGCGCGTATTTATATGCGCCTGCAAGATAGAATATGCGTTCTTCGTAAGGGCTCCAATCGGTAGGTAAAGCACAAAAACCGTGATAACCATCCACCACAATCAGTGTTTCCCGATCGTGCACCGCGCTAATCCATTGCTCTGGCTCTGGCGCTACTACACCACTGTTATAAAACACCTGGCTAATAAAAATAAGCTGCCATGATTGTGCCCCAACGGCATCACGCCAACGCTCTGCGAAGGTAGCATAGGGCTGACAAGGAACAACCTCTAAGTGCACGTTACCGCGCTCGAGAATGCGTCGGCTTTGCCGGTTGAAGCTATGAAATTCACCATCGGTGGTTAAAATATGCAACGGCTGTTTGGCATCAAACACGCTTAAGAAACGATACACAAACTCATGAGTATTCGGCGCAAATACAATTTGCTCCGGATCACTTAGATGCAACTCAGTGGCTATATTATGCTGTAGCTCCGGGATTTTAGTACTAAAGAAATAGCCCCACTTTTCGTCAGCATAGCGCGCCGAATCATCCCAATACTCAAGCTGAGCTTGGCGGGTTACATCGGGCCAATAATAATGGCTATGTGGCGCGCAATGCAGCAGGTTTGGCCGTGCATTGAGAAAGTGTTGGTACAAGTGCTGATACATATGCAGCTCCGTTTTTTCTTTATCCTAATACGTTTCCATAAAAAACGGGAGCCGCAGCTCCCGTTATTTTATCCATACTCAGTAACAACCTTAATTACTTGTCACTGACATCTGATTAAAGTACTTAAAGAAATCACTATCAGGGCTTAATACGAGTACGCTATCACCATCGCCGAAGCTTGCAGTATATGCCTCTAAGCTACGAATAAAGGCAAAGAACTCCGGATCTTGACCGTAAGTTTCCGCATAAATCCGAGCTGCTTCTGCATCACCTTCACCACGAATTTGGCGCGCTTCACGTTCTGCATCAGCAATCATTACCGTTACTCGTGCATCAATATCAGCGCGAATAATTTCTGCTTGCTCTCTACCTTCTGAACGATGCTCACGGGCTACAGCGTTACGCTCTGCTCGCATACGCTCGTAGATGGCAGTACTTACTTCGGTTGGCAAGTTAATTTGCTTAACCCGCACATCCAATACCTGAATACCCAAATCATCTGAGCTTTGCGACGCTTGAATCAATGCTTGTTCCATTAACTCATCACGCTCACCCGATACGATATCGCGGATAGTACGCGCACCAAACTCGGCGCGTAAGCCGGTATTAATACGGCGCATTAGCAGATCTTCAGCTTGCTGTTGGTTACCACCACCAGTAGAAAGATAGTATTTTGCAAAATCTTCGATACGCCATTTCACAAAGGCATCAACGATCAAATCTTTCTTTTCACTAGTGATGAAACGATCGGCTTCGCCATCTAACGTTTTGATACGAGCATCAAGTTTAATAATGCGTTCGATGAACGGTACTTTAAAGTGTAAACCCGGCTCATAAACAATTGGCATGCCTTGTTCATCTTGGGCTACTTTACCGAATCGAACTACGATACCGCGCTCACCTTCAACTACTGTAAACAATGACGAATAGCCTAGCAGCGCGAGTAAAACAACGATTACAACTGATAAATTTTTCATCGCTTAGTTACCTCCGCGTGGGGTGAAACGAGTGCTGGTGCGGCTCGTTTCTTGCTGGCTAGAACTGGAAGCTTGCCCTGGTGTATTCTGCCCATTCTGCCCTTGCGTTGGCAAAATTGGCGCCTGTGGGCGCACTGCGCGGTTATGCTGCTCTAATATCTTATCAAGTGGTAGGTACATCATTTGATTGCCACCTTCTACATCGATAAATATCTTCGCGTTATTCGCATAAATTCTTTCTAGCGTTTCTAAGAAAATCCGCTGCCGAGTAACTTCTGGAGCCAATTGGTACTGCGGTAATAACTCGTTGAAACGTGCCGTTTCACCAAGCGCGCGAAGTGCCATTTGCTCTTTATAGGCTTGTGCTTCTTGTTGCAAACGACGCACTCTACCACGAGCTGTAGGCTCTATTTCCCGAGCATAAGCTTCGGCTTCACGAACAAACCGCTCTTGGTCTTCTTGCGCACGAATTGCATCATCGAAAGCATCACGAACTTCTTCTGGTGGGCGTGCGCCCTGGAAGTTAACGTCGATAACCTGAATACCCACGCCATAGCGCTCGGTTAAGCGATCGATGATTTCCCAAGTTTGTTGGCGAATTTCTTCTCGCCCAACGGTAAGGATGTTATCCATCGTGTTGTGGCCGATTACATAACGTAAGGCACTGTCGGTAACCTGCGATAGGCTCGAATCTGGTGCTTCAACATTGTACAGGTAAGCACGTGCATTTGTTACGCGATACTGAACTGCTAGCTCTACCCGCACCACGTTTTCATCTTCAGTAAGCATGAAACCTGCAGTTTGTTGCGAGCGAACGTTGTTCACATCAACGTTACTTACTTGATCAATGAATACCGGACGCCAATGTAAGCCTGAGCCTACTTCAGCATGGTACGCGCCAAATCGAAGTACTACACCACGTTCTGCTTCTTTTACAGTGTAAAAGCCAGCGATAAACCAAATTATCACAACTAAGCCGAGCACGAGGCCCACTACTTTTTTTGGTATACCGGCACCACTTCCACTGCTACCACCTTGGCCGCCTTTGCCGCCAAGCCCTAACTTACCCATGATATTGCGCAAAGCTTCATCAAGATCAGGTGGCCCCTGATCTCTACCACCTTGAGGTTTATTTCCCCATGGATCTTTATCTTTGCCACTATTTCCCGGTTGATTCCAGGCCATTGATAACTCCAGCAAATGCTCTTTGGTTTAAACTAGTGCGATAGCCTAACACAAACTGTTGGTTAACCCATCGCCATATTCTTTCAGTAATCGCTGCCATTCTACGACAGGAACACGCACTGATACTAGCACATCTCCGTCTTTCTGTGGATGCTCTTCCGTAACACACTGAAGCGCGTATAACTTACTACGTAACTTACCTTGATTTGGGCCCAATCGCAGGGTTTCAATCATTAGTTTAGATACCAGCAGATCATGTAGCGCTTCTCGCAGCAGATCAATCCCTGCACCTGTTTGTGCAGAAAGCCACACTTCAGTAGGTTTACCCTCATCATCGCGAATAATTCGCGGCGTAATATCCGCTACTAGATCTACTTTATTCATTACTAGTAACTGCGGAACTTCGCTGGCAGCTATTTCGGTAAGAACTTTATCAACTTCGAAACGGTTCTCCACCATGCGTTCATCGTGGCAATCCATAACATGTAGCAATAGCTCTGCATCACGCGTTTCTTGTAAGGTGGCTTTAAAAGCTGCCACCAAATCATGGGGTAAATGCCGAATAAAACCCACCGTATCGGCGAGAATCACTGCACCTACATCGGGCAATTCGTATTTGCGCAATGTTGGATCGAGCGTAGCGAACAATTGGTCTGCCGCATACACATCACTGCCGGTTAAGCGATTAAAAAGGGTTGATTTGCCCGCATTGGTATAGCCCACCAAGGCCAACGTTGGAATTTCTGCACGTTGCCGGCTTCTACGCCCCTGCTCTCGTTGCTTCGATACTTTTTCTAAACGCGCGAGAATATTCTTGATGCGCCCACGAATTAATCGGCGATCGGTTTCGAGCTGGGTTTCACCCGGGCCACGTAAGCCAATACCACCTTTCTGCCGCTCTAAATGAGTCCAGCCACGAATTAATCGCGTAGAAATATGCCGCAATTGCGCGAGCTCAACTTGCAGCTTACCTTCATGAGTACGCGCTCGTTGCGCAAAAATATCTAAGATTAGCCCGGTGCGATCAAGCACACGGCATTTCACTTCACGTTCAATATTACGCTCTTGCGAAGGCGAAAGTCGATGGTTGAAAATAACTATTTCAGCGCCTGTTGCTTGCACTAATGCAGCCACTTCTTCGGTTTTACCCGAGCCAATAAACAGCCGTGCATCCGGGGAATGTCGTGAGGTGGTAATCACACCAACGGATTCAACACCTGCCGAGGAAACTAATAATTTTAACTCTTCGAGATCTTCCCGTGCCGATTCATTTGGAAATTCCACATGAACCAACACGGCCTGCTCGCCACCTTCATACCGCTCAAACAAGCAAGCCGCTCCTTCACTGTTCGCTTTTGAACAGTATATTATTCGATATCTTCAGTACCATTTGTTGGCGGATATTGGCTTGGCGTACGCGCCGGAACCACTGTAGAGATCGCATGTTTATACACCATCTGGCTAACCGTATTTTTTAGTAGCACAACAAATTGATCAAACGATTCAACTTGCCCCTGCAACTTAATACCATTCACCAAGTAAATCGAAACCGGTATTCTTTCCCGACGCAGCGCGTTCAAAAAAGGGTCTTGTAAGGTTTGCCCTTTCGCCATGGTTTGGCTCCTTTATGTTATTAGTATTGTTGCGGCCGCCATTACCTAAATCTTGCTCCGCTTTCCATGCAAATTCGCATTCTCACTTGCACATAGTTAAACACTATATGGGCACAAAACGCTGCGAATGCAAGTTAGTGTAGCAGCAAATTTAAATTTTAGTCCAATCACTTACAATGAGTATCGGCATTCGCAGTGAAATTCTTAAACAAACAAAAAATCAGACGAGCAAGTTAATCAGATAACCACGCTTCTGGTGCTAGTGGTTCTGCCGAAAGCGCTGCGATTGCCTGATCGTTAATGTCAGCTTGCAACGGATTTAACCACGTGAGGCCACGCCACGAACGTAACCAGGTTATTTGCCGTTTCGCTAACTGGCGAGTAGCAATAATAGCTCGCTCAATCATTTCTTCGTGGCTCATTTCACCATCTAAGTATTGCCACATTTGCCGATAGCCAACAGAGCGCATAGACGGTAAATCAAGATGCAAATCCCCCCGCGCTCGCAGTGCTACTACCTCTTGCTCAAAACCAGCAGCAATCATCATGTGAAACCGTTTAGCGATATTCTCATGCAATTGGCTTCGTTCTGGTGGCCCTACTGCAATTTGCCAAGTAGGCAATGGTAACCCGGGTTGTTGGCGCTGAGTTAATGCCGTTAGCGATTTGCCGCTAATGGCAAATACCTCTAACGCGCGCAACAGGCGTTGTGGATCATTCGGATGTATTCTTTTCGCGGCAACAGCATCAATTTTTTGCAGGCGCTCATGCAATGCTAGCCAACCGTGCTGTTCTGCATCATCTTGCAATTGCTTGCGCACCTCAGGATCTGCGGCAGGCAACGCCGATAATCCTGCTAATAGAGCTCGATAGTAAAGCATAGTACCGCCCACCAAGAGCGGTATATTGCCGCGCTCACGAATGCGATTAATCAGCTGCAATGCATCGGTGCGAAAATTCGCTGCAGAGTATATCTCGGCAGGATCGCAAATATTAATTAAGTGGTGAGGGCAGGTTTCTAGCTCCTCTCGCGTTGGCTTTGCCGTACCGATATCCATTTCACGATAAATCAATGCTGAATCCACACTAACCAACTCAACAGGAAGTTGCTTCGCAAGCGCCATAGCTAAAGCTGTTTTACCCGCAGCAGTTGGCCCGCTGAGGCAAATCACTCCCTGCTGTAAATGTTCTACTAGCGCTGCATTCATTCGCTACTACTCTTGGGTTAACGTGGGTTGTTTTCGCTCAGATTGGCTTGCCAATCAATTTCGTTCAGCAACTGCTGCCATTGCGGAATGTGCTTAATCTGCTGCCATAATTGTTTTGCATCCTGTTCCGTAAACCGCAACTGAACCGCCTGCGCCGCTAGCCAATTGGGTAATGCAGAGCCTATTACCTGCTCAATAAAGCCCTGGGCAGATTCCTCAGTAGCATTGCTTTGCTGCCATAGCGCCTGTAGTTGTTCTAATAGTTGCGGCAGTACAGCGCTAATATTGCTGTTTCGCAACATACTTGGCACCTGTTGCACCGTTATTTCGCGGTGTTGTTGCGTGGTTTTGCCCTGAACCAAGAGCAAGCCTAGTTGGCTATACACATGCATAGGTAATTGTAGTAGCGCTGCGTTAATTTGCAGTTGCACCGGCAACAATAGTGGTTGGCCAGCAAGGCCTGTACTTAATTGTTGGCGAATGCGTTGGCAGAGTACCTGTTGCTGTGCTCTCTGCAAATCAAGTACATAGAGTTTTTCGAGTTGTGCACTCGATTCGCCATTTACACCTTTTATCAATAGCCAACGATTCTGCAGCATACTTAATTGCTGCCAAACGAGTTGCTCGCCTGCAGCTCCCAAAGGTTCTTCAGTGCTTAGCGGCTGCGATAACGAAGCGGGTGCGGCCGCGGTTTCCGAGGCGGCAGAAGGTGCTGCTGAAGCTCCAGTAGCGAAGCCAGGCCGCCCTCCTGCGCCGGGAAGAATTCCCACATTGGCGCTAGCTTGCCCCTGCTTTGCCGCGCTGTGAGCATTACCAGCATCAGTAGTTTTATGCATATCGTTGGCAAAATTTTGCGCAGGGTTAGCAAAGTTTGCTTCCGCCGCTTGATAGTGTGCCGCTTCATTGTTTGGCGTTAGCGCCTGATAGCGATAATGGTGCTGCGCTTGTTGCTGTTCTCGAACATAAGGTGCGAGCGCATTGCGTAAAGCGGCGAGCACAAAATCATGCACCTGCCGCGCTTGATGAAAACGCACTTCGTGTTTTGCTGGATGCACATTCACATCTACCTCGTGGGCAGGAAGCTCTATGTACAGCACAAATGTAGCTTGTTTATCCTCCGGTAAGCTTTCTGCATAGGCTTGGCGCACTGCATGATTTAGCAATTTATCTTTCATCATACGGCCGTTCACATACATATATTGAACATCGCCTTGGTGCCTACAAGCACTGGGGGGAGCTATCCACCCGTGTAGGTTCAACTCGAGGCCTGCCGTATCTAGGCTATTTGTTTCCGGGCCATTCGTTTCTGGGATATTTGTTTCCATACCTCTTGTTTCTAAGCCCTTTGTTTCCATGCCCTTTGTTTCTAAGTAAAGCGCTTCCTCACTAAACCGCTTGCCCGCAATTTGCTGCAATCGCTGGGCTACCTTTTGCTCGGTATTGGCCACCCGATAGTTGCGCAGTAGTTGCTGGTTGTGGCTTAGTTGGATATCAATATCGGGGCGGGCTAAGGCGATTCGGCGCACTACTTCATCGATATGCGCAAACTCGGTTTTTTCGGTACGTAAAAACTTACGCCGCGCGGGCGTATTAAAAAATAAATCTTCTACATCTACTGTGGTGCCATTCGGATGTGCGGCAGGTTCTAACTGCACGCTCATATCCCGGCCTTCGCACCAAGCTTGCCACGCCTCGGTTTGCGCCGCAGGCTTAGAGGTTAGGCGCAAGCGCGCTACCGAACTAATACTCGCTAAGGCTTCGCCGCGAAAGCCAAGGCTGGCAATCGCCTCTAAATCATCAAGAGTGGAAATTTTGCTTGTGGCATGGCGGCTCAGCGCGAGCGTGAGTTCATCTTTCGCGATGCCGCTGCCATTATCACGAATGCGAATTCTGCGCGCGCCACCTTTCTCAATATCAATACGAATTTCTGTGGCGCCAGCGTCAATGCAGTTTTCCACCAACTCCTTTACAACCGAAGCTGGCCGCTCTACAACTTCGCCGGCCGCAATCTGGTTTGCTAACTGCGGCGGTAACAATTGAATGGGCATGAGCTACCTTCCCAGTGGGATTTCTAAACGCTGACCAACCCGAATTGTGGTGCTGCGCAAATTGTTATGCTGCACGATCGCATCTACACTTACGCCATACCGTTGGGCGATTACCGAAAGTGATTCGCCCCGAGCTACCACATGGGTTTGTAACCGCAGTTCTGCAAGTGAAGTGCCAGCTACCGGGTTACGAATAAAAAACTCCCGAATTCCCATGTACAGTGCATTTGCCAAGCGATCTTGATGCTGATTATTAATTAATAAACGTTCTTTGTGCGGGTTCGAGATAAAACCAAGCTCAACCAACACCGAAGGCGTGCGCAGCGCGCTCAAAACACCAAAGCTGGCACCTTCCGGGCGATTCCGATGTAAGCGCGTTACTTTACCAAGCTCCGCTAAAATAATTTGCGCAGCTTCGTAGCCATCAGCCATCGAGTTATCGCGGAACATATCTAACATCGCTCGGTTTAAGTACGGATCGTCATCTGCGTCTTGCAGAATATGCTCCACATCAATCAGCTCTTCACTTAAGCGTTCTTTATTTTCCAGAGCTCTACCAAGTTCAGTATCAGAACGGCGTTGCGAAAGCACCCATACGGAGGCACCTCGTGGTTGTGAAGAGGTAAACGCATCGGCGTGCAAGCTCACAAAGAAATCAGCGCGCTCACGGCGGCCAATGCTGGTGCGTTGCGCCAATGATACCGATTGATCGCCTGTGCGGGTAAGCACAGCCCGCATTCCTGGATCGGCATTAATGCGCGCGGCCAATTTTCGGGCCACCGCTAATGTTACCGCTTTCTCTTGGGTGCCAGCAGGGCCAATTGAGCCTGGATCGCGGCCGCCATGACCAGCATCAATCACCACTACCAATGGCCTAATCGGCACAGAATCGAGCGTGCGCGGAACGCGAGGGGTGCTATCGGGTGCGGGCACTGTTGGTGCTGTTCGAGTAGGCGCAGCCTCAGTTACATTGGTGGCTCCGGCAATATCTACTACTAACCGATGGCCAGCACTACCGGCTGGCCCTAAAGCAAAAATTTCAGGTGTAATAGCGCCGCTGAGTTCAATTACAACCCGGCTTGTTCCTGGCCGAGGCGGCCCGCTTGGGCGAACCACGCGCACCACATCTGAGCGCACATCTACCGCGGCTAAATCCACCTTATTGGTGGTGTTATGAAAATCAATCACCAAGCGGTACGGTGCGTTATCAAATATGGTGAAATAGGTATAGGTAGGCTCTGCAGATAAATCGAACACTATGCGTGTTTTATCTGCAGACGGCGCAACGCGTACTTGGTCAATTGATTGGGCAAACGCGTTCACAGCAAACAAGCTCATGCTAACGATTAGCAAAAGCACTACTTGATGCATTCGTTTGCACCATCCATGTACTACAGTTGTTTTAATAACGCATCCCCAACTTCACTAAAAGCTACTAACGTAGCTGAACGCCCGCTTTCGGCAGGTCTAAGAGTTATTACAATATCGGCCTGTGGCAATATACCAACGCCACGTTCGGGCCATTCCACTAGGCACAAACTATCATCCCCAAAATAATCACGAATCCCCATAAATTCAAGCTCTTCTGGGTCTGCTAAGCGATATAAATCAAAATGATACACCCGCCAGTTAGCAAGTTCATAAGGCTCAACCAAGGTATAGGTTGGGCTTTTTACTGCCCCATCATGGCCAAGCGCTTGCACAAAGCCACGGCTAAAGGTTGTTTTACCAGCACCCAAATCACCACGCAGGTAAATTACCGCTGGTTCGCTACAGCCTGCAGCCAAGCTTGCGCCGAGCGCAATGGTAGCCTCTTCATCCAGTAATGCTCGTTGAATTGTGGTGCGTGCCGGCGGCGTGTTTTGCATACTACTCATGCGCTTAATCGGTATCCTGTAAATCAAGTTGTTAATCTAACCGGCATCGCCGGTAATTACCTAGCAAAAGCCTATTCAAACTCAGTAATGATTAGGCAAATATATCCAGCAATCATTGTTCAGGATTCACCCAGATGCGAATGTGCTCGATAACATCGCTCGCTAGCACCCCTCGGCAATGGCCATTAGCCGCTTGCTCAGCAGCTAAGCTATGGATCATAACACCTGTTTGTGCGGCGCTCTCTGCTTCAATCAGCAAGGCCTGTTGTTGCGCCAGTAAGCCAGCAATAATACCGGTTAACACATCTCCCATACCAGCACTCGCTAATGCAGGCGTGCCAAAGGTGTTCACCGCTGTTGCCGAAGGCCCACTAATAATACTACCTGCGCCCTTTAATACCACCGTACCGGATAATAATTCTTGCAACGTGGCCGCCGCTAACCAGCGATCCTGCTCAATATCAGCAATGCTGCACTGTAGTAATCGCGCAGCCTCGCCTGGATGTGGCGTGTACACCGCACCTTCGGCCACGGGTAGTTCTTCTCCACGCGCAAGTTGCTGAGCTAATAAGTTTAATCCATCAGCATCAATTACCGCTGCAACTGGCTTATCTTGGCTGCGCAAACAAAATCGTTGCCACCAAAGTTTACCCCAAGCACTTTGCCCAAGCCCTGGGCCAATGGCTATTACCGTAGCTTGCTCTAGTAAGGCCTCTGCTGCTGGGGTATCTGCCGCTAAACCGCGCACCATAAGCTCGGGCTGAATACCCACTAAGGCTTCTTGCCCCGGCTCACACACCACGCTCACTTTACCAGCGCCACTGCGCATTGCTGCTGTGGCTGCCATGCGCGCAGCTCCTGCCATGCCAGCACTACCACCGATTACTAACACATGGCCAAAGTTACCCTTCTGGCACACCTTGGCTCGTGGTGGTAATTGATGGGCTATTTGTTCTTTGTGTAATAGCCACGCAGAAGGTTCCGTAAGTAAACGGAACTCGCGCTGAATACCCAAATCAGCGTAAAACAATGTGCCAATGCAATCGGCTGCCATTGCCGTAGTTAAGCCTTTTTTCACCGCCACCATGGTAACGGTACAGCTTGCTTTTACCGCAACACCCATTACGGTTCCGGTGTTAGCATTTAGGCCGCTTGGCACATCAATCGCCAATACCGGTAAACTTGCTTCATTAAGGGCCTCAATACATTCGCGGATTTCACCACGAATAGCGTTGTTCAAGCCAGTGCCAAGCAATGCATCAACTACCCAATCGGGTTCATGATCAGCCCACTCCATAAGGGGCTCAATTTGGCCACCTAGCGATAGCCATCTTTGCAGCGCTCGTTGGCCATCCTCGGAACGGGGCTCGCCATGGGCAAACACCCGAACCTGATACCCTGCCTCCAACGCATGGCACGCCAGCAAGTAGCCATCACCACCGTTATTTCCCGGACCACATAATACAGCGATACGCGGCTGAGTGTTGCGAGTACACTGCTGCAAACATTGCCAAGCCGCTTCTCCGGCTCGTTGCATGAGCTGCCACATACTAACCCCAGCACGAGCCGCAGCCTCAGGTTCAAACTCGCGAACTTGTTCCGGTGTATAAAGCTGCTGTGGTATGCTCTGTGTAATCCATGAGTGCACGGTAATTATCCTCGGCAGGTAAAATTTCGTGATGCAAGTTCGGGTATAAGTTCTTGGCACAAAAACGTGCGGTACCACAATGCTGGGCTTTGCAGCAACCTGCAAGCAAGCATACGTTATAGAAGCAGTGTGCCCGAGTAAATTCTTAGCGCTACCTCAGCATACGATAAATTTGAGTAAAAATGACAGCAAACTACCAAGGTTTAGTGGAAAAAATTAAGCAGTGGGGCCGCGAGCTGGGTTTCCAGCAAGTGGGCATTAGTGATCTCGATTTATCGAAACATGAAAAATCCTTACAAGAGTGGCTAGATAAGCAATATCACGGCGAAATGGATTACATGGAGCGGCATGGCATGCTGCGTGCTCGGCCTGCTGAATTGCACCCGGGGAGTGTGCGGGCAATTTGTGTGCGCATGAATTACCTACCCGAAGGCGCCCGTTTTGCCGAGGTGTTAAAACAGCCACAACTTGGGTTTGTAAGCCGCTATGCTTTGGGCCGTGATTACCACAAAGTATTGCGCAAGCGCTTGAAGCAACTGGGCGATAAAATTAGTGCCCACGTGGCAGAGCATCAAGCAGAGTATGGCCTTACTGCTGATTTTCGCCCTTTTGTAGATTCAGCTCCCATTCTTGAACGCCCTTTGGCAGAAAAAGCAGGGTTAGGCTGGACCGGCAAACACACCCTATTATTGAATGCAGAAGATGGTTCGTGGTTCTTTTTAGGGGAGTTGTTGATTAACTTGCCACTACCAGTAGATAAGCCGCAGCCAGAACAATGCGGAACCTGTACCGCCTGCATTACGATTTGCCCAACCCAAGCAATTGTTGAGCCCTATGTAGTAGACGGGCGGCGCTGTATTAGTTACCTCACCATTGAATATGGCGGGATTATTCCAGAAGAATTTCGCAAACCGATGGGTAATCGTATTTATGGCTGTGATGATTGCCAATTAGTATGTCCGTGGAATCGTTATGCTACCCCAACGCCGGAAAATGATTTTCTCCCCCGACACAAGCTACATACGCCAGAGCTTTTGGATTTATGGAGCTGGTCGGAAAGCGAGTTTCTAAAACACACAGAAGGCTCGCCTATTCGCCGCATCGGCTATGAGCGCTGGCAACGTAACTTAGCGATAGCACTGGGCAATGCATTGGCTCATGTAAGTGCGGAGCAGGATACAGAAGCCACAAACGCGATAATCACGGCATTAAATAACCGCCGCAGCAGCACTAGCGAATTAATTGCCGTGCACATTGATTGGGCACTAGAGCAAGTAAGCACGCATGCACAGGGCAAGAATTCACCACAGCGGCAAACCCAACGCTTGGTTCGGGTAGTGGAGAAAGGGCTACCCCGTGATGCTTAAGGTTTGAATACCCCAATCACTTGATCGCGGCTTACATTCGAGCTTTTTTTGCCGCTATCATCTTTCTGCATATCGGCTTCACTCATGGTGTAATCGCATTCAACGCATGTTACGTGCTCTTGCTCATCTTCGATATAAACCATCATCGAATCTGTTGCTTTGCAATGCGGGCATACCGCCCCAGAAATAAACCGCTTACGTGTGCGTGCCATATATTTTCCTATTTGGGTGCGAGCGCTATTCTCAGGTATCATAAGCGCCCTCATGGGTTGAACCAGAAATACGCAGCACTACTTGGAGCTTATCCGCAGTTATGATTCAAGCCGACAATTTAAGCCTTATTCGTGGTGGCCATCAGCTATTAAAGGCAGCGCAGTTTAGCATTTTCCCTGGCCAACGAGTAGGCTTGGTAGGCGCCAATGGCGCTGGTAAATCATCTTTGTTCGCGTTATTGCGCGGTGAAATCAAAGAAGATGATGGCCAACTGCATGTGCCCAACGGTTGGCGCATGGCCAGTGTAGCGCAAGAAACCCCTGCCCTCGATACACCTGCTCGTGCCTACGTAATTTCTGGTGATGCTGAGTATACGGCGATTCGCCAACAATTGGATGAGGCTGAAGCAAAAGGTGATGGTAATGCGATAGCGGTATTGCATGGCAAACTAGATACCATTGGTGGTTATCAAATTTCCGCACGGGCGGCCACATTAATGGCGGGCTTAGGCTTTAGCCAAGCGCAACTCGATGCACCGGTAAAAAGTTTCTCGGGTGGCTGGCGGATGCGGCTGAATTTAGCGCAAGTACTCATTGCCCGCGCCGATCTATTATTGCTGGATGAGCCCACTAACCACTTGGATCTAGATGCCATTGTTTGGTTAGAAAGCTGGTTAAAGCGCTTTGAGGGCACGGTAATCGTAATCTCCCATGATCGCGAATTCTTGGATGGTGTAGTCAACAATATTATCCATATCGAGCGCCAAACCACCCAGTGCTATAGCGGTGATTACAGTAGCTTTCAGCGCCAGCGCAGTGAGCGCAGAGCGCAGCAAGCACAACAGTATGCTAAAGAGCAGCAGCAACGTGCGCATCTGCAAAGTTTCGTAGATCGCTTTCGCGCCCAAGCAACTAAAGCCCGCCAAGCACAAAGCCGCTTAAAGGCACTAGAACGGCTTACCGCAACGGCACCACTGGGTGATGAAGAACCCTTTGATTTGAATTTTCCAGAGCCTAGCAAGTTACCCAACCCGCTTATTCAGCTAGATAATATTCATGCGGGCTATAGCAGTGCGGGTGAACAAACCATTATTCTGCAAAAAGTGCATTTAAATTTGGTACCTGGTAGCCGTATCGGTTTGCTTGGCCGCAACGGCGCGGGTAAATCAACCTTAATGAAAATGCTGGCCGGGGAGTTGCCACCCCAATATGGATTACGCCAAGTAAGCCCGGGGTTAGTGATTGGGTACTTCGCCCAGCATCAGCTGGATACCTTGAGCTTAAACGATAACCCTGTTACCCATTTGTACCGTATTGACCCAAAAGCATCTGAACAAAGCTTACGCGATTATTTGGGTCGCTTCGGTTTCACCGGTGATCGCGCCTATGCGCCCGTAGGGCCATTTTCAGGTGGTGAAAAAGCGCGGTTGGTATTAGCCTTGCTCATTTATCAAAAACCGAATTTATTACTTCTGGATGAGCCTACTAACCATCTCGATTTGGACATGCGCGAAGCACTGATTCAAGCGCTCCAAGAATTCAGTGGCGCCATGGTGATTGTTTCGCACGATCGGCACTTCTTGCGTGCCACCGTAGATGATTATTATTTGGTAGCGCACCACCAAGTAGATGCCTTCAAAGGTGATTTGGATGATTACTCGCGCTGGTTAGAAGAACAAGCCGCGCTGATTAAGGCAGAGCTGCGGGATAATAACGGCAGCGAGAACAGTGCCAATAATGCCGATTCGCTGCAAAATCGGAAAGCGCAGCGCCAAGCTGCAGCGCAACAGCGCCAGCAGCTGAAGCCGTTACGAGATAAGCTAAAGAAAACGGAAGCCGCGATGGAAAAAGCAGAAGCGCGCATGCATGAAATTGAGAACGAACTGCTTGATACCGAATTGTACCAAAGCGAAAATAAAGAACGCTTGGCCAAGGTTCTGCAAGAACAGGCGCAACTGAAATCTGCACAAGAGCAACTCGAACTCGATTGGTTCGAACTCAGCGAACAACTACAAGATAGTGAATAAAAAACCGCGGGAGCACTGCATGTGTTCCCGCGGTTTTTAATGTTCAGGTGTACTTGTTCAACACCTATGTAGAGCTGCCTTTGCAAAGCGCTGCACTAGCAACGCTATATTCACAAACTGTTAGTTTGCAGCTTGCGCAGCGCTCCAAGCAGAGAAATCTTCGATAATGGTAGCGCCTTCAAGCACACCAAACTCTTCCTCAGCAAACTTAGAACCACGCATTTGAACCAACACACGGGTACCTTCGCCATCAAGAATCATACTTTGGTAAAAGCGTTGCACATCTGCCAAAGTTAAGCCGCGTAACGCATCAGCTAATTGTTCTTGGCTATTAAATTCATAGCGCTCATTTGCCCAATCACCGCTGAAACGGCCAGCTTCTTGCGCCAAGGTTTGCGGTGGCTGCAACAAATCCGTGAGTACGCTGGTACGTACTTGAACAAATTCTTCTTCCGTTAGGTTGCTAATGCGCTCTGCGTAATCCGCACGGAACCGATCGAAACGTTCCAGTAAACCAGCTGGGCCACGCACTGGGCTTTGAATATAGAAGCCTACGCCTGAGTAATCATCTAAATTAATACGCGTAGCACCTACCGCATAACCGAGCTGATCTTCGGTGCGCAGCTCAGTGAAGAAACGGTTATGCATCATTTCTGCAAGCATCATTGTATTCGCCCGCGCAATGGTTGTTTTCTCAGGGCTTAACCAAACATCTAGAATTGCCGCATCTTCTAGGGTTAGGTTATCGTTCCAAGTAAGGCGCAACTCCGCTGTTGGTTCAACAATAGGTGCACGCGCATATTCTACACTTGCATCCACGCCCACTTGCTCTGCTACGCGTTGTGCTAACGCAATCGCATCGGCGTCACTGTAGTTACCAAAGGCAAAGGTGCGAATTAAATTGCCAGTTAATAGGGTATCGCGCAGTTCCAATAACGAATCTTGGTTCACCTCATTTAGCGCGGCAAGCTGGTCTTGATAGCTGGCCGATGGTAAGCGCATGATTTGGTTAAACGCCGGGAATAGTTGCTGCATTGGGAACTGTAGGCGTTGGTTTTGAATACTGCGGCGTAATCTATCTACCGATTGTGCAATCGCATTTGGCGATGGTTCAAACTCTGCAAAGCTAGTAAGTACTCGCTCCGCTAACTGCCCTTGCTTATCATTAAAACCACTTAAACGCAGGGTTAAGCCATTATTTGCTGATAAACGGAAGCCAGTACCTGCAATCGAAGCCTCGCGCGATAACGCTTGCTGTGAAAGATTGAAGGTGTCCATCAATACTTGCGTCGCCACCTGCTCTTCTAGGCTGAGTGTGAAGGTAGGCTGGAACATTTGTACTGTTACTTCAGCACGCGGCTCAGCAAAACGATCACTGCGCTTTAACCACACCGAAACACCATTTTCATTGAAGATTTGTTGCGGTTTACCATGCACCGGCTCGGCAACCAACGATAAATCTTCTGGGAATAAGGTATTTGCGGAAGGCAGAGTAACAATGTAATCACTCGCCGCAGTTTGCCAGTTCGCATAATCTTCCGCGCTAATCGGCTCTACACGGTAATGGCCATCGAAAAAGTACATTTCTTGATCGGTTTCTTCTTGCGGAGAAACAAACCATACCCGCAAATTATCGGTGGTTAATTGTGCCAACACCCGATCTACCTTGGCAGGATTGTATTCTTCTAAACGATACGCATGATCAATCACATGGTTGAATGGATAGTACAGCAGGTTCGCTGCTAACGACGTCGCGTAATTAAACGCCCCCGTGCGGCGCAAGAAGGTGAACTCGTTGTGCAGTACCGTGGCTAACTCTTCGTGGTAGGCTTTATCAATACCCTGCTCACGAATTTGTGCAATGTAGCTCAACAGCACACCTACGATCGTATCGCGGTGCTGCATGCCTGCTTCGGTTAGGGTTACGGCGATTTGGAAGCGGCCAGCGTTGCCATAGGCATTTGCGCTAGCACCGGCACCTAAGCCTTCAATCCAACCAAGTTCGCGGAACAGTGCCGCAGGTGTGCCTGGCATTTCCGAGTTGATCAGGTGCGCAACCAAACGGTTCGGCTGGGCTAAGTAATCTTCCATATTATTCTCGATAGTAAAATCGAGCATTACTTGGCGCATTTCCATTTGCGGCTTGTAATAAATTTTTTGCTGGAGTTGCTCTGCGGTTGCGGCCGGCACATCAATGCTTGGCACTTCTGCATTATGATTAGGAATATCCGCAAAGGCTTCACGCGCGAGTAACTCAAGCTCATCTAACGAGCGATTACTAACAATACTCGCAGTCATTAAGTTAGCTGAGTAATAGCGCTCATAAAACGCCAACATTTCATCGTGTAACTTGCTGCCTTTTTTGTCTGAAAGCGTTTCTTTGTTACCAATCCGGAAGCGCGCAATCGGGTGCTCTGGATTCAGCAGAATATTATTTAATGCAAACAGGATATAGCCATCAGACGCTCTGCGCATGCTCCACTCTGAATCTACTGCGTTCACTTCTTTTTCCGCATACTCAGGATAAAACTTCGGTGCTTTGAAAAAATCAGCGAATCGATCTAAAGCTTCTGGCAACGCATCATTGTTCACTTCAAGCATGTAGTTGGTGTGATCATCCGCAGTATAAGCATTGTGCATACCACCATGCTGCGCCATGAACTCACCATATTCGTCTGGATCTGGATACTTTTCCGTACCCAAGAACAACATATGCTCAAGATAATGCGCCAACCCAAGCTGCTCATCCGGGTTTTGCATACTACCCACTGCTACTGCCAATGCCGCGCCTGATTTCTCGGCTTGGGCATCGCTTACCAATACGATACGAATGCCGTTCTCAAGCTCTAAAGCGCGGTATTCACGGCTATCATTGGGGCTAATAAATACGTGCAGTGGATCTACAGCTTCGGCCTCGGGTGCTGGTGAAGGCTGACAGCCTGCCAGTAGCGCACCTGCCGTTAGTACGAGCGCAACAGCTCGTAAGGTTTTGGTGGCAGCAAGCGCTGCTTTTAACGTAAACATAGGCATCCTGTTATGGTGGTGGTAATAATTACTTACATTAATTGCTATTATTTGTTGTGAAGTGGTTATTATTCTCGTCTAAACTACATCGCGCAATGCATTGGTAGCATTATGTGTGGTTTATTTGTAACTGAATGTTAAAAAAGGTGAGAAATGGAAATCCCATATCGAGAAATCGAGCCAGATACGCTTACGCAATTAATTGAATTCTATGTGCTACGGGAAGGAACCGATTATGGCGAAGTAGAAAAAAGCTTAGCCGACAAAGTGCAAGATGTGCGCCGGCAATTAGAAAATGGCGATGCAAAAGTTGTGTATTCAGAGCTACATGAATCGGTAAATATCGTTACTCGCAATGAGTTTTAATTTCCGTAGAGCACTAATGAGCAAGAACCCTCTACGTTAGCGGTGCCGGAAACACGCGACGCCAATCAACGGCAGGATCGCCTAACACTATAAAATCCGGATTGCCGGTATCCGCAGTTTGGTTATATGCCAAGGGTTGGAAATGCACATCTACCAGTTGCCCGCCGGCCTCTTTCACTAATACTTCAGCCGCGCCTGTATCCCACTCTCCGGTAGGCCCAATGCGCAGAAAAACATCGGCACTACCCTCAGCCACTAATGCTGATTTCAAGGCGCAACTACCGGTATGAATAATCTCTAATGGCTGTACCGAATCGTATCGGCTCAGTATGCGTGCCTCTGGTTGGCGCCTACTTAAGGCCACTACGAGCGGATCTGTGAGCGGGTTGCGCAGTTGCCGAACGTGGATTTGCTCCACCTTATTTGCCGCTACGCGAAACGCACCTGCTTGATGAACCGCATAATACAGCTTGTTTTCGGTGGGCCAAGCAATCATTCCTAGCACTGGCATGCCGTTCTCGATAAGCGCAATACTTACCGCAAAATCACCACTACCTGCCACGAATTCTTGCGTGCCATCCAATGGGTCTACCAGCCAATAGCGTTGCCAATTACGGCGAACTTGCCAAGGCTGAATCGCTTCTTCTGAAAGCACTGGAAAATCGGGGGTAAGCTTTTGCAAGCGCTTTACCAGCAAATCGCTGGCTGCATAATCAGCAGAAGTTACCGGTGAATCATCTACTTTTGCGAAGGTAGTAAAATCACCCTGCTCATACTCTTGCAACAATAGGGCGGCAGTTTCCAACGCGATATCGCTGAGTGGGCTGATGAGATCGCTGTAATTCATAATTGCCCCTTTATCGAACCGTTGCCGAAGTTACAGCTGCGGCAGATTTTTTCCGTTGCAGCCAACGCTGCATTAGCAGTAATGCTGCCACACTGCGCGCTTCGGTAAAATCATCTTGCGCTAACAACTCATCGATTTTACTCACTGGCCACGGCACGATCTCGAGGGGCTCAGGTTCATCTCCCTCAAGTTTTTCCGCGTACAGGTTTTCACCGATAAAGAGGGTCATGCTGGCTGAGAAAAAAGCGGGCGCCATAGATACTGATTTCAGTTCGGTAAGCTCGTGCGCACCGTAACCGATTTCTTCCTTTAGCTCGCGCACAGCTGCTTCTTGAGCAGTTTCGCCTGGATCAATTAAGCCTTTAGGGAATCCTAGCTGGTAGTTATGCAGGCCGGCAGCGTATTCGCGCACCAGTAACATGGTGTTATCATCCAGCATCGGCACCACTAATACCGAGCCACGCCCGCTGCCTTGCATGCGTTCATACTGGCGTAATTCACCATTACTAAACTTTAAATCAATTGCTTCAATGCGAAGCAGCCTACTTTTCGCTACAATCTTTCGCGAAAGGATAGTGGGAACTTGCTTTTCTTGCAGTGGTTTCGATGACATGCAGATACCAAAAGTTACGTTCTAACACCCTAACCATACTACGAACTTATACACGGGGAAAGCCCATGCTCGATTGGTCTAACATTGATACTGTATTACTTGATATGGACGGCACCCTGCTCGATTTACGTTATGATAATCACTTCTGGAATGAAGCGTTAAAATTACACTTTGCTGAGCACCACCAAATCAGCGTAAATGAAGCAGAGTTATGGCTGCAAAATGAATTCAAAAAAGTGGCCGGCACCCTAAATTGGTATTGCTTGGATTACTGGGAGCAAAAGCTGGCACTACCCATTCGCGAGCTAAAAAATCGCACTGCCAATCTGATTGTGATGCGCCCCGATACCAGCGCTTTTTTGCAAGGCTTGCAGCAAGCAGAAAAAGATGTGGCGTTAATTACCAATGCTCACCCAGATGCTTTGGCATTAAAAAATAAACATGTACCGCTGCAGCAACTATGCCCACAGCAGTTTTCTACCCATCAATTTGGTTATTGCAAAGAGTTCCAAGAGCTGTGGCAAGGCTTACAAGCCGAGTTCCCGTTCGATCCCACGCGCACCCTGTTTATTGATGATGGCGAACATATTCTTGATAGTGCGCGCGAGTTCGGTATTCAGCATACCGTTGGTATTGCCAACCCCGATAGCGGGCTTGCTGCAAAAACATTCTCGCGGCATATGGCCATTAGTTCCTTCACCGAGCTAGCACTACCATTCAATGCTAAGGCGCAATAAGTTAAGATAGGCACTGAGCATTTCGTTTATGCGTGATTATATTCAGTACGAGGAAAACCATGGCAGCACAACATCATTTTGATTCAGTAGTTATTGGCTCTGGTCCTGGCGGCGAAGGTGCCGCTATGATGCTGGCAAAGCGTGGTCAGAAAGTGGCGATCATTGAAGCCGAAAGTAAGCTTGGCGGTGGCTGCACCCATTGGGGCACGATTCCTTCGAAAGCGTTACGGCACGCCGTAAGCCGCTTAATAGAATACAATGCCAGCCCATTATTCTCACGCCAACAAATGCCACACCGGTTGATGTTCTCGGAAATACTTAATTATGCAGAATCCGCAATTCGCAAGCAGGTAAAGTTGCGAAGCTCGTTTTATGAGCGCAATTCAGTAACGGTAATTCATGGTATCGCTCGTTTTTTAGATGAGCATCGCATGGAAGTGCAACATCCGGATGGTTCTATCGAAACCATTCGGGCCGATAACTTTGTGATTGCCGCCGGCTCTCGGCCCTATCATCCGCCAAATGTAGATTTCGATCATCCACGCATTTACGATTCCGATAAAGTGCTATCGCTCAAGCATGATCCTAAAAGTATTATTATTTTTGGCGCGGGCGTAATCGGCTGTGAATACGCGAGTATTTTCCGCGGCCTTGGCGTAAAAGTTGATTTAGTAAACATGCGTGAGCGGTTGCTGTCATTTTTGGATACCGAGTTTTCCGATGCGCTCAGCTACCATCTCCGCAACAACGGTGTAGTGATTCGCCATAACGAAGATTTCGCTAGCATTACTGGCCGCGAAGATGGTGTGGTTTTAGAAACTAAATCAGGCAAACGTATTTTTGCCGATTGCCTGCTATTTGCTAATGGCCGCTCAGGCAATGTGGAAAAGCTAAATCTCGATGCGGTAGGGCTTACCCCCAACCATCGCGGCCAGCTTGAAGTAGATGAAAACTACCGTACCAATGTGCCGCACATTTATGCGGTAGGCGATATTATTGGTTACCCCAGTTTAGCCAGTGCAGCCTACGATCAAGGGCGCTTTGCCGCCACTGCGCTAATTGATGGCGAGTGCGATAATAAATTGGTTTCCGATATTCCTACAGGCATCTACACCATTCCGGAAATTAGTTCGGTGGGTGCTACAGAAGAGGAACTTACGGCGGCAAATGTGCCTTATGAAGTGGGCCGCGCCCAGTTCAAACATTTGGCCCGCGCCCAGATCGCCGATACCATGGTAGGTAGCTTAAAACTGCTGTTTAATCGCGATACCAAGGAGTTGCTTGGCGTACATTGTTTCGGGGAACGCGCCTCAGAAATTGTCCATATCGGCCAAGCGATTATGGAACAAAAAGGCGCGGGTAATACCATTGAGTATTTCGTGAATACCACCTTCAATTACCCCACCATGGCCGAAGCCTACCGAGTAGCCGCATTAAATGGGCTTAATCGCGTGGCTCCTGGGCAATAGGATATCGAGGAAAGGTAACTTTAATATTAAGCCCGCCGGTGGGTTCATTGCGGGCTTCTATTTTACCTCGATGCATTTGCGCAAACCGTTTTACAATAGCCAAACCTAACCCTGTACCTTCCTCACTGCGGGCTGTGTTGCCGCGCGTAAACGGCTCAAACATCGCTTCAATTTGAGCTTCTGGAATACCCTTACCGTGGTCGCGCACACTAAACCAAACGTGCTCCTCATCGAAGCTCGAGCCGCTAGTAATGGTGAAAGGTTCACTACCATAGCGTTTGGCGTTCACAATCAAATTGGCAATGATGCGTTTTACGGCAATAGGCTGTAACTCGATATCGGGTATCGGCGCTAAGTTCAGCTGAATTAAGTTCTTATCCACGTATTGCGCGGCGTTCACCACATCTTCAATTAATTCGTTTAGGTTGCAAAACTCAAACCCAACTCGCTCGCGTGCACGGGCAAAATCGCTGAACTGAGCGAGGATGCCGTTTAAATCATCGATATCGCTAATAATACCTTCCACCAACGGATCGGTTGGGTTCATCATTTCTGCGGCTAAGCGAATACGCGTTAAAGGAGTTCGCACATCATGGGAAATACCCGCCAGCAATAAAGCGCGATCATCATCAACATGGCTCATACTGCGGGTCATGCGGTTAAACGCTCGGGTTACGGCCTGTAATTCACTAGCGCCGCGCTCTGGTAAGTGTTGCGGCAGCTCGCCATCCACCATTTGCTCGGCAGCATAACGTAATTGTTGTAATGGCCTATTCAAGGAACGCGCAAACCAAGCTGCGCCAGCAACACTAATAAGGCCGATTAACAATAAAAACAAAATAAGCGGCGAGAAACGGCCTTCATCAATATAGGCCAAAGGCACCCGTAACCAGCTTGGATTGCTGGGCGTTTGCACCCAAATATACATTCTATCTTGAGTGCCCACGCGCACGTCGGCTTGCTCGCCTAACGTGTCGTACACCATTTCGGATAAAAATCGATACGGCGTAGCTTGCAATAGGCCACGTTGTTCCGCTTCCTCATAAGTGAATGATTCAACTCCACTTAACTCAGCGAAGCGGGTTTGTAAGTGCTCATCGCCTTGTTGATTCACCCATTGCGCTACTAAGGTGTGGCGCGCAATTAAATAACTAAGTTGGCTTACCCCTGGCTTCACGACATAAATTGTGATTACCAAGTAGGTTAAAAATAGGTTCAGCAGCAATACCGTTGCAATCAGCAGCATCGTTCGAGAAAAAGCTGTGCGCGGGAACATCCATTTCATTCGCTAAAACCTTATTGGGCCGATTGGCCGTCTGGAACAAATACGTAGCCCAAGCCCCAAACCGTTTGAATATAGCGCGGCTTAGAGGCATCTGTTTCGATCATTCGGCGTAATCGTGAAACCTGCACATCAATACTTCGTTCAAGGGCGCTGTAATCTCTACCCCGTGCTAAATGCATCAGCTTGTCGCGTGATAATGGTTCTCTTGCATGCTTCACTAAGGCTTTTAACACCGCGAATTCGCCACTCGTTAACGGTAATAACTGATCACCTTTACGTAACTCTCGGGTAGATGTATTGAAAAGAAATTCACCAAAACACACATCATCACTTTCTGCAGTAGGCGCTCCAGGCACTTCCCGATGCTGACGTTTTAGGACCGCCTTCACGCGCGCTAGTAGTTCCCGCGGATTAAATGGCTTAGCGAGATAATCATCAGCGCCGAGCTCTAGGCCATGAATTCTATCCATTTCACTGCCCTTCGCTGTGAGCATAATAATCGGTATGTTATTGCCTGCTTCGCGTAATCGTTTGCAAATCGAGAGGCCATCTTCACCCGGCAACATCAGATCTAAAACCATCAGATGAAACCGTTCCCGTAGTAATAACCTGTCCATCTGCTCGGCTTCGCCAGCACTGCGCACTGCGTATCCTTGCTCTTGCAAATAACGCTCAAGCAATGCCCGCAAACGCGCATCATCATCAACAACAAGTATCTTATCGTCTACTTCAGCCATTATTATTCCTTTCTTATTTGGCCAGGCTCTTTCTTGTTTAGTTAGGGTCTAAGGTTTAGT
This sequence comes from Idiomarina sp., assembly GCA_022565355.1. Lineage (GTDB taxonomy): Bacteria > Pseudomonadota > Gammaproteobacteria > Enterobacterales > Alteromonadaceae > Aliidiomarina. The sequence goes on from JAIUMU010000003.1 coordinate 27,715, forward strand.
TAGGCTCTAACGCATGCGGCATTATTCATGCACCAATCAACTCCGCACGCATACTTACTTATCGTAAAGCAACTATACCGCTTAGCGTTAGCTGCTACAAAGTACTAATCTTTCTCATACCAAATTTTATTAATCAGCCATAGCTTCATACCGCTTGGTGTTGTCACCATAGCCTCATCATCAACTTGTTTCTTTAATAACGCCCGCGCCATCGGGGAATCAATCGATATGTAATCATTGCGGCGATAAATTTCATCTGGCCCCACAATTCGCAAAGTTTTTTTGTCGCCATCTAGGCTTTCTACCTCAACCCAAGCACCAAAGAAAACCCGACCGTTCTGCTGAGCTGAATGGCTAATTACTTGCACATCTTCTAAACGTTTACGCAAAAATCGGAGGCGCCGGTCAATTTGCCGCAGAAGCTGTTTATTATATTTGTAATCCGCATTCTCGGAGCGATCGCCCAAACTCGCCGCCCAAGCAACTTTCTTTGTTGTTTCAGGGCGTTCCGTTTTCCACAAGTGATCAAACTCTTGTTTCAGCTGAGTATATCCTGCCGCTGTAATCAAATTAGTTTTCATTCTTTACTCATCTCAACTGCGACGCATCTTGTCGCATTGTTAAGGTTTCTGTTAACATGTGCTATGAATATTCGCTATGATCGAGTGAAACACTCACTTTACTGATAAAAAATCATAGTAATATTAACTAATAATCAATATTATATAATAATCTTAGTAGAAGAACCTGGTCACAGGTCTGTCTCCTTTTTTGAGGAATTTATAGATGCTCATTCTTACCCGCCGCGTTGGCGAAACGTTAATGATTAACGATGATATCAAAGTTACTGTGCTAGCAGTAAACGGTAATCAAGTAAAAATTGGTATCGATGCACCAAATGATGTAGCGGTTCACCGCGAAGAAATCTATTTACGTATAGCAGCAGAAAAGAACAACCCGCCAAGCGCTTAACGGTACTCTATAGGTTAAGCGTTTTTTATATCACCACCCAGTGCATTGCTTAGTTCTCCCATGCTTTCTAGCGTGTTAATATCAGCAGCAAATCTATCTTTAACTATCACTGCAGTTTCAACTGCGGAAATGGAAACGATGTATGTCTGCTGTTCGTTTAACTATAAGCCAAGTAATTGCTAACGAGCTCTCTGTTCGTGAAGCCCAGGTTGCCGCTACTCTAAAACTTCTTGATGAAGGTTCCACGGTTCCTTTCATTGCACGCTATCGAAAAGAAGCCACTGGCGGCCTTGATGATACGCAACTACGTAACTTATCACAGCGGCTAAGCTATTTACGCGATCTCGAAGATCGCCGTACGGTTATTTTAAAAAATATCGCCGACCAAGATAAGCTAACTCCAGAATTAAGTAGCGCAATCCATGCTTGCTTATCAAAAACTGAACTTGAAGATCTATACCTCCCATATAAACCGAAACGCCGCACCAAAGGGCAAATTGCTATTGAAGCAGGCATTCAGCCCCTCGCTGATCTATTACTCACCACGAATGGCGATCCAGATGCTCTAGCCAACGAGTACATCAATGTAGATGCTGGGTTCGCCGATAGCAAAGCGGTGCTCGATGGCGCGCGCTTCATCCTGATGGAACAGTTTGCAGAAGATGCACAATTATTAAAAACAATCCGCGCCAAGCTATGGCATGGTGCTGCATTAGAAACTGTTGTTGCGCCGGGGAAAGAACAGGAAGGCTCGAAGTTTCGTGATTACTTTGCGTATGCCGAGCCTCTGAACAAAGTACCTTCCCATCGCGCATTAGCATTATTACGTGGCCGTAACGAAGGCATATTGCAGGTGCGCTTAAATGCTGATCCGCACCAAGATGAAAGCATTCGCACCAGCCAATACGAAGAAATGATTAGTAATCATTTTAATCTTGATGTTGGTGATAGCGCTGCGGGTATGTGGCGCAAGCAAACCGTACAATGGACATGGCGTGTGAAAATACTTTCGCGTATGGAAACCGATTTAATTGGCCAACTGCGTGAACAAGCAGAAACTGCTGCCATTGATGTATTTGCCAAGAACATGAAAGATTTGCTTATGGCGGCGCCAGCCGGTCCGCGCATCACCCTCGGTTTAGATCCTGGGCTACGCACCGGAGTGAAGGCAACCGTAGTGGATAGCACAGGCAAACTATTGGCAAACTCCACAGTTTTTCCTCATGCCCCGCAAAACCAATGGGATAAAGCACTGCGCACGCTCGCCTCGTTATGCAAGCTGCACAAAGTAGAGTTAGTTGCTATTGGTAACGGTACGGGTTCGCGGGAAACGGATAAATTAATTGCCGAACTAATGCAAAAACACCCAGAGTTACCGCTTACAAAAATCATGGTAAACGAAGCTGGGGCTTCAGTATATTCTGCCTCTGAGCTGGCAGCACTTGAGTTTCCTGGGCTTGATGTATCGTATCGTGGCGCAGTATCTATTGCTCGGCGGTTGCAAGATCCGCTAGCAGAGCTGGTAAAAATTGAACCAAAATCAATTGGTGTTGGGCAGTATCAACACGATGTGAGCCAATCGCAACTAGCGGTAAGCCTAGATGCTGTTGTGGAAGATTGTGTAAACGCTGTAGGCGTGGATGCCAACACCGCTTCAGTACCCTTACTTGCGCGTGTGGCCGGATTGAATCGCAATCTTGCCCAGAACATCGTGAATTACCGTGATCAAAACGGTGCCTTTAAAAACCGCAAAGCATTCTTATCCGTGCCGCGCATGGGGCCAAAAAGCTATGAACAAGCAGCAGGTTTTTTACGCATTATGGGCGGTGAAAATCCCCTTGATGGTTCTGCAGTGCATCCTGAAGCCTACCCTGTAGCGGAGCGAATTGCCGCAACGAATAGCCGTAAAGTAGCGGAAATCATTGGTGATTCCGGCTTTTTACATGGCTTGAAAGCGCAAGATTATACCGACCAAGATTTCGGTGTGCCTACCGTGATTGATATCATTCATGAGTTAGAGAAACCCGGCCGTGATCCTCGCCCAGAGTTTAAAACCGCCGAGTTTAAAGAAGGGGTGGAAACCTTAAAAGATTTACAACTGGGTATGGTGCTTGAGGGCGTGGTAACCAACGTAACCAACTTTGGCGCGTTTGTAGATGTGGGCGTACACCAAGATGGTTTAGTGCACATTTCAGCGCTTGCAGAGAAGTTTGTTAGCGATCCCCATGAGGTAGTAAAGGCCGGCGATATCGTAACGGTGAAAGTGATGGAAGTTGATGCTGAGCGTAAACGTATCGCCCTTACTATGCGCCTCAACGACGCTGCAACAAGCACTTCAACAGCTGCACCCAGCGCGCCCGCCGAGCGTAAGCCTCGGCAAGGAAAAGAACGCAGCCATAGTGCGAAAAAAGGCACAGGAAATAGCAGCAAACCAAATAACCCTGCTCCTATTAATAGCGCCTTCGCTGAGGCCTTCGCCAAGGCTAAAAAACGATAACGAAAAGGTACGCTTGTGGAAGCAATGTTGCTGATATTGGCCTATTTGGTGATTGGGTTAGTTCTTAAACGCACCCATATAATGCCCGTAAACACTGGGCAAGTGCTAAACCAATATGTAATTAACGTGGCGGTGCCAGCAATGATCTTGCTGCACCTCCCGCATCTTGAAATCACGCGAGAGGTGCTGCTTCCTGCATTAGTACCTTGGCTACTTTTTCCTATCTCTGTAGGCTTGGTTCTGCTGTTCAGTAAACTGTTGCGCTGGGAGCGCGAGCTAACCGGCGCATTACTGATTGTTGTACCCTTGGGTAATACATCATTTTTAGGCTTCCCTATGGTAGAGGCCTTTTTTGGCTCAGCTGGCCTACCCTACGCGGTAATCTATGATCAACTGGGCTCGTTTATCGCGTTAGCATTTTTTGCCACCTTATTTGCTGCCATTTACAGCAACCGCGAAGAAGGCCAAAGCAAACCCAGCCCCAGTGCTATTGCCAAAAAATTTCTTACTTTTCCGCCCGTTATTGCGTTGGTGATTGCGATTTTATTTGGCATGCAACGTTATCCGGAAACACTGCACACACTCATTAGCACCCTCGCGGCAACACTCGTACCAGTGGTAATGATCGCGGTAGGCTTTCAATTGCATTTCCGAATTTTAAAAGAAGACGCTGTACCTTTCACGATCGCGATGGTGATCAAGCTATTCGTGTTACCGGCAATTGCTTTAGCAGTAATGATGATGTTTTCTTGGCGAGGATTAGCTGCCCAAGTAACCGTACTTGAAGCAGCCATGCCATTTATGATTACCGGCGGTGCGGTAGCGATTAGTGCAGGATTGAAGCCACGCTTGGTGGCTTCACTGGTTGGCTACGGTGTATTGGCAGGATTAATCACCCTGCCGATCTGGGCGTTGATTCTGCACGCGCAGTTGGGCTTGTAACTCCTCTAAAAGCGCATCGTACTGTGCTTCTAGTTTTTCCCGCAAGCGCTGGGCCATTGTTGATTGGCGGGTGCTTAATCGCTTAATTGCCATTTCTAAACGCGCTTTCTTAATCTGGTAAGGCTTGGCTTTCTTTAAGTTTTTCGCTAAACCAAACCAAGCAAAGGTTTTAATTAACCATTTACTTGGATCGAAATGGTACCAACGAATGCCATTGCGATAATCGCCCGAGAATATATGATGGAAATTGTGGTAACCCTCACCATAGGTAAGGAATGCCAGAAAACCATTATCCCGCGCTGAGTTCTTATCTGTATAGGTTTGCTTGCCCCAGATATGCGCTAATGAGTTAATAAAGAACGTGGTGTGATGGCCAACAACAATGCGCAAGAAGCCGGCAAATAGGACCGCGCCCCACACATGGCCAATGGCAAAGCCAATGATCAACGGCACACCAATATTCATAAAGAGTGTGAGCGGCAAGTAATACTTGTGCTGCCACATTACTATTTTATCTTTCTGTAAATCTTTTACGTTTGAGTAATCGTTGTAGCGATGCTCATGATACTCACGCAACATCCAACCGATATGGGCAAACCAAAATCCGCGGGAAATGGAATACGGGTCTTTCTCATCGTGATCTACGTGCTTGTGATGTTCCCGATGATCTGAAGACCAATGCAATGCGCTATTTTGCAGTGCTAAGGCTCCGCCTAAAGCAAACAACAAACGAACACTCCAATGCGCCTCATAAGCTCTATGCGACCACAAGCGATGATAGCCCGCAGTGATAGAAATGCCTGCATAAATAGCAAGCACTACAAATGCGATCAACAAGCTCCAGCTAAACCCTGCACTAATCAGGTACCAAGGCACACCAATAGCAGCAACAAGAAAGGTGATTGAAAAGAGGCTCGTATTCAGCCAAATAATGGGAGGTTTTTTCATATTTATACAACTTAAGCTAACACATGTACGCTGAATTTATCTTTAATCACTTAAATAAGCAAGAGGCTTTGCAAAAATTGATCTAACATCTGTTCACTGATAAATTGTAAGGTTAATTACCTATTTGATGGAAAATGCGGCATGACAGGCATTCGGGCGAAACAGAAAGAGAAAACGCGGCGCGCATTAATTAATGCGGCATTGAACCAACTGGATCCACAAACATCATTTTTCAGTTTGAGCCTGCGAGAAGTAGCCCGCGAAGCAAATATTGCGCCCACTTCGTTCTATCGCCACTTTCAAAATATGGATGAGCTTGGCCTTACCTTAGTAGATGAAGGTGGGCTTACCTTGCGCCAACTGCTGCGGCAAGCACGACAACGCTTAGCCGATGGCGGCTCGGTAATCCGTATCTCGGTAGAGATCTTTATGGATTTCATTGCCAACAACCGCGGGGTGTTTCGGTTGTTGTTACAAGAACACAGTGGCACTTCCAAAGAATTCCGCCTCGCTATCGCCCGCGAGATCGACCATTTCAAAGCTGAGCTTGCCGATTACCTACTCAACGAACGAAAACTACCTGAGCATTTAGCGCGCTTACAAGCAGATGCTATGGTACGTATTGTATTCAGCATTGGCGCCGATGCGCTTGATTTATCCGCTGCCGAACGTGCTGAATTAGCCGAAGATACCATTCTTGAGCTGCGCATGATTGCGCGTGGCGCTACCGCATTACAAAAACCAAAAGGAGAATACAATGACCCGACTTAGTTTGTGGTTCGGTGTGTTCATTCTGTTATTTGTTGCTTCTTCACAAGCAACAGCGCAACAGCGTGACATCACCTTAGAAGAAACAATTACCTTTCAACGTGTTACTCAAGCTGTTACTTCCAGTGATGGGAATTACACTGCATTCACTCGTTTTCGTGCTCGCACGCCCTATAAAGATGACGATGGCGCACCCTACAGTGAGCTATTTGTACGTAACGCCGCGGGCGAAGAAATCCCCTTCGTAACCGGAGACGTGCGGATTGGTCAAATCGCCTTTAGCGCTGATGATAAATTCATTTACTATCTCGCCAACCGAGCAGATGCAAAGCACCAAAGCCTTTACCGAGTGCCGGTAAATGGTGGTGAATCTACCTTATTCTTCCAGCACGACACAGCCCTAAGTGGCTTCAGTGAAAGTAGTGATGGCCGTTGGATAGCCTTCACTGCCCGTGAAAAAGGCCCTGAAAAAGCTGAAGAGCTGGCCAAAAAAGGTTTTCGTGCGCAAGTATATGAAGAACAAAGCCTAAAAACGCAAGTATGGTTACTTGATACGCAAAATAGAGATGAAGCTGCAGTATTAGTAGATATTAATGAGCATGTTCACTCCGTACAATTTCGCCCTGGCCACGAACAATTACTATTGCGCGTAGCCCCTACCACGCTGGTAGATGACGACCTGATGCTCAGTAGCTACGCGATTTTCAAAGCCGATGGTGAGGAAGTGGTACGCTTCAATACTAATGGTAAGCTAGGCCGTGCGGCATTTTCTGCCGATGGTTCGCAAATTGCGATTATTGGTGGTGAAGACCAGCATGATCCTGCTACCGGCCGCTTATTTATTGGCGATTTGAATGATGGTAGCGTACGTGATTTAGTGCCTAATTTTCTAGGCCACGTGCAAGACATTATTTGGCGCAGCAACAACGAACTGGTTTGGTTAGCGGATATTAATGTAGAAACCGAAGTTCGCGCTACACAGTTGCGTAACAACCGCACGCGCACTTTAATAGAACAAGGCCAAGGCATTATCAGCCGCATTACCAGCATCAGCAATGATGGTGCATTAACACTAATTGCTCACAGCCCTGCGCATCCGCCAGAGGCATTTAAGTATGCCGATAATAGCCTTGCGCGTTTAACTGATTCGAACCCATGGCTTGCCGATGTGCGCCAGCCTCGCCAAGTGGTAATTAATCACGAAGCGCGAGATGGGTTGGAGCTGCAAGGTATTTTAGTGTACCCACATGATTATCAGGAAGGCCAACAGGTTCCAGTAATCATGAACATTCATGGTGGCCCTGAGGCACACATTCGCAATGGCTGGAACGACCGTTATTCAAGCCCTACGTGGTTTGCTGCGCAGCAAGGTTTTGCTACCTTCTTTCCAAACTATCGTGGCAGCACTGGCCGCGGTGTTGAGTTTACCAAGCTGGGCCAAAACGATTATGCCGGCAAAGAGTTTGATGACATCGTAGATGCCAAAGAACATTTAGTGGCGATTGGCCTCGCAGATCCTGATCGGGTTGGTATTACCGGTGGTTCTTATGGCGGTTATGCGTCGGCTTGGGGTGCTACCAAACAAACGGAGCATTTTGCGGCTAGCGTAATGTTTGTTGGTATCTCCAACAACCTATCGAAATTCGGCACCACCGATATTCCGAACGAAATGCACTTAGTGCATGCTCGCAGCTACCCGTGGGATAAGTGGCAATGGTATTTAGAGCGCAGCCCTATTTATTGGGCGGAACAAGCGCGTACACCTATCTTAATTATGCATGGTGCTGAAGATACCCGGGTACACCCGAGCCAATCGATGGAGTTGTATCGTTACTTGAAAGTACACGGCAACGTGCCTGTGCGCCTAGTACTGTATCCTGGCGAAGGGCATGGTAACACTCGCGCTGCTTCACAAATGGATTATGCGTTGCGCTTGATGCGGTGGATGAACTTCTACTTAGTTGAACAAAATGAAGGGATTCCAGAGCACGAGTTACCGCACGCTGAACATCTATAAATAACTCCGGTTATGTGCGCTCCTAAAAGCTATCACGCTCATTTAGGAGCGCCATTAACTCTGCTAATGGCATTGGTTTAGCAAAGTAAAACCCTTGCATGTAATGGCAACCAGATTCCTCTACAAACTTCACCTGCTCTGCAGTTTCCACCCCTTCCGCAGTAACTTCGATACTTAGCTGAGTGGCCATTTGAATAATCGATTTTGCTATCGCAGCATCATGCACATCGGTGGTTACATCTTTAATAAACGCCCGATCGATCTTCAATATATTTACTGGCATGCGTTTTAGGTAGGATAAACTGGAAAAGCCAGTGCCAAAATCGTCGATGGAAATATGGAAGTTCTTGTTGTGTAACGATTCCAACAATCTAATAGCGCGCTTGGAATCTTCCATTAATACGCTTTCGGTTAGTTCTAAGTGCAGTTTTTGCGCTGAAAAACCAGTTAAGTTCAAGGTGTGGTTAAGTGATTCAACGAAGTTTGCCCGGTTAAATTGCACGGCGGATAAGTTTACCGCAACCGACAGATCGCCATATTCCTGCAAGCGAATACCATCTTCACAGGCTTGCTGCACTACCCAAGCACTAATCGGGATAATTTGTCCGGTATCTTCGGCAAGGGGAATAAACTCTGCAGGCGAAACATAACTGCCATCTTCTCGTTGCCAACGTAGCAACGCTTCCACTCCTACAATCTTACGATCGCCGCAGCGCACCAGCGGTTGATAGAACAGTTTTAGCGCCCCTTGCTCAAGCACGTGCTGCAATTCATTGCGCAAGGTTACCGATGAATGGAAACGCTCACTAATTTCTGCTGTGTAGAACTGATAGTGGTTTCTACCTTGCCGTTTCGCCTGATACATAGCCATATCAGCATGTTGAATAAGCTGCTTAGCATCAATCGGGCTTTGTATTGTGGTAGTAATTCCTATACTCGCCGTGAGGTATAATCGATATTGCTCAATATGATAAGGCTGCGCGATAGCAGACAAAATCTCACTTACTAAATCGGTAATAGGTTGCTTCTTATCAAGCTCAGGAATGAGTACAATAAACTCATCACCACCAAATCGCCCCACCAAGGTATTGTTGCGCATACAACGTTGCAATCTTGCTGCGGTTTCGCGCAACAGCTTATCGCCCACCTGCAAACCTAAGCTATCGTTTACCGGCTTGAACCCATCTAAATCAATGAAGAGTACCGCGATTTCTTGCTTACTCCGGATACATTGTTCACAAAATTGCTGCAAGCGTTCTTCGATCACTACCCGGTTTACTAATCCGGTAAGCGAATCATGGGTAGCTTGTAACTGTAATTGACGGCGCTGAGTACGCAGTATTTGCCCACGCTCTAAGCTAATAACCAGGAATGCACAGAGTAATAAGCCGCCAGTAATAACCACCGCGTAAAGGTTCGCAGCTTTGCGTAATTCAACTTTACCCACATGAAAACCATGCAGTTCAGCACCTTTAACATAAGGGATTTGCATGGGTATTGAATAGTGATACAAGCTTGTTGCCGGCCGCATGGATATATTTGCAACTACCGCCTCTTCACCATCACTACGCAGCATATAGTTTCCAGATAGGCTCGCATAGGTATGTAAAAGCTTCTCGTTCATCGACATGATTGGATTTACTAAGCTGGCGAAATCAAAAATTGCCACCACATAACCATAATGCTGATTCTCCAAGCCAACTTGAAAATCATCGTCGGAACGCTCATCCCGAGCAAATAATGGCAAACGCACTAAAATCACGGCTCGCTCTGAAGCACGAATACTTTCATGGGGAATTAATACCACGGGGGAGGTTTGCGACGCCGTAAAGGCATCCGTAACATCGGGCGTGCCGAGCATCCAATAATAGCTACTAGCAGTGGTTTTATAATCTTCAAACACGAGCTCATTTTCTGTATCCGTAACCAGAATAGAAAGCAGCTGTGGGAGATCGCGCTGATAATGCTGAACATCTAGCTTCGAAAACTCTAAGCGGTTTTCCTCGGGAACATGTTGCCAACGAGTGGCTAAACGTTGGATCAGGTTTACATTTTCTAATGATACCGCTTCTCGCTTCTGCACCGCTTCATGCATGGCGTTAATCACCTGGCCTTCAATGCGGCGTACTTCCGAGCTCGCCAACGCAAACCACATGGCGCACACAATACTAACGCTCACCACCATAACCGCAAACGAGGCCGGCCGCGGTAAACTTTCAACTGCAGCACTTTGATAAGAGCCGATCAGAAGAGCAATACCAAACATGGTTAAGAACAAAACGCTAATGCTCACCACCATTGGGTGAGGGCCCAACCAGTTATAAGCGCCGTTATACCAGGAAAGAACGATATAAAATAAACCAAAGGCCACGGCAACATAGCCGCCAAAGCGCCAGAGCAACTTACGTTTACCAACCGACATGCCCAACATTAAGCACAAACCAAACAGCGCCACAATAAGTGTAAGCGGCCAATATAAACTCGCCCTTAAGGTGAGCGAACCAACGCTATAGACATCACTTAGCACACCCGTGCTGGTTAATACCGAATACGTGGCCGCTAAAAATACTAAGCCACCACAAGCTACCCGCAACACCTGATGGCCGCGAATTGCAGCATAAAGGCCAACGCCAGTGAAGAATGAAACGAGTGATGCATTTAAAGAGAGAACTTGGGTAAGCGGCTGCTCAGATGGCAACGCAATAATCAAGGCTACACCCAACACACCGGTAACGATTGCAGCGGTGATAATGGTGTACAGAGCAGCGATAGTGGAGGTATTTACTGTGTCTACGTGTTGCTTCACATAAAAACCATATTGTTATTATTTTGCAGTAATTGTATGTGCTTTTATCACTCAGGTCAAAAATGCTTTATGTTACCACTCAATGTTAACGCGTTGATTTATTGAGATAAAAAATAAGCCAGCAAATCTGCTGGCTTATTTACATTTAACATTCGTAGTAGTTAAAGCGTTTAGCCCAATTGTGGGCCTGCAGCTACTAAGGCTTTACCTTCCTCGTTATCGGTGAACTTCTCGAAGTTCTTCACGAAGCGAGTAGCCAAATCCTGTGCCTTTTTATCCCACTCGGCAGGATCTGCATAAGTATTGCGCGGGTCTAAGATATTACTATCTTCAACACCTGGCAGCGCTTTTGGAACGGCTAAATTGAAATATGGCAGTTCAATAAATTCCGCGTGCTCAATGCTACCATCCAGGATCGCATCAATAATTGCCCGCGTTGCTTTAATAGAAATACGCTTGCCTGTGCCGTTCCAGCCTGTGTTTACTAGGTATGCTTCCGCTCCCGAATCTGCCATACGCTTCGCCAGCACTTCTGCGTACTTAGTAGGATGTAAACTAAGGAACGCCGCACCAAAACACGCAGAGAAGGTTGGCGTTGGCTCGGTAATGCCACGCTCTGTGCCTGCTAACTTCGCCGTAAACCCAGACAAGAAATGATATTTCGCCTGCTCGGTAGTAAGTTTCGATACCGGCGGTAACACACCAAATGCATCAGCAGTTAAGAAAATAACTTTCTTCGCATGCCCTGCTTTTGAAACAGGTTTCACGATGTTATCGATATGGTAAATCGGATAAGAAACCCGCGTATTCTCTGTTTTTGAGCCATCGTCAAAATCAACGCTATCGTCATCACGTACCGTTACGTTTTCGAGCAACGCATCGCGGCGGATAGCGCGGTAGATATCTGGTTCATTCTCTTCCGAAAGATTGATTGTTTTTGCGTAACAACCACCCTCAAAGTTGAATATGCCATCATCATCCCAACCATGCTCATCATCGCCAATAAGTTGGCGCTTCGGATCGGTTGAAAGAGTTGTTTTACCTGTTCCTGATAGGCCGAAGAACACAGCAACATCACCCTCTTCGCCAACGTTAGCTGAACAATGCATAGAGGCAATATTTTGTAGTGGCAAAAAGTAGTTCATCATCGAGAACATACCTTTCTTCATTTCTCCACCATACCAAGTGCCGCCAATAAGCTGCATGCGCTCGGTAAGGTTAAAGGCTACAAAGTTCTCTGAATTCAAACCTTGCTCGGCAAAGTTTGGATTAGTGCACTTGGCACCATTCATTACCACGAAATCCGGCTTAAATGTTTTCAGTTCTTCATCGCTAGGACGAATAAACATGTTCTTCACAAAGTGGGCTTGCCACGCCACTTCGGTAATAAAGCGTACGGCTAATCGAGTATCTTCATTCGCACCACAGTAGGTGTCTACAACAAATAGGCGCTTTTGCGAAAGTTGCGCAGTTACCAATTCTTTGAGTTCATTCCACGTTTCCGTGCTGATTGGCTTGTTATCGTTCTTCCCTTGATCAGACCACCACACTGTATCGCGTGTTGTGTCATCGCGAACAATATATTTGTCTTTTGGTGAGCGGCCAGTGAAGATTCCTGTGTCTACGGCAACGGCGCCAGTAGTAGTAATACGTCCTTGTTCATAGCCTTCGAGATCAGTACGAGTTTCTTCTGCAAAAAGCAGATCGTAAGATGGGTTATAAACGATTTCGGTGACGTCTGTAATGCCATATTGGCTCAAGTCCAGATCAGTCATGCGAAGGGCTCCTGAGGGTACGAAAGTTAAGTTTCAAATTAGCGACGAGTAAGCTGCTAGCAGCTTGGCACAGAAATGACGCAAATACATACATCACACTCTGTTGCTTTTCGGGCGGAATAATAGCCTTTTTTGCCCTACAAAGATAGTGTTAAAAGGCTGCTACGCGGCATTCAGCCGCGCTTGTTCGCAAATTTAGCGCGTAAAGCTTGAGCAACACGTTGATCTGTAAATTGGTCAACCGCGCCGCCATGTAAGGCAACTTCTTTCACTAAAGTGGAGGAAATAAACGAATTTTCCTCTGCGGGGGTTAAAAATACACTTTCTAAATCGGGGTTTAAACGCCGATTCATATTCGCTAATTGAAATTCATACTCAAAATCTGCCACCGCGCGCAAACCACGCAGTAACACATGCGCTTCTTGTTCTCGAGCCAGATCCGCCAGCAGCCCGGTAAAACCAATCACCCGAACATTCTCTAGGCCTGCAGTAATCTGCTCAATCAAGGCTACACGCTCTTCTAAACTGAACAAGGGCTGCTTACTCGTATTTGCTGCCACCGCCACAATTACCTCAGAGAACAGCTTTGCCGCACGTTCGATAAGATCGAAATGGCCATTGGTTATTGGATCAAAGGTTCCCGGATAAATAGCTCGTTTGTACATAAGCGTTTTGCGTCTCAATTACGTAAGGAAGTGTATAATAGGAAATACTATCGGATAGCAACAATAGCGTCTATCGTTGATTTTTCCAGCTTAATCTTAAAATCAGTGCTGCAAAGCAGCGCTCAGACGCGTAAAATACCGGCAACTTTGCACTTAAATTCTGAAAAAGGGTGGGCGCTCACTGAACTCTCGCTACAGCGGCGGCTGTATGCGATGGGCATGAACACCAGAGCTTACACCTTGGAGAGCACAATGAAGAACGATTTATACCAACAACTTAGCGAGCAGTTAACCGAAGTAGAAAACGAGGGCTTATATAAAAATGAGCGTATCATTGTTTCCCAACAATACTCGGAAATAGAGGTTAACGGCCGTAAAGTGTTGAACTTTTGTGCTAACAACTACCTCGGGTTAGCCAACCACCCTACCCTTATTCAAGCGGCTAAAGATGGCCTTGATAGCCATGGTTTTGGCGTGGCATCTGTTCGCTTTATCTGTGGTACCCAAGATATCCATAAAACCCTTGAGAGCAAAATTAGCGAATTTTTGGGCATGGAAGATACCATTTTGTATTCGTCTTGTTTTGATGCCAATGCCGGTTTATTCGAAACAATTTTAGGCCCAGAAGATGCAATTATTAGCGATGCGCTAAACCATGCCAGCATTATTGATGGCGTGCGGTTATGTAAAGCAAAGCGCTATCGCTATGCCAATAACGATGTTGCCGATTTAGAAAAACAACTTCAGCAGGCTGTAGCCGATGGCGCGCGGCATAAATTAATTGCTACCGATGGCGTGTTCTCCATGGACGGTATTATTGCCAACTTACCCGGCATTTGTGATTTAGCCGAAAAATATGGCGCCCTAGTAATGGTGGATGATTCTCATGCAGTTGGCTTTGTTGGCAAAAAAGGCCGTGGCAGCCACGAGTATCATCAAGTAATGGACCGCGTAGATATTATTACGGGCACTCTGGGTAAAGCACTCGGCGGCGCCTCCGGCGGTTTCACCTCTGGTAAGAAAGAAGTAGTGGATTGGTTACGCCAGCGTTCACGCCCTTACTTATTCTCGAATTCTTTAGCCCCGTCGATCGTTACCGCATCAATTCGCGTACTCGAGATGCTTAGCGAAGGTGATGAATTGCGCGAAAAGCTAAATGAAAACTCGAACTATTTCCGTGAGCGGATGAGTGCTGCTGGGTTCACCCTCGCCGGCGCCGATCACGCTATTATTCCAGTGATGTTAGGTGATGCCAAACTGGCTTCAAAAATGGCGGAGCGTATGCTGGAAGAAGGCATTTATGTGGTGGGCTTCTCGTTCCCAGTAGTGCCAAAAGGGCAAGCGCGTATTCGCACGCAAATGTCTGCAGCTCATACACGCGAGCAGTTAGATAAAACCATTGATGCCTTTATCCGCGTGGGTAAAGAACTCGGTGTGATACAATAAATTAAATTCTTTTAGAGTGAGTTTCATTATGAAAGCGCTTGCCAAATTAAAAGCAGAACCAGGCCTTTGGTTAACCGAAACGGATAAACCAGAGTGCGGCTACAACGATTTACTGATCAAAATTAAGAAAACCGCTATTTGTGGTACCGATGTGCATATTTACAAGTGGGATGAGTGGTCACAAAACACCATTCCGGTAGGTATGACCGTTGGCCACGAATATGTAGGCATCGTGGCGGAAGTTGGCGATGGGGTGAAAGGGTTTAAAGTAGGCGATCGCGTATCAGGTGAAGGCCACATTACCTGTGGTCATTGCCGTAACTGCCGTGCCGGCCGCCGCCATTTATGCCGCAACACGGTAGGGGTTGGGGTAAATCGAGCCGGCGCATTTGCAGAATTCTTAGCGATTCCAGCAGATAATGCATTCAAAATTCCAGATGAAATTTCTGATGATATGGCGGCCATCTTCGATCCCTTTGGTAACGCAGTGCATACCGCTTTATCTTTTGATTTAGTGGGTGAAGATGTATTGATTACTGGAGCTGGGCCTATCGGTATTATGGCAGCAGCAGTAGCCCGCCATGCCGGTGCTCGCCACGTGGTGATTACCGATATCAACGATTATCGCCTTGAGCTTGCTGAGCAAATGGGTGCTACTCGCGCGGTAAACACCAGCAAAACTAATTTGCGAGATGTAATGAACGAGCTAGGCATGACCGAAGGCTTCGATGTTGGTTTGGAAATGAGTGGTGTGCCTATCGCCTTTAATCAAATGCTAACGGCAATGAACCATGGCGGTAAAGTTGCGCTGTTAGGTATTCCGCCTGGCGATATGGCAATTGATTGGAATCAAGTGATTTTCAAAGGCTTAGTGATTAAAGGCATTTATGGCCGCGAAATGTTTGAAACCTGGTACAAAATGGCAGCTTTGCTGCAATCAGGATTGGATTTATCCCCAATTTTAACCCATCACTTTAAAGTAGATGAGTTTCAAACCGGTTTCGATATCATGCTTTCCGGCCAATCAGGCAAAGTTATTTTAGATTGGGATTAATATTCAATGAGCCAGTTTAGCCATTTAAACTCGGAACAAGCCGTTCAGCTAATGTCTGAGCGGCAAGTTCAGGTTGCAGACATTCGCGATAGCGGCTCTTACACTCAGGGCCATATTGCCGGTGCTGTGCAGTTAAGTAATGAAAACCTAGCTGATTTCATTGCCCAAGCTGAGCCTCAAAACCCACTTTTAGTAGTATGTTACCACGGCGTAAGCAGCCAGGGTGCAAGCCAATATTTGGCCGAACAAGGCTTTCAGGAAGTGTATAGCCTAGACGGTGGCATGAGCAGTTTCGCCATGCAGTATCCAGAAATGCTGGTAAGTGGTTTGTGAAAACTCTGTACAGTAGTGCTAACCAAAAAGAGGCTCAGCAGTTACTGCGCGCACTGCAACGGGCTGGCATTCCAGCAACCGCTGCAGAGCGCGGCGCCACCATTGATATCCTGCTAATTCAGCCGGGCTACGAAGCAACCGCGAAAGAAATTATTCAAGCGTTTAAAGACAACCCGGAAGAGTTTACCGAGCAAGCGCCATTATTTGTTGCTGCCACATCCCCTTCGCTTTGGCGTTTGTTGGCTAAGCAAGCAGGTATTGTTACGTTTTTAGTGTTTGCTGCTGTGTTACTTACGGCGCTGATGCAGTGGGTAATAGCCCCTGAATGGACCATTTCCAGCCTTCTATTTACCCCGCTTGGTATGCCCGAGTTAAGCTTTCAGCAGCCATGGCGATTTGTTACTCCTATTCTGCTGCACTTCTCTGCCACCCATTTGGTATTTAATCTGTTTTGGTGGTGGTACTTGGGTGGCCGTATTGAGCTGCGCTACGGCGCCGCTACCCTCGCGCTCATTACGATTGTTACTGCCCTGGTATCAAATTATGCCCAGTGGGCGAGTTCAGGGCCGTTGTTTGGCGGTTTATCCGGCGTTGTGTACGGCTTACTTGGCTTTGTAATGATCGTAACGTGGCAAAAGCCAACTCACTCGTTATCATTACCACCATTCTTATACATCTTTATGATTGGTTGGCTGCTGCTTGGCTACACCGATATTCTCTGGGTAAATGTAGCGAATGAAGCGCACGCGTTAGGATTGATTAGCGGTATTGTGTTGGGCTTTGTGTTCCGGATACGCGATAGCCGCAGCACTAACCAGTATAAGTAAAAGGATTGCTAGTTTTGCCAATTTCACTGCAGGCCCAATGGCGGCTACCCCACTCCGAATCTATACCCAAACCATTGTTCGCGTGGCTTACCGATACCGGTTCGCTTACCGAAAAGTTGAAAGCCCTACCGGGTGATTTTCAAGTGCAAGTGCTCTCAGAAACAGAAGCGTTTGCGGATGAACACGAGTACCAAGCCATGGGCCTTACCACACAACCGGTAATCATTCGTGAAGTTCTACTCTATTGCGCAGCTGTACCCTTAGTGTATGCGCGCAGCATCATTCCGGTACCACCCGCAAATACGCCAGCGGAACTCACTCAACTCGGTAATAAGCCACTTGGCGAACTACTGTTTAATCGAGATGATATCGAGCTGGGGCCGATTGAAATAGCCGAGTTCACTAACAACACACCCGTTTGCCAATTGAATCAACAACTTCATGGTAGTAATGCCACGCTTTGGGGTCGCAGACGCAGCTTTCACCTGCCGGAACAGACGATTTTAGTGGCGGAAGTGTTCCTTTCTAAAGCTCCCTGCTATGCTTAAACCATACACGCAACATATTGTATGCTCGGCTATTTCATTAGGTTATTCAGAACTGGAGTTCGCACATGACCCGCTTTGACCATTACCGCGCTCTCATGCGCATGGATAAGCCCATCGGCACATGGCTGCTAGCGTGGCCTACATTTTGGGCGCTGCTAATTGCCGGCGCCGGAGATCCATCTGTTCGCTTGGTTGCTGTATTTGCCGCTGGCGTATTTTTAATGCGTTCCGCAGGCTGTGTGATTAACGATTTTGCCGATCGGCACTATGATGGTCATGTTGAACGTACCCGTAATCGGCCCCTTGCAACCGGCGCCGTAACCGCAACGGAAGCACTTATTTTATTCGCCATCTTAGTGATTTTAGCGTTTATGTTGGTGCTTACGCTCAATACCCTTACCATTCTTCTTAGCTTCGTAGCGGTTGCTCTTGCTATCGCATACCCATTTACCAAACGCATTACCCACTTACCGCAGTTTGTACTTGGCGCAGCGTTTAGTATGGCGATACCCATGGCGTTCGCTGCAGAATCAAACCAATTACCATTTGTGTGTTGGGTATTGTTTGTAGCGAATACGCTCTGGACAGTAGCCTACGATACTCAGTACGCCATGGTGGACCGTGATGATGATTTGCGCACTGGCATTAAATCCACTGCGGTGTTGTTTGGCAAATATGACCTCGCCATTATCGGCTTATTGCAAGCCGCTACTATTCTCTTGTTGGCCCTGGTTGGCTGGTTAATTCAGGCCACCTTCTTATTCTGGGTAGCACTCATCGTAATGGCTGGTTTTTTTGCTTGGCAACTATGGCATATTCGCGATCGCGATCGGGATGCCTGTTTCCGCGCTTTCCGGCAAAATCACTATGCTGGTATGGTGATTGCGATCGGCTTAGCGTTACACTTTTGGTTGCCGATGCCGTTTGGTATTGCCTAACTCAACCGTTATCTTGGCAACAAAAAAGGAGCTCTAGAGCTCCTTTTTTATTAGCTTAGCCTTTTTAAATAAGCCGCAAACTTATTTGCCGAACAGCCACTTATAATTACGGATTACAACTGCAGTTCACGCTCTAGATAACGAGCAATTTTCTGGAAATCATTTACTAAGTGATTCGGGTTCACTACCGCCAATTCACCCAACTCATGGGATGGCCGAAATATTGCTTGCTGCTCACCGCGCGGATTCACTAGAATGATCGCTGAGCTGTGATTTACCAAGTAGTTCTCTTCATCTTCATCAGGAATCGAATACATCAAACCAATATTACGCACAAACGGATAGAGCTCTTTGTGCTCAGCACGCACTCCATAAAAACCTTCACCGAAGAAATCAATGTACATCGCCAAGCGATCGATATCATCACGTTGCGGATCCACGCTAATCATCCATACCTGCACCGGATAATCGCTCGCAGCAGCAATATCTTGCCAACGAGATTTCAATTGCGCCATGGTGGTTGGGCAAATATCGGGACAGAAGGTGTAGCCAGTGAATAACATCGTCCACTGGCCTTCTAAGGCACTCAGGGTTACATCTTCACCATCGCTACCCTCTAACTGAAAGGGCGCAATGGTGCGCGGGTTATCGTAGATACGCGCAGATTCTAATACCGGCGGTTGCGAGCTCGTGAAATGAAGATATGTGTATGCACCCGCTACTGCGATTGCCACCATCAATATCAAGCCACCTAATTTCTTCATTTCGTACCTCTTTATATATGGATTAATGCACTACTCATGCATTTACACTACATAGTGATCAACGAGTAGTAATACGAATAACACCATTAAATGCCAAATCGAAAACTTAAACATATTAAATGCAGTATGTTTTTCTGGACGATATTTCAGCTTCAGTGCGTAGGCCAAAAACCACAAGTTCAATACCGTAACACCCGCCAAATATAACCAGCCGCTCATACCCACCAAGTACGGCAATACACACACCACGCTGAGTAACACCGTGTACAACAAAATGCACGTTTTAGTAAAGGCAATGCCATGGGTTACAGGTAGCATTGGTATTTCGGCTTTCGCATAATCCTTGGCGCGATGTACCGCTAGTGCCCAAAAATGTGGCGGTGTCCAGGTGAATACGATCATCACTAGCAATAACGGATAGGCATGAATCTCACCGGTTACCGCGGTCCAGCCAAGTAACGGTGGCGCTGCTCCGGCTAAACCACCAATCACGATATTCTGCGGTGTTGCCCGTTTCAGATACATCGTGTAAATCACCGCATAACCCACCAAACTTGCAAGGGTAAGCACTGCGGTAAGGCGATTTACAAAAACATCTAAAACAATATAGCCAAGTGTGCCAATGATCATGGCGAAAATAAGTACTTTACGCGGGGATAACGCCCCGGTAGGTAACGGCCGCCGTAATGTTCTGGCCATTTTCGCATCAATATGGCGATCTACAAGATGATTTATTGCCGCAGCCGAACTTGCCATTAGGCCAATCCCGACGAGTGCCGGAATTAAAATATCAGCCGCAACCCATGATGTAGTTGCTAACGCCATACCCACCAAAGCGGTAAGCAGTAACAGTGCTACTACACGCGGCTTGGTTAACTCTAGGTACTCTCTCCAGCTTGCGCGTTGGCTAATTGCGATTGATTTTGCCATTACGCACCTCCCGTATTTGTTGTTGTTTTTATAGGACGTTCGCTACCACGGTAGCGCAAGTTTATTTTGTACAGAGCATAATTTAGCGCAATTAAGCCCACCATCAGTAACGCACCTACAAAATTGTGCATTACGGCCACCAATAACGGTAAGCTCGCCACTACATTGGTGATCCCCAGTAGAATTTGTACGATCAGTAATACTGTAAGTACAAACGTGAGGCGGCGTATCCAAGCGCTTTGCGCTAGGCGCCAAAGTTTCCACAACAATACCGCCATAACAGCCATCACTACAATCGCACCAAAACGATGCACAATATGCATGGTCATTCGCTCAGTATAGCTGTGCACACCAAATTCGTAATTATCGGCCTCAGGTAACGAAAACGCACCGGCAAAATCAAGGCGTTCTGCCCAATTGCCTTCGCAGATTGGCAACTGAGTACAAGCCAATGCCGCATAATTTGCTGCCACCCAACCACCGGCGGCAATTTGCGCTATTACCACTACCAAGCTTGCCACAGCAAGGGTGCGCAATGCATTTAAGTTTGTTTCCAACACCAGCTGTGGCGGGTTTTCTCGTAAATACAGCAACGCTAGTAAGCTAAATGTAGAGAAGCCACCTAACAGATGCAGCATTACGATTACCGGCTGCAAGTTCATGGTTACGGTCCACATGCCCAGTGCCGCCTGGAAGGTAATTAGCGCCAAGAGTAACAAAGGCAATTTAAGCGGCTTTCTTGTTTCTCCAGCAGCTTTTAAGCGCTGATGGCGGCGCACTGCAACAACCGCAATGGCCAGTACTAGTAGGCCCAATATGCCTGCTGCATAACGATGAATCATTTCATTCCAAGCTTTGAAATGCTCCACTGGCCGCTCTGGAAAGCGCATTTCTGCAGTGGTTACTGCAGTTTCGCTATGGGGCACCGTTAAAAAACCATAACAACCCGGCCAATCTGGGCAACCTAAACCCGCATCGGTTAAACGCGTGTATGAGCCTAAAATAATCACCACCATCACTAGGCCTAGGGTGATTTTTAGTAAACGTTGCATCATCTTCTTATCCTTCTCATGCAGCCGTTATTCGCAGCTTGAAAACTAATAGTAATGGTTAACCAACTCGGGATAATTTCAATAACTTCTGTAAATCTGATAATAAATCACGGCCTTGCATCACCACATCACGGCGATCCTCACTGCCTGGATACCACAGCACCACATTGCCTACAGGATCAATAATCATTAACGCGTGCTCTGGAATTGCTGCCAGCATTTCTTGTGCTTCTGGTGCGTACACTAAGGTAACCATGCTATCGGCCTGTAACTCAGGTAACTCTTGTGCTGAACCTACACCCGCAATCGCCACTGGTAATACGCGCTCTTGCTGCCGGCCTAGTGCATGAAATAACTGACCAGCCACGTAAAGGCTATTTAAGCAGGCTTCTTCGCAATGCTCTGGCATGCTGTAAGCAATTCGCCATTTCGCCGGAAGTGCAGCATTAGCCGTTTCGGTGAATTGGATTTCTGGGGTTACTAAGTTACCCTTGTTGCTCACACCTGTTTCATACCAACCCATCGAAAGTACAAGTTTGGCGGCAAGAAGTGGCAACAAAAATACCGCAGCAACGATCAACAACACCCGTTGGTTCTTCTTCTTAAACTTTAATTGTTCTGGTGTGAATTCTTGCTTACTCATTCCTGCTCCTGTTTCGCTGCCGGTTTCTCACGGCTAGCCACGAAGAAAATAATTAATGCCGCCAACGCTAACCCAAACCATTGTACTGCGTAGGCATAATGTCGATGGGGTGTCATTACCACTACTGGCCACTCGCGCACGTAGCCAAATTCGGCATCTGGGCTTTGCAGCACCATAAACGAAGCCAGCGGTAAATTTAGTGCTTGGGCCATTTTATCGAGCTCTGGGTATTGAATTCGCAATGGCCATCCCGGCTGTTCGGTAAAGTTTTGCTCACCGAGCATAAATGGATTTTCTGCCGGTAAGCGCACACGTCCAACCACGGTAACGGGTTCTGTTGGCAAGCTTAGGTTGGGCAACTGGGCGCGGCTACGCTCGCCAGGAATCCAACCTAAATTAACCGGCAGCAGGTAAGGGTTTAAATCTGTACTCGTGGCTAACGCCAGTACATGATAGCCCGCTCTGCCCTGATGAATTTGGTTATCGATGTAAAACACATACTCTGGGTGTAATGTTGCGGTAACTCGCACTTCCGAATCTGGCCGCATGGCAGCTTGTGCAATATTGTCTGCGTGTAAAACGAATTGTTGTTCTGAGGCTTCATAGCGATCAATAATGGCTTGTTTTTCTTGCCCACGGTCGATTTGCCAAAAACCGAGCTTGACCATTACTGCAATCGCAAGCAAAGTAATTAACAGCGCTCCAGGATGGAAGCGAAATAATAATGAACCGAGGCGAAGGACTGTCATAACAACTGAGGACCTGCCGTGTTAGATATTATTCTCAAAATACTACTCGTCGCATTACTGCTTTATATCATTGCAAACTTATTTCGAGGCTTGTTCAGTGCGCTCAAAAACGATCCCGATGCACCGCCAATGTCACATTACATAGGTCGTCGTGTGGCATACTCTGCGCTTGTGATCTTGTTAATTATCCTTGCGCTTGCATTTGATATTACTACATTAAATCAGCGCCCCTACTAACCTGGGGCGCCACCTTTTTGGCTGTTAAATAATATATACAAATACGAATAGTATCAGCCAAACTACATCTACAAAGTGCCAGTACCAAGCCGCAGCTTGAAAACCAAACTGGTCATCTTTGGTAAAGTGCCCTGCCATTACCCTGCCTAGCATAATGATCAGTAAGGTAACCCCTAAGAAAACGTGAATACCATGTAAACCCGTTAACAGGAAGAAGGTATTTCCGTACACGCCCGATTGTAGAGTAAGCCCTAGATCACGGTAAGCATGCACATACTCATACATTTGCAAGCCAAGGAAGATTAAGCCCAATACAATAGTAACAATCAACCAATTGGTTAACGCCTTCCGTTTCGCTTCTTCTAAGCCAACATGAGCAAAGTGCAGGGTTACCGATGAAACCACCAAAATTGCGGTGTTAATCAACGGCAAACCTAACCAACCCATCGCCTCAGTTTCAGTACCACCAGGCGTTAACGTTAATGGCCATATCGCTTCAAAGTTTGGCCATAAAATAGCGCCGGTAGCTGCGTTGTTACTCGCACCGCCCAACCATGGTAAAGCGATCATGCGCGCATAGAACAATGCACCAAAGAAGGCCATAAACAGCATTACTTCGGAAAAGATGAACCACAGCATACCTTGCTTGTATGAACGGCCTAGCTGAGCGTTATACAAACCCGCACGTGATTCCCGAATTTGGTCGCCAAACCAACCTACTAACATAATTATTAGTACCAAGAGGCCAGCACCCAGCACATAATGGCCAAAGCCTGCTTCTTGTCTTGATGCTTCAATTGTGAAGTGGCCAGCACCAAAGGCAATTAAACCCAGCGCAAGCGCCCCCACGATCGGCCAGATACTCTGATCTGGCACGTAATATTTTGTATTATCCGGTTTTTCAGTATTCATTCGAAACCCCTTATTCTGCCCGGCTGGCAGTAACCCGAACTTGGTCGGTTAGGTCATACATCATGTAAGATAATGTGAACCGCGTAATGTGATCTGGCAAATCAGGATCCAGATAGAATTGCATGGGCATTACAGCTCGCTCGCCTGCTGCTAAAGGTTGCTGCTCAAAACAAAAACACTCCGTTTTGTTTAAATACAGCGACGCTTCACCTGGGGATACCGAGGGTAATGCCTGCGCAACCACATTCTTATTAGTGCGGTTCTCAACATAAAAATTAACTACTTTTACTTCACCTGGGTGAATTCGAATAGAACGAACTTCGGGGGTAAATTCCCATGGAATCCCACGGCTTACGCGCGTGTGGAATTCCACGGTTACTATCCGAGATTGATCAACCTGCATACCATCGATAGTTTGTGCAGCAGTATTGCTGGTACGGCCATTAAAGCCCGTTATTTCACAAAACTTCTCGTATAGCGGCACCAAGGCAAAACCAAAAGCAAACATCAACATCACCGAGGCCAATAGCCGAGTAATTACCCGGCTATTATTCGGGCGCGCTGTTTTCTTTTCTTCGTTCTGTTCACTCATAGCAGTTATACCTTAGGTGGCACATCAAAGGTGTGGTATGGCGCCGGTGAAGGTACTGTCCATTCAAGGCCTTCAGCTCCTTCCCACGGTTTCGCTGGCGCTGGTTCGCCTTTCTTCAGAGCGCACTTCACTACTACCGCTAAGAAAATAAGCTGCGAGAAACCAAACAGGAATCCACCAACACTCACAATCGCATTAATGTCTGCAAACTGCAGAGCATAATCTGGAATACGGCGCGGCATGCCGGCCAAACCAACGAAGTGCATAGGGAAGAACAAGATGTTTACTGAAATAAGCGAGCACCAGAAATGCATCTTACTTAGGAAATCATCGTACATAACCCCAGACCACTTCGGCAGCCAATAATAGGCAGCTGCTAGAATCGAGAATACAGCACCCGATACCAGTACATAATGGAAGTGAGCTACCACAAAGTAGGTGTCATGGTATTGGTAATCCACTGGTGTGATCGCCAGCATTACGCCGGACAAACCACCAATGGTAAATAGCACCACAAACGCAATTGAGAACAGCATCGGTGTTTCAAATGTCATTGCACCACGCCACATTGTGGTTACCCAGTTAAATATCTTCACACCGGTAGGCACTGCAATCAGCATCGTCATGTACATAAAGAATAACGACGCAAAGGTTGGCATCCCGGTAGTGAACATGTGGTGAGCCCATACTAAGAATGACAAGCCTGCAATTGCCGAAGTAGCGTATACCATTGAGGCATAGCCGAATAACGGCTTACGTGCAAACGCCGGGATGATTGCCGATACAATACCAAACGAAGGCAATATCATGATGTACACTTCAGGATGCCCAAAGAACCAGAATAGATGCTGGAACAACACTGGGTCACCGCCACCCGCTGCATCGAAGAATGATGTACCAAAATACTTATCAGTAAGTACCATGGTTACCACACCTGCCAACACTGGCATTACTGCAATGAGGAGGAATGCGGTAATAAACCATGTCCATACGAACAGTGGCATCTTCATATAGTTCATGCCTGGAGCACGCATGTTCATAATGGTAACGATTACGTTAATCGCACCCATGATCGAGCTCATCCCCATGATATGCATCGCAAATACAAACAGCGCAGTAGAATCCGTACTGTAAGTAGTGGAAAGCGGAGCATAGAAGGTCCAGCCGAATGCTGGTGCACCGCCCGGCATAAAGAATGTAGAAAGTAGGATTAAAAATGCGAACGGTAGGATCCAGAATGACCAGTTGTTCATGCGGGGTAACGCCATATCAGGCGCACCAATCATCATTGGAATCATCCAGTTTGCTAAGCCAACGAACGCTGGCATTACCGCACCAAATACCATAATCACACCATGCATGGTGGTCATTTGGTTGAAGAAATGCGGATCAATAATCTGCATGCCTGGCTGGAACAGTTCAGCGCGAATCATCAACGCCATACTGCCGCCTAACAGGAACATCGCAAAACTGAACCACAAATACATCGTACCGATATCTTTATGGTTAGTGGTAAATAACCAACGTTTAATGCCTGTTGGCTTGTGGTCGTGATGATCGTGATCATCATGCGCCGCTGGGGCGCTATGGGTATCAGTAATAGTGCTCATAGCAATGCCCCCTATTGGTTACCTTGAATGTGATTGTGGATATCCGCAGCTTGCACAACATCGCCTGTATCGTTACCCCACGCATTGCGTTGGTAGGTAACCACTGCTGCAATCTCACTCATACTCAGATTGTTCCGGAACGATTGCATTGCACTACCGGCAACACCATTCACGATCACTTCGATATGTCGCGCTCTATCGTTCAGCGCAACATCAGAGCCAGCCACCGCTGGGAATACTCCAGGAATACCTTGGCCGTTCGGCTGATGACATGCCGCACATTGCGAAAGGTGAACTTGCTGACCAATGCGCATAAGTTCGTCTTTATCCATTTCCATAGATAATAAACGCTCTTCTTCAGCACGACGATCGGCTAAACGTTGCTCTTCACCACGAATCCATTCTTCGAAATCCGCAGGCTCCTTCGCTATAACCACAATCGGCATGAAGCCGTGATCACGCCCACACAACTCAGCACATTGGCCACGGAAAATTCCGGGCTCATCTACGCGAGTCCATGCTTCATTGATGTAACCAGGGTTAGCATCTTTCTTCACCGCAAACTCAGGTACCCACCAAGAGTGAATAACATCGTCTGAAGTAATCAGGAAGCGGACCTTTTTCCCAGTTGGGATCACTAATGGGCGATCTACTTCAAGTAGATAGTTCTCAGTTCGTGGTAAGCGGCCATAAATCTGCTCTCGAGGAGTAGCCAAGTTGCTCAGATACTCAACATCGTAATCCAAGTAGCTGTAATGCCAGCGCCATTGCGAACCGGTAATCAGAACACTAAGGTCAGATTCACTGGTATCGTCCATTTTGATCAACGTAATCGTTGCCGGAACGGCCATCCCAATCAGAATCAAAAATGGAATTACTGTCCAAGCTATTTCAACTTTAACGTTGTCATGGAACTTTGCAGGCTTAACACCACGGCTCTTACGATGAAGAACTATGGAAATGAACATTACGCTGAAAACCACTACGCCAATAGCAACACAGATATAGAAAACCAACATGTGTAAATCGTAGACCTGTCGGCTTATATCGGTTGCACCACGGGTAAGATTTAACTGGCTTGGTTGCGCCGAAGCAATGGTTGCTGTGAACAACGCTATCGCACCGACGAGCAGGCTCGTTAGTCTCACTTTCACTCGACTTCTCCTCTTATTCTTCGGCGTCTTCAGGTGCTGGGGGCAGTGTATGAAGATTTCAAAGAACAAAGAGGTCAGCAAGGCAGGAACAACATTTCCCCAAAAAATCCCTATGCTTGCATAACCTTTTGTTATTATTTTTTGCCTTAATGGCAATTATTATTTAGGTATTATCAAGTCGCTGAAACGAATTACTTACGTGTTACGCACATAAGTATACTTCTTCGTAACCACAGCGGGTTATTTGATGTGGATCAAAATACCACCAAAAATGTTAATAAAAAAGGGGTTGTTGTTAACAACCCCTGGGGAAACTCCAAAATTTTTGGAGTGAGTGGAGACGGAATGTTTGTTTTTTAAACAAACCTGTTCGTTTAATAATCTCGCTAATATTTCTGAGTGCTGGTTTTTAATGCACCGCAGCTGGCTGATAATCAGGTGCAAAGATAAAGTTTAACGCTTTGCTGGCTTTTGCCGCCAATTGGATACGTTGCTTATCACGGCCGCTATAAGGTGTTAACCAAGCGATAACAAGTTGGCTATTATCAATAAGTAACGCCTGTTCCGTAGCCCACAACGCGGTTTCGCTGTTGCTAGTGGATACCTTGCGAATACGATCTGGCCGAATGCCTGCAGCAATAAGCTGAGCGATAAGTGTACGCGGTGGCTTACCAATTACGGTAACCCATTGATCATCGCGCTTCCGCATCGTGCTTAAAGTTGCCCATAGTTGCTGATGCATTGTTTGTTCAGAAACATTTACACATTGAGTGGCAGTATTTTCGTTGCCCCAAACTCCTGGGTGCGCATATTTCCGAGATAAAGAAGAATAATTCATAACCAGCCTCCATTGCGAATTACACCTACGGCCAACCCTTCTATGGTCATAAACTGTTGGGTTAGGTCTACCTGAATAATCGAAAACTCTTCGTTTTCTGGATGCAGGAGAACCATATTTCCGCGGCGTTCAAAGCGTTTTACGGTAACGTCGTCTTCCACACGGGCAACAACTATTTGGCCATTGCGGGCTTCGTTGGTTTTATGTACTGCAAGGATGTCATTATCAAGGATACCGATTTCTTTCATGCTCATCCCATTTACCCGAAGCAAGAAATCGGCATGTGGATGAAACATTGATTGATCTACTTGATAATGCCCTTCGATGTGCTGTTGCGCTAAAATCGGCTCACCGGCAGCTACCTGCCCTATTAAAGGTAAACCAAGATTATCCACCAAAGTGGCATCTTCTTGAATTAGGCGAATACCACGCGACATACCCGGCATCATTTCGATCATGCCTTTCTTCGCTAAAGCCTTTAAATGCTCTTCTGCTGCATTCGCAGAACGAAAACCTAAACGCTGAGCAATTTCAGCACGCGTTGGTGGCATACCTGTTGCTTCAATATTCGTGCGAATCATATCGAGAATTTGTTGCTGTCTTGGCGTTAACGGACGCATAT
This sequence comes from Idiomarina sp., assembly GCA_022565355.1. Lineage (GTDB taxonomy): Bacteria > Pseudomonadota > Gammaproteobacteria > Enterobacterales > Alteromonadaceae > Aliidiomarina. The sequence goes on from JAIUMU010000003.1 coordinate 56,354, forward strand.
CACCACCTGTTTATTCATACAGTACACTGTTAGTATATACAGTAATCCATACAGTGCAACTTTTTTTGAACAATTTTTGCCAGAGCAGCAACAACCCGTTAAAAATGATATTCTATGCGCAATATATGGGTTGCTTGTTTAGCTGCCGGAGAAGAAATGAGAACAACATCGTTAATGTATAAATTGATTCGCCTACCTGTAAGTTGGCTCACCAAGGTTTCAGCGATCGCTGACGAACATGAGCAACAGCCCTCGGCGCCAGACCACGTGGTGTACGTAATGCGTAGCCCTTCTGCCACTGATCTTGTGGCGGCACGGAAAGCAGCACACGCTTTACAGTTACCCGATCCAACCGAGCCGCTATCGCTGAATGGCAAACTTTATGATCGGGTGTTGTATCTGGAAGACCCTAAGCGCAGGTTGGGGCAAACACCACAAGATGCATTCGTGGAGTTACTCAACGTGCATCAGCAAAACTCGAGCTACAACGTGCATATGTACCCAATAGGTCTTTTCTGGGGCCGTGAACCTGGGCGTGAGCATAATGAAGGCCGCACCATGACCGCGGATATCGAAGTTCCCGGCAAGTTTCGTAAGTTTTGGCTGGTGTTATTTTCTGGCCGCAATATTCTGGCGCGGGTTTCACGGCCAGTAAGCTTACGCACCATGGCCACGAGCCACGCCAGTGATGTGGAACTTGCCCATAAACTTACCCGTGTTGCTCGTACCCACTTTGCCCGCCTTCGCTATGCCGTTGCGGGGCCTAAATTACTTGGCCGTGAAGCGATGATTCAAGAGCTGTTGGAATCTTCTGCGATTCGAGCCGCCATTACCGAAGAAGCTCGAGCGAAAAAAATTACTGAAGAACAAGCGATAAAACGCGCACGTAGTTACTTACACGAAGTTGCCGCTGATTATCGAGAAGGCTTGGTACGCTTTGGCGATCACTTCCTTACCTGGTTATGGAATAAAATCTACAACGGTATTACCGTTAAAAACGGCGATACCATTCGGAAACTTGCCCAAGATGGCCACGAAATTGTTTATGTTCCTTGCCACCGCAGCCACATGGATTACTTATTATTAAGTTATGTAATCTACAAAGAGGGCTTAGTACCGCCGCACATTGCTGCTGGAGTTAATTTAAACTTCTTCCCGGTAGGCACAATATTTCGCCGCGGCGGCGCATTCTTTTTACGCCGCAGTTTCCGAGGTAATAAACTATATTCCACAGTATTTCGTGAATATCTCACCCGATTATTTCGCAAAGGTTATGCGGTTGAATACTTCATGGAAGGTGGCCGCAGCCGCACCGGCAGGCTATTACAGCCGAAAACTGGCATGCTCGCGATGACCTTACAAAGCCAACTGCGTGGCGTGAACCGCCCAGTTACATTTGTGCCAGTGTATCTAGGCTACGAACATGTAATGGAAGTAGCTACTTACCATGGCGAACTTAAGGGCGCGAAAAAAGAGAAAGAATCGGTATTTCAAGTATTCGGAATTCTGCGCAAATTACGCAACTTTGGCCACGGGTTTGTAACCTTTGGCGAGCCATTGCGGTTATCTGAATATCTGGATAATACTCAGCCGGATTGGCGAGATTCTGTTACCCGTGGGGCTGAAGAACCCGCGAAACCACGTTGGTTAACGCCAGTTGTGAATGATTTAGCTGATATTATGATGCGCCGCATTAATGACGGCGCAGCGTTGAATAGCATTAACTTAACTGGTTTAGTGCTGTTAAGTGCTGAACGCCACACATTAACCAAAGAAGAGTTACTTGCGCAAATTCAATGTTACTTAGCGTTGCATCGCGAAGTTCCTTACAGCAATGATATCCATGTACCTGAGTGGGAAACGGAAGCGCTGTGGGAACATTTAAGCAAAATGGATAAGCTAGCAATTAGCGAGAATAACGCAGGCTCAGTGGTAGCGCTTGATCAAGTGCAAGCGGTAACGCTTACCTATTATCGCAACAATATTCTGCATATGTTCATTGTGCCGGCACTGCTCGCGCGTTTTGCCCGCAAAGGCGGAGAATTCACTGCGGCAGAAGCAACCGAATTTATGCAAAAGGTATTCCCACTGTTGGAAGCCGAGTTGTTTGTTAATCGCCATAGCAGCGAAGTTCCACTCTGGATAGCAGCACTTTGCGAAGAATTTGTGCGCCAGCAATGGTTGCTAGAAAAGGATGGGAAGTTCACGATTGTTCGCCGGAATGCCCCAGGTTACGTGCAGTTAACCTTACTGGCGAATGCAGCAGAAGAAACCTTGGTTCGCTACGCTATTGTATTTGAGTTATTACAGCAATCGGATGCGCTTTCGCGCAATGAGCTGGAGCAGTACAGTGAACAGGTAGGTTCGCGCGTAGGAACACGCCATGGTATTGATGCACCTGAATTTTACGATAAGCGCGTGTTTAGTACCTTAGTAAGTACGCTAAAAGCTGAACGCTACATTCACGTAACGGATGCTGGCGATTTCACCTCTGATGAGCGCACCGCAATTGTTAGTGATGAAATAGATGTACTGCTAGGTAGCCAAGTGCAGCAAACCATCCGCGATTCCGTGCAGCGCGTGCTTGCAAAATAACAATTGCCGTTCGCGCCAACATAAAAAGGGCTCCTTAAGGAGCCCTTTTTTGTGGAGCTGAGCGTATTAATCTGGCCACGAACCTTGTGCATCGGGGCGAATCCACTGAATAGAATACCAATAGAAACGGCCCGGTTTTGCGCGGCTTGGTGCTGTGCAGTTATACCTGCCTCGGCCAATACCCAATGGCTCGGTAGCCTGAATAGTAAAGGTATGATCATCCTGCCAATTCGGGCTATGCGGTTGGCCGCCAATAAAGCAATTTACCTGGTTGCGATGAAAATCACTGGTATCAACGGTTAGGGTGAGTTCAGGCTGGGTTTCATCGTGGCGTAATAATGTGTCGCGATACTGCACATCCTTCACCGGTAACGATAGTGCCGCCATTTTCGTACCCAAGGTGTTCAAGTTTGCATACATGCCTGCTGCCGCAAAACGTGGAATTGCGCGCATATCACTGGTGGCCCCAAAACCACCGGAATGCTGGCCGAACCCAATAAAGCCCAGCTCGGTAACCAGATCCGCTAGCTTGTTATCGTACTCACCGTATGGATAAGCAAATAATTTATAACTTACGCCTACTTCATCTTCTATTTTAGCTTCGGCCGCAAGAATGTTTTCGCGCATCCGCCGCAGCCACGCCCGTTCACTTTCCCCTGCTACTCGCCGAGGCATGTGCGAATGATCGGTAGAATGGTTAGCAATTACTACCCCCGCTTCATGCAATTCACGCACCTGATCCCAACTCATATAACGACCCGCTGTTTGGCCAACCGGATCTGTAGTTACAAATAAGGTCCAAGGCACACCAAACTCTTTTAATACCGGCCAGCCATTGGTAAAAATATTCTGATAAGCATCATCAAAGGTAATGACTACTGATTTCTCGGGAATCTCTTTTTCGCCTTTCGCAGCAGCAATCGCATCGCGAATATCAATTACGGTAAAATCGTTATCACGTAAATACTGTAAGTGACCGCGTAACTCATCTGCCGTTACACTGGTAACTCGTGGTGTTGTATCGCTCACATGGTGATATAGCAAAATAGAGGCATGCGCCTCATTCGCTACGTTCGCTTCACTTGCTTCACTTGCCGTTGTTGCAGTAGCACTATTTGAGCTCGGTGAACAACCCAGTAAGGCGCCAAAAAGTGTTAGCATTAGCGCATATTTTTTTAATCGCATTACTTATCTCCGGAGTGTAATTAATGTCTGCTGGCTCGCGATCGTCATTTCGATTGGTATTCCCAAAGCGTGATCACAAAATGGTATTTGCCATTGCCTTACCGATGATCATCTCCAATATCGCAGCCCCAATGCTTGGCCTTGTTGATACCGCGATTATCGGCCATTTGCCCGATGCTATTTATCTAAGCGCCGTTGCCTTGGGCGCCATGGTACTTAGCTTTATCTATCTACTCGCCGTATTTTTACGAATGTCGACTACTGCGGTAATTGCACATGCCTACGGCGCGGAAAATATCACTGAGCAGCAACAACACTTTATTCACGGTGTGGTGTTTGCGGTAGTAATTGGCATCGCTATCATTCTTGTCTCGCCACTGTTCGCCCCACTACTCAGTTCTATCTTAGCAATTGATGGCGAGCTATTACAGCTTACCAACACCTACATTCAAATTCGAGTATGGGCAGCACCTGCAGCATTGATCAACTTAGTGGTGCTAGGCGTTTTGCTCGGCCGCCAACAAGCACGTGCCGCCATGATGCTGGTTATTTTCACCAACGCCGTGAACGTTATCGCTGATGTGATTCTGATTATTGGCCTGGGAATGAACGTTGCGGGCGCTGCCTGGGCCTCGTTTGGTGCCGAATGGAGCACTGCCATTATTGGCTTACTGATAGTTAGCAAAGCGTTACGGTTAACGCGTTTCCCAATGCCGCAATGGCAAAATATGCGGGCGCTGCTGAATATGAACCGTGATATTTTTATTCGCTCGCTAGCGTTGCAGCTATGTATCGCTATGATGACCGGCTACGCCAGCTACTATGGCGCCCCAGTGGTAGCCGCCAATGCAGTATTAATGCAGTTCTTAGTACTTATTTCTTTAGGGCTCGATGGCATTGCCTATTCGGTAGAAGCGCTAATCGGGCAAGCAAAAGGACAAAAGAATTCCGAGCGCATAAGGCGCTGGTATCAGCTCGGTTTACTCTGGTCAATTCTATTTGCCACGGTTTATGCGGCAATATTCTGGCTATTTGGCCATACCATTGTGCGCCTGATTACCAACATACCAGAGGTAATCAACACCGCCAGTATCTACCTGCCGTGGCTCATCATACTGCCCCTCATCGCGCATTGGAGCTATTTCTTTGATGGTGTTTTTATCGGTCTTGGCGCGAGTAAAGCGATGCGGAATACCATGCTGATAGCCGCCTTTGGTATTTTCTTCCCGGTATGGGCGATTACCAATTTCATTCCTGCCTTTGCCACTCTTGGCAATCACAGTTTATGGCTCGCATTATGCTGCTTTATGGCTGCTCGAGGGCTTGGGCAATGGCTCTGGTTACGCAAAAGTAGCTACATGCAAGCGCAATTGTAGAACAACGCAAAGTTAGAAAGACACTATAAAAAAGCCGCCCTCACATTACGTGAGGGCGGCGAAGGCAATACTACTTTTTTGCCCAGGGGAATTACATTTCTTCTGCTACAAAATCATCCATCAAGATGAGCTGCGGTAATAAGCCACCGCCGTCAGCATCTACAGCAATAGCGGTATATAAACCACCACCTGCCAAATCAAGCAAGATTGGGCCGATTGCTGCGTCTTTTGTACCCGCTAATGTAACGGTTACATAGTATTCGCCAGGCAATAGCGCCACGTTACCCGTTGCTTGAATATCACTTGCATCGAAATCTACATCAGCAAACGCTGGGGTAGCTTCACTAATATCATCGGTGGCAGTTACATAAATATCTACCGGGCCTGCTGCTGGCGAAGCATGTACAATACGTACTTGCGCTGCAGTAGCGATACGGCGATTAAAATCTTGTAACACCGCCGGCATAATAGTGCCTTCGGTTAATTCGCCTACTGCTAACACACTGTATTGAGCTGCGTTTTCTAACGCCACGTCTGCATCGATAACTGTAGTATCGGTACCTGTAGCATTAACTTTAAAGTTGTATTCATCAGCAGCTAAATTAATGTAATCAGAGAACGCTAAAAACGGCACATCTGTTAGTGCAACGCCATCGTTCACTAATACATCTACATTTGGCGCATCAGCTACCGCATGTACTACCCGTACATCAGCACCTGCATCTACCGAGTGCACTACGAACGAACCTTCACCGTCAGCGATTAATAAAGCAATCGGACGATCTGTGTTGTTCGCGCCAACACTTGGGGTAGCCGTTACAAACAAATCAGCACCCGCTGGTAGTGATAGTTCACCTGAATTAAATACCACTGCTTCAGGGTCACCTGCTACCGTAATACGTACTTGGTAATCACCCGCTGGCACTTCAACCTGCGGAGTGTAATCTTGATACGCTAATGTAGCTGTTGGCTGAGCAGCACTTAGATCAGCATCAAGCTCGGTTACAAATACATCTACGGTTAAATCAACTGGAACACCGTGCAGTACCTGTAAACGCACATTACCATCGCTTACATCAGAGATTTCATTGGTAATAATAAATGGTTCAAGTGTTTCACCTGCCACTGAACCTAGGGCAAACACGTCATAGCGCGTGTCAGCATCAAACTCGATGTCGAGAGGTCCAATTACAGTTGCCGTAGAACCGTCGGCAAGAATTGCATCAACACCAACTGCATATTCGCCTTCCTCAACAGTAGCGATACCAGATGATACTTGATAATCTACGTCTTCAAGGAAGTTATCGCCGTTCACTGTGATGTTCACCATTGGTGCGTCTGCAGCAGCATGATGCACACGCAGCTCGAATTCACCTAATGGTGGGGGTGGCGGAGTTGGCGGGTTTGGGGTACCGATTTCTGGGGAGCTTGAACTACTAAAACAGCCCGATAGGGCTAGTGCCAAAGCAGAAACACTTAATGTTTTTGTGATCCTGTTCATAATGTTTTCCTCGTTTAGTTTAACTAAGCAACGATTACTCGTTTTGGTTGTCAGCAACGATCAAATACGTGAGGATTATTTGAACAGGATCACATTTCTCTAACATGAGTAAATAAATATGCTCAAACCTGTTCTCATTTTTTTCGCTGGTGCATTGCTCATGCTTTTATTTTTGGGAGCTGTAGAGCGGCCTATTAAGGATTTTCTAGGCAATGTAAAGTTTACAAAAAATGTTACTGAACAGGAAAAATCAGTTTCTGAGCAAAGCATTATTGTGCGAAGCGAAGATAAAACACCTATCCAGAGCTCCCCTATTGCACCCGAAGAGCATGCCCTCGCAGAATATGAACAGGCAGGAGCAGAACATCACCTAAGCGCCGCACCGAGCAGTGATATTCAGGAATTGGAGGCTGCAGAGCAACGCGTAGCGGATCAAATTAGTGTATTACTCGCAGAAGAGCCGAGCTTACATAGCATTATTGAAACCAATATAGCGTTGCTAGGGGAAGTGAGTGGCTCAGCGGCATTTTTGAATCATCAAGCGCTATTACGCTTGATCAACCAAACTGAACAGATTCAGCCGATGTCGATTGTATGTTCAAACAACCTTTGCAATATTTTGATTTACGGTGCCGATGAAGCACAAGCTGCTCGTTTTTCCGAACACCTTCTTCATGAACAAGCAGCCGTGGCAATAGTGGATGGATCATATCGATTATTTACTGAGGCTGAGCACAACTTCTCTCATATTGTTTTAGAAACAACTGCAATGCCCATAAATAGAAACGCGCCACCGAGAAATCCCCCCGAGTAGCGCGTTCATTCCATTCTTTTGAATGGCTTTAAGATGTGTTCGTTATTTATTCTGCATCTGCACGGCGAACAATATTCGCTCGAGGCACATCTTAATAGTAAGAGTGTTCACCACGGCTATGTTCGGTGATATCACGCACGCCATTTAGCTCGCCTGGGAACAGCTCAAGCAATTGCTTTTCAATGCCTTCCTTCAAGGTTACATCTACCATTGAACAACCATTACAACCGCCACCGAACTGCAAAATTGCGATGCCATCATCCGTGATTTCAGAAATCATCACTTGCCCACCATGGCTAGCAAGTTGCGGGTTAACCTTTGATTGAATTACATAATCTACCCGTTCGATTAACGGGGCATCATCGGCTACCGCTTGCGCTTTCGCATTCGGAGCCTTTAAGGTGAGCTGAGAACCCAGTTCCTGCTCAACAAAATCGATTTCCGCTGCTTCTAAAAATGGCGCACTTTCAGCATCTACCACGGCATCAAAACCCGCAAAATTAAGGCGGATATCCGTGTCTTCAACAGAATCTTGGGGAGCATAAGATACTCCGCACTCTGCATTTGGCCGGCCAGGGTTTACTACAAACACGCGAATGTTTGTGCCTTCCTCTTGTCGACTTAGCAACTCACGGAAATGAGTTTGTGCAGATTCTGAAATTGTAATCATGCCTACCACCTTCTAAATTTTACATACCTGAGTATTTCAGTAGGGTTTATTCTATCGCATCAGAGCTGCATTGCATAGTAACTCTATTGGCTGATGAACAAAGATTTGCTAGCTTGATGCAATCGGAAATTTAGGAGCACAACGATGATAAAACTACCCACACTAATGAAGAAGGCTTCTGTAGCACTGGTTGCCGCAGTAGCGTTTACCGCAGGGGGAATCAGTACCGCGATCGCCGCTGATTTAGATTATTACCTGCCTAGCAATGTTAGCTACGACGAAAGCATTCCAAAACCCGCTGAGATTCTTGGTTTCGAAGTAGGTGAATGGCATGCTCGCCCAGAGCAAATTGCTCGCTACATGGAAGTGCTCGCCCAACGTTCCGACCGGATTACTCTAGAAATCACTGGCCGCTCGCATGAGTATCGGCCAATGATGATGCTAAAAATTAGCGCACCAGAAAATCAAAGCCGTTTAGAAGAAATGCGCCAACAACACATGGCTGTTACCGATCCAAGCCAAAATGTAAATGCCAAAGAAGCACCGTTGGTAATTTATCTTGGCTACAGTGTGCACGGTGATGAGCCATCAGGTTCAAACGCCGCATTACTTACGGCCTATTATTTAGCCGCTGCACAAGGCCCGGAAATTGATGCTTGGCTTGATAATACCGTAATCTTACTTGATCCAATGTATAATCCAGATGGCTTGGCGCGCTTTGCTACTTGGGTAAACCAGTACAAAAGCATGACCCCAGGCTCTGATCGCCAACATCGCGAGCACCAGCAAGATTGGCTACGTGGCCGGCAGAATCATTACTGGTTTGATTTGAACCGTGATTGGTTACTGCTCCAGCACCCAGAATCAGAAGCGCGTATTGCGGCATACCAACGTTGGATGCCAAACGTACTTACTGATCACCATGAAATGGGTACCGATGCCACTTACTTTTTCCAGCCTGGTATTCCTTCACGGAAAAACCCACTTACGCCAGATGAAAACGTACGCTTAACCGAACGGTTAGCAGAGTTTCATGGCCGCGCGCTAGATAAAGTACATAGCATTTACTACACCGAAGAATCATTCGATGATTTCTACTACGGTAAAGGTTCAAGCTACCCTGATGCACAAGGCACTATTGCGATTCTATTCGAGCAGGCCTCTTCACGCGGCCATTTACAAGAATCAATTAATGGCGATGTATCCTTCCCGTTCACCATTAAGAACCAATTTATTACTTCACTTTCTACTATTGAAGGTTCAGTAGCAGAGCGTGAATGGTTATTAGATTTCCAGCAACGGTTCTTCAAAGAAAATATGGAGCTTGCTGGCCGGGAAAACTTTGATGGCTATATGCTGCGCGAAGCAGACCAAGGCCGCATGCATGAATTGCTGCGCATTTTGCGCGCTCACTCAATTGATGCCTACCCGGTTACGGAAAGCTTTACCGTAAACAACGTAACTTATCGTCCAGGTGAGGCCTATTACGTGCCAATTCGCCAGCGTAACTACCGGTTATTAAAAGGTGCGTTTACCACTCGCCAAGATTTCCCAGATAACACCTTCTACGATGTATCAGCCTGGACATTACCGATGGCGTTCAATGTAGAATTTGCAGAAGTTCGCCAAAATCGCCGCTTCCGTGTTGCTAGTGAAGCATGGCAAGCACCAGCAGACTTCGAGGCAAATCAACTAGCACAAACCGATGTTGGTTATATATTTGGTTGGGAAGCCCATTTCGCCCCGCGCTTATTGAACCGGTTATTGCAAGAAGGTATTCATGCCCGTTTAGCAGCCGATGAAATGAGCGTTACTACACCAAATGGCGAGCAAAAACTGGCTAACGGTGCGGTAATTGTAACGCGCGCTTACCAAGATCATGCGTGGGAAGATGTGCAAGCCACTCTTGCCCAGTTGGCCGATGAGAACGAAGTACGGGTACACACCATTGCTAGCGGCATGACCCCTAGTACCGGTATGGATATTGGTAGCCGGAGTATTAATCCAGCCACTGAACCGAAAGTAATGATTGTGATTGGCGATGGCGTGAACCTGCAAGAATCAGGGGAAGCCTGGTACTACTTCGACCGTCATTTAAACATTCCGGTTACTATGATTGAAACACAGCGTTTAGATCGTGCCGATATCAGCCGCTACTCGCACATTGTGCTAGTAGATGGCCACTACCGTACCCTTAGCGACCGCTTCAAAGCTAGCCTGCAACAATGGGTTCGCAGTGGCGGTACCTTGATTGGTCAGAAAGGTGGCGCCCGTTGGATGAGTGAGAATAGCTTACTTAGCACCACGGTAGTACCAGCAGACGAATTCAGAGCAAAATTCCCAACCGAAGGTTTACGTTATGGTGATCGGGATCAATATTTTGGTCAACAACGTATTGCCGGCGCGATATTTAATAGTACATTAGATCTCAGCCACCCACTTGCTGTTGGTTACACCCGTGATACCTTGCCAATTTTCAAAAATAGCACCATTGCTTTTGAAAACAGCAGTAGCCCGTTTGTGGATGTAGCTACTTATACCGAGCAACCGGTATTAGCAGGCTATACTTCAGAGGGTAACCGCGAAGTGTTAAGTGAGCGCACTACTGTATTAGCCCATCGTATGGGTAGCGGCCGTGTGATTGGGTTTGCAGATAATGTGAACTTCCGGGGTTACTTCTGGGGCACCACTCGCTTGATGGCAAATGCGATTTTCTTCTCGCAGTACGCACTTGGTACGGCCGGTGATGAAGCAGAAGAGGAAGAGGAAGAAGACGAAGACGCGCACTCGCACTAATTTGCGTTGCGCATTCCAGCATTACGCCTAGCAATCTGCTAGGCGTAATGATGCTGAGGAGCAAGCAATGCAGGAACCACAACATCCCCACCTTAAGGCTAATCGCGCCATTGCTGGCCAACTGCGCTACCAAGGCAAACCTGCAAAATGGCCACAATTAATTAAATCCGGCAACCGTATTTTTATTGGCACCCACGCAGCCGTACCGCATGCTCTTATTAACGATCTGCTAGCAAATTGTAGCTATCTTCATGATGTGGAGATTGTGCAAGTAGGCGCATTTGGTGATAACCAATGGGTTGAGCCCAAGTATCTGCAAAACTTTAAAGTGAATACGTTATTTATCGGTGGCGAACAAGTGCGTAAAGCGGTGGCCGAAGGGCGCGCCGATTATACGCCGGCATTTATGTCGGATATTCCCTCGCTATTTACCGATGAAATTTTACCTCTCGATGCTGCACTGATTATGGTGAGCCCCGCAGACGAGCATGGTTATCATTCCTTAGGCGTTTCTGTAGATATCGTTTCCGCAGCGCTGCGCAGTGCCAAGCTGGTAATTGCGCAAGTAAATCCGCAGATGCCAGTAACCTTTGGCCAAGCTTTTATTCATAAAGGCCAAATTGATGCGCTTTTTTATGCCAATGAGGCACTTTTAGAAATCCACCCACCGCAGCTTGATCCCGTTGCTGAACGGGTAGGCCAATATGTTTCTCGATTAATTGATGATGGCGCTACTATTCAAATTGGTTTTGGCAAAGTGTGCGAAGCCACCTTGCGCTACTTGGGGAATCACAAAGATTTAGGGGTACACAGCGAACTCATTACCGATGGCATTATGGATTTAATGCTGCAAGGGGTAATTAATAACCGCAAAAAAACGTTTCATCAGCACAAAGTGGTCACCAGTTTCGCCATTGGTACCCAACGTTTATATGATTTTGTAAATCACAATCCACATCTTGGCTTTTACCCTAGTGAATATGTGAATTCGCCTGCCAATATTGCCCGTAACGATAATATGGTTTCAATTAATAGCGCAATTGAAGTGGATTTAACCGGCCAAGTGGTATCCGATTCCATTGGCTACCATTTTTACTCGGGTATTGGTGGCCAAGTAGATTTCAGCCGCGGAGCTTCTATGAGTGCTGGCGGTAAACCGGTAATCGCGCTCCCCTCTACCGCGAAAAACGGTACCGTTTCCCGAATTGTTCCGCACATTACCGAAGGTGGCGGCGTGGTTACCTCGCGCGCCCACGTGTATTACGTTGTTACCGAGTTTGGTGTGGCTTCACTACGTGGCAAAAGTATTCGCGAGCGCGCCTTAGAATTAATTCGAGTGGCGCATCCGAAGTTCCGTGAGGCGCTGCTACAAGAAGTTCGCAAGCACTATTACGTGCCGCACTATCAGCAACAAACACCGGTGGAAGTGCCCGAGCTTGGGGAAATTGGCTTTCAACGGCTAGATATTAACGGCGAAGCTTATGATTTGCGGCCGTTGAACCCAAGTGATGAGCGGCGCCTGCAAGAGTTTTTCTATTCGCATACCAAAGAAACCCTGCAAATGCGCTACAACACGGTGCCTACGCAAATGAGCCGAGAGAAATCCTGTAACTTAGTAAGCGTAGATCAATCGCGGGATTTAGCCCTGTGCATCGTGCGCCAGCATGGGTCGGTTTCCCAAATTCAAGCGGTGGGCCGCTATTACCTTAGCCATGATGGCAGTAATTGCGAAGTGGCGTTTGTTACCCGTGAAACCAACCAAGGCAAAGGCATGGCAAAGATCTTGTTAACCGAAATGAAACGTATTGCTACGTTACGCGGTGTTCAGCGCATGCTTGCGTATGTGCGCGCCGAAAACCAGAAGATGCTCGCGGTTTTTGAAAAGGCTGGCTTTCGCCGCTTACCCGCAGACGAGCCAGGCGAAGTATACTTGGAATTATTATTAACCCCTGAGGCGTGAGAAACCAATGTCGATAACTATTTTTAGCCATGCCGCCTGTGCATTACACCGAGTTACCGAAGTTCACCCTGAGTGCCCAGAACGGTTGGGTGCAGTAAACGATCAATTAATTCGTTCAGGCCTTGAGTATGTGATCACGCAAAAAGATGCTACCCAAGCAAGCAAAAACGATTTGTATCGCGCCCATGATGTAGCCTATGTGAATGATGTATATGCCAAAGCCCCCACGGATCCGGAAGACCATGTGTGGCTGGATCCGGATACGGTAATGACCGCCGGCACCTTAGAAGCGGCGCTGTTTGCAGCAGGTAGCGGTATTAATGGCATTGATGAAATTATGCAAAGCGCCAATCAACGAGCTTTTTGTGCCGTAAGGCCGCCTGGCCATCATGCAACCCGCAGCGCAGCGATGGGCTTTTGCGTGTTTAACAATATTGCTGTAGCCGCCCTATATGCGCTGCATGAATATGATATTCAACGCATTGCTATTATTGATTTCGATGTACACCACGGCAATGGCACCGAAGATATCTTCTTACAGGATGATCGCGTGCTGTTTTGTTCATCGTTTCAGCACCCGCTGTACCCGAACACCGGCACCGATACGATTAGCCCACACGTGATCAATATTCCAATGCCGGCGGGCTGCGAGGGGTTTGAGTGGCAAGCGGCCGTGCGGGAACGCTGGTTCCCTGCTATCGATGCATTTGCCCCCGATCTTATTCTCGTTTCAGCTGGCTTTGATGGCCATTTAGAAGACGACATGGCGCAGTTTAATTTGCGTGAAGATGATTACTTTTGGATTGGTAAAGAACTGAAAAAGCTAGCTGATGTGCACTGCCAAGGCCGCATGCTGGCAATGCTTGAGGGTGGCTACGATTTCAGCTCGTTAGGCCGCAGCGTAGTTGCCTTTTTGAAAGGCATTTTGTAGCGCTCAACACCGTAGTGCATTTTGGTGTGCTTGGCTCCCAGCTAAGCGGGCTGTTTTTTCGGTGTGTAAGCAACGGCCCATGCATCAACCAAGCATGGCCGCTGTTGTTGTAACGCCATGGCGATAGCATTCACCGTTGCACCACTGGTGATTACATCATCTACAATCGCCAGGCGGCTGTATGCGGGCCGCTGTACGCACCGAAAAGCGCCAGCAAGGTTCGCTTGCCGTTCCGCTTTACCCAGCGCATGGCTGGCCTTAGTAGCCCCTCTGCGCAGAGGATAGATTACCGGAATCCCCAACAACCGCCCTACTTCCTCTGCCAATAAAGCAGCTTGATTGTAACCGCGTTTAAACCAACGCCGCGTACCCAAAGGCACAACCACTAGCGCATCGGGCAAAAAGATCTTTTCCTGCCGATACAAACTTACCACTTGCGCGGCCAACAGGGGCGCAAAGCTATTGACCAATGCTGGCTGGTGGCTATATTTATACTGCTGTAACCAGCGCGTTACTGGAGCTTCATACGAGAGTGCGGCGCACCATAATCGGCAGGGGCTAGCAGCTTTGTGCTCTTGTTGAAGCTGCGCTTGCAGATCACCACAACAGCGGGGCGGCAAACGCGGTAGATCTGCAAAACAATGCTCGCAAATACCAAATGAGAGCTGCGCCGGTAATTCACACAACCAACACACCCCCGCTGTTGGTAATTTTTTGCAGAGTGCGCGCCAAAGCTTTACCATAGCTTCCTTTCCTAGTTCGCCAATACATGCCAATGCAACCTGCCAGCAATTGCCTTTGTGCGCACATATCCGCGCGTTCAGAATGGCTGGCCGCATTAGCGATTAAACACAGTAAAGGTAGCGTGAATGGTTCAACATGCAGGTAAGTTAAGCGTTAACGTACAAGGCTCTGGAGCCCCTTTGGTATTGCTGCATGGCTGGGGGCTCAACCAAGCAATTTGGTTTCCCATTCGCCAACAAATCACCCAACATTTTCGTGTGTACACCCTAGATTTACCCGGCTTTGGCGAATCGAGTTGGCAACAGGGTAATGAAGATTTCCAGCATACCTGTGCACGGGTAGCGGAGCAGCTGATTGCTAGTATTGGCGAGCCCTTTCATTTGGTTGGCTGGAGTATGGGCGGGTTAATTGCCACGCAAATTGCTCTCGATTACCCCACTTACGTAAAGCGCTTAGTGTGTGTGGCAAGTTCACCATGCTTTGTAGCGCGCTCTGATTGGCCAACACCCAGCACCGGCAGTATGGATGCGATGCCCAATGGTGAATGGCCCGGGATTAAAAAAGAAACCCTAGAAACCTTCCGCTATCAGCTTACTACTGATTTTCGCAAAACTTTGGAGCGCTTCTTGGCGGTACAAGCATTAGGAAGCCCCGCAGCTCGGGAAGAAATAAAAGCGATGCGGGCCCTACTCGCCGAACGGCCCGAGCCGCACCCAGAAGCCTTGGTTGCAGGGTTACGTTGGTTAGCTGAAGTAGATTTACGCAGTGCGTTAGGGGCGTTAAGCGTAGCTTCACTGCGCATGTATGGACGCCGCGATAGCTTGGTACCGATTGCGGCTAGTGCCGCTGTAGCGAGTTACTTACCGAGTGGCGCAGAGCATGGTTCTGAGGTGCATAACTCTGAGCAACACGGCAGCTACCAATTTGATGCTAGCGCCCATGCACCGTTTTTCACCGAGCCAGAACTATTTGTGCAACGCTTACAACAGTTTCTAACAGCGGATGCTTAGCCTTGCGAGCGCCGTAAGCACTAGTACTGAACTATTACCTGTGAACTATTACCTGCGAACTATGCCGTGCTGAACTATGCAGTACTCACCTATGCAAAACTAAACTATGTAGCTCATAACTATGCAATTTAGCGCTGGCACTGGGGGCAGTAAAACGAATTGCGTTGGCCAATTTTCACCGCTTTAATTGGCGTAGCACAGGTTATGCAAGCTTCACCATTGCGCCCATACACCGTTAACTCTTGTTTAAAATAGCCTGGTTTGCCGTCGGCTTTCATAAAATCTTTCAAGGTAGTGCCACCTTGCGTAATCGCCCGCGCGAGGATTTCTTTAATCGCCGCACTAAGTTGCACAAACCGCGCTTTACTTATTTTGCCGGCCGCCCTGCGTGGGTCGATGCCAGTAGCAAACAAGGCCTCGTTGGCATAAATATTGCCAACCCCTACTACCACGGCATTATCCATAATAAAGCTCTTCACCGGCATTTTACGGCCACGTGACAACGCAAATAAACGCTCACCATCAAATTCATCGGTAAGCGGCTCTGGCCCTAAGCCTTCGAGCAACACATGGGTTTCATTCGGCGCTTGCCATAACACGGCACCAAACCGGCGCGCATCATTCAGCCGAACGCTATAGCCATTATCCAATTCCAACTCAAAATGATCATGCTTTTGTCGCGGTTGCCCAGTTGGCAATACATGCAGCTTGCCCGACATCCCCAAGTGAATAATCAGGGTGCCATGCACACAATCGAGCAGCAGGTATTTGGCTCGCCTTCGAATTGCTATTACCTTTTCACCCTCTAGCAATTTTACCGCTTCGGGAATTGGCCAACGTAAGGTAGGGAACCATATTTGCACCGCCGTTACCGTTTGCTGTAAAACATGAGGGGTAATCCCTAATCGGCTTACTTCAACTTCTGGTAATTCAGGCATACACTATCCAATTGAATAATTGAGAACTTTTTAGATACCCATAAGCGCATTTCAAACGTATATTGGCGCAACAACGCTGCTAATCGCAGTTTTTGGGCATATCACGCTTACGTAGCATTACATGAGTACAAAGCATACATGAACCTAACGCTCGATTCACTGCACCAAACTCAAGGTGAGCTCACTACTGCTATCGATGATGAACAGTGGCTTGCTCGTTTTGATGCACTTGCTGAGCAAGGCTACGTGCTAATCGAAAACTTTTTACCGCACGCAGAAGTGGCGGCGCTCTATCATTATGCCGCAGGCCTCAGCGAACCGGAATGGAATATGGCTGGCATTGGCCGCGAGCAACAGCATACGCTGAATACGCGCGTGCGCAGTGATCAGATTCGCTGGCTGCACCCACAAGTGCCTGCAGAAGCGATATATTTAAACACCATGGACACCTTACGCGTGCGCCTGAACCGTAGGCTATTCATGGGGCTGTTCGATTACGAATGCCACCTTGCGCGATATCAGCCCGGCGCATTTTATAAAAAACATCTCGATGCATTTAAAGGGCGCAGTAATCGCGTACTCACTACGGTGTTCTATTTAAACCCAGAGTGGCAGCATGAAGATGGCGGCGAATTAATAATTTATGGCGCCAACGATGAAGTGCTGGAAACTGTTTTGCCGCAACAAAATACCTTGGTCGTTTTTCTTAGCGATACCTTCGTACATGAAGTAAAAACCGCTCATCGTGAGCGCTTTAGTATTACCGGCTGGTTCCGCCACAATGCCTCTAATGCCCACCGGGTAGATCCCCCTAGATAAAAAACTATGGCAACATCAGCACTACAAAAAAGCCGCCAGCAAATTGCTAGCGGCTTCTATTATTCAGAGTTTGCGCATATTAGTGCGTGGCTTTGCGCATTGCCTGCAACTTCATATAGGTAGCGCTGCGCCACAACCATTCCATTGGTCCGTATTGATAGCGCTGTAACCACCAAGTACTAAACCACAATTGGCCGGCATACAGCGCAATTGCCATCAGGGTAGTTGCGAAACGCCCGAACTCGCCGTACAAGCCGAAACCATAGCCGTAAAACAATGTGGTGAATACGATAGAGTGGGTAAGGTAATTGGTGAGCGCCATGCGCCCCGCAGGCGCTAAATGCTGAATCCACTTTTTACCGCCTAAATACAGCACGGCCAAAATACCCATATAGGCAAAGCACAAGCTAATATTGGCAATGGCTTGTACGGTAAAAATCATTGCCCCATGGTAATTCGGTATCATCATCTCGATATCTAGCCCGTAAATACCTACTACTAAGGCGCTAGGCAGGCCGAAAATCGCACCGAAGAACACCATATTGCGAATCGCTTTGCGATGTTCGATCGGGTTAGTGAAAATGCCAGCGCGGCCAAATGAAGCACCAATCAGAATGGTACCCAAAACAATAGGTACAAAGAATATCGCTCCACCACCGCCATACATCAGAGCAACTTCTGATAACCGGTAACGCAGCACTTCAGTATAACTGCCAGCAGAATATACCTCATGCCCCATAGCTATCATTTGCTGCATTTCAATACGTGTTTGCTCAAAATCAGCCAACATTTCCGGCCCAGATTCCGAGCTTAAGCCCATCTGAATGCCCCACGCACCAAGCCAAAACAGCAAAGTAGGAATAATAATGAATGCCGCCCCCCACTTCCAAAGGCGTTTGGCTGGGGTTTTCGTGAACAACAATAACAGCACACCGGCAATGGCGTAGGTTACTAAAATATCCCCACCCCAGATGTACACAATATGAATTAACCCGAATAACGCCAATACGAATACCCGGCGGAAAAACAAAAACCGCGGTGCGTTAGTTTTCTCCATTGCTCTATCAAGGAAGAGCACAAAGCCCATACCGAACAACAGCGAGAACATGGTATAGAACTTACCTTGTACAAAGGTATATACACCCCAAGCAGTGGCATAATCTAACCCTGCTTGTTCAGTATTAAACCCGTGCATCATTGCTGTTAATGGCCGCTGAAAATATTCAATGTTCATTAACAAGATGCCCAGTAATGCAAAGCCTCGAATGATATCGAGTAAATGGCTGCGCTCTTGCGGCGCTGTAGGAGTTGCCGTACTCATAATGAGCTCCAAATAATCATTATTATTGTCATTACACTAGCAGCTAATCCAGCGGCTAACGTTTTTTTTCAATCGGCAAAAGATTAGTAGCGGAATATCATGTAGGCAAGTTTTAATATGTAACAAAGCTTGCTTGCAGCGGCTTCACAAGGTAATTCGCAGGCACAAAAAAACCCGCCTAAGCGGGTTTTTTATGTTCAATGTAGCGAAAACCAATTACTTGATTTTAGCTTCTTTGAACATTACATGCTTGCGAACCACTGGATCAAATTTCTTGATCTCGAATTTCTCAGGCATGTTACGTTTGTTCTTATCTGTGGTGTAGAAGAATCCAGTACCAGCAGAAGAAACCAGACGAATTTTATCGCGCATCGTATTATTCCTTTCGTTCTAGCCGGTATTAAACCCGGACGCCTTTAGTACGCAGATCAGCTAATACCGAATCGATACCGTTCTTATCGATGATACGCATACCTTTAGTAGAAATGCGCAGTTTTACCCAACGCTTTTCGCTTTCAACCCAAAAACGATGGGATTGAAGGTTTGGCAGGAAACGACGGCGGGTCGCGTTATTGGCGTGTGAGCGGTTGTTTCCAACCACTGGCCGCTTTCCTGTTACTTGACATACTCGTGACATGTTCGTTACTCCGAAATTGCTTTGCAAGCTCGCCTAATCGCCCTGATGGCCTTGCCCTATAAATCGAGGGCGCAATTTATACTAAAAATCGCCGCAAAATACAAGCTTTGCCGCGTATTTTTTGCTCTTTAAGATCAAAATAGATCTTTTATAACCAGCCCCGTTCCGCGAACGACACGGTTTCGCCAGCACCAATCACAAAATGATCAAGCAAGGCTACATCGATGGTGGTGAGTGCTTCTTTGATCCGCGTAGTAACACGCTGATCAGCTTGGCTTGGCTCAGCCACACCCGAAGGATGGTTGTGCGCTAAAATTACGGCAGCGGCATTGTGGCGCATCACTAATTTAATGATTTCCCGAGGGTAAACCGGGGCCGCATTGATGGTGCCGTAAAACAGTTCGCAATAATGCAGCAAACGGTGCTGGCTGTCTAGTAGCAAGAGCGCAAATACCTCACGATCTTGATGGCGTAATTGAGCTGCTAAATAATCTTTTACCATTTCTGGCCGCGTAAACCCCTCGCCCGATCGCAAGGTGCTCGCTAAGTAACGCCGGGTAACCTCTAATATGGCTTGCACCTGCATGCTGCGCGCTAAACCAATACCGGGGATCTCTAGTAGGCGCTCTTGCGAAAGCGCCAGTAAACCACCTAAGCCATTTGCGGCCTGTAGCACACCGCGGCTCCAAGTAAGTACATCTTTGCCACCAGTACCGGTACCGAACAATACCGCTAACAGTTCGGCATCGGTTAAACTTGCGGAGCCAAAGGTGGCGAGCTTCTCCCGCGGCCGTTCATGCGCTTGCCACTCTTTAATCATTAACTTTTCACTCATCGGAACCTCCTGTTCCTGCAGCATTCCCTAGCTGATATTAAGTATGGATGGGGACGGGTAACTATTCGATGCGCAGCCATTTGCAGATTGCCGAATTATTGTAGTGCTCAAAGAATCACCGAAATGGGCACAGCACAATGGCAAAAACGTGGCGGCTCGTGTTATCTTTACAGTAAGTATTTACTTACATGGATACAACTATGGCTAGCCTGTTAAAGCGTAAGCTATTGCTGATTGTTACTGGCGGTATTGCTGCGTACAAAACGCCCGAGTTAGTCCGGCGTTTAAAAGATAATGGCGCGGAAATGCGCGTGGTAATGACCAAAGGCGCGCAAGCATTTATTACTCCCCTTACCTTGCAAGCGGTTTCTGGCCACCCAGTACATGATGATTTGCTCGATCC
This sequence comes from Idiomarina sp., assembly GCA_022565355.1. Lineage (GTDB taxonomy): Bacteria > Pseudomonadota > Gammaproteobacteria > Enterobacterales > Alteromonadaceae > Aliidiomarina. The sequence continues at coordinate 76,889 of JAIUMU010000003.1, forward strand.
AGCTGCAGAAGCAGCAATGGGGCATATTGAATTAGCTCGTTGGGCCGATTTAATTGTAGTGGCGCCCGCTACTGCCAGCGCTATGGCGCGTTTGGCTAATGGTTTCGCAGATGATCTGTTTAGTACTCTGTGTTTAGCTACCGATGCACCCATTGCATTGGTGCCAGCGATGAACCGCCTAATGTGGAGTGCACCCGCTACCCAACGCAACCTGCACTTGCTAGAAGATGACGGCAAGCTAATTTGGGGGCCTGGGGAAGGTTCGCAAGCCTGCGGCGAAGTAGGCGCTGGCCGCATGCTTGAGCCGGCAGAAATTGTTGCCCAAGTTGAGCACTTTTTTAGTGGTGCTACCGCACTGCATGCGAAACAAGATAACGCTAGCAACAGCACCGCACTATTGGCGGGTAAGCATGTTTTAATAACCGCTGGGCCCACTCGCGAAGCTATCGATCCGGTACGTTACTTAAGTAATTACTCTTCGGGGAAAATGGGCTTTGCACTCGCTGCCGCGGCCCATGCCGCTGGTGCTCGCGTTACCTTGGTTGCAGGCCCCTGCGGTTTAGCTACCCCAGCCGGGGTGCAGCGTATTGATGTGGTAAGTGCTGAAGAAATGCTAACAGCAGTTGCCAACGCATTACCTGGACAGGATATTTTCATTGGTTGCGCCGCAGTGGCCGATTACCGCCCTGCCAGCGTAGCCGAGCAGAAAATGAAGAAGCAACCGGGCGAGCAAGAGTTACAACTGCAATTAGTGAAGAACCCAGATATTCTGGCTTGGGTGGCTAGCCAGCCCGAAGCTCCTTATTGCGTTGGTTTTGCCGCAGAAACCAATGATGTAATTGCATATGCGCAAAGCAAACTGCAGCGCAAAGGCGTGCAAATGATTATCGCTAACGATGTCAGCAATGCTGATATTGGTTTCAATAGCGATCATAATGCAGTAATAGTGATTACCGCAGAGCAACACACGGAACTGGCCGCCGATAGTAAATTAAATATCGCAACAGAGCTTGTTGCAATCATCTCTAACACCATCACTCAGAACAAGAAGAGCACTACATGAGCAAAGCGATTGATGTAAAAATTCTCGACCCACGCGTTGGCAAAGAGTTTCCACTACCTACCTACGCAACTCCAGGTTCCGCTGGGCTTGATCTTCGAGCCTGCATTGGGGAAACCATCACCCTCGAGCCCGGACAAACAGAACTGGTAGGTACGGGGCTAGCCATTCATATTGCTGATCCGGGCCTTGCCGCCATGATTTTACCCCGCTCTGGTTTAGGCCATAAGCACGGCGTTGTGTTGGGTAACTTGGTGGGCTTGATTGATTCAGATTACCAAGGTGAATTGAAGATCTCGGTATGGAACCGCGGCAACACCACCTTTCACATAGAGCCTGGCGAGCGTTTAGCCCAGCTGGTCATTGTTCCGGTAGTACAAGCTGAGTTTAATTTAGTAGGTGAGTTTAACGATAGCTCACGCGGTGCCGGTGGATTTGGTTCATCTGGCCGCCATTAAAAAATAAAAAGAACATTAAGTGGCAATTTAATAAGCCATACCATAATCAGGGAAACCACAAATGAGCACATCGAATAAACCGAATCGTAAGGAAGAGATTCTTGGTACCTTGGCGTATATGTTGGAAACACATATCGGCCAACCCATTACTACCAAAAACCTAGCGGCCGAGGTAGGCGTTTCTGAAGCGGCGTTATATCGCCACTTTCCATCAAAAGCGAAAATGTTCGATGATTTGATCACCTATATCGAAGACATTGTGCTTGGCGGCGTGAATAAAGTTTTAGAATCTGAAAAACAAACCCTTGCTCGGGTTCAGCAAATCATTCAGTTAATTCTGCAATTTGCTGAGAAAAGCCCCGGCATGACCCGCGTGCTCACTGGCGATGCATTGATGGGTGAACATGAGCGCTTACGCGCCCGAGTAGTAAGTTTGTTTGAACGCCTAGAAACCCAAATCAAGCAGATTTTGCGCGAGCGGCGCATGCGTGAAGGTATCGACTTTACTGCCGATGAAGGCATGCTGGCGAATATCGTAATGGCCTACGCGGAAGGAAAGCTAAGCCAATACGTGCGCTCAAGCTTTAAGAAAAAGCCCACCGATAATTTCGCCGCACAATGGCAGCTTCTAGAACAACAACTGCTAAACGCTTAGTTTATTCTGAGCGGTTTTCACTAGTTTGTGCACGCGCAAGTAAATCTTGCGCTACCTGCAGTGGCTCTTTGCCTTCGTACAACACTTTGTAGAGTTGCTCTGAAATTGGCATCTCAACGTTGAAACGCTTGGCTAAGGCCACTACTTCACGGGTATTGCGATAACCCTCTACGGCTTGGCCAATATCAGCCATAGCTTGCTCTACCGATTTGCCTTGGCCAATGGCTAAGCCAAATCTACGATTGCGTGATTGGTTATCGGTGCAAGTAAGAATTAAATCACCCAAACCCGCCATACCGGTAAAGGTTTCTGGTTTACCGCCTAGCGCAATGCCTAAGCGAGTTAACTCAGCTAATCCACGGGTAATTAATGCAGTGCGTGTATTGGCGCCAAAGCCAAGGCCATCGGCCATGCCAGCCCCAATCGCAATAACATTTTTCACCGCGCCGCCCAACTGCATACCAATGAAATCATCATTCAGATACACCCGGAACGAACGATCGCAATGCAAGGCTTCCGATAAATCACTAACAAACCCTGGCTTATTCGCTGCTACCGCAATGGCAGTAGGCATTCCTTTCGCCATTTCGGCCGCAAACGTAGGGCCAGATAACACCGCTAATGCTCGTTCATTACCTAGCACATCGGTAGCTACTTCCGATAATAAGCGGCCCGTTTCTGGTTCCAAGCCTTTAGTTGCCCATGCTACACCAGCATTTGGGCGTAAGTGCGGAGCAATTTGTTGCAGCACGTCTTTAAAGCCATAGCTTGGCACTACCACCAAAATGGTATCGGAGGCTTGCACCGCTTTCGCGAGGTTAGGTTCGAGTTGCAGCAGATCTGGGAAGGGACAACCGGGAAGATAACGCGTGTTTTCATGCGCTGCCTGCATTTCGCTCACTTGTGCTTCGTCACGCCCCCATAAAATGGTGCGTTGGCCTTTGCGAGCAATACAGATAGCAAGGGCGGTGCCATACGACCCCGCCCCTAATACAGTTACCGATGAAGTATCAGCCACTATGTTTACCTAACGCTTAAGCGTCTGCTTTTGGTTGCTCTTGCGCAGCTTGTTGCTGTTGCTGAACGTGCTGAGCAAACACTGCATCAAAGTTAATTGGTGCAAGGTTCAATTGCGGGAACGTACCTTTGCTTACCAAGCCTGAGATTGCTTCACGTGCATACGGGAACAAAATGCTTGGGCAGAACGCCGCTAAAGTGTGTGCTAAACCATCTTCAGGCATGTTCGCTGGTAATGAGAAAATACCCGCTTGAGCTACTTCACATAAGAATGCAGTTTCGCCTTCAACAGTGTTTTTCACTGTTAAGGTAAGTACTACTTCATAAATATTTTCATCTAGCTTGGTGTTGCTTACATTCATATCTACATTCAGCTCTGGCTTCCATTCTTTACGGAAGATAGCTGGCGTGTTTGGTGCTTCAAAAGAAACATCTTTCACGTAAACGCGTTGAATGTTGAACTGGCTTGCTGGTTGTTGATTATCGGCAGCGCCGTTTGCTTGAGTTTGCTGTTCGTCAGCCATAGTACTTACCTGCTTTTAACTTAATTTAAGGATTAGAGAAAACGTTGTTGTTTTATTTTTTCTTCTTCTGCTGCTGCGTTTTTGCTACTGGCAAGCTCGCATTTTGCCAAGCTTGCAAACCACCTTGCAGCACATACACCTGAGAGAATCCTGCTTTTTCAAGTGCTGTGGCAGCGGCTCGGGCAGTGTTTCCGTAGTTGCATACAGTAACAATGGGGGCATCTTTGAATTTCTCAAGGGCTTTTACTTCGCCAGCACGAATTTTTGCCAAATCAATGTTCTTAGAGCCTTGAATGTGCCCCTTCGCAAAATCTTCGGCGCCACGGGTATCCACGAAAATACCACCACGGTTCACTTTAATCACCGCTTCTTGTGGTTTCAATGGCTGAATCGATGAAAAACGCTTTTTCGCGATATCCATTACCAACAGAACGAACACCACTACCCATAGTGCGCTTAGAATATAGTGTTCAGTTACAAATGCTAAAAATTGGTCCATGACCTCTCCCAACTTACAATTCGCACCATCAAAATAGGGCGATGGTAAACCTTAAAAAACTAGCGCAAGAGTATACCCGCTCAGCGCTCAGATACCAGTAAAATCTGCCCAAAGCAGGTGCTTCTAATCTGTAAATACAGTAAACTAAACGGCAAATTCTGCACAAACTGATATCGAATCGAGGATGCTGCATGGCCGCTTTAGAATCGAACGCCCAAACTAACACCATGGCAAACAACAGTGGTGATCATAATGGTGCCCCATCTACGCGTAAAAAAACGCTCGCATTACTTATTTTAGATGGTTGGGGTAGCCGTGATCCGGCAGACGATAATGCAATAGCGCACGCCAATACACCAAACCTCGATAAACTTTATGCAACCATGCCGCACACACTCATTGATGGTTCAGGTATGGCCGTGGGCCTGCCCGAGGGGCAAATGGGCAACTCTGAAGTAGGCCACGTAAATCTAGGCGCCGGCCGCATTGTGTACCAAGATTTTACGCGCATTACCAAGGCTATCGCCGATGGTGATTTTGCTACCAATCCGGTGCTAGTAAATGCTTTGCAAAAAGCAGTTGCAGCGAACGGTAATGTACACATTATGGGCTTACTCTCACCAGGCGGCGTGCATAGCCATGAAGATCATTTAATGGCGATGGCAAAACTGGCGAAAAGCCAGGGTGCGAAGCAAGTATTTGTGCATGCCTTCTTGGATGGCCGCGATACCCCACCACGTTCTGCAGGTGATTCAATTGCCCGCTTTGCAGCAGAGTTTAATACGCTTTCCGGTGTTCAATTTGCCAGCCTTTGCGGCCGCTATTTCGCGATGGACCGAGATAACCGTTGGGATCGCGTAGAGAAAGCATGGCGTTTGTTAACCCAAGGTAAAGGCGTACAGGCACGCACCGCCGAAGAAGGCTTGGCTGCCGCTTACGAGCGTGATGAAAGCGATGAATTTGTACAGCCCACCTGGCTAGATGGTGCTGTTCCAGTGCAAGATGATGATGCCGTATTCTTTATGAACTTCCGCGCCGACCGCGCGCGCGAACTCACCCGTGTGTTTGTGGATGATAAGTTCAATGAATTCACTCGCGAACCACGCCCTCAGCTTGCCGAATTTGTAATGCTCACAGAGTATGCAGCCGATATTCAAGCACCCGTGGCGTATCCACCAGAAGCTCTTGATAACGTGCTTGGGGAGTGGCTCGCTAAACACAATAAAACCCAGCTCCGTATTTCTGAAACCGAGAAATATGCCCATGTTACGTTTTTCTTCAGTGGTGGGCGCGAAAACACGTTCCCGGGCGAGGAACGCATTTTAGTGCCCTCTCCACAAGTAGCTACCTATGATTTGCAACCCGAAATGAGCTCAGTAGAACTTACTGATGAGTTGGTGGCGGCAATTGATAGTGGAACCTACGATGTAGTGATTTGTAATTATCCGAATGGCGATATGGTGGGCCACACTGGTAATTTTGCGGCTGCTGTAAAAGCCTGTGAAGCAGTTGATACGGCAGTAGGCCGGGTAGTAGAAGCATTGCAACGCAATGGTGGCGAAGGTTTAATTACCGCCGATCATGGCAATGCCGAGCAAATGAACGATCATGCTACGGGGCAATCGCACACTGCGCATACTAGCAACTTAGTTCCGTTAATTTACGTGGGCCGCAAGGCAACTCCAGTAGCAGGCGGTAGGTTATCGGATATCGCGCCAACCATGCTCGCCCTAATGGGGATGCCACAGCCTGCCGAAATGACCGGCAAAGTACTGATGCAAGTGCAGGATTAACCATGCAATCACGTAGGTTTGTGCGTTGTTTCATTGTGGCGGTTACGGTAGTTTTTATGCCCGTAAGCCTCACGCTTACCGGGCTTGCCCCAGCGTATGCCGTGGCGCAACAAGATCCGCAAGCCGAGCATGCGCGCACCCAACGTGAGTTGCAATCGCTGCAGAACGAAATTCAGCAACGCCGACAAAGTATTGAGCGCCGCCAACAACGCCTCAGTAGCGGTGAGCGCGATCTACGCAACCTAGAAACGCAAGTGCAATCGGCAGCGCGCCAGTTGCGCGAAACCGAACTAAAGATCGCTTCAGTTGAAGGGCATATCTACGAGCTTGAACAAGAACAAGCAAGGCTGCAAGCGCAAGTAACCCAGCAGGCAGAAGCATTGGCGGCACAAATCGAATCGGCCTACAAAAATGGCCAGCATGGATTCTTAAAGTTATTACTTAACCAAGATAACCCCGCTCGGTTTGAGCGCATGCTGGAGTATTATCAGCACATTAGTGCGGAGCGGTTGGCAAAACTCGAGGAATTACATCAGCTAGAAGAACAGTTAAAGGTAGTTGAAGCCGATGTGCGCGAACAACGCGCAAGTTTACAAACCACCATGCGCCAGCAAGAACAACAACGGCAAACGCTTGCGAGCAGGCAGCAGGAGCAAGAGCAATTGGTTGCGCGCTTAAAGCGTGAACAACAAACCGAACAATCGGCTCTGCAAAATATGCTACGCGATGAACAAAACCTCAGCGAGATGTTAGCCGCGTTACAAGAAATCATGTCACGGCAAAACTTTAACTTACGTGGCCTCGCAGATATGCGTGGGCAACTCAGCTGGCCCGCCCAAGGCCGCCTCAAACATGCATATGGCAGCCAACGCAGCGGCGAAGTACGCTGGCGTGGCGTGGTACTAGAAACGGCCGCTGAAGCGCCTGTGCGTGCCATTGCCGACGGCCGGATTATCTTTTCCGATTGGTTGCGTGGGTTCGGCATGGTTGTGATTATCGATCATGGCGAAAACTACATGAGCTTGTACGGCTACAATCAAGCACTACTGAAAGATATTGGTGAACCTGTGCGCCGCGGCGAAACAATTGCCTTAGCCGGCCGAAGTGGTGGTCAATCAGAGAGTGGTTTGTACTTTGAAATTCGCCATGAAGGGAATCCAATCAATCCAACGCCGTACATTGCGCGCTAGCATAGCGGTAAGCGCTTAGGGCGCGCTATCACATTCTAGCTGAGCCAATAAAATCAATGCTTCCTCGCGTGATTCGCCACACACGTATGCTTGCGCGGTGAACGCCGAGCACACAGCTGGCCGCTCTGGTTTACCAAATATTTTACATAGGTTTTGTGCATCAAGCTGCACACAGCGGGTGTTGGCGGGTTTGCCATTCGGCATACCTGGGATGGGGCTGGAAATAGAAGGTGCGATGCAACAAGCACCGCACCCTGCTCTACATTCCATACTTGCTCAATGCGTTAATCGTTGGCAAGTTCTTACTGCATTGCCATGCGAAGTTTCTTCATGGCATTTTGTTCCAACTGGCGAATACGCTCTGCGGAAACTTCATAAGTTGCTGCTAAATCATGCAGTGTACTTTTATTATCATTCAACCAACGTGCACGTACGATTTCACGGCTGCGCTCATCAAGGCTCGCTAGTGCAGACGCTAAACGCCGATTCGCACGGGCTTCCCAATCTTCAGCTTCTACTACCGCCGCAACATCAGATGATTTATCTTCTAAGTACTGGGAAGGTGAGAATGCGGTTTCACCACTTTCATCATCATCAACACCCATATCGAATGCCGCATCATGGGCACTCATGCGTGATTCCATTTCCATTACTTCGGAAGGCTGAACACCAAGCTCGCGCGCTACCGTATCTACTTCATCATTGGTAAACCAACCCAAGCGTTTTTTCGCCTTGCGCAGGTTAAAGAATAATTTACGTTGTGCTTTTGTGGTTGCTACTTTCACGATACGCCAGTTGCGTAATACATACTCGTGAATTTCAGCTTTAATCCAATGCACAGCAAAAGAAACGAGGCGAACACCTACGGTTGGATCAAAGCGTTTTACGGCTTTCATTAGCCCAATGTTGCCCTCTTGGATAAGGTCTGCCTGTGGCAACCCGTATCCTTGATAGCTGCGTGCTACATGCACCACAAAGCGCAGATGTGACATGATCAACCGCTTTGCCGCAGCCAAATCACCATCTTGCTGTAAACGCTCAGCCAGAGATTTCTCTTCTTCTGCACTTAACATCGGAATGCTATTAACCGATGAAATGTAGGCATCTAGGCTACCCGTGCGGGGTACCGTTAACGCCATTGAATCAATTTGTGCAGTCATCTACTTCCCTCACTTTCCGCGAATAGAATACTTTCTTCTACATGCGCTTTTGCGCTGCAAACATAGACCTTCACAAGGCCAATAAGTTCCACTCAGCATACTGATCGACGAACCATTCTAGCAGAGCCGAGCGCTCTTGCAAGTGTGTTATAACGCAACATTGTAACCATTTGATGACAGCCAAAAAATAGCCCAAAAGATCGCCGTTTAACGGGGCTGTATGGCACTCACATGCCTACGTACTGCAATCCATGAACCAATTAACCCCAAACCAATGGCTACTGCCCACACCACCAACATATCTTGCAGCGACAATCCCTGCAGCGATAATGTACTCTCATAAGTAGCACTAAACTTAACGATAGCCGAATCGATCCAGATCACTAAAATGGTGGTGGCAAGCCAGGCAATAATGCCACCCACTACCCCATACCAAAAACCGGTATACAAAAACGGCCGTTGAATATAGGCATCGGTAGCACCTACTAATTTCATGATCATAATTTCATCGCGGCGATTTAGAATGGCCAATCGAATGGTATTCCCCACAATGAGAATAACGGCCGTGCACAACAATAAACCGAGAGCCGCCACGCTGTTCTCAACAACTTTCACAATGCCCTGCAAACGTTCAAGCCACTTTAAATCGAGGCTGGCAGAATCAACTTCACGCTCCTGCTCCAGCGCTTGCAGTAGGTTGCGTGCCCTTTCAACGCTAGAATACTCCGATGTAGGCACCACCACTAATACATCCGGTAATGGATTGGTTTCTAAGTAATCCAGTGCGCTACCAAAGCCAGAAATTTCCCGAAACTCGGCAAGGCCAGCTTCTTTATCAATTAGCTCTACCCGCTCCACTTCGTTCATGAGGCGCACACGTTCTCGGAATGTTTGCACTTCTTGCGAGCGTAAATCTTTACGCAAAAACACATTAATTTCCGCCGCGTTATCCCATTCCGCACTCACGCTTTGCGCATTTTTTACCACCACATACAAAGTAGTTGGCAGCGTTAAACTTAACCCTAATACCGCAATGGTCATCAATGAAGCCATGGGCGTACGCCACAAATCGCCCAAACTGCCCAATGCTTGCTGGAAGTTGTTCACGAAAAACATGCTAAAGCGACGCATTAAGGAAATTTTTACCGCGCTTGCGCCTTTTCTATTATCTCGCTTCTGGTTCGTGCCACGCGTAATGAAGGCCATTAGTAGCTCTCCTCATCCAGCGGTTCATAACCATCCGATGCCAGCCCGTCATCGATCATGGCGCCGTTTCTTAGCACCAAATTGCGATGGCGCATGCGGGCTACTAGGGCTAAATCATGGGTAGCAATAAGCACCGAAACACCTACTTGGTGAAACGATTCAAATAAATTCATAATTTCCAACGATAATGCAGGATCAAGGTTACCGGTGGGCTCATCGGCAAGAAGCAATGGTGGCTTATTCACAATAGCGCGGGCAATGCCTACACGCTGTTGCTCACCGCCCGACAACATAATGGGGTATTTGCGTTCTTGCCCGCCTAAACCAACTTTATCTAATGCTGCTTGCACCCGCTTGCGCGCTTCCGATTGGGTATACCCTTCGATATACAATGGCAGCGCCACGTTATCGAACACGGTTTTGTCCATCAGCAAGCGGTGGTCTTGGAAAATCATACCAATATCACGGCGCAAATAGGGTATTTGCCGATTCGTGATTTTGCTCAGATCGTGGTTATTAATAAGTACGCGGCCCAGGGTTGGCCGTTCCATTAATGCCACCAAACGCAGCAAGGTACTTTTACCTGCACCAGAGTGGCCAGTTAAGAATGCCATTTCACCTTGCTCAACGGCAAAGGTTACTCGGTTCAGGGCCTGAAATCCGCCCGGATATGTTTTGCTTACCTGCTCAAAACGAATCATACAACACCTTGTTAGTGAGTATTAACTTATGCGCAATGCGCTATTATTATTCTAATTCTTTCGTTTTACTATTCAGCCTTGGCACTACTTTTCGCGGTATCTGCAAGCACATCGGTAAATAACGCATCAACGAATTCATGCGCTACAAACGGGCGTAAATCATGCAAGCTTTCACCCACGCCAATATAGCGAATTGGAATTTTAAACTGATTTGCCAACGCAAAAATCACCCCGCCTTTAGCGGTGCCATCTAACTTTGTCATAGCCAAGCCGCTAACACCAACGGCTTCATTAAATATTTTTGCTTGGCTAATGGCATTTTGGCCGGTACCGGCGTCTAAAGTAAGCAACACTTCATGCGGCATATTCTCATCTAGCTTCTTCATTACCCGCACAATTTTCTTCAGCTCTTCCATAAGATTGGCTTTATTTTGCAAACGGCCGGCGGTATCGGCAATTAACACATCCACGCCGCGAGCTTTCGCGGCTTGTACCGCATCAAAAATTACCGAAGCACTATCAGCACCAGTGTGTTGCGCAATTACTGGAATACTGTTGCGTTCACCCCACACCTGCAGTTGCTCTACCGCGGCCGCTCGGAAGGTATCACCGGCTGCCAACATTACCGATTTGCCTTCACTCTGAAATTGCTGTGCTAGCTTACCAATGGTGGTGGTTTTCCCCACTCCATTTACGCCCACCATTAAAATAACGAATGGGCCGTTGCTGTTATCGATAACCAGCGGGGCATTTACCGGCTCTAGCATTTCCGCCATAAATTCCTTTAGGCGGGTATACAGCAATTCGGCATCTTGTAATTCTTTGCGGGAAGCATGCGCGGTAAGCTCATCAATAATCTTAGCAGTAGTTTCCACGCCCACATCGGCCATTAATAGCTGCGTTTCCAGATCTTCGAATAACTCATCGTCTATCTGTTTGCCTACAAATAAATCGGCTAAGCCAGATCCCAGCGAGCTCGACGTTTTCTTCAGACCATCACGTAAGCGCTGCCACCAGCCTTTTTTCTCAGGCCGCTCAGCAGTGGCTTCGCTTGGTTGCGCTGTTGCACTCAATTCGGTTTGGGAATCCGCTACCGCGCTTGCCGAAGGGGTAGTTCGGCTTTGCATTGCTGCTGCATCATCTACTGCGCTGGGTAAATCCGTGCCCTCTTTCGGCAAGGTCTCGCTCGCATCTGGCTTATCGGTATCCTGCGCTGCAGCTTCAGAATGCTGCTGTTCGGCTTGTTCCTCGTGCACTCGTTTTTCATTCTGCTGCGGATCATTTTCGTGCTGCGCATCTGCCGCAGCATCATCGTTTTTACCGCCGAAAAGAGAAGATAAGAATGAACGTTTTTTTGCCATAACCAAGAATTCCAATACATCGCTGAGAAGCGCTAATAATAGCATTGTTCGGTGCTTATGTGTACGGCCACAACTCGCCCTTATACTGCAGCCCAAGGTGCACTATAATAACGGCAAATAGGTAATGTGCAGCGCAATGAGCGCGCTAGCACCAAGGAGTTAGCATGGCGAATAAGCGGCCACAGAGTGCGCCAGCGCGGAATGGTAAAGCTGCAGTGAGTGGCCAAATCCGGATTATTGGTGGCCAATGGCGCGGGCGGAAGCTGCCCGTAGCCGATTTACCAGGCTTGAGGCCAACTACTGATCGAGTGAAAGAAACTCTGTTTAATTGGCTGCAGTTTGAATTGCGTGATGCGCGGGTACTTGATGTATTTGCCGGTACCGGCAGTTTAGGCTTTGAGGCGCTTTCTCGCGGTGCGCGCGAATTAGTAATGATTGAGAAAGCCAATCAGGCTGCACGGCAATTGCAACAGAACATTACCACATTGGCAGCGGCAGATAGGGCAACGGTTATTTGTGCCGATGCGCTGGCCACGCTGAATGAAACCCTTGGTGCATTTAACCTTGTGCTGCTCGACCCACCATTTAATCAAGCATTACTACAACCTTGCATTGATCAGCTCGCGGTTGGGAACCTCGTAGCCAATCAGGCTTGGGTGTACATTGAATGTGAGCAACAACTTACCTTTACAACACCAGCAGGCTGGCGTTTGCACCGAGAAAAAACGGCGGGCCAAGTGGCGTATCGGCTGTATCAGGTAGCCGCTGTTTAAAGGCCTAAATTCGACATGCCTTCATCGCGAGCAATGGCACGTACTTCCCGCACAAGCTCTTTATCGATATCGGCACTATCTTGCAGAAATGCCACCATAGCTTGCTGAACTTCAATTTCATAATGGCTTAACGGGTGTTGCTCTATAGCAACTGCCCGCTGGCCCGCATCCTCAATATCGGCAAACTCGCCGAGCTCAAGAAAGTGCGCCACTGAACCTTGCGATATTTTTGCCACATCTAACAGCGGCGCAGCATCGCGATCTTCAATGCCCTGCATTAAGCTACTTAACGCGGTACAGGCGGCAATGGCAGGGAACATCCCCAATACATCAAACTCTTGCTCGCTTGGGGTGCATTCTTCCAGCTTTTCTTGCCAGCGCTGCCAATCGGCGCCTTTATTCACCGCCAGCTTATCCCACACCGCATTCAGGCCGCCGCGCAGTACTTTCGGATCGCCAAACTCGGTGCTGGCATGAAACAAATCATAGTTCGGTAGCATACGCTCGCACAAATACGCAGCCAACACGCCTTGGTGCTTTAAATCGAGATCACGAATCTGTTGAAATACTGTTTTACGTGCCATGAAAACCGCCTTTTATGAGGCCGATGTTGCCAAATACTGCATAATGCCATCAAGGAACATTTGTACAGCAATCATAATCAGAATCAAACCCATCAAGCGCTCGATGGCATTTAACCCGCGCTGCCCTAGTGCCCTTAATACGAAGCCACTAAACATCAAAATTGTGGCTGATATTGCCCAAGCCGCTACCGAAGCAATGGTCCAATCCAGCATTTGATCAGGCGCTTGGTTCGCCAATAACAGCAACGCTGCTAACAACGACGGTCCCGAAATTAACGGGATGGCTAACGGCACAATAAAGGGCTCATCACCGGCCGGTAAGCCAAGCACACCGCCCGGTTGCGGGAAAATAAGCCGCAAGGCGATGATAAATAGAATAATACCACCGGCAATACTCACCGATTCTTGGCGTAACCCCAGCCAAGCAAGCATACCTGTACCTAAATACAGAAACAGCAGCATGAAAAATAACGCAAATAACAGTTCGCGAATCAGCACTTTTTTCCGCCGTTTCGGATCTACGTGCCGCAATACCGAGATGAAGATAGGCAAGTTGCCCAGCGGATTCATAATCAGTAGCAAGGTTATCGCAGCGGTAACGGTATCCATGAACTTTCCCTAAAATATCGAATTGCGTGTAATGGCGCTAAGTATATCACCAGATTGACAATTTTACTGCCGCCAGAATGCGAAAAGCGTGCCTGATTTGTGCGGGTTTACTAGAGCAATAGCACTAGTTTAGTGTAATCTGTGTACTTAGTTGCGTTTACATTAGGAGAGCTTGGTGACGGGATGGCAGCACATTGCTGGTAGCGATGCGTTGAACTTGAATTTAATTCAACGCGCCGAAAAACTAATTACCCCATACATTGTGCATACTCCTGTGCTGCAAAGCCCTACCTTGAATGAAATAGCCGGCGCTGAGCTATTTTTTAAATGCGAAAACCTACAAAAAACTGGCGCCTTTAAATTTCGTGGCGCCGTGCATGCACTGCTGCATTTAACGGCCGAGCAGCGCCAGCATGGGGTGTTTACCGTATCGTCTGGTAATCATGGTGCTGCATTGGCCGCCGCTGGTGCTATTTTGGGTATCGCGGTAAAAGTGGCGGTGCCGAAGAATGCGCCAGCGGTTAAGAAAGCCAATATTGCCAGCTACCAAGCAGAGATCGTAGAAATTGAGCCCGGTATGGCCGCGCGTGAAAACTTCATTCATGAACAAGCGCGCAACGATGCACAGCGTTCATTCATACCACCTTACGATCATCCGCTGATTATGGCCGGCCAGGGCACTGCCGCATTGGAGCTGGTGAAAGCAGAACCCGAACTTGATGTGTTAGTTACCCCGCTAGGCGGTGGTGGTTTACTCTCGGGCACCGCCATGGTGGGCCACAGCCAAGGCATGGATGTATTTGGTGTAGAGCCGGAGCTCGCTAGCGATGGTTGGCATTCGTTGCAAACCGGTAGTATTCAGCCAGCGCTCCCTCCCACAAGCATTTGCGATGGCTTGCTTACTAGCTTAGGGCAACATACCTTTCCGGTGCTACAAACCATGGTGAACAACGTATTGTTAGTATCTGAAACCGAAGTAGTAGCCGCCATGCAAACCCTATGGCAGGCCCTAAAGCTCGTAATTGAACCTTCATCGGCCACCGTTTTCGCGGCAGTTTGCAAATACCCACAGCATTTTCGTGGCAAGCGCATTGGCCTTATTTTAAGTGGCGGCAACGTTGATGTTACCCAATTGCCATGGCCGGTTACACAGCTGGAGTTACACCCATGAGTATCAACTGGAATACCATTATTGGCCCACAAGTGTTGGTGGATAGTAAGAAGGCTAAACGCAATATTAAGCGTATGCAGGAAAAAGCAGTAGCTGCCGAGGTAGCCCTACGGCCGCATTTCAAAACCCACCAATCGGTGAGTATTGGTAAATGGTTTGGTAATCCTGAAACCACCCCTATTGCGGTTTCCTCCGCCGATATGGCGCGCATGTTCGCCAGCGCAGGTTGGCAAGATATTCTGATTGCTATCCCGTTAAACCCCCGCGCTTTGCCTGCCTATAACCGCCTAGCAAGTGAAGTAACCTTAGGATTAACCATTGAAAGCATAGCCGCCCTTAGCACTATTGAACGCTTACAAAACTCAGTAGATGTGTATATCGAAGTAGATGCTGGCTATGGCCGTACTGGTATTTCCTGGCGCCAGCACGAGCTCATTGCGCAAATCCTTACCCATGCCCGCAACATTCCCCATGTGCGCCAGCTCGGGTTATTACTGCATGCTGGCAATAGCTATAACGCCCGTGGCGATATTGGCATTGCCGAAATTCACCACGAAAGCTTGCAGCGTTTACAGGAACTGTTGCCGCATTTGCCCGATGCCGAAACATTGCGCATTAGTGTAGGCGATACCCCAACTTGCAGCCGTATGCATGAGTTTCCCGGTGCTGATGAAATTCGCCCTGGCAACTATGTATTTTATGATTGGCAGCAGCAACGCATTGGCGCTTGCGAATGGTCTGATATTGCCCTTGCGCTCGCCTGCCCAATTATTGGCATTTACCCAGAGCGCGGCGAAGTAGTAGTGCATGGGGGCGCGGTGCACTTCAGCAAAGATTGGGCCAACGTAGATGGCAAGCCAGTATTTGGCCAAGTAGTGCACCAAACTAAAAGTGGTTGGGGTGGCCCTATTCAAGGCGCTCAATTAATTGGTGTATCGCAAGAGCACGGCAAAGTACGGGTACCCGATGCCATGCTGAAAGAACTCAGCCTAGGGGATTTATTAGTAATTGTGCCAGCTCATTCTTGCTTGGTTATGTCGGCATTTCATGGTGAGTGTGTGGTGATCTAAAAAGCCCCAGAATCATTCCGGGGCTTTCCATGCTTGCCGTTAACTGGCGCCACTTGTGTGCATGCTCTTGTGTTTATGCTCTTGTGCACGCATAAGTATTTCGCGAATATGTACTTTGCGAATCAGTGCTTGGCGAATAACCACTTCACAAATAACTACTTGGCGAACAGTTGCTCGATATCAGCGAACGCTTTGAACTCTAGCGCATTGCCGGCCGGATCATAAAAGAACATGGTGGCCTGCTCGCCAGGTTTACCCTGAAAGCGGATGTAAGGCTCAATTACAAATTGAATTCCTGCGGCACGCACGCGATCAGCCAACTCCTGCCAGCTTGGCATATCTAATACCACACCGAAATGCGGCACCGGTACATCATGACCATCCACTGGGTTGCTTACCGGTGGTAGCAAACGATCTGGTGCTACATGGGTAACCAATTGATGGCCATAGAAGTTCCAATCAATCCAGTGATCACTGCTGCGCCCTTCAGCGCAGCCAAGTAAATCACCATAAAATGCGCGTGCTTTGGCAAGATCATCTACTGGAATAGCTAAATGGAATGGAGCAACAGCCATTACATTTTCTCCAACGCTTGTTCTAAATCGCGAATCAAATCTTGGGTATCTTCAATACCCACCGAAATGCGCACAAAGTTATCGTGAATACCAAGCTTCTGACGGTTCTCTGCCGGAATTGAGGCGTGGGTCATGATTGCTGGATGCTCAATTAAGCTTTCTACACCACCAAGAGATTCTGCTAACGCAAAAATCTCAACCGCTTCTAAGAAACGCCGTGCGGTATCGAGATCGCCATCCAAGAAAATAGAAATCATGCCGCCAAAGCCGCTCATTTGCGCTTTCGCTAGCTCATGCTGCGGATGGCTTGCTAAACCAGGGTGAATTACTTTTTTCACCCGTGGATGCTGCTCTAACCAGTTAGCAATTTCTAATGCGGCTTGGTTATGGTGTTTCATGCGCAATGCTAAGGTTTTCACACCACGCAGCGCTAAGTACGCATCAAATGGCCCTGCAATAGCGCCAATTGAATTTTGTAAGAACGCCATTTGCTCTTGCAGATCTTCCCGATCCCCCACTACAGCAACGCCACCTACCATATCTGAGTGGCCGTTCAGGTACTTGGTAGCCGAATGCATTACGATATCGGCACCCATAGCCAACGGTAGCTGGTTATATGGCGTAGCAAAGGTGTTATCCACCACTACAATCATCTCTGGGTTGTGTGCTCTAGCTGCCGCAACAACCGCTTTAATATCTACCAACTTCATCATTGGGTTGCTTGGTGTTTCTATCCACACCATGCGGGTTTTCGGCGTAAATGAAGCTTGCAGCGCCTGCATATCCGTAAGATCAACGTAGCTAAACTCTAGGCCCGCAGAACGACCACGAACTTTATCGAAGAGCCGGAAGCTGCCGCCGTATAAATCGTCCATCGCTACCATATGATCGCCAGTATCCAGCAACTCTAAAATAGTAGAGGTTGCAGCCATACCCGAAGCAAACGCATACCCGCGCGTGCCGCCTTCAAGATTGGCAATCGAACGCTCCCAAGCAAACCGAGTAGGATTTTGCGAACGTGAGTATTCAAAGCCAGAATGCTCACCTGGGCTCGGTTGAATATAGGTAGAGCTAGTTACGATGGGGGGCATTACTGCTCCTGTAACTGGCTCAGGCTCTTGGCCACCATGAATGGTGCGGGTGGCAAATGCTAAATGTTTCGTATCGCGCATATTATAAATACTCCTTAACCGAAATCTTGAGCGTTTAACCACTCATCATTAAATAGTTTGGATAAATACCGGCAACCGGTATCGCAAGCCAAAGTAACCACACGCTTCGGTTCAGTTTGTTCGCGGCAATATTGCAGCGCAGCAGCGATCAACGTGCCGCTTGAAGAGCCTACCATAATGCCTTCTTTCAATAGCACTTCACGCGCTACTGCAAATGATTCTTTATCGCTAATGCTATAAGCTTTTCCAGCCAAGGCAATGTCACAAATTACGGGAATAAAATCTTCGCCAATGCCTTCCACGCGCCAGCTGCCGGCTTCTACTTCTTTGCCTTCGTTAATCAATGGCGCCAAAATAGAACCGTCTGGATCTGCTAACACTAGTTCCATATCCGCTTTTTGCTCACGTAAATAGCGCCCAACGCCGGTAAGCGTTCCGCCAGAACCTACGCCACACACAAAAGCATCTAGCTTACCTTCCATTTGCTGCCAAATTTCTGGGCCAGTGGTATCGTAATGCGCCTGCACATTAGCTGGGTTTTCAAATTGGTTGATATAAAACGCACCACGCTCTGCCGAAAGGCGTAACGCTAAATCTTGATAATACTCAGGGTGGCCCTTTTGCACATCAGAGCGCGTTTCAATAACTTCCGCACCAAGGGCACGCAAGTTATACAGCTTCTCACGGCTCATTTTATCGGGCAGCACGATGATTAACTTGTAACCTTTTTGCGCCGCTACTAATGCCAAACCTAAACCCGTGTTACCGGCGGTAGCTTCAATTAAGGTATCGCCCGGCTTAATTTTTCCCTGCTCTTCTGCCGCAGCAATCATGGCAACCGCAATACGATCTTTAATCGAAGCACCTGGGTTTTGTATTTCTAACTTCAAATATAATTCGCACGGGCCCGTATCTATATGGTTCACACGAACCATTGGCGTATTCCCGATCATTTCCAGCGCGTTATTAAATACCTGCATGGGTTTGCCTTCTGTTAATTCAATTGCCTGTAGCGTATTTTTCTTGCCAATAAGCAACATCGGTTAAAAAAGTGACTGCTATTCTACAAGGAACGGCGCTCACTATCTATGCTACTTATTTCTAAGCAAGTACTTTATGTGATACTTTATTAAGAGTTAACAAACTTACAATGAGGATTAACCATGCGCCTAAACAAATTTCATCTGCTAGCGGTAGGTGCCACTGCAGCACTTGCAGCCTGCACGCCAGCCGAGCAAAACCCACAAGATGCATTTTTTGATGCAATTTTAGCCCATTGTGGCAACGCTTATGAAGGTCGAGTTACAACTGGCGATCCAGAAACCGATCAAACGTGGATGAATAACCGCATTGTTATCGAAGTACGTGAGTGCACCGATACACGCATTCGTATTCCACTACATGTAGGCGATAATCATTCACGTACGTGGATTATTAGCAAAACAGCTACTGGGCTTGAGTTAAAGCATGATCACCGTTTAGAAGATGGCAGCGATGACCCAATGACCATGTATGGCGGCAGCACAATTTCTCCAGGCACTCCTTACGAGCAAGCCTTCCCAGTAGATGAGTTCAGCAAGCAACTCTTTACTGAGCTTGATGCTACCGTATCACTTACCAACACTTGGTATATGTCGTTCCCAGACGAAAACACTTTCCGCTACCGGTTATCGCGTGAAAACCGCGAATTCCACGTAGATGTAGATTTAAGCAACCCAGTAGAAGCGCCACAAGCTCCTTGGGGTTGGGAAGATCATTACCAGTATTAATTGGTACCTTCCTGCAACAAATAACAAAATGCCGCACTCTTAAGTGCGGCATTTTTTGTATCGTAATCAGCTCATGCGCGCTGGTATTAGAACGGTCGTGGCGAATCACCCGTTAAACACTGCTGGTACAGCGCCTCTAAATCATATTCTTGATAGCGCAGTTCGCGGCCTTCTAGGGTGTAATGGCCAAATAGTATTTGCCCATCTCGACGGAACTCCACATTATCGGCACCCACAAAACGATCCAAGTGAATTACGCGCTTATATACACCCCGATAATCGCAGCTCATTACCACGAAAATTTGGCTGTTATCTGCGCTGCCTGATCCTAATGCCGATATGGTGTAACCCTCACCTTCATAGGTATCGATCGCTTGCTGATTGCCGGCGTAATACATTACCAAGCTAAATAACGTGAGTAGCGCAATCATCGCAATCCAAATACCTACGCCAAGCCGCGCAATTTTCCAATGCTGCCAATCACCTACGCCTTTGCGTAACGTAAAATAACCAGCAATCGCAGCAACCAAAAAGCCGATCGTTATCAAGGCTTCAAAAATCACCTGCACTTCGGTCCAGCGCCATATAAACACGTAATCACCCGGCATCGCCACGGCATCAAACCATACTGGCACCGTGAGCAATAAGATTGATAACCCGATCCACATAGCGCGTTGTTGCACTGCCATGGGCAAATTAAGCTTGGTTGGCTCTGTTGTTGCAGAATTCTGCTGTTGCGGCTGCTTTTGTTGCATAAACCCTCTTGCGCATATAATTTACGAGTTGTGCTTAGTGAGTGTTACGAACCACCCTGAAGTAGCACATAGCATGCGTAGCAGAATAACAAACATCCGCAGAAAAGGCATCTTGCCATGCAAGTGGCTAGTGAAATAGCAACTACGGCGCAGCGAATACCGAGTTGCAGCACTACAACCATTCACAGCGCACGCAGTTGGCTAAGCAATGCATCCAACGCTCGATAGCTCAATGCCTCAAGTAGATGCTCGCGGCACAGTTGTTGTGCTTCCGCTAAATCGGCAATCGTGCGCGCCAAACGCAAGGTGCGGTGATACGCACGGTGAGAAAGCATAAGTGTTTCCATAGCCGTAACCAAAAATTCATGATCCTCAGGCTGCAGGGCCGCTACCCGTTCCACCTCTTTCGCTGAAAGCGCGTGATTCAAGCAACCTTGCCGTGCTATTTGTTGCTGCTGAGCCGCAACTACCGCTGCTTGAAGCAGCGCGCTCGTTGTTTGCGGCGAAGTTTCTGTATCGCTTACACTATCGGGGCCATTATTACTGCTATGTTTACTATTGCTGTGTTGCTTGCCATGCATCGAGCGCAATGCTTCCGGCTGACGCGGCACGTCTACCTGCAAATCAATGCGATCTAAAAACGGGCCTGATATTTTTCCCAAATACTTTAAGATTTGCTCAGGCGTAGAGCGCGAGCTTTGAATATCGCCGTTGAAGGTGCCACATGGGGAAGGATTTAATGCACACACCAGCTGAAAACGTGCGGGAAAGGTAACCTGCTGGCGCGCTCGGCTAATACTCACGCGCCCAGATTCTAGCGGCTCACGCAGTGAATCAAGAACATGGCGAGGTGTTTCCGTAAGCTCATCCATAAACAAAATTCCACGATGCGCCAAGGTGATTTCACCAGGCCGCGGAATGCTGCCACCACCCACAAGTGCGGCCGCCGAACAAGAGTGATGTGGAGCCCTAAACGGCCGTTGTCGCCAATGTTCCGGTTGAAACTTAGCACCTGTAAGCGAGCTAATCGCTGCTACTTCTAGTGCCTCCTGCTCCGGTAGCGGCGGCATTAAGCCAATTAAGCGCTGCGCCAACATAGTTTTACCGGTACCCGGCGGGCCTACGAACAACACATGATGGCCTCCGGCTGCTGCCAGTAGCAGTGCGCGTTTAGCTTGCTCTTGGCCATGCACATCAGCAATATCTGCAACACCTTGCGGCTGCGGTGGCAGTAGTTGTGGTTCTATGAAAGGTAATATGCTGATTTTCTCGATATGCCGCACCGCTGCAGCCAGTGATGCTACCGCGTATGCACTTGGCTCTCTTAGAAGCGCCGCTTCGGCACGATTTGCTGCCGGCACCAATGCACAGTGTTGTGCCTTTTGCGCCGCAATCAACGCCGGTAACACCCCATCTATGCGCCGTACGGCGCCATCAAGCGCTAACTCGCCGTAACATTCTAAGTGCGGTAATTCACCTTCCTCAATCGTTTCGTTTGCCACTAAGATACCCAACGCAATGGCTAAATCAAAACGCGCCCCCTGCTTCGGTAACTCCGCAGGCGATAAATTAATGGTAATACGCGCCACCGGAAATTCGAGGCCACTATTCAGAATAGCCGTTTTCACCCTATCTCGGGCTTCACGCACAGTGGTTTCCGGCATGCCAATAATTTGTAAGCTCGGCACTCCTCGCGCCACGTTTACTTCCACCCGCACCAGCGGCGATTCCATCCCCAACTGCGCGCGCGTTAACACCACCGCCATTCCCATAGCTACCCCAATTGCTTCCTGCAAAGCAATGAGTGTAGTTCGGATTAGTGTAACGTTAGCTATTGAAGGGGAGTTTCAGTGATGGCTTACGAGGAATTAGAGTGAGCCTCATGAAAGTTTAGTGGTACTAATTCAAGAATATTTATAACAATGAGGCGTTGCTATGCTTTCCCGTTTTGGGAAATTTGGATTGACTATTGGTTGGCTATTTCCCATAATGGGAATTGGCGTAGAGGAGATTTATGCGAATTTTATCCAGAGCTGCTCTGCGCGAGTTTTGGGAGCAGCCTAATTATGCGGATTCAGAACATGCGTTAAAAGCTTGGTATGACGAGGTGAAACATGCCATTTGGCAAACGCCACAAGACATTAAGGAACTCTACAGGCATGCATCTTTTGTGGGAAACAATCGGGTAGTGTTCAATATTCACGGCAACAAATATCGATTAATTGCTGCTATTAATTACGAATTCTCCATGGTTTATATACGATTTTTAGGTACGCATGCCGAGTATGACAGAGTAGATGCCGCAACCGTTTAGAGAGGTAAATATGCAAATTAAACCGATTAAAACTAAAGACGATCATCGCGCTGCTTTGGATCGTATCGAGGAGCTTTGGAATGCTGAGCCTAATACGCCAGAAGGGGATGAATTGGAAGTACTTGCCACGCTAGTAGATGCTTTTGAGGAAGCGCATTATCCAATTGAAACGCCAGATCCAGTTGAAGCTATACGCTTTCGTATGGAACAGCAGGGTTTAGAAGATAAAGATCTAGTGGCTTTTCTTGGTCAACGAAGTCGTGTAACAGAAGTGATGAATCGGCAGAGACGCTTGTCTATCTCGATGATTCGTAAACTACACGAAGGGCTTAAAATCCCGTTAGAGTGTCTTGTGAAAGAGTATCCACTAGCTGGTTCGAGCGTTAAGGTTTGAGTAAAGCAAACTAATGAAGTGTACAGAATTAATTTAATAAACCCGCGAACTTTTTTACCTTAGCACTACTAAGCTGATCTGAGTTTTGCATAGTGATAGTGATAGTGATAGTGATAGTGTGATGATGTACACAACAAACCAACACACCTTACCTAAAGGAATACCATTGTGAAATACGGATTTTTTCTCTCTCTTTCTCTATTGCTCACGCTAGTCGGATGTAACTCCAACAACAATGAAACGATGATCGTTACCATTGGTAGCACCCCACCACTTTGCCCAGCCATTAATGAGTTCAGAACTCTTTGCCCACCAACCTTGTTCGATGAATCAGGTATGGATCAGGGCACAACATCACTATTAGTAAATTTTGCATATAAATTTGGTACTGAATATGAGTTGTTGGTGGAAATCGTTGAACTAACAGATCCGCCCCAGGATGGGGCAGATGTGGAATATAGAATCTTGCAAGTGTTGCGAGAAGAGCAAGATCCAGTTGGCACAAACTACGTTTATGAATCAGTTGAGCTTATTCACGATGCCTTTGTGCTCGTACGAGATGGCGTTTACGCACTTCCACCCCATGAATTTTTATGCGCTGAGAACGTTGATTGTGATTTGTTGGTAGATATTGCGAATAGTGGTGGCGTGGTTTCCATCGAGTTAACGATGACCGGCGGAGATATTCCGGTTACGGTTACAGATTGGAACTAACTTAGCATAAAAAATGGAGCTAAAAGTGCGTTAGCGCCCACATGAAGGGCATAGAGAAACATTACTGGCATTAATAACGTGGTGTTGATTTCCATGGAAAATCCTTTTATCTGTTATTTGTCTATTTTTTGCTTACTGGTATTTCGTAGCCGCTACCCAACCATGCACACGCATGCACATCGCTTCTTATGTTAGCTATCGCACATACAAGAAGTGTTAGCAATCGCATACTGGCAATCAATTCTTACGATACGGATGGAACATTATGTTAGAAACGATCATTGTACTATTGCTAATCTTGTGGGCCCTTGGCCTTGTTTCGTCTTACACCATGGGTGGCCTGATCCACATTTTACTGGTTATTGCTTTAGTGGTTATTGTACTGCGCTTAGTTCGCGGGCGCGGAGTTTAAAGCACTAGTACCCCCTACAGAAAGGGCAAATAATTACGCTCTACGAAAGTTTAAACGCGTTCGCGAATAAACTTCCTGTAGAGCGTTTTATTATGTGAAAACAGGCTGAAACGAATACTTAACGCAAACGCGCCACAACGCCTTTTAATGTTTCACCAAGTGCGTGCATGCGCTGGCGTTCCATACCTTCATAATCCCGTGCCGTTTCGCCGAAATTAGTAGCCAAAGCACTTAAGCGATCTGCCACGCTACTGTTTTGAGCATTTGCATCAATGGATTGCTGAGCTTGTTCTAATAAACCGGCTAATTCCGCTACCTGATCGCTGCTCAACGTGTTGCTACGCACAAGCTGATCTTGATAGGCGCGGGCCACTACCGGCTCTCCAGGCCAATCCAGCACAGTTTGCAACTGCGGGTTAAAGGTTTCGCCTTTGTCTACCAGAAGTGCTGCGGCCAATTCATTCTCACTCAAGTATTCGCTTGGCAGCATTGCAAGCACATCTAAGCCGCGCACAATTTCAGTACCGTATACCAATCCACGATACCAATACGCAGACCAGTAACCACCGGTAACTAGTGCTTTTTCGTCAATTGGTCCGCGATCGAAATATCCGATCTCAACTGGGTTGGCTGAATCGGTAAAATCAAACACCGAAATACCACCTTGATACCAAGATTGCACCATGATATCGCGCCCCGGAACTGGTAATAACGAACCGTTGTGCGCTACGCAATTCTCAGTTTCAGTTTGCGGAGCTGGCATTTTGTAGTAGCTGCGGAATACGAGTTTCTGATCCTCAATATCGTAAATAGCATTAGCGCCCCAGCTCATTGGATCGGAAGCGCGACAACGAGGCCGTGTACCACCGCCCCACTCATCGGTGAAGATAACTTTGCTACCATCATTACTGAACGTAGCCGAATGCCAATATGCAAAACCTGGATCAACTACAGCATCAATACGCGTTGGGTTGATAGGATCGGAAATATCAAACAGGATACCGTTGCCCGAACACGCACCTGCCGCTAAGTTTGCTTCTGGGTACACCGTAATATCGTGGCAATGGTTAGTTTCATTAGTAGTTTGTGTGCCTGGGCCGTGATCGCCTCGCTCCCATAAACCCGCTAACACGCCTGTTTCCTCGTCGGCAAATACCGCTGGGCTATGGATAATTCGCCCATCTTGTGGATTATCAATTGGAATCTCAATCACATCAATACGGAACAGCGCAGTGCGCTCGTCACGGTAGGGGTCTTTATTTACGCAACCTTCTAGCTCTTCCTCGTCACGTACAAAGCTTGTGGCTGAGTTATATACGATTATACGATTATCATCTTCCGTTACTACAGTATGAGTATGTGATCCGCGGCACGTTTGTACTGCGCCCACCTGTACAGGCATACGCAAATCGCTAATATCAAAAATACGCAAGCCACGGAAACGTTCTTCGCTAACCTGCTCGGCAACGCCTTGCAAGCCGCAATCTAAGCGCCCGCGGCCTTGCTCTACCGACATGATCAGTAAATCACCCACAACAGAAACGTCACCTTGGCCTCCAGGGCAAACAACTGCACTAATCAGTTCAGGTTGGCCATGGTTACTAATATCGTAGATTTTGAAGCCGTGGTAGTTACCCACCACCAACGTGTTATCAGAGAACGCCATATCGGTATTGGCAAAATCGAGCAATGATGGGCGGTTACCTGAATCTTTCTCACCAGCCTCTGCCTCAACATCACCATTGCTTGCATCAGCAGATTCTTTCGCAAGTTCACGTAAACGGCTAGCTGGTAATCCGGAAGGATTACTTGGATCATAAAACCCAGCTGGTTTTGGCAGTGCGGCAAGCAATTCCATGTTCCAAATCGCTTCTTCCGCGTCGCGGAAGCCTGCGGCTAAGCCCGCACGAGGATCTGGCGAATAGCCTACTAACATCGCCACCATGCGCTCAATTTCAGCTTCTTGATCGTTTTTAACATCGTTCGCAAACTCAAACATTTCTGGCTCCTGAGCAGAACCACGTTGTCTGAGTAAATCCCTAACCATGGTTAACGCACCTTCATGGTGCTTGATCATCAGTTCTAAGAACATGCGATCAAACTCTGGGCCGGTTGCGGCTTCAAGCGCTGCCATTTGCTCGGGAGTTGCCATTCCTTCCATGCCATGATGGCCGTGGTGCCCATGATGAGCGTGATGACCATGCTGACGCCAATCAGTATCAGGAACGCGCTCGCCTCGTTCGCTTAGCCACTGCTGCATAAACTCAATTTCATCTTTTTGAGTGCGTTCAATACGATCAGCCAGTTCAATCATTTCATTACTGCTGGTGCGTTCTGCCAGCAATACTGTCATGTCCAACGCTTGCTGATGGTGCGGCAGCATATCTTGCATGAATTTCACATCGGCGGCGGTATAGCGAACTTCAACCAGTTGTAGCGCTTCTTCAACACTAATCTGGCGGCTACCTTGGCCTGGAGCACTAGGCTGTACAATAGGTACATCAGCCAGAGCAACAGAAAAACAAGAGGCTGCAGCGATAGCAAGCAACAGCGGCGAAGGGCGTAAAAGGCGACCACGAACTTGGGACATAACTGTCTGATCCTTATTAGAAATAGCAACGGTTTAATATACAGGTTACCAGTGATACCACCAGAAAGCTTGCGGTTAAATAACGAACTTTCAGGATGAAAGCCTATACGAAACATCCAGAAACATATTCGCAATTCCCTTTCTGCGCAGCTTTACTATATGCTTAGCACACATTTTTTTAACGTTAATTCAACACGCAGGTTGCTATGTTTTTTGCCATAAACAAACGTGGTTTTTTCGCAGCGCTAATGGGCTTATGTTTACTAATGGGTGCTGCGCAAGCACAGCAAGTGAATATTGGTATGGATACCATTGATGAAATATTCAGCCCAGTAATCGAAGCACTTTCGGAAAATGATCATAAAGCCGCAGATAGAGAGCTGAAAAAGTTACGCCGCAGTATGAGTGATAGCGGTGATTACCATTTTTTGGCCGGCATGATTACCGTACTTTCGATGAATGATGCGAGCACAATTCGCTTACCTTTTTTAGCAAGGCGTATGCGTAACCAGTGGAACGATGCGCTAGAAAAAGATCCGAATCACGAACTAGCCCATTTAAGCTTACTGCAGTTTCACGCCAACGCACCCGGCTTAGTGGGTGGTGATAGCGATAAAGTAGCCGAGCATGCAGCGCGCTTGCATGAACTCAACAGCATATTTCGGTTTCAAGCCGATATCGTGCTCGCCACATTGGCTGAAGATACAGAAGCTGAGGAAGCTGCTTGGTTGGCATTATTTGAGGGCCAACCGGAAAACCTAAGTGCAAGATTTAACTACATTGCTGAACGTATTAACGATGCTGAATATGCCGCTGCACTTACGCAAATACATGCAGTGTTAGCGGCGGTAGATAGCACTGATGAAGAACAGCAGAGATTACAAGATCGGATTTATTATCAATGGGGTAAGCTTGCTGCTGAATCCGGTACTGAACTAGAGCACGGAGCTAAATATTTACAGTTATTACTCGCCGAAAATAGAGTGCCCGAGGGAATGCAGCCAGGTTGGGCTCAATATCGATTGGCGCAGATATTTTTACACCAAAGTAACTATGAGGCGGCAGCTGAATTACTTGCTGCCGCACAACATGATGCTGAACATGATGCAAACTTGAAAGAAGTGCTCGCTAACGTGGAACGTTGGTGTGCTAACAACGGTATTCATTCCACGAGCAGCGGTGAAAATAGCGCAACCTGTTAGTTATCAACACGCTTATTGCGTACGCGAATAATCCGGTTGCCTTCTTCGTCTACGCTTACTTCTACCGCTTCACCACGAATAATATGAGCCTCCCGGCGCGCCTCGGCACCCATTGCGCGAGCTTCGTGAGCGCGTTGTTGCGCTTCGCGAGCAAGTTCACGGGCTTCACGAATGCGCTCACGATCTTCCTCAGATAGCTCACGCATATTCACTGCACGGCGGCGCACTTCAATATGGCGATCTGAATGCAGTTCGCCTTGTAACTCTGCAAACTGCTCCACACTTACTACACCTGTGCCATCAGTATCTAACCGTTGGAACATGCGCTCTGAACGTTCCCGCGCTTGGTTTACCATTACTTCGGTAAGTTCGGCTTGGGTAATGTAGCCATCTTGGTTTAAATCGAACTGGGCAAAATGCTCCTGTAAACGCTCGTTGCGAACTTCGCGCATACGCTCACGCATTTGCTCGCCTTTTTCGTTACCAGCACGGTTACCTGCACGATTACCCGCTTGGTTGCCTTCCCGATCTACCACAATCATTCGTGCTTGCTGTTGCCGCTCACCGCGCTCGCGCGCATCAGTTTCACCGGCAGTGGCTGCGCCCACTGCAGATAACGGCATTAAACAGGCAATAGCTACCATTACTTTATTTAGTTTTTTCATCATCTACTCCAATTATGCAACTGAGCCCGGAACTAAAGGCTTACTATCATTCACTTCACAAGCTCAGTATTGCGCGCAACGGTGCAGTAATTGCACATCAATTGTGGAGAAAGTGTGGAGAAATGAAAATGGCTATTTGTTGCCGTTTACGTTCTTGCCATTTACGAAACGATAGCCCACACCATACACCGCCTGAATTACATCATCGGCACCTGCATTTTGTAGTTTGTGGCGCAGGTTTTTAATATGGCTATCCACCGTTCTATCACTCACAATGCGGTGATCATCATAGGCGGCGTTAATCAATTCATCGCGGCTATATACCCGCCCAGGATGTTTACTCAGCATGGTAAGTAAACGAAACTCCACTGGCGTTAAATCTAATAACTGCTGCTGCCAATACGCTTGGTAGCTGCCGCTATCGAGCTGCAAAGGGCTACTATCGTTGCTCACAGGGGCTGCTTGCTGCCACTGGCTACGCCGCAGCAGGGCTTCTACTCGCGCTACTACTTCACGTGGGCTAAAGGGCTTCACCACATAATCATCGGCGCCCAAGCGCAAACCTACAATCCGATCTACTTCATCATGGCGAGCAGTAAGAAAAATAATCGGCACGTGGCTGAATTCGCGCACTTGCCTGCACACTTCAAGACCATCAATGCCCGGTAGCATTACATCAAGCAACACCAGATCGGGCTGCTGCGCACGAATATCAGTTAAGGCCTGGTCGCCACGCTCATGCGCCACTACGGTGTGCCCAGCTTGGGCTAAATAATCAACTAGCAACTGGCGAATTTCGGCTTCGTCTTCCACTACGAAAATAGTGCTCATTAGTATTCTTGGCTCCTGCCCTCAGCGGCTATTCACTGGGAATCACTTACTATAGCAGCAGTATCAGGTAAGCGCGGTAATACTACGTGCATCCGTAATCCACCAAGCGCGCTCGCTTCCGCCTGCACCGTGCCGCCATGTGCCTGCACAATTTGCGCAACAATCGTTAAACCAAGCCCACTGCCGCCACTTGCGCGTTGGCGGTGAGCATCAATGCGATAAAACCGTTCAAATAAACGCTGGCGGTGCGCTTCAGACACTCCCGGAGCGCTATCTTCAATGCGCAGCTCAACCGCCTGTGCCGTTACTAGCAGGTGCATTTGCACCGCACCAGGGCTATTGGTGTAACGTAAGCTATTATTCAATAAATTCATGCACACTTGCTGTAATCGCGCGCTATCTGCCCGCACAAATGCCCTATTTTCTGGCACATGCAAGCTCAGCGTAAGCCCCGCTTTGGTAAAGGTAGGCTGCATTTGCTGGTGCAACTCCGTTACAAATTGCACCATGTTCAGCGGTTGCCAATGGTAACTGAGCTGCCCCGCACCGGCTTGCGCTAATGTGTGTAAATCATTTACTAAATGATTCAGCTGTTCTGTTTGTTGTTGCAGCCGCTTACACAACTGTTGGTTGGGTTCTCGAATACCATCTTCAACAGCCTCTAGCTCCCCTTTCAATACCGTAAGTGGCGTGCGCAGTTCATGAGCAATATCCGCCATAAATTGACGGCGCTGATGCTCGGTATTAGCGAGGTTTTCCGCTAGCTGCTCGATAGCAATGGCGAGTTCACCTACATCGTCTGGAATTTGCTGATTTGGCAGCCCCGTGAGCACTGGGTATTGATAATCGCCAGCAGCCAGTTGCTGAGTGCTATAGCGCAACCTCGCTAAACGTTTGCGCAACACACTGGCCAATAGCCAAGCCACAATTGCGGCAATCACAATGGCCAGCGCTCCGGCCCACCACAAAGCACGTTGCTGTTGTTGGGCGAATACTTGATCTACTGGCTGCAGCTCACCCTGGGGGATAGGTGCGCTTAATGTGGCAATTACTTCGCCCTCACCCAACACAGCAACTGAAATAGGAGTATCTATCGAGGTACCAAATACTTGATAACCATACAGGGTGGTAAGGCTCAAGGTGCTGAAGGTTAAATCAATATCGGGGTTCAGGGTGCCAGTATTCAGCAGCGCATCGCGTTGCACTTCATTTACAATACGTTGCCATAGCACCGCCTCGCTAATTTCTCGTACACCTTGGCGCCGCAAACGTTGTAAGTTGTCTTCGTAATATTCAGAGAAAACAGCTGCAACCTGCTCAATACGGCGTTGCTCTTGCTCCACCAAGTAAGCTTCAAAATTGTTTAAAAACGCACTGCGCACCCCGAACAACACCAAAAATACCAACACCATCCCGGTGCCAGCAATAGCGATAAAGAACTGAACGCGCGTACTTAAATAAGGGCGAATATAACGAAGCAATAGCGTTTCCTTATTGAGCGAACACTATGGAAGGTTATTCTCTTGTGCGTCTAGTTTCGCTTCAAGTGCTTCAATACGCTGGCGCAAACGTAAAATAAGATGCTGCTGGATTTCCATTTCTTCGCGGGTTACCACATCAAGTTTACCAAGCTGCGATTGCACTGCTTGCTTTACTTTTTGCTCAACATTATCGGCCATACCTCGCACTCCCGGCGGAATGCTCTCGGTAATTTGCTTCGCTATTTGCTCAATTTTTTTTGCATCAATCATAAAAACCTCTCTGTTTTCTCTATTCTTACAGCATACCTCAATTTGCCGGTATGGCATATTTTCGAATTCGGGTACAATGCCTCTAATAATATAGATTCGTAAATCAGGTTGTTCATGCAATTAAACCCACAACAGCAAGCAGCAGTTGAGTACATAAGTGGCCCTACCTTGGTACTTGCAGGTGCTGGCAGTGGTAAAACTCGGGTGATCACCGAAAAAGTAGCCTACTTGGTGAATCAAGCGGGCTACAAACCCCATCATATCGCTGCGGTAACCTTTACGAACAAAGCCGCGCGGGAAATGCGGGAACGAATCTCGCAACGCTTAGGCCGCAAAAATTGCCGCGGATTGCGGGTTTCCACCTTTCATACCCTTGGCCTCGATATGATTCGCCGAGAAACCGCATTGCTCGGTTTTAAGCCTGGTTTTTCTCTATTTGATGATCAAGACACCTTCGCTCTGCTCAGCGCTTTATGCGAAGGCGAAATTGATGCCGATAAAGCACTATTGCAGAACGCCCAACGGCGAATTAGCCATTGGAAAAATGCCATGCTGTTACCCGAGCATGTGCAGGCCGATGAGGCATTCCCTAATGACGCATTATTCGTTGAGCTTTATACCGCCTACCAAAAGCATTTGAAAGCCTGCAACGCGCTTGATTTCGATGATCTCATTTTGCTGCCTACCCTATTATTAAAACAAGTGCCCGCGGTGCGCCAACGCTGGCAACAGCGTATTCGTTACCTATTAGTGGATGAGTATCAAGATACCAATACCAGCCAATATGAATTGGTACGCTTGCTGGTAGGCGAACGGGGCCGGTTTACCGTGGTGGGAGATGATGATCAAAGCATTTATTCTTGGCGTGGCGCTCAGCCAGAGAACCTTAGCCTGCTGCAAAACCATTATCCCGAGCTAAAAGTGATTAAGCTGGAGCAAAATTATCGATCGGTGGGGCGTATTTTGAAAAGCGCCAATATTTTGATTGCTAACAACCCGCATATGTTCGAGAAAAAACTATTCTCGGCTATGGAATATGGCGAACCGCTACGGGTTATTTTTGGCAAGAATGAAGAAAATGAAGCCGAGCGAGTAGTAGCAGAAATCATTCGCGAACGCTTTTTGGATGCTACACGTTATGGTGATTACGCTATTTTGTATCGTGGCAACCACCAAGCGCGGATCTTTGAAAAAGCACTAATCAACAACCGGATTCCCTACAAAATTACCGGTGGCCAATCGTTCTTTGCGCGAGCGGAAATTAAAGATATTTTGGCCTATTTACGCCTCGTGGTGAACCCGGATGATGATAACGCCTTCTTACGCATTATCAACACGCCGCGCCGTGGCATTGGCCCCAGCACCATTGAACGCATTGGCCAGCTAGCTCACCAAGAAAACCTAAGCTTGTTTGCTACCTGCCAACATCATGGTTTGAAAACGCTATTGGCCAGCCGTGCGTATCATGATGTGCAAGAGTTCACTCAGTTGATATTACACACCGCACGGGAGAGCGATTCCGGCGAGCAGCATGCCGCTCAAGCAGTGCAGCAGTTGATTCAAGCCATTCATTATGAAGATTGGTTATTTGAAACCAGCGGTAGCCCTACTGCGGCTGAAATGCGCATCAAAAACGTGAATGAACTGTATCGCTGGGTGAGCGATATGTTGATGGGAAGCCCAGAAAATGATCCCATGACCCTTGATCAAGTTGTGTCCCGTTTAGTGTTGCGCGATATGCTCTCACGCCAAGACGAAGAGGATGATTCCGATCAAGTGCAGTTAATGACCCTACATTCCTCGAAAGGCCTGGAGTTTCCATACGTATTTTTAGTGGGCATGGAAGAAGGTTTGCTGCCCCATCAAACCAGCATTGATAACGAAGATATCGAAGAAGAACGGCGCCTTGCCTACGTGGGTGTTACCCGTGCCCAGCGCAAGTTAACCTTTACGCTGGCCAAACAGCGCAGGCAATATGGGGAAACCATACGCCCAGAAGTAAGCCGCTTTTTAATGGAGTTGCCACAAGATGATATTGATTGGGAAGATCAGCGTAAGCCAGTGAGCCGCGAAGAGCAGCAACAGAAAACTGAAACTAATCTTGCGCGTTTGCGAGAGATGTTACGGCGCTAACATGATCGTCATTACTCGCCTTATTACTTAAGCTAGTTTTATCGCCTTCCACCTTACGCGCCTTGCTCAGTAAGTTACCCTGGCCAATCGTAACGCCAAGCTCAAGCAGGTTATCCAATTGAGCTTGGTTCTCGATACCTTCAGCCGTAAGCTGAATACCTAAATCTTTGCATAGCGTTACAATGTGTTTCACCATTGCTTGCGCCCGCTCTTTACGATCTACTTGTGCTACAAAACGGCTATCGAGCTTAATTACATCGAACGGATAATTATAAATAAAGTGCAGTGGCCCAGTAACACGGCCAAAATCATCCAGCGCCAGCATGAAGCCAGCTTCTTTTAACTTGCGTAAACTCGCGAGTACCCTGCGAGCATCTTCTTTTTGTAACGAATCTTCATCGAATTCCAACACCAACATTTCGAACGGCGCACCGCTCTGCTTCACCGTTTCTATCAAGGCTTGCACATGCCGTGGCCGCAGCAGATGCTGAATACATAAGTTAACGTGAATCGGTGCTATATCTCGGTTCTGTTTTTTCCGCGACATAATTAATCTGCAGGTTTCTGCAAGTACCCACTGATCAATTTCAATAATCGCGCCTGAGCGCTCCGCCAAAATCATAAACTCAGCTGGCAAAACCGTTTGCTCACCATGTTGCCAGCGAACAAACATCTCATAGCTTTGCACTTCATTGCTATCAAGATACATAATCGGCTGATACCAGAGCCGGAAATCTTTTTTCGCTTGAGCATGGCGCAGCGCGGATTCTTGATTTAAAGCAGCCACTAAGCCACTGCGGATTGCTTCATCAAATACAACGTAGCGCCCACGGCCAAGATTCTTCGCCTCATACATGGCAGCATCCGCATCACGCAATAACCTATCGGATGTATCTTTCGCGCCTCTGCAGGTGGCAATACCAATACTTGCGCCGGAAAAATGCGCTTGCCCATCTAACTTGAACGGCTCTTTCATTACATCGATGATGCGTGCGGCAACATCCCGCGCATCATCCACCGTTTTAATCGGCTCAAGTAAAATAACGAACTCATCACCGCCTAAACGGGCTAAAAAATCGGGCTCGCGAATCGCCCCATGAATTCTACGTGCCACTTCTAGCAAGAATTCATCGCCTGCGGAATGGCCCAAAGTGTCATTGATGTTTTTAAACCGATCGAGATCCACAAACAGTAGCGCAAAGTTATCCTCTGGCTCGCGTTTCTGCCGCGCTAACGCCTGATTTACCCGCTGAATAAACATGGCTCGATTGGGTAAACCGGTTAAATTGTCGTGGTGCGCATCATGATATAACTGCGCTTCAATTTCTTTTCTACGCTCAATTTCTTCAACCAATTCTTCGGTTCGTTCAGCAATACGCTTTTCGAGGAAACTGTTCGCTTTGGCCAGCTGCTCTGCCGCTCGTCTTCGATCGATAGCAATGGATACGTGGTGCGCAACAAAATTTAGGAGTTCAAGATCATCCCGGGAGAAAGGGCGCTCTTCCCGATACGTTTGGGTAGCAATAACACCAAACACTTTGCCATCTACCATCAATGGTGAGCCAATCCATTGGTGGGCCAATTTCCCTCGGCTTTCGGCAAGTACTACTTCACCTTTAGCCACCAGGCCATCACGGATTTTGCCATCTACGTAGGCTGCTTTACGAGTGCGCAGCACATATTCGGTAAGGCCTCTTTGTAGATTTCGTTGCCGCGCTTGAAAGCCACTTTCATCAGCATAATAAGGAAAATAAACTTGCTGGCGGTTTTCAGTAAGCAGCGCGATGTAAAAGTTTTCCGCCTGAATAAGGCGCG
This sequence comes from Idiomarina sp., assembly GCA_022565355.1. Taxonomy (GTDB): domain Bacteria; phylum Pseudomonadota; class Gammaproteobacteria; order Enterobacterales; family Alteromonadaceae; genus Aliidiomarina. Next base: position 111,812 of record JAIUMU010000003.1, read on the forward strand.
AAACTTCAATATGTAACTGCCGGTAGAATGCCGGCATATCTTCAGCAGTGTTGGTAAGTTCAGAGATCGAGAACAGCACCGCGTTTTGCAGCTCTGCTTTTTCGCGTTCACGAATTTCGCTGCGCAACTCTTCGTTCGTTCGGCTAAGCTCGGCAGTACGTTTGGTAACTTCAGATTCCAAAAATTCCCGACGGCGGAAACGCTCAAGTGCGTTTACAACGTGCTGCGAAACGAACATCAATAATTCGAGATCTTCACTTTTATACCGCACTTCTTCCAAATAGCTTTGTACTACCATGGCCCCAATCAATTCGCCATTCGCGATTAACGGAACACCGAGCCAATCTACTGGCATAGAACCAAGGAAGTTTACTTCACCGGCCGACACCAAGTTCTCAATATCACTCTTAGTGCAGAGCATGGGCTCGCCACTGCGTAGTATGTAGCCGGTCATTCCGCGCATTAGTGCCTCTACCGGCACCTCAGCAACCATGCGCGCATCATCATATTGATCAATAAAGTAAGGGAATGTGAAAGAGTTTCTATCGTCTGTGTATAAACAAATATAGAAATTTTTCGCCGCCATCAGCTGGCCAATAATACGGTGCACATCACTGTAGATATGATCCATGCTTTGCGCTGACGATGCTGATTCAGAGATACGGAAAAGCGCCTGCTGAATTACTTCAGCTTGGCGATATTTTTGTGTCAAAACCTTGAGGCGGGCTACTACGCGTTCAAGACGACGCACCTGTTCAGCTTGATCAACATCCTGTATCACTTGGCTTTTTTTGCTCACTATGAGCAGCCCCCTTGTGGGAAATTCTGCTAAGTAGTTAACCTTACACTAATTGCTAAGGTTAACGAATTGTTATTTTTATCCTATAAGGCAGTATATTACGAGTTTTAGTGAATGAAAAGTACACAAACTTAATAAAACAGGACGAATTGATGTAAAACAAAAAAACCGCCATAACGGCGGTTTTCGAAGGCGATATAACATTAATCGCGGATTTTGATCATCTACTTAGATGTCTTCAATCATATATTCGATTGCAGCTAAGATTTCATCATCTGAACAGTTCATACAACCGCCACGTGGTGGCATTGCATTAAAGCCATTGATTGAGTGCTCTAGCAATACATCCATGCCTTGAGTTAAGCGCTCTTCCCAATCACCTGCAACATTAATACGTGGTGCGTTCAATACGCCACTTGTATGACATGCAGCACATGCTGTGTTGTATACTTGCTCACCCGAGCGATCGCCCTCTTGAGAGGCTGAAGCAGTTGCTTGAGTGCTTTCTTCACCTGCTAAACGTACTTTAGCTGCCGGCTTAATACGCTCAGCAATCGCTTCGCGTGACATATCTGTAGAAACAGCCATTACGCTTCCCGCTACAGCAACACCTGCTACAACAGCGAGTACATGTTTCCACTTCAATTGATTTAAAAACTTCACGGCTTTCTCCTGTTCGCACTGGCGGCGAAAAATAATGTAATGCTGAATACCTGCAACGATTATAACGAGAAATCTGCTCGCATGAAACTGTTTGCGCAGTATTTATCCACTTCGCTGATGTTTACCCGTAAACTTGCTCATATTCCTTTGCTTACGCTAGTTTCACTATTCGCTGTGATACACTTACAGCATATAAAGTGTACATGTATGTATACGCAAAAAACCTGATATAGATTAAGTGAATGGTACAAGATTCTCAAAATCGCAAAATAGCGCTGCTCGACCTTGATGCATTTTTTGCTGCTGTAGAAGTGTTGAAGCAGCCGAAGCTTGCGCATGTGCCATTTGCAGTGGGTGGCGGCGGTGAACGTGGAGTGGTTGCTACCGCAAATTACCTCGCCCGAAAGTTTGGTGTACGTAGCGCAATGCCCGGGCATCAAGCTCGCCGCCTATGCCCAGAGTTAGTATTTGTAAAACCTGATATGGCCGCTTACAAGGCGATGTCAAAGCGTGTTCAGGAAGTGCTGCTGCAGTACACGGATCGCGTTGAACCGGCCTCAATTGATGAGTTCTATCTCGATTTAACCGAAAATACCGCCTTTCAGGGCAGCGCCAGCCTCACTTTAGAAGCCATTCGCGCGGAACTGCGCGAACTTGGCGTTTCCGCATCTGCAGGGATTTCTAGCCAGAAAATGGTAGCTAAAATAGCCTCGGAAGACCACAAGCCCGATGGACAGAGTGTGGTGCCACCGCAGCAAATTGTGCAATATCTCGCCGCCTTGCCGTTACGGCGTATTCCTGGAGTAGGGCCGAAAAGCCAAGAGCGTTTGGCTGCAGCCGGTTTTCACAACGTAAGCGATATTCAAACCTGCGATCCACAAAAACTACAACGAATACTGGGCGAACACTCGGGTATGTTGTTGTTTCAGCGCTGCTTAGGAATTGATGAACGGCCCATACAAACCACTCGATTACGCAAGCAAATCAGCGTAGAAGAAACATTGCACCGGGATTTTAAGCATTTAAAAGAGGCAGAGCGTTTTCTGGAAACCACGTTATTGGCTAGCCTAAAACGCCGAGCCGGAGATGGGCGATGGCAAGATATGAAAGCGAAAGGGCAAACTCTAAAGCTTAAGTTCAGTGATTTTAATCAAACCACCGTAAGCCGGGTAAGCAACCGCGTATCGCCTTCATTATATTACCAATTATTGGCGGAAGCTTGGCCCCGAGCAAAAGGCCGAACCATTCGCTTGATTGGTTTAGGTATTACTCTGCCAGATCCAGATGAAGATCGTCAGCTCGAGCTGGAACTGGAATAATCGGCCTACCGTTCAAAGTACAACCATCTGCATCTTCCGCAAAGCCAAGCTCCGCCATTAGCTCATGAGCCTGATATACATAGCGCAGCAACCACAGCAAATAGCGCACATCTGCATGAATTAAGCGGTGCCGCTCAGCATCAAAGTGCCAATCACTTAAAATTGCATCCGTAGTGGAATCAAACACCAAGCCTATCAATTCACCACGGCTATTTACCGTTGGGCTTCCAGAGCTGCCCCCAGTGCCATCTGCGGTAGAAAGGAAATTTAACGTCAGCTGATCGGGGCTGGCAGCCAAGCAACCTGCGCCGTGCACGGCCGCCGCCGCATGCATACTGAATGGCAGTTGATAGCGCGGTGCAGAACCTGCGATTGCTAACAGCGAATTCAGGGTGGTTCGTGCGCTGCCTACAGCTATGTTTACATCAGCCATGTTCATATCAGCAGCTACTGGCTGGGAATTGGTTTCATGTTCGTTTTCTTCCTGTGGTTCTGTAGTTTCTGCAGTAGTACGCGCTACGGCAGCCACAATTCCAGCGCTCAAACGGTAAGTGCGGTTTGCATTATCGGGCAGCCTACGCCCTTCTGCACGGGCTTCACGGCGAAATGCGTCCATCAATACAGAGCGCCCTTGTTGCTCTATGCCACGCAACTCACGCTCCCGTAAATCCCAACGCAAGCGTTCATCAGCTGTATCTATGGCGAAGCGCAGCCAAGGATCGTTACTACGGCGAATATCACTTAACGGCGTATTCATTAAGCGCTCAATTTCCGCAATATCTCCCAATGTTGAAGCCGCATACAGCGCATTCACCGTATGCTGAATCGATTCTCGCGTGCTCTCTTCGTGTAGCGCAAAGAACTCTGTAACGAAGCTAATTCGTTGCTCTTCAGGTAATTCTTGATGTAAAAGCAGCAACTCAACCAACAGCTCGCTTTCCACCGCCACGGCAAATTGCCGAGCTTGGCCAATTAACTGCGCTCGAATAGCAGGCACTTGCTGGCTCTGAAAACCTCGCGTGCGGCGTTCATCACTGCGCCCTGATTCTTGTGCTAAGCGATACAAACGTTGTGCAATAGAGGGTAATTGCAATTCTTGAAAGAAATTCCACCACACCTGCCGCTGCAAGAGTGCTTGCCGAGCGGCAAGGGCTTGATCTGTAGTTGCAATTGCCGCTTGATAACGATCCACATCATCGTGATCGGCAATCCACTCCCGCAATGCCTGTTCTTGCTCGGCTGCTAACTGGTGAATTTGATACTGCTCGCCGGCCGCTAATAAGCCGCGTAAATTCTGATAGCGATTACCAAGGCGCACCATGGTAGGTACATAGCGCAGCGATATATCTGGATTATCTTCCATGGCGTTGCTTAAAACCTGCATCCAACGCTGTAAATAACGCACATTGTGTGGATAAAACTCATCAAACGCCATCGCCACTTCTTTGCCCAATCGATAACGTTGCGTTACACCCGGAAAGCCCGCTACAAATACCGGCTCGCCATCAGCCGGCGCCGCGGGTGATAGCGGTAACCAGTGGGCTGGATGGTAAGGGGTACCATCAGCGTTATAAACCCGCAATAAAGCTAAATCGGCGCTATGCCGAGGCCACTGCCAGTTATCTTCAATACCACCAAAATGGCCAACATCGGCAGGAGGCGCCCACACTAATTTCACCCGTGAGAAAATACGATCGCGAACTAGCAAATACCCTAAGCCATCGTAATGATCTACCACGCGGCATTGAGTTCCGGCGCTGTCTTCACAGCGGCGTAATAGTTCATTGCGGTTGTTGGCGATTAAATTAAAGCGCTCACTGCCGGTGGTTCGGGCACTTACGCCACTTAACACCTGCTGAGTAACTTCAGTTCGTTCAAGAGTGTGAGCAATGGTGAAATCTTGCGGGGCTAGTAACTCAAGCTCTTTGTTAATCGCTAAGAAACCAGTTTCCAGGTAGTTGTTCTCAACCGTGGAGCGATATTGTAGCAAATCGAGAATACAGTGGTGATTGGTAAGTACTAGGCCATCGGCAGAAACGAATGTACCGGTGCAGCCGCCCACTTTCAACACTGCTGAAGCATGGGGCTGGATTGGCCAGTTCGGCTGTTGCTCAGGCAGCCACAAGCCTTCATCGGCTAAACTTGCGAAGCTAACAAGCAACGCTAATAGCATTCCTTGCCGGCACCAGCGGGCAGCCCTGCTTAACGAGGGAGCTAGCGAACTGCCGAGCGAGCGCAAAAAGGCCGCAAAGCCATTCGAATGCTCTGCTCGAAATCGTCTGCTCATCTGTTTTCCATATCCGTATATCAAGGCTACACTCCGTATATTGATATCCTGTGCAAGTTTACGTTGAAATAGGTGAATAAGCTTAAATAATTTACAACCCCAGCGCCATTTACACTAATTTTGCGTATGCGAATTAACCAATTTTCTGCTACAATCCGCGCCTTTCATGAAATTCAACAATGAAAGCAGGAGCTGCGAATGGCCAGTGTGCTTATCTTAATGGGATCTACTTCTGATTGGCCTACCATGCAGGCGGCCGCCCATATGTTAAAAGAATTTGGGGTAAGCTGGGAAGCCCGCGTGGTTTCCGCGCACCGCACTCCCGATTTACTTGCCACCACAATGCAAGAAGCGGAAGCAAATGATACCCGCGTTATTATTGCTGGAGCAGGCGGAGCAGCGCATTTACCAGGCATGTTAGCAGCGTTTACCTGCTTGCCAGTATTCGGGGTTCCGGTTTCTAGCAAACAACTTAAGGGCCTCGATAGCCTGCTCTCTATTGTACAAATGCCGAAAGGCGTGGCCGTGGGTACATTGGCCATTGGTGAAGCCGGTGCAGCGAACGCTGGTTTACTTGCCGCACAGGTAATTGGCACCACCGAGCCTGCAGTGCAGGAAAAGGTAAAAGCGTTTCGGGCACAACAACGAGACACCGTGATTGCCGCCAGCAAGTTGGAACTGGATTAATGAAGTTATTGATTTTAGGTAATGGCCAGCTCGGCCAAATGCTTGCGCAAAGCAGTATTCAGCTTGGCCACGAATGCCTACTCATCAACACCCGCACCAATCAGGTTATGCCTGCCGGCGCCCATGTAGCGCTGTCGCTTAGTATTGAAGACGCCATGCAATGGGCCGATGTAGTAAGCTGGGAGCACGAACAGCTGAACCCAGAGCATGTGGCGCTAGCCGCAGCTAAACTGCTTACGGATGCCGACAAAATCCGCCCACTTACCCATCGCCAATTAGAAAAAAAGCTATGCGATTCTCTTGGCATTGCTACCGCGCCATGGCAAGCCTTTAATACCGCCGATGAGTTTCAGCAAGCAATGCAGAAATGGCAACAATCGGTGGTAATTAAAGCCGCGTTCGGCGGCTACGATGGCAAAAGCCAGTGGCGCTGGGCGGTTGGCGACGATATCGATGCACTGATCGCAACCGCAGGCCATCAGCCTGGTATTATCGAAGCCATGATTCCATTTACTCGGGAAGTATCGATTGTGGGTGCGCGCGCTCGTGATGGCCGTATACTATGCTACCCGCTAGTTGAAAATGTACATCGCAACGGTATTCTCAGCCATACCTTTGCTGGTTACGAAGCCGTTCCTGAGCACCTGCAAACAGCTGCCGAAGAAGCATTTAAGGCAGTTACCGAACACCTTGGTTATGTGGGCACCCTTGCCATCGAGTTTTTTGTAGTGGGCGAAGGCGATAACGCGCAATTACTGGTAAATGAAATTGCCCCGCGCGTGCACAACTCGGGCCATTGGTCGTTAACCGGCTGCAATGCCAGCCAGTTTGATCTTCATATTCGCAGCCTCACCAATATGCCGTTCCCTGAGCTAGCGATTCAGCCTACCTTAATGGTGAACGCCATCGGCTGCGAGCAAATCCCTACCGAACTGTGGCAGAGCTCGATTACTAGCGCCTTTTGGTATGGCAAAGATTCTCGCCCCGGCCGCAAAGTGGGCCATGTAAACTTCCGCATTGCCGACCGCGCAGTAGCAGAACGTACCAGCGAACACTTTACAGCTGCATTACAGGTGCTATCGTAAGCTTCTGAGCCCTCAGGAGCATATGCATGAGTACACAACACACTTTGGGCGCCTCGAGCGCCCAATTTATTTTGGCTATCGATCAAGGCACCACATCAAGCCGCGCCATGGTTTACAACCATAAGTTGCACGCCATTGGCCGTGGGCAAGTAGAATTCCCGCAGCATTTTCCCGCCAATGGTTATGTAGAACATGATCCTCTCGATATTTGGCAATCTACCGTGCACGCCTGCCGCAAGGCAATTCGCGATGCCAATATGCAAGCAGCCGATATTCAGGTGATTGGTATCACTAACCAACGAGAAACTACGGTAGTTTGGGATCGCAAAACCGGTGAACCACTGCATCGAGCCATTGTTTGGCAAGATCGCCGTACCGCAAACCAATGCGCCAGTATGCGTGAAGCTGGCCATGCCGCGTTGGTACAAAAGCGCACAGGATTGTTACTCGACCCCTATTTCTCAGCCAGTAAAATTGCTTGGATTTTGAATAACGTGCCGGGTGCTCGGAAAAAAGCAGAGGCGGGTGAACTTGCATTTGGCACTATTGATACTTTTTTATTGTGGCATTTAAGTGGCGGCCGCGTGCATGCTACCGATGCTACCAATGCTTCGCGTACGTCATTAATGAACTTAGCCTCGCGGGAATGGGATGCAGAACTCTGCGCATTGTTTCAAGTGCCTCTATCCTTGCTACCAGAAATTCGTGATAACGCCAACGCATTTGGTTTAGCCGACAGCTCGCTATTCAGCGGCAATGAAACGCCGCAACTCACCGGCGCAACCACCAGCGAACTGCGCGAAGGCATTATGATTGGCGCCATGATTGGTGATCAACAAGGTGCGCTAGTGGGGCAAGCTTGCATAGAACCTAGGCAGATTAAAAGCACCTATGGAACCGGTTGTTTTGCACTGGTAAATACTGGCGATACGCCTGTTTTTTCTAAAAATAGGCTGCTTACCACCCTGGCGTATCAAATTAATGGCCAACCCATTTACGCACTTGAAGGCAGTATTTTTATGGCGGGCGCCATTGTGCAATGGCTACGCGATAAACTGGGCATTATTCAATCGGCAGCAGAAACCGAGCAACTTGCTGAGGGCATTGATTATCAGCAAAGTGAGCTGCTCATTCCTGCCTTCACCGGCTTAGGGGCACCCTATTGGCAACCAAATGCCCGCGCCGCCATATTCGGCATGACCCGCGATACCGGCAAAAAACAACTTGCGGCAGCGGCACTACGCAGTGTGGCACTGCAAACCCGTGATTTATTATTAGCGATGGTAGAAGATGGCCAAACCATCGATATTTTAAAAGTAGATGGTGGCATGACCGACAATGGATGGTTTATGCAAGCGCTTGCGGATATCACCGGCCATTCGGTACTACGTGCCGATACTGCAGAAATTAGCGTGCGCGGCGCCGCCTTTTTGGCTGGATTGCAGGCAGGCATGTACCATTCACTCAGTGAACTTAATGCGCTGTGTAGCAGCAAAGGCAACTTTACCCCAGCAATTACCAGCGAAGATCGAAACGCGTTATATGAACGGTGGTTAGCAGGTGTGGAAAAAATTAGGTAAGATGTGTGCCCTTTTTTCAATTTGCAGCGTAGGTTTTTATGCAAGAGCCACACATGGATCAGGAAGCACGTTTACTCGCGGCGGTAAAAGCAGCGCAAACGAAAGCGTATGCCCCCTATTCTAATTTTCCAGTAGGTGCCGCAATCATTGCTGATAATGGCGAAGTTTATAGCGGCTGCAACGTAGAAAATGCTTCTTACCCTGAAGGTACATGCGCCGAAGCAGGCGCCATTGCAGCGATGGTAATGGCAGGCGGCCGCAAGATTCAAAAAATTTACGTGATCGGTAACGGTGAAGGCTTGGTTTCACCCTGCGGTGGATGTAGACAACGCATTCGCGAATTCGCCCATGCCGACACTACAGTGCACATATGTGGCCCCGAAGGTGTGCGCGCGGTAATGAAATTACACGATTTATTACCACATTCATTTGGCCCCGAACAATTACACACTCATTCTGCACAGGAGTAGTAGCATGGCAGAGTTAGCGTTACACGAGTTAACCCCAGAACAACAAGCGGCAAAGGCGTTTTCCTTGTTGGATTTAACCAGCCTTACCGATGCCGAAACCGCGGCTGATATTCAAGCAGTGGTAGATAACGCTAGCTGGCGTGATGCCGAAGGTACCCGCATTCATGTGGCGGCCTTGTGTTTGTTTCCCCGCTTCTTACCGCTGGCCCGCAAGCTATTAGATGCGCAAGAACTTTATGCCGTGCGCTTGGCTACGGTAACCAACTTCCCTGCCGGCGGTGATGATATTGATATTGCCGTAAAAGAAACCGCTGCCGCAGTAGCATACGGTGCCGATGAAGTAGATGTAGTACTGCCCTACCAAGCCTTGTTAGCGGGCGATACCCGCACCCCATTACAACTCGTACAAGCCTGTAAAGCGGCCTGCGGCCAACATGTGCAGCTAAAAGTAATTCTGGAAACCGGCGTTTTAGCCTCTGCGCAACTGATTCAGCAGGCCAGTGATACCGCCATTGCAGGTGGTGCCGATTTTATTAAAACATCTACCGGCAAAGTAGCTGTTAATGCTACTGCAGAAGCAGCAGAAATTATGCTTGCGCGCATTGCTGCCGATATTGCCCGCCAACAAGCTACCCAAAGTAGCGCGCATCCGGCACGTGGCGTAGGTTTTAAGCCGGCTGGTGGCATTCGCACTTTGGCCGATGCCATCATGTACATGCAAGCTGTAGAAACCCAGCTTGGTAGCGCAGGCCTGCACCCTAGCCGTTTCCGCCTAGGTGCTAGCTCAGTGCGCACCAATTTAGTGGCTACTCTAGAAGGTAGTCAAGAATCATCAGCAGCAGGAGGATACTAAGATGTTGCCACAAGAGATTATTCGAGCGAAACGCGATGGCAAAACCCTCAGCCGCGAACAAATTGCTTTTTTCGTGAAGGGCATTACTGACAACACCGTAACAGATAGCCAAATTGCCGCTTTTGCAATGTCGGTTTATTTCAATGGCATGGCGATGCCAGAGCGCGTTGCCCTTACTGAAGAAATGATGAACTCGGGCAACGTAGTAAGCTGGGAAGGTATGGATTTAGGTGGCCCCATTGTTGATAAGCATTCAACAGGCGGGGTAAGTGATTCGGTAAGCTTGATGCTTGGCCCAATGGTTGCCGCGTGCGGTGGCTATGTGCCCATGATTGCTGGCCGTGGCCTTGGCCATACCGGCGGTACCTTAGATAAATTTGAAAGTATTCCTGGGTACAATATTCAGCCCGATTTGCAAGATTTTCAGCGTATTGTGAAAGATATTGGCGTGGCTATTATCGGCCAAACCGCGGATCTCGCGCCAGCCGACAAGCGTTTCTACAGTATTCGTGATATTACCGCTACGGTAGATTCTATTCCTTTGATTACCGCCTCTATTCTTTCTAAAAAGCTCTCTGCTGGCTTGGAATCATTAGCCATGGATGTGAAAACTGGCAATGGCGCCTTTATGACTAGCCTAGAGGATTCGCGCGGCTTAGCCAGCAGCATTGTAGCCGTAGCAAACGATGCTGGCGTGCGCACCTCTGCCACCATTACCGATATGAATGAAGCATTAGGCGATACCGCAGGTAATGCCACGGAAATGCGTGAAGCCGTTGAGTACCTAACCGGTGTGCGCCGCAACCCGCGTTTACATGAAGTAACCATGGCATTGGCGAAGCAAATGCTGCAGCTAAGTGGTATTGCTAATACGGCGGAAGAGGCTGAAGCGAAGCTCAATGAAGCGCTAAATTCTGGCCGCGCCGCAGAGATATTTGGCAAAATGGTACACGCATTAGGTGGGCCAGCTGATTTTGTTGAAAACTGGCAGCACTATTTGCCAAAAGCTCCCGTAGTAATGCCTGTATATGCAGATATGCCGGGGTACATTGCGCAAGTAGCTACCCGTGAACTAGGCTTAGTAGTAGTAACCCTTGGTGGTGGCCGCCGCAATTCCGCAGATACCATTAACCATGCTGTAGGCATCACTGATATTCAGCCAATCGGCACCTACATTGATAGTGATCGCCCACTTGCTTTCGTGCATGCGCAAGATGAAATCAGCGCTGCAGCGGCGGCGGTAGAATTGAAAGCATCGATTGGCTTAAGCGAAACATTGCCACAGCTAAACCCAGTGGTTTATGAGACACTTACTGCTAATGATGTTTAGGGAGTAACCTGATGGCCCGTGCAATTATTCTTATGCTTGATTCGTTCGGCGTTGGCGCTAGTGCCGATGCCGAGGCGTTTGGTGATGTGGGTGCTAATACGTTTGGCCACATCGCGGCTGCCTGTGCAGCAGGAAAGGCAGATGAAGGTAGGCAAGGGCCGTTAAAGCTTCCCAATTTAGAAAAGCTTGGGCTGGGTTTGCTCGCTACCGAAAGTGGTGGCGAGCAACCAGCTGGCTTCACATACGATGGCCCAGTAAATGCACTTTACGGTTACGCCCAAGAGCTTAGCCGCGGTAAAGACACACCCAGTGGCCATTGGGAAATTGCCGGCGTACCCGTGCTATTCGATTGGCATTACTTCCCAAATACCGTGCCTACATTTCCTGCCGATTTCATTGCCGAACTCATAGCGGAAGCGGATTTACCTGGCATTCTAGGCGATTGCCACGCCTCGGGTACGGAGATTATTGCCAAGCTCGGCGATGAACATATCGCCAGCGGTAAACCTATTATCTACACCTCAGCTGACAGTGTATTGCAAATTGCCGCCCATGAAGAAAGCTTTGGCTTACAACGCTTACTCACGCTGTGTGAGCTCGCGCGGAAAAAGCTAGATGCGCATAACTTACGCGTAGGGCGAGTAATTGCTCGGCCATTTGCTGGCACGAATGCAAACAACTTCAAACGAACGGCAAACCGCCGTGATTACTCAGTGCTGCCACCGGCACCCACTGTGCTGGATAAGTTGGTAGCAGCCGGTGGTGAAGTAATCAGCATTGGTAAAATTGCCGATATATACGCCCATCAAGGGATTACCCAAAGCGTAAAAGCAAGTGGCAACGATGCCATTTTCAACGCCACTCTTGCGGCCATTCAGGTGGCGCCAGAACAAAGTATCATTTTCCCAAACTTCGTGGATTTTGATATGGAGTATGGCCATCGCCGCAACGTGCCGGGCTACGCGCGCGCTTTAGAAGCCTTTGATCAGCGCTTGCCAGAACTAATTGCCGCTCTAAAGCCGGGCGATCGAGTATTTATTGCCGCCGATCATGGTTGCGATCCTACCTGGCCAGGAAGCGATCATACCCGCGAATATATTCCGGTGATCTGCTTTGGCCCTGATTTAGAAATTCCAGCCACGGGCGGAAACATTGGCCGCCGCGCAAGTTTTGCGGATATCGGCCAAAGTATTGCTAGCCACCTTGGTTTACCCGCTACCGAGTATGGCGAAAGTTTTTTAAAGTAACTGCGCCTGCACCGCTACAAAGAATTGCACAAAAAAGCCCGATGTTGATTCGCAACATCGGGCTTTATTTTACTGATGGTAACTCAGCGTTTACTGCTTATATTTTTCAAACCATGCCAATGCATGTTCGATTTTCATAATCATGCGCGAAGGCCGAGTGGATATGCCGTGCGAGGCGCCTGGAATTCGCACCATTGCCGTATCTACACCACGTAATTGCAACGCCTGATAGAACTGTTCACTATCTGAGATTGGCGTACGGCGATCATTTTCACCGGTAAGCATCAGCGTAGGCGTAGTTACATTGCCCACTAATGATAATGGCGAGCGCTGCCAATAATGCTCATGCTCTTCCCATGGCATACCAGGGAATTGGTTGGCTATTTGCCCCACATAGCTATCAGCGGTAAGTACTTTCGATACCCAATTAATCACTGGATTAGTTGCTACCGCGGCATTAAAGCGATCCGTTAAACCCACTGCATAGGCAGTTGCGATACCACCGGCTGAACCGCCAGTGATAAACAGGTTGTTGGTGTCAACGAAGCCTTTTTCGATTAACGCATCCATACCCGACATATGATCGGCAAAATCGTAGGGCGAAGAGTAATTATTGTTTAACAACATCGCGAAATCATAGCCGTAGGAGCTGCTTCCACGGTAATTGTTGTAAAACACGATGTACCCTTCTGCTGCATAACGCTGCAATTCTGCTGCGAAATAGGGCCCGTATGCTAAATGAGGGCCGCCATGAATTTCAATCATGAGCGGGTATTCTTTACTCGCATCAAAACCCGGAGGCGTAATATACCAACCGTGAATTTCGGTATTATCGTAGCTAGAGTTATAGGTAAACTCATGCACTTCGCCCAGCTCGCGTTGGCCAAGCAGGTTTTCATTCAATCGGGTAAGTACACGAGCATCACCACCTTGCCATACCGCTACATTGCCAAGCCGATGCGCAGTGGCTTGGGTATACGCGAGAACGCCGCTACCAGAGGCACTGAACATTCCCCCTAAATATGGGCGTCCGTTGCTACCCGTGCCTACATCGTTCACCAAATCGGTATGGCGCCCACCTCGAGCTGCCACCCGCGCTAACTTTAGGCGGCCGCGATCGGCATATTGAAAGGCGATTGTGTTCGCATTCAGCCAGCTTGGTGATTCTATTGAACGATCAAAATCGCTGAGCAATTCAGTGATTTCAGGATTATTTCCATGTGAACGCCAGTTCATCACCTGAAGTTTGGCGTTGCGATAAGGCTCAGGCTCGCCAGAACTATGCAAGAAGGCTAAGCTGCGGCCATCAGGAGAAAAGCTCGGTGCGTATTCACGGCCCGCAGTGTGGGTGATTTGGGTAAGCTCTGCACTCTCCAACGATACCTTAAATAAGTTTGCTTCTAGCGTGTGATATTCCCAATCATCGCGGCGGTTTGCAGAAAACACGATTGCGCTGCTATCAGGTACCCAAGCAAGTTGGCCACCATGGTTGTAATTCCCACTGGTAAGTTGGCGCTCCGCGCCTCCTTCAGCGCTTACCACGAAGAGCTGGCGATATGCACTATCTAATAAACCGCGGCCATCTGCTTGGTAATAGGTGCGCTCTACAATGATGGCAGGCTCAGACCATTTAGCGCCCTCTGGCCGTGCTGGCCGATATACCGAGCGTGCAAAATCGGTAGTAGGTGCCAATACCTCCATACTGAAGGCGATATGCTTGCCATCAGGTGCCCAAGTTACATCGCTTACGCCACGGCGCACATCGGTAATACGTGCCGTTTTATTCTGCTCTAACCAATGCACATGAATTTGCGAGCTACCGCTCATATTACTAATGAAAGCAACGCGCTTACCATCTGCAGACCAACGTGGGCTACTGTACTGATGCTCATCAGCAAATAGTGGGGTTTTCTCACCACTACGCACATCCACTAACCATAAGCTACGGCGAGTGCTGTCGGTCATAATATCGTTGCTGTGGCGCACATAAATAATGTGTCTGCCATCCGGGCTAACCTGCACATCATTGGCCCATTCAAGTGCAAAAATATCTTCGGCAGTAAACTTCGTAGCTTGCGTTTCAACTTGCGCTGCTGCGATACCCGTAGCTAATAACACACTCATAAAGAGCGCTTGTAGCCATAGGCGAGGCCCGCGCTGCAGCGGCCTGTTCGTGTTTGTGGATGAGAATCGCATGGGTGTTCCCTCTTATCTGTTTTTTAATACATCAACTATGCGTGCAAAGATTAGCGAGTGCAAGCCGTTAGGCTGTTAGTACCTGCTGTAAAAATGCGCGTATATCTTGCAGCTGCTCGGCACATACTTGATGCGCCATTGGGTAGGTTTTATAGGTTACCGGGTAGTTTCGCTCACTCAGCCACGCCTTTGCTTGCTCACCGAGCTGCACAGGCACCACCGGATCTTGGCTGCCATGGTGAATAAGAATAGGCGTGGCCTGCTGCGCTAAATTCGGCTGTATAGAAGCATGTGTTGCTAAGTAGGTGGAAAGGCACATGATTCCAGCCAGTTTTTTATCGTATGTAAGCGCCGCTTCGTACGCCACCGCACCACCCTGCGAGAATCCAGCAAGCACAATGCGATGCGCTGGAATACCCCGCGCAATTTCCCGTTCAATTAATGCTATAGCCTGCTGTGCAGAGGATCTTAGCTGATTCTCATCAACACTACGATCAATGGACATCTCCAAAATATCGTACCATGCCGGCATTTGCATACCGCCATTAATGGTTACTGGAATTCTTGGTGCGTGCGGAAACACAAAGCGCGCATGAACGCCATTGGTAAGCTGCAGATGAGGTACCACGGGCTCGAAATCATGCCCATCCGCACCTAAACCATGTAACCAAATTACCACTGCATTTGCTGGCTGCTGCGGTTCAACTTCTACACAAGGGAGTAAATTCATTGCTAATCCTGTATTCAAATACGTTTGCTACTGCTGTTATTTAATCAACCCAGAAACTATTTTACGAGCTCTGTGGGAATGGCCAATTGGCTATTCATTAACGTGCGATGTACTGGGCATTTATTGGCGATTTCGAGCAAACGTTGGCGCTGTTCATCATCAAGGTTGCCCTCAATATGAATATGCCGCTCTATCGATTCTGCACCCTTCTCGCCCTTAACGTGGCGCAAATCTACGGTAACCTTCTCTAATGCCCATTCTTTGCGTTTTGCATACATGCGTAATGTCATTGAGGTGCACGCACCCAAGCCTGCCATCACCATTTCCATCGGCGCGGGGCCTTCATCGGCACCGCCTAAGCTTTCGGGCTCATCGGCTAACCAACGGTGATTGTAAGTAGTAACTTGGTTGGTAAATGGCGCCATCTTTTCTTCAACGCGCACACACCCTTCTTGTACTTCATGGCTCATGTTTGTGCTCCTGTGTAACACCGGTTGCAGCCTAGATTCACATGCATTTAATAACGATATGTAACAATTGCTGCCGCAAAAAATAGAAAGCCCCGGCGCTGCCGAGGCTTTGATAATACATGAAAATATTTCAAGATGCGCTTATTCAGCAGAGTACAGTTTCACCCACTCTGTAAGCAAACGAACGCCATACCCGGTAGCGCCTTCCGGATGAATGCCCTGCGGGCTTTGAATGAGTGCATTACCCGCCATATCAATATGTACCCAAGGGGTATCACCAGCAAAATGCTGCAAGAATATAGCGCCAGCTTGGGCACCCGGAGACCCTGTATTGATACGATCAGCAATGCGGCTATTCACAATGCCAGGGTAAGGGCCTAACGGTAACTGCCATACCAATTCATTGGTATTTTCACCCGCAACACGAAGGGTATTGATAATACTATCGTGCTCACTGAAGATCGCTGAGTATGCAGTGCCTAATGCGCCAACTTTTGCACCCGTTAAGGTGGCGATATCGGCAATTACACGTGGGTTAAAGTGCTCACGTGCATACCAAATACCGTCTGCTAAAATTAAGCGGCCTTCCGCATCCGTGTTACCCACTTCAATCGTTGTGCCATCGCCTGCAGTAACCACATCGCCTGGCAACTGTGCTTCACCAGAAATCATGTTGTGCGAAAGCGGCGCTACGGCTACTACGTTTAAAGGTGCATTTTGTAATGCTAATGCTTTCACAGCTCCAACTACCGCAGCCGCGCCAGCTTTATCTGTTTGCATGGCTAAAATTGATGCTGCTGCAGTTTTTAGGTTATAGCCGCCCGTATCAAAGGTATTGCCTTTGCCCACTAGCGCAATCGGCTGTTCGTCGCTACCGCGCCAATGCGCCACTAGCAGATGCGCTTTGTGTTGGCTGCCTTGGCTCACGCCGTACAACGAGCCCATTCCTAATTCACGCACTTGTTCTGGGCCAAGAATGGTAATTTCAATACCTAAGGGCTCTAGCTCGGCCCGCACAATTTCCGCAAATGCTGCTGGATAGCCGCTACTGCCTGGCAGATTAGTGAGCTCGCGCGCCAAAAATACGCCGTGCGCAATGCCGCTGAACTCAGCGTATTGGCTTGCTGCATCACTATCCCCTACCACTAACCATTCGAATGTTTGTGCTGGCCGCGCAGCCGGTTCGCTTTTAAAGCGATCAAAACGGTAGTTTCGCAAATCAATACCGTGCGCCATAGCCGCCACAATACGGGCGTTAGCAGTAGCATCCGCAACTAAGCGAGAATCGATATGAATAGTTTCTGCTTTCGTAGCATTCACATGGTTTGCTAGCGATGCGCCTATTTCTTCGGCGGTTACACGGGTTAGTTCATTAGGTGCACCAACACCTACCAGCACAACACGCTGCTCACTAAGGCCAGCTGGCGCGATAACAACCAATTCTTGCTTCGCTGCACCCGTAAACTCTCCTACTTGCATGGCACGATTCACGTGGCGAGTTGTGTCTCGGCTCCAGCCGCGCACAGCCAACTCTTCTGTATCAGCGGGCACCAATACCACGAGTGTTTCTGCAGAGCCGCTTAAGCGCTCGGTAAAATTCATTTTTGTATGTAAGTATTCAGCTGATGCCGAGAACGACATTGCGGTTAATGCAACCGCGGCAGCGAACCAACGCATTAGTTTCATGAGGTTTTCCTTTTAGGTGCTTACGAACAAACATATAGCCTTGTAATAAAGTGGTACAAGAGTGCAAAAAAATACCACTCAGCACAAGCGAAAGTGGGTGAAGCGCGACAATTTGGCGTTGATTGTAGGGGTTCAAGGAAATTCGCGAAACAGTTACGGGACTGTATTTCCATTTTGTTCGTAAACTCGCGAAACAGCAGCCCCGCAAGTGGTGATTTTAAGTGATTATTAAATTAACAAAAAATCAACATCTATTAGTGGTAAGATAGCGTAAATTTTCTCACTTCAGCAATATACGGGCGTATATATATTCACGTGTTCTTATAAACGTTTTAAATTAAGGCGGGTGAACAACATTTGATGCAACCAAATCGGGAAGAAAGAGTAACAACACAAACGATTTTTGAATTAATCGGCCAACATGCGAGCCGAGATAAACTGCTGCAGGCGATGGTAGCCTGGGTAGAGAACATTATTCCCGAGGCGATCGTATCCATTATGGAATATGACAAGGCAACCAACACGCTTAGTTTAGCCAGTGGCGTACACTTCTCAGCAGAATTTCAAAAAGAGTTACAACAAATTGAAGTTAGCCCTAACGGGGGAACCTGCTGTGTAGCTGCGCATTCTCGCGAGGTTGTGATAACAGATAACTTTCTTACCGACACCACTTGGCCGGGGTTCAAGCATGTAGCCACTACAGAACACCTAAAAGCATGTTGGGCTGCACCGGTAATAGGCGCCAACAGTGATCTTAAGGGCACTTTTTCAGCTTATTTCCGTGAGCCTCGCAAGCCTACTGAACGGGAAATAAAACTTATTAAACGTGCGGCCAGCATGATCGCTCTTGCTTTTGATCACCAGCGCGAACGCAGTTTGCGGAACGAATTGAACGAACGCTACGCCTCCTTGTTCCGCAACCATCCTGATGCTGTTTTTGAACTCGATATGAATGGGAATTTTATTGCCGCTAACGCCGCAACAGAAAAGCTTTCTGGATTCCCTGAACGGCAAATGCTCGGTACGCATTACAGTTCATTTATCATTGAAGAGTACCAGGCGCTGGCCAATGAAGCGTTTGAGAAAGCAAAAGCTAGTGAACCGCAAAGCTTTGAAATTGCTGCGGTACACGCTAACAATGGGCAGTTTTGGCTCGCTATGACGATCTTGCCGATTATCATCAACGATGTTGTGGTCGGGGTATTTGGTATTGGTCGCGATATTACAGAACAAATTGAACAGAAAGAGTATTTAGAAAATCAACGCACGCACGATACCTTAACCGGCTTACCTAATCGCGCTTATTTTGAGCGCAATTTGAATCACGAACTGAAGCGCAATAACACGGAAAATCGTGGGTTTGCGGTACTCTATATTGATTTAGACGATTTCCGTTCGATCAATGAAAGCTTAGGCCATGAAGTTGGTGATGAGTTACTTGCCGCAGTAGCGAAACGCATTCTTGCCTGCACATGCAAACAAGATACGGTTTCGCGGCTAGCGGCTGATGAGTTTGTGGTTCTATTACCCAATCTACACAATCAGCAATTTGCAATTAAAGTAGCGGAAGAGATTCTTCAGGCGCTAACACAACCATTCCAAATTGGCCGGCATCAACTTGCACTAAGCGCTAGCATCGGCATCAGCAGCGTTAACCAGCAAACACGCAACGCTGCGGAAATTATTAAGCAAGCCGACATGGCCATGAGTGAAGCAAAGCGCCAAGGGTGCAACACGTGGCATTGGTATGAAGGCGAAACTGCACTGGTTCATACTGAGTACACAGCAATGCGCTTGGATATCGCCGAGGCCATTGAACAGGAGCAGTTCATTATCCATTATCAACCGATAGTTGATAGTGAAACAGGGATTACCAAAGGCTTTGAAGCACTCATCCGCTGGCACCATCCTACCCGAGGAATGATTGCACCCTGTTCTTTTATCCCTCTCGCTGAGCGTACCGGGCAAATTATTGCGATCGGTCAGCAAGTACTGCATCAAGCTTGTAAAGAAATTGCGGCATGGAATCAAGAGCACAAGCAGGCCATGACCCTAGCAGTCAATATTTCCCCCTTGCAGTTTCGCCGCGCGAGTTTCCTAGATGAAGTAATCAGTGCACTGCAGAAAAGTGGTTTGCCAGCAGAAATGCTTGAGCTTGAAGTTACCGAGAGTGTGCTGGTATTGGGCGCCGAGCGTACCATCGATATTCTAGAAAAAATTCGCGGGTTGGGCGTTCGCGTAGCCATTGATGATTTTGGTACGGGTTACTCTAGCTTAAGTTATCTGCGCCACCTGCCGATTGATAAAATCAAGATTGATCGCAGTTTTGTGCAGCATTTACCTGACAATCGTGAAGATTGTGCGATTGTACAAGGCCTAATTACCATGGCCCACCATTTAGGCCTTACAGTTGTTGCTGAAGGCGTTGAAACCAAAGAACAGAGTGAATTTTTAAAGAGTATAGAATGCGATTTACTACAAGGGTTTTACTTCGCTCGGCCCGCGCTGTTAGAGCTTTCCTGAACGCACCGGTGGGCTAAAGTAATACCCTTGAAAAATATCACACCCCTGCTCTAACAAGATATTGAACTGCTCCTCCGTTTCTACCCCTTCTGCTACCACAATCAAATCCAATGTATGGCCGAGAGAGATAATACTTTTTGTGAGCTTGCGGTGAGTGCGCACTTCTTCTGCAGTGGCAGTAGGAGAAGACACGAACGAACGATCTATCTTTAATTGATCAAGTGGTAAGCGCTGCAAGTACCCTAAGTTTGAGTAACCCGTACCAAAATCATCCAATGAGAACCGAACACCGCGTTCCCGCAGCGCAAGCATTTTCCGAATTGCATGCTCCGTATCGCCAATAAGCATAGATTCCGTTATTTCCAGAATAAGTTTTTCCGAGCGAGCGCCTGTTTCTTCAACAATACTAAGTACTTGCTCTACAAAATTATCGGCCCGTAATTGTTTCACGCTTACATTCACCGACATGGTCCAATCGTGACGAACTTCATGATCAGCCCATTCAACGAGCTTATGGCAGGCCTTTCGTAACACCCAACTACCCAGTAAAATTATATCCGCTGATTGTTCAGCTACGGTTATAAAATCACCAGGAGCGATCATGCCACGAATAGGGTGCCGCCATCGAACAAGCGCCTCTACGCCCACCGTTTCGCTGTAACGATTTACCTTCGGTTGGTAATGCAGCTCTAGCTCATCATTCAAAATACCACGATGTAAATCACGTTGTAATTCAAGGCGGGCATTCATACGTGCTTCGATATCTGCATCAAAAACAACACAGGTATTGCGCCCCGCGTCTTTTGCCTCAAACATTGCTTGGTCTGCCTGCTGTAGCAAACGCTCAACACTTTCGGCTGTAGGCGTGATCAGAGTAACGCCAATACTTACGGTTAATATGTAGGAATCCTTGGCAAGTACGAATGGCTGTAACATTGCGTTATTAAGTGCATCAGTGAGCTCCAAAACATGCTTCAGCGCTGCTTGCTCGCTATCACCAGTGTTTGCTAACAGGATCACAAACTCATCAGCAGTAACACGAGAAACCGTATCCTCACTCGACACAAGATCTAAAAGCCGTTCACCCACCGCGCTTAAAACCCGATCGCCCTCTTCTTGACCAAGGCTATCGTTAAGCATCTTGAAATTATCGAGATCGATCGATAGAAGCGCCCCATAGCGTTGTTTTTTCTTCGCGTTCACGAGGGCCGTGCCAATACGTTCATGTAAAAGTGCACGGTTAGGCAGGTGAGTAAGCGCATCGTAATACGATAGCTCTTCAATTTGTTGCTGGGATCGCCGCTGCTCAGTAATATCTAACATCACGCCGTGCCATAAATTACCAGAGGCATCGCTTTCACCTGGGCGAGAGTGAATATTCACCCACAGCAAATCGTTGTTCACATTCAAACGGCCTTGCCATGTAAAGGGTACACCTCTTTGAATCGCCGATTCCTCGGTTTCAACAAAGCTTTCAATATCATCTTGATGAATAAGGTCTACCGCATAATCAAGTGTTTCGCTCAACGGCATTGCCGCGGGGATACCAAGCATCGCTCGAGCACGCGGGCTCAAATAATAAAATTCTCGCGTGCCATCATTTCGTAATCGCAATTGATAAACACCAGCTGGGATTAGCGCTGTAAGCTTGCCATAACGCTCCAAAGATTGAACTAAAGCACTTTGCCGAACATTAATCTCATGTTCAGCAGTGCGCAGATAGCCTTGAGCTCTGCGAGCCGCAAACCATAGTGCCAGATATGCCGACAACAACACGGCAAATGGGATTAATAAACTATACAGCCACTCATGTATCACTTTCGTGCGGCTGCGCATCGCTACCGCCGTTATGTTGTATTCGGGCAACGGATTGATGTAAGCATATGCTTGCTCTTTGCTTCCATCCCGATCAATTTTTCGTTGGTACTGATAAACGCCCTCAGACTCATGCATTATTTGCCGCAATTCTGGAGATATTTGCGCTTGATAAAGCTCAGCAAGTGTTTCTTCCGTGTGCTCACGAACAAGCGGATATACATAAGATAAATAGTGATCAGGGCGCACCAGCGAAACTTGAATACCTTCCGGAACCACCATGTTAATGGATAACCGCAGCCCTCGTTCGAGCTCAAATACCAAGCTCATAAAGCCAAGCAGCTCACCATTATCAGCAAAAATCGGCGTGCGCATAGGCACTACCCAGCGGTTAATTGGTTCGAAGAAGTAAGGACGCGCAATATGAAACCCAGGATTGGCCAGTGCGCTCTCGAATTCGGCAGCCGCCAAGCTAACACCATGAAGAGAAGGCGCTGGTTCGTTAACATCAGTAAAGCTAGTAACCCAAACATCGCCCACTGCCGTAACAAACGCCAAACCAATCACGCCCTTCTGTGGTAATTCAATGCGTTGTAAATATTTTTGTGCGGCTTCACGATTGGCAAATACATCGTTATAAACTAAATCGTTACCAACCGTTCTTAAGAATAAATCCGTATTCGAGAAATGTGATCGCACACCTTGCTCAAGCATTTCAGCAACGTGTTTTAATTCATGGTCACTACTGGTAACGCTGCGGCTCCAAAGGCTGGCACAAATCACTAAAAAGATAGCAAACAAAGCCCACGCAGCAACACTTACAACCACGCGTAACGAGCCAACATATGTATTTGCAGCAGAGGTTCTGGTAACACCCATCTGGGTTAATTCATTCCCTTGCTTAGTAGCGCCTTCTTCCAAGCTCAATGTGCTTCTCGAATTAAATATGAGGAAGCATTAATTTAGCTACTTCCGCGCATTTACGCAATGGAACTTCACACCCTGTTACAAAATAGATTTATTCGGCGCAACACTGGACATACACAGGGAAATTCCCTAAAATCCACGCCTGCTAACAAAGCACCTAATATGCACCCGTAGCTCAGCTGGATAGAGCGCCGCCCTCCGGAGGCAACGGTCAATTGCAAAATGAGTGTTTGAGGCAAAAGTCAGATTTCAAGATATGCACCCGTAGCTCAGCTGGATAGAGCGCCGCCCTCCGGAGGCGGAGGCCAGAGGTTCGAATCCTCTCGGGTGCGCCATCAAAGGCTTACAGCGTTATTCCCCCTCAAATTCCGCTACTTATCTTTTTATGAAATGAAGTCATATTGGAATCACTGATGACCTTTGCCCGAAATCGCTTAGATCTC
This sequence comes from Idiomarina sp., assembly GCA_022565355.1. Taxonomy (GTDB): domain Bacteria; phylum Pseudomonadota; class Gammaproteobacteria; order Enterobacterales; family Alteromonadaceae; genus Aliidiomarina. Next base: position 134,922 of record JAIUMU010000003.1, read on the forward strand.
TCAAAAACAGGCCTGTGACATATATGTGGCAAATCTGTGACAAAATTTTCAGATCGGGTTTTTGAGGTTTGATTTTTTGACCTTTACCCACCCTTTCTTGATGCGAACGCCACAATTGTATTTGAATTTCGTTATACCAAGTTTCCGAAAATTTACTGAAAAGCGGCGTATCTAGCTGACGTGGCTCGGGAAACCGGAATTAAGCGCAGCACGTTAACTCGCCTTTACCATGAAACATGAAACCACCTCGCGTATTGACTTCAAAACTTTCGAAATGCTGTGCAGGTTTCTTGATTGTGAGGTTGGGGAGTTATTGGAAATTGTTGACGAGGATCAGTAGCGCCTCTAATCGTTTCCACACACTTGCAAAGACCGCCACTACAGCCATTCCACAAACCCTCCCCCTCGGTCAGATAGTTAACTTACCAAACCACAGAAATCGTAAACGAAAAATAATTTTAACTTTTACTTGATCAAATTAGATTTCATGTTTATAGTTATCGTAAATCAATAATGATTTGTAACGTGGAGGAAAACAAATGAGCGAGGTAACTATCAATTTAGTATGTGAAACTATTTTTACTGGTATTCCGAGCAACCTAATTCAAAAGGCAGAGCCAGCAGATGCTACACATCATATGATCACGGGTTCATCTCTGAATCATGCCGGTGAGTTAGTTGAGGAAGCTCTTCAACCTGTCCAACTTAAAGACGAAAAATCGGCAACAAAGTTTCTCCTGAAGGAAGGTGATGTCGTGGTATTAACCCGCGGCAATTCATTTCGGGCTGCAATCGTCGACTCGAAAATCGTAAAGCTTAAACTGATACCTTCGGCTAATTTGGTGATTTTACGCCCTAACGCTTCGAAGGCAAAGCCAGCGGTGCTGGTCACTCACTTGAACTCTGCACTTGGTCAATCCCAAATGGAGCAGCTTGCTACAGGCACCACCATCAAGAATATACCCGCGAGCAAGCTAAAGGAACTGCGGTTTAAATTACCGAGCTTAGGAACACAGGGTCAAATTGACAGCTTGTTTTTTGCAAGTAACCAAGCCTATACCGCTGGCATTGCAATGGTTGAGCAAGAGCGTAAAGTAGCGATGGCGAAGGTGAACGAGTTAATGCAAGGAGGCGCATAACATGGCTATCAATTTCAACCAACAATTAGGGAAGTTAATAGATCAAGCGCGAGGTGAGTTTAAAGAAGAGCAAGCCTTATCACTGATTACGATTTTACTTTACATCAAGTCAAAAGATGCGAATGCCATTGACGTGCTTCAGCGTATGGGGCTCGCGAATCAAAGAGCGGCGCTGAGAGATTTGCTTGCCACTTACTCAGAAGCAAGCAGCCACTCAGCTACACGAGCCATTGATTACGCAAATAACGAAGCGATTGCAGCCTTAATTTCGTTCGTTGCAAACATAGAAAATATAGGCCTTGCGAGCCAGGCTATGCGCGCCGCATTCCCAAACTCTCGGTCAATAACCGAGCACGTTTCTAACGCAAATGAAGTTAACCTGATACGTAGCCTGGTAAAGCCGAAGAAAACCGATAAAGTATTAGACCCAGCGGGGGGCATAGGCAATCTTTTATTATCATTGCCGAAAGCCAACATTGAGTTGCAAGAGCTTAACGCTGACACAGCAAGCATTTGCCAGATGCTTGCAAGTATTGAGAGCAAAGACATCCGCATTCACACAGGTAATAGCCTTGTTCAGCCGGCTTTTAAAGAAGCTAGTGCGGATTATGTGGTTATGACCCCGCCACTTGGACTTCGGTTTGGCCGCGAACAAATCGACAAAATAAAGTCAGCTCCCTATTTACTGCCGCAAGAATCACAAACGTCCATTCCCATGACCGCTGGCGATAGCCTGTGGCTTCAGTTAGCTTTATGGGCTTTAAACGACACCGGCAAAGGTTATGTATTTTTACCTAAAGGTTGGCTGTTCAGAGGCGGTTACGATGCCCAGGTGCGCGAGTACTTTGTCGAGAATGAGCTGATTGAAGCCGTTGTCCAAATGCCGAACAAGTTCTTCAGCCACACAGCTATTGCGCCCGTGTTACTTATCCTCAATAAAGCAAAGGAAAAAGGCACCTCCGTTCGCTTTATCGACGCTGAAGCGACACAAAGTGACGCGGGCCTCGATTACCATTTAAGCTCGGACTATATTGCCGAAATTGTGGGACTCATTACCGCCACCGAAATAGATGACCCAAGAGTCATCGAAAAATACGCACCAGACATACGCGAGCAAGACATGATTCTCGCCGTAAACCGGTACATTACGCCGCCAACGCATATTGAAGACATCAATTTCGAAGCAGAGTCTGCGAAATTAAAACAACTAGAAAGCACCTATGCAGAAGCCAAGCGCCAACTTAGCGCCCTGCTCGACAACTAATTTAGGAGGAAATGAACATGGATTACAGTGTACACAACAAACTTATTTCATTTATTTGGGGTATCGCCGACGACTGCTTGCGAGACGTGTATGTTCGCGGAAAATACCGCGATGTTATTCTACCCATGGTAGTACTGCGCCGTTTAGATACATTGCTCGAGCCAAACAAAGATGCTGTATTAGAAGAAGTTAGATTCCAAAAAGAAGAAATGGGCGCAACGGAGCTGGATGATGCACCATTAATAGAAGCCAGTGGCTACGTGTTTTACAATACGTCTAAATGGACGCTTAAATCGCTGTTGAATACCGCCACGAACAACCAACAAATCCTACTTGCTAACTTCGAAGAGTATTTACTTGGTTTCAGTGACAATGTTAAAGAAATCATCGAGTGCTTTAACCTGCAGTCGCAAACTCGCCATATGGCGGCAAAGCAAGTCTTACTCGATGTAGTTGAGAAGTTTGTTTCGCCTTACATCAACTTAACGCCGGAAGCCGCTGAAGATCCTGACGGTAACAAAATGCCAGCCCTCACTAACCTCGGCATGGGCTATGTGTTTGAAGAGTTGATTCGGAAGTTCAACGAAGAAAACAATGAAGAGGCTGGGGAGCACTTTACTCCACGCGAAGTAATCGAGCTGATGACGCACATGGTCTTTGATCCGGTTAAAGACCAACTTCCACTTACCATGACTGTGTACGACCCCGCGTGTGGAAGTGGGGGCATGCTCACTGAGTCGCAAAACTTTATTGAAGAAAAATACCCGAACGAAAGTCGTGATATTTACCTCTATGGTAAAGAAATCAACGATGAAACCTATGCGATTTGTAAATCGGACATGATGATTAAAGGCAACAACCCCGAGAACATTCGAGTGGGTTCAACTTTATCTACCGACGAGTTCGCGTCTTCACGATTTGATTTCATGCTCTCTAACCCTCCGTATGGCAAAAGCTGGGCGTCTGAACAAAAGCATATTAAAGACGGGGGCGATGTTATCGACCCACGGTTTAAAGTAACCCTCACCGATTACTGGGGTAACCGAGAGGAAGTAGACGCAACCCCGCGCTCTAGTGACGGCCAATTGCTGTTTCTGATGGAAATGGTCAGCAAAATGAAAAACCCATCGGAAAGTCCATTGGGTAGCCGCATTGCATCCGTTCACAACGGTTCTTCATTGTTTACTGGCGATGCCGGCGGTGGTGAGAGTAATATACGCCGCTTCATTATTGAGAACGATATGCTGGAAGCAATTGTTCAGTTGCCGAATAACCTGTTCTACAACACCGGTATTACCACCTATATTTGGGTGCTGAACAATCACAAACCAGAAAACCGAAAAGGTAAAGTGCAGTTGATTGATGCCAGCTTGCTCTATCGTAAGCTGCGCAAGAACCTTGGTAATAAAAATTGCGAATTCGCACCAGAGCACATCACTGAAATTACAGACACCTATCTGGCCTGCAGCGCTATCGAGCGGAAGCTAGACGAGAACAACGATCCAATCGGCATTGCAAGCCAAGTATTCAGCAACCAAGACTTTGGTTATTACAAAGTAACCATTGAACGGCCAGATCGTCGCAAAGCCAGGTTTACTTCTGACGCTATTGCACCGCTCCGCTTTGACAAGCAACTAAGTAAAGTAATGACGCACCTGTATTCCGAGTATGGTGAGAGCGTTTATGAAACATCAGGATATGGTCCTTGCGGTAACAAGAGCTTTTTGCAGTCTATCGATAAAGAAATTTTGAGCTGGTGTGAAGACAACGACATTAGCTTAAACGCAAAAGCTAAAACGAAACTTCTCGATGTAAAATACTGGTTAAAGCTCCAATCCTTACTAGAGGCTGCTGAGCAGCTGATGGCGAATATCGGTCAAGAAGAGTTCGATGACTTTAACCATTTCAAAGTACTTTTCGATAAGGCATTAAAAGCATTGGGGATAAAGCTTTCTTCGCCGGAAAAGAACGCTATTCTAAATGCCGTCAGTTGGTATGACGAAAGCGCTCAGAAAGTCATAAAGAAATTACAGAAACTCAGCGGCGATAAACTCGATGCGTTGATCACGCGTTATGACTGCCAAGTTGAAGATTTATCGCAGTACGGCTATTTTCCGACAGGTAAGCAAAACGAGTTTATCACCTATGAAACCAATGGTGATTTGCGCGATACCGAATCTGTAACGCTGGGGCAAAGCATCTACCAATACTTCCTTGATGAAGTGAAACCTCACGTGGATGAAGCCTGGATTAATCTCGATAGCGTAAAAATTGGTTACGAAATTAGTTTCAATAAATATTTCTACCGTCACAAACCGCTGCGTAGTTTAGAAGAGGTCGCAACTGACATCATCAACCTAGAACAAAAAGCCGAAGGACTCATTGCACAGATACTGGGCGTGAAAGTGGCTGAAGTTCAGGGAGAATCGTAATGGAAAGTTTAGCGTTGATGCCGAAATATGAGGCTTATAAAGATTCTGGTATTGACTGGATAGAACAAATTCCGGAGGGTTGGGGGGTCGCAAGAATTAAAAACTACGCTGATGTCTTTAGTGGTGATAGTTTAAATGATAAACAAAAATCTCAGTATGAATCCGAAGATTTACGTCATCGCCCGTATATTTCTTCAAAGGATATAGATTTAAATTATTCCAAAATTAACTATCTGAATGGGCTACGCATTCCTAAAGGGAGTAGCCATAAAGTTTGTCCATCGAACTCAACTTTAATGTGTATTGAGGGGGGGAGCGCGGGTAAGAAGATTGCATATACCAATCGAGATGTTTGCTTTGTTAATAAGCTGGCTTGCTTTGCTGCAAATAAAGGCATTGATAGTCATTTCCTTTATTACTATCTATGTAGTGTTACCTTTAAGAATCAGTTTTTTAACGCAATGACAGGTTTGATTGGTGGGGTTTCAATCTCATCAATTAAGAATTTTTGTCTTTTATTGCCTTCGACAATTGAACAAGCAACGATTGTTAGCTTTCTCAATAAAAAAATATCCCAAATAGATGAAAGTATTGTGGCTAAAGAGCTGCAAATTAGCCTGCTAAAAGAGCGTAAGCAAATCATTATCCGTCAAGCCGTGACGCAAGGGCTTAATTCCAATGTGCCAATGAGAGACTCTGGTGTGGATTGGATAGGTCAAATTCCTGAGCGTTGGGAGATCATTCGGTTTAAAAATTTGTTTTCACAAAGCAGGCTGCCTGTTCGGAAAGAAGATGAAGTAGTCACTTCGTATCGAGATGGACAGGTCACTCTTCGTTCTAATCGGCGATTGGAAGGTTACACAGAGGCCATTATTGAGGGGGGCTATCAGGGGATTCGAAAGGGGCAGCTCGTTCTAAACTCTATGGATGCATTTGAAGGCGCTATAGGAGTATCTGAATCTGATGGTAAGTGTACACCAGAATACGTAATTTGTGACCCAATTCGAACAGGAATATCTCAACATTATTTTGCATATTTGCTTCGTGAAATGGCATTGGCGAAGTACATCCAAGTTATCTGCAATGCAGTTAGGCAGCGTGCTGTCAGGATTCGATTTAATAATCTGGCTTCTAGGCTTATGGTACTTCCTCCAGAGGCTGAGCAGGAACAAATTGTCGAATTTATAGAGGCTGAAAAGAGTAAAATTGATAAAGGAATTGAATCTCTTCAATTTCAAATTGAAAAACTCAAAGAATACAAAACCACCCTGATCAACAGCGCCGTGACAGGAAAAATAAAGATCACCCCAGAAATGGTTGAGCAATAGGATACGAATATGTTCACGGTAAATCATCAAACCAACAGAATCAGCCCAGTTACGACGAAAAAATTCAGTGAGTTGGATTTTTCCGAGCGCAAGCATCTTCAGGAATGGTTAGCACACGAACCTTCCGCACTCGGTGAAGAGTTGTTGATTATTCAGAAGGAGTTCGATGGCTTTGATGACACCCGTGAGCAATTCCGTTTAACGACTTTCTCTGAGGAGCATCTATGACTATTTACAAAATATTTTGTGATGAAAGCTGTCACCTTGAACATGATAGCGCAAACATCATGGTACTTGGTGCAATTCACTGCACTGCCGAGAAAGCTATTGCTATTACAAAGCACATGAAGTGGTTGCGCCACCAACACAATTACACCCCCGAATTGAAGTGGAACAAGCTTAATAAACAACAATGGCCGTTGTATCGAGATTTGATTGATATGATTACGTCAGACACCGATGTGCGCTTTAAAGCAACTGTCGTACTGAACAAAAGTATTCTCGATCACCACCAATACAATGCTGGGTCTCACAGCGACTTTTACTACAAGATGTTTTATTACACCCTCCGCGACTTTTTGAAAGAAGGTAATGAGTATCGCATCTACCTCGATTACATGGATACGTTAGGTGCCGAGAAAACACGAAAACTTTGTGAAGTACTGCAGAATGGTACACGGTGGCAATTAAAAGCGGTTGCCAATGTCGTTCAGTCTTACGAAGTGCAATTAATTCAGCTGTGCGACCTATTGATAGGAGCCGTAGCGTACCGAAACCGCGACGACATTGAGCATAAAAGTGCCATCAAAATGCAGTTTGTGGATTATTTAGAGTCAAAATTAGGTTACACATTGAATAACGGCACCCCACCTTGGGAGGAGCAATTTAATATTTTTCGCTTCCAACCACGGAGGCATTATGCTTAGTGAACCAATTGATTTAAGTAAGATCGATGCGACAAAAATTATTGACGTGCTCTACGGCTTCTTTCATCGCGATTTTGTTGCTGAGCGAACCTATTTAGCAAATAACATTTATATTAATCCGCGAAGCCATCGAAAAGACGAAGGAAAAGAGCTGGATTTCTGGCATTTAACCACGCGTGAAGATAAGGAACAGGTTTGGGAGAATGGCCAGCGAGTGACGAGATCAAATGGTCGCTACCCTGATTATGATCGAGGAAGTCGAATCGAATGGGTCAAGTTGATTCTTACGAACCATGCTCATGAGTCAATTAAGTTGTTTTATCACCGAGAAACTAATCGTAAACGTAGTATTCGTTTGTACTTGTGGGCATCTGATGAAGACTTTGTGGTGATACTACAAAAGTTGGGACGCGCGGATTCGTTCTTGGTTACGAGTTTCTTCGTTGACCACGATGGAAAGCGAAAAGACTTTGAGGAGAGGTTCCAGAATTACCTAGGCGGAGATCCCGACTTACAAGACTGTGAGTGGTTTTAAGATAGTGTAATAGAAAGGCAAAAGGAATGGTCGCCTATTGTAGACCGGGCGATACGGTCACCTCTTTCTACTTAATAGTAGGTGAGCGCGTGAATTATGGCCTAAATCAGAGTAAGTTGTCAATGTTTATTGCCGCAGCGTTTCTTTGACCGGTGCTTGACTGAGCAAACTTTTATTTTATACAAAACTTTATAAATCAATATCTTGGTGCCGCGCATTTGTTTGACTGTAAGACACTGGTGCTGTAGATCACTAAGTAATCAAGCACGACGAGCGAGCGGTGATGTTTGGCTTTTGGAAATCAATTAGAGGGATATTATGGTTAGTAAAACGAACGAACAAGCGCTAGAGGCGGCAATCGAGAAAAGTCTGACCGGTACTTGTTTAGAGGAACTGAGTGCGGGTGTGCAATTTGCTGAGCCTGACTATATCGGTGCGTTTTACAAAATTGGCCAAGCCTCTGACTTTAACAGCCAATATGCTCTCGATGAGCGTTACTTTTGGGCGTTTCTCGAAAAAACACAAGAGCCCGAGCTCGAAAAACTTAAGCGCAACAACCCGACAGACTGGCAACGAAAACTGCTTGAACGGTACGACCGCCTAATCAAAAAGCATGGTGTTCTGCACCTGCTCAAAAAAGGTTTAAGTGTTGATGATGCGCATTTTAATCTGCTTTACCCAGCGCCGTTAGCCAGCAGCAGTGAGAAGGTGAAGCAGAACTTTTACGAGAACATTTTCAGTTGTACGCGTCAGGTTCGGTATTCTCACGCAAACCCGCTACAAGAGATTGACATGGTGCTGTTCATTAACGGCATCCCGCTGGTTACGTTAGAACTTAAAAATGCTTGGACCGGACAAACAGCGCGATACCATGGTCAAAAGCAGTATCGCGACGACCGTGATACAACTCAGCCACTTTTGAACTTTGGTCGCTGTTTGGTTCACATGGCTGTGGACACCGATGAAGTTTACATGACGACCAAGTTAGCAGGGAAAAGTACTTACTTCTTACCCTTCAATAAGGGTCATAACCTCGGTCAAGGTAACCCTCCTAATCCTAAGGGGCATAAGACCGCTTATTTGTGGGAGGAAGTGTTCAGCAAAAAAAGCCTCGCGAATATCATTCAGCATTTTGTGCGTCTTGACGGTTCCATTAAAGATCCGCTAGCAAAGCGAACGTTATTCTTCCCACGCTATCACCAACTGGACGTTGTAAGAAAGTTGGTTGCTCATGCTGCTACGCATGGAGTTGGCCAAACTTATTTGATTCAGCACTCTGCTGGTTCGGGTAAATCCAACTCCATTACGTGGGCAGCATACCAACTCATAGAAACCTACCCTGCCTCTACAGAAGTAGCTGGTGGTAAAGGTCTCGACGAGCCTCTGTTTGATTCAGTAATTGTAGTGACCGACCGCCGCTTGCTTGATAAACAACTTCGCGACAATATTCGCGAATTCTCTGAAGTTAAGAACATTATTGCGCCAGCTTTTAAATCATCGGAGCTAAAGAAAGCGCTAGAGAACGGCAAAAAAATAATCATAACGACGATTCAAAAATTTCCGTTCATTATCGACGGCATTTCAGATCTCAGTGATAAGCGTTTTGCTGTCATCATTGATGAGGCCCATAGTTCTCAATCAGGCTCTGCTCACGACAATATGAACCGGGCTATTGGTAAAGCGGACGTAGAGGAAGCTGAAGACGCGCAGGATAAAATTCTGCAAGCAATGAAATCCCGTAAAATGCGCGGAAATGCATCGTACCTAGCATTTACAGCAACACCTAAGAACACTACTTTGGAAAAGTTTGGCCAACGCCAAGAAGATGGTTCATTTAAGCCTTTCCATCTCTATTCAATGAAGCAGGCTATCGAGGAAGGGTTTATTCTCGATGTACTGAGCAATTACACAACCTATAAGAGCTATTACGAGATTGAGAAATCGATTGCTGAGAACCCTGAGTTCGATACCAAAAAGGCACAAAAGAAGCTAAGAGCCTATGTCGAGCGGAGCCAGCAAACGATCGATACCAAATCCCAAATTATGCTCGAGCACTTTATCCCTCAAGTCGTAAATGCAAAAAAATTACGGGGTAAAGGCAAAGGCATGGTAGTGACGCAGAATATTGAGACTGCTATTCGTTACTACCGGGCGATTAAGCACATTCTCGAAGAGCAAGGTAATCCGTTTAAAGTGCTTGTTGCCTTTTCCGGCACAAAAGAAGTAGACGGCATTGAATACACAGAAGCTGATGTCAACGGCTTTGCAGAAACCGACACCAAAGACAAATTTGATACCGACGAATACCGGTTGCTTGTTGTCGCCAACAAGTACCTGACTGGTTTTGACCAACCAAAGCTGTGCGCGATGTACGTTGATAAAAAGCTCGCTGGTGTACTCTGCGTTCAGGCACTATCACGGCTTAACCGCAGTGCGCCAAAACTGGGTAAAAAGACAGAGGATTTGTTTGTTCTCGACTTCTTTAATTCGGTTGATGACATTCAAGCAGCATTCGAGCCGTTCTATACTGCCACGTCATTAACTCAAGCCACAGACATTAACGTACTTCATGAGCTTAAAGACAGCATGGACGATTCAGGTGTCTACGAATGGTATGAAGTTGAGGATTTTGTTACCCGTTATTTTAATGAAGAAGACGCGCAAAGTTTAAGTCCGATTATCGACATTGCCGCTGCTCGCTTCAATCAAGAGTTGGAACTTGAGCACGAAGACAAGGTTGATTTCAAAATCAAAGCCAAGCAGTTCGTAAAAATATACGGTCAGATGGCTTCAATAATGCACTACGAAATAGTGGCTTGGGAGAAGCTGTTCTGGTTCTTAAAATTCTTAATTCCGAAACTAAAAGTTCTAGATCCTGACGCTGATGCAATTGATGAGTTGCTCGAATCGGTAGATTTGAGCTCATATGGGCTACAACGAGTGAAGCTAAATAGTTCTATTAAGCTGAGCGATGATGAAACTGAGGTAGACCCACAAAATCCTAATCCACGCGGTGCGCACGGATCCGAAAAGGAGACGGACCAGCTAGACGAGATCATCCGCACATTCAATGACCGTTGGTTCCAAGGCTGGAGTGCAACGCCGGAAGAACAGCGCGTAAAATTTGTGAATATCGCGGAAAGTATTCGTCAACACCGGGATTTTGAGTCCAAGTACGCGAACAACCCTGACCCACACAATCGCGACTTGGCATTCCAAAAAATACTGAAAGAAATCATGCTACAACGGCGCATGGACGAATTAGAGCTATATAAGCTGTTTGCAAATGACTCTGCGTTTAAAGCGTCGTGGACGCAGAGTATGCAGCGGATGGTTGAGGGTTGAGCTGTTGGCTACCATGAGTTTCGAGCTGAAATCACCTAATGATTTCCTTCAATTGCCGAGTGAGTCATTGAAAAAGCAAGATGATGAATTGAGAGCGATTCAACGGCTGATGCGATTTGACCTAGGCTTGAGTTATCCGGTAACAATTATGAAGCGCGAACGCCCTGACTTCCAAATTACAGAATCTACCTTCCAGAAAAGCATGGGCATCGAGCATACATTAGTCACTAACGAAGGCTGGGAGCAGGCTTGTAGTGAGCTAAGCAAAAAGAAGAACTCCCAGTTAAGGTTAGTTTCTCGCAATTGGTTGCAAGACCATAACAAGAAGGGCCCTGAACTAGGTGAAGATATTGTTTCCAAACAGAAACACTCTCGTGTTTGGTGTGCTGGTGAAAGTGAAAATACTAAAGCTTGTGAAATCGTTCGGGCTATTCAAAGAAAAGCAGATAAGCTCAGCAGCGGAAGTTACACAACTTACGATCAAAACTGGCTTCTACTTGTCGATTCATGGCCGTTTTTCTCAATTAGAACATCTGCGTTTGAAGACACATTGCTCAAGGATGAAGTTTGGGCTAACTCGCAATTCGACCGAGTTCTTTTTCTATGCAAAATGAAAACTGATGCTATCAACTTGTTTGAAGATAGTGTTGTAGAGCTTTCTAAGTCAGGCATAACTCAACTAAATACGAGCACTTAAACCCCAGGAGTAACCGGTTTGCCAAAATGTAAGATTCATGTCTATGCAGAAAATGATTTCAAAAATTATGAGGATGAAATCGACAGCGAGCGACTTACGAAATTAGCTAACGGAAAAATAAACCTCATTCGGTTTCTCGAGCTCTTTGAAATATACGAGCAGTTACTTGATGCTCACATAGAAGCAAAGAGCGTTTTTTACAAGCTGAACATCAAATCAAGGCTAAAGGCCGAGGATACTGCGCAATATTTTCATACGACGAGAAATGAGCTGAACAGACGCCTATTTAATACGCTTAACCTTGGCAAGCTCTATCTCGACAAGCATTTTTTCAAGAACAAATCTTTTGTATTTAAAGTTACACAAAGCGCAGAAAAGCATCAAAAGGTTCAAGAGCATCGTCAAGGTTGATTTCAGCGCAGTATGCATTACATGATTGGATGCGAACTTCGCCGCTTTAGCCAGCATGTTTCCATCATGACACGCATCATCTCAAGAGGAATAAAATTTGACCAGGACTCAGGCGGCCTTACTTCGACTTTAAATGCGTCGATATTAAGAGAAGAGCTGTGTGAAGGAGTAGATCTTTCCAAAGAGAAACTAGAAAGAACACCTGAAAGAATAAATCTTCACGAAACTTTAGACGGTTACATTGATGCTATATCTGCGATGCACTTTGTTAATCTAGAACTTACCGAGGATACATTTGCGAATCTAATTGAACTATTAGATGGCTTTGCTCAGTCAGCATGCCAAAATTTGAACTTAAGCAGCGCTGAGGGATATGCGCTAGAAGTAAATTCAGAGGACCGACGCAATTCAGCCGGACAACTCACCTTTGAAATCAGGGATTACAGGGAAATAAATTATTTCAGAAATGCTCGGCAGCAAAGAACCGAGTTACTATTGAAGTATCAAGTGTAGATTTACACGGAAAACTGGATCACGATTCGCATTAAAAATTGATTCACTTTTTTGCAAGTTCCCCCTGAAAAATAATAGCTGATTACTTGCTTAACCATCGTCAGATCTACTGATTATAGGGGGAGGCTTTCGGCGCAAATTAGCAGCGGCACACTCTAAAGTGAATAGAAACTCCCTAGATTAAGAAGTTCTTCCACTCATTTGATAGCACTCGCGAGCCCTAATGCACTGCCAGCTCTCTAAGTAAAAAAGCTTTTAGTATATTTAATGATTTTAAGGTTCTAAATCTAAGAACCGTAAACTATTGCCTGTGAAGAATCTATCAAAAGCCTGCTGCTCAATTCAACTACTAATTATCAACGACCTTCAATAGCTCCCCTACATCACACTCTAAGAAACGACAAAGCGTTTCCAGCGTCTCGAAATCTATCCGAGAAGTAGTCTCATGATACAGGCGTGTCAAGGTGCTCCGGTTTATTCCGGTTTCTCGCACCACATCTGAAATTTTAAGCTTCCTAGCCCCAAGTAGCTCTGCAAAGTTGCATTTTATCATTTTAGCGACCTATTTTAACTCTTTAGAGAAACAAAAATAATTTGACAAGTGCTTATTAGGCGTCTAATGTATCTCCAGAGCATCATTTTGGCTCTTTAACGTACCTAGGAGATTAGCATGGAAAACACTTACCTGACTACTGAGGAATTATCCAAGCGCATCAAATATGATGCTCGCACCATTCGCGAACGCCTTAAAGATTCGGTTCTACTAGAGGGTATTCACTATATACGGCCGTTTGGAGGAAGAAAAATCCTCTATGTTTGGGAGGCTATCCAAAAAGATATAGGAAAAGCTTCAACGTCGTCGTATTCAATTCCAATGGCACGCGGAGGTTTAGCTCATGGGTAGAATTTACACTCGAAAAGAAACGAATAAATTAGTTATCGACTTTTCGTTCAAAAATAAGCGCTGCCGAGAGCAAACAGCGCTTACCGACACAAAAGCTAACCGAAAAAAAGTTGAGCGTTTCTTGGAAACTATTGAGGCTGAAATCACGCTTGGTACATTCGACTATGCCAAGCACTTTCCAAATAGTCCTCGTGTTGAGCAATTCAGGGCAATGCAAGCACACTCAAGGTTTGTGGATACACCGCTCTTCGCGAATTTCGCTCAGCAATGGTTTAGCGAAATGTTGATTCAGTGGCGAACTTCACATTCAGACACAGTACAAAACTCGATGACCAAATACTTAATTCCCACATTTGGGGGCAAAGAAGTTGGCCGCATCACCAAAGCGGATATTTTGGAGTTCCGGACCTCTCTCGCCAAAGTTAGAACCCGGAGCAACCAATCATTATCACCGTCGCGGATAAACCACATCATGACGCCATTGCGCATGATTTTGAATGAAGCAGCCAACCGCTTTAATTTTAGCTCACCTTACCAGGGAATTAAATCACTTAAAGTTCCACGTACTGATGTTGAGCCATTTGGCCTTGATGAAGTGCAGCTTATTATCAACTCGGTACGGCCTGACTTTCGCAACTACTATACCGTGCGTTTTTTTACTGGCATGCGAACCGGCGAGATTGATGGCCTGCAGTGGGATGCTGTCGACTTCAATCGTCGACAAATTATGGTCAAGAGAACGATTGTTAATGGCGAAGTCCAGTACACTAAAAATGATGGCTCTTTTCGGGCGATTGAAATGAGTCAGCTCGTATTTGATGCCCTTAAGCGTCAATACGATGCCACCGGTAATCAGTCCTATGTGTTCTGCACGCGAACCGGCACGCCACTTTCCCATAACAACGTGACGAAGCGCGTCTGGTATCCCCTACTCCGTCATTTGGGTATTCCAAAACGCCGTCCCTACCAAACGCGTCATACGGCAGCCACGTTGTGGCTCGCTGCAGGGGAAAGCCCTGAGTGGATAGCTCGTCAGATGGGGCACACGACGACTGAAATGCTGTTTCGCGTCTATTCACGCTATGTGCCGAATCTAACACGCCAGGACGGCTCTGCCTTTGAGCGACTTCTAAAGGAGAACTTTGATTGCGCTCACCACCAGAAAAAGGAGCGGACTGATGATGCTTAATTCTCAATCATTCACGCCCACAGTGATTCAAACCATACAGCACACGCAGCGTGACTTTGCAGGGCCGTTGGCGCAGCACCTGGTTGATTCACTCCATATTCAACAAGGTAATTCGCTTGTGCCCTATCTTGGCTATGGATTCGAATCCTCCAATCAAGATGCTCTTGAAAGTTGGGTTTACATGGTTTGCACATCATTGAAGATTCCATTTTCATCGGCGAGCCTCTCCACTCTTGAGAGTATTCTAGCACCCGCGCTAGATGCGTTGAGAAATGAACGGACGCTCTCGCTTGATATCTGCGAGGTGACTTATGACTGATTCGAATCACCGTCATCACACAAGCGCTGACCGACACGGTCAGCGCCGCGTTGCCGGGCATTTGTCGGCAAACACACTTAGGCCTCGGCAACATGCGACGCTTGCCTACATCACGATTCAAGAAGCAGCGGCAATGCTTAACGTGAGCGAGCGCACCATCACACGCTGGATTAAAAAAGACGCCGTCGTCACCTTCAAAAACGGTCATCGCCGGCTGGTCTGTCGCGACTCACTTGCACGATTGACCGACAAGTATGACGACAAACGCACCGACACCAATGCACCAGATGACGCAACTTTTACCAATACGCTTTTGGATATTCATGAGCTAATTTCATTGTTAGTGGCGCTTTATCATCCTGAGCAATTATCGGATTTAACCCGAAAACGCGACATTCAAACGCGCGTTACTGAACTTTGTACTGCCAAAAAACACACCGGAGGCACTCATGATTGATTTTGATACCTACGCGCATGATGCAGGGCGGTTTTTAGACCGTGAGCGTGTCGCGCAAGCACGCGCATTGATGGCAGAAGCGCGTTATATGAGCCGTCGCCGATTAGGGCTATTTCGCGACCGTCTCGAGTACTCTCATGAATACCAGCAAATGCTCGCATTCACGGCGGCTTATCTCGACATGTCGGGCGATGATGTGCTCGCACTCATTCAATTTACGGACGAACAATCGCCGCTGGAATTTTTATTCTCACTCACTTACCTTACTTTTGCATCCCACAATCTAGGGCCGTCTGAGATTGATGGCGTGCCTATTCCGCGCCCAGATCGAGGTGATGATGCGACGTTTGATGCACCGCAGCTGCATAGCGCATTACATGCACAGTTTCCCATTCGTCTTGGTGATTATCGCCGCGATATTGATTTTGTTTTGTGTCTAGGTGGTCATGAAATGGGGATTGAAATTGATGGCGCTGCCTTTCATGGTGATGACAAAGAAATACAACGCGACTTATGTTGTGAGCTCTGTTTTGCCGGCTATCAAATCCCGCTCATTCGCATTCAAACCGCAGCGCTAACCTGCACGCCGTTTGAACTCATGTTTCATGTGATGAATCACGCATTTGAAAAATTACCACTCGACCCGATTCGCCCAGCGGAACAAGAAGAAAAAGCATACCGCTATATACTGACCGCTGCGCACGACATCCCGATGCTGTCCAGTTTTGTGGCTTCAGCGTTCGATTACTATTTTCGTGCGGCGGTTGTAAGCTCTATTAAAACCGGAATCGTCGAATCCAAGGCGCCTAAGTTTGCATTATTTAAAAACAACAGAAAAGCGAAAAGCGATTTCATCGCGTTCACAGTCACATTTGGCTCTATGCGCGCTAGGCTGGAGGTCACCGATAATGCGATTATCGTGAATTCCGCTCTTAACCTGACGGCGCAGATGCTGATTCAGGGCCTGATGGTATTTTTCAATCAGTTAAGTTCGAAATATCGTTTTCGGCTCTTCGATATGGACGCGGGTGTTCCACTGCATTTGATTACATTTAGCCAAGCTGAGCGAACCGCTTCGCGTATTGCATTAGTGCGTAAGCGGCGTTTTCGCGGTGGCAATATCCTCATCGATGAACTTAATCAAATCGAGAGCCATAATCGTCACGGGCTTATGTGTGTGGGTGAGATCTCCTCCATGGATGAAGATGAAACTTACGATTAGGTAAGAGTTACCTTTTGCCATAAAAGTACTCAAAGCCCCGAATTACTATTTCGGGGCTTACTTATTCCCTTACGCCTCGGCTCTTAGCTTTTAAGCACCTGCCTGACTCTCCTCACAGTCCTATCGCTCTCGGAACATTCTTGCCGTGCGAAACTCGTTTTGTAGCACCCCATGAATCATCAAAATTGCATGAGTATTGTTCAATTTTTGCCGATTTACACCGTAGAACCCCTAAAAAAGGGTGCTCTACGGGATTTAATACTCGGTGCAAATCAACAACACTATTGTCATCGAATCCACATCCGAATTATTTCGAGAGACAAAATGACAAAAATTGCACTCAAAAAAATACACTTTATTGATGTCAGCCTGCCAACTGGGTTCGCACGCCAGAATCAAAAAATGGCCGAGGCACTATTGGAGCAATCCAGTCTCGAAACCCTACTCGAGGGGCTGCGTGCCATTCAATGTAATCGACGGGTTTATGCACTCGAAAAGTTTAATCTTATCCAAGCGCTGCAGCAATTAGCCCCTAGCCTCACGCTTAACTGCTCAATAATCACAGTTAGGACTGTCAGTGATGTTAAAACTCGGGTAGCCCATGAGATGACTATCGCCAGTGTCAGCTCTGTAGCGCCGATTTTAATCGCCGAGTTCGAGCGCGCGAACAAAGTACCGCATTTGCTTTGCAAACAGCAGCTTATTGATGTGCTCGGCGTTAGTCGCAGTGCGCCCGGAAAACATAAGGAAAAATTCATTCGGAGTTCTCATTCCGAGGCGCCTGCGCAACCGTCAGGAAGTTTGGCGCAGCAACTCGCCCACATCCCACCAGAGCGAAAAGAGGATAAGCGGTCATGATAGAGCGAGACGCACTAAAGAATGCCATGCACGAGGAGTTTGACATTTTACCCTCGCATGAAATGTCAACTTACGCATCGCGTATGATTCGATTTTTACGCGCCCTTTCATCGCTTGCGTATATGAGTGCATACCAATCAAACGCATACCAGAAATACGCTGATGCGCTCAGCGAGGAGTCTGAATCAACAATTAATTTGCGATTCTCGCGCCGCGAGCTCTACAACAGCCTCACTAATGCGCCATTTTTTTCTACGCTGTTGCTACTCGATTGTGACGATAACGCATGTTCGTATTACTTGTTATTGGCGCATCTATACTGCGCACGCGCTTACAGTGAATATCGGCCCTACCTGCGTTTCTATCAGGCACTCTTATCTCGACATGCCAATGCTCTAATTATCTCAGTCGGCGCCCTAAAAACCTACACGCTCGACGAACTGCGCCTCGTGCTTACATCGCTCGCGGAGCAAAAGGATGATTCAAAACTGCGTGACCTCGCCAGTTTCTTGCGTCCACCCAAGCCGGCTAATGAAAAGAAAGGGCCCAGCATGCTGAGTACTTCGAATCACTCAGAACGACCCATTCATTCCGATAGCGAGGGCGCCCTGAAGTACGTCGAAGTATCCACTGATACTGGCGAGACCATAGGCTCGTTTTTAGACTGGACCCCACATTTACAAAAAACACAAGAACAAGAGCGGGCGCGTTTCAAGCGGGCCAAAGGTGGTTTGAAAAATGCGCTTTACCATGCCGAGTCACCTGCCGTTTGGTCATCGATGGCCGCGACACCGTTTGAACTCACACGCCTACTATCTTGCACCGACGCGGCTTTTATTGACTCAGATGTCGGCGCATTTGCAAAAGAGAGCGCCCCAATTTTTGTCATTTTGTTTTTACGCTTACTCGGCTTATCTGAGCCCGGTGAGTTAATGCTGATAAACGCGGGCTCCCCGCGATATCAGCCAACGACACAGCCAAATACGCTTGTTTACCATATCGACAAAACGACGAGTCGTATAGACGCGCATGTCATTCTAAACGCAGAACTACTGAACGTTGCTAAACCTAACACCAGTGATTCTCGCGTGCATTATAGCGCCCAGTCGTACATAGAAATTTCGCTCCCACATCCGATCCCGCTATTACTAAAAGCGGCATTTGTAAACGTCACCGCAACGCAGCGAAATCATCGGACGTTATTCGAGGCACTCCACCTCAACAAAAAAGCATATCGTTCAAAACTACGTGCATATATTAAAAATGCTGCTCTGCATGAAACGGGGGTGTCCATCGCAGGTGTCGAGAGAGCATTTTTTCATTACGCGAAAGAGCAACTGCCAGAGGTTGTATTTAATTTCCTGAGTGGGCGAAGCAGCGTGCAGCACCATTATATCTCTATAGAGAGGGCAACTATCGAAACCGAACTAAGGGCGGCATGGTTTAATTTTCTTGATGATGCTCACATCGTACGGCCAAGTAGTGATAGCGATAACACAGTTTTTGGCGCCTATCAGGATTATCATGACGAGGTGGGTTCAGCGAATACGTTACGAAATGAGTCATTCATCGCCATGCTGAGTCATTACAGTGGGCTAGTACAAGATAGTAACCTCAGTAATTTGGCTCGACAGAACTTTTGCAGCCTCTATTTGTATCTCAGAGTAGCGTCAACTGTCGGGCTGCGACCGGTTCGCGAGCCGCTTCCTGAATGGTCTGCCGTCGAACCATCCCTGGGTGTTTTCAGCGTCGCCGACAAACGCGTTCATCATAGTGACGAGCGCCGCCTCATCGTCCTACCGCTGAGATTGAATGCCCTCCTACGCCATTGGTCAAAAGCGGTTCACGTTATATCGATGGATCTAAACCTACCAGCACCTCATGCGCCCCTCATGCATTACTGTCAGGAACATCAAGGTTGGCAGTATTTGAGTGCACGTTATGTAAATTCGCTATTGCAGAGGGATTTCCAGGAAGACCTCCACAATCGGAGTTTTCGCCATGTCGCCGCATCAAAGAATCTGCACACCTTATTAGCAAACGGGAAATTTACTCAATCGGCTTTTAATTTGTTGATGAATCATGCCCGCGGCGGCGTATCGACCATGAACCAGCGCACTCTTGTCAGCATAGCGACCATGGTGCGGCAGCAACGCGCAATGATTGAATATAGTGAGACCGATGCAGTCATCGTTGATTTCGATGAACGTGTCATGGCCGTATTGCAGGAGTTGGCTTATGGGATTTGATGACGTGGTTGTGCTGCTCTCGTCGGAGCGCACAAATGTTCGAGAGTCCGCCTATTTTGCATTTGAAACGATTCAAAAAATCTGTCCGCGCGCGTTTCAGTCTGAGCCTAAGATCCCAAACGATTATTTGGTCAGTCGTGCCCGAACGATTTATGAACGGGCCAGAGATTATCCCGAACTCGATGCGCTGCGGCTTGTACTAGTGCATCTATACCGAAGCTTAAAAGACGCCAACCCTGATTTAATAGAGCCTAAGCAAATTTTCCCAGCCCATCGCGAGCGCCCCGTCATTCACAAGGGTAATCCTTCGTGGCAACTGCAAATGCATCTGCACCAGGCTATCGAGACGGCATTATCTCAGTTGCATAGGCTATCGCCAGATGTCCGACAGATGACATTAATGCTCGCCCTTGCTCGCCAATATGGTGTTAGCGACGTTGACAGTTTACTCGCAATTCTGGCGCCCGACACGACCATAAGCTATTTACCCGATGCGGCCCGTGCCATCTGCATCACCTCGACTGGCGAGAATCATTTTTTGGATGCGCCTGCACTTGCGATGTGGAAAAACCTTAGTTCGTATGTACCGAAGAGCTTGAAGCATATTCATCAAAACTTTGCAGGATGGATTGATTATCAGCGAACCCAAGAGTCAGCGTTTCATTTGCTGAATTGTTCACTCGAAGACGCGCTTCTCGCGCTGTCGTTTACCCACCAGAGTCTGGCCTCGGCCAATCTCGGCTCGCTCACCAAACCGCTATCACATTCAGCGCTTATCTATGCCCTCACAGGCCAGACGATAACGACAGATTACGAAGTGCCAGAAGAACCTCTGCGTCGACGCCGTAAACGGCTCCCCCAATTTACAAAAATTGCCGATTTAACCCCCACTCTTCAGCGGCCATTTAGTTTTCACAGTGAGCTCGGCCAAGAGGATACGATACTCATCAATGCCATTCGCGACGCAGTAAAAAAATATGCGAGCGATGACAAACGACAATCGAGGGCATCTCGGTTCTATACCGACCTGACAGCGACACTGCTTAGGCTAATCAATGATGCGCATGCAAATCCGCAGATTAGCGTTGTTGCATGGTATGTGGGTTTGTACTGTACTGACCTAATGCTGCACGGAAGCGCTCATAAAAAGCGGCTTCGTGCCTCAACCATGTTGACATATCTATCGCGACTTAGCTCATTTGCAAAGGTGGTATGGACTGATGAGCAACTTATGAGTGATGCGCAACATTCATTCGACGCGCGTCTCGAACTTACGATGCACGTCGCTGAATCACTGAGCGACTACCTCACTGACAGTGAGTTATCCACGATTATCAATTTTTTCTATTACCTACAGCAAACCAGCGCTACGCTTTTTTTTGATGCGCAAGCGCTCGAATACTCTGGCGCATTTCCGGCAAATACACGCGCGCATTACATCAGCCCACATGATTTTGATATGACGCGTGAGAAGCTTTTAGAAACACCTAGCCTTGAACGCGAGCAATTTTGGCACTTCGCAACCCTCTGCTATCGACTCGGCCTGCGTCACGAGGAGGCCGCCAAACTCGCCGTTAACGACGTGCGCTTTGACTGTGGCGATTTAATCGTGAGTAATGTGCTGCTCCGTAAAACTAACAGAGCGGTTCGTCGAGTCCGGCTGGCTTTTCTCACAACATCCGAGCATGTGGCGCTAGAACAATATGTAACAGTTCGAAAAGCACGCGAGCTCGAATCGCTGTTTGATTCCCATGTCATTGACGCACTCCAAAACGAATTTCTCACAGCTCTACGTGACACTTCAGGTAACTCAGAAGCGGTCATCCACAGCCTCCGCCATAGCGCAGCGAACAATATTCTGTTCCAACTGAGCCTCTGTTGCATCTGTAATTTAATGGCCTGTCGTCATCGCTATCTGTTTTTGCAACATGACGTATTTGAAGAGCAGCACCTAGACCTAATCAAAAGCGATATTGCACAGTCTGGGCGCCAATGCGATCTGTATTTTCCTGTTCTTGATGTGCTCGCTGGGCTACTTGGTCACGTTAGCCCAGCGATTACCATGCAATCGTACCTGCATCTATTTCATCTACTCGCGTTTGAGCTAAATGCCTGTCGCGAATTGCCCTTATCCTTGAAAGCATTCATGCAGTTGGTTCCGCGCAATCAATATCGTTATGAACACAAGGCTCGGTACAGGAAATGTATGAGCCACGGCTCTGAAAGCGCGAATCGTTACGCATTTAAACACGTCGTTCGCGGCTCCAATAATCAGCAATATCCTCTCAAGGCCGCTCCGGCGAAGAAACGTGTATCGACCAAACCCTTATCGTTCAGTGATTATCTGCTGGCATTACATCGTTACCGGCATGAGCCGCAGAGTCACTTCGCTAACAACGAGCTGCTCGACCATTTTGACCGGCTTGATGGAATGCTGGGAACCGAGTTTTACGATCGCTGGAAAAGCCGGGATTTCCCAGTGTGGCTGCGCTTGTTTGAGCGGCTTACAGATTTAAATTCGAACGCTGTGAACAATGACGCACTTGCTACTCTCGCTGCATTGCACGCCTCAAATACTGTCACGACGATTCGACAACTGAAGCGTTGTCTACGTGCATTTGAAATTCTCGGTTTACATGAACTCCACTTTACTGCTCGAGTGCCAGAAAATAAGCCACTTTCTCAAGCATGGTTAGAGGCTATTTCTGACGCGGCTCATCATGTCGATTGCCATGAGGACGAACAAGCGACGTCACCCGTGCTCGCGCTGCGACCCCGCGGTTTACGTTACGCACCTTGGAGCCATTTGCCGACCATCATCAAATTGCATCAGACCTACCAAACGTTGCCGGATAAGACGAGAATATTATGAGCATCATCATTAGTACACATCAAACGCTAAACTATCTGAACGCGCTGTTAAGCACTGCGCGTCTTTTAGACACAAAAAAGGCTAGCAGGAGTGAGCGTGTTCAAGATGCGCGAGAGCGCGTCGCCATATTTTTCTGTTCTCAATCACAATCCGTGCGATTAACGTCATCCATACAGTACAAATGCGCCCAAGCCACGTTTTCAGTGAAGAATCATGGCGACTGCATTGCGTCTGATTCGGCCTATGAGATTTCAGCAACCGGACTCTGCCATATCATCGAGAATCTCGAAGCGCACGACTACCTAGATTTGACCATTTCCAATGACGAACACCATCTCATCATTCGTGGCGCACATGCTCAATCCGCAGACCTCTTCGCTCAAACGAAACGGTTTGCCATCGCAAAATTTGGCAATCAAACGCGGTATAAAGAAGTCCTGACGCCTATAGTCGTTCCGGCCCTATACGAATTTACCCTTGAAGAAAATCGCGGCAAGCTTTCTATTACTGCGTCTGATGCAAAAAAACTTCAAGCGTTGTACAGAGTTTGGGAGCTGCTTCCGAAGAGCCGAAATTTCCCTTTCATACTCCGCACTGGCGTGGGTCAACTCTATGCAGAAACTAATTTTGCATCGGTAAAACTCTCGCCGCAAGCAGCGCACATGGAATCGTGCCGCTCTGAAATAACAAGCGCAGAGATCCGCGTGCTAGTCAACTTAATTGACAGCTTTACGAGCCCTAGTCATCAAAAAGTACCTACTATTTTACTTAGCGAGCGATTTGTGTGTTTTTCCTACCACCAATTCCGAGCGCGTCTACTCACATTGTCGGACCAACGTATGACGACACCACGTCATGAGAGAGATGATGACTGCATCCATCTAAGTAGCGATACCCTTCGGGAGCGGCTGAAAGCACTTCACATCACCACAGACAAAAAAAGAGATTGGGTAAAAATGACATTTTATCCTGACAATCGCCTACTCCTCGAATTTAAAGACCATGGGGAAGCTTCGAACGAAATGACATTTATAGGCGGATTAACCAGCACGGTAGAAGAGTCGGTCTCTCGAGAGTATCTATATCGAGCCCTAGATTTGAGCCCAAATGAAACTATTACGATATGCGGCTTGCACAACAAAAGTAACGTATTTACGCTGCACTCAAATTCATGCGCTGTGTTGGTGCCAAAAATTCGTAGGTCATAAAGTAAGGCAATTCCAGTTTGATATATCCACAGCCGCCGATACAAGTGCTCGATAATAATTTGGTCATGGCTAAAAGCCATCGCACTTCGAACCGTCGCCACCGCCTGAAAATGGCCAAGCTATTGATTTTACTGACACCTGAGCAACTTAACTTCGTGCTAACTGTACCGCCTTTTTGTACCACCGAGAAACCCATTTCTCCTTCTTGTCTTCTAACCCGACGCCCTTTACAAGCTTCTCGTACCACTTCTTCAATTTTAACTCGGAGTCTGGTCGAGCCGCGTCTTTTCCGATTTGAAACATAAACGATAAGACCACCTGTCGAACCATCCTATCAATCTTTACCAAGCCTAACGGAATGGAAGAAATAGAGGGAGACAAATCGCCGTGTAATATATCACTGCGTAACTTGTAGAGCTGCCTGAAGTCATCACGTAACCGCTCCGCCTCCGAAGTATCAACGTACCCTCCAATAACGGTTAAGGCGGCAGCCCTATTCGAAACTATATTCTTGACACCTTTATTCAGCTTTTTGAATGTCAAAAGTCTTTCAAGACACGTCACATATTTGACTATACGTACAGCAGTATTTGTCTCTCGAATAGCATCACCCAGCCAACACTGAGCATCCAATAGTCGCTCAACCGTTGCGTATTGCTTGCTGTAATCAAAGCTTAAACTTACACACATACTCTGAATGTCTCGGAGCTCGGTAAACTCGCCATCATGAAACTCAGACCAAAAGCGCGCTGGTATGCCAACATTTCCCCTAGACCCTCTAAAGGTGAAACGACAGTAATTATTCTCTACTCTGTATATTTCGTCAGACTTGTTAACCGTCGGTATTTGAAAGCCAGCATTCATTCCATCCGAATGCGTTATTGAGGCAATCAGATGAAGCAGACTCAAAACATGCAAAGACGCCTGAGTAGCCAGCTCACGAGCGACCGAGTAACTATAGACCGAGGGGATCTCAACCAAGGCAACCCACTCATAGTTACCATAGTTGGCTACGCACTCACTCCACAGCTCCGCGTCTATATCACTTTTACTTGGTCTTTCAATCTTACCGAGGTGAGCTTGTAAAGCGATTGAGTTCATAAGAGTTACACGCTCAAATGATATTTCTACCGCCTCGTCACCAGCGGAGGTAATGTTACAGGGCACGAATACCGTATGGTCTCGGAGCTTTTCAGTTATCCTCTGCTTTAAAATTGAAGTGAAATCAGCATCAGTTTTACACTCACTCAGCTGCCCATTACACAAGTCGGTGAATAAATTGAGAACCTCCTGTCTAGCATCACCTATCGAAACCTGCTTGTGCCACCTTTGTTTTTCGAGGGCTTTATCTGCAAGCACACACAACGTCTCGTATGCTTCGTCACCTATATGAACATTTCCTTTTTCTTTGTGCTTAATATACGGTTTGAATAACAATGAGCCACCGCTTTCCAAGTAGTCCATCCGACCATTTCTGTTGATAAACAAGTCCATCTGCTGAACGGCTCTTGCTAGTAACCTTTGCTTCCCCAATACAGCCTCCATTCTCATTTACGCTCC
Organism: Idiomarina sp.; assembly: GCA_022565355.1. Lineage (GTDB taxonomy): Bacteria > Pseudomonadota > Gammaproteobacteria > Enterobacterales > Alteromonadaceae > Aliidiomarina. The sequence goes on from JAIUMU010000003.1 coordinate 160,350, forward strand.
AATTATCCATTCTTCACCAATACGCTTTGGATTGCCAATTGAAACGTTCCAACTAAGTACGCTTCACGGTTAACACCTTATGAAACACAAAAACTGCATTAATAGGATTAGTTTTGGGGAAGTGGACAGTATGTTTAATATCTAAAGCTCTAGAACTCATTGATACTTATAATTTAAAACGGTCTAAGCCTATCGCTTAACTAATGCGTTAAGCGTTTTAGTTGAGGCTAATACAATAACCCTCGGTCCACTAAACCTTGCTTAGAGAATTTCAGTTATCAAGCAACTTGTGTCTTGTTCAACTTTAGCGTGTTATGTTAGCGCGGTGTAATATTGTTGATTTGATTGCGATTAAAACTGTCGTACTCAGTTATTAGGATGCAGCCACTACTACCCACGTAGGGCTTATATAAGGAGATATACCATGAAACGAATAATTGTAAGCTTAATTATCATATTTCTAACAGCCTGTAATAGCAGTGGTTCTAACCCTGAAATTATCGGTGTAAACCTCACTGTCTCACCCACCAGCATCGCTACGGGCGATAGCGCAACATTAAATGCGTCGTTAGTTTATGACGATGACACAACGACTAGCTTAAATGCAGCGAACGCGAATTTCTCCATAAACGGTGACGAAGTAGCCACACTTGATGGCAATCAGCTTACTGGCATAAGTGAAGGCTCCGTTACTGTTACAATGAGCTATGAAGGCTTCACTGACACTGTTTCGGTTACAGTTGGTCCAGTTGAACTAAGATCTCTAGTGTTGTCCGATGAGAATGTGTCGTTAGCCTTGGGTCAAAGTTATACGCTTGAAGTCTATGGCAAGTATAGTGATAACAACGTGAAGCTACTTGAAGAGGCTTCAGTGGAAATCCTAGATATGGATGTCCTTGAATTTAGCAACTCATCGGAAGCCACCATTCTGGAGAGTATCGCTGTTGGCGAAACCGAGGTTCTGGTTACTTACGAGCAACTCGAAGCGGTTCTCACTGTGGTGGTAACCGATGCCGAGATCACTCGGATCGTGGTTGGGATTGATGACGCACGCATTGCCGCTGGTGAGTCCACAACGCTTCTTGCAAGAGCAACTTTGACTGATAATACCCATCAAAATGTGACGGCAGACACTGTGTTTTCAAGCAATAGTGATATCGTCGAAATTACCGATAATCGCGTAACTGGAGTTGTCGTAGGTAATGCTCAAATTGAAGGTGAGCATGCCGGTTTTACTGCCAACGTAGACATTGAAGTAACGCCGGCTGTTATCACCGAGTTGAATATTGAGTCCAGCACTACTAGTTTACCCTTGGGTACTAATGCAACGCTTCATGCGCAGGCATCCTATTCCGATGGCGATGTTCGTAATGTAAGCAGCAGCGCAGACTGGACGGTCAATGATAGCACTGTCATTGAATTAAATAGCCAAGGCGACATGAATGCAGTCGGTGTTGGAGAAACTTCCATAGCAGTTACATACCAAGGCTACTCTGATTCAATCAGTGTTGAAGTTACCGAAGCTGAATTAGTGACTATTACATTAAACCCAGCTAGTAAGTTTGAAACTTTTTCAGGCGCGACTTTTACGGCAACCGCATCAGGTACTTATACCGACGGTTCTGAAACGGACATTTCAAGTAAAGTTAGCTGGAGCAGTAATGACTCTGGTATTGCCAGTGTTAGTAACCATTCTGACCACCCAGGTAGAATTGAGGCAAAGTCCGAAGGTGTTGTGACTATTACTGCCTCTTTAAATGGTGAAGCCAATGAATTCGAACTCACAGTCGTAGAAGCGAACTTAGTTGATGTTGAGATTACAAACCAACCTTTAAATGCCAGCAATGCCTTGATACCTCAACTTATGTCCGTTGATTCGTCAGGCTATATGGGCAACATGAGTATACAAGTAAATAGCTCAGACTTACCGGCTGGCCGCACTGTTCAGCTTTATGCCATTGGTACATTTGAAAATAGCGATGTAGCTGATGTCACATCAGCTGTGAGTTGGTCTATTGCAGATACAGATATCGCACAATTTACTGATCCAGCAACCGAGCCTGGTAAAGTGAAAGGGCGAATAGTTGGCTCAACCAGCGTTCAAGTTGAATCTGGTAATGGCGTTATGGATTCTTATAGGCTTGATGTCTCTAACGCTGTTATTGATAGATTGGTTTTCGGTGATGGGGCTGGTGAATCGCTGTTTGTTGGTGAAGAGCGGCAGCTGATTGTTCGGGCTGAATATTCAAATGGTATAAAAACAGATGTTTCGAGCGATGCTTCCTGGCAGTCTTCAGATCCGGCTATCTTGTATGTGATGAATGAGCCTAGTGCCAAGGGACGAGTTAAAGGGCAACGGCTGGGAGATGAATCCATCACTGCAAGTCTAGAAGGGATTTCAGTCATCGAGTCAATTGCAACTATTAGCCCAGTAAGCGCAGTAATGTGTCGCCAGATATTTTCTGAGTGTAATGACTTATCCCTTCCTTATCTTGCGTTAGGTACAAAAAGTATTTCACGAATTCCAGCCCCAGCATGGTTTGACATCGTAGATCCAATTACGATTACAGTTTTAGGGGAATCAGTTACTGTAACTAGTGTTTCAAATTCGTTTCCTGAAAACTGCAGAGTGACTGGTTTGGAACAAGGCGATACTTTAAACGTCGGTGACGAAGTTGAGGTGAAGTTTCAGGTTGCTAGAACGTTTGGGCAAAGCGAATTCTGCCCATTAGGCATAGAGTTTAATGGAAGTAATGATATTAGACTTCAGGTTAATTATTCAATTACAACTAACTAACCTAATATATTAGAATGTTAAAGCAGCGCCGGCCATAAGCCGGCGTTTTTACATGCGAAAAAAGGTTTTATTCTAATATGAGTTTTTCGGCGTTAGGGGGACTTTTAATGCCTCCAATATCATTGACACTCTCACACCTCATAATGAGGCTTGCTTAACTCGCTCAGGGTTGGCTTAGCGAAATGGAACCCCGTGATTGTGAGCATGAGCCACTTAATACTAATTTTGGGGGTTAATAGTCGATCTAGGTTGATCTCGCGAAAGAAGATACCCGCAAATTCCTTTCCTTTAGCCCTTTGTGAAAACCTACCCTTACCTTGCGTTAAAAAACTCAACAGCAGGCTCATATCTTTATGAGTCATATCAAATCGATTATTTAAATATCCCCATACTTCATCATATCTTTTAAGGTCACTCACCTCTTCTGGAAGGACTTCCTCTACCGTGTCTTTCACACACTCAAATAGAAATTCAACTTGGCGGGTCATATCACCACCATGAAAAACAATTACCAAGCATGAAAAACGATTAAATAATGACCCTATTGGTGATTTTTGATTATTTTAAACAATTCGGGTCCGCTTTTTTTCTCGACTCAGTGAGCCCGAATCGGCCCACAATGTGAGCAGAGTATAATCGATAACATCCACACAAAACGCATCCTGCAATAGGATAGGCTCTGAATCGAAGCAAGGAGGCGGCTGGATGGCATGCCCCTCCGTTACAGTTAAAATGAGGGCAAACACAGATTGCTCGGTTGAGGCATTCCATTTGGAGCGCTGCCAGAATTCAGCCGCAAAAACATGATTCTGTAAGAATCGGCAAGTAGCCTCAATTTTGGATTCTGATAACGTTACCACGTTCGCGATTCAGCGTTCATCACCACAACGTACATACATTTGAGGGAGCTAAACTATGCAAAGAACTGAACAGAAGACCGTCGATGGGGTGACTGACATTTTATGCGATATTTGCGGTACGAGTGTCGTGCCAAGTGCCTTGAGAGCGCATCAAGACAATCTTGATGAATTTATCGACTATGGCGTGTTACAAGCGTCATTTGGCTACGGCTCAGCACAAGATGGAACGTCCGTGCATGTCGACTTGTGCGAGCCCTGCTTCATGCAATTAAACGAGCATGTTGCGGTGTTAAAGTCAGCTCATGAAAAAAGCAAAGGCCACCCATAGGTGGCCTCGCTTACGATTATCTATTTTTAAATGAAAGCCCTAGGGCGCTGAAGGATATTGCTCAATCAGTTCATAATCAGCATTCAAGGCATCCAGCTCACTCAAAATAGCGTCAATTGTATCTGGAATGAACTGGCTTGAATCCCCCACCACTGAGCGGGCAAGTGACGCGCCTAACGCTTGCGGGCTAAATCCGCCGCTCTGCATTTGGAAAGTTGAATACACATTCAAACGATACCCCTCGGTGTAAGGCATCAAGCACACAAAAAACGTCGTACTTTCCCCTTGTGACGCCATGCCGGTATCCGCCGCATTCAATGTCAGAATCGAATCATTACATTGCGGACGACGCGGCATTTCACCAACAAATGCCGCAAGATTACCCGTGACCTGCGGCTGCACAAGCTGGAACCGTCCTGGCTCAGTTGGCATCGGGTATGGTGGGATATCACGCTCTGCTCGAACACGACTGGTTTTTGACTGTACGCCTTTGATAATCGCGGTTGATAAGGCATCACCCGATGCGCTATCGCCCTTGATATCGTAAATAACATACGAGCGAGATGTTTCATTCGTTGGCGTCGTTGACGCACAACCAGAGAGCAATGCGAGCGCAAGACCCGCAAAGGCTGCTTTTAATAGGTGTTTCATTAGATTTCCCTATGGCATTAAATTGGATTGAATCATTAATGCTTAGTCCAAAAAGAACCGCGCAGTGAATATTAGGCAATATCGCGCCCAACATTTGCTAATCATAGTATGTAGAACTATAGTATGCAACGGGTCAAATTTGACCCATGAAAAACACTAAAAACCCAAGTGAACTTGCGCTACTTTTTTCAAGGAACGTGAGGCGCCTTAGAACCGATGCAGGGCTATCTCAAGAAGAGCTCGCAGAAAAAGCAGGCGTACACCGAACCTACATCGGCATGCTCGAGCGTGCGGAAAAGAATGTGACGATTTATAATATTGAGCGTGTTGCAAAGGCTTTGGGTGTTAAACCCTACGAGTTGTTAATGGAAGCGCATTCGTAAAAAATAGTGTTCGAATGATGGTCGCTCGTAATCGGAGGGATGAAGTATGAGTACTGCAGACTTAATCGCAAAAATTTTTATGGTGCTTGGCCCCGTTATCGTTGTGATTGGCGTTGTCGTTTTCATCTACAAAAATAAAGCGCAATGGGATGAGGAAATCAAAGCGCTGCAAAGCGGTGGCAAAAAACAAACTGACTCCCATGATTAACGTTAGTCACGGGAACGGATAGCGCATATTGCAGGAAAGCATTTCAAACAACTTTATAACGGGACGGCCTCATGGATAATCCGGTTCATATTATTTTTTTGGGTGGTGCTCCATTATTTGCACTGTTGTTAATTGGCATCTTTATATACCTCAATCGCAATCGCTTTCGTGAAGCAAATCAGCGTGAACATACAAAGCACTACACTATCGCCTTCGAGCACGATGACACAGCACTTAAAATGATTGAGCAACAAGCAAAAGCTGAAGGGGTAACCGTCGAAGCATTGATTAAAGACCGAGTCACGCGAGAGATTACAACTATTCATTAATAGCAAACGAACTCATCATGTCTGCCTCTGCAAACCGAAGTAAAGGTGCAAAAGGGCCTGATGAGTGGCTTCCACCCAATGACGCATTTCATTGTCAGTACGTCACGCGGTATCTACGGATACTAATTTTGTACGATTTCGCTGATGAAGCTCGACAAAGGATGCGGAATCTTCAAAATAATATGTGTCGATAATGAACCTGATTAAGCACGACTGAAGAGCCGAGCTCGTTAGGAGATTCATTCGAATAGACGACGATTGTTCAGAACATCAGAGCTGACCAACTAGAAACAAAGCAAGTGAATAATCAATATGCCTAAAGATAAAAACTTATCAACGTACATAAAAAGTGTTGAACACCAGATTGCGTCCATTGAGCAACAATTACAGCTGCTGCGACAACACCTAAGTCAGCTTCGTTTCGAGGTATCGAAAGAAGATAAGTTACGACATCATGTGACTGACAATAGAGCCGTCAATGAGAAAGTAGATTATGGACTTGCTACAAGTACCCTACCGGAAAAACAGTTCCTGAGGCTCAAAGAAGTCTGTCACATAACCGGCTTATCACGCTCAACGATTTATAAAATGACAACCACCAATGAGTTTCCGAAAAGTATTCGAATTTCAGGCCGTAATATTGCATGGGCAAAAGCAGAAGTAGACGCGTGGATTGCTGAGGTGCTTAAAAATGGTGAGCGATAAATCGAGCCTCTCTTCCACGCTGCGATATCATTTTCGCAGAGCTCCAAGTAGCGGTAATATTGATAGCGCATCAGAACTCAAATGAACAAACCGAAAACCAGAAATAGCGTAAGGAGACTGAAATGAATAAGGATGTATTTAAAGAGGTTTTTAACCTGGAATATCTTAAAGACCATTTCCACCTGTGGCGCAGCGGCGAGGAAGCCATTGGACGATTGATACCCAAGAATATTGATATTGCGGCGATACAAGATTTCCTCGCATCTCATCCTGAAGCCCATTTAATGCTTGAGGAAGCTCAGAGCCACGCCGATAAAGATGAGCCCTTAAGTGCGACCGCAACAGACCTGATTTTCACTTGTCTAGATGAGGCCCAACAAGCTATGGGGTATCACTAATTAGCAATCGGAGAAGTGAAGACTCGCTCAACAACACGTTGACCTAGCGGGGCGTATAAACTAACTTAACGGGTGAGAGCTTTGGGTATCCCTGTATGAGCAGCTCACCAAAGACATACGATAAAAAGGAAGCCCGTGCATAGCGCGGGTTTTTCCGTTTCAGTATTTAGACATTTGTTCATGCCTGTTAATTGTCAGCACTGGTAAGGCCTGATATTTATAGGTACTTTCTACGCTGTAAGTAATCAAAAAAGAGCGCTATCGACTATCTAACTTATCAGTGGTGATTCACCTTACTAAAAATAGAAAGAGTAAAAACATGTTTAATAACAAAAATAAATGTATCTACCATTACTTTGCTGATGTCGCTCGGCGACAATTTCTATTATACATCTTAGCATTACTTTTCCTTTTACCCTTTCTCTTGGTATTTGGAGACCTTATGTTAGTAAAAGTAGAAATTGTGCTTGCGATTCTTTTGCTTCTTTGTCTGAGAGTTTTCTATGTTGCTCTGAAATTTACGATTTCAGACTATAGAGCGCCACCTTCCGTATTCTGGAGCCTTTTTGAAATTATCATGACTCTACTGGTATTAGTCGTGTTTTTTTATGTTTATTTAGCGGGTCATTGTGTAGTTAGTGAGGCATCTTTAGGATCGACGGATATTGCATTTGTAGGCTTTTGGTCCAGTGTAATATTTGCAGTGATGGAAGGCATAGAGGTACGTTGGTCCCGCAAATATTCTGACGTTAATCATCAATGATTTTTATTTGCAGTAGAATTTGAACCATTGCACGCCTTAATTTGCATCGAATTCTGACCCAAAGGTTGAGTAAAGCTCACGTTTTCCAGATAAGGAGGCCACTGACTTTAGTAACGAAAAAGCTTGCAATTGGATGGATCAATTTTAGATGCACGTCGTTGATCAGTTTTGCCTGCAAATTAACACAAAGTGAAAAAACTGCCTAGCCGCCACCAATCAGCTTGTAATCAGTCTAGGTCGGAAGTACCTTAAGCACTGGGTTATGGGTTCAATGATAATAAATAGACCCTTTTATATCAGTGACTGGTGCCGTGATTCACAGCTTTTAATGAATTTTTCACGGAAGTTAATCATAAATAGAAAAAAGTATCCGAATTTACTTGTGTGCCCACTTACAAAAGGACTTGTCGAAGTGAAAAAGCCAACTACAAAGACCTTACGATACTTACTAATCCGTCGGCGGTCTGCAATGAAGCAACTAAGACGACAGTTTAAAATAAAACGGAAAAGACATCTAAAGCAGGAGAAAAGCAATCTGGTTTTTGGTAATCGACTTCGCGAATATAACTACTATAAAAATTGTCACCAAAAAGTAGACGTTAGTAACCGCCAAAGAAGAACATCTATAATACTTCCTCAACAATTTTCAGCAGCACTGAATCCTGACGGAGTATTGTCTGTCCTGCACATGGCTTTATCCTGTTCCGATATACCGGATGTGAAGCGTATCTTTATATCCCATGAAAAAGTTAAGAAGCACGACTTGGCGGCCGAAGTAATGCTATCGGCCCTCCTTTCAAGCATAAGATCCCACCGGGCTCAACCAAAGTTTAAAAATATCACATATGCTGGCCGCTTTTCTGGGAGCTCTCAAATAAACCGTTTGGTTCAGTCAATTGGAATTGTGAAAGATTTTGGAAGCGTTGACGCAAAAATTGATGCGCCGGCGGCGGAAAAAATAAAACTATTTAATGCTTCGGGTATTTTTTACGAAAAGAAGAGTGCTTATTCGACCGATAGAAAGACCCGGGTAACCGCGAGACTGGTGTCGCACATCGATGAAACACTAAACACTTCAGAACTTTCTCTTGCTCAACGCCCAAAAAGTGATTTGCGAAAGTATATAGGTGAGTTGCTAGATAATGCAGAATCACACTCTGGCGACTCACTATGGCATGCTTATGCGTATTTAGACGAAGGATTTATCTCCTCCGAGAGTAAGTCGGAAATCGTAGTTGTTAGTTATGGGAACTCCATATCAGATACTTTCAAAGAAAAAAGAAACGTTCCAAAAGTATGGGGGCAGCTCTGGAAGCTCGTAGAACATCACCGCGGCAAGATAGCTGACGACATCTTAATTTCAATATCTGCACTTACCCATCTAGTGTCTAGCAAGAAGGATATTGATAACAGTAGAGGTACGGGAACGCGAGAAGTTTTAAGGCTATTTAAGAATATTGCTGAAGCTTGGTCCAAAGAAACGAATAGACAGGCGTCAAAATTTGCCCCCGTATTGACAATCATCACTGGTAACGTCTTTTTACAAATCGTTGCTGAACATGTAATTGCACACGATATCAGCGACAAAACCAAGGTTTTACCATTCAATGATGAGCAGGATCCGCACCTTCTTCCTAGCGAAAAGTATGCAAGAGAGCTAAAATACAGATTCCCTGGTACCATCGTAAGCATTCGCTTCCCTTACACTAAAAGCCTGATTAATAACTAAGGTAGGATATCGTGACATCCGTTAAAAGTATCGATATAACAACAGTTTCATCAGCTCCGGACGGGGTTTATGTTGGACGAGACAACGGCGAAGCTACCAGAAAAGCTATAATGCAGGATAAGAACATTAACTTAATGGATAAAGATATACGAGTTCGATTCGTATTCCCTAGAACTGCCGAAACTATAACGACCTCATTCTTTTTGGGAATGTTATCTCAAAGTATTTATAACTTTAAAACTAAAGAGGACTTCCTGAAGCATTTCCAGTTTGATGCTAATGAGTACTTAATGGAAGACATCCACCAAGGCATTGATGATGCGTTTGATTCGTTGGATTAAAAATGACTGATCGCTATATGAAAATTTCAGGGGATTTATTTTTGTCGGAAGAAATGCTTTTAAGTCTTCTTACAGCAAAGAGTGGCCCCAACGATTGGGTGTTCTTTCTTGCGCCTGCTGCTTCATTAATAATTGTATCCGTTTCGGTTATCATTTTCCTATTTACTGAACGAAACAAGAAAAGAGAGTTTCAGAAAAACCAGTCTAATAACCTTTGGTTCAAAGAGGTTATATTCAATGACAATATAAAACCATTCTTTGATTACCTGCTTAAAGCGCACACTTTAACAACTAAAGCTAGGGGTACTGGACTGAATTCAGATGAATTCAATGCCCTTAAAACTCACCTCATCCGCGAGTACCGTAAAGTTAAACACGGCCTAATCATTTGCAAGAACCTCCCTGGTTTCCACGAACCTATAAACGCTGTCATCGCAAAGTCTGAGAGCACACGCGATAGACACTTAATGTGGACTCGAAAGATAGATAGCTACTCACCCACTGAAACTTTCATCGATCTATATACTGAAAGTTTTAAAAGGCTAACCGATGCCCATCTTGATAGTCTCACCTAAAGAAACCTAGTTTCATTTAATCAGACGGTGTTCAGGATGATTTCGAAACGGTAGGAATAAGCCCCACAGTGTTGAAATTTGTCTACATCAAAAGTCAGGTTTTTTCGCCAAACTAAATTTTTTTGTCGCGGCTAAAGGTCAAAAAATTGTGCTTGGAAAACACATGTATGTGCCACTATTTTGCATAGAATGATCTAAATCGGGGTGAAATATGAAAGGGGAATACTACTGAATGCCTCGTAAGGCCCTGTTTTTACTATATATACCGATTGACCCCCAACTACCCTTCCGCCCTCCGGAGGCGGAGGCCAGAGGTTCGAATCCTCTCGGGTGCGCCAGAACGTTAAAACCCACCTATCATGGTGGGTTTTTGCGTTTTTGTGCCCGGGAGATGAGAAACTCTCTAGGTTCGACAAAACGGCAGGATAGCCGTTTTGGGCGTGCGAGCAACGCGAGAACGCCCCGAAGGGGTGAGCGCCATGGATGGCGCGAATCAATCCTCTCGGGTGCGCCATCAAAGGCTATCAGCCAAACCCTTCAGTTAAATAATTCGAACTACACCGCACTTCCAAAATCACGGCCTTGACCTTCGTTCGAAAATTGAATTTTAGCACTATTATTTCGCTGGGACCGTCATGGGACCATTCTGGGACCAAAAAATTCGAGAGCAGTTTCTTCATTCAATAATTCGACCTCTAGCCCAAAGTCTCCAAGATTTTATTTTCGAGCTATGTGATATATCTATAACTATCAGGCCTTACCAATAATCTGCGTATTCATTAGGGTCATCCTCATCTTCTGTAGCACTATAAGTACCCATTCGGCTTTGCTCAAAACTTCTTATACTTTGCTCAAAAAAAAGCCGAATGATGAATTAGAACTATCAGTAACTTTGTAATGCGCTTCATATTCTATTTCGGCTCGGTCAAGCGCTGAAATTAAATCGAGTTCATTTACGGAAAACGTAGTATGAGTACATGAGGTTGATTTAGTGGCCGGTCCAAAATAAACACAGAAAGTATATCTTTGAACTTCACCAAACTCTTCTGTGTTCAACTTTTCTCCACGTGGTTTTAGGGAAAAGCTTCTAGGGCTTTCCCTAGTGAAATACTTGATGGCACTAATTAAACCATTGACTCGTTCTTCCGTAGTTGTGAACCTTCCGTCTCTTCGGCTAGTTAGAAAGGATCTGTAGAATTCCTTTTCTTGAGTTTCCTGAGACGCGGTTGAAGTTTCTAATTCATCGGTATGAAACGAGAGATGGTAATTACCGTTAACATCGATCGACACTTGGATTGGATCTTTGTGATTAAAATCGAGATCTTCAATTTCCGTAGATGCGTTTGCAGCCAAAGGCGATGTTGCCAATAAGGAGGCTAGAATGAGAGATTTCATAATTATTAATTTCATATTATTTCCTTATATTTCATCTGCTTATAAATATTCAGTTACAAAGCCCTTTTCTCTTTTAAGAATGTAAATCCGCTGTCGCTTGAGTATGGTGAGGCCTGATTATTCTAGACACTTTCTAGTTACTCAAAATACTCACGTTACCAATCGGGTAAATTCATTCGATCAGAAGTCGACGTTTACGCTCAAGCATACCTTCAAAAATAGGAGTCGAAACGCGCATCGGAAAATCATCCGGCAAATCGTTTTTCACTCGTTCAATAACATCATCCACTTTATTGCATAGGGTGGTGATAATTTCGCTCATTCGGCTCGGGCTGAATTCAGCGTCTCTTGCGGTATTTAAAAAATGCCGCCGAAAAATTTGATAGATACGCCATTTCTTTCCACTCGACCCTCGCAAGCTCATCGCAAGTTTTAAATCACGAATATTCAGGCCGCTTCCGCCTATTGCAGTGTAAGCAGAAGTGATGTCATAAAGCGGTGTTAACCGGTAGGCACCAAAGGGCTCTATGTGCACAGAGAAGTTCTTCGCATGCCCATCGGTTGCGCCTAAGAGAAAAAATAGCACCTGCGCTGCCATAAAAGTTTCACGATCGCGCGTAGGCTCAGAAGAGCCCTGAAGGTGTTTCATAATTTTGGCAGTCGTTGGTCCGTTATCCGATTCGTATTTTCTAGCAGAGGGCAAACCCAGTATCTGACAGTAATCTTCTTGAGGAAGTCTCATTAGCCACGAGTGATCTGGGGAATACTTACGATCGAAGCGCTCAATGGCGAGGGCTTTAATAGTTGGCGTGGTAATCACTTCACAATCAGGCGCATCAAAACCAAATGCTTTTGCAATTCTTAGGCACAACATTTCATTCTCAACGCTATCAGTCAGGTCAATCGTGTGATCATGGCTTTGGATCTTCCCAATAGGAAGCTTAATGATGTGCGTAGTTGGGGTGTTCCCTTTTGGAAGACACCATGCATTGCCTATTTTTAGCAGGGCTGTTTTTTCCTGAGCGCCGGCAATTGAAATTCTAAAATCGTCTAGCTCCCGCAACATGCCCAAAGGTGCCTTGGATTGATAACCTTTTAAAATTCTCTCTAATTTGTCTTCGGTGAGTCTTTCATATTCCAGTTCATGAACGCTCCCTAGGTCTTCGTTTTCGGGAACGAACTGCAATGCACCTATACTATCTTTTCCAATCGTCGAGAGTAGGTCAAAAGCTTGGTCGGAGTCGGCTTGATAGCGGGCAACAATTCTGTCTCTAATTTCTTCATTGTCGGGCAGTAAGTTATCAAAAAAGTTAATGACCTCCCGTCCTGAGTATTCGTCGTGCCTTAACGGCATCGACAAAGAAATTGGACGCGCTCCCACTTTGATAATCCAGCTCTTATCGTAACAGAACGTATGAGCGCCGGAATCACTTCGTCTCAAGTAGCCTACGCAGTAGCCGTTCATGTAAATAGCGAGTGTACTCATTACCAATCCTCACTCCATTTGGCATCGGGCAACACAGAGTTAGAATCATCCTTCAAATCATTGCTATTTTTAGGTTTTACTGACAGCTCAAGCTCTAAAGCTGATAGTAAACGAAATAAAGTATCAAGCTGCATTTTCTCTGGCATTGATTCAAATTTAGAAACCGTTCCTTGCCTAAGCCCAACTAAATCACCAACCTTGGCTTGACTCAGGCCGCGAGTTCTTCGTTTATCTCGTATGTAGTTTGATAATGCTTTGGGATCAGTAATTTTCATTGCGCTCTCTTTATAAGCGAGTTCATATAAACCTTATTTTAGACGCACTTGCGTATAAGTCAACATTCATACGCAAGTGCGTATGAATACGATTTTATACGTGAATGCGTATAGATAATATTTGATATGGATTCGCGTATAATAATTACAAACGGAAGGAGTTTCGGAGAATACCGATGCGCGGCTAAAGGTCAAAAGCTCGACTTTTTGAAACCGCTTTATGTGACACAATTTTGCATAGAACGATCTAAAGTGGGGTGAAATACCGGTGAAACGATCTTTAAAAATCATCTTAAACTACTGTTTTTAATGAATATACCGATTTGCCCCTGCTATCCTTTCCGCACTCCGGAGGCGGAGGCGGAGGTCAGAGGTTCAAATCCTCTCGGGCGCGCCATCCAACATGTTCTGTGTATACGAAGTTTAACTTAGAGCGCTACCAGCAAGGGAACCTGCGATCGGCGACTCTCGCGAAAAACTCAGGGGAAATCTCACGAGACTCACATACATCCTGCCACGTGTGATATGAAACAGATTGAAGCTTAGATTCGGCGCATGAGCCAACAGCACGCTCGTTAAACCAAGAAAGGAGCTCTCGCCTTACATCGAATTCCTCAATTCGAGCAGTTAAATCTGCTTCATCTGCTCGCAACTGCCGATTGTTCTCGTTATGAACCTTAACGAGGTCATCATGGGCATGAATTCTCGCCATGCACTCTGGACTCCTAGTGTTGCAATTAGTAACTTCGCGTCCTTCACGAAGTAAGCGCCGACTATCGCGTTCAACTTGCTCCCTGCGCTTAGCTAATTCTTGGCGTTCTGCTGTTAAATCGCGTCGCTCGTCCATATTTCGCTCGTATTGGAATTCATAACTTTGCACATGATTTAAGCACTGAACTGCATATTGTCGGCTATCATCACCGCCCGCATTTGCAAACGATAACCACGAAAGACAGCCGAAAAATACCCATGCTACGGAATAGATTTGGTAATGGCCATAACACCCCTCCTTTAGTTAAACTTAGCAACACAAAGCCACTTGCGCCATGAAAATACTCTATCGTGTTGACTACTAACCTCTGGATAAACTTCTGTTGAAGTACTCAAACGGGTTCATATATATAGCGCCATTGCGAAAGCGAGTTTAGATTTCCTTAGCTTCACATTCACTAGTAATCTCCTTTTACGTAGTACCAACGATCATTCTCAAACACAAAATCAGATTTCTCTGCGAGCATGCCGAGCTCATCTCCTACTTTGTAGAAGGCGCGAAAGTGCACAAACCCCTTTTTGCCACGCTGCCACGATTCCAATACCTCAAGCTTTAACCATTGCGGGTTATCATCTAACTGCAAACTTGGCTTAGTACTCGGATGCCATGTTTGCTTGAGGTAATCCGCCATGCCGAGTGCAAACGCACTATACCGCGAGCGCATTAATTGCTCGGGTGTTGCAGGGGTTGCCCCACCATGGAATAACCCACAGCACTTTCTATAAGCTGCTCCACTGCCGCAAGGGCATGTATTATCCGGGTTTGCATCGCCAGAATTCTCATTGTTATTGTCATCTCGTTGACTCATAACCATTCCTATTTATTCATCGCTTTTTTTCGCAGGCATGTTCCCTAGCCCCATCTGCGACTTGTTCTAAGGTAGCAAAAACAAAAGCGGAGGCAAATGCCTCCGCTTTATAATACTTAACCAGATCTACTTTTAAAAAGCGTATTGAGCTCGTAACGCAAATGCTTTTGGCTTCTCATCACCTGCGATGCCGTCTTTAATATCCGAGAAAATAATGTTCGCCATAAAACGAACACTGCTACTCGCATAGTAATTTAAGCCTAGAGTAATGTTGCTTTGTTCACCACCAATAATAGCGCCATCGGAAAGGTTGGTTTGGCTAAAACGTGCCGCAACTTCCCATGCACCTTTTCCGCTTGGGGTAACGCCACGGAAGTTACCACCACGATAACCACGTTTTTCACCGGTAAGCACATAACTCGCTTGCACGTGGAACCCATCAAAGGTTACATCTGGGTTGCCGCTACGATTTACTGAGTTGGAAAGGTACTCAGCTTCCACCGAGAAAGGCCCAGATTGATATGCGGCTTCCAAACCAAGCTTCAAGGTTGAATCTACATCAGCAATGCTGCCCGTATCAATTAAGCGAATATCAGCTGGGCGAACCTCTGGGCGGTCGCGATAACGGAGTGAATTGAAATCACCGCGATCTTCTGCAGCAACTGAAACACCTAAATGCAAGAGCTGATCATCAGCTACCGCTGGGTTAAACACTAAACGGCCAGCAACACCCATAGGTGAATCACTGCCCGAATTCGCTCCTGAAGGTCGTTCACCGCCGATGCTACGAGTGTAAACCATTGATTGGAACAAAACGTTATCCATTGAGCGGGCATAATGAACACCTAAACGGCGGCTATCGGCTGTAATATTGCTGTTTGATGCACGCTCCATAAAGGTAATCGCGTTTGAGCTAGTTAACTCATTCAAACCCATCGGAACCTTTACTTGGCCAATCGTTAACGTACCGTTTGCTAGGGAGCGACGAACGAAAACATCATTCGCACTGGTACCATTCTCGGAAAAATCATATTCAATTTGGAATGACCAGGTGTCGTCTAGTTTTCCAGACATACCCAAACGCGTTCTTCGCATTGCCGTTGCATTACCTAATTCCGTAACATCTGAATCGTATGTAGCTGTATCTAAATGCATACGACCGCGCACTTCTATGTCTTTAGCTTCTGCAACTCCAGAAGCACACGCTATAGCAATGAATGTAGCCACCGCAGATAATTTCAGGTTTGTGTTCATAATTGGTTCCATCACAGGTTGAGTAAGAGTTACAGGAAGCTATTAAAGGTGAGTTATGTGACAGTTATGCTATTTAATTATGACTTTTCCATGACAACTACAGTGAACACCTAATTCGCCAGAAACTCAAAGCGGGTACGCTCATCGCTTTTAAAGATACCGCCAAGCGATGTGGTTTGGGTTCTGGAATTCACATCCATAACCCCGCGCGCTTTTACGCAGTAATGTACAGCATCGATGGTGATAGCAACATTTTCGGTGGCCAATAACGTTTGTAAAGCCACCAGTATTTGCTGGGTCATGCGTTCTTGAACTTGTGGGCGTTGCGCGAAGAAACGTACGATACGATTGATTTTTGATAATCCAATTACCCGTTTACTTGGGATATACGCCACTCGCGCGGTTCCATCGATGGTTACGAAATGATGCTCACAGGTGCTGTTAAAGCTGATGTCTTTCACTTTAATCATTTCATCAACCTGCATCTTGTTCTCTATCAGCGTTACTTTGGGAAAATTGGCATAATCTAAGCCGCTGAATATTTCATCAACATACATTTTCGCTATTCTATGCGGCGTTTCACGCAAGCTATCATCATTGCGATCTAAACCTAGCACATCCACTACATCGGTCATCAGTGCACTAATTTGTTCGTATTTTTGCTCTCGTGTAAGTTCATTGGCGCGCATAGGGGTTTCTAAACCTTTGCTTGCTAGCGCTTCTCTTACGAGTTCTGCTTCTTTTAATAGCATGTTAATTCCTTAGTAATCTTTTTCTGTACTGCAACCATGGATTATTTCTCCATGAATGCTTGCTCAATCACATAATCGCCTTGTTGGCGAGACGTAGCTTTCACGAAACCTTTACGGTATAGAATAGCCATACAATCAGCCAACATTGCTTGATTGCCGCATAACATGAAGCGGTCTCGAGTTGGGCATATGGGTAACAGGTTAACCTCACGAGCTAACAGTTCATGCTCTAATAAATGGGTAATTCGCTGTTGGTGCGCCTCTGTAAGAAACGCCTCTCGGGTAACAATCGGGTAGTAAATTAACTTTTCCCGAATATGCTCACCAAAATATTCATTATTCGGCAGCTCATCATAAATCGTTTGTTGATAGGCTAAATCCGCTATGTGCCGCACGCTATGCACTAAGATGATCTTTTCATAGTGCTCATAAATACTTGGGTCTTTAATAATGCTCATAAAGGGTGCTAAGCCCGTTCCTGTAGCGAGCAGATATAAATGCTTACCTGGCTTTAGATAACCTGCCACGAGCGTGCCTGCTGGCCGCGTTGAAAGGCTTAAGGTATCGCCCACTTGCAGATGCTGTAAACGGGAAGTAAGTGCGCCGTTAGGAACTTTTATACTAAAAAATTCTAGCTCATCTTCATAGTTTGCACTGGCAATACTATAGGCGCGGAGTAAGGGTTTGTTATCCACCTCAATACCCAGCATTACGAACTGGCCGTTCTCGAAAGTGAAGGAAGGCTTTCTAGTGGTTCGGAAGCTGAATAAGCTCTCACTCCAATGGCGCACATAGGTTACCTGCTCTTCAATTGTTGCTCTCATTCTTTACCTCTATTCGGAAATACACAGTAATGTTTGGCCCTACAAAGGCGAGTGGAGCACTGTGTAACAAGCGCAAGCACCTCGAGAAATTCGATAAACTTTATAATACCCGAGTAAATTGGTCAAGTTTAACGTTGATCCAAGAAGTTCCTCTAAGCGCGCCAGCGCACAGACGGCTAAAAAGCATACCTGCATAGTCGCTTCCATGTAGATTTCTACAGCATACGGGTGTTGCATATATCCCGTATCACTTTACTGCAAGGATATCCAAATGCGCCCTACAATACTTTTCTTCTCCAGCCTGAAAAAATGGCTGATGTTAGCCTTAGCTGGCTCACTATTAATGGCCTGTAATGATGCGGGCCGTGATCCTATTCTCGGTGCAGATGGCAATGTTGCACTCGCACCAACAGTAGTAATGGTAACGCCGGCGAACAATGCTACCGATGTTACGATTACCAACCCTGCGATAACCGCTGAGTTTAGCGGCCCGATAGCCGCCTTAAGCGCGTCGAGCTTCACAGTAACCTGTGCAAGCCCATGTGCAGCTGCATCTGGCACCATTGAGATGAGTGCAGCAAATACTGTGGCTACCTTTGTGATGGCTGAAGCCGACCTTCTAGAGCCTCTCACTGAATATACGGCTACCATCCATAATGCCACTAGCAGCGTAAATGGCCTTGCCATGGACAGCCCGTTCATTTGGCGATTCACTACGGGCCCAGCCCCTAGTGTTGATGAAGAGGTGGATGTAGCACCAACCGTAATCATGGTAACTCCTGAAAACAATGCAACGAATGTTGATATCGCAAACCCTGCGATAACTGCTGAGTTCAATGAGCCGGTAGCTAACTTAACTGATACCGATTTCACGGTAACCTGCGCAAGCCCGTGTACGAATGCCTCTGGTACGATTGAAATGAGTGCAGAAAACACTGTGGCAACCTTCAACCTTGCCGAGTTTGATACACTTGAACCACTCACTGAATATACCGCTACTATTCATAACGCCACTAGCAGTGAAAGCGGCGTAATCATGGAAGACCCATATATTTGGGAATTCACAACTGGCCGAGCGCCAGATACAACGCGCCCGCGTGTTGTTGCAACCAACCCACTAACAACAGACCCAGGCCCTACTCCTGATGTTCCAGCTAATACCGCGATTTCCGCTACGTTTAGCGAAGAGATGTTAGCTACCACGATCAATGATACGAGCTTCACAGTTACCTGTGAGTTGCCATGCGAATCACCTGCTGGCGCCGTTTCATATTCATCTGGCTCGAACAGTGCTGTATTTACGCCGGAAGAAGATCTTGCCGAAGGCGCAACATATACAGCTACAGTTACCAGTGACGCTACCGATCTTGCGGGTAACAAACTTGCCGGTAACCAAGCCCCTAGCACAAGTGCTAGTGATTATATCTGGGCATTTACTACTGTAGCGGCCATTGAGCCAGAGTTTATTTCTGTACTCTCTACCGATCCAATCGATGGTGGTGTTATTGCGGTTTGTGAGAACGCCAGTATTAATGCAACCTTCGATATACCTTCTGGCCTGCGCCTTAATCCAGAAACCGTTAACAACATGACCTTCCTGATTGTTGAGAACAACGAACCTACAAATACTGTAGCCGCTGAATCGATCAAGCTTGATTTAGATACCGGCACGATCATGACCTTTATTCCAGAGAGCGATCTCGTGGAAGGAATGACCTACCGCGCTACGATAGTTGGTGGCGAAGATGGCGTTAAAGACCTCATGCTTCCTGGTAATCAGCTAGAGGAAGATTTCGTTTGGACCTTTACTTCAGAAGAGCCAGTTGATGGTTGCTTACAACCAGCAAACCTGGCAAGTGCCGCACCTTTTGGTTCGTTCGGTGGTAGTGCGGGTGTAACCAACCAGGGTTTACTTACCGTTGTTAATGGTGATTTAGGCACTACGGCTACATCAACATTAGTAACTGGCTTTGTTTCTGAGCCTGGCTGTGAATATACCATTACAACGTTAAACGAAGGCCAAGTGAACGGTAAGATCTTTACCTCTCCACCGCCGCCAACCGTTGCTTGTCCGCAAGATGGTACTGCAGCTACTGAAGCCATCGCGATTCAAGCGCGCCTTGATGCTGAAGATGCGTTCATCGCGCTTTCACCTGCCAATATGCCAGGTGGGCAAGACCCAGGTAATGACAATCTCGGCAATCTCACCTTAACGCCAGATATTTATACCGCCCAAAGTGGTTCATTCATGATCCAAGGTGGCGACCTAACCTTAGATGCGCAAGGTAATCAAAATGCCGTATGGGTTTTCCAAATGGCAACCACACTTACTGTAGGCGGCCCTGGTGCTGATTTCCCACAAAGTGTAACGCTTATCAATGGCGCCCAAGCAAAGAACATCTTCTGGCAAGTTGGTAGCGCTGCAACAATTAATGCAGCGGGTGGCGGCACTATGAAAGGCACCATAATCGCGCAAGATGGCGTGAGCATTTCAACCGCTGACAACGTGAACATCGTTACTTTAGATGGTCGAGCATTGTCGCTTACCGCCTCGGTTACGGTTGTAAACACCGTGATTAACGTACCTGCAGAGTAATGGATAAAGCGCACACGCTTTTAGTGGAGAATAAAATGAAAACGATGATGAAAACACAGGCGATTGTTACTCTTGCTCTACTTGGTATCACAATGCCAGCTTTAGCAACCGAACAGAACCGATGGTACTTCGGCGCCGGAGGCGGGCTTACGCTCGCCAACATCGCCCAGCAAGAAATTATTGCCGACCTACTTGCGGCCGGTTATGAAACAACTGAGTTTCATGATAACGACAGTGATTTCGGTTACAAGCTCTATGTAGGTTACCAACTCAACCCATACCTCGCTCTTGAAGGGGGGTATTTTGATCTTGGTGCATTTGATTACACCGCAACTACCATTCCAGCGGGCATTAAAACCGGCGCATTGAGTTTTAGTGGTTGGAATATGGATGCAGTGGGAACAATTACATTAACCGAGCGTTCTTCACTGATCGCCCGAGTGGGTTTGCATGAAGGCACAACAAAAACCCACTTCACCGGCTCAGGCGCGGTTAACGTATTGAATTCTGACTATCGCAACAAAGACATTGATTACAAAATTGGTGTTGGCTATCAATATAAAGTAAATGATGCTTGGAGCTTACGCTTAGAAGCGGAACGTTTTCGTATTGATGATGCTGTGGGCAATACCGGCCATGTAGATTTTTATTCACTGAATGTAGTTTACCGCTTTGGTACTCGTACCCATGCACCAGTAGCTGCAACCCCGCCGCCTCCAGTACAAGAGCCCGCACCGCGCCCAGTAGCAGTAGCAACAGAGCAATACTGTGCCGAATTGGGTATCCAATTTGAGATTGGTAACGAGAATATTGAGCGAGTAAACCGAGAGCCTATCCTAGTTCTTGCTACATTCTTAGAAAAATACCCTGATACTACTGCCATCATTCAAGGGCATACGGATAACGTTGGTACCGCAGCGGATAATCAGCGTTTATCTGAGCAGCGCGCAAATAGCCTACGCAATTACTTAATACGTGAACATGGCATTAACGCAAGCCGCTTAACGGCCGTTGGTTTCGGTGAAAGCCAGCCGATTGCCAGCAATAGCAGCGCTCAGGGGCAACAAGCGAATCGACGGATTAACACAGTGATTGATTGTGCTACCGATATTGCTGGCCTCAGTACACTGCCAGCACGCACAACATTAGCAATGGCACTTGAATTCGATATAGAAAGTTCAGCTGTGCAATCGAAGTATCATTCACAATTAGAAAGCGTTGCAAAATATATGCAACTCAATCCTGATGTGATGGTTACGCTCGAAGGCCATACCGACAATGCCAATCCTGCTACTGCGCAAAGAATATCGCAAGAGCGGGCGCAAAGCGTAGCGGATTATCTTGTGCAAACGCTTAAGGTTGATCGTTCACGCTTGAATGTTGAAGGGTTTGGTGCAACACGCCGCGATACTTACAATATTACTGCTTCGCACCGCCAAGAAAATCGGCGTGTAAATATCGTAATTGGTTACCCTAACTAATTACTGCCAACTACGAATCATTACGTGTGCTCGGGAATCATTCCCGGCACACGTTTTTTTTGCTTACTTTTTACTTATGTGAAGAACTAGGTTTGTAATGCAACAATCGTTCGCATTCTACTTTTACAACCTCATAACACTCACAGCTTAATTTCTCGAGCTCAGCTCGATTGGTGATGGTTAAGCGGCCCCGCTGATATTCAATAATACCCGCTTTTTGTAATTTCCCGGCAGCTACCGATACCCCTTCCCTGCGAACCCCTAACATATTGGCGATAAGTTCTTGGGTCATCGTAAGCACATTGGTTGGAATTCTATCGAGTGATAACAACAACCATCGGCACAATTGCTGATCCACAGAGTGGTGGCGATTACATACAGCAGTTTGCGCCATCTGTGTCATGAGCGATTGCGTATAGAGCAGTAAAAGGTCGCGAAATTCCTTGCTTCGATCAAACTCTTCTTTTAGCACCTGAGCAGGCAACCGATAAGCCATGCCAGCACTTTGCACTACCGCTCGATGAGGCGTGCTATCACCGCCCAAAAAGAGTGCTGTACCCATCATGCCATCATTGCCGATAACCGAAATTTCTGCTGAATCACCGTTTTCCATTACATATACTAATGAAATAATTGAATTGGTTGGGAAAATAGCATACTTAATTTTGTCGCCAGATTCATATAACGAATCCCCCAGCGGCAAATCCACTACTTCTAAATGTGGCTTTATCCGTACCTTCACCATTTCAGGTAACGCACTCAATAAGTAGTTTTGTTCGCACGTTGATTCTGGGAACTCCCCGTTGTCCATCACCTGTATTGAATCCATAGTAGATTTTTCCCATATGTTGGGTAGTAAACTTGTGTACTAGTGGTTCAGTAAATTTGGTGGCCATTCATACTCGAGTAATTCAACAACTACAACGCAAATCATGCCTTGCTTCTATCTTTACTAATTATTAACATTCAACTATCGGCTTAAGTAATTGTTAAATAGTCCGATAAACTAAGGAGCTTCGGGCCGCGGATTAAACACCCGCAAATACGATTGGTTCGGTAGATAAGAATAGGGAGCGTTTTCTTTGCACTTACCCACGCTAGTAGGAATTATTCTGTTACTCAACTTCATGCTGGGTGGTTTGCTATTCGTTATCTATCAACTGCGCTCTAAGCAGCGCTGCTTCCTGTATTGGGCTATTTCCTGCTGGGTGTTTGTGCTCGGGGGCGCATTTGCTGCAGCTCGTGAGTTCATTGAACTACCATGGCTAACCCATTGGTTAGCGTCAATTTTACTCATCACTTCGCCATTACTGGCAGTTCGTGGCATTCAATTCTTTCGCTCCCCGAATCGCCGCCATAAGTGGCTCGCGCAACTTTTGTTTCTTGCTGGCGCCACATTATTAATAGGCGCTCTATACCCTATTTATCCATGGATATCGCCACTCACTTCGCTGGTAATTGCTGGGGTTTTCGCCTGGGCGGTATATCTGTTAATGCAAATTAAATCACCAATGCAATTACCCCAGCGGCTGCTTTGCATATTTTTCGTGTTACATGTAGCCATTATGCTATTACAAGCTATTTCAATGATATTTATGCTAGTAAATAACGCTGCGCTGCCCTTAAGCGCGAGCAGTGATCCCGGAATTATAGCTGGTGCTAGTGTTGAACTTGCCGATTCTGCGGCAATTACCACAACACTTTTAACAGCTACCTTTATTAGCCATTTACTGCTTACAACAACCACTGCATTAATGTTTCCATTATTAGTATTTACCCGAAGTGAACAAACCCTGATCGAGCTGGCAAATATTGATGATTTAACCAAGCTATTCAATCGTAGGGCGTTTTTTATTGCGGCAAATGAAGCTTTTAGGGATACAAGAATGCAGCGAGGCAACCTTACTGTACTCATGTTAGATCTCGATTACTTCAAAGAGGTAAATGATACTTGGGGGCATTCCGTTGGTGATGAATGTTTGCAATGGGTTGCACGGTGCCTAAAAAGGGAATTACGGGATACTGATATTCTTGCGCGCGTAGGCGGTGAGGAGTTTGCCATTGCATTGCCTGGGGTAAACAAAGAAAAGGCACAAGCCCTTGGTAAACGATTATGCTTTGCTGTGGCAGAACAGCCATTAACCGTTGATGGCAACACCATACCCCTTTCCATCAGCATTGGTGGTGCACTCTGTAGCGATAAGCATCGCGATTTTCAAATGCTGCTGAGCGATGCAGATCAAGCCTTGTACAAAGCAAAAGACAATGGCCGTAACCAGTTGGTATTTGCTTAATCTGCCAAAGATGCTCGTTTAACCCATCATTTATCCAACAAGCTCTAACACCAAATATGATCTATACCGCCGATTTTGAACTACTATAGAGATTATTATTTCTTTATTAATGCGTGTTTAATAATGCGTGGGATTATTATGAAAAATATCGTTGAAAATAACGTTACTTCGGTGAGTGTTACTGCCCCTACAGCGGCTAAAATCGCTGCATTTATGTTGCTGCCGGTACTTGCCGCTTTCGCCTCATTCAGTGGACACGCCCAAGAACGTTCCGCTCCAGAAAACATGCAGTTTTCACAAACCGAGCAAGGTTGTTTAGGTGCTTTTGATCACTCCTTACGGGCACTGCACTCCACAGAGCAACATAATTTATGCGAACTCACTAAAGATAAAGTTGTGCTCGTGGTAAATACCGCAAGCCAATGTGGCTACACCGGGCAGTTTGCAGATTTAGAAGCACTCTACCAAGAATACCAATCGCAAGGCCTTGTTATTCTTGGTTTTCCTTCAGATAGTTTTCGCCAAGAGCATGCTGATGAAGCGGCAACTGCTGATGTTTGCTTTCGAAATTTTGGGGTAAGTTTTCCGATGATGGCTACCTCATCGGTTACGGGTAACAATGCCAACAGCATCTTTAAAACACTTACCCAAGCAACTAGTGAAGCACCCGGTTGGAACTTTCATAAGTACCTAATTTCTGCGAATGGCGAGCAGGTTGCCAGCTTCGCCAGTGCGGTAAAGCCCACTGATGAGGCAATCGTTAGCGCCGTTGAAGAGCTATTAAAAGCGCGGTAAATATTACCGCTTTTAGTTACCAGAGCAGATACACAAAGCAATGAGCACTGCATATTACCCTCAGCAAAACCGACGACGGCGAGAGCGCGACGGTGAGCGTACCAGCAAGCCAGAACAGGTAAACTATTTTCAACAAGCGTTTACCTGCTTAAAAGCAATGCCCGAACGCGTAGATATAATTCGTCAGAATTTAGAGTATTACGAGCAGCAGCCGCATTTACCGAAATCGGCAAAAGCGGCCATTAAGCGCTTCCAATATTTACTTGCCGTAACCAATGATCCCGCAGAAATGGAACGATGGGTAATGGCCGATAGTTACGAGGGGCGAAAGTTTCGGCAATTACCCCTGTTACTTAAAGGTGTGTGCGATGAATAACCAAGAACGCTTGTGTTCACGCCCGATATCCATTCTAAACAGAGCAGCCCTCAGTTTACTACAAGCCCTGAAACTCGAATGGAGCCGAGGCTACAAAGTTAGCACTAGCTTCGCCTGCGTAAATCTGCCCCTCATCTAACGCTAGTTTCTTCACCTCGGCACCCGCACTGAAGTTCACTTTACTAAAATCTACCCAAACGGTATTTGGGGTAAGTACATTTTCGAAGTAGTAAACCAAATTACGTTGATCTGCCACTACACGCCACCGCGTGTTCGATAAGTGGGGTTCTTCTGGCGTGCCGATACCATAGGGTACTGATACATTACGTACTACGCTAAATACACTGGCAGCAGCAATTTGCGGATCGCTCGTTTGTGGAATCATATCGAGGTAGTACGAAGCCCGAACAAAGCGATCGGCGGCCTTACCGGTGCCAGGCAAAAATGCTTTACCTGGCACACTTTGCCAATAGCTTTTTATCGCAAGTTGCTGAGCGAAAGGTGGATCGTTGGTCATTACTTGGTAATCACGGCTATGGTGGATTTCTAACTTGCCGCCGATATATTCAAATATGGCGCTATCGCCGCTAGCATCTGAGAGTGATAAATGCACGGTGGTAAACTTATCCGTGCCAGGTATAAAATCAGAAACGATCGCAAAAGGTTCCGCAGCAAAAAACTCCACCGCCTCGGCTACGGTAGCAAAATTATCGAGCGCATACTGTGCCCATGCTGAAATGGTAAGCCCCGGGGCATCACCCTGCTGATCAAATTCTGGATACTCAGAGGCCACTAACCACAACAAGTTGGCCACCAAGCCTTTTTCATTCATGCCATCTGGGGTAGCAATATCCCATGAGCTAGCGGCAACGCTGCCATATTTTGAACGCCAGGTAATAGAATTTGGCCCTACTTGGCCATGCCGCTCCATACCACGTGGGAAAATCCATAGGTTGGCAGGAATATCAATTGAGAAATCCATACTGCGGCCTGTTAGCACGGTATCGTTTGGGCCTAAATAAACCAAACGAGTGCAAGCCTCTGCTGGGGTTGGTGCGGCAACAACAGCTGCGAGAATTGCGGCCGCTAGTGTAGAAACAACTTTTTTCATATCAGCATACTCTCTATCAATGAGGTTACCCCCATTAATAGGTAATAGCTGTTATGGTGTCAAACTGTAATAACCGTACTAGAAACATCCAAAATTAGCCGCAAAAGGCTGATTTTAGCGCGCTGCTTCAGCGTGGGCTCTAATTTTTGCCACAATTGCGCGTAAGCCATTACCACGGGTAGGGCTAATATGCTGTTCTAAATCGAGGGTTTGGAAGTACTCATCAATATCAAAGGCTAAAATTTCGCTCGGTGTACGTTGGTTATAAACCGACATCACCAAACCTAATAAGCCTTTCACGATCATGGCGTCACTATCTACTGAAAACTCTAATTTGCCATCGTTGTTTTTGCTGATGAGCCACACATCGCTTTGACAACCTTTCACTTTATAGATATCAAGCCGTTGTTCTGGGCTCAGCGCAGGCAAGGCTTTACCCAAATCAATAATGTATTCGTAACGATTTTCCCAATCATCGAGAAACTCTAAATCTTCTAAAATCTCTTCATGGCTTGGTAATTTCATACGGTTTCCTAGTTACCTTGATTTGCGTGCTCTAACACACCGATAAAAGCAGCCCTTGCTGGGCAACGAAAGCACTCGATTTAAAAGAACATGCCCGTTTCAAGCTGTGCTTCTTCGCTCATCATTTCGCGAGACCAGGCTGGATCAAACACGAGATCAACCTGCACATCACGCACATTCGGCACCATCGCTACCCGTAATTCTACATCGCCTACCAGCACCGGTCCCATGCCACAGCCGGGGGCTGTGAGCGTCATCTCGATGTTCACAACGCCGGTATCTTGGTGGATGTCTACCTTGTAGATCAGCCCCAACGATACGAGGTTAATAGGAATTTCTGGATCGTAGATACTTTCGAGCGCTTCCCAAACCTGATCCGAATTAATTTTGCCATCACCGGCATCTTCGAAATCCAGCACCAGCGCTTGGCGGCCAATCGCATCCGCATCGGTACCATCAATGCGGTACATATTACCTTTCCAAGTTACGGTATAATTACCGCCTAACTCTTGGGTAAGGGTAACGAATTCGCCCTGTGGTATTATTTGTTTCTCGCCTTGCGGTACACGCCGAGCACGCACCTCACGCGAGGTAGCCATCATCTTTTGCATTAATTATTCACACTAAAACTTTCACCACAGCCACACATATCAGCTACGTTCGGATTATTAAACTTCACTACACCGTTTATGCCTTCGCGCACATAATCAATTTCAGTGTTGCGCAGTAAATTCACCGAATCACTGGCAATCGCCACGATTAGGTTATCATTTACCTGCACCACTGCATCATCGGTTGCCGGCGCCTCTGCCATATCCAGCACATAAGCGTAACCTGTGCAGCCGTTTACTTTCGTGCTTACACGCACAATTTTGCCCGGCTCATTAGCCAACTTGTTGGTGAAATGGCGCACCGCACTCTCGGTGAGCGTTACAATATCTTTGCTTGGAACATACGCTTCAACAGACATAATTTGCCTCCAGCTTACAGCAACATCGATTGGGCTTTCTTCAGCCCAGCGAACAAGCGTTCAACTTCTTGTTCCGTGTTGTAAATAGAAAATGAAGCCCGCGCTGTGCCTGGCACATCTAAACGGCGCATCAGCGGCTGTGCACAATGTTCACCCGTGCGAATGGCAATGCCCTGGCGATCCAATAAAAAGCCAATATCGGCAGGGTGAGCGCCTTCTAGCACAAAGCTTAGAATGGCCACTTTATCTGCCGCTGCACCCACTACACGCATTGCCGGTAGCTGTTCAGCTAACTCTAACGCGCGCGCTAACAGTAATTTCTCGTGCGCTTGCATCGCCACTAAATCTTGTGCGGCTAACCAATTCACCGCTGCACCTAAACCAATAACACCGGCAATATTTGGCGTGCCAGCCTCTAAGCGATTCGGTAGCTCACCCCAAGTAGCATCTTGATAGGTAACACTCGCTATCATTTCACCACCGGTTAGCCAAACAGGCCAATCGGCTAATACTGATTTACGGCCCCATAATACACCCACACCCGTAGGTGCGAATAGCTTGTGGCCAGAAAATACATAAAAATCAGCACCTATCGCCTGCACATCAACGCCACCGTGAGCAACGCCCTGGGCGCCATCAATTAATACCAGTGCTGCTGGCGCTTTCTCACGTACCTGGGCAGTGAGTTTTTGTACTGCATTTACCGTACCCAGCGCATTGGAAATGTGCGGCATAGCCACCATTTTCACGTTACTATTTAGTAACGCAGCGAAGGCACCCTCATTCAGGCTACCATCGTCAAAAATTGGCGCAATTTTCAACGTTGCACCGCTCGCTTTACACGCTTGCTGCCAAGGAATAAGGTTGGCGTGGTGTTCAAGCTCGGTAACAACTACTTCGTCACCGGCCTGCAATCGCTCGCTCATGCCTTTGGCAATAATATTAATGCTTTCGGTAGTGCCGCTGGTCCAAATTACTTCCGCTCGGCTACTTGCATTAATAAACGCAGCTACGTCATCACGAGCTTTTTCGTAGCGGCGCGTAGCTTCATCCGAAAGCTTATGCGCACCACGGTGCACGTTCGAGTTGCACTCGGTATAGAATGCCAAAATTGCATCTAGCACGGCTTGTGGCTTTTGCGTAGTAGCGGCGTTATCCAAATATACCAGCGGTGAACCATTTACTTGCTGCTGTAAAATTGGGAACTGCGCGCGAATGGCCTCTACATCCCAGATCATTCAGCCTCCATCGCCACAAAGCGCTCATGCAAAATTGGCAGTAACCAATCCGCTAAGCTGTGGTTTGGCATTTGCGTGATCAGCTCCTGAATAAAGCCAAAACTAAGCATTACTTTCGCTTGGCTGGCGCTTAGCCCGCGCGAACGCAAGTAATACAGTGCTTCTTCATTAATTTCCGCTACCGTAGCACCGTGCGCACACTGCACATCATCGGCATATATTTCTAACTCAGGCTTGGTATTCACACGCGCACCACGGGTGAGCAACAAATTACGGTTATTCAATTCCGCCAAAGTTTTCTGCGCATAACGGTGAATATGAATACGCCCATTGAACACCGCTACGGCTTTATCGCCCACAATACCGCGCGCGTTCTGCTCGGTAGTGCCATTTGGCACCGCATGTTCAATCGAGCTGTGCAGATCAAAATGTTCGCTCGGAGCCAACAAATAGATATTGTTAAATTTCGCAAAAGCATGCTCACCGGCATGGTGAATATCCGCATCAATACGCGAGATTTGGCTACCATAGCCCACCAACGTAGAGTTCAGGCGCGCTTCGTTGTGCAACTGAAAATGGCTACCGCCAATGTGAATCACTTTGCCGCCATGCAGCGCTAAACGATAATGTTCAAGCTGCGCTTTATCGCCAATGAGGTATTCTGCAAATGCCGTATTGAATGCCGCTGCATCTGAACCACTTAAATTCGCACCATGCTCAATAATGGCAGCCTTCGCGCCAGCGCCTAAACGCACCAAAATGCGATTATGGCTTTCTACGCCTGCGGTTACATAATTCACTATACGAATAGGTTGCTGCACTTCGGCGCCAGCCGCGATATCAATAATAATGCCTTGCTGCGCCAACGTATCATTCAGCAAACCAAACAAATGCTTGGCCGGTTTTACCTTAGCGAAAACGGCATGAGCTACTTCTTGCGCTTGCGCATCGGCGTTGCTAAAACTGCTAACACGCACACCATTTGGCAGTTGCAAGGCTTCGATTGCTGTTTGCAATTCGCCATCTACCAACACGATATCTAAGCTATTCAAACCAGCCACGGCAGGTGCATCATGTTGTTTAACATCGCCAGAAGCTGAAGTGAGCGCTAACTTATCAAACGCATGCAACGAGGTGTAACGCCACGCTTCAGTGCGGCGCCCAGGCCATTCTTGCGTTGCCAATAACGCTAGTGATTCTTTCCGCTGCGGCTGCAGCCAATCATTTACCGCACTGGCTCGTGCAATTGCTTGCGCTAACCACGATTGGCTCATTCTGCTTTCTCCCCAGCCTTTTCTAACCAGGCATAACCGGTTTTCTCAACTTCTTTCGCCAGTTCAGGGCCGCCACTTTTAGCAACCTTGCCATCGGCAAGAATGTGCACAAAATCTGGCTTAATGTAATCCAACAAACGCTGATAATGGGTAATGATAATAAAGCTGCGCTTGCCATCACGTTGGCTATTTACGCCATTCGCCACTACTTGCAACGCATCAACATCCAAACCTGAATCTGATTCATCCAAGATACAAAGCTTCGGCTCTAACAAAATCATTTGCATAATTTCGTTACGCTTCTTCTCACCACCAGAAAAGCCTTCGTTTACGCCGCGCTTCAAGAAATCCAGTGGCAAGTTCACTTGCTTGGCTGCTGCTTTCGCTTTCTTTAAAAATTCTGCTGCGCTTAACGGTTCTTCGCCGCGCGCTTTGCGTATTACATTCACAGATTCCTTCATGAATTCCATGTTGCTTACGCCAGGGATTTCTACCGGGTATTGGAATGCTAAAAACAATCCGGCTTGCGCGCGCTCTTCAACTTCCAGATCCAACAAATTGGTGCCGGAAAAATCAATGTTACCAGCGGTAGCTTCATAACCATCGCGGCCTGATAACACATACCCAAGGGTACTTTTACCAGCGCCATTTGGGCCCATAATCGCATGAACTTCGCCTGGCCCAACTTCAAGATTTAAACCTTTCAAAATGTTCTGGTCTTCTACATTCGCATGCAGGTTTTTAATCGATAGCATTACTTACCCCACTGAGCCTTCTAAACTGATTTCCAATAACTTACCGGCCTCAACCGCAAATTCCATAGGTAACTCTTTGAATACTTCTTTACAGAAGCCATTCACAATGAGCGATACCGCTTTTTCTGCATCCATTCCACGCTGCTTACATAAAAAGAGCTGATCATCACTCACCTTCGAGGTGGTTGCTTCATGTTCAACAATGGCGGAAGGGTTGCTGCTCTCAATGTAAGGGAAGGTATGCGCCCCACACTGATCGCCAATTAACAGTGAATCACACTCGGTAAAATTACGCGCGCCATCAGCATTTGGCCCCATACGCACCAAGCCGC
Source organism: Idiomarina sp. (assembly GCA_022565355.1). Taxonomy (GTDB): domain Bacteria; phylum Pseudomonadota; class Gammaproteobacteria; order Enterobacterales; family Alteromonadaceae; genus Aliidiomarina. The sequence continues at coordinate 191,730 of JAIUMU010000003.1, forward strand.
GGTACGCATTACTGCTGCGGCCCGCTGAAATACCCTTGGAAATAATGGTAGATTTGGTGTTCTTACCTAAGTGAATCATTTTCGTGCCCGTATCGGCTTGCTGCATGCCACGGGTAAGGGCTACCGAATAGAATTCGCCAACACTATTATCGCCTTTCAGAATACAGCTTGGGTATTTCCAAGTAACCGCTGAACCCGTTTCTACTTGGGTCCAAGAAATCTTGGCATTTTTCTCGCAAATACCGCGCTTGGTTACGAAGTTGTAGATACCGCCTTTACCGTTTTCATCACCTGGATACCAGTTTTGTACGGTTGAGTACTTAATTTCCGCATCATCTAAGGCCACTAACTCAACCACCGCCGCATGCAGCTGATTTTCATCGCGCTGAGGTGCGGTACAACCTTCCAAATAACTAACGTAACTGCCTTCTTCGGCAATAATGAGCGTACGTTCGAACTGCCCAGTATTAAGCTCGTTAATACGGAAATAGGTAGAGAGCTCCATTGGGCTACGTACACCCTTTGGAATGTACACAAATGAGCCATCGGTAAACACAGCTGAATTAAGTGCAGCAAAAAAGTTATCGGCACGCGGCACAACGGTGCCAAGGTACTTCTTCACTAACTCTGGATATTTTTTAATGGCTTCGGAAATGGGGCAAAAGATTACGCCCGCTTCTTCCAGCTTCGCACGGAAGGTAGTTACTACCGATACCGAATCGAACACGGCATCTACCGCAACACCGGCGAGCATCTCTTGCTCATGCAATGGGATACCTAGTTTTTCGTAGGTGCGCAGTAATTCTGGATCTACTTCAGCAAGCGATTGTGGCTTATCTTTCATACTCTTCGGTGCCGAATAGTATGAAATTGATTGGTAATCAATTAAATCATAGCCGATATGTGCCCAATCTGGTTCAGGCATCTTCTTCCACAGTTCAAATGCGCGCAAGCGCCACTCGAGCATCCACTCGGGCTCTTCTTTCATTGCAGAAATGTGCCGAATCACATCTTCACTGAGGCCTGGCGGCAAAGTATCTGATTCAATATCAGAAATAAAGCCGGCTTCATATTTCCGCGCGATGGCCTGGTCGATTTGTTCACTCATGATAAACCTACTTAGTTTCTATCAAGGATGCCTGAATTATATATTACCCGAGTATTTCACTCAAGTATTAAGCGGGCGCATATTGCTCGTGCGCCAGAAAGGCCAATGTAAGCGTATAAACCACATCAATTGTAAAGGGTTTGTAGAATATTCACGTGCCAGCAAAAAATGGTGCTTATTGTACCATTAAATGGGAGTTTTAGTTTACTTTCAGAAAGGAATTAAGCGCAGAAGTGGCAACCAGCAATGCTGATTACCACTCTTGGGGTAGGTGTGTGCTAGAGCCAAGCAGTTAACGTGTTGTTGGTAAACCCGCTTCCGCCCATGCGGTGAAACCGCCCGCCACTGAATACACGTTTTGCAAACCCATGGCTTGCAACGCATCTGCCGCTAATGCTGAACGGCCACCCGATCGGCAAATCAGATAAATTGGCTGCTGCGCTAACTCAGCTAAAGCCGCCTCAGTATCACAATGGGCGCTTACTTCTGGGTGTTGGTGAATACGCATTTCCAACACACCGCGTGGGTAGTTAATGGCACGATCAACATGCCCTGCTGCATACTCATCCGGCTCACGTACATCAACTAAGATGATATGGTTATCGCCCATTCTATTCGCCAACTCGTGCACGCTAATTTCCTGAATTCGGGCTTTAGCCTCATCGATTAACTGGTTAGAGGTTTTAATCAACATACTCTTCTCACTTCTACTAATGGCTATTGCAACATGCTGTTAAAGCACGGAGCGAATCAGCACAAATACACCCATAATGACTAAAAATACGGCAAACCCTTTTTGCAATTTCTGTTTCGGGAGGCGCGTACCAATGAATACACCTAAGCTGCTACCTACTACACCACCAGCAATCATTAACCCGATCACGGGCCAGTTAAAGCTTTGCTCAGCGGCCGTTAATACTTCGTAGTATTTGGCGAATCCCACTACCGATTTCATGGTGATAATTAACAAGCTCGTACCAATGGCTAATGGCAATGCTAAACCACCTAACAACACGAGAGCAGGTACGATCAAGAACCCCCCTCCCACGCCAACAAAGCCGGTAATTGCACCTACTAACAAACCATCCATTACCACGCGAGTTACGTTTAGCTTTTTCGGTAAATCTGAGCTGAGCGCTACTACCTGTTTACTGCTATTGCGCCACATAAATACCGCAGCGATGAGCATTAGCACCACAAACAACAGCAGTTGCCAGCGCGAATCTACGATGGCGCCGGCCCAAGCACCCGCATAGGTACCGAACATACCCGGAATACCAAATAGCCACACGTGCGGCCATGAGATTAACTTCTTGCGCATATGCAAGCTGGCTCCGAATAAACTAATACCCGCAACGATCAATAGCGATGATGCAATTGCCATCTCGGCTGGCATATACACTAGGTACATCAGCACAGGTACGGTTAATATCGATCCGCCTGAGCCAAAAATACCAAGGCTCAAACCAATCAAGATTGCACCGATTACTGCATTCACCATGTTCATTTCTCCCGTACTACAAAAGAGCCAACACTATCGCTGGCTCTAAACATCGTAGTTATTGTCACCGTTATGCTTTACAGCTGGTTAATCGGCACTTTCAAATAAATAGAGCCATTATCGTCCGCTGGTGGCATGTGCCCCGCGCGAATATTCACCTGAATAGATGGCAAAATTAGCCGTGGCATTTCTAAGGTTGCATCACGCGCTTCCCGGCGTTGTTCAAACTCTGCTTCACTTACGCCACCACCAACATGAATATTATTCATTTTTTGCTCTGCTACAGATGAAAGAAATTCATGTTTTCTACCTTTCGTTGGGTAATCATGGCAAACGTAAATCTGCGTTTCAGCAGGCAAAGTAAGTAACTTCTGAATCGATTGATACAAGGTTGCGGCGCTACCACCTGGGAAATCGCAACGTGCGGTGCCAACATCCGGCATAAACAGGGTGTCGCCTACAAATGCCGCCTGCTCATTTACGATGTATGCTAAATCCGCTGGTGTGTGTCCCGGTGTATGCAATGCACGGATCTGCAAATTACCTACCTGCAGCACATCACCATCCGCAAACAGCTGATCGAACTGGGCGCCATTTGGCAGGAACTCTTTTTCTAAGTTGAACACGTTCTTAAAAATGGTTTGTACTTGTTTAATGTGTTCGCCAATACCTACTTTTGCACCAAGTTTATTGCGGAAGAATGGTGCCGCAGATAAATGATCTGCGTGCGCATGTGTTTCTAGCACCCATTCAACCTGGAGTTGCTGCTCTTGCACGTAAGCAAGAATTTCCTCAGCACTTTCGGTACTGGTGCGGCCCGATTTATAATCAAAATCAAGCACTGGATCGATAATTACCGCCTTTGCTGTTGCTGGATCGGCAACAACATAACTAAAGGTTTCGCTATCGTTATCAAGGAATGCTTTTACGGAAAATTGCTGATTCATAACGCCTCCTAACTTGCGTTGCTTGCAAGCTTCGCTCTGCCTACGTTAAGTAATGCCTGCGTTAAGTAAAGCTTGCGTTGGTATTTACTTACTTCAGTGAACTGAAGTGTTGCAGCACGGCCAATCGGCGAGAAAAACCGTGCTACAACTGAGCTCCGGGAGCTCTTCAGGCCATAAACCTATAATGTTTTCTTGCTAAAGTACCAATCAGTGTACTGATAGCCTTGCTCTTTCCGTGCTGCAGCTTCTTCCATAGTGGCCGGTGGCGGTACGATTACATCGTCGCCTGGCTGCCAATTTTCTGGCGTTGCTACTTTGAACTCATCACTTGTTTGTAGCGCTTTCAGTACTCGTAAGAATTCATCTACGCTGCGGCCGTTACTCATTGGGTAATACACCATGGCGCGGAGAATGCCTTCCGGATCAATAATGAACGTGGCGCGAACAGCCGAGGTATCACTCGCACCTGGCTGAATCATGCCGTAAGATTTTGCAACATCCATGGATAAATCCGCGATAATTGGGAAGCCAATTTTTACACCGAAGTTTTCTTCAATGTTACGCGCCCAAGCAATGTGGGAATGAACGCTATCAATTGATAGGCCCAAGAGTTCGCAATTTAGCTCAGCGAATTGCTCTTGGCGTGTAGCAAAAGCAGAAAATTCTGTAGTACATACAGGGGTAAAATCAGCTGGGTGTGAAAACAATACCAACCACTTGCCTTTGTAATCAGCAAGGGTTTTCATACCGTGCGTTGTTTTCGCGTTGAAATCAGGTGCTGGTTTGTTTAATTGTGGGAATGTAACTGTTACTTCAGACATCGTTGTATCTCCAAATAGACGTTGTGCAAATACAAATCACTGTTTTGTGATTCACTACATTAGCGACGCCTAATATGGTATAAGCTTATAACTTTTAGAACTATATAACTTAGATAGGCTTAATAGGTTTTCTCGATTGAATAGGAATACGGCAATCGTTGAACATTCCTCGTAGTATTGCAGTTTTATGAAGTTAATATCACTGAATGTGCAGTTTATGCTTTTTCTCACTGCAACTTCATGGATATAATGGCGGCTCAATTAACCAATAGAGCAGAGCTCGGCGCAGTAAATATACGATTTGTTGAGGGATTCACCGATCTTGCCGTTTAACAAAGCGTTACTGTTCTGAATCTAAAAAGAGCCTATGTCCTACTCACTTTTTGATTTTCTACAATTAATCGGTTCATTGGGTATTTTCATTTTTGGTATGAAAATTTTCAGTGAAGGGCTACAAAAAATTGCTGGCAGTCGCTTGAAAGGTATTCTCGGCGGCATGACCCAGAACAGAATCTCCGGTGTGGTTACTGGCTTCGCAACCACCGCTATTACCCAATCCTCTACTACCACAACAGTTATGGCAGTCAGCTTCGTAAACGCTGGTTTGCTTACCTTTGTACAATCCACTGGTGTGATTATGGGGGCCAATATTGGTACTACCATCACCGCTTGGATGGTGGCAATTTTTGGCTTTAAAACACAGATTACACCCATCGCCCTGGCTGTAATTGGTATTTTCTTCGCTTTCTTATTTTCCGGTAACAGCCGCTTGCGGAATATTGCTGAAACGATGGTTGGCTTTGGTATCTTGTTTATCGGCCTCGAGTTTATTAAAGGCTCTGTACCTGATATCAACACCAACCCTGAGATCTTCGCCTTTTTAGATAGCTACACTGATTATGGCTTTCTTTCCTTAATCTTGTTTGTGATCGTGGGTGCGATTCTTACCCTGCTTACTCAGAGTTCATCGGCGGCCACCGCAATTACCCTGGTAATGCTCTTCGAAGGATGGATACCCTTCCCCATTGCTGCGGCCATGATCTTGGGTGAAAACATCGGTACCACGGTAACCGCAAATATAGCCGCGTTGGTGGGGAATGTGCACGCCAAGAGGGCCGCGAGGTTCCATTTCTTCTTCAACATTATCGGTGTGATCTGGATGCTGTTACTCATCTATCCATTCCTACACATGATGGATGTGGCCATTCAGTATTTCTTCTCAACGGATGTTTCCGTAATGGGTACTTCAGCCGAAGCGCGAACCAATGGTACCTTGGCGCTATCGCTGTTCCATACATCCTTTAATATTCTCAACGTGCTCTTGCTGTTTGCTTTCGTACCCATGTTGGTGCGGTTTGTGGAATATATTCAGCCGGATCGTGGGGGTGAAGATGAAGAGTTCCACTTACGCTATATCAGCGCGGGGCCAATGACATCACCAGGTTTCTCTGTTGAGCAGGCGCACAAAGAAGCGCAGCAAATGGGTGATATCATCGAGAAGATGCATCATTCAGTGCAAGAGCTGCTGTTTGATCCGAAAGCAGATAGAGCCAAGCTGGTTGAAAAAATCCATAAATATGAAGAAACCACAGACCAAATTGAAGTGGAGATTTCTGATTATTTAGTGCGTATTAGTGAGCATACCAACTTAGAGCATTCGCTTACCGAACGCATTCGTTTCATGCAAACCATGATCAATGATATGGAGCGTATCGCCGATATCTATTATCAAATCGCTAAGCTTACTGAGCGTTTTGATGAATCGAGTTCAAGTTGGCCGGAAGTAGCATCCAGCGAAATGGCAGAAATGCTGGAAGCGGTTGGCAAAGCAATTGTGATCATGCAAGAAAACCTGGCTGCTAACTCAGGCAATGCAAACCTTGATAAAGCGCTAGTTGCAGAGCAACACGTAGATGCCACGCGCGATCAATATCGTGATACTCACTACGCACGTTTAGAAGCTGGCGAGTATGCGGCACGGGCTGGGGTGATTTTCATTGATATGCTCAACCGTTTAGAGCGTATTGGCGATCACATTCTGAACGTGAACGAATCGGCAGCAGGCCGCCGCTTGAAAGCAGTGCGCACTGATGGTGATGATTAATTACTAGCGTGAATACAGCAACCCTGTATATCATTCGCTAGTTCGAGCAAAGGAGCACTTCGGTGCTCCTTTTTGTTAGCATTTTTCATCGTTAGCAACAGCCACTAAAAAAGGAGGCACCATATGGCAGCCTCCTTTTGCTTTCATTACTGAATAACTTCAGCGCGTGGCACGCTAAGCATTACTTGCTAGGCGTTACGTGTTAAGGATTAATTGGCGGAATTCTTACCCAACCTTCCATCAACACGCGCGCACTGCGGCTCATAATGGCTTTAGTAACCTGCCAATTGCCTGCTACTTGCTTTGCCTCTGCACCCACTCGTAACGTACCTGAAGGGTGGCCGAAGGTAACGGCGGTGCGATCACCGCCACCAGCGGCTAAGTTCACTAAAGTACCCGGTACGGCCGCGGTAGTGCCAATAGCTACTGCTGCAGTGCCCATCATGGCGTGATGCAGTTTGCCCATCGATAGCGCGCGCACATTTAAATCAATCGCCTCAGCAGCTATATTCTTACCGCTAGACGATACATAGCTTGCCGGCGGAGCTACAAACGCGATCTTCGGTGTATGCTGGCGAGCTTCTGCTTCGCTCACATCGCTAATCAAGCCCATTTGCAATGCGCCATAGGCCCGTAACTTTTCGAAAAACGCCAATGCTTCTGGGTTTTCGTTGATGGCACCTTGCAACTCAGTACCCACATAACCGATATCAGCTGCATTCACAAAAATAGTGGGAATGCCGGCATTAATCATGGTTGCTTTGAAAGTGCCCACGTTCGGCACGTGCAAATCATCGATTAAGTTTCCGGTAGGGAACATCGCGCCTTCACCATCGGCAGGATCAAGAAACTCAATCGGCACTTCCGCGGCCGGAAAGGTAACCCCATCTAGCTCAAAATCACCGCTTTCTTGCACTTCACCATTGCTAATGGGCACATGGGCAATAATGGTTTTCTTGATATTTGCCTGCCAAATCCGTACCACTGCAGTGCCATTCTCAGGCACCCGGCTGCGATCTACTAAACCACTACTCACGGCGAACGAGCCTACCGCAGAGGTTAGGTTGCCGCAGTTGCCGCTCCAATCGATAAATGCTTTATCGATGGCTACTTGGCCAAATAAATAATCCACATCGTGGTTGGCTTGGCTGCTCGGTGACAAAATCACTGTTTTACTCGTACTGGACGTAGCCCCACCCATACCATCGGTATGCTTACCATATGGATCCGGCGAGCCAATTACCCGTAGCAACATAGCATCACGCTCTGGCCCTGGCTGTTGCGCTGCAGTAGGTAAATCAGCAAGGCGGAAAAATACACCTTTACTGGTACCGCCACGCATATAAGTGGCGGGAATTTTAATCTGCGGTTTATGCATCTAGCTATCCTCTATGCATGTTCGTGCATAAGCGATAAGCGGCTGGGCATTAACAGCCCAACCGCTCAAAGGGTACGCACCTTGTTGCTTTACGCGTTTGCTAAGAAATCTTGGGCAAACCGCTGTAACACGCCACCAGCTTGATAAATGGTGAGCTCTTCCATGGTATCAATGCGGCATTTCACCGGCACTTCTACACGCTCGCCACTTGTGCGCTCGAACACTAAGCTAAGTTTCGCGCCTGGCGCTAATTTACCCTCAATATCAAATAGCTCGGTGCCATCAATATGTAGTGTTTTGCGCGTGGTACCTGGCTCAAACTCTACCGGCAACACTCCCATACCAATCAAGTTAGTGCGGTGAATACGCTCAAAACCTTCGGCTGCAATTACTTCTACCCCAGCCAAACGCACGCCTTTCGCAGCCCAATCTCGTGAAGAGCCCTGGCCATAATCGGCGCCAGCAACAATAATTAATGGCTGCTTACGCTCCATGTAGGTTTCAATCGCTTCCCACATGCGCACTACGTTGCCTTCCGGCTCCACTCGCGCTAACGAGCCTTGCTTAACTTGGCCATCTACCACAGCCATTTCGTTAATGAGCTTCGGGTTTGCAAACGTGGCGCGCTGCGCCGTTAAGTGATCACCACGATGGGTTGCGTAAGAGTTGAAATCTTCCTCTGGCACGCCCATTTTCGCCAAGTATTCACCCGCAGCACTATCCGCCATAATGGCGTTCGAGGGTGAAAGGTGATCGGTAGTAATGTTATCGCCTAACACCGCAAGTGGGCGCATCCCTTTCATCGTAGGCATGCTAGCTAGGCCACCTTCCCAATAGGGTGGGCGGCGAATGTACGTGCTTTGCGGGCGCCAATCGTATAATGGCGGCGTGGTTTCACCCATATCCACAGAAATATTGAACATTGGGTCGTAAACTTCGCGAAATTGCTCCGGCTTCACGCTTGCTTTCACGATGGCGTCAATTTCTTCATCGCTTGGCCAAATATCTTTCAAGGTTACCGGGTTACCATCGGCATCGTAGCCTAAGGTATCTTTTTCGATATCGAAACGTATCGTACCGGCAATCGCGTAGGCTACAACCAATGGCGGAGAAGCCAAAAAGGCTTGTTTCGCATACGGATGAATACGGCCATCAAAGTTACGGTTACCCGAAAGTACTGCGGTAGCATAAAGATCGCGTTCAATTACTTCTTTCTCAATTACCGGATCTAGCGCACCACTCATACCGTTACAGGTAGTACAGGCAAAGCCCACTACACCAAAGCCAAGTTGCTCTAACTCTGGTAATAGGTTTGCTTCTTCAAGGTACATTTTTACTGTTTTCGAGCCCGGGGCTAATGATGTTTTCACCCATGGCTTGCGCAACAACCCTAACTTGTTAGCATTCCGCGCAATTAAACCAGCAGCAATCATATTGCGTGGATTCGAGGTGTTGGTACAGCTAGTAATGGCGGCAATAATACAGGCGCCATCTGGCATTTTGCCTTCTTCGTTTTCCACTACGCCAGAAATACCGCGCTTGGCCAACTCAGATGATGGTAACAACGCATGCGGGTTAGAAGGGCCCGCTAAGTTGCGCGCTACTTTGCTTAGATCAAAGGTAAGCACCCGCTCATATTCGGCAGTTTTCAGGCTATCAGCCCACAGGCCAGTTTCTTTAGCAAAGGTTTCTACCAATGCGATTTGCTTATCTTCACGGCCGGTAAGTTTCAAGTAATCAATGGTTTGGCCATCAATATAAAACATTGCCGCAGTAGCACCATACTCTGGGGTCATGTTGGAAATCGTAGCGCGATCGCCAACCGTAAGCCTATCAGCGCCTTCGCCGAAGAACTCTAAGTAAGCGCCTACTACACGCTCACGGCGCAAGAACTCTGTGATTTCCAACACCAAATCGGTACTGGTAATACCCGGCTGTAATTTACCGGTAAGCTCAACACCAATAATATCGGGCAAACGCATGTACGAGGCACGGCCAAGCATTACGCTCTCGGCTTCTAAACCACCTACACCCACGGAAATAACACCCAGCGCATCTACCATCGGCGTATGGCTATCGGTGCCAACACAGGTATCCGCAAACGCTACGCCATTCTGCACTTGCACAACCGGCGACATTTTCTCAAGGTTAATTTGGTGCATGATGCCGTTGCCAGGCGGGATTACATCCACGTTTTTAAACGCGGTTTTGGTCCAATTAATAAAGTGGAAACGGTCATCGTTGCGGCGATCTTCAATTTCGCGATTCTTTGCAAACGCATCTTTATCGAAGCCCGCATGCTCTACAGCAAGGGAGTGATCAACGATAAGCTGGGTAGGCACCACTGGGTTCACTTGGGCCGGATCGCCACCTTTTTCGGCAATCGCATCACGCAAACCAGCCAAATCTACCAAGGCGGTTTGGCCAAGAATATCGTGACACACTACGCGCGCTGGGAACCATGGGAAATCGAGGTCACGCTTCCGCTCAATAATTTGCTCAAGGGCGGCGTTTAATTGCGAAGGCTCGCAACGGCGCACCAAGTTTTCAGCCAAAATACGCGAGGTATAAGGCAGTTTTTCATAAGCACCGGGTTTAATCGCTTCTACTGCAGCACGAGTATCGAAATACTCTAGATTGGTACCAGGTAACATTTTCCGGAATTTAGTATTCATAACGAACCATCACAATTAGCAAAGGAATGAAGGGCTAACAACAAACAGGGAGAAACACATGTTTCTCCCTGTTATCACGTTTTAGCGCTCGCTGATTGCTGGCACAGGGCGTGGGCCTGGGCCGGTGTAATCGGCGCTTGGGCGAATAATACGGTTATTTGCGCGCTGCTCTTTTACATGCGCTGTCCAACCGGTAACTCGCGACATCACGAAAATTGGCGTGAACAACTTGGTTGGAATGCCCATGAAGTGGTACGCCGAGGCATGGAAGAAATCCGCATTCGGGAATAACTTCTTCTCGCGCCACATTACTTCTTCACAACGTACAGATACATCATACAAACGGGTATCGCCGTACTCGTCTGCCAACTTCTTCGACCATGCTTTAATAATATCGTTACGCGGATCACATTCGCGATACACCGCGTGGCCAAAGCCCATAATCTTGTCTTTGCGCGCGAGCATACCCATTAGGGTTTCTTCAGCGGCGTCGGCATCTTTCATGTTCTCAATCAATTCCATGGCCGCTTCATTAGCACCGCCATGCAATGGGCCGCGCAGTGAACCGATTGCGCCAGTAACACAAGAGAAGATATCTGAAAGCGTAGAAGCACATACCCGAGCGGTAAAGGTAGATGCATTGAATTCATGCTCTGCATAAAGAATTAACGAGGTATTCATTACTGCAGCGTGCAATTCATTTGGTGCCTTATCATGCAACAGGTGCAAGAAATGGGCGCCAATTGAATCATCATCGGTTTGTGTTTCAATGCGCACGTTATCGTGAGTGAATCGGTACCAATACAACAAAATGCTTGGGAATGCGGCAAGCAAACGCTCAATTTTGGCATCGGCTTGGCTAAAATCTTCTTCTGGCTCAAGATTGCCTAAAAATGAGGCACCGGTTCGCATTACATCCATTGGGTGAGCATCAGCAGGAATGCGCTCCAGCACATCTTTCAGTGCTTGTGGTAAGCCACGTTGTTTTTTCAAGCGCGCTTTGTATTCATCAAGTTGCGCTTGCTTCGGTAGTTCGCCCTTGGCAAGTAAATAAGCAACTTCTTCAAAGCTTACTTTATCGGCTAACTCTTTAATATCGTAACCATAGTAGGTTAATCCAGAGCCACTTTGGCCCACTGTACATAGTGCGGTTTCGCCCGCTACTTGGCCGCGTAAACCAGCACCTGTTAGTTTTTTATCAGACATTATTATTCCCTCTTAACTTGTATTGAATTTCTGTTGCTTGGCAGCACTGCTCAAATCATTACTTTTTAAATAACTGATCGAGCTTTTCTTCAAATGAGTGGTAGTTCAAGAAATCATAGAGCTCAGCGCGTGTTTGCATGATATCTATCACTTCTTTTTGGTCGCCATTCGCAAGAATACTTTCATAAACTGTTAGTGCCGCTTTGTTCATCGCGCGGAATGCGCTTAACGGGTACAGCACCATTTCTACGCCTACTTGGGCTAACTCAGCTTTATTAAATAGCGGTGTAGCGCCAAACTCAGTGATATTTGCGAGCACAGGAACATTCAGCGCATTGGTGAATGCTTGATATTGCTCTAGGGTATGCACTGCTTCTGCGAAAATTGCATCCGCACCTGCTTCTGCGCAAGCTTGAGCACGCTCAATTGCCGCCTCTACACCTTCTCGCTGCAATGCATCGGTGCGCGCCATAATTAAAAATTGCTCATCGGTACGTGCATCAACGGCCGCTTTTACGCGATCAACCATCTCGCCCTGAGAAACAATTTCTTTATTGGGGCGGTGGCCACAGCGTTTTTGCGCTACTTGATCCTCAATATGAAAGCCGGCAGCGCCAGCGCGGGTCATTTCTTTCACGGTACGGGCAATATTAAATGCCCCACCCCAACCCGTATCGGCATCTACCAATAATGGTAGATCAGTAGCACCGGTAATGCGGCGAATATCTTCACACACATCATTTAAAGAGGTCATGCCTAAATCTGGTAAGCCAAACGAAGCGTTAGCAACACCTGCACCAGAAAGATATAGCGCCTTGTGGCCGGCTCGTTCAGCCATCATGGCAGTGTAGGCATTAATCGTACCTACGATTTGTAGTGGTGCTTCATTGGCAATTGCTTGGCGAAGCTTGCCGCCAGCACTTTGAATAGAGGTCATGTTAACTCCCAGCATTTAACAGTTTAAGTTCGATGTTCTTGCGTGAAGCGCCAATATGGCGGCGCATCAATAAATCGGCGAGTTCGCCATCGCGATTCGCAATCGCGTTAATAATCGCTTTGTGCTCATCAAATGCCCGCGAAACCCGCGGGCCGTTCATGCCAAGCTGCACTCGGTACATTCGAACCAAGAAGTATAGCTCGTCACAGAGAATGTTGATGAGATATGAGTTTTTACTACCTAGAATAATGCGGTAATGAAAATCCAAATCACCCTCTTCCTGATAATAACTTTCGCCTTCACGCACACGCTGGCTTGCTAAGTGCGCTTCGAGTAAGGCACTTAATTCGGCAATTTCTGCATCATCCATATTCTCAGCGGCTAAACGGCAGGCTAAGCCTTCTAACTCTTCGCGCAACTGATATAATGAGAGCAAGCCTGCGAGCGATAAGGTTACCACGCGAGCACCAGCGTTCGGTGTGCGCTCGATCAAATGGCAGCGTTCTAAGCGTGCGAGCGCTTCACGCAATGGTGCCCGGCTCACGCTAAAGCGGCGTGCCAGCTCTGGTTCACTAATTTTGCTGCCCGCCGGAATATCGCCTTCCACAATCGCGCGTTGAATTTCCAACAACAAACGATCTGAAGAAGTAACCGGGGAACGCCAGATGGGGCTTTGAATGGCCATGATTGTCGACACCCTTGTATGATGTAAGCATTTTAAAGCTTAATTATGACACTATCAAGGCACCGTTAAGATATATTGTCGACAATCTGCTGGCATTCACCGCAATTCAATTACTTAACGCGCCCTGTTGGGGTAAATCCACCTGATCACAAGGAAACACCATGCGTTATTGGTTAATGAAAACAGAGCCCGATGAATGCAGCATCGATGATTTCGCAGCAGATCCCGCGAAACCAATACGTTGGGATGGCGTGCGTAATTACCAAGCCCGCAATTTCATGCGGGAGATGGAGGTTGGTGACCAAGTTTTTATTTATCATTCCAGTTGCCAACAGATTGGCGTAGCTGGTGTTGTGGAAGTGCAACAAGCCGCATATCCCGATCCAGCACAATTTGCAGAGCAATCCGCTTATTTTGATAGCAAAAGCACTAGGGAAAACCCGCGTTGGAGCGCGGTAGATTTAACCTTCGTTACGAAGTTCAGTAAGGTGATCTCGCTGGCTACCTTAAAAGCGCTTCCTGAACTGAAGGCCAACCCATTGGTAAAAAAAGGCTCGCGCCTTTCCGTAGTGCCGTTCACAGAAAGCGAATGGCAGGCAGTAAATAACATCAGCAACCTTGCAAAAAGCGGCTAAAGAGCGTACAAAGGCACCGCATTTCGCTTCACTTGTTAGTTTGGATACCAGTTACGTGATTTCTGCTGCAAATATCACCATGCAATTTGGTGCAAAACCCCTATTCGAAAACATTTCTGTAAAATTTGGCCAAGGTAACCGTTATGGTTTAATCGGCGCCAATGGCTGCGGAAAATCAACCTTTATGCGCATTTTAAGTGGCGAGCAAGAGCCATCTGCCGGCAATATTTCGGTAGAGCCAAATATGCGCGTAGGTAAACTTCGCCAAGATCAGTTCGCCTATGAAGAATATTCGGTGATCGATACCGTACTCATGGGCCATGAAGAATTATGGCAAGTAAAAGAAGAACGCGATCGCATCTATAGCAATCCGGAAATGAGCGATGAAGATGGTATGCGCGTAGCCGATTTGGAAGTTCGCTTCGCCGAACTCGATGGCTACACTGCAGAATCTCGCGCAGGTGAACTGCTGCTAGGCGTAGGCATTCCAGAAGAAGCCCATTGGGGCAAAATGGCAGAAATCGCGCCTGGCCTGAAACTGCGGGTATTGCTTACGCAAGTGCTCTTCTCCGATCCAGATATCATGTTGCTCGATGAACCTACCAACAACCTCGATATCAACACGATTCGTTGGTTAGAAGATGTATTGAATCAGCGCAACAGCACGATGATTATTATTTCCCATGATCGCCACTTCTTAAATAGTGTTTGTTCGCATATGGCTGATATCGATTACTGTGAGCTACGCGTATACCCAGGTAACTACGATCAATATATGTTTGCCGCTACCCAAGCGCGCGAGCAATTGCTTTCTGATAATGCCAAGAAAAAAGATAAAATTGCTGAGCTGCAGAGCTTTGTAAGCCGCTTCTCGGCGAATGCTTCAAAAGCAAAGCAAGCAACTTCGCGAGCAAAACAAATTGAAAAAATTCAGCTTTCGGAAGTAAAAGCCTCTAGCCGAGTGAACCCGTATATTCGCTTCGAACAAGAAAAGCAGCTGTATCGCTTAGCGCTCGAAATTACCGATGTACATAAAAGCTTTGCCGATAATCACGTATTAAAAGGCTTAAGCAGCACCATTGAAGTGGGCGAGAAAGTTGCCATTCTTGGCGCAAACGGTATTGGTAAAACAACTTTACTGAAGTGCCTTATGGGTGATTACACACCTGATTCAGGTAAAGTGAAATGGTCGGAAAACGCGAATATCGGCTACTGCGCCCAAGATCATGCGCATCTATTTAAGCAAAAGATGACCGTGCTAGATTGGATGATGCAATGGAAAAAGCCAAGCGATGATGAACAATCGGTGCGGGGTGTACTTGGCCGCATGTTGTTTTCACAAGATGATATCGCCAAACCGGTAAGCATTCTTTCTGGTGGTGAAAAAGGCCGTATGGTGTTCGGCAAGCTAATTCTGCAGCGGCCAAATATTTTGGTGATGGATGAGCCTACCAACCACCTTGATATGGAATCGATAGAATCATTAAACTTAGCGCTAGAAAAGTACGTGGGCACGTTGATTTTCGTAAGCCATGATAGAGAGTTTGTATCATCATTGGCTACACGTATCATTGAAATCACCGAGAATGGCTTACGTGATTTCGCCGGTAGCTATGATGATTACTTGGCATCATTGAACTAATTGAGCAATAACAAACCAGCTCATCGCTGGCCTTCATAGGGTTAGCCGAATACACGCACAAGGAGCCCTCGATAGTTACTGCAAGTAGCTTCGAGGGCTTTTTTGTAGTCTTAATCTGTTAACTGTTCTTCACACACTACTTTATTTCGCCCTGCTGCTTTGGCGGCATATAACGCCTGATCTGCTTGCTGCAACAACGTTTGATGATTAAACTGCTGATTAATCTCGGCCACACCTATACTGGCGGTTACCTGCAAATCATTGGCAATTGCTGAGAAATCAATAGCCGCAATAGCGGCACGTACCCTCTCACTTACCTCTGCTGCTTTTCTACAATCAATTTCCGGGAATAAAATAACAAACTCTTCACCACCCCAACGGGCAACAAAATCTACTTCGCGAACCGTACGCTTAATTACCCCAGCTACTATTTGCAATACTTGATCGCCCACTTCATGCATATGGCGGTCATTAATTTGTTTGAAATGATCAAGATCCAACATAGCAACACTAAGCCGCTTGTTCGTGCGCACTGCACGTTTGATTTCTGCAAATAACCGTTCATCAAACGCTCTACGATTCCCCACTTGTGTAAGTGAATCTTCATTTGCCAGCGCCTCTAACTCTGCTGTTTTTTCTGAAACTAAGCGCTGCAATTTCACCCGTGAAAGCTCCAACGTTCTAACCCGCAGCCATACTGCTGCAACTACAGCCAAAACAAGAAGCGTCCAGAACCACCAGGTTTGATAGATATTCGGAGCTTTGCTGAAGCTGATAGTAGCGGGTTCCGACCAACTACCGCCCGGATATCGGCTGCGCACTGCAAAAGTAAAATCACCTGGAGGTAACGATGTATATTCGGCACTTGCAGCGTTTCCTCGCTCGATCCAATCGTCATCAAAGCCTATCAAACGTACTTGATATTGAATATGCCTTGCCATTCGGTAACCTAAACCAACATAATGAAACTCAAACCGCTCGGTACTCGCTGGCAGGCGACTATTGGGTGCAAGCCTCATTGAATCTGCTACTGCGCGCTCGATCACTGCAGGCGGAGATTGCACACCATGCTGATTAATATCTTCCGGAGCAATCACCGTCACCCCCGCAGCCGTTGCAAACCAAATGTGGCCATCTGCGTCGAGGGCTGATGACGGCCCGCCAGTGTTTACTTGGCTACTCGCCATACCATCCGTTTCTACATAATGGTTCGATTGTAGTAGATTGCTTTCCCCCGCTAACCACGCTTGCAAACTATTTGCTGTAACCCTAGTTACGCCTCTACTTCCGCCTAGCCAGAGGTTCTGATCGAAATCAAAGGTTAAGCTAAAATACTTATCAAACGGCAAGCCCGCGTTCCGATTCAGCACTCGCCAATAGTGCGTTGCAGAAAGATTCTTATCACGCGCCAATAGATACTCAGATTCAGCAAAAATGAGCACTCCTCGATCTGTTCCAAACCAGGTGTAATCGCCATTGTTTTTCATAGTGAACGTATTTTGTGCAGGGCTAACTCGTTCAATATGCACCGCTTCGGCTTGCCATTCTTCAAAGGCAGTTGTATTACCATTCAGATAAACTCGGCTAATCCCGCCGGTAGATGCAACCCAGATGTCACCGTTTGGCGCCAGCGTAAGCCCTGTCACAGTTGGGTTTATTAAGCCATCGCTAACATCTAGATGGCGCACTAATTCGATGGCTCCAGGCGAAACCCTTAGCACAAAAAGCCCCAACGGCGATCCTGCAACCAGTAAATCGCTATTGGGTAACTTCAATAGCGCGCGAATTTCTGCCAGTGAACTGCCTTCATCACGCCCCAAACGAGCGGTAATTTCACCATTGGTAATTTGCAGTACGCCTGCGGTATAGGCGCCCACATAAATAACATCATCATTGTTTTGTGTATCATGGGTGAGGCTTAAAACCGATACATCCTTTACTATATCGGTGAAAAGCCGCTCTGCAGAGCTTTCAAAAACGCTTAAGCCCTCACTGGTACCAACCCATACCCGATGATTATTATCTAAGGTAATGGCGCGAACATAATCACCAATTAGGCCTTGTGTGCGTGTAAAACTGGTAAATAAGGCGTCGCGCAGTTGCACCAAGCCACCATGGGTGGAAATCCACATGTTTTCTTCATGGTCGCGAAAAATATCCAGCACATGAGGATTCGGTAAGCCTTGCTCAACTCCTAGCGTACTCACACCACGATTGCTTAATCTACCTACGCCATGGGTAAGAGTGCCATACCATAAAGCGCCTTCAGCCCCCTCTTCTAATGCTGTAATCGTTCCCTCAATAGCAACCGGCCAAGGCTGGAAAGATTGCTCAGGTTCGTTCTGAAAAAATAAGCCATTATCACTAGCCACGAGTAACATTCCGCTCGAATGTTGCAGCACATCCCGAACTTGTCCATCGAGCAAGAGGGAAACCTGCTCAAATTCATCTGTTTCTTGATTATAGCGCGATAAACCATTGCTAGTTCCTACCAGTACCTCATTATCTCTTTCACCTTGGGCGGGCATGGCGTAAACTCGATACGCAAAATCACTCGATAAACCCTCTGCAACACCATACTGCCGCATGTTACCATTCGTATCGTAGCGCACCACCCCATGCCCTTCAGCTGCCGCCCACAAATGCCCTTCGTGATCCACCGCAACCCTAAACACAAATCCCGGAGCAGCCGACAAAGGATGCCACAATTCGCCATCAAAGCGCGCAATCCCTCCGCGCGGACCGGAAATGTAGATATGATTGTTCGTTGGATTATGAGTAATTCCCATAACACCCGTTTCAGGGAGCCCAAGGGCTTCAATATCATCGAACACATCGAAGCTGCGGCCATTGAAACGCACTGGGCCTTCCCAAGTAGCAAGCCATAAGTAGCCGTCGGGAGTTTGGGTAATGTTATTTACCGAGTTATGAGGGAGGCCATCACGCGTGTTCCAATGCGACATCGCATATTGAATTAACGGCTTATTAAAATCACCCAATGATTTTGGGCTGGGGGTAGAGTGCTCTTGCTGCATAACAGCACTGGCGTGCACTAGAGAAAATGGCACACTTGGCAATAAAACACACAAAGCAAGCAGCGCGCCGAATAAGACTCGTCTCGAAGTACCGGATGGCTTTGTTTTCATTTTGCTATCGCAGCAGCTACGATTCATGGTATCGCCTATTTTCCCTAAAAGGTTTCCACACTTACTGCTCGTCTGGAACAGTTAGAACTAGGGTTACGCGCCTATTTTCGCTGCGCCCTTCAGCATTATTATTATCTGCTATTGGCATACTATCGGCATAACCGATTGCTCGCAAGCGTGTTGGCGCAATCTCATTATCAATCAAATAACGTACCACATAAGTTGCCCGGGCCGCCGATAATTCCCAATTACTTGGGAACTGCGCCGTATTAATAGGCACACTATCAGTGTGCCCCTCAATACTAATATTATAGGCACTACGGTTCAGCAACTCGATAATCGGATGCATTACTTGATCAGCACTCTCACCAATAAATTCTGCTTCGCCACTGCGAAAGAGAATCTGATCATTTAGGCGAATATTTAAGCTTCCTGGGCTCGAAGAAATATCCACCATATCGCTTAATCCGGCCTCAGAAAACTCACTCGTAAGCGAAGTGCCAATGCTTGTTAATTCCTGCTCTGTTGCTGAATTTGGATCAATGCCGAGCACTCTCATCAACGCATTCGCGCGGTTCACTTGCTCACGTTCCGCTGGTGAACCACTGAAATCAGCATTCGCGAGCAATACCACAAAAAGTATCAGCAACAAGGTAATAATATCCATATAAGTGGTTACCCACTCTTCATCCTCCTGAGAAGGGATATCATCAATACCAGCAAAATTCTGCCTACGGATTGTTTCCGCAGCAGCTTCGCGATCTTGCCGCAGCGCTTCGCTTTGCGCCGCTATTGAACTCGGTTTACCAAATCTCATGCGAACGGGCTCTTTTTGGGTGTATCCAATTGCTCTTTAAATTTCTTCTTGCCGTTGCCGTTACCCGGGCCTTTTCCACCAATATTGAGTTCATCTTCAACATGAGCAAAGAAAGTAGATAAATATTCTCGGATGTAACTCGGGTTGCGCCCTTTGGCAATCAGCATCACCCCTTCACGAATCATATTCATGAGCTGCACACGGCGCTCGGTTCTGCGCTCAAATTTAATCGCGATTGGTTTGAAGAATAAATTTGCGAGTGCTACACCATACAAGGTAGTAAGCAAGGCAAAGGCCATATCGCTGCCAATTTGCGCCATATTGCTTTCACCCATACCCTGGAGCATATTCACTAAACCTACCAAAGTACCCAACATGCCGAATGCCGGCGCAAACATGGCCATGGTGCGATAAATTTGCGCTTCAGCCTTTTCACGAATCTTCATTTTTACAATGCGCCACTCCAGCAATTCCGACATATCTTGGTGCGGCGTATTATTAATTAAGAGTTCTAAACCAGTGC
Organism: Idiomarina sp.; assembly: GCA_022565355.1. GTDB lineage: Bacteria > Pseudomonadota > Gammaproteobacteria > Enterobacterales > Alteromonadaceae > Aliidiomarina. The sequence goes on from JAIUMU010000003.1 coordinate 211,855, forward strand.
GCAGAAATGGGTTTTTCACTTGCTCGAGCTGGTCTTCTACCTTTATTAAATTACCCTGCACTAACTGGCGCGCTACATTCACCAGCTCCTGTTGATCATCTTGCGCATAGAGCTTTTCGTTTTTCAGTACAATCCACAGCACTTTGAATACATTCACTACTTCACGTAGCGGGTACGCCAGCAAAGTGGCGGCAAAAGTACCACCCAGCACTACAGCCAAGCCCGGTAAATTAACAAAGCTCCACGCATCTTCTGAGGTAAAGAAAATTGCCGAGAATACGATGGCCATGCCGGAAAGCATGCCGATTAAAGTAGATAAATTCATGACATCCCATGTTTTTTTACAGCAATTAACGCTTATTGCTCAGTATATTAAGATCAACCACTAACCAACCTGATACACATCAAACAAACTCACGTTCTGCCCTACATTCATTCACCGTGATAATGCAAGCAGTAACGCTGAGATGTGCGTATAATGTGCATATTATTATCGTCCAAAGGCCATTTTTCTTTAATTTCGGCGTTGGTACCACGGCCAAGGAACTTATATGTCTAGTGAATCGAATTTCTCATCATTAACGTTGCATCCCGCGTTATTAGAAACCCTATCTGAGCGTAATTTTCAGCAGATGACCCCAGTGCAAGAGCAATCTTTGCCAGCTATTTTGGCGGGCCAAGATTGTATTATCCAAGCCCGAACAGGCTCTGGGAAAACCGCGGCGTTTGCACTCGGCTTGCTGCAAAAACTGGTGGTAGATCGTTTTCGCGTGCAAAGCTTAGTACTCTGCCCCACGCGTGAGCTAGCCGATCAGGTTGCGGAAGAAATTCGTACGCTTGCCCGTGGTATTCACAATATCAAAGTGCTTACCCTGTGTGGTGGTGTGCCGCAGCGAGCACAAATAATTTCCCTTGAGCATGGTGCCCACATTTTAGTAGGCACCCCAGGGCGTGTGCTTGATCACTTGCAAAATCAACGTATCGATTTTTCTGAACTAACCACACTTGTGCTCGATGAAGCCGATCGAATGCTGGAAATGGGCTTTCAAACCGAGCTACAAAGCATTACTAAGGTGTTGCCGGCGCAACGGCAAACCTTATTACTAAGCGCCACCTACCCTGAACAAATTGAACAACTAGCCGCGAAATTATTGCATGATGTGCAGCACATTAAAGTGCAAGAGCAGCGGGATGAAGCAGAGGTACTAAAGCCACAAATTACCCAAGTGTATTATGAGCTAGGTGCCGCGCAACGAGATGAGGCGGTGAAGCGCATCGTGCAACACCATCAAAGCGAGCGTTGCGTAGTGTTCTGTAACACCAAACGAGTTACCCAAGCATTAGCGGATAGCTTAATTGCGCAAGGCTACAGTGCCTTAGCTTTGCATGGCGATTTAGAACAAAAAGATCGCGATCAAGCGCTGGTACAGTTTAATAATGGCAGTGCCCGCATTTTAGTAGCTACCGATGTGGCCGCCCGCGGCCTCGATATTGCTGAGCTCGATTTAGTAATCAATGCTGAAGTGGCACATGATAGTGATACCCACACCCACCGCATTGGCCGCACAGGCCGAGCGGGTGCAGAAGGCTTAGCGGTAACCATCGTAGGCTCTGGGGAAAAAGCACCAGAGAAGTTACAACCACTCCCTCCGGTGCAGCTACTTACTCAACCACCACTTACCGCCAGTATGGTTACCGTGCAAATTATGGGCGGTAAAAAACATAAACTGCGCCCAGGCGATATCGTGGGGGCGCTTACTAAAGATGACCAAGTGCCATTTACCAGTATCGGCAAAATTAAAGTATTGGCTGGCTGGAGTTATGTGGCCGTTGCCAACGATAAGCAACGCGTGGCGCTGCATATCTTTAACAACAGTAAATTGAAGGGCCGCAGCTTTAGGGCTTTTGTACTGCGTTAAAAAGCTCGCTTTGATACAAGTAAACCGTATCTCCTAATGGCGAATCATCGTGATCAGACGCCACCGCTGCGGCAATAATTTGCACAGGCCCAGAATGATTTTCCGGTGCGCGCCAGCGCACCATCCACTGGGTGTACATATCGCCCGTATCGGCATCCTCCTGAGAAGGTTTGGGTGCGCTATGCCCCACATAGCTCACTCGCGCCAAGCTATCAACGCGCTGTAAGTTCCCAGCCGCAAGTTCACCCACACTAGTTAACTCTTCCTGCGCTTCTGAAGCCGGAGATACCACAGCGAGCTGAAACCCACCCGCCCTATGCTCCGAATCGATTAACAGTACCTTCAATTCATACACCGCCCCAGGAGTAGCTTGCGTTGGGTACCCGGTAACAAACAAGCCACTTCGCTTGGTAGGTTCTGCACCCGCGAAATGGCATTGTCCGCAATCTGGTTCACCGTGCATACCCGTGTGGCCCGGCGGTGGGCCTTCAGGATGTGCATATACAGGGAAAATTACAGCAGCAAATAACCCTAGCCCTAAAATTTGCATCCATTTTAGCCACTGAGCACGCCATTGAATCATGCTGTAAACCTTCTTTTAGTGATCATGTTCTTGCGGATTAATCGGATATCTTTGCTTGCCCAATAGTGTTCTTATCGGTACCGAACCAAATGCTATTGGTGTCCTCATCGTACACCATATGCCGCACTGTACCGGCTCCGCTTGGTACTTCGAACAAATCACTCCAGGTTTCTGATGCGGTATCAAAAGCTACAAATCGATTGGGCTGCACTCCGGTTTCCACCACCCAAAAATGCTGTTTTGCATCCATGGCCACTGCATAGGGCCGCGAACTTTCGCCAGCGGGCATTTGCCATTCGCCAAACATACCGCTCTCGGGGTTAAAGCTACCAATGTAACCTGCAGCATAATCACCAAACCACACCGTACCGTTTTCTGCCACCGCTAATCTTCGAATTCTTGCAGCTTCCCGTGGTACTTCAATCTCAACTAATTCGCCATCGCGAACGGTAGCAATTTGATTAGTGCCTAACATTACTACCCAAGGTTCATCGTTATGAACAACAATTCCATATGGCCGCGCCCGTGGCGTTGTTACCTCGTACATGGTGAAGGTTTCCGCTGCCGTATCAAAATAACCAATACGATTACCACCTTGCTCGGTAAACCAAATATTACCGCGGCTATCCCAATCCATAGTATGCACATCGCGAGGGCCATCACCCGGCGGGGTGAATTTGCTAATCTCGCCATTTTCCGGGTTCACTAAGCCAATGTGCGCGGCACGATTACCGGCATACCATGCACCGCGATGATCTGATATTACCGTATGAGGCCCAGCACCATCTTGCAAAGCAAACTTATGGAACTCGCCAGTAGAGGGGATGAGTTGCCCAACATAATGCGTTCTTTGTCCTACAAACCAAATGAGATCTTCACCACCAACCCAAGGATCACGAGATCTTGGCCCCTCATAAGGAACGTTCCATTCGTTTATTTCAAGTTGCGGGCCTACCGCTTGCTCATTGCTGCCATGGTGATCGGAAAGTACAGGGAATGCCGCAAAACTTACCGTGAGTAGAGCTGCACTAAATAGTTTATTCATCCTACAGTACCTCCAACGTAACCTTGTATAATCAAAAGCAATTAATGTGCTAATTTAGTATGAATTAACTATATGCACTGCAAGCAATAATGAGCGTTAAGAAAACGCAAAAAATCGACGATTGAGCGTATTTAACGCATTATTCTGCTTGAATTAAGCTCATCCATACTAAAACAATAAGGAAAACGGCAATGAAGTTATACGAAATGGCGATCGCGCCAAACCCTAGGCGGGTAAGAATGTTTCTTGCTGAGAAAGGGTTGCTAAACAAAGTGCAGCGTGTAGAACTTGATTTGCAAAAAGGCGATAACTTGAAGCCTGATTTTGTTGCCAAAAACCCGATGAAGAAAGTGCCGATGCTAGAGCTAGATGATGGTACCTGCATTAGCGAAACCATGGCCATTTGCCGCTATTTCGAAGAGGCTCACCCAGAAACACAATCGTTACTAGGCGACACGGCAGTTGAAAAAGCACAGATTGAACAATGGCTCCGTTGGATCGATTTCTACCTGTTTTTGCCCACCGGAATGAGCTTCCAACACGGCAGCGGCTACTTTAACGACCGCATGAATTGCATTAAAGAATGGGCGCAAGATTGCCATGCGAAGGTGGTAGAGTTTTTTGATTTTCTGGAAAACCATTTATCCACTAACGATTATATTTGTTGCCAACGATTCACTGCCGCAGATATCAATGCCTACACAACCGTGCAGTTTGCCAAGGTAATTGGGGTACGAATCAGCTCAGAGCAACCACATCTGCAGGAATGGCACGATCGCATTAACCAACGTGATACTGCAAGCGTATAGGGCTCTAAGCCAAAATCCAGCCGAGCGATGCGACCGAAATGAGCACCCATAATAGTGTTGCCAAAAGCATCGGTTTAAAGCCTGCTTGGCGAATGGTATGTAATGAAAGCGAAGCCCCCACTAAGTACAAGCAAACCACCAACAAGCGCTTCGCCCAGGTGAATATTTCACTATAAATGGCTTCGCCTTGCGGTAGTAAGTTAGCAATCACTATCGCTAGAATGTAAAGAATAATGAAGGTTGGTATCAGTTGTGGCTTATGGCTAGAAATTGCCGTGGTACCCTCCTCGCTGCCAGCGTGCTCAAGTTTTCGCGCTTGCAAGCGCTGATAAATATAAGCGGCTAACACTGCCACTGGCGCAATCGCTAAAGCCCGCAACAACTTTACCGATGTAGCCGTTTCCAATGAGGCGGCATTAAACACTTCGGCAGCACCCACTACCGAAGAGGTATCATGAATAGCAATTGCCGCCCAGATACCAAATTGCTCGGGTGTGAGCTGCAAATAATGGCCAATCCACGGGAAAATCAACAGCGCTGCAGCGTTCAACACAAACACGCAACCCAGCGCTACCGCGATCTGGTTTGGTTTTGCCTGAATCGCTGGCGCTACTGCAGCAATGGCGCTACCGCCACAAATCGCAGTACCCGAACCAATTAAGGCAGCGGTTTTCTGATCCATGTGCAGCACCCGCGCAACACCAAGCGCCAGCACCAAGGTAAGCAGAATAAAAACAACAATCATGGGTAAGCTCGTTAATGCTGCCGATTTTGCCGCCGCAAAACTCACACCGAAGCCCAAACCCACAATCGAGATCGCCAATAGTTTCTTCACCCATTTGCTTGGGTTCACTTGCGACGGTACCCATTTAAGTAATGCCATAGCCACGCCAAGCACAAGTGCCAGCGCAGAAGATATCAGTGGGGTTAAACACAGCAAACCAATGAAGACAAAGATAATGTGTTTGAGGGCAATAACTTGCATGCAGATCCTTGTTGTTTTCTGCTGTTAGCGTTCAGCTTCTAGTATTTACGGCAGAGCGCAAACATATTCGCATTCCCATGCAGGAAATGATACAAAATCAGCTAGTTTGATACTAATTTCACCATAAAATCGGATGCTTATCATGTTTAAACATTTCCCTGCTGTTTTACTGGCCTGTATGGTTTTTACCTGCTTCGCCACCGCCGCACACGGCAAAGATATCCCGGAGTTTACCGAGGGCATGCAACAGCACGATGGCTTTTTCGCCTTTTACTATGATGAGGCAGCCGACAAAGTTTATCTTCAGGTACCTCGACAAAGCCCAGAGTTCATCTTCCAAAGTAGCCTACCACGTGGCATTGGCTCAAATGATATAGGCCTTGATCGCGGCCAGTTGGGTAGCACGCGGTTGGCGCAATTTTCTGTGCACGGCAAGCGCGCCTTACTTACTGAGAAAAACACCACGTACCGCGCCAATACAGATAATGCAGCTGAGCGTGATAGTGTTGCCGAAGCCTTTGCCGAATCGGTGTTATGGGGCTTCGATATAGTAGCTGGGAACAATAGCTACGTACTGATTGATTACACGCCATTTTTATACACTGATATTCATGGTATCCAAGATCGTTTGCAGCGGATTAACGAGGGTAACTTCTCGGTTGATACCAACCGCTCAGTGTTGTGGCCAGATCGTATGCGCGCCTTCCCGAAAAACACTGAATTGGAAGCAAAAGTTACCTTTACTGGCTCCGGCGCAGGCCGTTATGTGCGCTCGGTTACGCCAGAGCCAACCGCCATTACGGTGCATTTACACCATTCATTTATTCAGCTACCCGATGATGGCTACCAGCCTCGCGCATTTCACCCCAGCAGCGGCTACTATGCCCGCGGTTTCCAAGATTATGCTGCACCATTGCGCGAAAGCATGGATCAGCGGTTTATTAGCCGCCATCGATTAGAAAAGAAAGATCCAAGCGCTGCGATAAGTGAACCGGTAGAACCTATCGTGTATTACTTAGATCCTGGCGCACCAGAGCCGGTACGCACCGCGTTACTGGATGGCGCCCAATGGTGGAATGAAGGCTTTGCGGCGATTGGCTTTAAAGATGCGTTTATCGTAAAAGAACTGCCCGCTGAGGCAGATCCAATGGATGTGCGTTACAACATCATTCAGTGGGTGCATCGAGCAACCCGAGGCTGGTCTTATGGTTACTCAGTAGCGGATCCGCGCACTGGTGAAATATTAAAAGGCCATGTGAGTTTAGGTTCTTTGCGCGTACGCCAAGATATGTTGATTGCGCAAGGCTTGCTTGCGCCATTCGCGGCCGATAAAGATAGCGAGCAGCTTATGGATGAAATTGAAACCATGGCGCTCAACCGTATCCGCCAGCTTTCCGCACACGAAATTGGCCATACTATCGGTATTGCCCATAACTTCGCCTCGAACTCACAAGATCGGGCTTCAGTAATGGATTATCCACACCCGCTCATTAAAGTTACTGAAAGCGGTGAAATCAGCTTGAACGATGCCTACAGTAGTGGCCTAGGGCCATGGGATATGTTCACTGTAGCCTACGGTTATCAAGAGTTTGCTTCAGCAGAAGAAGAGCAGGCTGGATTGCAGCAACTGATAGAACAAAGCTATGCACAAAACATGCACTTTATTTCCGATCGTGATGCGCGCGCCATTCATGGTGGCCATCCTACCGCGCATTTATGGAATAATGGCGCGAATGCCACCGATGAGCTAAACCGCTTAATCGATGTGCGCGCGAAAGTATTAGCAAACTTTGGCCTCGGAAATATTGCCGAAGGCCGGCCGCTGGATGAATTGGAGCCGATTTTAGCGCCAATGTATTTGTTGCATCGCTATCAAACCGAAGCTGCGGTGAAGCTAGTGGCTGGGGTGGATTATCGCTATGCGGTGGTGGGTGAAGCAAATATTGAGCAACGCCCAGTAAGTGCCAACGAACAGAACCGTGCATTAACCGCATTGTTATCCACTCTGCACACTGATTTCCTAGCGTTACCAGAGCATATCGAACCATTACTGGTACCCAAAGCCTATGGCTCGCAAGTTAGCCGAGAAGATTTCGCTTCACGGATGGGCTTTTTTGCAGATCCGGTAACGATGGCCGAGGCCAGTGCAAACCACACGCTTACCATGTTATTAAATCCGCAGCGATTGAATCGTTTAAACTGGCAAGCCCAGCGCGATGAAGATTTACCAACGCCGTATGCTTTAACTAAAGCCCTATTCAACACTGCGTTGCATGAAAACACGCTACACGAACCTATCGCGCAACGTGTGCTTTATTTAACCAGTTTTCAGTTGGTGAATACCATGTTTGATAGCGCTACGGCGCCGGAAGTTCGCAGCCAACTTGCGGCTGCGCTGAGTGAGCTACGAAGCGATCTACAGCAAAGTTCGAACCGCCGCGCGCGACAAGCAGAACTGCAACGCACCGCTCATTTCCGCAATCATTTAGCGCGCTTAATTGCGCAAGCCCTAGAGGATGGCGAGTGGCCAGAGCAATTCCAGCCAGTTGCGATGCCGCCGGGTTCACCAATTTAAGCGAACCCGCACTTGCGGTGTTCATCGTTAACCTTTTACGGTTCGCCGCATTCTGAACAGGTACGGTCATCAAATTTAAGAAATGCACGTAGTATATTAATTATTCATCTTTAAGTGGCTACCTTAATAAGGAACATTGTGCGTAAGTTCTTACTGTTATTATTCGCCTCATGGCTTCTCATTGGCACCTCACTGGCGGCGCAAAGTGCGCCGAGCACACGTTCTGATGTGGTTGTACAGCCGCATTTAGAGGCGCGGCTGTTAGCGGAATATCAGCAAGTTACACCCGGCGATAAGGTAGTTATCGCCGTAAAGCTCATGCCCGAAGCTGGCTGGCACACCTATTGGCTAAACCCTGGCGATTCAGGCCTAGCCACAGTGATTCATTGGGATTTGCCCAACAGTGAATTCATTGCTGAAGGCATTCAATGGCCGATAGCGCAAAAATTTAACATCGGCCACCTTTCCAACTACGGTTTTGAGGGCGATACCTATCTACTCTCAACTATTCATATCCCACACGATTACGCCGATACCACGCTGCCGATAACTGCCACCGTTGATTGGTTGGTGTGTGAAGAAATCTGCATACCCGGAACAGCCACTTTTAGTGTAGAGCTTGCTGTGGGCGATTCAGTTTTAGCCGCAGAGAATAGCGCGGAATTTGCATTAGCGAGAGCCAACCTGCCAGAACTCGCAAGCTGGCCCGCCTATTTTGATATACAAGCCCAGCAAGTAACTATTTTGGTAGACCACCCGAGTGCAGCGGCAATGGCGGATAGCTCATTGTACGCCTTTGTGGGCGCAGGAGAGTTAGTAGAACACCAACCTGCTGGCAGCATTAACGCCATCGACAGCCAGTTGCTCATTCAACGCCAATTAAATACTTACTTTCATGATATGCCGAGTGCTTTCGAGCTGCTGCTGGTGAATGATGAGCGCGCTGTACAAATTACCGTAGCCGCAAGCGAGCAAGGCCCAGCAGGTAATGTAGACACTGCTTCCACCTCAGCGAGCCTCGCTTGGGTATTGCTCTTGGCCATGGCTGGCGGTTTGCTCTTGAACTTAATGCCTTGCGTATTCCCGGTGCTCTCTTTGAAAGCCCTGCACTTGGCAAACCAAAACAATAGCGCGCGAGCCGATGCGATTGGCTACACACTTGGCGTAATCATCACCTTTGTTGCCATCGCCGGATTGTTAATCCTCCTGCGCGCCGGTGGCCAAGCTTTAGGCTGGGGCTTTCAGTTGCAGAACCCGCTGCTAATTGCTTTGTTGGCGCTATTATTTATTGCCATCGCTTTAAATTTATTAGGGGTTTATCAGATTGGTACTCGCCTTATGAGCCTAGGGCAAAGCGGCCATCAACAAAACTCTTTCGCAACCGGGGTGCTTGCTGTTGTAATTGCTAGCCCCTGTACCGCACCCTTTATGGGCGTGGCTCTTGGTTTTGCCATTATCCAGCCACCCAGCATTGCCCTGCTTATTTTTGCTGCTTTAGGGTTTGGCATGGCATTGCCATTTTTGCTGCTTGGTTTCGTACCGCAAGTGGCACGCTTATTACCAAAGCCCGGTGCGTGGATGGAAACGTTTAAGCACTGGATGGCATTGCCAATGAACCTTACTACAGTTTGGTTACTTTGGGTGTTTGGCCGCCAAGCAGGCGTAGATAGTTTAGCCTTGCTCTTAATCGCAGCGGTACTCTTTGCTACAGCACTGTGGTGTTTCGGTTCTGGGCAACTCAAACCAGCCAAGAAAGTGCGCCAAAATGTGCTTGGTTGGTTACTGCTCGCACTTTGCGCAGTAAGCCTGTTCTTTGCTTTGCAGATGCAGCAAGCCTCGCATGCTGCCAGCAACTCCCAGCAAAACTGGCAATCTTGGAGCCCCTCGGTGCATGATGAACTGCAAACCAAGCAACCAGTATTCGTTAACATGACCGCAGATTGGTGCATCACTTGTTTGGCGAATGAGCGTGTAGCGCTTGAAACAGAAGCAACCCGCGCGTTGTTTACCGAACACAATATTGCGTATTTGAAAGGCGATTGGACCCTACAAAACCCGGAAATAACTGAGTATCTCGGGCGTTATCAGCGCAACGGCGTGCCGTTATACGTGCTGTATTGGCCCGGTAAAGAAGCCCAGGTATTACCACAGATATTAACCCCGGCACTACTTCGTGAAGTAGTGCTAAATGCTAGTCAATAAACACACTTGTACTGTACTGGTGCACGTTTAGAAACAACGAGGAACGAACCATGAAAATACACTTCAATACCAAACTACGCCGCACCATGTTGGGTGTGGTAGGCGCAATGTTTGCCACTGTTGCAACCGTGGCTATGGCGAACCCCGAAGTTGGTGAGCCAGCCCCTGCATTTAGCGTAACCGACACTCAGGGCCAAGTACATTCTCTGGAGCAATACAACGGCTCCATGGTGGTGCTCGAATGGACCAATCATGATTGCCCATTCGTAGTGAAGCACTATGCCACGGATAATATGCAAAATTTACAGCGGGAAATGGCTGAGCAAGATGTTGTGTGGCTCACCGTTATTTCATCTGCTCCTGGTACGCAAGGCCACGTAAGCCCAGCACAAGCGGATGAGCTTACTAGCAGCCGTAACGCCGCTCCTGCCGCTGTATTACTGGATGAAGATGGCACTATGGGGCGAGCCTATGCTGCCCGGGTAACGCCACACATGTACGTAATTGATGGCGCTGGTGTACTGCAGTATGCAGGCGGCATTGATAGCATTCCAACCGCTAACCATGCCGATGTAGAACGTGCAGACCCTTACTTCGCAAACGCTGCGCGCGCGGTTCTTGCCGGCGAAACTCCTGAGCGACAAGTAACTCGCCCTTACGGTTGCACAGTTAAATACGCTGACTAGTACACATATCATAAAAAAGCGTTATGATGGATGCATATAACGGCGTGTTTAGGCACAGTATACTATCGCCTAATCACGCCGCCCTAAGCCGTTGCTGCCAAGGAATCCATTATGAAAACAGCCACATTTCTAACGCTAGGCGTTGTATCATTATTGAGCTTTAACGCTGCCGCCAGCCAACCTTGCAAAGAATCAAGCACCCTTGATTTACAATTAAACGATAACAATATCCGTATGCTAGAGATTGCTATCGGCGCCGGTTCCCTTAAATTAGCCGGTGGCGAGCATGATCACGGAACTTTAAAAGTAAAAATGTGTGCCTCTTCCCCCGAACGCCTTGAAAACATGCGAGCCAGCAGCTCTACACGCGGCAGTACCGCCATTGTGGAACTAGATGCCGGTGGCCGCAGCAACAGTTTCCGCCCTGGCTTATTTCGCAGCGCCAATTATGGCTATTTTGTGGTGAGTGGAGCGTTACCTAGCTCTTGGGGCGCCGCCGTTACTGTAGGCTCTGGCAGTGCTGATATCGAAGATATTGCCTCATTAAATATTACCCTTGGCAGCGGCAGATTAGCCGCTGAGAGCATCTCCGGACATGTAAACGCTACTGTGGGCAGCGGCACTGTGCGGCTGGATAGTATCGGCTACCTAGAAATTGGCGCCGTGGGTTCTGGCACAGTTACCACCGACGGTGTACATGGTTCCGTTACCGTTGGTTCCATTGGCTCAGGAAGTATTGAGCTTGATGAGATAAGCGGTAACGTTACTGTAAGTAATATTGGCTCAGGCTCATTAGCAGTAAGCGATGTGGGCGGTAATGTGGGTATTGGTAGCCTAGGTTCTGGCAGTATCAATGCGCGCAATGTAAGCGGTGATTTCAGCATTCGTATGAAGGGCTCGGGATCGGTGCGCACGCGTAACGTAAGTGGTTCACTTAACATTCCTAACTAAAGGATTTCTATTGTGTTGTTTCTTTCTGAACCCAAGTATATTGCGCACGCGCCAGTACTTATTCGCAAGCGCTGGATGAACGTTATTGCTGCTGCCACCTTTACTGTTGCGTTGGCAGCCTGTTCACCGGCAAACGATGCCGGCCCTACTGATATCTCAGCAGCTAGTGAAGAAACGCCCCGCTCAGGAGCACTCGAGAACAACCATTGGCGGGTTGAAACACCTACCATTGATGCACATAGCTTCGCTAATAGTAATCAAGTAAGCACGCCACACTTGCATTTAAACTTGCGCGTGGATTTCGATGCCAAAGTGCTTTCTGGCTATGTAGAGTACGATCTTGAGTATCATGATGAAAGTGCCGATACGCTGGTATTAGATACCGAAATGCTCAGCATCGCCCGGGCCGAGGCCTATACCAGCGGTGAATGGAGCAACACAGAGTATGCACTCGGTGATTGCGATGATATTTTAGGCACCCCGCTCATTATAAGCCTGCCTGCTGGCACCGAAAAAGTGCGCGTTCACTACGCCTCATCTCCCGAGGCTACCGGGCTTGATTGGGTTGCCCCACAGGGAACTGCTGGCGGTGTTTATCCATTTTTGTATAGCCAATCACAACCCCATTACGCACGCACATGGATTCCCATCCAAGATACTCCTCTGCAACGTTTTACCTTTACCGGAGAGCTCACCACACCACCTGAACTACTCGGTTTAATGGGCGCGAACAACCCACCTAACCCTGAGCGCACTGGGGTGTATCGGTTCGAGAGCCGACAAAAAATACCCTCTTACCTAATGGCCATTGCAGTGGGTGATCTTGATTTTCATGCGCTGAATGAACGCATGGCGATCTATGCTGAGCCCTCTATTTTGGCATCAGCGGTAAATGAATTCGCATATACCACGGATATGATGGCGGTTACCGAGGAATTATTTGGCCCCTTCGCATGGGATCGCTACGATCAGCTCGTGCTGCCGCCCAGCTTCCCATTTGGTGGCATGGAAAACCCACAGTTGGCATTTCTAACTCCAACCGTAATTGCGGGTGACCAAAGCTTAGTGAGTTTAATTGCCCATGAACTAGCCCATTCTTGGTCTGGCAACTTAGTAACCAATGCTACTTGGCGAGATTTGTGGCTGAACGAGGGGTTTACCTCCTACGTTGAGAATCGCATTATGGAAGCCGTATTTGGTGAAGAGCGCGCCTTAATGGAGCGTATGCTAGATGCACAATCCCTTGATGCGGCTATGCCCCATTTAAGTGAGCGCCAGCAAGTGCTGCATATCGAGCTAGCGCAACGCGATCCTGATACAAGCTTTACTGCTATTCCCTACACCAAAGCACAGCAATTTTTATTCTTCTTGGAAGAGCGCTTTGGTCGAGAAACATTCGATGCGTTTGTGCGCCAATACTTTGCTGATTTTTCCTTCCAAAGTATTACTACCGAGCAATTTCAAGAATACCTTGAGCGCCAGTTAATTCAACCGAACCCTGGGCAAGTTTCTCGCGAAGAAATAATGCAGTGGCTGTATGCCCCTGGGCTGCCTGATACCGCACCTCGCCCGCAAGTAGATGTATTTGAGCGAGTACTTGCAGACCAACAGCGTTGGTTTGCTGGTGAAGCCATAGATACCAGCGGTTGGAGCATTCATGAGCGCCTATATTTCTTAACTAACTTACCGAGTGATGTAAGCCAAGCTCAGCTCGCGCGCCTAGATGAGGAGTTTAACTTAACCAACACGGGCAATAATTCGGTGCTTTCAACATGGTTGGTAATCGCTATACAGCATCAATATGAACCCGCTATGCCACGTGTTGAGCAAATGCTTATGAGTATGGGTAGATTAGCTTACATTCGCTCTGTGTATGCTGCGCTGGCCGCTACGCCTGAGGGGTTAGCAACAGCACGCGAGATCTATGCCCGCGCGAAACCGAGCTACCACGTGCTTACACGTGATCAAATTGAAGATGTATTGGGCTTATAAAGGCTGTTTACTAGACTAGGAATGGGCGATATTACTTAATCACTGTGATTCATTTACCACACTAGGCGCTCGTTTATATGAGCGCCTTTTTTATTCCGGCCGCATTGAATTGAACATGAGTTGCACTTGGAAGCTCGATTTCTTAAAGCTACTCAAGGCGCTAAAATCTTGTGGTGTCGCTTTTTTCATCGCCAAATCGTATTCAAAACGTTCTATGCGCTGCAATAGTTCGCCAAGCTTGCCTTGATAATTCACTACCGCTTGCAAAATCTCATCAGCCACATTCAATTGGCTTACGAATGCCGATGAGCATAATCACTTCTTTTACCGATTCAATTTTCCGGCGGGAGCCATAATAGGGGCTATTGGCAATGCGCAGCAAATTCATCAGCAGCGTTGGACCTGCCTTCAAAGCCAGCGTCTACCCATGCTCGCACCGCTCGGATAATTTCTGGGCTAGGCACGATGCGTTCTACCAACTCAATAATGACAAATTCTGGATTTATCGGCAGAAACGCTTTAGATAAGAGGAAGTCTGCGGAAACATTAATGCATACCGGTTGATTAAAGTGCTCTACATGTTCAGCGATGCCAGTACATAAATTATAAATCAATTCAGTAGTAGCCATATCTTCACCAACATCAAATGCAGTGAAGCCGCTATCATTACGATAAAGGAGTTCATGTGCATAAATGATGTTCTGGCGATCGTAAATCGGTTGTGAAGCGAAGAGCTGGCTCATCGAGTAGGTAAACTGCCTTGTTTTAACTAGCAAATGTTAGTTGTATAACATTATCCTATTCTAAATAAACAAAACAGTGAATTCGTGATGCGGGATAATTAAATCACTTCTATTTCAACATTCACAAGGCCCGAATCTATATCGCCAATAGCGCTGAATGCAGATCGGGATAGATCAATTATTCGCCCTTCAATAAACGGACCACGATCGTTAATTCTAACAACAACGCTTTTACCATTATTTAAGTTAGTTACCCTTACTCGAGTATCAAAGGGAAGCGTTTTGTGAGCCGCGGTTTTTGCATATTGATTAAAGCGCTCGCCATTTGCTGTTTGCCGAAACTGATATTTCATCGCATAAAACGACGCCTGTCCGCGCTCTTTGTAGCCGATTAGTTCCGCGGGTGATCTGCTAGGTGCCATCGTGCAACCAATTAACATCATGCTGATGGTTACCACAATAAGAGATGTGAATGCCTTAATTATTAACCCTATCGATACATTGCAGTGAACTTTCGCGGCTAATATTAACGAATCACGGAATTACGCCGAGCTGCTTTCCGCTATTTTTACTTTATTCTGCTCTCGTAGAATCTTGCTCTCTAGGTAAATTCGCCTGCTTAGCCTGCTTTGGATTAATAAAAGGCTGTATCAGTAAAGCTGTTAATCGATTCGTTGGCGCTTCACGAAACTCATGTAAGCCAGTAACCATGTTCTGGTGGCCTTCTTGAGGTTGATTGCGGTAGGTGCCAAAGAGGCGATCCCACCAAGGTAGGTTAAAGCCAAAGTTACTATTGGTTTCGTGTTTGTGCCACGAATGGTGTACCCGATGCATATCCGGTGTAACCACAAACCAGCGTAGTATCTGATCGGCTTTTTTCGAGATGCGAATGTTGCTGTGATTGAACAATGATGTTCCGTTTAGCAGCACTTCAAATATCAGTACCGCTACTGCCGGAGCACCCACCAAGAGCACCACACCTATTTTTATAGCCATGGAAAGAAGCATTTCAATCGGGTGAAAGCGCACTGCGGTGGTTACATCTACATCCACATCAGTGTGATGCATGCGGTGTAAACGCCATAGAATTGGCACATGGTGAAAGGTAAGGTGCTGTAACCAAATCGCGAAATCGAGTAGCAAAACAGCAACAACTATTTGCAACCACAAAGGCATGCCGAAGGCTGCACCAAGGTAATGCAGCGCGCCGAATTGCGCTTCACTCGCCCATAACGCTGCGCCAATAGCGGCGGTAGGAAATACTAATCGCAAAGCAATGGAATCGATAATAATAATGCCGCTATTACTCAGCCAGCGGCTTCCGCGCGAACGCTCTCGTGAACGTTTCGGAGCTAAACCTTCCCACGATAGAAAGATCGCCAATAACCCCAAAAACGCACTGAGCCTTAACCAAATTTCATACGTAAGTAGAATTTCCATTGAAATCTTTCCTTAAACCATTAACTATCATCATATACCACATCACAACATACCGGATAAAAGGACAGCACCATGAAAAAGTTACTTTGTTGGATAGCCAGTGTAAGCGGTTTTGCTGCGCTATTTACATTATTTATTGCTGGGCCACTGTATCGTGTAGAAATTCTTGAGCTCAGTACGGCATTCTTATTCATGCGCTGGGCAGCATACATTGGTATCGCAGCAATCGTATTGGTGATCATTGCGCTCATCATACTGCGGCCTACTGCGAATAAACACCGTATCGTGCTAGCGGTATCGCTCATTTTTGGTTTTGTGGCTTTTTATCTACCATACGAGCAAATGCAAACCGCGCAAAGCGTACCGCGTATCCATGATATTTCTACCGATACCGTAAATCCACCAGAGTTCGTAGCTGTAGCGCCTTTGCGCGCAGATGCCCGCAATCCGGTAGAGTATGCTGGGCCTGAAACCGCGGCACAACAATTGGCTGCCTACCCTGATATTCAAACACTGCGGTTTTCGCAACCTCCGCAAACCGTTTTCGAAGCCGCATTAACCGTGGTAAATCGCTCTGGCTGGGAACTTGTTGCCGCAGAAGCAAACGAAGGCCGCATCGAAGCCACGGCAACCACCACATGGTTTGGTTTTAAAGATGATGTGGTGATTCGTATTCACAGCGAAGATAGCGAAACACTACTTGATATACGCAGTAAATCACGAATTGGCCTAAGTGATGTGGGAGCAAACGCAGCTCGTATTCGCAGTTTCCGAGAGGCCATCACCGCACAGTTAGGAGAGTAAGCGTGCTAGTGCCTGCGAACGCATATGATTACCGGCAGCTCGCGAAAAAGCGTCTGCCGAAGCAGTTCTTCGATTACTTGGAAGGTGGTTCTTACAATGAACACACTGCTCAGGCGAATATCACTGCGTTTAACGATGTGCAATTGCGCCAGCGGGTGCTGCAAGATGTATCAAAGCGTTCCAGTGCTCACCAGTTGCTAGGTAAACCCGTAGCAATGCCCATTGCCCTAGGCCCAGTAGGTTTAGCGGGGCTATTTGCGCGGCGCGGAGAAGTACAAGCAGCCCGCGCTGCGAGTGCTGCGGGCATTCCATTTTGTGAATCTACTGTATCGTTATGTAGCATTGAAGAAGTAGCGGCAGCGAGCAAAGGCGAACTGTGGTTTCAACTGTATATGCTAAAAGATCGAGGCTACGCGAAAGAGCTTCTGGAGCGTGCCCATGCTTGCGGTATCGAAGTATTAGTGTTCACCGTAGATCTGGCAGTTCTAGGAGCTCGTTATCGCGACACTCGCAACGGTATTGCTGGGGCGCAAGGGGTGCGTGCAGGGCTGGCAAGAGCCACCGATCTGCTGAGCCACCCACGCTGGCTCTTAGACGTTGCTATCAAGGGAAAACCGCTTGTATTTGGTAATTTACAAGCCGCAGTTCCGAACGCAAAAAGCTTACCGGCATTTAAGCATTGGGTAGATCAGCAATTCGATGATGCTGTTACTTGGCAGGATTTAGAGTGGGTGCGCCAACACTGGCCTGGAAAAATCATGCTAAAAGGCATTCTCGATGCGAGTGATGCGAACATTGCCGCAGATATGGGCTTTTCGGCTATCGCAGTATCCAATCATGGTGGCCGCCAACTTGATTCAGTACCCGCCACAATTCATGCGCTGCCAGCTATTGTGGATGCTGTTGCTGGGCGCTGCGAAGTACTCGTTGATGGCGGCATTCGCAGTGGTTTAGATGTGGTTAAAGCGTTAGCTCTGGGAGCCAATGGCTGCCTGTTAGGTCGAGCTTGGGCCTATGCCCTTGCTGCACAAGGTGAGCAAGGTGTGGCGAATCTTATGGCCACCTTTAAAGCCGAAATAGATGTTGCCCAAGCACTTACTGGCTGCACTACCATTGCGCAAATCAACCGCGATATCGTGATTACAAACAACGGTTGATAGCGGCGCAGGTTGGAAGTTAGGAACGGCGCTTCTGTAATTTTCGCTGCAAGGTTCTGCGATGCATTTTTAACGCCCGTGCAGTGGCAGAAATATTACCATCATGCTCTTGCAGCGTGCGCTGAATAAGCTCCCATTCGAGCGCATCAACACTTACCGGCTCGTCACTCAATTCTGGCGGCTCACCATCACCCGCCAAGGTTTTCAGCAACAAGTTTATCTCTACCGGTTTGGTTAAGTAATCATCAGCACCCTGTTTGATAGCATGCACCGTAGTGGCAATGCTGGCGTAACCGGTGAGAATAATTACCCGAGCTTGCGGCCATTGCTGCTGTATTGCCGCTAAGTATTTTAACCCCGAGGCACCAGATAAATTTAAATCCAATAAAATGGCGGTGAAGTTTTCCTGCTTATGTTCACTTAAGGCTTGCTCTGGCGACGTACAATGTTTACCAATCCAGCCATGGTGTTCTAGCCGCCGCAGCATCACTCTGCCAAAGGCTTCATCGTCATCAATCATTAATACTTGAGCATCGCTCATGCTTTCGTTCTACCCCTTTCAAACGCTGCTAACGATCACTCCAATCGTTCCCCAGCATACTTGCACTAGTTTCCGTTACCAGTATAAAGAGGTATACGCACTTCTTGTACCACTATTTCGCTGTTATCGCGTTTGCTATTGGTTAAACTTACCGTGAGTGAGCCATTGAACCGTTCTAACGTGGCATGGCTGAGCATCATGCCAATACCCAAGCCATTTTTACTATGCATACGCTTTAAACCTATCTGCTGCAGCTTCGCGAGAGTCATCGAGGCATTCGGATTCTCAATATGTAATAACCAATCAGAATCCGAACAGAACGATTTAATCAGTAATTCGCCATTGCCTTTTGCAGAGGCCTCATGGGCTGCATTGCGCACTAAATTCAATAACGCAGGCAACAACGCTTGATCTGCTAATACCATGCAACGGCTATCGCATTGAAAAACATAATCCACAGGAATTTGTGCGCTCGCGATAGTAATTTGCTCACGTAATTCGGCTTGAATATCAACAATGGGGACTATGCTGAGTTTATTCGTGTCGAGTGCATGGGTAACAGCACGTAAATCCTTGAGCAACACGCTCACGCGCTGTATTGGTTCCGCCATTTCCTTTATTACAGGATGCTCTGGGAACTCTTCAGCAAATTCCTCATGTAATAAACTCAAAGTACTCAACGGGGTGGCTAACTCGTGGGTGTACTGCGCTGAAGCAGTGGCTACCGCTAGTATTTGCTCCTGCCGCAATTGGTTTTCCCGCAGCTCCAGTAATTCTTGCTGACTGCGTTCTAACCGCTTGCGAATCACACTGATCGCGATGGCCAGCAAAATGGCAGCAACATAAAAGGTAACACTCATGCCAAAGTAGTGGCTAGCATCCGGTGTATGCATTGCATGTGCAGCATGTGCAGAATGCGAGGAATACAGTAGCAATACCGCCGTAAATAAACTCTGGGCGATGAGTATCACCGCCAGTATAGAAATCGCTTGGGGCCGGCTTAAGGTTAGAAAAGCGATCGCTACCGGCAGCAATAGCAGTGCATTTGCGGGGTTGGCGATGCCCCCAGATATCGCCAATGCCAATATCCATAGCACCGAAAGCGCCATAATCTGGACAAGAATCCGGTATTCCGCAGCCAGAAGATATGCACGCCAAGCAGCTACCGTTAACATCACACTCAGCGCACACAATGCCAACCAACTATAATAACTATTTGCTGATTCACCGCTAAAATTCATGATCGCAATAATCGCAAACAGGGTTGCCGAACCAATGTACAGAGCCCGTAAAATATATGATGTGCTGTTAACCACGCGCTGCATGAATACCCCTTCTGTACGCCACCCTTGCTGTTGCTCAAGGTTACTACTTAACGCGTTCTAGTATAGGGGGTTAGGCTTTGATTACCAATGCACTAAATAAAACCTTTGGATTCCCATAACCGTATTGCTAATGTAGCTACTGAATTGCTTTATACACGAGGGCTTTGAGGTTAACTCAAGGGTGTATAAGGGGCAGGGATATAACTCACATTGGGTACTTTATGAACAATAATAACGAACAGAAACGCATTTTTATTACCGGTGGCGCCAATGGTTTTGGTTTGGCGATTGCGCGCTTCTATGCACAGCAAGGCTGGCGTGTAGCAATTGGCGATATCGTGCAAGAAGAGCAAGCCAATGCGGCAGTAACGGAGCTGCAAGCACTTGCTAGCGAAGTTCGTTATTTTCATTGTGATGTTACCCAAGATAACGATTTACAAACAGTGGCTGATACGCTGGCAACAGAATGGCATGGCGTAGATGTAGTAGTGAATAACGCGGGTGTGGCCCAAGTTGGCGCTATCGACGATGTAAGCATGCAAGATTGGCAGTGGATTACAGAAATCAACTTGCTCGGTGTTGTGCGCGGCTGCCGTGTATTTACACCGCTGCTCAAGCAGCAGAAATCTGGGCATATCGTGAACGTAGCATCGATGGCTGGGTTACTCGATTTACCGAATATGGCCGCCTATAACACCACCAAGGCCGCTGTTGTTGCGCTTTCGGAAACTTTAGAGAATGAACTTGCGCCATTCAATATTGGTGTTAGCGTAGTTTGCCCTTCGTTTTTCCGCACGAACTTGGGCTCTAGTATGCGTAGTACGGTGCCCAATATGGATAAAACGCTTGATAAGTTAATGAGTAAAAGCGATTTAAGCGCCGATGATATTGCCGCTCAGGTAGCAGCTGCGGTATCACAACGGCGATTTTATGTGCTGCCGCATGCCCAAGCACGCCGCATGTGGCGTTTGAAGCGTTGGCTGCCGCGCGGAATATACGCCAAGCTTATGCAAAAGCAATTCGCCAAAGCAGGAGGCCGTAAATGAGCCCATCATCCACCGCCGCACATACACAAGCAAACGAAACCACCACTATCGCCGCCATGCAGCAGCTATTTTCTGATCAACAACACGATTTTGCTAGCGCTCCTTTTTGGCAGGCACATCAACGAATTGAGCGGTTAGAGCGCTTGCAAGCAGCATTATTAGCCGAACAAGAGATGTTGATTCAGGCAATTCATGATGATTTTGGGCGCCGCTCTGCCGATGAAACACGGTTAGCAGAATTGTTACCCTCGATAGAAGGGATCAAGTATGCAAAAAAACGCATCCGCAAATGGATGCGGCCTGCTCGGCGAAAGGTAGGTTTAGCCTTTCAGCCTGCCAAAGCATGGGTTGAATACCAACCGCTCGGTGTTGTGGGTATCATTGTACCCTGGAATTACCCGCTCTATTTAGCCATTGGCCCTTTGGTGGCAGCCCTTGCAGCCGGAAACCGCGCGCTGATTAAAATGAGCGAATTTACCCCGAATACTGCAGCGGCATTAGCAAAACTAATTGCGACGATATTTCCTGCGAATGAAGTAGCCATTATTACCGGTGAGGCTGAGGTAGCCGCCGAGTTTTCCAAGCTTCCATTCGATCATTTGTTGTTCACAGGCGGAACCAGCATTGGCCGGCACGTAATGCGAGCCGCGGCGGAGAACTTAACCCCGGTAACCCTAGAGCTCGGTGGCAAATCACCCGCTATTATTGGCCATGGCACTGACGGCAATAGCGTTGATATTGCTACTGCAGCAGAACGCATTGCCTTTGGTAAGGCCTTGAACGCTGGGCAAACCTGCGTTGCCCCCGATTATGTGCTTTGCCCCGAGCATGCAAAAGATGCCTTAGTAGCCGAGCTAAAAGTGCAACTAACGCGCATGTACCCAACGCTGCTGCATAATCCAGATTACACCTGGATTATCAATGACAAGCAGTTTGATCGCTTACATGGCGTATTACAAAACGCGATTAGCCAAGGCGCAAACGTGATGCCAGTGAACCCAGCGAATGAATCATTCACCGGAACACGTATTATTCCTCCTACCCTGATCACCGATGCCACCGAACAAATGGACGTGCTACAAAGTGAAATTTTTGGGCCCATTTTACCCATTGTTACCTATCGTGAATTTAGTGAGGCTCTTACTTATGTGCGCAACGGCGATCGGCCGCTGGCGCTGTACTATTTTGGCGCGAACAAAGCTGAGCAGAATGCCGTATTGAAAACAACGCACTCTGGCGGTGTTTGCATCAACGATACCGTGTTTCATGTGGCGCAAGATGATTTACCATTTGGTGGCGTAGGCGCCTCGGGGATGGGCCACTATCATGGCCATGAAGGCTTTTTAACCTTTAGCAAAGCACGGGCAGTGCTGCGCAAAGGCAAATTAAATAGCGCCCGCTTTGTATATCCTCCTTATGGTGGTAAGTTATTGAATACCATTTATAAACTTTTTATTCGCTGAGGTGCTATGGCCAACCCGGGTAACGTTCCAGCAGAGCCTATTGATCAGAGCCGGCGTGGCTTTTTAAAGCTTACGCGGGGCGCCGCTATTGGCCTTGCCGTCGCGGGTACCGTTGCGGCAATGGGTGGCGCAAGTGGTTACCGCTGGTGGCAGAAACGACGTGAACCCGGCTTCCAAGGCATGCTTGTTTTGCGCGAACAAGACGTACTGCTATTTTCTGCGCTACTGCCAGTAATTGTTGGCGCACACCCCGGTACCCATACCAATGCACCCAATCGCGAGGCACTGCTGGAACAAGCCTTGCGCGCCTTAGATAAAATGCTGGCAGCAAGCAGCCCCGCCATGCAAAAACAGATCTTCGATCTCGCCGATTTACTTACCATTCGGGCTACTCAAGGGCCGGCCACTGGCTACTGGGGAAGTTGGGATAGTGCCAGTGAAGCACAAATTAGTGCCTTTCTAACGCGCTGGCGGAATAGCCGAGTAAGTTTATTTCGCTTTGGTTATGCAGGGTTATGCCAGCTCCTGCAAATGGCTTGGTACGGTTTGCCTGATACTTGGTTCGCGATTGGTTATCCAGGGCCACCACCTTATTTAAGAGGGCCTCTTGATGCCCGTTCCTGATTTATTTCGTGAAGGTATGCAGCGTGGTTGGCGAGTATTCAACGGCGCCGCCCCCCTGCCCCCACTGCCACAAGCGGATGTGATTATTATTGGTTCAGGCGCTGGCGGGGCAACTGCGGCTGAAATACTCACGAATGCTGGGTTACAGGTGTATATCCTAGAAGAGGGTTCGCTGAAAACATCCAGCGATTTCCACAATGATGAATTGCAAGCCTACGCCGAGCTCTATCAAGAGGGAGCTCTGCGTGCTAGCGCTGACGGCGGCATTGGTATTCTGCAAGGGCGTACTGTGGGCGGTACTACCACGGTAAATTGGACCAGCAGTTTCCGCACACCAGAATCAACATTGCAGCATTGGCAAAGTGCCTATGGTATCGATTGGGCGAACGCCACCACAATGGCGCCTTGGTTTCAACGCTTGGAGCAGCGCTTAAATGTGAGCCGTTGGGAAATGGCCCCAAACGCTAATAACGATGTAATCCGTAAAGGTTGCGAAGCCCTTGGCTATAGCTGGGATATCATTCCACGCAATGTACAAGGGTGTTGGAACTTAGGTTATTGCGGCACCGGTTGCCCTATCAACGCCAAGCAATCCATGTTGGTAACCAGCCTTCCAGCAGCCTTAGAGAAAGGCGCCGTGCTGATTCACAGCGTGCGAGTGCAGCGGCTGGCCCATAATGATGAACGGGTAAATAAGGTGCATTGCCGCGCTATGGACGCACAACTTAGCCAAGCCAGCGGCAGGCAATTTAGCGTATCGGCACCGCGAGTCATTGTGGCTGGCGGTGCCATTAATAGCCCCGCGCTTCTGCTGCGCTCTCACGCCCCAAACCCCTATAAAACCCTTGGTAAGCGTACATTCTTGCATCCTGTAGTGATGAGTTTAGCTACGTTTGCTGAGCCCATTAACGGCTTTTACGGCGCACCACAATCGGTGTATTCCGATCAGTTTAATGAAGTAGCAGCGGATTCCGATCGCATGGGGTTTAAGTTAGAAGTACCCCCAATGCAGCCGAGTATTACATCGGCACTGATGGGTGGCTTCGGTGCTGATAATTGGCGCAGAGTAGCAAACTTAGCCAACAGTAATTTGCTGCTCGCATTAATGCGCGATGGCTTTTTTGCCGATGATCCTGGTGGCTCGGTGCAGCTGCGCAAAAATGGTGATGCGGTGCTGGATTACCCACTCAACCCCCGCTTGTTTCATACCGCGAAAATAGCACTGGAGCAGATGGCAGAGATTCAGTTCGCCGCTGGGGCGCACCGCGTTGTGCCACTGCACACCCATGCACTAGAAGTGGGCGGCATGCTTACCTATCGCTCGCAAGCTCGCGGATTGGTGTGGCAAGCGCACAATTTGCGAATTGCCAGTGCGCACGTTATGGGCGGCTGCCAAATGGGGCCTGATGCCAAACAAAGCGTAGTTGATTTGCATGGCAAACATCATCAACTAGAAAATCTGTATGTATTTGATGGTTCAATCTTTCCTACCAGTATTGGTGCCAATCCACAGCTATCAATTTACGCATTTACAGCTAAACTAGCGGAAGAGTTCATTAATTCTTAAGCGGATACTAAACCAACCATTACATCGAGAGCCGATGCAGCAGATAAAAGCGCCAACACTGTTTAGCACATCAACGCATCAGCTGCTGCGTAGTGCCACCCAAAGCGCTCATGCTCAGATTGAAGCACACACCTTGCTGGCAAGGTTGCTTGCGGCTGATTTAGAGTTAACAGAATATGCGGATATTTTGTTTGGCTTCCGTTATTTTTTTCAGCATTTTGAAGCCCGCTTAGCTGCAGAGTGCGGGGTACATCAAGAATTAAGCGAATATCAATATCGCAGCAGAGTTCCACTGCTAAATCATGATCTACAGCAGCTCTCAAGCACACTTCCGCATTGGCTGGAACCCTATTACAGCCACGAAGATGGGTTGGCGGTTACCCACGCACTACCCAAATTAACAACTGCTCCACAACAGCTTGGCGCCCTTTATGTGATAGAGGGGGCAAGCCAAGGCGGCAGAATAATAACTAAGCGATTAGCGCATCAATTCGCCAATGCTGATAAGATAGCCGCCTACTTTAGTTACTGGCAAACAGAGCCCGATTCTTGGAGTATTTGGCAACACTGCGCTGCAAGGCTCTCGCTAAGCCAAGCTCAGCAAGCAGAGGCCGAGCTCGCGGCGCGCAGTACATTTTTTGCTATTGAACGCGCCTTGGCGCACCGGAGACATACTTAATGTCGCACCACGAACATCCGCAATCAACCAATACAGAAAGTGATACTCAGCTTGAGCCACTGATTGCTGCGTGTGAGCAAGAGCCGATCTATATCCCCCATGCTATTCAGGGCTTTGGTGCCACAATTGTTACCAACCCGAGTATGACCCAGGTACTCTACGCGAGCGCGAATGCCGCAGCATTTTACGCGCAACACCAGGAGCCCAGCACCCCTTTAACTGCAAAAATCACTCAACAAAGCGATTGGCTGCAGATTAACCCGCAAGAGTTTTTCCCTGATTCTTTATTTACCGAGCTCAATGATGCAGGTTGCAATGAAGCGATTTGGGTAGAAACAAACACGCTTAGTTATTTAGCTTGGCGGACTGATAGCTATTGGATTATTGAAGCAGAGCCCAATTACCCGCACGTAAGCAATTGGTTTGAAGTGCAATTTCAGCGGGCATTTCATCTCCTGCGCAGTAGCCAAACCCAACAGCAGCTGTTGCAAAATCTGTGTGATTTAGTGCAAGGTATTGCTGATTATAATCGAGTTATGATTTTCCAATTTGATGATGATTGGCATGGCAAAGTAATTACCGAAGCGGTTCGCGAACCCTTTAATAGTTTGTTACACCATCACTTCCCTGCAAGCGATATTCCACCTCAGGCTCGCGCCATGTACAGTAAGAACCCCATTCGGCTGATTCCTGATTGCGAGCAACCGCCTATTCCGCTCACTACAATCCATGGCACCGCCGCTGAAGCTGAAGCAAACCCTATCGATTTAAGTACCGGCTTATTGCGCGCAGTATCACCGCTGCATTCGCAATATTTGCAGAACTTAGGTGTGGGCGCTTCAAGCTCGATTGCGATCTTTAAAGATCAAGCGTTATGGGGGTTGGTAGCATGCCACCATTCCGAGCCGCAGGTATTAGATCGCAGGCGTAGACGCTTATTAGTAAGAATCGTTGAGTTCGCGGCCGAGCGTTTATGGCTAATTCATGCTCGCAATATTGAGCGTTATGTAATTCGCATGCAGGAAGCGCGGGAACAGTTGGCTATCTCCGCAAAAACCGCCGAAACCCCACATGAGCTGGTAAAAGAGCATGCTGAGCGCTGGCTTGATCTCTTTCAGTGCCATGGTATCTGTTATGTTCGTGGCGATAAAATGACTACCATGGGACAAAACCCAAGTAGCAGGGAACTACAAAAGATTGTGCGCTGGCTAGAAGAACATGCTCGTGATGAGTTTGCTTGGCATAGCCATAATCTTAAAGATGAAGTGCCGGGTTTATTATTGGAAAACTCACTGTTTGCCGGCTTACTGGCTATACCGCTGAAAAATAACGCGGATGTATTCTCATACTTCTTATTGTTTCGCTTGGAGCAAGCCGAAATGCGGAGTTGGGCTGGCGTGCCTGAAAAGCTACAAGTAGAAACCGCAGCCGGCACAATGCTGGGCCCGCGTAAATCATTTGCATTATGGGAAGAGGAAGTGCGCGGCAAAAGCCGTCCGTGGCGCCCTGCTCAGCTGTATGCTGCACGTGATGTAGCACGAGACCTGTTGATTGTAGCCGACACAATGCAACTGAACATCCTTAATGACAAGCTCGAGGCAGTGAACCAGCAACTGGAGAAACTCGCCAGCTTTGATGACCTTACCGGTATTTGGAACCGCCGCCGATTAGAAGAAAAGTTATACAGCGAACTAAAAGAAGCGCAGCGTTATAAGAAACGTTTCGGCATATTGCTGTTTGATATCGACCACTTTAAACGGATTAATGACGAACATGGGCACAATGTTGGCGATCAAATTCTGCAGGAATTAAGTGCCGTGGTAAAAGAAGCACTGCGCGACACTGATATGTTTGGCCGCTGGGGAGGTGAAGAGTTTTTAGTTATCGCACCAGCAACTGGCATGCCAGAACTGATGCAAGTTGCCGAACGAGTGCGTAAAGCAGTTGCTGAGCTGAACCAGGCCGGGTTACCACAAATTACCATTAGCGTTGGCGTGGCAGAGTATATCAATGATCAGAGTTGGGATGAGCTCATTGAGCGAGCCGATCGGGCCATGTACGAGGCAAAAGATAGCGGCCGCAATAGAGTGGTTGCCGGTACTGAAAAGAAATAACATTGCTGGTTTATTACAGTGCCGCCTACCCTACATGAGCCCCAATGCCATTGAATGCGCTAAACATTCACCAAGCCTGCCGGAAGGGAGTGTTTAGCGCACCAATAGTATGCTTATCCTACCAAAAATAAGGCTTCGCGATTGCTAAGTGGAAAATAAACAGCAACTGCGCAAACGCTAACACCGCCGCCACAATGCGAGTTCGGGTAGAGTACTTCGGCTTAATCGCAAAAACGCCGGCAGCAATATAACCGAATAAAAATACAATTTTTAAGGTTAACCACGAATGCTCAAAAATATTAAACCGCATGAGGCCCAACAAACTCACCGCCATAATCAGTAAAATTGTATCGTTAACATGCGGTATCCAACGTAATGGAGTATTTCGCCAAGTTGGCCTGCCACTTGCATCTAATCCTAAGCGCACCAACAACAAGATGCCGGTGATATAAGCCGCAAGCATGTGGATCATTTTAATCGGTACGTACATTTCCATCGTGTTGTCTCTTTTTAGTTGCGTGTGCACTTACACTTTAAATGCAGAAGTTTTAGCACATAGTTGTAGTAGAACGTTGTGGCAGATCAATGTTACCGCGAATGAACAATACTATACTTCGTGCCATCAGAGAAAGAGGCAGGTTTCGAAATGACCGATATTCGTTGGGATCCAGAACTTATTGCTCGTTACAACATTAACGGGCCGCGGTATACATCTTACCCTACTGCGTTGGCACTTACCTCGCCGTTTGCGGAATCACGCGTAATCAACGCACTAGAGGGCGGCGGCGATACATTAAGCCTTTATATTCACTTGCCATTTTGCCACAAGCTCTGCTTCTATTGCGGTTGTAATAAGGTAATTACCCGCCATCAGCATAAAGCAGATCAGTATTTAGATGCCTTAGAGCAAGAAATGCGCTTGTACAAACCCTTACTGGCCAAGCGTGAACTAGGCCCTCTCCATTTAGGTGGTGGTACTCCTACGTTTCTTACTGAAGTGCAACTTAGCCGATTAATGCAGATGCTCGAAGAACATCTTGGCTTAGTAGCCAACGGCGAGCATGAAATCAGCATCGAGATTGACCCGCGCAGCTGTTCTTTAGCCAAACTTAAGCATTTGCGGGCACTTGGTTTTAACCGCGTAAGTTATGGTGTGCAGGATTTCGATAGCAAAGTACAAATTGCCATCAACCGTGTGCAAGAAGACGCAATGATCGAAACCTTAGTACAGAAATCACGTGAATATGGCTTCGAATCGATAAACCTAGATCTTATTTATGGCTTGCCGCATCAGCATCCAGAAAGCTTTCAGCGCTCGCTGGATAAAGTGGTAGCGCTCAACCCAGATCGTATTTCCCTATTCAGCTATGCCCATTTACCCGCGCGCTTCGCAGCGCAGCGAAAGATTAGCGACGCGAGTTTACCATCGCCAGAACTTAAGTTGCAGTTGCTAGAAATGGGTATTAAAACCTTCACTCAAGCCGGATATCAGTTTATTGGTATGGACCACTTTGCACGCCCTGAAGATGAGCTCGCAAAAGCGCAGCGCTCGGGTATGTTACAACGTAATTTCCAGGGCTACACAACCCATGGTTCCGATGCGTTGTTGGGCTTAGGCAACTCATCTATTAGCCAGGTAAATGGCGTGATTTGGCAAAATAGCAAAGATTTACCGGATTACTACGCGGCCCTGAAACAACAACAATTGCCCGTAGTAAAAGGCGTAAGCCTAACCCATGATGATCAAATTCGGGCGGATTTAATTGCTGAGGTAATATGCCATTTCCATTTAAATATCAAAGCGTTCGAAACAAAATGGCAATTGAATTTCCGCGAGTACTTTGCCGATAGCATTCCACGCCTCGCCAATTTCCTTGATGATGGTTTAGTAACCCTTGATGATAAAGCGCTCGAGGTTACGGCTATTGGCCGCTTATGGGTACGCAGTATTTGTAGTACATTTGATGCTTATTTACATGAAGGGCAGCAGCGTTACTCGAAAGTAGTGTAAATTGATTCGCCCAAAACTGAATTATAATTTGGGTAAACTGGTAATCACTTTACCGAGGCCGAGCTTTGCGTAAACATATTCTAATGCGTGATAGGTATCTGCTAATGAGTATTCTTTATTAGGGTTTTCTACTGTATCAACTTTTTCTTCTAACACATCTGTTAAATCGACATGCCAGGTTGGCTGTATAGATTGCTGCTGCAGGATTTTATGAACGCAGTGCTGAGAGCAGCCATCAAGCGCTAAGATTTCTCGGCCCGAGTGCGCTACCGAAAGCAATTCATGCACACAACCACTAACCCCTGAAATACAGGACATCTCCGCAACGCCTTCACGATGAAGCCATGTAGCGATATCGTTCGCAATTTGCGCACCATGCGTGCAGCCTGCGCACGAATACACCAAGGGATTTGTATTGAAATTCGCCATAACTATTCTCCTCATTACGAAGCATAGTGTAAGCGCTATGTAAAAATGAGATGTTGATATGCATCAACCTCAGGTAGGAAATACAACGATGCGTGGTTGCTCGCTATTCGCCTTTTCTGAGAATAGTTACTGAAACCGCAACTCGCACCGATAATTGCTGTAAATTAGCAACGCGAGCTTTACCCTCTGCTGGAGCTCGGAACAGGTGCGGGGTCATACTTAAAAGATTTCGCACTGCTGCATTGCTAGATAGTTCCAATGAGTATTCAACAAACCGAGAGCGCTCATTCGTAAAGCTTCCTGCATTTACGCCACAATTCACTTTAGTATTTGCATCAGTATCTTCACCAGTGTGTTCGCCCGATCTTAAAACACGCTTTCGTTCTGGCTTGAGCTCTGGGTATATCAGTTCGCGTAATTCCAACAAGTGTTGGCCGGTCGGATCAACCATTACTAACACACCACCGGGCTTCAACACACGATAAAACTCGTTGAACACAGGAAAGCCAAAAACACACAGTACAAAATCAAGTGAGGCATCTGCTATTGGCATTTGCGCATTAGTTCCTACAATCCAGTGTCCGCTAGCTTTCGCCTTATCTTTAGCTGTTAGCCCTGCATGTGAATTATTCTGGCTTGCTGGCTCAACAGCAACTTCTAATAGAGATTGCTTTGCAGCAGCCTGTATCGCCCACTTGGAGATATCGATACCTACCACACTAAGTGCGCTATGATTTGCATCGGGGTGTTGCAGCAATTCACGTAAGTAATATCCTTCGCCGCATCCTGCATCTAACACAGTAAAACACTCTTGGGAGCCACTACTATTTGCGGCCTCAGCAAACACAGCCTCACTTATAGCCGCGGCAATTGGTTGATAATAGCCACTATTGAGAAACTCACGGCGAGCTGCCACCATGGCTTTACTATCGCCGGGGTCTTTGCTGCGCTTATGTTGCACTGACAGCAAGTTCACATAGCCTTGCTTGGCAACATCGAAGCTATGCCCGTTGTTACACTCCCAAGCACTTGCGCGCTCAGAAAGGCGCAACACCTCACCGTCGAGGGGGCACACTAAATTAGTAAAGGGTAACAACACCATTAAATCCTCTAATTACCATTACCTGGTAATTTTAGCGCATATAAGCCCGGTCCCCTAACTACTGATTTAACAATATAAGCTCTTCTCCGAAATTAAGTCCCGCAACCACTTCCACCATTTCTGCACCGTTGTGGGTGAATGCCTCACCTAAGCGCACTAAGCGGCGCTCTTGTTGGCCATTACGCCACACATGTACGTAATTAAGCTGACCTAACCGCGTAATCGCGAGTGCCGGCACGAGCAACGCCTCTCGCTCTCCTACTGGCACAGCAACCTTGCCGTACATGCCTGGATACATTCCTACGGTGCTCTCCGGCTGCAAACGCACGTTAAAACTACGCGACGCTGTATCGGCAGCAGGTTCAATTTCCACAACCGTGGCATTGGTTTTGCTCGCAAACACATCAAGCTTAATCGGTAAGGCATCGCCCAAACTAATGAAAGCGAGCACCGATTCACTAACAGGCGCTTCTAAACGCAAGCTCTCTGGATCATACATGCTCACTAACAACATACCCGGCGTGGCGGTATCACCGGTAAACACTGCCCGGCGGCTTACCACACCACTAAAGGGCGCCATAATCACGCTAAAGCTTTCGCTAGTGCGAGCCTCAGATAGCGCTTCTCGTGCGCGAATCAAATCTGCTTCTGCACTATCACGCGCAGCACGCGCCTCATCTAATCGTGCTTCTGGCAAAACGCCTTGGCTTACCACAGTAGCAATACGCTGGTAGTTCGAGCGCGCTTCGTTTACTCGCGCCTGAGCTGCTGCTAGGCCTTGCTCTTGCTGCCGTACGCGGGAACTGAGATCATCGCTTTCTAAGCGCAATAGAATATCACCTGCTTGCACCACATCTCCCGCATCTACTAGCACCTCGGCAACCCGGGCAGTAATGCGAGCAGAAATCGACGATTGTTGGCGAGCTTGCAAACTGCCACTAAAATTGCGAGTTTGCGATACCACAGTGGTGCTCACAGCAAATGTACTTGGCTCAGCGCTTGCTACCGGAGTACGCGTTTCAGTTGGCAGCTTGCCCACAAAACTTCCGGCAAGCCAGGCGAACACCAACGCCAATCCCAATAGTGCAGCAACAAAAACAACTATACGCTTACGATTCATTATTCATTCTCCTGTTGCTGCGGCAAGCCATAGCCTTCCGCATCTTTATACATGAGGTAATACACCACTGGAATTACCAGTAAGGTGAATAAAGTAGAGGCGGTGATACCGAATATTACTGC
Source organism: Idiomarina sp. (assembly GCA_022565355.1). Taxonomy (GTDB): domain Bacteria; phylum Pseudomonadota; class Gammaproteobacteria; order Enterobacterales; family Alteromonadaceae; genus Aliidiomarina. Next base: position 243,889 of record JAIUMU010000003.1, read on the forward strand.
CCACGCTAAGCCGTTAAAGATGGGATCAAGGGTGATTACAATATTCGCTAACATCGTGGTTCCCGCGGTTAACAAGATCGGCCGTGTACGTGCCGCTCCCGCATCAAATAATGCTTCTTTCAACGTGCATGGGGTACGCAAGCGCTGCTGAATAAATTCAATCAGTATTAACGCGTTTCGCACTACGATGCCGGCTAAGGCAATCATGCCGATCATTGCCGTAGCGGTAAATAATGCGGGGTTGGGATAACCCACAATATCGGCCTTGAACATATTCAAGAACCAGAAGCCCGGCATAATCCCGATAACCGTAAGTGGAATGGATAACATCATGATGCCAGACACCCCTTTCAGCCCGGTTTGCAGCACCATTACAATGTATACACCGAGTAGAGCTACACCGTAAGCAATACCCAGATCTCGGAACACATCGAGGGTAATTTTCCACTCGCCTTCCCCGCTCCATACCACTTGAATATCATCGGGTACACTCCAACCCAAGCCGGAACCATTATTGAAGTAATGGCGCTGCCAGTGCGGTACTTTCTCATTGCGATCACTATTTTGGTCCACCATCACATCTGCCACCACATCGGCCGGCACGCGGCCTACCGGCTCCGCATATACATAGGCAACTGGGCGCAGATTCTTATGCAGAATAGGCCGTTCGGCTGACATTTCTACAAATCGGCCTAGCTCGGCTAATTGTACTAATGGTGCAGGAGCCGCCACGAGCCCATTGCCTTGGCTTTGTTGCGCAATTCCCTGCTCACCACGTACGTACAGCGATAGCAGGTGGGCTGGGTTATCTCTACTGCCCACAGGCAATCGAATTTCAATAGGTAGCGGGTTAATTTCCGTAGGCTGCTGCAAGTAATCGATAGTTAACCCAGCGGTTGCTGCATGAATACTCTGATGAATATCTTGCGCACTAATACCCGATAGCGCCGCTTTTTCCCGATCCACCACAAAACGCCATACCTGATATTCATAGGGCACCGAAGTATCCACTTCACTAACAAAATCTTCTTTGCGCATGCGTTCCGCAAGCACCTGTGCAGCGCTCTCTAGATCTTCATAAGGGGTTTGCGTATCACCATAGATTTCTGCAACCACAGTGGCTAGCACCGGCGGCCCTGGAGGCATTTGCACAATCTTCAAGCGAGCACCAACCTCTGCTGCAATTTCTTCTAGTGGATCTCGCAACCGATTTACCATTTCATTCGATTGCATCGTGCGCCGATGTTTATCAGCTAATACGATTCGAGCTTCGCCTTGCCATGGTTGATTGCGATGGAAGTAATGGCGCACCATGCCATTGAAATCCATTGGCGAAGCAATACCGGCAAAAGTAGCAACTGATGCCACTTCCGGTACACGCTGCAGATATTCAGCCATTCGCTCAAGCGCCATCGCCGTAGCTTCAACCGAATCGCCTTCACGCATATCCACAATCAGTTGGAACTCATTTTTATTATCATGCGGTAGTAACTTTAACGGTACCAAGCGCATTGCCGGTAAGGCGGCGGCGATAATAAATAGGCCGGCAACGCTCCACAAAAATATCTTCGCACGCTTTTTCGAATCGAGTAGCGGCTCAAGAATTTTTCGGTAACCTTTATACATTACCGAAGCCGTGGGATCATAAGCACCGGTTTGCTTAGCCTTACCCATAATTTTGTAGGCTAACCATGGCGTGATCAAAAATGCCGTAATGGTTGAGAAAATCACACTTACCGGCACATTGAATGCCATGGGTGCCATATATGGCCCCATCATGCCGGTAATAAAGAACATGGGTGTGAATACAATAATAATCGCCAGCGTAGACATCAGCAGCGCGCTACGAATTTCCACTATTGCCGCGATTACCGTGCGCTTGGTAGCCTTGCCACTCTCGCGCATGTGCCGTTCAATGTTATCAATAGCAGCAATTGGATCATCTACAATTAAGCCAAGTGCCAAAATCAGGGCGAAAAGCGTTACTCGGTTAATGGTGTAACCGAATAGCAAATCCATCCCTAAGGTGGCGCCATACGCAATCGGAATAGCTATCGCCACTACCAGCGCTGCTCGCCAACTTAGAAATAAACCAACAAAAACCACCACTACGAGCACCGCAACAGCCAAGCTACTGATCAGTTCAGATACTTTATCGTTGGCGGTTTCGCCGTAATTACGGATCACGGAAATACCCACACCTTCTGGTAACCAATCGGCTTCCAGCTCGGCAAGGGTAGCAAGCACATTATCAGCCACCCAAACCGCGTTCGAGCCACGCTGCTTGCCTACCGAAATGAATACTGCCGGAAACTTATCGGCTCCAGAATCTGCGCCCAAGCCTTGAAATTCTGGGCCAGGGTAGAAAAAGGTATAGTTACTTGCCTGTTCCGGTCCATCAATCACATTGGCAACATCACGTAAGTATACTGGCTTGCCGTTCACTACATTCACAACAGTGTTAGCGAGTTCGCCAGCACTGCTGAAAAACTCCCCGCTTTCAATTTGCACTACGCGATTTTGTTGATGCAACATACCTGCGGTAATTTGGCTATTACTCACCTGCACCGCACGAGCAATATCGCTCAATGTTGTGCTGTGCGCAGCGAGCCCTACACTATCGAGCTCAATTTGAATGGTACGAGCTTGCCCGCCGGTAACCTCTACTCGATTAGTATTCTTAATTGATTTCAGTTTTTGCGTAGCTTGCTCAGCTACACGGCGCAAAGCAAACGCATCGGCTTGCTCCGCATCCGTGCTATACAATGCCGCCACCACAATCGCAACATCGTCAATTTCAATCGGCTTTACAGCCCAACTGTTGACCACTGCAGGGATTTGATCTTGGCTGGAATAGAGCTTGTTGTAGAGTTTTACTAGCGAATCTTCGCGATCCTCACCCACATAAAACCGCACGGTTACGGTGGCGTGATCGCGATTCGATTGAGAATAAACGTATTCTACGCCATCAATTTGCGAAACTAAGCGTTCGAGTGGTTCAGTAACTTGCGTAGCTACTTGGCGCGCAGATAACCCGGGAGCTGTTACCATTACATCGGCCATTGGCACTACGATTTGCGGGTCTTCTTCGCGAGGCGTTAGAATAAGTGCAACAACACCGAGCAGCAGCGCGAAGCCAATTAAAATCGGCGGAAACGCGCTGTTTAAAAACCAGTTAATGAGCTTACCCTGCTCTGCCAACTGGCGATCTTTTTTCGTTGTTGCACCCATCACTTACTCCTTACTTAAATGCTTGGCCTGGCTTAAAACCCGCTGCTTTCAAAATCTTCGCCAGTGGGCAAAAGCCTGTGAAAGCTGCCTGCAGCATGTTTAAGCCTACAAAAGCAGTTAAAATCAACCAACCTTGGCTTACTTGCCAAGCAAGTACTACAGATACTAGTACAACAATTCCTGCAAACGCGAAAACAAAACGATCAATATTCATGCTTATCTCCTTTTGGCTGCATCTTCATACTATCGATACAGCGATTGATTAACATACCCATTAGCGTAACCACCAACACGATGTTGATTGCCATCTAATTCAGCTTTCTCGAGTTTAGCGAACAAATATCGATACAGCATAAATTAGATAATGCTAATATATTGGATGTAAAAAAATCTACTCGCAGTAGATTCCGTGCAACGATTCCAAAATTCGCATCGCTTTTTCGTCTTCAATTCGATACAACACTGTGGTGCCTTCCTTACGAAAGCCAACAATTTTCTGCTCCCGCAACTTCGCTAAATGTTGGGATAGCGATGATTGCGATAAACCAACTTTCTTCTCGAGCTCACCTACCGACATTTCACCATTCACCAAATAGCAAAGCACCATTAAACGATGGCTATTCGCCAACGATTTAAGAAGCTGTTCTGCTGCGCCTGCATTCACTTGCATCTGCTCAATTGAAATGGTGTTCATGTAATTCTACTCATTATATTAGTAAGTTCTAATTTACTCAAGTTCAAATTAAGTGCGGTAAGAACTGAATAGGAGGCACATCATAACTAAAAAAGCAGAGCGATAGAATCGCTCTGCTTACTTTCCCAGCATTATTTTTGTTAAGGGCGCAGAAAGTCACATCATTCATTTTCTTAATTCAAACACACATTGCGCCAGATCAATTCGTTAAATGGCTCGCCATTTATAATGTTGCCATCGCAACTTTGCCTCGCTTTACTTAGGTTATTCATGAAACATATTCCAGAATTGCTCTCGCCAGCTGGCAGCTTGAAGGCTATGCGGCTCGCTTTCGCTTATGGCGCCGATGCGGTATACGCTGGCCAACCGCGCTTCAGCTTACGGGTGCGCAACAATGAATTCGATCTTGATACCCTGAAAATCGGCATTACAGAAGCGCATGCGCTTGGCAAAAAACTGTATGTGGTGTGCAACATTGCGCCGCACAACGCCAAGCTACAAAACTTTGTAGCCGACATCGAACCAGTAATCGCGCTCGGGCCAGATGCATTGATTGTGTCGGATCCGGGTGTGGTGTATTTGCTCCGCGAACATTTTCCACACATGCCGCTGCACCTTTCGGTGCAAGCCAATACGGTAAACTGGGCAGCCGTTAAATTCTGGCAGCAGCAAGGTATTGAACGGGTAATTCTCTCCCGCGAGCTCGGGATTCAAGAAATTGCTGAAATTCGTGCGCAAGTGCCAGGCATGGAAATTGAAATATTTGTGCATGGCGCTCTGTGCATGGCCTATTCAGGCCGCTGCTTGCTGTCGGGTTACTTTAATAAGCGCGATCCGAATCAAGGTGCCTGCACTAACTCGTGCCGCTGGCAATACAAGGTAACTCCTGCGATGGAAGATGCGGTAGGCCAAATCAACCCTTTGCCGAAGGTGCTGCAAGATGCCGTAGTACTGGAAGAGCCCCAGCGCCCGGGCGAATACATGCCCATGTTTGAAGATATGCATGGCACTTATATTATGAATTCTAAAGATTTGCGCGCGGTGCAGCATGTTGCTGCCCTTACCAAGATGGGCGTGCATTCGTTAAAAATTGAGGGGCGCACTAAATCGCCTTACTACGTGGCCAGAACCGCACAGGTATATCGCCAAGCCATAGATGACGCCGTAGCAGGCAAACCATTTAATGCCGATTTACTGAGCGAACTGGATGGCATGGCTAACCGTGGTTTTACCGAAGGGTTTTTACGCCGCCATATTGCGCAATCTGAACTACAAAACTACACCACTAGCCATAGCGAAGGTGAGCAACAGTTTGTAGGTGAATTTACCGGTAATAGTGAGCAGCGCAACAACATGTTATTTGCAGAAGTAACGGTGAAGAATCGCTTTGCTATTGGCGATACCTTGATATTCATGAGCACCGCCGGCAATCAACATGGGGTATTAGAGCAACTTGAAGATGCGCAGGGTACGCCAATGTTGGTAGCACCAGGTTCCGGTTATACGGTGTGGCTTCCTCTAGCCGATGCCAATATGCCACTGCCGCACGCAATGCTATTGCGCCAGCTTTACGTAACTGCTGCCAACATACAGCCAACCGCTGAAATTGCCATTAACGAGGTGAGTTAAATGTCGTTATATATTACTGATGAGTGTATTAATTGCGATATGTGCGTGCCCGAATGCCCTAACGACGCCATTACCATGGGCAAGGTGTATTACGAAATTAACGCGGATTCATGCACCGAGTGCGAAGGGTTCTATGATGAACCCCAGTGTATTCCGGTTTGCCCGGTGGATTGTATCCTGCCTGTAGCTTAGGTTCCTATGTTTTAGGTTCCTATGTTTTAGGTTCCTATGTTTTAGGTTCCTATGTTTTAGATTCCGATGCTTTAGGTTCCGATGCTTTAGGTTCCGATGCTTTAGCCCTAAACTTTAGGACCACAGCAACGCGCGGGCAGCTCGCACTATGGTGTCTTTGCTTGGTAGCACGTGGTACGCCGCCTTCGCTAACGGAATAAAAGAATCATCGGCGCATACTCGGCTAACCTTGCCTTGGTACCCCAACTCATGCAAACGCGTATACAGCTCTTCCGATACCGAGCCCGTTTCCCGGCACTCATCTACCAGCAGCACATTGGCGCAATCACCAATCGCCAGCAATAAACTTTCCATTGGCAGAGGGTGCAACCAGTTCAAATCAATCACGCGAGTTTGCATGCCGGTTTCAGCTAGTTCTTTTTGTGCTTGGCAACTCAAGTAATAGCCATTGCCATAGCTCACAATACACACATCCGTTTGCAGCGTATTGCCATTTGCATCGGCGCTGTGATGATCATCAGCGGCGCGTGTTTCCCCGGTAACTTGCTGATTAACACTCAGCTCATGAGCATCCAATTCAACCATACTTACCTCACCAAAACCAATGCGTTCGTGCGGTTCAGGATATTGGAAACTCCACAAACCATCACCTGGGGCATGCAGATCTTTTTGGTTATACAACGCGATAGGTTCCAAAAACACCACCACGCGTTTTTGCTCATCGGCCAAGCGTACCGCCTCGCGCAACAAACGTGCAGCACTGGCACCGTTTGATGGGCATACCAATACTACGCCCGGTAAATCCCGAAACACTGCAAAGCTATTATCATTATGAAAATGGCCACCAAAGCCGCGCTGATAAGCTAGGCCGGCAATGCGGATTACCATACCATTGTTGAATTGGCCATTGCTGAAAAACTGTAATGTGGCGGCCTCGCCACGAATTTGGTCTTCCGCATTGTGCACATAGGCAAGAAATTGAATCTCTGGAATGGGCAAAAAGCCATTGTGCGCAGCACCAATCGCCATACCCAAAATGCTTTGCTCATCGAGCAATGTGTTCATAATGCGGTTCGGCCCGAATTGCTGCACTAAGCGGTTGGTAACGCCATACACACCACCCTTCTTACCCACATCTTCACCCATCATAATCGCATGCGAGTATTGGCTGAAAATATCCAGCAACGCCCAATTTAATAATTTATTCAGCGTGTGGGGCTTACCAAGGTTATGTTTTTCGTGAGCAAATAACTGCTCTCGCCCGCTGCCTGTTTTCGGTTCGGGCATCGGCCGCTCAGGATGGTGCGGGGCAATGCTGGCCATTACTTGCGCAGCATTCTCTAGTTTCGGTTTGCGTATCGCTTGCTTACCTTCGCTGCGTACCCGTGCGAACAGCTCTTGCACATGCTCGTACATGTGCTCTCGATCGGCAATACCATAGGCGGCAAGCAGGGCTAGGCTAGTGCGCAACGGATCATTTAATTCGTTATTTTCAATCTGCTGCTTGGAAAGGTAGGTGGTTTCGGCATCGGAACCCGCATGCCCATACAAGCGCACACACTTCATATGCAAAAACACCGGCTGCTTAAGCTTCCGCGCCAGGCGCTCCGCTTCTTTTGCGGCGCGATACACATCCAACAGATTGCGGCCATCACAGGCTACATAATGCATGCCCGGACGATGTTTAAACCCTGCCTCTATCCAGCCGTGCGGCGTGGCAGTACTAATGCCAATGCCATTATCTTCACACACCAATACTACCGGCAAAGGAATCGTTTGGTACGCTGCCCATCCTGCCGCATTGATGGCGCCCTGAGTGGTGCTATGGTTCGCCGAAGCATCGCCAAAGCTACACAGCACCACCGAATCGTTTGGCACGGTTCCCTGATGCTGCAAGCGTTTCGCTAAGCCAATGCTATGCGCCATGCCAACCGCTTTGGGTACATGAGAACCAATGGTACTGGTTTGTGGCGGTACGAAATGAGTTTTACTGCCAAGCACTTTATGGCGACCACCGGAAATAGGGTCATCTTTCGATGCAGCAAAGCTCAGCAACATATCGTAAATAGGATTACTGTTCGCCACTTGCTTTTGCCGCTGCACAAAAAAGGCACCCGAGCGGTAATGCAAGAATGCCATATCGTTATGTTTAAATGCTGCGGCTATTGCGGCATTGCCTTCATGCCCTGCCGAGCCAATGGTATAGAAACTTTCCCCGGCAGCTTGCAGCTCTCGGCTATGTAAATCAAGCACCCGGCTGGTAAGCTGGCTATCTACCCAATCGAACAACTGCTCGGGCTGCACTCCTAATACTGCCAAATCTGGCGTTGCTACCACCGGTAGCTCAGTATCGAATAGCGCCGTTAACAGGCGCTCCTGCAAAGGTTGCACCTGGCTCATAAGCACTTAATTTCCGAATGCAGCAATGCCCGTTTGGGCGCGGCCAAGAATTAACGCATGCACATCATGCGTACCTTCATAGGTGTTTACGGCTTCAAGGTTCATTACATGGCGAATCACATGGTATTCATCTGCAATGCCGTTGCCGCCATGCATATCCCGCGCAACTCGCGCAATATCTAAGGCTTTGCCGCAACTATTGCGTTTAATTAAGCTAATGGTTTCCGGTGCCAAAGTGCCTGCATCCGCCATACGGCCTGCCTGCAATGCACCCAGTAAAGCTAGGCTAATCTCCGTTTGCATATCCGCTAGCTTCTTCTGAATTAGCTGGGTTGCCGCCAGTGGTCGGCCGAATTGCGTGCGATCTAGCGTGTATTGTAACGCCGCGTGCCAGCAGAATTCTGCGGCACCCATGGCACCCCAAGCAATGCCATAACGGGCCTTATTTAAGCAGCTAAAAGGCCCCTTTAGGCCGGTAACTTCTGGGAACATGTTGGCTTCTGGCACGAACACGTTATCCATTACAATTTCCCCGGTAATCGAAGCTCGCAAACTAAACTTGCCCTCGATTTTTGGCGCACTTAACCCTTCCATACCTTTTTCCAGTACGAAACCGCGAATCACACCATCTAGCTTAGCCCACACCACAAACACATCTGCAATCGGGCTATTAGTAATCCACATCTTGCTGCCTGTTAGGCGAAAGCCACCTTCTTCTTTTACTGCCCGTGTTTTCATACTCGCAGGATCAGAGCCAGCATCGGGCTCAGTTAAGCCGAAGCAGCCTACCCACTCGCCACTGGCAAGTTTGGGCAAATATTTCTTCCGTAATGCTTCCGTACCGAATTCATAAATTGGATACATTACCAACGAGCTTTGCACGCTCATTGCGCTGCGGTACCCGCTATCAACCCGTTCCACTTCCCGGGCAATAAGGCCATAACACACATTATTCACCCCGGCCCCGCCATATTCCTCGGGAATGGTGGCGCCAAGCAGGCCAAGCTCGCCCATCTCGCTCATTATTTCACGATGAAAATGTTCTTCTCTATTCGCCATCAATACGCGAGGCTGCAGATTCTCTTGGCAATAGGCATGGGCACTATCGCGAATCATGCGTTCTTCATCAGATAACATTGAATCCATCAAAAATGGGTCTTGCCAGTTGAATGTTGCGCGTTTGCTCATACTATCCTCGAACGTGTTTCAGAAGTTGCCTACACAACTTACTATATTGCACATAGTTTAGCGACCATGCTAAATGAATACCTAATTAGGCGGCTGCACTACTCCCGGGGGCGGCGTGCTTCCAGAATCACCGTTGTTTCGCCAGTTTCCGGGTTCTCAAACGCCATCATCATGCCATTTTCATACCATTCTTGTTCACGCATATACCGATGTAGAGCACTGGAATCAAAACGTTTACCTGCTTGGTCTGAGGTTACCTTAAGTTCACAATAACTGGTTCTACATTCAACACTTGCCAAGGTAAAATCACGAAACTCTTCTTGGCTAATAAAGAAATCCTGTAAGCCCTGCTCCACTGGATACGCCCAATCTGGGTCTACTGGCTCTTCTTCCCGGCGAACATTCATTTCATCACCGCTTAAATGCCCGTCTATTGCGCTTTGCATTGCTCTTTGCAGCGCTGCGCTCCCCGATGATTGGCCATTATTTTCAATACTCGCTACTTCCACCGATGCTTCATCTTCTTCTGCTCGCAGCTCTGCTAACTCGCCCTCGCGTTCCTCCAGCTGCATGCGCAGGGCATGGTTTTCCGCCTGCAGTTCAGCAATCATGGCTTCCAAGTTGGCTTCATCGATATCAATCGCGTAATCACGCGAAGTGCCTCGCTCTGCTGCATCACGTTGCTCAGCAACGGAAGATTGGTATGGTGTAGCACTGATGCTAGGCTCAAGGGTTGATTGCTCCTGCCACAACAAAATCAGCAGCACAGAAATAATCACCAAGTAGGCGATGTGCAATATTTTTTTCATCGTTAAAATCCTTTCTAAAATCCCTATTGCAGCTATCAGTAGCCGCATAGCAATCAGGGCGATAGCTCAGCTTAGCAGTTCCTTAGTTAAATATCAGCCACAAAAAAAGCACCCTTTCGGGTGCTTTTTATAATCGTGATTCTAGTTAGAAATTAACGCGTTTGCGGTACGCGGATTTCTACAGAAAGGTTCGCTTCAGTACGACGGTTTTGCGCATTAGCGTCGAGGCTGATTTCGTTAACAACTGGACGGCTCATGCCGTGACCAACTGTAGTAATACGGCTACGTGAAATACCGTGGTCGTTTACTAAGATATCAGCTACTGCGCGAGCACGGCGCTCAGATAAACCTTGGTTGTATTCAGCAGTACCGATTAAATCGGTGTGGCCGTTGATTACAACTTCAGTGTCTGAATGCTCTTTCATGAAATCAGCTAAACGACGGATGTCACCGTTGTAATCGCTGGTTACACGAGCTGAATCGAATGCAAAGCCTACACGTAAATCTTCTGATACTTGCTCAGTAGTGTAAACAGTACAACCGCGCTCATCTACTACATGGCCACGTGGAGTGTTTGGACACGCATCACGGTAATCTGGAACGCCATCACCATCACTATCTACTGTTGAATCTGGAGCTTCTTCTACTACACCTTCAGTGCCACGGCTTTCGCTGCGCCATGCATCTAGTAAAGGACCACCCGTGCCGTAAGCGTAGTTAATGCTTACTAAGAACGAGATGTCGGTGTAATCAGAGTTAAACTGAGGAGCAAACTCTGCACGCAAGAAGAAATCATCATTAAACGTATGACGGTAACCTACAGTACCACGGAACATCATATCTTTATGCTGTTGAACACGTGTTTGGTTCAAGCCACCACCAAGATAGAAATTGTGGTTAAAGTAATAGAGTGCATCTGTACCAAACATATGGCCAGTTGCACTATCACCAGTGCCAGTTACGTCTGTTTTAACGCGATCCCAGTAAGTACGAACCGCCCAATGATTAGTTAGGGGTACAGAAAACTCTAAACCTAGGTTCGGCGAATTGTAGCTATCATCGATTGAGTAGCCAATGCCATCACTATCTACGTAGAAACGATCGCTATCAAATTTGCTTACGTGTAAACGCAAGCCAAACGAGATATCTTCCGTTCCAGCAAAGTTTTCTTCGGCCATTACTTGTGGGCTGGCGATTAGTAAGCTAACTAACGCTGCAGGTAATGCTATTGCAAAAATCTTTTTCATAAGGGGGTCCTTCTTTCCTTGAGCTTCTCCACTTACCCGGGAGGCTTGGGGGGTATCAACCCTCATTCTGGCGCAACTGCTCAAAATTAGTTAACAGATTTACCAAAAATTTAAATACGTTTAAGCCAAGCGCTGGCCACACAACTAACGATCAACATTTTTCAGTGCAGATCACGCTTGAGTATAACATTTAACCCTAGAATATCAATGTTTCTCAATAAAGTTCCATGCATACTCCGAACTAATGGTTAATAAATAAAAATACTAAAAAATCTACGTAATTCCCTATTGCTCCGAAAATAAACCGTAAACATGCGCTTTTCTCATGCTCAGCATAAAGTTGCTGCTGTTATACTAAATGTTCTAGTTTGCGAAAGGCTGAATATATCGCTTCAATCTGTTACGCCTTGTTCGTAATTTTTTAACATCGCGAGGTACCTCCGCATGAAACGTTTTCATCAAACAATCGCTCTATCAGCCATTTCTATTGGCTTGTTAAGTGCCTGTAATTCATCAAATGATGATACCGCACAGTTCTCTCTTGCCGTGAGTGACGCTCCTGTTGAACAGGCCAATGTAGTAATGGTTTGCTTTGAATCTGTTGAGTTAGTTGGTAATGGCAATCAACCGCAGCGCTTTATGATTGGCGAGAGCGAGAATGCCGTAGCCGCTAACGATTTATGTTTAGATAGCACGGGTAATCCAATTCCGAACACTCGTGGCGTAGATTTACTTACGCTGCAGGGCGCAGAAGCAGAAGCGCTGATTGAAAACGCCCCTGTGCCAGCAGGCAGTTATGGCCAACTCCGCCTCGATATCGCACCAAACGGCAGCTACGTTGAAGATACTAACGGCAATATACGGCCATTGCGCGTACCTTCAAATCAGCTTCGCTTAGATGGTGTTACTCTTGCCGCCAATCAAGCCTTTAGTTACACCTTAGAATTTGATTTGCGCAGAGCCTTAGTAGCGCCGCCTGGATTGCCCCATTATCTATTGAAACCACGCGGCTTGCGTTTGGTTGATAATGCTGAAATCGGCCATATTGAAGGTTTCATTAGTGAAACATTATTGCTTGATAACGGTTGTAACGTGCCACCAGAGAATGCAGACGAGCCGGTTGCAGCGGTATATTTCTATAGCGGCCATGATTTAGAGCTGGATAACCTTACCGATAATAGCGACGACGAAAATGGGCCGTATGCTAGTGTAAGTGTGAAGTTTGATGGCGCGGGTAGCTATCCGTTTAGCTTAGGCTATTTGCACGCGGGTGATTACTTTGCTGCCGTTACCTGTGACACCGATGATGATCCAGAAGAAGAAACTGATTTAACATTCTTCTACGGTGAAAACATCACCATCGATGTAAATACCACGCTTGAAATCACCCTTGGCAACTAAACAAGTGGTGAGTATGTAACTGGTAACTAAGCAAGCGCGAGTAAGTTCATTACATTCGTTAGCACGTTTTCTAGTACCTTCTTTGCTACGTTAATGCGCTTCACTCGCTTTTAAGTGATACACCGCATAGCCATCAGCATCCTGATCTATGCGGTGTAATCCTTCCACCAATGCCGCTTCAGCTTTTCCTGCTTCGCTATCATTGCCACGAAACTCTACTGTTGCTCCTGCAGGCAAAAGAATTTCCCAATTGCGCTGTAAATCTAATGCTAGTTCGCCTTCGTTTTGCGCCGTGTTGTAACGCGCATAATCCGCAATTACTTTGCGCACCTCTTCATCAGATGCGTACACCAAAGTACTACCATCTAATCCAGGAAAACTACCACCACCGCCTGCTCGATAATTGTTGGTAACCACCAGAAAGCGTTGCGCAAGATCGAGTGGCTCGCCCTGATAGCGCACATTTACCACCCGCCGCGCTTCGGCGTTGATTAACTCGCCGTTGCTGTTGTACCGCGGTGGTTCGCTCACCGCAAAGGCGAACTCAAGGCCACTTATGGTATCGAAATTGTAACTCGGGAAGCGAGCAAATAATGGTTGCGCTGATGGTTGATTGGCTGCAATTTGCCGATATGCCAACGCCGACATCTCCAACCATTCCAGAATTTGTGCACCGGTTAGCTCCACAACTTGCAGGGTATTGGGGTATACATATAAATCAACTAGGTTACCTAGCGTAAACTCACCCGCTGCAATTACAGTGTAATCGTCTGCATGTTGTGAACCATTTCGAAAGGGTGCAGCTGCACTTAAGATTGGTAAATCAGCTGGCAAATCACCGTTCTCTTGTGCCGCTTTTGCGTACCATGTTTGCGCATCATTAATAAGCTGCACCGCAGTGCTAGGTTGAATCCGCGCGAATAGGCTAGAAATACGCTCGCTTACAGCCCCTAAAGGTTGATTCAGCATTGCCAATGTTTCTTCATGTTCAGCCATTAGCAAGGCCTCAAGCTGTTCATCCTTGCGCTCATCTATCGCCGGCACAGAAACAGCACTGGCCACTACGCCCCATCCGGTTCTGGTTTGTTCTAAGGTAAGATCAATAATGCCGAGGTGGTTACCCCAATAGCCAGGCGAAACAGCGGGAATCCCGCGCACATAACCACGTTCATTATCTACGCCAGGTAAATCATCATAGGCAGGCGAGCCAGGAAACAGTTGGTGTTGATGGCCAAATAAAATGGCATCAATACCAGGCACTGCTGCCAACTGATAGCTCGCTTGCTCGGCAAACTCTGGATAAGAAGCGTAGTTGCGTAACCCAGAATGAGGTATTGCAACAACAACTTCAGCGCCTTCAGCGCGCATTTGCGGCACGAAGTATTCCGCAGCGGCTACAATATCGCGCACGCGCACCTTGCCTTGTAAATGCTGCAAATCCCAACGCACAATTTGCGGTGGCAAGAAGCCAATAAAACCAACCTTAACTGGGTGCGCATTGCCGTATTGATCAACTAATGGTTTTTCTAAAATTACGTAGGGCGGAAACATTGGGTTATCCCAACCTTCACTCACCTTACCCCATGTGTCTTCGCTTTCTGCATGCAATACATTCGCACTAATATAAGGGAAATTAGCGCCAGCGGCGGTAGCGTCAATAAATTCAAGGCCATAGTTAAATTCGTGGTTGCCCATGTTACCTACATCATACTGTAAGTAGTTTAAGGCGCGCATAATCGGGTGATTGTGCTCATTAACATACCCCGCCCCTTGCTCTGCAACCCAATCGCCTAAAGCGCTGCCTTGAATTAAATCGCCATTATCCACTAAATAATGATTCGGGTTTTCCGCGCGCGCTGCGTGAATAAGTGCCGCAGTGTGAACTAAACCGTGCGCTTCGGTAGGCTGCTGGCGAAAATAATCAAAGCCCAACATGTAAGCATGCAGATCAGTAGTTTCCATCAGGCGCAATTCAATTCGCGCTGGTTCCTCGTTAACTGCTGGGCTGCATGCGGAAAGTATTCCCACACTTGTAGCAAGAACCACCATTACGGCGGCTGTTTGCAGCATCGAGCTTAAACCTTTACCGTTATTCATCTGCTCACCTTTCCTCTACTTATTTTTTCCTGCCTACTACTTGCATACCATGCTCGTACAATCTGTTTACTAGCAATCACTAGCCCAACCTTCGCAGCTACTCGGCTACTAGCCAAGTATGTTGATAGGTTGCTACCTCACCGTATTGCGCCAAAAATGGCTGCATCGCCTCGGTTAACTGCTGCTCTAATTGCCATGGTGGATTCACCACTAACATACCAGCCCCATACATACCGCGCTCGCCGGCGCTTTCCTGATAACAAAATTCACTCTGCAAAATCGGTTGTTGAACCTGCTGTTGAATTTGCTCAAGTAACAACGCATGCCGCCCTGCTGGCAGCAACGGGTACCAAATAAGCACTACCGCATGTCGGCAACGTTGCATGATCGTGGCCGCCGTGGCCGCAACATCTAAATATTCCGTTTTGTTCTCGTACGCCGGGTCTATCAGTACCAATAATCGTGGAGTTTTCGGTGGTAACTGCTGGATTACCCCAGCCAGCCCATCGCCATACACAACCCGGCCCGTATGCCGTTGCTTGCTCGCTGTGGCGCGATCTTGCAGTGCCGCATGTTCGGCTGGGTGCAGCTCAAACACGGTATGCCGATCTTGGCTACGCCTAAATTGCGCTACCCAACCAGGCGATCCTGGGTAGTATCGTAACTTCGCTACATCATGCAATTCACCCTGTTGGGTTGCTTCGGCATTGGCGTTATCAAGGCCCGCGAAAAAATCAGCCCAAAAGCTATTCTTTTCCAGAGCCTCACGCACCGCTATCGCTTTCGCAACACCAGCGCGAAACTCACCCTTCTTTTGCGCTTGCGCATCAGCTAAATCGTAATGCCCTTTACCCGCATGGGTATCAAAATAATGAATTGCACTCTCTTTAGCCTGCATTCGTTGCAAGATAGCAATTAACGTAAGGTGTTTTTGCACATCCGCTGGATTGCCAGCGTGATAGCCGTGTTGGTAACTAAGCATGAGTATCTCTGAATTATTTGGAATAAATAGTAAGCGTAGCCCTACCACGAGCAACTTGAATATTACGCTTTATAAGTGGCGGTTCTGCAACCCCATTAGAATAACCTGAATTCTAAGCATTGTCCCTACTGGAAGGGGCCCGCTATAAAATGCGCGCCATTGGCACCCACTCATTTCCCATTCACGGGCAAATCAATTAGTCTTAAGCACTGAGCGGCAACCGCACAATTACCAGTAATACCCAAAGCAGAACAAGTAAACGGGGAATCCATGAAGTATTTAAATACACAGGCTAGAAAAACAACAATGCGCCGCACCATCGGCAGCCTTGGTATGTTGTTAGCACTTAGCACCCAAATAGCATGTGCTAGCGCTTCTGCATCGAACAACGCTGTAATCGAAGCTGATGAACGGCTCGCGGGGCTCCATCAGCATATCGAAGCCACCCGCGCCCAATGGGATATTCCAGGCGTTGGCGTAGCTGTGGTGTACAAGGATGAAATCATCCATATGTCGGGCTACGGGGTATTGAAGCAGAGCGAGAGTGCTAGCGTAAACTCTGATACGTTATTCGGTGTAGCCTCCACCTCAAAGGCCATGACCGCAGCCTCACTGGCCATGTTGGTAGATGAAGGCAAACTGGATTGGGATGATCGAGTTATTGATCATTTACCTTGGTTTGCACTAAGCGATCCGTGGGTAACCGCCGAAGTACGCATTCGCGATCTTCTCACGCACCGCGTTGGTGTTGGCCGCATGACCGGCAACCGAATTCAATTCATGCCTACCGCTTCGCGCCAGCAAGTAATTGAGCAAATGCGCTACCATGAGTTTGAGGCACCCTTTCGCTCGCGTTATGTATATAGCAATGTAATGTACTCTGTGGCTGGAGAAATCGTTGCTGCAGTATCGGGGCAAAGTTGGGATGCCTTTATGGCAGAGCGTTTATTCAAACCGTTGAATATGCAACGCTCCAATACCTCAATTACCCAATTCGCGGATGGCGATAGCAATATCGCGTGGCCTCATCAGTTTATTGACGGCGAATTAGTAGAAATCGCTCGGCGCAACTTTGATAACGTGGGTGCTTCTGCTTCTGTAAATACTAGCGTGCATGATATGGCGCAGTGGATGCGTTTACAGCTGGGTGAACCAGGGGTTTACAACGGCACGCGCATCCTCAGTGAAGACGTAATGGCAGAAATGCACCGCCCGCAAATTGCTACGGGTAGAAACGATCGTACTGAAGCAGTTCGGGCTTACGGCTTTGGTTGGGCACTAGATGAATACAAAGGCTTCCAGCGCAGCCAACACGGCGGAGCCACCGATGGCTTTAATACATCATTGGTGTTGGTGCCAGAGTTAGATTTAGGCATCGTGGTGATTACCAACACCTTTAGCACGTATATGCATGCGCTAGTAAACGACATTGTGGATCGTATGGCTGAATTACCAAGCCAAGATTGGAATGGCGAGTACTTCGAACGCTACAACGCCCAGTATGAGCGTGTGCTAGCCGAGCGCTTGGAAATTGAAGCTGCACGCGAGCTCAATACCACACCTAGCATGCCTGCCGAGCAGTTGGTGGGTAGCTATCATGATCAACAGTATGGTGAAGTTAAGGTATTTAAGAACGAGAATGGCGGTTTATCGCTGCATTTCTGGGATGACGGTGTATCTATTCTAGATCTTGAGCATTGGCATCATGATACCTATCGCGCAGCGTGGCGAAACCGTGCACAGCGTGAAAAGTTCGTGCACTTCACCCGTGGTCGCGATGGCAAGCCAGCCAGCCTAGAGGTAACATTCACACTTCGCCCAGCAATGTTGCAGGTAGGGATTTACCCAACACCTTACTACCGCGATGTTAGTTTCAAGCGCAAATAAATTGGCCTGAATACGAAAAACCTCCTGAACTTAGGTTCCGGAGGTTTTTACGTAATATCTTCTAACACATGGGCGCGAATACGCTTTATGGCTTGGCTATGTAGCTGAGAAACCCGCGATTCGGTAACCTCTAGCACAGCCCCTATTTCCTTCAGGTTTAATTCTTCTTGGTAATACAGCGCCATTACCAGTTTCTCTTTCTCGGGTAGGCTAGAAATCGCCTGCGCCACTAACTCTCTGCGTTCACCATTAAAGAGCGCCTCGGCAGGTGAGCTGTATTCATTTTCAATCGCGCTCGGTTCATTGTGCTCGTTCTTCTCGAGCACCACTTCATCATACGAAAGTACCAAGCCGTTGTTCGTATCGAGCAGTAGCTTATGATATTCCTCGAGCGGCATATTCAGCGCCGCCGCAATCTCGCGCTCTTCAGGTGGGCGCCCCAGTTCATGCCCAAGCTTACGCACACAAGCCTCTACTTCACGAGCACTGCGGCGCACGCTGCGCGGTAACCAATCACGGGAGCGCAACTCATCAATCATGGCGCCGCGAATACGTTGATGGGCAAAGGTAGAAAACGCCGCCCCGGCATTCGCATCAAAACGGCTAAAGGCATCTAACAAGCCTTCAAGGCCGGCTTGAATTAAATCATCGGTATCCACACCAGCAGGCAAGCGCACCTGCAAAGATAAGGCTTGCCGCCGAACCGCAGGGTAATATTGCTGCAGAACCGATTCTCGATTCAATTTGCCTTCAGCTGTGTACATAATTGGCTACTTCTATTCCTTATCGCTTACCGAAGAAACCCGTACGCTAATCAATTCAATATTAAAGAATTGCCGCGCACTCTCTCGAACATTGTTAATTAATCCACGCGTAGATACAACCGGCGGGTGCAATAGCAACAGCCGCTTTGGCCCACCGTTCACATTAAGTTTCCGCAATGCATAATACGCCCGCTGAAAACCATTACTATCGGGTTCCACCCACAATGCCCAACGCGGATACGTTGCTAGCAAATCGGCATAACTACTACTGGCAATATCTGCAGCAATAAGTTGCCATTGCTCAGCATCACCAACCCACTGTTTACCGCGCTCGGCTAAATGATGCAACTGCGCGCGCACTGCATCTGTGCTGCCATCGTATTGCGAAGGCAAGCCCACAATTACCAAAGTTTGCTCAGGTGTTGGCGTATGCTGTTGTTGCTTTGCCCAATCTCGTAAACCTGCAGCTTGATCACTACTCACTTCGAACTCCTGCTGCCGACATAATTTGCATTGCCGCACTTGCCTCAAACAAATGCATAATCCCGCTTAAAATCTTCCGCGCATTGGCCTTGCCACGTTTCCCCGGAATGCTAAGTAAGCGCTGACGCGCACTCAATAGCGGCGCTTTTTTAGTGTGCTCAAGGTAAATAGCCAACGCCGCCATGCTACTCGCCAACGCCACTAAGGTATTTTGCGGTAATGTGCTATAGCCCGCTTGCTCCAATAATCGATAAGCTTGGCGGCTTAAACTTGCCAACTCATCGCCAGCAAGTTGCTCTAACACCAGTTGCTCACCTTCCGCTAAGCTCATGTAATCCGGCGTAAGCCAGAAGCGCCGCGCTAAATTGCTATTGCGTTCAATACTGTTTAACTCACCGTACCATAGGGTATAGTTCGCCGATTCTCCGGGCAGTGTTATCTTTTCCTGGCTAAGAACTAGCTGCGCAGCTTCACCACGATACTGTAATGGTAGTTTTGTATGATTGTGCATTGTAGCGCGCAGGGCAAGTGCAGCTACCCGAGCCCCATCTGGCCGCACAACCCGATGATTACGGTTGATTACCGCAATCCAAGCTCCATTGTTGTGAGCCAGCTCATTTAACAACGCAACTTCAGGTAATGCAGCAAATACATGTTGCTCAGCCGGAAGTTCATTGCAGATGGCAGCGGTAAGTGGACTATGCTCATCGGCAAAATTTTGCGGTAGATAAGTACATGGCAGCATCTCTCCCGTTGCTACCGAGCACGCCGCTGGTAAGTACCAACTGCAGCCAGCAACTGGTTTGCTGCGCGGCCAATGCGCTGTTCTAGCTGCTGCCTTAGCCAGCACCGGTACGCCCTGTTGCTGCCACTCAGCCAGCGCTTCCGCCTGCTCAGTATTCGGCAGCTCGGCAATTTCACGTAGCTCATGCAGCTGCGAAAAGGCGGCCACCTGTTGCTGTAATTGCGCGTACAAACTTGCCAGCGTTTTCCCTTGCGCCTGTAATTTACCGGTATGTGCGCGCTGCGAAGGTGCCTCATCAACAGTTACCGAAGCCAGCCATTGGCTAAACTCGGCATACTCAGCCGCCACACCATCCAGTGCCTTCTCTATCAAAACCGCCGCATCGGGCAATTCTAAATCTTCGGGTACACGTTGGCCGTTGGAAATAAAATGCAGGGTTAGCCCTTCCCGAACCAATACATCTAGCGCGCCACCTAAGCGCACCGATTCATCCACTTTCGTAAGAATGCAATCGTGAATATGATTATCGGCCTGCTCGGCGTACTGTTGAAATAACTGCACCACTTCAGCGAGAGTTTCTCGTTGGCTTGCACTATTCAATAACAATACCAAGCGAGTTTTCGCCGTATTTGTAGCGCGGGTTTGTAGCTCGGCAATGCGCTGGGTAAGCCGCTGATCACGTTGGCTCATGCCCACAGTATCTATCAGCACCAGCTTCTTACCCTGCATCCGTTGCTCAAGTTGCTCGAGCCCTTCGCCATCTTCCAGCGCATACATATCTACATTCAGGAGGCCGGCATATATTTTTAACTGCTCGCGCGCGCCTACCCGATAACCATCGGTGGTTACTAGCAATAACGCTTCAGCACCAAACTGCATTACATAATGTGCAGCTAACTTGGCGGTGGTAGTGGTTTTACCCACGCCCGTTGGGCCAACTAACGCCACTACACCATCAGCGAACAGTTCCGCTGGCATACCGGGTAGCAATAAACGTTGTTGTAATTGTTCCGCTATCCATTGTGAGATATCCACAACTTTGTTTGCTTCTGTGCTGGGTAAAGCAGAAAACTGCGCCACGAGTTCGCGAATAAGCTCACCGCTAAAGCCTGCCGCTTGCAAAATATTCACCAGCTCGCGCACTGCATGCAGTGGCTTTTCTTGCGGTGCTTGCGGCGCTTGCTGTTGGTTCAGCATGCTGCGCATTTCTTGCACTTCACCCAACAAACGTTGCGCTAACACCGAGAAATCGTTGAGCTGGGTGTTATCCGCTTGCGCTACTTTTTCTTCTAGAGCTTCTTCAGCCATTGCCAGAATTTCATAGCCCTCGGGAAGCTGGCGAGAAGACAAAATCATGGCATCAGCGCCTAAGCTCTCACGAACTTGGCGCATCGCATCACGATTATTGGCACCTAAAAAGCGCCTTACACTCATTTATTCTCTCCAAGTAATGCGGTTATTTTTAATGTTCGATCATCTGGCACTTCGGCTTGCGACATTACCACAAGATAGCGCAACTGGCGCCGTAAGAAATGCGCAAGTAGAGGCCGCAGGCCATGTTGCACCACTAGTACTGGCGCTTCGCCCATGGCTTCTTGCCGCTCTAGTGCAGTGCGCGCCTGCTCTTGTAAAGTAGCCGCTAAGCCTGGTTCCAGCGCACCACCACTATTCATTGCCTGCATCAGTACTTGTTCTAAACGCACATCGAGGCCCATCACGCGCAACTCCCGGGCGCCACCAAACCACTTCTGGGTTATGGCTCTACCCAACGCTAAGCGCACCTGTGCGGTAAGTTCATGTGCTTCCGGCTGTTGCCCTTCAAATTCCGCCAGGGTATCAAAAATAGTGCGCATATCACGAATTGGTACTTCCTCATCGAGCAAGTTTTGCAAAATACGCTGCAGCACCGTAAGTGATACACATTTGGGCACCACATCTTCCACTAAACCTTGGTTCTCTTCTGCTAGCTTATCCACGAGTTGCTGAACTTCGCTGCGGCCAAGTAGCTCTCCCGAGAACCGCTGTAATAAATGGTTCAAATGCGTTGCCACCACCGTGCTTGCATCTACCACCGTATAACCATAAATTTGCGCGTGTTCCCGCTCACTAGCATCAATCCAAACCGCTTCTAAACCAAAGGCTGGATCTGTAGTTTCAATGCCATCTACCGTGCCGGTAATTTGCCCCGGGTTAATTGCTAACCACTTATCCGGATGAATTTCCGCAGCACCTACTTCACCACCTTTTAAGGTGATCACATAGCGATTCGGCGCCAGCTCGAGGTTATCGCGAATGTGTACTACCGGCGGTAAGAAACCCACATCTTGGGCAAACTTTTTCCGTACACTTTTAATACGCCCCAGCAGCTCGCCTTGTTGACGATCATCTACTAATGAGATCAAGCGGTGGCCCACTTCCATGCCAAGGGTATCCACTAACTGCACATCTTTCCAAGTGGCTTCGGGCGATTCGAATTGCGCCACCGGCGCATCGGTAACCGGTTCTTCCGCAGCTCGTTTTTTCTGGCCTTGCATAATTCGCCACGCTATAAAAGCTAGCGCGGCGGTAAATAATAAGAACACGAAGTTGGGCATGCCTGGCACTAAACCAAGCATACCGATTACAATCGCCGCTAAAATCATTACCTTCGGGTTTACAAACAGTTGGCTTACCATTTGCTGGCCAACATCTTGATCGGTGTTTACCCGTGATACAGTTACACCAGCTGCGGTAGAAATTACCAATGCTGGAATTTGTGCTACCAAGCCATCACCAATCGCGAGCAATATGTAGGTTTGCGCGGCATCACCGAAGCTTAAATTATGCTGCATGGTACCAATCATTAAACCACCAATGATGTTTACCACCATGATAATCAAACCGGCTACCGCATCACCGCGCACAAATTTACTCGCACCATCCATTGAGCCATAAAAATCGGCTTCTTGAGCTACTTCTTGTCTGCGTTTACGCGCTTCTTCTTCGCCTACCAAACCCGCATTTAAATCTGCATCGATCGCCATCTGCTTACCGGGCATCGCATCAAGCATAAAGCGTGCGCCAACTTCCGCAATACGGCCGGCGCCTTTGGTAATTACCATAAAGTTGATAATTACCAAGATTAAAAACACCACTAAACCTACGGCAAAGTTACCGCCAACCAAGAATTGGCCAAAGGATTCAATTACTTTACCGGCCGCATCACCACCGGTGTGCCCTTCCATTAGTACTACCCGCGTAGAGGCAACGTTCAAGGATAAGCGTAACAGCGTGGTAAACAGCAGCACCGCTGGGAAGGCCGCAAAATCGAGAGGTTTTTCGGCAAACATACTTACCAAAAGCACCATCAAGGCTAACGCGATATTAAAGGTAAACAGTAAATCGAGAACGAACGGCGGTAGTGGCAAAACCATCATCGCCAAAATCATCAAGATCAGAATTGGGCCTACCAATACAGGTAAGCTGCCGGAAGATAACTTACCGAACTGATTAAGTGCAGGCATCAGCCCCTTCATTCTTTGTTCCCCTCAGGCGCATCAGCATCTTGCTGATGGCGCGGATGTATTTTTCGCTCGGCCATTTGTTTTGGTACTGATAAATGCATCGGTTTCGGCGGCGTATCGCCACCCTCTTTGCGAACTTGTTTTATACGGAATGCCCAAGCCAATACTTCGGCCACGGCGGTGTACAATGCGGTAGGCACTTCACGATCAATATCCACGTTGTAATACAGGGCCCGCGCTAACATTGGCGCCTCTAACCGAGGAATGCGATGCTCCTCGCCAAGCTCACGGATTTTTGCAGCAACGGCATCTGAACCTTTCGCTACCACGCGCGGGGCGCCCATTTTAACTTCATCATATTTTAATGCTACCGCGAAGTGCGTGGGGTTAGTGATAATCACATCGGCCTCAGGCACCTTGCTCATCATACGGCCACGCGATATGGCTTGCTGCTGAGAACGAATGCGCGCTTTTACGTGCGGATCACCATCGGTTTCTTTGTGCTCACGCTTCACTTCTTCTTTGGTCATTTTTAGTTTTTTTGCATGCGCATATAATTGGTAAGGCACATCAATTAACACCACTACAATTAGCGTAAGCACCATCAAAAGGCCGGCTTCGGCGGCCAGCTTTAATGCGTTACTTAACGCTTTTTGCACCGGCTGGCCCATAAGCGCCATATATTCACTGTGCCGCGAGTATAAAAACGTAATTAACACCCCGCCTACGAGCAAGGTTTTCGCAACCGCCTTACCCAGTTCCGCCAGAGCTTGGCTAGAAAAAATACGCTTTAGGCCTTTTACTGGGTTCAGCTTGGAAAGCTGCGGCTTCATGCCTTTCCCTGAAATCACCCAGCCACCCAATAAAGCGGGAGCCACCAACGCGAGAACTACCATCAACATGAACAGTGGCATGAGTGCAAACAAGCTTTTTAGCGCTAAGCTCGCTACTTTTGAAAGCATCGGCGCAACATCAAACGCATGTTGGCGCTCAAACAAAAACGATTGTTCCATCACCGAGCCCACTTGCTCGAACAATGCCGAACTCATTCCCCATAAACCGATAATGCCGCCAAACAACAAAACAAAGGTGGTGAGCTCACGCGATCGCGCAACCTGCCCTTCCTCACGCGCTTTTTGTAAGCGCCTGGGCGTGGCGGGTTCTGTTTTATCAGCTTCGTCGGTTGTGCTTTGCTCAGCCATGATTCACTCAGAGTTTCGGCAGTTTTCAGGAATTAGCGCTTATTTTGCCGCAAAGCAAGCATCGTTGAATGGCAAAAAAGCGCCTGTTTAGAGGCGCTTTTCTCAAGGATTAATAAATAACTAAGGAAAGATTACAAAAATAGTGAGGTTGGCTCTTGGTCTATTTGCAAACCACCTTCGCCTAATTCTTCGTTCAGTTCTTCTTGCAGTAGCCGCTCAAACTCTTCCGCATCGCCTGGTAACAGGCCCTGTCGGCGAATAAAATCAGCAGATTGTTCGGTATGCAATACCAAGGTGATACGGCGGTTCATGGGGTCGCGCGGATCAGCACCCTCAAGTGGGATACGATCGGCCACACCCGAGATAGAAATGAGTTTATCTGGGTTTAGCCCGCCAGCTACCAGTTCCCGCCGCGAAGCATTCGCACGATCCGATGAAAGCTCCCAGTTACTGTAACCCACGTAGCCACCAGAATAGGGAATGCTATCGGTATGGCCACTAATAGTGAGCTCGTTATCTACAGAGTTCAGAATCGGCGCAATAGTTCTTAGCAAACGGCCCATATAAGGCGCCACAGTGGGAGAGCCAATCTCAAACATGGGCCGCTGATCTGTATCCATCATTTGAATGCGCAAGCCTTCGCGAGTTAAATCTAAGCGCATTTGCGCTTGTAACTGGCGCAAAGCGGGGTCTGCTTGAATAGCGCGTTCAATTTGCCGTTGGATATTTTGAAAATGCCGCCGCACATCTGCTGGCCGCGTTTGCATGCGATAATCAATCCGCATTTGCTCGCCATCTTGGTGGGCACGATCTGGGCCACCGCCGGGAATAACTCGGCTCGCGGAACCATCTCTAGGCCCGCCCATAATCGCCACAGATAAAGGGGTTTGGAAGTACTCTGCCACGGCTGCTCGCTGCTCATCATCGGCCATGGAAAGAATCCACATTACCAAAAATAACGCCATCAACGCTGTCATAAAATCGGCAAGCGCGATTTTCCATGCACCACCATGGTGGGCATGAACTACTTTTTTCCGGCGTATTATTATCGGACGATGATCTTCAGCCATACCTACGACTCCGTTGGCTTAGTACCGCGAACATATTCTTCTAGCTCGTTAAATGATGGGCGTTCAACTAAATCCAGCGCTTTACGGCCAAACTCAACTGCAAGCTGCGGGGCATAACCGTTCATGCTAGCAAGTAAAGTAACCCGTACACACTGAAGTGATTTCAAACCCTCGGCAATTTGCCGCTCAATGCGTGTTGCCAATGGGCTAATGAAACCATACCCCAATAAGATGCCAAGGAAGGTTCCGATTAACGCATGGGCAATCATTTCACCCATTACATCTGCCGAAGCATCGGCATAGGTTAGTGCTTTTACTACACCTAATACAGCAGCTACGATACCAAATGCCGGCATCGCATCACCTACTTTGGCGATTGCATCTGCAGGCACATGAGCTTCTATTTCAAAGGATTCAATTTCATGCAGCATAAGCTCATCGAGCTCATGGGGGTTCATGTTACCGCTAATCATTAAGCGCAGATAATCAGTAATGAAGTTACGCAACATATCATCACTTAATACGCCAGGATGCTCTTGAAACAACGCACTTTCTTGTGGCTCTTCAATATCACGCTCAACGGCTAACATACCATCGCGGCGCATTTTATTAAGCAGCTTATAAAGAAGCGCCATTAAATCCATGTACACCGCTTTGTTGTACTTGGTGGTGGCTTTTAATTTCTTGGTTATGTTAAACGTGGCTTTAATGGCCTTGCCGTTGTTCGCCGCAATAAATGCGCCAACACCGGCGCCACCAATCATTAAAATTTCCAGTGGCTGCCAAATTGGCCCCAGCTGACCGCCGGCAAGAGCGAAACCGCCAAAAACGGAGAAAGTAACAACTAAAAACCCTAAAGCGATGAGCACAGGATACCCCTCAATTATCTACTTCTTCTGCTGTTAACAGGCATTACTAAAATGCTAATACTCGCCTGATTTCAGCAGCAATTATGATTGTTCTTAGTTTATCGGCGGCGCGCCAGAAAACTTAAGCGCTTATTCACCATTATTCGAGGGTGCTTTGCCTGCTTTCGCGGGCTTTTTTAGCTTTGCTTTACCGGGTTTTCCTGCACGAGAAGGTGGTTGGCAGATGCCACACACATAATCTGTATCTGGGGTGTGGGCATGATTAACAAACTGCAGTTGGCATTGGTTACACGTAGAGAGTTGAAACATATTGCTTTCAAAAAAGCGCAGTAATGTCCAGGCGCGGGTTAAGCCCAGCACTTGCTCACCACCGGTAGATTCAACATGTTCATTATACAAGCGATATGCTTTGGTGAACGCAGCCATACGATCTAGCTCGGGGTGATCCGCTAGATTCAAATAAATTGAATAAAATAAGGAGGAATGGATATTCGGTAACCAGGTCATAAACCAATCGGTTGAGAAGGGGAGCAAACCTTTGGGGGGCGATTCGCCTTTTACTTCTTTATACAACCGAACCAACCTACCGCGGTTCAACTCAACTTCAGATTCCAAAACCTGCAGCCGCGCCCCAAGCTCTATTAGCTCGATGGCAAGTTGCACTTGGTTCATTTCATCTAAAAGTTTTTTTTCTGACACAGCGTTTTACCTTACGTAAGCATACCTGCCAAATTGGCGGGTATGCTTAATGCATTTAGCGCGTAGAAGCCATCAACATTGCTAAGTGCGTTTGCGTAAGCCCTGTTTCGCGTTTGCTGCGCAATACATGCTGAAGTTGCTCAGCGCTGTCGGCGCACGGGCGAAGAACAAATTGACCTTGAGTAGCCAACCAAGTGATTTCACGAACAGACATGGATGCCAATAAATCTGCCATTTCACAACTCAATTTCAATCGAAACATTGCCGCATCTCGATCTTCAGTAAGCATTTTCTGTATGAGTAATAAATACGCAAGGTTGAGTTCTTGGAACTCTTCCAAAGTTTTTGTGGTTTCCAAAAGCCGATCTCCCGTGTTTCTCGGTATGAGAAATGGTGAAGCGTGATATGTTTTTTGCAATCATCGCAGGATTAACGTGCTACTTATTATTATTCTTGTTAACCATTTGTTATTGATAACGCGATTCAGTTTGTTCGTCAAGACATGACGCAGCAACTATTTCCATCTTCTTTACGCTAACTTTATAAAACATCGTATCCAATGTGTATGTAGGTGGAAACCCCTGAAAAGCGTAAAGATCGAAAACAAACACTTAAGTTACTGAACCTTTAGCCTTTTAAGCTGTTTATTTTTTGAGCTAACGAAACCCGCAGAGCCGCGATAATAGCAGCTTGAACGCTTTCATGTATAAATATTTTGTTAAAAATAAGCAGACATTTGATCATTATCAAATCGATATTGGATGTATGAGGAAAAGCGTAGTGGTATTTTTGGCAGGGGTTAATAGGCAGCAACCTATTAGCATTTGTATATGTTTTGAGCGTTTTGTTTTATTTTTCGTCTGAGTGCGCTACTTCTTGCAACCATATCAATAGTTCAACCAACACTTCGCGCAATGAATCGGGTAAATAATCATCTGGATTTAAATGCATTAATAAACCAACGAGTTCAGGCGCATCGTGCACATAAATGTCATGTTTTTTCGCTTCCGCAATAATTCGTTCGGCAAATTCACCATAACCTTGCGCTAAAATTTCTGGCTGCTTCCCGCCGGCTCCATAACCTAGGGCAACAGCCCCGCGCCGCTTTTGCCAATCTTGGTTACTCATCGTTTGGCGCCTCACGGTTGCGAGTTTCTACGTTCACTTCCGTTAAGCCAAGCTTGCTAAGCCGCTCGCGCAAAATGCTCTCCTTGCCGGCGAGCTTGTGGATCACGTTTTCATCGGCCACAAACAATAAATGCAACTGCTTCTCCTGTAAATGCACACCCACCGATAAATCACCGAGCCCCTGTACAGAAAGTTCTAGTTCCGAGCGCCAGCTCTTTGCTGATTTCGATTGGGTTTGCTCATTCTGCTGTTGGCCAGCACGTGGATCGGCCACCATGGGCTGCAAAAACAGCGCCATAAAAATGCCTTGCCAGATATCACCTTCCCAACGCAACATCGGCGTACTCAACATTTCCAGCTGTTGCCGCACAATTGGCTGTAAAGGCTCCGGCACTGGTGCGCCGATTCCACGTTCGGCAGTGCGCGCCGCGCTATCTGTTTGGTTCGTATGAAATTGCATTTGCGGCTGCTGCTGCAAACGATGCAGTGGCGCTTCGCCACGAAACCATTTACTGAGGGTGGTTTCATAAAACACGCCGCTATTGCGAATACTTTGCTCAAGCCGCTCATTCAACAAGGTGGGGGTAATCGGCTCACCGGGAAGTAACAACGGTTGGCCGGGCCGAATCGCCGAGCCCGGGGCTGGATATTGCATCAGCACATCGGCAATCGCTCGGCCAGCATTGGAAAGTGCCGTATGAGTAGAAGTATTTGTTGGCGGTAATGGTTGTAGCTGCTGATAACTCGCTTGCGCTAATTTGCCGCCAGTGCGCAATTGCGGCTGGGTGGCATGCGCTTGCGAGTTGGCTCTTGCATCTAGCCGAGAATCGCTTTGCAGTGCGCGCGGCCCTTCACCGGGGTCTACTGCACGCACGGGTTGATTGAGGTTTTTTTGCGCTGTTAAATCGCCTTTGGGGCCCAACACTTGGTGCAGGAGCGTATCGAGCAGAGGGGTAATACCGCTCATATTCTATCTCCTCACGTTATCAGTACTAAGTGTGCGCCTTATTAGCCCGCTGTGCGAATCACATCGAACGATAAGCAAGCGTTATGATAAGTAAGCGTTGTCTACTTTACGTTTTTTAGAGGCTGAAGAAAGCATTTTCTCAAGCTCACTGCGGCGCTGCGTAAGCCGCTCGCGAATCTCTTGATCTTGCTTTAAAAGCGTTTCCAGTAATTGTAGTTTCTGCTGTTGCTGATGCTCCGTTAACATGGCATCAAGCTCATGTTGCTGCAAACGCTCTACTTCACGAACGTAGGCAACTTCACTATCGATCAACTTAGTCCAATTGTCTTCACGGGCGTGCATAAGCATTTCCGCAGAAAAACTCAATAATCGCTTATAGGCTGCAACCACTTCGGTTCCCTCCATTACTGGTTTCAAATACGCCCGCGCACCCATCTTTATGATCCCTGCCTCGCTGCCGCTGCTTGTTGACCAATTTCTTTCCATGCTGATCCTATATTCTCTAAAAGCGTTGCAGCTTCATCTAGTTTTTGTTCATCGTTGTGCAAATTAGCTTTTAAAAGCAACGATGCAACATAGCCATATAGCCCTTCTAAACGCTCGGCTAACTCGCCACCTTTCTCTTTATCGAGAGCTGCTAACAAACCACTATTCACAATATCCAAGGCTTTCGAAATCGCCTTGCCTTTTTCTGCCACATTGCCGTTCTGCATGTGCAATTTCGCCGCTTTTATGGCTGCTTGTGCACCATCGAACAACATCGAGATCAGCTGATGCGGGCTTGCCGAAAGCACATTGCTCTCAACGCTAACGCGGCCATAGGCTGCTGCTCCTCGCATTGCATACATAACTGCTCTCCT
Organism: Idiomarina sp.; assembly: GCA_022565355.1. Classification (GTDB taxonomy): domain Bacteria; phylum Pseudomonadota; class Gammaproteobacteria; order Enterobacterales; family Alteromonadaceae; genus Aliidiomarina. Next base: position 273,936 of record JAIUMU010000003.1, read on the forward strand.
ATTTTGTGCTCATTCACTAATTTAGCTGTGGGTTAACGTTCGTTGAAAAACGCTCAAACCTACTTAGCTCACTAATTATTTACGGCCCATTTGCGCGTTCAACATATCGAACTGCTGGGTTAAATACATACTCGTTGAGTTCATGTTGGCCACCATCGAATCTAGGCGGGCAAACTGCGTGCGATACCGTTCAATGGTTTTCTCAATATTATCTTCCATGCGCATAAAGCGATCATCTAACCTACGCATGCTATCTTGCAAACCTTTGGTGGTATTCTTTATTGGGCCACCATCTTGTAATAATTGCTTAATACTTACATCAATTTTACCGCTTAAACCGCCCTCAGCACTGGTACCAGCAAAGAAGGTGGCTAAATCGGTCATGTTGCTGCCCGCCAGCTCAGCCACCTTGCTTTCATTCAGGGTAAGCTTGCCATCTAGGCCTAAATCGATACCTACATCCCGCAGCATCCGCATGTTGCCGTCTTCAACGCCTGAACCCATAATGCTGCGCATCCGCGATTGCACGGTACGCAGGGTTGAATCGCCTAGCAACGAACCGTTTTCACCACCTTCGCCGCCAAAACGCGTTAAATCGCCAATCACGGTTTGCAGATTGTTGTATTTCTCCACAAACCCTTTAATCGCTTTTTCTGTTAGCTCTGCATCGCGGGTTATAGACACCGTGCTCGAACCTTGTTCTTGCAAATCTAACGTAACGCCTTGAATGGCGCCTTCAACTCGGTTGCTCTGGCTAGTAATGTTAATGCCATTAACATTCAGCATGGCATTTTGGGCTTCTTGCTCGGTTGCTAAATCAAGGGTTAATTCACCGCCTAGCGCACCAAAATCAATATTGGTGATGCCGGCATCGGTGCCTGTTGCCGTTGAGTTCATTACCAAGCGATACGGAGTGCCGCTGCCATCGTTTACGATTGAAGCCTGCACCCCACCATTCGCACTGTTAATTGCGTTACGAATATCTACCAATGAGCTTTTTTCTGCATCAATAGCAACATCAAGCGTATCGCCATTACCCAAAGTGAAGGAAAGATTACCGCCGCCTAAGTTAGCGTTTTGATCGGCTACACCAGCGGTTGCTACGCTATAAGCTTCCGCGCGATCCAACACATTTACTGTGTAGGTGCCTATTGGTGCTGTAGGGCTTGCTGCCACGGTTACCGCAGAACCAGAAGCGGTGCTGGAAACCCCCTGGAATGTTGCCGCTTTATTCAGCTTAGCCGCAGCTTCTTGAAAGCTCGATAATGCGTTCTCAATCCGCCCGTAAGCGGAGATCTTCGCCTGCTGTAATTGCTTCTGTTGCGTAATAGGCTGCAGCTTCTGACGTTCAGCTGCTGCCAACTGATCGAGAAGCCCATTAAGGTCCATTCCTGAACCGATACCTAATGCTGAAATTGAAGCCATTGCGTTACCTTTTAACTAATGTGGGTGTTGTTAACTTTTGGATTTCACTACCGGAATTTCACTAACGTACGTGCAACCAACAGTATCGCTATTTCTACAACACTCTATTTATATTGTCAGCTTTTGCACAAAGTAATTGCTAAAAAAGCTATGCAAAATACAGCTTATTCAATTTATCGGCGCCATTTGCCAAAACTTTAGAAATCCGTTTCTAGAACTTCTACCAGCTCACCAAGTGCTTCTAGTGCCGAGCCCTCAAGCGGCGCCGGCAACTCAAATTGCGGTGGGCCGGCATTATCTGTAAGCACTACTTGGCGGATATTGCGCCGATCATCCAAGCCCGTTACCCAGGCCATTTGATTATCGTTACTAAAGCGCACTAACGAACCCACCGGAATCATGCCGAAATGACGAATATAGCGCTCAACCCATTCATAATCGAACTGAGTTAGATTGTTCAACAAATAGCGATACGCGGTTTCTGCCGTTTGCCCTGCACGATCGGCCCGTGGCCGGCACATCGCATCTACTGCATCAATTACCGCGCCCATTCGCGAAAGCTGCCCTAAATCAACAGCCCTTAAGCCGTTCGGATATCCTGTGCCATCTAGGCGTTCGTTAATCCGCTCTATTACCCCTTCCTTTACTGCTGAGGCAAGCCATTTACAGCCATCCATTTGGTGCAGTAACAACGCAACATGCGATTGCATACGAATATATGAATCACGGCTTAAGGTACTGGCTTTCCATAGCGAACCTGGCAGCATACCCTTACCTAAATCATGAATCATGGCCGAAGCCACCATCGCCTTTTCTAAATCACGCGGCAGCTTCGTTTGGCTGTGAGCCAAATCAATCATGCGTACAGCCACACTGAGGCCGTGAGTTACCCACTGTGATTCGCGGTGAATACAGCGCAAGGCGAACAAAGAGCCTTCGCGGTCATCTTTTATAATGTCGAGTAATTTATCGGCGTGCGCTGAAAGCTGGCTGGAGTTCACCTGCTGGCCTTGCCGTAGCGCTACCATTTGGCTATCTAAGTAGCCGGCAATACGCGCCATGCGCCGAGCAATTGGCGTGGCATATTTCTCCCCTTGCCGCCGTCCTAATAAAGCCGCACTTTCTTCTTTCATTTCAAATAGCGGTGAAGGCGTTTTTGAACTGCCCTCACCAGCATTACGGGAAGCTTCCCGCTCAATTTCGCGCACAAAGCTCCACAATTGCTTTTCTTGAGCCTGGCTAACACTGCTAAACTCGATACCCACGGTAAGTACTTGCCGATCTGGATCGGTTTTTATATGGCGCACTTCGCCTTCAATTGGAAATAGCGTGCCATCTGGAAAGCAAAGCTCCAGCTCCGATTGCATGCTATTAATTACTTTCGAAGCACCATCTAAAGCCGAAAACTCAACCAACGCACCCGTGGCAGAAAGATCTTTTAAATCACCAATCAACTCTACCGTTTGAGTTTCCATTTCTTCTTGCGCATCTTCAGCTTGCACATCTACCGCTTCGGGTTTGCTACGCTTTTTTAGCGCTTGTTCCGCGCGTAAACGCACGCCTACATCCATACCAATGCGTAAATGCGCGCGAAACGCGGCACGGCGTTGGCGTAAATCAAGGCCCGCTGGCCATGGTGATTTGCTAATTAACCGCCCTTCTTTATCAACAAAATCGTTCATTTTCATCGGTGTTGAACGAATCATGCCGGCGTGGCTTTGCCCTAACAGTAAAAACTCCACCCCTCGGCGCAATTTCGGCGCCAGCTCGCGAATAGCGGTTAAATCGAATTCTAGGTATTCATTCTCTTCCAGGTTTAGCAGTACAACTGGAAATGGCTTCGCCTCGGCAGCATTTAATTTAATCTGCGCCGCTCCCGGCTGGGTCATTGTTTCAAGTAAGGCCGCAACCTCCATTTCACTTGAAACCGGTGAATACTCTTCTTCTTGCACGCGTTGAGTTCCTTTTTCCATGCAGCGCAGCATCTTCTACTGCTGGGTGTGCTAATTCTATCGGCATTCTCAATGAAAACTATAGTGCCACGCACGAAAAACTGCGCCGCCACCGAATAAAAACAAGCATTTGCAAAGTTTTTTTAAATCTTCGCTAAAGTTTTTTTTCTCAGTACCGATAACTAGGGTTGACGGCAGGCCAACACGCCGGCCATTTTTGAAAACAGAAGGAATAAGACTATGTCAGTAATCAATACAAACATGACCTCGCTGATTGGTCAGCAAAACCTACAGAAGTCGCAATCTTCATTAGCTACTTCTATGGAGCGTCTGTCTTCAGGCCTGCGTATTAACAGCGCCAAAGACGATGCTGCTGGTCAAGCAATTGCTAACCGCATGACAGCTCAAATCAAAGGTTTAGCACAAGCTCAGCGTAACGCTAACGACGGTATTTCTTTAGCGCAAACTGCTGAAGGTGCTTTGAACCAAATTAACGACAACATTCAACGTGTTCGTGAACTGACCGTTCAAGCGGCAAACAGCTCAAATTCAGAATCTGATATTGAGTCGATTTCTGAGGAAATCACTGCTCGTGTAGCAGAAATTGATCGCGTTATCTCAGACTCTAAGTTCAATGGAACAGAAATTTTTGGTGCTGCAGGTGCAGGCGCTGAATTCATGATTCAAGTTGGGTCTGACGCTGCAGCTGAGCGTATTGTAATCTCTGCTATCAATACATCAACATTCGGTTCAGCTCTCTCTAGCATAGCCGCTGCAGTAACATCTGCAGGCGCAGAAGCTACTGCATCAGCTCGCGCAACAGCATTTGATAATGTATTGACCACTCTAGATACGGCAATCGGTGATGTTGATAAAGCGCGTTCAGGTCTGGGTGCTGTACAGAACCGTTTAGAATCTGCAATCGACAATATCTCAACAACTGTGAACAACTTATCAGCAGCCCGCTCACGTATTGAAGATGCTGACTACGCTGTAGAAGTATCTAACATGACTCGTGCACAGATCCTTCAGCAGGCTGGTACTTCAGTACTTGCACAGGCAAACCAAGTACCACAGTCAGTTTTATCTCTTTTAGGTTAATCGCCGAACAACTGAACTACTGGTAAAACTAAAAAAGCTGCTGAAAAGCAGCTTTTTCTTTGTTTTGAAAACCTCAATTTCTGCTAACTTTATTGACTAAATAAGGGGAGTTAAAAATGAAGCGAGCTGAGATTGAAGTGATCTACAACAAAGCTAAGCGTCTGCTTGAGTCAGGACGTTACGATAAAGCCGAGGAAACTCTACTACCTGCTTTAAGCTCCCAATTTGTTCGAGCAGATACATTCGTATTACTGGCTATTATCCGAGAGAAGCTAAATCAGATAGAGCTTACCGAAGAGGCTCTTCTTGAAGCATTATCTCTTGATGCGAACCACATTCGCGCTAACTCAATGCTTCTTAAGCACCTTTTTCTTTCAAGCCAATTTGAACGGGCGGTAGAAACAGCTGATCACGTTCTCTCATTGGACCCTTTAAATATTGAAGCTCTTCTAAACAAAGCCAACGCTTTATGGAAGTTACATCAAATTGATGATGCAATCGATTTATTAACTGAGGCTCATGCGCTTTACCCAAAAGAACCTAGTATCTGCAATAACCTTGGCAACCTATATGCCAGTTTATCGGATATTGAGACCTCATTAGCTTGGTATAAAAAAGCACATGATATCAACCCAAACGACCTTTTAGCCTATTCCAACATTACAACCTCAGTTCACTATCATCCAAGCTTTTCCTTTTCAGAGATTCACTCAACTTGCATAAAGTGGGGCTCTTATTTTAAATCGCAACCCTACAAAGGAACTCACAAAGGAACCCTCCCCAACAATAAAAGCCAAACGACTCGCCAACTTAACGTCGGGTTTATCTCCGATGGTTTCCGACGCCACCCTGTTGGCTATATGGTTACGGCAACACTTGAAAACATATCTGAAGAGAGCTTTAAATTATTCGCATACACGACGAATGATCAAGAAGACGACATCACCAGAAGAATAAGGCAAGCCGTCGATTCTTGGACACCAATTGCGCGCCTATCCGCAAAGGAGCTCGCGAAGCAAGTTAAAGAAGACAAAATTGACGTACTAATCGACTTAGCTGGACACATGTCGGGCACTCGCATGCAAACTATTGCCATGAAACCCGCCCCTATTATCATAAAATGGGTGGGTGGATTAATTAACACTACAGGTGTTGATGCCATTGATTATTTAATCAGTGATCATATCGAAACCCCAAATAACATAGACCCGTATTATGTTGAAAAGTTGATACGCCTTCCCCATGATTATATTTGCTATGAGCCACCTTTATACGCACCCAATGTTGGACCACTTCCGCATGACAGCAATGGCTATATAACGTTCGGCTGCTTCAATAACGGCACCAAAATCAGCACTGAATTACTAACCGAGTGGGCAGATATCCTTAACCAGGTTCCCAACTCAAAGCTCATTTTGAAGAGTACTCAGTACAATGTCGGCTCGATAAAACAAAAAATATGGGACCATGTTGAGTCACTAGGAATAGAGCCGACTCGGATTTTAATTGAGGGGCCAAGTAAACATGCTATTCTCCTCGATACCTATAATCGCATAGATATAGCACTTGATTCTTGGCCATACTCTGGTGGCCTCACAACGTGCGAAGCCTTATATATGGGCGTTCCTGTAGTAACCTATCCGGGCCCTACTTTCGCGGGGCGGCACAGTGCAACACATCTAGTAAACGCAGGTTTGTCAGAGCTTGTAACCGATTCGTGGGATGAGTTTAAAGGTCGAGTTATTGAGTTAACTAAAGACATTGATAGCTTGCGCGTTATTCGCCAGAATCTGCGTACCGTCGTTTTAAATTCACCACTGTGCGATATAGAGAGCTTCGCCCAAAGTTTTTCAACGGCTCTGAGCGTGATATGGCAAAGATATTGCGAGGGAAAGCCACCAACTGCATTATCGTTTACTGATACTAATACCGCCCAGTTTGATGATGAATCTCGTCCTGTACAGATCAAACAGCTACAACCTAGCTCCAGAACTGTAAAGCATAAAGAATCTAAAAAAGGTGAATTTGAGTGGCAGTTTACCGGGCAGGTTATTGTGATTGATAACGCATGTGATTTGCTCACCGTGCCTAATTTATCAGATTTACGAACCCATGGTGCTTTTGCAATTGTAGCACTTGATCCCACGAGTAAAATTAAGAACGTATCGGAGTTCCTATCAGATAAAAACATTGAGATTCATCAACATGTTCAGTTAGGTAATGGCGAACCAGCAACACTCAATGCGTGCTTAGATAGCAGCTATACCTCCACTCTTGAACCTTTGGTTGAATCGCACCAGCTAAGCGAAGTCGAAAATCCTACACAAGTATTAGCGAAAATACCGATTCCAACCATCGCGCTCGATCAAATAAAAGGGCTATCTTCGCTAGACACCCTGATTCTTGACCAAAACAGTGATATTAAAACTATTTTAGCTAATGGCACGAAAGCACTGCAAAACACCTATATTTTGAAGCTAAAGCTCGCATTGCACAACACTCACAAGGAACAAACGTCTCTAAGTGACATGAATGCTTGGGCTGAAAAAAATCGATTCCGTTTTTATTCGATGACTAATTATCAATACTCACCGGGCAGTGATGACGCCCCTGATATTACGAGCAACGAGTTACTAACAGCCGATATAATCTATGTGCCTACGAACGAGCGCATAGCCAACATGACAGCTGAAGAAATTGAGAAGTTTGCATTTATTTGTGATCGGCTGTTGAACCTTAAAGACCTCGCGCTAAAGCTTCTCTCAAAAGCTGCGCCAACTAAAATCGCTGATTACATCGCACATACAAAATCATCATCAAGTAGCTCTAAAGTGCTTTTAAGCGCAGTGATTGCCAATAATAAACCATTGCTGCCAAAGCCCCACGGCTTGAGCCAAAGGTTAGTGGTTTCTCTAACTTCATATCCAAAACGCTTTAACACACTATCGAATTCACTGCGGTGCCTACTCAACCAAACGATTACGCCCGACCATATTGTGCTGTGGATCGCTCACGAAGATAAGGAGCAGTTACCTAACGATGTAACTGCCTTGAAGCAGCATGGCGTACAAATTAAGTTCTGCGATGACATTGGTTCATACAAGAAAATCATCCCAACCATTGAGCACTTTAACTCGTGCTTTATCGCTACTGCCGATGACGACATTTATTATTGGCCAACCTGGCTTGAGGAATTAGTGGCGCTTCACCGCGACGATGAGAAATCTATTGCGGCTCATCGAATACATAAAATCGAGTTGAACTCAAAGCAAGAGCCAATGGGATATAAGGATTGGCATTGGAACTATTCTGCGGTGAATAAAGCGAACCCTCTCTATTTCGCAACTAGTGGTGCAGGCGTTCTATTCCCACCGCAGGTACTGAAAAAAATCACTGAATACAAAAGCGAAATATCATCTTTATGCGCAAATACCGATGATATCTGGCTGTATTGGATGATAAGAGCTGCAGGATATCAATATAAGCATACGGGTTCTCAGAAGTTGATGACATGGGATGGAAGCCATTCCCCTGAACATGAGCGCATTGAAATTGTTCAACAAGAACTCGATAGAATGCTCACGTTTTTTGATGCTTCCATATTCAAATTAGAGGCGAAAAAAGCAAGCCCCAGTAACGGAGGCCTATCGATTCCTAATGCGCCTTTCATGTCAGCAGCGGAACAGGGGTTATTCAAAAAGTGCTTACAATCGGCAACCCAATATTTTGAGTTTGGCTCTGGCGGCTCTTCAGTATGGGCTGTAAAACAAGGGCTCGACGTTCATGGAGTTGAAAGTGACAAAAACTGGATTGATGCACTAGTTAATCAGCTTGGTAACAAATGTAAAATAGATTTTTCTGATATCGGGCCAACCGGAGATTGGGGGTATCCAACTTCTAATAAATTTAAGCAGCATTATCCTAAATATAGTGCGGCTATTCTTAATCATGAACGTGAATTTGATCTTATATTAATCGATGGTCGATTCCGCGTGGCATGTTTGTTTTCTACGCTCATCTACCTGCTTACGAAGCATTCAAAACCAGAAAGCGTGACAATCTTTATTCATGACTTTTGGAATCGGCAAGATTCTTATAGCGCAGTTCTGGATTACCTAGATGAGGCTCATAGTGCTGAATCTGCTGGCACTTTTAAAATCAAAAAAGGCCTTAAGCTATCATCGGTTCGATCTATGTACGAAAAGTATAAATATATCCCAGAATAAATAACTTTTCGGAACGGCGCTTGAAAAAGCGCTGTTTGCCTATTTGCGGGCAGGCTCTATAATTGCTGCTTTCGGGGTAACCCGAGCAAAAATACAAAAGCGAAGGCGAATGGCGAACCGGTATTCTCAGGCAGCATCTGAGCACATAAGCCGCGGTATCATTTTTATGATTCTGGCGGTATTTTGCTTTGCCTTAATGGATGTGGCAATGAAGCAGTTGGCCGGGCACATGAGTTCCATGCAGGTGGCGTTCTTTCGGGGCGCTACTTCACTGCCATTTGTGCTGGTGTGGATAATTATGAATAATCGCTTACACCGCATTAAACCGAATCGCTGGCAACTCCACCTACTTCGTGGCGCCGTGAGTATTCTGTTTTTATTTCTCACCGTAATTACCTTGCGCGAGCTACCGCTGGCCAATGCTTACGCCATTTTCTTTGTGGCGCCGCTCATTATTACCCTGCTCTCGGTGCCGTTACTGAAAGAAAAGGTGGGGGTTCATCGCTATAGCGCGGTAGCTGTGGGCTTTATTGGCGTGTTAGTAATGCTAAACCCCAATGCCATGGGTTTTCTTTCTTACGGCGTGATTACCGGCTTAGCGGCCACTTTGGGCTATAGTATTGTGATGATTCTGGTGCGTATTATGCATCGCACAGAGTATTCGGAATCACTCATGTTTTTCTTTGTATTAAGCCTCACTATTGGCTGCGGATTTTTTGCAATGTTTGATTGGCGCCCCGTTACCTTAGCCGATATGCCTTGGTTATTTGCGCTTGGGGTTTCCGGCGCAATTGCCCAGTATCTGTTAACGGAAGCCTATCGGTTAGCGCCACCTTCGGTACTTTCTTCATTTGAGTACACGGCCATGATTTGGGCTTTGTTGCTCGGCTATTGGCTGTGGGGTGAGTGGCCTGGTGCAGGTGTATTAGTGGGTGCCGCTATTGTTATCGCCAGTGGTATCTATATCAGCCATCGAGAAGCACGGCGTAAGCAGCACTAAAAAAGCGGTTATATATTGTGCTAAAGTTATTTTGCTAGCTACCGATAATAACTCTAATAACCGCGTTTTCATGCGGAATAGGGGCTCTTACTATGACAACACCAATCAGCGAATTATCCAACAACTGGGCCGCATCAGTTGCAGCTTCGGAAAAACAACGCTCTGATAGAGTAATGCAAAACTTACCCGCGCAGAAAGGCGAGGTTGCTGCACGCGAAGTATCTGAGCAAGAACTGGTGCCACCGCTACAGCAGATTAATGAGGTATTAAACCCATATGGGGTGCAATTTGAAATTGCCGAAGGGAAGCCTGTGGTAGTGCAGATTATCGATACCAAATCCGGCGATGTGATTCGGCAAATACCTTCTGAAGAAGTGTTGCGCGCTGCCGAGCAGCTAGCAGATTTTCGTGGAATGTTATTTAACAGCGAGGCTTAAGAGCTGATCTTCGAAAGCAAAGGTATCGCTGTATGAAGAACAACACGATGCAAATTTAAGTGCTTGGTCTACCCGCTTCAAGCAGCAATGACTTGGCATTACTTAGATAGCAAGCAACCTCTTCCAAAAGTAGAGGTTTACTAAAGAAATAGCCTTGAAAAAGGTTATATCCATATTGTTTAAAGTAATTCAGCTCCGCTTGGGTTTCGATGCCCTCAACAATAGCTTGCTTGCTCACCTTCGTACACAGTTCGAGAACTCCTTTCGTAACTGCCTGATGCGCTTTGCATTTTTCTTGCTGGGAAAATGGTTGCCCTATTTTCACATAGTTCACTTGTGAGCAGAGCAAAGAGTTAAAATTTGCGAATCCGGTCATAAAATCATCAAGCGCGATACTAAGGCCTAATTTCTGCAATCCTTTTAAATTAAATAGTACTCTTTCGTTGTCATGCCACTTGCGTCGCTCAGTAATCTCGATCATAACTCTTCCCCAGTTAACGGTCGGATAAATATCAAGCGTTTGCATAACAAATGGTTCAATATTATAACCTTCAAGCGTTGACGCGCAGAAGTTCACCGATATCATGCCGTTGTAACCGGAGTGTTCGATTAAAAGAGTAAAATCTCGCAATGAGAGCTCAAACGCATATCGATCATACAGTTTACTAAGTACCGGGCTCTCCTCAAGTTCTTCAAATAGCTCCTCCACAGTCATCCCAAAACCTGCAAGTTCAGGCCAATCTAAAAGCGCCTCCAACACCACAACCTGTCCGGTTGATGTACAAACGATTGGCTGGTATTTTAACCCTAATTGATGATTGAGTAGAGCGTCTGAAAATCTTCTCAATATGTAATCCTTTTTCATTCTATTCTTCCTCTTCACTCGGGCTTGCGCATTATTATTTTAAGAAAATCTCCACTCGGCGATTTTTAGCTCCTGCCTCAGGCGATAGATCATTTACCAAAGGCATACGCATACCCTGCCCCTCAAATGTGATTCTCTCTACAGCGATCCCAAAGTGTTCAACCAAATAGTGAGAAACAGTGCTAGCTCGCTCTTCCGAGAGCTGCTGATTGTAATCTTCCGAACCAACCAAATCGGTATGCCCAATCAGATGAACGTCGGTATTCGGATCACGCCGCATATATTCGGCTGCAATGGCTAATATTTGTCTCGCCGCTGAGGTTAGAAACGCCGAATCAAAATCGAAATGAATTTGAAAGTGCTCAGTGATCTGCTCTGGAACATCTAGGTAAAAATGGTCTCTCTCTAGATAATCCGCGCGGGTATCCTCCGAGTGTGAAAGCCGTTTCTTGGCGGCTCCGAAACGAAAATTCAGTGCTGCAATAACGGCGTAATCATCAAAATCGGAATCTGAGGCAAACATTCCTTCTACGCGCCAAAATAAATGCGGCGAGAGTTCCCGACGATAACCCAGCGTGGCTGTTGGAGCGGTTGAACTACTATCCCCTACACTAAAACGCCGAGCACCCGCTCCTACATAAAGAGAGTTAAAGTGATATAGGAGATCAATCCCTGCTCCCATTCCAGATTCAGACCCGGAATTATCGCGGGCTGGCGCCTCTAAGTAATCAATATAGGTTCTCGCACTAACTCGGCGCAGCACGGGTACCTGTAGTTCTAATCCTGGTGACGCGAGTAACCGGTGGCGGTACTCACCCACACCAAAATCCCTCTCATTATCATAAGATTGCGCGCTTAACCTTACCCCAAGCGACCACTCGGTATGTGGGGCATCTGCGGTTACGAGCATTGTGCTAAGTGCTATTGCTGTAATCATTAATTACTCCACTTAAAATGCCACATCAATAACGATTGTGTCGGTGTATGCTCCAGCTGGGGGCGTAGGTTGATTCGGGCGAATCACGGCTCGATATATAAACCCTTGAGAAACCACACCATCATGCTCTGCGGGGCTTATATCTGCAGCTGAGGATGCTCGGCGATCAGCGCCACTCTCCGCCCAGGGAGTATCTCCGCTGGGGCCTTGGAAAATGTCATACAATAGATAATCGGCACCGTTACTTAAACGACGATCACCACTCATGTCATGGAGCCCATTGTTTAAACCAACCGTGTACAGTTGATTCTTACTGCAACGAATATTTATGGTTTGGGTAACTTGGTTAAACACACCTACCAGAGGTGCGCTACCAAAATTGGCATTCGCCGCATCAATTTCACAATCAGGCTCAACAACCATTGAAACATTGATTGTTGTTGTAGCAGTACCTTGGGAGTAAAGAACGCACAAAAGCCCTAATAAATCGATGCCATTACAACGCCGCCAATCCCAAAATATGGTTAACGTATCGGTGTAAACACCAGGCTCCAAATTTACTCCTCCGAAGTTCTCTAGGCGAAGTAGCATAGGTAATTCAGCGGAATTTCCTGTTCCTAGCAGCCCTAACAATTCCAACAAATACTCGTTCGAGTAGTTGTATGTTGTGCCAGGGTTAATTTCTTCTTGAAAAGCAGGATCTGCGAAAGCTCTATAGGGAACTTCATCACCGTTTGGATTACGTAAATGAAAAAGGCCACCTGAAGTATTTGTGCCGGTTACCGTTGCATTGATGTAATCCGTATCGAACAATAATCCACCAAGCACCCCTAACAAAGCAGAACCACACTCCAAGCCAGCCGAAGGCTGAGTGCTGGTTACTGGAGTAAGAGTTTCCAGTTCGATTGAGCTCCATGTTCCATAAGATGCCTGTGGGTTCGGATCTGTTACTTGGCATGCATGCGCTGTTCCATGTATGCCAATAGACAACATGCCAAACAGCGCCATTACAGGAAATGTTACCTTTTGTTGTATTCTGCTCATCTAGCCCTCCTTACTGGCACTTGATCGCTATGATATTCAACAGATCTTGCGCTTCACTACGAACTTCAAACCCTGCGAAGCAGCTACTTCCATCCGCTTTCTCTACCTGTATTTGGTTATAGCGTTCAATGTTCTGTAAATAGACCAAACCATCGTAACCAACTACGCCTTGTGAAACTGCATTCATAATATAAGTTGAGCCCATTGGTAGCGGGTTACCATCGGTATCTACGAGCTGCACATGCGCTGCATACTCACGCTCTACCTCAAACTCTAGCAAGTAACCACTATTGGGCTTAACCGCTACGCGAGTATCATTAATGCGTAAGGCAACATCGGGTGGGAGTGCCAGAGAATCAACCGTATAACGCGCGGCGTAGTAACGAGTGGTATTTGGAATTAGCGCATAACCATTGCGATCAGTGTGCGCTATGGTTTGGTTCTCGTAGCGAATAGGTACATTCGGATAGCCCGCTGTAGACACCACCACAAAACTGTCCCGCACGCGGTTGCTCGCAAATAGCTTACGATCCATCACCACTACTGCACCTGAGGCTTCTGCCCAATAAACATCGTTATCACCGGTTCCATAAAACCCTGAACGCAGCTGTGCTCTATCGCCGCGCCAGGTAACACTGGCATTTCGGTAATCATCTCGATCTTGACGATGCTGGAAGCCAACGCTATACCCGAAGCCGCCTGCCAGAGGTGCAGACCGGTTATAATTAATATGCGCGCTATCCTGGCCATCATCCACATATCGATAACCAGTGCTCAAAACACCGCGGCGCGGACCGAAAGGCATAGTAATATTGAGTGCCGCGAACCATCCTTCATTTATTACTCTGTTATATGAAATAAAGGTGCTCGCGCGGCGAAATAATGAGCGAGCATAGGTAATATTAGCAACACGAGTTTTATCGCCGCCTCGGGTATTTTCAAAGTAACCTCCCGACAAACTACCTAGTGTTCCCATCGGCAAGCTGGCGTTAACTTGCGTTGCCGATCGTTTGTCTAGTGCAACTCGTTGGTTTGCTACACCAGCAAGATCGATAAACCCTTCCGAAGTTTCAGTGTGGCGGGCAGAAAATGAGAATCTGCGGCTACGGTACCCATAACCTACGGTGAATTCATGGCCATCGAAATCGAGGAATTCGCTGCCGCGCGCGGAAAGTTCGAGAACCCCCCAGTTACCAACAGCAAATGCACCTCCCAAACCGATATTGCGGAGTTCATCGGTGAATTCCGCGTGAACTTCACCGGTAAAATGCTCACTAAATCCGTAACGGTAAGAGCCTGCTGCTGCCGCTGTGCTATAGCCAAAATCTCGCAACCCATAATCCTGACGAATCGCTCCAGCAGAAACACTGTAGCTGCGGAAACCTGGTTTCAACAACTGGCTAGCAATGTAGAATTGCTGGCTTACTTCCGTACGACGCCCTTGTATATCGGTAGTAACCACCGTGGCTTGGCCTGCACCAGAGATTGCTGGAATATTGGTAATCGCAAATGGGCCGGGATCAACTTGCTCCCTGCTTGCCCGCACACCATCAATGAATATATCAACTGTGGTTGGTACGGATGCAGATCCTAAGAACTCAGGAATTGGGTAGGTAATAATATCTGGGCGCATAGAAAAATCACGGTTCACTTGAACGCCGCCTAAGCGCACTGGACTTGTCCAGCCTAAAGGTCTACTGATAACATCACCAACGTTCACATTGAGGAATCGATCTTGGTTTACATAATTCCAATAGGTATCATAACGACGATAGTAATCACGTTGCACAAATTGCTCAGGGATTGAGAAATCGCGTTGATACGCACCACTGGTAAAGAACGATGAATGATTATTGAACACACGAAAATCGTGATACAAATTCAAACTTGAAACGCCATTTTTTCGATTGGCGTAATACATATCATAATTCATCAGTGCGCCTGGGCTCGCCATAGCCCGAAAGTAGCGGCGGCTATTCATGCTCACATGCTGCTCAGGAAACCAAGAATTAGGAAACCACATCAGCAATCGTTGATTACGCACATCATAGCGAACTTGCACGCCATCCTGTGTGGCGAGGTTTATTTCCCCTTTTTGCTCTTCGGGAACCAGCAAACCCAAATCTCGCAACACATCAGCAGCGATAAAATATTTTCCCTCACCAATCGAGACAGAGGCCATTTTTCCGGTGCTTATCTCATTCAGAGTAAGCTCAAGATAATGCTCCACTACCGAGCTTTGCGCTTGCCCATTATCGAGCAAGTCGATTTCAGAAAACGCTTCCACAGCAGGGAAAGAGCTAAACGTGGTAGCTACATTCGCTTTCACCGAATGCGCCATTAAAATTGTGCTGCCGAGTGTGGTCGCTAAAGCGATTTTGCTTAGTTTTAATTTCATCACAGCTCCACTCGTATCTCAGTTCCATTGACCTTGAAGGAAATCGCCTGAATACGCTCTTCCTGTTCAGGGATCTCCCAGTTACGTGTAGCGGAAGGCAACAGATAGCCTTGTAAACCTTCACCAATGCGTGTTGAACCGCTGTTTTTCCCATGAATAGTTAGCGAATCGATACGCCAATTGAAGCTACTATGATTGGTTATATAGAGGTGAGGTTTGCCCTCATAGTTGGCGATGTTCCAACTCACATTACTCGCAACAAGATCACGCAATGCTGTGCTAGATAAGCTCGCTGGATTAATAGCTCCTGGACCGTAAGCAAATAGCGGCAAACTGTAACGAACTTGGAACCTTACTCCACTGTCGCTATCGCTACTTTCTTCAGTTCGGTCTGGAATCTCATCGATGAGTACCCGCCAGGATTTCTCCTGCCCCGAAGCCACCGGAACACGGTTGTATAAGCGCACTAATTGGCGCTCTCCTGGAGCTAACTTTACCAGCGGGGGGCTACTAATCACGGCCGATTGCAGCGCGTAACGTTGGCCGTGCTCGCCATGCTCCCAGTCAAGCACACGAATTTGTAATGTTAATGGTTTATCCGAACGGTTTTCCAACCATAACGGCGTAGCGTCTGAGCCAGCATCAATAACAGGCCTAACTGGCCACAACATGAGTGAGGAAGCTGACACCCATGAAGGAATCATGGCTAGAAAAAGAGCACTACATAGCAACGCAACAACACGAGAGTGTCGGTTCAGTATACGCATAGCTTAATTGTTCCTAATCAGTTCACTAAAATACGCCTTACCATTCAATGGTTACGGTTAATTCATCGTGATACGAGCCGCCCCTATGGTCACCGCTAAGTAACACTTGGCCGAACATTGATATGGTTACTTGTTCATCGCCTGAGCGCGGAATAGTGATAGGGGTTCCAGCAGAAATTTCATTCGTAAAGGCTGCATCCGAATACAAACGATATGCAATTGGGGAAGCCTCAGAATCAAACAGATGAGCGAGATGACGCAGACCGCCACTTGAGTTCCCACCGCCGTTTACCTGCATGGTTACCTCAACGCCGGGCGTACAGGTAAGTTCGAATCCAGCATCTGTAACCAATTCAGCACTTAACAGTTCAGTACTTAAGGCGCTCGCTGAACCAAAGTTTAGTTCACCTAATGCCCCGATATTGGTACCGGGTGAATGTAGGGTGCCCGAAACCAAGCACCCTTCTTCAACCACTGCCGTAACTTCAAAAGTTTCCGTGGGATCCGCATGAACGGGAGCACTCAGATAGAGTGCGCACCCCATTGCTATAAAAGCTCCTTGCAAAGATCTCATGGCACTTCCTCACTTAATTAACTTCTAGAAGTACCGTTAGGGTATCGGTGTATACACCAGCATTGTGCGCCCCATTACCCCACGCAGTTCCCCACAGCTCAAGTGTTTGTGCAGTTCCAGTAAACTCAGGTAGCACCAAAGGTGTATTAAGCTCTACTGACGTTGTGCGTGCGGCATCAGAAAACAGCGTATAGCCAATATAATCATTTTCTGCGGCATGCTTCATGGCGTGCTGTCCGGTTGCACCTTCGCCATCATGCAGTCCAGATTGAATAACAAAGGTTGCATTTACGCCTGGCGAGCACAGTATCTCAATACCATTGCTACCCCCGCCCCCGAGCACTTGCCCTTCTACCTCGTCGAAGATAGCTGACTGAGCGCCAAAATCGATGCCACCAAAGGAAACATCGCTAGAGCCGAGGTCGCCATTAACTACGCAACCATCGCTAAGCGTAAGCGTTGCATCAATAGTGCCGCTTACGTCTGCCGAAGCATTAAACACGAACAAACATGAGCTTAAAACAAGCGCTGGAGTAGTTAAGATTTTCTTAGTGCATTTCGTGAACATAGGAGTTTCCTTCTGTTTATTACCATGTTGGATTGCTCAAGTTGGGAGCTCGATACAAACCGCAATATCTTCCCTGAAAAGCAGTCTAGCGCATACTTTTTGAAATGTGAAGTAATTTTTTGAATTAATTTATTGAGTTAGATTATTGAATTAATTTTTACCTAGGGGGTAACCAATCGAATTTATTTTCATGTTATTGATTAACTTGGATTTTTTTGGTTTTGTTGAGGGTTTTTTATTTTTTATCGTATGGCGTTACATTGGGTGGCTTTACCTATAAAACGCAGCTTATAGAGCAAGCGTTACAATATTAAGCATAAAGTTTGATCTACCGCAAACCAAACAACGTATTGAACGATCAATATTGCACTCATACTTAAATTGTAAAAATGTGGTAACCTAAATGGCTAGATTTTTTTATGAGCCTTGTAATTGCGCAGGGCAGGAAACACTAGGTGCATCGGAATATAATTATAATTATAATTATCAAGAGGCACATATGTCACCTAAACAAATCAAAACGGCGCTCGCGTTACGAGGGTACTCTGTTACTCTTGTGGCTCAAGCTCTGTACAAAACACCTGGATTGATATCCAAGGTAGTAAACAAGAAAGCAACGTCACGGCCTATAGCGGAAGCAATTGCAAAGCTGATCGATGTTCCTTTAGAAGAGGCGTTCCCTGAAGTATGTGAAACTTCTCGAGCTAAAGCTAACGAGCTTAAGCGCAACGAAAAACTAGAAGAGATCAGAAGCAAGCTAAAACAGTAAATCACTGAGCCGCTAAGCCACCGCACTATGCAATGCATTATAATATTAGCATATTATAATGCATTTAAAAGAGGGAAGGTTTGAGATTAGATAAAAAAGACTTTTTACACATTCATATTCATGATTTCTTTGTACGCATTCACCATACGATTCCGCACCTGTACGCCCATCTCAAAGGCAATCCCCGCCTTTTGCGAATCAACCATCACATCATTTAACGAAACCCGCGGGTCGCCCATTTGAAAGGCTTCTGTTTTCGCAGCTGAAATTTGCTGCAAATCATTAATGCGATTAATGGATGCTTTTAATTCATTAGCAAAGCCTGTGGGCTGAGCACCATTATTTGCCGCTATAGGCTTCGTATTCGTGGCCTGGCCGGCAGCTTGGGTTTGCAACGCCTGCATTTGTTGTAAGGCTGATTGTATTCCGGAAACACTCATTGAAAACTCCTACCCATACTTGATTGGCACAAAGAATAGCAACCTGATGCAAATTCGAATGCTTTAAATAAAGCAAAAAAAGTGCCTTTTTTGCTCCTTTGTTTGTGAAATAGCCCGCCATAATGTCATCCATGAAAAAACCCTTTAACGCACACTAATTACGCAAAGAGCCCATGGAATCGACATTGAACCCGCAAAGTAACGCCGCAGCAACTGCACCAGCGAACCAAAATCAGCTGGATAAGTTGTTGGGCTTAATCCGTGGCAATTCACTGCTCCCCATATTAATTGGTGGCGCAGCATTTATTGCTGTGGTGGTTGCCTTAATCATGTGGGCCTCTACCCCTGAATATCGCGTTTTATATAGCAACTTAAGTGAAGCCGATGGCGGCCGTATTGTTGCAGAACTAGAAACTCAACGCGTGCCTTATCAGCTATCCGCTGGTGGCACGAGCATCTTAGTACCTGGCAACCAAGTGCATCGCATTCGCTTGGGTATGGCCGAACAAGGCTTACCCCATGGCGGCAATGTTGGCTTTGCAATTATGGATAGCCAAGCCTTCGGTATTAGCCAATTTGCTGAACAAGTAAACTTTCAACGGGCATTGGAAGGCGAATTAGCCAGCTCCATGGAATCGCTTGGCCCAGTGAATCGGGCGCGGGTGCATTTAGCCATGGCCAAACCTTCAGTGTTTGTGCGGGATCGGGAACCTGCCAAAGCATCGGTTATCTTGAATCTGCATACGGGTCGATCGTTAGGCGAAGGCCAGGTGAACGCCATTGTGCATATGGTTTCTAGTTCAGTACCCGAACTCACTGCAGAAAACGTTACCGTAGTTGATCAACAAGGCAACTTGCTTTCAAGTACAGGCCAAACAAGTGATTTAAGCGGCACTGAACTTACGTACACACAAGAAGTAGAAAGCACCTATCAACGCCGCATCGAAGAGATTTTAGCGCCAATTTTGGGCCGCCAGAATATTAGCGCCCGCATTACCGCACAAATCGATTTTTCTCGCGTTGAAGAAACCTCTGAACGTTACAGCCCAAATCAAACGCCTGAGGCTGCTGCTGTGCGCAGTATCCAAAGCAATCTTTCCTATCAAGGTGAAGGCGAGTTTACTGGCGGAGTGCCGGGAGCACTATCAAATACACCACCCGGTATTGTTACTGCACCTATTGAAACGCCTGCTGAAGGCGAAGAAGCCGGCAACGGCGCCGCGAATAACGGCAACCGCAATGTAAGGCAAGATAATATTGTGAACTACGAGGTAGATCGCAACATCGCCCATATCCAACATCAGCGCGGCCGCTTACAGCGCTTATCGGCGGCGGTAGTGGTGAATAATCGGGCTGGCGTAGATGAAGAAGGTAATCCGATTACCATTCCGCTCGATGAAAATGAACTGGCGCAGATTGATCGGTTGGTTCGCCAAGCTATGGGCTTTAACGCCGAACGCGGCGATCAACTCGAAGTAGTGAATAGCCGCTTTATCGCGAGCGCCGATCCATTAGCAATCGAGCCGCGCGAATGGTGGCAAGAGCCAGATATGCAGCAGCTGCTAATAAGTGTTGGCCGTTACGTGCTTGCAGCTTTGGGTATTTTGCTGGCCTATTTACTAGTATTGCGCCCCATGATTAAGCGTCGCTTCGTGAAGGTAACTGAAGAACAGGCAGCCGCGGAACTCGCTGAAGAGAAACAAACACGCCGATTACGCGCAGTGGTTGGCGATGACGACGACGATGATATTGCTGAGAAAGGCAAAGACGAAGACGTAGATACCATGACCTTTAACTGGCCGAAGAAGAAAAACCTTACGGCCTATGATGAAGCGTTGAAGAAAACCCAAGAAATCGCACGCCAGAAGCCTCGCCAAGTAGCGCGCATTGTGCAGAACTGGTTACAGGAGGATGAGCATGTCCGAGACTGATCGCGCCACTGAAGAGCGGAGCAACTTCGAGAACATGACCGGCTTGCGGAAAAGCTCGATTATGTTGCTAGCGCTGGATGAAGATACTGCAGTTGAGGTGTTTAAGCACTTCACGCCGCAGCAAATTCAACGTATCAGTAAAGAAATGACGCGCTTGCAGAATGTTTCTCGCAACGAAATACGCTGGGTGCTGGAGCAATTCCATGAAGATTTATCTAATGCACCGCCAGTTGATGAATATGATGGCTACATCCGTTCTGTACTCACGAAAGCGTTAGGCAGTGAGCGTGCCTCTACATTAATTGAAGATGTGCTGGATCAGAAAGCCGGTAACTACGGTATTGATGCACTGAACTTAATGGATGTGCCAGAAGTTGCAGAGCTAATTCGCGATGAGCATCCGCAGATTATTGCTACCATTCTGATTCACTTGGATCGCCAGCAAGCAGCCGGAGTATTAGAACTCTTTGAAGAGCGCTTACGCAACGATGTTGTTTTGCGAGTAGCCACATTTACCGGTGTTCAGCCAGCCGCGTTACAAGAACTTACCGAAGTACTTGGCGGCATGTTGGATGGCCAAAACTTGAAGCGCAGCAAAATGGGTGGCGTAAGAACAGCTGCCGAGATTCTCAACTTAATGAGTGCTGGCCAAGAAGATACCGCACTCGAGAATATTCGTGCTTACAATGACGAATTGGCGGCGAAGATTATTGACGAAATGTTCTTGTTCGAAAATCTTATCGATCTCGACGACCGCAGTATTCAAGTATTGCTTAAACAAATCGATACCAATGTGTTGGTTATTGCATTGAAAGGTGCAGAAGAAGAGCTTATCGACAAGTTCTTACGCAATATGTCCCAGCGGGCTGGCCAATTGGTGCGCGAAGAAATGGAAACTCGCGGCCCTGTGCGCTTATCGCAAGTGGAAGCCGAGCAGAAAGCTATTTTGGCTATCACTCGCCGCCTTGCCGATGCTGGCGAAGTAATGCTAAGCAGCGGAGACGATACCTATGTTTAAGCCTTTTTCTCCTGTAGACCTTAAATCTGAGCGCCTTAGATCTGAACAAGAAGATCTCTCAGAAACTAAGGTTGTGCCTGGAGAAAAGTGGCGGAAATGGCAACTTGAACAATTACCTTCGAAAGAGCAACAACAAGCTCGGCTTGCTGAAGCCGAAACAAAAACGTTCGTGCGGGATGCCGAACTAACCAAGCTGCGGGAAACCGCTCGCCAAGAGGCGTGGGAAGAAGGCTTTAACGAAGGCAGTAAAAGTGGTTATGAAGCGGGCTATAGTGAAGGCCTTGCTGCAGCTAAAGCTGCCGTGGAAGCAGAGAAGCAACAGGAAATTGCAACAGCTGTAACGCCAATCCAGAGCCTTGCAAGTGCGTTTAGCGAAGCGCTGGCTGAGATAGATGAAACTGTAGCAGAGCAACTGGTTAAATTAGCATTCGATACCGGCAACCAGTTAGCCCGCGATCATCTCGATGCGAACCCAGAGGTGGTGCTAAAAATTGTTCGTGAGCTTATGCATACGGAACCAACCTTCACCAACAAACCACGCTTGTTTGTAAACCCAGACGATTTTTCGCTTATTGAAGAGCACTTGCGTGATGAGCTGCAATCAGCGGGTTGGAAACTTGTTTCTGATGATCGGTTAAGCCGCGGTGGCTGCCGTTTGGTAAGCCAAACCGGTGAACGTGATGCGAGTTGGGAAAGCCGTTGGCAAGCGTTAGCAACGAACATGTTAGGTAACGAAAATAGTACTACAGGAGAGAGCCAATGAGCGAACCTGTAAGTGCCAACACAACGCAAGAGAACCGCAACGGGCTGCATAATCGGTGGCAACAGGCTCTATCTGGTGCCCAGCAGCATGTGGCGAATGTGCCGAGCTTCCAAACCAGTGGTCGAATCGTAAGAGCAACCGGTATGGTGCTCGAAGCTGTAGGCCTCGAGTTACCCTTAGGCAGCGCCTGCCAGATTGAATTGGCTGCGAACGGTGCGCAAAGCAATGATGCAAATTTTGCCGAGGCAGAGGTGGTTGGGTTTTCTGGTGAGCGTTCGTTCTTAATGCCACTTGTAGAAATTCATGGTTTAACGCCTGGCGCACGAGTTTTTCCACTGCAGCATAGTTCGAAAACTGGTGGTCGCCATTTCCCACTGGGTGCAAGCCTCTTGGGCAGAGTGGTAGATGGTAATGGCCGACCGCTCGATAATAAAGGCCCATTAAACGAAGCCACAACTGCGCCGCTCGCTACACCACAACTGAACCCGATGCTGCGGGCACCTATTGAAGAGCCTATCGATGTAGGTATTCGCGCCATTAACGCATTGCTCACGGTTGGTCGTGGCCAACGCATGGGCTTATTTGCTGGTTCTGGGGTGGGTAAATCAGTATTGCTGGGCATGATGGCACGCTTCACATCGGCCGACGTTATTGTGGTGGGCCTCATCGGTGAGCGGGGTCGTGAAGTACAAGATTTTATCCAGAACATTCTTGGCGAGCATGGGCTTGAGCGCGCAGTTGTAGTTGCGGCGCCAGCAGATACTTCGCCACTGCAACGGTTACAAGGCGCCTCTTATGCCACTCGGCTAGCGGAAGATTTCCGTGATCAAGGGTTAAACGTACTGTTAATCATGGATTCACTTACCCGGTATGCCATGGCGCAACGGGAAATAGCACTAGCCATTGGCGAGCCGCCAGCAACCAAAGGCTATCCGCCTTCGGTATTCGCCAAACTACCGGCACTGGTTGAACGCGCCGGTAATGGCTGCAAAGGTGGTGGCTCAATTACCGCATTTTACACGGTACTTACCGAAGGTGACGACCAACAAGATCCAATTGCTGATTCGGCGCGGGCCATTCTCGATGGCCATATCGTGCTTTCGCGCGCGCTCTCGGAATCTGGCCACTACCCAGCAATCGATGTGGAATCCTCCATCAGCCGCGTAATGACCTCGGTAGTAAGTGATGCACAGCTGCAAAGCGCGCAACAGTTTAAAAAACTGGTATCTGTTTATCAACGCAACCGCGATTTGATTAGCGTGGGTGCGTATAGCCCAGGCCATGATCCAGTATTAGATAAAGCGGTGCAGATGTACCCGCAGTTAGAGGCGTTTTTACAGCAAAGCCATACCGATGGCGCCAGTGCTGATGCATCAGTGCAGGCCTTACAACAAGTAATCGGAGGGATGTAATGAGTAGTTCGAACGCACTTGATACCTTAACCGATTTAGCCAGAGAAGCACGCGACAAAGCAGGGCAATTACTAGCAAGTGAGCGCAATAATGAGCAGCAAATTCTAGCGCACCACCAAATGTTGATGGATTACCGCGCGGAATACGCCGTGCAATTGCAGCAATTAATGCTGCAAGGCATAGATCCGGTAACTTTGTATAACTATCGCCAGTTCTTAATGTCGTTGGATGAATCAATTCAAAAAGCGAGCCACGCGTTAAAACAGCAATCAGGGTTAGTAGATAAAAGTAAGCTCAGCTGGCAACAAAAACAGCAAAAACTAACCTCATTCACCACCCTAAATGATCGCCGCACTAGCGCAGCACAAACAGCGTTAGCGCGCAAAGAGCAGCAGCAAACCGATGAATTTGCTAATCACCGCCGCGCAAATAGCCAAACCAACCATTTACGGTTGATTACCAGCGGTGAAGAGGATTAAACCATGTTGAATATGATGCTTTTAAATGCCACACCCACTCCTGTTGCTCCTCCGGGCGCGAGTGATGGCAAGTTCGACACCTTAGATAATAGTTTCGCGAATCAGCTGCACGCGCAATTAAAGCCTGCCCAGCAAGCTGGCGATACTAGTAATGGTATGAGCAAAAAGAACGGTAATCAGCATACGCCACAAGAAGTGCTTATTGCCCAAGCGAACCGTAACCGAAGTGATTTAGTAGAGATTCAGCCGGAACCACGGCCAGATGCATTAATAAACCTTGCCGGGCAGCCTAAAGATATTGTAATTAAACCGCCCGAGGTTGGTGAGCACTCACATCATGCAGGCGACCATGTACAGTTATTGCAAGAAATTGCCGAATCGAAACAATTGAGCGCAGCTATGCAAGGTAATTCGCTGTTAGGTAATTCTCAGCCAGGTAATGCTGTACAAGGCGATTACCTGCAAACGAACGGCGTGCCTGGTAACTTGATGCACAACGCCGCAGCTACAGCTGGCCTCGCGCAGAACGGCCAAGCTCTGACAGCGGCGAATGCCGGCGGAGCTGGGCAAGGTGTTTTACAAAGTACTTTACAAAGTGGCGAAATAAAAGCAGCAATCACTTTGCCTGAACAAAGCAAAATGAATGGCGCAATTCCCATTAGTGAAAATCAGCTAAATGCTTTGCAGCAAGCAGCAAAAGAAAGTGAAAGCGTTCGGGCGAGTATGCCAGCTAACGCAATTCAGGCCTTTCAACATCGTGCGCAGCTACAACAGCAAGCAGTAAACCCGCAAGCGCCTCTTGCTGCGGTGGTACCGGTAAAACAAGCCATGGCAGATAACCAAACCAATGCCATGCAGCAAACCAATATGGCCCAGCCACTAGGGTTAGAAAGCAATAACAGCAGCAATAATTTAGCCAGTATGCCGCAGGGCATGCAAGCGAACGGAGCCATAAGCAACCCATTAATAAGCGCCCCACTCGCCTCGGCGGGTTGGCAGCAGCAGGTTGGCCAACAAGTAGTGAACATGCACTTGCGCCAAGATAATCAAATCGCGCTGCGCTTGCACCCTGCAGAGCTTGGCCCATTAATGGTGAACTTGAAGATGGATGAGCAAGCCGCATCGCTGCAATTTACCTCGGCTAATCCGCAAGTGCGGGCTGCGCTAGAGGCTGCCATTCCGCAGCTGCGCGAATTACTGGCCGAGCAAGGCATTCAGTTAAGCGATTCCAATGTGAGTGATGGGCATGCTGAGCAACAAAGTGAGCAGCAGGGTTCAGATTCTAGCGGGCTGGCCGATAACTCTGAGATAGCCGCTTCACAACAAGAACTAGAACGCCAAGAGCAGCGGCTCGACATTCAGCTCGAAAATGGGCAAATTGACCTCTATGCCTGATTAAAATCAGGTTTACGTTCGCAGATACAGGTTAAACTGCGAATATAGGCTATCAAAAACCGTTTTCTTCGCGGTTCGATAGCCTCACATTAGGGGCATAATCAAGCATCGGTAATATAAGGTAAGAATATGGCAAAGCCACAACCACAACAAACAGATAGTAAAAACACCATCATTATGGTTCTCGTAGCCTTAGTGGTGGTGATGATTGCAGCTACCGCTGTGAATACTTGGCTGCTTTTAGATACGCGCACTACCGCCCACGCAGCATTGCATGGCAACCTACCTGAGCAAGATCGGGTGCGTGAGCCAGTATTTGTAAAAGTAGACCCGTTCACAGTAAACCTGCGCAGCGATCAGTTCGGCCCGCGTTTATTGTATGCAGGCATGACCCTAGAAGTTCAAGATGGCAGCAGCAAAGATACCTTAATGAGCAACATGCCGCAGGTGCGCAGCCGCTTATTAGTACTGCTATCTGGTTTGGATGCCGAACGCATTAGCACCGCCGATGGTAAAACCGCATTAGCAGAAACTATTCGCACTCGCTTAAGCGAACCTTATGCGAATTCAACTGCTGAGATTGAAATTTTTGATGTGTTGTTCACTGAATTTATTGTTCAATAACGAAGAGTGCAGATAAGTAATTATGGCCGCTGATAAACCCCTATCACAGCATGATATCGACCAATTACTTGGTTCGGTAGCCAAGCAAACGAAATCTAGCGATGAGGTGAAAACCACCTCACGCAAGGAGCGTTCGAGTGGGGTTAAACACCGCAGCGTTGATGAGCGGCCGTTTGATCCCGGTTCTCAGCACCGCGTTGTTCGTGAGCGCCTGCATACCTTAGAAATTATCAACGAACGCTTTGCTCGGCAATTCCGCATGAACTTGTTTAACTTGTTGCGTAGAAACGCGGATATCTCGGTTGATAGTGTACGTTACCAGCGTTTTCAGGACTTTTCCGATAGCTTGCCTACACCAACAAATTTAAACATTATTTCTATGAAACCTTTACGTGGCTCTGCGCTAATCGTGTTTCCGCAAAACATGGTTTCCATGATTGTAGAGAACTTATTTGGTGGTGATGGGCGTTTCATTACACGTAATGAGGCGCGCGAGTTTACTGGCACTGAACAGCGTATTATTAATCGCGTTTTAAATCTTGCCATGGATGCCTACCAAGAAGCGTGGCGGGCGGTATTTCAACTAAAAATCAACTACATACGCTCGGAAATGCAACCTAAGTTCGCCAGCATTACCAGCTCTCCAACGGAAATCGTAGTAACTACTACTTTCCATTTGGAAGTGGGTAGCTTGGATGCGAATTTCCAAATTTGTATGCCGTACTCCATGATTGAGCCGCTGCGTGATCGCCTCACTAATTTACGAGCAGATGCCTCGAGTGCCACTGATAAAGCTTGGCGAGAGCGGATTACCCAAGAACTACAAGCTTCTGATGTAAGCCTAGTTACGCAGTTTTTAGAAATTCCGGTGCGTTTACCACAAGTGATTTCACTCAAGGTTGGTGATGTGCTGCCAGTAACCCTGCCAAAAACGGTAACAGCAACGGTGAGTGGTTTACCTGTTTTAGAATGTGAGTATGGTTCGGTGAATAATCACCGGGCATTGCGAGTACGCAAAGTTTTAGAGAATCATGCGGTGCCAAGCCCATCAAAGATGGACAATATAGCCGTAAATCAAGCCGCAGCTTTTGAGGAAGATAACGATGACTGATGAGAAAAAACCACAAAACGATGCGGACGCAAACGCAGAACCAAGTAAAGCGGATAGTGCTGAAAACGCCAACAGCGAACCGGCAAAAGGTGATCCGTGGGCAGATGTGTTGCAAGAAGAACAAGCAGGAAACGTAGCAAGATCTGCGGGTGATCAAGTGTTTAAACCACTCGAAAGCACGAACCGCAGCACTGGCGCTGGCGATTTGGATATCATCATGGATATTCCAGTAAAACTCAGCGTTGAACTCGGCCGCACACGTATCACCATTAAACAGCTGCTTGAGCTCGCACAGGGCTCGGTAGTGGAACTTGAAGGTTTAGCCGGTGAGCCAATGGATATCTTGATCAATGGCTACCTTATTGCCCAAGGTGAAGTTGTGGTACTAGACGATAAATACGGTATTCGGATTACAGAGATTGTAACTCCTGCTGAACGTGTGCAAAAACTGAATCGATGAGCGCTGCAACAACCAACACCGCTGCTGAAGCCGCGTCCCAAGCGAATAATCTTGCCGGTGGTGAATTTGTATCTAGCCTAACCCTATTAGGTAAGGTATCTGCAACACTGATTTTTATCATTGTGCTGATTCTGGCTTGTGCGTGGTTGTTTCGGCGTATTGGCAACGCTTGGTTGCCGAAAACGGCCAATCGAATTCACGTGATTACTAGCTCGAGCTTGGGTGGCAAAGAACGAATTGTAGTGGTGGATGTTGAGGGCAAACGTTTGGTTCTTGGAGTTGGCCCAGGCTCAGTAAATTGTTTAAGTGAAGCAGATATACCCGCAGATGAGCATACAGAACGCGAAGCTGCAGATGCGGAAAAAGCAGCGATAAGCAGCCCATTTGCACGTATTTTCAGTAAATACGCAGCAACGC
Organism: Idiomarina sp.; assembly: GCA_022565355.1. GTDB lineage: Bacteria > Pseudomonadota > Gammaproteobacteria > Enterobacterales > Alteromonadaceae > Aliidiomarina. The sequence continues at coordinate 302,049 of JAIUMU010000003.1, forward strand.
CCGGAAACAAGCAACAACACACATCAAGCAAGGGGCGAGAACAAACATGACCAACAAAACCCCGCTCAGTTTGCTGTTGATTATTGTGAGCGCTATGGCGCTCTTTTTGCCAGTTGATGCGATAGCGCAAGAGCTTCCAGCCATTACCAGCGCTACCGATGCCGATGGCAATCAACGTTGGTCGGTGCCGCTACAAACGCTGCTACTGCTCAGCAGCATGGCGTTTATCCCTGCCGCACTGTTAATGATGACCAGCTTTGCACGGATTATCATCGTGCTTGGTTTATTACGTACGGCAATGGGTACTCAATCGGCACCACCGAACCAAGTATTACTGGGTATCGCCCTATTCCTCACGTTTTTTATTATGTCGCCGGTGTTGGCGCAAATCTATGAAACAGCGTGGGTGCCATTAAGTGAAGATGTAATTGGCTTTCAGGAATTTCTACCGTTGGCTGCAGAGCCTTTGCGCGAGTTTATGCTTGCGCAAACGCGCCAAGATGATCTGGCGTTATTTGTAAGGCTAGCCGATATTGGCCCCGTACAAGGCCCTGAAGAATTGCCGATGCACGTGCTGATTCCTTCATTTGTTACGAGTGAACTAAAAACCGCATTCCAAATTGGCTTCACAATTTTTATTCCATTTTTGATTATTGATCTCGTAGTAGCGAGCGTATTGATGTCGCTCGGTATGATGATGGTACCACCGGCTACAATTTCACTTCCGTTTAAGTTAATGCTGTTCGTATTAGTTGATGGCTGGCAGCTTATTATTGGTTCACTTGCTACAAGCTTTTACGTGTAGGCGGGAGGTATGCTATGAACCCAGAACAGGTAATGACCATCGCCTATCAGGGTATGCGCGTGGCGCTATATTTAGCTGGACCGCTGCTGCTTACCGCACTGCTGATTGGTTTAGTGGTAAGTTTGTTCCAGGCCGCCACCCAGATTAATGAAATGACCCTTTCTTTCATACCAAAGATTCTTGGTGTAGTGATCATGCTGGTTGTTATTGGCCCGTTCTTGTTGCAGCTGATTATGGATTACACCATCGAGCTCTTCACTAATATTCCACTTATGGTGCAGTAGCATCATGCCAGCGCGCTTCCGGCTTAACCATGATTGAAGTTACCTTCTTACAGTTGCAAGCGTGGGCCGTTGCGTTTCTTTGGCCGTTCTTTCGTATTACCAGTTTCATGGTATCTGCGCCTATCTTCGGCCATTCTCGGATACCCGCGCAATTGCGCATTGCTTTTGGTGCCGCATTAGCCATTGTAATGGCCAGCCTCATTCCGCCGATGCCAGATGTACCCCTGTATTCTTGGGCGGGCTTTGGCATCGTGGTGGAGCAAGTATTAATTGGTATCGCGATGGGCTTGGTAATGCAGATTGCCTTCGCCGTGGTAATGGCGGCTGGTGAGTTTATCGGCCTGCAAATGGGTTTGGCCTTCGCCACTTTCTTTTCGCCTGATAGTGGCGCTAATACGATGATTTTATCGCGTATTTTGCACGCATTTACGGTGTTATTGTATTTAGCTCTAAATGGCCACTTAGTAATGCTCGAAGTGATTGCCTTCTCATTTCAACAGCTACCTATTGGCACCGCAGGCTTGAACTTGAATGCGTTTGAAACCTTTGCGCGGTATGGCGGAGTGATTTTCTCATCGGGGATTCTACTGGCGTTGCCAGTGTTTGGAGCACTACTGATTATTAACTTAACCTTGGGGATTTTGAACCGTTCAGCACCCCAATTAACGGTATTCTCAATTGGTTTCCCACTCTCGCTTACTATGGGCTTGGTGCTCATCACGCTACTTACATCCCAGCTTGGTACCTTCGTGCAAGCGCTGTTCGCCAACGCCCTCGAGTTTATTGCCTTAATGCTCGAAGCGCTGGCACCGCTGGGATATTGATTAACGTAAGTAGTTGAATAAACTCAACCCTTTAATATCAACAAACGCCTTTTGTGCTGCTTGTAAGCCCACCATGCGGAGGCTGTAATCAGAAGCCGCTTGCACGTAATCCAAATCTACAAGATCTGACATTTGCTGTTCGTAACCCAACTTGCGATTACCGGCTACTAAATCGAGCGTATCTAGCTCGTTTAGCCGCGCACCAAGCGATGCGCGCTTCGTGAGCATATTGTCTTGCGCGTTATCGAGTTCAATCATGGTGTTGCGCATAGCATCTTTGCGCTCATCCGGAGTAAGGCCATTGGTACCATTCATAGTAGCAATGGCGTTCTCAAAGGTGGCAAATAAGTTGCTATTCGCGGGCGTGCCGTCAATTGATGGGCGCGCATTCGATAATGCGGTTAAGAATACATCGTTGCCTGTATGGCCCACTTTCATCAGCCGATCGCCATCTACTCGTTCTTCACGAATGTCTGGGCTACCGTTAAACTCTACTTCACCAGCGCCATTTTTAACGAATGGCGATTCACCATCACGGTAACCACCAAATACATAGCGGCCGGTGCCATCGGTTGAATTGGCAAGGCCAATTAAGCCCTCATAAATGCCTTCAAGCTCGCTGCTAATGGAGATCCGATCGATATCGCTCATGGTATCGCTAGAGCCTTGGATCATTAGCGTTTTCGCCCGCGTAACCATATCGTTTACGCTATTCAACACGCTTTCTTGTTGCGAAAGGCTATTGCGCACACTTACCCGCGCATCCATATACTGTTGGTTTACCGCTAGCGATTGCTGCACACCTACCGCACGCGCAGAGGCTTGCGGATCATCAGAATGATTCACCACGCGACGACCGGTAGAAAGCTGCTCGCCTACTTTCATGAACTGCGCTTGCTGGCGATTCATCGACGACACGTTCTGATCAAATATGGTAACGGTACTAATACGCATATTCTGCCCTTATCCTATTCTTTAACGCGCAATGGAAAGTATGGTTTCAAGCACCGTCATGCCGGCCTCAATTACTTTCGCATTCGCTTGATAATACTGTTGATATCGCACCAAGTTCGCAGCTTCTTCATCAAGGTTTACGCCTGATTCAGATTGCTGCAACGCTTTAAGTTGCGCAGTTAACCCCTGTTGCGCCGACATATTCGCGTTCACAACGGCATTGCGGTTACCCGAATCACTTACAATCGCACCATATGCCTGGCTAAAGCTGGCATTGCCACCAACTACGCGAGCAGATTGCAGGTTTTGCAATGCGAGTGCGTTACGGTTATCACCGGTATCATTGGAAGCTGCGGCGGCAATATCCGAAATATCGGTTATGAGTACATTAAAATCTCGTGCGGCACGCTGCACTGGGTTTACTCGAAAACGATCACCCGCTTCAGGCGTGCCATTAATTGCAACTTGTACACCGCCAAAATTCAGGTTGCCATCGCCATCCGGTGCAATTGTTTGGCGCTCGCCGGTTTCGCGTTGCGTAACCAACCAATCGGTACCATTAAAGGTAAGATCCCAGGCGCTTGAGGTAAGTTCGTTCAGATCGGTAATGCTCACATCCATCGAAGCATTACTATTATTATTCGCGTTACTAAAGCTGCTTGGGGCACCAAAGGAGAAGAAATCACCACCGGCCTCGCCTGCTAATGTTGTCCCCTCGCGGTGCTGCTCATTAAATGATTGCGCCATCGTAATCGCGAGCTGGCCCAATTGGCCTTGAATCTTATCGAGGTTTTCGCTGCGGAAGCTCATTAAGCCGCCAAGTGCACCTGAGCGGAACTGATTTTCCCGATACTCAATCAAGTTATTCGAACTATCCCGGTACGCTACAACAATACGCTCGGGATCTGCAGCCGAAGCTACGGCTTCGAGTGTGAATGCTTGGTCACCAGAAACTAGTGGCTGGCCGTTACCGATAGATACATTGTAAGCGCCGCCATCTTGCACCGTTACCCGCGCATCTACCTTGCTGCTTAATTCAGCAACTACTTGATCGCGTTGGTTTAGCAAAGAATTCGATGGTTGCCCGGTAGCCGCTACCGATAAACTAATTTCTTTATTTAAATTAGCAATTTGGCCGGCTAGCTGATTAATTTGCGCTACTTCTTGGCGAACACCACCGTTTACGGTGCGCTGCAGTTCGTGCAAATAGTTATCAAAAGAGCGCATTTGTGCGGCCATGCTACTCGCATTACCCAACACACCTTCGCGCGCGGCAGGCTCAGCAGGAGCACCGGCTAAATCACCGAGCGAGCCGAAGAATTTCTGCATCAACGGCGCTAAGCCGGCATCTGCATCAGCGAGCAGATTATCAATTTGGTTTGCTTGGGTTTTATAAGCCTGCAACGAGGCAAGGTTGCCGTTAGCGCTATTTAAGCGTTCAGCAACAAACCGATCAAACTGTCGGTTTACTGCGCCCACTTCTACGCCGCTAGTTTTCGATTCGCCAAGCACCACTACTTCACGGTTGAAGCCTGGTGTGTATACGTTTGCGATGTTGTTACTGGTAGCGAACAACGAGGTTTGCGCTGCGTTCAATCCAGTAATGCCGATATTCATTATGCTCATTGATTCTACCCTTTAGCTGCTAGTAGGTTTATCGGCAGCATCGGAAAATTCTTAAGGGAAATTAGGGCTTTTTCACAGGCCCCTGTTGAAGTTGTTGCACCAGCTGATCGGCTAAGCCCATACCTCGCGTAGCAAGGTGTCGGGAGAGCTGCTGATCATACATGCCCTGCATTTGCTGGGTTTGTGAAGAATCAAATAATTCAGATTTGCCGGTAGCATCACGCATACTTTGCATCATCATGCCAATAAACACCGCTTCGAACTCTTCCGCTGCTTGCCGCAAACCTGCATCGCCATCAACGCGATTGGTGGCTTTAATTTGGTTTAGGCCCTGCACGTCCATCGCTAAACGCGCTTGGCTAGTGTGCATTGCTGGATTTAGTAAACCATCACTCATTAAATAATCTCCAATTCTGCACGTAACGAACCCGAAGCTTTTAATGCTTCTAAGATTGCCATTAAATCTGCAGGTGTAGCACCTAGCGCATTTAACGCATTTACTACTTCCAGCAAATCTACACCTTCTACTACATTCAATGTGCCGGCATCTTGCGAGATTTGAATATCGGTATCCGTAGTAACTACGGTTTCACCTTGCGTGAATGGCAATGGCTGGCTAACCCGTTGGCGGGTATCAATGGAAACGGTAAGATTGCCGTGGGCTACTGCGGCTTGTTGCAGGCGCACATTACCGTTCAGTACCACTGAGCCCGTGCGTGAATTCAATACCACGCGCGCTCTGCCGGTATCCGGGGTTACCGTTACATTTTCTACCCGCGCCATAAACCGCACCCGAGCATTTTGATCTTGCGGGCCATATAAACGAATCACGCGGCCATTCACGGCTTCCGCAGTGCTATTGCCAAACTCTTGATTAATGCGATTCACCACTCGTTCTGCAGTGCTGAAATCCGCCTGTTTTAGATGTAATTCGAGCTCGCCGTTAGCGCCGCCCATCATTAGCGGTACTTCGCGTTCTACAATGGCGCCACGAGCAATACGCCCAGCAGATTGGTGATTAATGGTTTCCCGGCTACCACCACTTTCCGCACTAGCGCCAGCAATTAACAAGTTACCTTGCGCTATTGCATAAATTTCGCCATCGGCACCGCGTAAAGGGGTCATTAACAAGGTGCCGCCACGCAAGCTGCGCGCATTACCTACCGATGAAACGGTAATATCAAGGCGTTGGCCCTGCATAGAAAAAGGTGGCAAATCGGCCGTTACCATTACCGCGGCCACGTTGCGCAGCTGCATGTTAGTGCCTGGCGGAATGGTAACGCCCAACTGCGAAAGCATGTTGGTTAAGCTTTGCCCAGTGAAAGGTGCTTGCGTAGTTTGATCGCCGGTACCATCAAGGCCTACAACTAAGCCGTAGCCAACCAGCACGTTATCGCGTACACCGGCGAATTCAGCCAAATCTTTCAGCCGCTCGGCGTGGGCCGCAGGGCTTAGGAGTAACGTAATGGCAAGGGTAAAGCTTACAAATAATTTTTTCATCATACTCACCATTACATTGGGCTAACCCAGTTGAAGAACCGTTGCAGCCAACCCATACGTTGAGCCGTATGGATATAACCATCGCCAATATATTCAATTCGCGCTTCTGCAACTTGGCTGGAAAGCACGGTATTTTGGCCAGTAATCGATCGCGGATTAATAATGCCGGAGAAGCGGATATACTCAGCACCACTGTTAATGGCGATTTGCTTTTCGCCACGAACCCGTAGATTGCCGTTATGAATCACTTCTAGCACTTGCACAGTAATCGTGCCTTGAAAGGTATTATTCGCGCTAGCCGAGCCTTGGCCCATGAAATCACTGTTCGAGCTTACATCAAAACCCAGATCCGCAAGGCTCTCGAGAAAATCAGGCAAGGTTGCTAAATCCATACCGATATTACTGCTACGAGATGTGGCCGATTGATTGCTTTTCGAAGCACTTACTTGTTCTTCCACCAAAATCGTTAGAATATCGCCTACCATGCGCGGCCGACGATCTTCAAACAGTGGCGCGTAGCCCCGCTGTGCTTGGAAAATTGAACCATTTGCTTCTGCAGGAGCACGCTCAGGCACCAAAATTGGTTCTGGCTCACTCACCACAATAGGCTTTGGTGGCGCTGAACAGGCGGCAAGCACCAAGGTTACAGCGCACAGCAACAAAGCTTTACTTGCTAGATTGCGGCTAAAATGAACCATTATCTTCTCCTACTAAAACGTACGCATCATTTTCTAAGGTGCAATTGGGCTTTCTATAATTGAGCTATCTATAACTGGGCTATCTATAACTGGGCTATTTATAATTGAGTAAGCCGCGATAACATTTCATCACTTGTGCGCAGTGCCCGGCTGTTAATTTCGTATGCGCGCTGGGTTTGAATCATGTTCACCATTTCTTCAACCACGTTTACATTCGAAGTTTCTACATAGCCTTGGAACAATCTGCCAGTGCCGTTATCGCCAGGCGAGTACTCATTGCGTGGCCCAGACGAAGCTGTTTCACGGTACAAGTTGCCACCTACCGCTTCTAAACCTGTGTCGTTAATGAAGGTGGCTAAGGTAATTTGGCCTACTTCATTTGGCTGCGGGTTGCCTGGTGTAGTAACCGACACGATGCCATCTTCGCCAATGGTAACGCTCAGGGCATTGGCTGGAATAAAGATACCCGGCTCTAATGGGTAGCCACTTGCAGTAACCATTTGGCCGTTTTCATTTAATTGAAAACTACCATCACGGGTATAGGCCACTTCGCCATCTGGCATCAGAACTTGGAAAAAGCCCTTGCCGTTAATCGCCAAATCCCGCGAGTTATCGGTTGATACTAAGCCACCTTGCGTGTGCAACCGTTCAGTTGCCACAGGCCGCACACCGGTACCTACCTGCATACCAGAAGGTAAGCGATCTTGGGCATTATTCATGGCGCCAGGTTGGCGCATATTTTGGTACAACAAATCTTCGAATACAGCACGTGATTGTTTAAAGCCCGTGGTATTCACGTTGGCCAAGTTATTGGTAATCACGTCCATCTGGAACTGTTGTGCTTCTAAGCCGGTTTTGCCGGTCCAAAGTGATTTAATCATCTGCTATCTCCAATCTAACCTTGTACCGACAGTAAGCTATTCGCACGTTGCGAATTCTCGTCGGCAGTAGAAATTACTTTCATCTGCATATCGTATTTGCGCTGGTTACTAATCATTGCCACCATCGCTTCTACTGCACTCACGTTACTGCCCTCTAACGCGCCAGTAGCAATCTTGGCATTTTCATCACGTGCCAAAACACCACCCTCTACTGGCCGAAACAAGCCATCTAAGCCGCGCTCAAGCTGGTTTGCGGTGCCGTTCACTACTTTTAAGCGATCAATTTCAGCAAGCTCGGTAGAACGAGCGCCCTCACCTTTCATGGTGATCGTGCCATCGTCGCCAATAGTGATTTCAGCGCCCAACGGAATCACGATAGGCCCACCATTGCCGAGTACAGGCCTACCTGCACTCATTAACACGCCATTACCATCTACGTTCAGATCGCCTCGGCGCGTATAGGATTCGTTGCCATCTGGCCCTTGCACCGCTAACCACTGGTTATCACCCATCGCCACATCGAGTGGCCGGCCAGTAGCGTTAATCGGGCCTGATGTTGCATCAAACATTGGCGTAGAGCCTACTACTGCCGTGCGCGTATCAAACGCGCCCGGCCCTTGAATCGGCACTGAACGCACCGCACTTAACTGTGCCCGAAAACCACTTGTAGATACGTTAGCGAGGTTATGGTTAATTACCGCCTGATCATCAAGTGTTTGTTTGGCACCGCCCATTGCGGTGTAAATCATTGGATCCATGGTTTCGGCTCCTAGCTCAATTTATGCGCAGCAACGCTGCCATATTAATGAATTAACGTAAGTTAACTGTTGCTTGTAATACTTCATCTTGCGTTTTAATACTTTGCGCGTTGGCTTGATAATTCCGCTGGGCCATGATCAACGCTACTAATTCTTGTGTTAAATCTACGTTCGATTGTTCAACTACACCCGATACGACATTGCCGAATTGCGCTTCGCCTGCAATACCCAAAATAGCTGGGCCTGAATCGGCAGTTTCTGCCCACGAGTTATCGCCAGCTGGGCGTAAACCTTCCATATTGCGAAAAGAAGCTAACGCTACTGTGCCCAATACTTGGCTTTGTTCGTTGGTATAGGTGCCAACAATACTGCCATCTTCTTCAATTGCTACGCGCACCAAAGTTCCTGAGGTGTAACCATCTTGCAGAAGGTTGTTGAGCTCGAATTCATTAGCAAACTGAGTAGTGCCGTCAATATCCATGGCCACGCTCATAGGCTGTGCGCCACCACCTGGGTTAAAGGTGAAACCATCAAGGCCCACTGTATTGTTGAGTACACCGTTGGTGTTAAAGTTTACTGTGCCTACTTCTGGCGCCAGCTCCCCATCGCGCGCTAAACGAACTTCCCACTGATTATTGTCAATCTTAGTAAAGTACATTTGGGCATTGGAACGATTACCGAGTGAATCGTAAACCGATACGGTATTCGCATAATGGTAGGAATCAGGATCCGTAGCGTTAAACGGTAATACGCCACGATCAATATTTTCCGCCCGTGCATCTACGTTTAAGCTAGCGGCAATTTCAGTAGTTTGATTTGCCTGCAAGCCACCCGAAGGCACTCGTAAATCTCCCGGTTGGCTACCAACTGCGGCACCCGCTGCATAGCCGGTTAATCGAGCGCCAGCTGCGTTGGTTAAATAGCCATCGTTGGTCATGGTAAGTTGACCGTTACGCGAGTACACAACTTCGTTATTTTGGGAAAAACGGAAGAACCCGTTACCGGTAATCGCTAAATCGAGTGAGCGATTGGTGGTTTCTAAGTTACCTTCGTTAAAATTCTGCACAATAGCAGCAACGCGCGTACCTAAACCGCCTTGTGAATCGGCATATACATCAGAAAACTGAATGCCTGAACTTTTAAAGCCTACTGTTTGCGCGTTGGCAATGTTGTTACCAACAACGCTTAGATTCTCGGCTGCTGCACGCAACCCACTGAGTGATTGTGAAAAACTCATTATTTCTCTCCTAAATTCAACCTAAGATGTTGATATTATTTATACAACTTGCCGAACGTCAGTTAACTTCACTGGTTCAAAAATGCCGCCTAAATCGAGCCGTGGCCCGTCTGGGTGCCCCATACTTACTGCAAATACTTGTGCGTAGTTAAAACTCTTAAATGGCACGTTTCTGCCATCTTGTTGCGCTTCAATTTGAAAACGATAAGAACCATCGGCCGCCATTGAGCCATCGCTCAATTTGCCATCCCATTCAATGGAGTGCATGCCGGCATTCATTTTGCCCATATCTAGCGTGCGCACTACTTGGCCATTGTTGTCCACAATGTTTACTTTCACGCTTTCTGCTGGGCGGTTAATTTCGAAAGCAAATGGGGTTGGTACCCCTTCACCCACCAGTATGCGTTCGCCGGGTACTAACACCGCTTTACCGATTAGCGCGGTAGCCTGCATAAACTGGCCTTGCTCGATCTGGCCATTAATACCATTCATGGTTTCGTTGAGTTGCTCGATACCACTTACCGTATTAATTTGCGCTAATTGCGAGGTCATCTCGGCATTGTCCATCGGATTTAGCGGATCTTGATTGCGCAACTGAGCAACGAGTAGGGTCATGAAGTTTTCCCGCATTTCTGCGCTATTCGCTTGCCCACCTGGCGCTTGCCCATTTACTGAATTTAATACTGATTGATCAATCGTATTCATCTGTTAGTCCGCCCTTAACCTTCGCCAATGCTGAGTGTGCGCATCATAAGCTGCTTGCTGGTATTCATCACTTCGACGTTCGCTTGGTAGGAGCGTGATGCGGAAATCATGTTCACCATTTCCGCTACCGGGTCTACGTTCGGCATTTGTACATAACCATCGGCATTCGCCAGTGGATGGCCTGGCCGATACTCTAAACGCCCCGGCGTTTGCTCTTCGATTACTTCGCGCACTTGCACTCCGCCTACTGGCTGATTACCCTGCAGCTTGCTTTCAAAGATTACTTGCTTGGCACGATAAGCTTGGCCATCTGGGCCCGTAACACTATCGGCGTTGGCCATATTACTTGCGGCCACATTCATGCGCTGGGATTGCGCCGTAAGTGCCGAGCCGGAAATATCAAAAATACTAAACATACTCATTATTGTTGCCTCGTTATTATTCGAGCTGCATTATTCTGGTTGCATTATGCGGGCTGCGTTACTCAGGCTGCGTTACTCAGGCTGCATAGCAGAGCGCAAACTACGAATGCGGCTATTCATAAAGGTTAAGCTGGCTTGATAGCGCACTGAGTTATCTAAAAACCGACTCCGCTCTATATCCATATCTACTGTGTTGCCATCTAAGCGCGATTGCGCCGGAATACGATATTGCAAATTATCTACCTGCGGACCACTCGAGCCTGGGCTACCCATATGCCCTGCTGACGTTCGCGCTAGTTCAGTAGATTGCGCTCGCCCTTTGGTAGCTGCGCGTTGCAGTTCGCTGGCAAAATCAAAATCTCTTGCCTTGTAATTGGGGGTATCCGCGTTCGCTATATTGTTCGCTAACACCTGCTGGCGTTGATCACGAAGATTCAACGCTTCTTGGTGGAACTGCAGTGTGCCGGTTAATTTATCGATCATGCGCTTACCTATTTATATGTTTGGGCCGAGCTGGTTAATTTATGTACAAGCCAACATTGGGAAACTTCGGCATCATCAAGATTACGTGCCATGTTGTCGATTCAATCGATGGAAAAAAGCACTTTTTGATCCTTATTTCTGCGGTTTATAACGCTCTATCACTTCTATAATGATGCTCGCATCATTACTTTAATCGAGCTTTGCTGGGGCTTTGCGCGATTAATTTAGGTACCAGAATGTTTGTTAACAAATTGTTTTTAATTGTTTTTCTTAGCGTACTTGGCGCTGCGTATTGCAGCTCGCCAGCACATGCGCGCGTGAGCAATAATGACAACCAACAATTAATTCGTGCGGTAGAAAACTTCCTTTACCAACAGGCAAGCACTGCCACAACAGAAGTAATGATTGAAGTTACGCCACCCACTGCAAGCTTTGGTGTGTGCATTAATCCAGAGCCTTTCTTTCCCAATGCCAATCAACGCGCGATTGGCCGCGTATCGGTTGGCGTTCGCTGTGGTGAAGCTGGCGAGCAAGTGCGTTATGTGCAAGCACAAGTAGCTGTGCTGGGGAGTTATGTAGTAGCGGCCGCAGATTTACCCAGTGGCGCTATATTGTCGGCAAGTAATTTACGCATGGAACAGGGCGACATCGCTCGGCAACGCCAAGCAACCTTCAGTAGCATCGAATCTCTGGTAGGCATGGTGGTACGCCGCAACTTAAGAGCTGGCCAAGTTATTCATGAGCAAATGGTACAGGTGCCACAAATCATTGGCCGCGGCGATAATGTGGCCATTATCGTTGAGGGCAGCGGCTTCTCGATTCAGCGCGAGGGCACGGCCATGGATCCAGGCGGTATGCATGAAGAAATTCGGGTGCGGATTGGCAATCGCGAAATCGTTACTGGCCGAGTAGCTGCACCTGGCAAAGTGGTGCTAATACCTTAGGGCGCACCGCCAGATAAATGGCACGAGTGAAAACCCCTGTGTTAAAATCTCGTAAACGGTAAAAACATTGCGCGAATTGGCTGCTTTTTAGCCGTTTTATTGCTAAAGTTTTTATTCAATGTGCCGATAATCGTTGTATACCCACAAACACCTAAGGGGAATGTTTTGAAAATCAATGGCATGCAGCCTTTGCCCGTATCGAACCAGCATGAGCAAAGCAAAACATCGAGTAAAAGTTCAGCTGCGGCAACGAGCCAAACGCCTGCGGCAGGCCCTGCTGCGGTTACTCATTTTAGCCAAGCGCTAGAAAACACCAGCCAAGATATCGATATGGCGCGGGTAGACGAGCTTAAGCAAGCTATTCGCGATGGCAAGTTGGACATTCGTGCCGACAAAATTGCCGACGGCCTCATTGATAGCGTTCGTGAGATGCTTGATCAATAACGTTTACGCCAGTAAGGTGCCCGTAAAGCGGGCGCATCGCCCAGCAGTTTAAAAGGCAAACCAGCATGAGTTTACAAAATCACTTACAGCAGCAATTAGAGCGATTAAACGAAATGGTAACGCTGTTGCGAAGCGAGCAAAGCTTGTTGGGCGAAGGTAAAATTGATGGCGAGCGGCTCACTGAGCTTGCGCAACGCAAGCAAGCGTTGTTTGCCGAGTTAGAACAATCTGAAATTTCTCGCCGTAATGCCCAACAAAAGCTGGGTTATAGTATGAACCGCGAAGGTGCCGAACAAGCCGCTGCGGATGCTGGCTGTGAGCCGGTATGGCAAGATTTAATTGCAACCACAGAGCAAGTGGCCAATTTAAATGTTCTTAATGGCCAGCTGATTCAACACCGCTTACAACATAATCAGCAAATGCTGAATATTCTTCGTGATGCTGCAGGGTCAAGTTTATATGGCCCAGACGGCCAATCGAAAAAATCGATTCCCCGAGTAAATTCCAAAGCCTAGCAGGGAGCTTGCCATGAGCACGTTTGCCCACCAGCGCCACACTATTTCTCGCGATCATAGCTTACTACTTACCATTGATATTCAGGGCCGTTTAGCGCCCGCAATTCATGCCGCCGATGATCTCATTGCCACCGCCGATAAATTACTGCATGTTGCAGCAGAGCTGCAGGTGCCACGGGTTTTTACTGAGCAATATCCAAAGGGTATCGGTACTACCGTTGCCGCATTACAAGCACATCTTGCGCAGGCCTCATTATTCGAGAAAATTCACTTCAGTGCTTGGCGAGAAACTGATTTCAGTAACCACATTGCCAATTCAGGGCGCCAGCAACTCGTGGTAATGGGTACTGAAGCCCATGTATGCGTTCTGCAAACTGTACTCGATTTACTCGCAGCTGATTACCAAGTATTTGTTGTTGCGGAAGCGGTAGGCTCTCGCCATCCCGCCAATAGAGAATTAGCGTTACAACGCATGGCCGCATTAGGTGCACAGATTGTAAGTGTAGAAATGGTTATTTTTGAATGGTTAGAGCAAGCCGGAACCGACACATTCCGGCATATTTCGAAAACCTATATTCGCTAACTGCAAGTTACCTATTCTGCGTAAGCAGCCGCTATTTCTGCCAATTTTGCCGCTATATCACTCCGCGTGTAAATACGCCCTGCGGCAATCACAAGTTCGGGCTCATATAGTGTATCGAGCTGCTCAAGCGGGTTCTCTCGCACCAGTAAAATATCGGCTCGGCTACCTGCTTTAATGGTACCGAACTGATCATAAGCACGGAAGTATTCGCCCACGCGCTCTGTACCCGAGCGAATAATATCGTAATTACTCATACCTGCAGCGGCCATCAACGGCAGCTCTCTGCGCAGTGATAAGCCCGGCACACTGAACAGCTGCGGTGCATCAGTACCCAGCAAAATCTCAACGCCCTCTTCGTACATAATGGCCAACAACCGCATCCGATTTTCTTGCTGTTGCTGAGCCGATTCGCCACCGAAATAGTTGCTGCGAGGATCATCTAGGTAATTCAGCCAGCCTTGGCGCACTGCCTGCGGTACATACTGCAATTCAGGATAAGCCCGCAGCGCCTCTGCATCACCAGCACCGATAATGGTTTGCCATAATGCCTGAGTAGGTACCACTCCCACGTTGTGAGCACGAGTAAAACGCGCTAGTTCACGCAACTGGGCATCGGTTACCGGATTCTCTAAACCATCAATCGCAGCTAAATAGCCATCAAGATGATCAACCGTTCGCGTGCCCAATATAATGGCGTGGTGAATACCCACATCGTCGGGGATATGGCCAGCAAAATCAATGCCCTGAGCCTTCGCTTCAGCCGCTAATGCTTGGTACTGTGGCAGAGTTAAGCCTGGATGTATTTTCAATAAATCCCACCCTTCTTGCACATGCTCCTGTACACGCAGCCGCGCTCGATGCGGGTTCTCTACAGTATTACTATTAAAGCTAGGGCCCGCTAAATACAGAGTAGGCCCGTGCCGAGTACCTGCAGCAATGTCGGTTTTCAGTTGCAGTTGATGGGGATGCCCTAGCATACCGCGAACCGTGGTTACGCCACCGGCTAAGTACAGATACAGCACATCATCTAAATAACGCTCTGGAACCCCGGTAAACGAACGCAGCGGTGGCACATGGCCATGCATTTCTGCGAGCCCCGGCAACAAATAATTACCGCCACCATCGATACGTTGCGCATGCTCAGGAATGGCTACCGAGCCTTGCGCGCCGATAGCGATAATTCTATCGCCCTCAATCACAACGGTTTGTGAGCGCTGAATTGCCTCGCCATGTTCTGGCTGCATGCTCAGCACGTGCACATTTTCAACCGCTACTACGTTATCCGTTGCCGAGGCAAGGCCTACCCAGCCCGCCGCCATTAATACAACGCATAGGATACGAATCGTTTTTAGCATATTTACGGCTCCTCTCACTGTGCAAAAACCTCTTATAGGCGTTTGCAATACGCGCCTGCCCCTAACTATAGTTCATTTATGCTGGGTGTTCTGTTCGGTGTTCTGCAAATTGCTGTGCGCAGGCTCAGATGCGCTGCCGCTAGTTGCTAGCACATGAGCATGAATCGCCCCAATCTGCTCCTGCAGCTCCGCTACATGTTCGCGCAACCAATGAATATCCGCAGCCTCGCCCTCACCTGATTCTAAAGAGAGAGCTGCGCTCTCCTTTTGCATTACTTCTAACACGATACCTATCATCATGTTTAGAAAGATAAACGCACTGAGAAAAATAAAGCTTATGTAATACAGCCAGCTCCATGCATGCACTTCCATGGTTTCGTACATAATCGAGGTCCAGCTCTCAAACGTGGCCACACGGAACAAGGTGAGCATGGCCGTCGTAATGTTTTCCCAGTAAAACGGATTGATCTCGCGGAAGATGAAGCTGCCCACCGCTCCGTAGATATAGAAGATAATGAACATAAATAAGGCAACATAACCCATGCGCGGCAATGCTTTTAAGAACGCGTTCATCAACATGCGTAATTCAGGAACAATGGATACCAAACGTAATACACGAAATACGCGCAATAAACGGGCAAGCAATATACTTTGGCCGCCATCTACCGGTATTAAGCTAGCCACCACAATCACAAAATCAAAGATATTCCAGCCGGATTTAAAGAAGTTTATAAAGCGCCGCTCGGCAAGCATGCGAATGGCAATTTCCACCACGAAGAAAATAGTTACTGCCCAATCGAGCACATCCATAATGCGAGTAAAGCGTGTGGTTTCTTCGTAGGTTTTTGCTCCCACTACTAGAGCAGAAAACACGATAATCACCACTACTACCAGCTCGAACACCTTATTACTTCGTAAACGTTCAAAAGCGGCTTGCCAGCTTTTGTAATCACTTCTATCCATTTCGCTGTACTACCTTAAAAGAGAAGAGCCGAAAATCTGCGGCGCATTCTAACAGCTAAATAGGCACTACCGAAGCGCTCAAATTTCATGCGTAAGCGGCTAGAGTGGGCTAAATTTCAGATACTTCGCGTCGAGTTCACTTCACTGGAATTCACTATTTGTGCTAAATTAGCAAATTCGTTCGCATAGAATTGCGCTAACTTATTGATTTTTGTTGGGCTGAAGAGGAACAAGCATGCAACTCGCCGTATTGGTGATCTATCTTGCAGCATTATTTACGCCTTGGTTATTCGTGCGTCATCAACATCGCACTGCGTATTTAATGGCATTAGTACCAGCAGCACTAACCGTTTGGTTTGCGATGCACATTCCTGAAGTTGCCGCTGGCGCAACTTTAGTACAGGAATTCCAATGGGTTCCTGGCTTGGACATCTCGTTTACCATGGTGCTTGATGGTTTATCGTTGATGTTCGCATTACTGATATGCGGTATCGGTACCTTTGTTGTGCTCTATGCAGGCGCCTATTTAAAGGGCAATGCAGCGCAAAATCGCTTTTTAGTGGTATTGCTGGCATTTATGGGCTCAATGCTTGGCCTCGTGCTAGCGGATAATCTCATTACCCTATTTGTATTTTGGGAACTTACCAGCATT
The DNA here is from genome assembly GCA_022565355.1 of Idiomarina sp. GTDB lineage: Bacteria > Pseudomonadota > Gammaproteobacteria > Enterobacterales > Alteromonadaceae > Aliidiomarina. Next base: position 318,682 of record JAIUMU010000003.1, read on the forward strand.
ACCTCGTATTTGCTGATCGGTTTTAATCACCAAAGTGCAGAAGCGCGAAAAGCAGCTTTGCAAGGTTTGATTGTTACCGTGGCAGGCGGTTTAGCCTTGTTAGCTGGCTTCGCCATGTTAGGTATGATGGCTGGCTCCTTCTCGATTCAAGAAATACTGAGCTCTTCGAGCGCCATTAATCAACATCACCTCTACAGTGCGATGCTCATTTGCGTATTGTTGGGGGCATTTACCAAATCTGCACAATTCCCGTTCCACTTCTGGTTGCCGAATGCAATGGCGGCGCCAACGCCAGTAAGTGCTTACTTACATTCTGCAACAATGGTAAAAGCAGGTATCTATTTATTAGCCCGTTTACAACCAGAGCTAGGCGGCACGCAATTATGGATTGTAGTGCTTACTACCTTCGGTGCGGTGACCATGCTTACCGGGGCCTTCATGGCCATTCGCAGTACCGATTTGAAGAAGCTACTGGCCTACTCAACCGTAATGGCGCTCGGTACCCTAACTCTGTTATTAGGGATCGGCACTGAACTCGCCATGCTCGCATTCGCGGCCTATTTACTAGCCCATTCCTTGTATAAAGGTGCGCTGTTTATGCTGGCCGGCATCGTAGACCACGAGGCGGGTAGCCGCGATGTTACTGAGCTCGGTGGTTTACGCAAAAACCTACCACTTACCGCATTATTGGTGGGGGTGGCGGCACTCTCACTAGCGGGCATTCCGCCTTTGTTCGGCTTTGTTGCCAAGGAATTATTACTCGAATCCATGCTCGATGGCGCCTTCCATAGCTTCATTTATGTGCTGGTCATGGTGGCGTCTATCTTTGTTGTTACCGTGGCTTCGGTAATTGCCTTACGGCCTTTCTTTGGCGCTTTCAAAGCACCGAAAGAGCGTGAAAAAATTCATGAGCCACCAGTAGCAATGCTCGTTGGCCCAGTAATATTAGTGATACTTTCGCTGTTCGCTGGGTTAATGCCCGCCCTTGCCGGTGGCTGGATTACCCAACCGGCATCCAATGCGGTTGCGGGCTTCACTGTGGAAGGTTATTTAGCCCTTTGGCATGGTTTGAATCTGCCATTATTGCTTTCGGCCATTAGTATTGCCGCAGGTTTAGTACTGTTTAAGTATTGGGATGCTGCGCGCAGCAAAATGAAAGTGCTCGACCCTATCGTGGCACGCGGTCCGGAACGCGGTTATTTCTGGTTTATGGATGCCATTGTGTGGGTGGCCGAGTGGCAAACTCGCAAACTGCAAAATGGTTCTATGCGTAACTATATGCGCACCATTGTGTTGGTATTTGTAGGCCTTACCGGCTACACCCTTCTTACTCGCTATCAGTTACATTGGAACTGGGATGTAAGTTTGTATTTCCACGAATTCATCGCCGTGGGCATTCTTGTAGCCGCAGGTGGCGCAGCGTGCTTAACCCATTCGCGGTTAGGCTCGGTTGCAGCAATGGGCGCTGTAGGTTTCAGCGTGGCGTTAATCTTTATTCTATTTAGCGCACCAGATTTAGGCATAACGCAAATACTCATCGAAACACTTACCGTGATTCTACTGGTATTGGTGTTGTTCCGATTACCAAGTTTCTCGAACATCTCTACCACGCGCGAGCGTATTCGTGATGCTGCTGTGGCGCTGCTTGCCGGGGTGCTCATTACGTTCCTGATCATGATTACCATTGATGTGCAGCTCTTCGAGCCGATCTCTGGCTACATGATAGAGAACAGCTATCCGCTGGCGCACGGCCGCAATATCGTGAATGTTATTTTGGTTGATTATCGTGCACTCGATACCTTAGGCGAGATATTCGTATTAGCGCTTGCCGCCATGGGTGTTTACGCGATGATTAAATTCAACCCAGAAACATCACCTGGCGCGAACCACTATGCCGGTACCTTGATCTTGCCGAAGAAAGAGCTGAACGAAAAAGACATCGTGCATTCGCTCGAAGAAATTCATCAGAAAATGCTGGAAGAGCAGAATATTGTAACCGCTGGCTCTGATAACGATAGCGATGATGAAGCGGATGAAGATCCCTATACCACCGATCGCGATGAACAAAATGGTGATGACCAAGAAAGTGATAACAGGGAGCCCCGCTCATGATGAAACCAGGAACGCTGATATTGCATGCGGCGGCACGGTTTTTAGTGCCGCTCCAATTGCTTTTTTCAGTTTTTTTATTGCTTCGTGGCCACAACGAACCCGGCGGCGGATTTATCGCCGGGCTGGTTGCTGCCGGTGCGTTTACGCTCTACCTATTTACCTTTGGGGCAGCAGTAACCCGCGATTTAATGCGTGTAGATCCACGTAATTTAATCGGTGTTGGCTTATTTATTGGCATGATTTCAGTATTCCCTGCGGTGTTACAAGGCGAACCCTTCTTAACCGCGCAATGGTGGCCGGTAATGTTACCTGGCGGCACTGAAATTAAGTTATCCACTCCGCTAATTTTTGATATTGGCGTGTATCTCACTGTGTTCGGCTCGGTAATGCTCATGATGATTGCATTAACCGAAGCTGAAGAACGCTAACGGAGGCAGAAATGGAACCAATTATGGCCATTGCGGTTGGCCTCATGTATGCAGCCGCAATTTACATGATGTTGCGGCGCAGTATTGTAAAGCTGGTAATCGGCTTAATGCTGCTATCAAACGCAGCCAACCTGTTGATATTTACCTCAGCCGGCATGACCCGAGGCGCGCCGCCGTTAATTCCGGAAGGCTCAACAATTCCCGATGGCATCGTGGCCGATCCGTTGCCGCAGGCACTGATTCTAACCGCAATTGTAATTGCATTCGGGGTGCTGGCATTTGCCGTAGTTCTGATTCACCGGGCGTATAACATACTTCGTACCGATAACTTGGACCAGATGAAGGATACCGATACGTGAGTTTTGAAGTAGGATTACCCATTGTTGTTCCACTACTTACCGGTGCGTTATGTGTAATGTTCTGGCGTTACAACGCCATTCAACGCGCCCTATCTTTAGTGGGCAGTTTAGCGATTTTAGCAGCAAGTATCTGGTTGCTCGTAAGTGTACTGAATGAAGGCCATGTAGTAATGCACATGGGCAACTGGGTGGCGCCATTCGGCATTACCTTGGTAGCAGATATGCTAAGTGCCATTATGGTGGTGCTTACCGGTATGATGGCCGTGGCAATTGCCATTTATTCATTGGCCTCTGCTTCCCCTAGCCATGAGCGCTTCGGCTACTATCCGCTAATGCATCTGTTGTTAGCAGGTGTATGTGGCTCGTTCCTTACTGGCGATATTTTCAACCTATACGTATGGTTTGAAGTAATGCTGGTAGCTTCGTTTGCACTACTCATCTTAGGTGGTGAGCGCGCGCAGATGGAAGGTGCGGTTAAGTATGTAACCTTGAACTTGGTTTCATCGGCTATTTTCCTTAGCGCAATTGGTTTGCTGTACGGCCTAGTGGGCACCTTAAACATGGCCGATATCGCAGTGAAGCTAGGTTCTGCAGAGAACCCAGGTTTAATTGATGTAATTGCGGTGATGTTCCTTATCGCCTTCGGTATTAAAGCAGCTGCGTTTCCATTGTTCTTCTGGTTACCCGCTTCATATCACACCGGGCCAGTGGCCGTATCCGCATTGTTCGCGGGCTTACTTACCAAAGTAGGTGTGTATGCGTTGTTCCGTGTATTCACGCTGATATTCAACCAAGCACCTGAATTTACGCATGAGTTACTGCTATGGGTAGCCGCAGGTACTATGCTTACCGGCGTTCTCGGCGCAGCGGCGCAGTTTGAGTTCCGGCGCATACTCTCATTCCATATTGTGAGCCAAATTGGTTACATGATTCTGGGCTTAGCGTTGTTTACCCCACTCGCCCTAATTGGTGGTGTGTTCTACATCATGCACCACATTATCGTGAAAACGAATTTGTTCCTGATTAGTGGTATCACCCACCGGCTGCTCGGCACTTATGATTTAAAGAAGCTCGGGGGTATGTATAAGGCGCGGCCATTCTTAAGCGTGCTGTTCCTGATACCTGCACTATCATTAGCAGGTATCCCGCCACTATCGGGCTTCTTTGCCAAGTTCATTATTATTCGCGCCGGTGTAGAGGCTAGCGCATGGGTAGTAACCTTCATTGCGCTACTGGTGGGCTTACTTACCCTATACTCAATGATTAAGATATGGGCAGAAGTATTCTGGAAGAAACTACCGAAAGGCGTGGATGATACAGCGCTAACCGCAGGAAAAACTTCAGGCTCATTGGTAGTGCTGTATATTCCGGTGGTGTTACTTGGTGCGTGTACCTTATTTATCGGTTTGCATGGCCAGCCCATTTACGAATTCGCCGAATATTCGGCACAGCAATTGTTGAACCCGCAAGGGTATATTGATGCTGTGCTAGGAGGTGGCCAATGACAGGGTTTATGTGGAACCTGCTGCTCGCAATCACCTGGGTAGTACTTACCGGTGATGTAGGTGGCATCAACATCTTATTCGGCTTATTGGTGGGCTATGCGGTGCTTGGCATTATGCAACGGCAAATGCCTTCGCTACGCGGCTATACACGCCGGCTACCGCGCTTGTTGCGATTCTTGGCCTTCTTTGCCAAAGAACTGGTAGTAGCGAACCTAACCGTAGCGTTCGATATTATTACGCCTGTGTGGCATATGAAGCCAGGCGTAATTGCCATGCCGCTGGAGGCGAAAACCGAGTTAGAAATCACCATGGTGGCGAATATTATTTCATTAACACCTGGCACCTTAAGCTTGGATGTTTCCGATGATCGCCGGGTGTTATTTATCCACGCTATGTTCTTAGATAACGAACAAGAACTACGCGATAGTTTGCAAGATATGGAGCGCCGGGTTCTTGAAATCCTGCGGTAATCCAGAGGAGTAGCGTTACGTGGAAATTATTTATTTGATTGCATTCGGCTTGCTCAGTATATCGATGCTGCTGATTTTTATTCGCTTGTTAATAGGCCCTACCTTGCCAGATCGGGTTGTGGCCCTCGAATTACTGGCAACAGTAGTAGTAGCAATGGCGGGTACTTATGCCATATTTACCGATCGTTCCAGCTTTATTGATGTTGCGATTGTTGGCGCGCTAACGGCGTTTTTGGCCGCTATTGGCTTTGCCCGATTCCTAGAACGTGGAGGCCCGCGCGATGATTGATACCATTGTAAATTGGATTATTGCACTCTTTATGCTTACCAGCGGCATCTTCACTCTGGTAGCCGCCATTGGTATTTTACGCTTGCCTGATTTGCTTACGCGCATGCATGCGAGCACCAAAGCAGGTGCGCTGGGTGTGGCGTTAATGATGATTGCGGTAATGCTGCATTTTGGTGATTTAGTGGTAATGGCGAAGGCGCTTGCGGTAATTATGTTTATTTTAATTACCGCGCCGGTTGCGGCTCATGCCATTGGCCGTGCAGGCTACTTTGTTGGCGTGCCAATTTGGGTAAACACCGTGAAAGATGAGTTGTTTAACCGCTACGATGCCGATACCCACCGCTTGCGCAGTGGCTTAGAAACCGAAGAAGAACTAGAGGCAATGAAAACCGCCACTAAAGATAAGCCGCGCATTCGGGTAACTACGAAAAAGTAGCATCAACCTAGCTTGCAACCATTAAAAATCCCGCGCGATAGCTGATTATCGGCGGGATTTTTTAATTGCTCCAAGAAGCTACCCTTGCCTTACGGCTCCAGCTCCTGCTCGGTGAAAATATCTTTAAATAACGGTGTGCTCAAATAACGTTCCGCCGAACTTGGCAAAATCACCACGATATTCTTGCCTTGGTACTCAGGTTTCGCCGCTAATCGCACCGCCGCCACAACCGCCGCACCCGAAGAAATACCAGCTAAAATGCCTTCTTCACGCATTAAGCGATGCGCCATGGCATAGGCTTCTTCGTTGCTTACCTGCTGCGTGCCCGTAAGTAACTGCAAATCTAAGTTAGCCGGCACAAATCCAGCACTAATACCCTGAATTTTGTGTGGCGTATGCGTGAGCGCTTCGCCCGCTAGGGTTTGTGAAATGAGTGGCGAATCAGCCGCTTCCACTGTCCACATATGCACTTCTTGGTTCTGCCCTTTATTTTTCTCGGCAAAATAGCGCGCTACCCCAGTAATAGTGCCGCCGGTACCAACACCCGCAACAAACACATCTACATTACCCTGCAGGGCTACATCAATTTCTGGGCCTGTGGTGCGTTCATGAATTGCGGGGTTCGCTGGATTATCAAACTGCTTCAAATACACATATTTTTCCGGCTCAGCCGCCATCATTGCAGCGATTTTCGCTTGCGCGCCTTTCATGCCATTCTCTGCTGGCGTTAACACAATTTCAGCACCCAGCGCTTTCATTAATTTACGCCGTTCTAGGCTTGCAGAGCGCGGCATTACAATCGTAATGGGGTAACCCTTAGCTGCTGCAACAGAGGCCAAGCCGATGCCGGTATTGCCTGAGGTTGCTTCAATCATCACCTTGCCTGGCTGCAGCAAACCATCTTGTTCTGCTTGCTCGATTAACCCCACGCTAATCCGATCTTTTACGCTGCCGCCAGGGTTGCGGCTTTCAATCTTCGCAAACACCTTGGCTGTACTGCCTGGCGGGAGTACCCGCGAAAGCTGCACAAGTGGGGTGTTGCCGATACTTGCGGCATTATTCACAAACACGGGATTTGGAAAAACCATGTGGCTATTATCCATACTACATCCTATTTTTTATCGGTTTCGCTGCGCGGGTTGCTCTTGGCTGTTTCCTCGCTACCCTGCGTACCTGCGCTTGCATCTGGCTTGGCGTCTGCCGTTGAGCGCTGTTCCGCTGCCGCACGTTCGGCAGCTACGAAATCATCGGTTTCTAATTCTATTTTTGGCACATCGCTGCATACATCACCGCCCATGCGGTTGATTGCTTTACACATTTCTACCACACGCTCATCTAGCACATGCATATGGTCTAGCATGCGGCCGATAGACGTTGCCACTGGATCTGGATTGTCCGTAGATACTGCGTACGCATCAAAACCGTACTTTTTGGCAATGGCTTCACGCTTATCATCTACATGATTGCGATCATCGCTTGGCGGTTGCGGCTGGCTCGCCACGATACGGCCAGGTATACCCACTACGGTTACCCCTGCTGGCACATCACGCACCACCACCGAGTTCGAGCCTATCCGGGCATTTTCACCAATTTGCAACGGCCCTAATACCTTAGCGCCAGCGCCGATCACCACGCCATTTGCCAAGGTTGGATGGCGTTTGCCAGCTTTCCAGCTGGTGCCACCTAAGGTTACCCCGTGATAGAGCGTACAATCATCGCCTATTTCAGCGGTTTCACCGATTACTACACCCATACCATGATCAATAAAAAAGCGCCGGCCAATGCGAGCACCTGGGTGAATTTCCACCCCAGTAAGCCAACGTGCAATCGTGGATATCCACCGCGCTAACCAGCGCAAACGCCACTGCCATAGCCTGTGGCTTATACGATGTATCCAAATCGCATGTAAACCAGGATAGTTGGTGAGCACTTCAAAAAAGTGCCGTGCGGCTGGGTCACGTTCATACACACTGGCGATATCTTCCCGAATACCTCGGAATAACATAGGCGAATCTCACTACAGGTAAGAATTTACTTTCTATTAATTTGGTGCTTAGTATAACGGTTAACAAGGGGATTGGTGAAGGAAGCTGAGAATAATCCTACGCAGGACGCAAAATAAACGGCGTAATTGCAGAAAATAAGGCGCCAATACACCACAACTGTTGGGAGAAACATCATGCAACACCTCGTTCGAAAACTCAGTATTACTGCGGCATTGATTACCGGCATGGCCGCCAGTAGTATCGCCGCCGCCGATACACTTATTCATGCCGGTCGGTTGATCGATGGCACCGATAATGCGGTGCAGGAAAACGTAACCATTCGAGTGGCAAACAACAAAATTACTGCCATCGAAAGTGGCTTCACCCGCGCCAGTGCCAACGATACCGTAATCGATATGCGCAATGGCACGGTGATGCCAGGTTTTATTGATATGCATACGCACCTTACCTCACAATCTGAACCCGGTTCGTACATGCACCGCTTTACCATGCGCGAAGCCGATGTAGCCTATCGCGCCCAGCACTTTGCTGAAATTACCCTACAGGCCGGCTTTACCACCGTGCGAGATTTGGGCGATAGTTTTGCCGTGAGCGTGGCATTGAAGCGCGCCATCAATGGCGGAACCGTGGTTGGCCCACGCATCTATACTGCTGCGAAATCTCTTGCTACCACCGGTGGTCATGCAGATCCAAGCAATGGTATGCGGCCGGGCCTAATGGAACCCCCTGGGCCGATGGAGGGTGTTGTAAACGGTGTAGATGCAGCACGCCAAGCCGTTCGAGCGCGCTATCAGGAAGGCGCTGATTTAATCAAACTTACCGCAACAGGTGGTGTATTAAGCCTCGCAGCAAGTGGCGATAACCCGCAGTTTATGGATGATGAGCTGGCTGCTATTGTTGCCACAGCGCACGATTATGGCATGCGTGTTGCCGTGCATGCGCATGGCAAAGATGGCATGATTCGCGCCATTAAAGCAGGTGTAGATTCCATTGAGCATGGCACCTACATGGACGATGAAGTATTCGCGCTAATGAAAGAACATGGCACTTGGTATGTTCCCACCATTACCGCCGGCCGCAGTGTTGCCGATAGAGCAGAAATTGAAGGCTATTTTCCAGAACAAGTACGCGCTAAAGCACGCCAAATTGGGCCGCTCATTCAAGGCACATTTGGCCGTGCATACGCGGCTGGGGTAAATATCGCTTTTGGTACCGATGCAGGTGTATTCGATCATGGCGAAAATGCCCGTGAATTCACCTACATGGTAGAAGCAGGAATGCCGCCATTGGCCGCTATCCGCTCTGCTACTATGTCGGCAGCGCGCTTACTAGGCGCAGAAGACGTTATCGGCAGTATTGAAGTAGGGAAATACGCAGATATCGTTGGTGTGCAAGGCAACCCTCTAGACGATATCGAGCGCTTAAAAAGTATGAGCTTAGTAATGAAAGATGGCGTGGCGTACCGCCTGCCCTAAGCACTTCGGTATGCGTAGCGGCACCTAGCTTTTATTGCGTAAAAAAAATTGTGTGCCGAAACAGAGTGAAAAGCGCGCCTTATGAACGGGCGCGCTCTTCTTTTACCCAAGCAATCAAGGTAACAACGTCTGTTTGGATGCCTTCTTGTAGTTCCACCTCATAGGCTTCTCGCTCACGATCGAGCTTGCGAATCTCCTGCTTCGGATATTCCTTTCTCGCCTCATGGGTGGGCATATGCTTAATGCGCTCATACATCTCGTGAATCACCGGCCAACGAGCCGCGAAATCGTTCGCCTCGGCATTTGGCAAGTTATCCAACAGTACAGCGATACGAATACAACCTTCCGAATATGGGCACTGCTCTTGCTGCATCGCTTTGGCGATGGTTTCAATGCTTTCATGTAAGTAATGCATGCGCTTACGTTCATTTTCCGCCAGCGCTTTACTCTGTACCCGCACTTTCGCCAGTAAAATCCCTGCATAGATACTTAATGCAGCAATCACCACTATTCCAACTATTATAAAAATCCAGGTAAGCAAAATAATCTCCTATTACCACATCAGTAAGATGTTAACGCTCACTGATACATCTGCGCTATCAGGACGAAACATCTTCATCATCGAGAATATCATTCTCATTAAAATCATACTCAAAGTCGTCGTCATCTTCGTCTTCAGCATCTAAATCAATGCCCAGCTGCTCAGCCAGCTCTTGGTATCGCGCTAATTGCACATCTACCCATTGCTGATCGGCTTTCTTTAAAATCTCGCCATTTTCCATTTGTTCTAACAGCGTTTGTAAGCGGCTATTGTTCTCTAGTTCCGCAAACTCTTGCTTGGCACTCTGCGGCTTCTTTGTCACCGTGAGCGGCACGGGCGTTTTACTTCCCACACGAGCATCACCTTGGGTGCGCGCTGATTCCGCCTGGTTTTGTTTTTGCTCGCCAGAATATCGGCTTCCGGCTGCCCGGCCTTTACCTTTTTCTTTCTGCTTAGGCGTGGATACGCTTGGGGTAGGTTTTCGATCAGCTTTTTTTGCTGCTAATGGCCCAGATTTACGGGTTTTCTTCATTCGAGTCATGCTGGATAGGCCTTTCAATGGTATTACGAGAGTATCTGTAGATCATAGCCCATATTGGCCGGAAGCGAAATCGCAGGCAATAAAAAAGGCGATGAAAACCATCGCCTTGATTTGTATCTCGCGCACCCCCCAGGGTGAAGATGAGATTGATTGTCGCTTATTCCATGTGCTTTTTGTTTTTATTCCGTATAGCCTCACTTCTTTTTATCTGCACCTTACTAGTGCAACTTTTTATCAGTGAGAAATTTTTTCCTGCTTGATGTTAATACTAGTGGTTAAAACAATCGTTTAACCAATGCTAACTAAGGTGTAAGCGCGTATTGCTATCCCAAAATATTTTTTATTATTATTCTTATTTTTTGTTCTTATTATTGTTGAATCGCTTCCTAGCGTTTTTATTATTCCTTTTTACTACTTTCTTACTCAGCATTCTTTACCGGGAAGATATCACAGCTTTGTAACAATTGCCTGACATTCTATTTACTTTGCATTGCTTTATTATTTTTCTTATTTGCTAATGCTTAGCCCTTGCTGATTGCGCGCCTCACGGCAAACGTAAGTAGATAACGGCGTTAAGATTACGTGAATAAGATGGTTTCGCAACAACTTTCTTGATCTAAAAAAATATTTCTTATGCCTTTATGTGATAATTATCAACAGGAATATTATTTTTGTTATGGTTTTTATTCCATAAAGCGTAGTAAAAGCGCGCTGTAATGGCTGGTAAAGCATCCCCATAGTATGCAAAATGGGTGTACTTTTTGTATTACCGAGGAAAATAGCATGCGCATTAACCCGCTTTTTACCGCCATCGCTTGCTCATTAGTGCTGCTAACGGCATGCCAAAGTGCGCCAGAATCTACTTCAGCAGCTGAAGCAACTACTCAGCAAACCAACGCTCGTTTCACTGAGCTTGCAGATGCAGCATGGAGCTACGGAGCCAACCAAGATCGAGCAACGTTGCAAGATATTAGCCCTGCCGCGTTAACGGAGCGCTATCAAGCGCGCCTGAACTTCTATGAAGAAATCGAAAGCATTAGCCCAGATTCATTAACTGAAGAAAATCGCATCAACCGCGATATGATCTTGTATGCGTTACGCAACATGCTTTCTGATTACGAATTCAACATGTACCTGCGGCCACTTACGAATGAAACCGGCCCACACAACCGTATGGCTGGCATTGCTAACAGTATGCGCATCAATCGTGCCGAAGATGTAAACACCTATTTGCAATTGTTGCAGCAAATTCCTGATTGGTTAGCCCAACAAACAGAGCATATGCGCCAAGGTCTTGCTATCGGTATGGCACAACCTAAGGTGGTATTGGCAAACTTCCCAGCGGGAATTAAAGCCTATGTAACCACAGATCCTACCGAGAGCGTGTTCTACCGCCCAGCTCGAGATGCACAAAACCGTTTATCAGATGAGGTGTTTGCTAATCTTGATTTAGAGTTACAAACCTTAATTGCTACCGTGGTAAACCCAGCATTTATGGATTTCCATGATTTCTTAGTGAATGAATACATTCCCAATGCACCCGATGATATTGCGGCTACCAATCTACCGAATGGTGAGGCTTTTTACGCCAATCGAGTGAAGCACTACACCACTTTGGATATTAGTGCCGAAGAAATCCACAATATCGGCCTCGCAGAAGTGGCGCGAATTCGCGCAGAAATGCAGGATGTAATCGATGAAGTAGGCTTTGAGGGCACATTTGCGGAGTTCATTCATTTCTTACGCACAGATCCGCAGTTCTACGTAGATACGCCAGAAGAGCTCCTGAAAGAAGCGGCTTATATTGCCAAGCGGGCTGATGGTGCCCTACCGAAGCTATTTAATCACTTGCCTCGTACGCCCTACGCGGTAGTGCCTGTACCAGCAGAAATCGCGCCAAATTACACGCAAGGCCGCTATGCTCGCTCTAACCGCGATGATGAGCCAGGTGAATACTGGGTAAATACCTACGCATTAGATACTCGCCCGCTATATGAACTCGAGGCACTTACCTTGCATGAAGGCGTTCCAGGCCACCATTTACAAATCTCACTGGCAGCAGAAATGGAAGATATGCCGGGATATCGGCGTTCTACCTATATTTCCGCGTTTGGTGAAGGTTGGGGCTTGTATGCTGAGTACTTAGGTATCGAGGCAGGGTTCTATCAAGACCCTTACAGCAACTTTGGCCGTTTAACCTATGAAATGTGGCGGGCAGCTCGATTAGTAGTAGATACGGGGATGCATGCATTCGGTTGGAGCCGTGAGCGCGCAGTAGATTTCTTAGGCAGCAATACGGCGCTTTCATTGCACAATGTGAACACTGAAATCGATCGTTACATCAGCTGGCCTGGGCAAGCGCTATCGTACAAGCTTGGTGATTTAACCATTAAGCGGTTACGTGCAGAAGCGGAAGCAGCGCTAGGTGAGAACTTTGATGTACGGGAGTTTCATTACCAAGTGTTGCGTAATGGCAGTATTCCATTGGCAACCTTAGAGAATCAAATTCACCAGTGGATTGCGGCGGAATTAGCCGAAGGCTAACCTGCTCTCGCCTTATCCCTTTATAAGCCCGGCTTTATGCTGGGCTTTCTATTGGCCAACCAAACACCGAACAAGATTAACCCCATACCAGCAATCTGGAACACACCGATGCGTTCGCCGCTTAATGCGCCTAGGGTCATGGCAACAATCGGAATCAAATAGGTTACTGAGCTGGCAAATACTGTAGTGGCTATCTGCACCAGGTGGTTAAACAAGATAAGCGCGAGCGCAGTACCCAAAACGCCTAATACCACCACCGCAGCTAACGAACCCCACGCTGCCGAGCCTTCAAGTTTCGCACCTACTTCACCAGGCCCCGCCAAATACCAAATCGCTACCGGCAGCACCATCAGCAAGGAAACCCCGGTAATTGTAAGCGGGCTTTGATCGGGTAGATACGTTTTAATCAGGTTTAGGTTGGCACCATAGCAGAACGTAGCTAGTACGATAAACAGAGCGTAGCCATTTAGAGTGAGCTGCCCGGTGGCATTTAATAACACCAGCATTAACGTGCCACACAAGCCAATCAATAGGCCTAATACCGTGCGGCCGGTAACCCACTGGCGGAAAATAACAGCACCAATAATCAGCGTAAACAACGGCGTAAGTGCATTTAAAGCACCGGTTACACCGCTATCGATTCGCGTTTGCGCTAGGGCAAATAAGAATGCTGGCAACAAGCTTCCGGTTAGGCCCACAGAAAGGATTACTGGCCATTGCCTACGTTGTACACGGGTAATGCGCACAATCGCAAAGGGGGCGAGAAATGCGGCCGCGGCAGCCAAGCGAATGGCGGCTACTTCAGTAGGGGTAAAGGTTACCAAGCCCACTTTTATTAGCCAAAACGAGCTACCCCAAATTAACGCGAGTAAAAATAACTTTGCCCAAGTGCTCGGTGCATACTGCTCATTCACCAAAGGGTGCTTCAATAACTCTTGAGTCATTAACTCTCAGGCTCATCGGCGTTAGGTGCTGGCGTATCATCATTTTCTGTTACTAAGGGCATGGCATACCATTCATGCAGCTTTTTCTCGAGCTCAGGCAAGCCTGATTTATTCAGCGATGAAAAAGTAATAATCGATACATCCCCACCGAAGCCTGGAATCGCTTCTTGAATTTGCATCAATGTGGCTTTGCGAGCACCGCTTTTCAATTTATCCGCTTTGGTAAGTACTACCAATACCGGTAAGTTGCTTTCTACGGCCCAATGAATTAACTCTTGATCAAGATCTTTCATTGGGTGGCGAATATCCATCAGCACCACTAAACCGCGCAGGCAATTGCGCTTTTCTAGGTACTCGGAAAGTGCTTCTTGCCACTTCATTTTCATTTCCAGTGGCACTTTCGCGAACCCATAACCGGGTAAATCGATTAATCTGCGATTATCATCCAAACTAAATACATTGATCTGTTGCGTGCGCCCAGGCGTTTTACTTATACGCGCCAAGCCTCTTTGTCGTGTAAGCACATTCAAGGCACTGGATTTTCCGGCATTCGAACGGCCGGCAAATGCAACTTCCAAGCCTTCATCGGCAGGTAAATGGCGTATATCCGGGGCGCTTGTAACAAATTGCGCGTTCTGAAAATGCAGGGTGCTAGTACTCACATTAAACCTCAATTACTCAGGAAGGACGCACATTATGAACGATTCACGCTATATAGCCAACCATGATCGGTGATTCAGGCATTTCATCATAGCGAGAATCGTGTAAAATAGGACCTTGAATTTTCCCGGGCTATGGCCCAGCCGAATACAAAAAAGATACAGAGAAGAGAGATCATGAATAAACTCGCGATTCTATGTGGTTTGATGTTGTTCGCCAGTGGCGCAGCAATGGCCTCCGGCTCGAACGAACGCCTTACTGGTGATGCCGAAGCTGGCCAAGAGAAATCCGTTACCTGTGCGGCATGCCATGGGCAAACGGGGAATAGTGCTACTGGCGATTTTCCTAATATTGCTGGCCAGCACAATAAATATCTTGTGAAGCAGCTAATGGATTACCGTTTAGGTGCACAAACCAACGGTGAACGAGGCCGCCACAACGTATTAATGGCAGACCAAGTTATCAACCTTAGCGATCAAGACATTTATGATCTTGCAGCTTTTTACGCGGCGCAAGAACATGCGCTGGGTTCAGTAGACGAAGATATCGTTGCTGAAGCACAACGATTATTCCTTGGTGGTGACGAAGAGCGCGGTATTACTTCGTGCGCAGCCTGCCATGGCCCAGGCGGCTTTGGTATGGGCTTAGCAGCATTTCCAATGTTGCAAGGCCAACATGCACAATATACTGCAGACCAATTAAAGCAATTCCGTTCAGGTGAGCGAAATAATGATCCAAACGGCATGATGCGCGATATCGCTACACGTTTAACCGACCGTGATATCGAGATTCTTTCGCAGTACATCAACGGCCTTTACTAGAAGTAGATTGCCGGAAATAAAAATCTGGCAATAAAAAGCCCCAACCAAAGGGTTGGGGCAAATGATGTCCAGGGAAAACATCTTGGGAGAGCAATATGCTCACTTACTATGAGTTGCCCCTGCATTGAAAGTTCAAAAATCTTTACAGAAAAAATCGCATATAAAACAAAGAGCTCCTAAGAGCTCTTTTTTATTACCTAAATATTTTGGAACTCTGCATTAGCAACACCACTTAGTGTGCCTCATCCCAGTTGTCGCCCACGCCGGCATCAGCAATTAACGGTACATCTAAACTTACCGCCTGCTCCATAATGTTCACCAGCTTGGCAACATAATGATCCACTTTGCCTTCGCGTATTTCGAATACCAGCTCATCGTGTACTTGCATAGTAAGGAACACATCGCCTTCAGCCACATTACCCGGCTCTTTCAGCCACTTTGCTACATCAAGCATGGCTTTCTTAATAATATCCGCAGCAGAGCCTTGCATTGGCGCATTGATCGCTGCACGTTCTGCCGCTTTTCGGCGCATACCATTACGGGAGTTAATTTCCGGCAGATACAACCGGCGGCCACAAATGGTTTCTACATAACCGTGCTTCGCCGCGGTTTCCCGGGTGCGTTCCATATATTCTTGCACCCCAGGGAAACGCTCAAAGTAAACATTCATATAATGCTGTGCATCGCGCTGAGGCACATGTAGTTGCCGCGCTAAGCCAAACGCCGACATGCCATAAATTAAACCAAAGTTCACCGCTTTCGCGCGCCGCCGCTGCTCGCTAGTAACCTCATCAAGCGCTACACCAAACACTTCTGCGGCAGTGGCTTTGTGAATATCGCGACCACGGGCAAAGGCTTCCACCAAGCCCGATGATTGCGAGATATGCGCCATGATGCGCAGCTCAATTTGGCTATAATCGATCGCAACAATTTTATAGCCTTCAGGTGCCACAAAGGCCTTACGAACTCGCCTGCCCGCCTCATTTCGAATTGGAATATTCTGTAAATTCGGATCGGTAGACGAAAGCCGGCCAGTAGCGGTAACCGCCTGATGGTAAGAAGTATGAATACGGCCCGTACGCGCTTTAATCATGCGCGGAAGCTTATCCGTGTAAGTTGATTTCAACTTCGCCATACCGCGATGGCGTAAAATAAGCTCGGGTAATGGATAATCTAGCGCCAGCTCCTGCAATACTTCTTCTGCGGTCGACGGTGCGCCTTTTGGTGTTTTCTTTTTTACTGGTAAGCCAAGCTGTTCGAACAAAATCGTTTGGAGCTGCTTGGTAGAATTCAGGTTAAATGGTGCACCCGCGAGTTCAAACGCATCTTTCTCAATTTCTGCCAGCTCTTTGGTAATTTCAGCACTTTGCTTACCTAGCTGATCAGCATCTATTTTTACGCCATACCGCTCCATCATTGCCAGTACCGGAATAAGCGGTAACTCAATATCACGAAGCACATCGATTAAGCGCCCTTCATTTTTTACCCGCGGCCACAACACTTCATGAAGGCGCAGCGTTACATCCGCATCTTCTGCAGCGTAAGGTGCAGCCTGTGCAATAGGCACCTCATCAAACCGCTTCTGCTTCGCGCCCTTACCCGCCACCTCTTCATAGGCGATAGTTTTATGGCCTAAATGGGTGAGCGCTAGGGTATCCATATCATGGCGTGAGCTGGTGCTATTCAGCACATAGGAAGACAACATCGTATCATTCAGAATCCCGCGCACATGAATGCCATAGGTGCGGAAAATGTGCATATCATACTTAATATGCTGGCCAATTTTTTTCGGCTTCGTATCCTCCAGCAACGGCTTCATTTGCTCGAGCACCCAATTGCGCTCTAGTTGCTGAGGGCCATCTAAATCCTGATGGGTTAACGGCACATAAGCGGCTTCACCGGGGGCTGTTGCAAAAGAAATCCCTACTAATTCCGCATCCATGTAATCCAGGCTGGTCGTTTCGGTATCAATTGCATAATACTCAGCATTCTCAAGCTTCTTCAACCAATCAGCAAATGCGCTTTTATCGGTGATGGTGATATACGCTTCACGATCGATTGGCGGAAAGCTAGGGCTGCTATCACTCTCTTTATCGACAGAGTTTGGCGCCGCCGCGGCTGCCGCCACTACTGCGGTTTTACCGGCAGGCTTGCCTTTGTGCTCAGGCGCATTCCCGTTCTCTAATAAATCGGCAAGCCAACGGCGAAACTCGCATTGCTTATATAGCTCAGCAAGTTTGCTATCGTCTGGTTCTGCTAACGTAAGCGCAGCAGGCTGCAAATCCATTGCTACATCGAGCTTAATGGTGGCTAACTGTTGTGAAAGTAACAGAATCTCTTCATGTTCGCGGATTTTCGCTGGCATTGATTTCGCCCCGCGAAAGCTTAATTCAGCTAACTTATCTGGGTTTTCTAACATTGCCGCAATACTGCCCATTCCTTGCAGCATCGCCAACGCCGTTTTCTCACCTACGCCGGGTAATCCCGGAATGTTATCTGAGCTATCACCCATAAGCGCAAGAAAATCAATCATCTGATCTGGGCGCACACCGTATTTCTCTGGCACGGCTTCTTCATCAAGCACGGTGTTGGTCATTGTGTTGATTAAAATCACATGCTCATTCACCAACTGCGCCATATCTTTGTCGCCAGTACTAATCAAGCACGTGCGCCCTTCTGCTGCGGCTTGCTGAGCCAAAGTACCAATTACATCATCGGCCTCAACCCCTTCTACTGAGATCAGCGGCAAACCCATAGCGCGAATAATGTTATGCAACGGTTCTATTTGGCTGCGTAAATCGTCTGGCATTGGCGGACGGTTCGCTTTATACGCCTCATACATATCGTTGCGAAACGTAGTGCCCTTGGCATCAAACACTACCGCCATGTGGGTAGGTTCAAACTGTTTTAACAAGCTACGCAGCATGTTTACCACACCGTAAATAGCACCGGTTGGCTCACCTGCAGAGTTAGTTAAATGCGGTGGCGCATAATACGCACGAAACAAATAAGAAGAACCATCAACCAATATAAACGGCTGCTTCGGGATACGTTGCATAATTAATAAACCTAGTTGTAGAACAGCAAAACTCGAATGAGATAAGAATGCCACAGGGCTAGCAGACAGGCCAATTTTGTCGGTTAAAAACTAATACTTTTTTCTAGGCCAGGCTCTAACAACCTGTGGATAACTCTGTGGGGAACGGCTTCGCCTGCCGTATACTCGTAGCGAAGAGTAGCAGCATGGAAATTCAGTAAATCATTGATATAACGCGAGAAAAGCAGATCTCGTACAGCCTATCATTGTTATTTTCAGCTTTAATCCCAATTGTGGAAAGTTATTTATACTTCCTTGTCGAAGCAGGTATTTATATTGCCTACGTCTCGAACCATCTTGCTTGCATCAGCCCTTCTTTTGCCGCGACACTCATTGCGCACACATGTGCTGGAGGGAATGAATGCCGAAAGAAAAACCGTACGCGATGTCGCAATCGGGTCAAGTAGATTAGCACACTGAATAACCAATACCAGATCAAAATTCGATCTTTTTTAACATTTTTTGATCTGAAAATTAGCTTCTTTATACTCGTATTTGTAAGTGCTGAATTTACAACGAAAAAGGCCGAGCGAACATGCTCGGCCTTACGAAAAAATTGATCAATTATTGCATCTGGCTCAGATCAAGCAGCTCGCCATTTACCCATACTTCATTATTATGGAACTCTAACTTCCATGGCAATGGATCGGTAGAGATAGCCATCGCCATCAATTGCAACATTGGCGGTAGCTCTTCTAGGTTCAACACGATATGCGCGTATGGAATTAAATCCGTGCCTAACTCTAACGCTTGCCGCTCTGCAGCACTTAAATCCCGCAAATCTAAGCTCATTACGCCATTCGAACGCAAACTGCCCCAGCTTTCGGTGTCGGCCTCAAACGTGTTTAAGCGCAAAGTAACCAGTTCACTTTGCAGCGCCGCGCGCACTACGCGCTCTTGCATATCGCTATCAGGAGTATGGTGCGTATTGGTTTGCATAAACGCTTCTAGATCTCGAAACGCTTGGTAATCAACACCCTCGAGCAGCCACTCAACGCGGCCAGAGCCGCGAACTGCCGGTTCACCATCTACTTGCGCTATCGAAAATGAGCCCTTCGCTTGCAATTCATCATCTTTGCGTAACACGTCAAACGTGTTACGAATGCCTTCAATGGTGATGGGTTCGGCAAAGTCTGGTAGATTTAGTGCAACCGAATCAATGCTGAAGATACCCGCATTCGAGAACATTTCTCCATGCAAATTGCGGGTATCGCCGCTTATATTAATTCCCGTAATTACCGCGTGATTACCTTCTGCACCTTTAAAGGTAAACTCAGGCGCGTTTACAAGAACACGCACATCCTCACCGGCCATAATTAACGCAGATTCTGCAGACTTGGCATGCATGGTGAGGCCAGACGCAATCTCGTAGTTCAGTTCAGGCATTAAATAACGTACCCGTAAACCGCCTCTACTTACTACACCTTCCGAAGTTAATGCCTGGCCTGCGAATAACGCTTCGCTGGCAGTGTACTCACCAAATTGGAAATCACCCGTACCACTCCATTTAGTGTTTAAAAAGCCGTACCGCAAATCGATGGTTTCGGTGTAAGTAACTGCACCCATATCTGGAATACCGGTATCGGCAGAAACTTTTAGCACTAACGTAGCACTGCGCGCGCTTTGATCTTGCCAAAGCGCTTCAACCTGCGCATTTTCTTGCCGTTCCATCTCCACAACCAGATTTTCGATAGCATTATAGGTGGCCTGTTTAGTGGTAATTACTCCCACTACATACCCCACCACTACCACCGCGATCGCTATAACCGCAATAACTCCCTTGCGCATATCCACTCCCAATTTAAAATATTAAGTTACGTTATGGTAAAAATATTAGCCTAAAAACACTACCAGTAAACTACAAAGGCCAGAAATATAACAATGCAGGCACGGCCACTGCGAATACAACCAAGGTTAACGGCAAGCCGAGCTGCCAGTAATCAGCAAATTTGAAGCCCCCAGGCCCCAAAATTAACGTGTTATTTTGGTGCGCTATCGGCGTTAAGAATGCACAAGATGCACCCACTGCCACGGCCATCAAGAAAGCATCTGGATTGGCGCTTAATTGGTTGGCGGTACTAATGGCTACCGGGCACATTACCGCTGCTGTAGCAGCATTATTCATTACGCTAGAAAGTAACGTTGTGATAATTAACAGCATCGCTAGTATTACCGCGGGGCTACTATCCGCTAGGAAGAACATACCGTAATTCACCAAGCTATCCGCAGCACCGGTGTTCTCCATTGCCATCGCTACCGGAATTAACGCGGCCAGTAACACCACCACCGACCAATCAATATTCTCATACACTTGCCGCAATGGAATTACTTTTAACACCATCACCGCAAACATACCGGCCGCGAATGCTACTGCAGCAGAAGTAATTCCGGTTGCTGCTAAGGTTACCGCCCCAATCATAATGCCCGAAGCGTACATCGCTCGGCGCTTGCTTGGTACGCGCACCGTGCGCTCCGCAAGAGGAACACAGCTATAGTTAGCCGCAAATAGCGCTAACGCTTCGGCAGTGCCCTGCATTAACAATACACTACCCGATTGAATCTTGGTTTGCCGCAACCGATTAACGCGCTGATTACCCTCAAACGACATGGCCAATAAATTCAGCCCTAGCCTGCTACGCAAACGCAGTTCCGCGGCGGTATTACCAATCAACGCGGAATCTGGCATTACCACCATTTCAACTAATACCACTTCGCTATCATCAGAAGCGCGCGCCACCGAATCTGCATCGGCACGGCTGGTTAAGCCGCCACGCAGAGTATATTTGCCGTAGGCGGTTACTTTTCTATCCACCCATTGTGGACGTTCTTCAAACTCTTCATCAACCTGATGGATTTCCGCTAAATCCTCTTCCTTAGCATCTTCATCTGGCTCCGGCGGCTTCACATTATCAACCAACCGTAAACCGAGCACGCTAATCGCTTGGCTCAGGGTTTCTGGCTCGGCTTTAATAATCAGCAAATCACCTTTACTCAAGCGTTGGTAACCGTACGGGTGCACCACCTTTACTTTATCGCGCACCATGCCAATAATTTCAGCTTCCGAATCCTGTAGTTTTTCATCTAGCTCGCGAATTAACATGCCGTTCGCTTTGCCATCTTCAGTAACACGTACTTCCGTAAGGTATTTACCGGTATCAAAACCTTCCGCATCGGTTCGTTCACGTTTTGGCACTAATCGCCAACCACCAATCGCGATAATCGCCACACCTACTAAGGCCACTAGTATCCCCACGGGCGCAAAATCAAACATTTGGAAACCGCTGCCGAGCGATTCGGCCCGATAGCCAGACACAATAAGGTTGGGTGGCGTACCAATAAGGGTGGTCATGCCCCCTAAAATTGAACCAAATGCCACCGGCATCAGCACCCTTCCGGCAGGCATGCCATGTTTAGCGGCCAGTTGAATCGCAATAGGCATTAATAGCGCAAGGGCACCTACATTGTTCATAAATGCTGAGAGCACAGCGGAAAGACCCGTAAGTGCCGCAATCGTGGTGATTGCACCACCCGAGGTAGGCGTAAGTTTATGGGCCACTACATCAATGGCACCAGTAAGTTGCAGAGCCGCGCTCAGCACCAATACACAAGCAACCGTGATCACTGCCGGATGGCCAAACCCATAAAATGCCTCGGCGCCCGGCACTAAACCGAACGCCACACAAGCAAGCAAGGCTCCGAGGGCAATAATGTCATGGCGCCAGCGCCCCCAAATAAACATAATCAGGGTTGCCAGTAGAATGCCAAGAATAGCCAATTGTGGTGTTGTCATACGGCGCTCTCTTCCCTATACCGCAGCTATTCGCCGCGTGTTAAATCGCTTCGCATTGAATCTAGCACCGCTTGCGTATTTGGTACATCCCCGGTCCACTGAAAATAACTCAGGGCCGCCTGCTCAACTAACATTCCTAAACCATCAGCAATCGCACAATGATGGGCTTGTGCCCAATGCAAAAAGGGCGGTAACTCGCTGCCATACACCATATCGTAGCAAAAAGGACGCTGTTGTAAGGCACCTCCCGGCAACTCGGGGCGCTGGTTACTAAGCCCGCTAGAGGTGCCATTAATAATAATATCCCACTTGCCCACTGCTGTTGGCAAACCACCGCCGGTAATTCTCGGTGGCGCCAGCTTAGCAATGGCCGTTGATTCTGTGGCAGCAGCAGCCGTTAACCGCGTTTGCCATTCACGTGCCAAGGCATCGGCCTTGCTGGCGGTTCGGTTAACAATATGAATATGCTCACAACCAGCATCTATAAAAGGCCCTAGCACACCGCGAATCGCACCACCCGCACCCACCAGTAGCACCCGCGCATTTTGCAAGCTCAGGCCATACCGCAGCAGGTCTGCCACCAAACCATCTCCATCGGTATTATGCCCCAACCACAGCTCACCCTGCTTAATTAAGGTATTTACTGCTCCGGCCTGCTCTGCGCGCGGGCTAAGCTGATCACACAACTGCAATGCAAGCTCTTTAAGCGGCACCGTTACGTTTGCGCCTACGCCACCGGCTACCTGAAATCGCGCAAAGATCGCCGGAAAGCTTTCCGGCTCGGCAAGAATACGGGTGTACTCAATTTGCCGACCGTGTTGTTCTGCAAACGCCTGATGAATCTGTGGCGAGCGGCTATGGGCAATAGGGCTGCCAAAAACAGCGAGCTTCATAAACAGTACAACCTAGTTGTTGAAGAATATTATTGGGTACCTGCGATCGCACCCCTTTCAAGGGCAAAATATGCGGCCACTAATTCAGCAAATCATAACGTATTTTTACTAGGTTTCCGCAATCGGCAATAAAAAAGGGCCGCAGCCCACGCCGCAGCCCTTCTTCTGATTTACGGTAACTAGATAATTAGCCTTTCGCTTTTTGCTTGCGAATACGTTCAATACGGCCAGCGAAACCGGTTTTGGTTTTATCATCTAAACCAAATTCTAAGGCTTTTTCGCATACCGCAATGGCCTCGTCATATTGCTTATCTTCCGCAAGCAACGTTGCGTAATTCTGGAATGTAAGCACTTGCGGTAACGAGCCGCCATTCGCTTTCTTAAGTGGCTTCACGATGTCCGCAAATTCACTGATATGCTGGTTTGAGAAGGTTTTGCTAATCTGCCGCCATGCTGCATCAGTGCGATGCTTGTAGCTTGATTCGGTAATTTGTTGATACAAACGATGCCGTGCTAATGGGTCTTTGCTTTTCTCAAGCTCAGCCACTGGGCTGGCAATTTCATCCGGCAATTCCGCACCAATCGGTGAAGGTTGTGATGCATTACCACTATCGATTACCGGGTCTACATCGGTGCTTACTGATTTTGGCGCCGCTTTCTTGACTGTTTTCTTGGCTGTTTTTTTCGCCGAAGATTTCGCTTTTTTCGCCGAAGATTCTACATTTTCAGCAACAGTGGCCGCTTTTTCCGCAATTGTTTGCTCTTTTTCAGCTACTTCAGCTTCAATTTGCGCGCTTGATTTGGTTACCGGCTCGGCATCAACCGTGGCTCCAGAGCCTGGTTTCATAAACACTCTGCGTGCCAAAAACACAATTACGATAACAACGATAATAAGAAGAAATAAATTGCTAGCCATGAAAGCCCCTAGATTCGATTAATTTTTATTCGAATCCAGAATAATATTAAAATCCGGCACTGGCAAGTGCTGGCTTTGTACAAGTGCTTGAATCCTATTCATTCACTCAACTTATTCTTAATTCGAGCTACTTCTTGATTCGCGTTATTTTATCCACTCGCGTGGCCGTAAGTATTCTTGTAGTTGCGCTTCCGCACTTCCCTCTGCTGCTTCATACATATATTCCCAACGCGCTAACGGCGGCATCGACATTAAAATCGATTCTGTGCGGCCCCCTGTTTGCAGGCCAAATAAAGTGCCGCGATCGTACACTAGATTAAATTCTACGTACCGGCCTCGGCGATAAAGCTGAAACTGCCGCTGCTGCTCATTGCTTGGCGTATCCTTGCGGCGCTCCATGATTGGCACGTATGCTTTCGCATAATGATCACCAATGGAACGCATCAGGGCAAAGGCGTGCTCAAAATCAAGCTCCCCTGCCGGATTGGTATTTAAATCATCAAAGAACAAACCGCCTACACCCCGGGTTTCATTGCGATGTGGCAAATAGAAGTAACGATCGCACCACGCTTTGTACTCTGGGTAATATTCAGCCCCAAAGGGTGCACAAGCCGCTTCGGCAGTTTTGTGCCAATGCTCAATATCTTCATCGTAGGGGTAAAACGGCGTGAGATCGAAACCACCCCCGAACCACCAAACCGGCTCTTCGCCTGGCTTTTCGGCAATAAAAAAACGTACATTCGCATGAGAAGTGGGAATATGCGGATTGTGCGGGTGAATTACCAAGGAAACACCACAAGCATTAAAGCTGCGGCCAGCAAGTTCCGGCCGATGAGCCGTAGCTGAAGCCGGCATCGATTCACCAAATACATGAGAATAATTAACGCCACCTTGCTCGATTACTGCACCATTCTTCATTACGCGAGAACGGCCACCGCCGCCAAGCTCGCGTACCCAGCTATCTTCAATAAATTTGCCGTGGCTATCGGCAATTTCTAAATCAGCGCAAATATTATCTTGCAGCTGCTGCAAGTAATCTTTTACCCGCTCTAAATAAACATGCTCCTTCACCGAAACACCTCACCGGTTAGTGGATTTAGAATAATACTTGGGCTCGCTCTTCCGCCGGTATCGCCGGCCATAATCCAATCAATGTCACTACCCATTTGCGCATACACATCTTCGGCATTCCGCAATGGCTCTTCGCCAGCATAGTTTGCACTAGTAGAAACTAGCGGAGTGTTTAATGCTCGGCACAACTGCCGCACTGGCTCAAAAGCGGTAACCCGCACGGCTATGGTATCGAAATCACCGCGCAGATAGCGCGGTACTTCAGGGCGTGCAGGTAGTACTAAGGTAATGGGCCCTGGCCAATGTTGAAACACCGTAAAGCGCTTATCTTGGGGGATTTTTTTATCATCTACATAAGCAAGCAGCTGGCTATAATCAGCCGCAATAAGAATAACGCCTTTGTGCTCTGGCCGTTTTTTTAATGCCAATAGCTTACGCACCGCAAGTTCATCATAGGGTGCACAACCCAAGCCAAATACCGCTTCAGTAGGGTAAGCAATAATGCCATGATTTTGTATCGCTTTGCGCGCACCGGCATATTGATCATGCGCGTTATCCAACGGAGCTTCCAACATCTCTTATCTCATTCATTATAGGTATATGGTTTTAGGGTAACAGCTTCGGTTAGATTATAACGGTTCCGATTTGTAGCCGCATAATTTTTGTGGGCAACGTAACCGCACTCCTGCTGCCGAATCCCGCTTCACTAACACACCCCACCCGCAATCTGGGCATGTTTCCGCCACAGGCTCTTCATTTAGCGCATATTTACATTTCGGATACGCATCGCAGGCATAAAACTGTTTACCTTGGCGATTCGTGCGCACGTGCAGATGGCCCACTTTACATGCAGGGCATACCGGAGATTCACTTTGCGGAGTTGGGTCGGCAGTAGGATCAAGCATAAAATGGCAGGTGGGAAAGGCGCTACAACCGATAAACAAGCCGTAACGGCCTTTTTTCAGCAATAAGCCTGAACCGCACTCGGGGCAGTTTTCACCCGGTAGCTCTTGCGGCTCGAAATCACCCGTTTCATGCAATGATTGGGTGTATTCGCACTGCGGATATTGGCTACACCCCCAAAACGAGTTCTGGCCAATATGTTTCATGCGCACCTCTCCGCCACAACGCGGACAAGGCTCTTTGCGAATATTAGTGGGTTGATCTGGAGAAAATAGGTGCTTTGATGTCATTTTCTTCGCAGGTTTAGTAGCAAGGTAATGCGAAACATCTCGTAATCAGGGGCGTACCCCTGATCACTTAGTGCATGTACCCAGTAGGCTCTTCGAACAAGAGCTCTTCCATTTGTGAATAGGCATCTTCATGGCCAGGAACATTAAACAACACCATCAAAATTACCCATTTCAAATCTTCGAGTAAAAATTGCGGCGTATCTAGCTCCATAACCCGATCCACCACCATTTCTCGGGTGGTAAAATCAAGCACTCCTATTTGCTCTAGGTACAGTAAAAATCCACGCGATTGCACATCCAGCCGTGCTTGCTCTTCTGGAGTGTATGCCCGAAACGACGCCGCTGGTGCGCTTTGCACCAAATACGGATTCTCTTGGCTGTCTTGTAAATCAGCCAAGCGCTCTAACCAAGCGAGCGCCTTGTCGATTTCCGGCTCTCGGAAACCTGCGCGAGTAAGCTCGTCAGTTAGTTCATCGTGGTCCACTACCACTTCCATTTCAGAATGGACGTAGTTCTCAAACAAGTACATGAGGATATCAAACATAACTCTCACCTCCTCACCCTAACGTAGCCGCCAGGCACTGTTTTAATCCATCCATCCAACTCTAAACTGATGAGCTGGTTCACTACTGCAGAAACCGAATCATTTGTTTGCTGTAACAGCCAATCAAATGATGTGGTTTCATAACCCACGTTAGCCAATAATTCTGCGTTTGCCAATAGCTTCGGCACACTTTCCCCAGATTTAGTTGCTAATTCTAACTGTTGCTGGCCATTTGCTGCTGTATTTGCTGGCCAACCGGGTAGTTCACTTATTATATCGGCCGCGCAAGTAACGAGTTTAGCGCCTTGCTGAATTAATAAATGACACCCTGCACTACCGGGGTGCGGCACCGGCCCGGGAATCGCAAACACTTCCCGGCCTTGCTCAATGGCGTAGCGCGCGGTAATTAACGAACCACTACGCACATTCGCCTCGGCAACTAACACCCCTGCACTAATACCACTTATTATACGGTTTCTGGCCGGAAAATGTTCAGTTTTCGCCGGCGTACCGGGCATGTATTCACTGAGCACCACCCCTTGGGCACCTATTTCTTGGCGCAAGGCGCGGTTTCGCGGTGGATAATTGAGATCTGGGCCACACCCCAGTACCGCTATCGTTGGCAACTGCATTGCCAGTGCCGTTCGGTGCGCCAAGCCATCAATGCCAAGCGCCATACCACTCACAATCCCCCAGCCTGCCTTGCATAAATCAGTAACCATGGCTTCGGTAAGTGAAAGCGCCAGCGGCGAGGCTTTACGGCTACCAATTACCGCCAGCAAGCGATTGTTTAGCAGTGTTTTATCACCAATCCCAAACAACAGAATGGGTGGCCGGTAAATTTCCCGAAGCGATTTCGGATAATCTGCACAGTGGTAGCTGAGCAGAAAATGGCTGCTACTCTCACCTAACCAATCGAATACGCGCTGCACTTCTGCGGCGGGCGCTGTGGGTAGGCTCGCTGTATGGGTAAGTGGGATTTGCTGTTCGCCAGTTTGCTGCCACCAGGCAAGTATCTCGCGGCGCTGCTTTACCGGGGCGCGCTGTAAACTTAGCCATTGGCTAATCGTTCGATGATCCCAATCGATACAATGCATCGCATACGTCCTTGTATTTTGGTGCCTGTAGCACCATATTTCGTATAAGAACTAGGAATATAGAAAGGATTTTCCGCTGAGCAAGAGAAACTCTGACAATTCAGCGATCTTCTTGCTAAAATTAAGCTATTCGAATGACGATCTCGTATCCGCGTGCTATAGGCAGCACCTTACGAACAAGTAGAGAGTATGAATCATGGCAGTAATGACAATTTTGAAATATCCAGATGAGCGCCTACGTACCGTAGCTAAACCCGTTGAGCAGGTGGATGATGCCCTGCGCGGAATTATCGAGGATATGTTCGAAACAATGTATGGCTCACAAGGTGTGGGCTTAGCGGCTACCCAAGTGAATGTGCACAAGCGGTTGTTTATTGCCGATTGCAGCGAAAATGGCAATGAACCACTCACCTTTATTAACCCAGAAATTATAGAGCGTGATGGGTTGCATGAGAATGAGGAAGGCTGTTTAAGCTTTCCAAATGTGTATGCCAAAGTGGAGCGCGCTGGAAAAATTAAAGTACGTGCACTCGATAAGAATGGTGATACCTTCGAACGTGAAGCAGAGGGGCTATTAGCCATTTGTATTCAGCACGAAATTGATCATCTGAACGGCAAGTTGTTTGTTGATTACTTATCGCCGTTGAAGCGCGATCGGATTCGCAAAAAGCTCGAAAAAGAAGCGCGCTTGGCTGCTAAATTAGATTAAGGAATACATTAGTGCGTATCATTTTTGCCGGCACGCCGGATTTTGCAGCACGCCATTTAGCCGCCCTGATTGAAGCGGAAGATATGCAAGTGGTTGCCGTGTATACGCAACCCGATCGCCCTGCTGGCCGAGGCAAGAAGTTACAGGCCAGTGCCGTAAAAGAATTAGCACTTGCCCACAACCTGCCGGTTTTTCAGCCCGAGAATTTAAAAACTCAACAGGCTCAAGCTGAGCTTGCCGAGTTACAGTCTGATGTAATGGTAGTGGTTGCCTATGGCCTTATTTTACCAGCCCCCGTGCTAGCTGCACCGCGCTTAGGTTGCGTAAATGTGCATGGTTCGCTATTACCACGGTGGCGCGGCGCTGCCCCTATTCAGCGCGCTATTTGGGCTGGCGATAGTGAAACCGGCGTTACCATTATGCAAATGGACGAAGGCTTGGATACCGGCCCAATGCTCGCAAAATCACGCATTAGCATTGAAAAATCTGATACCTCGGCTTCGCTGTATGAAAAACTCGCAAAGCTTGGCCCTCTCGCCCTAGTGGAAACCTTACGTAGCATGAAAACCGGCGATACTTATGCGGCCGCGCAGGAAGATAGCAAAGCTACGTATGCGAAGAAGCTCAGCAAAGAAGAAGGCATTATAGATTGGCAACAAAGCGCCGAGTTTATTGAGCGCTGTATTCGCGCATTCAACCCCTGGCCGGGCAGTACATTCAGCCACCCCGCGCATCTCGATGCGCCGTTGAAAGTATGGCAAGCAGAAGTACTTACAACCAACACCCCTGCTGCTGCAGGTACAATTATCGAGAGCAGCAAACAAGGCATTGATGTAGCCTGTGGCGAAGGTGTTTTACGCTTATTACAGCTGCAACCAGCGGGCAAGAAAGCGATGCCAGCGGCGGATTTACTCAATGCACGCGCCGATTGGTTTGCGCCGGGTACACAATTACTACTGCCAGATACAACCAACACCTCTGGTGATTCACAATGAGTAAAGCAGCGCCAGCCCGCGCTGCCGCTGCCCGTATATTGCAGCAAGTACTGCACAACGGGCGTTCTCTCAGCCAAGCTATACCTAGCGAAACAGAGCGCTTAACGCAGAGTGAACGAGCATTTGCCCAAGCTATCTGCTACCAAGTACTGCGCCAATTACCTGCCTATGAATGGCTGATTTCACAGCTAATTGAAAAGCCGCTAAAGAGTAAAGTTCGAATTGTGCACTATATCCTCTTAGTAGGGCTGTGCCAGCTGCGCGATATGCGCGTGCCAGCCCACGCCGCGATCGCTGAAACCGTAGAAGCGTGCACACAAGTTCGGCAAAAAAACCTAAAAGGCATGGTAAATGCTGTGTTACGCGCCTATCAGCGCCAACAAGAAAGCCTTGAAAAGCAACTCGCCAACCAAGCTGCGCTTAGCCCGGCATTGTTGCATGGCCATCCGAGCTGGTTAGTGAAGCGATTACAAAATGCCTATCCGGATACTTGGCCAGCCATTTGCACGGCAAACAACCAACCGCCGCCGTTCTGGCTGAGAGTGAATAGCCAGCATTACACCAGCGCTGAATACCTTGCATTGCTACACGCTAAAGGCATTGCCGCAGAACTTGATAGCCAACTGCCCACTGGTTTTGCCAGCGAACATGCAGCAATTCGCCTACTTCAGGGCGCAGATGTAACGCAATTACCTGGCTTTAGCGAAGGCCATGTATCCGTGCAAGATCGTTCCGCTCAGTTTGCCGCTCACCTGTTACAGGCAGAGCCCGGGATGCGCGTGTTAGACGCCTGTGCCGCACCCGGTGGTAAAACAGTGCATTTGTTAGAGCGTTATCCAGCTATTCAAGTTACTGCCTTAGATGCCGATGCTAGCCGCTTGCAACGCGTGCACGATAATCTCGCCCGTATGCAGGTACATGCGGATGTGGTGTGTGGCGATGCCAGCCAACCTATGGGATGGTGGAACGGTCAGTTATTCGATCGTATTTTGCTTGATGCACCCTGCTCTGCCACAGGTGTTATTCGGCGCCATCCCGATATTAAATGGTTACGTAGGGCTGATGATATCGATACGCTGGTAGCCTTGCAGCAACAGATACTGCAAGCACAATGGCAACTTTTGAAACCTGGCGGGCAATTACTGTATGCTACCTGCTCCGTATTACCTGAAGAAAATAAGCTGCAAATTCAACAATTTCTAGCTACAGTGAATGATGCTGAAGCAGTTCCTATTGCGGGTATTGCAGATTCGGCCGCTACAGGTTGGCAATTACTGCCTAACGCTGAGGGTGGCGATGGTTTTTATTATTTCCTGTTACAGAAGCGCACCTAACTATGAAAAAAGTGATTATTGTTGGAGCAGGCCGAGTAGGCGCCACACTTGCTGAAAGCTTAGTAAGTGAGCGCAATGAAGTAACGGTTATTGATCAAAACCGCGTATTACTGAGCCAGCTACAAGATAAACATGATTTACGCGTAGTGCAGGGCAACGGCGCGCATCCCGATGTATTGCGGCAAGCCGGTGCCGATGATGCCGATATGCTAATTGCGGTAAGTAGCTTAGATGAAGTGAACATGCTTTCCTGCCAAGTAGCGCACAGCATTTTTAACACGCCGCTAAAAATTGCCCGTGTACGTTCCGAGCAATACACCAAATATCACGACCAACTATTTCGGAAGGAGCAGCTTCCAGTAGACCATATTATATCGCCCGAGCAGTTAGTAACCACTTACATAAAGCGCCTAATTGATTATCCTGGTGCTCTACAGGTAATTGAATTTGCAGAAGGCAAAGTAAGCTTGGTTGCGGTAAGAGCCTCCTATGGCGGTAAGTTGGTAGGCCACGCTATCGCTGCGTTGCGTAAACATATCCCTAATATTGATACTCGAGTGGCGGCGATATTCCGCCAAGGCCGCCCTATTCGCCCATTGGGCAGCACCATTATAGAGGCAGATGACGAAGTATTCTTCGTAGCCGATAGCAAAGATATTCGCGTGGTAATGGAAGAATTGCAGCCGCTAGAGGAGCGCTACCGCAACATCATGATTATGGGTGGCGGTAACATCGGTGCAGGCTTAGCGCGGCAACTAGAAGACAACCATCGCATAAAATTGATTGAACTGAGCCAAAATCGCGCCGAACAATTGAGCGCAGAGCTCAGCAATAAAACCTTGGTGTTACTCGGTGATGCAACAGACCAAGCCATGCTGAGTGAAGAGCGTATCGAGGATATTGATGCCTTTATCGCGGTTACTAATGATGATGAAGCTAATATTATGGCCGCCCTGCTCGCTAAGCGCATGGGCGCCAAGAAAACCATGGTGCTTATCCAGCGCAGCGCCTATGTAGATTTGGTACAAGGTGGTGAGATTGATGTGGCTATTTCTCCTCAGCAAGCCACCATTTCCGCGCTGCTGAAGCATATTCACCGCTCTGATTTTGCTAGTGCGTATTCGTTACGCCGGGGTGCCGCGGAAGCGATTGAAGCAGTAGCGCGAGGCGATGAAAAAACATCGCAAGTGGTTGGCCGAGAAGTGAGTGAGTTAAAATTACCCCCAGGCACCACCATTGGTGCAGTAGTGCGTGGCAGTGAGGTATTAATAGCCCACGACAACACGCTTATTCAAGCCGATGATCACGTAATTCTATTCTTGGTAGATAAGAAATACGTGCATGAAATTGAACGCTTATTTGCGCCGGGAGCTTTATACTTTTAGGGTTCGTTTGATGCTGCGAGAACGCTGGCGCGTTATCTCTAACCAGCCAGGCCTAATGCTTCCAGAATGCTGGCGTAAACAATACCAGCAAGGTGAAAATCTCCAAGCGCCCGAATAGCATCGCCAATACGGCTATCCACTTACCCGCCGACGATACGCTAGTAAAGTTACTCGCTACTTCACCTAATCCTGGGCCCAAGTTATTTAACGTGGCCGCGGTAGCACCAAAGGCTGAGTAATCATCTAAACCGGTAGCAATAAATAACAGCATAATAATCACGAAAAGTAGTGCATATGCAGCGAAAAAGCCCCAAACAGCTTGAACTACCCTATCTGGCAATGCTCGATTACCCCACTTAACCGTAAACACCCCTTTCGGATGTACCAAACGATTAATTTCGCGCATACCCTGCCGATAGAGCAACAGCACACGAATCACTTTTAAACCACCACCGGTTGAGCCCGCACTACCACCAATAAAGCTGGCAAATATCAACAGTACTGGCAAAAATAACGGCCACGTAACGTATTCCGCTGTAGTAAAGCCAGCAGTAGTAGCTATGGATACGGCTTGGAAAATCCCGTGAAACACCGAATCACTCCAATCGCTATAAAACTGCTGGCTCAGCAGCGTAAGCACCACTAATACCATTAGTACCAGCTGGATGCTGAACAAAGCCCGTACTTCAGGATCTCGGGTGTATACCGAAAACGAGCCCTTATTCCAATCATATTGATTCTTGCCTTCCATTCTGCGGCTATACAAGCGCGGGAAGGCGGCAAAATGTAGGGCGAAGTTCACCGCGGCAATCAGCAAAAAGAGTACGCAAATCATATAGATTACAGGATTATCGTAAAAGCCCATGCTGGCATCGTGAGTAGAAAAGCCACCGATCGCCACGGTAGAAAAGGCGTGGCCAATCGCATTAAATGGGGTCATGCCTGCGGCCCAATAAGCTAGCGCACAAGCAATGGTGAGGCCTAAATAGATAAACCAGAGTTGTTTTGCCGTATCAGCAATGCGTGGGGTCATTTTTGAATCTTTTACCGGCCCAGGCATTTCTGCTCGATACAGCTGAATACCACCGATGCCGAGCAGCGGGAGTATTGCCACTGCAAGTACGATAATCCCCATACCGCCCAACCATTGCAGTTGCTGGCGATAAAAGCGATAGGCATGCGGGAGTTCATCGATACCGGTAAGTACGGTGGCGCCAGTGGTGGTAAGCCCTGAGAATGATTCAAACATTGCATCAGTAAAGCTTAGTGAATATGCATCTGGCATCCAGAACGGGATTGCTCCCACCGAACCCAATACCACCCAAAACATCACCACAATAATAAAGCCTTCGCGGGTTTTCAGTTCTTGGCGTTTATCGCGGTTGGGATACCAAACTAACAAACCAATGCAAAGGCTTAATACAAATGCGAGCAAAAACGCCCAACCACCACCGTCCTCATAGAAATAGGCAAGCGCTGCTGGCGGCAGTAAAGTTACGCTGAAAATGGCTATTAATAGGCCTAAAATCCGCAATATTGTGCGTATTTGCATTGAAAAGCCGTTCCTCGAGCAATTTTTATTATTTGTTGTTTGAGTTAACCTTGGCCGTTTCCATTAATCTGCATACGTACCAGAGGTTGTAATACATTAGCATCTTTTCCGAGCAACAGCGTATAAATTTGCTGATAAGCAAGCACCGCTTTTACGTAATCGCGGGTTTCTTGGTAAGGGATCATTTCTACCCAAATATCGGCTGCTAAATCAGATTCTGGTAACCATTGCGCTACCCGATTTGGCCCCGCATTGTATGCGGCAGTGGCGAGCAACCAATTGCCATCTTTTCTATGCAGAAGTTCTGCAAGGTATTGCGTGCCCATGCGCACGTTATCTTCTGGCCGATCAATTTGAAATCTGGGCCGCGTACGCGTAGCACTGGAAGCCGTGCGTCTGTTTAAGTAATCAGCGGTGCCCGGCATTACTTGCATTAAACCACGAGCACCCACCGGCGATACGGCATCAATTTGAAATGAGCTTTCCCGCCGAGCAATAGCAAACACCCACGCTGAATCTACCCGTGCTTGATCCGCCCATTCCGTAAGCAGCTGATGGTGAGCAAGCGGGAAACGGCGGGCCACATCGTTAAACGCGTTGCTGCTCGCTAAGCCAAAAATAGCTTGATCATGCCAGCCCCACTCTGATGCTAATAAGGCAATATATATTTGCTCTTCCGCGCTAGCGCGGGCGCGCAGTAGATTCCATTCCCGACGCGCGGCTAGGTGATTATCTAGATGCAAAAATTCGCGCGCTCGTTGCGCTTCTGGCCGTTGGCTTAAGGCAATTAGCTTATCGGCCACGATCTCCGTAGTTTCGTTATTTAGGTTAGGCGGTAAGCTCATACGCGCACTGGCAAGAAAGCCATAATAATTACGCTCTTGCGCTGCTTGTACCATAAGCTCAGTAGCGTCTTCTAATTCACCCATAAGCGCTAGCGAACGGCCACGCCAATACAGCCACTGCGCTTGCTGCTGTTGTTCTGGCGGCATTGCTAGTACTAAATCATTAATTAAATCGAAACGCCGATCTCTTAGTAAACTCGACAAGTACCATTGCAATACAATCGGTGACATATCGTCTATCGCGAGCCGCTGGAACCAATCTAGTGCAATCGGTTCGCCGCGCAACGCCAAAGTAACCGCTATCTCGGCATTTACTTGATTGGTTTCGCGCCCGCTAAAGGTGAACTCCTGTTGATAATGTTCCCATGCGGCAATCGTATTGAAGTGATCATTCCAACGCAGGCGACCAAGCGCGTTAATCACCAACGTGCGTAAATACTGATCGGTTTGTTTATCGCCCGTGGCGCTAATCTCTTGATATCGCTGCACCAACCCCGGATTCGCGCGCAATCGACGCTGCAATTCTAATAACTGTTGCTGCTCACGCGGTAAGAACCTCAATAAGTAGCGAAACAGCGACGTTTGCCCTTCTCTCAGCGCCAACTCTGCACGTTGCCATACTACATCGTTGGTGCGCAGCCCTTGCTCTGCCCAAAGGCGAAATAAGCCATCACAAGCAGAAGGTAAGCTACGCCCATGCACCCAAAACTCGGTTACTTCTTGCCAAAACTCGGCCTCATCATTACCTTGCCAGTTATCACGCAAACGATAACGCGAACGCAATGCGTGGCATTGCAACGCAAGTGAGCTTTGCGGCTGATAATCACGCACATATCGCGCAAAATCATTTTCTTTACGCAGAAACTCCAACCATGAGGTGCGTAACGAGCGGCCTGGGGGCGTATCACCATACACAGCAAGATATTCCTGAATTACGCCTTCATTGGCATAATTTACGCTCGTTTCCAGCAATGCCGCTTCCGCGTAGGGAAATAACGGATAGCCGCTCAGCTCCACAAGTTTGCTTCGTGCATCAGTAAGCTGGCGTCGTTCAATTAAAGTTCTTACGGTTTGATATAATTCGCGTTGGCTCTCAAGTTGCTGATCAACATGCAATCCCCACGGCTGAATTAGTGGATTAAAGGAGCCTGCTCGGCGGGTTGGCTGGCCTGCCTGCTGCGCTATCGTAACGAGGGTTGAAATTGGCGTTTGCTGTGCGTTTGGGTGCGGCTCATCCGCTGTGAAAATACCAGGAATAGATTCGTTGCTGAATCCCGGCTGCGCACTCATGCTATGTGCGATAAAATGATGCGTAGTAGCATTGCTCACTTGGATGTTATGCACCTGAGCTTTAACATTGCGCGCCTGAGCGGAAGCGATACTCGCTATAGCCAATATCGCCACGCTAACCAACATGCATAATTGTACAAACGCAGTTTTTTGTATCTGCTTGGGCGCCTGTTTTTGCACTAATACACTACTTCTGCACATTCGTTTTTATATCTCGTTAACTACAGCTAAAAGTTACTTTCAAACGGGTGTTTAATTTTCTTTCTCGTTATGGGATGATTAGTCGCGATTTTTTTACCATACTCTTGTATGTTGTTCGCTTACAACAGTTTGCCACGAACAGTACATGCATTGTAACACGCAAGCAAAAAACTTGAGTGCTGGCAGAGGTTCGCTCTGCTCACTAGTCGGGAGACCAAAGATGATCTACCAAGGTACTAACCTTCATGTTGATTTTATTGAGCCAGGCATCGCCGAAGTTACCTTCGATGCACCGGGCTCGGTCAACAAATTTGACGAAAAAACACTTAACGAATTTAGTGACGCGCTAGACACGCTAGCTGGCAACACCGATCTAAAAGGTGTGCTCGTTCGCAGCGCCAAATCTACCTTCATTGTAGGCGCAGATATCACCGAATTCCTCACCCTTTTTGCTGATTTAGAAAAAACTAAAACGTGGGTTCACAAAGCTTCTCGCGTTTTTGACAAGCTAGAAGATTTACCAGTTCCATCAATTGCAGCAGTAAATGGGTTTGCATTGGGCGGCGGCTGCGAAGCGATACTCGCTTGTGATTACCGTATCGCTGATGAAACTGCGGTTATTGGCTTACCAGAGGTGAAACTAGGCCTTATTCCTGGTTTTGGCGGCACCGTGCGTTTACCCCGCGTGATCGGCCCCGATAACGCACTCGAAGCCATTACTACCGGCATGAACCACAAACCAGAGAAAGCCTTAGCGGTAGGTTTAGTGGATGCAGTTACCAGTAGTGATCGCTTAAAAGAAGGCGCACTCGCTATGCTACGCGATGCCATTGCCGGCGATCTTGATTGGCAGGCCAAACGCCAACCGAAGTTAGAAGCGTTAAAAGCGAATGACACTGAGAAGTTAATGAGCTTCAGCACCGCCAAAGGAATGGTATGGGCGAAAGCGGGTAAGCATTACCCTTCTCCACATGCTGCCGTTGAAGTAGTAGAGCGCGGCGCAGGTGAAGCCCGTGAACAAGCGCTAAATATTGAAAACGAACTGTTCGTGAAGCTCACTCAAACTGATGCAGCACGAGCTCAAGTTGGCATTTTCCTAGCCGACCAAGTAGTAAAAAGTAAAAGTAAAAAATCGGCTAAATCTGCTACGAAACAAATTAAACGCGCAGGCGTTTTAGGTGCCGGTATCATGGGTGGTGGCATTGCTTACCAATCGGCCTCGCGTGGCGTACCGGTAGTAATGAAAGATATTCGCCGTGATGCACTTGATTTAGGCCTAAATGAAGCTTCGAAAATTTTGGGTAAAGCTCTTGAGCGCGGCAAAATTAGCCAAAAAATTGTGGCAAAAACACTAACCTCGATCACACCAACATTGAATAACAGTGAACTCGCTGATGTAGATATCATTGTTGAAGCCGTTGTTGAGAACCCGAAAATTAAGGCTTCAGTATTAGCCGAAGTTGAAAAGGTAGTGGCGAAAGATGCCATTATTACTTCGAACACCTCTACTATTTCTATCGATAAACTCGCGGAAAGTTTAGAAGACCCTTCTCGCTTCTGCGGCATGCACTTCTTTAACCCAGTGCATAAAATGCCATTGGTAGAGATTATTCGCGGCAAGCACACTTCCGATGAAACCATTGCAGCCGTAACCGCATATGCGCTGCAAATGGGCAAAACCGCAATTGTGGTAAATGATTGCCCTGGTTTCTTAGTAAACCGCGTGTTGTTCCCCTACTTTGCAGGCTTCAGCAAGCTGCTTGATGATGGCATCGATTTCACCGGCATCGATAAAGTAATGGAAAAAGAATTCGGCTGGCCAATGGGCCCAGCGTACTTATGTGATGTTGTGGGCTTAGATACTGCAGATCATGCAACCAACGTGATGGCTGAAGGCTTCCCTACGCGCATGGCTCGTGATGATAACGGTGCTATTGCGCAGTTAGCCGCAGCTGAGCGCTACGGCCAGAAAAACGGCAAAGGGTTTTATGAATACAGCGTAGATAAACGCGGCCGCCCACAGAAAGTAGTAAACCCTAAAGTTTACGAAATTATTGGTGCCAAGGAAGCTACTGCAGAGAAAGATGAAATTATCGCACGCTGCATGATCCCAATGGTAAACGAAATGGTGCGCTGCCTAGAAGAAGGCATTGTTGATTCAGCAGAAGAAGCTGACATCGCGTTAATTTACGGTATTGGATTCCCTCCATTCCGTGGCGGTGCGTTCCGTTACCTCGAAACCTTAGGCTTACAGAAATTTGTTGAGTTAGCCGATAAATATGCCGATTTGGGCGAAATCTATCAGGTAACTGATGGGTTACGCGAAAAAGCCAAAGCTGGCGGCACTTACTTTAAAAGCTAACCACGAACGGAGAATGTTATGAAAGACGTCGTTATAGTAGATGCAATTCGTACCCCAATGGGCCGTTCGAAGGGCGGTGCCTTCCGCAATGTTCGTGCAGAAGATTTATCTGCCGAACTGATGAAAGGCCTATTAGCACGTAACCCCAATGTAGATCCAAATGAACTCGAAGATATCTACTGGGGTTGTGTACAACAAACCTTAGAGCAAGGTTTTAACGTAGCGCGGAACAGTGCGTTACTAGCAGGCATTCCGCACCAAGTGGGCGCGGTTACTGTAAATCGCTTGTGTGGCTCTTCTATGCAAGCCATTCACGATGCTACCCGTGCTATTCAAACTGGTAACGGTGACATCTTTATCGCCGGTGGTGTAGAGCACATGGGCCATGTACCCATGATGCACGGAGTGGATTTTCACCCAGGCTTAAACCGTTCCGTTGCAAAAGCCGCTGGCTCTATGGGCTTAACCGCCGAGCTACTCGGCAAGAAGTTTGGCATTACTCGCGAAGAGCAAGACCAATTCGGCGCGCGTTCACATCGCTTATCACACGAAGCTACTTTAAATGGCGGCTTTAAAGGCGAGATTCACGCAATTAATGGGCACGATGAGCACGGCGTGTTAAAACGCTTTGCACATGATGAAGTAATTCGCCCGGAAACTACGGTAGAAGCACTTGCTGCATTGCGCCCGGTATTTGATCCAGCAAACGGAACCGTTACTGCGGGCACATCGTCTGCAATTTCAGATGGTGCTGCGGCAACCTTGATTATGTCGGCAGAGCGCGCGAAACAACTTGGTTTAACTCCACGCGTTCGCATTCGTTCAATGGCGGTTGCCGGTTGCGATCCTTCAATTATGGGTTACGGCCCAGTGCCAGCCACGCAAAAAGCGCTCAAACGTGCTGGCTTAAGCTTAGCTGATATCGATTTGTTCGAGCTCAATGAAGCCTTCGCAGCACAAGCGCTAGCAGTAATGCGCGGCCTGAAGATTGAAGATAAAATGGATACGCAAGTGAACCTACATGGCGGCGCTATAGCCCTTGGTCATCCTCTCGGATGCTCAGGAGCGCGAATCAGCACTACCTTGATAAACCTTATGGAGCAGAAAGGCGCAACTCTTGGTTTAGCAACTATGTGTATTGGCCTCGGCCAAGGTATCGCTACTGTATTTGAGCGTGTATAAAACAGTAACTTAGCGTGGCGATACGCTGCATTAACAGCAAGCGCTATCGCTAATTATCTAATGATGCGGTTATAACTAAGCATCATCCGGTGAATAAAAAATCCCGCTTTGGCAACGAATACGCCGAGCGGGATTTTTTTATCAGTAACGAGCATTTATACTAACGCTATCCGTTATTTCTGCTAAAGAGGCTTTATCCATGGCACCACCATTCAGTACTGCCAACCATCATCTCGATACCATGGGTTTGCGTTGTCCTGAACCTGTGATGTTGATACGTGGCAGAATTCGGCAAATGGCGGATGGCGAAACGCTACTGGTAATCGCCGATGATCCTGCAACAACTCGGGATGTTCCCGCGTTTTGTCGTTTTATGGATCATCAGTTGCTTGCAGCACAAACAGATGAAGCGCCCTACCACTACCTTATTCAAAAGGGTTTATAAGCTACATGTTCCACGTGGAACCCTAAAGCTTATACTCCCAAAATTCAGCATGCCCCATTTCTGGATCTAGCTGATAGGGCTTAAAGCCAAATTTCAAGTAAGCCAAACGAGCCGGTTCATTGCCGCTTAACACTTCCAAAGTAAGTTTCACGCATCCCCGTTGCTTTGCTTTTGCAGCAGCTGCGGCAATAAGCTTTTGGCCGATATTTTGCCCTCGATAACCCGCTTTCACAGCAATATCATGCAAATTACACACAGGCTTGGCTGCAAAGGTAGAAAAGCCTTCTACGCAGTTAATAAGCCCTACCGCACCATCATCTTCATGCCAGGCAATAAAACTATATACTGTTGGCCGTGCGGCCATTTCGGCAATTAAGTTCTCGCGAGTTGCCGCAGGCAACGCTTCGCCGCCGCCCATTGGATCTTGCGCATAATGATCAAGAAGCGCTATTAAAGCCGCTGCATGTTCTGGATTTTCATAATCTACCGGCTCTATTCGTAACATTTCTTATATATTCCCTATTATTCATCTTCTTATGCCACAATGCATAGCTAAGAATAACCTCAACACCATAGCGTTCATAACGATAGCCATGGAGATAATATTAATAATATGAGGATAACAAAATGACACTCGGAGAACGACTAAAACAACGCCGCAACGAGTTGGAACTTAGCCAACCTGAATTGGCAGAACAAATGGGAATTGAGCAATCCTTTCTTTCCAAACTTGAAAACGACCGTTCTTTACCAAGCAATGAAACATTCCGGCGTTGGCTACAAGCTCTCGAGCTTTCGTTAGCCGAAGCACTATCGCCATTAGAGAATAGCTACATTCGCAACAAGCTTACGCAAATTAGTGATGTAGACCACCTTATAAATAAGCAACAAGATGACGCAGTTCGCCAGCGCAGCCGTTTACTTACGTTATCAAGCATGGCTCTCGCTCTCTCCTTGCCGTTGTTTTATGTAGGCTATACCGCCAGCATATTTCCTGAACAGCAATATGAATACATGTCTCACGGCAATATTGCCGACAACGAATCTGTTGATATCTATCGTAACTGGATACACAACTCACCTTGGGCAGACCCTCGTATGCGTCTTGAACCTGGCTTTCTAGAGTTGCAGCAAAAAATGACCGAGCGTTTACAAGAACAACGAATAGTAACGTTCGAAAACCGCGGTTACCAATACACCGAGGAAGTAGCGGGTAGCCACGGCGCGTTTTATAGAACTTGGTATCGCCAACCTATTAACGAGGGGTCTACCGTACACCGCCCCATTAACGGCCTACTGCAAGGCTTCGGCCTGTTCTTCGCTATGTTCGGGATACTCGGTTTCTGGCGCGAACGTAAGCTCTACCCGCGTAGATAGCCACTCTTGTATGGGGATGCGGATTGGCCGCAACAGCATAAACATGCCTGCGTGATTCAAGCGAGGTACAGTAATCAACTGTGCTTCGCTGTTAGCTATATTTACAAACTAATGTTCCACATGGAACATTAATCAACATCGCGGAAATCGCAATCAACAAGGTGGTCATTCACCATGCCCACTGCCTGCATAAATGCATACACGATTGTGGGGCCTACAAAGTTAAACCCCATTTTTTTCAACGCTTTCGACATCGCTTCCGATTCAGCGGTACTGGTGGGAACATCTCCCATCGTTTTTGGATAATTCACGATGGGTTTACTGCCTACAAAACTCCAGAGAAATTCATTGAAATCTATGCCTTCGTTCTGCAACTTCATATAACCATCGGCATTGCGAAAAATTGATTCGATTTTTAGCCTGTTCCGAACAATATTCGAGTTCTGCATTTGGGTTGCTACAAATGCTTCCCTATCGCGGCCTTGAATTGCATGCAATGCTTCTGGGTTTAGTTGCAAAAACGCAGCTTCGTATCCTTGCTGTTTTCGCAAAATAGTTATCCAACTCAGCCCTGCTTGTTGGCCATCAAGGCATAGCTTGGCAAACAAATCGTGGCTATCATAAACGGGGCGGCCCCATACTTTATCGTGATATTCCTGGTAATCTGCAGCGTTACCACACCAAGGGCAGCGATTAATTGCATTATTGCTTGCATCCATTGCGTTTCTCCCTATAAATCGCACGAATGGTTACGGTATAATCACACAAACCCATGCCGCCGCGAAGCGGAAATTCGATTGAATGAAATGGAACCACCCCATGGCAAAATTTGATGTAAAAACATTTCAGGGCCTCATTCTCGCTCTGCAAGATTATTGGGCACAGCAAGGTTGTGCCATTGTTCAGCCACTCGATATGGAAGTGGGCGCGGGTACCTTTCACCCCATGACATTCCTCCGCTCACTCGGCCCTGAGCCGGCGAGCTATGCTTACGTGCAACCGTGCCGCCGCCCTACCGATGGCCGCTATGGGGAAAACCCAAATCGTTTGCAGCACTATTATCAATTTCAAGTGATCATGAAGCCATCACCATCAGATATTCAAGAGCTTTACCTTGGGTCTTTAAAGATGCTTGGATTCGATCCACTCGTACACGATATCCGCTTCGTAGAAGATAACTGGGAATCCCCTACTCTTGGCGCATGGGGCCTAGGTTGGGAAGTGTGGCTTAACGGCATGGAAGTTACCCAATTTACCTACTTCCAACAGGTAGGCGGTATTGAATGCAAACCAATTTCCGGGGAAATCACTTACGGCTTAGAACGTTTAGCCATGTACATTCAAGGCGTTGATAGCATTTACGATTTAGTGTGGGCTAGTGGGCCGCGCGGCACTATCTACTACCGTGATGTGTTTTTGCAAAATGAGATTGAGCAATCTACTTATAACTTCGAATATGCCGATGTGGATGTTCTGTTCGCGCGTTTTGATGCATGCGAAAAAGAATGTGAACTGCTTATTCAGCACAGCTTGGCCTTACCTGCATACGAGCAAGTAATGCGTGCATCTCATGCATTTAACTTACTCGATGCCCGCCATGCGATTTCTGTCACCGAACGGCAACGCTATATTCTACGCGTTCGTACCATGGCGAAAGCATGTGCGGAAGTTTACTTTGCCAGCCGCGCCGAACTTGGCTTTCCATTGGCCGAGCCAGAGTTAGCGAAATCCGTATTGGCCCAGTACAACAGCAGCAAGAAGGGAGCATAAGCATGCATCAGCGTAACGATTTACTGATCGAGCTCGGCACCGAAGAGCTGCCACCGAAAGCATTAAAAGGATTGAGCGATAGCTTTACTAATAGTATTGCCAACCAATTAAACGATGCACGGTTAGCCTTTGATTCTATTCGCGCCTTTGCTTCACCACGCCGCCTTGGTGTTCTTGTAAAGAACCTTGAAACAGCGCAGCAAGATGAAGTGGTAGAAAAACGAGGCCCCGCTGTAGCGGCCGCGTTCGATGCTGAAGGCAACCCTACCAAAGCAGCCCAAGGTTGGGCGCGTGGCATGGGCATTGAAGTAGCACAAGCAGAACGGCTCGTAACCGATAAAGGCGAGTGGCTAATGTACAACGCTACCCTGCCTGGCAAATCCATTCGCGAGCTAGTGCAAGCTATGTTGGATACTGCAGTGAAACAATTGCCGATTCCAAAAACGATGCGCTGGGGTATGGGCGACCACCATTTTATTCGGCCACTCCATCAACTTACCGTATTACTTGGTAACGAAGTGCTTCCGGCAAGCCTATTTGGCATTCAAAGTAACAATAAGGTGACCGGGCATAGATTTCATCATCCCGAGCTTTTAACCATCAATAATGCCAACGAGTATGCAGAAACATTGCGCTCTGGCCATGTTATTGCAGATTTCGCAGAACGGCGAGATACCGTTAAGCAAGCAGTTTTGGAGCTCGCACAGAGTGAGAATGCCGTACCCGTATGGGATGAGGATTTGATCGATGAGGTAGCTTCCCTAGTTGAATTCCCTGTGCCTATGGTTGCTAGCTTCGATGAAGAGTTTTTATCGGTTCCAAAAGAAGCATTGATTTACACCATGAAGGATGATCAGCGGTACTTCCCACTTACTGATTTACAAGGGAACTTGTTGCCGCGTTTTATCTTCATTAGCAATATTCAAAGCAAAGATGCGCAGCAGGTAATTTCAGGCAACGAAAAGGTGGTGCGTCCGCGCCTGAAAGATGCGCAGTTCTTCTTTGAAACCGATAAGAAATCAACTTTAGAAAGCCGGTTAGCGAAGCTTGATTCGGTATTATTCCAAAAAGAACTTGGCAGTGTTGGCGATAAGGCACGGCGTATTTCTGCGAATGCAGCGGCAATCGCAAAAGCTCTTGGTGCGGATAGCGAAGCCGCCGGCCGAGCGGGCCTATTGGCCAAAGCCGATTTAGTATCGAACATGGTAATGGAATTCCCTGAGGTGCAAGGTGTAATGGGCATGCACTATGCGCGCAACGATGGTGAATCTGAGCTTGTAGCGCAAGCTATTGAAGCTCATTATCGCCCACGCTTTGCCGGCGATGATTTGCCAGTAA
The DNA here is from genome assembly GCA_022565355.1 of Idiomarina sp. Lineage (GTDB taxonomy): Bacteria > Pseudomonadota > Gammaproteobacteria > Enterobacterales > Alteromonadaceae > Aliidiomarina. Next base: position 363,199 of record JAIUMU010000003.1, read on the forward strand.
GCGCGGAAGCATGTGCAGTAGCATTGGCCGATAAGCTGGACACACTGGTGGGTATTTTTGCGATTGGGCAAACCCCGAAAGGCGATCGCGATCCCTTTGGTTTGCGCCGTGCAGCCATCGGTATGCTGCGCATTTTGGTTGAACGCAAGTTACCACTGGATATCGAGGCCATTGTAGCGATTGCAGTAACAAGCTACGGCTCAGTAGTAAAAGACCCTGAAAGCGTTACTACCCAAGTAGCTGATTTCTTGCTCGGCCGGTTCAGAGCCTGGTACCAAGATCAGCATATTGCTGTGGACGTAATTCAAGCTGTTCTTGCGCGCCGCCCTACTGTTGCGCTCGATTTTGATCAGCGCGTTAAAGCCGTGGCCGAATTCAGAAGCAAGCCACAAGCGGAGGCACTTGCTGCAGCAAATAAACGTATTTCGAACATTCTAGCCAAGGTTGAGGGCGAGATTGGCGTTGTGCAGGAAGATTTGTTGAGTGAGCCCGCTGAAGTAGCCTTGAATCAGGTGCTTAACAGCCTTGTAGCGCAAATTGATACCGCAGCGAAGGCAGGAATCTATAGCGATGTATTAAACGCGTTAGCAACGCTACAAGAGCCTGTAGATACGTTCTTTGATCAGGTAATGGTAAACGCAGATGATGAAGCCGTAAGAAGTAACCGTTTAGCCCTGCTGAATGAACTTCGCAACCAATTCTTGAAGGTTGCGGATATTTCGTTGCTGCAATAAACCGAAGGGCCAGCAACAACATAATCGGAGGCATGCAATGGCGTTTTTAGTGTATATCGTGGTGTTTTCTATCTGCATTTGGTTTGGCAATCAGGCAGCCAAGCTAAAGCACCCTGCACTAGCCGTTGTTGTTGCTGCCGTGCTGCCCTTTTTACTAATCTTCGTGTTTAGTACTGGTTATGAACTGCTAGCACCATTATTCACGGATAGCGCTACTAGCAATGAAATAGCCGGTGAGCGCTCATTGAATGTGGTGCTCTACGCATTTCTAGCAACTCCGGGGGCCTTAATTTCGGTGATTGTGTGCCAAATGGTGCGAAATCAACCGAAACCTGAAGCTAAGTAACCTATTTACCGTACCTACAAAAAAGCCCTCACTTCTTTTGAAGTGAGGGCTTTCTTATACTTTCTATGCTTTCTTATTACGATTATTTACCACATTTCCGTGTAACTAATCGAAACGCGCTACACGTCTAAGTTAGCAACCTTCAATGCATTACTTTCAATGAACGCACGGCGCGGCTCAACATCATCACCCATTAAGGTAGTGAATAGTTGATCTGCACCAATTGCATCTTCAATTTTCACTTGCAGCATACGGCGAGATTCAGGATCCATTGTGGTTTCCCAAAGCTGCCCAGGGTTCATTTCACCCAACCCTTTGTAGCGCTGTACATATAAGCCACGTTTAGATTCGTTAATTAACCATTCAATAGCTTCAACGAAATCTTCAACTTCTTGCACTTTCTCACCACGTTGCACATATCCGCCCTCTTCAATAAGGCCGTTAATGTCGTTACCAACAGAGGCTAAACGATCATAATCGCGAGATACTAAGAACTCATACGTGAGCGGGTAATCGGTGTGTACACCATGACGACGCATACGTATGGTTGGCAAAAATACATCGCGCTCATCATCTTTATTCACGAACACTTCATAGCTTGCAGAATCCTTCTCTGATTCCATCAAGTTGGTGGTAAAAGAACTCGCCCAGTTATTTACGTAGTGCTCATCTTTAAGGTTTTCAGCCGTTAAACGTTCCGCATAAACTAAACGCGATAACATATGTTTCGGCAACACACGGCTTAAACGTTTAATAGTATCCATGGCGAATTGATAATCACGCACCATTTTCTCTAGCGCCAGGCCAGTGATACCAGGGGCATCTGCATTAACGTGCAACGATGCCCGATCCAGCGCCAACGTAGTAAGGTATTGAATCAAGCCTGGATCGTCTTTTATGTAGCTCTCTTGTTTACCCTTCTTCACTTTATACAGCGGCGGTTGCGCAATATAGATGTAGCCTCGCTCGATCAACTCCGGCATTTGCCGGTAGAAGAAAGTAAGGAGTAGCGTACGGATGTGAGAACCATCCACGTCGGCATCCGTCATGATAATAATGCGGTGGTAACGGGTTTTATCTGGATTATATTCATCACGGCCAATACCACAGCCCATGGCTGTAATAAGGGTTGCCACTTCTTGTGAAGAAAGCATTTTATCGAAACGTGCTTTTTCAACGTTAAGAATCTTACCTTTTAACGGCAAAATCGCTTGGTTTTTACGGTTGCGCCCCTGCTTAGCAGAGCCACCCGCAGAATCACCCTCCACAATGTAGAGTTCTGAAAGTGCCGGATCTTTTTCCTGACAATCCGCTAGTTTCCCTGGCAAGCCAGCCAAATCTAACGCGCCTTTACGGCGGGTCATGTCACGTGCTTTACGCGCAGCTTCACGAGCACGCGCCGCATCAATTATTTTTTGCACAATTACTTTCGCATCAGTTGGGTTTTCCAACAGATAGTTCGAAAGGTGTTCATTCATGGCTTGCTCAACCGCTGTTTTTACTTCAGAGGAAACCAATTTATCTTTGGTTTGCGAAGAAAATTTCGGGTCTGGCACTTTAACTGAGATTACCGCAGTTAAGCCTTCACGGGCATCATCACCGGTAGCACTGGTTTTTGCTTTCTTGGTGTAGCCTTCTTGTTCCATGTACGTATTCAATGTACGCGTAAGTGCAGCACGGAAACCCGCCATGTGCGTTCCACCATCGCGCTGTGGAATGGTATTGGTGAAGCAATAAATATGCTCTTGGAATGAATCATTCCACTGCAACCCTACTTCTACTGAAATGCCATCTTCGCGCTCGATGGAAAACTGAAATACTTTCGGGTGAATTGGTAGTTTTTTATCATTCAAGTAACTTACGAAAGCGGCAATACCACCATCATATTTGAAGTGATCTTTACGGCCAGAGCTTTCATCAACTAGATGAATAGAAACACCCGAATTCAAAAATGAAAGCTCGCGAACACGTTTGGCTAAAATATCGTAATGAAATTCGGTTTGCGTGAAGGTTTCGTGGCTTGGCCAAAAACGAATCTCTGTACCGGTTTTATCAGTATCGGCTACAGCTACGATATCGGAATCTGGATTACCGTGAGTGTAGGTTTGCTTCCAAACTTTACCTGTACGCTGAATGGTAAGTTGCAGCTTTTCGGAAAGTGCGTTTACAACTGAAACACCCACACCGTGCAAACCACCAGAAACTTTGTATGAGTTATCATCAAACTTACCGCCGGCATGAAGAACGGTCATGATTACCTGAGCAGCAGAAACGCCTTCATCTTCATGCATATCCACAGGAATACCGCGGCCATCATCACGCACAGAAACCGAACCATCGGTATGCATGGTTACATAAATCTCGTTGCAGTGCCCTGCTAGCGCCTCATCGATGGAGTTATCCACCACCTCGAATACCATGTGGTGCAGGCCTGTACCATCATCGGTATCACCGATATACATTCCCGGACGCTTCCGTACCGCGTCTAAGCCTTTTAAAACTTTAATATTCGACTGATCGTAATTACTAGTACTAGCAGACATAAATTATTCCTGTTTAATCATTTTTGATTGTTCCGTGTTCCACGTGGAACAATCGGATTTCGGTGTTACTAAACCGGCTTCTTAATTCTTTTTGATGTATCGCCGTAACAAACACCTGACTTCCACTCTGAACTAACGCATCACAGAGCTTTTGTTGGTTCTCACTATCAAGCTCTGCCGGTAAATCATCTACCAAGATGACACAGGGCTGACCTCGATGCGAGTTATAATCTGCGCTTTGCACTAACCTCAAAGCAGCAACCAATAGTTTCAATTGGCCTCTTGATAGCCGTTCGCGAGCATCAATGCCATCAGCGCGAATTTGCCATTCAGCCTTGGTTGGGCCAACGCTGGTAAATCCTTGGCGCCGATCTAACTCGAGTTTATCTACCAGCGCCTCAGCAAAGGAAATATCCTCGGCCCAACCTTTCAGTAAACGAAACTCAAACTGATATTGCGGTAAAAACTGCTGGCAATAAACGTTCAACTGTTCGTTCAATCCTAATAAATATTTGCGTCGCGCATCGGTAACTTGTTCACCCGCGGTAGCCAGCTGTTTATCCCACAGAGCGCCCGCTTGGCTATCGTATAACCTTTGCTTTAACAGCGCGTTGCGCTGCTTTAGCAACCGCGAAAATGTTAACCAGTGTTCATAGTAACTTGGTTCCACGTGGAACAAGCCCCAATCCATGAACTGCCGCCGTTGCTTCGGCCCCTCGGTGATTAACGCCACACCTTCGGGAGTAATGAGTTGCACCGGCACTAACCGGGCTAGCGCACTAAACTTGCGCTCGTTCTCACCGTTAATGCGAATCTCGGTTTCACCGTTACGCTGCCGGCGAAAACCTACTTTTACTGCATCTTCATTTTGTGGTGCAACTACTTGAGCAAACAATGTAAATGAATCTTGCTCATCTTGAACTACTTGCCTAGATTGGTGAGTGCGAAAAGAACGCCCAAACCCCAAGCTATAAATGGCTTCTAAAACACTTGTTTTACCGCTGCCATTTTCACCACTAATGATATTAATTTGTGGCGCTGGAAGCAGCACTGCACTCTCTATGTTTCGAAAGTGCTCGATAGCCAGCTTTGTTATCTGCATACAACCTTCGCAATGCGCTAATAACCCGAAGTTACAAACGCATTGGCATCACAACGTAAAGCGCACCATCATCGCTATTATCTTCCACAATGGTACTGCTATTAGGGTCACTTAACGTAAGTTTTACTTGTTCGCCTTGAATCGCATTCAATACATCCAACAAGTAAGTTACGTTAAAGCCAATTTCAAACGATTCGCCTGAGTATTCAACTTCTAAACGCTCTTCCGCCTGCTCTTGCTCAGGGTTATTGGCTGTAAGAATTACTTCATTTGGCGAGAGCGCCATGCGCACACCGCGGAATTTCTCATTCGATAAAATAGACGCCCGCACACAGGATTGGCGCAATAAATCACGATCGGCAACTACAATACGATCACCACCTTGTGGCAATACACGGCGATAATCAGGGAAGCGGCCGTCAAGTAACTTACTGGTGAAAATCATATTGCCAGCTGTTACCCGCACGTGGTTTTGCCCTAAAGATAAGGAAATGATCGCGTCGTCGTCACCGAGTAAACGCAATAATTCCGATACGCCTTTGCGCGGCACAATCACTTGCTTATGTGGCAGTGCGCTTTGCTCCAGCGATACCGCCGATAACGCCAAACGATGGCCATCGGTAGCCACGGTTCGTAACACGTCATCATTTACTTCAAACAGCATGCCGTTTAAGTAATAGCGTACATCTTGGTTCGCCATTGAAAAGTGCGTTTTTTCCATTAAATCTTTCAAATCGCCTTGGGCCATTTGAATTTGAATTTCGCTTTCCCATTCATCAATATTCGGGAAATCTGAAGCAGGCAAGCTGCTTAACGTAAACCGGCTGCGAGAAGCACGCACAACCACTTTGTCATCACTAGCGGTAAAACTTACATCTACACCTTCTGGCAACGAGCGAACGATATCGAGTAATTTCTTCGCTGGCACTGTTACTTCACCAGGTGTTGCGCCTTCCAAATCAATTTGTGATACCAATTCCACTTCTAAATCGGTACCTGTCATGCGCATTTGGCTTTCTGTTACCTGAATCAACACATTGCTTAAAATCGGTAACGTGTTGCGACGTTCCACAGCTCCACTTACCACTTGCAGTGGCTTTAATAGAGCATCACGGGTAATAGTGAATTTCATGCGGATAACTCCCCTTATTATTATTTCGTTAACAGCAACATTAAACCGACAAGGTTCGATTCAGATTGCGATAATCTTCCTGAATCTCATGATCAGACTCTATTAGCTCTTTTACTTTTCGGCAAGCATGTAAAACCGTTGTATGATCACGGCCACCAAAGGCATCGCCAATTTCCGGCAAACTATGGCTGGTAAGCTCTTTTGCTAATGCCATCGCTACTTGCCGCGGCCGCGCTACAGAGCGAGTACGGCGCTTCGATGTTAAATCCGATACTTTAATATTGTAGTACTCAGCAACGGTGCGCTGGATATTATCAATAGTAACTAAACGTTCTTGCGCGGCAATTAAATCGCGCAACGCTTCCTTCACGAAATCAATGGTTATATCGCGGCCAGTTAAGGTTACATTGGCGATAACCCGATTCAGGGCGCCCTCTAGCTCACGAACATTTGAGCGCAACCGTTTGGCTATAAAGAATGCAACTTCATGTGGCAGCTTCGTTTTCCGCTCTTCTGCTTTGCGCTCTAAAATGGCCACTCGCGTAGGTAACTCTGGTGGTTCAATGGCTACTGTTAAGCCCCAACCAAAGCGCGATTTCAAGCGTTCATCCACCCCTTCAATTTCTTTCGGATACACATCGCTTGTTAGTATAACCTGTTGATTTCCCTCAAGAAGCCAATTAAACGTGTGGAAAAACTCATCTTGAAAATGGTCTTTTTTCGCAAAAAATTGCACATCATCGATTAGCAATGCATCTACGCTACGATAGCTTTCTTTAAAGCTATCGATTTTGTTGTGCTTCATGGCATACACCATATCTTGCACAAAACGCTCGGCACGCAAATAAAATACTTTTGCATCAGGCTTATTCGCGAGAATACCGTTGCCAATAGAATGTAATAAATGGGTTTTACCTAAACCAGTACCGCCATAAATAAATAGCGGGTTGTACGCTTTGCCTGGATTCTCCGAAACCTGCACTGCCGCTGCACGAGCCAATTGGTTCGAGCGGCCTTCTACGAAATTATCGAAGGTATAGGTAGGTTGCAAATTACTATGCTGAAGCGAAATCGGCCGATCCATCGGGTTGGTTTGAATTTGTGGCGTGTAGTTAGGCTGGGCATTATTGGTTGCAACACCGTTGCTTGATGTATTCAGTACACCTTCACTGTTGTGTTGGCCGCCCGAGCCTCGCTTGGCCGAGGCATGAGCAGAAGCATGATTAGCCGAGCCATTCACCGCCGCACCATTATTGCCCGCAGAGTTTTTGGCCTCGCCCGCATTACGCGGCTGCCGTGAACCGCCTACACGCAGTTCCACATTCGGCACGGTATCGCCGCCGGAACTACGCAAGAAGGTAATAATTTGTTTGAGGTATTTATCTTTTACCCATTCCATTACGTAGGTATTGGGGGCATACAAGAATAGCGTATTGCGCTCAAAATCAGCCTGCAAAGGGCGAATCCAAGTGTTGAACTGTTGTGCTGGCAATTCGTTTTGTAAACGCGTTGCACAATCATGCCACAGTGAATTACTCACGGATCACCCCACCTACTCCTGTAATTATTGTTCTAAACCATTAATTGATCTCGGCTTTGATCATTCCTAATTGGTTCTGAGCACCTAACGAAAACCGAGCCCTTCATTCTACGTAAAATACTAGGTGTACGCTAGCATTTTGGCGCCTAAAACTCAAAGTTATCCACAGCCTTTTTTTAGCGAAATTATTTGACAGCGATCCTTTTTCTGGGTAGAATCCGCGCTCAATTTTGAACTCAGATCAGCTACGGAAGAACAGCTATGAAAAGAACATTTCAACCAAGTGTATTAAAACGCAAGCGTACTCATGGCTTCCGTGCACGTATGGCAACCAAGAACGGCCGTCAGGTTATTGCTCGTCGTCGTGCAAAAGGACGCAAGCGCCTAAGTGCTTAATCGATTCCGTTCGATTAGCTCAGGTTGCTGAGTGAGTAGGTATGCATACCCTCGGGAGTTACGTCTGTTAACTCCCGCAGATTTCCAAAACGTCTTCAATAATCCCCCAGTTAAAGCTGTAAGTAACGAATTCACTTTCCTTGCTAAGCCAAATGAGCGGGATTACCCTCGCATGGGCGTTACTATTAGCAAAAAAGTAGCTAAGCGCGCTGTCGATCGTAATCGCATTAAAAGAATCATTCGTGAAACCTATCGTTTAAAGCAGCATAAATTGCCCGGCTTTGATATCATCGTCATCGCCAAGCCTGGGGTAACTAAATTAGACAATGATGCCCTCAGCGATCTGTTGGATTATTTATGGCGAAAATTAAGCAAACGCTGCAAGCAATATTCCGCGGAATAATGATTGCAATGATTCGGTTCTACCAGTTGGCCATTAGCCCGCTGCTAGGGCCACGTTGCCGTTTTTATCCAACCTGCTCTGAGTACACTATTATTGCGTTAAAGCAGTATGGGGTGTTTAAAGGCAGCTGGCTCGCCATAAAACGAATTAGCAAGTGTCATCCGGGAAATCCCGGTGGTTTTGATCCGGTTCCTGGTTCGCAATGCGATACGGAACACCAAGAAACGCAACGAGAGAATAAGTAACTATGGATTCGCAACGTACAATTCTGGTTATTGCCTTATTGGTTCTATCATTTTTTATGTTCCAACAATGGCAACTAAAAGGTGGCAATACCCCAGGCATCGATCCTACCAGCGCACCACAAGTAACCGAGCCTGCTCCAAACGCTGATGTTCCAGAAGTAACTGGTGATATTCCAGTTGCTGGTAACGATGGTTCTGTTCCAGCCGCTGAAACTACCGCAGTTTCCGGCGATACCGTTATCGTGGAAACCGATGTGCTACGTGTAGAAATTAGCTTACGCGGCGGTGATTTAATTAAAGCCGAATTGCTACAACATGCCGACCGCCTTGGCGAAGAAGCACGTTACACCATCTTGTATCAACGCCCTGGCAACTTACATATTGCCCAAAGCGGCCTCATTGGCCCAGATGGCGTAGATAGCGCCGATAGCCGGCCGGTGTATTCTGTGCCGCAGCGGCGTTATGAAATAAACGGCGATACCCTACGTATTCCGCTTACTTACACACAAGCAGATGGCACTGAAATCACCAAAACCTACGTATTCACTCGTGGCGATTATGCGGTTAAAGTTGATTACTTAGTGGTGAATAACAGCGATCGCGCAAAAACCATGAACATGTATGGCCAATTAAAACAAACCATGATAGATGGTGGCCGCGATAGCATGTTTATGCCTACTTACCGCGGTGCAGCCTATTCTTCGGAAAGCCAACGCTATAAAAAGTACAGCTTTAAAAACATTCAAGACCGTGCATTAAGCATTAACACGCCAGCGGGCTGGGTAGCCATGCTCGAGCATTACTTTGTTACTGCATGGGTACCTGATCAAGACGTAACCAACCGTATTTATACTAACAGCAACGCTGTTGGCGAAGGCATGGTGGGCTTCATTGGCCCAGCTCACACCATCGCACCAGGCGAAACGCTTGAGTTGCGTAGTGCGCTGTATATGGGCCCGAAAAACCAAGCGCGCTTGAAAGAGCTTGCTGAGCATCTCAATCTTACTGTTGATTATGGTTTCTTATGGTGGTTGGCACAGCCAATTTACTGGTTACTTTCATTGCTACAAAGCTTTGTTATTAACTGGGGCTTAGCAATTATCCTCGTAACCGTAATTATTAAATCGCTACTGTATCCGCTTACTAAAGCGCAATACGTTTCCATGGCGAAAATGCGTAAAATTGCACCGAAAATGAAAGAAATGAAAGAGAAATTCGGTGATGATCGGCAAAAAATGTCGGCCGCAATGATGAAGATGTACAAAGAAGAGAAAGTAAACCCGCTCGGCGGCTGTTTACCAATGCTTCTGCAATTACCCATCTTCTTAGCGTTGTACTGGGTATTATTGGAAAGCCCAGAAATTCGCCATGCCGATTTCATGCTGTGGATTAACGATCTATCTAGCCGCGACCCTTACTTCGTATTGCCATTATTAATGGGTGCAAGTATGTGGTTAATGCAGCGCTTACAGCCAACGCCAGTAACAGACCCAATGCAAGCGAAGATTCTGCAATTCATGCCGATCATCTTCACGGTATTCTTCCTGTTCTTCCCTGCAGGCTTGGTATTGTACTGGTTGGTGAGTAACTTGATTTCGATTACGCAAATGACCTGGATTTACCGGCAAATCGATAAACAAGATAGTAATAAAAGTAAGGTGAAAGCGCGCTAAATAAGCGCTCTTAAAACCCAAAAGCCACTATGCTGCGTTTATCGCCATGGTGGCTTTTTTATATCGAGTTTGCGCTCCCGCTCTGCCTCCATGCTCGCTGGTGTTGAGCGCCAGCAACACTAAGTTTATTCGCCGCTAGCTCCTGATTTAGAGCGCTTTTTGCTCTATCATGTAAAAATTAATCGCGTATTTATTTGTTTGAGGATTCCATGACCGATTCGGCTAACGATTTCACTGGCAATAATGTTGCTAACAGCTCTTCCGCAAACAGCTCTTTCGCTGATAGCAACGATACCATTGTTGCCCAAGCTACGCCGCCGGGTAAAGGCGGTGTGGGTATTGTGCGGGTGAGTGGGCCAGCTACCAAAGCCATCGCCCAAACCATTATTGGTTACTGCCCGAAGCCTCGTTATGCTGATTACACTGAGTTTCGCGATGGTGAAGGTAATCTGCTTGATCAAGGCATTGCACTCTACTTCCAAGGCCCCAATTCCTTCACTGGTGAAGATATCCTTGAGCTGCAAGGCCATGGTGGCCCAGTAGTGATCGATATGCTGATTAAGGCTATTTTGGCCACCCAGCAAGCGCGGTTAGCCCGCCCTGGTGAGTTCAGTGAGCGCGCCTTCATGAACGATAAGCTCGATTTAGCGCAAGCCGAAGCGATTGCGGATCTTATTGATACTACTTCTGAGCAAGCAGCTCGCATGGCGTTACAGAGCCTGCAAGGGGAGTTTTCCCATAAAATCGATCAGCTCGTTGATGCAGTAATTCATTTGCGCATTTATGTAGAAGCAGCTATCGATTTTCCTGATGAAGAAGTGGATTTCCTTAGCGATGGCAAAGTAGCCAGTGATTTGCAGGAAATTATTCATTCGCTCGCCGCCGTTGAACAACAAGCCAAACAAGGCTCTTTAATGCGCGAAGGAATGCGCGTGGTAATTGCTGGCCGCCCAAATGCGGGGAAATCCAGCTTGCTTAACGCCTTGGCCGGCCGCGAATCCGCCATTGTTACTGATATCGCTGGCACCACCCGCGATGTGCTGCGCGAGCATATTCAAATTGACGGCATGCCACTACACATTATTGATACCGCAGGTTTGCGCGAAAGCCCCGATAAAGTAGAACAAATTGGTATTGCCCGTGCTTGGGCGGAAATTGAGCAAGCCGATCGGGTACTGTTTATGGTAGATAGCACCGAAACCAATGCCCTGCATCCAGATGATATTTGGCCGGAGTTTTTCTCCAGTTTACCTGCACACATGCCTTTCAGCGTAATTCGCAATAAAGTAGATTTAAGCCAAGAAACACCAGGTTTCAGTGAGCACCAAGGCATTCCTGTAGTATCACTATCCGCATCAAGCGGCGATGGTATCGAGTTTTTGCGCCAGCATTTAAAACAATGCATGGGCTTCAACGAAAGCATGGAAGGTGGCTTTATGGCTCGCCGCCGGCATCTTGATGCCATTGCCCGCGCCAAAATTCATCTCATTTCTGGCCAAGAACAGCTGGAAGTATTCCAAGCCGGCGAGTTGCTTGCCGAAGAACTGCGCCTTGTTCAGCATCACTTGAGCGAAATTACCGGCGAATTCACCAGTGATGATTTACTAGGCAAGATCTTTGGTAGTTTCTGTATTGGTAAGTGAGCTGAATCACTAGATTTAACTCTCTTGAACTACCGAAAACGGATTAAGAAACTGCCGTTGCCATAATAATCTCTGGTCTACTTCACTTAATCCTGCTTCATCACATACAGCTTCCCAATTATCTGAGATAACCTGAATCTGATGGGCGAAAATGTCCTTCGCTTCATTCTGAGATATAAGGAAATTATGCGCTGTGGCCAAGCAGGATTTTAGTTGGCTGATATTATTAGTGCCTGAAATTAGCATTGCCTGAGATGCCTCATTTCCAGTGCGACCTTGAGGGCAAATATCATAGGCCGGTGTTAACGAGAGTGTGTTGCCGTTCCAAAAAGCGGCATGGTTTCTGGCGTGATCATCGGTGTTCCCCGACAAAATGTTATAAGTTAAACGGCAAAAGAGTTCCCGTAGAGTTTCTTTAGGTTCAGTAAAACAATGGCGAACAACCTCAGCAAGCGTTTCATAACTTGCATAACGGGCCATCATATCGTCCAGTTCTAATAGTGTTAATGCGGATACAATGGATTTGCGCGCCCAGCCTCTAGACGTATGAATACGGTCAAATCTTTCTATCAACAACACATCTTTGTTCGCTGCCTTAGTGAGCTTTACCGGCGCAACTTGAATACCTACTTTTTCAGCTAGCCGCATAGCAATGAATTCTGCTTTAACCACATTATAGATATCGGAGCTAGAAGAAAACTTGGCAATATATTTAATGCCATGCTCCTCAATCAAAGCTTTCGGCCGCGCACCACCAATGGAGCTGCCATGAAAAAGCGCTTGGTCTAATTCCGGTGTAAGTGGTATCCCTTTCTCAACACGCTCAGCAGACTCGAGTAACTCTTCCATACTAACGTTCGTGGCATGCCGTGGTATGTATTCCGTTGAAGAACGCTGAAAATCTAATGCGCCAATTCGATCAGATCCAGATTCAAGAAGGTAGGTTAATTCATTAAGAGAATCTGTATCGATGTTGTTACCTTTGTAACCAAAACGCCGGTTAATAATCACTCGGCGCCCCCACGCATCAGGTGAGCTATCTCGTATACATCCGGGAGCGCTCAAACCATTTAACAATGGCAAAACTCCCGGCATTAGCGGCAGCTCGGGTTCGTAAATAGAGATAATATCCTTGCTTCGTTCTAGGTAACTTTTACCGTAGTTAAACAACAAACGATCTCCATCCGCTTCCAACCTCCCCGCAACGATAGGCTCTACCGCGTTTGGTAGCCATATCCATACAAAGGCTTCTTTGTATTCATCTTTAGAAGTCATCTATTGTTACCTTTTTGGCGCTGCGGGCTCTCTTTGGCAATAAAGACAGTTTTTCTTCCACTTGCTTAAGCTGCATCGCTAACCGGCTTGGTTCTGCTTCAAATAAACTTACACCAACAATTCTAGCAACTTCAAAAGTAGCGCCAATTTCGCATTTAGGATCTGCTTTTTCGATACGTAAAAGCATCCCTCTGGATATACCAGTTCGATCTGCCACTTCCTGAGCACTCATCTTCTTCTCCAGCCTTGCTGCACGTATTAGTCCCGCGAGCAGAGATAGCGCATGCTCCGTGTATTTAGAATAAGCTCTTACTGTAGATTTTGGCATTATTGCTCCATATATAATGCGTAACACACCTTATTGTAATATATATAATACAATAAGGTGTGTTTCAATAAAAAATAAAACCTTCCGTATGCTTTGCATATAGTACATAAAAGCAATTATCGCTCTATATATAGTACATTTTTAAGGGGCTGCCAACTTGATAGAAGCTACATTTACCATAAGCAGCGAATAACATTTTATTCCAACACTGCTAGTGTTATTACTTGCGGCGCCCTAGCTACCTTTGCTACACCTATTGGTATCAATCGTTTTAACTGGAACCTTTATGGTAGAAGTTACACCAAATAGTAAGCCGCACACCCTAGTAATCGAGGGCGGGGCCATGCGTGGGATTTTCGCGGCAGGTGTGTTGGATGCGTTTATTGCGGATAGCTTTTTCCCGTTCGACGCCGCCATTGGTGTTTCTGCTGGGTCTACGAATGCCATCGGCTATCTTTCTGGGGCTCACAAACGCAGCTATCGAGTAATTACTGATTATGCCTGCCGGGAAGATTTTATGAATATTCGCCGGTACTTAAAGGGCGGCCATTTTGCCGATGTAAGTTGGCTGTGGCATACCTCAGTGCGCGATATCCCCATCAACTTAGAAAGCTATTTTCAACGCAACATTCCACTTACGGTGGTAACCACCAGCATTGTTACCGGCAAGCCCTGCTATTTTTTAGTAAACGAACGCAATATGAATGAGATATTCCCCGCTTCCTGCGCCATGCCGGTAGTGTTCCGCGAATTTCCGCCAATCGATGATGAGCCCATGACCGATGGTGGCCTAACCGATTCCATTCCAGTAATTCGTGCCTACGAGCAAGGCGCGCGCGAAATTACGGTGCTCCTCTCTCAGCCATTAGGCTTCAAGAAGAAACCAGCGCGTTTTCCTAATCTATTAAAGCCGCTGTTCGCCGAGCATCCTGAATTATTTAAAGCGGTAACGCTGCGCACCGATCAATACAACCGCGCGCTCGATTTTATTGCTAGCCCACCGAGTGGCGTGCGAATCAACATTATTGCGCCGCCACAAAACTTCCCTGTATCGCGCTTTACCACCGATTTGGATGCACTGAATATGGGTTATAACCAAGGCATAAACGTAGGGTTGCGCTATATTTCTGAAACCTTAGTGAAGCACCAGCAACGCTAAACGAATATCGAACGCGTTAGCCTACCGTTATTGCCTAACGTTCTGGCCTAACGTTTTTGCCGAACATTGTTGCCTAATAAAAGAGCGCTGCGCTTACCTGTTGATGTTTACCTTTGTGCTATGCTGCCGCTCGCGTTAAAGTAGAACAAATAACACCAACAAGCGCCTTGGCGCACCACTAAAACAACAATGAGAATAGATTATGGGCCTCATCTTTAAACTCATCGCCGGTATCGTAATTGGTAGCTTCATCGGGCTATACGCTCCGCACTGGGTTACGCAACTACTGCTTACCTTCAAAGTAATGTTTGGGCAACTGCTCTTCTTTACCATTCCACTACTAATTCTATTTTTTATCACCAGCGGCATCGCTAGTTTACCGCAGAATTCTGGAAAACTTCTGGGTAGAACCCTTGGTATCGCCTACTTATCCACAATTCTAGCCGGAATAGTGGCTTTTTTTGCGGCTTCACTCATCGTGCCGTTGTTAGCCAGTGAGAATACCGATATCGCTGGCATTACCGGCGTGGTACTCGAACCCTTTATTCAGCTGGATATTCCCCCAGTATTTGGGGTAATGACCGCACTCACCCTAGCCTTTATTTTTGGCTTAGGTATTGCGGCCACGGGTTCTAGTGCATTGAAGAAAGCTTCAGATCAAGGCCGCGATATTATTGAAGTGCTGTTAGTGAAAATAATTATTCCACTACTACCCTTCTATATTGCTGGTGTATTCGCCGAAATGGCCGCTGCAGGAACCGTTTTCGAAACCTTAAAAACCTTCGGGGTTATTTTGCTTCTGTCGATTTCGTTGCATTGGGTTTATATCGTAAGCATGTTCGTTATTGCTGGTATCAAAGCAGGAGCATCACCCGTAACACTGATCAAAAACATGTTACCCGCATATTTCACTGCGCTTGGTACCATGTCGAGTGCCGCCACTATTCCCGTTACCTTACAGTGTGCGAAAAATAATGATGTGAACGAAGATGTAGCCAACTTCACGGTGCCGTTATGTGCCACAACCCATTTAGCGGGCTCTACCATTACCATCGTTAGCTGTACGGTGGCGGTAATGGTATTGCATGGCTCGCTCGCAATACCTTCGTTTATGATGATCCTGCCCTTTATTTTGATGCTCGGTATCGTAATGCTAGCAGCGCCAGGCGTTCCAGGTGGTGCAGTAATGGCAGCGGTAGGCTTGCTCGGCTCTATGCTCGGCTTCGGCGAAACCGCTATTGCCCTCATGATTGCGTTGTATATGGCCCAAGATAGCTTTGGTACTGCCTGTAACGTAACCGGTGATGGTGCAATTGCCTTGTTAGTAAATGAAGCGGCACCAAAGGCCGATACAACTAGCTAACACAATTCAACTATCACTGTTCTAGTAAGAAAGCCCCGCGATATCCGCGGGGCTTTCTTATGTTAGTGATTACTTACCAACTTTAAGTATGATGTTTCCGTGCCGGCTTTTGCAGCGGTTCTTTTTGATAACGCTTACGTATCCAATTCATACTGCGTATAACCCCCTGTTGGCGCACCAAGAAGCGTTCAAAACGATATTTACCCGGCGCATCAGAAACCATCACCGCAATAATAATGGTTAGCAAGCCTTGCCCTGGCAATACCAGCATAATCAACCCGGCCACCAACAACACCAACGCTAAAAGATTACGAAGTACATAAAAGGTAACTCGGGAAAAGGTCCAATGCCGGATACGCCGATCGGCAACAAAGTAATTTGCGGGCATTTTTACAATCAGTAAGGGAATAAAAATCATGGAAGCGAGCATCATTATAATGCTGATACTCGCCAGCAGCGGCAACCAAGGCTGCATCTGTTGATAAATAGCGGTAGCAATATCGATTAAGGTTTGCATCAAAACCCCGGCCGCTCTTCTAACGCAGCAACAGTAATGGAATTTTAGTACTCGATAATAATTTGTTGGTATGGCTACCCACAAAAAACTCACGAATACGCGAATGGCCATAGGCGCCCATTACTAATGCATCCATTTTCTGTTCATCGGCATACTGCAGCAAGGCCTCCTCTACATCTCCGGCAATCAGCGCTGTAGTTACCGAAAAGCCTTGTTCAACCAGCTTCGCTTGCGCATTTTCAAGTTGCGCCTGGTGATCCTTAGTTTGCGCAGCAACCATTACAATATGTACTGGAATTCCCTTAAACAGTGGGCTATTCGCCACCATTTCTACGGCTTTTTTGGCCGTGGCACTATGATCATAGGCAATCATAATCTGCTCAGGCTCTTTAAACTTACCTGTTACTACCCAAGTAGGCCGATGTAGCGCACGAATTACGCGCTCTACTTGATGGCCTATCTTCTGGCCTACACCATTGCCGCGTTTACCTTGGCGGCCAATTACCAATAAACGAATTTCATTTTCGATATCCACAAGGGTATCAACTAAATCGCCATGGCGTTGCCGCAGCACAGGTTCGTTATGTTTCGGCGCAACATGCTCTTTTGCCGCTTCTAAAAATGCTTGGCCTTGTTGGCGCGCTAACTTCGCGCGTTTTTCTTCCAAATCGGTAATTTCAGCGAGCAGCCGTTGCCGCTCGTCCATACCGATATTGCCACTAAAGTTGGTTTCATCTGATGAACGCACATCATCGAGTACATTCAGTAATACCAGAGAAGTATTCATACGTTTCGCAGACCACGCCGCATAATCAGATACGGTATCGCTTAACGCAGAACCATCAATACAAGCAACTGTATGTGTTGTCATTATCGCTATCCTTCTCTTAGTGGCCCATCAGGCGATCGATGGCATCTGGTTTATCCGCAACGCCGAATTTATCTACCACGGTAGCGATCGCGTTATTCATACCTACTACCTCTACTTCAGCACCTTCTCTACGGAATTTTAAGATCACCTTATCTAGCGCCGCAACTGCGGTAATATCCCAAAAATGCGCTCGATTTAAATCAATAGATACACTATCAAGGGCTTCGTTAAAATCAAAGGATTCCACGAATATTCCCAAACCATTCTTTCTGCCATGTTTGACGCATGTTAATTTTCCCATACCAAATGTAGAATAGAGCCAATGTAGCCTTACCGATTGGCATTTACTTTCATTCTGTTTATTCACCAGAATAGGTGAACATAGTGCGGTTGTCGTTTTCTCGCACGCCAGTGTTTTTTACGGGCTGTTGCTTTTTCAAACAACAACAAGCTCGGCTGTAATCCTTGTAGAAGCTCGTGTTCAGCTTCATTTTGGGATACTGCCAAGCATTTTTCTTACCAAAATAGATAGTTTAGGCTCAAGTTGTAGATAAATAGCGATAATTCACTATGTAAAACCAGCGAAATTACTATTTAGAGCCATTTCTCCTAGAACAGGAGTAAAATGTGAGCGCATGATAATAACCTATCGGTTAGTATTCAAGCACTTTCATTGGAATTTATCGTCGAGTTTTAGCCATTACAGCTATATTTTTAAGTGAACATCTAATTTTAGCAGGCATTTATGCATTTCCATATCCTTGTAGGCACAACCTCTGGTAACACCGAATATCTTGCCGATGCTTTGGGTGAGCGTTTAGCTGCCCTCGGCCACACTACAACTCTACATGATCAACCTGAACTAGCAGATATACCCACCGGTAGCGCTGCTAACCCTGCTCATTGGCTACTATGCATGGCTACTCATGGCGCGGGTGAATATGCTGAAAGCATTATTGGCTTTATGGAAGCACTTACGACAACCCAGCCAGATTTGAGCGCAGTAAACCTTGCCATCGTAGCGATTGGAGATTCCAGTTACGATACCTTTTGTAAAGCTGGCATCGATGCTGAAGCCATTATTTTAGAGCTAAATGCGCAGCTGATCGCCCCAACATTAACGATCGATATGTTCCATGAGCTTGATCCTGAAGCCAACGCAATTTCATGGCTAAACCAGTGGATTGCTAGTTATACCTAAATACGATAATTTTTTTATCCACGCCGCTATCACCTAATATTGCCGCGATTTATAATCTTATTCGGATCTTATCCACACCATACTCAGATCCTTATACAAAATTTTCAAAAGCTGGGGATAAGCTATGATCTTTCTTGTGATCGGATCCGGGGATAGATCTGGGGATAACTTCCATTGTGTATAAGTGCCGATTTATCCCACTGGTTATACGCATTTAAGATCGCTGTTTACGCACACCTAATCATTGCTTCTAAGTTATTGATCTAAAATAGCTAACAAGAGATACCCACAGATTTTGGCCGAGCTAATAATAAGAATAATAAAAAAGATCTAAAGAAATATAGATCTATATATTACCAAAGCACCCCCTACCACCGATCAAAACAAAACCAAGCTCTGCAGAAACTTGTTTCAGCTGTTTTTCAGCAACCCAAGAAAAGCCTGCATCACCCATAAATTCAGTGCTAACACCATGTAAAAGCGTTTTTACATAACCATAAAAGTGCTACACTATTCGGCTCTGTGATTCATAAAGTGATCCGTGCAACGATCTATATTCACGATCCTTATTGAAATCACACATTATTTTTTTGATCCGAGGTTAAGATCCACATGGCAACAAACGCGCATTACCAAGTTATCGTTATTGGTGGAGGACATGCAGGCACTGAAGCAGCGCTTGCAGCTGCTCGCATGGGCAAACGTACCCTACTCATCACCCATAACATCGATACACTTGGGCAAATGTCATGTAATCCAGCCATTGGTGGTATTGGCAAAGGCCATTTAGTAAAAGAAATTGATGCCCTTGGTGGCATCATGGGGCAAGCCGCAGATCATGCTGGTATTCAATTTAGAACCTTAAATGGTTCAAAAGGCCCCGCTGTTCGTGCTACTCGAGCACAAGCAGATCGCTCGTTATACCGCACGTTTATTCGCCGAACTCTAGAACAACAATCGAACCTGCAAATTTTCCAGCAAGCCGTAAATGATTTAATTGTTACTGAAACAGGCCAAGGCCCAAGAGTTGAAGGCGTAGTAACGCAAATGGGCCTAAAATTTTATGCGCCTAGGGTAGTGCTTACTACGGGCACATTTTTAGGTGGCCAGATTCATATTGGTTTAAGCAATTACAGTGGCGGCAGAGCTGGCGATCCACCATCAATTGCTTTAGCAGATCGGTTACGCGAATTACCATTACGGGTAGATCGGTTAAAAACCGGCACCCCTCCACGAATTGATGCGAAAACCGTTGATTTTTCAGTAATGCAAGAACAGCCAGGTGATGATCCACGGCCAGTATTTTCATATATTGGAAGCCGCGCTGATCATCCTGAACAAATCAGCTGTTACATTACCCATACCAACGCGCAAACCCATGAAATTATTCAAAGTGGTTTAGATCGCTCACCGATGTATTCTGGTGTAATTGAAGGTATTGGCCCACGGTATTGCCCATCAATTGAAGATAAAGTTGTGCGCTTTGCAGATAAAAGCTCGCACCAAATTTTTGTTGAGCCAGAGGGCTTAAACACCAATGAATTGTACCCGAACGGCATATCTACCAGCTTGCCATTTGATGTACAGCTAGCCTTAGTGCATTCCATTCGTGGTTTTGAAAATGCCCATATTACGCGGCCAGGTTACGCCATAGAGTATGATTTCTTCGATCCGCGCGATCTAAAGCAATCCTTAGAAACAAAATATATCCAAGGGTTATATTTTGCTGGCCAAATTAACGGTACTACAGGCTATGAAGAAGCTGCGGCTCAAGGGCTTATGGCGGGCGTAAATGCAGCGTTAGCTATCGATGGTAAAGATTCTTGGTGTCCGCGCCGTGATGAAGCGTACACCGGCGTATTAATTGATGATTTAGCCACATTAGGTACCAAAGAACCGTACCGGATGTTTACTTCCCGTGCCGAATATCGTTTATTGCTACGCGAAGATAACGCCGATATGCGCCTTACCACCAAAGGCCGTGAGCTAGGCTTAGTAAATGATCATCGTTGGCAAGTATTTAACGATAAATTAGAAGCTGTGGAACAAGAAAAACAACGCTTACGTAGCACTTGGTTACATAAAGATCATGCTGCAGTTGGCGTGGTTAACCCCATGCTAAAAACTCCAATTAGCAAAGAAGCAAGCTTAGAAGAATTATTACGTAGGCCTGAAGTTACCTACCTAGGGTTAACCTCTGTTGAAGGTTTAGGCCCGAGTTTGCAAGATCCGTTGGCCGCTGAGCAAGTAGAAATTCAGGTTAAGTATGCTGGCTACATTAAGCGCCAAGAAGAAGAAATCGCGAAAACATTGCGCCATGAAAATACGAAATTGCCACCGGAATTCAATTACAGCACGATTTCTGGGTTATCTAACGAGGTAATTGCTAAGTTAACGGAACATCGCCCAGATACCGTTGGCCAAGCCATGCGCATTTCGGGAATAACGCCTGCGGCAGTATCCATGTTACTGGTGCATCTGAAAAAGCAGGGGTTACTGCGCAAAAGTGCGTAAAAGTACCTAACAGCGGCTAAAGTTAGTGCAGGTAATATTGTTCTCCTCAACACAAAAATAGGCCGGCTATCATGATTACCCCTAGATACATCGCCATGCAGCGCGATGTATCACCAAATTATTTGTTAATTCGCATTCAGTAGCATAGGAAAGATCTGCAATGAGCAAGGCGCCATTCCCAGAAGCCAAATTATTAGCACGTTTACAGCAATTGATTGGCGCTACAGATCTGGTAATTACTTCTGCACAAGAACAGCAGTTAATTGCTTTGGTGGCGATGCTGCATAAGTGGAACAAAGCCTACAATTTAACCTCAGTGCGCGATCCACAAGAAATGCTAGTGCGCCATATTCTTGATAGTTTAGTGATTAGCCCGTATTTACACGGCGATCATATTATTGATGTAGGTACCGGCCCAGGTTTGCCAGGATTACCGCTGGCAATTTGTAATCCGGATAAGCAATTTGTGCTACTCGATAGTTTAGGTAAGCGCATTAATTTCATTCGGCAAGTAGTTCATGAGCTTAAATTAACCAACGTAACCCCAGTGTTAGCGCGGGTTCAAGATTACCAACCGAACCAAGGGTTCAGTTCGGTAATTAGCCGCGCATTTGCATCACTTGCAGATATGTTGAGCTGGTGTCATCATTTGCCTTCGGCCGATGGGCGTTTTATTGCGTTAAAAGGCCAACCTACGGAAGAAGAATTAGCCACAGTGGCATTACCTTACACGATTAAAGGGGTATATGCGTTACATGTACCAGAGCTCGATGCGGCTCGCCATGTGGTTGAAATTCAACAAGAATAATTAAATCTGCTGAGGGAATCTCGTGGCTAAAGTAATAGCAATTGCCAATCAAAAAGGTGGTGTTGGAAAAACCACCACTGCGGTGAATTTAGCGGCCTCCATGGCAGCAACGCGCCGTAAAGTGCTGCTTATTGATTTAGATCCACAAGGCAATGCCACTATGGCTAGCGGCGTTGATAAATATGATGTGCCCGCTACGGTGTACGATTTATTGGTAGATGAGAAGCCAGCAGCCAACGTAATTCAAACGGAAACAAGCGGTGGCTATCACTTACTCGCCGCGAACGGTGATTTAACCGCCGCTGAAATTAAGTTGATGGAAGTATTTGCACGGGAAACTCGATTACGCCGCGCCTTAGAACCTGTTCGCGATTATTACGATTACATCTTTATCGATTGCCCTCCTTCGTTGAACTTGCTTACTGTAAACGCAATGGCCGCTGCCGATTCAGTGTTGGTACCAATGCAGTGCGAGTACTATGCCTTAGAAGGATTAACCGCATTAATTGATACCATCGAGCAGCTTGCCTCGGTGGTGAACCCAGGGCTTTATATAGAAGGCTTATTACGCACTATGTATGCCTCGAATGTACGCCTTTCCATTGATGTTTCCGAGCAACTCAAAGCGCATTTCGGTGCAAAAGTTTACCGTACGGTGATTCCGCGTAATGTTCGCTTAGCAGAAGCGCCAAGCTTTGGTAGCCCCATTATGTATTATGATAAATCATCAACTGGTTCAAAGGCTTATTTAGCGTTGGCCGGCGAAGTAATTCGCCGCGCTGAAGTTGCCGCAGAGCAGCAAACACAACAACACGCAACGAACACCGAAGAGGAAGCATAATTATGTCGGCAAAAAAACGCGGTTTAGGGCGGGGCCTTGATGCTTTACTTACCACGAGCGCGAATGCTGCAGCTCGGCATCAAGCACAGCTTGATCAGCTCAGTGAAAACCTTGAAAAAGGTGAACTGCGTAAGCTTCCTATCGAATTTCTACGCCCAGGCAAATACCAGCCACGTAAAGACATGGAGCCAGAAGCGCTAGAAGAGCTAGCCAATTCCGTAAAAGCTCAAGGCATTATTCAGCCCATTATCGTGCGGCCGTTAGCGGAAAATAGTTACGAAATTATTGCCGGTGAGCGGCGTTGGCGCGCGGCCCAGTTAGCGCAGCTAGATACAGTTCCTTGTATTATTAAAGATGTTGGTGATGAAGCAGCTATTGCGATTGCTTTGATTGAAAACATTCAACGGGAAGATTTAAATGCAATGGAAGAAGCCATTGCGTTGCAACGCTTAATGGATGAATTCGAACTCACCCAACAAAGCGTTGCCGATGCGGTGGGTAAATCGCGTACAACGGTTACTAACTTACTGCGCTTAATGCAGTTGAATGAAGATGTAAAAGTACTCCTTGAACGGGGTGATATCGAGCTCGGCCACGCCAAAGTATTGCTAGGTGTGCAAGGTGAGCTGCAAAGTGAGTTAGCCCGGGTAATAGCGGCAAAAGCAATGACCGTGCGGGAAGCCGAACGGTTGGTGAATAAAGCACTTAACCCACATGCACCAGAAACGAAAAAGCCAGATCCCGATGTGCAACAGTTAGAAACATCCCTTAGCGATCGCTTAGGTGCCAAAGTAGCCATTAGCCACAACCGCAAAGGTAAAGGCAAGTTAGTTATCAATTACACCTCCCTTGATGAGCTTGATGGTATTTTGAAACATTTTTCGTAATTGCGCGGTTGTGGATTAATTTATTGGATTTTCAGCCATATTTTTTGATTCGTAACGATTCTGTTAACTAGTGCACTGGCTTTGGTTGCAATTTCGCGGCAAAACTTTATAATCTGCGCAGTTTTTCGGTATCCGCTGTTTTTTTCGCCCTCACCTCTTCTGCAGAGGTTTTTTTGGCGCCGCAGCGCAACCGAAATGGGTACCGAAGTGGATAAATTATGATTACTGGCAAAGCACATCATCCGGTTGCTCGGTCAAGTCGTCGGCTAGCATTGAAAACATTGCTAACTCAAGCCGTAATTGCGCTTTGTTTAGCAGCAGTATTCGGGCTTACAATGGCAGGCCCTGGCGCCAAGTCGTCGATAGCTGGTGCAGTAGTTGCCCTCGTTCCCAGTTTCTTATTTATGACGTTTGCTTACCGTGTTACAAGCGGGCGTTATGCACCCAACATAGTGCGATATTTTTTTGTAGCAGAAACAGTGAAGTGGCTCACCCTTATGGTGTTATTTGTAATAGCCTTTCGCGTGTTATCTGGGCCATGGTTACCATTTTTCGTAACCGTAATGGTATTGCTACACGTACAGTGGGTTGCACCGTTTTTCTTAAATTCTAAAACTAGTTAATTGGGTACTTAAATGGCTGCAGCAGGAAATACCAGCATCCAAGGCTACATCAACCACCATCTTTCCGATATGACGATAGGTAGTGGCTTTATGGCCGTTAACGTGGGTGCATTAAGTGTCGCTTTAATCCTCGGGTTTATCTTTGTATTTAGCTTTATGCTTGTTGGGCGTAAGGCTACTACGGGTGTTCCAGGTAAATTTCAGTGTTTTGTAGAAATTATTATTGAGTTTATTTCTACATCCGTTAAAGAAACCTTCCACGTAAAAAATAAGTTAATCGCGCCAATCGCGTTAACCATATTTATGTGGATCTTCTTAATGAACTTGATGAAGTTGGTGCCAGTAGATTGGCTTCCAGCCGTATTTGGTATGGTTGGCTTGCTCATCACTCCTGAAGCTATCAAGTATGATGTATCAGAGTACTCGTTCTTAGAACAAGTAATGGCGCATCCTTGGAGTTACCTAACCATCGCCCCTACTACTGATATCAATATCACTATGGGTATGGCATTAGGTGTGTTCTTCTTAATTATCGGTTACTCAATCTACTTTAAAGGATTGGGCGGCTTTATTAAGGAATTGAGTTTCACACCGTTTAATCATTGGGCGTTGGTACCATTCAACCTCGTGCTTGAATTAGTAACGCTCATTTCAAAACCAGTATCGTTAGGCCTTCGTTTATTCGGAAACCTTTATGCTGGTGAAGTTATCTTTATTTTGATCGCTCTAGTGGGGCTTTACCAGTTACCACTGCACTTCGCTTGGGCGGTGTTCCATATTTTGGTTATTGTGTTGCAGGCGTTCTTGTTCATGATGTTAACCATCGTGTACTTGAGCATGGCAGCAGAAGACCATTAATTTAACCATCAATTTATACATTAACCTTAACTTTTAAAATTGGAGAAAACCCAATGGCAATTGAAACTGCAACATTATTCGCTGTAGCTATCATTTTGAGCGTTGCCGCTCTTGCAACTGCGATTTCATTCGCAATCATGGGCGGTAAGTTCTTAGAAGCTACTGCTCGCCAACCTGAAATGGCATCTCAGTTACAAACCAAGATGTTCATCTTAGCTGGTCTTATTGATGCTATCGCGATGATCGGTGTTGGTATCGCATTATTGCTTTTGTTCGCAAACCCGTTCATTGCTTAAGAACCGTCTCCGACCATCAACGTAGAGGAGGGGTGTTGTGGATATCAACTTAACCCTACTGGGTCAGTCGATAGCGTTTGCGTTCTTCGTGTGGTTCACCATGAAATTTGTGTGGCCACCGATCAACAATGCAATCGAAGAACGTCAGAAAACGATCGCTGACGGGCTTGCCGCTTCCAAGCGAGCTACTGAAGACCTAGAGAATGCTCGTGCAAAGGCAGACGATGAGTTAAATGCAGCAAAAGTTAAAGCTGCCGCATTAATCGACCAGGCCAAGAAACGGGCTACAAAACTGGTTGAAGAAGAAACTCAACGTGGTCATGCAGAGCGCGAAAAGATCATCGCTTCCGGTTATGCCGAAGTGGAAGCTGAGCGCAATCGTGTTCGTGAAGAACTCCGCAAGCAGGTTGCCTTCTTGGCAATTACTGGTGCAGAGAAAATCATTGAACGTGAGGTTGATGCACAGAAGCAAAGCGACATTGTTGAAAAACTTGTCGCTGAATTGTAATCACGGGGGTTGAGCTATGTCGGAACATATTACCGTTGCTCGCCCCTATGCTAAAGCAGCTTTTGATTTTGCTTTAGAGCAAGGCGCGCTTAACAATTGGCAAGAAATGTTAACCTTTGCTGCCGAAGTTGCGCAAAATTCAGAGGTGGAAACATTTTTGAATGGCGCATCCAGCCTCGCTCATCAAAGTGACGTGTTTATCGGGATTTGCGGTGAGCAACTCGATACAAACGGCCAAAACTTAATTCGAGTAATGGCTTCTAACGAACGCCTCAAGGTTTTGCCTGAAGTATCACGTATGTTTAATACGCTTCGGCAGGAATATGAGAAAGAAATTACGGTTGAAGTAACTTCAGCCATAGTTTTAAACGACGCTCAACGAGCGAAGTTAGCAGCGGCGTTAGAAAAACGTCTAGAACGCAAAGTTAAGCTCAATTGCAGTGTCAAACCGTCAGTAATGGGCGGTTTAATCATTCAAGCCGGTGACATGGTCATCGACAGCTCATTGCGCAGCCAGCTTTCGCGGCTTGCTGCAACGCTGCAATCATAATCGGGGACGAGAGCATGCAACTGAATTCAAATGAAATTTCAGAACTGATCAAGCAACGAATTGAGAAGTTCGAAGTTGTCAGCGAAGCTCGTAATGAAGGTACTATCACCTCAGTAACAGACGGTATTATTCGGGTAACCGGATTAGCCGATTGTATGCAAGGTGAGATGATCGAGCTTCCTGGGAACCGTTTTGCTATTGCACTAAACTTAGAGCGAGACTCTGTTGGTGCTGTAGTAATGGGCCCATACGCTGATTTACAAGAAGGTGTTAAAGTAAATTCAACTGGTCGTATTTTGCAGGTGCCGGTAGGCCGTGCATTATTAGGCCGAGTGGTAAATACACTTGGTTTGCCGATCGATGGCAAAGGTGCTATCGACGCAGATGGCTTTGAGCCAGTTGAAAAAATTGCTCCAGGCGTAATTGAACGTCAATCAGTAGATCAGCCAGTGCAAACTGGTTACAAATCTATCGATGCGATGATTCCAATTGGCCGTGGCCAGCGTGAGTTAATTATCGGCGATCGCCAAACTGGTAAAACAGCAATGGCAATCGATGCGATCATTAACCAAAAAGGCACTGGTATTAAGTGTGTGTATGTAGCAATCGGCCAAAAAGCTTCAACTATTGCGAACGTAGTTCGTAAATTAGAAGAGCATGGCGCGATGGACCACACCATTGTGGTAGCAGCAGGCGCTTCTGAATCTGCAGCACTACAATACCTAGCGGCCTACTCTGGCTGTACAATGGGTGAATACTTCCGCGACCGCGGTGAAGATGCGCTAATCGTATATGATGATTTGTCGAAGCAAGCAGTTGCTTACCGTCAAATTTCATTGCTATTACGCCGTCCACCAGGGCGTGAAGCATTCCCAGGCGACGTATTCTATTTGCACTCACGCTTACTAGAGCGCGCTGCACGTGTAAACGCTGATTATGTAGAGAACTTCACCAAAGGCGAAGTGAAAGGTAAAACCGGTTCTTTAACCGCGTTACCGATTATCGAAACCCAAGCAGGTGACGTATCAGCATTCGTACCAACTAACGTAATTTCGATTACCGATGGTCAGATCTTCTTAGAAACTGACTTATTTAACTCGGGTATTCGCCCAGCAGTTAACGCCGGTATCTCAGTATCGCGGGTTGGTGGTGCAGCACAAACGAAAATCATCAAGAAATTAGGTGGTGGTATTCGTTTAGCATTAGCGCAGTATCGTGAACTAGCAGCGTTTGCTCAGTTTGCATCAGATCTTGATGAAGCTACACGTGAGCAGCTCGAGCACGGTCAGCGTGTAACCGAGCTAATGAAACAGCATCAATATGCGCCAATGAGCGTTGCAGATATGGCTATTTCTATATATGCAGCAGAAAAAGGCCACTTGAAGGGTGTTGCTATCAACAAAATTCAAGACCTTGAAAAAGCACTCATTGAGTATTTCAAAAGTGAGCATGCTGAGCTTGTGGCGAAAATTAACGAAACAGGCGATTACAACGATACGATTGCAGCAGAGTTAGAAGCTGGAATTGTGAAGTTCAAAGAAACGCAAAGTTTTTAAGAACCGGGCCGTAGTTCACTACGGCCTGAATCCGTTGTAAACGCAGGAGATTATTATGGCCGTTGGAAAAGAGATAAAAACTCAGATCGGGAGTATTAACAATACTCAGAAGATCACCAGCGCGATGGAAATGGTTGCCGCCTCGAAAATGCGTAAAGCGCAGGATCAAATGGCGAGCAGCCGTCCTTACGCGGATGCCATTCGCGAAGTGATCGGCCATATTGCTCAGGGTGACCTTGAATACCAACATCCTTGGATGGTGGAACGTGAGGTTAAACGCGTAGGATATATCGTTATTTCAACTGACCGCGGCCTTTGTGGCGGCTTGAACAGTAATGAATTCCGCATGGTATTGCGAGATGTTCAAGAGTGGAAAGAGAAAGGCGTAGATGTAAGTTTTGCGGCCATTGGTAGCAAAGCAACGAGCTTTTTAAAGCGCGTATCATCGAATATCGAATCGCAAACCTCTGGTTTAGGTGATAAGCCTGCCCTGAACGATCTGATCGGAACGGTATCAGTAATGCTAAACGCATTCGACAGTGGGGAAATTGACCGGTTGTATTTGGTGTACAACAAGTTTGTAAACACCATGACGCAGCAACCTGTGTTGAACCAACTGTTGCCTTTGCCTAAATCAGAAACTGCTAAGCGTTCGCACGCTTGGGATTATCTGTACGAACCCGATGCAAAAACGTTGCTCGATACGTTGTTACGTCGGTTTATCGAAAGCCAGGTTTATCAAGGTTCTGTAGAGAACTTGGCGAGTGAGCAGGCTGCGCGTATGGTGGCAATGAAAGCCGCCACCGATAATGCGGGTGAACTTATTGACGAGTTGCAGTTAATTTACAACAAGGCTCGTCAGGCAGCGATTACCCAAGAGATTTCAGAAATTGTCTCGGGCGCTGGCGCAGTGTAAACCTGCCACCGGGCAAAGATTTTCAAGATTTACAGAGTTTAGAGGATAAATCATGAGTCAAGGTAAGGTCGTCCAAATCATTGGCGCTGTTGTGGATATCGAATTTCCACAAGCCAGCGTTCCAAAGATCTATGACGCACTCCGCATCGCTGAAGGCGATCTGAAAGGGTTAACCCTGGAAGTTCAGCAACAGCTTGGTGGTGGTGTTGTTCGTACGATTGCACTCGGTACAACCGATGGCTTGCGCCGCGGTTTGAGTGTTGAAAATTCAGGGGAACCAATTTTGGTTCCAGTTGGTAAGGCAACTCTAGGGCGTATTATGAACGTTCTTGGAGACCCTATCGACGAAGCAGGCGATATTGGTGAAGAAGAGCGTATGTCTATTCACCGTGCAGCCCCTTCTTACGAAGACCAATCAAGCTCGATTGAATTGCTTGAAACTGGTATCAAAGTAATCGACCTCATTTGCCCATTCGCTAAGGGTGGTAAAGTAGGTTTATTCGGTGGTGCTGGTGTTGGTAAAACCGTAAACATGATGGAGCTCATCCGGAACATCGCAATCGAGCACAGCGGCTACTCAGTATTCGCAGGTGTTGGTGAGCGTACTCGTGAAGGTAACGATTTCTATCACGAGATGAAGGATTCTAACGTACTTGATAAAGTAGCGTTGGTTTACGGCCAGATGAACGAGCCTCCTGGAAACCGTTTACGTGTAGCATTAACAGGCTTAACTATTGCTGAGAAATTCCGTGATGAAGGCCGTGATGTTCTATTCTTCGTAGATAACATCTATCGCTATACCCTAGCCGGTACCGAAGTATCTGCACTACTTGGCCGTATGCCATCAGCCGTAGGTTATCAGCCTACCCTAGCTGAAGAAATGGGTGTACTACAAGAGCGTATTACTTCAACCAAGAACGGTTCAATCACATCAATTCAGGCGGTATACGTACCAGCCGATGATTTAACCGATCCATCACCTGCTACTACCTTTGCTCACTTAGATGCAACCGTAGTACTTTCACGTGATATCGCATCATTAGGTATTTACCCAGCGGTAGATCCTCTTGATTCAACGTCACGTCAGTTAGATCCGCAGGTTATCGGCCATGAACATTACGATACTGCGCGTGGTGTGCAATCAGTTCTTCAGCGTTATAAAGAATTGAAAGACATTATCGCCATCTTGGGTATGGACGAATTATCTGAAGAAGATAAGCGTGCTGTTGCCCGTGCTCGTAAAATCCAGCGCTTCTTGTCGCAGCCATTCTTCGTAGCCGAAGTATTTACAGGCTCTCCAGGTAAGTACGTATCGTTGAAAGATACGATTGCTGGCTTTAAAGGCATTTTAGAAGGTGATTTCGATCATATGCCTGAACAAGCGTTCTACATGGTTGGCACGATCGACGAAGCGATCGAAAAAGCCAACAAAATGTAATTGAACGGGAGGGTTTGGAATGGCGGTATCCACAGTACATCTGGATGTAGTAAGCGCTGAAGATAAGTTATTCTCAGGCGATGTACGTTCTATTACGGTGACGGCTGCAGAGGGTGAAATGGGTATTTTACCTAAGCACACTCCGTTGTTAACCGCCTTGAAACCGGGCATGATTCGTTTGGTAACGGATTCAGGTGACGAAGAGTTGTTTTACGTGGCCGGTGGTATTATGGAAGTGCAACCTGATGTTGTAACTATCCTATCTGATACTGCTGTGCGCGGTGGTGACCTAGACGAGCAAGCAATCGAACTTTCGATTAAAGAAGCTCGTGAGGCTATCGCTCACTCTTCGCCTGATATGTCGTATGCAGAAGCTGCAGCCGAACTATCTCGTGCCATTGCTCAGTTGCGTGTATTGCAACAAGTACGCAAAAAACGTGGCAAGTAATTAGGTTCGCAAAGGCGTTCAACCAATCAGAAAGCCCGGCTTATTTGCCGGGCTTTTTTATGCTTATCACTTTCCTAACATTACCTAGCTAAATTGCCCGTTTCGAACCGCTATAAACACTGGTAAACTACGCGTTACATTGAAGTAAACTTATTCGCTTATTGCAAGGAAAGGCGCATGCCCTCACCTGTATTAAATGTAGTTGTTCTTGCTGCTGGCAAAGGCACAAGAATGCGCTCAAATTTACCGAAAGTTTTGCATCCGGTAGCGCAAAAGCCGATGGTGCAACATGTTCTTGATACCGCCTTATTAATTGGCGCTCAGCAATTGCAGTTAGTGTACGGCCATGGGGCCGAGCAGTTGCAAGCGCATTTGGCTGATTTTTCCCAGCAACACGGGGTAAACTGGGTTGAGCAGGCCGAGCAGTTAGGCACCGGCCACGCCGTTCAGCAGGTTATCCCCCATATTACCGATAACGACACCGTGCTCATTCTGTACGGAGATGTTCCCCTTACCCGCCCAGAAACACTGCAAAATTTGTTAGCCGCGAAGGCAGATAACGCCCTTGCGCTACTTACCGTTACCTTACCGGACCCAACAGGTTATGGCCGCATTGTGCGCGCCAGTAACGGTGCCATTACCGGCATTGTTGAGCATAAAGATGCCAGCGCAGAGCAGCACTTAATTACTGAAGTGAATACCGGCATGATGGCCGCTGATGGCAAGGCGTTAAAGCGTTGGTTAAGCCAACTGGATAACAACAATGTGCAGGGTGAATATTATTTAACCGATATCGTAGCGATGGCAGCGGCCGAAGGTGTACACATTGCCAGCAGCCAACCCGCGGAAATTGCTGAAGTTGAAGGTGCCAATAATCGGGTGCAGTTGGCCGCCTTAGAGCGTGCTTACCAGCGCCGTAAAGCTGATGAGCTGATGATTGCCGGCGCTACCTTAATGGACCCAGCACGCATTGATGTGCGCGGTAACGTAAGCGTTGGTGAAGATGTGGTGATCGATATCAACGTAGTGCTTGAAGGCAATGTAAGCATTGGTGATGGCGCGGTAATTGAACCGAACTGTGTAATTCGCGATAGCGTTATTGGCGCCGGTGCCCGCATTAAGGCGAACTCCGTGCTGGAAGGCGCAGAAGTAGGCAATAGCGCCCAAGCAGGCCCATTTGCCCGCTTACGCCCCGGCACTAAGCTTGGCGAAGGTGCGGCAATTGGTAACTTTGTGGAAGTGAAAAACACCGTGTTTGGCATGGGCGCGAAAGCCGGCCATTTATCCTACCTTGGCGATGCTGAAATTGGCGCTGGGGCGAACATTGGTGCGGGAACCATTACCTGCAACTATGATGGTGTGAACAAACATAAAACGGCTATTGGCGCCGGGGCCTTTATTGGCTCTAACAGTTCTTTGGTAGCGCCAGTAACCATAGGCAGCATGGCTACCACTGGCGCCGGCTCGGTAGTTACCAGCAATGTAGCCGATAATGAATTGGCTGTAGGCAGAGCGAAACAACGGAATATAGCTGGGTGGAAACGGCCCGTGAAAAAGGATAACAAATAACATGTGTGGAATTGTTGGAGCAACTGCAGAGCGCAGAGTAGCGGGTATTTTATTAGAAGGCCTGCGCCGCCTTGAGTATCGCGGTTATGATTCAGCGGGTATGGCGCTTATGAATGATAGCGGCCTGCACCAGGTGCGCCGAGTAGGCAAAGTACAAGCCTTAGCGGATGCTTTAGAAGAAACTGGCTTGAACGGCTTTAGCGGTATTGCGCATACGCGCTGGGCTACCCATGGTGGCGTTACCGAAGCGAACGCACACCCGCATTTCTCTAATGGCACGCTTGCGGTAGTACACAACGGCATTATTGAAAATCACGAGAGTTTGCGCAGCAAACTACAAGCCTTAGGCTACGTGTTTACCTCGCAAACCGATACCGAAGTAATTTGCCATTTAATGCATCATGAGTTGAAAAGCACCGATAGCCTGCTGGCAGCCTTGCAAGCTACAGTGAAGCAATTAGACGGCGCTTACGGCACGGTAATTATGGATAAGCGCAAGCCAGGAGAACTGGTAGTGGCGCGCTCTGGCAGCCCGTTGGTTATTGGGCTTGGTATCGGTGAAAACTTCATTGCTTCCGATCAATTGGCATTGTTGCCAGTTACGCGCAATTTTATCTACCTTGAAGAAGGCGATGTAGCCGCAGTAACCCGGGAATCGGTGCAGATTTTTGATAGCGCTGGGCAGCCGGTAGAGCGCGAGCAAGTAACTTCCGATCTGCAATATGATGCCGGTGGTAAAGGCGAATATCGCCATTACATGCTGAAAGAAATTCATGAGCAACCGATTGCAGTGCGTAACACGTTAGAGGGCCGCATTAGTAGCGATGAGATATTTACCGAAGCCTTTGGTGAAAACGCGGCAGAAATTTTCCAAGGTATCCGCCATGTGCAAATTATTGCTTGTGGCACCAGTTACCATGCCGGCATGGTGGCCCGCTATTGGCTAGAAGCCTACGCTGGGGTTTCCTGTAATGTAGAAATTGCGTCTGAGTTCCGTTATCGCACCTCGCACGTGTTCCCAGGCAGCTTGTTGCTTACTATTTCGCAATCAGGCGAAACCGCCGATACCTTGGCCGCGCTGCGTTTAGCAAAAACACTTGGCTACCGGGCAAGCTTAACCATTTGTAACGTGGCTACCTCATCGATGGTGCGGGAATCAGATTTGGCATTCCTAACCCGAGCAGGTGCTGAAATTGGTGTTGCTTCTACCAAAGCATTTACCACCCAGTTGGTTGGCTTATTAATGCTCGTTAGTGCGCTAGGCCGCTTTAATGGCATGGGAAAAGCGATGCAAACACGCATTGCGCATGCGCTGGCTACCCTGCCCACCAAGCTAGAACAGGCATTGAAGATTACCGATGAAATTGAAGAGCTGGCGGAAGAGTTTGCCGATAAAGAACACAGCTTGTTCTTAGGCCGTGGCGATCAATATCCGATTGCTATGGAAGGTGCGTTAAAACTCAAAGAAATTAGCTACATTCATGCTGAGGCCTATGCTGCCGGTGAGCTGAAACATGGCCCGTTGGCGTTGATTGATGCAGAAATGCCAGTAATCGTGGTAGCACCAAACAACGAGCTACTGGAAAAGCTGAAATCGAACGTAGAAGAAGTGCGCGCGCGCGGCGGCATCATGTATGTGTTTGCTGATAAAGATGCACACTTCAAAAGCGATGAAACCATGCGCGTAATCAACCTTGATCACGTAGATGAAATTGTAGCGCCCATCGTATACACCCTGCCGTTGCAGCTACTTAGCTACTACGTAGCCATTATTAAGGGCACCGATGTAGATCAGCCGCGCAATTTGGCGAAATCGGTAACGGTGGAATAACAGCTATTGATTGGAAGAAAAGGGCCGAAAGGCCCTTTTTTTATGGGTGAAGAAGCTAAGGTCTATTTACCGGCAGGCTACGTAATAACGAGAGCGCTATTCACATTAAGGAATATCTAGTGAACAAGTTATCGTTAATAAGTGTGTTGGGAATTGTACTATTGGGCTTTGCAGGTATGGCTATGGCAACGGAAGAACCTAAGTATGAAGTGCTTGAACAAAAAGGTGATGTTGAGCTGAGGCTCTATGAGCCAATGCTTGTAGCAGAAACCTGGGTGAGTGGCTCTATGAGTGATGCTTCGGGGAGAGGTTTTCGCTTAATAGCTGATTTCATTTTTGGTAACAACACATCGGCTACCGGTGTGAGTGAAGATATTGCGATGACAACGCCCGTTACCATGCAGGCCGAAGCTGAAACGATTAGCATGACAGCGCCGGTTACCATGGAGCAGTACGAGGGGCGCTGGCGGGTGCATTTTGTGATGCCAAGTGAGTATACCTACGAAACATTACCGAAGCCGAACAACCCACAGGTACAGATACGGCAAATTCCAGCTAAAAAATATGCGGTAATTCGTTTCTCGGGTTTTGCTGGCGAGCGAAAAGCTACTGAAAAAACTGCGGATTTGTTGGTATGGATGCAGGAAAATAACTTAACTCCTAGCGGAAACCCGGAGGTGGCCCGATACGATCCTCCATGGCGGCTTCCGTTCTTTCGCCGTAATGAAGTTATGATTGCCTACCAATAAGCGCTACAGTGGTTTTGCAGCTCAGGT
Source organism: Idiomarina sp. (assembly GCA_022565355.1). GTDB lineage: Bacteria > Pseudomonadota > Gammaproteobacteria > Enterobacterales > Alteromonadaceae > Aliidiomarina. The sequence goes on from JAIUMU010000003.1 coordinate 398,089, forward strand.
ATGGCGCTCGATTCCTGCGCCTAATTGCATAGGCTTTGTACCATTAGTTTGTTATCTTATTGCAACAAAATAACAACACTTGGAGAGCCACCACTCATGAAATATGCGATTCCGTTACTTACGGCTGCGCTGCTTACTGCTTGCAGTGAAGCGCCTGCCCCTGCCGATACTTCTGCAAGTTCCGGCCCTAACTTAACCTACCCTGAAACCCGCATGGGTGAAGTGGTGGATACTTATTTTGGCCAGCAAGTTGCCGATCCGTATCGTTGGTTGGAAGACGATCGAAGTGAAGAAACTGGCGCTTGGGTGAAAGCGCAGAATGAGCTTACGTTCTCATATTTAGAGCAAATCCCGTATCGGGCTGATATTCGTGAGCGGTTAGAAGATTCTTGGAACTTTGAGCGCTTGGGTGCGCCGTTTAAAGAAGGCGATTACACCTATTTTTACCGCAATGATGGTTTGCAAAATCAGTTTGTATTGTATCGCCAAAAAGATGATGGCGAGCCAGAGGTATTTTTAGATCCGAACACCTTTAGCGATGATGGCACTACCTCTTTGGCTACGATGAGCTTTTCCCGCGATGGTAGTTTGGCGGCGTACGCGATTTCCGAAGGTGGCAGTGATTGGCGCAAAATTATTGTAATTGATGCTGAAACTGGTGAGCAAATTGGTGATGTGCTGGAAGATATTAAATTCAGTGGTATTAGCTGGGTAGGTAACGAAGGTTTCTATTACTCTAGCTATGATAAGCCAGATGGTAGCCAGCTTTCGGCCATGACCGAGCAACACAAGCTGTATTATCACCAGCTCAATACCCCGCAATCACAAGATCAAGTAGTGTTTGGTGCAGCACCGGGCGAAGAGCATCGTTACGTGGGTGCTAGTGTAACGCGCGATAATCGTTATTTATTAGTATCCGCTTCGGTATCTACTTCGGGTAATAAATTGTTTATCAAAGATTTAGAAAACTCAGAAGCGGGCTTTACGGCGATTGTAGATACGCCGGAAAATGATGTGAACTTCCTTACCTCCGATGGCGATCAGCTGTTCTTCCTTACCAACCGCGATGCACCAAATCGCCGGGTAGTGATGGCAAATGCGGCGAACCCGCAGCCAGAGCATTGGCAGGAAATTATTCCAGAAACTGAGCATGTACTGCGCGCCAGCACAGGTGCAGGCTTCGTATTTGCAAACTACATTGTGGATGCCGTTGCCAAAGTGCAGCAATACGATTTTTCTGGTGAGTTGGTTCGCGAAATTGAGTTGCCAGGTGTTGGTAGCGCGGGCGGCTTTGGCGGCAAGCCAGATGCAGAAGAGTTGTACTTTAGCTTTGCTAATTATATTACCCCAGGCAGCATCTATAAGTTTGATCCACAAAGCGGTGCAAGTGAGCTGTATAACAGCCCAGAAACCAACTTTGATCCAGCGAACTATACTTCGGAGCAGGTGTTTTATACTTCTAAAGACGGCACGCGCATTCCGATGATTATTAGCTATCGCAATGATGTTGAGCGGGATGGCAGCAACCCAACCATTCTGTATGGTTATGGCGGCTTTAATATTAGCTTAACGCCTTCCTTTAGTGTGGCGAATGCGGCATGGATGGATATGGGCGGCATTTATGCAGTAGCCAACATTCGTGGTGGCGGTGAATACGGCAGAGCATGGCATGATGCGGGCCGTCAGTTAAATCGCCAAAACGTGTTTGATGATTTTATTGCTGCGGGTGAATACCTGATTGAGCAAAACTATACGAGCAGCAATAAGCTGGCGATTCGTGGTGGTTCAAACGGTGGTTTGCTGGTGGCGGCAGTATCTACCCAGCGCCCAGAGCTATTTCAAGTAGCGATTCCGGCGGTAGGGGTGCTGGATATGTTGCGCTACCATACCTTCACGGCTGGCGCTGGTTGGGCGCATGATTACGGCACTGCTGAGCAAAGCGAAGAAATGTTTGCATATTTGCTTGATTATTCGCCGGTGCATAATGTGCGTGAAGGCGTAAACCATCCTGCAACTATGGTAACTACGGCTGATCATGATGATCGGGTAGTGCCTGCGCATTCATTCAAATATGCAGCTGAACTGCAAGCGAAAGATGGCGGTGAAAATCCGCAATTGATTCGTATTGATGTGAACGCAGGCCACGGTGCGGGTATGCCTGTATCGATGGTAATTGACCAAGCCGCGGATGTATTTTCGTTCATTTTATACAACATGGGCTATAACGAGTTGCCACGTCAGTAAACGATAAGCGTAGGCTAAAGCTATTGGGCCGTACTGAAAAGTACGGCCTTTTTAATGGGTTTCTAAGTGGCGAAATTAACTTGAAACGTTAGTTGGGTAACCCGATAAAGGCACCCCGATTGCGGCGCACAACAGCGCTCATGAATGCCGCGAATTGCTCAGCATCACCCCAACGTTCCCGGTGAAAGCCTACACCATGAATACGCCAGCGCGGTTGCCCATCGGGGCCACGATTTAGTTCGGTGATTTCGATCACGATGTCATCAAGGGTGCCCGGGCGAAAATCATCGCCAAATACATACATGCTTACCTTGCCCTGTTGATTGCGATACAGCCTTAGTGCCCGCTTCATCCCTACTTCTGGGGCACTGCCACCGCCACGAAAGTTTTGTAAGCCCGCGATAGCTCTACGGCGCATGCTTTCGGAATCGTTTAACCAACGCCCTGCTTGGGCGCTGCCGAACATGAAATCACCATCAGCCGACATAATTTGAAAGCCTTTTAGCTGGGGGTGATTCTTGATTATATCGGCTACAACGCTGGTTACTTGTTGCCAGCCGCGGCCTATTGACATAGACCCTGAGGTATCGATTACGAATATCACATATTCAGCATCGGTGGGGATGCCTCCCACATTTTCCGAGGGTTGCTCGGGTACGCTTGCCACATTAATGCGTGCCTGTTCGCGGCGAATTTCTTCGCGCAACGATTGCGCTTGAGCTTGCAGCCGCGCAATGCTCTCTTGTGCCCGCGGAATCGATGCTTCCAATGCTTGTTCCGCGTCTATCGTATGCGCTGCTTGCGCTTCCGCTGCGGATAAGGTTTCTTGCTTGGCGGTAAGTTCGTCGCTAAGCGTATCTACCCTACTTTGTACTGCCAACAATTGCTCGATGCGCACAATTACTTCATCGGCAGAGAGATCGGCGGGCACTTCATTATTTTTCGCCAACAATACCAACAGCACCACGGCCCCAAATGCACAGGCAATGATATCCAAAAAGGAGAGGTTAAAAATCTCAATAGGCGGCCGTTTCATACGGTTACGTGTTTTCATTGTGGCCACCCCTCAGAAGGTACGAGTAAACGCCCCTGCGTTGCATTGGTCCACTCCCAGTACATGGATGGTGCATAGGGGTCGCCTTCGAGCGGAAGTAAAATCACATTCATGCGAAAGCGCGGGGTAATTCTACTAATGGTTGCCACGGTAAGTTGTTGCCGACATTCCGAGCTAATAGTGCGTGATCGCGTAGCCATTGTTCGGCAACGCAAGCTCTGCCCTTCGCCAAGCGTGGGTAAGCCATCGGTAATGAGATACACATCGGTGATATTGGGGTTGGCGGCCAGTAAAGTTTGCACACCAACTAATAGATTGGTGCCACCATCGGGCGTTACATTATCGATATCGCGCACCAACGCTTGCATAGCCGCACTATCGCGTGCAGCATTCACATTATTTGCGCCTAACACTTCAGCTGTTTCAGAAAAACTCACCACGGTAACATTCGCTGCTTCGGGCACTCGTGCTAATAGCCACTTGGCCGTTCGTGCAGTGCGTTGCCATTTCGGCCGTTGCTGGCGCTGGGCGGGTGTTAACGCCAATGAGCGCAGAATGGCAAGCAAGTTTTCATCCATCATGGATGCGGAGCGATCTAACAGAATACCAATTTGGCGCCCTTCTACTACCATGCCGGTAATGTAGTTTTCTTCACCTGTGCCCGCCAGCTCAATGGTGGAATCGGGCGTTTCAATTTGGGCTAAGGCACTCAGCTCTTCTTGTAGTTCAGCGATAGCGGCAATTTGCTCGGAAACTGCTTGCAGCAATATTTGCTGTTGCTGCAACTGCTCTTGTTGGGCTCGTTCGGAAAGTTGTTGTTCTGTTTGGGTGAGTTGAATATCGTTAATAATCGAGCTGATTACATCATCAATTTCTTGTTCTGCAGCGGAGGCGGCAGAAAGCTCGGCTTCTAGGCGCGCCAGCTCATCGCTTGGATCAATGCGGGCAGCGTAGAAATCAAGCAAGATAAAGATCAGAATTACGGCACCAAGGCCACATGCCATTACATCAATGAATGACATGTTGAAACCATCGCTAGAGCGGCGCCGCAGTTTCATTACTGGTTACCGATGCAAATGGGCAAGCAAGCTCTTTTCACACGAGCTTTGAATATTCAGTACCATGGTATCTTGGCGGCTGTTCAGTAAATGCATTAAATACATCAGCACCAGTGAAATCAGCAACGCCACCAAGGTAGAGTTGAAGGCTAAACCAAGCGATGCGGTCATGCCGGAAATGTCTCCTGCTAGCGCGTCATCAGCTTGTGCCAACGCTTGGCCAATCCCGCGTACCGTACCCACGAAACCAATGCTTGGAATGGCCCAAATCATATAACGAATCATGTTGTTGCCGGTTTCTAACTGCGAAGCTACGTTGTCTACCGAGGCGGCAATCGCATCGGCAGCGTGTTGTACATTGCCAGTATGTTTAAAGCGGCGAATACACATGATCCATGTTGCTAAGGCTGGGTTATCGCGGTACTTGGAGCTTTCCAGCTCGGTGAGGGCGGCATTCACATTCAGTGGTTCATTTTTATCATGGCTTTGCAGAAAATCGCGGTTGTAAATGGTTTTTTCATCTACCAATCGCCAAATTTTGTAGCCCATTAAAAAAATGGTAACCAGCATGAGTGAAATACACACTTGCTGTTCGAAACCGCTGAGCACTACCCAAATTGAGCCTACCGAAAGCGTGCCTTCTTGCGCTACAACTTGGCTTGCCGCAGGGCGAATTACGCCAGCATACAATAATTGCACGAGCGTAAATGCGATTAACACGGCCAAGCTGCTCACCAGAACCCCTGGGTTCATTGTGGCGCTTTTATTCTTAATTTCCATGCCCTGCTCCTTTAGTTGGGTACGTGATTATTCCGTTATATATTAATCGGAAAATCTTGTGGCGCATCAAGTGATACAAAATAGGCCGCAGCTGTGGCTGTAGCGAGTAGTAGCACAATGCCGATAATAATTGCTGTACGTTTTTTCATATTAATCTCCTGCTTGGTGGTACCGAGCTACGCGGAAGCCTACATCGGGAGCGGGATCGTTGCCTTGATACCGAACGCTAGCCCGAAGTAATGGCAGTTGGCCGGTTAGGTACGATGCGCCTTTAATTACATGGCCACGGCCAGAATCTGGGCCCAAGTAATCGGTTTCTGCAGGAATCGTGGAGCCGCTTGCCGGTAACAAATACGCATCATGCACCCACTCGCGTACATTGCCATCTAAATCATAGAAGCCATTGCGATCGGCACGATAACTGGCAACGGGTGCTACGCCTTTGTGATCATCTTCATAATCGCGGAAGAAAAACGGTTGCTCGCCCTGCAGTTCTTTGTCGGCAAAGTTGGCTTGGCGATCACGCAGCACTGCTTGATTACCCCAAATATAAGCGGTGCGAGCTGCGCGGCGGAAGTGCTTGGCTATAAACTCCCACTCCGCTTCGCTGGGTAGCCGATAGCCCCGTGATGCTCGGCGAATACCAGTAACTTGATTACCTTGAATAATATAGAACGGCATTAGCCCTTCTTGTTCGCTTAACCAATTGGTGAAACGCGCGGCATCGAGCCAGGTAATATTGGTAATCGGTAAATTGCTTTCCCGGTTGCCTTGGCCCGTGAAGCGCGCGTATTGCCCTTCGGTAACATGGGTAGCGGATATCCACACATCACGGGTAAAGCTAACCTCGCGCTGCACTTCATTCCGTTGCCTACCGCTTTCTCCAAGTGGTGAGCCCATAGTAAAGCTATCAAGCTCTACAGGAATGAGTTGTATGCCAATAGTGTTGGCAAATAAAGGCCGGCCTTCTTGTCTGCGGGCATCAAACTCGGGAATTAATTCGATATGGCTGCGCGTTACGTTATTTGCCTCTGGCGTAACCGTTACCGTTGCACTGCGATAATAAGGGCGTTGTAGCTGAATGGTTTGGGGTAATGTTTGTACCCGTTGGGTAAGGGGCGTTTCGCCCCGGGATTGGCCATTAATCGTGGCTTGTGCAGGCACGTTCGATGAAACGTGCAGCTCGCCAAATTCCGGTGTTAAATTGAAGCGCACGGTTTGCTGCGCGCCGGGGCTAAGCTCTATGCTTTGCGTTGCAGATACATAGCCGGGCTTGCTGTAGCGGATATTCAGCGGTTCATTCGCATTCACTCGAAATAATGATGGCTCTGTTACGGGCGCCCCATTTACAGTAAGCACGCCGCTACTAGGCTGCAGTTCGGCGGTTATGTTAGCGCCGAGTAACTGCATATTATATCGGCGGCTATCAAGTGGTTGGCGCTCGGTAATTTCTAACGTATCCGCTATGGGTTCAAAGCCTGGCGCGTTAATTGCAACGGTATAACTACCGCCATCACGCTCCAACGCGAGTGGCGTATTGCCCACCGCTTCGCCATCAATTAGTACTTCCGCGCCAGCAGGTACGCTCTCGATCTGCAACATGCCCGATACGGGGGTAAGATTAAAGTGATGGTTTAGCTGTTGGCCTTTCTCAGCAAGAATTGTGGCATGCTCATCAATGAAATGTGGGTGGGATAGAGTTAATTGATATTCCCCTTCGGGCAACTCGGTAACAAGTTGCTCGCCCTGCACCGCCATATTGCCATCAATAAGCCAGCGGCTTTCAGTTCGGCTTGGAGTACTTGTAGCGGTAAGTAAGGCCGGTAAAGGCTCTAGCGTAATCGTAACATTGTTCGCAGAATTGCGATTTAGGGTGGCTTGCCCAGGTTTATATAACGGCGCTCGCGCCTCTACCGTTACTTCGCCGCCAAAGGTGTACAGGGAAGAGCCGATCATGAACCCCGCTCCAGAAATCCGCTGAATGGTTGATTCCACCCGGGCATCAGCAGGCTCAATGGCAATCGCATAACCGCGAATAATCAGCAACCAAGCAAGATATAACAGCATCCCGCCGAGCAACGCGAACATACTTACGGCTACCAATACACGGTGCTTTTTACGGCCGCTATCGATGTCGGCATCAATGCCGTTATGGTTCGGTTGCGCGGGCTCTGCAGGTGGCTCGATCGGCGGTGGTGAATTAGATTCGCTCATCAGCAGCCAACCTTACTTCAATAGGAGTTTCTGATTGCGTAACAGTAACCGTAACAATTTTGGAGCGATACCCAGAGCGGCGCCCCTCAAATTGGTACACGCCCGGCTTCAATTGAAATTGGTATTCAGCATGGGTACCTACATTACCCACGCCAAGCACACGCACAAAGGTTTGATTATCACTGATTAAAAGAACATCGATCGGTGTATTGGCTACTTCAATTACATTCTCTAGTTCTGCTACTGCCGCAGCCAACTTGCCGCTTAGGCTAGTAAAAACGCGTGCAGAAAGCAGGAGTTGCTCGGCATTTTGTAGCACCGTAAGATCACTTAGCCGGCTGGGCTGTGAGCTGTAGCGGTTTACCGCAGATTGCATTTGCGTAATGGTTTGGCCGAGCTCTAGTGCGCGCTGTGAAGGTTCATGAGAAGGATGCTTTTGTAAGGCATTATTCGCAACCATCACTACCGTAGGCCACTCATCAGCAGCTTGAAATACTGCTAATTGCTGTTCAATCGCCTGCAACTCTAATGCAGTACGCTCGGTTTGAATGCGCATGCGTAAATTGTTCACTTCGCTGCGATTACTAAATAGTTGGCTGGCTTGGTTAAGAGCGCTTTCGGCTTGATTGAGTTGGCCACTATCAAGGAAGCTGATCGCGCGCGCAATGGCCGTTGCGTAGGCTTGTTCGTTTAGCTGTTGCTCAACATCGCGCAGCGCTTCCCTCGCTTCCTCGTGTTCTGAATCAAGCAATAGCACTTGTTGTAAGGCATCTTGCTGCTTTGGCAAATCGTTTTCCACCATGGCAATTTGCACTTGGCGCATTAAATCGGCTACATCATCGAATACATCGATACGGTTTTGCAGGGCTAGGGCGGGAGAGTAATCAGGATTAAGACGCAAAGATCGTTGGTTTGCTTGTTGTGCTGAATCTATATCGCCCGCGTTGAACGCTTGTTTTGCTTGGGTATAGGCATCTTGGTAGGCACTTTGGTAGCCTTGTTGCGCTCGGGTAAGTTGCTGTTGAATGCTATTTAAATGCTCGAGTGCCTCAGCATAATGGGTGCTCGTATAGGCAACTAGCGCTTCATCTAGCCGCTCTCGTAGTTCGGTATATTGCGCATCCAAATACGCTTTAAATGCGGGCTGCTCATTTACGGCGTTTAATTGTTGCCGGGTTTCGCTAAGTGCCGCTTGCGCTTGCTCACGTAAGGCTGCGTTTGTTTCACTATCTACTGCAACTGTGGGGCGCTCATTGCTTGCGCCACCATTACCGGCATCATCTGCCATGCCACTGAATATCGCCTTACCGCCAATATACAGCAGCGTAAATAGCACGATGCTTACCGCAATAATGATACTTACTGTTTTGAATTGAGCGCGTTTTTTCTCTTTATCACGCGCAATGGTGTTATCAAATTCACTCACAATTAAACCCTAGTGTAGTTTAGGCCGCGCTATATAGAGCAGTGTACTTAAATTAGCAGCATTTACAGTTGCGTGTCTGGCGTTTCTTCAAGCTCATAAATCGACTGTAATTGTGCTCGTAACTGGATATATTGCTCTCGTGCGGAACCTTCGAGTTCAATTTGCTGATTGTAAAACTCAATCACTTGCGGTGTTACTTGGATATCCAAGTTTTGCCCCATCTCGCTCAGTTGTTGGCGCTGAAAGCGGAGGTTTTGGTTGTTCTCAATAACCCCAGTGAGGTTGTACAGCGAGGTGGCTGCCAGAACCAGAGAACCAATTTCCCCAGCGGCTGATCCCGAGTTGCGCGCAAGCAACACGGCGCCTACCCCTGCAAATAAAGCCGCCACTTGCCGATTCGCGCGGCTTTCTCGCTCGCGGCGAATAGCTGCTGCTACCGGCAATGTTTCGCGATGGTAATCTAAATAGCTATCGTTACTATCGGCATAATAAAGTTCATAATTACCCTGCAAGTTATCGATAAACGAGCGATCTTCTTCACGAATAGCGCGAATACGCTGCAGCATAGGATCTTCGTCTGCTGGATAGCCATCAACAGCAAATCTTGGGCCATTGCGAGTAGAACGTTGGGTTAGGTATGGTTCCATGGCCTCGGGGCTGTACACTGCGGCATAACGCAGTTCAGATACGCGCTGAATGGCAATTTTTTCTTCGTCGGAGCGCTCATTAAGTAAATCATACACGTAGCTGGCAATGCTGTTAAAAACAGGTTCGTACGCATTGTTACCTTGATTAAAGGCATCCCGATAGAACCCTTCGTGCACCCGGTAACTAAACTCTTTTTCACCCCAAACCCGATTGGTGGCATCAAGCACGCGAATCATGAGCGTTACTACTTCGGTATCCGAGTGCTTAATTTCACCCAGCACATACACATCAGCAGATGCTGAAGAATCGGGCGTAACATTAATCGATTCAAAGGCATTGGTTTGCTCCAGCGCACGCTTGGTATCTATCGCAAAACGGTTCGCTTCTAGGCGACGTACTTGCGGCCAAATATCCTTTTCTTGAATTTTTGCATAATCTAAATTGCCACTGCTATCCGTTGGCAGCCCGGGATCAAACACTGGAACTACTAGATTCAAATATACATCCGAGGTGTAGTTGTAGTTCCGTGCAGGGGCTTGGAAAGATGAATTACTAGTAGGAGACGTAGTGCTAGGCCCTACCGTGGGCACGTTAGTACGGTTTGTTGTTGCACAGGCACTAAGCGCGAACGCCGTGAATGCAATCACAACAAACTTAAGTGAGTTAATCCGTGAACCTTTAGTGTGCACTATCTGCATGAAATATTCCTTGTTCTCATCGTTCGCAATTCAATACTAACAGCCATACTCTTTGGCTAGCGATTGGAAATGCTCTTTTTCTTTATCGGTAGTAGCTGATTCTAGGCCTGCACGAATTGCATCGCAAACACTGCTGCTACCTTGTTGTCGTTGCCCCCGCGTATGCTGCTGCGATGGTGCCGTTGGGCTAACCGTTTGGTCTTCTGTAGCACTTTCATCTTCACTACTTACGCTTTCTGCTACAGTTTGCTCGATTCCAGTTGTTTCAGCGCCAGCCGCAGACCCAGCGGGAGGCGAAGAGGCCTCGCTTAAGCGTTCGCGGTTGCTATCCAATGCCGCCTCAATACAGCGTTCATAGTTACTTAAATTGCTTTTGATATCCGTATCCATCATTCGAATACGTTCTGCGCGGGTAAGCTCTTCTCGCCCGCGAGAATCAAACAGTAAGTGTGAGCAATCAGAGAAATACACTGGCTGCAGCGGTGCTGGAGTATCGTTTATGTTGGCATTCGCTGCGGCAGACCCAGCAAGCAATGCCAGCATTACCACATTTGTTGCATGGCGACGCAAGCTTTGCAGTGCAAGGCCCTTTGTTACAACATAATCAGTTGTGCTGATTTGTTTCATCGCCATACTCCTAATTATTACGCGCAGCAAAAATAGTTGCGCGCTCAATAGCTTTGATACGGGTTCCCGTAAATAGTTTCATTCTTCGAGCTTATCCTGGGTGCGCAAAGCAAAATCACTGGCGGCATGGCGCTCATGTAGCTGCTCGTGAGGCTCACCCCAAGCTCGATTTACCATACGCCCACGCTGCACGGCTGGGCGTTGCGCAATTTCATCGGTCCAGCGCATTACATGTTGATATTTGTGTGCTGCGATAAACTCAGCTGCTTCATATACTTCATTTTTAACTAAGGCGCCGTACCACGGCCAAATGGCCATATCGGCAATAGTATATTCATCACCTGCCATGAAGCGATGTTTGGCTAAATGCTTATCAAGCAAATCTAGCTGGCGCTTTATCTCCATAGTATAGCGGTTAATGGGGTATTCGTACTTTTCTGGGGCGTAGGCATAGAAGTGGCCAAAGCCGCCGCCTAAAATTGGCGCGCTGGCCATCTGCCAAAATAGCCAATTTAAGCACTCTGTTCGCTGCGCTGGTGCAGTAGGAAAAAAGGCACCGAATTTTTCGGCTAAATAGAGCATCATAGAACCGGATTCAAATAACCGCGTAGGGGGTGAAGTGCTGTTATCAAGCAGCGCTGGAATTTTCGAGTTTGGGTTTACTGCCACAAAACCAGAACTAAACTGCTCACCCTCCATAATATTAATCAGCCACGCATCATACTCGGCCTCGGCAAAACCAGCTTCGAGCAACTCTTCCAGCAGAATGGTAACTTTTACGCCATTCGGCGTAGCCAGTGAATAGAGTTGCAGCGGGTGCTTCCCCATCGGTAATGCTTTCTCATGGGTAGCTCCAGATACAGGGCGGTTGATATTGGCAAATTTACCGCCGTTGCCTTGCTCCCATTGCCATACTTTCGGCGGTGTATAGGTATCGTTTGGCATCAAAAACCTCGCTTATGCTAAAGTGTACTAACTATTACATAAATAGCTTACGTAACACTATGCAAATATGGTTGTAGTTTTATGGCAAAACCAAGAAAAAAGCTGCCTTCGCGCGCGGTGGATATTTTTTGCGCGCAATGCAAAACCAAGTTATTTAAATATCGAAAAGGCGGCAAAGGTGCGTTGGTAAAGTGTTTTCTCGAGCGTATTACGGAGAATTACACCAACACGCCTTGCCACTGCCCTGGTTGTGGACAAGAGTTCGCTCGGGAAACAATGATACGGGGAACGACAGCCTATAAAATGATTGGCGGCAAGGTAACCCACAAATAGGCGCAGGCCAAGCGCCGTTGTATGAGCTCGAAATAGTGCGTTAACGCATAAGGGAATCGAGTACCTGGCTACTCGATCGCTATCGTTAGTGAATGAAGCTCTTCTGATATGAGGCGCCACTTGCCGTTCGAATGTATCGAACTTTCACCGAACTCCAATGCTAGCGGCTGATCTAAGGCGAGTTCAGAAGTATTCAATATAGGAGTTTTACTCCACGCTTGTATGCGCAGTTTGCCGTTAGCCACATCTTCTAAATTGTATAGTGATGGAAGCCCCCGAATATCAATATTAGTAGCTTTGTAATTCACCTGAAAAGTGCTTGGGTTGGGGATAAACATCATGCTGCTAGAGATGTTTTCAAAGCCACCTTCGCCAGCAGAAAAGTGCAAGGGTAGCCTAAATTCATCTTCGCTAATATCAAGAGCAAGCGTGATGGTTAGGCTATAAGGGTATGTTTCTTCAACTGTTGAAAATGTAAGCGCTTCGTTAGGGGCGATATTCTCTGCTCCCTGAATGTAATCGTTTGCATTGTGGCGCTCGAGCAATGCGTTCACTTCTTGCATGGCTGTTTCGCTATCAATTTCAAAAAGGGCAACGGCAACTTCTAACGGCGTGCTGCCTTCTTCGAGCTTTGTTCGCCAATCATACGAGGCGGGCGCATATTCGTTCAAAATGTCAGTTAAAAAAGCGCCGGTAGCATAACTTGAAGTGCGTACATCATTGCTGTTTTCAAAGCGCGCTTGGAAGTGGCGAAGAAAATCACCTAACTGGTTGCGCGAATGCTCTGCATAGGCCGCTTGCATACCAACCCAATGCGCTGTGCCCTCAAGATGTTCAAAGCCTGCTAATAACTCGCCCACTTTGGGCGCTATAGTATGCTGAAATGCAACTCGAAAGGTAAGCCAATCTCGCACTAGCGCTTCGTTTTGCAATGCATGCGCTTTTTGCGCTAAAGAAAATTGGAAGCGTATTAAACCGCGTACCATAGGGCTTTCGAAATAGCTCGGCTCTATAAACGATAACTGATGTAGATTATTGAAATGGGTATCTTGATAACCGTGAAACGCTTCGTGCACCAAGGAATCTAGCGTATCACGGTGGCTATCACCCACTCGTACCGCTGTAGCCTTTTGGTTATTAGGTAATGGATAATTGATGAAGAAAGCGAAATCGGTGGTGTTCGCTAGGCGCTCGGTATAATAGTAATAATTACCTTGCTGTGCTGCATACCCTGGAAGGGCTTCTCCGGTGGTGAAAATTAAGGTTTCACCCACACTATTAAATACGATAAACGGCTCGCTCTCCGACCAGAACCCGGGCCATATCTGCGCAATTTGCGGTGATTGGCTCCGTATTTTTTCCGCTTCGTCGAACAATGTATGAGCTTTTTCGGGCAGTTCAAAGGCTAATAACGGGCCGTGAAAGAAAAGCACTATGGCCGTTAAACAGGAAGATATGATTGATTTCAAAGCAATACTCCCAAAAGCATTGGTTACTCTAGTTAGAGCATAATGTAGCCTGTGCGCCGCTACTCTTCATGTCTGAAATTGTAAGAAAATGCGTTCCTCCATTATCAGTTGCTAATGTAGCTGAGTGCGTTATGCTTTCTTTAATGCAACTAACGAGGTATTAAAATGAAAAATGCACAAGATTTAGTGATGGCTGCGAAAGGTAAAATCAACGAGGTAAGTGTGGCTGATGCCGAAGCCGCCATTCAAGCAGCCGATGTGGTGATTGATGTGCGTGAGCCGGATGAATTTCGTGCCGGGCACATTGCTGGCGCCATCAATGTTCCACGTGGAATGCTCGAGTTTCGCTTAAGTGGCACTCCCGAGTTGCAGGATCGCGATAAGAAAATCGTGGTGTACTGTAAAACCAGTGGGCGTGGCGCGCTTTCCGCCGTAGCGTTAAAAGAGATGGGCTATTTAAATGTGCTTTCTATTGCTGGAGGCTTTGATGCTTGGCTTGAAGCCGGCAAGCCTGCAGTGAAACCAGAGCTACCTGATTTCGGTTAATTGCTTGAAGTAATGAGTTGAAATGTAGTGAAAAAGCCAGCGTTGCTCGTATGAACATCGCTGGCTTTTGCCTACTTGAAACGATATGCGCGCAAATCTAAAATTTAGTTATCGCACTCGCCAAGCCACTCACCCGTTTGGTGAATAGTGATCATTTCGGGTTGGTCTTGCATGGCTACTACAGCATCAATAACAGCGTTGTAATTTTGCCGATCCACTATCGTGATTTCGCCAACACCCTCGGCTCCATCTGCTTCGCAGCTAAAATGCACTTGGTACACGTTATTGGCGCCATCTTTTGGGCTTAAGCTTTGGCTACATCCTTCTTGCTGCGGCATAACGCCTGCATCAATTTCTTGTTGCGAGATACAAATTTCCGCACTACCGCCCACGTTATCTAGAGATATGCCCTGTTGCGCTAGCATGTCTTCAAACATTTGTCGCTGAGCTTGCGGCATCGCCTCTAACTGCCTGCGCGCTTCGGCCATCGCTTCTTCATATAAACCGCTTTCGCTTTCAATGCGAAAGCTGTGCTTCCATTTACCGGGCTCGATATCGAGCACCACCGGCTCGTTAGCGTTTGCATTGAGGCCGGGATTCATAGCTACGAGCAGCGCGCCAACAACTAGCACTTTGGTAACGCTGAAAGCCTTTAAAATATTCATGATTCTTCCTCCTTGAGGTAACGATTTGGCAGTTGCAGCTTGCCTTGCTTGTGATGCGGCTCGCCAACATCTGTGAGCCGCTTTATTGATTAATAGCTAAAAACGCATTACTTCATTGATAATTTGCGTAATCTTTTCTTTATGTTGGTTATCTTTCAGCTCATCTTGGCTATCAAAGGCTTCAGAAGCTTTACCAAGTGCGAATTGCGTAGGGGCAACCCATAGGCTAAGTTTGGCCAACTGATCGCGCAGCGCTAACAGCGCACGTAAGCCACCTAACGCGCCTGGCGATGCTGCTACAATACCTGCAACTTTGCCTTGCAGCACCTTAATACCTGAATCGCCATTAGCTTGCTTGCGGCTAATCCAATCGAGCGTATTTTTCACTAATGCCGGCACTGCACCGTTATATTCTGGCGTGCTAATAATAATAGCATCGTGTTCGGCAAACAGGGCTTGCAGCTTGTGCACGTTCTCCGGCATGCCCTCATCTTCAATATCGCCGTTATAAATCGGCAACGGATACTCATTCAAATCGAGCAACGTTACTTGCGCGCCTTGTTGTTGGGCAAGCTGTGCCACATTTGCGGCAAGCTTACGGTTAAGTGAGGCGCTGCGAAGGCTGCCAGCAAAAACAAGAATTTTTTTCGTTTCTGAGCTCATTATAATCCTCTTTGTTTTGAGTTTGGTACGGTAATAGCTGCACCGTTTTTACCAAGGAACGGGTGGGCCATCCATGCGCTTTGCTTGAATGCTTTTGGCTAACCATTCTTGTAACGGAGCACTACCGAAACGCTCATCTTGAGCATGCCAATCCCGCTGAGCAGCGGCAATATACTCTTTGCTATGGCCAACGAAGTTCCACCATATGGTTACATTTTCAGCAAATGGTTCGCCACCAATAAGCAGTATTCGCGCAGCCTTTTCGGCTGTTACGGTTAGCGCTTTACTGCCAGCCTGGCAAATAAACGCTAATTCATCTTGCGCATAGGCTTCGCCATTAACAGTGAAGCCGCCCTCTAAGCCAAACAGGCCGTATTCAAATGTTGGTAATAGCTGAAGGCGTACGCTGCTTTGCTCAGTGAATAGCAACTCGAGGCCAACAATGGGCGAGAAATGTAAGGTAGGCGCTTTAGCTCCGGCATACTCGCCTATCAATACAGTAATCTGCACCTTATCTTGATTGAATACGGGTAATTCTGGGTAATGATCAAAACGCGGTGCAATGTTGGCCTTATCAGCCGGTAGTGCGATCCACAATTGTGCGGCATGCAGCGAGCGCTCATTGGTGCTGTTTTTGCTATCAGCATCAGTTTGAAAAACCGAGCTTTCGGTATGGCTAATACCACGCCCTGCGGTCATTAAATTAACTTGCCTCGGGCGAATCAGTTGCTCACTACCAATACTATCGCGATGCATTACCGCGCCAGAAATCATCCAAGTAAAGGTTTGTAAACAGGTATGCGGGTGAGCGCCAACTTGCATACCCGCTTCACCCTCGTTGAATAACGTTGGCCCCGCATGATCCAAGAAGCACCACGGCCCAATCATTCGTTGCTCGCGAGTAGGCAGCGCACGCGCAACCGGAATGCCACCTACATCGGAAGTGCGCGAGGCAATACGTTTGCTGCTGTGCTCAACTTCGCCAGTGGTATAGCTATGTGAATCAGTTTGATTGCTCATTATCAGGTTCCTCGAGTTCTTTCGGCGATATTTGCTCGGTTTTAGCAAGCACACGATACAAACCTTCTAGCTTGGGAATATGGCTTACAACTACCATAATCACGGTCATTAACGGCACCGCGATAAATACGCCGATGGGGCCCCATAACCAGCCCCAAAAGAAAATAGCGATAAAGATAATTACCGGGTTTACTGCTAAACGCATGCCATGAATATAGGGCTCTAAGAAAAAGCCCACTAAGGTACTAATCAACATGAAACTGGCTGGCACAATAGCCATCATTAGCAGGCTATCAAAGGTGGCTGCGGAAACTATGGTGAGTAATGCAAAGGCAATAATAACGCCCAAATAGGGAATAAATCGGGTAAGCGCCACTACTACAGCCCATACTGCCGGGGATGGTAAGCCAACTGCCCAAGCAATAAGGCCAATAACGATACCAATCGCACTGTTGGTAAGGGTTATCACTCCTAAATAGCGGGCAATTTGCTCTTGGCCATTGCGAACAATACTGAGCATTATGGCTCGCTTTTGCCGCGAAAGTTGTGCGGCTAAATTAAGCAGCATGCGATCGCCACTTACCAGTAGAAAATAGGTAAGTGCTAATGCGAGAGTTACGCCAGCAGCGGTTTGGTATAAACCTGAAGTGAGTTGGCTGCGCCATGAATCGGTTTGCAAAACTACAGTTTGGGCGGATTCTGCATCTTCACCAAGCTGCTCTTCTATTTGTTCTTCTATTTGCTCTGCCGTATCGGTAATTTGGCGCAAGCCCTGTTGCACTTCACTTTCCCCCACCAACAGCTCAGAAACCGTGCTAGGGGCACGCTCGGCCCATTGCAGCAACGGGCCACTAATCGCAAAACTAATTCCGGCGATGCCGGCAACTAAACCAAGCAACAAAAACAATGATGAAATAGCTTTTGGAATCCGAAAGCGCTTCAGTAAACTTTCAACAATAGGCGAAAACAGTAAGGTAACCAAGATAGCCAACACTACCGGCAATATCACTTCATGCGCCAAATAAAAGGTATACAAAATGGCCAGAATAAACAGCCCATAGATAGGCGTGGCTAAATCACTTACTGTGCGTTCTGGTTTATTACTCATGCACGCGCTCCGTTGTGTATTCAAAGATCGTAATAGCTCTCTAACTATAGTGCATTGCTTTTCGAGGTACAGGCTTTTCTTCACTCTATACGCGCACCAACAAAACATATTTCCTTACATAATCAATGCCTTTTCGGATTTTCATTTTGGTAGCATGGGCGCTTGTAGTAATAAAAATACTGAGGGAATATGGTGCAGAAAACAACTCTAGCCGTTGGCTTACTTATCTTGTGTTTAGGCTTTAGCGATGTGCAAGCAGAAGAGAAACAACGTGAATACTATGTTTTTGGTACCGCGCTTACACAAATATACCGAATGGATATGAGCGATGCGCTGGCGTATTCCCAGAGCAAGATCCCAGAGGCATTTCAGCAGTTGCCAGAGCAAGCCCCGAACACCGATAAAGACAAAATCAACGGCGCGCTGGGTATTGGCGTTCGTTTTGCAAAGCGCAGATCACTGGAGCTCGGTTATTACAGCGGGATTTCAGCAGAAAGCCAGTTTCTGCCCGGATTCACTCCTCGCGAGCAGCGGGATAACGGCTTAATGAAACTGGATTTTGATTATTTAGAGTTAGCGGCACTACAACACTTTGCCGTTACGGAACGGGTTCAGCTATTTGTTCGTGGTGGCGTGCAACTGGTGGATGCTGATATTTGGTATCGCGATGATGCCCGCCAGCGCAGTTACTCTGATAGCGATGCAACGCGTAACTTTCGGCGCACAAGTAAGCGCTCTTTCGAAGGTGTAGCGGGCGCGGGAATTGATATGCGCCTTAACGCAGCGCTTGGTGCGCGCTTAGGATACAATTTCAGCAGTATGGGCTGGCGCCAAGGGTATTTGCATTTTTATCTTAATTTTTAGGGGTTTAATTGCTATTGGCGGCTGATTGGCATATGCCAGTTCTACGTGAGGCACATAGTTGTCGGCGCTTTTAGGAACGAACTTAGGTTTAATTCAGGCATGGCAAAAGGCCATCCAAAACACAACATTTTACAGGTGAATACAATGTCTGAATTTCAATCAGAACAACAGGATAAAGAGCAGCGAAACACTCCGGAAAACTCAATCAGCATGACAAACGGCGGTAATTTTTATTTTGATGTGCACGGTAAGCAAGTGCGTGTTTGGTTTTCGAGCTTTTCAGGTAAAGAACAAATCTATGTGAACGATGCACTGGTTTCTAGTAATCGTTCATGGCGGAAAATGAGCTCGCATGAATTCACGATTGATGGGGCGCATTACACCGTGAAAGTAGGCGTACGCAGCTGGGGAGAGGCCTTTAAAGGTATTTATATAGCCGAGCTATATCGAGAGCAGCAGTTAATTGATCAAGATGAAATGTTCTTGCTTGGCGATCGAAGTGCCGATAAGCCGTTTAGCTGGAAGCGATTTACATGGGAGCTCGCCCCATGGTTGATTGTTGGCGGGTTAATTGGTTTCTTAGTTGGGTTCTTTGGTGCCTAACGCACTTTATACGAATTAGGTAGATAGGCCAGAACATGAATATTGATTCCAACACAATTCGTGAGGCGCGTTTGAGCAGGGGCTGGACCCAGCAACAGCTTGGGGATGTAAGCTGTTTAAGTTTACGCACGATTCAGCGAGTAGAAAGCCAAGGGCAAGGCTCTTTAGAAACCTGCAATGCGCTGTGTGCGGTACTTGAGCTGAATCGAGATCAGGTACTGAAACAAGCGAACGCCAATAAACAACGAACCGGCCATTTGCCGCCGATGGTGCTCGCCATAGCCGTTGCGATAGGTTTCTTGGTGGGCGTAGCGGCTACGCTAGCGTTGAGCTAATCGGGCTTACGGCTCTGGAGTATACCAGAGCCTTTGCGCGGCCTTGGCTCTCCGGCTACAGGGGTTCTGCGTTGCCATTGTTGTATAATTAAGCCACCGATAATCAGCAGCAAACCGCCAACGGTAGCGATGCCTACATGCTCGCCAATAATCAACGCGAGTAACAGCAGTGAAATAAATGGGGAAATAAAGATTAAATTACTTATTTTCGCGGTATTTGAGCTCATTTTCATCGCTTTTAGCCACAATACGAAGGTAAGCCCCATTTCAAACAAGCCAACATAGCTAACCGCTAACCAACCTTGCCATGGAATTTGCTGCCAACTTTGCCAATAGGCTTGCCAGAAATTCAGCGCGCTAACCGCACCTTCTGCTGGTGCCGCTACTAGTGCTGATAAATTGCTTACACCAAGCCAAGGCAACATGAATGTTGCGAGCCAAGCGATTGGTGTGGCTAAAGCAAAACATAGAAGTAAGGTAATTACTGGGCGGCCTGGGTGGCGGGTGTTCAGTATCCAATACCCAGCCCACAAAAATGTAGATATTAGCGCAAGAGCTACACCCAAACCGCTTACAAATTCAAATGCGAGCACGTTGCCCTGCGTGGCGATTACTAACACGCCGCCGTAGCCTAAAAAGCATGCTACCCAATCACGTTTGCGTATCTTCTGGCCGAGGAACAATGCCGCCATAAATGTGAGGGCAATGGCCCAAGTATAGTTTAGTGGTTGGGCTTGTGATGCGGGTAGCAAAGCATAGGCTTGAAACAGAATTAAATAGTAGAGTAATGGGTTTAATAAGCCGAGCAATAGGTAGAAGCGAGGGTGCGTTTTTAACGCCGGCCACACATCTTTAAGCTCGCCACTAATTGCCACCCAAGCGAATAAAAATACGAACGACACGGAGCTAGCCACGGCCACCATTTGCACCGGCGTAAGGTAGCTGAGGGTAATTTTAAAGGCGGTAGCAACGGTAGACCAAAGTAAAACCGCTGCCAGCGCAAAAAAGAAACCGTGCCGATCGTTCTGCATTGGTTTTTGCTAGGCCGCCGGAGGCTTGCTATCGATAAATGCAGCCTGCCGATTAGCTTTTTCTAGTACGGCTAATAAATTTGGATAGGCTGAGAAATCTAAGCGTTGGCGGTAGATGGCCCAATCAATGAAGCAGGCCAAGCGAATGGTAGCATCATCCCACACAAAGGCTTCAGGTACAGAGGCTGCTTCTAGTGCTTGCAAGGTAGTTTGAATTCGTGCCGCCTGGCGTTGCAAATACGGGTTGGCATCGCTTTTTAGGCCTTCGCGATCAAGCAAGAATAAATTAATCGTAGTATCCAGCGCCGTGTTCACTAAGCAATACATATCTAAGCGTTGTATATCTGCTAAAAACGGCTGCCCAGCGCGCGCTCGAACATGGCGTAAAATAGACGTTGAATCAGTAAGTTGCAGCTCCTCATCTTGTAGAAACGGCACCCGCTGCGCGGGCGATTGCGCGGCACTTTGCGCGTAATCCGTTTCCACCAGTTCATACGCGAGGCCGGTTTCAGCGAGAGCTATGCGAATGTGGCGAACGAAAGGCGAGGTGTAGCTACCAAATAATTTCATAATCATCCTCTATAGGGCTGCGCAGCAAGCTGCGGTGGTTGCAACTAAGGGCTGCATAATGACACCGCCAGCGTTGTTGCCGCAAGTAAATTTGCGCTCATCACACCAGCGATTTTTAGGCCGTTGCATGGTGTTCTTCCTGCCAGATAAACGCAGCAGTATGCGGAACATGAATTGAAGCATTAACCGGAACATTAACTGAAACCTTCACTTAAACATCACTGGGCTGTAACAAATGTGTCATCTAGCCATACTACACTTGCGGCATGTAACCAATGAGGATTGCCGATGAAATGGTTGATGCAGATACAGCGAATTGATGAAATCGCCTTTTTCTGGCTAAGCACCCATTTACGCCGCCCTTCTGGTGGCTCCTTAGCGCGTTGGATATCCAAATCGGGCGATGGCTACGGCTACTTATTGGTGTGCTTATTCGCGTTTATGCTGGGTGATCCCGATGCAGCCGCGTTGTTAATCGTGTTGTTGCTCGCATTTCTGATTGAGTTACCAATCTACTGGTTGCTAAAAAACACCTTGCGCCGCACCCGCCCATACGAGCGTTCTAAACGGTTCACTTCATTGATTAAAGCCAGTGACAAGTTCAGCTTTCCCTCTGGGCACACCACTGCCGCATTTATGTTTGCCTGCTTAGCCGCACAGTTCATGCCGAGCTTAACGCCGTGGGTATTTGCCTGGGCGAGTTTAGTGGGGTTATCGCGCATTGCATTAGGGGTTCATTACCCTACCGATATTTTAGCTGGCGCCATACTTGGATCTGGATTGGCGTGGGTAGCACTACAAATGGCAAGCGCATATATGGTGAACATATGAAGATTTTAGTAGGCATACAAGGCACCGGTAACGGCCATTTAAGCCGCTGCCATGCTTTAGCCCAAGCATTTATTGCAGAGCCAAGCCTAGAAGTAGATTACTTAGTTTCGGGGCGGGCTCGCGAAAAGCTATTTGACATGGAATGTTTCGGTGATTATCAGTGGCGCCAAGGCCTTAGCTTTCAAGTGCGTGAGGGCCGCATTTCCGTGTTTGATACCATTAGCCAGAACCCTTGGGCGCAATTTTGGCAAGATGTGCGAGAGCTTGATCTGCGTAGTTATGATTTGGTGGTTACAGATTTTGAACCGGTTACAGCTTGGGCCGCGCGCCGGCAAGGAGTTCGCTGTATTGGTTTGGGCCGGCAGTATGCGTTCTTTCAGCAAACCGCGGCACTGCCTACGAATATCTTGCAGCGTTCGATGCTACGCCAATTCGCGCCATGCGATACTGCGGTAGGAATGCATTGGGAAGATATTGGTACACATGTATTGCCGCCCCTTATTCACCATATTCCCAGCGCCGAACCTATTCTGGGCCATGAAATCTTGGTGTACTTGCCTTTTGAGCCATTGCCGCAAGTATTGGCATTGTTACAAAGCTTTCCGGAGTATCAATTTTCTGTATATCACCCGGAAGCGCAGCGGGCGAATCATGGCCACATTCAATGTTTTGCGCCCTCACGGCAGGGCTTTGCGGAAGCTTTTGCCCGCGCTGAAGGCGTAATTGCGAATGCGGGCTTTGAAACCGCTAGCGAAGCGCTAGCCTACGGCAAAAAACTATTGGTAAAACCATTAAGCGGCCAGTTTGAGCAGCTCGCGAACGCGCATTGCTTAGCCACTCGCCGGCTTGCTTCGGTTATGGAATCGTTGAATGGGAATTACGTAGAGCAATGGTTGGAGCAACGTAACTCTGTGCGCATGGAGTGGCCTGATGTGGGCCCCGCACTAGCGAACTGGCTGGCTAATGGCGCCGAAGAATCGGTAATGAGCTTGCACCAACGTTTATGGCATAACAGCCAGCGCGTAGCGCTTTCGGCGTAGGTTATAACAAAAATTTAAAATTTTTATTGCTTTCCCCCCCCCCCAATATGCATATTATTATTCGCATATTGGTATTCAGGGATGTGAATAGCGGATGACACATAATGGATTATTCAGAGAATCAGCCATAAAAGAACGAGTTGGAAAACTCGAAGGCGATGTGATTATTGCGCAGCCTCTAGCCGCGAGTGTTCTTACGCTAATAATGTTTGTTCTCGTAGCGTTACTCGTTACCTTTCTAACACTTTCCTCTTTTAATCGAAAAGAAACCGTTTACGGATATTTAAAGCCAAGTTTAGGTTTGGCTAAAGTTAGTTCCCCGCGTTCAGGGGTAATTCAGCAGCTTTATGTAGAAGATGGCGAAGAGATTCTCGCCGGAGCTCCAATTGCACTGATTCACTTACCCGAACATTTAGCTGATGGCAGCAGTTTAGCGCAGGGCTTGATGCAGGGTCTTGAGCATCAAATAAAGCTTACTGATATTCGTGAAGAGCAAATTCATCAACAAACCCAACAGCAAATACTTGAAACACGGCGGCGCTTGTTATTAAGTGAGCAAATGCTGAGTGAACTTGAAGATCAGCGTAACCTCATTCAGCAGCGTTTTACTCTTCATCAAAGCCGTTATGATAACTACACACGGCTGCAAGAGGATGGAGCACTATCGGTTCACGATGTTCAGCAACAAAATGAAGTTCTGCTTAATCTGCGCCAACAACTTGCTGAGCTAAATGCTAGCTGGCAGCAGCAGCAAGGTTTAATTGAGCAGCTTCAGGGTCAGCTTGAGCGCCTCCCTGTTGATCGAGCGCAGCAACTAGCATCGCTAGATTCTGAACGAGCACGAATACGGCAGCAACAAGTAGAATTAGCAGCCCGTAATGAACTTCTCATCACAGCTCCAATTGGCGGGCGTATTACTAATATGGTCGCTGATATTGGCACCACAATAACAAACCAGCGGCCTTTTCTTACTATTCTTCCTGATAACGCAGAACTACAAGCAGTTCTTTTGGTGCCCACCCGTGCATATGGCTTTGTGCAACCAGGGCAAAACACACGTATTCGATTTGATGCTTTTCCGTATCAACGCTTTGGATTATATGACGGGGAAGTAGTACGCACAGCGCAGGCGATAGTACTTCCGGGGGAAGTAGATATGCCTGTTGCCGTGCAAGAGCCAGTTTACCGGGTAGAGGTTACGCTAGGCTCGCAAGAAATCCGCGCTTACGGCAATAGTGTCCCGCTGCAATCGGGAATGCTGTTAAGCGCAGATATCGTGCTTGAACAACGCAGTTTACTAAGCTGGTTGTTTGAGCCGATTACAAGCTTACGAGGACAAATATAACCCTGTAGGCCAACCATAAAACTTAAATCGTCTCGAGGAGATATTATGCAAGAATTAAAATTTGAGCAAGTAGAAAACGTGAGTGGCGGTGTGGTTGTTAACCCTGTAACTGTTATGGTCGCGGTTAGAGTTATTAAAGTTGCAACGCCTTATGTAAAGACAGCCGTAAGAGGAGCTACCGCAACGATTGCAGGAGCTGCTGGGGTTGATAAGGGCTTAGGGGACTAATAAAAATGAAAGAATTAAACGAAACTGAATTAAAAGATGTAAATGGCGGCGGATTTCTTTTGGGACTTGCTGTGACAGCGGCAGCATGTTACGGCGCTGGTTATCTATATGGTAAATGGCGATCCTCTAAGCAAGATTCTGAGTCAGATAATTCGTCGTCTGATGCATTAGAATTCCCAGGGGATGTTTAAACTTAATTGTTGAATTAAATAATTCTTAAATGACACCCTACCTAGGTAGGGTGTCAATAAAACAGAGGAAGTAATATGTTAACTGAAAAGTGCCCCCACTGTGATAATAAACTTGTTCTAAAGGACAGGCTTGAGCTGGTTTATAAGTTTCACGGTACTTGTAAGTACTGTGGACACGATTACTTACCTAAAAGTACATCGCATCAATGGGGTGAAGCGATCGGGGGAGGGGCTGTTGGTATTCTGCTTAGAGCTTATACAGACCTTGATTTGCTTAGTATCGTCATCATCGCGGTTCTATTCATACTGGTTGTCCATAAACTCACTGGCTTGCTATACAGTTTAGAGCGCCTAGATGATTATTAGCCTTAGAGCGCATGGAAATGATTTACCAATCCGAATCCGCTGAATGTGGCCTCGCCTGCATGGCGATGATAGCCAACCACCATGGCCATAAAATCGATTTAACTACCCTGCGAAACAGCTATAGCGTCTCTTTTAAAGGTGCTAATTTACAGCAATTGATGCTACTCGCTAATCAACTGGAGTTGGCGGGCCGAGCTCTAAAGCTTGATTTAGAGGATTTGAAAAAGTTAAAAACGCCCTGTATTTTACATTGGGAAATGAACCATTTCGTTGTGTTACAAAAAGTTCATCGCAATAGCATTACCATTTTGGACCCTGCCATGGGCGAACGGCGCGTTCACATGCGCGAAGTGGATCAAGCATTTACTGGGGTGGCTCTTGAGCTTCAACCTACCCAAGAATTCAAAAAGATAGACGAGCGAGTACAGCTTGGATTTACTGCATTTTGGACAAAAGTAGAGGGTTTAATGCCCTCGTTGGGTAAGCTTTTTTTGTTATCGCTTTTGCTTCAACTCTTTCTGCTCGCAAGCCCTTACTACACCCAATTAGTGGTGGATGAAGTACTCATAAGTCACGATAAACCGCTATTAGTTGTGTTGGCTTTAGGCTTTGGCTTGTTGGTCTTGTTTCAGGTGGTTACCCAAACCCTGCGCGGTTGGGTGGTATTGCATTTAGGCTCGGTTATGAGCATGCAAATGGCTACTAACTTAATGCGCCACCTATTGCATTTGCCGCTGAGCTATTTCGATAAACGCCATATGGGCGACGTGGTGTCGCGTTTTGGCTCACTCAATTCGGTGCGTGAACTGCTCACCAACAGTCTGGTAGAAGGGGTGATTGATGGCTTAATGGCCATCGCTGTTTTGGTGATGATGTTTTTGTATAGCCCCACACTGGCGCTGGTGGTGCTGATTGCGGTGCTGCTGTATGCCGCTATCCGCTTTATTTTGTATCGCCCGCTACATCAGCTGACTGAAGCCAGCATTATGGCCAGTGCCAAAGAACAAAGCAACTTTATGGAATCGGTACGCGGTATGCAGAGCATTAAGTTGTTTGGGCAACAAACAGAGCGCTTAAGCCAATGGCAAAATCGTTACGCTGATGCTATCAATCAACAATATCGACTAGGGAAATGGCAAATTTCTTACCAAACCGTTAACCAATTGTTGTTTGGGTTAGAAAATGTATTGGTGGTTTACCTCGCGGCGCTTGCGGTTATAAGTGGTGATATTACGGTGGGCATGCTGTTTGCATTTATGGCATATAAAACGCAATTTACCAACCGAATGGCTGCGCTTATCGAGAAACTCATTGAAATAAAAATGACAAGGTTACACCTTAACCGCCTTGCCGATATTGCCCTCACCGAGAAAGAGGATGAGGGTTTAAGTGCCCCTGATAAAGAGATAAGCGGCCAGCTTAGCCTTAAAAATATAAGTTTCCGTTATGCTGATAACGAACCGATGTTGTTTAAAGAGCTTTCCATCGATATTCCAAAAGGTAGCAGAATCGCGATTATTGGCCCTTCAGGTATGGGAAAAACTACATTAATGAAAATTATGTTGGGGTTACTGTTGCCAGAGCAGGGCAAGGTGCAGGTGGACGGGGTGGATATTCAGCATGTTGGCTTGCGTAACTACCGAAGACAAGTTGCAGCGGTAATGCAAGATGATCAGTTGATGTCGGGTACTTTGGCAGAAAACATCAGTTTCTTTGATCCTGAATTTAGTATGGAACGAATTTTAGCAGTGGCTAGTTTGGCGGGTATCCATCAGGATATAAACGCCATGCCAATGGGTTATAACTCGTTAGTTGGAGATATGGGTAGCGCGCTTTCGGGTGGCCAGAAACAGCGTTTATTGCTGGCCCGAGCGCTTTACCGAAAGCCAAAAATACTGCTGATGGATGAAGCCACTAGCCACTTGGATGTAAGCTTAGAGGAATACGTAAACAAAGCGATTCAAAAACTAAGTATGACGCAAATTATAATAGCACATCGCCCCGAAACCATTATGAGCGCGCAGATTATCTATCAACTAAGTGATGGCAAACTGTATGACATTACTGCGAGTTATAAGGCCCGAAAAAATTGAGCTAGCAATGACTGTCATTAAATACGTATGGATGCGGCCAGCATCAACGCGGCAAGAGTAATACCGCAGTTTAGGCGGCCGCTAGCAATATACTTCGCGAGCTGTGGTGGGCTTACCCGTTCCACCTTAGATGCTTCGTTGAAATCGGCAGCAGTAGATGTGTGTTGAACTGGCTGCGTGTGCGCGGGCAAATGGCAGCGAAATACATTTACATTGGTAGTGAGTATGGCGGTATTGGGTTTTATTACGCCAAGGAATTCAAACTTTTCCGCTTGATATCCGGTTTCTTCAAACAGCTCTCGTTGTGCTGCTTGCTCTGCTCTCTCCCCCGGATTGCCATAGCCTCTCGGTGCTTCTACAAGTTCAGTACCGTGAGCCGCACGCGGCACGGTAACGAGTACAAGATCATTACCCACATAACAAAGCACTACGGCACCGTTATCTGAATTTTTCTCATTTACGTAGTGCCATTGCCCATCTTGCTCTACTTGAAACCACGGGTTTTCGTACAGAGTTTTTTTCATTACTTCTTAATTTCCAGGCCAATGTAGTTGCGCATTTTCGGATATAACCCAAACCAATTTTTACGAGTTGCGAAGTTATAACCCCGATTGGCTGCTTGTGTTTCTGCAAGTTCAATGCCCGATTCTATTAGGAATTTAATCACCTCACCTGCCCCCATTGCCGAAACGAATTGGAATAATTTGTATGGGATTGCTAGTAGCGTTAGCTCTCGTTGTAATGCCTTCACGGATAGCCCGGCGTCTAAAAATCCTGTTGGAATTTGCGAAAGATGCTTAATTTTATCTTGTAAGAAGCCCTCGCCAGAGCCTACAAACAACGAGTGGTAGGCGGGGTCTATTACTTCTAATCGAAACTGATCACCGGCATCAATCTGAAAGCGGGCATTATCAGCAAAGTAAGATTGGGCAAAATGATACCATTCGGAGCGGCTTACCACATCTCTAGCGGCATGTATGAACAGCTGACGCTCACCATCGCTTTTGAAAAAATGATTGAGTACATCTGGGTCATCTAAACGTAGCGAGATTTCCTGTTGTAAGCTAGTAGGTAGTAGCTGAATACTTTCGTAGGTTGGGCTCAATGCCGCCAGCGCTTGCTGGGTTTGTGTGAGGCGATCAATTAAGTTTCGTGCTTGCACTTGCGTGAGTTGATCTTTGCGGGGAGCCCCATCGATACTAGAAACGATGTAGCCGCCAGGAAGCGCTTCGAAGTAATCATTCAAGGTAATCCCTTGCTCCAGATTGAAGCCGCGAATTACCAGCCTACCTTGCCCTTCCTCATTTAAGTATTTAAGTACATTGGCTTTGCTTAAAATCGCGCTAATTTCACGATTATCAAGCACGGTATTGGGTGAAACAACCAACCCCTTGGCAAGCGTAAGGCCCAGTAAAAAACGTTTGTGTAGTTCCTTCGAATTCAGAGCTCGAACTGAATCGCAATTCGATAAAAACACTTTTTCTTTAAGTAACATAGATGCCGCTCCATGAGAGATATAGCATCGTAACCAACCGCTAATCGTCCGGCAAGCCAAAGCTTACTCTGTTGTTGAGGTGGCGAAAATAGCTTCGCCAGTTCTGTGTGCTAAAACAAAGTAGTAAAAACCAGCCAATAAAAAAGCTGCCACAACCGAAGTTGCAGCAGCTTGTTAGTGGTTAACAGCTAAGAATAACGTTAAGCCAAACCTTAGTTGCGTTGCTCTTCGCTTTCTAAACGTAAGGCTTCAAACTCGTTGCCCTGCGCCCATTGCGGCCATACACGGCTGTTGGCTAAATCATTACCAACCCGGAAGAACACCCACAAATCTTGATGAATGCCGCGTAAATCCCACTCAGGGTTAAATTTATCGGCTACTTTGTGATAGCGATTGGCTAAGAAATCAGCGGCTTCACGCTCGCCATATTCGCGGCCCTCAAAGAAATGATCTACGCCACCTTTCGCATAGAGCACTGGCACGCCTTTTTTCGCCATGCTGAAGTGATCTGAACGATAGAAAATGCCAGCTTCAGGGTTATTTTCCGGTGATAAGTAGCGGTTTTGGGCAATTACATGCGGTTCAGCAAAGTTTTGCATATCCGAGTTATTCCACCCTACTACTACGAAATCACGTACTGGACCATGGGCATATAACATATCAATGTTAATACCAGCTACGGCTTTTTCTAACGGCATCAGTGGGTTTTCTACGTACCAGGCTGAGCCTAATAAGCCGCGCTCTTCAGCACCTACTAAAGCAAATACAATGGTACGCTCAGGAGGCTCGCCCGCTGCAAACTTCTCTGCAATAGATAGCAAACCGGCGGTGCCCGTAGCATTATCTTGAGCGCCGTTGTAAATTTCACCGCTGATTGGGTCTACGCCTAAGTGATCCCAGTGAGCCATGTAAATGATGTGCTCTTCAGGATATTTTGAACCTTCGATGTAGCCTACGATGTTGTGTGTATCAAGGAATGAAAACTCGTTTTCAACTTCCATAGAAACGCTGGTGTTTAACGCTATTGGGCTAAAATCTTCAGCTAAAGCACGCTCATGCGCTTCCGCTAAGCTAATACCGGCATTAGCAAACAGCTTTTCAGCACTATTTGCGGTTACCCAACCCTCTAGTTCCACACGGTGCATGTTGTTGTTTTCGGTTTTCATGGTGAAGCGCACAGGTGAACCACCTGCAATTACACCCCAGCCATATCCTGCAGGGCCATCTTCATGAATGATAATGGCACCGGTAGCACCTTGGCGTGCCGCTTCTTCAAATTTATAGGTCCAGCGGCCATAGTAGGTCATGGCATTGCCGTTAAATAGCGCCGCATCTTGCGTAGCGTAGCCCGGATCGTTTACGAACATCACTACGGTTTTGCCTTCTACATCAAGGCCTTCGTAATCATTCCAGCCAAACTCTGGCGCTACAATACCGTAGCCTACGAATACCATTTCGCTGTCTTGCACGGAAATGGCATCTACTACACGATTGGTCCAGCCCATCATTTCAGAACGGTATTCAAGTTCACTTGCTTCACCGTTGTGGCTGAGCTGCATTGAAGTAACGCGGCTTGGTGCTATACGCACCAACGGCACTGGCTGGGTGTAATCTTCGTTGGTGAACGATTGCACCCCAAGCTCACGAAAAATGGTGCTAACGTAATCAATGGTAAGTTCTTCACCACGTGTACCGGGTGCTCGGCCTTCAAACTCATCGGAAGAAATGGTTTCTAAGTGGCGATAATAGGTATCGCTGAAATGTGCATCAACCAAGCCATCGGCATCGGTTTGCGGTGCATAAGGGTTCGTATCAGTTTCGGTTGCTGGCGAGCATGCAGTTGCGAGCAATAAAGCCGATGCGAACAAAGTAAAGTGTCGCATGATGAGTTCCTCTGTTGTGATGTGCGGTGGTTATCTATTATAGCTTTTGTTGTGTGGCCTAATCATAACGGCTGTATGGCAGGGAATGCAATGTTAGTAGCGCACACAAAAAGGGCTGCCAATGGCAGCCCTGTGCTTTGTATCGCTATTCGAATCGTTAGTTCAGTAGCGATTAGCTCTCGCGGTCTTCGCGAATTGCTTCTACTTTCGCCTGTACTTCAGGATCATTCTGTAGGCGATAAGCCAGCGCGTTGTACTCTTCTACTGTTAAGCCAGTTTCTTCTACTGATTCAACCATTTCACGCTGAGCATCCATTTGTAGCTGCTGCGCTTCTTCTTGAGTTTCTACGTTCTCAAGAGCTTCTACAAACTCATCATTGATCCGTTCAATGTGCTCGATGGCATCAACAAAGGTTTCCAACTGCTCATCTGTTACCGGTTCGTTGGCCATTTGCTCCATTTGTTGCTGAGCGTATGCCTGAGCGTCGTCTTGCTGGGCGATTGCTGGCATCGCGAACATTGCAGCGGCAATAGCAGATAGTGCAAAAGTACGTTTCAACATAGTTTGTCCTCCTTCAAGAACGGTTTGGCCATTCGTTTCAAAAAATTTGGTGAAATCGAATGTTTTTAAAAGTTGTCACTAAAGAGTGTTGCGAAAGCCGTGCCAACTTTTGGAATGTAGATATAAGCATTTGATTTAATGCGTTAATTTAAATTCACCCCAGTATTCTTAGCCCAAACCACTAAGCAAACCGCCTGTATTTGTGTATAATAATGACACATGTGCTAATTCTAACCATGTCACGAGTGTCACTTTTTGATACACAGGCGAGCATATTACTAAAGCGTAGGCTCGCAAGGTGGAGGTAGTAGTGAAAAGCGTAACGAAATTAAAAGCGATGAAAGTGTTTGAGCTTTCGGGCATTCAGCGGGCCTTGCTGCTGTACGTGGTGTTACCGATTCTGGCCGTGGTAGGTATTGGCATTGGTGTAGGCCTCGAGCGCATGAATGTGCAGGAATCTGAGCGCTTAAAGGATGATTTGGAACTACTGGGGCGCGCGATACGCGTGCCAGTAGGTGAAGCTTTGGTGGCCGGCGATGACGAAGCGGTGCAGCGAGCCCTTGATTCGGTTTTTGAAATTGGCCGGGTATATGGCGCTTCGGTGTTTGATGTGAATGGTAATCGTGTTGCTTCGGCGGGTATTGCGGAAGCCGATTTATCCCGCAGCCGAGTTGCCCAAGAGCTGGTAATGACCGGCGAGCAGCAGGAACGGGTGCGGCAGATTTCGGGGATGCAAATGTACTCCCACTTTGTGCCAGTGTTTGATGATTTTCGCCAAGCCAATGGATTTATTCAAATTAATCGCCAAGCTAGTGATTTCGATGCCTCTTTCAAGCGTTTAAGCCTATGGGCTTGGGGTATTTGGGCAACGATGGCCCTGCTAACAATTACCATCGTGATTTTTGGCCACTATCGCGGCGTAGGCCGCTATGTGAATACGGTTAAACAAAGCATGAACCGTGTTGAAGCGGGTGATCGGGAGCATCGGGCCTCTGAGCAGGGTCCGGGTGAGCTGGCGAATATTGCGCGTGGGCTAAATCAAATGCTGGATAGCATGCAGGCGAGTGAGCGCGAACTTGAGGTGCATCGGCAGCATGAGCAAGAGATGGCGAAAAAGCTACAACACCAAGAGAAGATGGCCGCCATCGGTAGCGTAGCATCGGGTATTGCTCACGAGCTAGGTGCTCCACTTACGGTGATCGATGGCCGTGCTCGGCGGTTATTAAAGGCCACGGATGATGCCGAGAATCATCGCCAACTAAATGCTATACGTGGTCAGGTGGGGCGGCTTACGCGCATTGTGCAGCAATTACTGAATTATTGTAGGCCAGCGAGTGAGCAGGAATCGATGGTGGCTGCAGTGGCTATAAAACGCTTAGTGAGTGAAGTGGCGGCCAGTGTTCGCCATGAGCAACCCGCCAACGGCCCCGAGCTGATGATGGATGCAACACCAATACCGCACGGTTGGCGCTTAATCGCCGATGAGCCGCGGTTAGAGCTCGCGTTGGTGAATGTGTTGCGTAATGCCGCGCAAGTAGCAACGCAGCAGGTACGGTTAAGTACGCAAGCGTTACCTTATGCCGATGTACCCGAGGCATTAGAACTGAATTCAACTAGCGCTGACGAGCAACTTTGGCTTTGTATTTGTGTGCAAGATGATGGGCCGGGTTTAGTTGAGGGCATTAATCAGAATGAATTGGTGAAACCATTCTTTAGCACCAAAGGTGAAGGCGAAGGCACAGGGTTAGGCTTGGCAATCGTTGATAACGTGGTGCAGGAGCATGGCGGTGGGTTGCAGATTAGTAATCGCAATGATGGCCTAAAGGGCTGCGAAGTAAGGTTATGGTTGCCACTTGTTGCGGCGGATAAGGAGTAGTTATGGCGCGGGAACGGATATTTATTGTTGAAGACGATCCAGGTTTGGCCGAGCTGTTAGTTGAGGAGCTGGATGCGGAAGGGTATCACGTGCGCCATCAGGATTCTGCTGAGGCGGCATGGCCAGAAATTGAGGCGTGGCAGCCAGAGTTGGTGATCAGTGATTTACGCTTGCCCGGCGCTAATGGCATGAGTTTAATCCCGAAGATAAAAGGCTTACCCGTGGCGCCAGCGATGCTGCTGATTACTGCCTTTGGCACGGTGAACCAGGCCGTTGCGGCACTAAAAGAAGGCGCGGATGATTTCCTTACTAAGCCTTTAGATATGGAGCATTTGTTACTTACCGTGGCGAAACTTCTGAACCACCGCCGATTAACCACCATGGTAGCAACCATGCGGGCGGAAACCAGCGCCAACACATTTCATGGCATGTTTGGAAAAAGCCGGGCCATGCGTGGGCTGTACCAGCAAATTGAACAGGTGGCGGGCGCGGATACGGCGGTATTAATTTTAGGCGAAAGTGGCACCGGTAAAGAGTTAGTAGCGCGCGCGATTCATGCTGAGAGCCAGCGCGCAGAGGCGCCCTTCTTGGCGGTGAACTGTGCGGGTATTCCTGCAGAATTGATGGAATCTGAATTTTTTGGCCATGCGGCGGGCGCGTTTACGGGCGCGCAAAAGGCCCGTGCAGGCCTACTAAAAGAAGCCGAAGGTGGCACCTTGTTGCTGGATGAAATTGGTGAAATGCCGCTCAAACTGCAAGCAAAATTGTTGCGGGTGCTGCAAGAAGGCACTATGCGGCCGGTAGGGAGTGATAAAGAAACGTCGGTGAACGTGCGGCTATTAGCGGCAACTCATCGGGATTTGGAAGCGAAAGTGCAAGCCGGAGAGTTTCGCGAAGATTTATTTTATCGTTTAGAAACGCTGGCGCTACAAGTACCGGCTCTGCGCGAGCGCGCCGATGATCGCGAGTTACTGGCGCAGCAATTTTTGGCCGATTTAACCGCCGATAAAGAACAACAGCCGATATTTAGCGCGGCGGCTATGGATTGTTTATATCAATACCCATTTCCAGGGAACGTGCGCGAACTGCATAATGCGATTGAGCGTGCGGTAACCTTTTGTAATGGCAACACCATAGAAAAAGAGCATCTTCCTGAGCGTATTCAGCAATACCAAAATGATGCATTGCATGAGCTATCGGCAGATGCCAACAGCAATGGCCTTTCAGCAAGCCAAGAAGAACCCGCGAAAGCTCTGCGGCCGCTAAGTGAAGTGCAGCAAGAATATGTACGTTATGTACTGCGCGAAACCAGCGGTAACAAACGTAAAGCTGCGGAAATTTTAGGGGTTACGCGGCGCACTTTATATCGCTGGCTTGCAGAAGATGGCAGTTAGTTTGCACATCGCTACTCCTGCCACTAATGCCAAGTTCAGGCGAGTAACGCTACCAACGTAACGTTACTCCCGCCATCCAAATGCGGCCCGGTGCAGGTTCGAACGAGCGGCCATTGCCTTGGTTCACTACCACCGAACCAACGTAGGTTTTGTTGGTAAGGTTATCTATCCGCAACCATGGTTGAATGAGTGTATTGCCGCGCAGTAATTCGGTTTGCGCGGCGATGCCCCAAATGTGGGCGCTTGGTGAATAGATGCTGTTGGCATCATCCACTGGCACACCGGAGCGATAGTGATGGTTAAGGCGCAAGCTAAGAGGTTGCCAGGCGCCGGCAGTTAGCGGTTGCCACTGCCACTGTTGGAAGAAATTACTGCGGGCTAAGCCGGGTAAACGGTTGCCGCTGTTGGTATCACCCGCCACATTGCCATAGGTGGCATTTAGCCAGGTGTAGCTGGCGCGCCAGCTAAGCGCTCGGTGAAACGCATAACGGCTGCTAATCTCAAACCCTTCGCGCTTGGTGCTGGCTGCATTTCGATAAGTAGTGCGGCCATCCATGCTTTGGTCTACCACCAAATCATTTTCGCTATCTACGATAAACAATGCGCCTTGTACGTACCATGCTGTGCTTTGTGCTTTGATACCCAGCTCATGTTGGCGTACTTTTGCTGCAGCGAGTGAGGTGTTTAAACCGGTTCCTTCATTGCGGTAGGCCATTTCGGTAAGCGTGGGCGTTTCAAAGCCTTGGCCAGTGCCAGCAAACAAGCTGAGCGTATCGGTAACGGCGAAATTTAGTGCTGTACTCCATGCATTTTCTTGATAACGCACTTCCCCGCTATCATCTGGATTGCCAGGAACAATAAAGCGATCAGCAACGCTGAAATCAATATTGCTATGGCGCGCGCCCGCTACCCATACCCAGCGTGGATGAAACTGCCAATCGCTGATTACCGATACATCACGGCTTTCTACTCGGCCGGTTTCATCACGGCGTAGATCGCCGCGCTCTCCGAAGTTGTTTACAAAGCCAAGCCGCTCATCCTTCTGATATTCTTGGTCTATTGCAAAGGTAAGCTGCCATGGCGTTTGCTGCAGCGGTTGCAGGGTACTGGTTAGGTTTAGGCCACGGAAATGTCGGGTTAAATCGATTACCGCGCCGGAACTGCTAATCGCTGTGCCCGGAAACGCGAGGTATTGTTCAATTTCACGTTTCCCGTTCCACACCGAGAATTGCCAGTCGGCAAGCCATTCGTTGGTGCCTTGCTCTTGCGCTCGCAAGGTAGCCGATTGTTGGCGGTGCCGAATGGTTTTTCGGGTACCAAATGTAGCGGCTTGCGGTGCGGTTTGTTTAGGATTTTCTTGCCACTGCTCGGGGCTTAGGGCTAACGGATCTTCAAGCAGCGGCGCATCGTTATCATCGATACGCACAATGAGCTCGGCGAACTCGCCCATATCGCGATACCAGCGTAACGCCCACTGATCACGCTCTACGGAGCCGTTGGGCCGATCGCCATCAGTGCGAAAGCGGGCATAATCGAAGGTAAATGCTTGGCTATCAGCCGCATACACGCTGCGTAGGTGTTGCCTTGCGCGATTGGCGCTGCCGGCACTAAAACTTGCCGCCACCGTGCTTTGTAGGGGGCGGCTGGTTTGTAAATCAATTACGCCACCAGCAGAGTTACCATGAATGGCGGCGAGAGGGCCGCGCAGTACTTCTACCGAGCTTGGCTCATCTAGTAAAATACTCGATGTTTGTGCTTGCCCATCGGGCATAGAAAGTGGAATACCATCGAGCCGTAACCTTACCCCGCGCACTCCAAATGCAGCCCGGGCGCCAAAGCCACGCAAGGTAATGCGGGTATCTTGGGCAAAGTTATAACGAGTATCTACCTGTAAGCCGGCAATCCCTTCCAGTAGCTCTGCGGCATCGATGCGCATACCCGGAGTAAGTGTATCTACATCTACGCGCTCCACCGCAGCCGGTGTATCAAGCCAGCGCCGAGTAGTGCGAGTGGCGGTAACCACTAGCCGTTCAATGTTCTCGTTTTGCACCTCGTTGTTTGCGGCTTGTTCGGTGTTCGCCGCAGCGGGGCTCACCCCAGCGATAGCAGCAACAATGGCAAGCGCACACAGCGATGGCTTAAACGTAGGGAAAGAAAAGCTCGCTTGGATAGCGAGCTTTTGTGAAGCGATTGCATTTGGTAAGTACTGCATTTATTACCTCAAAATTACAGCTAAAGAAGCCAAAGTATTGGCTTCTTTACTCGCTTGTTTGCTTACATCGCTATTCAGCAGGGCGCAAACGTAAGATTTTCGCATTTTCGCGCTCATCGGTGAGCAAATAGATGTAACCATCTGGGCCCACGCGAACTTCACGAATGCGGTACTCCATTTCCATAACTTCCTGGTGAATCACCCGATCACCATCAATTTCTAAGCGAGCTACTTGTTGGCCACGTAAACCCCCAGCAAGAAGATTACCTTCCCATGCTGGGAATTTATCACCGCGGTAGAAATTCATACCAGAAACAGCAATTGAAGGGGTCCAGTGCCATACCGGAAGCTCCATACCCTCTTTCTTAAAGCCAACCGCTTCGCTCATTTCACCACCGCCATACTGCTCGCCATGGGTGATTACAGGCCAGCCATAGTTTTTGGCAGGTTCCGGAGCGTTTACTTCATCGCCACCCTGCGGGCCGTGCTCTACTGCCCACACTTTGCCCGTACTGGGCTGAATATCGATACCTTGAATATTGCGATGGCCGTATGAATAAATTTCCGGCAAAGCACCCTCGGTGTTCACATAAGGGTTATCAGCCGGAACTGAGCCATCGGGATGAATACGAATTAACGTGCCCGTATGGCTATCTAGGTCTTGCGATTCCATCATTTGATGGCCACGATCACCTAAGCCTACGAACAAGTGCTCTCCATCTGGTGTGAACACCATACGGCCACCGTAGTGGCGGCCGCCATCTACTTTCGGATAGCCGCTAAATACGCGGGTAAAATCATGCAACGCACCATTTTCTAAGCGCGCATGGGCTACAGCAGTACTGGTAACATTGCTGCCTTCCTCTTCGGGCTCAGACCAACTGATATAAATGCGTTGTGATTCGGCGAAATCGGGTGCTAGGGCTACATCAAGCAACCCGCCCTGGTTACGCACTCGCACTTCCGGCAGGCCAGAAATAGGCTCACCCAAAGTGCCATCGGCTTCAACAATACGTAAACGGCCCGGTAATTCGGTAACAAGCATGCGGCCGTTATCTAAAAAATCGATACCCCATGGCCGAACCAAGCCGGAGGCGACAGTTTCCACTTCAACATCTACCCAACGGGTTTTAATAGTATCGGCATGCGCACTCAGTGTAGCGGTACCAAGAGCGGTTGCTGCGATTATAGCTGTGGTGCTGATCATAGATAATTTCATCGATCGTTCCTCCGTTTTATGCGTTTTATTACCGCATTGCCTAGTGATTAGATCAAGTAAAGGCTAAGTAAACGCGGCTAGTGGCTAGTTGCACACGATGTGCTGCGCTGTTAATGCGAGCTTTAGCACCAGCACGAATGCTAGCAACTAGCGCAATGTTGCTTCGGGTAATAATTCAGCAAGAGTTTCCGCCAATTTGCGGAAGGTTTGCCGGCGGCTTGTGGTAGGCCGAAATACCAGCCCGATCTCGCGATAGGCTTCACCATCGCTGGGATCTTTTATTACTAAATCGGTACCCGCCAAAATGCCTGCATCAATTGCTAACTGTGGTACAAAGGTTGCGCCGTTTAATGCTTCCGCCATTTGAATCAAACTATGCAGGCTGGAAGCGGTAAATGGATTGATTTTTTCTTTGTTACCGAGCCTACAGGCGGTAACGGCGTGGCCTGTCATGCAATGTTCTTTCTCGAGCAAGAAAATACTTTTATCGGGAAGCTTGTTGTAATTTACTGGGTCGCCAGCTATTTCCGCCACCGCAGGGGCAAGTACCATCTTGAAGGGGTCTTTGCCTACGATCCACTGTTGGTTACCTTGCAAATCTACGGGCAATGCCAGAATGAGCACATCTAATTCGCCATCCCGCAAGAAATTCATGAGTTGCTGGGTAGTATCTTCACGAATGAGTAATTCGAGCTTGGGATACTGTTGTTGTAATGTTTTGCTGAGTAAACCTAGCAAAAACGGGCCGATTGTAGGAATGCAGCCAATGCGCAGTGGCCCTTCCATCACATTCCCCTGGCTTTGCGCGTAGTTCACCAATTCTTCGGTGCTGGTAAGAATGGCGCGCGAACGCTCTACAATTTCTTCGCCCATAGCGGTGAATAAGAATGATTTATGATCACGTTCAATCAGTTGGCAACCGAGTTGCTCTTCTAAGTTTTGAATACCGCTACTTAAGGTAGATTGGCTTACAAACGAGGCTTGCGCAGCTCGATTGAAGTTTTGATGCTGGTGAAGTGCGAGCAAATAGCTCAAATTCTTTAAACTTGGAAGTTTACTCATGAAGCCCTCATTTGTGCTGCGCCTTAAGTTTTTCTGTATGGTGTTATTCGCAGAGCGATACCGACACCGAGAAAAAACGAACTATCAGTTTATCCGATTATAGTAATAGTTTTTCTTCGTTTTAATCAATCTGCTCAAATAATTACTATACGCCCCGAGTTTTGCAGTAAGTAAACCCAGACGTTTGCGCCATTTCTTCTGCTGGCATTGTTGTTAGCTGATACACCAGCTAAAGGCTTAGCACAGAAGGGTAAAGGACCAAAAGCAATGGGTTTATTCATAACTTTTCATCTCAAAGTATTCCTTGGAGGGAACAGATGTTAACAATCGGCGATAAATTACCAGAATTTTCAGTAGTTGCAGCGAAGCCTGGCTTTAACATGCCAGAAGAGAATGGCGTAAGTGCATTCGAAACTATTACGCAAGATAGCTTCGAAGGAAAGTGGAAAGTTATTTTCTTCTATCCAAAAGATTTCACTTTTGTATGCCCAACAGAAATCGTTGAGTTTGCAAAATTAAATGAAGAGTTTGAAGACCGCGATGCAGTAGTACTTGGCGGCAGCACTGATAACGAATTCGTGAAGCTTGCGTGGCGTAGAGAGCACCCAGATTTGAACGGCTTAAATCAATACTCGTTTGCTGATACTTCAGGCGCATTAGTAGACGGCTTAGGCGTTCGCGACAAAGCTGAGAACGTAGCACTGCGCGCTACATTCATTGTAGATCCACACAATGTAATCCAGCACGTTTCTGTAAACGCGTTAAACGTTGGCCGTAACCCAGCTGAAATCGTGCGTATTTTAGATGGTTTACAAACCGACGAGTTGTGCCCTTGTAACCGCCCACTAGGTGGCGACACTCTGTAATAACAGAGTTGCATAAGTGCATAGTAGTGAGTAAGCAAGGGCAGCATAGTGCTGCCCTTTCATCAGCACAGCAACACTACTGCACAAGCACTATTCACTAAAGCGCGTACCGAATTATTTTTTCAGCTGGAGGCATTATGAGCATCGCAGATTACAAACAATTGCTTGGCGATCACGGTAAAGATACCAAGTTAAATTTATCAAACTTATTTAGTAACGTTGATTCCTCAGGTTTAACAGCTGGCCAGTTTTATGGCACTGCGTTATCGCTGGTGTATGCAATGAATGATAAAGAGCTTATTGCTGCAGTAGAAGCTGAGGCAGAAGGCAAAGTAGAAGCCAATGTAGTGAGTGCGGCGAAGTTAGCGGCAACCTTAATGGCGATGAATAATATTTACTATCGGTTCTTGCACTTATGCACCGATAAACAGTTTGCCAAACTTCCGGCGGGTCTGCGTATGAATGGTATGGCGAACCCGGGTGTTGATAAGGCAGATTTTGAACTATTTTCTTTAGCAGTATCAGCATTAGCTGGCTGCGGTATGTGTATTGATTCACATGTGGGTGTGTTGCTGAAGCATGATATTTCTGCGCAAGGCATTCAAACATCAATTAAGTTAGCTGCCGTATTAAATGCAGCTAGAACGGCGCGCTCGCTTGCTGAATAAGCAATATTTATAGCGTGTCATAAATCTGACACCTTAGGGGGCTAATATCTCTCCTAGTTTCCCTGGGGTGTAAGTGAACTGCGGTTGTTCCCCCATAAAACCGTACTTTTAGCCCGCCATTCCTCATGGCGGGCTTTTTTTTAATATTGGATTAGTTAATGCCAAACCAACAATAATCGCTGTTCCGCACCATGGCCCACGAGGTGCACGCTACTTTGGCCAAATTGGCTTTTGTCATGTTCTATCATTGCGCGATTTAACTGCATAATCTGCGCTATGGGTTGAGTGGCGTTGTAACTACCGTTCATGTGCAGCTCGCAACCCAAGGCTGTGGACTCCCGCACCTGTATGCCTAAATTACGTACATATTCGTTGGCAACCAGAAAATCGGTAAGGGCGCGCTGCGTATCTGGGCGTGGCTCACTTGTTGCAAGCTCGGCAATATCGGTATCGCGGCTGTTTTGAATGCCGGAGGCAAAATCGGCTAACAATTGGTCTAGGCGCATGGTTTCTGCTGTAGCGTTGTGCTCGCTGTGCGCTTCCAGCACATCAAGCTCAGCCCGAACTGCGGCGATTTTAGCTGTAAGATCGGCAATCCGGTGGCGATCTGTATCGTACTGGTAGGTGCGTTGCGCCTGCGCATACTCTTGTTGAAGCGTGCTCTGTTGCCCTAGGGAATCGCTTTGCTCCTGGCCTTCATCCTGTATGAGGCGGCCCCCTTCCACAGCTACTTGCTGCATGCTGTGCTCGGGACTATTTGCAGCGTTAGTATGGCTTGCATTAAGTTTGCCAAAGTAGCCCCATGCCAGCAGTAAACCTGCAATAGTGGGGATAAAAATAATGTGAATAATCGTTTTACTCATAGTCTACGGCCAATGCTTAAGCGAATTCTGTTGGTGGAAGGAGAGAAATTAATATTAAGGCTCAAGTTGGGTTGATAGCGAACTCGCTCACCCGATAACGCTCGGTGCTCTGCTTGCATTAACGAATAAAGGTGATCGGGAAGCTCGCTAAATTGCAGTTCACAATGGCTATGGGTGCACGTGAAGCGTTCAAAATATTGCTCAAGTTCAGCATGTTGAAACCCAATTTGCTGGTAAAAATCCTCGATAAAGTTCTGCTCATCGTTAAACTGCCAATCATCTGGGTGCATGGCGAAGGCTTC
Source organism: Idiomarina sp. (assembly GCA_022565355.1). Classification (GTDB taxonomy): domain Bacteria; phylum Pseudomonadota; class Gammaproteobacteria; order Enterobacterales; family Alteromonadaceae; genus Aliidiomarina. The sequence continues at coordinate 439,486 of JAIUMU010000003.1, forward strand.
ATGCAGTGGAATCATGCCCATCGCCACGCTAGGGATGGCTGCGCTTAATGTTGGATCTGTGGTTTCCACGGCGATAGTATTTAAGTAATCGAGGCGGCGTTGCATTTGATCCATCTCGGCAAGCTCCGTAACAGGCACTGCTCGAGATTGCCGTTCCAGTTCGGCGAGTAGGGTTTCGTATTCTTCTTCTAAGGCTATTCTCTGTTCTGCAAGCTGTTCTGCAAGCTGTTCTGCAAGCGCGGCAGAATCCAAATACTCCGCTTGGCTGGTAGATGCTTGCTCTTCAGGTTGAACAGAAGTGGGAGCGGCGGATAGCGAAGAGGCATCCGCCACTAATTGAGAGGCGGTTTCATTCGCTTGCCAGCGGTTATATACGCCCACGAGTAATATGGCGCATATACAGAGATAGAGAATAACTAAGTGCCGTTTACGCAGGCCTTGCTGAGCATTTGGTTGCATACAAATCCTTCTGCTGCTCGAAAGCTACCTGTTGAGCAGGTTATTGTGTTTCCTTTGCTCCATTTTTAAACAATTCTTCCAATTGAAGCAAGCCTCTAATTACCAGCGCTCCAATAATAAATGCTACAACGGCATAAACAATTTCGCTGGAACCTAGCTGTTCACTATAGCGGGTTGGGCTTACTAGTTGGTTTTCAATTTGCCACGGCCAAATGCGAAATAATGCACCGAGCACAATACCCGAAAGCAATGCCAACATCGCATCATGAGCGCGTTTTAATGCGTAACTAAGCACTCGCGAGAAAATCATCAGCCCTGTGGCACAGCCAAGTGCAAATAACATCAGCACGCTAATATGTAGCTCACTTACGGCGGTGGTCATGGGCGCATACATGCCCATGATGAGCAGTAAAAAACTGCCGGAAATGCCGGGTAAAATCATCGCGCAAATGGCAATAAAACCAGCGATAAAGAACAGCCAAGCAGAGGGGTTGGTTTGCATAGGCGTAAGGGTGGTAATCAGCATTGCGAATATGGCGCCAAGCACAAACAGCAATGAGCGCAATAGATTCCATTTTATGTTGCGTACCAGTAAGGGCAATGAAGCAATAATTAAACCATTAAAAAAGGCCCACAGCGGCACGGGATGAAACTCGAGCAAAAATACGATGAGGTTGGCTAGGCTGAAGATGGCAATCAAAATGCCACCGAACAAGCACAATAAAAATGCCCCATCAATATGCTGCCAAAGCGCCTTTAAATGCCCTCGAAACAGCAGGCGCACTGCTTGTACATTAAATGAGGTAAGCGCCTTTAGTAGCCGCTCGTAAATACCTAGAATGAACGCTAAAGTACCGCCAGAAACGCCGGGCACGATATCGGCAGCACCCATGGCAAGGCCTTTAATTAGCCACTGTACGTAGTTTTTCATGAATCGATTCTTCCGCTGAAATTTTATTGGAGAAGTGTACCTGATTGGTGATTCAGTGTCTTTCTCTGCTACAATCGCGGGCTTATTTTAACGTATTTTTATTCGCTTTCAGTAAAACGGAATCAGGCATGGATTATATCACCGCATTTTGGCTCGCTTTAGTACAAGGATTTACTGAGTTTCTACCAATCTCCAGCCAGGCCCATTTGGTACTTGCCGGCCAATGGCTTGGCGATATTTATCAAGGGCTTGAGTTTGATGTGATTTTGCATGCGGGCTCCTTGGTAGCGGTGGTGTATTATTTTCGCAAAGAAATTTTCACCATGTCACGAGATTGGTTCGGGGCACTGGCTGGCGGCGAAAAAACTAAAGATTCTAAGCTAGCATGGTGGGTGATTATCGGTACTATCCCCGCTGGTGTTTTAGGGCTTATTTTTAAAGATGCGGCCGAGGGTGTTTTACGCGGCGAAGTGATCATGGGCATCGCGTTAATCGTATTTGGTTTATTACTCGGTCTCGCCGATTGGAAAGGCCGCGGAACCCGCGATGAATACTCGTTATCGTTAAAGGATGTACTGATTATCGGCTTTGCCCAAGCGCTCGCCTTAATTCCTGGCACATCACGGTCGGGCATTACCATGACAGCGGCACTATTTTTAGGCATGAGTAGAGAATCAGCAGCGCGCTTTTCGTTTCTATTGTCGATCCCGATTATTGCCGCTGCAGGCCTATTATTAACCATCGATTTGTTACGTAACGGCACGCAAATGGGCTGGGATGTGCTGCTCGTAGGTTTTGTGGTGTCTGCTATCAGTACCTATGTATGTATTCACTACTTCTTAGCCTTTATTAAACGCATTGGTATGCAGCCGTTTGTAATTTATCGGTTGGTACTTGGCGGATTATTGCTGTGGTATTTTCTATAATGGTGAGTAGGCGGAATAGCATTGCGTTTGGGAACATTAAATAAGGTGGCTTTTGTGATAGTGAATCAACAGATACGGGTGGGTATGCAGCAATTTAAAGTGGTTGTGGCGATGCTTGCTACAGTTATTGTACTTAGTGCGTGTAGCCCCGCTTCAGAGCCGCAGCCGAAAGTGCTTGAAGGGCAAATTTTTGGCACTTATTTTCAAGTATCGATTGGCACTCAACATGAGTTTGCTGAAGATGAAGTGCGTGATGGCGTATTGGCTGTGCTCAATGAAATCGATCGGCAGATGTCTACCTACCGTGAAGATTCGGTATTAAACCAAGTAAATCAGAGCCCGCTTGGCGAGCCAGTAGTGGTTCCCGATAAACTCTTTTATGTGCTGGCGCTCGGTTATGATATTGCGGAAATCTCTGGCGGTGCTTTTGATTACACCGTTGGCGGGCTAGTGAATTTATGGGGCTTTGGCCCGGAAGGCCGAGTTACCAAGGCGCCTAATACCGAAGAGCTTGAACAGCGATTGGCACAGGTAGGTTATCGTTATGTGGAACTTGATCATGCGCAGCAAACGGTTACGCGCCACTCTGATGTGTTTATCGATTTGTCTGGGATTGCGAAAGGCTACGCTGTTGATGAGGTAAGTGATTACTTACTCTCGCTAGGGATTGAGAACCACTTGGTAAACATAGGTGGCGATCTAATCGCGCAAGGCCAGCGCAGTAGCGAACAGCAATGGCGCATTGGTATCGAAGCTCCGAATGATAACCAACAGGTAGTACGGCATATTTTACCACTGCATAATGTGGCAATGCTCGGCTCGGGTGATTATCGAAATTATTTTGAAGAAAATGGTGTGCGCTATTCACATACCATTAACCCAGCAACAGGGCGCCCTATCGCGCATCGATTGGCCGCAGTTCATGTGTTGGGTGATAATGCTGCAGAAGCAGATGCCTTTGCCACTGTGCTTTTAGTGCTCGGTGAACAAGAAGGCCTAAAATTTGCTAATGATCATGATATTGCTGCATTATTTGTTTATCGTGATGGTAGCGGCTTTGAGAGCGCCATGTCGGATCGTTTTGAACAAAACCATGCCGATACCATGGAAGTACCCACAACGCTTTAATCAAGTGCTCGGCGAGGAGAATTACGTATGACGTATGAAGGTTACGAGCATCTTATTGATTTAGTAGCGCAAGGCGATGATACCGAATTAACGGCAGCGCTTGCTGATATTCCAGCGGCCGATGTTGCGGAATATATTGATCAAAATTTTGAAATCTATAGCGCTCTCGCCCTGCTGGATAAGATGCCGAGTGAGCAGCAAGCCGAGGTTTTCGGCTATTTGCGCCCAACGAATCAGGAAGACATGGCCAGCCACATGGAAGTTGGTGTGTTGGCGCAGCTGTTCAAAGATATGTCTTCGGATGAACGGGCCGATGTGTATGCCCTACTAGATGTAAAGCTGCAAGACGCAGTAATGCGCCGTTTGGCGAAGAAAGAGCGGGAAGATTTGCTGCGCCTGGCCAGCTATGAAGAAGGTACGGTTGGCTCGGTAATGACATCGGATTACGCGGTGATTCCAGTAACTGGCACCGTGGATGATGCCCTGCGTCGTTTGCGCCAAAGCGCCCCGGAAAAAGAAACCATTTATCAAGCCTATGTAATTAATACTAATCATAAATTGCAGGGTGTTGTGTCGTTGCGCCAACTAATTACAGCAGCGCCAAACGAAAAAATAGAAGACATCATGACCAGTGATGTAGTGGTATTGAAACCAGAGATGCCACAATCTGAAGCGGCTCGTATTATCAGCCGCTACGATTTAATAGCGATACCGGTTGTTTCAGATGATGATGTGTTGATTGGTATGGTTACCTTCGATGACGCGATGGATGTTATTGAAGAAGAAGATACCGATACCATTCATAAATCGGCAACCGTTGGTAAGCTTGAGGGCGGTATCAAAGATGCGAGCCCCTTTTTAATCTACCGCAGCCGCATTAATTGGTTGGTTTTACTGGTATTCGCAAATATTTTCTCTGGCCTAGGAATGATGTATTTCGAAGATGTGATTGCCACCAATATAGCCTTGTTGTTTTTCTTACCCTTATTGATTGCTTCCGGTGGTAATACAGGTGCACAGGCAGCAACACTGATTGTGCGCGGTATGGCAACGAATGATGTTGAGAAAAAAGATTGGTTTTATATGCTAGGTAAGGAAATGCTGGTATCGGTGGGCTTGGGTGTAACCATGGCAGTTGCTATTTCCACGGTGGCATTTTTCCGAGTAGATCCAGTGATTATTCCAATCGTGGCGTTGAGTATGATTAGTATTGTGCTAGTGGGCAGCTTTGTAGGTATTTTATTGCCATTCTTACTTAAGCGTTTGGGCTGGGATCCGGCGGTTGCAAGTGCACCGTTAGTAACCACAATTGCGGATGCGGGTGGTGTACTGATCTATTTCGGCATTGCAGCGACATTTTTAACCCTCACTCCCCCGGTATAGGGTTGATCTAGATCACCGAACGGCGCTGATCTTTCGTGGGAATGGGCGTATAATCACCCCATTCCCAGCTTAGATTAGATGATAGGATATATCGTGGTTGATCAAAAGGCAGACAATACCCAGGGGCAACACACAAATGAGCAGGCAATTGCTCAACCTATCGAGGTGCAGCCTGCACCACCGAAAAAGAACGTTTCTATTCAAAAGCCGGATGCTAGCTCAGGTAGCAAACCTCCTGGCAACAACCAAATTTATGTGCGAGAAACCGAAGGTAAGGTAGAAACTACGCGCCGAGTGCTCGGGTTCCTGCTCATGGCCTTATTCGCGGTGTTGCCATGGCTTACCTGGAATGGCGAGCAAGCCATTTTATTTAATATCTTCGAACAACGCTTTCGTATTTTCGGCCTCACATTGTGGCCACAAGATCTCACTATTTTAGCGTGGATATTGATGATATCTGCGTTCACTTTATTCCTAATTACCACGTTATTTGGCCGTGTTTGGTGCGGGTTTACCTGCCCACAAACTACTTGGACCTTCATTTTTATGTGGTTCGAGCGCAAAATTGAAGGTAGCCGCCACCAGCGTATGAAGCTTGATGAGCGGGCTATGGATGCGGATAAGTTTGTGCGTAAGTTTTTCAAGCATGCGGCCTGGATTATTGTGGCTTTACTTACATCCCTTACTTTCGTGGGCTACTTCTCCGAGATTCGCCCACTATTTGTTAACTTCTTCACCTTAAACGCGAGTGCCTGGGCTACCGGGGGCGTACTGTTCTTTACCTTTGCTACTTATGGTAATGCGGGTTGGATGCGGGAAATTATGTGTACTCACATGTGCCCCTATGCGCGCTTCCAATCGGCAATGTTTGATAAAGATACCTATATTGTGGCGTACGATGTTGAGCGTGGCGAGCCACGTGGCCCACGCAAGCGCAAGGTAGATCCTGCGAGCATTAATAAAGGCGATTGTATCGATTGTAACTTGTGCGTGCAGGTGTGCCCTACCGGCATTGATATTCGTAATGGCTTGCAATATGAGTGTATTAGTTGCGGTGCCTGTATTGATGCTTGCGATGATGTAATGGAGAAAATGGGCTATCCGAAAAAGCTCATTAGCTTTACTACGCAAACCCGTTTAGAAGGCGGGGAAACGAAAGTGTTTCGTTTTAAGAGCGTGGGTTATGGTATCGCGTTGATAGTGTTAACCGGGTTGTTAGTTGCCGATATTCTACTCCGTGTGCCGCTAGAGTTTGATGTAATTCGGGATCGCAATACCTTGTATCGTGAGAATCAGCAAGGCTGGGTAGAGAACGTATACACTTTGCGGATGACCAATAAAGCGCAAGTGGCGCAAACGTATCGTGTTACAGTAACCGGTATTAGCGATATGCAATTGCAGGGTATTGCAGAAGTAACACTAGGGGCCGAATCTACGGAATCTGTGCCGGTAACGGTAGCGGTAGACCCCTACTTCTTAGACATGCCAATGGTAGAAATTCAGTTTACGATAGAAGCCATTGATGACGCCCGTGTTCGGAAGAATGTGCGAACCAACTTTATTTATCAGTAACACGAATGATGGGAATTATTTTTGGCAGAATTTAGCTTTCAAGATTTAACACCAGATTTTATTCTCGATGCGATAGAAAGCACAGGCCTGTACCCTACGTCAGGCCTTTTGCCGTTAAATAGCTACGAAAATCGTGTGTACCAGTTTTTAGCCGAAGATAACAAACGTTATGTAGTGAAGTTTTATCGGCCCAATCGCTGGAGTGATGCGCAAATTGAAGAAGAGCATGAGTTCACCTTTGCACTGCATGAAGCCGAGATTCCCGTAGTATGCCCGCTGCAATTGCCTACCAGCTTACTGCATTATAAAGGCTATCGGTTTGCACTATTCCCAAGTATTGGTGGCCGAGCACTTGAGCCTGAACAGTTGGAACAACTTGAAGATCTAGGGCGCCATTTAGGCCGTTTACATATGGTTGGCCGCGCTAAGCCGTTCGCCCATCGAGTATCGTTAATTGATTTGGATATGCTGGCGCAACATGAGCAGCGATTATTAGCTTGCCCGCTATTACCCTCTTCTTTGCAAGCGCCCTTTGCGGCAATTTTAAAGGCGGTAATTGCGCGCTTAAAATTAGTGCCTTGGAATGATTATCAACACATTCGTTTGCATGGTGATTGCCATATTGGCAATTTACTGTGGCGGCCAGAAGGTTTAACGCTGGTAGATTTTGATGATTGTAGGCAAGGGCCAGCGATTCAAGATTTGTGGATGATGCTCTCTGGTGAGCGAGCGCAACAGCAATTGCAGCTAGAAACCTTGCTTGAGGGTTATGCAGAGTTTGCTGATTTTAATCGGGCCGAACTGCGTTTAATTGAACCTTTGCGGGCGTTTCGAATCATTCAATACATGGCGTGGCTAGCTGAGCGTTGGATAGACCCTGCATTTGAGCGCAGTTTTAGTTGGTTTGCCGAGCCGCGCTATTGGGAGCAACAAATTTTAACGCTGAAAGAGCAACTTGCTGCGTTTGATGAAGAACCGCTGCGCTTGCAGCAAGGTTTCAACTAACGGCATAATGCTGATACTTACAGAACCATAACCTGTAGTAGCGAATAACGAACCTGTTTTGATTTTGGCTACGTTGTAAATGAAGTAACAAGGAACCATCATGAAAAAATTAATAGTGGCATTAGTAACTTTGATGTTCGTGGCGCTAACGCCAACGCAGGCACAAGAGTTTCAAGAAGGTGTGCATTATCGGGTAATTGGCGATACGCCAAGCCGAGCTCCAGAAGTAATCGATTTCTTTTCGTTCTACTGCGGTGGTTGTTATCAATATGCGCCTTTCAGCGATATGTTGGCAGAAGAATTTGGCAGCGGCTTTAATAAATATCACGTGAATATCGTGGTTCCAAATGCGGCTATTCGCGATAATATCCAAAGCGTTTGGGCTACCGCAATCGTGCTCGGTATTGATGAGCAATTTAAAGAGCGGGTATTTCAAAACCACTTTGTGCGTAACCGCATGAGCAACAGCGTTGCCGAATTGAAGCAAATTATGCTTGATTTAGGTGTGGAAGAAGAAATGTATAATCGTGCCGCGAATAGCATGCAAGTGCGCAGCTTGGCGAACCGCATGAATTCATTACAACGGCAATTCTCGGTTAGCCGTACACCTACGTATATCGTGAATCGTAAATATGAAATGTTGCCGGGTGGGTTTGATAACTCGAGCAACTTTTTCGAAGACTACTTACGCTTAGCGCGCTACTTGGTTGCCAAAGATTTTTAAGCTTCTAAAACCTTATCAAGGATTTGTATAGAAATGGACGAAATGAACGCGTTTTACGCAAGTGTAATTAGCTGGTTAGAGCAGCACCCGCAGCTGTATTTGGCTACTGGCTTGTTCATTTTGTTCATGCTTGCTTGGTTAAGCAATGCGGTAGTGAAGCGCATGCTCGTGCGCGGCATTATGAAGGCGTTGCGGGCTACTGAAATTGGCCGCTCGAATGAGATTGCGAAATCATCTGTTATTGCTCGCCTTGCCAATGTAATTCCGGCGTTAGTGCTTTCGGTTGGTATTGTATGGGTGCCTGAAGTACCCGAAGTAATAGTGGCGGTTGTGCAAAACGTTGCCAATGCGTTTGTAATTCTTACCGTGGCATTGGCGATTAATGGCGCATTAACGCTCATTAATACGATTTATGAAAAGAAACCGGATTCGCACTTAAAGCCGATTAAAGGCTACATCCAAGTTTTAAAAATCGTTATTTACCTGGTATCGGCAATTCTGATTATTGCGGCGTTAATTGATCGTTCGCCGGTTATTCTACTTTCGGGTATTGGGGCAATGGCGGCTGTATTAATGCTGGTATTCCAAGATACCTTGCTTTCACTAGTGGCCAGCATGCAGATTTCCTCGAATGATATTGTGCGAGTGGGTGATTGGGTAGAAATGCCAGCATTGAATGCGGATGGCGATGTGATTGATATTGCCCTGCATACGGTAAAAGTACAAAACTGGGATAAAACCATCACCACCATCCCTACCCGCCGATTTATTACCGATTCATTTAAAAACTGGCGCGGGATGCAAGATTCGGGTGGCCGGCGCATTATGCGCAATATTTTGCTAGATCAGCAGAGTATCGGCTTTTTGAGTAATGAAGAGAAAGTTCGGTTATCGCGCTTTCGGTTATTGCGCGATTACCTAGAAAGTAAACAGAAAGAAATTGATGATTGGAACCAATCGCTCGAAGACGAAGGCAAAGAGCCGGCAAATACTCGGCGCATCACCAATATCGGTACCTTCCGTGCGTACATATTAAATTACCTGAAGCATCATCAACGTATACATCAGGATATGACCATGATGGTGCGGCAACTGGCGCCAACATCTGATGGCCTGCCGCTGCAAGTGTATGGGTTTACCAACACCACGGCTTGGGTAGATTATGAGGCAATTCAATCCGATTTGTTTGATCACCTGCTTTCTATTCTGCCGGAGTTCGGTTTGCGTGTTTACCAGCATCCAAGCGGTGTGGATTTACGCTCACTGCGTGATACCAGCTCAAAAACTGCAGAGCCAGAAGACAAGCCGAAAGAAACATCCTTAGGTGAAAAGGCCCCGGAAAACCCAACCGCAGACCACGAGCAAGAGAGAATTAAAAAAGAAGCAGCGGGTAAAGGTTCCGAATCTTAGCATTCAGATGGGGAGCCCGAGTTATAGGGTTTCCCGATCTAACACTTCTTGAATACGCGCATCTTTCAATTGCCAACGGCTATTTAGCCAGCTTTGAAAATGGTCCCGAAACTCGGGATCATTAAAGTAATCCCCGCGCAAATCGTCGGTTACTGGAATGCGATCAATATATACATAAATCTTTTTTAACCTACCCGCTAATAAATCTAGCACGATAGAGCGATCGCTTTGCCGATCAGGGTATACCAAGGTGATATCAAGAATCTCTTGAAATTGATTGCCCATGGCTTGCAATGTAAATGAGGTGCCACCCGCTTTTGGGGTTAATAAATGCCGATAAGCGCTTTGCTTTTGTTGCCGCTTTTGTTCTGTAAAGCGCGTGCCTTCGCAAAAATTAATTACCGTAGTAGGAATGTGGCGGAATTTTTCACACTTTTCCCGCGTGGTTTCAATATCCTTACCTTTTAGCTCTGGGCGTTTCGCAATTTGCTCTTTGCTGTAGCGTTTCATAAACGGCATATCTAGCACCCAACAACCAACACCAATAATCGGCACCCAAAACAACTCTTGCTTTAGAAAGAAACGTGGCATGGGCAGGTTCTTACGTGATAAGTGCATCAGAGCCACGATATCTACCCAGCTCATGTGATTGCAGAGAATCATGAACCAACCATTTCGATCGTCGGGAATATCACCTTCTATAAACCATTCTATTGGGTAGCTAATACGAAACATTGCCGAAACCGCATAAGCCCACCCGCGAAACGCGCCATTGGCTAAGCGCGAAATAAAGCGCTGCACAACCGGAATCGGAATGATGAACTTAAAAATACCCAAAACAATAATAGTGATACCGATTACTGCGGTTGCGATAGCGCCCCACAGAAAATTAAACAGTACCCGCAATGGGGCTGGCAAAAAATGCAACATGAGCATGTGTTCCTATGATTTTTATTCTTTGTTAATCATACCTTAACTTACCTAGAACGCAGAACTCCTTGCAAAGAAAATAGAATTGCATACACTGTATATATGTACAGTATTTTGGTGTTGGAAGGAGAGCGTAATGCATGCAGAGCTGCAACAGCTTATTGAGCGTGGTTCGCTATGGAAAGGTAATGCAAGGCCTTGTAGTGCTCGGGAACAGGCAGATGTGTATGTATCAAGTGGCCAGCGTGTGTTGGATCAAGCGCTAGGCGGAGGCTGGTTATGTGGGCGGGTGCATGAATTGCAGTGTGTGCACTTATTTAGTGGTGAGTTGAGTTTGCTTGCGGCTGGTATTGCAAAAGCAGCCGAACTAGCGCGGCCTGTGTTTTGGTTAGCGCCGCCAGCCATTCCGTATGCGCCAGCATTGCAAGGAATGCTGGCGCATACGGCAAACAACCCAATAGCAAAAACTTCCAGCAGTGGTGCTGCGCAGCATATTGTGATTAATCCAGCCAATGCGGCAGATGCCTTATGGGCTGCGGAAACAATATTGCATAGTGGCCAAGTTGCGGTGCTATTGCTTTGGGCGGAACAACTTAGCGCTACAGCAGTACGCCGTTTGCACTTAGCTGCAGCCGAGAGTGACGCCTGGGTATTTGTGATTACGGGTGTGCAAAATGAGGAAGCGCGTAGTTATGCCACGCGGTTACGTGTGCATGTTGAGCCTGCGCATGGCCGCGATAACGTAGCGCAGTTGGCGAATGTGCAATGGCAGCTGTTAAAGCGTAACGGCGGCTGGCCGATTCGCTTGCCACGGCAGCCTTTACCTCGCTGGCCTTCCGGTTAGTGGCTTGCTGGTAGCGGCTTTTGAATAGCTAGATAGGCGAATATATGTGGGTATATGTGCAGTTACCTGCGCTGCAGTTGGATCGAATGCAAGCGTTACAACCTGAGTTAAAGGGCTTGCCCGCGGTATTGTATGGGCAGCAGGAGCAGCGTGTGGTGCAGGCTAATGCAACGGCGATGGTAATGGGTATTCAACCCGGCTGCTCATTATCAGATGCTTGGGTGCTGGCTGATAATTTAGCGGCTTATCCTTATCGAGAGGCTCAACAACGGCATTTATTACAACAGCTGGCAGCCGATTTGTACCAAGTGTTTGCGCTCATTAGCCTTGATGCTCCGGCTGGGTTTTGGCTTGATTTAAAGCCAATGCGGAAGCTGTATCCTGATATACAGCAGAGCCAACAGCAGTTAATGCTACAGCTTGCTCCCTGGCAATTGCGCTATCAATGCGGTTCTGGGGCCACGCCTTTAGTGGCAAAAATGCTGGCGCAGGCGGGCGTAACAAATGCGGCCGATGTGCCAATTCAATATCTACCCTGTGCCCCCAAACTGATTGAAAAACTACAACGCTTGGGTCTGCACACGCTGGGAGCCTTACAGGCTATTCCACGTGCTCTGGCGGGGCAACGCATGGGGCAAGAGCTAGTGCAGTGGCTGGCGCGTATTCAAGGTGAGCAGCATGAATCACTACACTACTTCCAGCCACCCCAATGGTTTTATCAACGTTTTTGTTTGGTGGCAGAAGCGCGTAGCTGGCAAGCATTGCGGTTCCCATTAAAGCGAATGCTGCAAGAGCTAGAACACTTCTTAGAAGGCCGGCAGCAAGAAACGCGTTATTTACAGTTAGTGTTGCACCATCGTGATCATGAACCCACTCGTATCGAAATCGGTTTGGCCCATGGTGGTTACTTAGCAAATGAGCTCGATAACTTTTGCCAGTTAAAAATAGCGGCGTTGAAGCTAGTGGCTCCTGTTTTAGAGCTCGGTTTACAAGCCAAACAGTTGCACCCGCGCAGCAAACAGCACGGTGATTTACTCAATAGTGGTAAAAAACAACGCAAGCCATTGCCGCGGCTGTTGAATGAATTGCAACTTCGGCTTGGGCAAGCGCGAGTATTCGCAGTACAAACGGCCAATGAATGGTTACCAGAACAGGCCTGGCAGCGCGCTCCGGCCGGTGCATACTTAACTCCCACACAAGGGGCTGGTAAAAACACCGCGCTGACCCACGAGCTTGGTGTGCATCCTTTGGGTAGGCCGTTATGGCTGTTACCGCAGCCGCAGCCGGTACAAATACAACAGTGGCAACTATTGCGCGGGCCAGAGCGGCACTGTACGCCGTGGTGGCAACCTCAACCCCATGATATGAATGGTATTGCTCAGGGAGTATGCCGAGATTACTGGCTAGGGCTAAACTCGCTTGGGCAACCCGGTTGGCTGTTTTACGATTACCAGCAGCAATGTTGGTGGCAGCAGGGTTGGTTTAGCTAATGGCCTACGCCGAGTTGCATTGCTTAAGCCACTACAGTTTTTTGCGGGCGGCATCTTCTCCTGCAGAGTTAGTGCTGCAAGCAGCGCAACTAGGCTACTCGGCGATTGCGATCACCGATGAATGCTCTTATGCGGGGTTAGTAAAAGCCTGGCAAGCCAGTAAGCAAGCAAACCTGAAGTTAATTAGTGGTAGTGAGTTTCGCTGTGAGCAGTTTGGAGTATTCGTATTACTAGCCCAAGATCGCCAAGGTTATGGCCAAATCGGCCGCTTCATTAGCCAATGTAGGCGTGCTGCCGAGAAAGGCAGCTACACATTTCAGGCGCAAGATTTACTCGAGAGTGATTTAAGTAACTGCTTATTGTTGTGGTTACCGCGGTTTATGCAAACGGCCCATGGTAATCATCAGTGCGTAACTGATAGCGTAACTGCTGGCGCAACCGCGGAATTGCCCACGCCCTCCAGCGCATCTAGGAATCCAATTATTGAGCTAGCGCAGCAATTACAAGCTGCATTTCCACAACGTTGTTGGCTGATGTACCAACGCTATTTGCAGCCCGCGGATCGGCAACACATGCAGTATTTGCGGCAATTCTCGGCTACTACTGGCTGGCCGATAGTGGCTACAGGTGGCGTACGTATACATCACCGTGAACGGTTACCCTTATTGCATGTGTTACAAGCCATCCGTAAGCATGTTCCGGTGGCCAAATTAGGTTTCTCGCGGCTTGCGAATGCTGAAGTAAGTTTACGCACGTTAGCAGAACTCGAGCAGCTGCTGCCGGCAAAGTGGTTGGCAGAAACAGAAGTAATTGCACAACGTTGTAGCTTTAACTTAAGTGAATTGCGCTATGAATACCCTGCTGAAGTAGTGCCGCAAGGCTTTACCGCCAACGGTTACTTACGCCAACTTGGTTTGCAGGGCTTACGCTGGCGTTACCCAAACGGCGTGCCAAAGGCAATTCGGGAGCAATTAGAAAAAGAGCTTACTTTGGTAGAGGAGCTAGGCTACGCGCACTTCTTCCTTACCATTCACGATGTTGTGGTGTTCGCGCGGCAGCAGAATATTTTGCACCAAGGCCGAGGCTCGGCGGCCAATTCGGTATTGTGCTATTGCTTAGGAATTACGGCGGTAAATCCAGCGCAATCGCAGTTGCTATTCGAGCGTTTTATTTCTCGCGAACGTAATGAGCCGCCAGATATAGATGTTGATTTTGAGCATGAGCGCCGTGAAGAAGTAATTCAGTATATCTATAATAAATACGGCCGTAATCGAGCGGCGTTGGCGGCTACTGTAATTACCTATCGGTTACGTAGTGCATTGCGCGATGTGGGCAAAGCACTGGGCTTTCCAGAGGCGCAAATTGAACAGTTTCTAAATCGCTTAGATCGCCGTGATAGTGAAAGCGATTGGCGCATACAGCTCCAGCAAATGGGCGTAATGAATCACCCGCAAGGTGCGCATTTGCTCATGCTTACCGAGGCACTACTGGGTTTTCCGCGACACCTTTCGCAACACGTGGGTGGTTTTGTTATTGCCGCGGGCGAATTAGCCGATTTAGTGCCAATTGAGAATGCGGCTATGGCAGAGCGCACGGTAATTCAGTGGGATAAAGATGATATTGAAGCCCTTTGTTTGCTCAAAGTAGATGTGCTAGCGCTTGGTATGCTTACAGCAATTCGTAAAACCTTTGCGCTATTGCCGGATTTTTATGGCGTGCAACATAGTTTGGCAAGCATTCCACAAGATGATCCACAGGTGTATCGAATGCTGCAGAAAGCTGATTCGGTAGGCGTGTTTCAAATCGAATCTCGGGCGCAAATGAATATGCTGCCGCGTTTAAAGCCAAATTGTTTTTATGATTTAGTAATTCAAATTGCCATTGTGCGGCCGGGGCCTATTCAAGGCGATATGGTGCACCCATATTTACGGCGCCGAGCCGGCAAAGAAGCTATCACCTATCCTAACTCCGAGGTAGAGCATGTATTGAAGCGCACCTTGGGGGTTCCTATTTTTCAAGAGCAAGTGATTAAATTAGCCATGGTAGCAGCCGGCTTTAGTGGTGGTGAGGCCGATGCGTTGCGGCGTGCGATGGCGAGCTGGCGCAGCAAAGGTAAACTTATGGCATTCCAAGAAAAGCTAATTAACGGCATGCGGGATCGAGGTTATAGCCAAGAATTTGCAGAACGGCTATTCGAGCAAATCTGCGGCTTTGGTGAATATGGCTTTCCAGAATCTCACTCAGCCAGCTTTGCCAACTTAGCTTACGCTTCCTCATGGTTGAAGTGCCACTATCCTGCCGCATTTTATGTTGGTTTGCTGAATAGCCAACCTATGGGCTTTTACACCGCCTCTCAATTAATTCAAGATGCGCGCCGCCATCAGGTAGATGTGTTACCGATCTCCATTAATAGCAGTACCTGGAATCATGCGTTACAACCATCTGCAGAGCCTCAGCATGCACAAGCGCTTAGTGTTGCAGCAGAAAATTCGGCGCAGCCTTCGGCAAAGAACACAGCAGAACCGATGATCAGGCTTGGCTTTCGCTTAATTAAGGGGTTAGCGCACCACGAGCTTAATCGGTTATTGCAGCACCGGCCAGTTGCTGGGTTCGCGGATATGCAGGAGTTTTTGCAAATTTGTGAGGTGTGCGGCTTTAGTGATCGGGGTAAAGAGTTACTAGCAAGCGCAAACGCTCTTGCTGAGCTCAGTGGTAATCGTTATCAAACACGCTGGAATTTAACCACCCTGCGTGAACCTAATCTCCAACAAAAAACAGAGCAGCTTTCGCTATTGAACGTGCATGAGCAGCCAATGAATGAATACGCGCTTGCTGCCCCAAATGAATTTGCAAATATGCAGGAAGATTATCAATCCTTAGGGCTTACCTTAGGCAAGCACCCATTAGCACTATTACATGAGTTAGATGTGTTACCGAAGCATCGTACAGCGAATGATCTGCCTAGCCTACGTTCAGGGCAATTAGTAACGGTTATCGGCCTTGTTACGAATCGGCAGCGTCCAAGTACAGCGAGTGGCGTTACTTTTCTAACCCTAGAAGATCATACGGGCACTATTAATGTAGTGCTTTGGCAAGAGCTGGCTCGCCGGCAACGCAAGCAATGGCTTAAGGCCCAATTGTTACAAGTAAAGGGTGTGCTGGAAATTGAAGGTGATGTTATTCATATTGTGGCGGGAGATTTACGTGATTTAACTGGGCAACTACCCAATGCCCAGGTTAAATCACGTGATTTCCATTAACGATTACTACTCGCCCAGTTTGTAGTTATCCAGCAGGCAATATGCGTTACGTGCTGTGATTACTCTGCTTCTGCTAAGTAATCGTTTTTCAACCATACATAATTTTCGGCAGATTTCTTTAAAAAGGCTTGCTCTTCATCCGTAAGGCGGCGCGCTTGTTTCACAGGGCTGCCTACATATAAGTAGCCACTTGTTAAACATTTACCAGGCGGAACCAACGAGCCGGCACCAATGATTACATCATCCTCTACTACGGCGCCATCCATTACCGTAGCCGACATGCCAATCAAAATCCGATTACCCACAGTGCAACCGTGCAACATTACTTGGTGGCCTACCGTTACATCATCACCAATAATCAAAGGGTAACCCGTGGCATCCTCTGGGCTGGTACGCGTAACGTGTAAAATGGCACCATCTTGCACGTTTGTTCGTGCGCCAATGCGAATATGGTTCACATCACCACGCGCTGCAACTAACGGCCAAATGCTACTATCAGCGCCAATTTCGATGTCACCCACTAAAACTGCGGATGGATCTACAAAAGCCCCCTCGCCCAATTTTGGCGATTTACCCTTATAGGAACGGCCCACGAATGCACTTGTTGTCATAACTACCTCACTTGCCACGCGCTCATATAGCGCTTTGCTTAGAAAACATGCTGTATACGTTTGATCTTACGCCAACCTGACGAATTTTTCTGCGGTTAACACAAAAAAACAAGAAAACTTGCAAAAAGGGCTTGCCCGTTTCGCTCAGGCCTATATAATTCGCCCCACTTCGAAGGCAGTAACGATAAGCACTTAGCGAATCAAGCCAACGAAAACGGGATTTAGGTAAAAAGGTAAAGTTGTTAAAACGAAGCCTTCTTACCAAAAAGAAAGTTAAACACCTGTAACAGGCTATTAACTTTCCAATAACAACCCCGAATTGCTGTCGCTAGCATGTAGAAATAGAAAAACTTTTCGAAAGCGGTTGACAGCAAAAATGAGGCGTGTAGAATGCGCACCTCGCTACGAGCTCCACTGAGCCGAGCAACGTTCTTTAACAATATATCAAGCCAAGTAA
>JAIUMU010000004.1 GCA_022565355.1 Idiomarina sp.
CGAACTCAGAAGTGAAACATGTCAGCGCCGATGGTAGTGTGGGGCTTCCCCATGTGAGAGTAGGACACCGCCAGGCTCCTAATACGACAAGAACCCCAGCTTAACGGCTGGGGTTTTTTCGTTTGCGCTTCTAATAAAGCCGACAGATCCCTTTGGTATACTTTAGTCTGATCTAGTCTTGTTGAATCCGCGTTATTCACCTAAGTTGTAATAATAAAGCACAATGGTAGTTCAGTAACGAAGGGAAAACATGATGAAAAAGACGTCGATCGGTTTAGCAATTACAGCAATACTTGTTGCTCCAGCAGTTTCATCCGCACAAGAGCGTTCCACAAGCGCAACAGATCCTGAACGAATACAAGTAATTGGTTCACGATTAAGTGTTCGTACCGCAACCGAGGGTAATGCCCCGGTGGATATTATTAGCGGTGAAGATTTGATCGCTGCCGGCTTTACTGAAACAGCTAAGGCTTTGCAGTACGCGGTACCAAGTTTTAACTTTCCAAGCTCCTCAATTACCGATGGTTCAGACGCCGTACGGCCTGCTTCGCTACGCGGCCTTTCACCGGACCATACTCTCGTACTTGTAAACGGCAAACGCCGTCATAGCAGCTCACTAGTGCATCTAAACGGTACTACCGGTAGAGGTAGCTCAAACGCTGATTTAAATGCGATTCCAATTTCAGCAATCAAACGTATAGAAGTTTTGCGTGACGGTGCATCAGCGCAATATGGTTCAGATGCTATTGCCGGTGTGATCAACATCGTGTTGAAGGACAACGCTGAAGGTGGTGATCTTAACTTGAGCGTAGGGCAAACCTATGAGGGTGATGGAGAACAGATTAAGGTACATGGTAGCTTTGGTGTGAACTTGAATAACCAAGGCGCATTAATGATTGCGGCTGAGTATCATGATAAAGCACGCACAAATCGCGCAGGCTTAGATCCTCGTCAACAATATCCGCTAGTAGACGGTGAGCTTGACCCACGTGAAGCAACGTTTGATCGAAGAAGCCATCACGTAGGCGATGCGGAATTTGAAAATATCGCCCTGTTCTTTAATGCAGATTACCTAGTTGGTGATGGCCAGTTTTATGCATTTGGCGGTGTAAGCGAGAGAACCTCGAAATCTGGTGCATTTTACCGCCGCGCGCTCGACGCGCGAAACGTATTGGAAGTATACCCAGATGGATTTTTACCATCGTTAGCACCTGAAACCAGTGATATCTCGATTGCTTCGGGTTACCGGTTCGATATTGGTGATTGGTATGCAGATGCCAGTGTTGTATACGGTGAAAGTGAGTTCAATTATCGGTTAGAGAACTCGTTGAATGCTTCGTTCGGGCCTGCCTCACAAACTGAATTTGATGCAGGTACGTTAATTCACGATGAGCTTAATTTGAACTTTGAAGTATCGCGGTTAATTCCTTTTGTAAATTATTCAGATCTCTCATTGGCGATGGGAATTAGCTATCGTGAGAACGGTTACCAGATTAAGGCTGGTGAACCTGCATCATATGAAGATGGCGGCTTTGATAATCGTGCTGCGGGCAGCCAAGGGTTTACGGGTTTCCGCCCGGATTCTGAAATTAGCGAATCGCGCAATAATACCGGTGTATTTGTGGAAGTTGAGAACCAACTTACCGATCAGTTCCAATGGGCGGCAGCGTTACGCTTTGAGGACTACTCCGATTTCGGTAGCAACGTAAGTTGGAAGGTGTCTGGTCGTTATGAATTAAATGATCAGCTAGCTTTACGAGCAACGGCTAATACTGGTTTTCGAGCGCCGGGCGTACAGCAACTCTATTTCACCAATATTTCTACCTTGTTCGTAAATCGTGATGGTGAGCTCGTGCCAGAGCAATCAGGTACTTTCAATAACCTGAGTGCGGTGGCGCGTGAACTAGAAGTAGGTGCGTTACAACCAGAAGAATCACAAAGCTATAGCATGGGTGTGGTTTGGAATGGGTACAGCGGCCTCTCGTTAACCGTTGATGCGTATCAGATAGAGATCGACGATCGGATTATTCTATCGAGCTCCTTAGTGCCGGGTGATTCCCCTGCCGTAGCTGATGCGCTAGCTGCTGCGGGCGCCGATAACGCTCGTTTCTTTATCAATGCGGTTGATACCACCACCCGTGGTATTGATGTTGTATTAGCCCAGCAATTTGATCTCAACGAATGGGGTTCGTTACGCGCGCAAGCGGCCTATGGTTACAATAAAACCAAAGTAAACTCGGTGAATGTGCCACCTATTTTAGATGGTTTAGAAGGGCGTTTATTTGATAATGTAGAACGTACGCGAATGACGCGTTCGGTGCCACGCAATAGCGGCACGTTATCACTCACCCATAATTACGAGAAACTACAAACCCATTTAGCCTTTAGTTATTTTGGTGACTATGTGTTGGAAAATAACGCTGGCACACGCACTACGTTCAGTGGCAAATGGATTGTGGATTTGTCGGCTCGTTACCAAGCAACAGAATCGATAGCGGTTCGAGTGGGGGCGCAGAACTTGTTCGATACCTACCCGGATAAACAGTTACCAGAGAATCAGTTTAATGGCATCTTTTTGTATCCTAATACAAATGCGCCGTTTGGTTTCAATGGCGGCTACTACTATGCCGAGTTGAGTTATCGTTTCTAATCACCTTCGCAGTTTAAGTAACAAGCAGCCTTTCGGGGCTGCTTTTTTTATGCCGAGTAGCGGTAGTGAAAACCGCTATTTGTTAGTGCTTTCTGCACTCTTTCGGAGTGCTGAGGTTGAGTACTGATTACCCATTCATCAGGATTGATACCGCATGGTTTACGCGAAACTCACTATTTATATGGGCCACAGGATGTTTTTATAACATTGGCACGAAATTTGTATCTTCATAGGTAATGAAATAACAAATAGCTGAATTGCAGGAGATACAAATGAAAACTTTATTCTGGGTGTTGTTAACGATCGTACTATTGGCGGTATTTGGCCCTACTATCGTGGGCTTTATTATTAGCTTATTTGCGGTGGTTCTCGTGCCATTACTTGTGATTGCATTATTAGGCGGCATTGCTTTCGTAGTAGGAACCGCATTATTTGGTAGCGTAGCTTTGGCTACTGCAATCGCGGCAGGTGTTTTGGTGTTAGTAGGGTTCAGCTTGTTTTGGCCAATTATATTAATTGCTCTAGTGGTGTGGCTTTTTAGCCGCAGCCGTACCCAAACGGTATAAAATTGGTTAAAGTAGGTTCATCTTATTGTAACGGGACATCGTTCATGAAAAACCTACTAAAAACTACCAGTGTTGCTGCTCTTACTTTTCTATTGGCTACTGTAACGCCGGCCTATGCAGACGTTGATGTTGAAAGCCTTTGGTTGCGTGAATCTATTCCAGGGCAACCCAACGGTGCAGGTTTTGGCGTGCTGCGTAATCGAGGCACCGAAGATATGCTGTTAGTAGGTGCTAGCACCAGTGTGGCTAATGATGTTGAAATTCACCAGCATGTTCGGGAAGGCGAGCAGATGCGGATGGAGCAGATGGACATGTTAGTAATCCCTGCGGGCGAATCGGTAACCCTACAACCTGGCGGATATCATTTGATGTTGATGCAGTTGAGTGAACCCTTGCGAGTAGGAGATGCTCACGAAGTTACTCTTATTTTTAGCGATGGATCGTCATTAAACGTTGCTGCCGAAGTGCGTGCGCTGGTGCAGAATCGCCATGGTGGTCACTAGTATTGTTACTTAGGTTACTGCCTTTAAACTGATCTACCGAGGCAAAGAAAGTGCCGAAAATATTGCGTAAATCCGCATTTCTAATAGTGAGAATGCGGCAGCGGTGCCCATTCTGGTGTAATATGTGGGAAAGTTCTGTAGTAAAGGGTAGTGATCATGAATAGAAAAAATCAAGGAATGAAGTACAGTTCAACGGCTCTTGCTGCTGCCAGTGCCTTACTATTTTCGGCCACCGCATCAGCCGATATTCTCAGTGTTGAAGCCGAGGTTCAGTATTGGCAATCTAAGCCTAGCGGTGGGCATACACCGCAAGTGGTAACGCTTCCTGGTGGAGTAGTGATAGATAATGAACCGCGGCAATATCGTTGGAGTGATAGCGGCCAAATGCGTTTAGGTTTATCGTTGTATCATTTCATACCTCTAGTGCCAAATATCAAAATAGAAACACAGGAACTGAAGTTTAACGCGCCTCGAGGCTCAGCCCCGATGTCGGGAAGCAGCCATACAGTGAATATGGATTTAGGCCATGAAACTTATACGTTGTTTTATGCGCCACTTGATAATGGCCTAACAGAAGTGAAGTTTGGCGTTAGTTTAAAGCAATTTGATGGCCATATCACCGAGTTTGAGGATACCAGTACGTACGCGATGTGGCGTGTTAAAGAATATATCTACTCAGGATACCTTCGAGGTGCTGCAAGCCTCCCATTTACAGGCTTTTCGGTTGTAGCTCAAGGCCATGTTGGTGTTGGTAGCCATGAGTTTCACGATGTAGAAGCTGCAGTTCGATATCGTTTTCTAGATAGCATGATGTTTGATGGCCATGTAAGTTTGGGCTATCGCTCAATGAAGTTGCACTTCGATAACGAGCGCTCTATTAATACTCATCATGAGTTCAAAGGGCCGTTTTTGAATTTAGCTTTGCGCTTCTAATTCCTAAATGCGATTACAAAAAAGGTCACTGCGAAGTGACCTTTTTTTGTGCCAGTTTTTGCGCTCTATTAAAAATAAGAGATAACGCTACTGGCATCCAATTGGTAACCTACCAGCGCTAGGTCTGAATCACGATGCTCCACCTTCATGGTGCCGGTAACCCAAACCGCATCATAAGTAACAGGATAAGGCACACCTTCTGGGAAGGTTACGTGAATGATTTGATTTGGCGGCGGAGGCGGCACGTGAATACAGGCACCAAAGTAAGGCACGAGTAGGAATTCAGTAACACGGCGATCATCACCCTCTAACTGCACAACATATCCTGGTATTTTTACGCGCTCACCATCGAGTTCTGGAATTACCGGTGCATCCAAATTAGTTTGCACTTGCATATCAGGATTCTGTTCATAAAACATGGGATCGCGCACTGCAGGGGCCATCCAATCAGATGGCTTTAAATCATTCCATTTTAACTCGCGCACATCTGCACTAGCTGAATGCACTGATAAAGCAAAGGCTGCACTTGCTACTACTGCCAAGTAATTTACTAACTTCATTTATAACCTCATGGATAAACCATCTGTTAATGAATTACGGTAAGCTTGCCAGGCCGGTATTAAACTAATAACGAAACCAGCGCCTAAAACGATCGCAACTCGTAACCATTCGGCACTTGATATACCGCCTAGTTCAACTACCACACCGAAATTACTTTGAATATACGGTGCCAGCGCAAAGATAAAGCCATACAGCATGCCAATACCTACAGCGATACC
This sequence comes from Idiomarina sp., assembly GCA_022565355.1. Taxonomy (GTDB): domain Bacteria; phylum Pseudomonadota; class Gammaproteobacteria; order Enterobacterales; family Alteromonadaceae; genus Aliidiomarina. The sequence continues at coordinate 5,432 of JAIUMU010000004.1, forward strand.
CGCTAAAGTAAGCACAACCGTTTCGCTCACTAATAGAGTAAATATAGTTCCGGGGCCAGCGCCAATGGATCGCAGTACTGCCATTTCCCGTCTGCGTTCGCGTAGGCTAGCTAAAATGGTTGCCAGCATTCCGAGTAAACCAGCCAGCAGCACAAAGCCAGAAACTACCGATAGTGCCCGCTCAAAACCACTCAGGGTGCGCCATAAATCTTGTAATGTAGCACCTGGCATAATGGCGGTAAGCGGCTCAGGGCGATAGGTGTTGATTTCCCGCTGCATGAAAATAGCTCGCGGCCTGCTTTGCAAACCTAGCATAAAGGCACTTACGCTTGGGATGGGCGGCTGTTCGTGCTGCTGCTCATCACCATGGTGGCTGTGATGCTCGTGGTGCTCCTGCTCATCACCATGCTGGCTGTGATGCTCGTGGTGTTCATGCTCATCACCATGATGGCTGTGATGCGCATGGTGTTCATGCTCATCACCATGATGGCTGTGATGCGCATGGTGCTCATGTTCATCACCATGATGTTCGTGATGGTCATGGTGCTCATGCTCGTCATTATGATGCTCGTGGCCATGATCATCGTGTGCATGGCCACCGTGCATGATGTCGAGATCACGCAAACTAATATAGATCGCTTGATCCACAGGTGTGCCGGTGCGCGCCAACACACCGGCAATGGTAAGGGGTTGATCATCGTGTTCATGAAAACTAATACTGCCGGTGCCGTGGGCTACTACCAGCTCATCACCAAGCTGCAAACCAAGCCGGCGTGCTACTTCGGCGCCAATTACGGCATTTTCTTGGCTAAAGGGCGCACCGCTGGTGAATACAAGCGGCTGCTGTTGGCCATAGCGGAAATGCTCAAAAAAGGTAGGCTCGGTAGCAACTACTGGGAATCCACGCACGCTATCACCAAGTGCTATCGGCACGCTCCACGTAACTTGGCTATTATTGGCCCAATGTTGATAGGTTTCCCAGCTCACATTATTTGTAGGGTTGCCAATATGAAAAACTGAGTACAGCAATAAGTTCACGCTGCCGCTGCGGGCGCCAACGATAAGATCAGTGCCGGAAATCGTATTTGCAAAACCGGTGCGAGTTTCTTGGCTTACGCGCTCAACCCCAAGCAGCAGCATTACGCTAATGGCAATCGCGAGCAGGGTAAGAATGGCATTCGATTTGCGGCTGAGTAGGCTTGCGATCGCAAGTTTAATTACCTGCATGGCTTACCTCCGCCGTATTCATATCAGCGAGCTCTATAATGCGATCAAAATGATGGCTGAGCGTGGCATCGTGGGTTACAAACACTAACGTAATATTCTGCTGCTCACACTCTTCTTGCAGGAGTTGCAGGAAATTATCGCGCGCATCAGTATCGAGTGCAGAAGTGGGTTCATCAGCGATGAGTAATTCGGGAGCGCCAAGCAAAGCTCGCGCTGCTGCAACTCGTTGTTGCTGGCCTACACTAAGATTACCGGCTTGCGCGTGCCACAAGCTTTCGGCAATACCTAAGCGTGTAAGTAGGCGCTTACTTTCATCTTCGGCGCTTACATTTTGCGCCTGCAAACGAGCTTGCCGTGCTTTCGAGAAACTGGCCGCAAGCACTACATTCTGCAGCGCACTTAAATAGGGGAGCAAGTTGAATTGCTGGAAAATATAGCCAACGTGGTCGGCCCGAAAGCGATCGCGTTGGCGTTGGGAAAGCTTACTTAAATCTGCATCGAGCACCATTAAGGTGCCCGATTGGGTTTGGTGTACACCAGCCAAGAGCGATAGTAGCGTTGATTTGCCGCTACCACTTGGGCCTCGTAACAGCACACGCTCACCTTTAGCAACTGCAAATTCAGCAATGCTAAGGGTAGGTTGCTTGTTACCTGGCCAGCAAAATTCAAGTTGCTGGCCCTGAATACACCAGTTACTCATGGCTTACTTGTTTTCTTGCGCTCGAGCGTATGAAGATTCGATTTCCGCTTTTGCTTCATCGATATCGCCCCAACCTTCAACTTTCACCCACTTGCCTTTTTCTAGCTCTTTGTAGCGCTCGAAAAAGTGCGTGATTTGCGCGCGCAATAGCTCAGGTAAATCATTTACGTTTTCAATATGATCGTACTCTTTGCTCAATTTGCTGATTGGCACAGCGATTACTTTGGCATCTTCACCTGATTCATCGCTCATTTTCAACACACCTACTGGGCGGCAGCGAATTACTGAGCCAGCTTGCAGTGGGTATGGTGTAGGAACCAAGATATCTACTGGGTCGCCATCAAGTGACAAGGTGTCGTTTACATAACCGTAGTTGCACGGATAGAACATGGGTGCCGACATGAACCGATCAACGAACAATGCGCCAGTATCTTTATCTACTTCGTATTTAATCGGATTCGCATTAGCTGGAATCTCGATGATTACGTTAATTTCGTCTGGCAGATTTTTGCCCGCAGGTATGTCTTTCAAGCTCATATCAATATCCTTACTTCATACAAATGATAATGTTTAAATTAAAATGGTTTACGATGGCTTCAGTATATCTAACGTTGTATCAGAATCCCAAAGTAATCGAACGATTATGGATTAAACTTTAGGCGTATCGGGCCGATCGCACTGATACTTTTTATAGTAGCCTAGGCAGGAATCCACCTCTGCACGAGAACCCATAATTACCGATACGCGCTCGTGAATATCGGTAGGCTGAATACTCATAATACGTTCATAGCCAGTACTTGAACGTCCGCCCGCTTGTTCAACTAAAAAGCTCATTGGGTTCGCTTCATACATTAAGCGTAATTTGCATGGCTTTTCTGGGTTCTTACAATCGGCGGGATACATAAAAATACCGCTGCGTGAAAGCACGCGATGCACATCAGAAACCATGGCTGCATTCCAGCGCATATTAAAGTTCTTTTTGCGCACACCAAGCTCACCCGAGAGCAAATCCGAAATGTAATGTTCCATCGGGCTAGTCCAGAAGCGCCGGTTCGACATGTTAATCGCGAATTCCTGCGTTTGTTCCGCAAGCGTTACTTTTTCCACGGTAAGTAAGAACTCGCCGATGGAATGATCTAGGGTAAACATTTTCACGCCGTTGCCAGTAGTAAGTACTAACATCGTTGAAGGGCCATATAAGATATAGCCCGCTGCGATTTGCTCATCGCCCGTTTGCAGAAACAATTCAGTGCCTTCAGCAGGATGGTCTGGTTTTTCCAGAATGGAGAAAATAGTGCCTACTGAGCCGTTGATATCAATGTTGGAACTGCCATCGAGAGGATCAAAAGCCACTAAATACTTAGCATCTGGATTTCCCATTACCACGAAATCTTCTTCTTCGGAGGCAACGGCATGCACCAAGTTGGTTTCTAACAACATGCTTTTTATGAGCTGATTGGATACTACATCAAGCTTCTTTTGGGTTTCGCCTTGCACGTTTTCATCTAGCGTTGAGCCAAGCGTGCCAGCCAAACTGCCTTGGTGAAGACGGAAAGAGATTTCTTTTGCTGCAATGAGAAGGGTGTTGATCACGGAAATTAAGTGCAAAGGAACGTGATCGTTGTTCAGAACGGGAATCAAGCGTTGCATGATTAGCCTCTGGTTTTGAGTTTAGTACGTTACTGGGAACGCGCGCTAGTTTACCTGAAAGCGTAGCTGAAAGCTTCCTTTTTGCGCAGATGCTAGCGTGAATGCGAAGTGGTATAATCCGAGGTTATTCGTGAAGCGCTAGCGTAAAGCAGCAGGGGCACTTGATGGCACATATTCATATTCTTGGTATCTGCGGTACATTTATGGGCGGTATCGCCGCGTTGGCTAAATCGATGGGGCACCGAGTTACCGGCAGCGATCGGAATATTTATCCACCGATGAGCACGCAACTTGAAAAACTAGGTATTGCTGTATTCGCAGACGATGATTTGAGCCAGCTTGAGCCAGCGCCTGATTTAGTGATTATTGGTAATGCGCTTAGCCGTGGCCATGTTCTTGTTGAGCATGTGTTGCAGCGCCGGCTGCCCTATACCTCAGGCCCGCAATGGCTTGGTGAGCAGGTGTTGCGCCAAAAGCATGTGCTAGCGATAGCCGGTACCCACGGGAAAACAACCACCGCTTCTATGTTGGTGTGGATTCTCGAACAAGCAGGCCTCGACCCAAGTTTCTTGGTGGGTGGCGTGGTGCAGCCTTATGGTGAAACGGCGCGGTTAACAACCAGCCCATATTTCGTAATTGAGGCTGATGAGTACGATACAGCGTTCTTCGATAAGCGCTCTAAGTTCTTACATTATTTTGCCAACACCTTGGTGATCAATAATCTTGAATTTGATCATGCCGATATTTTTTCTGATTTAGCGGCAATCCAACAGCAGTTTGCCTACGTTATACGCACGGTGCCAAGTGATGGCCAAGTGATTTATCCACAGCAACCTTCAGTGCAGGAAGTATTGGCACGTGGATGCTGGTCGCAACGCATTGCAACGGGCACCGCAGAAGGTTGGCAAGTACACTTACTGAATGCGGCGGGCAATGCATTCCAAGTACTGCATCATAATCAGGTTGTTGCCCAAGTGGATTGGCAGTTGATTGGTAAGCACAATGCCGAAAATGCGTTGATGGCCATCATAGCCGCAGCACAAGTGGGTATAAAGCCAGAGCAAGCTGCCGCTGCATTGCAGCAATTTACGGCACCGGCGCGCCGTTTAGAATTTAAAGGCGCCTATGGTAACGTGCGGGTGTACGATGATTTTGCTCATCACCCCACCGCTATCGCAACCACCATTCAGGCGATGCGGGCGCAAATAGGCCCGAACGATCGTTTAATCGCCATTTTTGAACCCCGTTCCAATACAATGAAAGCGGGAGTGCACAAAAATACCTTAGCCCCAGCATTTGCAGGCGCTGATATGGTGTATGGTTTACAACCCGAGCAACAAGGTGGCTGGCAACTTCATCAGGCTTTAGCGGCGGCTGGAATGCCGGTGCATGTTGCGCAAACGGTGCCGGAGTTAGTAGCGGAATTGCAACAGCATTATCAAGATCGACAGGCAACATCCGCTGGTTCACATGAACTAAATGCAAACGCGCAAAACAGCAAAGGCGAACACGCTAAGGCGGCAGTGCAAGAACACTGGGTAGTAATGAGCAATGGCGCTTTCGGCGGTATTCACCCACTATTGGCAACAGCATTAGAAGGCGTAGCGAACTATGAAAACAGCAGATAAGCGAATTACCTTAGCAATCACGGGTGCATCTGGAGCGCCATATGCGCTGCGCTTATTGGAGTGTATGTTGGCGCAAGGGCAGGAAGTTTCATTGCTGATCTCTAGTGCTGCGCGAGTAGTATTTGCTACAGAAGAAAACTTAAAGTTGCCGGGTTCGCCTGAGGCACTACAAACATTTTTATGTGAACGCTATCAAGTACCAACATCACAACTGAAGGTGTATGGCAAAGAAGAGTGGTTTTCCCCTGTAGCTTCTGGGTCGGCGGCACCAAAGCGCATGGTGGTATGCCCGTGCTCTACCGGTACGCTATCGGCGATCGCTACCGGCGCGAGTGATAACCTTATTGAACGCGCCGCCGATGTGGTGATAAAAGAGCGCGGACAGCTTATTTTAGTGCCGCGCGAAATGCCGCTGAGCAGCATTCATTTAGAACATATGCTGAATCTTTCGCGCTTGGGCGTTACAATCATGCCCGCCGCACCTGGTTTTTATCATCAACCACAATCCATTGCTGATTTGGTTGATTTTGTGGTGGCCCGTATCCTTGATCATTTGGGCCTTGATCAACAATTAATGAGCCGCTGGGGCTACGACCAGCGCAATTCTTAAGCGAATTTACCCGGAGTATTCAATGACCAACGCTCTCGAAATTAGCGGGCTGCGAAAAATCTATCGCGGCGGCTTGGTAGCCTTGAAAGGGCTCGATTTAACCGTTAAGGAAGGCGATTTTTACGCATTGCTCGGCCCAAATGGGGCAGGTAAATCTACTACGATCGGTATTATCTCTTCACTTGTGAATAAAACCGCAGGGCAGGTAAAAGTATTTGGTTATGATTTAGATACCCAGATTAACCAAGTAAAAGAACACATCGGCTTGGTGCCGCAAGAGTTTAACTTCAATCAATTTGAAACGGTTCTGCAAATTGTTGTAAACCAAGCAGGTTATTACGGTGTTTCCCGCGCGTTAGCGCGCGAGCGTGCAGAGAAATATTTGAATCAATTAGGGCTATGGGAAAAGCGCAATGATCGTGCCCGTACTCTTTCTGGTGGTATGAAGCGCCGCCTGATGATCGCTCGCGCTTTGTTGCACGAACCAAAATTGTTAATTCTTGATGAGCCCACCGCTGGTGTGGATATCGAATTGCGCCGCTCCATGTGGGAGTTTCTAACGCGCATTAACAAGCAGGGCGTAACCATTATTCTCACCACGCACTATCTTGAAGAAGCGGAAGTGTTGTGCCGGAATATTGGCATTATCGATAAAGGGCAAATTATCGAGAACACCACAATGAAATCGCTACTGGGTAAACTTAATATTGAAACCTTCGTGCTGGATATCGCCGAGAATGGCAAAACGCCGGTAATAGAAAGTGCCACGATGCGCATCATTGATGATCACACCATAGAAGTGGATGTTGCTAAATCGGCGGGCTTAAACTCGGTGTTCAGCGAGTTAACCGAACAAGGTATTAAGGTACTTTCTATGCGTAATAAAGCGAACCGCTTAGAAGAATTATTCGTTAACCTGGTGGAACAGGGCCGCGATACGAAGGAGCAAGTGTAGTATGCGAAATCCAATTCATTTCACGGCATTGAAAACCATTTGGATTAAAGAGTGCACGCGGTTTTTACGCATTTGGGTGCAAACCTTAGTACCGCCAGCAATCACCATGACCCTCTATTTCGTTATTTTCGGTAGCCTTATTGGTAGCCGTATCGGCGAAATGGGCGGCGTAAGCTACATGGAATTTATTGTGCCTGGCTTAATTATGATGTCGGTGATCACCAATGCGTATTCGAATGTGGCATCGTCGTTCTTTAGCGCCAAGTTTCAGCGCAACCTTGAAGAAATGTTGGTAGCGCCAGTATCGAATATTACGATTATTCTTGGGTATGTGGGCGGCGGTGTTGCGCGCGCATTAATTGTTGCCGTGATCGTTACTTTGGTGTCGGGTATCTTTGTTGATTATCGTATCGAAAACTTTGCCATGGTTGTGCTTACCGTAGTGCTCACCGCCACCTTGTTTGCGATGGGCGGCTTATTGAATGCTATGTTCGCGAAAACCTTCGATGATATCTCCATTATTCCAACCTTTATACTTACGCCGCTTACCTATTTAGGTGGGGTATTTTACTCGATCACGTTGTTACCTGATTTTTGGCAAACGGTTTCTCAGTTCAACCCGATTATCTATATGGTAAATGGCTTCCGTTATGGCTTTATTGGCGTTTCGGATATTGCTCCGGTTACCGCCATTGCGGTTTTGTTGGTGTTTAATGCAGCCTTCTTTGTGCTCGCTTGGTGGCTACTACGCCGCGGCACCGGTACCCGTACCTAATGAGTGAGTTTGCATCACGCGCCATTACCAGCAACCAAACGGGGATTCATGCTGATATTCCCGCTTTGGTTGCCAAGTATTGGCAGCACGAGTTTTTAAAGCCCGTAGCTGAACATAGCCAAGCAGCTTTCGCACAAGTAGCAGAGCGATTGGCGAGCTTCGCTGGGCCGCTAATTTTAGATTCTTGCTGCGGTGTTGGCGAAAGTACTGCCGAGTTAGCGCAGCGTTATCCAGAAGCGCTAGTGGTGGGTATCGATAAATCGGCGCATCGCTTGGGTAAGCATGTGTTTCATAAAAAAGCTTCAGCACATTGTGGCGAGTACATATTGGTGCGGGCCGATTTAAATGATTTTTGGCGGTTGGCTGCAGCAGCAAATTGGCAGCCGAAGCGCCACTTTTTGCTTTATCCGAACCCATGGCCGAAGAAAAAGCACCTTGGCCGCCGTTGGCATGGCGCACCGGTATTTCCAGCCTTTGTGCAATTGGGCGGCACGATAGAGTTACGCAGTAATTGGCCCATTTATGTTGGTGAGTTCGCTTTGGCGCTGGCGTGTGTAGGAATAAACGCCGAGGTTCGGCAGTTGCCTGAGCAAGTTGAGCCAATCACCCCATTTGAGCGTAAATACCAAGCGAGTGGGCAACCTTTGTGGCAGTTAACGGCCAATCTAGCTGGGGCGAACCTCGTAGCACCGGAAAACATTGAATATTTGGCGCAGCACGCCGCCGAACTAGCCGAAAGCGGTGAGGGTGTGCTAAAGTCTGCGGCTCGAAATTTTGCGTTAGGAGATGCGCGTGGCGCCTAAATCCACTGCTGAAGCAAGTATGGAAGCCCTCTACAGGATCTTTACCGTTCCTGAGGCACCTGATTCCACACTTGGTAAAATCGAAAAGCATTTATCTGAGAATCTTGAAGGGTTCCTTTCTTCGCATATTGTTACGCAAGAACGGCCCTTGCATGAGATTGAGCGTGATTTTGCCTATAGCGATATCCCCGAACAACCAGAGTTTGTATCTGATCACACCGATAAATTACTAAAAAAACTAGTAGCGCAATCTGTGCACACGGCTTCACCACGGTTTATCGGCCACATGACCTCGGCGTTACCGTATTTTCTTTTACCATTAGCGAAACTAATGGTGGGTTTGAACCAGAATTTGGTGAAGATCGAAACCTCGAAAGCCTTTACGCCAATGGAGCGGCAAACGCTCGGCATGATGCACCATTTGGTATACGGCGAGCAGCCAGCGTTTTATGAACGATGGATGCATAATGCGGATCACTCGCTCGGAGCCTTTTGCTCTGGCGGCACCATTGCAAATATTTCTGCACTTTGGGTGGCGCGTAACAACTTATTGGCGCCACGCGATGATTTTGCCGGGGTTGCTGCGGAAGGATTAGCAGCAGGTTTATCAGCGTATGGCTATAAACGCTTAGTGGTATTAGTTTCGGAACGTGGCCATTATTCATTAAGTAAGGCTGCTGATGTATTAGGCATTGGCCGCAAGAACTTTGTAAGTGTACCTGCCGATGAAAATAACCGCATAAAGCTCGATGCCCTACGCGAAATTGCCGCACAAGTAACTGCTGAAGGCGGCCGGGTAATGGCTATTGTAGGTATTGCCGGCACTACGGAAACGGGCCATATCGATCCGCTCCGAGAAATGGCGGCGGTAGCAAAAGAATATGCCGCGCACTTCCATGTAGATGCCGCATGGGGTGGCGCCACCTTGATGTCGTCTACGTATCGGAAATTGCTGGATGGTATTGAACTAGCCGATAGTTTAACCATTGATGCGCATAAGCAAATGTATGTGCCCATGGGCGCAGGTATGGTGCTATTTAAAGATCCGGCCCTAGTAAACGCTATCGAACATCACGCGGAATATGTTATTCGCCGCGGCTCCAAAGATTTGGGTAGCCATACCATGGAGGGCTCTCGCCCAGGCATGGCCATGTTGGTATATTCCGCTTTGCATGTAATGGGCCGAACAGGCTATGAATTGTTGATTGATACCGGCATTGAGCGAGCGAAGAAGTTTGCCACAATGATTGAGCAACAAGACGACTTTGAGGTAATTTCATACCCTGAATTATGTTTGCTTACTTATCGGTATGTGCCGAGTGAAATCAAAGCCGCGCTGGTAAATGCAACGGCTGAACAGGTAGCTGCCGTTACGCCGCACTTGAACATTCTTACGCGTTTCATTCAGAAAACGCAGCGTGAAAACGGCCGCTCGTTTGTTTCCCGTACTAAATTAAACCCAGTTAAATATCATCGTGAAGGGACGTTAGTATTTCGTACGGTATTGGCGAATCCACTTACTACCGCAGAGATGTTGGCAGAAATAATCGCCGAACAGCGCGAGATAGCCGCTAGCGCGCCATCCTTGCGGCAACACATTCTTGATGCGGCAAAACGCTGTGGATTAACGGCATAGCCATTGAATTGTATTAACGCATATGAAAAAGACGCATATGAAAAAGGTGCATACGAAAAAAGGGCCGCAAGGCCCTTTTTCTATGTACTGCGCAAATAGAGGAATTACAGGCTTACTTCAAGGTTATCAATAAGCCGAGTTTTGCCCATGTAGGCAGCCACTAAGATCACGAGCTCACGCTCACCTTCTCGCACTGTTCCCAAATCACGCTGGCTGCGAATGCTTACATAATCTGGGGTAAAGCCAGCTTGCTTCAATTGCAGTTGGCATTGGCTCTCAATGGTTTTAATGTGTTCTTCGCTTACGCTAGGTGCGTGCTCTTGCAAAGCAGCCGCAGCGCTTTGCATGGTGCGGTAAATAGCGGTTGCTTGCTCGCGTTCGCCAGCCGATAGGTAGCCATTTCGCGAGCTCAGGGCTAGGCCATTGCTGGCGCGTTCAGTAGCTACACCGTGAATGATTACAGGCATCGAAAGATCAGCCACCATCAGGCGAATTACCATCAGTTGTTGATAATCTTTTTTGCCAAATACCGCATGATCTGGCTGCACCATGTTAAATAGCTTATTTACGATAGTGGCTACACCGCGAAAATGCCCAGGCCTTGAAGCACCACAAAGAATATCGCTGATCGCGGGCACTTCAATATAGGTTTGCTCTGCTAACCCTCGTGGGTACACCATTTCAGTAGTAGGCGTAAATACCGCATGCGCACCGGCTTGTTCGAGCTTTTCCATATCAGCGGCAAGGGTACGCGGATAGCTATCCAAATCTTCGTTAGCGCCAAATTGCATTGGGTTTACATAAATACTTACGATCACTTTATCGGCAAGCGTTTTGGCGTGCTCCACCAAGCGTAAATGACCCGCATGTAAGTTGCCCATGGTAGGCACGAAAGCCACACTGGCCTGTTCATTGGCCCAGGCCGTACGGGTGTTTCGAAGCGCTTCAAGGGTGCTTAGCTGTAGCATAACGAGTTCTCTGTTCTGTAGTGCGATTCAGTGCCATTTAGTGCAACAAGGCTGGTGCGGCTTACTCTAACCATCGCTGTTATTCTGCGAAGCTATGCTCTGGCCCCGGGAAGCTGCCATCTCGCACTGCACTTACATAAGCGCTTACGGCGGCGGCAAGGCTATCGTGGCCAGTTAAAAAGTTTTTGGTGAACTTGGGCAAATAATCTGCATTCATGCCCAGCATATCGTGCATCACCAAAATTTGCCCATCGGTACGGTTGCCGGCACCAATGCCAATTACTGGCATGTTTACGGCTTGTGCAACGCGCTCACCCACATCACTTGGAATACATTCTACAACGGCTAATTGTGCACCAGCAGCTTCTAGCGCTTGCGCATCATGTACTAACTTATCGGCCGCTTCACTATTGCGCCCTTGCACCTTATAACCGCCAATTACATTCACGGATTGCGGGAGCAAGCCAAGATGCGCACATACAGGAATTCCTTGGCGCGTTAGTGCGGTTACGATCGGCACGAGCCATTCGCCACCTTCAAGTTTCACCATGTTAGCACCTGCGCGCATCAGTGTTGCCGCTTCTTGGCAGGCTGTGGCCACATCCGGGTAGCTCATAAACGGCATATCGGCGATAACAAATGCATTTTTAGCGCCATTGCGCACACAGGTAGTGTGGTAGGCCACATCTTGCGTAGTTACCGGTAAGGTAGAATCAAGCCCTTGTAACACCATGCCCAGTGAATCACCTACCAACATCACATCCACACCGTTATCCGCAAAAAGCTTTGCGAAGCTCGCATCATAGGCGGTAAGGGCGGTAATCTTTTTGCCCTCTTGCTTCATTTTCAGTAATCCAGCAGTACGAATTCGGCTCATAGCGTGGTCCTGTGTATTGGTTTCACCTAAAGTGAAGTAATGGGTGGGTGAGCAATAATGTGTAAACCATTCTTAGCAATGTTGGCTGCCGCCCACTGTACTGAGTTTCCGCTAGGTAAATCAAGTGTTGGTGCAATTTCAGCGAGTGGAATTAATACAAACTCGCGTAACTCGAGCCCCGGATGAGGCACGCTCAGGCGCGGTGTTTGTATGGTTAACGGGAGGTTGTTTTGATACAGCAGCAGAATATCTAAATCGAGGGTGCGAGGGCCCCAATGCTGGTTGCGCACTCGGCCATGTTGATTTTCAATCTGTTGCAGTAAATCCAGTAGCTCAAGGGGCGCGAGCTCACTTTGCAAGGTGGCAACGGCATTCGTGTAATCCGGTTGATCTTGCGGCCCCATGGGCTTGCTTTGATATAGCGAAGAGCATTGCACCGCACTAATGCGCGGATGCTGAGCAAGCGCATTCAGCGCGCTGCGGATGGCTTGCTCTGGAGTTGCTAAGTTCGCCCCAAGGCCAATGTAGCAGCGATATGGTGCCACTGAGCTAGTACTCATAAGTGCTACCCGTTATTACCGGTGCTACCACCTGCGCTTGGCCCTGATTTACGGCGATTCGGGCCACGTTTACGTGGGCGCCGAGCCGATTTCGGTTTGGTGCCGGTGGCCTGAACTTCGTTAGGGTTTTGTTTCTGATAATCGGTCCAGAACTTACCAAGCTCAATCAGTTCTTTATTATTTTCCACCTTGCCGCGCAGCAGCAGAAAATCATAGCCAGCACGAAACTTAGGATGGCTAAGTAAGCGTAAAGCACGGCGCGGATGGGTTTGCTGCAACCTGAGTTGCAACAGCCAAATATCACGCATGGGAATACTGAAACGCTTCGGAATAGAGATACTGCGGGATTGCCGGCTGAGCGTATCAGCAGCAGCAATTTGCATGGCATCGTAGATTGGCAAACCACTTTCTTGCACAATTTCATCGGCGCGCGCCGACATTGGGTACCACAACAAGGCGGCAAATAAATAGGCCGGGTTTACACCCTTATCGATACCCAGGCGTTGATCCGTATCGGCAAATACTTGGTTGGCAATGCGGTATTCAAGGCTATCGTGTTGCTTCAACGGTGCTTTCAGTACCGGAAATAAATATTGGAACAAATTCAGTTCGGTAAGGCGCTCGAAGTTTGCTTGCGCACGATTGGCCAAGAATAACTTTAAGAACTCTTCAAATAAGCGCGCTGGCGGAATGTTGTCCAACAAACCCGATAGGCGTTTAATCGGCTCTTCGGTTTTTTGCTCAATTCGTAAGCCAAGCTTAGTGGCGAAGCGAACAGCGCGTAACATCCGTACTGGATCTTCCCGGTAGCGTTGCTCTGGGTCGCCTAATAAACGCACTAACCCTTGCTCTAAATCGGCGATACCGTTGGCGAAATCATAAATCGCGAAATCGGCGATTGAGTAATACAGTGCATTAATAGTGAAATCGCGGCGCTGGGCATCTTCTTCAATGGTGCCGTACACATTATCGCGCACCAACATACCATCTTCATTTTGCTTGGAGATGTTTTGGCCACTATCACTTTCATCGGAATGATGGCCACGGAAGGTTGCTACTTCAATGATATCTCGGCCATACACTATGTGTGCTAGGCGAAAGCGGCGGCCGATTAGGCGGCAATTACGGAATAAGCTACGAATTTGCTCAGGGCTGGCATTGGTGGCCACATCAAAATCTTTCGGTACTACCCCAAGTAACAAATCACGCACGCAACCGCCCACTAGGTATGCTTCAAAGCCACCTTTGTGTAAACGGTACAATACCTTCAGGGCATTTTCAGAAATGTCATTGCGCGAAATAGGGTGCTTAGAGCGCGGAATTTTGATTGGTTCAGGTAACACTTCAGCTACTGCACTCACGCTTTTAGCGGGCAGCATTTTTTTAGCAAATTTAGCGAGTTGCTTAATAATCGCCATACTCCTTATAAACTCATTTAGCGGTGCACTCGTTGCACAAATTGGCGGCAATTTTAACCTACTTTTATGCTAGCAGCCATTCGTTTCATGATCCGCGCAGCTATTCTTTTGCAAAACAGGCCTCAAGCGTACTTGCCCTGCCAGGCGTGCACCGCAATCTGCAAATATGCTTGCAGCGAATCGTATTCGCTTGGGTGCGGTAATTTAAGGCCAAGCGCCTTGCTTGCCATATGTAAGTTCTCTGCCGCATTCGCCGCAATAATTGGCGTTGCATGATTCTGTTTACTGAGCTTGCGGCCATCCTCACCAAGGATAAGCGGCAAGTGCGCTAACCGCGGTAGGGAACCACCCTGATCGAGTTGGCTAAAAATTTGCCAAAGGGTAAGTTGCCAACCACTGGCGTGCAATAAATCTTCGCCCCGCACAATATCGGTGATTCCGCTGGCATAATCATCTGCCACTACCGCGAGTTGATAAGCCCATAATTGGTCGCGGCGGCGCAGTACAAAATCTTCATTCGCTAGTTCAGGTGCTAACTGCACGTTACCATGCCAACGATCGTGGAATTGTTGTATTGGTTGCAGATTAAGTAAGCGAATAGCAGCGCCATGAGGGCCGTGCTGCAAATTACGACAAAAGCCATCGTAATGATTACCACGTGCTTTAATTTCGGCTCGTGTGCAGGTACAGAAATAGGTAAGCCCTGCGGCTTGCAGTTGCTGAAGGCGTTCTAGATAGCGCGGCGAATTTTGGCTTTGCCAGGTAACGGGCTCATCCCAATACAAACCATGGCTTTCAAGTTGCTGCAAAATGGTATCGGCCGCACCCGCAATTTCCCGAGGTGGATCGATATCTTCAATGCGCACCAGCCAAGTGCCGTGATGGGCGCGGGCATCGAGGTAGCTACCTAAAGCAGCTACCAACGAACCAGCATGCAGCGGCCCAGAAGGGCTAGGGGCGAAGCGCCCACGATAGCTAGGAACCGCTGCTGGTGTTGCCATAGGCATTTGGCAATTAATGCCCTTTCATTTGCTTTTCGCGGATTTCTGCAAGGCTCTTACAATCGATACATAAATCAGCTGTAGGCCGCGCTTCTAAACGCCGGATACCAATTTCGATGCCGCAAGATTCGCAGTAACCGAAATCATTGCGCTCAATTAACTCGAGCGTTTTTTCGATTTTCTTAATCAGCTTACGCTCCCGATCACGGGTACGTAGTTCAATCGCAAACTCTTCTTCTTGCGCTGCACGATCAACTGGATCAGCGTAATTCGAAGCTTCTTCCTTCAAATGCCCAACGGTGCGATCCACTTCTTCGCGTAACTGCGAGCGCCAGGCTTGGAGAATACGGCGAAAGTGCTCACGTTGCGCATCATTCATGTATTCTTCGCCTGCTTTCTCTTGGTATGGCGATAAATCAGCCATAGCCAAAACCCCGTGCGCTTTCTTTTCCTTAGCCGCATCAGACATGTTTTCAATCCTCCAGGAGGCGATACCTACCTAAAAATAAGCCCACTCAAATAAAAAGATGGGTATGTATATCAGAATAAAATAAGGCGTGCAATTTAATCGCCAGCGGCCTTAGTTGGGGCACATTACACAAATTTCAAGGTTGCTGCTGTGAATTACTGCCAGTACAAACAATTTTTTTCTCATTAATGTTAAAAAACACTTCAATGATTTCCACACCGGCTGCTTTGGCTTCTGCTAGTAGCTCGCCATAGCGTGGGTCTATATGTACAGCAGGACGCACATTTTGGATCGCAGAGTGCAACACCGCATATACTAAAACTGCGCGATACCCCTCTGCACGCATTGCCATTAACGCAGCCAGATGTTTGTGCCCTCGGGTAGACACTGCATCAGGAAAGTATCCTTGGCCATCTTCACACAGGGTTACACTTTTTACTTCTACGAAGGCATCAGCCGCGCTGCCCGCACTTAACTTAATATCCACGCGGCTATTTTCCGCATACTTCACTTCCCGCTGCAGGGTTGCGTAACCGTTTAACTCAGTAATGTGGCCATCGCGAATGGCTTGTTCTACTAAACCATTGGCGCGGCCCGTGTTCACGCATATCCAATCACCGTTTTTGGTATGGGTAAGCTCCCATGTATGAGGGTATTTGCGGTTTTTGTTGCTACTTGTGCTATACCAAACCGTACTGCCGGGTTCAGCGCAACCGGTCATTGCACCCGTGTTGGGGCAGTGAATGGTAATCACATCACCGGCATTTGTTTCAATATCAGCCAAGAAACGTTTGTATCTTCGGTGTAGAATAGCGTTATTCAAAGGGGCATTGTGTGGCAGTTCAAATTGCATCGGCACTTGCTTTCCCGTTACAGTGTTAATTCAAAGCGCGAAAGTTTCGATTAGCAACTTTCCTGCTTTATGATTCCAGGCAAAATACGCGGAGATTATTATTATGTCTAGTGCAGTACAGGTTCACTTAACAGAAACGCCAGCCCCAGCTCATTATCGCGGCAGTAGCCGTTGTTATTTAAATGATGCGGGTATGCATGTAATTTTGCAGGGCGATGAAGCGTTGTTATTACGCAGCATTCAGCAAGCGGGGCGTAAGCTTGAACAACTAGGAATCACCGAGATTGAGCCAGTAGGAAACAACTGGAATGTAGATCGGCAGTGGGCGTTAAGCATGGGCTTTACGGATACCAAAAGCACCAACCAGGTAAATTTCCAAGCTGCAGACAAACCGCAACTGCAGGCGATTACCGAAGCAAGCCGATGGGCACGTGAGCTGATTAATTTACCCTCTGCAGAAATCTATCCAGAAGAGCTGTGTGAGCGGGTAGTGGAAAAACTAACCCAAGCTGCCGGTAAGCACATTTCCCATCGCTTGGTTGCTGGCGATGCGTTATTGGAAGAGGGCTGGTATGGCATTCATACGGTTGGCCGCGCCAGTAAACGTGCCCCAGCGTTATTAGAGCTTGATTTTAACCCAACTGGTGATGATAGCGCCGCGATCGATTTTGCCTTAATTGGTAAAGGCATTACGTTCGATACGGGCGGATATAGCATTAAAAGTAACGAAGGCATGGTGGCAATGAAGTGCGATATGGGTGGTGCAGCCACTGTTGCAGCCGCACTTCTGTTGGCGATTAAAAATGGCCTGAACAAACGCGTAAAACTACTCCTTTGCTGTGCTGAAAACATGATTGATGGTACCGCTTATAAGAATGGCGATATTATTACTTACAAGAATGGCGTTACTGTGGAAATTGTGAACACGGATGCTGAAGGCCGCGTTGTGTTAGCGGATGGCTTATTACGTGCTGGCGAATTGGGTGCGAAGCGCATTATTGATGCAGCTACGCTAACGGGCGCAGCGCAAGTTGCTGTAGGTACAGAATACAATGCGTTATTCAGTGTGGACGAAGAGTTCGCCGAGTTCGCATTGCAAGCAGCGAAAGCGGAAGCCGAACCATTATGGCGTTTACCACTTACCCCTTGGCACCAAGATAACTGCCCTTCAGCGTTTGCTGATACGGCGAACAGTAAGCCCGTTAAAGGCGGTGGTGCGGGCGGTGCGAGCAATGCAGCCGGTTTCTTATTACGATTCGCTCCTGAACAAGGCAAAGGCTGGTTACATTTCGATTTAGCCGGCGCTTACCATGGCACTGCCAATGGTTTGTGGGCAGCAGGCGCCACTGGTTTGGGTATTCGCAATATCGCGCGAATCTTAAACACATATAATGAAGCGTAAATGAACTTCGGATAGGGGCTCTTTAGAGCCCCTTGTTGTAAGCACAACGATAGGTGCATATGAGCACATCTGCATTGCCGGTTACGGCGATTATTCCCGAATTATTGCCAGCTCTGGCAACCCACGTATGTATTTTGCAAGCACCGCCTGGTGCAGGTAAATCCACTGCAATCCCTTTAGCGTTATTGGCGGCATTGCCCACTGCCGATCAGCAACTCATCATTTTAGTTCAGCCACGTAGAGTGGCGGCTGTAAGTATTGCCCATTATCTGGCCGAAACACTCGGTGAGCAGGTAGGTGAGCGGGTAGGATATTGGGTTCGGCAGGAGCGTAAGAATTCTGCAAAAACAAGGCTGCTGGTGGTTACTGATGGTATGTTAACGCGCATGTTACAACAGAACCCTGAGCTTCCCGATGTGGGGCTCATTATCTTTGATGAGTTCCATGAACGAAACTTGCATTGTGATCTTGGGCTCGCCCTAGCGTTGGAAGCTCGTGAGTTAAAACCAGAATTGCAGCTGTTGATTATGTCGGCAACATTGCCAGGTGCGGCGTTAGCGCAATGGTTAACCCAGCAAGATGTAGCAAACCAAGTGTTTCACAGCTCTGGGCGGCAATTTCCGATACAGCACTATTACCGTTCGCCGGCGCACGCTGCCGATTGGCTTAAAGCGATGCCGGCGGTGATTAACGAAGCACTGGCGTTAGCCGAACAAGGCGTGTTGGTGTTCTTGCCTGGCCAACGCGAAATTCGCTGGCTACGACAACAGCTGTCGTTAACTAATGCAGTGTGCTGTATCGAATTGTACGGTGGTTTGGCGTTGGCAGAACAGCGGGTGGCGCTTACCCCGTTAGCGAAAGGGCAAGGGATTAAATTGGTGCTTGCTACCAATGTGGCGGAAACCAGTTTAACCATCCCAGATATTGATGTTGTGGTTGATAGTGGCCGTGAACGGCAAGCGAAGTATTTACCGAAATACCAATTTACCCAGCTGCAAACCCGTTACATTTCTCAAGCTGCGGCAACTCAGCGTGCAGGAAGGGCAGGAAGAACCGGCCCTGGGCATTGTTTTCGTATGTGGCCAGAAGGTATGCAGCAAGGCTTTGCGGCGTATGCGGTGCCAGCAATTGAGAGTGAAGATTTACGCAGTTTGGTGATTGAAGCATGCGCTTGGGGCAGCGCGCCAGAACACATGGCATGGTTTACGCCGCCACCGAGTAACGCGTTGCATTCTGCTCGTTTGCAATTGTGTGCAAGTGGCTTACTTGCGGAGAAATCAACGCAACAGGATACCTATCAGCTTACCGATATCGGCCGAGCAGCTCAGCGCTTTGGTGCAGATATTGATGTGGCGAATATGCTGGCGCTAGTTACTGAAACACCGCGTTATGCTGAGAATGTGGAATATCGCCAAGCAGCGGTATTACTGGCAGGCCATTTTGATGCGCAGGAGCACCGTGAACCAGGAGAGCTGCGAGATGTGTTGCAGGAGTTGCTAGCAGCCGCGAACCTTGGGGCGCAGGGCAACGGCAAAGGCGCTCATGGATATCGGCAAACGCAGCGGCGCTTGGCACATTGGTGCAAGGTACTAAAGGTGCAGTTGCCGGAACGTGTGCTCAGCAACGAGATTTTAGCCGAACTGTTGTTACAGGTAATGCCCAAACGGCTATGCCAGTTGCAAACTCGCCCGGTAAGCTCTGGTAAAAGTGGTGCGGTTGCGAGCCGCTATCAAATGGCTACCGGTGTAGCCTTGCAACCAGCAGGTGGCACTCAGGCAGAATGGCCGCAATGGTACTTAGCAACGCAATTAAGTTGGCAAGAGAAAGATAACGAAGCCCGAATGTGGCAAGGCTTAGCACTATCGGATACCTGGCTAAAAGAGTGGGTAAAAAAATCGATACCGGTTACGGAAAGTTGGCGCTGGCAGGGCAATAAAGGCAAGTTGCAGTTAGTGGCCGAGCAACGCTTAGGTGCGTTGTTATTTAGCGAACAAGCACTTGCTGCCGAGCCGAATGAAGAGCAGCGCTTAGCGGCAGTAGCAGAGGTTATTAAAGCGCGCGGTACAGCATTATTCTCTGCTACGGACAACGCATGGCTATTGCGGGTACAGATGGCCGCGCAAGAGTTAAACTTAGCATCCGCCGATTGGCAGCCGAGCCAGTTGATGGCAAATTTTTCGGCCTGGGCAATGCCGTATTTGGCAGGTGTGAAAACCTATCAGCAGGCATTAGTTTGGCAACCGAGTGAAGCGTTACGCGCTTATTTTGGCCAAGCCACAAATTATCGGGGTGAGCAACAGCTGGCCGAACTCTTGCCTCTGGTGTGGCAAGCACCCAGTGGCCGCAGCCATAAAATTGTGTATGAGCAGCATGGTGCTGCCGTGTGTGCGTTGAAACTACAAGAAGTGTTCGGTACGCCGATATCGCCACGGCTTTTACGTGGTAACTTGGTGCTTACATTTGAATTGTTATCACCTGCTGGAAGGCCGTTACAGAAAACCAATGATTTGGCTTCATTCTGGCGAAATGGTTATGTAGATGTTCGCAAAGAGATGCGCGGGCGGTACCCAAAACATCCATGGCCAGAACACCCTGAATCGGCACAAGCAACACATTTAACGAAACGTGCATTAGGAAACCAAGAGCAACGATGAGCAAGAAACAACCATCGCGCCCAGCAAAGCGCTCGCAGAAAGCAAGCAAGGGCAATGCTGGTAAAACTGCGCATAAGCAGAAAACGCAACGCAGCTGGCAACGCAGGCTGTTTGGGGTGCTGTGGAAGCTGGCAGTATTAGGGCTCGTGTTGCTGGTGTTCTACCTCATGTATTTAGACACCATGCTAAGTAAACGTTTTGCCAATGCACGTTACGAGGCTCCGGCATTGCTGTATAGCCGGGCAATGGTAATTGATACCCAGCAACAACTGCAGCGTGATGAGATTCTGCGCGAGTTGCAAACTCTTGATTATCGCAATAGCCGTTATGCGCGGAATCCTGGCGAATATCAGCAACAGGGCAATGATCTCTTGGTGTTTCGCCGCGCTTTTGATTTTCCTGATCGTGTAGAGCCGGGCGTAAGAATTCGTTTGCGGTTTACCGCAAATGGGCAATTGGTTGGCTTAGAAAGCTGGCCAGAGCAACAGGCGTTGAACGAGATTCGTTTAGAACCGCAGCTGATTGGCAGATTTGCTTCTGATAATAATGAAGACCGCTTGTTGGTTGGTTTGGAGCAAGTGCCGGTATTGATGCAAGACACTTTATTATTGGTGGAAGATCAGGATTTTTATCATCACTTTGGTATTAAGCCCAGCTCAATAGTACGCGCGGCATTGGCCAATATTGCGGCAAGACGCACAGTGCAGGGTGGCAGCACCATTACCCAACAGCTGATTAAGAATATGTATTTAACCCATGATCAAACCATTCGGCGGAAAATTAATGAAGCCTTTATGGCGCTCATTCTTGATTATCGGTTTAGCAAAGATGAAATTCTGGAAGCCTATTTTAACGAAGTGTACTTTGGCCAAGATCGCGGCCATGCAATTCATGGTATCGGCTTGGCGAGCCAGTTTTTCTATGGCAAAACTCCCGAAGATCTAACTCCCGCGGAGATAGCCATGTTGATTGGCATGGTAAAGGGGCCTTCCTTGTATAACCCTTACCGGCATCCTGAGCGAGCTCAAGACCGCCGCGATTTGGTGCTGCGCTTAATGTATAGCGGCGATTTAATCAGCCAAACGCAGTATCTCGCAGCGATTGAAGCACCGGTAGTAACCCGAGCTAGCAATCGTTTGGTAGCCCGCCAGCGTGCCGATTATGTTGATTATGTGCAGCGTGAGCTGCGCGAACTAGTGCCAGGGAGTGCTTGGCAAGAAACCGGCTTACGGGTATTCACATACTTTGATCCTTGGCTGCAAACCATGTTGGAGCATGCGGTAGTGGAACGTATGCAAGAGCTGCCGGATACCGAGGTGCAAGCTGCAGCAGTGGTTACCGATTATCAAACCGGTACTCTACGTGCAATGGTGGGTGGGCGCATGCCCGTGCAAGGCGGCTTTAATCGCGCTTTCCAAGCGCGCCGCCAAATTGGCTCACTGATTAAACCATTCGTGTATACCTTGGCACTAGAAGATTCAGCACAGTTTAGCTTAGCTACCATTTTGGATGATAGTGAACTGAGTTTGCGCAACGAACGCGGCGATGAGTGGCGGCCCACTAACTTTGATAATGAGTTTTTGGGGCCTCTACCGCTTTATCAGAGTTGGCTTGATTCACGGAATATTCCGGCAATCCAAACTGCGCTGGCAATAACACCGGCCAAAGTTCGGGAAAAGCTGTATAGCATGGGGGCAACGGGAGCCATTCATGCGTACCCATCGCTGGCGCTTGGCACCATTGATTTAAGCCCTGTACAGGTAAATCAGTTATATGGCTTTTTAGCCAACCATGGCGAAGGTTATGCCCTTAGTAGTATTGCTGGCATTACTACTCATCGTGGCGAACTGGTGTATTTAGATCAACGCGAACCACATCGCGCGTTCAGCGAAGAAGCCGCATACTTGGCTAGATATGCATCCTTTGGTGCAGTGGAGTACGGTACGGGAAGAATGCTAGGCCGAGAGATACGAGAGCCGCTCGGTGGTAAAACAGGCTCTACCAATGAACTACGCGATAGCTGGTTCGTATCCTTTGATAATCAGTACATCCTCACCGTATGGCTCGGCAGAGATGACAATCAACCGATTGGCTTAACTGGTAGCCATGGTGGTATTCCCGTAGCCCAGCGGTTATGGCAGCAAACAGGCGTGCGGGCGTTAGATTTAACACCGCCGAACAATGTGCAGATGTATGCGTGGAATGCCGATTCCGGCATTTGGCTTGCTGAGCATTGCTTTACTAATAATACCCGCGCTAGCTCTCGGCCCGATAGCGTGCGTTTACCCGGTATAACGCGGCCTGAATATGCCACGGTAGATTGCAGCGAGTATGAACAACAAGTGCAGGAAGCCTTGCAGGAAAAAGCGGAAGAGGAGCGGCCACGCAGTTGGTGGCGGCGGGTTTTCTCGAGCGGTTAAGCAATAGTAATAGCAGTAGTAATAAAAATGCCGAGCTATTGCGGTTACTGCAAAGCTCGGCATTTTTGTAGCACTTTACATTAAGCGCGGAATTAAATACTCACGCGCTTGTACTCGCGATAGTGTGCACGCCAGAAGTTACTTTCAATGCGCTGCTCTAACACCTCATCGGCAAGCTCAAGTGCATGGCCTTGCTCTTGCGCCACCTTACCCACCGCAAAAGCAATTTTCTTACTTAGTTCGGCAATTTCAGTAATCGCAGGCAACAAGTGGTTCGATTCCCCATTGGCTAATGGTGATGCATCTGCCAAGGTGCGGCTTGCTGCAACCAGCATTTCTTCAGTAATGCGGGTGGCTTTAACCGCCAATACTCCGAGGCCGATACCTGGGAAAATATAGCTATTGTTGCACTGGGCAATAGGATACGTAGTTTCACCGCGATGCACAGGTGCAAAAGGGCTGCCTGTTGCCACCACAGCATTGCCATTGGTCCATTCCAATACATCGCTCGGTAGCGCTTCTACCCGGCTTGAAGGGTTGGAAAGCGGGAAGATGATCGGGGCTGGTGTGTATTGGTGCATGGCCCGAATCACTTGCTCTGTGAATAATCCGGGTTGTCCAGAAACACCGATAAGCACGGTAGGCTGCGCACAGTGCATTACATCAAGTAATGAGGCGAAATCACCGCTGTATTGCCAATCCGCAAGCGCGGCTTTGCTCTGTACCAGCTCTTCTTGGAAATCGCGCAGGCCTTCCATTCCCTCGCTAAGCAAGCCAAAGCGATCCACCATGAAAATTCGTGCTTTTGCTTCTTCGCGGCTAAGGCCTTCTGAACACATATGCGAAATAATATGCTCGGCGATACCACAGCCCGCTGATCCTGAGCCTACAAATACTACTTTCTGCTCAGAAAGCTTTTGCCCGGTTGATTTACAGGCGGCCAATAACGTACCTGCGGTAACCGCAGCTGTGCCTTGAATATCATCGTTAAAGCAGCATACCTGATCTTGGTAGCGGCGCAGAATAGGCATCGCCGTTTGCTGGGCGAAATCCTCAAACTGAATCATTACGTTTGGCCAACGGCGTTTTACAGCTTGAATAAATGTATCTACGAAATCATCGTATTCTTTACCAGTTATTCGTTTATGGCGGGCGCCCATGTACATCGGATCATTGAGTAGCTTTTCATTGTTGGTACCTACATCCAGCATCACTGGCAAGGTATAGGCTGGGCTAATACCACCACAGGCGGTGTAGAGTGAGAGCTTCCCAATCGGAATACCCATGCCGCCAATCCCCTGATCGCCAAGCCCCAATATGCGCTCGCCATCAGTAACTACAATTACTTTTACGTTACGTTTAGTGGCGTTGCGCAAAATGTCGTCCATTTGCTCACGCTCGGCGTAGGAAATAAACAGCCCTCGCGAACTACGGTAAATATCCGAGAACTTTTCGCACGCATTGCCCACTGTAGGTGTGTAGATAATGGGCATCATCTCTTCAAGATGCTTGCTCACCAACTTATGAAACATGGTTTCATTGTTATCTTGAATGGCACGCAAATAAATATGCTTGTTCAGTGGTGTATCGAAGCTCTGGTATTGCATGTAGGCGCGATTTACTTGCTCTTCAATAGTTTCATAGCGCGGTGGCAATAACCCGGTAAGGTTAAATGCGATGCGCTCTTCGCGAGTAAACGCGCTGCCTTTATTTAGCAGTGGTGTTTCTAACAACGAAGGCCCTGCGTGCGGAATATATAAAGGGCCTTTTGAACGTTCACTACTCATGCTTTCTCCAACAACTGCAATAAATTCTTACTAACTATAGCGTATTTGCTTTGCGTGCCTGGTATGTTCACTTCAACAAGCTGAAGGCATGCTCGGCAACTTGTAATGTTTCTTCAATATCACTTTCACTGTGTGCAAGCGACATAAAACCAGCTTCATAAGCACTTGGCGCTAAGTACACGCCACGTTTCAGCATTTCATGATAGAAGGTGCGGAAGTGATCCATGTTGCAGTGGGTTGCTTGCTCGTAGGTGGTTACTTTTGCTTCTTCACTGAAGAAGAACCCAAACATGCCGCCGGCTTGGCTAGTGGTAAACGGAATACCTTTGGCGTCGGCAATTTCCTGCAAGCCCGAAGTAAGTTCGGTAACACGGCTTTCTAGTTGTTGATATAAAGAGCCTGAGTTCAATAAATTCAGAGCGGCTAAACCGGCTGCCATCGCAACGGGGTTACCCGATAAAGTGCCCGCCTGATAAACCGGGCCCATTGGTGCAATATGGTCCATAATTTCGCGTTTACCGCCAAAGGCGCCAACAGGCATACCACCGCCAATTACTTTACCTAAGCAGGTTAAATCTGGAGTTACATTAAAGAATTCTTGCGCACCGCCACGAGCAACGCGGAAGCCGGTCATTACTTCATCAAAAATAAGTACCGCGCCATATTCATCACAAATAGCGCGCAAGCCCTCTAAAAACCCTGGCTCTGGTAAAATTAAATTCATATTGCCAGCTACTGGCTCAACGATAATACAGGCAATTTGTTCGCCTACATCCGCAAATACTTGGCGAACTTCATCTAGGTTATTAAAGCTAACCGTAAGTGTATGTTTGGCGTAATCTGCCGGAATGCCTGGGGAATTAGGCACACCCAAAGTAAGCGCGCCGGAACCTGCTTTTACCAGCAAGGAATCGGCATGGCCATGGTAACAACCTTCAAACTTGAGGATTTTATCGCGGCCGGTATAGCCGCGCGCTAAACGAATAGCGCTCATAGTTGCTTCAGTACCAGAATTCACCATGCGCACTTTCTCAATGGAAGGCACCATGGAAATTACTTTTTCAGCCATGGTAATTTCAGCTGAAGTAGGGGTACCAAAGCTCAAACCACGCTCTGCAGCTTCAATGGCGGCATCACGAATTTCTGGGTGGTTGTGGCCAAGAATCATAGGCCCCCAAGAGCCGATATAATCGATATAACGATTACCATCTACATCGAATAAGTAGGCGCCTTGAGCACGCTCAATAAAAATAGGGGTACCGCCTACGCCTTTAAAGGCGCGCACTGGGGAATTTACCCCGCCAGGAATCGAAAGTTGTGCTTTTTGAAATAGATCTTCAGAACGAGACATGCAATAACCTCTTAACTATTGGCTTTGTCGCTATACCAAATAACATCGGTATCGTAGCGGCTAACAAGGTGTTCAACTCCAAGCGTAGCGGCAAATAGCGCCATACGGATTAACACGCCGTTATCGGCTTGGCGAAAAATCGCTAAATTTGGATTTTGGTTCAAATCATTATCAAGCTCATTCGCTTCCGCACGAGAATCACGCGGAAGTGGGTGCATGATCACCGTATTGGGCTTGTAATGCTTGGTGTATATTTCACTATTCAAACGAAACCGGCCGCGATATTTATCTGCTTCATCTAAGCTGGTAAAGCGTTCTTGTTGAATACGTGTTTGGTACACGATATCGGTGTCTAAAGAGCCGGCAAGTTCGTTTACCTGCTGCACTTGGTGGCCAGCATTGGTAAGTAAATCTACGATGTATCCGGGCATTGCCAGTTCCGGTGGTGAAACCAAGGTAAGGCGAATATTCGTAAACATGCACAACAATTTCGACAAAGAATGTACGGTACGCCCATATTTGAGATCACCAATCATGCAAATATGCATACCATCAATACGGCTGCCGTGGTCGGAAAGCTCTTTTTCAATGGTGTATAAATCGAGTAGCGCTTGGGTGGGGTGTTCATTGTCACCATCACCGCCATTAATCACCGGTACGCGGCTGCCTTCAGCAAATTCGGCAACAGAACCCGCTTTGGGGTGGCGCATGGCAATCACATCGCTGTAGCTCGAGAGTACCCGAGCGGTATCAAATAGCGATTCCCCTTTGGCTAGCGCCGAACTTTCCATACCGGTGGTTTCGCGTACTTCACCGCCGAGTAAGTTGAACGCAGTACCAAAGCTTACGCGTGTGCGCGTTGAAGGCTCAAAAAACAGATTACCTAAAATAGCGCCATCCAGCACCCGAGTGCGTTTACGCCGATGAGCATAGGGTTCCATAAGATCAGCAATACGGAAAATGTGCTCGATTGCCTCTCGATTAAACTGGTCAACCGAGAGTATGTTTGCGCCGGTAAAATTCATCATTTGCGAAGGTTCCAACGTGATAGGCTGTTGGGGCTGTAGCATAGCAGAAAGCCGCCGCATGAGAAATGCTGGCGGCCTTAGTTTAGGGCTTTAATACGGCTAAAATGATAATGATAAATAATAAAATCACCGGCATTTCGTTAAACCAACGGAACCAACGCCCTGAACGGGTGATTTGATCATTCTTAAAATCGCGCAGCAAGGTAAAGCAATACAGGTGGTACACCACGAGCACGAGCACTAATGCGAGCTTAATGTGCATCCAGCCACTCATGCGTAACCAATCGAGGCCATAGATATAGATCATGCCGAAGCCAAAAATTAGCGTAAGCACCATAAAGGGGGTAATAAAGAATAGTAGCCGCCGCTCCATAATCTTTAATTGCGCATGTACTTTCGGCTCAACCGATTCGGCATGATAAACAAACAGGCGGGGTAAATAAAAAATGCCCGCGAACCACGCCACCATAAAGATCAGGTGTAGCGCTTTAAACCATTGAAAAACTAAGAATTCTGTCATTGTTCACCTGTAGTGGTTAAAAGCGCCAAAGCGCTGCTTTCGTAGCCTATTCATCGAGTTTTAGTTAACATCATGCTGGCAATAATTTAGCATAAGCATCTGCGAAACAATAGGAATCAAAGCATGCACCGGAAACCACCAGAAACAAGAGAGCACAGTGAAACGCGTAGGCTAGTTCTGCTGTTTATCGGAATCGCGATAGCGTTTTCCGTTGCCGGCTATTTGGTGGGGAACATCCGCTTGATCTATTTGGAGCAAGAAGCCCGTTTATTTGCACAACAGCGTGATAGTTTACATCAACGTATGCAACAACAAGAATACCGGAGCAACATTCTGCAGGTTGAGCTGGATGTGGAGCGGGCGGCAACGCAAGCGCTGCAACAAGAGCTGCGCAGTACCCAAGATGAGAACGCGAATATTCGCCGCGAGTTAATGTTTTATCAGCGGGTAATGGCGCCTGAATTAGATGCCGATGGTATCAGCATTGATTCCATGACAGTGAATACCTTACCAGGTAACAATAGCTTCTATTTTCGTTTGATTTTGCTGCAACAAGAACGTATTCAACAACTTGCACAAGGCTCGTTGCGATTAACCTTGCGTGGTTTGCGAGATGGAGAACGCCAAGAATACAGTTTGCTCACACTGGCAGGTATTGATGAAGGCTCTACACAGTTCGTAATGAGTTATTTTTCGTTAACAGAGGGAAGTTTTACGTTACCGGAGAACTTTGTGCCAGAAACCTTGCATGTAAATGTGCGTTCGCGGCAGGGCCGGCAAACAGAGCGTACCTTCCAGTGGCAAGAATTAGTTGCTGCTGAGCCAGAACAGCAGGAACAAAACGCGAATTAAATGCGTAGCTGTTGATCGCTTACCCTGCATAAGCGACAA
This sequence comes from Idiomarina sp., assembly GCA_022565355.1. Classification (GTDB taxonomy): domain Bacteria; phylum Pseudomonadota; class Gammaproteobacteria; order Enterobacterales; family Alteromonadaceae; genus Aliidiomarina. The sequence goes on from JAIUMU010000004.1 coordinate 33,615, forward strand.
TACGGGTATTGAAGTTTTATTAAGCCTTGGAGCGACCGCGATGAGTGAAGTACAGCAAGCGATGCCGATTGAGTTTTCTGAATCAGCTGCGATTCGAGTGCGGACGTTAATTGCCGAAGAAGAAAATCCAGAATTGAAATTACGCGTGTTCGTTTCCGGCGGCGGCTGTTCTGGTTTTCAGTATGGGTTTACCTTTGATGAAAAAGTGAATCCAGGTGATATGGAAATTCAGAAAGAAGGGGTAACCCTAGTGGTAGATCCAATGAGCTTACAATACTTGGTGGGCGGTGTTGTGGATTACGAAGAAGGGCTACAAGGTGCGCGATTCTTTGTAAACAACCCAAATGCAACCACTACATGCGGCTGTGGTGCTTCGTTCGCCGTATAATTTTTCGCGAATGCGTATACCCCTGTTGCAAAATTGTACTGCCATGCATGGCTTGAGTTGCTAGCCCTTGGCTTTAACGTAAGGTTAAAACCTACCTAATTCCTCATAGCATCGTTATTTTAGCCAGTGAATAATTAACAAAATCGCTACACAAAAGCACTTGCCTTTTTACTCTGTAAGCGAAAAAATGACCAACGATTCAAACACCACACGTTCTTGTAAGTGTATTCTTAGCAAGGTTAAAGGAAGTTTTATGAATCGATGGTTTGTTGTCATCGTTGCTTACATCATCAGTTTACCCTGCTTTGCAAATCCTGCTTTTGCTGGCCAACACGAACCTACTCGGCAATCGGCTCAGTTAAGCCAGATATTGCTGTATCAGGGATTTGTGGGTGAGAATATCGGCAAAGATATTTGTTACAGTATCAGTGCGGATAATCGCCGTGAGTTTCAAAATATCATCGATCGGCATAACCTCAGAATTCGGGGTATGTACACGGCTATTCGCTGTAATGGCCTAACTCTACTGCAGTTTGCGATTATTGCTGAAGCAGCCGATACCGGCTTGTTGCTAACCCGCAACTTACCGATTCGCTTAATACTCGAACACGATGATAATGGTCATTCCATTTTAGAGTGGGCGGAAACAACGGGGTATGGCAATTCACCTATCATTCGCGCTATCCGCGAACGCACTTAAACCACGCCTTCAACTAATAGAAACTACCTTTCACCGCGCTGCGTTTCAGTGTTCACGCGGAATTTGCTATCATTCGTGGTAGCCGATAGATTTATTTCTGGTTTTAACCCTCGAGGATTCTATGAGTTATTATTTAAAGCATTTGCAAGTAGTTGCCGAACGGTTTGATGAAGCGTTAACGAGCCAAGGCTTTGATAGCGTTTTGATTTATGCTGGGCAACCGCGGGTTGCATTCTTAGATGATAATGCTTACCCCTATCGCGTGAATCCGTTTTTTAAATATTGGGTACCGGTAACAGAGAGCCCGAAAAGCTTTATTTTTTACCGTAAAGGCGAGAAGCCACGAGTATTCTTGTTTCAAGCGCGGGATTTCTGGCATGCGCAGCCACAACTGCCACCAGGTGAATGGAAAGAAGCATGTGATGTAACGCTTATTGATAACATCGCTTCTGTGCGCAGTGCATTAGGAAAAGAGCTCGAGAATACCGCATTTATTGGCGAAACATTCCCGCCAATGGATGAGTGGCCGGTAGCGGCGATAAATCCACAAGGGTTGATTGATCACCTACATTACCAACGCGCGGTAAAAACCGATTGGGAAATCGACAACATGTTCAAGGCTAATGTGCTTGCTGCGCGCGGCCATAACGCAGCTCGAGATGCATTTTTTGCAGGCAAATCGGAATTAGAAATTAATCAGGCGTATTTGCAGGCAATGAAATTCCGCGAAACGCAGGTGCCGTACAATAGTATTGTGGCGTTAAACCAGCACGGCGCGGTATTGCATTACGATGTGTACGATCCTGAAGCTCCAGCTGAACATCGCTCGTTTTTAATTGATGCAGGGGCTTATTACAACGGCTACTGTGCCGATATCACCCGTAGCTATGCGGCCAAAGATGGCTTTTACGCAGAACTAATTGAAGCGGTTGATGCTGCTGAACAAGCCATTATTGCAGACGTGAAGCCAGGGGTTTCTTATCTTGATTTGCATGTAAGTATGCATCAAAAGATTGCGCAGATTCTCGCAGAGTTTGGTTTCTTCAAAGTAGATGCGAACACAATTTATGAGCGCGGTTATACCCGAGCGTTCTTCCCGCATGGCTTGGGCCACTTTATCGGCTTACAGGTGCATGATGTGGGTGGTTTCTTGAAAAATGCACAAGGTGATGCGTTTGAACGCAATCCGCAGCATCCATTTTTGCGCTTATTGCGTGAGGTAGAAGAAAACCAAGTGTTTACCATTGAGCCTGGAATCTACGTAGTAGACCAATTGCTAGAAGAGTTTGATGGTAATGAAGATTTCAACTGGAATCGCATTGCGGAACTGCGCCCATTTGGCGGTGTTCGCATTGAAGACAGTGTGCGCGTAACGGCAACCGGTGCAGAAAATATTACTCGCGATGCTTTTACTAGTTTGAAATAAAGAATAGGTGCTGGTGGGCGCAATGCCTGCCAGCATTTTTTAATGATCAATTGGTTCTGTGATTAATTGGCTGGGAAATAGCCACCTAGAATTGCCGGGCGGCTGGCGCCTGTAACCGAGCTAAGGTTGATTTGTTTACCCGCGCAATGCGCCCACGCTAACCACGCAAATAACACGCCTTCAACCCAATCTGGATGAACCCCTAACGCTTCCGTAGTAAGCCACGCCATTTTCGCTGGCAGGTTACTAGCATTGGTAAGCTCTTGACAACGTTTCAGCAATTGCTTGTTTTGCGCGCCGCCGCCACATACGTAAACTTCCACCTCAGGCTGCGTAGCAAGGCCCTCAAGCTGGATAATCGCATCGGTAAGGCTGTGTGCAGTTAGTTCTAACAATGTTGCCTGCACGTTCTCTGGGGCTATTTGCGAGCGGCGCTGTAATGCTTTTGCCAGCCAATTCGCTGTGAAGTATTCGCGCCCAGTGCTTTTCGGGGCTTGGCGGTGAAAATAGGGGTCGCTAAGTAGTTCGGCAAGTAAAGGGCTATCTGCGGTTCCTTGCGCTGCCCATTCGCCATTACGATCAAATGGCGTATGCAGGTGTTTTTGCACCCAATGATCCATCAGTGTATTGCCAGGCCCAGAATCAAAGCCAATTACCTTGGTAGCGGCACTTTCGTCGGCAACTTGGTGAGGTGGTAGGGCGGTAATATTGGCGATGCCGCCAATATTGGCAATCACCCGGTAGCGATCGCGGCTCGCAAAGAGCTGTTGGTGTAAAGCGGGCGCTAAAGGTGCACCTTCGCCACCTAAGGCAATGTCTTTCTGCCGAAATTGAGCAACCACATCAATACCTGAAAGCGCTGCAATGGTATGTGGGCAACCTAGTTGCATGCTAAATGCGGGTGTAAGCTCGGGATGGTGGCGAATTGTTTGACCATGGCTGCCAATGGCTTGAATGTCTTTGGCTTGTAATTGATTACGGTTGAGTAACTCTTGTATGCCTGCTACTACCGCCAGTGCAAACTGGCGGTCGGCGATACCTAAATGCACAATTTCATTATTACCCGGAGTACACAAAAGCGCACAACGTTGTTGTAAATCAGCAGGTAGTGGCCAGTTTAGCGCATCGGTTTGTTGTACGTTACCACTGTTCGTTATGGTGGTAAGAACAATATCCAGCCCATCTAGGCTAGTGCCCGATAGTACGCCTATATAGTGGCCACCGTGCATTAATCAGCCATCGCAACATAGAAGCGCTTACGGCCTTCGATCATTGCCAGTTTCTCATCGGCAATTGCTCTAAAGGCTACCATTTCAGAAGCCGGTAATGATTCGGCTTCAGGCAGGTTTACCGTACGCGGATTGCGATGCACGCCATCAACGAGGAATTCATAATGCAAGTGCGCGCCAGTTACCCGGCCGGTAGCGCCTACACGGCCTATAACTTGGCCTTGGCGCACGCGCTCGCCGTTTTGTACTTGTCGGCGGCTTAAGTGCAAGTATTTAGTAACATAGCGCTCGCCGTGCTGAATAAAAATATAATGGCCATTCAGATTATTATAATTGCTCGCAATTACGCGGCCATCACCAGAGGCCATTACTGGCGTGCCGGTAGGGGCTACATAATCAATGCCGCGATGCGGTGCAACCCGGCCCGTTACAGGGTGCAACCTGCGCGGGTTAAACTCTGATGATACGCGGTTAAATGCTACCGGAGCACGTAAGAAAGTTTTCCGCATATTGCGGCCTTCATCGGTGTAGTAATTACCATTCTCGTGCAGAATCGCTCGAAAGGTGTCACCTTGGTTCTTGAACTCTGCCGCTACGATGCGGCCAGTGCCAACATATTCACCATCAATAAAGCGCTCTTCATAGAGCACACTAAATTCATCACCGCGGCGAATATCGAGGGCGAAATCAACGTCCCAACCGAATAGCTCGGCAAGGCTCATAATTTGGCCTTGGGTTAAGCCAGCCTGAACTCCAGCGTTCCAGAAGTTGCTGGTAATTTCTGCCCGCGCAAAGGCAATGCGTACATCGGTAGTTTTCGCCTCCCGTGAACTGCTATAGGTACCGTCCTCTTCGCGAACAATAACGAGAGTATCGGTTTCACTTAAGCGGAAATGCAACGCCTGCACTTGGTTATCGGCGTCTTTGGCGAAACGTAACGTATCTCCGGGGTGAATGCGGCGCAGCAACGCTGCATCTTCAGCTTGCGTTAAATCGTGTAGTTGGCGTGCACTAAACCCTAAGCGTTGAAAAATACGCGCCATGCTATCGCCAGAGCGAATTTCATAATCTAACCAGGTGTAATCGCCAGTGGCAGCTTGTTCAGGCGCAGAGGTTTCGCCCAAGTGCAGTTCTAAATCGTAACGTATGCCCGGTTCGAGCGCTTCGAACTTAGCCATATCGCGAGAGGCCTGCGCTTGTTCACTGGGCCACACGAGTAATACGAGTAGCAGCAAACTTACGCTGGCGATAATAATTTGATGGCGCCTTGGTAAGCGTTGGAAAAAAGATTGAATTGGCTTCACCATGGTGTTCTGGTCCTCTGTACTTCGTTCCGGCGCGCTTATTGTGAGTTGCTTTGTACAAAAAGTAAACGCTTGCCGCGTGTATTATTCGACATCAGGGGAACGCATTTTAATTGATTGCTAGTGTCGCTTTGTTGCTATCATAGCATTATTCTTTAAATAAGCAGAAATTCAGCGCTTAAAAGCATCTGCTGATTCAAGTAGAATGCAGGATAACAAAAAAGTTCAGCGCATTTGAGTAAATTGGAGTAAAGATGAGCAAATCGGTTGCGGAAGCCCTTGCGTTAATTACCCGCGGTGTAGATGAAGTTCTAGTAGAACAAGAGCTTAAAGATAAATTATCAGAGAATCGCCAGCTTATTGTAAAGGCGGGGTTTGATCCAACAGCACCAGATTTACACTTAGGCCACACGGTTTTAATTAACAAACTGCGGATTTTTCAAGAACTCGGCCACAAAGTGGTGTTTTTGATTGGTGATTTCACCGGCATGATCGGTGATCCCACCGGCAAAAATGTAACCCGTAAGCCACTCAGCCGGGAAGATGTGCTCGCAAATGCGGAAACCTATAAAGAGCAGGTATTTAAAATTCTGGATGCTGAAAAAACCGAAGTGCGCTTTAACAGTGAGTGGATGAATAAGCTAGGCGCGGCGGGGATGATTAAATTAGCTTCACGGCAAACTGTTGCGCGCATGCTGGAACGGGATGATTTCAAGAAGCGCTATCAGGGCGGCCAACCCATTGCTATCCACGAGTTTATTTACCCCTTGGTACAAGGCTGGGATTCCGTAGAATTGCGGGCTGATATCGAAATGGGTGGTACTGATCAACGTTTTAACCTATTGATGGGGCGTGAGCTGCAGAAAGAGGAAGGGCAACGGCCACAAACGGTAATTACTGTGCCGCTGCTCGAAGGCCTAGATGGCGTGCAGAAAATGTCAAAATCGCTTGGTAATTACGTAGGTATTACCGATGCCCCGAACGATATGTTCGGTAAAATTATGTCGGTTTCTGATGAGCTCATGTGGAAGTACTTCGATTTACTCAGTTTCCGCAGCGACGAAGAACTCGCTGAACTGAAACAACAGGTTGCGGATGGTGCAAACCCGCGCGACGCGAAAGTAGCGTTGGCGAAAGAATTAATTGCACGTTTTCATAGTGAAGCCGATGCGCAAGCTGCTGAGCAAGATTTCATTCAACGCTTCCAGAAAAATGCAATTCCAGACGAAATGCCAGAAGTTAGCTTCACGTTAACCGAAGATGAGCGCGGTTTGGCGAATGTGTTGAAAGAAGCGGGCTTAGTGGTTTCCACATCAGAAGCGATGCGCATGGTAAAACAGAACGCCGTACGAATTGATGGTGAGAAAGTAGCGGATGCACGCGTTACGTTGCCGCTAGGAACTGCGGTGTATCAAGTGGGTAAACGCAAATTTGCCCGGATTACGCTAGCTTAGGAGCTTAAGGGCTTCAAAGCTTATATAGAATCAGCGTTGCCAGCCCGGCACGCTGATTTTTTTATTACTCTCAACATCCAACAAAGTAAGCGATTCGCCCCACACACAGCCCGTATCGAGGGCAATAACATCGCTTCGTGAACTATGCCCCATTAAACTTGCCCAGTGGCCAAATACAATGCGCCAATGGCTTTGTGGCCAGGCGGCAAACCAAGGCATCAACGCGCTACTTGCAGGCAGTTCTGCCGGTGGTGATTTTTCGGTTAAATCTAATGCTAATGATTGTTTTTCCAGATAGCGCATGCGGGTGAATACATTCACGATAAACCGCCAGCGTTCAACCCCAGTTAAATCCTCATGCCACAATACCGGATGATTGCCATACATCTGCTCCAGAAACTGCACAAAGTTATTACTACGTAACACGAGCTCTACTTCTTGGGCATGGCCAGCGGCTTCATCAACGCTCCACTGTGGAAGGATACCCGCATGGGTAATGAGTAGTGATTGTGTTGCATCAGCTAATAACAGTGGCTGTTTGCGCAACCATTCTACCCAGAAATCACGGCTTGTTGAGTGCAGTAGGTCTGCAGTGTTGTCTTTGGGGTTCGGCCGGCGCAGCTCGCATAACACAGCTAATGCGTGTAAATCATGATTACCAAGAACGGTTTGAAATGCTGGCCCCAAATCGGCTAAAAACTCTAGCGTAGCTTGTGCCTCTGGACCTCGGCCAATTAAATCACCTACCGCCCAAAGTTGGTCGTAACGGGGATTAAATTCAACCTTGGCCAGTAAGTTCTGCAGTGGTTGCAGGCAGCCGTGAATATCACCAACTACGTAATGGGCCATAGCTTAACTGCCACGCTCACTTAAGTAGTTCGCCATTTTTACGATATCGGCTACGTGCAATGTTTCTGGGCGTACGGTTGGATCGATACCTAATTCCTCAAGCTCCTCAGCAGACATGAGCTCTTTCATGTTATTGCGCATGGTTTTACGGCGTTGGTGAAACGCAGTATGGCAAACATGGTTAAGCATGGCGCGATCGATTACAGGCCATGGCGATTCGCTGTAGGGCTCGAGGCGCACCACTGCAGAATCTACTTTGGGTGCAGGGTTAAAGGCTTCAGGCGGTACTTCAATCACCGGAATAACTTTACAGGCTTGTTGTATCATTACGGTTAAGCGGCCAAACGCTTTGCTACCTGGCTCGGCTGCCATACGCTCAACCACTTCTTTTTGCAGCATGAAATGCATATCGCTAATGCAATTTAAGTGGCTCAGCAAATGGAAAATTAGCGGTGTAGAAATGTTATACGGCAAGTTACCAAATACACGCAGGGGTTTACCTAGCTCTGCCGATAAGGCCGCGAAATCATATTTCAATGCATCGGCACGGTGTACGGTAAGTTTGCCAGCAAATTCTGGAGCATTCTCTAAACGAGCCGCCAAATCACGGTCTAGCTCTACTACATGTAGATGGCCAGCGCGGTCGGCTACCGGCCGAGTAAGCGCGGCTAATCCGGGGCCAATTTCTACAATGGGATCACCCGGTTGTGGTGCAATTGCGGTAACAATTGCATCAATAATCATCTCATCTTGTAAGAAGTTTTGGCCAAATCGTTTACGGGCGCGGTGCCCATCGAGAGCTTTACTCATGCGGTGTTGGTATTCCTAACTGATATGTGCGAATTAATAACGATGCTAGCAGCGCTTTACGTATTTGTACTAGGCATTTTCGAGTTGCTGGCTGGCCATATGAATAGCTTGCTCAAGCGCAATCTTGAAACTGCCGCTATCGGCATTACCTAATCCGGCTAAATCAAGCGCGGTACCATGGTCTACCGAGGTTCTTACGAATGGCAAGCCAAGGGTAATGTTCACAGCTGCACCAAAACCTTTATATTTTAGCACGGGAAGGCCTTGGTCGTGGTACATGGCTAACACTACGTCGGCGTTCTCTAAGTACTTTGGTTGAAAAATGGTATCTGCTGGCAATGGTTCCGAGAGATTGTAGCCATTTTGCTCACGCAAGAGGTTGAGAGTAGGGGCAATAACATCAATCTCTTCATAGCCTAAATGTCCGCCTTCGCCGGCGTGTGGATTTAAGCCACATACTAAGATGCGCGGATTATCGAGGCCGAACTTGTGCACCAAATCATGGTGTAAAATATGAATTACTTGGCTTAAGCGATCGGGAGTAATGGCTCGTGATACGCACGCAAGTGGAATGTGAGTGGTCACTAGCGCCACCCGCAAGCCCTTTGTTGCGAGCAGCATTACTACGTCTTTGCAGTTGGCTTGCTGAGCAAAATATTCAGTGTGGCCACTGAAAGCAATACCCGCTTGGTTAATTATCCCTTTGTGTACCGGGCCGGTAACCACTGCGGCAAACTCGCCATTAATATTGCCTTGGCTGGCACGTTGTAGGGTATCAATAACATAGGCCCCATTTGCCTCATTAAGAGTTCCTGCTACTGCAGGTACTCGTAACGGAATGTTGCATAGTGTAAGCGTACCCGCTTGCTGAGGTTGTGGTGCTTGTTCGGGGCAATACGGCAGTAATTGCAGCGGCAAGCCGAGTTGCCTAGCACGCTCCGCTAGTAATTCTCCATCGGCACAAACAACAAGCTCAGCAGGCCAAGGCTGCTGAGCAAGTGTAATGATTAAATCTGGACCAATGCCCGCTGGTTCCCCAGGGGTTACTGCGATGCGCAAGGTCATTTAGGTGCGAATATCCACGAAGGCATCATCACGTAATTCCTGTAACCAAACATCAAGTTCTTCTTGGAACTTACGGCTGTACAAGATTTGTTGCGCCTGTTCCCGCAAACGTTGCTCAGTTACATCCTGTTCCCTACGCTCTAGTACCTCAACAATGTGCCAGCCATGGGTAGTACGGAATGGTTCAGAAATAACATTTAAATCCAGTTGGCGAACTTGGTCGCGGAACTCTGGTACGTACACATCGGGAGCTGCCCATTGTAGAACGCCGTTTTCTGCCGCGGAGCCAGGATCTGCTGAATGCTCACGAGCCAATTCGCCAAATGATTTCTCGCCAGCAATTACTTGCTCACGAAACTCTTTCAGCATTTGTTGGGCACGATTTTCCGATAAAATTACCGAAGGGCGAATAAGAATATGGCGTGCTAAAACTTCCTCATTGGTAGCTTGTTGCGCACCACGTACATCTTGAATTTTCAAAATATGGTAGCCCAAGCCGCTGCGCAATAAACCGGCAACATGGCCTTTTTCTTGGTTTTCTAGTGCATTGGCAAACAAGGTTGGCATTGAATTGATGGTCATCCACCCCATATCACCACCTTCAAGCGCGTTTTGCGCACTGGAAGCGGTAATGGCGAGTTGGCCGAAATCGTCACCGGCCCGAGCTAACTCGAGCACACGCTCGGCCCGCTGGCGCGCCGCAGGCTCATCAGTTCTGCCTTCTTCATCTTGTAAACTTACCAAGATATGAGCTACGCGATATTCAGTGCTTTGATTGCCTTGCTGAGAAATAATATCAGCTAACAAGTTGATTTCTTGTGGGCTCATATAAATACGGCGCTGAATGCTTGCACGCTGCACTTCCGACATCACGATTTGCTTACGAATTTCTTCGCGATATTCTGCCCAACTTGCGCCTTCGCGAGTTACTTCTTGGCGTAGCGCATCTACCGGCATGTTGTTTTCATTGGCGATACTGGCAATTGCTTGATCCAAGTAAGCATCATCAATACGAATACCCATCCGCTCCGCCATTTGCATTTGCAGCTTCTGCAAAATTAAGCGCTCTGCGGCTTGGGTTTTTAACGCGGTATCGGAAGGCATAGTGCCGCCACTGTTACGCACTTCTGTGCGCACGTTCTCGATTAGCTCGTTGAGCTCGCTTTCGAGAATAACTTGCTCATTTACCACGATAGCAACGCGGTCAAGAAGAGTTTCTGCGTACGCCATAGTGCTGGCCAGCATGGCAACAACACCAAAAGCCAAGGCTGTAATTTTTCTCATAAAGCTTCCAATTAATTACTTAAATAAAACGGTCTACGGTACCCGAAGATCCCCTGTTGCAGCATATCCATCATGCCGCTAGCACTGTTGCTCAATCCTGTGAGTATGAATTGAACGCTAATACCATTATCAAAATCTGCTGCTGGTAACGGACCATCAGCAAAGGTTAAATCATAATTTCTATTTACCCGCCGATACGCACTTACTCGCATCGACCAACAACAACTATCATATTGCAATCCAACCAGCGCATCCATTGTGCGGTTCGTGCGCATATCCGAGTACCAGTGGCTTGCTACAGACCAGTTGTCGGCGAGTTTCCAAGCGGCGATTAAACCTACTTGTTCAACTTCTTCATCGGTACCTACTAAACTGCGCACTCTACGATGGTTCAACTGTATCAAGTTCCCATGATCTTTACGATACTCAACCGCAACTCTACTTTTCCGTACCGAACTAATATCGGTATCGTATTGCATGGCTGAACTTACATACCAGCGCGTGCTAAGTTGAAAATCGAGCTCTGCCGCAACCTCTGAATTACTTGCAGTTACCCTGCTTGTTTCATCAAACAATTGGGTTTGGCTCTCATCAAGGTAAATTATCTGACCTAAGCTAAAGCGCAGAAGTTCCTCAGCGTTATCATCAAAAAAACTAGTAGTTGCACCCACGGTAACTTGGTGGGCATCCGCAATGCGATCTAACCCAGAGAAACGGCGGGGTCTAAACAAGCTGTGATAATCATCCTGCATGAGAATGGTATCGTAAATACCGATTTGCGTTTGGTCTTGTTGCGGCACATACAAATACTGCACTTGCGGCGTTAAGGTTTGTAACCCGCGGCTACTATTAAATGGGCGCTCTAGGTGAATTCTACCATGCCAGCGGAACTGGGGCAGGTAGCGTGTTACCGATGCTGCCCGAGTAGCATCTTCAGTTTGCTCAAAGTGCGTAAGCATGTAACTTAAATCAGCCTGCCAATCCCAAGCAGGGCGCACTACTTCATAACTTAGCGTAGGTTCCGCATGCCATCGAGTAGCGCTATCATCGGCATCGTTAGGGTTGCGAAAATGGCTGAATTCGGAAAACATTTTCAGGCGAAAATTACTCGCCAGCGCTTGATCGTGCCATAGGCTTGCCCGCGGCAAGGTGCGATAAGGCGCGCGGTAGGGGCCCAGCATTTGAAAATCTTCAAACTGAATTTGCGCGCGGGTGGCGCCACTATTGTAATCAACTTGCCCACGGCGATATAAGTGCGGATCTGCACGATTAAAGAAATCACTACCAAAATCATTGATATAAGCACTATCACTTACTTGGGCTACATCAATGTAACCACTCCAGCGCTCATTAAAACTACTTACATTTTCAACCCGCCAGAACGAACGGCTGTTATTGTTATTACTTTCGTTATCATTGGGTAGCAGCTCGAAGGTTACATCTACTTCGTGTTGCTCACTCAGGTAGCGAACCTCAGTGTTCGCCATAATCCCGCGGCGGCTCATAAAGCGCGGGGTAAAGGTTAAATCATAGTTTTCGGCCAGATTAAGATAGTAGGGAACTTCCAGTTCCACGCCGTTGCGAGCCGAGCTGCGCACAGTAGGATATAGAAAACCTGATTTGCGCTCATCGTTTAACGGAAATGAAAAACGCGGCACATAGAGCACAGGCACATTAAAAATACGGAATTGGGCGTGGTGAGCAACACCCCAACTATCTTCCTCACCTACATCAATTTGCGCGGCTTTAATTAACCAGGCTGGGCGTTCACCAGGGCAACTAGTAAAGGTGCCATCATGCAATGAAACAACCCGTTCGCCTTCGCTAGCGTTTATATCAATGCGGCCGGCGGTGCCAAAGGCAGCGTTTGGAATTAAGTAATATTCACTATCCAAGATGCTCGCACTTTGCGATAAGCTATCGGCTGCAATATCAGCAGCGCGCACGGCAATATAGCCATCGGAATAGGTAAGCCCACCGCTGGCACTAAATTGGTTGGTAAGTTGATCAAAACTTGCACTTTGGGTGGTTAGCCGCTGATCACCTTGCAAAAAGAATACATTGCCCCGAAACTCGGCAAATCGATTGGCTTCAATATGGGTTTCGTCGGCGCGTACTAAAATATCATCTACGGCGAACTCAGCGCCGCGTATACTTTGTTCGCGCCGCGGAATATCAGTTACCCAAGTAGGCACAACGTGGCAAGCGTTTATTTCCGGTAAAGTGGCTTGAGGCTCTGGCAGAGAATCATTATCTTGGCCAACAGCTGGCGCGCTCATGGCTACTGCACAAGCAGCAGCAACAATGCTAAGGCGAAGCGATTTTAATGTTGTTGAGTGCGCCGTTGAAATCATGAATCCCGTTATTTCTATCTTGGTTGTTCGTGCAAGAGCAACATAATAAAGCAATTTCCTTCTGCGGGCTATTTGCTAAGATGCACAATTACTGAATTCACTATGAAAAATTGAACTGCAAAGGAAATCTCCTGTGGTAAATGAACGAATCGTGCAACTGGCAGCTTGGGTTGCTAAGGCATTAAGTACCATTCACGGCACCACTATTCACACTCGTAATCTGAAGATTGCAACGCTTGCAGGCGATGCCAGCTTTCGTCGTTACTTTCGCGTAATACTCACAACGAAAGTGCGGTCTGTAACTTATGTGTTGGTGGATGCGCCACCGCCAGAATCACTCGAACCCTTTGTATCGATTGCTCTTGCCTATTCAGAAGCAGGTGTGCGGGTACCGAAAGTGTTGGCGAGTAACGCTAAGTTAGGTGCCATGCTACAAGAAGATTTTGGCGATCAGCTGTTTTTTGCTGCTGCCGAGCAAAGTGCTAATGCCCTCGAACTATACGATGCGGCGATTCAGAGCTTACCGGCGATTATGCAGGTTAAAGCGCATCGCCAGGGTACGTTGCCACTCTATGATCGAGCATTGCTAGAGCGTGAAAATAGTTTGTTCCGTGATTGGTTGTTAAGTACCCATTTACAGTTAAGCCTCAGTTCAACAGAAGAACGTGTGTGGCAAAACTTTAGTGAAGCGTTGATTCAGAATGCGTTACTGCAACCGCAAGTGGGGGTGCATCGCGATTATCATTCCAGAAATCTAATGGTGTTGGGTGCTAGTGAGGAAGCGCTAGGCGTGATTGATTTCCAAGATGCAGTAGTAGGCCCAATTACCTACGATGTGGTGTCGCTGCTCCGTGATTGCTACCGAGTGTTGCCGGCTGAGCAGTTGCACGCATTGCGTAATACCGCTTACCAGCTGTGCCTGCAAGAGCAGTTATTACCCGCCAGTATTAGTGCCGAGCAATGGCAACGTTGGTTTGATTTGATGGGCCTACAGCGGCATACCAAAGCGGCAGGGATTTTTGCGCGCTTGTATCATCGAGATGGTAAAGCCGGTTATTTAGCTGACATTCCTACCACAGTGGCATACTTGCAGAACGTTGCTGGCCAATACGCGGAATTTGCCGAGTATCAGCAGTTACTTACCGATAAAATACTGCCTGCAATTGCCGCACAAAATGTGGAGAGCTAAGCAATGAACCCACGCATGCCTGTTGATACAAGCATCCGCAAACAAGCCATGATTCTTGCTGCGGGGCGTGGTGAGCGTATGCGGCCACTCACCGATAAAACCCCAAAACCGTTATTAACCTTGGCGGGTAAGCCGCTGATCGTGTGGCATATCGAAAAGCTCGTAGCGGCAGGCATTACTGATATTGTGGTGAACACAGCGTGGCTGGGTGAGCAATTACAGCAGCAGTTGGGCAATGGCGAGAAGTGGGGCGTGCGTATTCATTGGTCGCCAGAACCGGCAGGTGGCCTAGAAACGGCCGGGGGCATTATTCAGGCATTACCCCACTTTCAAGAACAGCCCTTTATTGTAGTAAATGGCGATATTTGGAGTGATTTTGCTTATTCCAAACTGCTTACCAAGCTTACCGAAATGGCAGCCATGGAAAACGTACTGGCGCATTTGGTGTTGGTAAATAACCCACTTCATCATCCCGCTGGCGATTTCACGCTAGGGGACACGGGGATAATAGATGCCCCTGGGCTTACCTTTAGTGGCATGAGTGTGCTGCATCCGCAGTTGTTTCATGGCTCAGAAGGTGGTTTTTTGAAATTACGGCCATTTCTAAGTGCGGCCATGCAGCGCCATAAGGTAACAGGTGAGCACCACCAAGGGCAGTGGGCCGATATCGGCACACCAGAGCGGCTCCGTGAACTTAACGCGCAGCTCAGCTCGGCAGATTAACCTGTTTACTGGCGTTTCGCGGCTACCTGCGTAAGCGGTGCATTAGAACTGTGCGGGAAGGAAGAACTCCATCGGTGCGCCGGTACTCGGATGGATAAAAGCAAGGTATTCGGCATGCAGCATTAAGCGTGGGGTTGCGGCAGTGATTGCCGGCGTTCCATAGAGGCGATCACCCAAAATAGGGTGGCCAAGTTGTTGCATGTGCACGCGTAATTGGTGCGAACGGCCGGTGATTGGGGTAAGCAATACCTCACTCCACGGCATCGTTTCAGTAGTTGCGTGCTGGGCAGAATCAGCACTTACATGCACCCGCTCATAATGGGTAATCGATGGCTTTCCTTGTTCATGGCATACCATTTGTTTTGGTCGATTTGGCCAATCACAGCGCAGCGGTAAATCAATACTTCCAGAAGCATTGTTCACACTACCGGCTACCCGGGCGCGATATTGTTTTTTCACTAATCGCTGTTCAAACTGTTTCCCCAGCTCACCCTGAGTGGGCTTGTTTAACGCCATTAACAACAACCCAGATGTGGCCATATCCAGCCGATGCACAATGCGCGCTTCCGGTAGCACTCGGCGTACCCGCAGTTCAAGGCAATCTTTGTGCTCTAATGCTTTGCCGGGAACCGTAAGTAGCCCTGCTGGCTTGTGCAGCACGAGCAAATCATCATCGCGATAGATAAATTCGAGATACGGCTGTTGCGGTGGATTATAGATCAACATGAGTAGGTTCAAATTAGTGAAAACGGCGGCAAGCATAGCAGAAATGCGCGCTAGAAAAAATTAGCAAAAAAACTTCATTTGGTAATAGCAGGTTCATGTTCATAGGCTAAGCTTAAAGTGACAACAACAACAACAAATGAGGCGCTTAATATGGCGAAAAATAAGCCGGATACAGCATCAGCTCCTGCGCAAACCGAAGTTAAATACTACGTACTTGATACCAATATTTTACTACACGAACCGCTCGCCTTTCTTAATTTTCAAGAACATAACGTTGTGATACCGATGGTGGTGCTCGAAGAGCTCGATCATATTAAAGATCGCCAAAAAGATGTTAGCCGTGATGCACGGGTAGCCATTCGTTCATTAGAGGAAGCATTACACGAAGCAACACCGGAGCAAATTTCCGCAGGCGTGCCACTCACGCGTATTAGTGGTGAGCATCAAGCCGAAGGGCACTTATCTATTTTTCCTGATTTCCAACTGCAGCAAACCGAATCGGCGCTATCGTTGAATGAGAATGATCACCGCATTATTCAAACGGCATTGCAGCTGCAGGCGAGTAAAGCGCCACAAAAAGTGGTGTTGGTTACCAAAGACATCAATATGCGCTTGAAAGCGAAAGGCGCTGGGGTGAAGTTAGTAGAGGATTACCGCACTGACCAGCTCATTGATGATATTCGCCTACTCGCGAAAGGCTTTTATCAATTTGAGGGGGATTTTTGGGACACCGTAGGCGAAGTAAAATCCGAGCAAGATGGCCGCGACACCTATCACTTTATTGCCCGAGATGTGTTCCCTGCCGTGTATCCAAATGAATATTTACTCGATGAAACAGAAAAGTTTGCTGCGAGGGTAGAAAGCTTTACTGATAGCCATGTGAAAATCCTGGATCTTGGCCGTGAACGGCTAATGAGCCAACGCGCATGGGGTATTAGCCCAAAGAATATTTACCAAGCCATGGGTATGCATGCATTGCTGGATGCTAGCCAAGATTTAGTGATACTCACAGGCCCCGCAGGCTGTGGTAAAACTTTATTAGCGCTGGCTACGGCGCTTGAGCAAATTGTGGAAAAGGGCATGTATGAGAAAATCATCGTTACGCGCAACACTCCTGAAATTGCCGAATCGATCGGTTTTTTACCGGGCACGGAAGAAGAAAAAATGGCGCCTTGGTTAGCCGCCATTACCGATTCGTTGGAAGTGCTGCATAAGAATGATGAGAACATGGAATCCAGCCTTGATTTCATTATCAAAAAAGCCAACATTCAATTTAAATCACTGAACTTTATGCGTGGGCGCAGTATTCAAAATGCCATTGTTATTCTCGATGAGGCGCAAAACCTAACGGCCGGACAGCTAAAAACCATTATTACGCGCTGTGGCGCAGGCACAAAAATTATTTGCTCAGGTAATTTGGCTCAAATTGATAGTTATTACTTAACGGCCGTTACTTCAGGCCTTACGTTTATTGTGGAGCGCTTCAAAAATTACTATGGCGGTTCTACGATGAACTTAAATGGGGTGGTGCGTTCGGGGCTGGCGCAATATGCAGAGGAAAACTTGTAGCGCTATGTTTGCAGCGCTGGGGTTGTAGCATTAGGCTTGCGCACTAAAATGATCTTCTAAAATAGTACAGGCCGCGGCACTATCCACGCGGCCTTTTGTTAGCTCGCGAAAGCCGCCACGGGCGAACAATTCTTCGCGCACGCTAGCCGTGGTAAGGCGCTCATCTTGCAGCTTAATTTGCACGCCAAAGCGGCCATGCAAACGGTTGGCAAATTTGCGGGCGAGATCCGTAAGCGGTTGTTCAGTGCCATCCATATTCAAGGGCAAGCCCACCACACAGTATTCGGGCTGCCATTCTTTAATTAGCTTTTCGAGCGTTTGCCAATTGGGGATCCCTTCTTTCGCAGCAATAGCAGGTAAAGGCGAGGCGGTGCCAGTAAAGGCCGAACCTACGGCCACGCCAATACTTTTAGTGCCAAAATCGAAGGCGAGAATGCTCATACTATTCCTTGTTACGCGTGGCCAGCTTGGCTTGATAATTGGCCAATTTCAAAGCCTAAGCTTTCGGCAGCCTTGCCCCATCGTTCCGCAGTAGGCGTAGTAAACATTAAGTTGGCATCGGCCGGTATAGTGAGCCAGCTATTGTCGGCAAGTTCTTCTTCTAACTGCCCAGCTTCCCAGCCAGCATACCCAAGGGTAAGTAAAAATTTCTGTGGCGCCCGATCAGAACCCAGCGCTTCCAGAATATCGCGTGATGTAGTAATCATGATTTCGCTGCTTAATTGTAGGCTACTGCGCCATCCTTCTTGCGGTGGGTGCAATACAAAGCCACGGTCGGTTGCTACTGGGCCACCGGTAAGTACCTGCAGGTCTTCGAAATTACGATTATGCGTTATTTCTACATCAATCTGCTCCAATAGGCTGGCAACGGTCATGCCAATTGGCTGATTAATAATTAAGCCCATCGCGCCGTCTTCATTGTGCTCGCATACATAGGTAACGGTGTGGTGAAAAAACGGGTCGTCTAAGCCTGGCATCGCAATCAAAAAGTGATTGGCAAAGCTTTGAAACTCGCTTGTTTCCCCGCTTAGTTCCTCGCTTAGTTCTTCGCTTAGTTCTGAATTATGCTTTTCATCAGCCATGTTTACTCCTCATGTTGCCCGTGGGCATTCGTTATTGGCTTCGTATCTTCTAGCAACATCGCTGTAGGTGTTAGCGTCGCGTTGCCTCAAGATCTGCCACAACAGCATCGAATAGCTGCCCGGCAATATTCAGCCCATAGGCATTTTCAATCTCACGCATACAGGTAGGGCTGGTTACATTAATTTCGGTAATGCGATCACCAATTACATCAAGCCCTACTAAGTACAAACCTTTTTCTTTCAATACTGGGCCTACCGCATTGGCCAAGGCGAAATCACTATCGCTCAAGGGCTGTGGCCTACCAGTACCGCCGGCCGCTAAATTACCCCGAGTTTCGCCTGCCGAAGGCACGCGCGCTAATGAGTAAGGTACCGGCTCGCCGTTAATGATTAAGATGCGCTTATCACCATCTTTGATCGCAGGTAAATATTCCTGCGCCATGGCAAAGCGATTACCAAGTGCGGTAAGGGTTTCAATAATTACGCCAAGGTTACTGCCGCTCTCATCAACCCGGAAAATCGAGGCGCCGCCCATGCCATCTAATGGCTTTAAAATAATGTCTTTGTGCTTGCTGTGAAACGCTCGAATCTGCTCTGCGCTGCGGCTAACCAGTGTTGCTGGAATTAAATCTGGGAACCAAGCGGTAAACAACTTTTCGCTACAATCGCGCAGGCTTTGTGGGCGGTTCACCACTAATGCACCATCTCGTGCTGCTAAATCTAACATATGGGTGGCGTACACAAATTCAATATCAAACGGCGGATCTTTACGCATGAAGATCACATCAAGCTCGCCCATCGCTACAATTTCGGCCTTGCCGAGTTGATAAAAATCCTGCTCTCGATCGGTTACCTGTAGCGGCTGCACGCGCGCCATTGCCGTACCTTGTTCGATAAACATATCGGCTAGCTCTAAATACAACAGCTCATAACCACGCGCTTGCGCTTCTAGAGCAATGCGGAAGCTGGTGTCTTTATAGGTTTTTACGGTTTGGATCGGGTCCATTACGATAGCGACACGAAGCATAAAAAAACTCCCGGAACAGGTTTAGGCGAGATCGCCAAAATTAGATTGTAACGCAGTAATGGCTGCAAGTGCTGCAGTTTCTGTGCGTAACACGCGTGGGCCCAATTGCACGGGGTGGCAGTGGTGTTGTTGAGTAAGTTGCACCTCATGCTCACTAAAACCGCCTTCGGGGCCAATCAGTAAATGATACGTATTGTGGGCCGGTAATTGTTTAAAACTATCTTGCGCCGTAGGTTCAAGCGTAAGGGTTAGGCCTTGCCGTTGGGTATTAAGCCACTCGTTAAGGGTAAGGGCAGGCATTACTTGCGGCACCGTATTGCGGCCACACTGCTCACAGGCGCTGATCACGATTTTTTGCCACTGCTCCTGCTTTTTCGCTAAGCGTTCGGCATTCAGCTTCACGTTACAGCGCTCGGTAAATAGCGGAGTAATGCTATGCACCCCAAGCTCCACCGATTTTTGCAGCACAAAATCCATGCGATCGCCTTTCGAGATGCCCTGGGCTAAATGAATTGCTAGAGGCGATTCTACATTTGCGCTAATCTGTTCTAACACCTTTACCGTTACTACCTTCTTGGTAACCGCAATTATTTCGGCGGGGTAGCGATGATTATCACCGGTAAATAGCTCTACTAATGCCCCAGGCTGTAAACGCAGTACGCGGCCAACATGGTTACTGGCCTCAGCGCTAAGCTCAACCGGTTGTTGTACCTGAAGTGCAGGTTCTGCTGCTATGGGGTGATAAATGCGGGGAATGCGCATAGTAAGCCTTAATGGTTAAACGGATAAGTAAAAGCGGCATCGCGTATTGTTAAACTGCTCGCTGTGATACCTGTGATCATAGCTGCCATGTTACCCGCGGCAGGCGGCTGCGGCAACTGTTTGGCCGTGAATAAGCGTTGGTTATTGGCGTAATAAATAGCAAGAGTATTCCTGCTGAATGCAGCGAACGTAACCCGAGCAAAAGTGAGAGATTATTGTGGCAGATGCAAATCCAGCAGCGAACGAACATATTATTCTCAGTACGCGTGGCCTTACTAAGCGCTACGGCGATGTTACCGTGGTGAATCAGCTTGATTTAGATATTCGCGAGGGTATCTGTTTCGGTTTGTTGGGCCCAAATGGAGCGGGTAAAACCACCACGATAGAAATGCTTGAAGGCATTTTGCAGGCCAATGCAGGAGCAATTCTTTACCGGGGTAAACCTGTAGATAGCAGCTTCTTTCAAAAAGTAGGTATTCAATTTCAGCACACGGCACTGCCAGATTTTCTCAAGGTTACCGATGTACTAAATCTATTTAGCCGTTTCTACGCTGAGCCCATGGATAGAAACGAACTTATTCGTTGGTGTAATTTAGAAGATATTTTGGATCGGGATCATCGTAAGCTTTCGGGGGGGCAAAAGCAGCGTTTGCTATTGGCGCTGGCGCTGATGAATGATCCAGATTTGTTGTTTCTCGATGAACCCACCACGGGGCTAGATCCGCAAGCGCGGCGCAATTTTTGGCAACTGGTGCGCTCTATCCGCGATCGTGGCAAAACCGTGCTGCTTACCACCCATTACATGGATGAAGCGGAACAGCTGTGTGATGAAATTGCTGTGCTTGATGAGGGCAAGATTATTGCCCAAGGCGCTCCTCGCGCGCTATTGAACCAGCACTTTCATGGTGCCCTCATTCGCTTACCACGGGCCAACTTTCTCGCAGGTAGTTTGCCACCCGTATTTGCCGAAGCCGAGGCGCAAGGTGAGTTTTATCAATTGCAAGCCGAGGCGGTAGATACTACTTTGGCTGCGTTAATCGCTAGCGGTGTTTCCCTGCATGGTTTGCAGGTTGAATCGGCAACCCTTGATGATTTGTTTTTAAAGTTAACTGGCCATGAGTTGCGGGGTGAATGATGTTTTGGAAACGTTTTATTGGCGTATTTACCGCTCGCAACCTCGAATTTTTACGCGATAAAGAATCGCTGAGCTGGAACTTGGTTTTCCCGCTCGTATTGGTGGCCGCTTTCGCTTTTTTGTTTGATAGTGATGATCGTACTATTGTGAGCGTGGGCGTAGTGCACGAAGCAGCGCAGGAGCAAGTAGGCAGTGAGCATACGGTTCGAGTGCCAGAGCTCGAAAGCTTAGGCTTCGTGGAGCAAGTACCCTATACCAATCGCGAACAAGCATTGCGGCGCCTGCAGCAACACCAACTCGATTTAGTAATTGCGCCCGCTGAGCAGCGTTATTGGTTGAATGAAAGTTCGCCTGGAAGTGCACTAGCCGCAGAATTGTTAACCGCCCGTAGCGATGCCTATACGCAAGAAATATTAACGGGCCAAGCGTTGCGGTATGTAGATTGGGTACTGCCGGGCATTTTAGCCATGAACCTAATGTTCAGCTGCTTGTATGGCGTGGGCTATGTAATTGTGCGGTACCGGAAAAACTCGGTACTCAAACGCTTACAAGCAACACCGCTTTCGGCATTCGAGTTTTTGCTCGCTCAGGTAGCCTCGCGGGTATGGTTGGTAATCGTAACGCTGATTGTGGTGTATTTAATCTGCAATGCAATTTTCAGTTTTGTGATGGAAGGCAACTATTTGTTGCTGATCCTCTTAGCTTTCCTAGGCTCTCTTTGTATCTCCGCATTGGGGCTATTGATTGCGGCACGCACGCGCAGTGAGGAACTCTCGCGCGGGCTACTCGATTTTGTTGCCTGGCCCATGCTATTGCTCTCGGGGGTATGGTTTTCTCTGGATAGCTCGCCAATGTGGGTGCAACAGTTTGCGCAAATATTCCCGCTTACCCATTTGCTGGATGCTGCCCGCGCGGTAATGTTCGATGGCGCTGGGTTGGTGGAAATTTTACCGCAAATTATGATTCTGCTGGCGATGACCCTCGCGTTCTTGCTGGTAGGCGCGCGTTTATTCCGCTGGATAGGGGATGGCCGCTAAGCGCATTGCTATAGCTGTAAACTAAAATGCCCGAGTTACTGCAGTAACTCGGGCATTTTGTTGGTGGTGTAAATTATAGCGAAGCGCGAATGGCGTCTACTTTGTCAACCCGTTCCCAAGGGAACTCATCGCGGCCAAAGTGGCCGTATGCTGCGGTTGGTAAATAGATTGGGCGCTCTAAATCAAGCATTTTTAAAATGCCATAAGGGCGTAAATCAAAATGCTGGCGCACGATCCGAATCAACGTTTCTTCATCGTATTGGCTGGTGCCGAAAGTTTCGATACTAATCGAGGTTGGCTCAGCAACACCAATGGCATATGAAACTTGCAGCTCAAGGCGATCGGCAACGCCGGCAGCCACTAAGTTTTTCGCTACATAACGGGCGGCATACGCGGCGCTACGATCTACTTTAGAAGGATCTTTGCCCGAGAATGCGCCACCACCATGGCGTGCCATACCGCCATAGGTATCTACAATAATCTTGCGGCCAGTTAAGCCACAATCACCCATAGGCCCACCGATAACAAAGCGGCCGGTTGGGTTGATATGAATCTGTGTTTTGTTGGATAACCACTCAGCTGGTAATACAGGTTTAATAATGGTTTCCAGCACCGCCTCACGTAACTCTGGCAATTCAATTTCTGGCGCATGCTGAGTTGAAAGTACAATGGCATCAATCCCCACTGGCTTACCATCTTCATATATGAAGGTAAGCTGGCTTTTCGCATCTGGGCGTAACCATTTTAGTTCGTTGCGGCGCACCTTGGCTTGCTGCTGCACAAGTTTATGCGCATACATTACCGGTGCTGGCATGAATTCAGCGGTTTCATTGCTGGCATAACCAAACATCAAACCTTGGTCGCCGGCGCCTTGATCTTCAGGGCGAGCGCGATCTACACCTTGGTTAATATCTGGCGATTGTTTGCCAATGGCGTTTAATACTGCACAGCTATCGGCATCAAAGCCCATATCGGAATGGGTATAACCAATTTTGCGCACGGTAGAGCGGGTAAGCTCTTCGATATCTACCCATGCATTGGTATTTATTTCACCGCCTACTAAAACCATACCGGTTTTTACGTAGGTTTCACACGCAACGCGGGCGCGTGGGTCTTGTGCAAGAATAGCATCAAGCACTGCATCCGAGATTTGATCAGCTATTTTATCTGGGTGTCCCTCAGAAACTGATTCTGAAGTAAATAAATGACGTGCCATAGTTTTTCCGAGCTCCAATAATTTGCGGCAATGGTAGCGTAATATCTTGCATAAATCTACTTTTAGACGTCTATCTGTCTAAACGTGAATAAAACGTTAAATTCTTCATACCTATCGATTCGTAGCGATGCGCAGATAAGTGATGCTTTCAATTTGCGTGCATCGGCCGAATGATAGACAATATGCGCCAGCCAACTTACGGCTTTCGCCTTTCAAATGATCACAAAATGCCAGGAGTTTCTGATGTCAGATCGTCGTTACCTCGCCAATGCGATTCGCGCCCTTAGTATGGACGCAGTGCAGCAAGCCAAATCAGGCCACCCAGGTGCGCCTATGGGAATGGCGGATATCGCCGAAGTGTTGTGGCGTGATTTTCTCTCCCACAATCCAGTAAACCCTAACTGGCCAAATCGTGATCGCTTCGTGCTTTCGAATGGCCATGGCTCAATGTTAATTTACTCGCTGTTGCATTTAACAGGTTACGATTTAAGCATTGATGATCTGAAAAATTTCCGCCAATTGCACTCAAAAACTCCAGGGCATCCTGAGTATGGTTATACCCCAGGGGTAGAAACCACTACTGGGCCACTTGGCCAAGGTGTTACCAATGCAGTAGGCATGGCCATTGCCGAGAAGGTACTGGCTGCCCAGTTCAACCGTGCAGATTTCGATATTGTTGATCATTACACCTACACCTTTTTAGGCGATGGCTGTTTAATGGAAGGTATTTCCCATGAGGCGTGTTCACTGGCAGGTACGCTTGGTTTAGGGAAACTTATCGCGTTTTACGACGATAACGGTATTTCTATTGATGGCGAAGTAGAAGGCTGGTTTACCGATGATACGGTGAAGCGCTTCGAAAGTTATGGTTGGCAAGTAATTGCTGATGTTGATGGCCACGATAGCGCAGCGGTGCAGCAAGCCATTACCGAAGCGCGTGGCGATACGAAACGGCCTACACTGATCTGCTGCAAAACGGTAATCGGTTTTGGCGCGCCAAATAAGCAAGGTACTGAAAGTTGCCATGGTGCTCCACTTGGTGAAGAAGAAATTGCGGCTACCCGTGCGGCACTAGGTTGGGAACACGGCAAATTTGAAGTGCCGGAAGATGTGTATGCTGCCTGGTCTGCCCGTGAAAAAGGGGCTCACGCAGAGAAATGCTGGAATGAATTATTTGCAGCCTATGCTGAGCAGCATCCTGCGCTTGCGCGCGAATTTAGCCGCCGCATGAATGGCGAATTGCCAGCGAACTGGGCTGAAGTGGCGCAAGGGTACGTAGAGAAATTACAAGCGAACCCAGAAAAAGTAGCTACTCGCAAAGCTTCACAGAATGCCTTGAATGCATTTGGCCCAGCTTTGCCAGAGCTACTCGGTGGCTCGGCTGATTTGGCCGGCTCAAACCTTACTATTTGGAATGATTCTAAGCCGCTTACACAAACTGATGCGAGTGGTAATTACATCTATTACGGTGTGCGTGAATTTGGTATGTCGGCGATTATGAATGGCCTGCAATTGCACGGTGGCTTCCGCCCATATGGCGCTACGTTCTTGATGTTTATGGAATATGCGCGTAATGCCATTCGTATGGCAGCACTGATGAAGCAGCCGGTAATTCACGTGTATACTCATGATTCTATTGGCTTGGGTGAAGATGGCCCTACGCATCAGCCGGTAGAGCAAATGGCTAACTTACGTTTAACGCCAAACTGCGAAACATGGCGCCCATGCGATCAAGTGGAATCAGCGGTAGCATGGCAAGCCGCAATTGAACGCACCGATGGCCCAACGTGTTTGGTGTTTACCCGCCAAGGCGTGGCGCAAATGGATCGTGATGCAGAACAGCTCGCGGCGGTGCGCAAAGGTGGCTATGTACTAAAAGATTTTGCTGCAAACCCTGAATTGATTTTAATTGCTACCGGCTCTGAAGTGGAGTTGGCGATGCAAGCCGCTGAGCAGTTAAGCGCTAACGGTGAGAAAGTACGGGTAGTTTCAATGCCTTCAACTTGTGTGTTTGATAAGCAAGATAAAGCATATCGCGATAGCGTATTGCCACCAGCAGTGCGCCGCCGAGTGGCAGTGGAAGCTGGTATTGCTGATTTCTGGCAAAAATATACTGGTTTTGATGGCGCTATTGTAGGTATGCGTAGTTTCGGTGAATCGGCACCTGCCGATCAGTTGTTTAAGCATTTCGGCTTCACTGTAGAAAACGTAGTGAAGGTAGCGAAAGGCATTTAGAGGCATAAACATTGAACGAAGCAGTAAGTGGTGCACGGTCAGCGCGGAAAACGCGGGTAGCCATTAATGGTTTTGGCCGCATTGGCCGCAGTGTAGTGCGCGCGTGGTTGGAATCGGGTTGGCATGAACAGATCGAGTTGGTAGCCATTAATGAGCTGGCAAGTAGCGATGGCATGGCCCACCTACTGCAATACGATTCTACCCATGGCCGTTTTGCTGCGCAGGTGCGTGCGGAACAAGATGTGCTGATTATTGCCACCCAAAATGGTAGGCAACCGGGCAATGTAGTGGCGGAAATTCAGTTGTTCCATCGTGCACAAATTGCCGATTTACCATGGCGTGAACTTGATATCGATGTGGTGTTGGAATGTACTGGTGTATTTGGTAGCCGTGCCGATGGGCACGCGCATTTATTAACGGGTGCGAAGCGCGTATTGTTCTCTCATCCAGCATCACCGGATGTGGATTTTACCATTATTCAGGGCATCAACCAGCACGAGCTGCTGCCAGAGCATCGCATTGTTTCTAATGGTTCCTGTACTACGAACTGTATTGTGCCAGTAATTAAGGTACTTGATGATGCGTTTGGTGTAGATAGCGGTACTATCACTACGATTCACTCGGCAATGAATGATCAGCAAGTAATTGATGCATACCATGATAATTTGCGCTTAGCGCGTGCTAGTTCGCAATCAATTATTCCGGTAGATACGCGTTTAGCGCGTGGTATTGAACGTATTTTGCCGAAATTTGCCGGCCGCTTTGAAGCCATTGCCGTGCGTGTGCCTACCACCAACGTTACCGCGATGGACTTAAGCGTAACCTTACAAAGTAAAGTAGATATTGCATCGGTAAACCAAGCATTGGCAACCGCTGCTGCAGAACAATTGCCAGAAATTTTGGGTTACACGGAAATCCCGCTCGTTTCCGCTGATTTTAACCATGATCCACGTTCCAGTATTGTGGACGGTACGCAAACCCGCGTGAGCCATAAACAACTGGTAAAAGTGTTGGCATGGTGCGATAACGAATGGGGCTTTGCGAACCGAATGTTAGAATCGGCAATAGATTTAGCTAAATTGAATTAAGGATACTTCGATGACTGTGAAATACATGAACGATATTGATTTACGTGGCAAACGTGTATTGATTCGCGAAGATTTAAATGTGCCGATAAAAGATGGCAAAGTAGCCTCTGATGCGCGCTTGCGCGCTGCCTTGCCAACCTTGCAACGCGCCCTAGAGCAAGGCGCGAAAGTAATGGTGATGTCGCATTTAGGCCGTCCAGAAGAAGGCGAGTTTACCGCTGAATATTCACTGGCACCGGTGGTTAAGTATTTAGCCAATGCCTTGTCATTCCCAGTGCGCCTAGAAACCAATTATTTAGATGGCGTAGATGTAGCGGGCGGCGAGCTCGTAGTATTTGAAAACGTGCGCTTCAATGTGGGCGAAAAGAAAAATGACCCAGCGTTAGCAAAGAAGATGGCGGCGCTCTGTGATGTATTTGTAATGGATGCATTCGGCACAGCTCACCGTGCGCAAGCTTCAACTTATGGTGTTGCGCAATACGCTCCCATCGCGTGCGCTGGCCCGTTATTGGCCGCGGAGCTAGATGCCCTTGGCAAAGCGTTAGAAAGCCCGAAGCGGCCGTTAGTGGCAATCGTAGGCGGCTCGAAAGTGTCTACTAAGCTGATGTTACTGAATTCGTTGGTACGCAAAGTAGATCAGTTGATTGTGGGCGGCGGTATTGCGAATACCTTTATTGCAGCTGAAGGTCATGATGTTGCTAAATCATTGTATGAACAAGATTTGGTAAAAGAAGCATCACGCTTAGCCGAATCTGGTAAAACACGTGGAGCGGTAATTCCTGTTCCTACTGATGTGGTAGTGGGCGATCACTTTGGCCCTGATGCAAAAGCAGTAACAAAAGCAGTGCATGAAGTAGGTGGCGATGATCAAATTTTTGATATTGGCCCAGAAACCGCAGCACATTTGGCGGCTATGCTTAAAAATGCTGGCACCATTGTATGGAACGGCCCAGTAGGGGTATTTGAGTTTGATCAGTTCGGTGAAGGTACACGAGTACTCGCAAATGCAATTGCCGATAGCGATGCATTTTCAATTGCCGGCGGTGGTGATACGCTTGCAGCCATCGATAAATATGGCATTGCCGATAAAATCTCCTATATTTCTACCGGTGGTGGCGCATTTTTAGAATTTTTAGAAGGTAAGAAATTACCAGCAGTAGCAATTTTAGAAGCTCGCGGTAGCGAGTAAGTAACGATTTTAATTAAAGAAGATTAAGGAGAGTTTCAAATGGCATTGATTTCGATGCGGCAAATGCTCGACCACGCGGCGGAGTTCGAATACGGAATTCCAGCGTTTAACGTGAATAACCTAGAGCAAATGCGCGCCATTATGATGGCAGCCGATGAAACTGATAGCCCGGTGATCGTGCAGGCTTCTGCGGGTGCTCGCAAATACGCTGGCGCACCATTTTTGCGCCACCTAATTTTAGCAGCTGTTGAAGAGTTCCCGCATATTCCAGTGGTAATGCACCAAGATCACGGCACGTCTCCAGCAATTTGCCAACGCTCTATTCAGTTGGGTTTTAGCTCGGTAATGATGGATGGCTCATTACGTGAAGATGGTAAAACCCCAGCAGATTACGATTACAACGTTGATGTAACGCGTCGAGTGGTAGAAATGGCACATGCGTGTGGCGTATCTGTTGAAGGTGAACTAGGTTGCCTAGGCTCGCTAGAAACAGGGCAAGCAGGTGAAGAAGATGGCGTGGGTGCTGAAGGTACATTAAGCCACGATCAGTTACTAACCGATCCAGAAGAAGCGGCAGATTTTGTGAAAGCTACGCAAGTAGATGCTTTGGCAATTGCCTGTGGTACCTCGCATGGTGCCTACAAGTTCTCGCGGCCACCAACTGGCGATATTCTTGATATCGGTCGCATTAAAGATATTCACAAGCGCATTCCGAACACGCATTTGGTTATGCATGGTAGCTCGTCAGTTCCACAAGAGTGGCTGGCGATTATTAACGAGTTTGGCGGTGAGATTCCAGAAACCTACGGGGTTCCGGTTGAGCAAATTCAAGAAGGCATTCGCCACGGTGTGCGCAAAGTAAACATTGATACGGATCTGCGCTTAGCATCTACAGGTGCAGTGCGTAAGTTCATGGCTGAAAACAAGGCCGAGTTTGATCCGCGTAAGTTTTTACAGGCTTCTACGCAAGCTATGTACGATATCTGTAAGGCGCGTTATGAAGCATTCGGTACCGCCGGAAATGCGAGTAAAATTAAGCCAATTTCACTAGAAACCATGTTTATGATGTATGAGCGCGGTGAGTTAACAGCAACAGTGAAGTAACTAATTTTTACGAAAAACTCCACCACCGCAGCGTAAAATGCGGTGGTTTTTTCGTTTTATGGGTTCGAAAAGCAGCTGAATTCCGTTAGAATACAGGAAATAGTGATAAAAACTTTGCAGATTGGCCAAAAAATAACAAACCAATCAGTGGATGATTTGAAGGGGGCCTTGTGCGTCTAAAATTAATTGCATTAGCCTTGTTAGGTTTTTCTGGTGCCGCATCATCATCAACGTTTATGTTTGATGATATTCAGGATGTTGATCCAGCAGCGAAAGATGGTAAGTGGCGCGCTACTGCTGAACTTGGTGTATTGCTGCGCTCAGGGAACACCGATTCACGTTCTTGGAAAGGCAAACTCGATTTACAGCGTGATACCGAAAATTGGCGTAAACGTGCAGTTTTAGATTACTACCTACAAGAGCGGAAAACGTTTGAAGGTGATCGGGTAACCGATGCCGATCGCTTTTTCGTATCTGGGCAAGGTAACCGCAAATTTAATATAGGCAGCCATTCTTCGGTCTTCATCTATGGCTCATACGAAGATGACGCGCTCAACAGTTTTGAATATCAATCAACGATTGCGGCCGGTTATGGTGCTCGTTTTTTGCATAACGAGAATATGTTCACCGATTTCGAAATTGGTCCGGGTTATGCGTACGATAAACGTCGTGATACTGGTGAAACGGATGGTGATTTAATTGTTCGTGCTGCGGCTAACTTTGAATGGCAAATTAGCGAAACCGCCCGTTTCACACAATTAGTTTCTACGGAAATGGGTGATGATAATACCCGTTCGCGAGCGGTGGGTGCCTTAACTGCAAACCTAAACTCGCGTTTGGCGATGCGGTTAACTCTTACAGTTACCCATAACAGCACTGTGTATGAGCAAGCGAATGGTCGTACTCCAGAGAAACTAGATACAGAAACAGCGGTTACTTTGGTATATACCTTCTAATTAGATCACTACAGCACATGTTGTAATGTATTGATTTAGCAAATTAAAGCGCCGGTACCTTGTTGTGCCGGCACTTTTGTATTTACTGTTTGTTTTTTCCGGTTGGAGCTCAATGAAGCGTTCAGATTTTTCTTTTCAGTTGCCAGATCACCTAATTGCGCGCTACCCACAAGCGGATCGCAGTGGCAGTAGGTTGCTTACCTTAAATGGTGATAACGGTGAGATCGCGCATAAGAATTTCCGTGATTTGCCTAGCCTATTAAACCCCGGTGATTTACTCGTGTTTAACAATACTCGCGTAATTCCAGCGCGGTTATTGGGGCAAAAAGTATCCGGTGGCAAAATTGAGGTTCTCGTAGAGCGCATGCTAGATGAGCACCGCGTGTTGGCCCATGTGCGTGCCAATCGAGCGCCAAAGGCCGGCACTGAGTTATTGCTAGAAAATGCGGTGCCCGCAACCATTACCGGCCGTGATGATGCGCTGTTTGAGGTAACCTTTGATAGCAGCAGAACGGTGTTAAGTTGGTTGGAAGAGTTTGGGCACATGCCACTTCCGCCCTATATTGACCGCCCAGATGAAGCGAGTGATCGGGAACGTTACCAAACCGTTTATGGGGTAAAGCCAGGCGCTGTTGCTGCGCCTACTGCAGGTTTACACTTTGATGCGGAAACAATGCAAGCGTTAACCGATCGAGGTATTGAAACCGCATATGTTACTCTACATGTTGGCGCAGGTACCTTTCAGCCAGTAAGGGCAGATGATATTCGTGAGCACAAAATGCACAGCGAATGGGCCGAGGTACCACAAGAGGTGGTGGATGCAGTAGCGGCTACGCGAGCGCGTGGCGGGCGAGTAATTGCGGTAGGCACAACCTCCGTGCGTTCGCTTGAATCGGCAGCCAAAGCAAATGCTGGCGAACTCGCTGCGTATAGCGCCGATACGGATATCTTTATTTACCCTGGTTATCAATTTAATGTAGTTGATGCCATGGTTACCAACTTTCACTTGCCTGAATCAACCTTGATTATGTTGATTTCAGCGTTCGCAGGGCAAGCGGAAGTAATGGCGGCTTATCAGGCCGCAATAGAGCAAGAATATCGTTTCTTTAGTTACGGTGATGCAATGTTTATCACCCGAAAACACCGTTAAACAGGTAAAAGATGAAGTTTGAACTAATTAAAAGTATTGGCAAAGTACGCCGTGGCCGCATGACATTTGATCGCGGCACGATAGAAACCCCTGCGTTTATGCCGGTAGGTACATTGGGTACAGTAAAAGGCATGAGCCCTGAAGAATTGGCTGCAACCGGTGCAGAAATTTGTTTGGGCAATACCTTTCATTTAATGCTGCGCCCGGGCACATCGATTATTCAACAGCACGGTGATTTGCATGATTTTATGAACTGGCATAAGCCAATTCTCACCGATTCTGGTGGCTTCCAAGTATTTAGCCTTGGCGATTTACGGAAAATTTCCGAAGAAGGGGTAACCTTCCGCTCGCCAATTAACGGCGAAAAAATCTTACTTACGCCAGAAAAATCAATGCAGGTTCAGCGCGAGCTGGGCTCTGATATTGTGATGATTTTTGACGAGTGCACGCCGTATCCAGCCACAGTAAAACAAGCTGAAGATTCAATGCAGTTATCACTGCGTTGGGCACAACGCTCGAAAGACGAGCATGGTGATAGTAAATCAGCCCTATTCGGTATTATTCAGGGTGGCATGTACGAAGATCTGCGTGATGTGTCGCTTACTGGGCTAACCGATATTGGCTTTGATGGCTATGCGATTGGCGGTTTATCAGTAGGTGAGCCAAAAGACGATATGATGCGCATTCTTGATCATACTGCGCCGAAGATGCCAACCGACAAACCACGTTACTTAATGGGCGTGGGTAAACCAGAAGATTTGGTAGAAGCCGTGCGCCGCGGCATTGATATGTTTGATTGCGTAATGCCCACACGAAATGCGCGTAATGGCCATTTGTTTACCTCAGCTGGAGTGGTAAAAATCCGCAATGCGCGCCATCGTACGGATACTGCACCGCTTGATAGTGAATGTGATTGTTACACCTGTAAGAACTATTCGCGGGCGTATTTACACCACCTCGATCGTTGTAATGAGATTCTCGGAGCGCGTTTGAACACGATTCACAACCTACATTACTACCAAGCGCTCATGAAAGGCATGCGTGATGCGATCGAAAAGGATCAATTTGATCAATTCGTTAGCGAGTTTTATCGCAAGCGCGGCGAAAATGTTCCAGAAAGTACGTGAATAAATCGATCTTAGGCTTTACAGCAGCCCTTAGGTTGTTTAAAATTCAGCACCAATTTTATCCTGCATGGCCAATGAGTGGCCTGCGTACTACGAAAATTTTTGAGGTGAGAGGCAGATGCCAGTAGTTAAACTTAAAGAAAACGAGCCATTTGACGTCGCACTGCGCCGTTTCAAGCGTTCTTGCGAAAAAGCAGGTGTTCTATCTGAAGTTCGTAGCCGCGAATTTTACGAGAAGCCAACTGCAGAGCGTAAGCGTAAGAAAGCTGCAGCTGTGAAGCGTCACGCCAAGAAATTGGCTCGTGAAAACGCTCGTCGCACTCGCCTGTATTAAGAAATAGCGATTCAGCGCAAGCGGAAGCGGGCGTGTAAATCGATTGTTGGTAAAGCATTTGCTGCGCTAACTAAAGAAACCGTGCTCAGCACGGTTTTTTTATTTTTATGGGTTAAACCGCGCTTTTTGTTTTAAGCGCGTGATGAGCAAGGTACATTAGTACGCATGGCTGGATTAATTCCGAAAGATTTCATTCAAGATCTTGTTGCCCGCGCTGATATTGTTGGCGTGGTGGAAAGCCGTGTGCGCTTGAAAAAAGCAGGCCGAAACTATCAAGCTTGCTGCCCATTCCATAATGAAAAAAGCCCTTCCTTCTCGGTAGCACCAGATAAGCAGTTTTATCACTGCTTTGGTTGCGGTGCGCACGGTAATGCCCTTGATTTCATCATGGAATACGATGGCCTAGAATTTCCCGATGCGGTAGAAGAGCTGGCTGCAATGTTGGGGTTGGAAGTACCGCGAGAAACACGGCCAGGTAGTAAACCGGCGCGTGATAAAGCGGAAGTGGAAGACGATTTTGCGGTAATGGAAGCATGTGCGCAGTTTTTTGCTCGCCAGCTCAAAGAAAACCCAGAAAAAGAGCGCGTAATTAGCTACTTAAAAGGCCGCGGCTTAAGCGGCGAAGTGGTGCGTGATTTTTGTATTGGCTATGCGCCAAAAGAGTGGGATTCGGTGCTGCGTAAGTTTGGTGGTAGCCGTAAGCAACAAGACCAGCTATTAGCATTAAAAATGATTACCGAAAACGATCGCGGCAAGCGCTTCGATTTCTTCCGTGATCGCATTATGTTTCCTATTCGTGATCGCCGTGGCCGGGTAGTAGGTTTTGGCGGCCGCGTATTAGAAAAAAGCGAACCGAAATATTTAAACTCGCCAGAAACACGCCTTTTTCATAAAGGGCGCGAGCTGTATGGCTTTTACGAAATGCGTCAACAGCATAAAGATCTTGAGCGGGTAATTATTGTTGAAGGCTATATGGATGTGGTGGCGCTGGCGCAACATGGTGTTACCAACGCTGTAGCTGCCCTCGGTACTGCCGCAACTACTGATCATTTGCAATTACTGTTCCGGCAAACCAAGCAAGTAATTTGCTGTTTTGATGGTGATCGGGCCGGCAGAGATGCGGCCTGGCGCGCGCTAGAAAATTCACTAGCATTACTGCGTGATGGCATCGATTTACGGTTCTTATTTTTACCCGATGGTGAAGATCCAGATACTATTGTGCGCGCTGAAGGTGCTGAAGGCTTTAATAAACGGGCGAACGAAGCAATGTCGTTCCGCGATTATTTCTTTGAGCACCTTACCGCGAAAATTGATTTGCGCAGCGATGCGGGTAAATCAGAGTTAATTGCGCAAGCTAAAGAATTGATTGGCAAGGTGGCCAGTGATTTCTATCGGCAAACCTTAATGGAAGCGTTAGCGAATAAATTAAGTAGAACCGTGCAAGAGCTCGAAAAACTGCTGCCGAACCTGAATCAAGGTAAGCAGCGAGCAGAAAAACCAAAAGGCCAACAGTTAACCCCTGTTGCGCGTGCTATTGGTTTACTGCTGCAACATCCAGAACTTGGCCGTTTAATTCCCGTGCACAATGAACTAGACCATCTCGATATGCAGGGCGTGAAAGTGTTTATGGCGATTCATCGACAAACCCATGAACAGCAACTAAGCTCTGCACAATTACTTGAATCTTGGCGAGGATCGCGCCTTGAAGAGCGCCTACGACAACTCGCAAGTTGGGACCATCAAGTACTAGAAGACAACCTAGAGCAGGAATTCTCGGAAACCTATGTGTTTCTTATCGACCGTTATTTAGAGCAGCGCTATGAAACATTAAAAGCACTGCCCGCAAAAGACATGACTCGCGAGCGCTTACAGGAACTAAATGAACTTGTACGCATGATGAAACGTAGTTAAAACTAAACTGGTTGAATCGCGCGCTTTTTGTTATAATTAACGGCTATTCCGCATAAATTCAAAATATCTTTACTGAGGTAATCGCCCGTATGCAGACTCGTCAGTCGCAACTTAAATTGCTTATTGCGAAAGGTAAGGAGCAAGGATACTTAACCTTTGCTGAGGTTAACGACCACTTACCGCAAGACATCGTTGATTCTGATCAGATCGAAGATATTATTCGGATGATCAACGATATGGGCATCAAGGTGTTCGAAACCGCCCCTGATGCCGATGATCTGATGATGAGCGAAGATTCTGCGGATGAAGATGCTGCAGAAGAAGCGGCGGCAGCACTTGCTACCGTTGAGAGCGAAATTGGCCGTACTACAGACCCAGTGCGCATGTACATGCGTGAAATGGGTACCGTAGAGCTTCTTACCCGTGAAGGTGAGATTGTTATTGCCAAGCGCATTGAAGAAGGTATTAACCAAGTACAGTGTTCGGTAGCAGAATACCCAGAAGCGATTAACTTTTTGCTTGAGCAGTGGGATGCCTACGAAGCTGAGCAAATTCGCCTTACCGAAATCATTTCCGGATTCATCGATCCGAACGAAGTGGAAGAAGCGCCGGTTAGTGCTACTCACATTGGTTCTGAGTTGAGTGAAAACCAACTGGAAGATGAAGACGATGATGCCGATGACGATGATGATTCAGATGATGACTCTACCGATACTGGCGTAGATCCAGAAGAAGCACGCATTAAGTTCAACGAGCTGCGTGCGCAGTATGAAGCCACCCGTGATGCTATTAAAACGCATGGCCGGGCCGATGCGAAAACTAACGAAGAAATTGAAAAGCTAAGCGAATTGTTCAAGCACTTCCGCTTGGTTCCTAAGCAGTTTGATCGCTTAGTAAAAGATATGCGCGAAATGATGGATCGTGTGCGCGTACAAGAACGCTTAATTATGAAGCTGTGCTTAGAGCAGGCGAAACTGCCGAAGCGCACCTTTGTACAAGCTTTTGCCGGCAATGAAACCTCGATGAGCTGGTTTGATGCGATTGTTGCGAAAGAAACGAAATACTCGGCAGCGCTCGAAGAAACCCGCGACGAAGTAGAGCGTTGTACTGGTAAGTTACGGGCAATTGCCGAAGAGACTGGCTTGTCGATCGCGAAAGTGAAAGATATCAACCGCCGGATGTCGATTGGTGAAGCGAAAGCTCGCCGCGCGAAGAAAGAGATGGTGGAAGCTAACTTACGTTTGGTAATTTCAATAGCGAAAAAGTACACCAACCGTGGTTTGCAATTCTTGGATCTAATTCAAGAAGGTAACATTGGCTTGATGAAAGCGGTAGATAAGTTCGAATATCGCCGTGGTTACAAATTCTCGACCTATGCAACCTGGTGGATTCGCCAGGCTATTACTCGGTCTATTGCCGATCAGGCGCGTACCATTCGTATTCCGGTACACATGATTGAAACCATCAATAAGCTGAACCGTATTTCCCGGCAAATGCTGCAAGAGATGGGCCGTGAGCCGCAGCCAGAAGAATTGGCAGAGCGCATGGTAATGCCAGAAGATAAGATTCGTAAGGTATTGAAGATCGCCAAAGAGCCGATTTCTATGGAAACGCCGATTGGTGATGATGAAGATTCGCACTTAGGTGATTTCATTGAAGATACTACGCTTGATTTGCCAGTAGATGCGGCAACATCAGAAAGCTTACAGAACGCCGTACGCGATGTTCTAGGTGGCCTTACAGCCCGAGAAGCGAAAGTATTACGGATGCGTTTCGGTATTGATATGAATACCGATCACACCCTAGAAGAAGTAGGTAAGCAGTTTGATGTAACCCGTGAGCGGATTCGCCAAATTGAAGCCAAAGCACTACGCAAACTGCGCCATCCAAGCCGCAGTGAGCAGTTGAAGAGCTTCTTAGACGAGTAATCGTGAAAAGGTTATCTAACTGATTGAAAAAGCGCCTCTCGGCGCTTTTTTGTTGCCGCGGATTTGGGTATACTTGCGCCGCTGCGAACGAATCTCGCACACCTTCCAAAATGGCCCCTTAGCTCAGTGGTTAGAGCACCCGACTCATAATCGGTTGGTCCCCAGTTCAAATCTGGGAGGGGCCACCATTTTCCCGTAATTCAATTCTTCCTGAACCTCCGAAATTCAAGTTCGGCTATTGCTGTGTTGGAAACGCCTGTTAGATATGCATTATTTGCAAACAGCTCAGAAAACAATCAAACTCAAAGCTGTCTAAGAAAAATAACAGGATGGAACCAATGAAACTCCAACAAGCGTTATCTTCTTTAAATCAAATAGAGAAATCCAAATTTATTAATTGCTTAGATCGCCTCTGTAGTTCAGCGGAGAGTTGCAACAAAACGGTGTCCGATACGCTAGATAAAGTGAATCGGCAGATTAAAGATGCAAGTGGCAGTGAAATTACTCAACTCTTTAATGCAGTTAATAACGATTTTCAAAAAAACATTTCAGAACAAATATCGATGTCCGGGGCTTCCATGTCTTTGTTAGTGAATATACTTTCTCGAGATGGGAATGGAGTCGCTAGAACGTCTTGGATAGAACAACTATATATGCAAGAGTGGACAATTCTTAATAGCTTAGCTAAAGATATTCAACAGCAAATTGAAGCCGAACAAACTGAACCATTTGATCATGCGCACAGATTAAGAATATTTAAAGATTGTTTAGATGAAGCTTATTTTAACGATACTCGATCAAACCGCGATGCTGTTATCTCTGATGACGAGCGTGGAATTTTGAATATACTCGCAGACCATTTAAATATATCTACTGATGAAGTTGCAGCAATTGAGCATCTAGCTAACCCAATTAAAGCAGGGAAAGATACGGTTGATAGTTGCCTACAGGGTTTGAGAGAAATGGGCGTAATTTTTATCAATCGTAAAACTTCTGAGGTGATTATTGTCGATGAAGTGGTGGCAATTTTGAACCAAATTCAAGGTAAAGCACTTTCCGAAAAACACTTGGTGAGAATATTAAGATCTTTATCTGATGCTGAGTTGTCTAATATTCTAAAAACCTACGGCAAGCGGATAAGGGGAGTTAGTCGCATTGAGAAAATCTCGATTTGCTTGCATTCAGGAGTAAGCGCTAAAAATATTCTATCGCGCGATATTTTCTCGGAAGGTGATAGTTTGAACTTGAGAAAAGAGCGGTTGAAAGAGTTAATCAGCGAGCTTGGTATTCAAGTTGATAGAATCGGAACTACTTTAGATGAGAGGATAGATGTGATCCTTGGTTCTTTGCGCGGTGCCGCTGAACGTGAGTTCAATATGCTTACTGCCACGAGTTTTAAAGAGATGTTCGATGTACTGAGCACATTATTCCGTGGGGTAAATGAAAATGGAGATGCCGAGAATCTGCAATCTCGGCTGCGAAGAGAGTTTGAGCTTGAAGATGCCGAGGATATAAATCCAGAAAGGTTACGTGCGCTATCTATTACCCCTTTCGATGTGCTTTATGCATTGAGTAATGAGGAAATTAAAGATGTGCGCGATAAGCTCAACTTATCTAAAAGAGGAAACCCGCGCAGCTTAATTATTCAAAGCTTTGAAAGCGCAAATGATCGGTTGATTGAACATTACGGAGCATTAGCACGACGCGACATGAAAACGCTGCGCGAGAATGGAATCGACATCACCGAAGCTGAAGTGGGATTAAAATTCGAAGAAGCTACGAAAACTATGCTTGAGGGTTTGGATTTATCGGTGGATGAAGATCTTCGAAAAGAAATAAGTACTGCAAAGGATAAGGTAGATATTATTCTCGCTATTAGCGAGGACGACATAATCATTGGTGAAGCAAAAACTTGTAAAAACGGTGATTTTGCTAAGTACTCAACAACATCTAGGCAAGTAAAAGCGTATGCCAATCGATGTGAGAGTTTTGGAAAAAGGGTTGCTCAAGTATTAATAGTCGCCCCTAGTTTCTCGGACGATTTTGTTCACTCTGCTGAAATGGATCCCGAAATTAATATCTCGTTACTAACAGCTGATGGATTGAAATTGATTTTTGACGCATTTAAAGCAAAGCGAAAGGCGAGTTTTTCCTCCAAGCTATTAAGTAAAGGTGGCTTATTGAAGGCAGAGCTAATTGCGAAGAGCCTCTGAACTAGAACGGTTTAACTGAGCTTCATAAAATAGGAAGGTAACAGTGCGTTTTAAAAAATTCCTCGCGTTGGAATTGCGTCCAGATTTGCGGGAGGAAAATGGACTTTCGCGAACCAACTTTGTGGTTATTGTTCTCATTCTACTGGGGGCATTATTGGCTATTCTGGAAACTGAGCCGGTTATTCGAGATCGTTGGGGTTCAGTGTTTGTGGCATTTGAAGGCGCATTGTTTTTATTTTTTTTAGCTGAGTATGTGGGGCGCGTATACACTGCAAATCACCCTGATTTAGCAGGCAATGTGAGCGGTCGTGTTCGTTATATGTTTACATTTTGGTCTTTACTCGATTTGCTTGTTTTAATTTCGTTTGTACTAATGCTAGGTGGTAGTACATTATTTTTGGTTCGAATCTTTAGGTTACTGCGTATTGTGCGAATAGCTAGGCTTGGGCGCTTTTCAAAAGCTATCGACTTGATACTCGAAGCGGTTTCTGCTCGAAAGTTTGAGATGGCACTTACGTTTGGTATTGCGCTGGGATTGATGGTGCTAGGTGCTGGCGTGTTGTATGCGCTGGAAGCTGAAAATCAGCCGGAAGTGTTTGGCAGTATTCCGCGCGCTTTGTGGTGGTCTGTGGCTACGCTCACTACAGTAGGTTATGGCGATGTAGTGCCGGTTACCGTACTGGGTAAAATAGTAGCAGGTATCACGGCAATGCTTGGTGTTGGGTTAGTGGCGATGCCTGCTGGTATTCTAGCCTCTGCATTCTCTGAAGCTATCCAGAAACGTCGGCAAGCAGAAAAGTGAAAACTATTTTGAATTAGTTTAATGAGCAGCAGTCCCGCACTGTCTATCTCGTAGATATTATTTCTTTTCATACTTAGTTGATTACAACTTTCGTTTAGGTTTAAAGCCCAGTAACCTATGAACTCAATGATTCTTCAATTTTGGATTGAAAATGTTTCGTGAATTAGCGATTAAAATAAAGTCCCACTTGTTTAGCATATTGATTTTAGCAAGCGTTTTTTTGCTCATTGCGCAGCCCCTAAAGGCTGAGGAAATAAGCACAGTTCAATCCGAAAGCAATATTTCAGTTGAGGAGCTCGATCTAGCAGCTTTAGAGCTTAAGTTGCAAGTGCTGCAAGAAGACCGAGCAGATCTGGCAGAGCAATATCAAATGTTATCTGGTAACCGTTTGCTACATCGGGTACTTCAAGAGCAGCGTGCGGCTTTACCTAAAGTTGAATTGCAGAATTTCCAAGATCAGCTCTCAGAGCTGAGATTAGAGATATTTCACTTACAACGGCAGTTACGTGAAGTATCGACTATCGAGCAGATTAGGTTACTTGTTGAGCGAAAACAGCAGTTGCAGCAACAAGTTACTTTGCTGGTAAATTACACCCGAGTGCAACAGCAACTGCAAGAAGAAGTAATCACCTTTGCTGCAGAGTTAGAAGAATACCTATTTTGGACGCCCAGTAACCCACCTTTAAATGCGCGCTGGTGGCAGAACTTACCAACAGATATGCAGGCACAGCAACAGCGCATGCGCAGTGCTTTATCGGCAATGTTAGTAAATGCCGATGTTAAACCTTCAGGGTTGGCGATACTGTTGCTGATTGCCTTGGTTGCAGTGCTTTGGCAGCGGCCACGCTTGCTGGTGAAGCTGCGCGAACAACATGCTGCGGTAATTAATAACAAGGTTCCGAGTTCCCCGTGGGTAATTTTACAATCGTTGCTGAAAGTTGCGGTATATGTGCTGCCGGTTTCGCTGGGATTATTGTTGTTAGGCCAGTTTATTGGTGCAGATGAACAAGTTGAGCACTTGCATCCGAGCGCTGTGTTTACTGCGCTCGCATTTGCTTGGTTTATGGTGAGCTTTCTTAGTAAGTTACTACAGCCAGGAGGCTTTGCCGAAAGCTATTTCCAATGGCAGCCGGAGCAATGCAAATATTTGCGCCGCTACATTCGCTTCTTAGCTTTTGCATTATTGCCACTTACCTTTGTGTTGGCGTTTGCAAGCCAACAAACCAGCTTGTTCGCCGAAGATGTTGTGGGGCCATTAGCCTTATTGGGGGGTGGTATCTATATCACCGCGATTACCTTATGGCTGTTCAATAAAATCCCAGAATTGTATGAATCGAAGTTCATTCATCGTTTCATTGCCTGCCTCGTGTTGATATTACCGCTCAGCTTAATATGGATGGTGAGCACGGGCTATTACTATGCAGCGCTGCGCCTGAGTGGCTACTACTTGGCAACATTCTATGTGATGAGCATTTGGGTAATTTGCGAAGCCAGTATTCGTAGCGGTATCGCGTTATCCACGCTTCAGCTAAAGAAAACCCGTGATCAGGAATTACTTGAGCTTGTTGAAAGCAATGCCCTAGTAGCGGAAGATATTGAAAACACAACGCCTACTCAGGCGTTGCCGCAGGATTATGCAGATATTGAGAAAGCAGAGGAGCAATCGCTGCGATTAAGCCGGTTCTTCTTAATGCTCGTATTTGGCTTCATATTGTTTGCGGTTTGGTCTGAAGCCTTTCACGCGTTTGATTACTTGAATCAACAGTATGTTTGGGATAGCGAGCAGGGCATAAATTTCATTCCAATTAGTATTGGCGGCTTACTTTCGGCCATCTTTATTTTGGTATTTAGCGTGATACTCATCCGTAATTTACCAGGTTTACTTGAGGTATTGGTACTTTCACGATTGAAGCTGCAGATGGGTACCGCCTATGCGATTACGTCCCTCACCAATTACGTGTTGGTAAGTATTGCGGTGATTACTGTGCTTGGCATTCTCGGTGTGAAATGGGAACAATTGCAGTGGTTAGCGGCAGGTCTTACGGTTGGTTTAGGCTTTGGCTTACAAGAGATATTCGGTAACTTTATTAGTGGCCTTATTTTGTTCTTCGAACGGCCAGTGCGAGTAGGTGACATTGTTACCCTGAACAACCTTTCTGGGCGGGTTACCAAGATAAAAATTCGTGCAACGGTGATTACCGATTTCGATCGCCGCGATATTGTGGTGCCGAATCGCAGCTTTATTACCGGGCAGTTCGTGAATTGGTCGTTAAGTAACACCATCACACGTATCACGGTAAAAGTGGGCGTTGCCTATGGCTCTGATTTAGCGAAAACCCGCGAAATTCTATTAGATATTGCTGAGCAAGAACCGCGTGCTCTCGCTGAACCAGCGCCGCAGGTATTATTCCTCTCGTTTGGTGAAAGCACGCTAGATCATGAGCTGCGAGTTCATGTTGGCGGGCTTGCCGATCGTAACCCAGCAATTGACGCAATGAACCGAGAAATTGATCGCCGCTTCAAAGAGGCCGGCATTGAAATTGCGTTTAACCAGATTGATGTGCATTTTCGCAACGAGCTAGGTGTTGAGAAAGCAGTGCAAACAGTAAATCCTGAAGATAACAGCCCAGCAAAGAAAGCATAACTGGCGAGCACAAAAAAGCCCCTGTGCAGTGAAGAACCCA
Organism: Idiomarina sp.; assembly: GCA_022565355.1. GTDB lineage: Bacteria > Pseudomonadota > Gammaproteobacteria > Enterobacterales > Alteromonadaceae > Aliidiomarina. The sequence goes on from JAIUMU010000004.1 coordinate 75,665, forward strand.
GCCTTAAGGTGTCTTCACTGCACAGGGGCTTTTTAGTACTAATACTTACTGCATACTAAAAAATATCAAACATTAATTATTTCCAATTACATCATCAAGTGATGCTGCAGTAGGGTCTGGGCGGTTTACGGCACAATTACTACCCGATTGTTCGCAGGTAACGCCACGAATACGGCTACCAATTGAGCGGCTATCGTAGTTACCTGAAGCCGTAAGGCGACGCACAATACCCGTAAGCTGAGTATTTACGCGAAAAGCAGAACCTCTTACCGTGATTACTTCCATATCGGTTGTGTTGGCAAAGCGATTGATTACTTCATCGTTGCTATCATCACGTGCTTCTAATTCACGGGTTACTTCACGTAAATAGCCACGAGCATCATCTACGCCGGCAATAATTAACTTCCGGTAGAGCTCTCCAGCGCCAACTAAATCTTCATCTACCCCAGCACCAATTTGTTTCATGCGCCCTAGTAACATCATTGCTGTTACCAAGTTTTGTTCACTGGCGGCTTCTAGCAAGGTAAGTGCTTCGTTGAAATCTTCAGCGCTATCGGTGCTAAACAACATAAGTGCTTTTTGATATTGCGCAGGCGGATGGCCAAGGTTTACCGCTACATCAAGCAAACGATCGGCTTCCTGTTCGTTTTGCTCAAGAACAAAACCATTGCGGTGCCAATCCGACATTAAGTAGGTAGCAATTGGGCTGTTGTAGCGCACACCGATGCGCACGAAGCGCTCGGCTTCTTTATCGCTTTGCTCAAGGCCATCGCCACTGGCAAATGCCATGGCAACAATTGCAGCCGCATCGCCGCTGCCGTTACGTGCCAAGCGCATTAAACGGCGTAATTCCGCGGTGCACTCGGTGCTATCACACACGCGTTCGCTGGTTTGCGCAGCTGCGGTGATAAACATCGTGGTGGATGCGGCTTGCGCATTTGCGCTGATACCAAATAGTGCAAGCGAAATGCTGCTTGCGAGCAACGCACCTTTTATAACTGCAAATTGCATATATGCCTCTAGATGAATGAAAACGCGTACAGTGTTTCTTTTACGTAATGTGAAGTCAACGCGATCAGATTAACAAAATTGCAACCAAATGTTTCTAAATGGCGCCAAAGATAGGGATTTATGCGCCAAATAAAACAACTATCCATATGGGTAAGGCAAGATACCGCAGGCATATTTATTAGCATTTGCTTATAATAGAGAAACAAACCGAATTAAATGGAGCTCACGCATGACAACAAACCTAGCCGCGAAGATTGCTATTCCGAGCTTATCGTTGATCGCTTTAGCGATGTGTTCAGCCGCGATAGCCGATGAGAAAGCTACTACATTTTTTGAAATTACCGCCCGTGTTCAATCCGAGCTGGTAAGTGTAGATGGCAGCGCTGCAGAGGCGCGGAACACCGATAAGTGGTATATCACCGATGGTTGGGGCAATGGTACGAACAACTCCCATAACTGGAGTGCGGTGTTCTTAGATGGAGAGCATAAATTCACCAATGGTGTGCGCCTATTTGTTCGCCATAGCTACAATTTTAATATGGATGGCTTGAATGATGGCCGAGCTAAATATCGTGAAAGCTATGTAGGTGTGGCGGGTGATTTTGGTATGGTGCGCGGCGGGCGCTTGGAATCGCCTTACAAACTGAATACCCTGCAGTGGGATCCCTTTGTAGGCTCATTTTTACAAGCCCGCGCTAACGGTGGTAAGAGTGGCGGCCCGCTCGGTGCCGGTGGGTACATTGATGATGCTGTTGATTATACCTTGGTGCAGAATGGTATTACCTTTCGTGCACTATATTCAAACAATGATGGTCAGCCAGCTCCAGCCGGAGTAGAGCGCGATAGCATGTGGGCGGGTTCAGTTAACGTGCCCGTTGGCAATGTGGAGTTGGCGCTTGCGCATTTCGATGCCGGCAATCGAGGTGATGGTAAGCGTGATGGCACCAAGATTGGTGCGCGTACTTCGCTGAACCAATTTACCTTTGCAGCAGAGTATGAATTTCGTGGTACTGGTTTAGAAAATGCCGATATTCTGTTCCTTAGCACCACTTATAATGCGGAGCGGCGCAGCTATTCATTGAGTTATGGTGAATTCATGGATAACGGCATTATGAATAATGATGGTGAGTACTTTGCATTAGGGTTTAAGCAAACGCTAAATCCACGAGTAATGTTTCATGGTGGTTATCGGCAAACTCGCCGTGATCTAACCGGCACAGAACACCTTATTGGTGTTGGTGTGCGATTAATATGGCGCCACCGTAGCGATTTTTAAGCTAGGCATATACGCAATTAAACAGAACCAAGCGCGAAACAAAAAGGGGCTGATGAATCACAGCCCCTTTTTGATGCTCTTAATCTTCGGCGTTAGTGGCTGGCAACTCGGGTAAGAACTGCGGTTGTTGAAAACCACCCAGCTCATTTTCCAGCATACTCGCCAGGCTCACCAATTGTGCCTCACTCCATGGTAAGCCCATCATGCTTAGGCCAACAGGCAGTGGGCCTTCTTTGCCACCGGGTATGGTAATAGAAGGGTATCCAGCAACGGCGGCCGCCGTAGAGGTGCCAAAACTATAGCCGGGGCCTTCTACCGGCGGAATAGGCCAGCTTGGGCCATACGCTGGAATGATAATTGCGGCAGCACCTAAATCTTGTAGGTAACGGTTTAAATGCGCTTCGGCCAGCTCTCGGCTGAGCGTTAGAGCGGCTTCGTAACTGTCTTTATCGCCCTCTAAATCAATTGCCGCAGCAAGCTCTAGGTACTCTTGGCCGAACAATGCAAGCTCGGTATCTGCATTGGCGAGGTTGTAATCAATCACCTCTTGCATGGTTTGCACTGGCGAATCGAAATCTGCAAACCATTGCTCAAGATCCCGCCTAAACTCATACACCAGAACCTCGAATTCAGCTTGGCCAAGATCGCTAGGTAAATTCCACTCAGTTACTTCAATCACTTCTACGCCATGGTTTCGCAACGCTTCAGCTACTTGATTAGTAAGTGCTTGCACACTTACAAAGCGTTGGTCATAAGAGCGCACCAATACTACTGACTCGCCAGTAAAGGGTTGTTGCGCTGCTTCACTAAGCGGCATACCAAAGCGTGTACGCGCATCGGAGGTAGCCATTCCATCGAGCAATAAGGCGGCATCGTATACATAGCGGGCCATGGGGCCAGCAATATCTTGTGCAGAGGCTATCGGAATAATGCCATGGCCAGCTACAGAACCGCGGGTTGATTTAATGCCAACAACGCCATTCACTGAGGTAGGGCACATAATGGAGCCATCGGTTTCGGTGCCTATGGCGAGTAAGCTGAAATCTGCTGCAACCGCGGCGCCTGAACCAGAACTGGAACCACATGGGTTGTGCGTGAGCACATGCGGATTGCGGGTTTGTCCGCCAATACCAGACCAACCACTAATTGAGTTGGCACCGCGAAAGTTAGCCCACTCCGATAAATTGGCTTTGCCGATAATAATGGCGCCGGCTTCACGCAGTTGTTGAATGTGCTCGGCATCGCTTGCGGTAATAAAGCCTTCCAGCACTTTAGCACCCGCCGTGGTGGCCATGGCATCGGCCGTAGCGATGTTTGCTTTGATCACTACCGGCATACCATGCAATGGCCCGCGGGTTATGCCTTGTTCGCGCTCGCGATCAAGCTCAGCGGCAATGGCCAGTGCGTCTGGGTTCACTTCAATAATGGCGCGAATGTTATGGCCTTGGTGATTGTGTTCTGTAATCGCGGCTAAATAATGCTCCACTAAAGCAACACTGGTGAGGCTGCCATCCGCAAACTGTTGTTGCACGGCCGCTGCGTTAGTAAAGGTAGGATCGGCTGGCGCCATGCTTTCTGGAGCAATGCTTTCTGGTGCTGGGCTGCACGCACTTAATGCGAATGCAGCGGAAGCTAGAATGATAGCTTTACGGATGGAGTTGAATCCAGTATTCACGGCAAATTCCTCGATTGTGTTTGTTATTGTTGTTGTAAACGATGCTACCTTAAGAATTACGCATTTGTATCGCCAATGGAAGCAGCATTTACCTGTTAAATCATACAACTTGTCCCGCTTGTTTAATTTGCTACTTAAATAAGCAGTGTGCCTAAGGTATGGTGAATGCGGATACATAATCTAGCTGCTGCCAGTTTAAGCAGCTAATGCACATAACCTAGCCGATTTACCTGAAGGAATTCAGAATGCAAAAATCAATTATTTCGCGAGCAACTAGCGCCCTTGCACTGAGTGCAACAACGGCTCTAGTTTTAAGCTCATTTGCGGCACACGGACAGGCCATTAGTTATAAAGACCAACCTAAATTACACGAAATTGCCGCTGCCCCTAGTGCCGAGAATTTGCGCCGTGATGTACAACAGTTAGTTGATTTTGGTACTCGCCACACATTATCTGAAACCGAATCAGATACGGTTGGTATCGGTGCTGCGCGCCGCTGGATTTATGAAGAATTTCAGCGTATATCCGCAGCCTGTGGTGGTTGCTTAGAGGTTTACTACAGTAGTGATGTGATTGCTAACACACCGCGTATTCCAGATCCCACAGAAGTGGTAAGTGTGGTTGCCATTCAACGTGGTACAACAGACCCGGGTCGTTATGTGTTGATGGCCGGAGATATTGATTCACGGGTTACCGATATTATGGACGCAACCTCAGAATCGCCGGGTGCTAACGACAACGCAACCGGTTTAGCGGGAACATTGGAGGCTGCAAGAATATTAAGCCAGCACGAATTCCATGGCTCTATTGTGTACGCCGCATTAAGTGGTGAAGAGCAAGGGTTGTTTGGTGGTGAAATACTGGCGCGGCAAGCTGTTGAAGAGGGTTGGCGCCTGCATGCGGTATTGAACAACGATATGATTGGTAATATTGCGGGTATCAATGGCGTGATTGATAACACTACTGCTCGTGTTTTCGCCGAAGGCACGCGCATGAATGAAACCGAGGCAGATGCTCGCCGCCGTCGTTTTACCGGCGGGGAAGTTGATTCGCCAAGCCGCAATTTAGGCAGATATATTTCTTGGATGTCGGATCGTTATATTTCTAACTTGGATGTAATGCTGGTATATCGCCTAGATCGCTTTGGTCGAGGCGGGCACCACCGGCCTTTTAATGATGTAGGGTTTCCTGGTGTGCGCATTATGGAAACCAACGAACATTATGATCGTCAGCACCAAGATCTACGCAATGAAGATGGCCGCCATTTCGGCGATACTATCGAGTTTGTTGATTTTGATTATGCGGCCAAGTTAACAGCGCTTAACGCGGTAACGCTAGCAAGCATGGCGTGGGCCCCTGCGCCGCCAAGCGATGTTGAAATTGCTGGCGCAGTGCAGCCAAGCACTACGTTAAGTTGGGCGGCAGCGGCTGAGCAAGAGCAAGATATGATCGAAGGGTACCGCATTTACTGGCGTTACACTGATGCGCCAAATTGGCAGTTTAGCCGTGATGTGGGCAATGTTACTGAGTTCACATTAGAGAATGTAGTGATTGATAATTACTTCTTCGGCGTAGCTGCGGTAAGCAAAGATGGCTTTGAAAGCCCGGTGGTATTCCCTGGCGCGGCGGGCACATTTGATTTGCGTTAGTAGTTAGCAATCGCTTACTTCGTTAAACTTATCAAAGCCTCTCGTAGTTATGCGGGAGGCTTTTTTATTCGTGTACTAACCTGGCGCTAACATGCAGAAGTTTCTTACCAGTTAAGCCAAATACCGAGCGCTAGTAGCAGAATAAACAGATGAATTACCGCAACATTGAGGCCAAGTAGCGGAATGAGTTGGGGAATGTTATTGGCGTGTTGGCGCACGCCCTGCAGTAATCTTGGCACCAATACAAATGATAGCAGTGCCAATAGCGCACTAAAGGGAAGCCAGTTCGCAGCAACCGCAATTACTAATACCAAGTAGCTGAGCAGCAGCTGCACAGCAAAAATTGATGCGCTGCTAGTGCGACCAATGGAGATGGGGAAGTGCTTGCGGCCAACTGATACATCGGCTTCTACATCGGGAAATTGGTTCAACAACAGAAGGTTGTTTACTAGCAACATCACCATTGCTGCAGCACTTACGATACCGTACCAAGCGCCATTCGTCGGTAGCGCCGGATACTCGCTCGCAAGAGCCCAGCTGGCGCCAAACGTGAGGAATAACCCAAAGCCTAAGCCAGGTGCAATTAAGCACAGTACTGGGTAACGATTAATGTATTGGGTATAGCTATAAATGAGTAACACCCCGGGGATACCAAGCCACAACAAGGCCGTTGAGGTTTGGCTAACAATCCATAAACCGCTGGTGATTACCGCTAATAAACTCACACAAGCCAATACCAGCGCAGCGTTGGCGATATGTGGATGCTGCACTAAGGTGCCGCTGCCGCCGCTGAAGGGGGTTTTGCGAGTTTTGAAATCAAGGCCCGAGCGAAAATCGAAGTATTCATTAAATGCATTCACGCTTACATGGGCTAGCAGGCCTGCTGCAACTACCCAACCAACAATCTCGCCCTTTACTCCACCAAGTAAGGAATAACTGAGAGCCAGTGCCAGTAGCAAACAGGCAACGGTAAGGGTTAAAAAATTAACTCGAGCAATCGCAAATAATTTAAAGATGGGCTTCACTGCCACGGGCTAACTCCGGTATCACTTGGTTGACTAGATATGTTTGCCAATTATCGCTGAAGCCACTGAACATTTTTTTGATCTCAATGCGATATTCTTCACTTACTTCATTTAGTAATTCGCGATTCTCGGCTAATTGCTCAACCCGCACCCAGTTATTCCACACTGAAAACAAACCCCAATCATTGCGGTGTACTTCACAGCCCGGCAGGCGGTAGTGAAACGTAGGCCGAGCTTTAATTAAGCTATCATTTACTTTTGCTAGCACTCGCTCTTCATCGAGGTGGCGAAATAATGGCAGCATATCGAGCGCTCGATTGCGTGTGGGGTTGTGGCGTAAATAATCATCGATGAGCGTTTCCAAAGAAGGCCAATAACTGCTATCAAGAATAAGTTCGAGATATTCTTTTGGAAATGGATCGATATAGTTGCTCACACGCCGTGAAATATCAGGATCTATTTCCTTAAGCAGCCAATCATAAAGGCATAAAAAACTTTTTAAATGAGCGGTAATCGTATCGGCATCCAGTTTCGGTAATTCTGGATTTAGCTGCAGCCCAAATGCATAGGCAAGGCTATCGGATGAACCTTTGGCGCCGGCCTTGCGCAGGTCTACCAGCAGTTCTTCCACCTCACTGATGCGGCTTAATGGTAACGGCGGGCTTACAATTTCTACTGGCACCACAGCCTCAGCTACCCATGCTAGGCTTTTCTCTGCAGAATCACGCCAATTATCTTGCAGCTCTTCTCGGCCGATCTTTTTCAAGTAATCGTAATCAAATTCAATAATCCAATCGCCAGCACTATCACCGCTAATTACGTGTTCGTATCTACCCTTAGCACTTTGTTCGCACTCTTCACAGCGCTGCTTGAGGAAGGTTATCAATACATCTGTAGCCTGTTGCAGTTGTAGATTACCGAACTCGATCTCAATACCTACTTTACGCTCTTCGCCATCGTTATTTTGTTGCTGAGATGGCTGCAGTAACTTACTTGAGCTCATGGGGTACTCCTTCATTTACTCCGTTGGTACTGGATTGATGTCGCTAATAAGCCGATATACCCATGCGGGCTCGCCGTCACTCAGAGTATAAAGGTATCGCTCATATTTCACACCCACGCGCTCATACCGATCGAGCCTACGCAATTGCGTTGCGGTTACATAAAACACGCGGCCCTCTGTTGTTGCATCTTCATCAGGGAGAAGATCCAAGCCATAGCGCCGATAGCCTTCCAGCGTTCCAGGTTCAGTAGGCACATACCCAAAGATCACCAATGAACGCACGAACGGGTTTGTTAGTGTGCCAAAGGCGAAAACACGGTGTTCTGCTTCTTGATCAATCTCTAGTGTGGTATCTGAAAACTTGAAACTATAGGGGTTTAGCCAGATCCACCAAAAACCGATAACCAGTAATAAACAAACACTAATAATTAGCCAGCGCACATATCACCCTTAGCAGTAAACGAAACGTTGTTATTTTTGTTTAACATGCTAACCCTATGATTTCAAATCGCAACGAATACCCAAGATGCTCTTTTTGTATATAAGCGGTGCGTGATTTATAAGATAATCCGCTAATAATTAGTGAAAATCGCTACCAAGCCTATGCGAGCAGCGAGTTGAATATTGCTGAGCTTCGTATGGGCGTTTTCTTTTCTTTATATATCATGCCGTTACAACATCTGGCACGGCTATTGCTTTAGGTTCTATGGAATTCATATGAACCGTGCCCCTGAATGCTGTTGTTGCGAGCAGGTTCATTACAAGAGCTAACTAGCAGTAGAGAAAAGGAAAATAACATGCACAAGCTACTCCCTTTGGTATTTGTAATCGGCGCGTTGCCACTCACAACTATGCCAATCACATCTATGGCCGCCACCAGTTTTGCGAATGAACCAGAAAGCGCGCAAACTCGTGGTGATTCTGAAGTGGTAATTGTTAACACTCGCAAGCAGTGTAATTTTAGTTTTGATAAAGATATCTATGCTTCTTATCAAGAGTTCCGTGTGCAGGAAGGCACTGAAGAATTGCTGCGGATTAGCCACAACGGTGATTTCTGGCTTCGCGGCGAACCGGTTGCTATTTCAGCTAGCGATAGGGGCTTACTAATTCAATATAAGAACGGCTTAACGGCGCAATCAGAGTTTGTGGTAGAGGTAATGGAAGAAGCGCTGATGATGACCACGTATGCGCTGAGCACAACCTTTACGGAAATGTTTGGTAAGCGCCACAAAATTGTACGCCGTATTGATAATCTAACCGAGCAATTGGCAGAGGATTTTGCCATGGTGGCTTACCAGCATGATGATACCTATGTAGTGCAGGGCAGCCAATTAGATCAGTTCGGTGAGCAGCTCAGTAATACGTTGGAAACGGAAATTGAATCCATCGTAGAAGATTCTATGGGCAGTATGATTTGGTTAGTTACGAAAGCCATGTTTGCAGGATCAGGAAGCTTCGAGCAGCGTATGGAGCAGTTTGGTGAGCGCATGGAAGTGATGGGCGAAACCTTAGGTGCCACAATGGAAACCTGGGGTGAGCAAATTGAGGAACGCAGCGAGGCAATGTGTGCTGAGCTGGCGCGGTTGCGGGAAATAGAAGGGCGCTTAGAGGAATCTATTCCAGATTTCTCTGATCACCGTTTACTAAAATAAACAGCTTCGGTTCGCATAAGTATTTCGGTAGCCATACGAATATAAAAATGAAAAGCGCCGCACTTTATGGTTAGTGCGGCGCTTTTATTTGCTTCGGGTAACCTGCTCAGGGCATACACTTAAAATAGTAGTAAGGCCACTGAACATGGCAATCCCTAGCCAGAGTTAACGTGTACCACCTGAATCGGCAGCATTATTATCTTGCACTGGCGGCGGTGTTGCATTGTCGCCTTCGCCATTCAAATCATCATCGTGCTCAGCTAAATCCCACGGTAAGCTGCCTGGCGAATGATGAATAAAGTGCAGGTAGTTCTCAAATTGATTGAGCACATCATTAATGATGTCGGCTTTTTCAAAGCCATACACATCATAGGATTGGCCACCTTGGCGTAAGAATACTTCTGCACGGTAGTATTCTTTCTTCTCGCCTTTCTTACCCATGGCAAAATCTGGGCGAGCATAGGCCCGGGCACGAATTTCGTAGGTGAAATCGATGGAATCTTTGTCCACAACGAGCAATACGCGCACAGGGTCTTCTTCAATGGTAACCTCCGTTTTCCATTTCTGGCTAGTAAGCTCTTTGCACACTTCATCAAGGCACTCTTTACCCATTTCTTTAATGAAGGTTTCCACTTTATCTTGCGGTGGAAAATCCACTAAACCAGCCAAGCGCGTTTTCCAGTAGTTAGAGCCAGCATGCACACCACGGCGGTGCATTTGCGTATGGCTGCGTAAACTACTGTACTGGTGCCCTTCAATTACTAACGCTCGCCATAACCCCACGGCTGAAATCAGCATAATAATGGCGAACGGGAAGGCACTGGCAATCGCCGCGGTTTGTAACGCGCCTAAGCCACCTGCTAATAACAGAACTGCGGCTACCACACCTTCTGAACTTGCCCAGAATACGCGCTGCCAAACAGGGGTATTGGCGGCGCCGCCCGAAGCAAGCGAATCAATTACCAGTGAACCGGAATCTGATGAGGTAACAAAAAACGTCATAATCAAGATCACGGTTGCAAACGACAATAAGCTCGTCATTGGCAAGTTCTCGTAGAGCTTGAACAGGGCGATAGCTTGGTCGGCTTGTACATCCCGCACAAGCGTGTCGTAACCTTGCATCATAATCATGTACAGGGCGGTATCGCCAAATACCGAGAACCAGAAAAAGGTGAAGATTGTCGGCACTAACATTACGCCCACAACAAACTGGCGAATAGTGCGGCCACGGCTAATTTTAGCGATAAATAGGCCCACAAATGGCGCCCAGGCAATGGTCCAACCGAAAATGAATAAGGTCCAGTTACCAATCCAATCACTCCGGCTGTAGGCCTGCAAATTGAAGGTGCGCTCTACAATGTAATTTAAGTAACTACCGGTATTTTGTAAGAAGGTTTCGAGAATATGTACCGTTGGGCCGGCAAAAAACACGAACAAGAGCAAGAACATTACCAAGCTCATATTCACAATCGATAAGCGCTTAATGCCTTTATCGAGGCCGGCAACAACCGATGCAATGGCCATCAAGGTAATCACAAAAATAATACCAATTTGCACTAAATTGGTAACCGGGATGTCTTCCCACAAATAATTTAGGCCAGTATTAATTTGAATTACTGACAATCCGAGTGTTGTAGCAATACCAAACATGGTGCCGAGGATGGCAAAAGTATCTACTGCATGCCCTGCGGGGCCATAAATTTTATCGCCAATGAGTGGATACAATGTTGAGCGCATCGATAACGGTAAACCGTGGCGAAATGAGAAATAGGCCAGCACTAAACCCACTAAGCCATAGATTGCCCAAATATGGAAACCCCAGTGGAAATAGGAGATTTGCATGGCTTGCTTAGCCGCATCTACAGTGAGTGCAGCGCCCTGAGGTGGGCTAGCATAGTGCAGTACCGGTTCAGATACACCGAAGAACAATAAGGCAATACCATAGCCTGCTGAGAACAGCATGGCGAACCATGATAGAAAGCTATATTCGGGATCTGCATGATCGGGCCCAAGCTTGATGCGGCCCCATTTGGAAAGCGCAATTACCACAATAAACATCAAAAATAGCGCTACAGCTAGCATGTAGAACCAACCGAAATCTTCGGTAATACGTGCTAACGCAGTGGAGAAAAGTTCTCCGGCGAGTTCAGGGTTTGCGAGAGTTCCAACAACGAGCAGCAAAATAACCGCTATGGCTGGAAGAAATACGGGCATTAATAGCGCGGAACGCCAACGTGAACCATTGGTTGCACTCATGTAAAACTCCTTCTATTGAACGCCTTTACATGGCTAATAACTTAGTTAGGCTAGCATTCAGAGAGTAAATTACAAGTTGGAGCTTTTTTGCAGTTCGCATATCTTGTTGATATACGCGATAGTATTAATAACTTTTGCAGAGTACCTAGGGAAAACTGACATGGCGATCGGCTCGCGCATTTCTACACAGATTAAATTTTCGTTAGAACGCATGCTCGGTGGTGGCGCATTGCTACAGTTGCTGCTGGCTTGGGCGATTGTATTATTGGTAGCGGTTACCGGTGGCTTTCTAGCGTATTTCCTCGGCCGCGGTGAGGCAGCGCTTACCGAAGAGTTTTGGTGGTCGTTTCTGCGCCTTACAGATCCTGGCTATCTTGGTGATGACGAGGGAACAGGCCGAAGAATAATATCCACCATTCTTACGGTAGCTGGCTATGTGCTGTTTATGGGTACGTTAGTGGCCATCATGACCCAATGGCTATTCCGGCAAATGCGTAATTTCGAATTAGGGCAAACTCCAGTAGGCTTTCGGAATCATACCGTGTTGCTCGGCTGGACATCGAGAACGCTGCCCATAGTGCGAGAATTGTTGAATCCGGTAATCCCGCGCGATCAGGTGAATAAAATTGCCGTGCTGGCGGATGATATTACCGCTGGGCCAACCGCAGAAGTACGCGGGGAGAATATATCCGGTAAAGATCTACGCCGCATTGTGTTGCGCTCTGGATCGCTATTGAATCCTGAACATCTTACCCGAGTAGCTATTGAAAATGCGCGTACCATTATTATCCCATCGCGGAGTAATTTTGCGGAGCAAACACTTAGTGCAGATGCCGACATTATTAAGGTTTTGCTCTCGCTGCATACGCAATTTAAAGGTCGCCAAGGGCCTCGAGTTATTGCCGAACTACAAGATGCCCGCAAGATCCCAGTGGCATTACATACCTATAAAGGCTATCTCCAATTAATCGCGAGTGATTTAATTATTTCACGTATTTTATTGCGCAGTATTTTGTATCCGGGATTATCGGGGGTGGTAAATGCCTTGTTGATCGATCCGAATCAAGCGCAATTTATGCCAGAGAGTGCGGAACGGTTTGTGGGGAAAAAGTGGCAGCAAGTATTTGCCAGCTCGAATACAGCTACCCCATGCGGAGTGCTTCGGTTAACGCGAAATGCCCTGAAGCAGGGAGAGCGGCACACATTATTAGCACCCTCTGGCGATTTGGAAATTAAAGAGGGAGATGAAATACTTTATTTGGCGCTCAGCTATAGCGATGTTCAGCTGCATCAACGAGCCGTTAGCTATCGCTCACAAAAACTGCATGAAAAACTGGTTGCGCCTATTCGGCCATTGAAACGCAAAGTACTGATATTGGGCTGGAGTAATCGAGTACTTACATTGCTTGCAGAAATGGCGAATGATGATCGAACTCAGTTTTCGGTATGTAATGTATCTACTACCCCATTAAACGAGCGAGAGCTGCTGTTTGCCGAACGTCAACTTGAAGGCTCGGGGCAACTACAGGTAGAGTGGTTGCAAGCAGATTACACCACAGAATCAGCCATGCAGAAGTTGCAAGCGCATCATTTTGATTCCGTTATCTTATTTAGTAGTGATCGGTTGGCTTCTGGGGAAGAGGCGGATGCACGGAGCATTGTGGCGTTCATGGTGCTGGATTATTTGCTTGCTAAAGGCAACCCGAGTTTACGTCCTCATATCATGGTTGAGCTGCATGATCCGAGCAACGCAGCCTACGTAAACCATAGCCATAACGAAGTATTAGTGAGCTCGGTAATTGTTAGCCATGTATTGGCACAGGTTGCGGTGTACCCGCAGTTGCGGGCAGTGTATGAGCAACTATTAAGTGCCGATGGTGCACGATTAGCATTGCGTTTTTTACCTGCGAATTTACATCGGGTATTTACGATTGGCGAACTGCGTGAACTAGCGCTGAGTGAGCAAGCAGTGTTACTCGGGTACCAGCAAGAAGGAGGCAAAACCGTGCTCAATCCGAATCTAAATGCGCAGGTGAAAGTAAATGAGGGAACTCAACTTATTGTTTTACAAGGGCCAATACACGAATGAATAAAATTCGCTTTGCAGGTGTTAGAAGCTGATATAGAGCTACAACACTTTCGTTAACTGCGAGCAAGCCAAACGGTGGAAGCGCAGCAGAACGGGCGCAAGATTGGTTAGTTGGGCAGAACAAATAGGATGGCATAAAAAATGGCCGGCATTTAAGTGCCGACCATTTATAAATTCGTTTTGCGTGAGCAAAGGTTTACGGTAGGTAAGCCTTAATCAGCAGCAGTTACGTTTTCAGCTTGAGGACCTTTTTGGCCTTGCGTGATAGTAAACTTAACTTTTTGGCCTTCGGCTAACGTGCGGAAGCCATCGCCAGTAATTGCTGAGAAGTGAACGAATACATCCGGCCCGCCTTCGCGCTCAAGAAAACCAAAACCTTTAGATTCGTTGAACCACTTAACGGTACCAGTAACGATATCAGACATAATCTTTCCTAACTTGCGTGTATATTAAAACAGCTGGCCGCAACCAGCGGTACTAGTGCTTAGGGCAGCAAGGTATTTAGAGCAGGGGACGAGCACTTCCGAGAAGGGTTTCGTTCAAACTGAGTAAATAACTGCTGTTATTTAAGCTTTTTCAGTATATATGGGAAGAATTATTCTGGCCAATAATTTTAGTGTTTATTTTATCTTCTATTTATTTTGTGAAGTAACAGATGCATACAGTTACTCTAAGGATGTAAGTACATGGCGTTAGCGCGAGTTGTAATGAACCAGATAGAGCAAATTGGCAATACTGATTTATTAAAAATCGCTTCGTTGTCGAAACTATGCGGTTCCGATATTTACGTAAAATGCGAGTACCAGAATCCAGGCGGCTCAATCAAAGATCGCGCGGCACTGCAGCTAGTGATGGATGCCATCGATCAAGGCAAGCTGCAACCCGGTATGACCATTGTTGAGGGTACTGCCGGTAATACCGGCATTGGCTTGGCGGTGGTAGCAAAAGCACTAGGTTATGATTTGTTGGTGGTAATGCCCAATGATCAAACCGCTGAAAAAACAAAAATGATCGAATTGCATGGCGCGCGTTTGCATGCGGTGCCACCCGTGCCATTTAAGAATGAGGCGCACTTCTATCATACGGCGCGGCGTCTCGGTGCTGAGAATGATAATTTCTGGTGGGCGAATCAGTTCGAAAACACCAGCAACATGCGCGCCCACTACTTGCGCACAGGCCCAGAAATCTGGCAGCAAACGGAAGGCAAGATCGATATGCTTGTTTCGGTATCGGGTACGGGCGGCACAATTGCCGGTAATTCACTGTACTTGAAAGAGCAAAACCCGAATATTGAAGTGTGGTGCGCAGATCCAGATGGCTCGGGCACTTACGAGTTTCTCCGCAGCGGCGAATATAAAGCTGAAGGCGGCTCGCTTACCGAGGGCATCGGCATCATGCGCTTAGTAGAAAACTTCCGGCAGGCAAAAATTGATTATGCGCTTAATTTACCTGATCAAGATCTGCTGAGTATCGCTAACTTTGTGCGCGAACAAGATGGCATTGTGCTAGGAAGTAGCTCGGCACTGAACGTTGCCGCGGCCTTTTTTGCAGCATTGCATCGTGAACCGGGTAAAACAATTGTTACTTTTGCATGTGATTTGGGTGAGCGCAGTGCATCTAAACTCTACAACACGGATTATTTGCAAAGCCGTGGTATTAGCCCAGTTGCCGAACCGATTGAGAAGTTAATTAATCGATATCGGCAAGCGGGCGATAAGATTTTGCGTGTTACGCGGGATTACCAGAACGAAGGGCCGCGTTAAGGATATTGCGGCTTACCTCTGGGGTTACATCTTGATGCTCACCCAGTTTTACCATGCCGTGCGCTTCTAACTGCTTAATCACTACATCAATGATGCTGGCATCTAAATCGTAATCTTCAATGCGCGTGCCAGCGCCGAGGTTGCGGAAAAACTCTTCGGTTTTGGCAATGCCAGCTTCTGCTTTTTCGGCATCGGTACCTTCCTGAATATGCCAAACCCGCTCGGCAAATTGCACCAGTTTCGCCATTTTATCGGCCTTGCGCACACGTAGGTTTGCGGGCAGCACTACCGCTAAGGTTTGTGCATGATCTAAGCCATATAATGCCGTGAGTTCATGGCCAATCATATGCGTAGACCAATCTTGTGGCACGCCCACACCAATTAAGCCATTCAATGCCATGGTGGCGCACCACATTACATTGGCGCGTACTTCGTAATTCTCCGGCTGTGCAATAGCTTCAGGGCCGATATCGATCAGGGTTTGTAAGATACCCTCGGCTAACCGATCTTGTAACGCGCCACCTGCTGGATAAGTAAGGTATTGTTCCATTACATGGGTAAAGGGGTCGATCACACCATTAATTACTTGCCGCATCGGTAAGGTATAAGTGGTGGTAGGATCCAACACGGAAAACTGCGGATACACCAACGGGCTGCCGAAAGGAAGTTTAGCTTTATATTCGGAGCGGGTTACTACTGAACCACTATTCATTTCCGAGCCAGTAGCCGGAAGCGTGAGCACGCTGCCGAAAGCCACGGCAGATTTAACAACCTTGCCGCCTTTGGTAAGAATATCCCAACGATCGCCTTCATAATGTGCTGCGGCCGCAATAAACTTAACGCCATCAATTACCGAGCCGCCACCAGCGGCAAGAATAAAATCAACGTTGTTAGCGGTTACTGCATCGGCTGCACGGCACAGGGTTTCGTATTCTGGGTTCGCTTCAATACCCTCGAACTCACAAACAATTTGCTCGCCAATGGCATCATGAATTTGCTGATACACGCCATTTTTCTTAATACTGCCGCCGCCATAGGCGAGCATTACCCGCGCGTTAGCTGGAATTTCGGCACTAATTTTGGCGATCTGCCCTTCGCCAAAAAGTATTTTGGTGGGGTTATAAAAACTAAAATTGTTCATGAACACTCCGTTACTGCATGCACGCTAGTGAGGTGAATGGTAATACTTAGGTGATTAGTATAGTTAGGTTAACGGATACGCCCTAAGAAGTGCAAATGATCACCTGTGGGATAGGAAGTACTTACAAACTAATTTGTAAGCGGTAACCATCGCTGCCATCAGAATAATAGTTCGGCATTACATCAACTACTTCAAAGCCAAGATTACGATACAGCGCAATGGCGCCGGCATTATCACACTTCACTTCTAAGGATACAGTGCTCACGTTAGGGTTGTTTTCCGCAGTTTCTTGCACAACGTTCATCAGTGCTTTTGCCGCACCTTTGCCACGAGCTTCAGGTGCGGTAGCAAGTGAGTACACACGCCATTTGCGGCTATTTTTTCGGGTTAATATAATAGTATAACCAGCAAAAATAGTAGCTGAATCTTCCGCGCCTGGCACACTGTTATGGGTAAGCTCTGCAACCCAAACCTGCACGCTCGGGCGCTGCAGTAAATAGCGAAACGAACGCCTACCGATTTGATCGTAGGTAAAAACTCGATTTTCTAGCGCCACCAACTTATCTAAATCACTGAGCTGGGCTTTGCGAACGGTAATCGAATGCGCGGTTTCCGGCGCACTCGTTTTGCTGCGATTGCTGGCGCTCTGCGGTTTCTGCTGAGAGGGCATCGGTTAATCTTCGATTCTGCGTAAGAAATCAGACATGATGATACGATAGAGCTCATCACCCAGATATTCGTCTTCAACACCGCTATCAATCGATGGATTATCATTAATTTCGATAATCACCGGGCCTTTGCTCGATTCTTTGATATCTACGCCATACAAACCATCACCCACTAACCGCGTGGCTTGCAGAGCAACCCGAATTACATCTTTAGGCACTTGATGCACACCTAAACACGCAAAAGAACCCGTTTTGCCTTTGCTCGATTCGCTGGCATGGTTGTAGATTTGCCAATGGTTGCGCGCCATAAAGTATTTGCAGGCATAAATAACACGGTTATTGAGTACGCCGATGCGCCAATCAAAATCTGTGGGCAAGAACTCTTGCACCAACAAGATGGTAGAGGTTTTGAACAAATCTTCTGCTACCTTACGAAACTCATCGGCATTCCGTGCTTTTTCTACGCCAATGGAAAACGAACCATCGGGTATTTTCAGTACCACGGGATAGCCGAACCGCTCGCCAATTGCCGCGTAATCAATATCGTTGCCCATTACCAATAGCTCGGTTTCTGGTTGTGGAATCTTGTTCTTTTGCAGCATTTCGTTCAAAAATACTTTATTGGCGCAACGCAGAATAGAATCGGGGTGATCGATTACCACTAAACCATTGGCTTCGGCTTTTTTTGCAAAGTGATAGGTGTAGTGGTTAATGCGTGTCGTTTCGCGAATAAACAGCGCATCAAATTCCAATAGGCGGCCGAAATCAGCAGCAGTAATGAGCTCAGCTTCGATATCGTATTCTTTTGCCGCGCGAATAAATTTCTGCAGCGCTTTTTTATCGCTGGTAGGAATGCGTTCGTTAGGATCATGCAAAATCGCCAAATCATAGCGATACTCTTTACGGCTGCGCGCTTTGCGCCACACGCGCTTGGAAAAGTACTCGAGTGATTCACCAAATAAAGTTTGTTCCTGATCATTTAGATCTGAAAGCGCGCGATTACGTATTGCATTAAGGTGCCAGCGACCTTCAAATACAAACTCAACCTCAAGTACTGGGCACGGGTATGTTTCAAAAACATGCCGAGCTAAATCTTCAAGCTCGGGATACGCTGTGCGGCCAAAACAAAGCAACAAACGCACTCGTTTGGGTTCGTTTGGTTGATGTTGCGCAACAAATCGATTCAATAGCTTGCTACTATCACTAAGGAACAGCTGATAATGTGATAGATTCGCTAAATCATTGATGGCAGAAACCGAAGGTAAAGCGCGTTGCCCACGAGCTTCCGCAAGTAGGCTCACATAATAACCGGTGCTCAAGTAGCTTAAATCGCCACATAGGTTGATAATTGGCGCCCGGTGTTTGCCCGCTTGCTGGATATAATCACTGGCACTAATGATAGATTGGCTAGGGTGATATGGCTGCCAATCGGTTAAATCATCAATAATAATGAGCGGTGCATTGTGCATAATTTACCTTGGTTGTTGATTCGCAAACTCGAATGTTTGTAGCGCGATTTATCGCTGATATTCAGTTTCTAAGCAAGCATTTTAAAAGGAATATTTTTTAATGAAATTTCAAAGCCCTAGCAACTTTAGCCACGGTCAAGTTGGCAAAATTGGTGTGCTGCTTACTAATCTTGGCACACCAGACGCGCCAACGCCAAAAGCACTGCGTAAATACTTGGCAGAATTTCTTTCTGATCCGCGGGTTGTTGAAGTGCCACGCCTACTTTGGAAGGTTATTTTGCACGGTGTGATTTTGCGGATTAGGCCACGCCGTTCCGCTGCGGCCTACAGCACAGTATGGACCGAGCAAGGTTCACCGTTACTGTTTCACACCCAAGCGCAAACCAATGGTGTGCGGGCAGAAATGCAAAAGCTGTATGGCGATGATGTAATCGTAGAGTTCGGTATGCGCTACGGTAATCCTTCCATTAGCAGCGCGTTAGAAAAGTTATTTAGCCAAGGCGTGCGCAAGCTTGTGGTATTACCGCTCTACCCGCAATATTCAGCGTCTACCAGCGGCTCTACATTCGATGCCATCAGCAAAGATTTTACCCAACGCCGTTGGTTGCCAGATTTCCGTTTTATTAGCCATTATCACGATAATGCTGGTTACATTCAGGCCGTAGCAGATAAAATCCGCGCGCACTGGGAACAGCATGGCCGCGCCGATAAATTGGTATTTTCATACCATGGTGTGCCGAAAAAATACCTTGATAAAGGCGACCCGTACCACTGCGAATGTTATAAAACTACGCGCTTGGTAGCCGAAAACTTAGGGCTAGGTAAAGATGAATATCAAACTACTTTCCAATCCCGTTTTGGGCGCGAAGAGTGGTTACAGCCATATACTGATGTAACCATGAAAGCACTGCCAGGCCAAGGCGTGAAATCATTACAAGTGGTGTGCCCAGGTTTTTCATCTGATTGTTTAGAAACGATTGAAGAAATTGGCGAAGAAAACTGTGAATATTTTATGGAAGCGGGTGGCGAACGTTTTGAGTATATTCCATGCTTAAACTCAGATGTGCAGCACATTCAAGCGCTCACGGCGGTATTGCAAGAAAATCTACACGGCTGGCAAGCTGGTGATTCTGCAAAAAGTGCGCAAACCGCAGAGTTAGCGAAACAGCTAGGTGCTAAACTATAGTTATTAATGCCCACTATCGGCATTGAACTAGAGTGTTATTTTTGTATCTGAGTATGCAGCTATTACTTCAATCATCGCAGCAAGGAGCTAGAAAATGATTACCCTGTTGGCAAAGCTGTTTAAAGCTTTAAATGCCGAAACCAGCCCTTGGGCATTAGCCTGGGCTTTTTTATTGGGGATGGTGCTAGGCCTAACCCCACTATTTAGCCTACACAATGTGTTAATCCTTTTTCTAGCATTCTCGCTGCGCATCAACTTTAGCGGTTTTATCCTCGCGTTCTTGGTGTTCTCTGGGCTTGCTTATTTACTTGATCCAGTATTCGATTATATCGGTGAAAGTATTTTGCAGGCACAGGCATTACAAGGCCTGTGGGCCAGCTTATATGAAAATCCATTGGCGCGATTGCTGCAGTATAACCACACCATTACCATGGGCAGCGTGGTGTTCTGTTTAGTAGTGGCGGTGCCTTGGCTGTTTATTAGCCACCGGCTAATTGTTGCCTACCGCGGCCGAGTGAAAGCATGGTTTGATCGCTTACGCTTTGTGCAAGTTATTAAAGGCACGAAGTTCTTTATGGTATATCAACGTATTAGCGGCTTGCGCGGAGGTTCACTATGAATAAGGTGATACGCTGGCAAGGGCTAGTTGCCTTTATTGTTATTTTTGGTGGCTTGGCGCTGCTCATGCGCATATTTGCTGGGCCGCTACTGAAATCAGGGTTGGAATTTGGCCTTACACGAGCAAATGGTGCTGAGGTAAATATCGCTCAAGTAGAGGTGAACTGGCAGCCCTTTGCGATTCGCATGGCTGACATACAATTCACCGATCCGGAACAGCCAGAACTCAATCGATTAAAAGCCGATACGGCCGCAGCCGAACTATATTTTTGGGATGCGGTAATTGGGCGAATCCATATTACCGATTTACGAATGACCGGAATTGCTATGGGTACAGAGCGTGCTCGCCCGGGTAAAGTTCGCGCAGATTATGAAGCGGAGCGGGAACCGCGCGATTGGCAGCAGGTGTTCGCTGATTTGAATATTGATATCCCATCGGTTGAGCAAATTCTAGAGCGTAGTGAAATTCGCACGCCGGGCGTGATTCAAAAAGCCGAGGATAACTTTCGCACCTATCGTGAACGCGTTGAACAAGCCCAGAGCAGCTTGCCAAGCACCGATACGTTAGATCGATATCAAACGCGAATTAAAGAAATTACCGAAGCACAGCCGCGTACTCCGCAGGAATTGCTGGAATTACGTAATCGGTTGCGTTCACTCCGTGATGACATGGGTACCGATCGTGATGCGGTGCGCAGCTTTGTAAATACAGCGGAGGAAGCACGCGATGTGTTGCAAGCCGATCTGCGGGCTTTACGCGAAGCACCCGAACAAGATTTGCAGCGCGTGCGAGCGTTATTAGCTTTTGATCAGGAAAGTTTAACTGAATTAAGCGGAATTCTATTCGGCCCGAAAGTGGAAGAGTGGAGCCGTTACGCGCTGATGGCGTTTGATTTTATTGGCCCAATGCTGGCGCGTTCAGATGATGACGAGATGCAGCCTAGCCGCTGGGAAGGGCGTTACATTGATTTTGATCGCCAACAGCGGCCAGTATTTTTAATTGAGCAAGCACTTACCGATATTCAATTTGCGAACACCCACGTTGGTGTTGAGTGGAGCAATATTACCTGGCAACACGATCGGATTGGTGGCACCCCTTCTACCTATAATTTAGCGGCTTCTGCTTCCGAATATTGGCAAGAATTGAACCTTGCCGGGCGCTTCACGCTTTCTGATGTGGCGGGGTTTGCAGGCAATCAGAGCTGGCGAGTGAGAGGCATTAATCTTGCGGAACAAAAACTGTTTCAACAGAACGAGGTTGCCGCGCAATTGTTAGGCGCCATGTTAAATTCCCAAGGTGAAGTTGGTGTTGAGCGCGGTAATTTGTCTGGCGCTGGTGCGATCAACTTAGCGGATGTTGCCATGCAGGTGCAGGGTGATGCGCGTTGGGCACAGATTCTTAATGATGTGCTGAGTGGCATTCGCAATATAGAGATGAACGTGGGGGTATCTGGGGCAATTCAGGCGCCTGGTTTTAGCATTCGCACTGATTTAGATAAGCAGCTACAGCGCGGTTTTACCGCGGCGCTTACTGCGGAAGCCGATACCCACATTGCTGAATTACGGCAACAGTTACAAGCGCAAGTAAGTTCAGCAACCGAACGTTTAAATCCGCAATTGCAACAGGTGGTTACGGGCTTAACGAGTGGCCAAGACAAGGCGAGCACCTTAAATGCATTGTTTGAAATTGAGCCAGATGATTTACAGTTGGGTGAAAAGCTTGAAGACCGCCTGCGAGGTTCCCTGCGCCGGCGGTTGGGTGGCAACTAAATTAATGGTGTTCTTTGAATACCGTAAGTGACCAATGATAACGAATGCCGCCATAGCGTAAGAATAACGTAGTAAGCATGGCGGCTATCATGGCTAAGTTTTGTTGCACATCGTACAGCAGCACAAATACAACGGCGCCGGCAATACAGGTAGTAGCGTACAGTTCGCTTTTTAATACCATGGGTATATCACGGGCCATTACATCGCGAATTAACCCACCAAATACCGCGGTCATGGTGCCAAGAATAATGGCCACCATTGGGCTTACGCCAGCTTGCAATGCTTTCTCTGTTCCCAACACAGTAAAGAAGGCGATACCCAACGCATCGGCGGCTAGTAAATAATTTAATGGAATAAACGCCTTAAAGCGCAACCAGGTAATCGTAAAGAGTGCAGCAATACCAATCACAATAAAATAGATGGGATCATGCAACCAGAATACTGGTACATCGAGTATCAAATCGCGCGTTGTACCGCCGCCAATGGCAGTAACTGAAGCTAACACTACCACACCAAAGCCATCCATCTGTTTGCGAAAGGCGAGCAGCGTTCCAGCGATGGCAAATACAGCAACTCCGGCCAAATCGGCAACATAAAACCATAAATCCACGTGCTTACCTCTTTATTTTTTGCGTAGGCAGCCCCATGTAGGTTAAATGTGGCTGATTGCTGCGGTATGTAGGGTGTTAGATACGATATGTGTTTACTGCAAGCGTTTCGCTTCGCACCCTGTTCAGTTACAATACAGCGTTTATTTTAACAAAGAAGATTGAGTTAGCTAGTTAACTTGCTGATTTTTAAATTTAAAGAGGAAGTGTTATGGATTTCTTGATTGCAAATGCTCATGCCCAGCAGGCTGGCGCAGAAGGTGGTGGCACCGCATCACTAGTTATTATGTTGTTGTTATTCGGTTTGATTTTCTATTTCTTGATCTACCGTCCGCAAGCAAAACGCGTTAAAGAGCACAAATCATTAGTATCATCACTAGCGAAAAGTGATGAGGTGCTATTGCAAGGTGGCTTGATCGGTAAAGTTGTAAAAGTTGCCGACGATAACGATTTCATGGTGCTTGCACTTACCGAAGGTGTTGAAGTAACAGTACAAAAAGGTGCGGTTGCTGCAGTATTGCCAAAGGGCACTATTAAAACACTTTAATCGAATTTAACAGGGTAAGGACGGACTTGTGTTAAACAGATATCCGTTGTGGAAAAATTTGGCAATCTTATTTGTAGTGCTGTTTGGCGCTCTATATGCATTGGCAAATATTTACGGTGAAGATTATGCCGTACAAATTTCCGCAACTCGCAGTGGTGAAGTTACTTTAGATACTCTTCAGCAAGTTGAACAAACTTTGCAGCGAGAGGGCATTGAACCCATTGGAGTTGTGTTTGAAAACGGCCAAATCTTGGTGCGGTTAAGTACTGATGATGATCAGCTTGCTGCCCGTGAGTTGTTGGTATCAGAGCTTGGTATTAATTACGTGGTTGCGCTTAACCTTGCACCAGCAACGCCAGCATGGCTTGCTGCTATAGGGGGTGAACCGTTAAAGCTGGGGCTTGATTTGCGTGGTGGTGTGCACTTCTTAATGGAAGTGGACATGGATGAAGCGTTACTCAAGATCAATGAGCAAATGGTTACTGGCGTACGTGATCGCTTACGTGACGAACGCATTCGTTATCGCCGAGTAGAGCAATCTGGCAATAACGTGGTAATTGAACTGCGTAACGCAGAAGATTACCAAAGTGCGCAACGCTCGCTGCGCAATCAATACCAAGGGTATGAGTTACGTACAGACAGCTCGAATAACGCCCTTACCCTGGTAATGACCGACCAGTTTTTACAAGAAACACGAGCTAACGCGATTGATCAGAATATTACTATTCTGCGCAATCGGGTGGATGAGCTCGGTGTTGCTGAACCGGTAATTCAACGCCAAGGCCAAGATCGGATTGTGGTTGAGCTGCCAGGTATTCAAGATACGGCGCGCGCCAAAGAAATCTTAGGTGCTACAGCTACCCTTGAATTCCGTTTTCAAGATACCGAAAACGATTTACAGGATGCAATTGCCGGCCGAGTGCCGTTTGGTAGCCGCTTGTACAACGTGCGTAGTGGTGGCCAAGTGCTGCTGCAAAACCGCATTATTCTCACCGGTGATCACATTGTTGATGCCAGCGTTGGCTATGATGAAAGTAGCCGGCCGCAGGTAAATATTTCCCTCGATTCCGCTGGCGGCCGGTTAATGACCCAAGCAACTCGGGGTAATGTTGGCGAGCCAATGGCAACCGTATTCATCGAGTTTATTGCTACCGGTGAAACTACCGATGAAGGCCGTATCGCCTTTGAGCGAGTGGAAGAAGTAGTAAGTGTTGCCACCATTCAAGCGGTGTTGGGAAGTAACTTCCGCATCACTGGTGTGGGCGGCGTACAAGAAGCACAAAACCTAGCGCTCTTATTACGCGCGGGTGCGTTGATTGCGCCGATTCAAATTGTGGAAGAGCGTACCGTTGGCCCAAGCTTGGGTGCTGAGAACGTAAAAGCTGGTTTAACAGCGATTGTGGCAGGCTTCGTGCTTGTGCTGTTATTTATGGGCATTTACTACCGCGCATTCGGCATGGTGGCTAACCTTGCACTGCTTACTAACCTAGTAATGATCATTGGTATTATGTCGCTGGTACCTGGCGCTACCTTAACCATGCCTGGCATGGCCGGTATTGTACTTACGGTGGGTATGGCGGTAGATGCGAACGTAATTATCTTCGAGCGTATTCGTGAAGAACTGCTGGATGGGAGAAGTCCGCAGCAGGCTATTGCGCGTGGTTATGAAAATGCGTTTTCAACCATTGCCGATGCGAACATTACCACGCTGATTACCGCGTTGATCTTGTTTGCTGTAGGTACGGGCTCGATTAAAGGCTTCGCAGTAACACTTGCCATCGGTATTGTTACCTCGATGTTTACCGCTATTGCAGGTACTCGTGCAGTAATCAACTTGATTTGGGGGCGCCAAAAGCGCTTAACCAAGCTGTCAATTTAAGGGGAGCAGTTTATGTTTCAGATTACTAAAGTAGATGAAAATAACCCCGTTAATTTCATGTCCATTAACAAATGGACGACAGCTTTAAGTGTTATCTTAATTGTGTTCTCGCTTTCTACGCTTGTAGTAAAAGGCTTGAACTGGGGATTGGATTTCACCGGTGGTACCTTGGTAGAGGTTGGTTTCGAGCAGCCTGCTAATTTAAGTGAGTTACGCACGGTATTAGAAGCGAATGAATTTGGCGATGCGGTAGTACAAAACTATGGTACGCAGCGCGATGTATTGGTGCGGATTCCGCCACGAGATGGCGCTGCTTCCGATACTATCGGCAATGATTTGCTGCGGGTATTGCAAACCAACATTGATGGCAATATTGATGTACGCCGGGTTGAGTTTGTGGGCCCGCAAGTAGGTGAAGAGCTCGCTGAAGCGGGTGGCCTGGCAATGATTGTGGCGCTGATCTGTATCCTAGTGTACGTGTCGTTCCGCTTTGAATGGCGGTTAGCATTGTCTGCCGTAGCCGGTTTGGGGCAAGATGTGGTGATCATTCTTGGCTTATTCTCGCTATTGCAAATGCAAGTTGATTTAACCATTTTGGCGGCGTTGCTCGCGGTAATAGGTTACTCCCTCAACGATAGTATCGTTGTGGCCGATAGGATTCGGGAGAACTTCCGTAAGCTACGTAAAAATACGCCAGTTGAGGTGATTAACATCTCGTTAAGCCAAACCATGAGCCGTACCTTAGTAACATCACTTACCACCTTAATGGTGCTCTTGGTGTTAATGTTCTTTGGTGGCCAAATGATCTTTGGTTTCTCGGTAGCTCTTGCAATGGGCGTTGTAGTGGGTACTTACTCATCTGTGTTCACACGCAGTACATTAGTACTAGCGATGGGAATCTCGCGGGAAGATTTGATGCCACCAGAAGTTGAAAAAGAAGGTGAAGATCAAGAGAACTATTTGTAACGAAAACGGTAAGTTCAGGTTACTTCGTTGTTTATGATCACACCAAGCCCCCGCAGAGCAATTTCTGTTGGGGGTTTTTTCGTATAAGCTGTGGTAATCTTTCATTAATGACATTGAAACTGATGGAGTAAAGATATGCTATTTGTTGTTTCACCAGCGAAAAATCTAGATTATGACAGTGCTGCACCAGTTGATGATTATACCCAGCCAGAGCTGCTTGATGAATCTGCGGCATTAGTGAAGGTGTGTCGGCAGTTCTCTCCACATGAGCTCAGCGAGCTAATGGGCATTAGCGATAAGCTAGCAGGTTTGAATGCAGCCCGATTTAGTGAGTGGCGTACCCCTTTTTCTACCGCCAAAGCAAAGCAAGCCGTGTTTGCCTTCAATGGTGATGTATACACCGGCTTAGATGCCGCCTCGTTATCAGAAAAAGATTGGCAATATGGGCAAAAACATATGCGCATCCTTTCTGGCTTATATGGCGTATTAAAACCACTTGATTTGATGATGCCGTATCGATTAGAAATGGGTACTAAATTGAAAACCTCTCGTGGTAAAGATTTGTATTCATTTTGGGGCGATACCATCACGCAAAAACTGAACCAAACGCTTGAGCACTTGGATACCGATACGTTAATTAATTTAGCCTCGAATGAGTATTTTAAAGCGGTAAAAACCGATAGTTTGCAGGCCAAGGTGATAACACCGGTGTTTAAAGACACTAAAAATGGCAAGCTCAAGGTGATTAGTTTTTACGCAAAAAAAGCGCGTGGGTTAATGGCGCGTTATATTATTGAAAAGAAGCCGAACTCTGTAGCCGATTTGCAGTCTTTTGATGAGGCAGGGTATTCCTTTAATGCTGATCTCTCAAATGATAAAGAGTTAGTTTTCTGCCGTGATGAAATATCATAAACACCTAGTATTTGAACGCCTAGCCCTAACTAAGGAGCTGTGATGGAAGAGCAAAATTCTGAGAAAACCAACGCGAAAGGGTTAAACCCGCGCGTTATCGGTATCGTAATTGCCGTAATTATAGTGGCCATTTTGGCGTTATGGTTTACTCGAGGCGGTGAGCCGGAGCCCGCTCCTGCGGTAGAAATTCCAGAACGAGGTGTTGAAGTAGAGCCTGAAACGCTGCCAGATCCAGAGCCGGAGCCGGAGCCGGAACCTGAACCGGTGCCAGAACCTGAGCCTGAACCAGAAGTAGCGCCAGAGCCAGAAGTGGTAGAAGAGCCATTGCCTGAGCTGGATGCTGCCAGTAACGTGCTGTTAGCCGAGTTAAGTGAAAAAGATATCAACACGCGCCCGGTGATTGCTGAGAACATGTTCCGCAAACTCGTGGTGTTTGTTGATAATGTATCGCGCGGCGATGTTGTGCGCGAAGCAGCCATTGTGGAAGGCCCGCAATCGCGGTTCTTAGTGCAGGAAATTGATGGCCAGTTGTATATCGATGAGCGCAGCTATACGCGTTACAACGATATTGTATCTTGGTTCTATCAAATGGATACCGATGTGTTGGTAAGCCAATATTATCGTTTCCAACCTTTGTTCGAGGAAGCGTTTGGCGAGTTTAAAGAGCCTGGCGCCAACTTCCATGATCAAGTACTTGATGCGATCGCTATTCTGCTCGATACACCCGAGCCGCGTGGGTTGTTAGCTGTGGATGATTCCCAGGTAATGTATACCTATACGGATCCAGCTTTAGAAGGTTTATTGCCAGCGCAAAAGCAAATGCTGCGGTTGGGCCCAGATAATCGCGCTTTAGTAAAAACAAAGCTGCGGGAAATTCGCCAGAGATTGCAGTAAGTGATTCGCGAACCTTCATCCTATCAGCACCTACCAACACGCGGGAACCGGTTTAGCCGATGGCTAGGCCGGTTTGGCATGCGTATTTTAGGTGGTTGGAAGATCGTTGGGGAACTTCCTGATATCTCCAAAGCGATTATCCCGGTAGCACCGCACACCTCGAATTGGGATTTCTTCGTTGGCTTAGCGGTAAAATTTGCACTAGGTGTGCGTTTATCCTTTTTGGGCAAGCACTCGATATTTGTATTTCCCGTGCGGCGGCTATTAATTTGGTTGGGCGGTATTCCCGTACAGCGTGATAGCGCGCATGGCATTGTAGGGCAAATGGTAGAACAATTCGGCAAGCGCGAAGATTTGCTGTTGGTGCTTGCACCGGAAGGCACTCGCAGTAAAGTTACCGAATGGCGAAAAGGCTTTTTGCATATGGCGCAGCAAGCGAATGTACCGGTGATTCCGATCGCCTTTTGTTTCGCAACGCGCTCCATTTTGATTAGCGAACCGATGCCAGTAGGCGAAGATATTGAGGCTGCACTGCAGCGAATTAAAGATTTTACTAATCAAGCGGTGGGTAAACGGCCGGAGTTGCAGTAGTAAATGCGTGTTCGCTGCGGGTATATTTACCGTTTAAAGGGAAATTGTGCTATTCTTCGCGCCAATTAAATATGCGCTTAGCGGTGCTTTATCAGCATCATTTCGGGCACAGTGTGAAGCTCTTTGTAGGAAGGAAAGATCATGAATGTAATTGAAGCGGGTGTTGCTGCACCTGGTAAAAAAGTAGCCATTGTTGTATCGCGGTTTAATAGTTTCATTGTTGAAAAACTAATGGAAGGCGCAATTGATACATTGGTACGTATTGGCCAAGTGAACGCTGCAGATATTACCGTTGTGAAAGTTCCTGGTGCTTACGAACTGCCGTTAACAGCAAAGAAAGCTGCTGAAAGTGGTAAGTATGCTGCCGTTATTGCTATTGGTGCAGTAATCCGTGGTGGTACGCCGCATTTTGATTTTGTAGCAGGCCAAGCAAACTCTGGTTTAGCACAAGTAGCAATGGAAACCGGTGTGCCAGTTGCATTTGGTGTAATTACCACAGATACCGATGAGCAAGCGATTGATCGAGCAGGCGTGAAGCATGGCAATAAAGGCTCTGAAGCAGCCTTAAGTGCGCTTGAGATGATTAACGTTCTCGAACAACTGTAAGGAGCGTTCAGTGAAACCAGCAGCTCGCCGTAAAGCTCGCCGTTTGGCGATTCAGGCAGTATATTCGTGGCAGTTATCGGGTAATAGTGTAAGCGACATTGAAGCAGAATTCTTAACAGAGAATGATGTAAGCAAGGTTGATGTAGATTATTTCCTTGATTTGCTGCGCGGTGTAGCCAGCCAACAGGCAAACCTAGATCAAGCGTTATCGCCGTTTACCGATCGTCCATTTGTTGATTTAGACCAAATTGAGCGCGCTATTTTGCGTGTTGCGGCATTTGAGCTGAAAGCACGCTTAGATGTTCCTTACAAAGTGGTAATGAATGAAGCGATTGAGTTAGCGAAAGCATTTGGTGCCGATGATAGCCATCGTTTTGTAAATGGTGTGTTAGATAAGGCTGTAGATACCTTACGCGCCACCCGCCAATAAACGCTATGGATATTCAGCGTAGTGAGTTCGCGCTTATTGCAAAATACTTTCAAGCGCGAACATCACAAAATCAAACCTCTTCTTTTAGTGCCACTAACTCTGCAAGTACTCAACAGGAGTACAGCAGTAGTTCCACGCTGTCACTAAACTCCGAGAATAAAAGCCGTCGTGATGTTGCCTTATCTATCGGTGATGATGCGGCAGTAGTAATCCCTCCTGCTGATTGCGGTATCGCGGTAACCACCGATACCATGGTTGCGGGTGTGCACTTTGATGATCGGGTGCCAGTAGCGGCACTTGGCCACAAACTTGTGGCAGTAAACCTGAGTGATTTAGCGGCAATGGGCGCAGAACCCGCGTGGCTCTCGTTAAGCTGCACACTCCCTGAAATCAATGAAGAATGGTTAGCTGAGTTCAGTTCTGGGTTTTTCAAAACCGTGGATTACTATCGTTGCGCCTTAATTGGTGGTGATGTAACGAAAGGGCCGTTAAGCCTCACGTTAACAGCCCAAGGTATCGTGCCGAAAGAGCGTTATTTAACGCGCAGAGGTGCTCAGCCGGGTGATCGTATCTATGTAAGCGGTACCCTTGGTGATGCCGCGCTTGCTTTGGCTGCGCAGCAGCAGCGCGTGCAACTTTCTGATGCCGCATTAGCATCCTTAGAAAAACGCCTGTTTTATCCAACCCCACGGGTGGGTTTAGGGCAGTTGTTGCGCAACTTAGCAACATCGGCGATTGATTTAAGCGATGGCCTAGCGGGTGATTTAAGCCATATCTTACAAGCATCGGGTGTAGGTGCCCATATCGAACTCGATCGTTTACCTCGTTCAAAAGCATTTGCAGAAAGCATTAATAGCGCCGATGGTTGGGTTTACCAACTTGCTGGTGGTGATGATTATGAACTTTGCTTTACCGTGCCAGCCAGCCGCTGTGGCATGCTAGAAACAATTGCAGTTCAAGCTGGTGTAAGTGTTACTCAAGTAGGTATTATTGAAGGCAATAAAGGGCTGCGCTACTTTAACAAAAACGAGCGCTGTGATTTGCAATTAGAAAGCTTTAGCCACTTCGCACTATAAAGAAGCCGTATTAGGGTTAACTAAGGAATTTGTATGCCGCTTAAAAAGAGTAAACGTGAGCTGATTAAACACCCCGTGCATTTTTTCTCGTTTGGCTTTGGTACCGGTTTGTTGCCAAAAGCACCGGGTACGTTTGGTACTTTGCCCGCTATTGTATTGGTATGGTTGTTTGCGCCGCTAGATGTAGCCGCATACATGGGTGTTGTGGTGTTTGCCTGCATTATTGGTATTTATTTATGTGGTGCAACGGCAAAGGCCATGGGTGAGCATGATGCACCGGCTATTGTGTGGGATGAAATTGCCGGTTATATGATAGCGATGATCGCGGTGCCGGTAAGTTGGCAAGCATTGCTGTTGGCTTTTGTGCTATTTCGTATTTTCGATATCATCAAACCATGGCCTATTAGCTGGCTAGATAAAAAGGTAGATGGCGGCTTTGGTATTATGCTTGATGATATCGTAGCTGGCTTCATCACCTTGGTATTGATGCACATTGTTTTAAGCTTAGGCTGGCTGCCCATGTAAGGGTGCACTTTCAGTAATTACAGCGATTAAAACAAACAAAGCCCGATTATAATCGGGCTTTTATTTGCAGCTCTATCTGTTTCTCTATCTGTTTCGTTATGCCCTGAGCATCTAATCCAAGTTCAGCACGAATCTCATCTTGCCCGCCGTGCTTAATAAACTGATCCGGTAAGCCAATATGTAAAACTGGCATCTGCACGTTCGCGGCCGCTAGTGCTTCACTTACCGCGCTGCCAGCTCCGCCTGCAATAGCATTCTCTTCAAGGGTTACCAGTAACTCATGCTCTGCTGCCGCAGCTAATACTGCCTGCGTGTCTAATGGTTTCACAAAGCGCATATCAATTACGGTAGCATTGAGTGATTCCGCAGCAATCATGGCTTCACTCAGCAAGGTACCGAAGTTGAGAATAGCAACCTTGCTGCCCGTGCGCACCACACGGCTCTTACCAATCGGTAGTGGTTTAAGCGGGCTGTACTCAACCCCAATGCCATTCCCCCGAGGATAGCGAACTGCCGCAGGCCCAGCATATTGGTAGCCCGTAGCGAGCATTAAGCGACACTCATCTTCATTGCTAGGTGTCATTACGACCATGTTAGGGATACAGCGTAGGAAGGTTAAATCGAACGCGCCTTGGTGAGTAGGGCCATCGGCGCCCACGATACCTGCCCGATCGATAGCAAATAACACATCTAAATTCTGTAACGCCACATCATGAATAAGCTGATCGTAAGCGCGCTGTAAAAATGATGAGTAAATGGCCACCACGGGCTTCTGCCCCGCAATGGCTAAGCCAGCGGCAAAAGTAACAGCATGTTGCTCGGCAATGGCTACATCAAAATATTGTTTGGGGAACTGGCGGGCAAAAGCCACCATGCCGGAACCTTCACGCATAGCTGGCGTAATCGCCATTAAATTCGCATCAACTGCGGCTGTTTCACATAGCCACTCACCGAACACTGCCGAGTATGAAGGAATGCTCGGTGCTTTGGTTGGCAAGCTGTTGGTTGTGGGATCAAATTTCGGCACCCCGTGATAGCCAATAGGATCTTTTTCGGCAGGGGCGTAGCCCTTACCTTTGCGCGTTACTACATGCAGAAGTTGCGGGCCTTTTAAAGTGCGCATATTGGTAAGGGTTTCTACCAATGCATCCACATCATGGCCATCAATTGGGCCGATATAGTTAAAGCCAAGCTCTTCAAAGATAGTGCCAGGCGTAACCATGCCTTTCACATGCTCTTCAGCTTTACTTACCAGCTCACGCATCGTGGGCAAACCGCTTAGCAGCTGTTTACCACCTTCGCGCAGCGAGGTGTATATTTTGCCCGATAAAAGTCGAGCAAAATGGCTATTCAGCGCGCCCACATTTTCAGAAATCGACATATCATTATCATTTAAAATAACTAACATATCGGGAGCTACATCACCGGCATGGTTCATGGCTTCAAACGCCATACCTGCGGTCATGGCGCCATCGCCAATTACCGCCACGGTTTTGCGGTTTTGCGCCTCTTTTTCAGCAGCTACCGCTAAGCCTAAGGCAGCACTGATGGAAGTACTCGAGTGGCCTACAGAAATTACATCGTAATCACTTTCTTCTCGCCAAGGGAACGGATGCAAGCCATCTTTTTGCCGAATGGTGTGCAACTGATCACGTCTGCCAGTAAGTATTTTGTGCGGGTAAGCTTGATGCCCCACATCCCAAACGAGGTGATCAAAGGGTGTTTTATATACATAGTGTAGGGCAACGGTAAGTTCAACTGTTCCCAAGCCACTGGCCAAATGGCCGCTGCTTTTACTTACCGAGGCAAGTAAAAATTGCCGCAACTCATCGCTCACCTGCTGTAATTTTTGCTTGGGTAACCCGCGCAAATCAGCTGGTGAATCGATTACATGCAACAATGGAAAGGCATTTTGGCTTGCTTGCGTCATAATACTAACGGTCTCGTGTTACAAGGTATTCGGTGAATTCTTCGAGTAGCTCGGTATTGTACGGTATCAGAGAAAGTGCGTGTAGCGCTTTTTCATGTAACGTTGTAAGTAGCTGTTTAGATCCATCTATGCCAAGCAATGCAGGGTAGGTTGCCTTACTTAAATCGGCATCGGCACCTTTGGTTTTGCCTAACGTTTGCGTATCACCAACCACATCCAAAATATCGTCTTGCACTTGAAAGGCTAAGCCTATGGCACTGGCAAACTCATCCAGTTGGGTAAGCACCTCATCGCTAACATTGTTGCCGCACAAAGCCCCTAAACGCACAGCCGCGCGCAACAGCGCGCCGGTTTTCAAGCGATGAATCTGCTCCAACTGGGCGGCGGTAATATCTTTACCATTACTGCCAGTTGCTTTGATATCTAACGCTTGGCCACCACACATACCGGTTAGGCCAGCGGCTTCAGCTAAGGTAGTTACCATAGCAAGTTGTTGCGCAGCGTTAATTTGCCGCTGCGGCTTGGCTAACAATTGAAAGGCGAGGCTTTGCAATGCATCGCCGGCAAGAATTGCGGTGGCTTCATCAAACTGAATATGGCAGGTAGCTTGGCCTCTGCGCAGGGAATCATTATCCATAGCCGGCAAATCATCATGCACCAGCGAATAGGCATGAATACATTCAATTGCCGCAGCAGGCGCATCAAGAACATCATCAGCCACTCCCAGCATTGAGCCAGTAGCATATACTAGAAATGGCCGCACGCGTTTGCCACCAAGCAAGGTAGCGTACGACATGGCATCAGCTAGCCGTTGTGCAGCCACCGGTGGCTGCAATAGCGCCTTCATATAGGCATCGTGGCGGGCCCGATACAGTGCTAGATTTTCAGTTAACAATCCAGTTGCAGACATGCGCAATACGCCCTGTTATTCCGAGGTTTCGGTAAAATCGCTGAGAGTTTCACTGCCGTTTTGCTGCAGCAACACTTGCACTTTCTGCTCTGCTTGTTGCAGTTTCTTTTGGCTAATTCGAGAGAGCAATACAGCGCGTTCGAATTGCTGTAGCGATGTTTCTAATGGCATATCGCCTTCTTCAAGCGCTTTTACAATACTCTCAAGCTCTTCCATGGCTTGTTCAAAGCCAATTTCTTCTGGGTTATTTTGTTTGCTCATAATGCCACCTGAGGTCCGTTTCTAAAGCCTTTTGCATGCAGGTAAAATAACACAAATAGTAGCTAATCGGCAGCGGTTTTGCCGTTGATATCGCTGATTCTGGCTGCGCAAAGTGAAATCAGCTATAATTGCGCGCTTATTTTCTAGGCGCTTCGCGTTAGCGGTATTTACGAGGGTTTCATGAAGTTTATTGTTCGTTTGCACGCAGAAATTACCATTAAAAGCCGTTCGGTTCGGCAACGGCATGTAAAAGTGCTTACGGGAAACTTGCGTACCCTGTTAAAACCACTAGATAAATCTGTTCGTGTAAATGGCCATTGGGATCGTATTGAAGTAACTCATATCGATGATGCCGAGCTTACCGCAACTACCATCCAAACCTTACAAACCACTCCGGGAATTGGCTATTTCGAACAAGTTACCCAGCACCCACTTACCGAATTTGCCGAGCTATTGAGCTGGATACTTGAGAGCCAAAGTGAACGCTTTCAAGGTAAATCATTTGCGGTGCGTATTAAGCGCAAAGGGAATCACGAGTTTTCCTCGCTAGATATGGCGCGTTACTTGGGTGGCGGCATTAAGGCGCAAGTTGCAGGTACGAGCGTAGCGTTGAAAAACCCGCAAGAAGAATTAGTGCTACATGTAATTGATGAACAAGTTTCCATGGTAGAACGCCGCTACACCGGTATTGGTGGCTTCCCGTTACCTACGCAAGAAACCGTATTAAGTTTGATGTCGGGTGGCTTTGATTCAGCGGTGGCGAGTTACCAAATGATTCGTAGGGGTACGCGCACGCACTTTTGCTTTTTTAATTTGGGTGCCGATGCCCATGAGGCGGCGGTTAAAGAAATCACTTACTTCCTATGGCAAAAGTACTCCCGCACCCATGCAGTGAAGTTCGTTACGGTGGATTTCTCAAAAGTAGTAGCGCGCATTCTCGAGCATGCGGATCAAGGCGCTATGGGTGTGCTACTGAAGCGCGCAATGATGCGTGCAGCAGCGCAAGTAGCCGATCTGGTGAAGGCGCAAGCATTGGTTACCGGGGAAGCGGTAGGGCAAGTTTCTAGCCAAACTTTGAGTAACTTGAAACTGATTGATCAAGCTACCGATGCCTTGGTGGTTCGACCGCTCATCGTAAGTGATAAACAAGCGATTGTGGATCAAGCACGCGCTATCGGCGTTGAAGCGCTTTGTGCCGCGGTACCTGAATATTGTGGGGTAATTTCCCAACAGCCCTCTGTAAAGGTTAAGCCAGGGGTGATCGCTAGTGCTGAACCCACAGTAATACCTGATAGTTTAATTAACGAAGTGGTAGCCGCTAGTGTTGCGGTTGATATTCGTGAAGTTCGCGTAAATCCAGTTGTTGGCCCAAAAGTTTATCAGGATGATATCCCAGAGCAGGCTGTAATTATTGATGTAAGAACGGCCGAAGAAGAGGAAGCAGCCCCGCTGCAGGTAACCGGACACAAAGTGTTACACATTCCATTTTTCAAGTTAGCCAGTAAACAAGATACACTGAGCAAAGATGCGCATTACCTTCTCTATTGCCAACAAGGTGTTATGAGCCGCTTACAAGCGCTGCAGATGCAAGAGCAAGGATTCGCTCACGTTGGTGTGTTTGAACAGAATAAATAAGGAATACCCTACAGGTGCTTTGGCGAATTATATTTAGTTTGGTCGTGATTATTGTGTCTGGCCTATTTTTAATGCAATCCCCTCCAACGCCAGCGGTGAGCCAATTTGCGCATGCAGATAAAGTGGTGCACTTCGGCTTATTCTTCGTGTTGGCGGCAACCATGCATTTGGCATTTCGGCCACGCTTGCTGATTGCCGTACCTATTTTATTTATCTATGCCGTTTCGATAGAGGCGATTCAGCACTTTGTGCCAGGCCGTGGTGCCGATGTATGGGATGTTGTTGCGGATATGGCGGGTGTGTTGGGCTTCTATGTATGCCGGGCGCTGTATAAAGTACGCGCTAAACAAGCCCGTACTAAGAAAGCACGCACTAAGTAAGTACTTACTTAGTGCGTGGTATAGGCTTATTTCTTCGCTTTTGCGCTCTTCTTTTTCGTACCGGCGAGCATTTTCTTGGTTTTCTTTTTCTTCTTGGTTTTGCTCTTTTTATGCGGGTCTGGGAACTTGTAGGTTGGCCGCAATTCTTTCACAAACCTACGCTCAATCCGCTCCCCTAAGTAACGTTCAATACGGCCCAAGTTTTCGGCATCATGCGCTTCAACTAATGCCACAGCAGTACCGGTTTTTCCGGCTCTACCGGTGCGGCCAATACGGTGCACGAAGGTATCGCCTTTGCGTGGCAAATCGAAATTCACCACTAGCTCTACATCCGGAATATCAAGCCCACGAGCCGCTACGTCGGTAGCCACGAGAATGCGTTGCTTTACGTTCGAAAACGCCAGTAAACGCGATTGCCGCTCGGCTTGTGGTAGGCCACCTTCGAGCGCCATAGCGCCATA
This sequence comes from Idiomarina sp., assembly GCA_022565355.1. Lineage (GTDB taxonomy): Bacteria > Pseudomonadota > Gammaproteobacteria > Enterobacterales > Alteromonadaceae > Aliidiomarina. The sequence continues at coordinate 112,527 of JAIUMU010000004.1, forward strand.
GCCCATGTTCTGCAGAACCTCGGCTAGCTCATGAGCACGCTCGCGCTTGCGCACAAACACCAGCACGCGGCCATTAAACTCACCGAGTAGGTGCTTTAATAATTGCTGCTTGTGCTCAACGTTATCGCTCACATGCACCCATTGATGAATTTTACCTTTCTCGCGCCGTGGCGGTTCAACATTAATGAACTCAGGCGTAGCAAGCACTTGCTTACTAAAGGTAGCAAGGGTGTGGCTATCGGCAGTAGCGCTAAACAACAAGCGCTGGCGCAAATTTACCGCTTCATTAATGATTTGTTCTACCGGCGTACGAAAGCCCATATCCATCATACGATCGGCTTCATCCAGCACTAAAATCTCCAGATCTTCAGCGCTAAACTTTTCCCCACCTAAGTAATCAAGCAAGCGGCCAGGCGTGGCAATAACAATATCCAGGTTTTCTTTAAACGCACCCGTATGGCTGCCGAAATTCACCCCACCGGTAACCGTAAGTGAGGTTAAACCTGCGGCATCGCAGAGTAATTCCGATTGCTTCCCAATTTGCTCAGCAAGCTCTCGTGTAGGCGCTAGCACCAATACCCGAGCAGATCCTGGCGAGCGCCGTGGGTAATCGATTAAATGCTGAATTGCAGGCAATAGAAACGCGAGCGTTTTGCCCGTGCCGGTAGGCGAAGCTGCAAGTACATCTTTGCCTTCAAGCGCTAACGGAACTACTTCAAGCTGGATTTTCGTTGGCTTCATTAGCCCAGCATCCAGCAAAGTGTTTACTAAAACATCATCAAGTTCTAGTTGAGCCCATTCAGGATTCATGTAGCTATTGCTCCGTATTTTCTGGGCTAGACGCTGCGAAAATGCGCTCTAGTTCGATTAATAATTGGTTGAACTCGCCGCTCATTAAAGCAAAATCAACATCAAGCTGTTCTGCGCGGCTTTCTGGGTTCAGATCATCGCGCTGCTCTTTCAGTATATCGCTAAAGCGAATCCGTTTAATGGCGTAATCGTCGGTAAGTAAAAAGCTTAGCCGCTCTTCCCACTCCATGCCCAGTTGAGTAACTAATTTACCATGTTGTAAGTGCAAACCAACTTCATCAGTTGTTAAATCATGTTGCTTCAGCTTTACTACCGATTCGTTCTCAGAAAAGCTGCGCAACTCTGCTTCAAGGCCCAAAGCGAAAGGCGCAGGAGCCGATTGCTGCTTCACCCATTCGGTAAATAAAACTTCTGCATTGGCTTCAGCACCCCATGGTTTAATGGGTAACGAGCCTAAACAGCTGCGCACTAATGCGGTGAGTTCTTCGGCACGCGTGGCACTGGAGCTATCCACTAATAAACGTTGGCCTTTTAAATCAATCATGCCCCACGTTACCGCAAACTTTGGAAATGCTTGCGGCAGCATGCGATGAATAATCTCTTCTTTAACGGTTTGTTGCTCTTTGCGAGGCATAGCGCGCGCGTTGGCTTGCTGGAACTGCTCACGAACTTGCTCTAATTCCGCATTCACCGCACTGGGTGGTACCACTTTTTCTTCTTTCTTAGCGCAAAACAATAAATTATCGCCAACGCGATGAATAAGTGGGCCATCTTCTTCACCAAGTGGTGGAATTAAACCAAAACTTACCGGTTCTTGCCGCGCACAAGGTTTAAAACGGCGCTCGTTTAATAAGCTCTCGGCATCGTCTAACCAAGTGAAAGGCTGGGTGAACTGATATACACGTAAGTTTTTGAACCACATACGGGTGAATACTCCGATTTTTCGATGAACAATAATATGAGGAATTAATAATGCCGCATAATACCCGAGTATTGGCAGGCTGTCAGTTGGCGTTCGTTAAAGTTACTGGAAAACTAAATTGGTAGGTTAGCCCTTCGCCCAGTTTGCTACTCACCGTTATTTTACCGTGCAACGTTTCGGTAATCAGCTTGTGAATAATATGCGTGCCTAGGCCGCTGCCGCCATTCTCGGCTTGCGTGGTAAAAAAGGCTTCAAAGATATGATTGAGCTCATTGCTCGACATGCCTTGGCCATTATCGGTGTAGGTAAAATGCAGAGTATTGTTTTTAACGCGCACCTTTATGTTGATGCTGCCCTGATTTTTATCGGGAAAACCATGAATTACACTATTCATAATCATGTTTGTGAGCACCTGGGCAAGGGCGCCAGTAAAGAAACTCGCCGTGATATCAGGGCAATCAATGTCGGTGGTAATGTTTTTGCTGCGTAAGCTAGGTTGCAATGTTTTTACCACCCGCCGTAAATAATCGGGAAGCAATACGCTGCGGTTTGCTTCCGAACTTTGATCTACAGCCACTTGCTTAAAGCCAGTAAGTAACTCATTAGCACGTTCTAAATTGCCGTTAATTAAGCTTAGCCCTTCTTCTACATCGTGAATAAAACTATCCAGAGCAGATGCAGAGAGTTTGCTGTCAGTAACGTCAGCTTTTAATTTATCCACTCGCTCGCGCAAAAAAGTTGCCGATGTAAGGCTGATACCAAGCGGTGTATTCACTTCATGAGTGATACTGGCAACTAGATTACCCAGGGTCGCCATTTTTTCAGTACTTACCAGTTGGCTTTTTGTTTGCTGCAAGAACTCAACGCTTTCCTGTAGATCTTTATTGGTTTGTTTTAGTTTAGATTCGGTAATGCGCCGCTGGTGAATTTCTTGTTCCAATGAGTGCTGGCGCACTTCTAAATCATGCCGGCGGCGCTCTAAATCCAGCATTAGGTTACTGATGCCTAGGGTTTTCTCAGCAATTTCTTGCTCAAGAACCAAGTTTTGCTCTTCCAGCTGTTGATTTGCCGCGGTTAAATCGTCTTCTGTTTGCTTCAAGGCTATTTGGTGTTGGCGTAAACGCTCAATAAGATCGTTATAGGCGTCTTCAAGCAAACTAAATTCGTTGGTTTCCAACTGCTTCAATTGAATAACCGAACGTTCAAGCTTATTAAAATCAAAATTACGAATTTGCCGAATCAGCTCTTCTAGCGGTATCCGCAAATAAAACTTGAAGGCCAGCGAAAAGAGTAAAATCAACAAGCTAGTTTTGATTAATGCACCCACAACGAGCAGAAATATACTGGGCTTTAAACGTTCAATGGTGATATCGCGGTTAGAGAACAACATAACATCGCCAACTACTTCAGAGCGGCCCGCAAACTCATAGATGAGTGGGCTGTAATATCCGAAAATACCGTTCTGCTCAGGGATTTCACCAGAGTCGCTGAATTCTTCTATTTGCTGTGCGCTCATGGTGAGCCCACGTTTGGAAATAACTCTACCTTGATCATCGCGCACAATAACGCCGCTGATTGCTGGAACGCTGGTTAAACCAGAGGCAATAGTTTCGGCTTGAGTTTGGTTAAACTCCCAAAGTGCACGGGCAATGCTGGCGGCAAAGGTGTGATGCTGATTACGCAAATCGTTTAATAGGTTATCGCGGGTATTTTGATACTCAAGCGCAACCTGCCCGGTAGTAATGAGCAGGGTAAGTAAGAAATAAACAGCGAGAACGCTAGTAAGCAGCGTTCGAGTGATGCTTCGTGTTGCGCGCGGCGCAGCATCATGAACAGAGCGTTTCACCAAGGTTATACCTATTATTATTATGCTTATGAGCTACCGAAAATAATGTAATTCCGGTGACAAGACTATAGAGAAACTCTATCAGTAAATGAAAAACATTCCTACTGGCAATTCCGTTCATAAAACTGTCACAAAAGCGTGACATAATCTTCACTAATTAACTATAATTTCGCAATATTTGCTGAGCCTTTGGGCTTGCCGCAAGCGAAGCCAAACTCTCTCAGCCGCTAAAAGGAACCGCTATGTGCCGCTCAAATCGCCAAGGATATCGCGTATCAATGCCACATTCTCACTCAGGTAATCGAAGTGCGCGTAAAATCGCTGTATTCACCACGTTCATTGGTGTGCTTACTGCCACCCCAGCATTTGCCGAACAGCCTAAAATTGATTTTTACGGCAAGTTGCACGTTTCCGGTGATTATCTTGATGATGGTGATAACGGTGGTTTGAATGTTTCCAGTAACTCAAGCCGGATTGGGTTTAAATTAGCCTACGAACTTGAGCCGGGCATGCAATTGATTGGGCAGGTAGAACGCACAATCGATATGGCTGAAGGGCAAAGTACGTTTTCATCAAGAAATACATTTGTTGGTGTGCAGGGCGAATGGGGAACCTTGCGTGCTGGCTTTTATGATTCGCCAGTGAAGCGTATCTTAAATGCCGTAGAGCAATTTCGTGAGCAAGTGGGTGAGGGGCGAAATATTGTGCGGAGCGGCGAAATGCACTTTGATCGACGCTTCCGAAGTGGCATTCACTACACATCACCCACGCTGAATAACCTAACTTGGATAGCGCACTACGGAACCAGTGAGCAAGCTGGGGCGAATACAGATACCAAGAATGATGCGTATAGTACATCCCTCACTTATGCGCAGAACGGCTGGACAGGAATTATCGGTTACGAGCACCAAAATCGAGAATTTGAGCCTGCTTTAACAGGCACTCGAGCCGCCCTTATTCGCACCAATGGCGCCTTAACCAGCGCACTGTTCTATCAATATGCATCGGGCATGGAAACCGGTAGCCAACAGGTATATGGTGTTACTGGTGCGTATGCATTGGATAGCCAATACAGCCTAAAGGCACAGGTGTTTCATCGTACAGCGAATGCTAGCAATGCACTGGATTCAACCATGTTTACGGTGGGCATAAATCGCAAAGTGAATGCTGCGGTAAGCTTATATGCAACCGCATCACATACGCAAAATGCACAATTGGCAACTGCCAACGTATCGGCCGGCGGCCATGGTAAAACTTTGGTGATTGAGCCGGGGAATGATCCATTCGCTTTATCGGTGGGTTTAAACTGGTCGTTCTAAGTTAGTTTACAGAAAAGCAACAAGCGTCATAAAAATGTCACAGTTGGTTCTCATAATAGCAATACAAATACGTGAACAGGTGGAACCAGATGCCAAGTAAAGTGTTGATTATTGAAGATGAAGCGCCAATTCGAGAGATGCTCGCGTTTGTATTGGAGCAGCATGGGTATCAGCCCATTCAAGCTGCAGATTACGATAAGGGATTAGCTGCTATTACAGAGCCCTATCCAGATATGATCTTACTGGATTGGATGTTGCCCGGCGGCAGCGGAATTCAGTTGGCTCGCAAAGTAAAAACAACAGACCATTTGCGCCATATCCCCATTATTATGCTTACCGCACGTGGCGAAGAAGAAGATAAAATTAAGGGGCTGGAAGTGGGCGCCGATGATTACATGACCAAGCCATTCTCGCCAAAGGAATTGATTGCCAGAATGCGCGCCGTGTTTCGCCGTGTTAACCCAACAAGTTTAGATGAACCGATTGATATCGATGGCTTGGTGCTCGATCCGGTTTCCCATCGAGTTTCTGCGAATACTACCTCCCTGGATATGGGCCCCACCGAATTCCGCTTGCTGCACTTTTTTATGACCCACCCGGAGCGAGTGTATAGCCGCGAACAACTACTTGACCATGTGTGGGGAACCAACGTGTATGTAGAAGATCGCACGGTAGATGTGCATATTCGCCGCCTGCGTAAGGCAATTTCTGAACATGGCCATCATCGTTTAGTACAAACGGTTCGCGGCGTAGGCTATCGCTTCTCCGCGCGCTGATGGAACGTTTATATAAGCTTTCTCGCCTTATTAAACGGCAGTTACTTTGGTTACTGCCGTTTGCGCTAGTGGGCTTGTTAGTAGATAAGTTTTGGCTCAGTTTAAGCATTGGGCTCGCACTTGCAGTGGCCGGCAATTTATTCTATTTCCAACGCTTAAATCGCTGGTTATGGGATAGTAGAACCATGTTGCCCCCGCGTGCGAAAGGCGCTTGGAGCGATATTTATGATGGTATTTACGGCACATTACGCCGCGCGCAAGTAAAACGCCGTTCACTGGCGTTGTTATTACAACGATTTCGCCAAGCTGCAGAAGCAATTCCTGATGCCGGCCTCGTGCTGAATGCCGATGGCACCCTAGAGTGGACCAACAAATTAGCGCAGATTTATTTTGGTATTCGTTGGCCCGCCGATAAAGGTATTCGCATCACCAACCTGATTCGTTACCCCCGTTTCCATAAATACTTTGAAGCGGGCAACTTTACTAAACCCATCACCATTCTCTCGCCTATCGGTGATCAGCGTGAGCTTGAGCTCCGCTTTATGCCGTATGCAGATACGCAGCTGTTATTGATGGTGCGTGATGTAACCCAACTCAGCAAGCTAGAACGCATGCGCAAAGATTTTGTGGCCAACGTTTCGCATGAATTAAAAACTCCGTTAACAGTGATTAGCGGGTACTTAGAAATGCTAGAGGAAGGCGAGCAGTTACCACCGCAAATGATGGAGAAAGCGGTGCACGAGATGCAAGGGCAAACTAAGCGCATGCAGCGCATGGTAAACCAACTGCTTGAGATCTCACGCATGGAATTACAAGACAAAGAGCTATTCAGCAAGCGGGTAGTGCTTGCCAATGTGGTACAGCAATCTATCGATGAACTGGCGCAAAGTATTCAAGAGAAAAAGCTGCAAATGCACGTGGCGCTCGATGATACGCTTTCGCTGTGGGGAGATGAAGACAAGCTCCGCAGTGCCTGTATGAACTTACTTACGAATGCAATTAAATACACCCCTGAAGGTGGCATGATCCGCGTAACTTGGCAGCGTATCGCCAACGGCGCCGAGTTTAGTGTGGAAGATAGTGGGCCAGGGATAGCTGCTGAACATATTCCGCGCTTAACCGAACGGTTTTACCGGGCCGAGAGCGATCGCAACAGTGCCACGGGCGGAACCGGCTTAGGCTTAGCGATTGTAAAACATGCACTTGAGCATCACCGTACTAAACTAATGATTGAGAGTAAGCCGGGCCAGGGAAGCCGCTTCGGTTTTCGGATAAACCAAGCACTAATTGCCAGTTAAAGCACTAAGCCGTATTTCTGGCAAATAATCCCTGCCAATAATAGCTACCAACAGCACTCATAAAGCACAACCAGCTAATTGTGCATCCCCAATAGCTGGTATCTGCTCCGTCATATTAAGCGTTATTTAACTTCACCGTTCTGCCGCGTTTTAGAAACGTAGCAATCTCGGCAATTGCGTTTTTCGATGCGCTAAATTGTGAAGCATGCAACGGATATATATGCCACATATCCGGCGCAACGGAAAGTTTATGCTCTACCTGTAAATCGAGTAATTTAGCGGCGAATTTACGGGAATCATCGAGTAAAATTTCATCGCTACCCACTTGTATTAACGTAGGTGGAATCTTCTGCAGTTCAGCCGCTGTGGCAAAGAATGGCGAGGCTAGGGCCTGTTCAGGATCTTGGCCTGCTAAGTAATCTTTGGCGCTAGCGGTTAAGCCACTCACTTGCAGCATGGGATCAATTTGCGCGTTTTCATAATAACTATGGGAACTGCAGGTGAGATCCAGCCAAGGTGAAATGAGCACTAAGTTGGCGGGTGGCTCCACATCTTCATTTTGTAGAGCTAGAGCACAACTGAGGGCCAGGTTACCACCGGCAGAATCACCGGCAATGGTAATTTTCCGTGCTGGAATACCACGTTTTAGTAACGCTTTATAAGCAGCCACAGCATCATCAAGTGCAGCAGGGAAGGGATGCTCTGGCGCTAACCGATAATCAAGCATCCATACCGCGGTTCCGCATGCATTAGCGAGATGGCCACAAAACTCGATGTGGGTGCTGTTGCCATCAAATACAAAGCCACCACCATGCAGGTAAAGGATATGTTGAGGCTGTTTGCCGTTACTCGCATCGTCTGTGTTGCCCGCTAGCGCCCGAGCACGCTGGCTTGGCATTGCTAGCACAGTTCTGCGGCCGGCTAGGCTATCTTCTTGGAAATGCACGTCTTTTGCGTTGGGTAGCGTTTTACCAACAACCCGAATCCATTTCCGGCGGAATGCTAGTGAAAACCGGGGGGAAAAACATGGTTTAACGAATACTCGCAGAAATCCTCGAAATATCGCTTCGTTGCTCACGGTGGCTCCTTCCAAACTTATAATCTGCTGCATTTATACGAGATGTAAGGAAACGGTACGTGAAAGTGAAACCAAACCAATTAATCACGTTGCGTCCTGCATCATTTGTATACCAAGAGCTACAGCCTGCTGCCCACACACTGTTGTTGAGTTTGTTTTGCAGCGTGTTGACATAATGTTGCTGGCGCTCAGCTTTCACATCTAGTGTAGTCAGATTATTGCGAGCTAAGTAATATGTACATTGTAATACATAGTGAAATTGTGCTTCGAGCATCACCAGTATGGAATTATGGGAAAGATTCGTATTTGGCCCATACAGCATGAAGAAGTTGGGGAAGCCACTTACGGAAATACCTTTATAGGCTTCGGCGCCATCTTTCCAAGCCTCGCTTAAGCGTTGGTTGTTGCTGCCAATGATGTTTATGGGGGCCAAAAACTCAGTGGCCTTGAAGCCGGTAGCATAAATAATTACATCGGCGGCGTAGTGGTCCCCATTGTTATCCGTGATACCGGTAGGGGTGATTTTCTTAATGCCATTGCAGTGCAGTTGCACGTGAGGTTGGTTGATCGTGCTATACCAATCATTGGCGATTAAAATGCGGTTGCAGCCAATTTGATAGTTGGGAATCAGCTTTTTCAGCTTTTCAGGATCGGTAACATCCCGCTTGGCCATGGCAATAGAACGGTAGCTAAACAGATTCAAAATGAAGCGCATGCGGGTAAAAGCCAGGGCTCGGCACTCATTTTTTAAGTAAATGATGCTGCGGTAACAGCGGTTCAGTAATGGTACGTGCTGAAAGCACCATTGCTGCCAAGGGGCGAAGGGCTTATCGGGTTTGGGCATTACCCATGCCGGTGAGCGTTGAAATAAGGCAACTTCTTTCGCCTGCTTGGCAATCTGCGGCACAAATTGAATTGCCGAAGCGCCAGTACCGATTACCGCAACGCGTTTGCCGTGCAAATCGTGCTCATGTTGCCAACGGGCAGAGTGAAAATGCACCCCTTGAAAATCATTCCGCCCCGGAATATCCGGATATTTGGGGTTGTTCAACTGCCCCGTGGCAGAAATAAGAAACTGACAATTGAACACCCGGCCATCGGCAAGCTGCACATGCCAGCGCATTTCTTCTTCTAAGTAGCGCGCTTCCACAACATCGGCATTGAGCTCAATATGAGGCGCGATGTCAAATTTACTAACGCAATTTTCAATATAGCTGCGTATTTCAGGCTGCGGGCTAAAGCGGCGAGACCAGTGTGAGTGCGGCGCGAAAGAGTAGGAATACAGGTGTGATTGCACATCACAGGCGGCGCCTGGGTAGGTGTTATCGCGCCAAGTGCCGCCGATGCTGGCGCCGCGCTCTAAAATTACAAATTGCTCATGGCCGCTTTGCTTGAGCCGAATGCCCATACCAACGCCGCCGAATCCAGCACCGATAATTACAAACTGAGTATGAATTAATTTATCAGCTGCTGGCATAACAAGGCGCTATCGTTACGTAATTGGCATGGCACCGCGAATAACGCTGGTGCCATGCCATTATCTTGCCAACAAGATGCCATTAATGCAGCACTCGGCAGCGAATGGTGCCTGAAATCTCTTTTAACTGCTCCAAGGCGTTATCGGCTTGTTGGCTATCCACATCCATTACCACGTAGCCTAGTTCACTATCGGTTTGTAAGTACTGCCCGGAAATATTCACGCCCAGCTCGGCAAAAATTTGGTTAATGCGCGTAAGCACACCGGGTTGGTTACGGTGAATGTGCAGTAAACGGCTGCTGCCACCATGCAGAGGTAAACTTACTTCTGGGAAGTTCACGGCTGAAAGGGTAGAGCCATTATCTGAGTATTTGATCAGCTTATGCGCCACTTCAGTGCCAATGTTTTCTTGCGCTTCTTGGGTAGAGCCACCAATGTGCGGGGTAAGGATTACATTGCTTAGGCCGCGTAATGGCGAGAGAAACTCATCGTTATTGCTTTTCGGTTCTTGCGGGAACACATCAATGGCAGCACCAGCTAAATGGCCATTCTTTAAAAACTGCGCAAGCGCTGCTAAATCCACAACAGTGCCACGAGAAGCATTAATCAGTGAAGCGCCAGAGCGCATCAGTTCGAGTTCGCTGGCGGTGATCATGTTTTGGGTTTGCTCTGTTTCCGGTACATGCAAACTTACGATATCACTGCTTTGTAGTAGCGCTGGTAATGATGGCATGGGCAATGCGTTACCCAAGGAAAGCTTGGTTTCAATATCATAAAACACCACGCGCATACCCAGCTGCTCTGCCAATACGCCGAGCTGCGTGCCGATATGGCCGTAGCCAATAATGCCTAGTGTTTTGCCGCGCGCTTCATGGGAGCCGCCCGCCGATTTCAACCAACCACCTTGGTGGCAGGCCATATTTTTCTCAGGAATTTTGCGCAGCAACATAATAATTTCTGCGAGCACTAATTCAGCCACGCTGCGGGTATTCGAAAAGGGCGCATTAAATACAGGAATACCAAATTCGCGAGCAGCGCTGGTATCTACCTGGTTGGTGCCAATGCAAAAGCAGCCAATAGCATTCAGTTTATCGGCGCGGGCGAGCACTTTGCGGCTTAGCTGCGTGCGCGAACGAATGCCCACAAAATGATAATCGGCAATCATGTCTGCCAATTCATCTTCGTTAAATGCCGTGGTGTGGCTATCAATTTGCGTGTAGCCATGTTGGGCAAAGCACTCTGCCGCGCTTGGGTGCACTCCCTCTAGTAAGAGGATTTTAATCTTGTTTTTCGCGAGCGAGAGTACCGGCGACATCTGAAATTCCTTGTGCTTGCTGCTAAAAGTTGCGGGTTCATCTTATTTTCTGTGGTTTCTAACTGCTTAGTGTTTCCAACTGCTCGCCATCACTTAGTAGGGCAATATTTGCGCCACGGGCAGCGAATAAACCATTGGTAACTACACCGGTAATTTGATTGATTTTCTGCTCAAGGTCTACGGCGTTTTCGATATGCAGATTATAAATATCAAGAATAACGTTACCGTTGTCGGTTACAAAATCCTCGCGATAGATTGGGTCTCCGCCTAGCTTCACAATTTGCCGCGCCACGTAGGAGCGGGCCATCGGAATTACTTCAATGGGTAGGGGAAACTCACCCAGTACATTCACCAGTTTAGAGCTATCGGCAATACAGATAAATTGTTCGGCCACGGCGGCTACGATTTTCTCGCGGGTAAGGGCGCCACCACCACCTTTAATCATGTGCAGTTGGGCGTTAATTTCATCGGCACCATCAACATAAATTTCTACGCGATCTACACCGTTTAAATCATATACCGGAATACCATGTTGCTTTAAGCGCTGGGTAGAGGCTTCTGAACTACTTACCGCGCCCTCAATCTCGTGCTTCATGCTCGCCAGTGCGTCGATAAAATAATTTACCGTAGAGCCAGTGCCAACACCCACGATCATGCCGGGTTTAACGTAGGCAATAGCAGCTTCTGCCGCATGTTGTTTCGCTCGGTTTTGTACGTTTTCGGTAGGTTGTTGCATAGATGTACCCATTACTCGGAATCCTTGGATTTAGCGGGGCCAGTAAACTGGTCGAGAATGGAACGATATTATACGGCTAATCGTTACCACTGCTAGTGTTAAATTGCCAACTGCGGCAAGGTGTAACTATCTGGGCAATTGGCACATCCCACGAGGCAACCGGCAACTGCTCGGTGTATTGGCAATCATGGGCAATCCCCACGCGCTGTAAATTAGGGTACCGATTCATACTGCAGCCGGCTAGGGTTCTATCATAAAACCCGCCGCCCATCCCCAAACGGTTGCCATGGGCATCGAATGCTACCAGCGGCATGCATACTAAATCGATGGCACTTAATGGAATAATATCTTGGCAGCGTATACGCGGCTCGGGAATATTAAACTTGTTCGCTACCATTTCCGTGTTGGCGTGATAGCGCAAAAATAACAACTGATTAGGCACCACCGGATGCAGCACAGGTAACGCCACGGTAATTCCGCGTTGCCACAGGGCCTGAATAGTAGCCTCTAAGCTGGGTTCCCCATCATTGGCAATGTAGGCAGCAACACAGCGCACAGGCGCAGCACTCACCATATCGGTAAGGTGTTTGGCAATCGCGGCACTTGCTTGCTGTTGTTGTTCAGCAGAAAGGGCTTGCCGAGCAGCTCGGTATTTTGCCCTTAGCTGTTGGCGCAACAGGTTCTGCTGGGTTGAGTTTTGCATCACTGTATTGGCATCAGTTGCTGTGCTTTTAGAAGAAGAGTTCGGCAAACTTAGGTCCTTTTGCGTTCGATTGCGCACTATACGCTTTACAGTACCCTGCACAAGTTGCGAAACTTGGAGTATGCTAACGTTTCAATAACAATTTGCTCATCACGATAATAATAGGCTGATTCATGCGTGTAATTCAATCGGTTCGCCGTATTCTAATCTGTAGTGTTGCAGTGCTGTGTGTAAGTGTTGCCACCCCATTCGTAATGCCCAACTCGGCAATTGCCGCCGAGCCTGTGCAACAAGGGCCATTTTCACGGGTAATTCTGCGTGGTGGCATTTTGGTAAACGGTGAAGGCGCGCCACCTGTAGGCCCGGTTGATATCGTGATTGAAAATGATCGTATTGTGCGGGTTGATGTAGTGGGCTACCCAGGTGTGCCTATTCGCGAAGGCGGCCGGCCCACGGCTGGCCCTGACGATCATGAAATTGATATAAGCGGCCATTATGTATTGCCAGGTTTTGTAGATATGCATGGCCATATTGGTGGTTCGGCACCGAATATTCCACCAGAGTATGTGTATCAACTGTGGTTAGCCCACGGTATTACTACGGTTCGCGAACCGGGAAGTTTTCGTGGCCTCGAGTGGACCGTAGATCAAGCCCAACAAGCGGCTGATAATGCCATTGCAGCGCCGCGTATTATTCCCTATGCAGGTTTTGGTAGAGGTTCTGGTGAGCCCATTATTTCTGCTGAGCAAGCGCGGGCATGGGTACAAGGTGCCGCAGCCCAAGGCGCTCAAGGCGTGAAGTTTTTTGGCGCACCACCGCGGGTAATTGAAGCGGCCATTTCCGAAGCCAATGAGCTTGGCCTCGGCACCATGATGCACCATGCCCAGTTGAATGTGGTACGCACCAATGTGCTTGATTCGGCGGCCATGGGCCTTACTAGCATGGAACATTGGTATGGCTTGCCAGAGGCATTATTTACCAATCAGGTTATCCAGAATTACTCACCAGATTACAATTATCAGAATGAACAAGATCGTTTTAGTGAGGCAGGGCGTTTATGGCAACAAGCCGCTAGAAAAGGCAGTGAACGCTGGAACTATGTTCGCGATAAGCTCATCGAGCTTGATTTTACAATTAACCCCACCCTGAATATTTATGAAGCCAGCCGCGATGCAGCGGCGCAACGTAATGCTGAGTGGCACGCGGAATATACGCTGCCTACGTTAGAGCGTTTCTTCACGCCAAGCCGTTATGCCCATGGTTCGTATTGGTTCGATTGGACCACGGATGACGAGATAGCTTGGCGCGAGAACTACCGTTTGTGGATGGAGTTCTTAAATGATTTCAAAAACCATGGTGGCCGAGTAACCACGGGCTCCGATTCCGGTTACATTTATAAAATCTATGGCTTCGGCTTTATCCAAGAACTTGAACTATTACGCGAAGCTGGCTTTAATGCATTAGAAGTTATCCGCGCCGCAACACTTTCTGGTGCCGAAGCGCTTGGCTTAGAAGATGATATCGGTAGTGTAATTCCGGGTAAAAAGGCAGATTTAGTGATTTTGCGGGATAATCCCTTACGCAACTTTAAGGTATTGTACGGCACAGGCCATTATCGTTTAGATGATAATAATCAGCCAATGCGCACCGATGGTGTGGTGTATACCATGCGCGATGGTATTCTTTATGATGCCAAAGCAATGCTGAAAAATGTGCGTGAGATGGTTCGCGCAGCGAAAGAAGCGGAAAGTGAATAAGGTAAACTTATGAAGAGTTCAGTGCTAAACAACGTGGTAAGCAAAATGGCAGCGTTCAAAGTGTTCGGCTGCAAATCGCGTTTAGCGTATCAAATGCTACGGCGCACGGCGGCGAAACCACGCGTATTGCTGCCGTTGGCCGGCTGCATGGTAATTACTGCCTGCCAACCCATGTATAGTTTAGAGCTGAAAGGTGAATGGCGCATGCATACCATTCACACCACATCGTCAGCCACATTATCAACCGAAGAAACGCTACGTTGGCGTGATTATCGTGCCGATTTTGGCGATCGCAATATTCGTTTTGCGGGGCGAGATTGTATTAATCCAGATATCACGAGCGATTGGCAGCAGCTTGGCGTAGTGGCCAATCGAATTGGTATGAACCCAGACATTTTCGCTTTAAATCACGAAACACCAGTGCAGTTGCTGTATATCGAATGTCAGAATGATGCGCGGTTTGCGTTTGGTAGCGAAATTATTCGTATCGATGAGAAACGATTGATTATGGCGCATGAAGGGGTGATGTTTGAGTTTCAGCCGCACTAGTTGTTGCTGGAAATTTAAGTGAGGGTGTTCTCCAAGGTGCCGCTACGTCGTGGTAGCCCTTGAACCCACTGGCTCAAGGCGGGTGCTGAGCAGGCTACTGTAGGCTTCCCGCTGCAAGGCGGGCTTGCGCACTGGTAACCCGACAGGACCCTATACTGACGGTATCGGCTCAGGGACATGCAGACGTTGGCAAACACCCCAGAGAACATTGTTAGTATAACTTATTCTGCGTTAGAACTGGAGGGCGGCAGCGCTGATTTCGTCTCGTTTGCTGAAGATTTAGGCTGCCCCATCGCTTTTTCAATCGTGGCTTGTAACAAACTAATTTTATCTTCTAGTGCGGCAATCTTCTTGCCTTCAGTAGCACGCTCTTGAATCCACTCATGGCACAAATTCAGTGCCGCCATGATGGCAATTTGTTCCATATTGGTAAGCTTCGTGCTAGCACGTGTTTCCGCCATGCGAGTGTCTAACTGCTCAGCAGCTTCACGTAACGCAGTTTCTTGCCCAGCAGGGCACATTACGCGATAGTTACGGTCGAGTATTTTGATGTCTACAACATTATCACTCATGTGTTTTCCCTCTAAGCTGGCGCGCTCTTACCTAGTGATGTAGCTAATAAATGGCGCAGCAATTAATACAGCAATCCGATGCCAAACATTGCACTGTTTTGGTATTTTCTTACGTAGTAACCATAATAGCGCGAAGCATAACGAGAGCGCATCAAAGTTGCAATGAGATTAACACAGCTTTTCTGGCTGCAAACGGTGTGTGGTGGTAGGATTACATTAAATTTAAGTAGCAAGAGTGGTATTTATGAGCGAAGCCTCAGCGCAAACCTTTGAACAGTTATCTCGGCAATTGCAAGAAGAGCAAATTATTCTATCTGCCGCAGAAGTGCATGGCATGTTGGCAGGTTTAGTGGCCAGCAGTGCGCCAAGCAAAGAGCGCGAGTGGCTGGTGATCATGGCGGATTTAGCCAACGAAGGGCACAAATTTAGCGATTCGATGATCAATACGCTAGAAGTACTGCACCAACAAACCATAGTAGGCCTGAGTTGCAGTGAATTAAGCTTTCAATTGATTCTGCCAAGTGACGACGATCCATTGAGTGAGCGTTTACAGGCGTTAACGGAGTGGGCGCAATGCTTTTTGGTAGGGTTTGGCGTAAATCAGCAAAACTTAGCTGCTGCTTCAGATGATTTAAAAGAGGCGATTCAAGATCTCGCCGAGATTTCCAAGCTTTCCACGGATGTGGCGTCTGGTGAAGATGATGAGCGGGCGTTTTTCGAAGTAAGCGAATATGTTCGCATTACCGCCATTATGTGCTTTAACGAGTTAAGCACAAAACCAGCGCCGGCTCCGCCAACTAGCTCAACGTTACACTAGAGAGCAGCATACATGATTGATGTAAGTGAGTTGCAACAGCGCCGCGCGGCCTTTATGGCCAGTATGGTGCCTGGCAGTATCGCCATATTCCCAGCAGCGAAAGAAGTGATTCGCAGCCGCGATACGCACTTCCCGTTCCGCCAAGATAGCGATTTCTTTTACCTTACCGGCATTAATGAGCCCGATGGTTTATTGATATTGGCGCCGGAGTTAGAACAGACAGAAATCTTGTTTGTGCTACCGAAAGATGCGCACGAAGAAGTATGGCACGGCCGCCGCTTAGGCTGTTTGCAAGCGGGGCACGATAGCGGCATTCAAGTCTGCTACGAAAACAGCAAAGTAGCCGAACAACTGCCGCAACTCATTGATGGCCACTCTGATTTATATATCGCTTTTGATCAATTCCCAGAGTTTGAAGCCGAATTGCAATTAATGCTGCGCAAGTTACGTGCGGCACCCAAGCGCACGAAAACGGCTCCCGAGCGTTTACATGATCCACGCGCGCAATTGCATCAACTACGGTTAATTAAAGGCCCAGCCGAACAACAATTAATGCGCCAAGCAGCCGAAATTAGCATGGCGGGGCATCGCCGTGCCCTCAACTTTGTGCGCCCTGGCGTATTTGAATATCAAGTAGCGGCTGAGCTTGAACACGAATTTGTAACCCGTGGTGCAGCCGGTTCAGCCTATGCAAGTATTTGCGGTGGCGGTAACAACGCCTGCATTTTGCATTACACGGCTAATAGCGATGTATTGCACGATGGCGATCTTATTTTAATCGATGCTGGCGCCGAGTATCAGGGCTACGCTGGCGATATCACCCGCACCTTTCCAGTGAATGGTAAATTCACTCCAGCCCAGCGGGAAGTGTATGAACTAGTATTAGCAGCGCAACTGGCGGCGATGGCCGAGTTGCGGCCGGGTTCGAATATTCCCCGTGCTCAAGATGCCTGTATTGATGTGCTTACCGAGGGCTTAATTAAGCTGGGTATTTTAACCGGTGAATTTAAGCAGCATCGTGAAGCCTTAAGTTGTCGGCAGTTTTACATTCATGGCTTAAGCCATTGGCTGGGCCTAGATGTGCATGATGTGGGCGCTTACCAACAAGATGGCGCGCCAATGCCGCTTGTTCCGGGCATGGTGCTCACCGTAGAGCCGGGCCTCTATTTTGCCAGCGACGATGAGCGTGTGCCGCCCCGTTATCGGGGTATGGGTGTGCGCATTGAAGATGATGTGCTGATTACCGAAAAAGGGCATGAGAACCTCACTGCGGGCGTACCGAAAAGTGTGGAAGGTATTGAAGCACTGATGGCACAAGCGCAGCGCACGCGTAAATCTGCCAAGGCCCAGAACCGAGAGCCACAGCATGCCCAATAAGTTGCACGGCAAAACAAAAGGCAATGCGAAAAGCACTGTTGATATTGCCATTGCCGGCGGCGGGCTAACTGGCTGCTTAGCCGCGTTGGTGATGCAACGGCGTTTCCCGCAGGCAAAAATTGTATTAATTGATCAACAAAACGGCACGCCCCAGCAAGATCCTCGCGGCTTAGCGTTGGCGCTGCGTACACAGCAAGTGCTTGCGGAGTTCGGAGTGTGGCAAGGCGAGTTAGCGAAAAGCCCGGCAATCCAACACATTCATGTATCGGATGCCAATTCACCGGGCAGCACCATGCTGCATGCGGAACAAGAAGGCATAGATGCGCTGGGCTATGTGGCCATGGCGGGGTTGTTACAGCAAGAGCTTTCTAACGCTTGCGCGCGCGCTGGCACAGCTGCTTGCATAAATGTCAGCAATAACGCCAACAATAATGCCAACGCAACGGGCAGTTTCGAACATTTGCAAGGAACCGCAGTAGCCTCATTGGCGGCGGAAGATACCGCCATGCAGCTCAAACTTACCAATGGCCAAGAGCTGGCAGCGAAGTTACTGGTGGTGGCAGAAGGTTCGAATTCGCCAACCCGCGCGATGCTCGGTGTGCAAATGCAGCGCGAAGCTTATGAACAAGTAGCCGTGGCAGCGCGTATAGAATACGCACAGCAGCATGGCAATGTAGCTTATGAACGGTTTACCGCCGAAGGGCCAGCGGCGTTATTACCGCAAGGGTCTCGGCATGCGGCGCTGGTTTGGTGCATGCACCCAGAGCGAGCCGCTGCGTTGCAACAACAAAACGATGCCGATCGCACCCGCGCAGTACAGGATATTTTTGGTGCCGCCCCCGGGCGCATCGTGAACTGTGAATACCAAGCAACCTTTCCATTGCAGTTGGCAATGGCAGAGCGCTTTATTGGCCATCGCAGCGTAATTATTGGTAATGCTTGCCATACTCTGCACCCAGTAGCCGGGCAAGGCTATAATTTAGGAGTACGGGATATTCTCGATTTAGCCAAGTACATTAGCGCGGAAGATGCCGGAGCGATGGCAGGCCTGAATGCCTACCAACAGCAACGGCAACGGGATTATGCAGAAATCATTGGCCTAACCCATGGCTTGGTAGCAGTGTTTTCTAATCAAGATACGCTGTGGCGGAATATTCGTAGCAAAGGTTTGTATGCGTTACGTAGTTGTTCTTTGTTGAGTAAACCCTTAATGCGTAAAGCAATGGGTTTTCGAACACTGTGGTAAACCAAAGGGTAAGGAAAAGTAATGGCGTTGCATAGAACCCAAGTAGCAATTGTTGGTGGCGGCATGGTTGGCTTAGCCTTGGCCTGCGCGCTCGCGAAAGCTGGGCGCAAGGTGGCAGTAATTGAGCGCGATGCCAATGCGGGCCAGTTACCGGAACAGGCTACTCAGCGGGTTAGCGCAATTAACTTAGCGGCCCAGCAATGGCTTACCGATATCGGCGCCTGGCAGCACTTACCAAGCGAACGGTTGGGTGCCTATCAGGGCATGCATGTTTGGGATCACGATAGCTTCGGCGAAATTATCTTTAATGCCGATGATGTTGATTTACCAAGCTTGGGTACCATTCTCGAAAATGCCGTTTTAACCGCAGCTCTTTGGCAACAAGCCGAACAACTTGGGGTAACCCTTTACGCTGGCGCGAGTATTGCGGCGGTGGAATACCATGAAAATGATGCCACTATTCAGCTAGAAACTGGCGATGTAATTTTGGCGCAATTAGTAGTAGCGGCCGATGGCGCGCGCTCGAAGTTGCGCGAACAAGTGGGCACGCCGGTTATCCATCGGGATTATCAGCAAGCCGGCGTGGTGGCTACCATTCGCACCAGCGAACCGCATAATGGCATCGCCAGGCAAGCTTTTTTACCCGGCGGCCCATTGGCATTGTTGCCACTGGCCGATCCGCATATGTGTTCCATTGTGTGGAGCGCACCGCTATTGGAAGCCGAGCGTTTATGCGCCTTATCGGAAGCGGAATTTAACAAAGAACTCAATGTAGCAAGCAACCAATGCTTAGGCTTACTTTCGGTGCAGAGTGAGCGGGAGCAATTCCCCCTTACCATGCGCTACGCGCAAAAATGGGTATATGGCCGGCAAGTGTTGGTAGGCGATGCAGCTCACACTATTCACCCGCTGGCTGGGCAAGGGGTAAACCTTGGCTTCGGCGATGCGCATTTGTTAGCGCACGAGATAACCGAATTGGGCACGTTGAATGGTTTGTTTGATAGCCAACAATTGCAACGCGCATTGCGCCGCTATGAACGCGCTCGCAAGGCTGCAGCAGTGCGCCATATTGCCACTATGGAAGGCTTCCACCAACTGTTCACTAACCGGAATCCATTGGTGAAACTAAGCAGAAGTATCGGCCTACAGTTTGTGAATCAAGCCAAGCCGTTGAAAGATTATTTCTTGCGGCAAGCGAACCAGCTGGATTAAGGGTTTAAATAATCCTGTAAGTACGCCAGTAAATGCTCAGCGGCATCGTTGTTCGGTTCGCCGTGGCGCTCTAAATAGATTCCCACAGTACCTAATGCTGGCAACTCGGCGCTGCGCAGTTCAATTAAATCTGCCGGCAACGAGCTGCGCGCCAATACGGTAATGCCCAAATCACTTTTCAAAGCGCTACTAATGCCGGTGAGATCACTATTGGTATAGGTAATGCGGCACGCTTGCCCAGCGGCCTTCAATGCCTGCAGGGTGCGGCGGCGATAAATGCAGCCTTCGGCAGCAAGCACCAAGGGCACATTGCGTTGCCATTGGTAATCGGCGCGGCCAGCTACCCAAATTAAGGCATCTTCTTTCACTTTCACCGCATCGGTGGGCGCTTGTTCGGCTACGGTAAGAATAATATCAAACTGGCCGCGGCTGGCGCCAAGGCGCAGCTCCCGGCTTAATGCGGAGGTTACCTCTAAGGTGATTTGTGGGTAACTCGCAGCAAACTGGCCGAGAATGCGAGGCAATAGCGCGGTAGCAAATTCACTGGGAATGCCCAACCGTACTTGCCCAGAAATGGGCGCTTTAGCGAATTTGGCTAGCAATTGATCATGCATGGCCAGCAGTTGCCGTGCACCTTGATACAGCTCTTGCCCGGCCGGGGTAAGCTTCAACTTGTTGCCTTGGCGTTCAAACACCGGGTGCTCAATGCGATCTTCCAGGCGCTTAATTTGCAAACTAATAGCCGGTTGCGAGCGGCCCAAACGTTCTCCGGCTTGGGTGTAGCTTTGCAAATCGGTAACGGTAATAAATGAGCGCAAACTTTCTAACGATAAACTATTCATAATTGCAGGCCTAAAGCATGATGAAGTAGATTGCATGTGCCGGGAAATTAGCGAATTAACTCGCTGAATTTATACATAATTTCATGCGTACAACGGCAGTTTTGTATAAAAATTATCAATCACATGCAGTTTATCATAAATTTTATTAATAGCATTATTGCCCTTTTTAATTTGTTGCTTATCGGTTGTGCTTCTATAATGGCTGGCATTCAAACTGCATAAAAAACCAACAGAGAAGTGATGGCAACCATGGCTAAAGATACAGCGGCTCAACGTACTCCACTTTACAACAATCATGTGCAAGCGGGCGCGAAGATGGTTGATTTTCATGGCTGGGAAATGCCAATCAACTATGGTTCGCAAATTGAAGAGCACCACGCAGTGCGTCGCGATGTAGGCATGTTTGATGTATCACACATGACCATCGTGGATGTAACCGGCCGCGATGCCAAGCCATACTTACGTCACTTATTGGCGAATGATGTAGCCAAGTTAACTACCCCAGGTAAAGCGCTGTACAGCGCCATGCTGAACGAAGAGGGTGGTGTTATCGATGATTTAATCGTGTATTTCTTTAATGAAGATTCGTACCGCTTAGTGGTAAATTCAGCAACCCGCGATAAAGATATGGCGTGGTTAGAACTACAAAGCGGCGAATTTGATGTGGCCATTACCGAGCGCACCGAGTTTGCCATGATTGCCCTACAAGGCCCGAATGCTAAGGCTATAGTTGCCAACCTAATGAGTGCCGAACAGCACGCATTAGTAAGCGAATTGAAGCCATTTGTGGGCGTGCAACTCGATGATTTATTTGTTGCCACTACAGGCTACACAGGTGAAGCCGGTTATGAGATCATTATTCCTAACGATAACGTAGCCGATGTATGGGAAAAATTACGTGCATTAGGCGTGCAGCCATGTGGTTTGGGTGCCCGCGATACCTTACGCTTAGAAGCGGGTATGAACCTATACGGCCAAGATATGGACGAAACCGTATCACCTTTAGCCGCCAACATGGGCTGGAGTGTTGCTTTCGAGCCAGCGGATAGAAATTTTGTAGGCCGTAGCGCATTAGAAGCATTAAAAGCAGCCGGCACCGAGAAGCTGGTTGGCTTAGTAATGGAAGAGAAAGGCGTGTTGCGCGGTGGCTTAAAAGTAATGGTAGATGGCGGCGAGGGTGTAATTACCTCTGGTACATTCTCACCTACTTTAGGCTACAGTATTGCCATGGCACGAGTGCCATTGCCAGTAGGCGAAACAGCACAGGTGGAAATGCGCAAAAAACTAGTTACAGTTAAGGTTGTGAAGCCTAGCTTTGTGCGTAACGGTAAAGCTGTTGTTTCCGGGTAATATTCTGTTTAAACCGTATGAAGTTTAAACACTATTAACAATAAACGGCCTTTGGGCTTAGGTAAGGATTGAATCATGAGCAATGTACCAAACGAATTGAAGTATGCACCCTCACACGAATGGATTCGCGCAGAAGGCGACGGCGTGTACACCGTAGGTATTACTGAGCATGCTCAGGAATTGCTTGGTGACATGGTATTCGTAGAGTTGCCAGAAGTTGGCGATAACGTAGCTGCTGGTGATGATGTTGCCGTTGCAGAATCGGTTAAAGCGGCTTCAGACATCTACGCACCAATCGCTGGCGAAGTATTGGCGGTAAACGAAGAATTAGAAGATTCACCAGAATTGGTAAACAGTGACCCATACGGTGATGGCTGGTTATTTAAGCTGAAAGCTGATGATGAGAGCGAGTTAGAAAGCTTGCTAGACGCAGAAGGCTACGCGGCTTCTATCGACGAAGATTAATTCCCGCCGCCACGGAGGGCCCCCGCAACATGCTGGGGCTTTTTTAATGATTTCGCAGTTTCTTTCGCACATTGATCTCAGGATACCAGGAACAGCACATGAGTAGTAAAACGCTAACCCAGCTAGAAAATAATCATGAATTCGTAGCGCGCCACATTGGCCCTGATCCGCAAGAGCAGCAAGATATGTTGGCTGCCGTAGGCGCAAGTAGTTTAGAAGAAATGACGGCGCAAACCGTGCCGGGTTCTATTCTACGGGAACCTTTTTTGCAAGTTGGCGAATCAATGAACGAGCGTGATGCGCTGGCTCGCTTGCGCAAAATTGCCAAGAAGAACCAAGTGTTTTCTAGCTATATTGGTATGGGTTACTACGATACGCTTACCCCGAATGTAATTCTGCGCAATGTATTAGAAAATCCAGGCTGGTACACCGCCTATACCCCGTATCAACCAGAAATTGCCCAAGGTAGATTGCAGGCGATTTTGAACTTCCAGCAGGTAACCATTGATTTAACCGGTATGGAAATGGCCAGTGCTTCGTTATTAGATGAAGCAACTGCAGCCGCTGAAGCGATGGCAATGGCCCAGCGCGTAAGTAAATCAAAATCAAACGCATTCTTTATTGCCAACAACGTATTCCCACAAACGGTAGACGTAGTAAAAGCCCGTGCGGAAATGTTTGGCTTCGAAATTATTCAAGGCCCTTGGCAAGATGCCGCAGAATACGATGTATTCGGCGCGCTCTTGCAAAGCCCAGCCGATAACGGTGCAGTTCTCGATTTAACCGATGTAATTGCAGCCGTGCAGGCGAAAAAAGGCTTAGTAGCAGTGGCTACCGATTTAATGAGCTTAATTGCTTGTAAATCACCAGGTGAAATGGGCGCTGATATGGTGTTTGGCTCTGCGCAACGCTTCGGTGTGCCAATGGGCTATGGCGGTCCTCACGCGGCATTCTTCGCTACCCGCGAGAAATTTAAGCGTTCATTACCTGGCCGAATTATTGGTGTATCCGTAGATACGCACGGTAAAACAGCGCTGCGTATGGCTATGCAAACCCGTGAGCAACACATTCGCCGCGAGAAGGCCACTTCGAACATCTGTACCGCGCAAGTATTGTTGGCCAATATTGCCTCGTTCTATGCCGTATTCCATGGCCCAGAAGGCTTGAAGAATATTGCAGGCCGCATTCACCGCCTTACCGATATTTTAGCGCTTGGCTTAAAGAGCAAAGGCGTGGAAATCGATAACGATACTTGGTTCGATACTCTTACCATTAAGGTAGCGGGCGGCGATCGCGTGGCTATTCTAGAGCGTGCCGCAGCAGCTGAAGTAAACTTCCGTATTGATCGTGATAGCACCATTGGTATCAGCCTCGATGAAGCGAAAACCCGCGCTGATGTAGCGGCGTTGTTCGATATTATTCTTGGTGAAGGGCATGGCCTTGATGTTGCCGAGCTCGATGGCGAAGCGCAAAACAGCGCCTCAATTCCAGCGCCATTAGCGCGCACCAGCAAGTTCTTAACCCACGAAGTATTTAACCAGTATCATTCTGAAACCGAAATGATGCGCTACATTCGTCAGTTGGAAGGCAAAGATCTTGCCCTTAACCACAGCATGATTTCATTGGGCTCATGCACCATGAAATTGAATGCTACTGCCGAAATGATCCCCATTACGTGGCCAGAGTTTGCGAACTTGCACCCGTTCTGCCCGCTTGAACAAGCACATGGCTATGCAGAAATGCTCAGCACGCTTTCCGATTGGTTAGTAGATATCACTGGCTACGATGCTATGTCTATGCAGCCAAACTCAGGTGCGCAGGGCGAATACGCCGGCCTATTGGCAATTCAACGCTACCACGCCAGCCGCGGTGAAGCGCATCGTAATGTGTGCTTAATCCCAGAATCTGCCCATGGTACCAACCCAGCATCAGCGCAAATGGCCAGCATGAAAGTGGTAGTAGTGGCGTGCGATGAGAAAGGTAATGTTGATATTGCCGATCTGCGCGAGAAAGCCGCTGCAGTTGCAGAAAGCCTAAGCTGTGCAATGGTTACCTACCCATCTACCCATGGTGTATACGAAGAACAAATTCGTGAGATTTGCGATATCGTGCACGAGTTCGGCGGCCAGGTGTATATGGATGGCGCCAACATGAACGCGCAAGTAGGGGTTACCTCACCGGGCTATATTGGTTCAGATGTATCGCACTTAAACCTACACAAAACTTTCTGTATCCCGCATGGCGGTGGTGGCCCTGGTATGGGCCCAATCGGTGTGAAAAGCCACTTAGCGCCATTCTTACCTGGCCACGTGTTGCTAGATACCAACGGATTAGCTAGAGGCAACGGCGCCGTTTCTGCGGCACCATTTGGTAGCGCAAGCATATTGCCTATCTCGTGGATGTATATCGCCATGATGGGCAGCGCAGGCCTGCGTGAAGCTACTGAAGTGGCTATCTTAAATGCCAACTACATGGCTAAACGCTTAAGTGAGCACTTCCCAATTCTATTTACCGGCCGTAACGATCGAGTTGCTCATGAGTGCATTATCGATTTACGCCCGTTAAAAGAAGAAACCGGTATTGCGGAAATTGATATCGCCAAGCGCTTACAAGATTATGGCTTCCATTCGCCAACCATGAGCTTCCCAGTTGCGGGCACGCTCATGATAGAGCCAACGGAATCAGAATCGAAAGCAGAAATGGACCGCTTCTGCGATGCCATGGCCGCCATTAAAGCTGAAATCGAGAAAGTTGCAGCAGGTGAGTGGCCAGCCGATAACAACCCATTGGTAAATGCACCACATACCTTGGCAGACATCACCAACGATTGGGATCGGCCCTATACTCGTGAAGAAGCAGTGTTCCCGAAAACTTGGTTGCGCGATCACAAGTTCTGGCCAACTGTAAACCGCATCGATGATGTGTACGGCGATCGGAACTTAGTGTGCAGTTGCCCGCCGCTTTCGGCTTATCAGGAATAGTGGCTTGAAGCTGTTTTTGTGAAGTAAGTTGTTTTAGAAACGGAGCCCGCCTTGTGCGGGCTTTTTGTTGGGGAAGGTGAGAACCTATTTTACTCGTCGACACCCGACTTAAACACGCCGTTAGGAAAATAGAGCACAACTAAAAACAATAATAAAACGACTAAGGGAAAGCCAATCGCGAAGTAAACAAAAATCGACTGGATTGCCGGCGGCAGGAATATCAACGATGCAATGGCCAGGCTGCCAACCACAGTGCCGAACACAGCGATGAACTTTAATGGATTATTGGTGCTCATGGGATGTCCTCTTCTTGTGTTTTAATTTTTAGCTGAAAATGCCTCATTGTACGAGACTCCCCGTTAGGAAAACTCGCCTTATACGCTAGCCAGCATGCGCGGCTGCGGAATGGAGGCGAAGCCGCAATGCAGTAGCATCGCTGTGCCTGGCCTTGTTAGGCAATCAATCACTGTTACTCCAGGAGCTCGGCTCTTTATAGCGCGTAAGCATGTCAGGTTGCTCTTGGGCAACTTTATAGAAAAACTCTCCCATTTGGCTTGTGAGAACTCTCAAAAAATACTCCAATCCTCTCAATTCTTTTTCACCCAGATGCAGGCCTTCATTGAATTGAAAGTGGGGGAAATTGACACCCATATCTTTTATGGGAAAAGTAGTAACCCTGAAATGCATTTCTTCTTCGACCGAGTGCGCCACAATTTTTCGTCGGAGTTCCAAGATTTTCTCAACCAAAATTTTTTGATCTTCGCTCAGGGTGATACCGAGAGCACGCAAGCCAATCGTTGTTCCTTTTCTGGTTGTTTCAAAAGGGCGCGCCATTGAGATTATCAGAGTGGACTCATAGCACCTGAACCGACGCAACTCGACTTTGCTGTACTTAGCATCGAAATCACAATCCTGAAGCAAAAACGTCAAAGCAGAGAGCGCCTGCTGGAAATCCCAAACAGAATAGATAGCCCTTTCGAGTTGTGCCTCTGTAATGTTCATAGTGCCTAACGCCCAAAGCAGCGGCGCATTTATGCGTCCGCCTGACTTTGATTGTTAGCTGTATTTACGCCATTTTTAGTTTGAATCCACCCATCTATGTAGTAGAAAAGAATATAGATGGCGTTGGTAAAACAATCTACAACCTCTGTCCAAGACCATTCAGGGTATTGAATATCTTCTTTACCAATATGAAACGTCATTGTCCGTTCATTATCATCAAGGCTTTGGGCAGCATTAAACAAATGTGCGCCGGAAAAGTGGACATAGCCACAGAGGTTTTTATAAACATCTCTTAACCAAGGGTAATCAGGTGTTAAGATCTCTACCAAATAACCGTCTGTCATTTTATTTCCGCTTTGATCTTTAATATTTCTGATGTGTTTTCCACCGATAACATCGGTAGCAAAATCATGTGGTTTTTTTACAAGCCACACAGCAGAGAAACGAATAAAAGTATCAATCTGAATTCTGAGTAATGATCGAGCCGCAGCCATGTTTTTTGTTTCAACCAAGGCTAAAAAGCCTTCTGTATTTCCGCTGGTTCTTTTCATCGCGGCAATCGCCAATAGATCGACAGGAAACATGTTGCCGCCATCAGCCAAGAGCATACTTTTGCCCAGCTCCATCACCTGAGACTCAGTGCTTCTAAGTTTAAGAATCGCTTCATGAAGATTCTCAGATGATATTCGATCCATGTATCCTCCCCTTACAGCTAACATTTGTATATGAGGCATGCATGGTGTAACGGAGCGTTAAAATCGGTAGGACGTCTTGTGGATATTGGTGAATTCATGAATGCTCCCTGCGCTCTTACGGATACAAACCGTGCATGCTTAATTATTTCTATACTCGCGACGTCACGGCCGGTTACTTTTCATCCAACTGTTTGACTTTAGTCGCATTAATCGCGCAAGGCAAGTAGATAATATGCGCGATGCCGCACCAAACCGAGCATGAATGCAATAGCGGTATACATTACACTTATGAGTTGGAATTAAAAACAATTGAAGTTAGCTTATGCCGCAAAACCCGTTTATGGGAATGTTGCGCAAGATATTTGCTTAAAACGTGTGCGGTTACAATTCGGGATGGCAAGTCAAACAAAAACCGACAAAGCATTTTAAACCATAACCTAATTGCTCCTCTCACGGAGCTGATAGGTGAGGCATTAGAAATTCAGCGCACCGATAATGCGGTATGATTGGGACCTTCCATGCCTGTAGTATTAGCTCGTAAATATCCAAGTGCATATAAAACTCCCGGTTGGATGTTCATATTTCCATCGTCTGGATTGTGTGCACACCCAATCACAGAAGAACTTTGTCGTCATCACTTGCATGATAGTGTAGTTCGCAAAGCTTTAAAGCCAGCGGTATTAGCTGCTGGTGTTTACAAAAAGGTAAATTGCCATAGTTTTCGCCATTCGTTCGCAACGCATCTACTGCAAAACGGTTGCGATATTTGCACCGTACAAGAGTTGCTTGGCCATAATGATGTCAAAATAACTCAAATATATACTCACGTGTTGGGTCAGCACTATGCAGGTACAATGAGTCCACTAGACAGAATCAAAGGAGCGTTCTAACCCGCCGCGTATCTTTCAAATGACATGCGCAGTATCTAATTGCTTATTGGCTAGAAGCCTTTTATGGTCTACATTATTGAGTAAATAATAAGCAAGCATGCGGCTATAAATGAGCATGCGCACTTTGCACCGTAAGAACACAGGGAGGCGTTCGTGAAATCTTCAGTATTCATCTGCCTTTCAAGTTTTTTCTTGCCGTCAATCCACCGCGCATGCCTTATATACAAATGTTAGGTATTTTTTATAGATGATTAGCAACTATCAAGAATTACATAGAATGGCTCAAAACTTGGCCTCTAGCACCGAGGGTTTTCTGGATATAAAGGGTCCTGGTGCGGGCAACCATGCTACTAACAAATTTATAGCCGCACTTGGTAAGTTAGCTAGCGATAAATTTAGAGAAGACTTTAGCGAAAAAAATATATGCGGTTCAAATTCACTAGCTGTGGATTTCTAGTTTCCTGAAGATGGAGTTATTGTAGAAGTTGCCCTAGGTCTCGGAAACCCAAACACGGAATACGAAAAAGACATTCTGAAAGCTCTAATGGCTAAAGAACTTGGAAATGACGTGCGTAAGTTAGTTTTTATAACTAAGCCTGGTGGTATTAAGAAGTGTAATCAACCGGGAAGAAAAGCAGTCAAGGATTGGCTTCTTGGTAGTAATCAGATCGAAATAGAAGTTTTGGAGCTGTGATACCTAACAAGTCAATTAACTTCGCACCTTCGGTGCCGGACGTGCTAAAGCACGCCGGTTATTTAGGGCGTTATGTACCATCAATAAAGGAGGCTACTGGAACATGCATATAAGTCGAGACCCGTTTGTTCAACTTTGGGAAAACTTCCTTGAGTCCGAGTTGGGCGTTGGCTTTGAGCGCGACGCGATCCGTACTCTAAATGACGTGACTGAAGACCAACTTAACCTATTTAACTCGCAACTTCGTGATGTCGATCAAGCACGCCACCATGAGATGGTTATAAAGGACATTTACGGCGGTCATTCGCAAGATGACGTGGTTGAATCGGCAATCGACCGACCTTATAGCGCGATGTTTACGCATCCATACAATGGATTGGAAACACCCTCTCTGGACGAATTAAAGCGGCAACTACTATTTTTCAATCGAATTGCAATCGTGGTACCTCAAGCCAGATTGAATTATGGAGATATCGGCGAAAGAAGGAAGAATTTTGAGCGGCTGATGAAATCTTACTTAGATATAAAGCCTTTGGTGGAGCAAGGGTCGGTAGCACTACTTCCTATGTCCGGCTTCTATTCGAATGAGATCGAAGGAGGTGCTGGGATTATTCGTCGGGCATGCTTGGAAGATCACAACGTTAAAGAATGGATAGATGGAAACCAGGAGGTTCTCAATGAGTTTTCTAACTTCGCCAGAAAGGGAGATCCGTTCTTTGACGCTGGGGTTCGAATTGCTTCGGCAGTAAGTTATGGTCATCGATTAGCAGCTACTCATCCGTTTGTCGGTGGATTGTATGCCAAGCTTTTTGGAGACGAAGGGCAGACGCCAAATTTAAGCCATATCGAGACATTGAGGAACCTTAAGAGCATTCACCTTCCAGGCCTAGGTGGTTTCGATTGGGATGACCTTGTATCCATCCGACGAGACGAGGATATGCTCGAAGAATGGCGAGTTAACCTAGATGCGGCCATTAGTAGTGTGAATCCATATTTACCACCAGAGCAGTTTGTAGAGCGATTCAATGCCGAAGTTCCCGCCAAACTTGAACAGGCCGCGCGCGAGTTGGATAGAAGATTGAAAGGCTCGTCTTCGCTTAACAAATTCAGGGGCGGTGTTTCTGAAATAGCGGTCTCAGCTGTAGCTGCTTTCTTTACCGGTAATCCAGTCGGTCCGATCGAAAAGGTGTGGGAAAACATGCGAACAGTTTCAGAAGCTGAAGGCGCGAAACAAGCACTACGTTTCCTTTGGGCGACCAAGGAAAGAAGCAGCGGCGATGCCTTGAGGAGCCACTATGCTGTTTTTAGAACACGTGATCGAAAAAGCACATAACATGAAGTTAAAGCGGACAAAGGACTCTGTTATTTGGCTTGTCGGTGTAATCCAAGCGTCAGAATGGCTTTGCCGCTTAACTCGGCGTTATATGCCATGAATAGAATAGCTGAAGCCTTAGATATTGTCCGACGAGCAAAAGCTCTCGGTGATTTTGATACAAATGTAATCGGTATGGCCGCTGAAATAATCGCGGAAGATGATCTTGGTATGAAGAAAGCGCCTGCGGGAGCCAAAACTATTGATGGTTTTTTCTATCGAGAAAGCGGAATTGAAACAGTGCAGGTGAAAGCCTTCTCTTGCTCGAGAGTAGCTCGTTATAAAGGTGGGACGTTCTTTCAAGTTCCGGCGGAGAATGGTCCAGATGAACTCGTCGTAATTATTTTTTACAGTCAATTAATGGAGTATGAAGTACTTTACGTTGGAAAAACTGAGTTAGTCGGAAGAATGGAAGCTAACGGTAAACGTCGAGCGATTCGGTTGGACTCGTTGTGCTCTAAAGAAAAAATAGCTGAGATACTGAATAAAATTCATGGAAATAAAAGCATCTAGCAAGTCCCATCAGTGCGCGCCTTCGGCGCCGGAGATTCACTTAGTTTGTGCCGCTGTGCTAGGGAGTAAGATGCTATGAAAAATATAAGTAAATTTCTATATGTCGCCGAGAGAGACATTGACCTTTTGCTGCTTGAAGAACTCAACGTGAGCCATGCGTTTTCTGGATGGTTGTTTAATCGAGCGTTTGGCGACTCAGGAACGGCCCCGAATTGTGAAGGGGCCTGGCATTCCGTTAGTCACTCGCAATTGGGAGAGTCCGACCTGATAGTGGTCTACCATGATGCGTCTGCGATATTAGTGGAAAATAAAATCGATGCTCCAGCGCAGCCTGAACAAGCATTTAGGTACAAACTCCGTGGCGAAGCTGGATGCAAAGAAGGTCATTGGCAACGTTTTATAACATGCATCATTGCTCCGGACAGGTATTTAATGTGGAATGCAGAGGCAAAGAATTATGACGTTCGTCTGAGTTACGAGGAAGTGCGAGATTGGTTTGACATCCAAGCGTCAAAACGACACCAATATCGTTCATACGCCTTTGACGCGGCTATAGAACAAAATCGTCGAGGGTACTCTCCAGTAGCCAACGATGACGTAACTAATTTTTGGCTCCAATACTGGGATCTTGCAGTAAGCAAGTTTCCATCACTAGAAATGCATCGACCAGGGATGAAGCCCGCAAACTCAGACTGGCCAAGCTTTAGTCCTCAAGTCCTTGGGAAAAAGCTTAATATTGTCCATAAAATGGCGCAAGGCTTTGTTGACCTCCAAGTTAGTGGTGCCTCTGGAAGGCTGGAGGAAATTCGGTCTTTGCTGGAGGACGCTGACTTAGAAGTAGTGGCCGCCGGTAAATCTGCTGCAGTTAGAGTGGTGGTAACACAGATTGATCGCTTCGGTTCGTTCGAAGCTCAACGAAAAAATATTTTATGTTCACTGGAAGCTGCGCAGAGGCTTTTAGATGTGGGTACGGAGTTGCGAAGCTACATCTAGCAATTAATTGCACGCGACCAGCCAAGCTGGTTCGTGAATAGAGGGTAACGTCTATAATATGACCAAAACTAGGCAACATATAGGTAAAGCAGGCAATTTAACGTGGTAACCTACAATTAAGAGCAGAAGCTGAAAGTCATTGATGTGGCTCACGTTGCTTGAAGGATTCTTGAAAAAAGATTACTCCTGAGTACGACGTTAAATGTCGCAAGATGATTATAGAATAATAGCCCGTAGACATTGAAGCGGAACAATAGATAAAACCGTTAGGATACAAATGAATATACAAATTTCCCAAGACTCCATTAACAAAGCCCTCTGGTCTGCATGCGATACCTTCCGTGGCACGGTAAACGCCGGTACTTATCAAGATTTCCTTTTGACCATGTTGTTCTTAAAGTACATTTCCGATGTATGGCAAGACCACTATGACCAGTATAAATCTGAGCATGGCGATGTACCTGAGTTGATTGAAGAGCTGATGAAAAGTGAGCGATTTGTTCTGCCGCCAGATGCTAGTTATTACGCCTTGTATGAGCGTCGTTATGAGCCGGGTAACGGCGAGCGCATTGACCAAGCCTTGCATGCAATTGAAGAAGCTAACGGCACGAAACTGAAAGACGCAGGCAAGAGTGTGTTCCAAGATATCAGTTTCAATACTGATAAGCTCGGTGAAGAGAAACAAAAGAACGATATTCTGCGCCACCTACTTGAAGATTTTGCCAAGCCCGAACTCAACCTCAAACCAAGTCGCGTTGGCACTCTCGATGTGATTGGTAATGCCTACGAGTACTTGATTAAGAACTTTGCTGCTAGCGGTGGGCAAAAAGCGGGTGAGTTCTATACCCCTCCCGAAGTTTCGGATTTGATTGCTGAGCTACTGGATCCACAACCGGGCGATAGCATTTGTGACCCAGCATGTGGCTCTGGCTCGCTGCTCATGAAGTGTGGCCGCAAAGTTGTGGCGAATCATGGTAGCAAGCAATACGCCTTGTATGGACAAGAAGCTATTGGGTCAACCTGGTCATTCGCGAAGATGAACATGTTCCTGCATGGCGAGGACAACCACAAAATTGAATGGGGAGACACCATTCGCAACCCTAAACTACTCGATAAAAACGGCGATTTAATGCTGTTTGATATTGTTACTGCAAATCCACCCTTTAGTTTGGACAAATGGGGCCACGAAGATGCGCAGAACGACAAGTTCGGAAGGTTTCGTCGTGGCGTACCGCCGAAAACCAAAGGGGATTATGCGTTTATCTTGCATATGGTTGAAACGCTAAAACCAGGTTCTTCGTCGAGAATTGGTGGGCGCATGGGGGTGGTGGTACCACACGGCGTGCTATTCCGTGGTTCTGCAGAAGGTAAAATTCGTAAACAGCTTATAGATGAAAACCTATTAGATGCAGTTATCGGCTTACCTGAGAAGCTGTTTTACGGTACCGGTATTCCTGCGGCAATTTTGATGTTCAAGAAGAACAAAAACGACGATAAAGTATTATTTATCGATGCCTCGCGTGAGTTTAAGTCCAACAAAAACCAGAATCAGCTGAGCGCCGAGAATATTCAAAAAGTGTTGGATACTTATCGAGCTCGCCAAAGTACGGACAAGTACTCTTACCTAGCAACCCTCGAAGAGATTCAAGAGAATGACTACAACCTGAACATCCCGCGTTATGTGGATACCTTCGAAGAAGAGGAAGAAATCGACTTAATGGCTGTGCGTGCTGAGCGGCAGAAGTTGAAGGCCGAGCTGGATGAGCTTGAAGTTCAGATGGCGAAGTATCTTGAGGAGTTGGGTTATGGCTCGTAAGCTCGACGAAGCTTCTATTCCTGACGGTTGGGATTATGATTTATTAGATAATGTGGCAGTCCGATGCAGTGGACATACTCCTAGTAAGTCTTATCCTGAATATTGGAATGGAGGTGTCAAGTGGATATCTCTAACAGATAGTTATCGTTTAGATAAAGGCTATATTTACGCCACTGATAAGGAGATTTCCCATGAGGGCATCACGCATAGTTCAGCTGAATTACATCCGGCCGAAACTGTTGTCTTGTCACGAGATGCTGGTATCGGGAAAAGTGCTGTCATGGCAGAACCTATGGCGGTTAGTCAGCACTTTATTGCTTGGAAGTGTGATAACAATAAAAAGCTTAATAGCTGGTTCTTATACAATTGGTTACAACTAAACAAAAAAGAGTTCGAAAGACAAGCTGTAGGCTCGACTATAAAGACTATAGGGTTACCATATTTTAAAAGACTCAAAATTTCAATTCCTCCTTATCCAGAGCAAAAAAAAATTTCCCAAATCCTCTCAATCTGGGATAAGGCCATTACGACCACAGAGCAACTGCTTGCCAACAGCCAGCAACAGAAAAAAGCCCTCATGCAACAGCTACTCACCGGCAAAAAACGCCTGTTGGATTATAATGGCGTGAGGTTTAGTGGGGAGTGGAAGGAGTATGCATTGGAAGACCTATTCACGTTTAAGAGAGGAAGAGGTCTTTCAAAGTCTGATTTATTAGAAGATGGTAAAAACAAGTGCATCCTTTATGGTGAATTGTATACTCGATATTCAGAGGTAATTAGCACGGTTCATAATAGAACAGGTAAAAAAGAAGGCGCTCTTTCGGTAAATGGAGATATTTTGATTCCTAGCTCAACTACAACAAGTGGAATCGATTTAGCTAATGCCACCGCAATACTTGAGGACAACGTGCTTCTGGGTGGAGATATAATTATTCTTCGTTCGAAGAACCAAATATCCGCGTCATTCTTTGCTCATTTATTAACGCACACAAAGAAAAGTGAAATAGCATCTCGGGCTCAAGGAATAACAATAATTCACATCTATAGTTCTGATTTAAAGAATATTAAAGTAGTTATTCCACCAAACTTATCAGAACAAAAAATAGTAGCGACCATATTATCTTCAGCTGATCAGGGAATCACAGCCTTACAAAAGCAGCGCGATGCTCTAAAGCAAGAGAAAAAAGCCCTGATGCAACAACTCCTCACGGGCAAGCAGCGCGTGAAGTTTGATGGGATATAAAGTATTTGATTTCGGAATGGTAAAAAAGGAGCTTACTCGGCTATGGCTACAGAAATAGTAACGTCTTCTCAAGGCTACTCCGAATCTTCGGAGCTGCATGCGATATGGGATCGTTTTTTAGAAGAGTGGCCTCTGGAGAAACTGAATGGAATGACTCTTGAGCAATATACCAGTCAAGGAACAGATGATAGCTTTTGTTATTGGTTGGAATCTATAACCGATAAATTAGGTTCAATATGGGGTGGTTCTTCCTTTAAATTCGGTGTTTACGCTCGCAAAGATGATGTGCACAAAGAGAGTATTAACGGACGTTATTATAGCGATAGCCACGGTTGGATGGCAAAGTATGGCTCTTCGCCAGAAGATGCGTTTGCGTCTGTTAAGGCAGAGATCGTTAAGGTAGCGAACGCTGCACGTAAAGGCGATCTCGAAACCGTTAATAGCGCCGATCTTGGTGATGCGGTTCGCTGGAAAATAGCTTTTCTCTACCAGAATCGTAGTGAGCTCACTGTATTGCCAATATTTAGTGGTAACTTACTGTCTATATTAACTGGTAAATCTGCGAAAAAAGAACGCCTAATTGCGCATAAAATGTTAATGACAGAACTGGGTGAGAAAGATCTTTTTGACTATTCGCAGCAGCTATGGCAAACAGCCTACTCGCTAATGGCGAAAGAGTTTAGTGTGGATAAAGCACTATCTTACTTTGATAATTGTGAAGATTTTCAGGCGATTAAGCCCGCGACTAAATATATAGCCG
The DNA here is from genome assembly GCA_022565355.1 of Idiomarina sp. Lineage (GTDB taxonomy): Bacteria > Pseudomonadota > Gammaproteobacteria > Enterobacterales > Alteromonadaceae > Aliidiomarina. The sequence continues at coordinate 147,953 of JAIUMU010000004.1, forward strand.
GTTACGAATCCCAAAGCGGCAAACAGATTGCGTTAGTTCGAAAGAATAAAAAAGTAACGCTGTTTCTTCAGCCAGGCGATTGGTTGGATCAGGTTCAGTCGAGGGTGTCGTCAGTCAAAGAGTATGCTGCCGGTGAATCCCGCAATAGTAACCTTGGTGCTAATGCTCCTGCCCTCTCGATCGGTAAACCGGTGGTATGTATTTCCGTTGAATCGCTCGCCGCGCTTCAGGCAGTTTGCTTGGCTTACGAAAGTGAAATGTTTACTCCTGTTGAGGATAACGTTTTTGATGATCAAATTGAGGTAGTTATGCCTTCATCCCTTAACCAAATTCTCTATGGTCCACCGGGCACTGGTAAAACATACGCTACAACGGAAAAGGCTGTGGAATTAGCCGACTCACAGTGGATAACAGAGTTACGAGCAAGTGAACTGAGAGAAGAGGAGTTGCGTCGTAAAATAAAGCAGCGGTACGATGAGTTGGTGGCTGATAATCGTATTGCTTTTACCACATTTCATCAGAGCTTTGCCTATGAAGATTTTATCGAGGGTATTCGAGCAGACAGTAATGAAGGAAAGGTTAGCTATAACGTTGAGGATGGCGTGTTCAAGGCTTTGGCTTTATTAGCCGCTGAACAGAAATCAGCACCTGGTTTAACGAAGTCTTTATCTTTAGATGGCCGCCGTATCTGGAAGATGTCATTAGGAAATACCTTAAAGGGTGAGGCGGAAGCATACGAAGATTGCATTGAGCAAGCCTATATCGGTTTGGGTTGGGGTGGTGCTATCGACTTTAGTCATTGCACTAACCGGGGCTCTGTCCAGAAAGTATACTCTGAACATACTGGTGAACATTACGATAGCAGTTCTTATAACGTGTCCGCTGTTAATACCTTCAAAAACACCGTTGCGATCGGCGATATTGTGATTGTTTCTGACGGTAATCATAAATTTCGAGCCATTGCTGAAGTTACCGGTAACTATGTGTACGCCGCTGATGGTGACGGGCGCTATTTTAATCAGTGTCGTTCAGTGCGTTGGTTAAGAGTTTTTGATACTAGCTTACCCAAGGAAGCACTATTCAATAAAGCACTGTCACAAATGACACTGTATGAGCTGAGACCGTCGACGATTAAGCTCGATAAACTAAAAACTTATTTAACCGCACCTAAAGAACGCTCCTCAGGCTTTGACAATTATGTCCTGATTATCGATGAAATAAATCGCGGGAATGTTTCACGTATATTTGGGGAATTAATTACTCTGCTGGAGCCAGATAAGCGCAAAGGAGGGACGGATGAACGCTCGGTAATTTTGCCTTATTCAAAGGACCCCTTCTCAGTTCCGGGTAACCTATATGTACTGGGCACAATGAATACCGCAGATAAATCATTGGCACAGATGGATCTTGCCCTCCGTCGGCGCTTTGAGTTCATTGAGTTGATGCCTGACTCGAGTAAGCTGAAAGGTATTACAGTCTATGGAGTGGATATTGCTGAACTGCTCGATGTGCTTAACCAGAGAATTGAGGCACTGCTCGACCGTGACCACATGTTAGGCCATGCCTATTTTTGGCCATTAAAACACGTTAACTCTGATAATGAGCGGCAGCAAGTTCTTGCCGATATCTTTGCAAAACGAATTATTCCATTGTTACAAGAGTATTTCTTTGCGGACTGGGAGCGTATTGCTTGGGTTCTAAATGATCCGCAGAAGTCGAATGATTTGGTACGGTTCATTGAACTGGAAAAGGTTGGCCTTTCTCTCACCCAACTGTTCCCCGAAGGAATTGCAAGCCAAATCATGGATCGCCGTTATCGAATTAATACTAAGGCTTTCTATAGCCCCGCAGCATACCAAGGTATTTTGCCTGCGGGTGGGAAGCCTGCCTGATGATTCAGGTGCGAGAGTATGCGCGTATCACAACCGACAGTAGCTCGTCGTCATCACTAGATTGTGGTGTTGTCAGTGAGGCTACCTTTGCATGGTTGCAGGACTTAGCAGCGGATTGGCAAAAGGTGGCGCCTATTGCATTGATTGATGGGCGACGTTCTATGAAGCTTGGTAGCTACGTTGGTTTTCTGCAAAGCCCAGCAGGAGAGTCTATAGAGATTCTGCCTAAAACTGGGTTGGGTGCAGGAAATCCAGAGGCGTCTCGCCGCATTCTTCAACGTATGCTAGAGGCGTCACTGAGTATTAAGCCGCGCACGGCTGGCGCAGCAGAATTATTGCGGATATGTGAACCATTGCACGAATGGATATTCAGCCAGTTTATTGCAGAGTTCAAAAGACTTATGAGCCTTGGACTGCGCTTTGACTACCAGCGCGTGAATGAAGAAAGCTCCTTTATCCGTGGGCAACTTAGGCTGGAACAACAACAAAGACAACCACCGGGGCGGCAGCATCTGTTTCATATTCGCCATGATATTTACACGCCTGACCGATTGGAAAATCGTTTGTTAAAAACTGCACTCAATTGTGTTTTGTCCCACAGTAAGAGTAGCGAGAATTGGCGATTAGCCAATGAGTTTTTGCACTTAATGGAGGAAATCCCCATAGAGCCCGCACCTCTTCGAGTAGTCGCTCGTTGGCAAAGCGGCAAACTAATGCAAACTTATGATGCTGTTCGCCCTTGGTGTGAGTTGATACTTGAGAAGCTGAATCCAAATTTTCAACAGGGAAGTCACCAGGGTATTTCTTTGCTGTTTCCCATGGAGCGGTTATTTGAGAAATATGTAGAAGTATCTTTGCGCCGCAGAACTTCTACAGGGATTCATTTGAAACCGCAAGTTAGTTCAGAGTTTTTGTTGGAACACATTGCGAACGGAGCTGAGAACCGCAACAAACTGTTCCAGTTAAAACCTGATCTGTTGCTGAAAACAGCAACTAAAAACCAAGTATTGGATGCTAAATGGAAGCTATTGGACGAAAGTATGGGAAACGCAGAAATCAAATACAACATAGCACAAAGCGATCTGTATCAGATGTTTGCTTATGGTCATAAATATCAGAATGGCGACGGTCACATGATGTTGATATATCCGCGCCACGAATGCTTCAGTACACCATTGCCGGTATTTTGGTACTCAGACTCTTTAGCTGTATGGGTGGTACCGTTTTGTCTGGAAACAAGCTCTCTTGTTCCGGGTGCTTGGCAGCAGCATTTTGGCATTCTTGGCAATGAACGAATATTGGCATCGGGGATGCAGTATGAGTGACTATCGCGTGCTTTCTGCTCGTGGCATTCAGCTTCGACAATGGGCAATGCGAACCTTGGTCTATTACTTAACCAAAGGCTTCGTAATGGACGAAGAGCTTTTAAAAGCGCGTAATTTAGTTATACGAGATCAGGATTAATTCAGTACCTAAGGTCAGTAGGAATCAACCGGGTTTTAGTGGAAGCGGTAAAGAATACAAGCAATGTTGTTTGCATTGAACGAAACGTGAACATTGACATTTAGGGGGAGTTATTTCTATACTTGCAGTACGACTCACCCCTTACATTTGTCATTCAGTTGGCTTAGGTTCGGGGCGAAAAAACCGCCCTTAAGGCGGTTTTTTCATTTCTAGCATAAGGAAAGTGCATGAAAACGATCATTTATATAGATGGATACAACTTATTTTATGGGTGCTTGAAGCACTCACCATTCAAATGGCTCGATTTGTACCAACTGTTTGTTGAGCGAATTTTACATGCACAAAACCCTGCTCTCGAAGTTATTCAAATCAAGTTCTTTACTGCAGACATCAAAGCCAAAATAGCCAGTAATGGCCAATTAGCGACACAGGCGCAGCAGGCTTATCATCGCGCGCTCGAACAGTGTTATCCGGAACAAATAGAAATTATCAAAGGCTTTTACTCGCTAGAAAAAGCAAAGTTACCGATTTATATTAGCCCTCCGGATAAGAGCCAGGGCGTTGATGTATGGAAACTTGAAGAAAAAGAAACGGACGTTAATATCGCCTTAACGGCTTATCGCGATGTATCCAAGGAGCATGCCGAACACATAGTTTTTGTATCAAATGACACCGACATTTTTCCCGCTTTAGAAGCAATTCGAGAGGACTTTGATGGTGCGGTAAAAATCGGCGTAATTATTCCGATACGGCAACATGAAAACTCTCGCCCTCCAAATGCAAAGCTCAGTAACTATGCAGACTGGACGAGAAAGTATATAACAGAGGCAGAGTTGGCGGCGAGTCAGCTACCAGAGATTATCCCTACAAAGAAAAAACCAATAAGAAAACCGGAGTACTGGTAATGGAGCACTACACCCCAAAGTTTCAGGAAGAATACGCAGCCAAACTTCCCGCTATGGCGTTGTTAACGAATTTGGGGTGGGATTTTCTGCCACCGGCCGAAGCGTTGTTGTTACGTGGAGGTAAGCAAGATCAGGTGGTGCTGCGCCAGGTGCTGCGTGAGGTGCTTGCGAAGCGCACGTTTGTGCATGCAGGTGAAAAGCATTTGCTTTCGAATAACGCTGTCGACAATATTATTTCGCAACTTTGCTCGCCAGCACTAAACGAAGGGCTGCGCCACGCCAACGAAAAAATTTATAATCACCTGCTGTATGGCATGTCGGTTACGGAGTTCGTGAATGGCAAGAAAGTAAGCCCGACCATTCAGCTAATTGATTGGCATGAGTTGGATAATAACGTTTTTCAATTTACCGAAGAGTATTCGGTAACACGTGCTAATGGCTTAGACTCGCGCCGGCCTGATATCGTATGTTTTGTGAATGGCCTCCCCTTAGTGGTGATTGAAGCGAAGCGACCTGATGGAAACGCACAAAAAGGCCCTACGGTTACTGAAGGTATTTCCCAAAGCTTGCGTAACCAACGCCCAGATGAAGTTCCTCACTTATTTGCGTATGCGCAGTTGTTGCTATCAATTAACGGCACTGAAGGGCGTTACGGTACCGTGGAAACGCCAGAGAAGTTTTGGGCCGCGTGGACCGAAGAAGATATTAACGATGCACACATGCTGGCGCTTAAAAATACGCAGCGTACTCAAGTGCAAATCGAACAGTTGTTCGAGCACCGCCATCCGCGCGACCTAGATTGGTATAAGAACCTACTTGCTGGTGGCGACTTAATGTTGAGTGGCCAAGATCGCTTAATGATTAGCTTACTCTCGCGCGACCGACTTTTCGACATGGTGCGCTATTTCACTATCTTCGATAAGAAAATAGGGAAAATTGTTGGGCGTTATCAACAGGTATTCGGGATTAAACGCTTGATTGAGCGCATTCAAAAACGCAAGAAAGACGGTGGCCGCGAAGGCGGTGTGATTTGGCATACCACAGGCTCAGGTAAGTCTTTTACCATGGTGTTTTTATCCAAAGCTTTAATTCTTCAAGAAGAGCTAAAGCAGTGTCGGGTGATTGTGGTTACTGATCGTGTGGATCTAGAAAACCAACTCTCGGAAACTTTTGCATCAGGTGGAGAGTTGGCGAGTAAAAAAGACCGTGAATCGGCGATGGCGACCTCAGGAAAACGTTTGGCTCAGCAGATAGGTAAAGGGCATGAGCGTATCGTGTTTACGCTCATCCAAAAATTCAATTCAGCGACCAAGTTGAAAGAATGCTACAACCCAAGTGCCGATATTATTGTGCTGATTGATGAAGGCCATCGCAGCCAAGGTGGAGAAAATAGCATTCGCATGGAGCAAGCGCTTCCAAAAGCCGCATTCGTCGCCTTTACGGGGACACCATTGCTGAAAAATGATAAAACCACCAACAAATTCGGGCCTATTGTGCATGCTTACACCATGCAACGGGCTGTTGAAGATAAAACTGTTACGCCGCTTTTGTATGAAGAGCGAGTTCCTGATCTAGATGTAAGTGAGCGAGCTATTGATGCGTGGTTTGAGCGGATAACGGAAGGCTTGAGCGATGAGCAGAAAGCTGATCTTAAGAAGAAATTTGCTAAGCGTGGGCAAGTTTACGGCGCCGATGACCGTATTCGCTTGATTGCTTATGACATTGCCACTCACTTTGATAAGAACATTGGTGAAACGCTGAAAGGCCAACTTTGCTGTGATAGCCGAGCCTCTGCGATTAAATACAAGCGCTACCTCGATGAGGTGGGTTTATTCGAATCAGCTGTGGTGATGAGCTCACCGGATACCCGAGAGGGCAATACGGAAGTAGATGAAGAGAGTGCACCAGAGATTACAAAGTGGTGGAAAGAGACGGTTGGCGGTAATGATGAGCAAACTTACACTAAGCATTTAATCGAGCGTTTTGCTAATGATCCAAAGCTCAAGATCTTAATTGTAGTGGATAAGCTACTGACGGGTTTTGATGAGCCGCGTAACGCGGTGCTGTATATCGATAAGCCGTTAAAAGGCCATAATCTGATTCAAGCTATTGCGCGAGTAAATCGTTTGCACCCCGACAAGCAATTTGGGCTGTTGATTGACTATCGCGGTATCTTGGCCGAGCTTGATACAACCATAAAAGATTACCAAGACTTAGCCTCACGTACTCAGGGTGGCTACGACATCAATGACATTGATGGTTTGTATCAACAAATGAGTACGGAATACAAACGCTTGCCGCAGCTATATAAACAACTGTGGAGCATTTTTGCTGGTGTTAAGAACAAATCAGATATTGAAGCATTAAAACACGTTCTTGTACCTCGCATGGAAGAGCGAAACGGTGAGTTCGTGGATGTGAACCTTAAGGTTCGAGAAGATTTTTATGAGGCATTAACGAGCTTCGCCAGCTGCTTGAAAGTGGCGTTGCAATCGAAAACTTTTTTTGATGATACGAGCTTTAGCAATCAAGATCGTGCGAAATACAAAGAAACCGTTAAACAGCTATCGAGCCTTCGCCAAGTTGTGCAGCAAGATTCGGGTGAAAAGATAAGTTATGACAAGTACGCAGCTGAAGTGAAAAAGCTCCTTGATAAGCATGTGATGGGAGTGAGCGTGCGAGATTCTGAGGGGGTTTATGAAGTTGGGAAAATGGGTAAGCATGATAACCCGGAAGAGTGGACCGAAGATAAAACGCGTAATGAAACGGATATTATTAAAACACGGGTTACTAAGGCTATAGAGCAAGAGCTCCGAGATGATCCATACGCACAAGAAGCCTTTTCTAAGCTTCTACGCCAAGCCATTGCAGAAGCTGAAAAGCTCTTTGACCATCCACTGAAGCAATTTATGCTTTTTCATGAATTTGAAGCGCAGGTTAAAGCACGCCGATTAGATGATATGCCTGAGGTGTTTGCGACCAACAAGCATGCGCAAGGTTACTATGGGGTTTTTAAACAGAACCTACCTGAAGCCTTTGCCATGATGGATGAACAATCACAGGAAAAATGGACTGGCCTTGCTTTTAAAGTAGATGAAATAGTTAGCCAATCGGTTTCTGAGAACTCGATAAATCCACGAAACATTGAAGCCGACATCCGCAAACGCTTACTTCCTCTGATTTTTACCGAGTGTAAAAGCTTAGGTGGTGGCATTGACCAAGCGAAACGCATTGTGGAGTCGGTGGTTCAGATTGTTCGTGTTGGCCGGTTGGAAGCTTAACGATGAATGTTGCTATTCAAGGTTTTCATTATGGGGATGAATGGATACCTTTTAGCCGCCGAGACACCAAAAGTGTAGCGAACAAAGTAACTATTAAGGTGAAACCAGATTGCACCGTGCATGTTTCGGCACCCGTGAGCGCTTCGGACATAGAAGTGTTAGCCGCCGTGCGTAAACGTGGGCGTTGGATTTATCAGCAGCTACGCGATTTTCGCCAGCAGCTTGAACACATCACACCTAGAAAATATGTAAGTGGTGAAAGCCACTGCTATCTTGGTAAGCAATACATGTTAAAAGTTGAGGTGAATGCTAACGCGCCTCGTTCGGCGAAGCTGCTTCGGGGTTATATCCATGTCAGTATTCGAGAAAATCAACCTGAGCGAATAAAGCTCGCACTAGAAGAGTTTTATAAAGTGCGCGCTAAAGAGGTGTTCCAAAAACGTCTAGATGCTGTTTTAGAGCAAGCGCTTTGGGTAGAGAACCGGCCACCTATCAGAGTACTCACTATGCAAACTCAATGGGGAAGTTGCTCACCGAATGGACGCATTACTCTAAATCCACTTTTAGTAAAAGCACCGCGAGAATGCATCGATTACGTGATATTGCACGAACTTTGCCATATTGCGGAGCACAACCACAGTGAACGGTTTTATCGATTGATGAGCCAAGTGATGCCGAATTGGGAGAAGGTGAAGCTGCGACTAGATCAGATGGCTGGGCGGATTTTTAATGCTTGATAATATGAGTATGAATTCGACATGAATAGGACAAGGTTTTCTAGAATATCTAGGAACCTTGTTGCCGTCTGGAAATAGATAAAGTAAGTTGGTTAATAGTAAAGCGCACGCCGATGGAGTTTTGGCAAAGCGAAGGTAGCTGCTGAAGTTTAATAACAGCACCTGCAAATGAGCCCGCTCAGTTTGTATCCTCAAGGACGAGCCCTCCTCAAAATCGTTTTCGCTCATTACACCTAGTCATTTCCTTAAGGCCACGCCTTCTATTTAAATGTAAGAAGCTAAAGGATAGCTATGAGCAAGACCTCTAAAATATTGCAGTTCGGAAGCGTCTTATTTGGATTTGTGCTGTTCTTTGGAACCGGCTATCTTCTTTGGCTTGTTGCAGCTCGATTATTAACGTTTTTGGAGAGTGCTAACCCATCAATATCGGCTGCTATTGTCGGGGCGATGGCGACTGTTCTGGTGGGTGTTGGTGGCGCGCTATACACTCAATCTCAGATAAAGAAGCGAGAGATTGAAGAGGCACATAGAGCACGGAAAGTTGAAATATATAAAGATTTTTTGGATATAGCCGTCCGTATGATGGCCGAAGGCAACGAAAATGTTTCGCTCAAACCGCCTTCACAGTAAGAAATCGTCGATTTTTTTGTGGATTTTAAAACGAACTTAGTTCTATGGGGTTCCCCCAAGGTAATTAATGCCCAGTTAAACTTTCAAAAGGTTTCTTCTGAGGACGGTCACGTACTGAAAGCCGTTGACCAACTGTACAAGGCCATTCGAGAAGATATTGGACTTAGCAATCGAGGTCTGGATAGGCATCAACTGGTTAAGATGTATCTTAGCAATCCAGATGAAATGGACGAAATGAGTGCTTCTAACAAAGCATTGCAGCGAACAAGCCGCTGAACGCGGCGTTATTTCCGCCATGCTCCAAGAAAATTATATTTATAAGGAAACCGTTCATGGAAAATAAAGGTCCAGGGTTTTATGCATACGCCTCGTCACCTGCTGGAGTAGGCCAAACGATTGAGCAGGCTGTTTCTAGCTGTAATGCAGAGATTAATACATGGAAAGCGCTTGATATACCGGGGCACTTTATTTCTGAGAAGGTCTTAGAGAGTATCGATTCTTGTGGTTTTCTTGTAGCTGATATTTCAGTTCTGAATTTTAATGTCACGTATGAAATAGGCTATGCCATAGGCAAGGGAAAGCGTGTACTTCTGACGAAAAATAAGAGTATACAGGAAGGAAGGCCTTCAATACGAGAGGTGGGAATATTTGACACGCTTGGGTATAAGGAATATCAGAACTCTTCTGAGTTGAGTGGATTCCTTAATTCTGCAATTCCGTCCGATCCACTTAGCCTACCCAGTAAAATTAATATTAAATCGCCGGTATATTTGCTAGAGGGCATGCATAAGACCGATTGGTCGACTCGAATAGTCTCTCGGATAAAGAAAGCGCGTTATTTGTTTAGATCTTTCGATCCTAATGAACATCCCAGATTGTCCGCAAATGATGCAATTAATCAAGTTGCACAATCCCACGGCATAGTCGTTCCACTGCTATCCAGTACAGCGGTTGGCTTTAAAATTCACAATATGAGAGGAGCGTTCATTGCTGGTTTAGCTGATGGTATGTCTAAAGCGCTTTGTATTCTTCAGAATGGTGATGATCCAGTACCTATGGATTACCGTGACTTCGTTTCGATTTCATATCATCCGGATGACATAAATGAACACATAGCTAATTTCGCTGGAGAGGTGGCTGAAGCATTTCAGCAAGAAACAACTATTGTAGCCTCTAGTTCCGATACACTCCTTCAGTCTCTCGACTTAGGCTCGACCTCAGCAGAAAATGAGATGCGTACGCTAGAAAGTTATTACTTAAAAACAGATCAGTTTCTCAAGTCCCTGAGAGGTGAAGCGAATATTGTTGTAGGACGAAAAGGTTCAGGTAAATCGGCAATATTTTTACAGGTAAGAGACAGAGAAAGAAATAAAAAAGGAAACATTGTTTTAGACCTTAAGCCCGATGGATATAAATTAATTAAATTTAAAGAATTAATATTATCTTTTCTTGAAGAAGGTACATTCCAGCACACTATTATGGCTTTTTGGGAGTATGTTTTACTTTTAGAAATATGCTACAAAATTCTAGAAAAAGACCGAGAGCAGCACATACATGACCACACGTTATATGAACAATACCGCGCACTAGCTGACTTATATCACGCCGATGGGTATGAAACAGAAGGTGATTTTTCCGAGAGAATGAGCTCACTGATGGAAAAGATATCAACCGAATATAGGTCAAAGCATGGAGACAAGACTAACGTTCGCTTAAATGCATCCAATCTAACTGAAATGCTCTATCGCCACGATGTTAGAGAGTTATCTAAGCAAGTGATCGAATATATGGGTCAAAAAGAAGTTTGCTGGCTTCTTTTTGACAATATTGATAAAGGCTGGCCGACCTCAGGTCTTGAGCATGAAGATCTATTGATAATTCGCGCGCTAATTGATGCAACCAAAAAGATCGAGCGACAGTTTGGAAGATCAAATGTTGTTGTAAATACAATACTCTTTTTAAGAAACGATGTTTATGAATTGCTTGTTAAGGAAACATCAGATCGAGGAAAGGAGGCCAGTGTTCTTCTGGATTGGACTGATCCAGATTTGTTGAGAGAGTTGGTCCGTTTAAGAATTGTATCCAACAACATTAATGGAGATGATACATTTAGTTCGTTATGGTCAAAGATTTGTATTAGCCACTATTCAGGAGAGGAAAGTTCGCAGTATCTTATTGAGAGATCTTTGATGAGGCCGAGATTTCTACTAAATCTAATCAGTCAGTGCAAAAGTTTCGCAATTAATCTCAACCATGATCGTATTCTCGATGAAGATATTGAAAAAGGGCTAACTGCATATTCTACGGACCTTTTGACTGATATCGGCTATGAAATACATGACGTAGAGAATAATGTTGGCGACGTTCTCTATGCATTCATTGGAAGCAAGGCAGTTGTTAAGAAAGGTGAGATATACTCGGTTTTAGCTGAATATGGCGTTGACGAGCAATTCTTTGATAAGATTTTCGAACTATTACTGTGGTACGGATTTATTGGATTGAATATTGATGATGAGTATAAATATATTTATAACTTCAATTACAATATGCAATTAATGGCCGGGATAATTAAGAAAAGAGGAGATATTGATTATTTGATAAATCCTGCATTTTGGCCCGGATTAATGATTGAAAAGGCATAACAAGTTGCTGCGCTCTTAATTTTCCGGTGAGCAAGGCGTTAAGTCCCAAAAACACGACGATCATCGACGCGTCTCACACACATCTAGCGAATTGAAAGGAATGCGATGCCATCCAACAAAGTCAAGACGTATCAGAAGTCCCTAGATCAAGCGTTTGCTGCCGCCCAGAAAGCCGTCCGCGACCTCAGCTACAAAGTGGATTCGCTGGACAAGGCAAATGGCCTACTGAATTTCAAGACTGGAATGAGCTGGAAGTCTTGGGCGGGTCAAGAAATGTCCATCATGGTTATCGACAATAGCGATGGCACCGTTGAAGTAAGTGTCACCGGACGCCGCAATCAGAGCGGGGTTGTGCTTCAGGTTTACGATTGGGGTGAAGCAAAGGGGATCGCAAAGAAGGTCTTCGCAAAGTTGGATCAGCATCTCCAATAAATCGACCTTAAACAGGAACAAACGCGTGAATGCTATTGATCGTTTCGAGCGCTGGTTTGGAAACTCCATCAAACAGCTTCAAGAGCTATCGACTAAGGACGGCGCGGCTGCCACCTTAATGATTTCGATTCCGCTCTACGAAAGGTTTGTGATCGCCAAGCTCAAACAGGATGGAAATCCAGCTGACGAAGCAACTATGCGAGCCGAGATTGGAAGTGATTTGAACCTGGACAATGGGCATCGGCGAGTATTCTTGGAGATGTTTCGGAATGGCTTTACGCATCAAAGGATGGCTAAAGATGGAAAGGCTAAATGGATGGTCAGCCATGTGTTTGGTGCCACACCGGAATTCAAGACAATTGTTGGCGGTCAACACATCTGCCTTGACCCATGAAAGTTCTCGGCTCGAGTTCTCGACAAATTTCCAAGTGATCATCGGTTGATTACGGCGTCGGAAAGCTTGCCACTTTCCAACATTTTCGTAATGCCACCGAGAATCGTATCGGATACCAGAACGACATCGGAAGAGGCCTAACCAATCGGTGAACCGGTGTTGGCTCGCGTTTCGTGTTTTTTTAACGTCGTCGCCTTCGGTTACAATTTTTGGCGTGCCGACCTCGAATTAGTTGGTCCGCCAACCCGGTTACCTCAAACGTTAAGTTCTAGGGAGTTCCGTGAAGATTCTATACATAAAACTAGGTGATGGTGGAAGATGGGAACGCTACTGCATCGAGGAGCAGCAGACGCTTAGACTCGGGTACGAAAGTCCACATCATCAAGAATCGTTGAGTGGTGACTGGGATATCGTTCGCAGTTTTTGGCTTTCTGCTAGAAATGGAAATAAAGGTGCGGCGAGCAGGGACTTGAATCAGATTCGTGCTTTTTATGAGCTTTCAGAGTCTGATATCTGGATTACGTTTTACCAGAGAAAGATGTACTGGTGCCATGCTCATAAAGAAGTTCACGAACTTGAAGACGGCAGCAGAATCAGGAACGTCATTGGCTCCTGGAGTTGTTACGATAAGACGGGAAGCCCGCTTTCCATCGAGAATATTGATGGCAGAATTACAAAAGTTCAAGGGTATCGTGGCACTATTTGCGGGGTCGAGCTTCCAGAGTATCTGCTAAGAAAAATTAATGGCGAAGTCCAGCCTGACATTCAGTCAACAAAAGAAGCTTTGGCATGTTTGAAGCTAAATATTGAAAACCTTATCAAAGGGCTTTGGTGGAATGACTTTGAGCTACTCGTTGACCTGATTTTTTCGCAGTCCGGCTGGCAGCGAATATCAGTGCTAGGAAAGACAGAAAAGGATATCGATCTTGATATCTTTTCTCCTGTTACGCAGAAGCGCGCGTTCGTCCAGGTAAAATCCACCACAACAGCGAATCAAATCCAAAGCTACCGCGAAATATTCAATCAACACCATCAGTATGATGAAATGTATTTTGTCTTCCACACCTTTTCAGGAAATCTTGAAAAGCTGAACATAGGTGATCCACGGGTTGCTGTGTGGGATATTTCAAGAGTAGCCGAGTTGGTTATAAATGCAGGCTTGATAGATTGGCTGCTTGCGAAGAGAACTTAACAATCGGCTGCACAGCTACCGATTTTCCGCCGCTTAGCGGCTCTAAACCTGTGCGTGAGCCGGACGTTATGTTTTAACATCACCCACAGTGAGTAATTAGGGATATTTTCACAGCACTGTCAGGTTTTTGTCGGGAAAATTTCAGCTTAGTGACGTGTTCGTTTTTCAGCTTTAGTGGAAAACTTGAGCCTCCTTAAAAGTGAGATGCAACTATGATTGTAAGAAAGCTTCGATTACAAAGAGGTTGGTCACAAGATCAACTTGCTGAATTTATGGATGTAAGTGTTCGAACAATTCAGCGGCTCGAAAGAGGCCATAAACCCAGCTTGGAAACAGCCAAAGCTTTAGCATCCGTTTTTGAGGTAGATATCTCATCTTTCAATTTAGAGGAAACGGAAATGAAAACGAAGATCGAACTTAAGCAGGATGAAAAGGAAGCGATTGAATACGCAAAGGGTGCTAAAGAATTTATTGATGGGGTAATCGCATACGTTGTGATTGCTGTTGTTTTTTTCGCATTCTTTGGTTTTGATACACCACTCCTGTACTGGGTATTTTCTGGAATAGGGGTGGGGTTGATTATTCAGGCTCTATTCACTTTTGAAATAATTCGCTTTCCATTCCAAAACTGGGAAAAGTGGATTGCTGAAAAGCGGCTTGGGCGAAAGTTGTAGGAAGCCAAAAAATAACATTAGCTATATTCCGCCGCGGGGAAACCACGCGGCGGTTATCGCCAAGCTTTGGGGCGACAACAGTGCTTTGTTATAAAACCTTACCATGTTACGTCTACTACGATTTTTCCGTTGGCGCCACGCGGATACTCTTCGCTTAGCTTTGAAAAGGCCGCAGGTGCTAGACAACAAGAGGCTATCTGATTGGAACAAATTCTTGATGCAACGCTAAAGATGATGTTTATGTGGCTGCTTCCGTTAGCGGTCATTGTTGGGGTGCTGAAGTCATCTTGGTTTAAAGGCCTATTGGGCGAGCTATTGGTGAAGTTGGCAGCAAAGCTCCGATTGCCAAAAGACACTTACCACCGAATTCATAATGTAACTCTTCCAACACCTGACGGAACTACTCAGATTGATCATATCTTTGTGTCTCGGTATGGAATCTTTGTGGTGGAAACAAAGAACATGAAGGGCTGGATTTTCGGTGGGGAGAACCAAGCTGAATGGACACAGAAGATCTTCAAGAAATCCTTCAAGTTTCAGAATCCACTTCGCCAAAACTATAAACATACAAAGGCGTTGGAGGCGACACTAGAAGTTCCGGCAGAGTTAATCCATTCGGTCGTGGTTTTTACTGGTGAAAGCACATTCAAATCACCCATGCCGGCCAATGTGAGGGGTGGTGGAGGCTACATCACATACATTAAGTCGTTTACGAACCCAGTGCTGAGTGAAGCTCAGGTTCAACGGGTAATGTCTCAAATCGAGTCTGGGCGCCTTGCGCCCAGTAGGAAAACTCATCGCCAACATGTCGAGCAACTCAGAGCTCGAGCTGACACTTCTGCCGAGCGAAAGTGCCCCAAATGTGGCAGCAGCTTGGTTTTACGAAAGGCCAAACGAGGAGCTAATGCTGGTAAAGAATTTTGGGGTTGCTCTGGCTATCCTAAATGTAGGCTGGTACAAAATATTATCTAATAAGTTGTTACCGCGAGCATCTGACGCACACCAAACAACTCAATTCAAAGAAACACCTAAAGCAAACAAGTATCACACCAGCCAAACGGGAAGCCAGCTACTGAAGCGGGTTTATTAATTGGTGTTGGTACTGGTTGTATTTGGTTTGCGTATTGGTAGGGCACCCATTGCTCTGCTTGCATGCGGGCAAAGGCTTGTCGCCAAAAACTGGGGGTGAGTTGGTTTATAGCGCTGCTTTCGGCGTTAATTAGCAGCACTAGGCCCATTTCATATTTTGGTGAATAGGAGATTTCTGCGCGGAATCCTTGCACCCAACCGCCATGATAAATAAGTTCTTCTTGTTGGAAATCATACACCCGCCAGCCTAAGCCATAATGGGCATCGGTGAGGCCTTGGCGCCAATCGCGGCGGCGTAAATCTCGGCTGGTGCGCACTTTGCGTTCACGGGTAGCGGCCACTGCAGATGGCGGCAGCACTTCTGGGTAATAGCCTAAATGGGCGATTAGCCACTGGGCTAAATCAATGGCGCTGGCGTTTACGCCTGCTGCGGCAGGGAAATGATAGTAATGGGGTGTTACTTCCCGGCTAAACCAGCCGTTGCGGCCTCGAATATGCGCGGCTGCGCGGTTTTCGTTGGCTAAGTAAGCTTCTATTCCATATGAAGCATGGTGCATGTTCAGTGGCTTAAATAACTCTTCTTGTACTAAGGCTTCGTAATTTTGTCCGGTTTTCTCGTGCAGCACATCTTCTACCAAACTGAACAATACATTTTGATACCCATAGCAGGCACCTGGCGTGCACATGGGGTTGATGCGGTTGAAGTGCGGAATAATGCGCTCGCGCGGGTATGCCGCCTCAATCAGGTTATCGTAGGCATTGGGAATTACGCCGGTGCTCTGGGATAACAAGTGCTCTACGCGCAGCTCGGTGGCGTACTCTGGGCTTTTGAATTGCAGCTCTGGAATATATTGGGTAACCGGATCATCTAAATTGAAGGTGCCGCGTTCGGCGAGCAAGCTAGTAAGGCTACCGGCAAAGGTTTTTGAAACCGAGGCAATACGGAATATAGTACTCGCGTTTACCGGTTGGTTATCGGCTCTACTGCGCACCCCAAAGGTTTTTAGCTCAACAATTTGATCGCGATGCACTACGGCATACACACCGCCGGGCACGTTATCGAGTTGTAGGGCCTGCGCAAAAATATCAGCAAACTCGGGATAGATGGATACCGGCTGCAAACGCAGGTTGGGCACAGGCGTTTCAGCCCGCAGCACTTTCGGCGGCAGCATGTTGGCCCACGAATCAATATCGATGCCCGTGTTTATTTGAGCAACACTAACTTGCGCTGCGCCAACATGTGACGCAGCAGCCAGTGATAGGGCGCTACCAACAACTAGTGCCAGCAGCTTTTTTGGAATACTAGCGTGCACGTTTTTCAGATAAAACTTGGTCAATTAATTTGGTAAAGCTGAGCGCTGTTTCCGTGGTAATACGGAAAAACTCTTCATCAGCCTTGTCGGAAGTATCGCGTGGTGAGTGGTAATCTGGGTGATCTGCCACACCAAAATACATAAACGGAATGCCTTCTACATGAAATGCGCCATGGTCTGAGCTCATGGTCCAATCCATCGTATTCCCCGCTCGCCATTTTGGCCGATCATGTGCCATAACAATTCGTGCTCCACTTTCTTGCTGTACTCGCCGCACCAAGGGTGCCAACCACGGATGATGATAGGTGCCCACCGCGTATAGGAGTTGGTCGGTATCGCGGCTAAGCATATCCACGTTCACGTTAAAGGCGATATCATTCGGATTCAAGTGGCCCGATTTAAATAAAGCGTAAGCGCCAGCTAGGCCTTGTTCTTCGCCATCCAGTGCCGCAAATAGCAGCGTATGCTGGGGCTGATTTACAGTGAAATACTCGGCGTAGGCTAGCAATGCCGCCGTGCCAGAGGCGTTATCATCGGAGCCATAGTAGATATCATCACCGCGCACGCCCAGGTGATCGTAGTGGGCGGTAACCACAATGGTACGCAAGCTTGGATCTTGGCCAATAATGCTACCTAAAACATTTACGCCGCTTTCTACACGTTCGCTGCTAAAGCTATGTTCATAACCATCGCTTCCTGCTGGCGCTAAGCCAAGCGCTGCAAAGCGTTCGATAATGTATTCACGGGCTTGGCGGCTACCATCGGTGCCCGGTGCACGGCCTGCGCGCTCGGCATCGGCTAACCAATGCAAATCGGCCATAAGCTGCTCGGCATCAATGCGGCGGGGAGTTTCTGCAGCGCCAGTAGCGGGTGTAATGGCTTCAATTCGGGTTGCTTCGCGTTCCGTAAGCACATTCAGCAAAATACTGCGGCCAGGCCACCATGCTAACAATACCAATAAAACTAAAAGGCCAACTAGCCAATAGCGGCGTAACCATGATTGTTGCTTATGTTTTTCGGTATTCGTTGCACTCATTGTGGGTTCCTATAATTATTAATAGCCACTGTGGTAGCAGCATTTATCATTATTTTTCATTGCTACTATCTTATCTTACCGTGTGGCTGCTGCAAAACGTGAGCAGATAGCATAGTATAAGCCCCTAACGGTATTTACCTCGCATTTTATTCCTCACATCACGAATGGCAAGCTAGAAATTTATGCAGAAACATGAAAAAGCAGAAAAACCAGCAGTAAAAGAACCCGGGTTAATGGCAAATATGCTGTTTAATATTTTCATTCCGGTGATTGTATTAATGCAGTTAAGTAGTGACGATCGCTTGGGTGCAGCCCCGGCTTTGGTGTTGGCGTTAGCATTCCCGATTGGCTTTGGCTTACGTGAGCTGTGGCAACGTAAAAAGATTAACGGCTTCTCGATTCTTGGTTTAGTAAGTGTATTACTTACCGGCGGTATTGGCTTGTTGGAGTTAGATCCTGCCTATATCGCCATTAAAGAAGCTGCGGTTCCGGGGATTATTGGCTTGGTAGTGTGGGGCAGCCGCTTTACCCGCTTCCCGGTAGTGGAAAAAATTCTGCTCAACCCAAAAATGATGGATTTAGAGAAGCTGTATCAAACGCTGAATGAGCGGCAACAAACCGCATCGTTTCGGCGGGTAATTAACATTGCTGGCAATGCTGTGGCCGCGGCGTTCTTCTTATCGGCGGCATTGAATTACTTTCTTGCTCGCATGATTGTAATCAGCCCTGCGGGAACCGAAGCGTTTAATAATGAAATTGGCCGTATGACGGCGCTCAGTTTTCCAGTTATTGTATTGCCTACCATGATTATTTTGATGGGTGCTATATTTTACTTGTTCAAGCGTATCCATACACTTACCGGTGAATCGGTAGAAACATTCTTGTTAGCAAAGGACTAAACACCGCCTGTGGTTACTGTTGATAGTAATGAATCGTTCAGTGTTCGAATTACTCGAGAACTCGGGGATTATCCAGAACATAAACTAGATATTTATCTGTTTGTGCCGGGTGAGTTGGGTTTGAATTCTGAGTTGGTAACCGAGCGGGCGTTCTACCATCAAGCATTTCATGTGCAGCGCACCTATCACAGCCAAGTGCAGTTAGAACCTTTGGTGCGTAGCCGTTTAGTGCAGCGTTTAGCCAAGCAGCAAGAGCGTCCTGGGCCGGAATATCGCCTAAGCCTGAGTTTGTATGCCTATCAATATGTGAATGCGATTGAGCAAGAAGTAGGGCGCATTTTGCGTGATCGCCCAGAGAATTTGCGAGAATCACTCGCGGAACTGCTCGATTTGAGTGCTACTATTTTGCGCAGGTTGCGCCGTACAGCACCGAAAGACGAAGGCTTGCGCCGCTATTACACCAACGTAGATAACTACCTTTCTTGGTTTTCTGAGCAGCAGTTTTTGCGCTTATCGGTAGAGCTAGAGTTTGCTGATGATGAGCAAGATATTCGCGAATTATTGCTGCGTATTTCTCGCCGAGAATCGAAATACCGTGCCGAAAACGAATACAACTCGGAACGGGTAAATAGCGATAGCACCCGGGTATCGAACAAAATGCGTTTGTTACGCCGCTTAATTGAGTTTCCGGTTACCTTGCGCCGCATTGGCCAAGAGCTTGGCAATATTGAAGAGCGGTTTGTGAAAGCCGGGGTGGCAGCGGTGGTAATGACCGCGGTTTCTTATGCGGTGCTGCGGGCTCGCGATACCTTGGGTGATGTTACGGCCGTGTTTATTGCCGCCGTGGCCTTACTGTATGCCGTGCGGGAAGTATTTAAAGATGATATTCGGCAGAAATTATGGCTGTGGCTGCGTAAAGGGCGGCCCAAATGGCGCCATCAGTACGTAGACCCGAATAATGAAAATATGGTGGGTAAATCGCTGGAGTGGATTGATTACAAAAACTTTGTGGATTTAGCCCCCGAAATTAAAAAAGCGCGGCAAGCTACTACGCCCCAGCGCGGTGAAACCGTGTTGCATTACAGTAGTTGGTCGAAAATGCTGCCGGCGCGTTTTTTAAGTGGTTATGCCACTACGCGCGAAACCATTGTGCTGGATTTGGAAGTGCTGGCGCCATTGCTAGAGCAAAGCACCTACCCAATTTATCGCCGCGATGGCAACGATGTAATTAAAGATATCGTAGAAAAACGTTCGGTTTTGAATATCGTTATCCGCGAACGCTGGAGTGATAATGACGATATTCAGCGTTGGAAAGTGGTGCTGAACCGCAACGGCATTGTAGAAACGGAAGCCGCCCAGTAGGCAGGTTCGTAGGCATAAATAGTGATTACCATTTCTCTTTCACCTTGCACTCTCACGTGCAGCTAAAAGGATAAACACATGGCTGGTGCCGCTAAAAACGCTCCGAAACGACAGATATTCGGCTGGGCAATGTACGATATTGCCAATCAGGCGTACACCACGATTATTATTTCCTTTGTGTATTCCGCCTTTTTTGTGGCCTACATCGTGCCGGTAGATAGCGTATGGCGGGATACCTATTGGTCTATTGCTATTATTGGCTCTACCTTAATTGCCATGGTGTTATCGCCCATTGTGGGCCATTACATTGATCAAGGGGTTTCGAAAAAGCGCTTACTGCTGTGGAGCACCTTGGTGTGCGCCATTTTCACCTGCTTTTTGTACTTTGTAGGCCCCGGTGATATCTGGTGGGGTATTGCCATTATCTTGATCACCAACACCGCCTGGATGCTCGGTGAGGCCATTATTTCCGCCTTCCTTCCGGATATTTCCACCCGCAAAAACATGGGCTTAATTTCTGGATTGGGTTGGGGGTTAGGCTATTTAGGTGGCTTCGTGAGCATGGTGATGGTTTCGGTGATGATTATTCGCGCTGATCCGGTAACTGATACCGAGGCTTATATTAGCCAGCACCAGTGGTCGATGATTGCGATCTCGATTTACTTTCTGTTGGTGGCCATTCCTACCTTTGTGCTGCTGAAAGAAAAACCTCGGCCGGTACGCAAGTTAGCGCCAAGTAACTGGCGACAAAGCCTGAACTTACTGAATCAACAACGCTTGCAGCCGGTGCTGTTTCGTTTTTTTTGGGCGTTCCTGTTTTATATGGCGGGCGTGCAAACGGTAATTAAGTTTATTGGCATTTATAGCACCGGTGAACTGGGCTTAAGCCAAACCGATTTAGTGGCGGTGTTTTTAGCTACCCAGTTTAGTGCTCTGTTTGGTGCCATTGGTTTTGGCGTGGTTGAGCGCTTCATTGGTGCGCGCAAAGTATTGTTTATCGTTATTGGCCTGTGGATTATCGCTATTTCTGGCATGTACGGTATTTATGATATCGCTGCGTGGCTAGATATGAGTGTGCGCAATGTGTTTTTAGTGATTGCGCTGCTGGCAGGCACCGGTATTGGTTCTATTCAGGCCTCTAGCCGCTCGCTGGTAGGTTTACTGGCAACTCCTGAGCGCGATGGTAGTGCTTTTGGCTTGTGGGGCGTGTTCAACCGTTTAGCCATGCTGCTTGCTGCCACCTTTGGTATTGCCGCAGATTTGCTTACTCGGCAAAGTGCGCTGTTGTTGGTAATCGCATTCTTTGTGATTGGCGCTATTCTACTTACCCGTGTTAACCAGCTTTCGGCGCTCAGTAGGGGCGAGTAACAGGGGCGAGTAACCTGCTGAAAAGTAGAGGCGAATAACAGTAGCGGAAGCGCGCTATTTTTTGCTACCTTGATAAAAAATAATACCAACAAGGTGGCTATATGATTGGCAATATCGGGCTGTTATTGGGCCTCGCATTATTAATAGGGTTGGCGCTGCGCGGGTGGAATATTCTACTGGCAGTGCTGTTATCCATTCTGGTAATTGGTTTAACCAATGGTATGGCGCTGCAGGAAGTGTTTTTACAACACTTTCCCTTTGGTGCTTCCGGCGCCTTTAGCTTTGCCGGTAATTTCCTGTTGCTGTTTTTGTGTGGTGCTTTATTTGGCCGCGTGATGGCGGCAAGCCAAGCAGCGCAGGGTGTTGCTATGGCGATCACCAATTGGCTAGGCCCAAAGCAAGCATTGTTGATTGCGATGCTGGTGTGCGCTTTACTTACCTACGGCGGCGTTGTGGTGTTTGTCGTGATTTTCACTATGTACCCGATTGGCGTAACGCTGATGAAAGAAGCCAACATTCCGCGCCGCCTGTATGCAGCCGCTATCGCCCTTGGCGCCGGTACCTTTACTATGACCGCATTGCCGGGCACTCCTTCTATTCATAACGTAATTGCCGCGCGCGAGCTGGGCACCGATTTGTTTGCCGGTGGCTGGTATGGCGTGCTTGCCGGTGTGCTAATGGCCGGTTTGGGCATGTGGTATCTGCAAACCCAATGGCGCAAGGCATTGGCCGATGGCGATGGTTACGTAGCTACCCCTAAAGATGAGCAAATGGCCGCCCTAGCCAATGCAACGGGCAGCAGCCTGCCGGGCTGGGTGCGCAGTATTACGCCGGTAGTGGTGGTGCTGTTGTTGATTGTATTACCGCGCGTACTCATGATGGCTGGTTTAAGCGCGGAATGGATTAGCTTTGCCCTAACGCAGCCTGTGCTGTGGGCTAGTTTCGCCTTACTAATGGGGGCGGCATCTTGTTATGCGCTGTTTCCACCTGTGCGAGAAAACTTTGTACGCACCGCCGGCCAAGGTGCCGATGACGCGCTGCTGCCACTGATTAACACCGCCGCCGTAATCGGCTTCGGTGGTGTAGTAATTCAAACATCGGGCTTTCATGGCTTTGCAGCTTGGTTACTCGGGCTGGATTTACCTACCTTGGTTTCGGTGTTTTTATCGGCCAATTTGATCTCGGGTATTACGGCCTCTGCTTCGGGCGGCTTGCAAATATTTATGTCGAGTTTGGCGCCTGCATATCTGGAAGCTGGGGTATCGCCTGAACTACTGCATCGTATCGCTAATTTGGCGGCTGGTGGCTTAGATTCGTTGCCACATTCGGGCGCGGTGATCGCCTTGTTCACACTTATGGGGCTTACCCATAAAGAAGCCTATCGCGATATTTTTGTGGTAACGGTATTGGTGCCAATGTTAGCGGCGCTTGCTGTGGTAGCGGTAGCGATGGCGCTCTCATAAGTAGGGTTTGGATAAGCGTATGGGCGGGCTTATCGCACGCTAATGTAAGTTGAACGCGGCTGTGTTTACATTCCGGCCGCACTGTTCTACAACAGAGAATGGAATTCTATAAAGATAACCTTGATGTACCAAATCAACCAGGGGTTTGCATGTTAGCACTGAAAAAATTATTACCGTTAGCCGGCATTGTTGCATCGTTATGTGTAGCAAGTGCGGTAACGGCAGATACGCGTTGGTCGGTAAACGAACCAATGGGCGAATTTAGCACCGTAGAAATCAATACCACCGAGGGAACTTGGATGAGTGTTGATATTAGCCCAGATGGGGCCTACGTGATTTTTGATATGCTCGGCGATATTTATCGTATGCCAGCGGGTGGCGGCTCTGCGGAATTATTGCGTGGTGGTATTGCTTGGCATATGCAACCAACCTACAGCCCAGATGGCCAATACATTGCCTACACCTCAGATGAAGGTGGTGGCGATAATGTTTGGGTTATGAAAGCTGATGGCAGCGAAGCATGGCCGGTGAGTAATGAGAACTTCCGCCTGCTGAATAGCCCAGCGTGGAGCCCAGACGGTGAATTTATTGTGGCGCGGAAACACTTTACTGCGCGCCGTTCACTGGGTGCGGGTGAAATTTGGATGTATCACAAATCGGGCGGCCAAGGTGTAATGCTAACGGCGCGGCCAAATGATCAGAAAGATTTGGGTGAGCCAGCGTTTTCTCCAGACGGCAAGTATGTGTATTACTCGCAAGATGATACCCCAGGCCAAACATTCCATTACAACAAAGATTCTACCGCTGGTATCTACACCATCAAGCGTTATGAATTAGAAACCGGCGAGATTGAGAATGTGATCTCAGGCATGGGTGGTGCAATTCGGCCAACACCATCTCCTGATGGCCGCTATCTTGCTTATGTAAGCCGTGATGATTTCCAAAGCAAATTGTATGTATATGATTTAGAAACTGGTGATCGCCGCGAGCTGTATGGCGATCTTACCCGTGATATGCAGGAAACATGGGCCATTCATGGCGTATATCCAACCATGAGCTGGACCAACGATGGCTCGGCTATCGTGTTTTATGCACAGGGCGGTATTCACCGAGTAAATGTGGCGAATGGTGCGGTAACCGCATTGCCATTCTCTGTGAGTGTGGAAAAAGAAGTACAAAATGCAGTGCGTTTCCGCCAGCCGATTGAAGCGGATGAGTTTCCAGTGCGTATGTTGCGTAATGCCATTGTTGCACCAAGCGGCGAACGGGTAATTTACGAGGCCTTGGGATACTTGCATACCCGAGCGCTACCGAATGGCGAACCGCAACGATTAACGCGGCAGAACGATCGCTTTGAACTGTTCCCTTCATTTTCCCGTGATGGCCGTTATTTGGTGTACACCACGTGGCATGATCAAGAACAAGGGCAAGTGGTAGTGCGCGATTTACGCAACAATCGTGAGCGCGTGTTGCCTACCGGTATTGGCAAATTCATTGAGCCGGTGTTTTCACCAGATGGTAAAGCGGTGGTGTACCGGAAAATTAGCGGTGGTTATTTAACAGACCCAAGCCATGGTTTGCAGGCGGGTATTTATCACTTGCCGTTAGATAGCGATGAACCGAAGCGTATTGCAACCAGTGGTAGCTCTGTGCAGTTTGGTGCGCGCAACGATCGCATTTATGTAAATGGCTTTGGCGCGAGTGGGCCAGAGTTGCGCAGTGTGGATATTGCTACCGGTGAAAGCCGTACCTTGTATACATCTTCGCACGCCACTGAATACAAAGTATCGCCTGATGGCAAGTACCTTGCGTTTGCCGAGCGCTTTCGCGTATTTGTAACGCCGTTTGTTGAACGTGGCCAAGCGATTAGCATTAGCCCAACCGATCGTCAGTTCCCAATTGAGCAACTTTCCCAGCGTGCTGGTGATAACCTTTCGTGGACAGCGGATAGCAACAATTTGTACTGGACCTTAGGCCCAGAACTGTACTCTGCGAACTTGAACGGTATGTTTGATATCGGTGGTGATGATACCTTTGAAAAAGTGAGTGATGGCACCAATATTTCATTCACCGCGAAAGCGTATATTCCTGAGCAAACTATTGCCTTTGTTGGCGGTACTGTAGCTACCATGAATGGCGATGAAGTGATTGAAAACGCTGCCGTTGTGGTGCAAGGCAATAAAATTGTAGCCATTGGGCCGCGTGCCGATGTATCGGTGCCACGTAACGCTGAGGTAATCGATTTTACTGGTAAAACCATGATTCCAGGCTTAATTGATACCCATGCTCATGGTGCGCAAGGTGAAAACCAGATTATTCCACAGCAGAACTGGGTGTTGTACGCCGGTTTAACCTTTGGCGTAACTACCATTCACGATCCATCGAATAATACTCAGCAAATTTTCACCTCAAGTGAAATGCAGCGTGCGGGTAATATTGTTGGCCCGCGTATTTTCTCTACCGGTACTATTTTATATGGTGCGAATAGCCCAGCGGCTACAGCCCATGTAGATAGCTTAGATGATGCGCGTTTCCATTTAGAGCGGATGAAGAAAGTAGGCGCGTTTTCGGTGAAAAGTTACAACCAACCTCGCCGTGATCAACGCCAACAAATTATGCAAGCCGCGCGTGAGCTAGAAATGATGGTAATGCCAGAAGGTGGCTCGCTGTACCAGCACAACATGAGCATGATTGCCGATGGGCATACCGTGATTGAGCACTCTATTCCTGTAGAAATCATGTACGAAGATGTGCTCCAGCTTTGGGAGCAAACCGAAACTGCGTATACGCCAACCTTAGGTGTTGCTTACGGTGGTATTTGGGGTGAAAACTATTGGTATGCCCATACCGATGTTTGGAACCATCCGCGCCTAAGTAAATTTGTGCCAGAGCGCGTATTGCGCCCGCGTTCAATGCGTCGTGAAATTGCACCTTCGCATCATTACAACCATATCAACATTGCTACTGGCGCAGCCCAGCTGCAAGATCGTGGTGTAATGGTTACTGCTGGTGCCCACGGGCAGCGGGAAGGCCTTGCTCAGCATTGGGAAATTTGGATGATGGAGCAAGGTGGTATGAACCCACATCAAGCGCTTCGCACTGCAACGTATGATGCTGCGAAAAGCTTAGGTATGGAGCATGCGATTGGCTCGTTAGAAGTGGGTAAGTTAGCTGATTTAGCGATTATTGATGGCAATGTATTAGAAAATATTCGCTACAGTGATCGGGTTACGCACACCATGATTAATGGCCGTTTATTCGATGCAGAAACCATGCAAGAAATTGGTGCTAATGCGCGTGAGCGGAAACCGTTCTACTTTGAGAAGTAGGCGAGTAAAACCCGCGTGAACGCTTGTTAAACTTGTTTTTGAACATTCTGTTCAAACCTTGTTTAGCAAAGTGAGTTAGCAAAGTTAGTTAGCAAAAAGGCCGCTATTGAAGCGGCCTTTTTATGTGGCTGTTGTTCGTTGCCTGTAGCTTGAGGCAGAAAGCCCTAGTTGCAGCTGTGGGCTGCTACATCCGCTACCAGTTGGCGGAACCAGCGATGCCCTTCATCGTGCTGAAGTAAAGGGCTCCAAATCATTTGTAAATCAATTTCTGGAATCGCAAATGGTGGCGTTTTCAGCACCAAATCAGGATTATCTTCATATAGTTTGGCCGCACGCGTAGGCAAGGTGGCAATTAATCCCTCGCGCGCCAAGTGCATGGCTACATGGTAATTCCGCGTGAACACACGAATTTTTCGCTGATGCCCTAATTTTGCCAAAGCTTCATCTACCCAACCGAGTTTTTGCACTGCATCGGGGGTCATGCCGATGCCTACCCCAAAGCCGGTTTTGCTTACCCAGCAATGCTGCGCTTTTAAGTAATTATCCAGCGAGTAATCGGTTAGCAATGGATGCTCATGGTGAATTAGGCAGGTGAAATCATCGCTCCAAAGGTTCTTTTGGTGGAATGATTGCGGTAAATCATCAAAGCGATTGATGGCGATATCTACCTTGCCATTTTCTACATCATGGAAGCTCACATCACTTGGGGTCATTAAATCAATGGTAACTTGCGGTGCTTGATCACGCAGCGCCTTCAGTAGTGGCGACATCAGCGTAGAAGCGGCGTAATCGGAAACCATGATGCGAAACACGCGCTCGCTGCTTTCGGCAGTGAAGGTACGTGAAGGCTGAATTACCTCTTCAACAGAGTACAAAATTTGCCGAACCGGTTGCTGCATGGTTAACGCGCGCTCGGTAGGCACCATGCCTTCGCTGGTGCGCACTAAAATAGGGTCGTTTAATAGGTTGCGGAGGCGTTTAAGGCCATTACTCATGGCTGGCTGGGTAATGTTTAATTGTTCCGCAGCTCGGGTTACATTACGTTCACGGAGCAGGGCATCAAGATAAATGAGCAGGTTGAGATCGATATTGCGAAAATGATTCATCTGGTGAATTGCCTATGCTGCAAAGAATAAATAAGATGAATGAATTATAAAGAAGCAATTCAGAACTGCAATGATTGAATGTGGATGCACCCAGCACGGTTTTGTGCGCAAAATACCATGCTAGATTGCTTGTTTTGCTGCTGTTTGCATGCTTCACCAAGGAGAAAATATGGCTGAAAGCCGCCGCATTGCGCGCCTCATACTGCATGGATTTCATACCCATTATCGGCGCTTCCAAGCGATTACCAATACTGCACAAGGGTACTTTGTAGAAAAGAATTGGCTGGCGTTACAAAAAGCCGCACGTGACCGTATTTCCTTTTACGATATTCGCGTGCAAGAAACCATTGCCATGCTGAATAAGGAAATTGCCAGCGATGCGCCCGAAACCGAGCTTTGGCAAGAAGTAAGAACCATTTATGCAGAGCTATTGCAGTTTCATCCGCAGGCCGAGTTGGCAGAAACATTCTTTAACTCGGTTTTTTGTAAGCTATTCCATCGGCGCTATTTTCATAATCAATTTATTTTTGTGGAATCAACGCTTGCCAGGCGTATTCCATTACCCGTAGAAACCGAATACGAAAGCTATTTCCCGGTAGCGGAAGGGGTTCGTGAAACCTTGCGGCGCATTATTCATGAGATGGATTTTCAAGCCGAGTTTGCGGATTTAGAGGCCAACATTGCCCAATTAATGCGGGCATTTCAGCGCCAAGCGAATGTTCGCGCCATAGCCGCCCATCAGTTGCGCTTAGATGTGCTACAAAATCCGTTTTATCGGAACAAAGCCGCCTATGTAGTAGGGCGCATTGTTACCGAACATCAGCAGTATCCGTTTATTGTACCGGTGTTGGTGAACGCTGAGAAAAAGCTGTATTTAGATGCACTGATTACCGATGTGAATCAGATGACCATCATTTTTAGCTTCTCGCGTGCCTATTTTATGGTGAACACCCGTGCGCCTTCGGCATTAGTGCGTTTTTTAAAAGGCTTAATGCCGCGTAAAACCCTTGCCGAGCTATATTCTTCGATAGGTTTACACAAACAGGGGAAAACCGAATTCTATCGTGAGCTGCTTACCCATTTAGCGGAAACCGAGGAGCAAATGGTACCGGCACCTGGGGTGCGTGGTTTAGTAATGATGGTATTTACCTTGCCTTCGTTCCCTTATGTTTTCAAAGTAATTCGTGATGAGTTTGGCGAAAGCAAACCCTTTGGTAGAGATACGGTATTAAAGCGTTATCAACTGGTAAAACGCCACGATAGAGTGGGGCGCATGGCCGATACCATTGAGTATTCGAATGTGGCATTGCCGCTAAGTTGTATTGCCGATGATTTATTGGCAGAGCTAAAAGCTAGTATTGCCAGCTCGCTCGAGTTTGAAGGCGATCTGCTGATTATTCGGCACATGTATATTGAAAAACGCATGACCCCGTTAAATCTCTACCTCGAATATGCAGATGAGGCGGAAACCGAGGCTATTATTTACGATTACGGCCAAGCACTGAAAGATATGTTGGCGGCGAATATTTTCCCGGGTGATATGTTGCTGAAAAATTTTGGTGTAACCCGCACCAAGCGCGTGGTGTTTTACGATTACGATGAGGTGCAGTATTTGCATGAAATGAACTTCCGCGAACTGCCCAAAGCGGCCTCTATGGAAGATTCATTGCAAGCTGCAGATTCCATTTCGGTGGCTCCAAACGATGTATTCCCCGAGCAGTTACCCCAGTATGTATTTTATAATCCGAAGCTGCGGGAAACCTTTTTGCGCATGTACCCAGAGTTGGCCATGGCCAGTTATTGGCGGGAACAGCAACAACGCATCGCCGATGGCGAGCTTGCCGATGTATTTCCCTATCCGCAATCCATAAGATTTTTACACGTGCAATATGATGAAGCGAATTAGCCGCGCTAATTCGCTTCATCTGCTGGTGTTACGAGAATTGCTCTTCTTCGGTAGAGCCTTTCAGCGCAGTAACCGATGAAACCCCGCCCTGAATCACGTTGGTAATATCATCGAAGTACCCAGTACCCACTTCTTGTTGATGGGCCACGAAGGTATAACCGCGATCGGCAGATGCGAACTCTTCTTGCTGTAACTTCACGTACGCCGACATATCGTTGCGTGCGTAATCGTAAGCCAAGTTGAACATGTGGTACCACATGTTATGTACACCCGCTAAGGTAATGAACTGGAACTTATAGCCCATTGCAGCAAGCTCCCGTTGGAACTTAGCGATGGTGGCATCATCGAGGTTACGCTTCCAATTGAACGATGGTGAGCAGTTGTAGGCTAAGAGTTTACCTGGATACTTAGCGTGGATAGCTTCGGCAAATTGGCGCGCTTCTTCTAAATCGGGTTTAGCGGTTTCACACCACACTAAATCTGCATACGGGGCGTAGGCTAAACCGCGCGAAATGGCTTGTTCAATGCCAGCTTTTACCTTGTAAAAACCTTCCGCTGTGCGCTCACCGGTTAAGAATCGAGTATCATTAGGATCTACATCATTGGTAAGTAAATCCGCCGCGTTGGCATCAGTGCGAGCAACAATAAGGGTGTTAGTGCCAGCAACATCTGCCGCTAAGCGCGCGGCAATGAGTTTTTGCACGGCTTCTTGGGTAGGCACCAGTACTTTACCGCCCATGTGGCCACATTTTTTCACTGATGCGAGCTGATCTTCGAAGTGCACACCAGCCGCGCCTGCTTTGATCATGCCGAGCATTAGCTCGTAAGCGTTTAACACGCCGCCGAAGCCTGCTTCTGCATCTGCAACAATAGGCGCAAAGTAATCGATATAGCCTTCATCATCTGGGCCAATGCCTTTCGAGCATTGAATTTGATCGGCACGGGCGAACGAGTTATTGATTCGCTCGACAACTTTTGGCACTGAATCAACCGGGTACAAGGATTGATCTGGATACATACTTGCGGCCGAGTTGTTATCTGCAGCTACTTGCCAGCCAGATAGGTAGATCGCTTGCAAGCCAGCTTTTACTTGTTGTACCGCTTGGCCACCGGTAAGTGCGCCGAGCGCATTCACATAGTTTTTGCCGAATTTCTCTTGCGCTGCCCCATTCACTAAACGCCAGAGTTTTTCGGCGCCTTGTTCCGCATGGGTGTAGGTGATTCGGCGTGAGCCGCGTAAACGCAGCACATCTTCAGCACTGTAGGTGCGGTTCACCCCTTGCCACCGTGGTGAGCTATCCCATTCTTGCTGTAAATCTGCAGCAGCTTGATGTAGGTTCTTTGCAGTAGTCATGGTGTTAATTCCTTTCGTTGTAGTAGCCTAAGTTTTATAAGTATTGGTAGCCCGGCAGGGTGAGAAATTCGGTAAGCTCATCTGCCGTAGTAATGTCATCAAATAGTGTGATTGCGGTGGCGAAGTTCTCGTTTTGCCAGCGCTGCTCACCCACTTCTTCTTGCACCACTGCCGCCTCTTCGGCGAGCATTTCACGGAATAGCGCTTTATTAATGGTGCGCCCATCGCTCAAGGTTTTACCGTGTTTAATCCATTGCCAAATGGAGGTGCGGGAAATTTCCGCAGTAGCCGCATCTTCCATGAGCCCGTATATCGGTACGCAGCCTTTGCCCGATAGCCACGCGGCAATGTATTGCAGAGCCACGCGAATATTGGTGCGCATGCCGGCTTCGGTGCGCTCGCCACCGCTGGGTTCGAGTAAATCTGCAGCGGTAATGGGTGCATCTTCAGCGCGGGTAACGTGCAATTGATTGGGGTAATCGCCAATGTGCTTAGCCACCACATCGCGAACGGTGGGCGCTAGGCCGGGGTGAGCTATCCAGGTGCCATCATGGCCATTACTGAACTCCAGCTCTTTATCGGCTTTTACTTTGGCTAAAATGGCGGCATTTTCGCTCGCATCTTTGGAAGGAATAAATGCTGCCATTCCGCCCATGGCTAACGCTCCATGTTGATGGCAAGTTTTTATCAGTAACCGCGAGTAGGCGCTAAGGAAAGGCTGATTCATGGTCACTACTTGGCGATCGGGGAGAACACGATTGGCATGGGCTCTCAGGGTTTTGATGTAACTGAAAATGTAATCCCAGCGGCCACAATTAAGGCCCACAATGTGCTCTTTTAAGCTGTGCAAAATTTCATGCATTTGGAATACAGCAGGCAGAGTTTCGATTAATACCGTGCAACGAATCGTGCCGCGCGGCACCTGGAATTTGTTCTCGGTGTAGCAGAATACATCGCTCCACCACTTGGCTTCTTGATGGTGCTGTAGTTTGGGTACGTATAGATACACACCGCTGCCATTAGCGATGCGCGTTTGGTAGTTGTGAATGAA
This sequence comes from Idiomarina sp., assembly GCA_022565355.1. Lineage (GTDB taxonomy): Bacteria > Pseudomonadota > Gammaproteobacteria > Enterobacterales > Alteromonadaceae > Aliidiomarina. The sequence continues at coordinate 179,472 of JAIUMU010000004.1, forward strand.
ATACAGGGCGAAATCTACTAGGGCGCCCGGCACGGGTTCGCCATCAACCAATAGGTGCTTTTCTGGTAAATGAAGGCCGCGCACACGAGCGATTAACAGGGCTGGGTTCTCTTGCAGAGCATAGTGTTTACCGCTGTTCGCATCGGTGTGCGTGATGGTACCCAGATTGGCATCACGCAAATTAATTTGGCCCTGCATTAGGCCTTCCCAGGTGGGTGATTGGGCGTCTTCAAAATCGGCCATAAACACATCAACATCGGCATTCAACGCGTTAATGATCATCTTTCGTTCTACTGGCCCGGTAATTTCTAAATGGCGCTTTTGTAAATCTGCAGGAATGGGTGCCACCTGCCAATCGCCCTCGCGAATGCTGAGCGTTTCGCTGGCAAAATCTGGCAGTTCGCCACTATCGTAATGGTTCTGGGCAATTTCCCGTTGTTGTAAGAGCTCTTTTAGCTGCGGCCGATACTTCCGCGTAAGCTCAACAATGAGTTGCTGTGCTGCGTTAGTGAATAGCTCCTGAAACTCAGGTGCTAGCGGAACCGTGAAGGTTAGATCTTGGTGTGGTGTGAAATTGCTCATATTTAAACCCGATTTGTTGTATGCATGTTAACCATGAGCTGAGTATGAGCGTGGTTTTTGCATTCAGCCAATCTATGAATGAAATTACAGCCATTCACGTAGATTATATATCTGGGGTATAAGTTTTATGAATGAAGGGGAATAGTAAGAGGGTTTTAGCAACAAAAAAGACCGCCGAAGCGGTCTTTAGAACAAGGGAAAGTTCAGGTTCGTTATACTTTGCCGAATACCAAGAAGGTTGCGCTATTGAGCCATAAATGCATAAAGATACTGGCAGCGTAGCCGAGGAAAATAACCGGCGCCCATTTTAAATGCACCATAAAGGTGTAATACCCTCGGGCTTGACCCATTAATGCCACCCCGGCGGCTGAGCCAACTGATAACAAGCTACCACCGGTACCTGCGGTAAGTGTGATCAATAGCCATTGGCCATGGGACATCTCCGGCTGCATGGTGAGTACGGCAAACATTACTGGAATGTTATCAATTACCGCCGAGGCCATGCCTAACACTACGTTGGCATAAGTAGGGTTCCACTCGTTGTAGAGGAAATCCGACATTAACCCGAGGTAGCCGAGAAAGCCTAAACCACCAACACACATCACCACGCCATAGAAGAATAGTAAGGTATCCCACTCGGCCCGTGAAACTCGGCTAAATACATCAAATGGCACTACGCCACCTAAGCGTTTTAACCGCTCTTGATCGCCGGCCCGTTCTGCCATGGCGCGTTTGCGTGCCAGTGAGCCAGGTAGGGTCATGCGTAAGAAGTAGCCAAAGAATTGCAAGTAACCTAGGCCCATCATCATGCCTAGTACTGGCGGTAAATGCAGGAATGTATGGCAGGCTACGGCTGTAGCAATGGTGAGTAAAAATAGGGCGGTAATCCGAAATGCGCCGCGTTTCAATTCAACCGATTCGCTGATAGCAGAGGGCTTCCGATTCTCAACAAAGAAGCTCATGATGATGGTTGGAATCAGGAAATTCACCGCCGCCGGAACCATCAGCACTAAGAACTCTTGTGCGGATACCATGCCAGCTTGCCACACCATGAGCGTGGTAATATCGCCAAAGGGTGAGAACGCGCCACCAGCGTTTGCGGCCACCACAATGTTTACGCAACAGAGGCCGATAAACTTCTTATCGCCTTCAGCAACTTTCATTACCACGGCACACATCAGTAGCGCGGTAGTTAAGTTATCGGCAATCGGCGAAATAACGAATGAAAGTACGCCGGTTATCCAAAATAGGGTGCGGTAACTAAAGCCTTTACGAATCATCCATGCTCGCAAGGCATCGAACAAACGCCGTTCTTCGAGGGCGTTAATATAGGTCATTGCTACCAATAGGAAGAGCATCAACTCCGAGAATTCGAGCAATGTTTGCCGAAATGCATGTTCGGCAGATTCTTGCATACCTTGCTGGGTATATACCCAACCGATAAGAATCCAAATAATACCTGCGGCTACCAGCACCGGTTTCGATTTGCGCATGTGCAGTTTTTCTTCGCCCATCACCAAGATGTAGGCAACGATAAATACACCAAGGGCAATAAAACCAACGCTGGTTGCGGTCATATCAAGTTCTGGAGCTGCAGCATAAGCCGCGGGGCTTATGAACAAGCCAAGAGTGAGGAGGAGCATTCCTATTGCGATTTTCATTATTTTTAACCTGCAATGTTCCAGTACGCGCAGGATCGCGCACTGTGAGTGCGAACAAGAAGAGAGAGTGCTTTATAGCAAGGCTAGAAGCGGCAGAAGATTAGCACATATTTTAAATAATGCGAGCGGAAATATTGGGGTTTATAGACTAATGTATGAGTTACTTTGGGGTACCTAGAAATAGGCATAAAAAAACCTGCAATTAAGCAGGTTTCTTTATAATGGTGCCCGGAGGCGGAATCGAACCACCGACACGAGGATTTTCAATCCTCTGCTCTACCGACTGAGCTATCCGGGCAAAACTAGTTAACGCGTTGCGTTGTGGGTGCAATTAAACGTTTTTAGGGCTTTGAAGTCAACCGGTTTTTCCTGTTTACCGTTTGATTGCTCACGAAATGCGCACTTTCAGTGCGCTTTCGTGTTCAAAGCACTAAAACCACTACTTTCGTTCATCTCGTAAGTAGGTAGTTCCGTTTAAACAACGCTCATAGAAATCGCTCCAACGCACACCTTGGCGAGGCGCTATTGCGCCTTTGCGAATTTGTTTATCGATAGATTTCTTCACCATTTTTGCCATGTAATCCGTGTTGTACTGCATGGTTTCAAGCACTTTTGCGGCGGCGTGGCCCGGTACTACTTCTTCGATATAAAACGCGCCTGGCTCATCGTCGTGGCTGAAGATATGTACTTCGGTTAAACGGCCAAACAAGTTATGCATATCGCCCATAACGTCTTGGTAGGCGCCGGTTAAGAACATACCAATCGGGTAGGATTCATCTTTGCGTAAGCGGTGCATGGGAATGTTATCGCTTATGCTATTGTTCTCGATGTATTTACCGATTTTGCCATCACTATCACAGGTAATATCGGCAATAGAAATCCGTACTTCCGGCTTTTCGTTCAAGCGAATGAGCGGAACAATGGGTAACAATTGGCCAATTGCCCAAGTGTCGGCAGCAGATTGGAAAATCGACATGTTCGCTAAATACTGGCTGGCGAGTGTATCTTCAAGTTCTTCAAGTTCTTGAATTTGGCTTGTTTCTTCATCAAGTGAGTGATGAATATCCGTGAGTACACGCCAATACATCGTATCGATTTTCGCCATTTCGCGAATGCTTAAAATACCGAGCTTAAAGGCTTCATACGCACTTTGCTTATATGCTGCCGCATCGTTAAATAACTCCTGCGGATGCATATCAGTAGCGCCTACGAGCTCACGAATGTTGCTTACTAAAACGTGCTCGCCTTCTTCTGCGGCAAAATCAAACTGGGTAGCGCCTGGGTTGATTTCACCCACAATGTTGGTTACCACTAAACTGTGGTGTGCTGTAATCGCACGGCCACTTTCGCTTACTAAGTTCGGGTGCGCTACATCTTCTAAATCACAGATTTGCTTCACGCCGTAAACGATATCCGCTACATACTCATCGGTTGAGTAATTACGTGAAGAATCGGTTGTTGTACTGCTGCCATCGTAATCGATACCTAAGCCACCGCCGATATCAAGGTATTCGAGCGGCACGCCCATTTGCACTAGTTTGGCGTACAGGCGGGCACCTTCGGTAATCGCTTCTTTTACCTTACGGATATCTGAAATTTGGCTACCGATATGAAAGTGTAATAGCTTGGCACAATGCAACATGTTGTGTTGTTGCAGGTATTCCATGGCATTCACAATTTCCGCGATGCTTAAACCAAACTTGGCGCGATCACCGCTAGAGCTTGACCATTTACCGGTGCTGCGCACCATCATTTTCGAGCGTAAGCCGATCATCGGATCGATATCATACTTCTTCGCTAAACGAACCAACATTTCCAGCTCAGAGAACTTCTCCACCACCACAATCATTTTGCGGCCGATATTGCGGCCGAGCAGGGCGAGGGTTAGGTAATCTTCATCTTTGTAACCATTTAAAATGGTTAATGCTTCTGGATTTTCGTTGTACGCCAATACGGCCATAAGCTCAGGCTTAGAACCTGCTTCTAAACCGTAATTGTAGGGTTCGCCGGCATCAATAATTTCTTCAACCACTTCGCGCATTTGGTTAACTTTAATCGGATATACACCAACGTACTTGCCTTCATACTCGGCTGTATCGATGGTATCGCGAAAGGTTTCGTTAAGAATTTCAACTTGCGAGCGTAAAATATCGTGGAAACGAATTACCGCAGGAAACTCGATGCCTTCTGCTTTCATTTCTTCGAGCACTTCATTCATATCAATGTAAACATCAGGCTTACGATGATTCGGTGAAATCTGGATATTACCATTCTCGCCAATACTAAAATAACCGGCACCCCAACGCTTTACACCATATAGTTCTTCAGCGTTTTCAATCGTCCATGCTTGGCTCATGCGCGGCTCTCCTCTAATACCATTAATAACTCGCGCACCACTTTGGCGGCAAATACATCAGAATTTCCAGTAGGATCAATTTGTGGTGATAACTCAACCACATCACAGCCTACAAAATTACGCTCTTTCAAAAGCTTAATAAGGCTTACAAAGGAGTGAAAATCTTCGCCACCAGGCTCGGGCGTGCCGGTGCCAGGCAAAAACGAAGGATCGAAGTAATCCAGATCCAGGGTTAAATAAATAGGCCGATCTGCTGGAATTGCGGCAACGCTATCAAGGAAATCTTTCCGCGATGTGCGCACGGTTTTGTGCTCACGCATAAAGGCATACTCTTCGCGAGTACCAGAGCGAATACCATATTGAATCAGTTCGTGGCCCGGGCCGAAATGATCGAGAGCGCGGCGAATAATAGAAGCGTGCGAATAATGATAGCCGCTAAAGCCATCGCGTAAATCCGCATGGGCATCTAAATGCAACAACACAAGATCGGGGTATTGTTGTAAATACTTCACGATAGGGGCGTAAGAAATAGAATGCTCGCCACCCAGTGTAAGTACTTTAATTTGTTCAGCGGCTAAATCTAACCCGCCGAATACTTTGTTGAAATCATCGCTGGCGTGTTGCCACTGTGCTTCCACATCGGTGCTTTCGCCCAACTGCAGATTACCGAGATCGAAAAACTCATAATCCTCTAGATCACAATCGAGATAGGGTGAGTACGATTCGATATCTTCGGAAACAGAACGCAGCCCATCAGGCCCATAGCGGGTGCCTTTACGAAAACAAGCGGTACCATCAAAACCGAAACCTATTACGTAACTTTTGTTGCTGTTAATTTCAGTTGCTAATTCGGCGCCAAAATAGGCACGAACGGGCTCATCTAATGTAACCTGAATAGGAAATGTGTTTGCCAATTGCCAATCACCTCTGCGTTATAAACGATTTTATTAATGCAAAAAAATACAGTTTTTCTTGGGTAAAAAAGCACCCATTCAAAAGGGGCGCCATTATGCGGTTTTAGCGCCATTTTTTGAAGCGAAATTTACGCCCTGCAATCCACGTTGTAACTCCACTAATCGAGGGTCGAGTGGCTTATCTCGAGCAAAGGTTGCAGCAAGCGGTACTTCAACTACGTGCTCTTGCTCAAGGCCGATCATAATGGTGCGTTTGCCTTCCATTATGGCGGACACCGCAGCGGCTCCAAGTTGCATTGCCAGTATCCGATCTTGGGCATTGGGCCTACCGCCGCGCTGAATATGCCCCAATGGGCAGGGATGGCAGGTAACACCGGTGGCTTTAGATAAATTATTACCGAGTTCGTGAACGCCGCCTGGCCAGAGATTTTCTGCTACCACTACAATGTAGCTGCTATCGGGGAATGCTGCCCGGGCACGTAAAATATTATCGGCAATATCTGCGAGCTTCGGCTGCGGCTCCAACTCGGGTAACAGCATGGCTTCGGCAGCACCAGCAATGGCGGCATGTAAGCCGATAAAGCCGGCATGGCGGCCCATTACTTCAATTAGAAATACACGTGCCATGGCTTCGGCCGTTTCACGTACCTTATCAATGGCATCCATCGCGGTATCTACCGCGGTTGCAAAACCAATGGTTACATCGGTTCCCGCCAAATCGTTATCAATGGTTCCTGGAATACCTATCACTTGGCCGTGCCAATGATTTTGGAAGTGCACGGCGCCACGGAAGGAACCATCACCGCCTATCACGATGAGCGCGCTAATATCATGTTCGTTAAGAACCCCAGCCGCCTGCTGTGCAACGGCCACTTCGCGAAACTCGGGAAAGCGCGAGCTCTTTAAAAATGTACCACCGCGCTGGCTAACTAAGCGCATATCATCGGGATGCAGGGGTTGCGCTAAATTCTCAGCAATACCACGGAAGCCATGACGAAAACCGATCACCTCTATATCATGCTGCCAAGCGGTATTCACAATTGCGCGAATGCAGGCGTTCATGCCTGGCGCATCACCGCCACTGGTGATTACTGCGATTTTTTTCATTGCTTATTCCTTTCTACTAACCTTTCCACAATGCGTGAACCTTACAGCTTAACTCGCGAAAGGGCGCTGACCAAGTATGAATTTCCAGTTACACTATATTTTCTAACAATCTCTTGGCTTTGGAGCAACAATTCATGGCAGTTCGTGTTCACCAGCAAGATTTAATTGAGTTTAGTGCAGAGTGCCTGCGGCAAGCGGGTGCTGAGCAAAATATCGCTAACACGATGGCGCAATCGCTAGTGTGGGGGGATTTGCTTGGTTTTCGCACCCATGGTGTTCGTCGGTTGCCGTATAACGTGAAGCAACTGCAAAGTGGTGCCATGCGCGGCAGTGGTGAGGTTGAGGTATTGCGCCAGAGAGCCGCAGTTGAAACTTGGGATGCCCACCAGCTCTCGGGCTTATATGTGGCGCCAAAAGCAGTGCAGCGTGCGTGTGAGATGGCTAGGAATGCAGGCACCGGCACCATTGTAGTGAAAGGCTGTGAACATGTGGCGAGCTTGGCTGCCTATCTACAAATAGCTACCGATCAAGGCATGCTGGTGAATTTGATGGCCGCAACTCCGGCACAAGAGAGCGTTGCTCCAGCAGGCGGATGCAGCCGAGTGTTTTCGCCAAACCCATACGCGATTGGTGTGCCTACTAGCGCTGAACCGGTATTGCTGGATATGAGTTTCTCGGTAACGGCAGCGGGCAAAGTTCGGCAAGCATACGAACGTAACGAGCGGTTACCTTGGCCAGCCATTATTAGTAAAACCGGTGAAATCTCTGATGATCCGAAGGTTTATATTGAACAAGGTGGCGCCATTCTGCCATTAGGTGGCGGCGATCTTGGGTATAAAGGTTATGGCTTGTGCTTACAAAGCGAGCTTTGGACCTTGGGCTTAAGTGGCCATGGCCGCAATGATGCTGCTGCAGATGGTGAGCAAAACACCCTGTTTGTACAAGTGTTAGACCCCGAGGCATTCGCGGGAACTGCGGCGTTGAAACGTGTTACTGATGATTTACTTGCTCGCTGTCGGGCGGCAACGCCGGTGGATGTGAACCAGCCAGTGCGAATCCCTGGCAGTGGTGCGTTAGCGAATTACCGAGAGCAAGTAGAGCAAGGTGTGTTGCTTGATGAGCTTACTTGGCCTCGGCTGATGCATTATGCGGAAAAGTTGGCGGTTACCTTACCAAAACGTGTTAATTGATGGCGGTAGCAGCGGTTAGGGCTGCAACCGCTCTAAATTCCATTCTGAGCTTTGTTCAGTGGCTTGGCGTTGATAGCGGAATCGATCATGCAACCGCCCGCTGCGGCCTTGCCAAAATTCGATGCTGTTGGGAATAATGCGAAAGCCACCCCAAAATGGCGGCAAGGGCAATGTATCTTGGCCGGCAAAACGGCTTTCAATATCTGCCAACTGCTGATCTAACTCGATGCGGCTGGCAATCGGTTGGCTTTGGCTTGAAGCCCATGCGCCAAGCTGGCTAGCCCGCGGCCGAGATTGAAAGTACGTGGTATTTTCAGCCTCAGTTAATTTTTCGGCAACCCCTTCGATATGAATCTGCCGCTCTTGTGGTAGCCAAGCAAAGTGGATACTACAGTTTGGATTCGCCTGCAGTTGCTGGCCTTTCACGCTGTTGTAGTTGGTATAAAAAATAAAGCCATTTTCCGAAAACCCTTTTAACAGCACAATGCGCTGAGTAGGTTTATTATCGGCGCAGGTGGCCAATACCATTGCCGTAGGATCTGTGCCGCAATCGCTGCTTAACGTGGTATCAAACCATTCTTGAAATTGCAGCATAGGGTTGTTCTGCATGTTACTGCGGGCAAGCGTTTTTTGCGTATAATCGCGGCGGATGTGTTCAATACTCATAGCAACCTTATTTTGCAGTATTACCTTGCAACATTACTGCGTGCTCGAATGCAATCGCGGTATTGTTCATAAATAAGCTCAGCAAATGTTTATCTGTTTCGCTGAGTTCCCCAATCCCTTTAATAAATAATAAATAACATTGTTTCTGTGATGTTTGATACAACCCATAGTAGGTATCGTTATCGATATAATAGGTTACTGATTCATCACGGCTGCGCAGTTCTTCCAAAATTCGCTTGGCATCCGATTGCTGCAATACCTCACCAATGCGCTGCTTATACTCACCGGTAGCGGCAATAATATGCGCTGGCTGATTATCTTCTGAGCTTGCCGTAAATCCATTCGGGCTTAATTTAAAGTATGCCGCCGATTGCGTGCGGGTAAGTAGCGCTACAAGTTGCTCTAAAATACCCTGGCTCAGCTTCGTTACCGATTGCGCAGAGAATATTTCTGCCGATGCCTTAATAATCCGCTCAAGCCCTGATTTATAGTTCTCAATGGCCTGTAAATCACGAAATGCGCGCAAGCTGGAGTACATTAAGGTCATTAACTTGCGGTAGGTAAGCTCGGTTTTTTCTTTGTAATCGTCGATATCGTACTTGGCGATTACTTCTTCTTCCGGGGCTTGCCCTGGCTGGCCAGTGCGTAGCACGATGCGGATCAGTTTGTTTTTCAGTACTTCGCGGGTCCAGCGGGCTACATCGAGCCCAGCATGATCAGATTCCATTACCACATCTAACAGCATTAAAGCGAAATCATCACGCTGCTGCAGCATTGCTTGAGCTTCGGCTGCGGAGTATGCGGAATGAAACGCTAATGGCCGTTGATCGAGTTGAAAATCTGCTAGCGCCATTTTGGTGATCACGTGAATTTCTTCATCGTCATCCACAATCAGAATATGGAATGGATTAATGACATCCTTGTCTTCATTAGCCGCAGGTTCATCAGCGAATAAAAATTGCTCGGCCATTTAGTGTTCCTTGCTTGAATTAATCAGTATTGATTACATCGGGCGGCGATATTTCCGCTCACCAGCAACAAAGGTTGCTTCTACACGAACTCGCCATAAGTTTTTCACATCGATACGGAACGGGTCTTGATCCACAACAATAAAATCAGCCCATTTGCCAGCTTCTAAGGTGCCGGTGGTGTTATCGAGGTGGCCGGCATAGGCTGCATCAAGGGTGAAGCTGCGAATTGCCTCTTGCACACTCATGCGCTGATCTGGATACCAACCCTCAACCGGCTGATTTTGCCGATCTTGGCGAGTAACCGCGGCATGAATACCATAAAACGGGTTTGCCAGCTCTACTGGAAAATCAGAGCCAGCTGCAATTAATGAGCCTTGGTCTAAAAACTTCCGCCATGCATAAGCACCGGCAATGCGATCAGCGCCAACCCGATCTTCTGCCATGTTCATATCGCTAGTAGCGTGCGTAGGCTGCATTGAAGGGATGATATTCAAGGCTTTAAACCGCGGGATATCTTCTAGGGTAACAATTTGCGCGTGCTCAACGCGGTGGCGCATATCGGTTTCCGTGGGCTCAAGCTTGGCAAACGCATCTAATGCCAAGCGATTCGTGAAATCACCAATCGCATGGTAATTAATTTGGAAGCCACTGCCGTGCACTGCGCGGAAAATTTCGTGTACGCGATCTTCTGGCGTTACTAACAAGCCAATATTCTCTGGATCGTCGCTATACGGCTCAATTAATCGGGCGCCACGGCTACCTAAGGCGCCATCGCCATATACTTTCACGCTGTTAATTTGCAGCATATCGTAATCATCACGATACGTACCTGCGTTTAGTAAGTTTGCTAAGGTGGGCTCGCTGGCAGCAATCATGGCGTTTACCCGCAGCGGTAATGCGCGTTCTTCGGCAAGATTTCTAAATACCCCTAGCTCACGTGCATCAACGCCAGCATCGTGCACCTGGGTAATACCGAGTGCTAGTAAATGCTCAAATGCTAATTCATTTGCCGCTAAAATTTGCTCTTCGCTTACCACTGGCAACGCTTGTTGTACCATCGCCATCGCGGTATCGATCAATAAGCCAGTGGCGCTACCACTGCTATCGCGCACAATTTGGCCGCCCGGCGGATCGATTGTATCGTCGGTAATCCCAGCCATTTCTAACGCTTTTGAATTCGCCCAACCGGCGTGCGCATCAACACGCACCAACCACACTGGCCGATCGCTAATTACTTCATCTAAATCTTGGCGAGTAGGGAAGCGGCGGTCTGGCCAAAGCTCTTGGTTCCAACCGCGGCCAATAATCCAATCTTGTTGCTGATTTTTATCGGCATAATTTACCACCGTAGCCACAGCTTGCGCTTTGCTATTAGTATCGCGCAAATCTACTACAGAGAGGTTTGCCCCTAAACTTTGAATATGACCATGGGCATCGATTAAGCCGGGTAACACGGTTCTACCCATCAAGTTTACGCGCTTTGCATCAGCATACTCATCCAGTAGAGCTTCGTTGCCGGTAGCAACTACCTTGCCGTTCTGCACCACCATTACCGCAAAGCTCATTAAACGAGCATCATTGCCAGCAGAACCGGTGAAGGTATAGCCAGTGAAATTATGGAAGGCAATTGCTTCTGCTTCTTCCTTGTCACTAGCGCTTACTGTACTGAACAACAGGAGCGAACACATGGCGGCAACTAGCATCGCCAAGCGGTGAATTGTGAGTTTGCTGCTGCGCACTTGCGAGCTGAGTACCTTCAGTATATTGAACTGCAGTACAGAACCTACCTGTTGCATAATGAACCTTTTGTGTTGGAAAAAAGTTAATGGCTGGCTATTTTTGTTTTTTTGCAGCCATGGTTGTTGCTGTGATTAATCCCTTTAATATACTGATTTTCAAGCAGCAGTACAGGAGTTTTCAATTACTTTATAGGCATACCTTACTTCGCTGAATTACATAGGAAATATGCAATTCAGTGAATTTCATCTCATAATCTATACTTATGATCTTGATTTAGGTAAAGATCGCTAACACTTAACTAATATATTTGTTAAGGTTTGTAGCTAGCATGGACGTTAAACACTCATTGCACCTGAACATTGCTATAGCCGTTCTATCTCGCAGTGAATAAACCAAGAGAGCCGCCGAAATTATGAAGATTTTGATTATTGATCCACAGTTCATAACACGAACAGGATTGATTCACCTGCTCACAAGTCAGCCTGGGTCAATTGCTATCTATGAAGCAACAAGTTTGGAAGTTGCAAGAGGCTACATTGAATCTGGCGAAATTTATGATCTCATTTTTTCTGAGCTGGATCTGCCAGATGCAGACCACCGTTTTGTTACCAATACCCTGCAATCTCTGGCGCCGAAATCCCATATTGTGTTGTTTACATGGCGGCGTAGCGCGGCAGATATTCAAACGGGTATAGCCCAAGGTGCGCAAAGCTATTTACGCAAAGATGCTTCGGCTGAAAGCGTGAAAATGGCGATTCATGGTTTATTACAGAATAAAGTGTACTTGCCTACCGATGATATGCCGTACCGCCAACAGAGCGAAGCTGATCGCAAGCTTTCACCGCGGCAACGGGAAATTATGCAGTTGCTGGCTCAGGGCTTATCGAATAAAGAGATTGCCAATATTTTGGGTATTACTGAAGGCACGATTCGTGTTCACCTTTCTGCTATATTTAAAGCCATTAAGGTTTCCAACCGAACTGAAGCAACCTTATGGTACTTATTACGGCAAAGTTAATAGATTAATCCCCTTCACGAGGTGAGCGATATGGATCTGGCGAAGCTGCAGCAAAGCCTAGCAAACCCCAAGCGAGCACCGGTAGAGAGCTGGAACCCGCCTTTCTGTGGCGATATCGATATTCGTATCGGTACCGATGGGCGTTGGTACTACATGAATTCCCCGATTGGTAGAATGCCCCTTGTGAAGCTCTTCGCGAGCGTATTAAAGCAAGAAAACGATGAATACTTTTTGGTTACTCCAGCTGAAAAGGTGCGGATTCAAGTGGACGATGTGCCGTTTGTGATTACCGAATGGCAATTTGTAGAACACAACAATGTTAAGTTTATCCAAGTAACTTCCAATATTGGCGAACGCTACTTGCTGAGTGCTCAGCATCCTCTGTTACAAATAGATGATTTACCCGCCATACAAATTCGCGATCAGTTTTTAGCGCGAGTGCATCGCAATGTTTATTATCAATGGGCAGAGTTAGTGGATACGGAGCAAAATGATGAAGCGCCCGGTTATTACCTTACCAGTGGCGGTGAACGCTTCTTTTTTGCGCAGCGCTGATATTTGCCCAGCCAGCAGCGTTACTATATTATTCGTTAAATTCTGCTACCTATTTCCTGGATTAACTGGATACCTGCAATGTTGGCACCTTTAAAGATCACGCTCGCGCAATTAAACCTAACTGTGGGCGCCATCCTCGATAACAAAAATAAGCTCTTGGCTGTAATCAGAGATGAGCAAGATTCTGATTTGATTGTGTTTCCTGAGTTAGCGATAACCGGGTATCCGCCAGAAGATCTGCTGTACCGGCCCGATTTGTATCAAGCGGTGGCCGAGGCGTTAGCAGAAATACAAGCGGCAACAGAAAATGTAGCCGTTGTGGTGGGTTACCCAGAAACTGATGGTGAGCGCGTTTGGAATTGTGTAAGTGTGTATGCAAACCAACAAGAAATTGCCCGTTATCACAAGCAACAGCTGCCAAATTATGGCGTGTTTGATGAACTAAGGTACTTCACTCCTGGCGATAAACCCTGTGTGTTTCAGTTGGGTTCACATCGCATTGGCTTGTTAATTTGCGAAGATTTGTGGGTGCCAGATCATGCCCGTGCTGCTCGAGAAGCTGGCGCGCAAATTCTACTTTCAGTAAATGCCTCTCCTTTTGAAGAATATAAGTATTCCCAGCGATTGCAGGTGCTTTCAGCCCGCTGCCGGGAAACTCAATTGCCGTTGGTGTATGTGAATACTGTGGGTGGCCAAGACGAAGTGATATTTGATGGCAACTCGGTGGTATTAGATGCCGATGGCGAAGTGGCGGTGCATTTGCCCCATTGCGAAGAGGCGGTAACAACGGCGCACTTTGTGGGGAAACAGCCACAAGCACAGCCATTACCTGTAGTGCCTGAGAACGAGGCCAGTATTTATGCGGCGTTAGTGCTCGCGCTTCGCGATTATGTAGAGAAAAACGGTTTTCCAAGTGTGCTATTGGGCTTATCGGGTGGTATCGATTCGGCGCTAACCTTAGCCCTGGCGGTAGACGCGCTAGGCCCTGAGCGCGTACGCGCCGTAATGATGCCGTATCGATATACTGCGGATATCAGTGTTACAGACGCTAAGTTGCAGAGTGAATGGTTGGGTAACTCGCTAGATATCGTGCCGATAGAACCGATGGTAGATAGCTTTTTAACCACGTTAAACCCGTTATTTGGCAGTAATAATACCCAAGACGTTACCGAGGAAAACTTGCAGGCTCGCTGTAGAGGTGTGCTGTTAATGGCGCTTTCCAATAAATACGGCAGTTTACTGTTAACTACGGGTAATAAGAGTGAGCTGGCGGTAGGCTATTGCACGCTTTATGGTGATATGTGCGGTGGTTTTGCCCCTATTAAAGATTTACCGAAAACATTGGTATACGCGCTATGCGAATATCGAAACACGCTCAGCCCTGCGGTTCCTGAGCGGGTAATTACTCGGCCGCCATCGGCAGAGCTGGCGCCTGATCAGAAAGACCAAGATTCACTGCCGGCGTATGATGTGTTAGATGAAATTATTGATGGCTACGCTGAGCGCGATTTGTCGGTTGCTGATTTAGTAGCGGCGGGCTATGCAGAAGATGTAGTGAAAGACATAATTCGCAAAATTGAGCGCAACGAATATAAACGTAAACAAGGTGCGGTGGGGCCGAAAGTAACGCGGCGGAACTTCAACAAAGATCGCCGTTATCCAATTACCAATCACTTTGTAAAAACCATTACATGATGTGTTCTATGCTTAGGTTGCTAGCGAAGAAAAATCTTTAGGTAGAAAGGAATTACTAGATGAAGAAAATTGAAGCGATTATTAAACCGTTTAAGTTAGATGATGTGCGCGCTGCATTGTCGGATGTAGGTATCGCGGGCATGACGGTATCTGAAGTGAAAGGGTTCGGTAGGCAGCGTGGGCATACTGAGTTATATCGTGGTGCCGAGTATATGGTTGATTTCTTACCTAAGGTGAAATTAGAAATTGTGGTAGTTGATGACGACGTAGAGCGTTGTATCGAAGCGATTATCGAAACTGCACAAACAGGTAAGATCGGTGATGGGAAGATTTTTGTTTCTGCTGTAGAGCGGGTGATACGGATTCGTACCGGTGAAGAAAATGAGGACGCAATTTAATTTGCGTCCTCACTGTAGTGAACTCTTAGCTTGCGTTTGCAGTTAAGCGTTTGCTGCTTTAGAAGTTTGCAACTAAAACCGCACGGGCATCATCCGCTTGTTGCGTAAGGCCAAGCTCAGTGTACGCGGTAACCATGATTTCTAATGCACGTTGTACTTGCACAGTGCTTTGGAAATTTTCCAGGATATAAGCACCGCGGCGCGCGGCAGCCATATAGGCTTCGCGGCGTAAGTAGTACTCAGCCGCAGCAAGTTCATGCTGTGCTAATCGCGATTGAATGGCCACCATCCGTTGTCTAGCATCGGCAGCATATTTGCTGTCGGGATGGCGCTGAATTAGCTCTGCGAAATCATCGTAGGCACGTTCTGCATATACCGGGTTACGATCGCTACGATCAACACCGAATGCGTCTCGGAAGAACGCTCGCTCCGCTTGTAAATGCACTAATCCCCGCATGTAACGCACATAATCATTGTCGCCATGATTCGGGTTTAACGATAAGAAACGATCAATTACGGTAAGAGCCTGATCTTCACGCCCCACTTTATATTGCGCATAAATCAAATCAAGCTGCACTTGCTGAGCATAAGCTCCAAACGGGTAGCGTGTGTTGATTTGGCTAAGCAAGCTTGCGGCATCAGCAAAGCGCCCAGCTTGTAAATAGGTTTGTGATAATTCATATAAATTATCGAGCTCAGAGCGCTGAATTTCATCGTTTGAACGAGATGAACACCCACTTAAAAACAATACTGTACAGATAGCGAAGGCAAAAACTACTCTCATGGTTTAATCAATCTCTTTTAATTTTCCGTGAATTCCCTGGGATGTTTATCATCATCTGAAGTACACTAGGCACTAATTGATGATTGTAACGCACTAATGCAATGATGCACAGCCGTAACTGATGGCTATACTTACACTAGGTTGGTAACTGCCAAACTCGTAAGTTAGAGTTCAATACTAACGTGCCGTACAACAACAGTAAGGGATGCACAGCACAATTTTTATGACAGATTACGTAAAACAAACAGCTATAGTTCCGGACCATTTATTAGGTTCACGATTAGACCAAGCTCTTGCAGAAATGTTCCCAGATTTTTCGCGCTCGCGATTAAAGGCCTGGATTCAGGATGGCAGTGTAACCGTGTCCGGCGCGGTAGTTACCAAGCCGCGCGAAAAGGTGATTACTGGCCAAGAGGTGGTACTTGAAGCTGCTTTGGAACCTGAGGTTTTTTCGGAACCACAAAATATTGCCCTGAATATTGTGTTCGAAGACGAGCATCTGTTGATTCTCGATAAGCCCGCTGGGCTCGTTGTGCATCCGGGTGCTGGAACGCCAGATGGCACATTATTGAATGCGCTGTTGCACCACTGCCCAAGCTTAGAGCAGCTGCCACGCGCAGGAATTGTGCATCGGTTAGATAAAGAAACCACTGGCTTAATGGTAGTGGCGAAAACCTTGCCCAGTTACACTGCTTTGGTAGCTGCGTTGCAAGAGCGCAATATTACCCGCGAATACGAAGCGGTAGCCACCGGTGTAATGACCGCGGGCGGCTCGGTAGAAGCACCAATTGGTAGGCACCCTACTAAACGCACATTAATGGCAGTAACGCGCTCGGGCAAACCGGCAATCACCCACTACCGAGTTGCGGAACGTTTTCGGGCGCACACGCGCTTACGCTTGCGGTTAGAAAGTGGCCGTACGCATCAAATCCGCGTGCACATGGCCCATTTGAATTACCCACTCGTGGGTGACCCGCAGTATGGCGGGCGGCCGCGGCCACCGCGGGAAGCAAGCGAAGCCCTTATTACCTTATTACGTGGCTTTAATCGGCAGGCATTACATGCGGTTCGCTTAGCGTTGAAGCATCCTGCTACCGGCGAACAAATGGAATGGGAAGCACCGATACCAGCAGATATGCAAGAGCTTTTACGCGCATTGCGGCAGGATTTACGGGAGCACGGAAGTAGCGAATGATTTCTGGGTTACGGCCAGATTGGCCTGTTGCAAATAAGGTGCATGCATTTAGCAGCCATCGCAATGGTGGCGTTAGTGTTGCACCTTACACCAGTTTAAATCTTGGCACCCATGTAAATGATTTAGCATCAGCGGTGCTTACCAACCGGCATCGCCTTGCTGAATATCTAGATTTACCCGCTCAACCCTGTTGGTTGCAGCAAGTGCATGGCAATCGGGTATTAAAGGTAAGCGCTAACGGTTGCGTTGATACCCCCGAGGCGGATGCTGCATACACCAGCGCCAAGAATGTAGTGCTCGCTATTATGACCGCAGATTGTTTACCCTTATTACTTGCCAGTGCTGATGGCAGCGAAATTGCGGCAGTTCATTGTGGCTGGCGCAGTATTGCTAGCAATATTATTGCTAGAACATTGCAAGAGTTCTCGGCGCCCCGTAATGAAATTCAGGCATGGCTTGGCCCAGCCATTGGGCCTAAAGCCTTTGAGGTGGGCGACGATGTGCGCACCGCGATGCTTACCTTAAATGCAGATTTAGATATCGCGTTTACACCAAAGCATGGCAAGTACGTTGCTGATATTTATAAAATTGCTAGCACGGAATTGAATTCTCATGGGGTAAACTCCATATTTGGTGGAGGTGAATGCACTTTCACGCAACCCGATAATTACTTCTCCTATCGCCGCGATGGCACAACAGGGCGCATGGCCACTCTGATCTGGCGTTAACCACGTGCTGCTATTGTAAGTAACGAAACTTCCTCAAGAACACTTCGTGCGAAGAGCACCCCACCCGAAGAATACTCCCGTCCGCAGAACACTCTCGTTCGAGGAACGTCCGTAAATAAAAGTTTACAAAATTTTCGTATCCCCCTTGATATTGTGCGAAATACACCCATATTCATTCCATATAGATAATGTTTCTGCTCTACATGAGGTGGACTATGCGGATGGATAAATTTACTAGCAAATTTCAATCAGCGATTGCTGAATCACAATCTTTAGCACTTGGCCATGATCATCAGTTCATTGAGCCAGTGCATCTGATGATTGCCCTGCTTAACCAAGAAGGTGGTGCGGTGCGGCCGTTGCTGCAACAGTTGGGAGTGAATATCGCTACCTTCCGTACTGAGCTGAGTAAGATTCTGGAAACCTTTCCGCAAGTTCAAGGTACCGGTGGCGATGTGCAAATATCGCGCGATACCGCGAACTTGTTAAACCTGTGCGATAAATATTCGCAAAAGCGCAAAGATAGCTTTATTTCTAGCGAACTGTTTGTGCTTGCCGCCTGTGAAGATAAAGGCAAGCTTGGCGAGTTGCTAAAAAACAGTGGCGTACAGAAAGAGCAAGTAGAGAAGGCAATTAACGATATTCGTAAAGGACAAGCAGTGGACGACCAAAATGCAGAAGAGCAACGCCGAGCGTTGCAGAAGTATACAATTGATTTAACGGAGCGCGCAGAGCAAGGCAAGCTTGATCCGGTAATTGGCCGCGATGAAGAAATTCGTCGGGCGATTCAAGTGTTACAGCGGCGCACCAAGAATAACCCGGTATTAATAGGCGAACCTGGCGTTGGTAAAACAGCGATTGTTGAAGGTTTGGCCCAGCGCATTATTAATGGCGAAGTGCCTGAGGGCTTGAAGAACAAGCGCGTGCTTTCGCTAGATTTGGGTGCGTTATTGGCTGGTGCTAAATACCGTGGTGAATTTGAAGAGCGTTTGAAGGCAGTATTGAATGAGCTGCAGCAAGAAGAAGGGCAAGTAATTCTCTTTATTGATGAGCTGCACACGATGGTGGGTGCCGGTAAAGCCGAAGGTGCCATGGACGCTGGTAATATGCTGAAGCCAGCGTTGGCCCGCGGGGAATTGCACTGCGTTGGCGCAACCACCTTAGATGAATATCGGCAGTATATTGAAAAGGATGCAGCGCTTGAACGGCGGTTCCAAAAAGTGCTAGTAGATGAACCTTCAGTAGAAGATACCATTGCTATTTTGCGCGGTTTGAAAGAGAAATATGAGCTGCATCATTCAGTGGAGATTACCGATCCAGCGATTGTGGCGGCCGCGTCATTATCTAATCGCTACATTAGTGATCGTCAGCTGCCAGATAAAGCGATCGATTTAATTGATGAGGCGGCATCTAGCATTCGTATGCAAATGGATTCCAAGCCGGAAGAATTGGATCGCCTAGAGCGCCGAATTATTCAGCTGAAAATAGAGCAGCAGGCGTTAGCGAAAGAAAAGGATGATGCCAGTAAGAAACGTTTAGAAACACTGGAAAGCGAATTGAATGAGCTAGAGGGTAGCTATGCTGAATTAGAAACCGTTTGGAATACTGAAAAATTAGCGGTGCAAGGGCATCAGCACATTAAAGAACAGCTTGATCAAGCGCGTATTGATTTAGAGGCCGCCAACCGAGCGCGAGATCTCAATCGAATGGCTGAATTACAGTATGGCAAGATTCCTGATCTCGAGCGCAAACTGGAATTGGCGTTAAATGCCGATATCCAAGACATGACCTTGCTCCGAAATCGCGTTACCGATGAAGAGATTGCCGAAGTGCTCTCGCGTTGGACCGGTATTCCGGTGGCACGCATGCTTGAAGGTGAGCGTGATAAATTGCTGAAAATGGAAGAAAACCTGCATCAGCGCGTAGTGGGGCAGCATGAAGCAGTGGTGGCGGTTGCTAATGCCATTCGCCGTTCTCGAGCTGGCTTAAGCGACCCGGATCGGCCAATTGGTTCGTTCCTCTTCCTTGGGCCAACTGGGGTTGGTAAAACTGAGCTGTGCAAAGCACTTGCGCGTTTTATGTTTGATTCTGATAACGCAATGGTACGCATCGATATGTCGGAGTTTATGGAAAAACATAGCGTTTCCCGCTTAGTTGGTGCGCCTCCTGGATATGTAGGGTATGAAGAAGGCGGCTACTTAACGGAAGCTGTTCGGCGTCGGCCATATTCAGTGATTTTACTGGATGAGGTAGAGAAAGCGCATCCGGATGTATTCAATATCCTTTTACAAGTGTTAGATGATGGCCGGTTAACCGATGGCCAAGGGCGTACGGTTGATTTCCGTAACACAGTAATTATCATGACCTCAAACTTGGGTTCGCACCTTATTCAGGAGCACGCCGGCGAGGTTGATTATGATGAAATGAAAGCCATGTTAGGTGATGTATTAACCGGTGCGTTCCGGCCAGAGTTTCTGAATCGAATAGATGAAACTGTGGTATTCCACCCGCTGGCAAATCAACACCTTACTCGCATAGCTCGTATTCAGTTGGAGCGCCTCTTAGTGCGTTTAAGTGAGCGCGATTATCAACTGGAAGTGAGCGAAGAGGCAATTGAGCACTTGGCCAAAGTTGGCTTTGATCCGGTATTTGGTGCTCGCCCACTAAAACGAGCGATTCAAACAGAGCTTGAGAACCCACTTGCCCAGCAAATTCTGGCGGGTAAATTATTACCGGGTAAACCAGTAAAGGTTACTTTGGGTGAGCATGATTTAGTTATAAGTCAGTAAGATAACCACACTTAACAAGCGCCACTAAATAGTGGCGCTTGTCATTTACATAGCTACCTGTGATATGCTGTAGCACTAAGTAATCATTAGTTTTGCAGCAATTATAGGAAGGCTTATGCCAGATCAAAGTAAACATCGTGGTATCTACTTATTACCAAATCTTCTCACTACCGCTGGCTTATTCTCTGGCTTTTACGCCATAGTTGCGTCTATGAACGGTAGTTTCGAACTTGCTGCAATTGCGATTTTTGTGGCCATGGTATTCGATGGCTTAGATGGCAGAGTTGCCCGTTTAACAAACACGCAAAGTGAATTCGGTGCAGAATATGACAGCATGGCTGATATCGTTTCGTTTGGTATTGCGCCTGCGTTGGTCGCCTATAATTGGGCGTTACATGATGTTGGTAAATTAGGTTGGTTGGCAGCCTTTATTTTTGTTGCCGGTGGCGCCTTACGCTTAGCGCGCTTTAATACCGCTCATGGTTCTTCAGATTCACGTTATTTCCAAGGTTTAGCTATTCCAAGTGCTGCGGCAATTGTTGCTGGCTTGGTGTGGGTTGGTGCGAAGTACGATATTGACCCAGAGAATGTAAGCTTGATTGTTGTGTTCTTTACCATTGCTTGTGGCTTATTAATGGTGAGCAACTTTAAATATCATTCATTTAAAGATGTGGATTGGCGCGGCAAAGTAAACTTCTTAGTTATACTCTTAGTAGTACTTGTTTTCGTGGTGGTTGCTACTGAACCAGCATTGGTGCTGTTCTTGATTTTCACTGCCTATGCTGTTTCAGGCCCAGTGATGACCATCAAGAATGTGAACAAGCTGCGGCTCGAACATATCTTGGGCGATCAGAAAGAAGAGTGTGAACCGAAATCTGCCGCTTCTCCTGTTAAGCAACAAGATGATGCATCGGCAAAAGAAGGTACTTCCGAAGCGGATACAAATAAGAAAGCAGAAGCAAAGCGTAACGATGCACCAAATGATTAACTAAGCTTTATTAAGCGTAGATGATTTTTCGAGGTTTCTTTAAATTTGCATTTGAACTTACGATAATTATGAAATAAGCACGCTTGAGCTAAACCTACATAAGGGCTCTTATCACTAAGATAAGAGCCCTTACTTGTTATAATAATGTCAAAAAAACGCATCTTTGTTGTTGTTTCACACTGATATTGATGAAAGCTTGACCGAACAGTTTGTTTTCATCAAAAAAGTTTGTAATAGGGGTTGCGCCGAGCGCATCGATCTATATAATTCGCCTCCGTTGTCACCGAGGTGTCAACCACGAGAAAGACAAGCGCAGCAAGAAATACCTTCGGGTAAATGAAGTTGCGAAATTTGATTCAAAAATATGAAATCAAGGTCTTGACTTCCTC
>JAIUMU010000005.1 GCA_022565355.1 Idiomarina sp.
CCAACCTTTATTTCCGGCTTATGTATTCTTATCGGCCTCTTTCGAGCACTGCAAATGGATAGCCTTGAAGCCACAGAAGGTGCGCTTCGCGAAGGGCTTATTTTTGCGTTGCTAGAGCAGCGATTGCAAAAGCCCTTCACGGGTATGTTTAAGAATTAAGGGCGCGCGAAATACTGCAAATACCAGCCGCTAGCCAGCTCAATCGAAAACTTCACTGGTTCCTTGCCACGTACTCTATTCGCTTCTCGATAAGCAACGTTTTCCTCACTAAAGAAACCAGCGGTATATTCGAACAAGCCTAAGTCTTTTGGTT
This sequence comes from Idiomarina sp., assembly GCA_022565355.1. GTDB lineage: Bacteria > Pseudomonadota > Gammaproteobacteria > Enterobacterales > Alteromonadaceae > Aliidiomarina. The sequence continues at coordinate 314 of JAIUMU010000005.1, forward strand.
GATACCGGTAACCGTAATCTAATCCGCCACCAATTCCACTATAACTGTGAATACTAACGAATATTGAACATTCAATATCCTCAAATTGCCGCATAACAATTGTTCCCGCATTAAGTGTTCCAAGAAGCGTATCTATTTCAGTAAACTCTATGAACCTAGAGTGCTCTTCTTGTAAATCGATAGGGTACCGAAAGAATCGTGTATCTAATTTTTCCAGCACATCACACGCAACATTCGCAAGTTGCTCAAACGCATTCTGATGCTGATAAAAACGCTCGATATCTTTCTCAATACCTTCTTCCCCTTGAAATCGCGAGCACCCCGTAACCCAAAGGATGCTTAGAGCGCACACTATTAACAAGGGGTTAAAGTGAAACCGGTTAGAAATCTTCATATGCGCTCCTTCAAAGTTTTAGGTTAGGGTTGCATCCAATAATCATAACTACAGTTTCGATACATATAGTAATGTCCATTGTTCCCATCCGGGAATTGCCACAATTCGCAGCTGCCCGACCAATAAATCGTTCCGCTCCCCCCAGTTCCTCCGCCGTAGTCGGGATCATCACCTGGAAAACTGGGGCCGCCACTGCCTGAAATCGATTGTAGCGTTTCATGATCAACACACGACATTGCCCGAAGATCATTTTTATTCTTTTCCCACACTTCTTTGGCGTAATGGTATCCGCGCGAAATTAGTGCTTGATCTCCCTCGCTATCGCCGGTATTCGTAATAAAATTAACAATCCCTTGGGCTATTGCACCCACAGCATTAGAACTACCAGCGCCATTTCTATAATCTTGCCAGGCTTTATATGCCGCCGCATATCGCAAACTTAAATCTTCTGGAAATCCGTGAGCTCGTAACACCGCCCCATATAAAAAATTACCGAACTCCATATCGCCGTCCCATATACTAAGATCACTCTTTACATCATAAAGAGCATTTGACCTATGATTTTGAAACAATCTCAAATGGTTTGCTGCCAATGCCTTCATCAAACCACCGGTGCCCATAGTAACACCTGAAGCAGCATTCTTTGTTGCCCAAGCACGTTCGTTTCGTAAAATTTGATTTACATTCATCTCCACGCCAGAGCCATCTCCTCTAAAAGGAGCTGGCGTTAATGAACGATTCGAATCGTTACACTCAAGGGCTTCTGACATTGTTTCTGTCCCTAGCATTACTCCGTCGTCTAGATTCAGTGTAGAAAAAGTGTTCATTTGCAATGAGTACTGCTGATTGATTGAGTTATCTGGGGCTGGCTCTGCTAATGGATCCACACACATCCATTCTCCATAATAGTCATAACAACCGTCAGAAGGCGGTTCAGGATCGGGCAATGACGCGGATTTCGGGTGGGCGATTACGGCGATAGATATAATACTAAAACCTTGAGCAACTTCATGGCTGTTGATGACATTGAAAATATAATCATATTTAGCACCATTTTGCGCTTTAGATAGCACTAAGGTTGCTTCAGTGCTATCACCTATCCCTAATTCTGATAGATCAATATCCTCAGCAAGGAATACATTTCTGCTATAAGCAGAACCACCATTATTCAACTGCACGGTTGCGTTATAGCCTAATCTAGAATTAGTGTGTGGATTAAAAATATTATCCACTTGAATGATAGTTTGATTGGGTGTTAAACCCTTCAATTTAATACACACTTCGCCTGAATGATTCTCAGCAGTAGAAAAATCTTCCATACTGTTGGCATTCAAGTTCATACACTGGGTTTGCGCTTGAGTGATGTTGGAAAAAATGAAAGAAAGTCCAAATAAGAATAAACTTAGTAAAAAAACTTTATGGATTTTTGTTGTTTGTTGTTTGTTGTTTGTTGTTTGTTGTTTGCATTCTATTTTCCTTAATTTTATTGCCGCTACTATTTATGAGAGTTCAACTAACAAAAAAGTAACTTTTCAAAGCATAAAATAAATAAAATGCGTTTGCAAACATGTCCTTGCAGAACTCTGCACGTGGGTTATTTATCATCCAGCTTATATCAGAAAAAGGCTCACAATCACTTGGAACACATACTGAAACGAGGTCGGTAACTAGAGAACTGCAAATTGATAGCCTTGAAGCCACAGAAGGTGCGCTTCGCGAAGGGCTTATTTTTGCGTTGCTAGAGCAGCGGTTGCAAAAGCCCTTCACGGGTATGTTTAAAAGCTAATTTACTTAGCCAAATCTTGCGCTACGCGCTTAGCGAAATAGGTAAGAATGCCATCAGCGCCAGCGCGTTTGAAGGCTAACAGTGATTCATGGATTACGGCTTCGCCAAGCCAGCCGTTTTCGATTGCTGCCATATGCATGGCGTACTCGCCACTTACTTGATAAGCAAAGGTAGGCACCTTGAAGGTGTCTTTTACTTGCCGCACTACATCTAAATATGGCATGCCGGGCTTCACCATTACCATATCAGCACCCTCTTCAATATCTAGGGCTACCTCATGTAACGCTTCATTCACGTTCGCTGGGTCCATTTGATAGGTTTTCTTATCGGCACCTTTTAAATTGCCAGCCGAACCTACCGCATCACGGAATGGGCCGTAGTAGTGGGAAGCATATTTAGCCGAGTACGCCATAATTTGCACGTTCACGTGGCCCGCCATTTCTAACGCTTCCCGAATGGCACCAATGCGGCCATCCATCATATCGGAAGGTGCCACTACATCGGCGCCTGCCTCAGCGTGGGAAATCGCCTGTAATTTCAATATTTCCGTGGTGATGTCATTGAGCACATAGCCATCGTCATCAATAATGCCGTCTTGGCCATGGCTAGTGAATGGGTCGAGGGCAATGTCGGTCATTACGCCAAGTTCTGGCACTGCCGCTTTTACTGCGCGCACCGCTTGTTGCGCCAAGCCATCTGGATTGTAGGCTTCCTCTGCCATCAGCGATTTCGCCTCAGCAGGAGTAACCGGAAATAGTGCGATCATTGGAATACCCAACGCATGCACTGCTTTTGCTTCAGCAACCAGCAAATCTATCGAAAGCCGTTCGATACCGGGCATTGAAGCAATCGCCTCTCGCTGGCCTTCGCCAGGCAACACGAACATCGGATAAATTAAATCAGCCACAGAAAGCTGATGTTCAGCTACTAGGCGCCGGCTAAAATCGTGCTTACGCAAGCGGCGTAAACGCCGAATCGGGAAACCACCATAGGGGTACATACCATATCTCCATGAAAACATGCTTGCGAAACAACACAAACAATAAAACCACAATCCGCGCTAGGCGCGAAACAATAATTTCATGGTTATTGTAAACCGAGCTAGTTCCGAATACACGTAATGCATGTACAGTAATGGTGGTTTATTTCCTTAGCGCTTGCGCTGCACCGTATCTGCCATGTTCTCAGTAGACATATGCCGTACGTCTTTGCCATACACGTTATAAATGATGTACTCGGCAATATTTTGACAACGATCCCCGATACGCTCCAAAGAACGTGCCGACCACACTACATCCATAATCTTTGGAATGCTGCGCGGATCTTCCATCATATAGGTCATTAGCTGACGCATCATCGCCTCATACTGGCGATCGATATTGCCATCTGCCTTGTGCACTTCAAGAGCGGCCTCGCCGTCCATGCGCGCAAATGCATCTAAGGCTTGGCGCAACATATGGATTACCAACTGCCCTAAGTTTTCTAGGCTCACCAACAAATGTTTCTGATCGCTGCTGAAACTCTCTTTGGCCACTCTGGCTAAGCGTTTTACTTCATCACCAATACGTTCCAAGTCAGCAATCGTTTTTAAAGTTGCCACAATCAAACGTAAATCACTGGCCGTTGGCTGGCGTTTGGCAATAATGCGCGTGCAAGCGCCATCAATATCCATCTCCAATGAGTTGATCTTCTTGTCGTTTGAAAGCACCGCATCGGCTAATTCGCCATCATTGCTTTCAATTGCCAGCAATGCATCGGTTAGCTGCTTTTCAACCATGCCACCCATTGAAAGCACCGCGTTCCGAACGCTTTTTAGCTCGTTATCAAACTGTTCCGAAATGTGTTTGCCTTTATTTTCCATAACTCACCTCTATCGCACTTAACCGTAGCGTCCGGTAATGTAATCTTCAGTTTGTTTTTTCGCCGGCGTGGTAAATAAGGTATTGGTGTCGGCGTACTCTATCAATTCACCCATATACAAGAAGGCTGTTTGGTCTGAAACTCGCGCTGCCTGTTGCATGTTGTGGGTAACGATCACAATGGTGTATTGCTCTTTCAGATCGTTAATTAACTCTTCAATTTTCAGCGTTGAAATCGGGTCCAAGGCTGATGCCGGTTCATCTAGCAGTAATACTTCAGGCTCAATGGCAATGGCGCGCGCAATTACCAAACGCTGCTGCTGGCCACCAGACAAACCAAAGGCATTATCGTTTAAGCGATCTTTCACTTCATCCCACAAGGCCGCGCCACGCAGCGATTGTTCAACTACTTCATCCAAAGTGCGGCGATCATTTACCCCTTGCAAACGCAACCCATAGGCCACGTTCTCGTAAATCGATTTCGGGAATGGGTTCGGCTTCTGGAATACCATGCCGATTTGCCGGCGCAACTCAGCCACATCTATACCAGGCTTATAAATATTATCGCCATCCAGCAAAATCTCACCGGTAATGGTGCAGCTATCCACCAAATCGTTCATACGATTAAAACAGCGTAACAAGGTTGATTTACCGCAACCCGAAGGCCCGATAAAAGCCGTTACTCGCTTTTCAGGGATTACCAGATCAATTCCTTTCAAAGCTTCATCCTTGCCGTACGATAAGCGTAGATTCTTCACTTCCAGTTTGCTCGGTAAGCTATTGATATCTACTTCACTCGGCGCCGACAAATGGGTTTTAATGGTCAGCTTTTCAGTTTGTTTTTCCATAGTATTCACTTTGCTCTCAAGTTGAATTCATTGCAGCGATTCGGTAACTCGGATTAATCCGAGTCACTGCGATACTTTTCACGCAAGCGGTTGCGGATACTGATTGCGGTTAGATTCAACATCACAATCAACAGCACTAAAACTAAGGCGGTTGCATAAACCAAAGGCCTTGAGGCTTCAACGTTCGGGCTTTGGAAACCTACATCAAAAATATGGAAGCCTAGGTGCATAATCTTCCGCTCCAAGTGAATGAAGGGGAATTCGCCATCAACTGGCAAGTTCGGCGCCAGTTTCACCACACCTACCAACATTAGTGGCGCCACTTCTCCGGCAGCGCGCGCAATCGCCAGAATCAAGCCGGTCATCATACCCGGGGTAGCCAACGGCACTACCACGCGCCATAAGGTTTCTGATTTCGTTGCCCCAAGTGCTAGCGAACCTTGCCGCACGGTACTTGGAATCCGGGCTAAGCCTTCTTCGGTAGATACGATTACCACCGGCAAAGTAAGTAGGGCTAAGGTTAAAGACGCCCAGAATAAACCTGGTGTGCCATAAGTAGGTGAAGGCAGCGCCGCTTCGTAGAATATCCGATCGATGTTACCACCAAGGAAGTAAACGAAGAACCCTAAACCAAACACCCCAAATACAATAGAAGGTACGCCAGCAAGGTTATATACGCTGATACGAATGATACGGGTAAGCGGTCCCTGCTTTGCGTATTCGCGCAAGTAAATGGCGGCCAAAATACCGAAAGGCGTTACCATAATCGACATAATAAACACCATGGTAATGGTGCCAAATATAGCTGGGAAAATACCACCTTCAGTATTCGCTTCCCGCGGTTCGGTGGTTAAAAACTCCCAAATTTTGGCAAAATACTGGCCGAACTTAGCCATCAACGACATATCATTGGGCTGAGTAATGGCAATTATGGTGCTCAGATTGAGCGTTACTTCACGACCATCGGTCATGCGCATCACCAATGCATCGCGGCGACGCTCTTGCTGCAACGCGTCCATTTGTTGCCGCAGCACATCGTATTCCGCATCTAACGCGGCAGTTTGCTGTTCCAATTCAGCGCGCCGCGCAGCAACTTGAGCTTCATCCGAGCCCTGCAACTCCATGCCGCGCAGTTCCAAGCGAATGCGCTCCATTGCTGTGTTAATGCGCCCTACTTCTCGGCGTTCAATTTGGCGCTGCTCATTAGCACGCGATATTGCACGTTCTAGAGCTACCGATAACTGCGCAGGAAACGCTTCATCATCAGCTGTTACCGTGATAAGCCCATCGGTCATTAAAGCAACTGGAAAACCATAGAAGTTACCCCACTCACGGCGCTCAACCACAAATGCGCCTTGCGGGTAATTCACCGTTTCCATGGTGTTGCCAAAGTGCCACACAAAATCGGTACCGAGCTGATCACGATTGCCCTGTTTGAACAAGTAACGCGTTACCAAATCTTGGCCTTCATCGATTGGGTTACCACCTTCGCGGGCCAAAGTGGCAGTGATGGTTTCACTACGCACAATCTCGCCCATCACCGAACTTACTTCGCCTGTGCGAAAGTTGGTAATTTCCACTTCGGCTACATTACCGGGCCAAAAATGGCTGAGGCCGCGTACGGCGATTAAGCTGAGCAGCCCAACCACCATCACAATACTAATCGTTACAGCACCGCCGGTTAACCAAATCCAAGGTGTACCGCTTCTAAACCATTGTTTCATCGCTTCTCTACCCCTTGTAATTACAGGCTGCTGTAACGTTTACGTAATCGCTGACGAACCACTTCCGCGATGGTGTTCAGAATAAAGGTGAAAGTTAATAACACCAGTGCCGCCAGAAACAGAATCCTAAAGTGTGTGCTGCCCACAGCTGTTTCAGGCAACTCCACTGCAATGTTGGCCGACAAGGTGCGCATACCTTCAAAGATATTGAAGTTCACGATAGGGCTATTACCCGTTGCCATTAATACGATCATGGTTTCCCCTACCGCTCGGCCGAAGCCAATCATAATCGCAGAGAAAATACCGGGGCTGGCGGTGGGGATAACCACACCTAGCACGGTTTGCCATGGCGTAGCGCCAAGCGCCAATGAACCCTGGGTTAAATGCCGTGGCACGTTGAACACCGCATCTTCGGCAATCGAGTAGATAGTGGGGATAACTGCAAAGCCCATCGCTACACCAACCACCATGGCGTTCCGTTGATCGTAGGTTATGCCGTTATCGGTAAACCACTGCCGCATGCTGCCATCGAAGAACCAAATTTCAACATAGGGGCTAAGGGTTACCATGCTCCAGCCAAACACCAGCACAACTGGCACTAGAATGGCGGCTTCCCAGCCATCTGGAACGCGGTTACGCAGCATTGCAGGAAGGTAACGCCACAGAAACGCCATCAGTAACATCACGATGGGCATCCCGATCAGTAGTGAGAACACTGCCGGCAGGTTATTCTCCATGAATGGCGCCAACCATAAGCCGGCTAAAAAGCCCAAAATAACCGTAGGCAACGCTTCCATAATTTCGATGGTAGGCTTCACCATGCCACGCAGCTTTGGCGTCATGAAGTAAGCCGTGTAGATAGCGCCCATAATAGCCAAAGGCATCGCGAACAGCATGGCAAAGAACGCCGCTTTTAACGTACCAATCGATAATGGTACTAGGCTGAATTTAGATTCAAATTCATCACTGGCCGACGATGATTGCCAAATATATTCCGGGTCGCTACGCCCCTCGTACCAAACTTTGTTCCACATGGCCGAGAAAGAGATTTGCGGGTGGCGGTTCCAAAGCTCATTCACTTGTAAGTTATTGGCTTCGTCTAAAACGATTAAGCGTCTATTTACCGGTGACAGTGCTAAAGATTGCACCGGGCCATCTTGTAGCTGCTGCTGCAATAAAGTGCGCGCAGAAGTGCCGTAGTGCACACCAATGGTGCCCTGAGCATCGCCAACAATAAATCCTTTACGTGTATGCTCTGGGGCAATATGCGTAATCGCAGCCTGATGGGATTTGAAATCACGAATGCGAACCAGTACGCGGTTGTTCTCATCATCGCGCACCAAAAACCACTGGCTCAACGTTCCTTTATCGGTACCCACGATGATCGATACTGAGCCCACCAGAAAATCCATGGCGGTAATGTACTCACCTTCTGCCGCTCTAATGCTATGCACTAATTCGGGCTCACGAGGATTGCGAATATCAATGTAGTGCAGATAGCCAGCGGTATCCGCTACGAACACGCTACGCATATCTTTATCTACCAAAATACTCACAGGCGCTGCGGGTAACGCTGGTAACACGCCTTTCGTTACTTGCGTTTCCACATCGCCAGTAAATAGGTTTTCCCGTGTAGTAAGGCGCGCGGTAACATAACGTTCATCACGGGTGTAACCCACTAAAATAGCCGAACGGGCTCCACGAGTATTCTCCTGAATAGCCATTTGAGTAATGGCTTGTCCTTCAGGATCAAGTTGAATTGGCTCGCGGCCGTATGGGCGAGCAAGAGACGGGGTAATTAAACGCTGATCATCAGGGAAAGTTACCGCATACTCAGCCCGCGCCAAGTTAACGGAACCATCGTTATAAGCAAAACCCACCAAACCGCCAATATCTTCGGCTTTGGCAAAGGTGCTAATACTTGCGCCATCGTTCGCGGTAACCCGATCTTGATAACGCACCGAGCCAGATTCAAGCTCAAAGAAAGTAACCTGGCCACTGGCATCAAAATTCAGCCCCAGCTCTTGGTAACGCTCTATGGTGAGGTGCAAGGATGGCGATTCGCCAGGCAATTGGAAGGTTACTTCATGAGTAACTTCAGCGCCTTTGAAAATCGGCATTACTTCGTAGAATAAGTAAATAAATATGGTCGCTAACGATAGCACTACCCCGAACCCAGCGGCAGTAATTCCCCAGCGCGAAAAACCATTTTTAAACATTCGAATGCGACGACGCTTAGCGCGCAACTCCGCACTGGGCAATCGGGACTCACGCTTAGGGCGCAGCGAGCTTGCAGTAAAATCTGTCATGATACGAAAGTCTCATTGTGGCAGATAAATGGAAATCTTAAGAGCGAATATAGCCAATGTTTATGACAGCAATATGACAGCAACATAAAAATGTCACACAGCTGCAATATTTTCTTTATCTGTTAAATGCAAAAAGAGGCACATCCTGTGCCCCCTTTTATCGTTCAAAATCAATCTGATTATTGCACGTTCAATTCGCTGCGAATGCGTGCTGCTAATGATTCAGGCAATGGCACATAACCATCACGGTCAACAACTTCTTGGCCTATTTTTGAGTACAGCATTTTCACGAACTCGCGCGTCATTGGGTCGAAATCACGGTTCGGGTGCTTATTCACGTACACGTACAAGTAGCGAGCCAATGGATAATCGCCAGTTGCTGCGTTCTCAGCTGAAGGTTCGAAACACTCACCTCCATGCTCTGCTGAAATTGCGATTGCGCGAACACCAGATGTACGATAGCCGATACCCGAGTAACCAATACCGTTCAACGATTCAGTTACACCTTGCACCACTGATGAAGAACCTGGCTGTTCGTTTACGCTGGATCTGAAATCACCGCCAAACAAGGCGTTGTCTTTAAAGTAACCGTAGGTACCAGATACAGCATTTCGGCCATACAAAGCAAAATCACGATTTGCCCATGAACCCGTTAAACCAACTTGGCCCCAGCGGTTAATGTCTTGCTCATAACCACCACGACGGGTAGCAGAGAAGATGGCATCAACCTGTTGCAAAGACAAACACTCGATTGGGTTGTCGTTGTTTACGTACACAGCCAACATATCGATAGCTACTGGCATGGCGTAAGGCGCATAGCCATGGCGCTCTTCGAAAGTTTCGATTTCAGATTGGCGCATCGCCCGGCTCATTGGAGCAAAGTTTGCTGTACCTTCAGTGATTGCAGGAGGAGCTGTTGAAGACCCAGCGCCTTGAATTTGCACGTTTACATTTGGGTAGAACTTGCTGAACTCTTCAGCCCACAAGGTCATAAGGTTATTCAACGTATCTGAACCGATTGAGTTCATGTTGCCAGATACACCAGATGCACGCTGATACTCAGGTAAACGTGGATCAACACTTGCTGATGCAGAAACGCTCATACTGAACACTGCGGCTGTTAGTGTTGCGATAATTGTTTTCTTCATGTCTCTCTCCAATTCCTATCGTTGTCATGGGTATTTCATATTAAGCTGGTGCCATCATAGTGCTGCAATATGACATAAAAATGACAACCGGCAGTTTTTTAAAGCTCATCCAAAAAATAACCGTGGTGGTTATTGATCTGGATTGCGTTTATCTGGATTGTATTGTGGAGAGAAAAGATGACGTTGATGTGTCTATTAAATGACATTTTAGTGACAGGGTAGATTTTCTCCGTGCTTATAGAGCCGCACTTGTGAGTTGGTTACGGCCGCGATTCTTGGCGATATATAACGCCTTATCCGCTGCCTTAATCAGATCCGCTGGATCGTTCATGTTTGAGTGAATACTTGCCACCCCAGCACTCACCGTTACGGTTAATTCGCCAACAGTGCAAGTAAATGGTTGTTCGCGTACTGCAGAAAGAAGCCTTAATGCCACTTTTTCTGCTTCTTGCGCATTAGTGGCTGGCAAAATCACCGCAAACTCTTCACCACCATAACGGCACACCACATCACCCACCCGCGTTGCTACGCTGCGTAAACGCGTGGAGAACTGCCGTAGAATATCATCGCCAACTTGGTGGCCATGCTGATCATTTAGCTGTTTGAAGTGGTCAATATCGAGCATCACCAGTGAAACGGAAGAGTGGTTGCGAATACTGCGATTAAACTCCTCATGAAGGCGCACATCGAAAAAGCGGCGGTTAAATAGCCCTGTAAGGCCATCTTCATTACTCTTGCGTTCTAACTCCGCGTTGGCTTTTTGCAACGACACGCTCACACTTTCCAGTTCGGTTGTGCGTTGGGTAACTCGTTGTTCCAGTTCTTCATTCAAAACACGTTGCGCTTCTTCTGCTGCCAGCGCGTTCTGCAACGCCAGTTCCTGCGCTCCGAGCCGCTCGGTGCGTTCTGCCGAATACATGAGCGTAACTACCCAAGAAAGCAGCAACACTTCAATTCCCGAACCGAGCATAATGGCGTAGCGTTGAATAAACTGACCATCGAGAATACCGAGGTAGCCCAACGAGTTAAACATAATAGACGCTAAAAATGCGAACCAAGCCAGGGTGAATATTTGCGCATGCTGCATACCGCGGGCCCACATCGCCATACCTAACACCATTACATATGCGCAAGCCACAACCGCGAACGGGAGCAACATATAGATGGTGATAGAATAGGGCAGAAATAAACTACACACCGAAATGCCTGCAGCTAAGATGCCAAGTAGCACCAAGCCGCGATGCCAACGCTTACTATGTTCACGTAAGTTCAATAATTGGGAAATAAATATGGTGGCGAACACAAAGGCTAAACCGCCAAAGAAAATGATGGCGATATCTTGCAGCCATATACTATTGGGCCATAAGTATCGGAAGCCAACGCCACTGAGCGCAGCCATTAATAGGCCTGTAAACACCACGTAAATTGAATAGGTAAAGAAGCTCGCTTCGCGCGTTACCGCGTAGCCAAAGAGATTGTAGATCACCATGCAAATGAGCACGCCAAAATACAAACCGATGGCCACATATCGCGGCCCTTGCGCTTCATGAAACTGGGCTGTTTCCCATATCCGCACCGGTACGCGCAGAGAACTAGTGGTTTCTACCCGAAGGTATACTTCATGAGTTTCTACAGAGGGTATATCAACCACAAAACCATCAGCGGCTACTGGGCGCTTATTAAATGGCAACCGATCGCCCATATGCGCCTGTGCAACATCACCTGCAGTCGAAACAAAGAAGAACTGTAAATCATCAAGCAGAGGATATTCAATTTGCAGAACTCTCGGGAAATCTGCTGGCTCAATGGTAAACCGTAACCAATAAGGCGTTAGATCATAACCAAAGGCCACGGGCTCTTGGCCTAAAAACTGCCACTGCTCTGCCGCCAAGGTTTGTACTTCTGAGAATTCAATATTCGGTTGCTGCTCTGCTTTATAAAACCAAATATCTGGCGAAACCCAACCGCTACTTCTTCCACTCCAGTTGTCACTTAACGGCGTATCAGCTTGCGCATTAAACGCCAAGGAACTCAGCAGAGTTACTGTGAATAGCGTAAACACGAAGTACGCTATCGTTTGTATGGACAACCACCTGCGCTTACCTTTCATGGCGATCATTTTATCGCCTCCGGCCAAGCCGAAAATACGCGTATCGCATTGGTGGTAGTAAGGGCTGTTAATTCATCCGCAGTTTGGTTACGCAGTTCAGCAACTTTGGCTAACACCCAAGGTAAATTCGCGGGTGTGTTAGTACCACTTTTCGGCTTTGGCCGAATCGTTCGGGGCATTAAGTAGGGAGAATCGGTTTCTAATAACAACCGGTTATCATGGATATGCGGCACCGCTTGCTGCAAATCAAAACCACGACGCTCATCGCATACCCAACCGGTAATACCAATATAGCAATCGCGCTCTTGATACGCCGCAAGTGCGGTTTTATCCCCAGTAAAGCAATGCACAATTACCGCCGGTAGATGGGCAATGTACTGATCTAAAATCGCTAACTGATCGCCAATGGCATCGCGTTCGTGCAAATAAACCGGCATTGCCAACTCTGCTGCAAGCTCAAGTTGCGCTGCAAATACTTTTCGCTGCACATCTGGCGGTGAAAAGTTGCGGTTATAATCGAGCCCGCATTCACCAATAGCTCGCACCTGCGGATGCTGAGCTAAGCTACGCAATTGCTCAATAAAATCAGCGCTAACAGATTTAGCATCGTGCGGGTGCACCCCAGCGGTGGCGATACAACCTGGCAGTTGTTCCGCTAATTGAACTGCCGCAGCAGATACATCAATGCTGGTGCCAATAATTACATTTCGGGTTACGCCCACAGCGCTGGCATTTGCAATTACCTCTGCAGCTCGCTTATGTAGCGAAGCTGCAGTGAGGTTTACGCCAACATCAATAAGCGCCATAGTGGATTAGTTACCGGGCCGCACGCGCATGCGTCTATTTGAGCCATCAGTACCTAGGAAGAAACCACCAAAACGAGCAGGTTCAATGTAATATTGCTCGCCTTCACGTATCTCAAAATTACCATCCGATGAAATTTGCTCCCATACTTGGCCATTGTCTAAACGCATTCGTTGTAAGCCGCGTGGGTTTTGCCATACTTCAGCAATAGTGTAGTAAGTTTTTTCGGTAGGAGGCAGGTTTCTGCGCTCCTCTTCTTCTGCCCGTTGTTCCGCAGCTTGCCGTTGCGCCTGTTCTGCTCGCTGTTGGGCCAATCGCCGTTCTGCTTCCTCGGCACGCCTCTCAGCCGCAGCTGCCCGCTCCTCTGCTTCTTGTTGCGCCCGCTCCGAGCGCTCTTCTCCACGAGCTACTCCTGGCGGAATCTGTTGGTTAGCGCCGCGCCCCTGGCCAGCGCCTCGTTGGCCTTGCTCTGCAGGCCCTCTAGCGCCAGCTGGAGTTGGCAACTCTGCTACTAACTGATCAAAGCAAGTAAGCCGTTCAATGGCACTATCAATGCGCGCACAGGCTCTTAGTTGTTGCGCGAGCTGATGTTCTCCTTCAGCTCGCTCATTCGCTTGTGAGTTGCCTTGCCCGGCCACTACCGGCGTTGTTAAAACTACAAACCCAGAGGCGAGGGCTATCACCGCTCCTTTAAACTTTATGCTGAATCGTTTATTCATCAGTGTGTTCCTCTTCGGTTGTGGTGCTTTTTTTCGTATAGAACCGCGCTAAAAACACGCCTAACTCAAACAAAATCCACATAGGTACCGCAAGTAACGTTTGTGAAATAATATCGGGAGGCGTAAGCAGCATTCCCACCACAAACAAAATTACAATCACATACGGCCGCTTTGCGCGAAGTTGAGCAGGGGTAACTACGCCGCTCCAACATAATAGAAGTATTGCCACTGGAATTTCAAATGCGATACCAAAGGCAAAGAAAATTTTCATTACAAAATCGAGATAGCTGGAGATATCCGTGGCAATGGCTACCCCTTCCGGTGCCATGCTGGTGAAAAACCCAAAGGCTAACGGCAACACCACATAATAGGCAAAGGCAATACCCGCATAAAAGAGCAAGCTGCTGCTAATTAACAATGGTGCGATAAGCTTGCGCTCATGTTTATACAAGCCCGGGGCAATAAAACGCCAAATTTGATGCAATAAAAATGGGATAGCCAGCAATACCGCCACCATTAAGGTTAACTTAAAAGGCGCGAAAAATGGTGCGCCTACGTCGGTGGCAATCATGCTGGTGCCTTCAGGCAAGTGCACCATGAGTGGCTCGGCTAAGAACCGGTAAAGATCTCGAGCAAAATAAATCAACGATAAAAATATCAAGGTTACCGCTGCAAATGAACGCAATAATGTTTTGCGCAGATCTACCAAATGATCAAGTAACCCTGTTTGGCTTTCCATGGTTACTTATCCTTTTTCTCGGTAGTAGTATGCGTAGGCTTGGTTTGCTCAACCGGTGTTGTATCCGCAGCTGGCGCATCGGTAATCGTGGTATCGGCATCGCTTAGGCTACTGCCATCGGCTTCCGCTTCCAATTCAGCAACCGCTTTATCCATATCTTTCGCCGCGTATGGCGTACGTACCGAAGCCGCGGCATTTTCTAATTCTTTTAGCGAACGCTTCAGTTCTGGTGAAAGGTTTTCCATATCAGCAGCCGATTCAATTTGCTTTAAATGCTCATGCAACTCTTTTACCCGCAGCTCATGGTTAAGCTCGGCTTCCATCTTACTTCCGAACGATTTCACCTGCGCAATAATACGCTGCAGCGAACGAATAGCGCCCGGCAGCCGCTCTGGCCCCAGCACAAACAGGCCAATCGCAGCTACTACCAATAACTCCCAGAATCCGATATCAAACATTGGCTACGCCTAAATTTGTACTAATAAGCACGTTTGCATTAGTGCTTGGTAGGCTCATCATCATCTTTCTTATCGATTCGCGGCTTGTCTTCGCCATCCTTCTGCTCTTCATCCATCTCTTTTTTAAAGCCCTTAATTGCAGTGCCTAAATCAGAGCCAAGGCTACGCAAGCGCTTGCCGCCAAACAACAGTACGATAACCGCTAATATAATCAGTACTTGCCAAAAACTTATGCCACCCATTTCATTCCCCTTTTACCGATTGGCAAACTCATGATGAACTTGCTTGCCAAAAATATGCCCGTAATAACATCACACCACTATCTACTGACAGTATCTACTATGGCTTCCGAACCCACGCTTGCAACCAACTGAATGCTGCTGCAGCGCCAGCAATCACAGGCCACAGCACCGTATCACTAGCATACACCAGCATGGCCGCAGATACTGTTAAGCTGGCCGCTAACAAACTCCACCAACGGCTAATTGCAGCTTTACGTTGATGTTCAATAAATTTTTCCGCCCACTCTTTTTGCGTGTGGCTACCGCGGCGAACTTCTTGCAATGTATCGTACAGTAAGCCGGGCATTTCTGGCAGCTTCTCGGCCCAAAACGGCGCTTGTTCACGCACGTTACGCACTAAAGCGCGCCAGCCCATTTGCTCATCCATCCAACGCTCTAGGAAAGGCTTAGCGGTTTTCCACAAATCAAGTTGTGGGTATAGCTGTCTACCAAGGCCCTCTACGTACAGTAAGGTTTTTTGCAACAGCACTAACTGTGGCTGTACTTCCATTTCAAAGCGGCGTGCCGTATTAAACAAGTTCAGCAACACATGAGCGAAAGAAATATCAGCTAAAGGCTTCTCGAAGATAGGCTCACATACCGTGCGAATGGCCGATTCAAACTCTTCCACATTTACGTGGCTAGGCACCCAGCCCGAATCAATATGTAGCTCTGCCACTTTCCGGTAATCGCGGTTAAAGAAGGCAATAAAATTAGCGGCAAGATAACGCTTATCTTCTTTATTAAGGGTACCCACAATACCAAAATCAACGGCGAAGTAGCGTGGATTATTGCCGGATTTCGGATCAACAAAAATATTTCCCGGATGCATATCCGCATGGAAAAAACTATCGCGAAATACTTGCGTGAAAAACACCTCAACACCGCGTTCAGCCAGCACTTTTAAATCGATGCCACATTGCTGCAAGCCAGTTATATCATTAATCGGTATGCCATAGATACGCTCCATAACCATTACATTATGGCGTGTGAAATCACTAAATACTTCCGGAATGTAGAGCAACTCAGAATTAGTAAAGTTACGGCGTAACTGAATCGCATTTGCCGCTTCACGATCTAGGTTCAACTCGTTATAGAGCGTTTTTTGATACTCTTTTATTACTTCTACTGGCTTCAGGCGGCGGCCATCTGGCAAATAACGCGCCGCTAATTTTGCTACCGCTTCCATTAATTCTAAATCGGCATCGATCGTGTGGTTGATGCCAGGGCGCAGCACTTTTACCACTACCTCTTGCAATGCACCATTATCGGGCCGCTTAATGGTAGCAGTGTGCACTTGTGCAATCGATGCTGAGGCCAGCGGTTGCACCGCAAAATCGGTAAATACATCGGTAATATCTTTCAGTTCAAGCGCTTTACAAACAATGGCTTGGGCTTCTTCGCCAGGAAACGGCGGTACCCGATCTTGCAGCATCGCCAGCTGAATAATCATATCCGGGTGCAGAAGATCTTGCCGCGTTGATAGCATTTGCCCCAACTTTACATACACCGGGCCAAGGGTTTCGAGCGCCAAGCGTAAGCGCACACCAAGGGGCTTATCGGTGTGTTTATTGCGTAGCCAAAAGGCGCAGCGCCGAGCAAACCGCACATACCAAGGCAACCAGCGGCGCGGTATCATTTCATCAATACCGTGCTGTAACAGGGTGCTTAATATTTTATAAAATCGAACTGCTCGCACTAGGCTGGCCCTTTTTTATCGTTATTTTCAGGCGCGCTAACAGGATCTTGCGCGCGCTGCTCTAGCCGCGTTAAACGCCGTTCCAACGCTTTCACATCATCGCTTAACAACGCCATACTAAGCGGGCTTGCCGCTACATTATACTCTTGGGTTAAAAACTCACTGGCACGTGTTTGCCATGCCTGCGTGCTGGGCTTCAGGCCCTGCAGCTTTTGTATCGCTTGGCTGGCCCAATAGCCGGGTACATCACCAAGGTAGCTTGCCAACAATTCTTCCCAATCTACATCGAGCTTGGTAAATACATTGGCGGCTTGCTGCGCTAATACCGGATCACCCACAATGCTAACGCGGCCACTTTGCAGCATGTGCGTAACATTACTGGCGTCACTTAACTCCGGTAAATCCGTTAACGCAGCGGTTACTTCGCAATCCACTACTTCATAAAGCGGGCCCATAAAGCTTACTCGGTCCGCTAAAAACACAATGGTAATAGGCTCGGGCAAGCCTTTCGCAGTTAAACGAAAGCTTTTACCTCGCACAGCAGCCAAGCGCTGCTCTGCCCCTGCATCATTCGCTAGGGCAAAGTTAATTGTGCGTTCAGCGCTAGCGCGAAGTACTTGCATAACACTCATTAAAATTTAAAGCCTCGATGCAGAGCTACAATCCCGCCGGTAAGGTTGTGGTAATCCACTTTCTCAAATCCGGCACTCTCCATCATTCCCTTTAACGTATCCTGATCGGGATGCATACGAATCGATTCAGCAAGGTACTGATAGCTATCTTTATCTTGCGCAATAAACTCGCCCATTTTCGGCATAATATGGAATGAGTACAGATCGTATGCTTTTGAGAGCATTTCCACATTGGGCTTAGAAAACTCTAGCACCAACAAGCGCCCGCCTGGCTTCAATACACGCAACATTGAGCGCAGCGCAGCATCTTTATCGGTAACATTGCGCAAACCAAAAGCGATGGTAATTAAATCAAAGGTATTGTCTTCAACGGGCAGCTTTTCGGCATCAGCCTGCACATAGCTTACATTGCCAACAATGCCTTTATCACGCAGCTTATCGCGGCCCACCCGCAACATCGAATCATTAATATCGGCAAGCACTACCTCACCGGCAGGGCCTACGATGCGCGCAAATTTAGCCGCTAAATCGCCGGTACCACCGGCCAAATCAAGGACTTTCTGGCCTGGCCGAACACCACTGCAATCAATGGTGTAGCGTTTCCACAGGCGGTGAATACCAAACGACATCACATCGTTCATCAGATCATACTTACCCGCTACCGAGTGAAATACCCCTGCTACTAAGTTCGCTTTTTGATCTTTCGCTACGGTTTTAAAGCCAAAGTGCGTATCGTCGTTTTGGTCGTTCATATTGTTGTTCATGCCCAATGCCTACTACTGAAAATTCTTGCCTAGTGTAAACGATGCAAGCGATTTGCCCAATAACTAAGGACAGGTATTCCTACACTTGCGCGTAACGATCTTTATCCGGTAACCAGCGCTGCATCAATGCCTCGCTTAAATCTGGGTAATCTACAAATAAACGTTCCGCCAGTGCACGAATTTGTGGCAGCAAATCGTGATCACGCACCAAATCGGCCACTTTCATTTGCACCAACCCTGTTTGCCTTGCGCCCAAAAGCTCTCCAGGCCCGCGTAATTCTAAATCTCGCTCAGCAATAACAAAGCCATCATTGGTATCGCGCAACACTGCTAAGCGCTCATTCGCTTGTTGCGAAAGCGGCGTTTTATATAGCAATACACAATGGCTTGCCACCGAGCCACGGCCAACCCGGCCGCGTAACTGGTGTAATTGTGCCAACCCCAAGCGCTCAGGGTTTTCGATAATCATTAGGCTGGCGTTGGGTACATCTACCCCTACTTCAATTACCGTAGTGGCCACCAACAAATCCAGCTCATGCGCTTTAAACTGTTGCATCACTGCTTCTTTCTCAGCGCTTTTCATACGCCCATGCACCAAACCAATGCGCAAATTAGGTAAACACTGCTGTAAATAGGTTGCGGTATCTTCCGCCGCTTGGCATTGCAAGGATTCCGATTCTTCTATCAGCGTACATACCCAATACACTTGCCGCCCTTCGTTCTGCACCGTATCCTGCAAACGCTGAATTACTTGCTCTCGGCGGCTATCCGGAATAGCCACCGTTTGTACCGGGGTTCGCCCGGGAGGAAGTTCGTCAATAATAGAGGTCGCTAAATCCGCGTAAGCTGTCATCGCCAACGTACGAGGAATCGGGGTAGCGGTCATTACCAGCTGATGGGGATGGCGGCCTTGCTGCTCACCTTTTTCCCGCAATGCCAAACGCTGATGTACGCCAAAACGATGCTGCTCATCAATAATCACCAGCGCTAAATTGGCAAACTGCACTGCGGTTTGAAACAACGCGTGCGTTCCTACTACAAACTGCAGCTCACCACTCGCAAGACCCTGCAGCGTGTGTTCGCGCGCCTTGCCTTTCAATTTACCCGCCAGCCAACCTACGCGAATACCTAACGGCTCAAGCCACATCGCGAAACTGCGCGCGTGCTGCTCGGCTAACAACTCTGTAGGGGCCATTAACGCTACTTGATAGCCGGCTTCCAATGCCGATACTGCAGCAAGTGCCGCAACCAAGGTTTTCCCTGAACCAACATCGCCTTGCACTAAGCGCAACATCGGCATTTCTTGCTGTAAATCGGCTTCTATTTCCGCTACTACTCGAGCTTGCGCGCCCGTAGGGGAGAACGGCAATTGCGCCAATAAGGCCTGCTTCAATTGCTGCCCTGGCTGGATAGGTGGAGCCTGCACCGCCTGTGCTTGTTGGCGCACATACAACATGCTGAGCTGGTGTGCGAGCAGTTCTTCAAGCGCTAACCGCCGCTGCGCCGGGTGCATGCCCTCCAGCAGCTGATGTTGGTCTGCCGATGTAGGAGGTTCGTGTAACACTCGTATCGATTGTTCAAGAGTAGGCAGGCCAGTACGTAAGCTTTCCGGTAATAGCTCGGGCACGCTGCCCGCATTCAGGTATGTAAGTGCTTGGCTAGCAATGTTACGCAGGGTTAGTTGGTGCACACCTTCGGTGGCCGGATAAATTGGCGTTAACGTTTCTTCTACTTCAATGGCTGCGCCTGCCGCCAGTGCTTTGTATTCCGGATGCACCAATTCGGGGCCGGTTGGGCCAGGCCGAACTTCACCATACAATTGCAGCGTGGTGCCGGTAGCAAGTTGCTTTTGCTGCGCCGCGCTAAAGCGAAAAAACCGTAGCGTAAGAGTGCCCGAACGATCATTTACCCGCACCAACAAAGAACGGCGGCGTCCCATGTGCACTCGATTATCAAGTACATCAGCAACAATGGTGGCATATTCACCCACTCGCAGTGCCGCGATAGGGGTTACTTTAGTGCGATCTTGATACCGGGCAGGTAAATGCAACAATGCATCTTGCACCGTGTTTAAGCCCAAACGCGCAAGGCGCTCGGCCATCTTTGGCCCAACGCCTTTCAGGTTAGTAATTGGAATTTCCGCCAGCGCCGCCCGTGGCATCTTGTGCTCCTAACGTTTCACGCGAACTAATCGTGCCATTTACGTACCACATCATATAAATCAGTACGGCGATCTTTCAGGTTGGTAACCGAACCTTCATGGTGCAGATAACGCAATTCATCCAAGTTCAGATCGGAAAACATCAACATTTCCGTGTTCGGTGTAGTTTCCGACATTACGGCATCGTGCGGGAAGGCAAAATCTGATGGCGAGAACACCGATGATTGGGCGTATTGTACATCCAAACTTTCTACCTCGGGCAAGTTACCAACACTGCCACAAATTACCACATAACACTCATTCTCTACCGCTCGTGCTTGTGCACAGTGACGCACACGCAAATAGGCGTTGCGAGTATCGGTCCAGAACGGAACAAAGAGAATTTCCAAACCTTCTTCAGCCATTAGCCGGCCGAGCTCTGGAAACTCTACATCGTAACAAATCAGAATTCCTACTTTGCCAGCATCGGTTTGAAACACTTTCACTCGGTCGCCACCCTCAATTACCCAATCGCGTTTTTCATGCGGAGTAATATGAATCTTGCGTTGCTCTTCTACCGAGCCATCGCGGCGGCACAAGTACGTAACGTTATACAACGAATCGCCTTCGCTTAGCGGCATTGAACCGGTAATGATATTAACGTTGTAACTCACCGCCATTTGCGACATTTCTTTACGGAAACGTTCCGTGAACGTAGCTAAGAAACGAATAGCACTCATTTGCTCACTTTTATCGGTAAGACCCATAAGTGGCGCATTAAAAAACTCCGGGAATAGCGCGAAATCGCTTTTATAGCTGGATACCGCATCTACGAAGTATTCTACCTGCTGCAGTAATTCCTCTACCGATTTCACCGCCCGCATTTGCCACTGCACCGCGCCTACCCGCACATTGCGTGAGCGCGAGTGAATTACTGTTTCAGAAGCTTCGTACAGAAAGTTGCTCCACTCCAATAAAGTAGCATAGCCTTTCGAGCGCTTATCTTCTGGCAAGTACTTGTACAGCAAACGCTTTACCACAAAATCATTGGAAAGCTGGAAGCTTAGAATCGGATCGTAAATCTCACGCCGGCGTACCTTCTCAAGATACTGGCTAGCGGTAATCTCATCTGCATATTTATGGAAGTTAACAATTCTGCCGCCGGCTAAAATAGCTTTCAGGTTTTGCTGAATACAGAGTTCTTTGCGGGCATCGTATAAGCGCCGGCCCAGCCGATAACCACGATAATCCGGGTGAATCAATACATCGAGGCCGTAGAGGGCATCGCCCTCCGCCTGATTAAGAATTTTATCGCGTTTACTAAGCAAATCATCGTATTGGTGAGGGTTGCTGAATTTGTCGTAAATAACCTGCACCGTAAGTGCTACACCTACAATCACTCCATTGTCTTCTAAACAAATCTGGCCTTCCGGGAAATCCCGAATAAGTGCATGAATTGTATGCTCTTCCCAAGCACCGCCAATATCATCGTACACTCTATCCATTAACTGTTTCAGCTGAGGATAATCTTCATCGCGCAGATTTCGGAGTTGTAAATGTAGATCTTCTGGGCTCATTGGCTTCCCTCATTGAACTATTTAAGTGCGATCAGTGTACACCGATTCACCGTAACACGGAAAATATTGCTGGATTTGCTACTTGCATGAACGGCTCAAGATGTTTATGCTTCTGGACGTCTAAACGTACATATGAAATCTCGGTGCGCTGTAGTAATTGGCAGTACACCCTCCATTGAGGATGCAATCAAACTCATGCAACAAACACCCGTAACCTCTGTTCAACCACGCGCCATTGCATTGCTGCCACTAGCGATTTTTCTATCACTGTTTCTCGGCACTGGTATCTATTTTCACCTAGATGGCGTGGAAATGGCGTTCTACCAACTTGCCAGCCCCGTAGCAATTTTGCCGGCCATTATTTTGGCGGTGTTTTTAAGCAAGCAAGAGCTTAATCAGCGCATCCAAACCTTTGTGGAAGGTGTTGGCCACAACAATATCATCACCATGTGTTTGATTTATTTGCTGGCTGGTGCATTTTCTACGGTGGCAGCTGCCACCGGTGGTGTAGATGCAATGGTGGCCCTTGGCCTGAGTATTATTCCGGCATCCTTTATCCTGCCGGGTATCTTTTTAATTGCCGCAGTGGTTTCAACCGCCATGGGCACCTCAATGGGTACCTTAGCTGCGCTAGCGCCCGTTGCGTTAGGTTTAAGCCAAGCCGCTGGTATCAACCCAGCACTTATGGCTGGTGTGCTCGTAAGTGGCGCCATGTTCGGGGATAACCTTTCCTTTATTTCCGATACCACCATTGCCGCAACCCGCACCCAAGGCTGTGAAATGAAAGATAAGTTTCGCGCCAACTTACGCATTGCCGTGCCAGCCGCAGTAATTACGGTAATTGTGTTAGCGTTCTTCGATACGGGGAATGCGCCAATCGAAGTACCAGAAGCCAATTATTGGCTGGCGTTACCTTACTTCTTTATCATTGCCCTCGCGGTAACTGGCTTAAACGTATTCGTAGTGCTTACCCTCGGTATTATTTTGGCTGCGCTGTTTGGTATCGTGGCGGTAGATTATGAAATTGTGGCCTTTAGCCAGGATATCTACACCGGTTTTGCCAGCATGCAGGAAATCTTCTTACTTTCGCTATTAATTGGTGGCTTATCGGCACTCATTCGCCAGCAAGGTGGTTTAGCGTTTTTATCTAATACCGTTGAGCGCATCACTAGCCGTTTAAGTAAGCGCCCAGAGCGTTCCGCTTCATTTGGTATCGCCGGCCTTACCGCCTTCACCAACCTTGCAGTTGCCAACAACACCGTTACCATTTTGCTATCTGGAGAAGTAAGTAAACGGCTTGCTAAAGAAGGCAATGTAGCGCCGAAACAGGCGGCAAGTTACTTGGACATCTTTGCGTGTGTGGTGCAGGGGGTGCTGCCGTATGGTGCGCAAGCATTATTAATGGGGGCTACGTTCGGGATTTCGCCATTAGCGGTTAGTGTAAATACCTTCTATTGCTTTATTTTAGCAGTGGTAGCCGTTGCTACTATCCTGATCATCGGGCCCATTCGGGCTAACACAGATGCGCCCGTAGAATCGGCCGCGGAAAGTTCTTCCTAACAGTTCACTTGGGTAACCTAAACACAGCGGTAAGCATGCGCTTATCGCTGTGTTGTACCCTTCAGTAGGGCGTTTTCCTCTGCAAGCGATAATGTTGCTCCCGCTCCCAATTGCAGAAGCACTGCATCCACCACCGGTGATGCCGATGCTACTCCGTATTCACCTAATTCTGGGCTCGCTTGATACGCTGAAGCAATTACTTGCCATGTGTTTTCTGCACGACACGCAACCTCTTGCCGAACGCGTTGGTTGCTCACTAAATAACTACGGCACAATTCGTTCGTTGCAGTAGTAAATGAGAACTGCGCATGCAATTCATCACCTGATGCCAACACCGTGTATTCACCACTTGGCAATGAATTCAGCACCTGATTAATTTCCGCCCATTGCGAGTTTTCCGCACGCATTGGGTTTGCTAACAACATGCTGCCAGCAGCAACCCCTACAATTAACGCTACACTTGCCGCCATGGCGATATGATCACGCATGAAGTTTTCAGTTTTACGCCAGAGCCCAAACGCCACTACGTTATTTGCGGCTGCATCAGTGGGTTGCGCTTCCGGTTGTGTGAAGGGCACTGTTACCGTTTCCAGCAATGCTTGCGGCGCAGGCACACGATCGATTTGCTGAATGAATTCGCACACACTCGTATCAACTTGGCTCAATATCGCCAATCGATCCGCCAATGAATCGTCATGTACGATGCTCTCGCGAATCGCATGCATTTTTTCCGCTGGAAGCTCTTGATCTAAAAAAGCCGATAGCTCTTCATCAGAATAATACATTAGTGTAACTCCTCTGTTTTACCGTAGAGCTGTTTTGCTAACGCTCCCCGAGCTCTGGCAAGGCGGCTCATTACCGTACCAATCGGAATCTCAAGTGTTTCCGAAACCTCCCGATATGACATGCCTTGCATCGCAACCAACGCCAAAATAGCTTTCTGATCTTCCGGAAGTAACTGCATTGCATTACCTACCGCCTGCAATTCCTGTTGCAGCTCAATCGTTTTCCCTTCATCTACTTCTTGCGCTTGGGCCAGCTCGCTATCAAATCGTGTGGTTTCGCGAACCTTGCGCGATCTAAATTCATCAATCCATAAATTCCGGCATACACGAAACGCCCATTGCAGCAATGCGGCATCTTCTGGTATCGGTTTCGTTAGCAGCTTTTCTACCGTTTGCTGCGCTAAATCATCTGCATCCGCAATTGATGTGGTTAAAGAAAATGCAAAGCGCCGTAATGTAGGTAGCACGCTGGCTATTTCCGCCTGCAATGCCGAACTTTTCCGCATGATCGAATCCTTATAAAGCTATATAACAAGCATGCCTATATGCACTGTTAACGATTCACAGTGTAAGTTATTCCTTAAAACAAACATAAAATGAAATAAAGTATGAACTGATTCGTTACTATAGTAGAAGTAACGTACTACAGAATTAAGCCCTGTGCTGCGATTCATATTGAGGCATTGAAAACATGAAGTTAGTTTTACGCGCGTGGCGTTACGGCATAGTCCTTGTTGCCCTTTTTATGGCCACAAGTGCCGTTGCGCAACAACGGCCTACATTACCTATTCCACCGGTGCCTACGCCGGCGGAACGAGCGGCTGAACGCAATATTGAGCGGGCCGCACGGCAAATAGAACGCATTGAAAGAACGCGCACAGTAATTCCAGATTCCGCACAACAGCGTATTTTAACAACTGCAGAAAATGGCGCAGAGCTCGCCTTCACTCTCGCCGCCGTTCCTGAACACGTACGTAATCTACCTGCGCAGCTGCGTATCATTGATGCCAAGGGTTTTGAACGCTTCATTGAGGTGGAAGTAGAGCCTGGCCGCCGAGCGATTGAACGCGAGTGGGTGTTACTAATCGATTATGAAGATCGGCAAGTATTCGCTGAGCAAGCTCCCGAATTATGGCGTTACTTAAGTAGCTACCAGCCATTAGCAGCGTTAGGCCAGGTAATGCTGAGTTTCTCCGTACCTCGGCATTTAGATAACCGCGAAGGTGTAGAGCGTCTGTTACCTGCAGCCTATCATCCTTACCTCGATCGAAATCACGTGTATCAGGCAAGTAACACTGCGCAGGCAAACCAAGCGCGTTCAGCCGAATTAACCTGGCCTGCTGGTGCTGTTTGCGATGATAGCGTTCGCATTGGCGTAGTAGATACGCAATTGCAGGAAAGCCATCCCGCTTTTAAAACCGCTCTTGCAGAGCAGCGTTTGGTTCGCAAAGCGATTCTTGATACCAGTATTGCCCAACAGCAACATCATGGCACTGCGATAACCAGTTTATTGATTTCGCAAACTCATGAACTGAAAGGGCTAGTGCCTAATGCGCATATTTTTCATGCCGAGGCGTTCTACAGCCAATCACCAGAACATCAGGGCGCTACGCTTACGCATTTACTCAGCGCACTCAATTGGTTAATTGAAAGCAATGTGCAAGTGGTTAATTTGAGCCTCACAGGCCCGGCTAATAATACTTTACACAGCGTAATCCGCAGGTTGTATGCACAGAATATCGCCATTGTAGCGGCCGCGGGCAATGCCGGGCCATTTGCTGAGCAATTATATCCAGCTGCATATCCAGAAGTGATTGCGGTAACGGCCGTAGATCAATCGAAGAATATCTATCGTTGGGCGAATCAGGGGGAGTATATCGAGTTCTCAGCATTCGGTGTTGGCGTACTTACTGCTCAACCTGAAGGCATTTGGGGCGAAGAATCGGGAACCTCCATAGCAGCGCCCGTGGTAAGCGCATTTGCGGCTTGCCATGCACAAGACAGCGTAGATAACACCAGAACTAGCTTGCGTGAACACGCAATAGAAATGGGTGCTACAGGCCGTGATAGCGTATTTGGCTATGGCCTGCTGCACCCATAAAGTGATTAGAAGTGCAGTGCAACACCGAGAGAAATACGGGTTTCTGAATAATCTGCACTGGCTAAGTTAGATTGATAATCACCGTGTTCAAGCTGGGTAATTGCTCTTAAACGCTGCCAAACCGGAACTTCAAAGCGTGCATCCAGCACGTTGTGCCGATCTTCTCGAGGTTGCTGCAGCCCCAAGGCATCGCCTCGATAATCACGCTCGTGAATCCGATAACCAATCTGGAATCGCGCATCTTGATTAAGCCAAGTAAACCGGTGTGAATAGCGTAATCTTAGCGTGCTCCCCTTGTAGGAAAACATATCCGAACGTGCTTGCTCATCATCGAAATTACCACCGAAAAGTAGAAAGCTTTTGCCGGCATTAAAAAAGTAAAACGCATCTACAGAGAACCCTTGAGTATCTGCATCGCGCTCTGGGAATGCCGCTAACGATTTTTCAGCTTGGTTGTATGCCCCGCGTAAATACACCGCATCACCAATCATGCGCGCAGCGTAAATGGAATACTGATCTAGGCTCAGAAATGAGCTACCGCCCAGATTCGCATCGGCATAATAGTAATTGCCACCCACGGTATACACAGCAAAATCATAACTCACATCAGCAAACAACAAATGCAGCATGAGATCGAACTCGCCATAATCTCGATAGCGACGATCCGTAAGTTGATAGCCAAAATCTAGGTTCCATGATTCAGCTGGCTGCCAATATGCATCAATACTGAAATCAAGCACTGTGGCCATATCTGCCTCATCAACCGAAGTATCAATTTCACTTACCGTTACATTGCTGTTGTATTCACCAGCAATACCAAGCTTGATATCAAAATCGAAGGTATTTCCTGAATCATTCGCCCAGGAATATGGCGCAACGCAGAGCAACATGCTTGCGATGCTTACTGCCAAAAGTGTAGGGGATTGTTTGCTCATCACTATCTCCGCGATTGTTGCTATCGATTATAAGCAAATAAGGGGAGGCACGGCCTCCCCTTTTACTTGCACTATAGTTTTGCAATATTGTTTGGCAATATACTGCTTCAGTATAGATTAACCGCCGTTGCCGCGAACTCGGCCACGCACAGTATCTCGAACATTCCCGCGCACCGATTCATTTACCGTGGCTCGAACAGTGTTCGAAACAGTAGCGCCAACTTGGCCGGCTACTTCTGAACTAACCGTAGCACCCACGTTAGCATTCGCTTCCGAGCGAACTAGACCAGCCATTACCGAGCGAACTTCACCAGCTGTATTGCGAGCTAACGCTGCCGTTTCTTGGCCTGCTTGCTCACCGCTTTGTTGGCCGGTTTCTGCGGCTCCTTCCGCTAATAGCTCAGCGCGAGCTCGCGCTTGTGCCGCTCTTTCTAGGCCTTGCTCAGCGCCTTGTTGCCCGCGCTCAGCACCTGCACCAATCACAGCTAATACCGCTGCTGATACAGATTCGCCATCTTCTTCCGCCTGTTGCGCGGCAGCTGCTACGCTTAAGCCAAACTCGGCGTTAGCATTTACAGTAACTTCCACCTCATTTTCTGCTTCAGTATCGGTATCCGTATCCTCTGCAAACGCAGTTGCAGTAGCTAAACCTAGTGAGAATATACCAGCTAACGCCAGTAGCGATGGTTTCAACAAAAATGTCTTAGTCGTTTTCATCGTCATTTCCTCCCGTTATGATAAATGACACCTAGATAACGGGCGGCTGTACTACTCTATTCCGTAAGCATTGCGTAAAGCACAAAATAAAAAACCAGCAATGCTGGTTTTTACGTTTAATCGTTGCGGATGCTGGCTTTACCATCAATTCGTATTGGGTAATTCCATCACGCCATCAATTTCGATCTGCGCACCTTTTGGCAAACCTTTTACTTCTATTGCTGCACGCGCAGGATAAGGCGTACGGAAGTGCGCGGCCATTACTTCGTTCACTACGGCAAAGTTGCTCAAATCAGTAAGGTAAATTTGTACCTTCACCATATCTTGCAACTCACCACCCGCAGCTTCACAAACTGCGGTAAGGTTCTCAAACACCTGCTGTGCCTGCGCACGAAAATCATCAGATACCATTTCCATAGTGGCAGGTACAAGTGGAATCTGCCCCGATAAATATACCGTGGTGCCTACCTTAATTGCCTGTGAATAGGTTCCGATTGCTGCCGGTGCTTGATCGGTAGCAATAATTACTTTCGACATCTTACTTCCTTAAACGAGAAACCCGCTGAACATGGGGCATTTTACGAATCTGCCGCATTACATCGGCAAGGTGTTTGCGATCATTAATGGTGAGAGCTACATCAATATAGTAGATCGTGGCATCAATTTCTTCTGTTTTTAAGCCGTGAATATTACATCCGGTGCGGGCAATAGCTTGCGTTAAACGCGCCAAGGCTCCTTGGTGGTTCACAATTTCCACACGAATTTCAGAAACAAACTGCGAATCAGGCTTATTATCCCACTGTACAGGGAAGTAACGCCCAGGCTCTTCTTCATGGCCGCGAACATTTTTACACTCACGGCGGTGAATTACTAAACCACGGCCGGGGCTCACGTGAGCAATAATATCATCGCCCGGAATTGGCCGGCAGCATTTAGCAAAGCTCAACAGCAAGCCATCTGCACCTTTAATTGCCAAGCTGCGCCCGCGTTCATCATCGCCAGTTGCAGCTTGCAAACGCTGCTCATCATCAATTAACCGCCGCGCTACCGCCACACTCATTAAGTTACCGAGGCCAATATCGCGTAATAGCAATGCTTTATCATCACGCTTTAATTCATGCGCTACGCGAGTAAATTCCGCATCACTGATATCATCCATACTGATCGAGCCCAAAGCTGCGCGCAATAAACGCTCACCGAGTATCAGTGCTTCATCAGATTCTTGATTCTTCAAGAATTGGCGAATTTTTAAACGCGCTTTGCCGGTTACCACAAAGTTTAGCCACGCTATATTCGGCCGTGAACCTGGCGCCGTACGAACTTCCACGGTTTGCCCAGTTTCTAGCGGCTTACTCAGTGAGTAGGCTTTGTGGTTTACTCGTGCACCAATACAGGTGTTGCCGATATCGGTGTGCACCGCATAAGCAAAATCAACCGGTGTAGCGCCCTGTGGCAGCTCAATAATGCGGCCATCGGGTGTAAATACATAAATTTCATCTGGGAAGAGATCAGATTTAACATTCTCAATAAATTCAAATGAATTGCCTGCACTTTGCTGCAACTCAATTAAACTCTGCATCCATTTTTGCGCTCGAACTTGCGCAGTAGTACTACTATCTTCAATATCTTTATACAGCCAATGCGCAGCAACCCCGCGATCCGCCATTAAATCCATCTCTTCGGTACGAATTTGGATTTCTACCGGCACCCCATGCGGGCCCTTCAAGGATGTATGCAGTGATTGGTAGCCATTTGATTTCGGTATCGCAATGTAATCTTTAAAACGCGTTTCAATGGGCTTATATAAATTATGCACCGCACCTAGCACCCGGTAGCAAGTATCCACAGAATCTACTACTACTCGGAAAGCATAGATATCCATCACCTGCGTAAACTTCAATTCTTTATTCAGCATCTTTTTATAAATGCTGTAGAGGTGCTTTTCACGGCCGTAAACACGGGCGGAAATTTCCATTTCACTCAGCCGTGAAATCAACTCATCATGGGTGCGCTCGAGTAACGCTTTGCGATTACCGCGCGCTTTACGCACTTGGCTATCAAGCAATTTTGCGCGCCACGGATACAGTGCATGAAAACCGAGAGTTTCTAGCTCATTCTTTATATTGTGAATACCAAGGCGGTGCGCTAGCGGGGCGTAAATCTCGAGGGTTTCGCGGCCAATCCGGCGGCGTTTATCGGGGCGAAGTGAACCAATGGTGCGCATGTTGTGGGTGCGATCAGCGAGCTTGATCAGAATCACCCGAATATCCTGCACCATCGCCATAATCATTTTGCGATAGTTCTCAATTTGATGTTCTTCTTTGCTATCAAACTGCAGTTTATCGAGCTTCGAAACACCCTCAACCAGCTCGGCCACGGTAGGGCCAAATTGCTCAGCTAAATCTTCTTTGGTAACAGGAGTGTCTTCGATTACATCGTGGAGTAACGCCGCCATCAAGGTTTCATGGTCGAGACGCATTTCCGCAAGCATACAGGCTACAGCTACCGGGTGGGTAATATAGGGTTCACCACTTTGGCGCTTTTGCTCACCATGCGCATCGAAGGCAACCACAAATGCTTGTTCGATACGGGTTACTTGCTCGGCGGGCAGATAAGCCTCGGTTAATGTGCGCAAACCTTCAAAAAGATACACTACAGCGCTCTCACTTCTTCATGATTAGCAGAACTAACAGTTCATTATAAATTAGCTATATATAAGGTATAACAGAGAGGATAAGGGGAAACAAACAAATTGCCAATGGGAAAAACAATAGCGGGAGCCGATTGCTCCCGCTGATAAAATCGATTATTCCTCGATTTCGTTCGATTTCAGTGCAGCCATTGCTGCTACTTCAGCTTCATCTTGTGCGTATTGCTCTGCTTTGTCGTCTTGATCTAAGCGACGCGCATCGATAAGGCCGGCTTCAATTTCGCGTAAGGCGATAATGGTAGCTTTTTCATTGGTGGTAGGTACCAATGGCTCTTTACCGTAGCTAGCGATTTGTCGTGCACGACGTGCTGCTACAAGAACCAGATCGAACCGGTTGCCAATGCGTGAAACTGCTTCTTCAACTGTTACCCGTGCCATGTATTACTCCGCAAAATTGAAACTATTTCTCTCGAAAGGGCAAATAGTGTACTGCAAAGCTTTTGATCCGCCAAGATCTATTGCTCATGCAGCTGTTTTATAAGGGTTTTTATTCTTCGTGGAGCAGATCATGAAGGATTTCACGGTGCCGAATTTGCTGTTTCGAGCGCCGCAGGCGTTGGCTCATCACAATATGCTCGAGATTATTCACCGACTCTTGGAAATCTTGATTCACAATTAAGTAGCTAAACTCGGCATAGTGCGACATCTCATGCTGTGCTTTTGCCATCCGCTTCGCGATCACTTCGTCGCTATCTTGTCCACGTTTGCGCAAGCGCAGTTCCAGCTCTTCATTCGATGGCGGTAAGATAAAAATTGTATGCACACCAGGATAAGCAGCTTTTACTTGCCGCGTGCCTTGCCAATCGATATCTAGAAATACATCTACACCACTTGCCAGTGTGTCTTCAATAACCTTGCGCGAGGTACCGTAATAATGGTCAAACACCTTCGCCCATTCATAAAACTCATGATTCTCTACTTGCTGTAAAAATTCTTCTTCAGAAACGAAATGATAGTGCTCACCATCAATCTCGCCTGGCCGCGGTTTCCGCGTAGTAGTACTTACGGATACTTGCATTGAGCCATTCGCATGGCGCTCTAGCAGGGCTTTAATCATGCTCGATTTGCCGGCACCACTCGGGGCAGCAATTACAAAAAGGTTTCCACTAACGTTCGACATAGGCGCACTTATTAGTAAGTTATGGGTAAGTTTCTAACGATTGAAGTGCAACATAAATTACACCGAAAGTGGGAAAAACACCACTTTTGCGAGTGTTACAGCAAAGTTTGCGTGTTTAACCCATACGCTGATTATTTTTAGCAGCTAAAATCCATGCTATAACATACACTTCATGAACAACATTCGGAATTTAACTCACACAAGGGCATGTTATGGATATCTCTCTTTGGATTTTAATTGCAGTACTGATTCTTATTGTTCTTTATGGAATCGGTATTTACAACAAACTCGTAACGCTGCGTAATCGCTTCCAAAATGCCTTTGCGCAAATTGATGTGCAGCTGAAGCGCCGTTACGATTTAATTCCTAATCTTGTAGAAACCGCAAAATCTTACCTGAAGCACGAGCGCGAAACCCTAGAAGCAGTGGTAGAAGCTCGTAACCAAGCCGCTTCCGCCTTGAAAGGCGCAGCAGCAAACCCAGGTGATGCTGGTGCTATGGGCCAATTAGCCGGTGCAGAGGGTGCTCTTGGTAGCGCTTTAGGCCGCTTAAACGTGGTAATGGAAGCCTACCCAGATTTGAAAGCGAACCAGAACATGATGCAACTCAGCGAAGAGCTTACTAGCACCGAGAATAAAGTAGCTTTCTCGCGGCAAGCCTTTAATGATTCGGTAATGGAATACAACACCTATCGCCAATCATTCCCGCCAGTAGTATTTGCGGGCCTATTTGGCCATAGCCATGATGCAACCCTATTACAATTCGAAGATCGTGAAGCCATTCAACAAGCGCCAAAAGTGAAATTCTAAATGTCTGCAATGAGTTTCTTTGAACACCAAGCAGTAGCCAGGCGCAATACCCG
This sequence comes from Idiomarina sp., assembly GCA_022565355.1. Classification (GTDB taxonomy): domain Bacteria; phylum Pseudomonadota; class Gammaproteobacteria; order Enterobacterales; family Alteromonadaceae; genus Aliidiomarina. The sequence continues at coordinate 33,095 of JAIUMU010000005.1, forward strand.
GCTACTGATTGTACTATTCGGCATAGCTGTTATTGCACTCATGGTGCTTACCGGCTTTCTTGTCGCCGCCTTCACCGGCGGTGTTGAGATGTACAACACCACCACAACTAGCGAGCCAGCAACCAGCTATTTATTGCAGTGGGATATCATTCTTGCCGCAATGGGCATGACCCTATCGGCGATTAGCTTAGCGGTATTGTTTAAATGGTATCGGCTAAAAGGTGGCGGCAAAGTTGTTGCGGAAAGCCTTGGCGGCCGGCGCTTATCGCCGGATAGCCGCGATCCAGTTGAACGCAAAGTGTTAAATGTGGTGGAAGAAATGGCGATTGCCGCCAACATGCCCGTGCCACCAGTGTACTTGTTAGAGCAAGAGCAAGGAATTAACGCCTTTGCTGCTGGATACTCGCCGCGTGATGCGGTGATTGGCGTAACCCGAGGCTGTGTTGAAAACCTTACTCGGGATCAATTGCAGGGCGTAATTGCTCATGAAATTGCCCACATATTGAATGGCGATATGCGCATGAACATCCGCATTATGGCTATTCTTAACGGAATTTTGTTCATCTCCCATGCCGGCTATATTCTATTGCGCACGGGTGCCTTTAGCCGCCGTAATGATAAAAATCCGCTACCCATTTTAGGGCTAGGTTTGCTCATTATCGGTGCTATTGGCGTATTGTTCGGCAATATTATCAAAGCTGCGGTTAGCCGCGAGCGCGAATACCTTGCCGATGCATCTGCGGTGCAATTTACCCGTAATCCTGATGGCATTGGTGGTGCGTTAGAGCAAATTGGGGCTCTATCAGGCGCCGGTGGCGAAATTGCTGGCAGCCAAGTGGCAAGTAAAAATGCCGACGAAGCTTCGCATTTGTTTTTTGGCCAAGCAGTGAGTAAAGCAGTATCGCTTTTTTCTACGCATCCACCATTAAAGAAACGCATTAAACGCATTCGCCCGAACTGGGATGGTACTTATCGCGCCAACCCAGTTCAGGAGCTAAAAAGCGAATTAGATACTGAGCAGAAAGCGCAAAACCAAGCCGATAAAGCGAAGAAAGTACTTACGGGTGCGCTTGGCACTATCGCCGTTGGTGGCATTTTGGGTGGCGGGCCTGCACAAGGCGCGGCGAATCAATACGCTGATACGGGAACTTCCAGCGAACAGGCAAGTGAAGCCTCAGAAGCTGAACAAAAACATAACGCCATGCGCAACGAAGTACGCCAAATAGAAGGTGCAGAAGCGTTCGTATTTGCTATGGCACTCAGCAGTGAAAGTAGCATTCGCCAACAACAACTAAGCGTGGTTGTAGAACAGCACGGCAGAACATTAGCGGAACGAACCGAACACGATTTTACACAAATCAATAACATGCCGTTAGAAGAACGCTTGCCGCTCATTGAACTGGCGGTGCCTGCGCTGAAATCGCTATCTAAGCCCGATGCGCACGGTATGCTCGCTACTCTGGATCAGCTAGTAGAAGCGGATACCAAAGTTTCATTATACGAATGGTGTTTATTGCAAATGGTACAGCGTTATGTACGGGCCGAATTCGAGCCCAACAAACGTGTGCCAAAAGTGAACATTCGCAAACAATCCGATGCTGAATACACGCTATCGGTATTAGCTTTTTATGGTCACCAAGACGAAAGCAACGCACTTGCCGCTTTTGCCGCCGCGGCAGAAAGCTTTGGCCGCAGCTTAAAGCCTTTTGCGCGCCAAGCGTTTAGTTTTGGTGATTTATCCGATGCCCTAGATCGCATTGATCAATGGTCGGTAACCGAGAAAGAGCGAATGGTAAAAGCCTGGGTAGCCTGCGCGCAGCATGATGGCGAAATCAACGTAGTTGAACGTAAGCTTCTTACTACGCTTTCGGCCTGTATTGGTGAGCCACTGCCGCAAGAATTTCCTGCGCAGTAACTACTGGGTTTTCCTGCATAAAACAATGGCCGCCCTGCATACTGGTGATATTCAGTTCAGGGTGAGCCTGTTGCCAATCCGCCATTGAGCGATGTAAAAATGGGTAGGTATCACTCCCAATGAGGCTATGAGTAGGTGCTTCTACCTGCCGAAGCTGCGGCCATAGCTTGCGTATATAACTGCTAAATACTTCTGCTTCTCGCTGCGGTAAACACTTCAACGCAAGGCCCTCTGTAGAATCGTGCATGGCATGATCTACATACGCGGCTAACGCATCTTCGTGCCATCCACGAAACATCCCTCTGCCGCGCAAACTGTTAAGCGCCGCTTCTCGATCTGGCCATAACATTCTTCTGCGGCGGGCTTTACGTGCAATGGGGTTCAAGCCAATACTGCCGAGCGGCATTGCCCAACGAATCATGGGCTGCGGGAATAGCATCGGATCTAACAAAAGCAATTGCGAAAACATGTTCGGATTCGCCACACTCATTAAGCTAGTGAGTGCGCCACCAAAGCTATGCCCCATACCAATCTTCAACACACTCGCATACTCCGGCGCGAAGCCTGCCCAAACCTCACGTGCTAAATCCGATGAACGCTGCCACCCTACAAATTTACCACCATGATCACTATCACCATGGCCTTGCGCATCATGTAAGAAAATATCGAAGTACGGAGCCAACTGCTGCCACAACGGCAAATAGGTTAACCCCGAATAGCTGTTGCCATGAATAAAATGCAGAACAGGCAGGCCCCTAGGCACGGTTCTTAAACCACGCAAGGTAAAGCCTTCTTTGGCAACATAATGCCAAGGCAGCCAACTGCAATCGCCAAGCAGAATAGGCTGATTTTGCTGAGCTTGCGTATCATTTATAGTAGTATTCATTTCGCTTTTCATGCACACATCAAATTAGTTACGCCACCGAGGGTATTATGGCAGCTTGGATTAACGGAACCATTATTAACAATACGCAGTGGCACGAGCATTTGTTTAGTTTACAAATAAAACCTGCAGTGCCTCTCGAGTTCCGTGCCGGACAATATGTACGGCTGGCTTTGCCTTCGTTAACCGAAAGTAACGATACGGCCATTATTCCTACTAGCGAGCCTTTGCTTACGCATCGCGCCTACTCCATGGTAAACGCACCACACCAAGAAACTCTAGAGTTCTATATCGCCGCTGTGCCCGGTGGGGAGTTTTCCCCGCGCATCCAAGCGATGCAGGCCGGAGAGCCTCTGCAAGTAAGCCAAAACCCCAGCGGCTTCTTCATGCTTGAGCATGTGCCTGATGCCGATAGCCTGTGGCTGATTGCTACGGGTACCGGCCTAGGCCCATACCTAGCCATGTTGAAAACTACCGAGCCATGGCAACGTTACCAACGTATCGTTGTGGTGCACGGCGTTCGCCATCAGCGTGATTTAGGCTATCAACAGTGGCTGCGAAAGCTACAGCGCGAGCACCCTACTCAGTTTGTTTATCAGCCCGTATTAAGTGGCAACATCCCTAGCACAGTTAGCCAGGAGATCAACCGCCCGGTTGGCGGCAAAAGCCCCAGCGCCTACCTACCTGGGCGCATTCCTGCGCTTATTGCTGATGGTAGCCTTGAGCTCGCCACAGGTATCGCGATGAACCATACCGCGCAAATCATGCTGTGTGGCAACCCAGACATGATCACCGATGCTCGCGCCGTACTTGCTGAACGTGATTTACGTATTAATTTGAAACGCAAACCCGGTAACATTACTCTCGAGCAATATTGGAAGTAGCGGCAACTGCGCCACTTCCAGCGCAGCATCCAGCGCAGCATCCAGCGCTACATCCAGCGCTTATTATTATTCGCCGTAAGTGTAAGCATTTGCGCATAAATTTTATCGGCGGTGGCCTTGCGTAACCATGGCAAGGTTAATGCGCCTCCGGCGGTATATATTTTTAAGCCACAAAAACCAAGCCTGCGCTGAATGGGCCCCGATAAAAGCGTGATACGTTGCATTTTCGCAGCTGGGGCAAAGCGCTCACTGCAGCCGAACAAGCCCTGCCGCACAGCTATCCAATTACCATCAAAATACCAACCGAGATTACGCCACCATAGCCAACGTAACAGCAGCATCACCACAAACACTATGGGTGCTGCCCACAGATCAACGAGCCAGCCGGCTGCTAAACTTGGAATCAGCCAATAGCGCGGAATAATCCATCCGCCTACACGCTGCCATTTTGCCGTGGGCAACTTTAAATCATTACTCACCAGTACTTTGTTATGGGTATTGAGCACTGGCACAGTAAAGCGTCCTTCGGCTTTATCGCTGATGCCTCCCGCCTGCAGAATGCGCATTTGGCTGCGCCTTAGCAGCCGTGCTACTACTCCCTGGCGAAACTCTACCAATTGCAGTTTCGGCATGCGGAAGCTACGCGAGAGATGGGTAATTAACCCAGCAGTATAGGCCACGCGATCGCCTACTCTGCGTAAATGGTAACGGTAGTATTGGTTGAAATAAAACAGCACCGCAGCAAACATTAATACCATTAATGCCGCCACGCCAAAGCCGATTAATATCATTACGCCTTGCCATGCTGAGGCGTAACCTTCAACAAAACTTTCTACCCACTCCACTACAAAAGTGCTTACAACTTGATTCGAGAACAATAAGGCCAAAAGCACACCGGCCACGATTAAGGCATTTTGAATCAAGCCAACGCGCAGAATTTCTGTATGCGGTAACTGCAATTCAAAATCAGCACTGGCATTACCGATTGCGGCCGCTTCACCCGATTCATCGGCAACGGCTTTGGTGGCTTGCAGAATATCGTATTGCAGTTGCTCAGCTAATTGCACGGGCAACCCCGCCACCTTTACTTCCGAGCCTTTACTCCCTGCACTCTGCAACTGCAAAATAGCTAAGTTAAACGGTTTAAACCAAATCGGTTTGCGAATATCTGCCTGTTGAATGCGCTCGTAATCAAGGTTCAACTCTACCCGGCTAAACACCCCTTCGCGCACCCGAATACGCTCGGGCTCAAGCGCAAAACTAAAGCGCCGATAGCGCAGCACGGTAGTGATTAAGAGTATGATGATCAGCGCCAATAATGCGTATGGCCAATATTGCAGCATGCTGCGCAGGCCCACAAAAATAGCTACAAAGGCCGGTAGCGCGTTGTAAGCATGTTTCGCGGTGAGGCGTAGGCTACTGAGGAAAAAGAAAATGAGCGCAATAACCGGTAACCGCTGCCAGGCGATAGCTGGGCTCATAGCGTTTTATCCTCACCTTGAGTTTCGTTTGGTTGTGCGTTTGTTTCGGTGTTTGGCGTTGGCTCTTGCACCTTGCTTAGGTTTTCTTTTGGATATTCCTCTGGGTGTTCCTCTGGGGCATTTTGCGCGCTTTCTGCAGCATCGGTAATTGCCGCATCTTGCAATTCTTCTTGGCGAATTTTCGCTATCAAATTATCCCGAATTTCCTCACTTACATGGGGCGCTAAACCTGGAATCGTAAGATCTGAACCAATCCCGCCGGCGGTATACAGTTTTAATCTTGATAAACCCAGCATACGCTCCACAGGCCCGCGTTCTATTTCAATATGCTGTAGCCGATTATGAGTAACGGCCGTTTCGCGGTGCCAAAGTGCCCCAACCCGAAAGCTCACCACTTCAGGCTCTAGTGCGTAGCTGGTTACACGTGCGCGGGCAGGCGCCCAGAACACAAACAGAATAAACCATAAAATAAACAGCTGGGCCGCAACCGTTAACGGAATCCACTTAGGCATCTGTTCAATCCAAATCGCTCCCGCAATAGCGGCTATGAAAAACGCCCCTAAAAAGATAGTGTTACCAAAGCGAAGTTGATTTTTATAGTTAGCTTCCACTGCTTTCCAGTTAGGTGATGCCATAATGGTTATCCTTATTGTAATTTTGTGAGTATATTATCATAAGCACGGTAAAGAGCATTTAAAGTGGTTCTTTAAGCTTTCAATTGCATACGCGTTTCTGTGCTAATGAGTTTCATCATTAGCGCGGTAGTTAGTACGTAAACAAGCAGCGCAAGGATAAGCCACGTATGAGCAAACCAATGTTGCACCAAAAATTGGCCTCGTTTCTATTCATGAGCAGCATACTGTTGAGCTTAACTATGCCTGCTAAAACTTACGCGGCAAATGAAATTTCAACACTCAATTGGGTAATTAACACTGCGCCACCATTTCACATCGTTAATGGTACCCATGCTGGTAAGGGCATCTGCGATGCACTAATGGATATCGTAGATGAACAATTACCCGAATTAGCGAGCAGCCGTGTAGTGTTGCCACAAACACGCATTCGGCAGCAGTTTGAACGTGAAGTAGACCAATGCTTTCCTTGCATGATTTACAGCCCAACACCAAGCGATACCGTGCAAACTGAACCTACGCATTTTTATTATCCACATGGCGTTATCACCACCAAAAAAAAGGCACTAATCATGCAAGAGCGCCACGGCAATCCAGTGCGCTTAGCAAGCTTAATTACCGATCGCGAGTTTCGCTTCGGCTACCCCGATGGGCGGCATTACCCTGCGGTGCAAAGTATTGTAGATCAAGCCGTGCAAAGTGATGTTACCCGGGTGGCCCACACGGGTGAAAATGCAACGGTCGCTATTTTGTCTATGATTAAAGCAGAGCGTATTGATTACACCATCGATTATCAAATTCTGCATAACTTCGATATTGCCGAAAACGAAGCTACTGATTTAGCATTCTTAGAGATTGCCGAAACTCAAGGAGAGCATGTTTTAGGCGCAATAGGCTGTACCAATACGGAATGGGGTAGAGCCGTGGTAAAAGAAATAAACCGGATAATGCCGAAAGTTCAGCAACACCCTGAGTTTTTAAATGTACTGGATCTCTGGTTTAATGATAATCCTGAATCTGAGCCATATCGTGAGTTATTGCGTAAGCGAGTATGGTATGCAACTGGTGTAAACCAGTGATCTTTAACCAAATGAGGCTTTCATGATAAACGAAAATGAGAAAATTCCAGCTGGCGCATTAAGCACTAAAGGCACGATCGGCACTGAACAATTTGATCCCGCTGAGAAATTTGCGAAAGGCACTCACGTGCTATTTGCTGTTCCTGGTGCATTCACCCCTACCTGCTCTGAACAGCACTTACCGGGCTATGTTGAACATGCCGATAAATTTGCAGCAAAAGGCGTAAACGGCCTGTATTGCTTAGCCACCAACGATGCTTTTGTAATGCAAGCTTGGGCGAACTCACTGAATGTAAATAACAAAGTAACCATGTTATCGGATGGTGATGGTGGTTGGAGCGAAAAGCTTGGCCTAACCATGGACACGGGTGCATTTGGCGGTGTTCGCACACAACGCTTTGCCATGATTATTCGTGATGGCGTGGTAACGAATTTATTTGTTGAAGGCCCACAGGCTTTTGAAGTAAGCGCTGCCGAGCACGTACTTAAGCATTTATAATTGCTAGTTCTAAAACCCCGAGCTGCAGTAATGTTGCTCGGGGTTTTATTTTTTTCGCAGTACCATTTTACAAACCGCTACTGCGCACCACACGCTGCTGCACTGCGGCCTCAAAAATCGCTTGCTTAGGCGTAACTAAAGTAAAGTGTTCACTGGCGCGAGTAATGCCTGTATACACCAACTCTCGGGTAAGCAACGGATTAAACTCATCGGGCAGGGCCATTACCGTGTGTTTAAATTCTGAGCCTTGCGATTTATGTACCGTAAGTGCAAACACCGTTTCTACATCGCTGAGCCGGCTAGGTAATACCCACCGCACGCCGCCGTCGGCTTGCTCAAACACCACGCGCAGTTTTCCTGTATGTGGATCAAGTAACGTAATGCCGATATCACCGTTCATCAGATTTAAGGTGTAGTTATTTCGCTGCACCAATACGGGTCTGCCTACATACCAACCTTTACTGCGCTCTATAAGACCTGCGCGTTGCAGCCATTCTGCGATGTGCTGATTTAAACCCGCCACGCCCCAATTGCCTTTGCGCAATGCCACCAGCAGCTGAAAGCTCCGATGTACTTGCAACACCTGCTTAGCCCATTGATCACGGGCGCTTAATGCCGATTCTTCGACAATAACCGCATCACTCTGCTTGGCCAGCTGTAAATACGCTCGGTACCCTTCCACAATTAGCTGCTTTAGTTCACTGCTGTTGTTGTTTGCTGTAATCAGCAAATCAATATCAGCAAATCGCTCGAAGAGCGCTAAGGTTTCACTTGCCCCGGCATTTACCGCGCGGGCCAAACTACCAATTCCTGAACGTTCACCGAAACGATGGCTTTTGCGCAGCATTACCGTGGCTTGATTATAAATACTCGGGCTCAGCGCAACGTTGTTGTTGCTGGCACCGTAATCTTGTAACTGCGCAGGCGCATATGGCGCCAGCATGGCTAATGTTTCGGGCAGATAATTGCCAAGTTCCGCATTTCTGCACAAATCACCCAGCACAGAGCCAGCTTCCACAGAGGCCAGCTGGTCTTTATCGCCAAGCAAAATAAGCTTGGCGTTCGCCGGTAACGCCGCCATTAAGCTGGCCATCATTTCTACATCCACCATCGAGGCTTCATCTACCACTACTACATCCGCGGCTAGCGGCCGATGGCTGTTATGCTTAAATGACCGCCGAAATGGTTTGGCGCCAAGCAACTTGTGCAAGGTTACTACTTCTGTAGGAATCCCCGGTTGCATTGCCTCTGGTAAACGGTTAATTGCGCCCGCAATAGATTCGGTAAGCCGCGCTGCAGCCTTACCGGTGGGTGCGGCTAAGCGTATCCGTAAATCACTACCGCCACTCTGCAGCAAAATTGCCAACAATCGCACTACGGTAGTGGTTTTGCCGGTACCAGGCCCGCCAGTGATAATAGTGAACTGACGCTGCACAGCCATAGCGCAGGCTAAACTTTGCCAATGAATATCATGCTGGTTTTCTTCTAGTTCAGCCGCGAATACCCGCTGCAGTAACTCACCCAGTTGTGCGCTGGGCACCTGCTTGGTAATACGCTTGGCAATCGCTTGCGCTACCTGTTGCTCAGCTTTCCATAGCCGTGCCAGGTATAAGCGGTTTGCGCACCATACCAATGGTTTTTGCACAGATAATTCACCTGCTTCACGGCGCTCTACCCAATCACTTACTGCAAGTGCGCTATGCACATTCTCAATGTTTAACAGATCCCGAATTGCACGCGCAGATTCGATATCAATTCCGAGTTGATTCGTAGGCTCTGCGCATACCTCATTAAGCCGCAAGCAACTGTGGCCGCGGCCGTACTGGTGGCTTACCAGTGCACACAACAACGCTAATAGCGGCGCATGCTCACTTTGCTCTGGAGAGAGTTTTTGCAGCACTGCGGGCAACTCAACATCAATCGGCCGAAGCTCACGAGCAACTACTTTTTCGTTCAACCAGCTTTGTACGGTTGCTAAACTATTGTTCATTTTTAGCCCCCTGTAACCCTGATGGAGTTGGCGTTTGCCGAGCATCGTTATCAGCAAACAGCGCATCTAGTTCGAGTAGTAGCTCAATCGGTGGCTGCACAATGCATTGCCCTTGTTGCGGGGCGCGAATAAACCAGTACATGGCACCACCTAAATACTCACTCATGCGGGTGCGATAATCGGGTATACGTGCGCTCAATAAACGATGCAGAGCGAATAAATACAAACTAGCCTGCACATCGTAGCGCTTTTCCAACATTGCTTTTTGCATTGCCGAAGCACTATATGCATTTTCATCCGCGCCTAACCAGTTTGATTTGTAATCACATACCCAATATCGGCCTTCGCTATCCACATAGGTTAAATCAATGAAGCCTTTCAGCATGCCGTTGAGTGTTTCATCAAGTAGCTCAGGGCGAGCAACGCCAGGCCATACATGGCGGCGAATTACCGCATCCAAATCGCCAGCCCGCACGGTGTGCACCGCTAGCCAAAATTCCATCTCCGAAACCGCTTTCGGTAGTTCTGCCAAGCATTGCGCGCTAGTGCTCAATTGCACCGTAGCCATTTCTTGCAGCCAGCCGTGAACTACATCCAAGTGCTCCTGCCATCCCCGCAGAGTTAACCTACGTTCCAGCCATTGCTTGGTTTCAGCGCTGGCGGTTTCCGCGAAGCGCGTTTCACAGGCGTACTCAAGTAACGAATGTAAAAATGTACCGGCCGCGGCACCGCGCGCGAAGGCATGAATACCAGTAAGTGGCTGGGTAGCTATCGCCTCGCTCGGCAACTCATCATCATCCTGATACTGTTCATGCACCGCTGTATCCGGTGCTTCGCCACCTACCGTGGCACCTATGCGCAGTGCTGAATAACTCGCAATCCACCAATGCTCACGCAATACCTTCGCCGCTAACCGTTCTGCTTGCTGTGGTACAAATTCATCATCGTTACCGCTAAAGTGCGCAAGCGTGGGCCGCGCTTCCGCATGCCACGGCAACTCCGCTAATGCGGTTTTTAAATCAGCCGCCAAGGGTTTCTCGGGTAACCCGAGTAAAGCACCTAAGCCGCTGCGATCAATTTTACTGTATTTTGCTGTGCCTTCTTTATATGCGGCAATCCCTAACCAACACGCATAAACAGGCCGCGTTAAGGCAACATATAGCAAACGAATATCTTCTTGCAGCCGCTCATTATCGGCGCGCGCCAACGCTTCATCATCGGGCTCGAGCTCAACCACCATGCGCCCATCCGCTTGAAAACGAACGGGCTGGCCTTTTTTCTCTGCGCGGAAGCTGCAAACAAAGGGTAAGAACACCAAGCTGTATTGCAGCCCTTTCGATTTATGGATAGTAACTACCTTGATACGTTCCGCATCACTTTCTAACCGCTGCACCAATTCTTCATTTTTATTGGCTTCAGAAAGTTGCTGAGCGAACCAACGCAATAACCCTGTTTCACCATCACGGTGGGCACTCTCTTGCTGCAGCAGCTCGGCTAAATGCAATATGTTAGTAAGTGTTCGCTCACCCTCATCGCTTTGTAGCCAATGCTGTGGCAATTCGAAGAAGTGTAGCCAGGCGCGCAGCATGGGCAACACCCCTTGGTAACGCCAAATATCGCGGAATTCGCGCACCCGATCGGTAACCTGCTCCCAATCTTGTTCATTCTCCAACCATTCAGCCAAGCCCAGATCGCTTTGCCCGGATAGCCTCAACATCAACGCCGCGCGTAAACGCGTTTCGTTATCGGGTGCATACACCGCTTGTAGCCAGCTCAACATGGTAGTGGCTTCTTCTGTGGCAAAAATCGAATCTTTATCCGACATATACACCGAGCGCAAACCACGCGCACTAAGCTGTTGCCGCACCATCGCAGCTTCATTGCGATCGCGAACCAGAATCGCAATATCTGCAGGAGTAATCGGCTGTAACGAAGATGCGCCCGCATCCGCAAACCCAGCAGCACCGGAATTACTCGCATTCAGCAACCCAGCGATACGATCCGCGCATGCCTCGGCCATTTGCTGTTGATAAGCTCCCTTGCTGAGCTCGCTCGCCGCTTCATCAACCAGCCAGTAATTTACTGCAGGTGTTGCGTGCTGCTGTTCCAGCAAACTTCCGGCGCGGCCAGCTGCGGTTACCGGCAAAAAGGGCAGTGGATTATGTTGCCCATGGGCAAACCCAAATGCCCCTTGCGGCTGCTGCTCAGCTCGGCTAAACAACGCATTTACACCCTCTACCAAGGCTTCGGTAGAACGAAAATTCTTCGGCAAATTGTAATGATGCCCTGTGGTTAATTCGCGCGCTTGTAAGTAGGTATGTAAATCAGCGCCGCGAAAGCTATAAATTGCCTGCTTCGGATCGCCAACCAGCACCAACCCATACGCGTTCGTTTGCACATCCGGATACACTTGCCGAAAAATGCCAAACTGGATTGGATCGGTATCTTGAAATTCATCCACCATCGCCATGGGAAACTGCGCGCGAATACGGGCGGCTAATACGCTACCGCCATCGCTATGCAGTGCTGCATGCAAGCGCGTAAGGAGATCATCAAAACCTAGCTCTGCGCGTTGCACTTTGCGTGCCGTAAACTCAGCTGCGAACCATTCCGCTGCATGGCTTAATACCGCCAAGTGCACCTGTGGGCGCTGTTGGATTAACTCGAGGAGTTCGGCAAATAAGGTAAATAACGGATGTTCAGGCGGCGTTTTGCCTTTTTTGGTGCGCGCCAGTAGTTTTTCTGCAGAAAATTTCTCAATAATCTCTTGGCTACTTTTTGCCAGCGGCTCAAACAGTTCAGGATGTTGCTGCCACAACAGTAATAATGGGCGCTCTGTTGCGAACCATTTATCAGCTTTATAGCTATTTTTATTCAGCAGCTCAGCCTCGATAGCTGCATCAATAGCCGCCACGGCGCTACCATGGCTTTCGTCGCTATGCTTTTCTACCGCATCTACATCCACGGAACCCATATTAAGCGCACTGGTAATTTGCGCACTTTTACTATCCACGCGCTGCAGCCATTGCGCTAAAATATGCGCAACTTGCCCAGGTTCTTGGCCCTTTGGCAGCTCATTTCCCGCCGCCTGAAACTGTAAACTGCCGCCTTCAGCCCGCAACCATGGTTGCACGCTGCGATATAAGGCTTCCGGGCTGCTCGCGATGCTGCCAAGCTCGGCAAGCATGCGGCTATCGGTAAGGGGATACAGAAAATAACGCCAGTAATCGCGGGCAATTTGCAGGCTTAGCTCACGTAAATCATGATTCATTGTTTGTGCAAAAGCAGTGCCTGCATCAAAAGCATGTTCACTCAGCATGCGCTGACACCAGCCATGAATGGTAAAAATGGCCGCTTCGTCCATCCATTCTGCCGCCAATTGCAATTGTGCCGCGCAGCGTTGATGCATGTGCGGTGGATAATCCGCAACGATTTCGGCAAGCACCGCATCGGCCGCTAACTCACCACGAAAAACTTGCGCTGCATCTACTAAGCGTTGACGAATACGATCACGCAACTCTTCGGTAGCGGCCTTCGTAAAAGTAACCACCAGAATTTGTGGCGGTAGCATCGCCAAGCCTTGCGCTGGCTGGGTGTGTTGCTCGCCATGCCCAAGCACTAAGCGCACGTATAATGCCGCTAGAGTGTAAGTTTTGCCGGTGCCTGCACTCGCTTCAATAAGCCGCATGCCTTGCAGTGGAAAATCGCGAATCATTGCTCAACCTCCGTGCTGTTGCTAATAGGCCCGTACAGCCGTTCGGCCCATTCTGCAAAACCAGCTTCCTCGAGCACCGCATAGGTTGGGAAATAGCGTGCTAACTCAGGTGAATTGCTTACTTCGCCCGCAAGGCTAAAATTCCCCTCGTAGGTTGCCACAATTTCATACGGCTTCTTCTCTGCCAACAGCGCAAAAGCGGTTTTCCGTGCTAACGGCAATGGTTGCTGCAAGCCAGCTTGCCAGCAGGTTACCAACTGTTGCAGCTGCTCTTGCGCTTCTTGCTGTGCTTTTGCAGGTAACACAACTTTACTATCGAGGCCGTATTGCCAAACTTGCAGCGCATGGCCAGCAGCATTCGCCACCAATTGCTGCAGCCATGCATCAAGCAAATTCTCCCAACGGGGCTTCCCTTTATTGCGTACCGCGGTTGGCCGCGCCAGCACTAATGCGGCCTGGCGTGCTGCATCAACATAATATTGGTCGAGCTCAGCACTCAACTCTAAACCACATGGGTGTAACTCAATACGCAATGGCTCTTGTGCGGGCTGCCAATTTTGTTGATCGTCGGCCACTCTGCTCAATACCACTTGCACTTCCCTACGAATCGATTGTTCGGCAAGCGCACCAAAAGTAGCAAACGGCAACACGCCCTCAGCTCGCAAACTCTGAATGGCGCTCGTAATCGATCGCTGTGGATTATGCATCAGCTGATCTAACACTTTACTGCGCAGTGAATAGGCTTGTAACCCATCCAATGCAAAGGGCTCATTATCATCGAGCACCAGTTCATCTTGATAATCACGAGCTCGAAAGCGCTCGGCAATAAAGTAACGCACCGGGTTGCGTAAAAACTGCTGCAACGCAGGTAAGGTTAACTCTGGCAGCTCATTCATCGTTGGCAAATGGCGAGCATCTACTGCTGCCAGTGGTTTTTGGTTTACTCCATGCAGTTGCTCCCACTCCCGAGCATAGGTGCGCTGTGTACCATCAAAATACGCACGCGAGAACGGCTGGAGTGGATAATCATGAGTAATTAGAGCTAATGGTTCATGTTCGGCAGGCGCTGCTTCGTTGCTAGCACCATGCCAGCCTTGGCTAATCAAATCGCGCAGTTGATTCACCAAAACACTCGCCGTTTTCTCGGTATTATCGCGGTCGCTGCGGCCTATCCAACTTAAGTACAATGCTTCACGGGCGCTTAATAATGCTTCCAAGAATAAATAGCGATCATCATCACGCCGCGAGCGATCCCCTGGCCGATAATCATTGCTCATTAAATCAAAATCATCCGCCCGCCTGCTGCGTGGATACTCGCCATCATTCATGCCCAACACATACACCCGCTTGAAAGGTATGGCGCGCATGGGTAATAAGGTTGAAAAGGTAATTTTCCCTGCCATAAACTTTTGGCTTAAACCACTTTGCTCAGCTTCTGCCAACCAAGCATCACGCAGCACCGCGAGGCTAAGTTCACCATTAAAATCACCCGCTTCAACCGCGCTGGCAATACGCTCCAAGGCTTCTTGTAGCTGCACAAATAACCGTTCATCGGCGTCGTTATCAGGCAAAAAGAAGGTATCGAGTAAGTTATTCTCGCCGCTGAACAACGCTTGCCAATCTGCGAAACTACGCAATGGGTGAGCTGCCAAGGTGGTGGTCCAACGTTTCAGTTGTTGAATAAATTGCAGTACCGGGCCCAGATCTGCGGCACTTAAACCGCCAATCTCAGTGTACGGCATGCGCTCGTGCCAGCTAGCATCTGCCAGCTCGCTCGCTGAGGTTGCGGATGGTTCCCCAAAGGCATATCCCAACAACATGCGTTCAATACCAAAGGCCCAACTGTAAGCATCGCCCATTCCTTGTAAATCGAATACTTGCCGATGCTCACCATCAATGCCCCAGCGCACACCGGCTTCGGTAAGCCACAAGCGTAGTTGCGGCAATACCTCTGGCTGCAACTGCAAGCGCTGCTGAATGGCCGGCACATCGAGTAAATCGAATACTTCGTTCAAGGTTACACGTTGTTCTGGTAACGATAATAAGTACTCAAGAGCGATAAGCATCGGTACGCGACCACGATTGGCCTGATCAGCGAGCGAAAACGGCAAGTAGCGCCAATCATCCCGTTCAATACGGCCAAAAACGGCATTAATATGGGGTGCATAATCAGCGATATCGGGGGTCATCACAATTACATCGCGTGGGCGCAAGGTTTCATCGGCAGCAAACGCCGCCAATAAGTTATCTTGCAACACTTCAACTTCCCGCTGACGGCTATGGCAACGATGGAAGGTTAAGCTTTGATCTGCGGCCTGCAAAGCACGTTTATTCTGCGCTGTTGCCGGTGGGTTTAAATCGAAAATATCTTGTTGTAGCTGGTGTAATAACGGAAATTTAGCTAACTCTGTTGGCCCTTCCCCTTGCTCGGCATATTCGCCTGTAGCCGGGTGCATAAATACATTAATCGGCGCGCTAAACCATGCTTGATACTGTTCTGGCTGATCAAACTCTTCCAGCAAGCTCAAATAATCCCGCGCCTGCTTCCCCAAACTCGCCAGCAATGCTGGCGCATGTAAATACAATGCGTCACTATTCAGCACTTCCGGAAGCCCCGGCTTGGCCTGTTGCCTACTGTTACTGCGGGTTCTGCGGCGAGCTTCATCACGCACGCTGGCAATTTCTCCCCAAAAGTGCCGACACGGATTCAATACAGCTAATAACACTTGGGTGTGTTGCCCCAACGCAGCAAGAAGTTCTAGCGTTTGCTTCGGCAATGAAGAAATACCAAACACAATCACTCGCTCGGGTAACTCTGCTGCTGCAATGTCACCAGATTTCAGCAAACTCAACGTTTGATCATGTACATCAGCGCGGCTAGAAAACTCCATACCCGCAGATTCTGTGGCTAAATCTTCACGCAGTGCTCGCCACAACGCTGGTTGCCAACATTGCTCTGCCGTTAACGGTTGCTCACCCGCCACTGCTGCGCCTTTACTCAACACATCACGGCCTTCACTCCAATGCTGCAACCAATCGGCACGATACACTTGGTATTGATCGTACAAATCAGCTAAACGAGCAGCAAGGTGATAACTTTTGCGGCCATTCTCATCATCACTCAAATAACGGCGCAAGGGCGTAAATACAGGCTCTTGTAGCTTGGGCAATAGGCGCAAAATACGCCAGGTAAGATTGTTTTTATCGTAGGGTAATGATGCCGGAATTTGCTTACCCAACACCATCCGATACAAACGCCACACAAACTGGTTCGGTAGCTCTACGCGAACGCCTGCAGCAATACCAGGATGCCCATCTTCGGTGCTGGCCAATGCCATTTTCAGCCACTGGGCAATACCGTTGCTTTGCACTAATATTTGCTCATCAGCAAGCGGGCTTATCGGCTGGGAGCTCATCCAGTGCACAAGCACTGAACGTAAACTCTCGAGCTGATTACCGTGCAGAACGATAAAGCCTGGCGTTAAACTCATTGGTTATTCCCTTTTCCCTTCGTGGTTCGTTGTTATTCTACAGGTAACTAGCTTAACGCCCACCTGCGTCATTATCTGACGCGATCCCGGCAAAGCCCGCCGCAATTGGCATTTGTTCCACTAAAAAATCAATTAACACCCGCACCGCAGGCAATAACCCACGCCGATACGGGTACACCAAATGCAACTTGCCAACTGGCATTTGCCACTGCGGTAATACTTTCACCAACCGGCCTTCGGCAACATACTCTCGGCATAGATAAGTAGGTAGCGATACCACGCCTTGGCCTTGATAGGCGGCTTCCCGCAGCACCCACAAATCATCGGTAACCAAGCGCGCTTGATAACTTACCGAAACCTTTTCACCGCCCTCTTGCATAAGTTGCCATTGATAACGCCCAGACGATTGGTGCATCGATAAAGCGGGCCAGGTAATCAAATCTGTTGGGTGCGTTGCTACCCCCATACGCGCTACCAAATCTGGGCTAGCATACAACGCTTGGCCTGAAGGTAGCAGCTCCCTACCAATCAGCGATGATTCTTCCATCGTAGGCCTTACCCGTAACGCAATATCTACCTGTTCTTCAATTAAGTTCACCGGTTTATTGGTCATTACCAAATCGATACTTACATCCGGATAGCGCTGCATAAACGCTGGCAAAATTTGCACTAATAGCGATTGGCTAATCGGGTATGGGCTACTTACCCTCACTTTACCACGAGGCTTTTCTTGCACAAACTGGGTTACTTGCTCTGCGGCATTCGCCGCTGCCACTACGGTTTGGCAGTGCACAAGGAACTCCCGGCCTACATCGGTTAAATAAAGCTTGCGGGTAGTGCGATTCAACAAACGTACGCCTAACTCGTCTTCTAAATCAGCAATGCGTCGGCTTAAGGTAGATTTCGGTACGCTCAGATAACGAGCCGCCGCACTAAAGCTGCCATGTTCTACCACATGGGCAAACAGCGCTAAGTTAGTAAGATCTTTCATATTAGGCCACTCATAGCAAGATACTGATATACCAACATCTACATTAACACACCCATGTAACGCCACTTATTGTTTCATATATGGAACAGTGGTTCTCATAATACCCATCTAGTATGGCAAGTGGAACATCTTTATGATCACCGCAACATAAAGTTAAACCCATTCAACGAGGTGTTACATGAATATTCTTCACATCCAAGCTGGTATTTTTGGTGATCAATCTGTTAGCCGTCAGCTCAGCGACAAAATCGTGGCGCGTTTAAGTGAACAGAACGGCACTGCTACCGTAATCAACCGTGATCTCATCACCACGCCAATTGCTCACCTAGATGCAGAGATCTTACTTGCCGGTGGCACCGCCGAAGCCGATCGCAGTGAGCGCCAAGTAGCAGAACTCGAACTTACCGAAACCCTGCTAGCCGAGCTGTTTGCGGCTGATACCATTGTAATCAGCGCGCCCATGTACAATTTCTCCATTCCTACGCAACTAAAAGCGTGGCTTGATCGCATTGCCCAAGCGGGCCGCACGTTCCGTTACACGGAAAGCGGTGCTGAAGGCTTGGTGCTAGGCAAGAAAGTTTACATTGCCTCGGCTCGTGGTGGTATTTACAGTGAAGGCCCAGCAGCAGCTATGGAACACCAAGAGAGCTTCTTGCAAGGCGTGCTTGGCTTTATCGGCATCACCGACGTAACAACCGTTCGTGCAGAAGGCGTAAACCTTGGCG
Organism: Idiomarina sp.; assembly: GCA_022565355.1. Lineage (GTDB taxonomy): Bacteria > Pseudomonadota > Gammaproteobacteria > Enterobacterales > Alteromonadaceae > Aliidiomarina. The sequence continues at coordinate 51,380 of JAIUMU010000005.1, forward strand.
AAGCACCGCGCAACGCCGCCATTGCTGCAGCCAGTGAAGAAATTACAAGCTTAAGTGCGTAACACTGGGTAACGAAACCAAAGCGATTAATTTTGCGATAGATGCATGCGTTGAATATGTGAGATATGCTATCTTCAGATCTCTATCAACATATTCGTGGCGCATGCTTTTTTATGCACAAAAACCGATGCAAAAAAGTGATGCAAAACAAAGGTACTCACAATGGTTTCGTTTCAGCAGCTAACATCTACTTCAATGATCACTGTTTTCAGTGTGCTCTGTTTGCTATTCAGTGCGCCAGCGTACACCGCTGATGAAGAAACACCATTAACTGCACCCAATTGGCGGTTACTTGATCTTGGCTATGCCGTAGAAGCGGATCGCGATAGTAGTGTTCGGGCAGATATGCTGAACCTGCGGGCGTCATTGCCCGTGTATGAATATGGCTTGCTGCAATTCGAATCGAATGTTGGCCAGGTTAGTGGCCGTAACAGCAATCCAGATATGAACGCCTATCAGCTCAATATCATGGCTGGTTTACGTATGGCCGCGAGTGAGCAAGCAGATTTATTTGTGCTTGTTGGCGGCACCCGCGTGGAAATGGAAGTAGATGATTTTAACCTGAGAGAGCATGGCTTCATTACCCAAGCCGGTATGCGCGGTAGAATCAATGAGCGTTTTGATATTTCTAGTTACCTGCAATACACAAAAACCGGCGGCCTATCTACCACCAGCTGGCACGGTGAAGTGCGCTATAACATTGCTAACCGCGTTGATTTATTGCTCGGCGGCGGCGTTTATAGCCGAGCATTAAGCGGCAAGCTGGGGATTTCAGTACACTTTTAACACGTGTTATACGCGCTCCTCACCTAGCTGATTTAGCAAAGAAAAACCGCTCATATGAGCGGTTTTTTGTTAACTGTAATTAGTTATCTTGGGGCAACTCAGGTTAATCAATTTAATCCTCTACCCGTACACCCCATAAATCGTATTCATCGGTGTGAATGATTTCTACCCATATTTTATCGCCAGGCTGCACATCTGTTTCATCACTGATATACACCAAGCCATCAATTTCAGGTGCATCGGCATAACTTCGGCCTACGGCACCTTCAGGATTCACTTCATCGATCAGTACCAACATTTCCTGGCCTACTCGCGCTCGTAACTTCGCCGCACTTACTTCTTGCTGCACCTGCATAAACTGCTCATAGCGCTGTTGCTGAATTTCCGGTGGTACCGGATCTGCCAGTTCATTCGCTTTCGCGCCCTCTACTGGCGAATAAGTAAAACAGCCAACTCGATCTAACTGGGCAGCGCGCAAGAAATCGAGTAGCTCATTGAATTCTTCCTCAGTTTCACCCGGGAAACCAACAATAAACGTACTGCGAATCACTAAATCTGGACAAATCTCCCGCCACTTCTGAATTCGCTCTAACACTCGCTCGGCAGACCCTGGCCGCTTCATAAGCTTCAATATGCGTTTGTTCGCATGCTGCAGCGGAATATCTAAGTACGGCAGTATTTTGCCTTGTGCCATCAATGGAATTACATCATCCACCGATGGATAGGGATACACGTAATGTAAGCGTACCCAGATACCGAGCTCACCAAGCGCCTCACACAACTCTAGCATGCGTGTTTTTACTGGCCGCCCATCCCAAAATCCGGTGCGGTGTTTTACATCCACACCGTACGCACTGGTATCTTGGGAAATCACCAATAGCTCTTTTACGCCTGCATTTGCCAAGCGTTTGGCTTCATCAAGCACACTACCCACTGGGCGGCTTACTAAATCACCGCGCATCGAAGGTATAATGCAGAACGTGCAGCGGTGATTACAGCCCTCAGAAATTTTCAGGTAGGCAAAATGGCGTGGCGTAAGCTTAATGCCTGTATCCGGCACTAACTGTTCAAATGGAATATGCTGCGGTTTTGGTAAGTGCTCATGAACTTGGCTCATTACTTCTTCGTAGGCATGAGGGCCCGTAATCGCCAGTACGTTCGGGTGCACTTCGCGAATTTCATCATCGCGCGCGCCCAAGCAACCTGTAACCAACACCTTGCCGTTTTCTTTCAGCGCCTCGCCAATGGCATCTAAGGATTCCTGCACCGCTGAATCTATAAACCCACAAGTGTTTACGATAACCATATCGGCATTATGGTAATCCGGAACGATATCGTAACCCTCGGTGCGCAATTGCGTAAGAATGCGTTCTGAATCAACCAAGTTTTTCGGGCATCCTAGGCTCACAAAGCCAATCGTGGTGCCCTGTTCTGCTGCTACTGTAGCTTGCTCGTGAGCATTAGCCTCGGCTTTAACTTGCTTCGGATCAAAAACACCCGTTATCGACATACCGCACCTACTGAATAAAAATCGAAGTTGAATTACGGCGCGCATTCTAACAGAGCCGCCATATGAAAATATAGCGCCATTTCACCACTCATGTTTGTACATCTGCTGTAGAGTGCTATCTTTAGTAGATACTCATAACAATAGGTTGAGCACTATGTCGCCTTGGCGAGCAGCCCTTTGGCGTACAATGATATATGTTGTTCTAGGAACTCTATACATTCTCTATTCAGATCGCATGCTAGCCGCACTGGTTGAAGATACGGAGGCATTAACGCGTCTGCAAACCGTAAAAGGTTTTGGGTTCGTGCTGGTTACTGGCGCGATGTTCTTTTTCCTTATGTTAGGGGCTCTCGCCCGCGAACAATCTCTTGCGAAGCGCGATAAATTAACTCAGCTTTTAAATCGCCACATGTTTAAACAAGCATTAGCGAGTGAACTCGAGCTCAGCAATCGCCATCAACGCAAAGTTGCACTCGTTATCTTCAACATTGATGGTTTCCGGCAAATCAACCACACTGCTGGGCAAGTAATTGGCGATCAAATTTTGCTTGATGTTTCTGAGCTAATTCGCGAGCATTTTGCCCATCACCAAAGCGTTATCGGCAGGTTTGGAGGCGATGAATTCGCAGTTGCTATCGCCAACCTTGAACACTGCGAGCCTATCGTTGAGTTAACGCGCAAAGTACAGCAATCCATTACGCAAATTCGCATTTCTGAACATCCGAAGCTTTCTATTTCCGCTGGCGTTGGTATCGCTTGTTCTCCTGGAGATGCTGATAATTTAAGAGAGCTCGTAACAGCCGCAAATCTTGCGCTCGAAGAGGCAAAAGGTTTAGGTGCTGGGCAACTGCGTTTATACGATCACTTTTTAGGGGAAAGCGTTCACTCGCGATTGCAATTAACCGCAGATCTTAAGCAAGCTCTACTAAATGAAGAACTAACCCTCGTATATCAACCTCAGTTCAGCGCCTGCAATCTTAGTATTACCGGTGTAGAAGTGTTAGTGCGTTGGCGCCACCCCAGCCTTGGCGTTGTTCCCCCTGATACCTTCATTCCACTTGCTGAGCAGCAAGGATTAATTGGCTTGATTACTGATTTTGTATGCCAACGAGCAATTCAAGAGCTAAGCGAACAGAATCTAATGGGCAAAGTTGTACCGCGCGTTTCGATCAACGTTTCTGCACATGATTTTAACGATAACGAGAGCGCTGTAGCATTCATGCAACGGTTTGCTCATCTTGATGATTGGTCGTGTATTCAACTAGAGCTAACGGAAACGGCGATTATTAGTAATTTCGATAACACCTTATCGGTACTGAATGAACTACAAGATCAACGTATTAATATCTCCATCGATGATTTCGGCACCGGATATTCCTCGCTTAATGTGCTGCGTAAACTGCCAATCGATGAAGTGAAAATTGATAAAACCTTTATTCGTGATATGCAAACAGATGAAAACGCCCGCACCATTGTGCGCACCATTTTGGTAATGGCACACTCCTTACACTTGCGAGTAATTGCTGAAGGCGTAGAATGTAAAGAACAAGCGCAATATTTGCGTGAGTATGGCTGTGATGAGATACAAGGCTACTTGCTTGCCGAGCCCATGCCGATTGGTGCATTAGGTGATTTCTGCGCCGCTGAAGGCAGTATAAAGAACGAATGTGGTTCCTCGAAGTTAACCAAGTTGCGTGATTACATCGCTACTCAGGAAGGTTTTACAATTAAATGAAACGTATGCATAACAGTTTAAAATACAGTGTGATCATCGGCTGCATTGTGCTTCTTAGCGCTTGCCAGATTAGTGAGCAGCAGGTAACTGAAGTTGCCGAGCCAGAGCTTACTAAGCCATCCCCTCTATCATTAAGCGAGTATTGCGCGGCCAATAGTTGCCGAGGTGATATTGATGTGTTGGTTGCCACCATGAATGGTGAAGTAAGGCTGCAAAATAGCGAGTTCTGGCCTGTTGTTTATCAGAATGAAATTATTGTGCTACCTGGTGACCGTTTATTTATCGAAGCAGAGCTCGATAGCGATAATAATATTCACAGCTTACGGCATGTAGAGCATAATCAGCATCCAGAGCGCACGTTTGAATTATACTTCCGCCAACTCCGTGGCAACTACGGCATGCAATTCTCGCTGCGTAACCCATTCGAGATGCCAGTAAAGTTTGATATTGCCCTAAGTGATGCAGCCGGAAACCAAACGAGCGTTGGTAGTTGCCCCGTTCGCGCCAAACGCTCTTACCTAGAGCGCTGGGCACAACCCGCCACCGAACTTAGATTAAGCAATCCTAGAACACTTGCTGCAAACGCCGATATTATTTGCTCGAGTTAATCCAAGAACTAGCGTAAGCAATTATTCTAGAGGTAGAACACATCATGACCCCTCATATTCATGCTGAACTAGGTGATTTTGCGAAAACTGTGTTAATGCCCGGCGATCCGCTGCGAGCTAAGTTTATCGCCGAGTACTACTTAAGCAATGCGCGGGAAGTAAGTAATGTGCGCAATATTCTTGCCTACACCGGCAATTATCGTGGGGTACCCGTAAGTGTAATGGGTAGTGGCATGGGAATGCCGAGTATTGGTATCTATTCTTGGGAGCTATTCACTGAGTTTGCAGTAGAAAAGATTATTCGGATTGGATCTTGTGGCGCCTACACCAAAACCTTGCAGCTATATGATGTACTACTTGCGCAAAGCGCATGGAGCGAATCTAGCTTCGCACGCACGCAAAACGGCGATACCTTGCCCATTAAGCACCCCAGTAGCGAACTAAATGAGCAGCTCATTGCTAGTGCTAAACAGCAAAACATCGCCTTACATCAAGGTACTGTGCACTCAAGTGATGTGTTTTATCGGCAAGATTTTATGGATTACCAACGTATTCTTAATGAACACAATGCGATTGCTGTAGAGATGGAATCCTTTGCGCTATTTCATAATGCCGAAGTACTTGGCAAGCACGCGGCTTGCCTACTTACGGTATCTGATCATCTGGTTACCAATGAAGCAGCCAGTAGCGAAGCGCGACAAACGTCATTTACACAAATGATGGATATCGCACTCGGTTCCCTTGTAGTAGCAGATTAACGAACTGCTTCACGAACTGCTTCAAGAGTGCCGCCCGATTGCAACAGCAATTGCAGTGCACCTTGCTCATCGATATCAAAGCCAATTATCTCGGCAAAGGATTTATGCACACGATCTTCAATCTGCATTTGCGTGCCGGCACAAGCCATACGCGTGCTGGCCAGTTGGCCAAATAACAAGTTTTCGCCGGTAAGCTCATAGGCACCAGAGTAACGGTTACAACCACTAGAGCCATACACTGCACCCGTATCACTAAACTCGATAGTTACCGTAACATCCGCGGGAACGGGTTCACCGGCTACTGCCACAATCTGCCATTCCGAGCCTATCAAGAAATCTTCTGGGTTACCTGCACAGCCATGCAACTGCTCACCATCATGAGCACTGAAGGTTACTGTATTAGGATATGGCATACCGCTCATGCTATCACGGCAAAGTTTCGCTTCTGCTTGCAATGTTGCCGTAACCTCGGCGCTGCCCTCAGCCATCAGGGTGTAATGCGATACCGGTTCCTGCTCAGCAGACCCAACCACATTATGTTCAGCAATCACAAAGCGCTGCGGCTCTCGGTTTAAACCGGCAAGATGCAATTGATCAGGATAGAGAGTGGCATTCCAAAACGGTTCGTTACCACGCATTTTCAGCAACGCCACACCAGCATCTTCGGCATAGCTCTCACTTGCGGCAGCGCCAGCATCCGCTGTTGTAGATTCTGAACCTTCCGGTGTAGCCGAACTGCAGGCAACCATAGTAGCCAATGCAGCTAACGTGAGCGCAGGGCGATATAACGCGATTAGAGAGAGGGGATATTTCTGCACGGTTCATTCTCCTTCTAGCTCGCGTTAATCATCCAAGGTTAGTTCGCAAGCTTTTTTGATACTTCCAAGTAAATTGTTCCGGCTTCTCGAACCACTTCATAATTCATGGTTTCAGAAGCCACATGAACTTCTTCCAGAGTATCCGCAAGGTCTGCTAAATCTTGGCGAATTCTCTCCAGCGCATTTTCTAAGGTATAGGTAATTTGGTGAATTTCCACCATATCGTCAGTTTGCAACTCGCCGGCTAAAAGCGCTTCGAGCTTCGCGTTGTAGGCAACAAAGTTGATTAACGCTTGCTCTAATGTTGGCGCTGGCTCGCCTTTAAAGTGATCAATCCGATCTTGTCCAATGGCTGTACCACAAGCCATCAGCACAATACCTACTGATAGATATTTTAGAACATTTCGCATAATAGTATCCTCGAATCAAAGTAAAAATATGGTTAAAGCTACGATTACAGAATCTACTTCCGTAGCTTACTTTAGCAATATAAACCACAAATATAGCCCCGTAAGTATGGCTATTTGCCGCGCACAAACAACGCCACCACAGCAGCCGTAACGATGCCCATTAACAGCGCACCAATTGTGCTTTGCACCATGTAATTACTAAGATTGAAATACTCACCTGCTTCTACCGGGGTCATATTGCCGGCTTCTACAGCATGCGTAGCCGCGTTGGTGAAAAACTGTGGGGATACTACTTTATGAATAAGCAGCTGATTCAAGGGGCTTAGTGCAGCCACAACAATGCTGATATACACACCGGTAATGAACCCTTGGGCCCAATTCATCGTGCCACCAAAATCGGTTTTGCGTTTCTCGCGCAGCGCCAATGCGTAGAGCACTACCGCCACAATAGCGAACAAACTGGTATAAATTGGATGCTTATCAATGTGCGTAGAGTGTAACCCCACGAGCCGCTCGATAATCATCCATGCCAACAAGCTGAGGGTGAAAATCACACCCCAGCGCAGTTCTAATCTAAAGTTCGCCATGATTATTCCTTCAAGTAAACCGCAAACGCAGCATTATTTAGCGAGCTTAACGGCCGTGCCATACACCAAAATTTCAGCAGCGCTAGTTGCCACTACCGAGGTTGAAAAACGCATACCAATAATAGCATCTGCGCCTAAAGAACGCGCCTCATCTATCATTCTATCAATCGATTGCTCTCGGGCTTCAGCCATTAACTTAGTGTAATCGTGTAACTCACCCCCCACTAAATTGCGTAAGCTGGCTAAGATGTCTCGCCCAACATGGCGCGCACGAATGGTGTTACCACGCACGATTCCCAATGTTTCGGTAATTTCATGGCCAGCCACATGATCGCAAGTAGCAATAATCATTTGTTTCATATGTTCACCTTTTTGTATTTATCTGTTTTTCGTGCCACTAAGCGTTGCCGTAACACACCTAAAAACAACAAAAACAAGCCGCAATAAAACCCAAGAATTCCGAAACGTACCCACCATGGCACCGAATTATCGGCAAGCAACTCTGTAGTAAATTGCCACACAAAGAAGCCACCAAGTAATAGCGCGCCTATAATCAGCAAGCCCCAGCCAAATGCGCTCAACCATCGCGCCGGTTTATCCTGCATAATAGCCTGCAATGATCGGCTATCCATGCTCTCAATACCTTCCAACAAAGTTCCTTTTACATCACTCTGCAACGCAGTTAACTCACTGAGTAATGCCGTACACTCAGGGCAGTTTTTTATATGCACATGCATACGTTGTTGCTCTTGCTGGGTTAATTCGTTATCCAAATATGCCGAGAGCTTTTCCTGCACGCTTTCACAAGGGTTTAAGTTATTCATGAGTACCTCCGGGAGAGCTAGTTGCCGATGTTGCTTGTGTTGATACAGGATGAGATTTCTCTAACATCAACAGCGCTTGGCGCAACGCCATTCTTGCGCGATGCAATCTAGACATCACCGTACCGCTATTAAGCTGTAAAATATGGGCAATATCGGCATAACTTAAATCATTCACATCCCGCAATACGATAATTTCACGTTGCTCACTACTTAATGTTAGCAAGGCAGCACGTACCCATTGTTGCCGTTGAGAAGCATCAACTAAATCCGGTGTATCGCTAAAACCAACAGCTTCCTCGATATCGGCATCTGCATTAAACCGTTTCTGGTCACGCAAATAATCGAAACAGCCGTTGCGTACTACCTTGAAAAACCATACGCGTTGAGCCGCTTCATCTATCGGTAAGGCAGATGAGCCTAATGTTTTACTTATCGACGTTTGCAAAACATCCTCTGCGCTTGCATGGCAGCCCAATAAATTGCGCGCCAACGCTAGAGCACCTGGATACCATTGCAAATAAGGATTCTCAGTTGTTTGCACAGCACACTCTCACGTTATCGTTATTACGTTATGGCTTGTAACACAAACCCAGATAATGCAACTGCTGTAGTAGTATCACCACATCGCGGTTATGTACTAAACGCCGCAATGTGGTGTTTATTCCCAGAAAAGAAAAAATAATCGGCAAGATTAAGGTTGTAGCCACTCCACTACCGCATACGGCAGCGGCAATATTGCGCCGCGCAAAGGCACGTAGGTATCACGCAAGAATTCCACAACAGCGATTGCATCTGTATCACAGGCTAAGCCTTCTACATCACATTGCAACGCTTCATTTTCATATACCACTCGTACGCGGTTATCACTGCCGCGCTCAATGCGAGCAACATGGAATGCGGTAAGCTCGCCGTGCACGTAGGCTAAATCTACCCGGCCAGACCGCTCTTTTTGCGCTTCATATAAGGTATTCCAGCCATCGTTACCGCTCGCGTTGTAACTATTCATGGCTACGTTATATACCGCGTCTGGCTCTAATGCTTGCCACTGCGGGTTTAATAAAGAGCCACGGTTCACTTCCACACGTTGTACTTCGCCAGCCACATGTAACTCTGTTTCCATAAAGCGATAACGCAAGTTACCACCATACGGGAACTTGCCGGCATGAGCACCTTCCGGAAGCGTAGCTACAATGGTTTCCTGCAACAGCGCAATCACTTGCGCGCCAGTAAGTGGCACAATAGAAATGAAGTTCGAGAACGGCAGCAGTTCAAGGGTAATATCGCCTTCACGTAATTGCCCATCAGCGATACTTTGGCGGATACCACCAGCGCCAACGAGTGCGAAATCGGCACGCATGCCCGCCACTTCAAACACCGCATCGCTCGCGGCCCAGTGGTATTGGCCAAGCGCTACTAAAGGCGCCACTTCAGAGCCATTCGGAAACCCAGGGCCAGGTTCGCGAACATGGGTAAGCTGCTCTGGCACCATTCCCAATTCGCTACCATAAGCAGCTTCCATAGTTGGCCGATAGGTAACATCGATATGCTCGCGCATCTCTGCTTCTTCAGCAACTGCGGCAATGCGCGGATGCACATCAATAAACGCCATCACGTCTGCGTGAGCGCCTGCACTGAGCCTGCTATCCGCATCGCGCTCTGCGCTGCGATAAAACTCATCGTTACTCAGCAGTGTATTGCCGCCAAAACAATCTAACACGCGGCCCTGTTCGTTAAACTGCACGGTAACTTTGCCAATTGCTTGCGCGTACTGACCAGCCTGCACTACACAGGTAGCCGTTTCCCCATTAGGATTCACCACCCACTGCGCGTATGTGCCTGCATAGCCCATTCCTAAATCGGAGAAATCGCCAAGCAATGTATGCGAATGCCCGCCCACGATTACATCAATGCCATTTACTTGATTCGCAATATCAACATCTACTGCATGCCCCACATGGGTTACGGCCACAATGCGGTTAATGCCAAGTTCCTGTAATTCATCCACCATGGCTTGGGCACTCGCTACCATATCGAAGAACTGCACATCACCAGTATTTGGGGCAATGTTTGGCATATCATCAAGGGCAATGCCGAAAACCGCCACCAACTCATTGCCGCTCGCCAGCGCCTGTTCAATCTGGTTTGGCAAAAACCGTTGCTTGTTATAACCATCAAAAGCGAACACTGCATAGGGCAACAAGTTGGTTTGCTCAGCTAAATCAGCATCCAAGCTAATATCTATATTCGCTGCCAGCAGTGGGAAGTTAATCATGTTCAAAAATTCATTCAAATGCGCATTGGTAAGATCAAACTCATGATTACCCAGCGCCATGGCATCAATGCCCATGCGGCTTAAAATGTCGGCATTCATGCGCCCTTCGTTAATTTTGAAATAGGCTGTACCTTGCCAAGCATCACCGCCATGTAGAAATAGCATGGGTTGGTTTTCTGCTGCCGCTTGCTCGCGATACAGGTTCGCTTTACTTAAAATACGTGGATGGCCACCGAATTCGTTGAATACGTGATGCTCATTCGCGGTAAAACTGCCTGCTACCGCATCAAAACTAGAGTGGGTGTCATTTATATGCGCTATTTTTAGTGTGAACGCTGGTGTTTCCGGCGTGTATTCAACCTGTTGCGCATCGCTGCAACCTGCCAGAACAAGTGCCAACGCAGTGGCCGCAACCACCATAAAGGGAGTGCGCGGTGCTGTTGATAACGGCTTTAAAAAGGATAGTGGTTTCATAAACATCTCGTATTACAAGGATAGCGAAAGTGTAGCGAATAATAGCTCAGAAATCATTTATACCGGGCGTATACCGCTGCCAAGTTGCGAAGCATAGATTGTTGATACACAATCGGGCAAAATAACTACTTAGAAAATAACAACCAGAGATCATCATGCCGCAACCTACTTCTGCGCCTCTTGCTGGAAGCGTACCTGCCGAATTACCGCCGCCATCGCCTATTCATCGCTGGCTAATTCTGCTCTTCGTAAGCCTAGCCATGTTTGGCAATTATTATGTTTACGATTCCATGTGGCCGGTAATTGATTTAATGCGTTCGCAGCTCGATTTTAGTTACGAGCAAATTGGTTACCTTTCCTCTGTGTACAACGCTGCCGCAATTATGGTGTTGCTCGTAGGCGGCTACGTTATCGATCGCTGGGGCACTAAAAAAGCCATTACCGTTTTTGCACTTATTTGCCTATTTGCCGCTTTTCTTACCGCGGTATCTAGCCGCTATGAGGTAATTCTTGCCGGCCGTTTCTTGTTAGGTATTGGTGCTGAACCACTCATTGTTGCCGCCATAACAGTGTTATCAAAATGGTTCAAAGGCAAAGAGCTCAGTTTTGCATTTGGCGTAAACTTATCCATTTCACGGCTTGGTTCTGCATCCGCAGATTGGTCTACATCATTTGCTAGCCCGTTGTATGCAAACTGGCAAGATCCGCTCTGGTTGGCCACTGCAGTAGCCGGCATTTCTGTAACCGCAGCCATTTTATATTGGATTATGGAACGCCGAGCTGAGGGCCGTTTTCAAATCGGCAATGCGCAAGCGGCAGAGAAAATCGATTTCCGCAGCCTGTACAAATTTAGTGCTTCATATTGGTACATCGTGGCACTTTGCGTGGTGTTCTACGCGGCAATTTTCCCATTCCGCACCTTTGCCATTGATTACTTTCAACAAGCCCATGGCATTACTCGCGAGGCCGCAGGCCTATTAAGTAGTTTATTGCCTGTGGCGGCAATTATTCTTACGCCGTTATTCGGGTTGTGGGTAGATAAAGTGGGCCGCCGCTCGCTATTTATGGCCGCAGGAACCTTGGTAATGGTGCCACTTTTCTTAGCTGTAACCTATTTGCCCGCGGGGCCCGATATCAATCTAGTAATTCCATTCATTGGCAGCGCGCCGGTACCACTTACCCTATTCGTGGTGATATTTCTGCTCGGTGCTGTGTTCTCACTCATTCCAGCAGTAATGTGGCCATCGGTAGCCTATATCGTGGAAGAACGCCGGTTGGGTTCTGCATTCGCACTCATGACCCTATGCCAACAAATTGGCTGGATGGTGGTACCACCTATTGTTGGATTATTGAACGATATTAACAATGCGGGGCCAGAAAATACCGCCGGTTATGCGCCAAGCATGTGGTTTTATACGGGATTAGCAACTACAGGCTTATTCTTTGCCTTCAAGCTATGGCGCAATGAAACTGGGCCAAACGCCCACGGGCTAGAGAGAATTACTACAAAAACGGGTGTATAACCGAGTTCTCACACCTGCATCTAAATGCTATTGATAACGGTTCTCATTTGTGTTTTAATAAAACCCTATTCAATAGCATTTCTGGTGATTTATGTACGTGTGTTTATGCAAAAGCGTTACAGACAAGCAAATTTCGCAAGCTGTTGCGAATGGCGCAAGTTCTGTGCGTGATTTGCGCCAGCAATTTGGCCTCGGTAGCCAATGTGGCAAATGCACCTGCTGCGCTCGTGATGTGCTAGACGATGCACTGCACCAGCAAGCCCAGCCCGCTGCGTTGGGTTATTTTACACCTGCCTAAATATCATCTAATCTAAAGGCTCCGAAGTAATCCCAAAGGAGCTCAACCATGCGTGGCAACGTAACGGTACTTACCGCATTAAATAAAGTGTTAACGCGCAAGCTCACTGCCGTAAACCAATTCTTTTTGCATGCTCGAATGTATAAAAACTGGGGCTTTGCACAGCTCAACCAGCATATTTACAAAGCATCTATTGCGGAAATGAAGTACGCCGATGAAGTAATCGAACGCATACTATTACTCGATGGCTTACCGAATCTGCAAGAGCTTGGGAAACTGTATATTGGCGAAACGCCACATGAAATGCTGAAGCTTGATGATAAGTTGGTTAGTGAGGATATCCGCCATATCCGCGATGCCATTAGTGTGTGTGAAGAAGAACAGGATTTTGTGAGCCGAAAAATGCTGAGCGAAATACTTGCCAAACAGGAAGACCACCAAGATTGGCTGGATACCCAATGCAGCATTATCGATACCATTGGTGAAGAAAACTACTTGCAACAACAACTTTAGGAGGCTGATATGAGCGAAGTAATCAAAGCGCTGAATGGGTTGTTGTCGTGGGAGTTAACCTCGATTGATCAATATACATCCCATTCTGAGCAATATGCAGATTGGGGCTTTCAAAAGCTGTATGAGCGCATAAACCACGAAGCAGAAGATGAGCGTGGCCATGCGAAATTGCTAATTGAGCGCATTCTGTTTCTCGGTGGCCGGCCAGATTTGGAAAGCCGGCACGCATTGCCTGATGCCGATACCGTGCCAGAAATGCTTGCCGCAGATCTTCAGCTAGAGCGCGAAAATGCAGCCGCATTGCGAAAGGCCATTCAGTTATGTGAACAGCAACGTGATTTCGTGAGCCGCAATGTTCTGGTGGGTATTTTACAAGATACTGAAGAAGACCATGCCTACTGGCTTGAGCAACAGCTTGGCCTCATTCATCGGCTTAGCTTAGAGCGTTACCTGCAGGCAATGATGTAATACTTACTTGCCTATTAACAGGCAATTTTATGTGCGCACGCAACATCTGGATGCGAGCGCACGCGCCCTTTCAATACATTTTCCCCAACCTGATAGAACAGCGGATTATTCGCATCGCTAGTAGGCCCGAGTGCCTGCGCTTTCAGCTGCGGTGGTAAGTTTAACAGCGGTACTTCGCTCGCCAATGCCGCTGCCATAAAGAATGCCACGGAATAACGATCGGTACCTGCTTGCGGGCTTACTACTCGATGTTCGGTAGCGCGCAAATAGCCATCCGATGCTAACTCAAGCAACTCGCCAATATTCACTACAAAGGCACCTTCAATAGGCGGTACATCTACCCACTGCTGGTTTTTGTATACTTGCAAGCCAGAATGTTGATCTGGGCTTACAATCGTAAGGTAACCAGGGTCTTTGTGCGCACCTACCCCTTGGCGGCTATTTCCCATTACACCCGGATAGCGAATTAGCTTCATGTGGGTATAGGGCTGCTGCATGGTTTCACCAAACACATCCTCGGGCTGCTGCATTACTTCAGCAAAGGCACCCAGTAGTGCTGTGCTTATTTGAGTGAGTTGCTGTTGATAGCTTAGTAATCCCATGCGCAGCTCTGGAAGCGCTGCAGGCCATTGGTTCGGCCCCCATAAATGCCACCATTTCGGTTCATTATCAGCCACCACAACGGCCGGCTCTTCGCGCATAATATCGAACTGCTCACGCATATCATGCTTGCCTGCAGTAAGCTCACTACCGAGCTTGGTATAACCGCGAAAGTGCGGCGAGTTAAGCATTGCTACCGTTTCTTTTTGCGCTTGCGGCAGAGCAAAGAATTGCTTACTTAAATGCAATACACGCTGGTGCTCCGTATCTAAACCGTGCCCTTTAATATAGAAAAAGCCAACCGTACGTGCCGCATCCGCAAGGGAGCGCAAAAACTCCTGCCGCGCATCACCGCCGGCGAACAATAGCTGCATATCAAGAACTGGAAGTACTGGGCTGCTTTGCATGGAAACTCGACACTCTTTATAAATAGAGCGTTGAGTATAGAGTGTTGCAGCGCTCCCTCTAAAAACCGAATTGATATTTGATATGTAGAATTTGCATATACCCCTCGTTAAGCCTACATAAGTGATGATTTTTGAAGCTGGGATGATATAGTGAAAAGCATAAGTAATAATAAAAAGGAATATCTATGAGCAAGGTTGTAATTTCCTTATTCGTAACCTCGTTTATGGCCCCCCTATTCTTTTTAGGTGCTGCAAACGCAGAGCCGGAAAACGAACTACGTGAGCAAACCAGTGTTGTTGAAGAAAACAACGCGGCAACTGCAGTGGCAGAAATAGATATTGCCCTTGAAGAACAGCTTGAAGCTACTTTGGGAATGGGCTTTGTGCCTCATGATCTAGAAACATTTCAACGTATTTTAAGCCAAGCGGATAGCACTACCCCAATTGAAACTTGGGTACGCATACACGGTTATGAAGTGCTTCGTTTGGTGATCAATGAAAATGATCTCGAGGGCGCTTTAAAGCTTGCCGAATCAGTGCGTGAGCGCGCAGAAGCAAGCAATAACGCGAATGCGATTACCGAAATTAATACCATTATTGGTGAAGCTTATATTCAACGCGATCGTAACGATGAGGCTCGCCTGCTTGTGCCCGCGGTTAAACAAAAATTAGCCCAAGTAACAAACCCGCGTATTCAATATCATGCGCACCACCTAATTGCGCGTACCTTAATGCGCTTTGGCGAGTTTGCCGAAGCGTTAGAATATATGCTGCAAGCTCACGCCGTTATCTCCAGTACCAACGATGCAAATACCCAGCGCAGGCGGCAATTTTTGAATTTGCATATTGCCCGTTTGCAATCTAACTTGGGCAATTATCGGGCTTCGATTGATACCGCGAATGCCACAATCGATGATTCCATCCGGCATGGCCTCACCGATCGGTTGCCGGAGATTTACCTGATTCGGGCATACGCAAAACAATACCTGCACGGCCCCTCAGAAGCACAAGTGGCCGCATTTTTAGAAGCAGCAGAAAGCGCCAAGCAAGTGGGTGATGACAGAGTAGAAATGCTGGCCTATAACAATGCCGGAGCAACTGAGTTGCTCATGGATAACTACGCCAATGCACAGGGTTACCTTGAGCAAGGAATAGCCGTAGCCAAGCGCATTGGTAATGTGAATGAACGCTCCGTAACCGAGTTTAATCTTGGCTATATTAAAGTGTTGCAAGGCAATTATCAGGAAGGCTTAGCGGAAATGGAAACCGCAGCAGAAGTATTTAAAAGCTTCGCATTACCACGAGAGGTATCCATTATTCTTTCACATTTGGCGAATGCTTATGAACTGGCTGGCGAATATCAATTGCAGGCCGCTACCTTGAAAGAAAAAACCGATATCCAAGAGGAATTATTTCAAACCGAGCGCGATAATGTAATTAGCGAGCTGCAAGTACGCTATGAAGCAGAAGAAAAATCATTACAAATCCAAATTCTTGAACAACAAACTGAATTGCAGCAACAGCAGTTGGCAAGCCAACAACGCCAGCAGTTCTTTACAGTTTTAACTGCCTTTTTATTACTCGTTATTATTATTCTTACCGGCTTAGCCTATCGCCACTCCAACAGAATTAACACGTTACTAAATAAGGCCAATCGTAAACTACACATTCAATCATTCCATGATCCTTTAACGGGTTTGTATAATCGGCGTGCCATTCATGATTTTTTCCTTGCGGATCGTCGTGAAGCGAATCATAGCCATGGAATTTATTTAATCGATATTGATTACTTTAAACGTATTAATGATGAACATGGCCATGATGTTGGTGACGCCGTATTGGTAGAACTGGGGAACCGCCTCAACAGCTGCTTGCGCGAAAATGATTTGGTAATTCGCTGGGGTGGTGAAGAGTTTTTGCTCGTGATTAAGGGCATTCAAGCAGAGCAACTCGCGGAGTTTGCAACTAAAATCACTCACGAAATTACCAAACAACCGATTGCTGGAGTGGCAATATCTGTGAGTGGTGGTGGCACATTATATACCCACAGCGATGCCAGCAATTGGGAAGCAACCTTAAAACAGGTAGATCAATTACTGTACCAAAGCAAAGACACTGGCCGTGGCGAAATTGCTGTAGCGTAAACTCATAAAAACGCGTTCTCCAGGAGGCGATGTGCCAATTAATAGTACCTATGGCTTGATTATTATTCTGCTTGGTTTGCTGGTAATTACAGCTTGCTCACCTACTCGCGCCTTAAATGCAGTGGTTCCTAGCAACAGCTATACCGTGCAGCAAGATGTTGCCTACTTACCTGGACTGGGTCACCCAAGGCAAACGATGGATATCTATATCCCCGAGCAAACACCGCACAAGCAGAACATCGTGGTATTTCTGTACGGTGGTGGTTGGGATGATGGCGATAAGGCTGATTTTGAGTTTATTGGCCAAGCCTTTGCGCGCTTGGGCTACGTTACGGTGATCCCCAACTATCGTTTGTTTCCAGAAGTTGAATTTCCAGCATTTATCGAAGATGCCGCCGCCGCAGTGCAGGCCATACCAAATCACGTACCCAGCGCCTGTAATGCATTATCGGAAAATGAACGCGGGTTAATTTTAGTAGGGCACTCAGCAGGTGCTCATTCCGCCGCTATGTTGGTTGCGGAGCCGAGTTTTCTTAATGATTCATTGCCTATTGCGGCATTTATCGGTTTATCCGGCCCGTATGATTTGCCACTCGATCACGAACGCGTGGGCGAGAAATTTAGCCAAGTGCAAGGTAATGAAGCGAACCCTGTGGCGCTAATCGCAGAGCGTAAGCCACGCCACCTTCCTCCCGCTCTGCTTCTGCATGGTGAGGCCGATACCATCGCCAAACCCGCACACAGTGAGAGCTTCGCTACAGAGCTAAAAGCCCTAGGCGTACCAACAACCTTCAAACTGTATCCAAGCCGCCGCCATGTGGCTTTGGTTGCCAGCTTGGCCAGCCCACTGCGCTTCTGGACCCCAGCCTATGAAGATATCCAAATGTTCTTAACCGAGCAGCACTTGGATAGCGATTGCGATTAGGTGTATTCTGAACTTCACTTTAATTCCTTGGTGAGGAACACCTTATGTTGAATTACTTTGTAAAAGTTTGGCTGAGCGCAGTACTACTAGCTGCGGCAGCCAATGTATATGCTGGCGAAGATGAAATTATCGTTGCCATAGATCATTTCTTGTATGGTGCCAGTGTGAACGATGCCACTATTCATGATCAGTTTTGGGCAGAAGAATTAATTTATACCAGCTCTAGCGGCAGCCGCTTTGGTAAAGCCGAGCTAATGGCGGGAATGGAAGGCACAACGCCTACCCCGGAAGAGCATGTAACCACCTGGTTTACCGCATCAGATCCGCATATCAACTACGTTGATGGTGTGGCCATTGCCAATTTTATACTGGTAGCAGCGAACTCTGCAGGTGAAGTACAAAACCGCTATTACAACACAGGAATCTTTGTATTTCGGGATATGCGCTGGCAAGCAATTAACTGGAATGCCACGGTAATTCCAGAGTAAAGTGAACTCCGCAAGGTAAAGAAACAGTTAATTGTAATCCAAGTGCCTGTACAAGGCGTAACCTCCTAAGTAACAAACAACGGCATGGTGCAGTTTGAATTCCATTGCCAACTAATTTCACTTAGGAGAATTGCAATGAAAAAATTAACAACCTTAGCCATCGCTATCGCAAGTACGTTCGCTTTATCTGGTGCGGCTCTGGCCGACCATCATGGCGGCAATAAAGAACGTAGCGGCTACGGCCAAGAAGAAAAAGCTGGCACGATTACTGAAATCGCTGCAAGCAACGGTAATTTCAATACACTGGTTGCCGCATTAGGTGCAGCTGATTTAGTAGATACGCTTGGCGGAGAAGGCCCGTTCACTGTATTTGCCCCAACAGATGAGGCATTTGCAGCGTTACCTGAAGGCACGGTAGAAAGCTTACTACAGCCAGAAAACCGCGATCAGTTGATTGCGATTCTTACTTATCACGTGGTTTCAGGCACAGTAATGAGCGGTGATATTGCAGACCAACAGCTATACGCTGAAACATTACAAGGTAGTTCACTGAACGTAGATGCCACTGGCTATTCAGTGAAAATCAATAACGCCACCGTAACTACAGCAGATATCAAAGCTGATAACGGCGTAATTCATGTAATTGATACGGTTTTAATTCCTAGCGAATAATTTTTAAAAACCGCACCAATATCTGTATATGTAAGCCCCGCAATTTATTTTGCGGGGCTTGTTTGTTTTCGTGTTATCGAAACTTAACGCTGCGGGTGGCTAGTGAGGTGCTGCCAGCGAAGCGCGGTTGCGGCCATGTTGTTTTGCATGGTACATCGCTTTGTCACTACGATTAATTAAATCATCTAAGGGCTCATTTTCATCTTGCTGGGCAACACCGAAGCTGGCAGTAACATGAAAGGTATTATTCTCGGCATCCTTAAACTCCAGTGCCGCAATCGCACTACGCAATTTTTCTGCAACCAATAAGGCCGGTTCAGCGCTGGTATTGCCAAGCAGCACAGCAAATTCTTCACCACCCGTACGCGCAAAAACATCCATCGCTCTTAAGCTCTCTTTCACCGCCTGGGCAACTTTATAGAGAACTTCATCACCTTTGGCATGCCCATGCGTATCATTTACAGATTTGAAGTGATCAACATCAAAAGCAACTAACGAAACCGGTTCATTCCGCCTTCTACAGCCATTAATGGTTGCATCGCTTTTCATAAAAAATGAGCGGCGGTTATCAATCTTGGTAAGGCTATCAGTAGTGGATAATTGCCGAAGCTCTAACTCTAACTCTTTCCGATCGGTAATATCACGCACTGTGCCGGTTAAATACTCACCTTTGTCTTCCGTTCTGCTGAAATCGGCTAGCTCATGCACCCAACGAATACTGCCATCTGGGCGAATTATGCGATGCTCAACATCGTGAACACCGGTTTCAACCGCAATACGCTCACTCTCTCGAACAGATTCAACATCCTCTGGATGAATACAGCTGCTAAATAATGTAACCGAAGGTATTGTTGTTTCTTTATCAAAGCCGAATATTTCGTAAATGATATCAGACCAATAAAGATCGCCTGTTTGTAGGTTTGCACGCCAATGCCCTAGGCGGGCAATTTCCTGAACGCGTTCTAACTGTTGCTGATACTCTCGCAATTGCTTTTCTATATTTTTGGCGGCGGTAACATCCATGATCAGGCCATACCAAGCCAACGTTCCATCCGGCTCACGTTCCGGCGTAGAATGGCCGCGTACCCATATCGTTTCACCATTATTCACTACTCTATATTCGCAATCCCAATCGGTTAAATGCTCTGCAGAGTAATTAATTGATTCGCTTACGAAGGCAAGATCTTCGGGATGAATTCGTGCAAATACGAAGCTCGCATCTTCGGTTACTTCGTTAGGCTGCGCGCCATAGATATCAACAATCCGCTTGTTTGCGAATGGAAAACGAAAAACCCCGTCAACGGTTCGTTCAAACTTATACAACATACCTGGAGCTACATCCGCAATTCGATCCAAAAGCTTATCTTTCTCCACAAACTCCTGAACGTTCTGGGCGGTGCCCACTATTTGTGCCAACACACCATTTTCAAATGATTTATGGCATCTATCTTCTACCCACTGATACACACCATTAACATCGCGTATGCGAAAGGTTCGCGATAAATCGTTAGATTGTGAGCTTTTTGCCCAACTTGCGAATTCAGCCAAAACATAATCTCGATCATTAGGATGCAATAATTCCTGCCAAGATTCTTCATTGCTGTCTAGCGATAATCCGTATTCTGAGATTAAATTAGGAGATATATAGTTCAAGCGAAAAGGAGGTGTGGGTGCGATAGAATAGAAAGCAACTTGAGTGCCTTGCATTAAGCCATCTAACTTTTCATATAGAACACGTTCTAGCTCTACGCGCCCCATTAATTCAGAAACCTCTAGATGAATGCCGGCCATGCGAGTGGGTTTATTGTCCTCAAACTCAATGAAATCGCCACGAGCCTTAATCCATACCCAATCGCCACTCTTGTGTTGCATGCGAAATACCGCAACAAATTCGTGCGCAATATCCGCATGTTTTGCTGCTAAAGCATCAGCTAAAAGCCCTCTATCATCTTCATGAATCAAGGCGTTAAACGTAGCAAAGGTAACCGGGTTCAACTCATCCGCTGTATAACCAATCATATTGGCCCACATATCATTGATATAGTTCAAATCACGTTCCATATCCCATTCCCACATAGCTACTTGCGCATGTTCAAGGATATTGAGGATGTGGGCAGTGTTTGCTTTCTGGAAATGGCCGAGATGCGCTTGTTGCTTGCTACTATTCATAGATATTACTCATTTTAAACGGCTTTATGTACATATTGCTCAGCAACTTCGATAACTGATATACACCGTTAATTCTCTAATATAATAAACCGCATATCTATTATGTCAGATGTAATAACAACCGTATTAAGCCTTTAAGAAGGAGAATCTCGGAATAGGTTCGCCTTCCACTACTATTGTTTCCATAAACATAGCATACGGGCGAACCCATAGATTACGATCGCCATAGCAAGGCCGATAAAGAACTAACCATTCTTCGCTTTCAGAGTGGCATACCACATCAATTACTTGATAATCATTACCTTTGTAATGGCGGTAAATACCGGGCCGTAATTCTGGTTTTGTTTTCTTCATGCAGCTCCCTCAGTTACCACTTCCACTCGGTTGCGGCCATTATTTTTCGCAAGGTACAACGCTTTATCGGCTGCTTGTAGGGCCTCTACACTGGATTGCCGCGCCGTTATTTCAGCGATACCAATACTTATGGTTATAGGTACAGCAAACTGCCAATCAAAATCCTGCACTGCAATACGCAACTTCTCTGCTAAACGCGCAGCATTTTCGGCGTTGGTATTGGGGCAAATGAGCATAAACTCTTCGCCGCCCCACCTGCCAAATTGATCGGTTTTACGAATAGTGCCCCTAATCACCTTGGTTACCTCTTGCAGCACTTTATCGCCCTGAAGATGGCCGAATTGGTCGTTAACTACTTTGAAGTGGTCTAAATCCAGCAACATAATGCTAAGCGGTTGTTCGCTGCGATCCATAAGCTCAATATGTTGTTCAAGCACATCATCAAGTTTCGCGCGATTATAAATGCCCGTTAATTTATCAATAGTGGAAATACGCTGAAGTTCGGCATACGCCTCACTGCGTGAGTTCTCATAAAACCGAAAAATTAATAACAGCACAATCATCACTTCAACAATATTGAGGTAAGCACCCATACTCAGTTTCTGCGCCGGCAGATGGGGAAGTTGTTGGTAGAAATACGTCAGCACTGCCGCAAAAAATATCGCTGTAACCCAAAATCCTGCGCGCTTGCCCAGTAAAAAGAACACTAGCGGCGGCAACACGGTAAGCCAAATTAGCGAATAGCCACCACCCTTTGCTAACACAATAAAGCTCGCCAAATTGAATATTACGGCGCCGCTCACCAGCCATACCGCTATCGCTAAGCGTTTACTCGCATGATAGTAAACCCATATCAGCGCACTGAGCGCCATACTCGTAAAATTCAGCATGCCGATGGTATAGGCTGAAAAGAGAAAAATATTGATGCTGCCGATCACCAGTGATGCAAAAAATATCACTAACAGAATGGCCTTTAACAATCGATGTTTATAGCGTTCAGAATCGCTTAGTGGTGAATGCTGTAGAAAGTTTGTCATCGATAGATACCGCACAGAAGGCTTTATTGTTGTTCGTAGTTCACAATACCCCGCTTTATTTAAACAATTCGAGCGGTTTCAGGGAATTAAAAGCTACCATTAATACCTCTTAACACTAGCACTTCTCTGAGGTCGAGGTTAAAATCAAACGCTCGTTTAAGTTTTAACTACAGGCCAAGTGCATGAATAACGTGATGCCGTTTTCTGAAATTCTTCAATTAATCAGCCCTGCCGCAGAGCAGCACATTGAAATGCCAGCGGGTTGGGCCCAGGGACGCGCCGCATTTGGTGGCCTTACCGCTGGCATTGCTTATCAACATGCTGTGCTTGGGGTTGCTGCAAACCAGCATATTCGTGCGCTCACAGTTTCATTCGTGGGCCCTATCGAGCCCGGCCAACTTACACTGCAAAGAACTATTCTTCGAGAAGGTAAAAATGTAACGCAAGTAAGGGTTGAGCTACTGCAAAACAATGCCGTACAACTCAGCGCATTGCTTACGTTTGGTTGTTCGCGCCCATCAAAGGTGCGTGTAACCGATACACTGCCGGCCGAAGTTCCGCCGCGCGAACAAGGCCCAGCATTTCCGAAAACCAAACTACTACCTGAATTTGCCCATCATTTTGATTATCGTGTAAGCGTAGGCGGATTGCCGTTTAGTAATAATCAATCGCGGCAATTTGGGGGTTGGATGCGGTTTGCCGAAGAACAACAACCGATTAGTGTGGGCTTATTCCTTGGCTTGGTAGATGCCTGGCCACCGGCCGTTTTACCGCATTTAAGCGCGCCGGCGCCAGCAAGTTCTCTTACTTGGACCATTGAATTCCCAGAGCCTTTACCCAGCGATAAAATGAGCAACGATTGGTGGCAATATATAGCCTACATTGATTATGCCGCTGATGGTTATGGGCATACCCATTCGCACATTTGGGATGATGCTGGAAACTTAGTGGCCATTAGTAGGCAAACCATTACTGTGTTCGCGTAACACGAGCGCTCTAAACCGATCGATAACCGCTAAGTTGCGGCTATCGGTTCGGCTCACCATATACCATTGGCCCGGAAGCGGGAATCCTTCAACATCAATGCGCGCAACCGCATCGCTACCGTGCTCAATAATGTGCTCCGATAACACTGCTAACCCCATTCCTGAAGCAACACTCATACGAATCGCCTCGTTGCTCTCAATTTGCGAAGTGCTGGTTAAATATAAACCGCGCCCTGCTAACCAAGTATCAAATACCATACGGGTTGCCGAGCCTGGTTCGCGCATTAAAAAAGGTTCGTTTACCAACTCTTGGAAACTCAACACGCCACAACGCTGCTTTGTTGCCCAATGGTTCATAGGTGCAATAAGCTGTAATCGATTGGCTAAAAATGGTTCTGCGGTTGCCATTGCATCGCTAGGTGGATGGCTAAAAATGTAGATATCATCGGCATTATTATAATATCGCTGCAAGGTAGTGCTGCGATTGCCAATACTTAGCTCAACCCGAATATCCGGAAATTGCTGATTAAATTGCGCAACCAAGGGCGGAATAACGTACTGCGCGGTGTTTACCAAAGATATTTTTAAGTTGCCCCGATCGCCTTCTCGTATTGCCGAAATTGCCTGGGTACACTCATGCATACGCCGCATAATATCGCCACTAGCACGATACAAGTGCTCGCCCGCCAAGGTAGGTAGCATCTGCCTACCGTCCTGCTGCAGCAACTGGGCACCACATACGTCCTCTAACCTACGAATCTGCGCTGAAATGGTTGGCTGCGTAAGATGAAGCTTACGAGCTGCGGCTGAAATGCTCTTTTGCTCCACAACGTGCTGAAACACCTCTAACAACCGAAAGTTTAATTGCCGTAATTGCATAAGCACCTCATGCATAGCTAATTATCTATACTATATACTGCAATCAATTATTTTTATATATAGGTTAAGTTCTGCATAATCGCTCCGCTTGATAACCGCAGCCGTTAGCGTTGCAAAATCATTTGAGGGAAGCATGCCAGATATTGTAGTTGCATTTTTTGCGTTAGGTTTGATTTCCGGGCTAGTGAAATCCGATCTAAAAGTACCGGGGCAAATTTACGAAATACTCACCATATTACTGATGCTCAGTATCGGCATTAAAGGCGGCTTAGCATTACACAGTAATAGTGATGCCATTATTTGGAGCAACTTACTGCTCATTATGGCGCTCGGATTCCTGTTACCACCCATTCTTTTTCCAGTACTCCGCAAATTGATACGCCTACCGCGGGTAGATGCCATTAGCATTGCTGCGCATTATGGCTCCGTAAGCGCCGGTACCTTTGCCGTAGCCTGGGCGCTAGCAGAAAGCTACCAACTTCCCTTAGCCGCCGATACCACCTTATATCTGGTAATCCTCGAACTACCTGCCATTGTGTTGATGCTGGCCTTCTACCATTGGCGGGCGCAAAACGATACCGCGCGTACATCTGGAAGCCTAAGTAGCGGCATACCCAGTGATCTACACACCCAGGTTACCACCCCAACTGCGCCGCTAAAAATGAGCGCTATTTGGCATGAAGCACTTACCAGCCGCGGCGTTGTGTTGCTAATGGGCGGCGTAGCCATTGGTTGGCTCTATGGGCCAGGCGGCCTTGCCGCAATTGAAGGCTTGGTAATCAACGGATTCTCCGCGTTATTGGCGTTGTTTTTATTAGAAATGGGCATCACCACCGCCCGAATTTGCCGGCCGTTTCCGTTTAAACTGTGGCGCTTAGTAGTATTTGCCGCAGTAGCGCCTCTCCTTCTGATGTGGCCAGGTTTGTTGCTCGGCATCTATCTAGGCTTACCTACCGGTTCGGTGCTAATTCTAAGCGCGCTTACCGCAAGTGCTTCCTACATTGCCGCACCGGCGGCAATTCGCGCCGCGATACCGAACGCCGATATTGGTAAAGCCATGCTGGCTGCGCTGGGTATTACCTTTCCGCTGAATGTATTGCTGTATGTGCCTGTGTTGGCGGCGGTTCTGGCTCGGTAATACCCACTAATAACCTACTCTTTGCGCCACAGCTAAGAGGATGTTCGTATAGTAACTGATCTCATAGTTAAGAAATATTTGCAAAAACCAGTAAAAACGAAGATGATCGGGTAGTTTTGTGATTAAACAAAAAGGTGATCATCGTGGCAAGCGAACTTCCGGCAAAAGATCAGTATATCAGCACATCTGCAGCAGCTAAGTTACTTGGGGTTTCCGTTGGAACCGTGCAACAAATGGTTGAGAATGGCGAGCTTACTGCCTGGAAAACCGCAGGAGGGCATCGGCGCATTGATAAGCAATCGGTGGTTGAACGCCAGCATCAGCATACAACACCCCCAACTACTCCTGAAAGCCGATCCCAGTTTGTAAAGCAATTGCAGGCGCAAAAGCCGCAACCGATGCAAATATTAGTAGCGGAAGACGATCCAGTAACGATTAAAATCTACCAACATACCTTTGGTGATTTCAGTGATCTTATCAATGTATATTATGCGCAAGATGGTATTGAGGCATTACTGCAGCTCGGGCAAAAGCCATTTGATTTATTAATCCTCGACCTCGATATTCCATATGTTGATGGCTACGAAATGCTACAAAAAATTGGCAAGAACCCAGATTTACAAGCCCTGCATATCTTAATTGTTACCGGCACCGATGTGAGTAAATCAGCTCACCAACAAAAGGTATTGGAAGATATTACTGTACTTAATAAGCCTATCGACCGTTCATTCCTGCGCGGCTACATTCAAGGCGCTGCCAACATGAAAAAAACATCATAAAAAGCAAGCCAGCTATTGTTTATATCAATTTTGGTGTTTACCTATAGAGTTTAGCATTGTAAACTGCTACAAATTCTTAAGGTATTCACCAGTGCACATCCAAAAACAAGCGCAGAACAAAAAACTGGGCACACATCAGCCTACCGCAGTACTGATTGACGACGACGCTAGTTCGTTGTTGATTACTTCGTGGTTGCTGAAACGGCAAGGCTATCAAATTGTAACGATTCAACATCTTCCTGATGATTTGGATAATTTTATCGCCAACCCACCTTTGGTTGTTGATGTATTTGTGATTGATTATTGCTTAGAGAATACGAACGCCTTACAAATCATTTCACGCTTAAACACCATTCCCTACTTTGCAAAGATTCCGAAGGTAGTGGTAACTAGCCTACGCGATGATCAAATTGAGCGCCATGGCCTTGGCGGTGGAGCCGTTGAGTTCATTACCAAACCGTTCAATAAACAAAATTTTGCGCAACGTGTACAACTAGCCCATCGCAAAGATCTGCGAGTAAGTTATTCGCCGCAAAGTATTATTGATGAGTTAACTCAGTTGTCAACAGTTGAAGGTATAGCAGCTAACGCCCCTCACAATGCATTGCTGCAAAGTGAGTATTCGGTAGTAGTGATTGAAATTGCCAACTTAGACAAAATCAATAACGTAAGGGGCCGTTCAATTGGCAACCTTACTTTAAAGAACATGGCCCTTCGATTACAAGAGTTTGCGAGTAACGAGGTAATCCTGCTGCGCACTAGTAACACCCGCTTTGCTGTGATATCTCCAACACTAACTCAAAGTACACTAGAAGAGTTTCAAACGCGCCTTACTAAACTGGCAAATCGACCAATTAGTAAAGGCCATCAAGATGTATTTGTAGTACTAAGAACCGGCGTTGCCCATAGTTCTCAAGGTGCCACCCACCTCGAGGGTGTTGAGAACCGCTTTCGGGAGCTATTAGAGGCAACGATCGCTAATGCCTGCTTAGCTGTATCGCTCGCAAAATCGAAAAATAAATCCGAAATTGAATTGTTTAGTAAGAGTGCAAAGAAAGAACTAGGGCGCTTACACGTTCTTGAAAGTGCAATTTACTCCGGTTTAGTAAAGCAACAGCTTGAAGTGCATTATCAACCGCAAGTGAATATCGATACCGGAGAGCTCGTTGGAGTTGAGGCACTCGCTCGCTTACAAACTCCGGAGCTTGGTGTGGTTAGCCCAGCAGAATTGATTCCCATTCTAGAAGCCACGAATGCCATTCATGAAATTGGTTTGCACATCTTTGATATTGTTTTTAAAGATCTTGCAACGCTAAAAGAGAGCGTAACCGTGGCAGTGAATGTATCTGCTTACCAATTAAAGCGGGGTAATTTTTCTAAATCTATTCTTTGGATGGCGAAAAAGCACAAAGTAAATCCGCGTAGAGTAGAAATTGAAATTACCGAAACCTCCGCGCTTGATATGTTGGGGGTATCTAAACAGAACCTGATTGATTTAGCCAGTTTCGGTTTCAAGCTCACACTTGATGATTTTGGCATCGGTTATTCAAATCTCGATTACTTGCTTGCGCTGCCAATAGCGAAACTTAAAATCGACCGAGAGTTTATCAGTAGATTTCCAGTCGATGATAGCAGCAGAAATATTGTAAAAAGCCTAATGTACTTGGCGCATTTGGAAGGAATCCAAATTTTGGCTGAGGGCGTTGAAACAGAACTGCAACACAACGAATTACGCAATATCAAAGTTTCCCTTGCTCAAGGCTTCTACTATGGTAAACCAATGCCATTAGCGGTTCTTCATGATCGCTTACAAGCTAACACCAGTAATCACTCACGATTAGGCTAATAAGTGCGAACCATATAAATAAGGAGTGTTATGAATGCCTTTGCAAAGATTATTAAGTGAATTTGATTACGATACCGATTTTGTTGCTGATCTACTTTTCACTATTGGCAATGAAAGCAAACAACATTTGGAGCGAATGCAGAGCTCACTCCAGCAAGAGAAGCCGATTGCGCCAAACGAATTGCAGCGTATTGCTCACTTAATGAAATCAACGGCAAATACGGTTGGCTTATATGAGTTAAGCAGCAATGCAGATGCAATTGAACAGCATATTGCCAAGTTGGCACCTAGCTCAGATGAACAGCGTGATGAAGTGAATAAACTCATCAGTATCGCAACGGAAATTCACGATGTTGCGCAAAAATTGTTGCGGGAAATTGATACATGAATACCAGTGTAAGCACCCTTTCTAAATTCTTTGATGCTATCGAACATGGTTCGGTTGGCCTTAAATATCTGCCCGTTATTGAATTAGTAGAAGGGGTTGCACATATTCATGGCATTTATTGCCAAATTCACTGGCCACATTATGAAACAATCAACATAGATTCAATGTTTAGGCTCATTGAAAAAAATGGCCTTGGCACTATTGTAGATCAGTACTTTGCCGATATAGCGTTGGAAGAGATTGCAACCTCGAAAACCCTTAGTACAAGAGATGATCGCGTTTTTATTTCTGCCTACATGGATTCGTTTAACAACAGCAAGTTTCTTGAGCATATAGTGCAGCGTGCGAATGAGCTTAAATTTGATTTAAGCCGTTTGGTAATTAGCGTTCAAGAGCATTACCCTAACGAACAAAGCACGCAACACATTGAATTAATTCAACATGCTATGAAATACGGTATTCAGTTTTGCGGTGTGCTTGGAAAACAAAGCTCAACCCGTACAGAACTCATTCTTGGTAACGAGTTTTCTTTCTTAAGAATTGATAGTGCCCTAGTTCAAGAGGTAGGCACCAATTCACGTATCGAGAAGTATTTGCACAACTATTACGATACAGCCCACAACCTACAAAAAACAGTGGTCGCATGTGGTATTGATAACGAGCATACCTTTATCGCCATGCGCGCCAACGGATAAACAAAATTTACCGGCGGCTTCTTCTCAGATGCGCTATCGAAAAGCGAGCTTGAGCGCCTTATTCAGTATTGGTGCAATCGCCCTATACATCTTTCAGCAAGAGCACAACAAAGTGCTAAACTTGGAGTTCTCCACTTTCCTAGTAGTGATGAGTTACACAAAAACTCTCACGTGATCGCATGGCCTAAGGCAAGATGACAAATACTGAAACAACAACTGAAACTCTATTAATTAAAATCGCTCGGGAATATTTAAATCTTCCTCTTGAGCAGGCTGAACGGGCGATTCAATCCTCTCTGAAAGAAATGGCAACCTTTGTTGGTGCAGATCGTGCGTATATCTTCCGCTACGATCTTGTGGCTATGGAAGCATCAAATACGTATGAATGGTGTGCAGAGGGAATTAGTGCGGAAATCGATAACCTGCAAAATACAGACGTAAGCTTTATTCCCGATTGGCTTGAGGCACACAGCCAAGGTAAAGAGTTGTATATTCCTGATGTATTAGCACTACCTGCAGATAGCGGTATTCGAGAGATTCTAGAGCCCCAAGATGTAAAAAGCATTATCACTGTGCCTATGCTTGATGATGGCAACTTAATTGGTTTTGTGGGCTTTGATAGCGTACGCAATCATCATGTTTACACCGATAAAGAACACAAGCTGTTATCCCTGTATGCAGAAATGCTGGTGAATATTGGTTCTCGAGAGGCAGCTTTTAATAAGCTTCTCGCTGAACGCGAGCGCGCAGAAAAGGCGAATAAAGAGAAATCATTATTCTTAGCGAATATGAGCCATGAAATTCGCACACCACTAAACGCCATTATTGGTTATTGTGATCTATTAAATGAAACATCTCTCGATCAACAGCAGCATGAGTTCGTAACCACAGTACAGTATTCTTCCAATTTACTGCTCGGTATTGTGAACGATATCCTGGATTTCTCAAAAATAGAAGCCGGAAAGCTCGCCTTAGAACAGGAAGCAGTATCCCTATCTGCGATCGCTGAACAATTGTTCAAGCTATTCGAACAAAAAGCCGAAAAGAAGGGCATTGCACTCAATATATTGCTCGATGTAGGAGAGCATGATTGGGTAGTTACCGATACACTTCGCTTTACGCAAGTATTAATGAACCTCACGAATAATGCTCTGAAATTCACTTACACTGGCTCGATTCAGATCGTAATTAAATGTACCCAAGTGCATCGTCGCTTTGCGGATTATTATATCGCTGTAGAAGATTCCGGAATCGGCATGGACAAAGAGCTCGTGAGCCGATTATTTCAGCCTTTCGAGCAAGCCGACCACAGTACTAGCCGTAAATACGGTGGTACTGGGCTGGGTTTGGCGATCAGCCAGCGGATTATTAATGCGTTAGGGAGTAAGTTACAGGTAGAATCTGAGCCAGGAATCGGCTCTAAGTTTTACAGTAACCTAAGTTTTAAACGCGCAAATGCAATAGATACAATAGACATCACGAAGCAAACAAATGCCATAGCAATCCCAGACCTTGCCCGATACAGCATTTTAATTGCTGAAGATGTGAAACTGAATCGTGATTTGTTGCGCCATTTATTCCAGCCTACAGGCTGTACCCTAACATTTGCGGAGAATGGCCAAGAGGCCGTTGATCTGGCCTTAAAGAGTAGCTTTGATCTTATTATTATGGATCTACAGATGCCCATTCTCGATGGCTTCGAAGCTAGTAAACGGATTACTGCAAATCAACCCAATACCAAAATTATCGCGCTTTCCGCGGCCTCTTCGGAATTAGATATTCAACGTTCAGCTGCATCTGGGATTCTTTTGCACCTTGCTAAGCCTGTGCGTAGATCTGAATTGTACAGTAGCGTACAAAGCACATTAACATCGAATACATGATGAACATGGCATAGCAAATGATACGCGAACACGTAGCCACCCAGCCCAAATCTCTAGTGTTAATGCTAAGTGGCTTACTGCTCGCTGTATTCGTTAATTTCTTCCCTGCCCCTTTTATTTACAGTAACCAATTATTTTTCGGTAATGCGATAGCAATCGCCTTCGCAGTTTTATATGGCCCTCGATTTGCACTGATCACATCGCTAGCCGCAAGCACCGTTACCTATATATATTGGCAACATGCGCTTGGTTTTATTCCATTTGCACTTGAAGTTCTGGTGGTAGTGTTTGCCCTACACATCAAGCGTAGTATCTTAATTTCCGGGCTACTATTTTGGCTCAGCTTGGGGCCTATCGTTGTGTTTGCCCTGTATTATCTATTCAGTGATTTTTCCGCTACTGGCATTGAAACCATAACCCTCAAATACATCCTAAATGGTATTATGAATATACTGCTGGGTTACATCCTGTTTCATCTTGTTCGAGTTCTTAAACTCGAACAAAGCGTTCGCTACCGTATTACCACATCCGAACTCTTATTGAATAGTGGCTTTTTTATTGCACTCAGTATTTCTACACTCATTATTTACTTCTGGTTATTAGCCGTAAACAAAGAGCTGTACTCGCAACTAGAAACACGAGCTCTCAATTTCAGCAATGCTATTCAACAAACTACCGATAATCACATCGAAAAACATATATTAGCGATTCGCACCCTCGCCAACACCATTACTGAAACTGCTGCAATTGAGTACCACCATAACTTGCTGCAGAATACCGGCAGGCTTTATCCAGCGTATATAACAATGCTAGCCACAGATGCTAACGGCGAGCTCATTGCTACCTGGCCAAGCGATATGCTGGCAAGAGCACAAGAAAGTGGCATTACCAATGTGCGGGGGCGAGATTATTTCCAAGTTGCGAAAGAAAGTGGCTCTGCATTTGTATCGAATGCATTTCGCGGCCAAGGCTTTGGTAATGATCCCATAGTGGCAATCTCTGCCCCCTACTATTTGCACGATCAGTTTGCGGGTGTGATCGAAGGCTCACTGAATCTAGCGGAACTGCATGAGTTTTTGTTACCAGATACCCAACATGACGCCAATTATATTATTGCCGATGGTTCCGGTTCGGTGATCTACGCTTCACCTGAGTTACAGTTGTCACCCTTACAAGAGCTTGGGCAAACGCTTTCCAATTACACATACAGTAATCAACCTACTCCCGTTGTATATGCCCCAACAGGCAATGAGTACGTAACTTACCAAGTACGATTACCACGAAGTGGCTGGAGCATTACAGCACTTATTCCAATGGGTGAGTATGAACAGAAATTAAGTAACTACCTATTTGGTTCCTTTGCTCTGCTACTGATACTATCTATCCTGTTTGGCACTATCACATATTTGATAGCCCGCATACTTACAAAGCCGATTGGCGTTTTAATTAACCATATTAATACGGCTAAAAGTAATAACGATATTATTCCCTTAGAGAAGCAGGAAATAGGGTATTTAAAAGAGTTAAATGATCTTACATCCGGCTATCACGATTTTACCGTGAACCTTAATAAAACAATGCGCAGCTTAAAGCGCAGTAACGTGCTGAATGAAGAACTTAATAACCGCTTGCAAATATTGAATACAAGCCTCGAAAAGCGTGTTTTACAGCGTACAGAACAGCTTGAACTAGCACTTGAATCTGTGAAGGCCGCGAATGAAATGAAATCGAGCTTTATGGCGAATATGAGCCATGAAATCCGCACGCCGTTACATGGTATTTTGGGGATGACAGAAGTTCTATTGCATCAACAACACCCAGAAGATGTACAGCAGCAGCTACAAATAATTCAGCAATCTGGGCAGCATTTACAAGTAATCTTAAATGACATACTCGATTTCTCAAAACTAGAAGCCGGAAAGCTTAGTATTCACAGAAAGCCCATCAACATTGCTAGTTTCATTCATCGCCTTGCAGATTCATATCAAGCCAATGCCAGTAAAAAAGGATTAGCACTCAATACATACTTGGATAACAACCTGCCAAGTATGCTGCTCATTGATGAAGTGAGAGTACGGCAAATTTTAGGCAACCTAATAAGTAACGCGATCAAATTTACAGATAAGGGTAGTGCAAATATTCAGGTTAGCTATGCAAATAATACGCTCACAATCGCGATTATAGATAGCGGCATTGGTATTAGTGAAAGTGATATGAAACGTTTGTATCAACCCTTTCAACAGCTTGATGATAGTGGCGCGAGACGATACGAGGGTACTGGCTTAGGTTTAGCCATATCAATGCAATTGGCCCAACTTATGGGGGCAACCTTGGAGTGTAAAAGTACTGTTGGGAGTGGGACAACCTTCACATTAGCGCTGAAGGTTAAAGCGGTTTAAAAGAAGGTTATAGAAACAAACGAGTAATTGTGTTTGCGAGCTGTTCACGCGTATATGGCTTGGTGAGGGTGCCTTGAATATCGAGCTTTTCGTATTTACCTTCACTAAGGCCAATGGCATCGGCTGTTAACAATAAAATAGGGGCGGAAGAAGCTGCTTTATCTTCTCCCGCCCGAATCATCTCAACTGCTTTTATACCATCCACAATCGGCATCATCGCGTCTAATATAATGAGATCAAAGGTTTCCTCGCGAGCCTTACTTATCGCCTGTTCACCATTCTCAACTATCGTGCATCTCGCCCCCAACGATTGCAGAAAGAAACGAATAATTAACTGACTCGCTTGGTTATCTTCCGCTACAAGAACAGTAAGATTCTCCGGGAGAGCTGACAACTCTTGCTCACTGTTCACTATAAAGGTACCCAAACATTTTGCAGCGAAGATATATCAATATTACACCCTAGAAACAACTTAATCAACATATTCATCAAAATTGATATATACGCTTAAATTAAATTTATCGTTACGCATCCAAACTCATCGAAAGGATCTTCGATAAATGCGCATAAGGCAGCCCCGTTTCCGCATGCCATTGATTAAACACTTGCTGCGCTTGTTTTAGCGCCTTCTGGCTGCCTGGGGTGGCATCTAACAAGTTATGGTTTTGCAGTGCGGTAACCACATCATTCGTAAGAATGAAGCCATCGTAACCTACCATGCGCAGAAAATATTGAGCACTAGCGCCGCCAAGGCGAGAGCCGTTCTTCTTCAGCCAAATTAGTAATCCCATTTGGTCATTCGCTGGCCACTGCGCCAAAAACGCACCAAAGCTGCCATGTTCCTCTGCGGCCTCCATGATCATGAAGGCATTACGGGGCACTGTGGCTATTTTTTGCATATTGCGCACGATGCGTTCATCTTGCGCCAAGCTATCTAAACGCTCTGGCGGCACCTGCGCCCAATACAACGGAACAAACCCGCTAAACGCCTCTTCAAAGCCTGGCCATTTGTTTTCAATTACGCGCCATACAAAACCAGCGCGAAACACGCACTTGGTAATTGCCGCTAAATAGCGGTCATCGCCGATGGCCGCAAGCTCTTGCGCCGAAGCAACATACGGAAGGTGCTCTTGAATTGCCTTTTTGCTACCTTTACGCGCTACCGCGCGCTCATAAAAATAATCAAATTTCATGATTTCTCACACTTTTGCCTGTACGTTATGAGTAGATACTCCAATACCAAGCATATCGTTTTACGCCCGCTGTAACTATTACTATAAAACTGCGTGCACAATAGGTAACTAAACGCGTTCAAGCTGAACCGTTTGTACACATACAGCGTAATTATCTCTTTACCCAACACGGATATACTATGTTTAACTTATTCAAGCCCAACCCAACGAAAAAGCTACGCAAGCAGCTGGCGAAATTGCAGCAAGAATCGATGGAAGCTACCCGCAAAGGCGATATTCGCAAAAGCTCTGAACTCTCTGCAGAGGCCGATGTGATTTGGAAAGAAATACAGAAGCTAGAAGAGAAGTGAGCACCTACTAACCAATTTGCACTGTAAAAGTGGCGCTGCAGTAAGCAAGCTGGGCAAACACCGTAGCACTAAAAAGTGGGCTAGCCGCTAAGCTGCCACCACCCATACAATGCAGCAACGCTGAGTAAAGCCGCTGCGCCGTAACAAATGACCACGCTAAGCAACCCACCCCCTATCTGCAAATCATGCAAACCATGGCGAATTCTATGGGCAGCATGAAATGCTGGTAGGCATATTACCGCACCGGTAAATAACAAGCCCCAGATGTCGGCATACCAGCTTACGATTTGGCTGTAATCAAGGGTAATGAACCCGAGCGGGGCAAGAATGGCAAACACCAGCACTACCGCTGGCACGAATACGGCAAAGCACACACCGCCTGCACTAAATAAACTCCACCAAATCGGTTCTAAATGTAGCCCATGCCAGCGGCTACTTTTTGCAGTGGATGGAAGCTTTGCATGGGTTTTCATATTGCCCCCTGAGAATTACCAAACAGCCATAAAAACAATACGATTACCGCCAACACCGCAGCCCATTGCACTGCCACCATCAGTGCCGGTGGTAATAAACGCGCACCAATACGAATTGGCATTACCCGCGGAAACAACTGGAAAAAAGTAAAGGCGTGGTACAAAGCTGCCACTAAGGCTAGGCCATGCAGGGCTAATACCCATGGGCGCGCCATAAAAGCCTGCCAACTAGCGAACTGCTCTGGGCTAGCAAGGCTATAAATGCCCGCAAGCAAGCTGCAAAGCAAAAACACTAAAGGCAATACGGTTGCTTCGCGCAACATATACAGCATGAAGAAACGATGTTTTAGCCACCATGAACCGGTTAACTCAGGCTTATAACTCATGGCTAGCCCCTTCCAGTAAACATTTGAATAAGCATGCTTTTCGCCGATTCCACTTTGCCTTGGTTCACGGCAGCCGCAGGATCTACATGTTTCGGACACACATCTGAGCAAAACCCCACAAAGGTACAACTCCACACGCCGTTATGGCCATTCAGCACCGGCATTCGTGCGGCTTTACCCTGATCGCGGCTATCTAAATTATACCGCTGCGCCAGCGCAATCGCGGCTGGGCCAACGAACTCAGGATTTAAACCAAACTGTGGGCATGCCGAGTAGCACAATCCACAATTGATACAATTAGCAAATTGCTTATATTTCGCTAACTGAGCTGGGGTTTGTTTGTTGGTTTGCGCAAGGGTTTGCGCATGTTTTTCCAAGGGCGTTTCATCTGCGCCAGCATCGGTAATGAGGTAAGGTTTTACCGCCTCTAAGTGCACTAAAAACTCATTCATATCCACAATTAAATCGCGCTCTACCGTGAAATGCGCCAGTGGCTGAATGCGAATCTCGGCAGCGCTTACCGCAGCGGTAGATTCCGAGGCAAGATAATTACGTGGAAGATAGTTACGTAAAAAATCCTTACACCCTAGCTTAGGAATACCGTTTACCATTACCCCGCAAGAGCCACAAATTGCCATACGGCAGCTCCAACGAAAGCTTAAACTCGGATCAAGCTCTTCCTTAATGTAATTCAGTGCATCTAAAATCGATGTGCTCTCATCAAACGGCACCGTAAAGTGCTGCCAAAACGGTTCGGCATGCTCATGCGGCAGGTAGCGCTGCACTGCAATACTGCAATTACGCATCTTTTGCTCCTTCCCCGGCAGTTTGGCCACCATACAAGCGCTCGGCTGGAGCAGAAATATGCGTATCTACTGCCTGCCAACGCAGTTCAGCTGGCGCATTGGCCCGGAAAAACACCTGGCTGTGTTGTAAGTACTCGGCATCATTACGCGCTTGATATGCACTTTCTAAACGCTGGTGCGCTCCGCGCGATTCCCGACGCTCTAATGCAGCTAAACAAATAGTTTCCGCCACATCAAGGCAAAACTCTAGCTCTAAACACTGCAGTAAATCGGTATTGTAAGCGGCGCTAGTATCACCAATACGAATATGCTGCGCATCCTGCTGCAATTGGTGAATTGTAGCCAACGTTTCTTGCAAGCCCGCTTCATCGCGATAAATACCGCAGCCGGCCTCCATTGTGGCCACTAAAGCCCGCTTAATGGGCACCCAAGAACGCATCTCGCGCTGGGTATCGCACAAGTGGCTTAGTTTTTGTTGCCAACGTTGATAACAGCGCTCGCCAATATGGGTTCGTGCCGCTGTATCAACTGCCGCGCTAGCAGCTCCTGCTAGCGCCTGTTTTGCTGCTTGCTCACCAGCCAAGCGGCCAAATACCAGAAGTTCGGTTAATGAATTCGAGCCTAACCGATTAGCACCATGCAATCCTACCGAAGCACATTCACCAACCGCATATAATCCTTGAATCGCAGTTTCACAATAACGGTCGGTTGCAATACCGCCCATGGTGTAGTGCACAGCGGGGCGAATCGGAATAAGCTGCGTGGCTGGGTCTACGTTTACATACGATTGCGCGAGCTCACAAATAAAGGGTAACCGCTCCTGCAAATAGGCTTTGCCCAAATGCCGTAAATCCAGATACACCACATCAGAATCGCCATGCTTACCAGTGCGGCCAGCCTGCTGCTCATGCCAAAAGGCTTGGGAAAGCTTATCGCGTGGCCCCAGTTCCATGTGCTTATTCTCTGGCTTACCCAGTGGCGTTTCCGGGCCTAAACCATAATCTTGCAGGTATCTATACCCCGCTTTATTTACCAAAACACCACCTTCACCGCGGCTCGCTTCGGTAA
Organism: Idiomarina sp.; assembly: GCA_022565355.1. Lineage (GTDB taxonomy): Bacteria > Pseudomonadota > Gammaproteobacteria > Enterobacterales > Alteromonadaceae > Aliidiomarina. The sequence continues at coordinate 89,089 of JAIUMU010000005.1, forward strand.
TCAGAATGCCGCTGCCCGGCAAACCAGTAGGGTGATACTGCACAAATTCCATATCGCGTAGCGGCACACCATGGCGATAGGCGATTGCCATGCCATCGCCAGTTACAATGCCGCCATTGGTGTTGAAGCGAAACACACGGCCAGCGCCGCCGGTAGCCATAATCACCGCCTTTGCGTACAGCACATGCAAGGCCCCGGTGCTAATTTCTAGCGCCAGCACGCCTTGTACTTGGCGATCATCATTTACCAATAAATCGAGTACGAAGTATTCATCGAAACGTTGAATAGCAGGATATTTCAAAGAGGTTTGAAACAGCGTATGCAGCATGTGGAAACCGGTTTTATCGGCGGCAAACCAAGTGCGCTCAGTTTTCATGCCACCAAACCTACGTACCTGCACATCGCCATTCGCTTGCCGCGACCAGGGGCAACCCCAACGCTCCATTTGCACTAATTCCGCATGCGCATGGCGCACAAAATAATCCACCACCCCTTGTTCTGCCAGCCAATCGCCACCCGCTACGGTATCGGCAAAATGGGCTTCTACCGTATCATCGGCACGGGTAACTGCTGCGGCGCCACCTTCGGCGGCAACTGTGTGCGAGCGCATGGGGTAAACTTTCGAGAGCATGGCGATATTCAATGTTGCACCCTGCGCTGTACCCTTTGTTGCGCCCTCTTCCGCCGCAGCAATTGCGGCACGCAATCCAGCGCCGCCGCCACCTACCACAATCACATCAAACTCGTGCTGTTGCATCACGTCTCCATGCTAGCTCGAAAATTTCTGCAGAATACGATCTAAATGATTGGCAAATTGTTGCCGATCGGCTTGGTTCAATGGAGGTGGCCCGCCACTTTGCACACCACTGGAGCGCATCGTATCCATAAAATCACGAATATTTAGGCGCTCACCAATATTATTTTCAGTAAATAACTCGCCACGCGGGCTTAATGCCTGACCACCTTTCGCAATTACTTCTGCAGCCAAAGGAATATCACTGGTAATGACCAGATCATTGGGCTGCACCAAGCGTACAATTTCATTATCAGCTACATCGAAACCCGCCGGCACCTGCACACAGCGGATCAATTTACTGGGCGGCGTTTTAATCAGCTGATTAGCCACTAATACCAATGGAATCTGCTTACGTGTAGCCGCGCGAAACAATATCTCACGAATCACCACAGGACATGCATCCGCATCTATCCAAATTGTTATGCTCAAAGTATCTCCTTTGCATGTTTACGCTTTTTTAGCTGTGGGAGGTTATATTCGGCAGGCTACCTCAAGCTTTTTTCTCTTGTTGAGCTAGTTGAATTACAGCATTACCCAACTGAACAAGAGTTTGAAAGCTTGGGCTAGTATCAGGCTTTAGCGAACGGTATGCGCTAGTTCTACTTTTTATTCCAGCTTTAGCGATTACATTGCTATGACCAAACTGCTCTACATAAGCTCGAATCGCAGCCTGCAAAATATCGGGCCTGCCCTCCTGCATTGAATCCCAAGCCGCCTGCTTAATGATCGTCTCCATACTCGTGTCATTTAGGCTTTCAACTTTATATAGATCACCTTTAATGACAACACATCGCAGTTCTTTAGCTGAGAGCTCAATATTATCCCATTTTAAAGAGCCATTTTTAGTAAGCGAAAAATGCTGTATATCTCCGATGCTTTTATAAACCGCTTCAGAAAGATAAGTTTTCAGATTCACGTGCCCACTATAGCCATCATCGAACACCAAATAAAATAAACAGGCTCCAGCATAATCAACATCAACAATTTTCATAAGATATTCTCTTTCAATTTACCTAGGTTAACTCCAATAAATGAGAGCCCAAGAAACGCATCAATTTCCGGCATCCATACCTCAACCTAACTATAGCACTGTATCTCATAAGAGACACGGTTCTTAAAGAATATTTTAATATTCCAGTACTGATCCAATAAAATCGCAATGCAGCTGCGACATAACCTATTAAAAGTGAGTACCTTAGTCGCAAATGATCTTTTGGCTTGAATAGCGATTTTAAACCAAAAGCTGAATTTCCCGCCCGTTTGCGTTATAAAGCCTTAACTACCAAAAATAAGGGTAACTAAATGAACAAGAGCCGCTTTTTCTTTGCCATGGTGCTCGGCACCAGTATCTTCAGCGCAACTGCGTGTGCTGCCACAAATTCCGCTGGAAACCTCAGCGATTACACACCTACCCAAGGGCGAGTTATTAGCTCGGCCGATGAGTTTGCCGTGCTGCAGCACCGCGATCGTATTGCCCCAGAAAACGCGATGCTTGATGAGCGATTAGAAACGTTATTGCCCGGCCTTATGGCAGATGCCGATATCGATATGTGGTTGGTGATCAACCGCGAGTACGCGGAAGACCCTGTATATTTTACCTTAGTACCGCAACCCACTTTTGCCGCCCGGCGCACCACCATGTTGGTGTTTAATAAATTGGAAGATGGCAGTGTTGAGCGCTTGTCAGTGAACACTTACCCACTCGGTGGGCCCTACGAATCGGCATGGTCTGGTGGTGATCTTGATGAGCAGTGGGCAGCATTAGCTGATTTAATCGTACAGAAAAATCCCGAGCGCATTGGTATTAATGTTTCCAAGCATTGGCCAGAGGCCGATGGCCTTACCCAAGGGATGCATCAACGCTTAACCGAAGTATTGCCGAGCGCGATGCAGAATCGGTTGGTGCCAGCTGAAGATCTTGTGGTGCGTTGGTTAGAAACCCGCACCCAAGCTGAACTCGATGTATTTGCGCATGCAGTGGGCTTAGCCCGCGGCGTAATTGCCGAAACATTTAGTGCGCGGGTAATAACCCCAGGCGCCACCACCACCACTGATTTAGAATGGTATATGCGCCAGCGCTTTGAAGATTTAGGCTTACCGATTTGGTTTATGCCCTATGTAACCTTCCAACGTGAAGGTGGCGAATGCGCCCCTGAAACACCATTTTGCAGCAGCAGCTCTGGCGTTATTCAGCGTGGCGATGTGTTGCACACCGATGTGGGCATCTGCTACTTAAAAATGTGTACCGATACCCAAGAAATGGCCTATGTGCTGAAAAACCATGAAGAAGATGTACCGCAAGGCCTGAAAGATGCCTTGTTAACTGGCAACCGTTGGCAAGATATTCTTACCGATAACTTTGTTACTGGCCGCACCGGCAATGAAATTCTGGCCGCTACCCAAGCTGAAGCTGAGCGCCAAGGCATTGTGAGTAGCACCTATACACACCCTATCGGCTTTTATGGCCATGCCCCGGGCCCTACGATTGGTATGTGGGATAACCAAGGCGAAACCGCGGTAAACGGTGATTGGCCGTTATATCCGAACACGGCATACGCCATTGAGGGCAATATTAAGCAAACGGTGCCTGAGTGGGGCGGCCAAACCATTCAAATTATGCTCGAGCAAAGTGCGTATTTTGATGGCGAGCGGGTAATTTATTTTGCCGGCCGAAAAACTCAGTGGCATTTAGTGCGTTAACTCGTGCTCATTAGCGTGTTCTCAAATTTGCGAATATAGAAGGTTGCTATGCGTTACTTAATCTACAAGTTTGCTGCTACCGCGTTAACTGGCTTAGCACTAGTTGCGTGTTCACCTGCTTCCGAGCAAAGCCAACAGCAAGCACAACAAGGCCCAGCCGATGCGGCGCAAGCGCAATTGCGCACGTTGTATGTGGCAGCCGAATACGATGAAGATACATTTCGGCTGCATTATCGCATTGCCGTAGAAACACCGAGTTGGTATCACCAATACTGGCGCTTTCACAATGGCGAATGGGTACGCATGGGCTCTGGTGCCGATGGCCCAGATGAACACGGTTTATATGAAGATCGCATTAGCATGATGCTTGATGATGGTTCGGTAGAAGGGTTCCGGCGCTACGGTGGTTGGATGCTTATTAATCCTGGCATGCGCAGCCTTGATTCAGCCGCCAGCGCCGAAGAAGTTCGCGCTCACCCTATTTTAGGGGAGCAGATGGGCCGTTCTGATGTGCGTAAATTTATCCCGCAATCGCGCACCACTAATCGCTATACCAACCCCGCATCATGGCAAGATGTAAAACCGCTGGAAGAGATTGCGGCCATGCAAGAGCGTGGGGAATTTCTTGATTTGTGGCAGTGGCGGGCCCACCGCTCGAACCCTATCGGCTACGCCGATAATACCTATGTATTGCACTACCGGCTAAGTTCCGAAGGGCGCGGGATGTATACCGATAACCAAGCCGATGAACTACAGCAACCGGCCTTTATGTTTGATGAAGAAAAAACCGGCCTTACCGCGCTTTCTTGGGATGCCTTAGTAAACCGCGAGTACAGCCAAGATGATTGGTATTATTTAGATGAAGAGAATGCTGTGCCCTTTGCTGCCGAGCACAAATGGCAAGAAGGCGATGTGCTGCCATTTCGCTTACTACGCGAGCCGAATGGCGCGCGCGGCGCAATTCGCGCCAACGGTAGCCATGCTGATGGTTATTGGCGCGTAACTTTAGAACGCAGCCTTGCCAGCCCTAACCCGCTGGATAGCAAAGCACTAGAGCCGGGCGAAATTTACCATGTAGCCTTTGCTGTGCATCAAGGTGGCGTGGGCGCTCGCCATCATGATGTGTCGTTACCGCATTCGTTAGGCCTTGGGGTAGATGCTGATATTGTTGCACATTACAGTGAACAACCTATGCAAGAAAATGAGCTGCAATGGCATGCAGTGCATATCATTAACCCTGGGCAAGTAGATTGGCATTGGCTTACTAGCCAGCACCCGGGCGCTGGCCTGATTCGCGGCAATGTAGAGCTAGGAGTGCAGCAGCATCACGAATATTTGCCGCTGTTTCAGCGCTATATTGAACGGCATACCCAGCAACGGGAAGCGCGTAAACAGAAACAGTAATACCTAAATATTAGCCTGTATTCGCCACTCATTGCGCATCGGCAGTAGCACTACTGCAATAACGTTACGCTTCATTAATTTGTTCGTAACGAGTGGCCAAGTAATCAATGAGCGCCCGCACAGAGGGCAACATGCCTCTACGTGATGGAAATACTAAATGAATCACCTCTGTGCGCGGGCGCCAGCCATCCAGCAATGATACTAATTCACCGCTAGCCAATTCATCCAGTAACATCAACGCAGGCAGTTGCACAACACCTACTCCTTTTAGAGCTGCCTGTTTCAGCGCCAGCATATCGGTAGTGGTGTAGCGCGGTGTAAACACTACTTTAAGCTCTTCCTCACGCGCGTTGTGCAAAACCCACATATGCGATTCATTCGGGTTGTTTCGAGCCAGCGCTGGATATTTGGTGAGCTCTTGTGGCGAACTTGGCATTCCATGTTGCGCCAGCAAACTTGGTGCTGCCACCAAACATTGCTCACGGCTAGAAAGCACTTTTAGCACCAAATCGCTATCATCAAGGGGAAATGGGCGCACACGCAACGCCAGATCAAATCCTTCTCCCAACACATCTACCCGCCTATTGGTGGCATCAAGATGCACCGAAACCTGCGGATACATTTGCATAAAATCGGCCAGTATCTCACCCACATGAAAGTTGAGTAAGCCAATTGGGCATGAAAGCTTGATGGTGCCGCAAGGTTCGGATTGAAACAGCGCCACAGTTTCCACGGCCGTTTCTGCTTCGATAAGCATTGCCCGGCAATGTTCGTAAAATCGCTCGCCCACATCGGTAATGGCGAACGCGCGTGAAGAGCGAATTAACAAACTCATACCAAGCTCGTCTTCGAGCTTGCGAACCCGGCGGCTCAGTTTCGATTTCGGTACATTCAGAGCGCGCCCCGCCGCAGCAAAACCGCGATGCTCAACCACTTTCGCGAAGTAAAACAAATCATTCAGATCATACATACGGCATTACTCCCGCTCACTTAAAGGCCCACGTCGTTCCATTATAAGAACGATGCGTGCTATTTAACCATCTTTTTCATCATTCGTTCTAAATATACACTCAGTTAACACTAAGTAGGAGAAATTCATATGAGAACGTTACGCAACATCAACACTGTGCAAGAAGCCCATTGGGTTGGCAACGGCTTTCCCGTGAGCACCATGTTCTCTTATCACCGTGAGGCAGAGGCTATATCACCGTTCTTGCTGCTCGATTATGCCGGCCCGGTTGTATTTGGGCCTGCGCAAATACCCCGCGGTGTAGGAAAGCACCCGCATCGGGGATTTGAAACCGTAACTATTGTGTATCAGGGCGAGCTGGCTCATCGCGATAGTACCGGCGAAGGCGGCGTAATTGGTCCTGGCGAAGTGCAGTGGATGACAGCAGGCTCCGGTATTTTGCATGAAGATTTTCACAGTAATGATTTTGCATCTGCTGGCGGAACGCTAGAAATGGTGCAGTTATGGGTGAACCTTCCGGCCGAGCACAAAATGATGGCTCCCGGTTATCAAAGCATCACCGCTGGGCAGATTCCAGAAGCTACATTTCCGGAGTTGAAATCATCGTATCGAGTAATAGCTGGTGAATACAACGGCCTAAACGGCCCCGCTAAAACGATAACCCCAATGTTGGTGATGGATACCGCTTTAGAGCCTGGCGAGCGGGTTGCACTGCAAGTGAATAAGAACTGGAACCTCATGGTTACCGTGCTTACTGGCACTGTACAAATTAATGAGAAGTATTTAGGCCGTAGCGCCACCATAGCCACGTTTAATAACGATAGTGATTTTATCGTGCTAGAAGCCAATAACTCCTCCCGAGTGCTGATTACTGCGGGAGAGCCTATTGCAGAACCTGTGGTTGGCCATGGGCCTTTTGTAATGAACACGCAAGAGCAGATTGCTGATGCTTTTCGTGATCTTGAATCAGGTAGGTTTGGCGAGCTACTTGATCAATAACTAGTTACCGCGTTGCGCCAACGCAGAGAGGAATAAACAATGAATGATTATCCAAGGTTAGACAAAAACAATGCGGCAGTATTGCTGGTAGATCATCAAACAGGGTTGTTATCGCTCGTGCGGGATATTCAGCCGGATACGTTTAAAAATAACGTATTAGCTTTAGCTGATCTGGCCAAGTATTTTAACTTGCCAACCATTTTAACCACGAGCTTCGAAGATGGCCCGAATGGTCCATTGGTGCCTGAGCTAAAGGAAACTTTCCCAGATGCGCCATACATTGCGCGCCCAGGCCAAATTAACGCCTGGGATAACGAAGATTTCGTGAACGCCGTGAAAGCAACCGGAAAGAAACAACTGATCATTGCTGGTGTTGTTACTGAAGTTTGTGTTGCGTTTCCAACGCTATCAGCACTAGCTGAAGAGTTTGAAGTATTTGTAGTAACCGACGCTTCCGGCACCTTCAATGAAATGACCCGCGATGCTGCTTTAGATCGGATGTCGAAAGCCGGTGCCCAGCTCATGACATGGTTTGGCGTTGCGTGTGAATTGCATCGTGATTGGCGGAACGATATTGAAGGATTAGGAACACTGTTCTCTAACCATATCCCAGATTATCGTAACCTCATGAACAGCTACGCAACACTTACTAGCAAATAAGTAACGCCGTTAATAACTAAAAAGGTGACCTAAATAGGTCACCTTTTTTTTGCGAATGCACATCCAAGCTTAGCGAGAAAAATAAGCCTATGGCGCTTTACAGGTATTGATGCCAAGCACCCGATACAAACCACAGAAACGGAACACGCCGGTAGCAATCAATGCAACGCCGAGAATCCACCAGAAGTTACCGGCGGTAATGCTCCATACCGCAATCGCTAAGCCTATTAAAATTCGAATGATACGATCTACATTGCCTACGTTTGTCATGATCAACCCTCTTGGCTATTTAATGTTACCGCCTACTAATATAGCTCATTTCTGGTGTATATGTAGGGCAAGCCAAAGAAAGGCGGTACACGTCTCGATTTAAGTAGAATCACGCACAATCAGTTGCGGAATAAACAGCGCCTGCAAATCTTCTATTGGCCGTTGGTACACGCGCTTTAGCACCCAACGGGCAGCCATTTGGCCGATTTCAGCCACGGGGTAATCGATAGTGGTGAGTTTGGGGTGGGTGTAATGCGAAAAGTTGATGTTATCGAAGCCAATAACGGCAACTTGCTCAGGAATATCGAGGCCAGCTTCATGCACGGCGGTAATGGCACCCGATGCCATTTCATCATTGGCGCATACTAACGCGGTAAAAGTGTGCCCTTGCTCACGTAGGTGATTAAAGCCATTTACACCGCCCGTTTCTTGGAAATCGCCTTCGTAAAACAAAGCTTTGTTCTCGCCAATGCCAAACTTTGCCAGCGCTTTTTGGTGGCCGTTATAGCGCTCTTGTGCATCGTGCTTCCATAATGGCCCAGAAATATAAGCAATATCACGATGCCCCTGCTGCAACATATACTCGGTGGCTAAGTAGCCACCTTGTTCGTTATCAAGGGTAATACACCGCTCTTCTATACCGGCTACCATGCGGTTAATTAACACAAAGGGTAAGCCGCTTTCGGCAAGTTCCACTAAATATGCATCGTCTACTGCTTCTACGTGCAAAATTAGTGCATCACAGTTTCGGCTGCGCAAAAATTCGATACTATCGCGCTCAAGATCGGCGTTACTGTGGCCAGCGGCAATAATTACGTGTTTACCTGCGGCACGAAATTCATTTTCAATGCGGCTCAACAGCTCGCCATAAAATGGGCCGCCAAGCTCTGAAACCACAATACCAATACTGTTCGAACGATTACTCGCCAAAGATTGTGCTACCGAATTTGGCCGATAACCCAGCTCTTGCATGGCCGCTTCAACTTTTAACCGGGTGGCTTCACGAACCGGTACGGTGTTGTTGATTACCCGCGAAACAGTAGCAAGGGATACTCCCGCTAATTCAGAAACTTGATAAATTGTTGCCATAGTATTTTGGGTCTCGTGTACAGCCGCTATTATCGTGATTGTTGCGAAAGCTCGTTGGCAATTTCTTCCACACGAGCGTTATTTAGAGTGTACCCGCGCATTACCCAAGCAACAAGCAGTGAGGTAATCGCTGGCAGCACGGTAAACGCAAATAAAATACCAAGCTGGCTGCTTTCGGTTTGCACTTGGTTCGCTTGGTAACCAGAAAGTGCCAACCACCAGCCAGCAATTGCACCACCAAGAGCGATACCAATTTTAATAAAGAACACTACCGATGCATACACTAAACCGGTAGCGCGCATGCCTGAATTACGTTGGCCTGAATCTACGGTATCGGCAATTTTTGCCCACAGCATGGGTGTTGCCATTTGTAAGAAAAAGCTCCAAAAGAAATACAGTACAAAGGCGAGTACCAACTGGTTTGGGCCTACCCAAAAAGCAGCGAACGAGAATACCGCTGCAATAATTTGCAGCGCTTTATAGGCTTGTACTTTATCTACATAGCGAACCAGCGGTGCTGCTAACGCAACGCCAAGAATATTGCCCACCATACCTAAGGAAATAAATGGTGTAATCAAATCTTCCCGCACTAGGTAATACTTCACATAAAATATCGCCAAGGTGTTTTTAATGGCGATACCACACAGTAACAACACTGCCACCACCGCTAAGGTGCGCATGGCATCATTTTTCCATACGCTGGCCAGTGCGGCTTTAAACTTTAATTGCTGATCGGCTGGTGGGTGTACTCGCTCTTTTGTGCCCAAAAAGCACAACACGAACAACAACACACCCACGGCGCTCATTGCCGCAATGGTTAATTGATATCCGAGCGCGCGATCGCCTTGGCCAAACCACTGCACAAGCGGCAACGTAAGCAAGGTTACGATAAGGCCGCCGAGCATACCGAACACGAACCGGTATGATTGCACCGATACGCGCTCTTTTGGATCTTTGGTAATGGCACCGCCAAGTGCGGAATAAGGAATATTAATGGCGGTGTAGGCCAGCATGAGCATGGTGTAGGTGATGTATGCGTAGATTACCTTACCCGTATCGCCCAAATCGGGCGTGGTAAACGCCAAAATGCTACATACCGCAAAGGGAATCACGAGCCATATTAAATATGGGCGAAACTGGCCAAAGCGGGTGCGGGTGTTATCCGCTAAAAAGCCCATCAACGGATCGGTAATTGCATCCAGTAACCGCACTACGAGGAACATCGTACCCACGGTTGCTGCGGAAATACCGAATATATCCGTATAAAAGAAGGCTAAAAACAACATCACGGTTTGGAAAATTAGATTACTTGCTGTGTCACCAAAGCCGTAAGCAATTTTTTCTCTACGCGATATCATAATGCCTCTGCCACCTGAGTGTGAAGTTTGCGGGTTTGCCAGAATTGCCGCAGCGCTCGGCCACTATCTTTTAGAATGCGTTGCTGGCTATCGAAATCTACGTGCACAATACCGAAGCGTTGCGTGTACCCTTCTGCCCACTCAAAATTATCTAATAAGCTCCAGGCGAAATAGCCACGAACCTCTACACCTTTTTCGATACAACGATGAACTGCCAACAAGTGACCATTATAGTAATCGATTCTGGCCTCATCATGCACTCGATTATTCACCACTTCATCCGGAAATGCCGCCCCGTTTTCGGTAATGTAAATTGGTGGCAGCTTACCCAGCGTATGTTGTAAATCCGTAAGCACCTCGGTGAGCCCTTCTGGATATATTTCCCAACCCATTGTGGTGAGTGGCGGTTCGGTAGGCGGTACATCTGAAAACCAATCGTTCTTATCACGGAACACCGTGCGGGTGTAGTAATTTACCCCCAGAAAATCGATTGGCTGGGAAATGATTTGCATGTCCCCCGGGGCAACTTCTGGGCGCTCATGTGCAGCTAAACGCTCCAGTAAATCAGGGTAATTTCCCGTGAGTATAGGCTGTAAGTACCACAAATTGTGATAAGCATGAGCCATGGCAGCAGCATTACGATCTGCGGCACTATCACTTGCCGGATGGCAAGGGCTGAAATTGAGTACGATGCCGTGTTCAGCGTTCGGCGCGTGTTTACGCAGCTTTGGCATCGCCAAGCCATGGGCTAATAGTAAGTTATGCGCTGCCTGCCGGCCTTTCTTGCGATCTTTAACGCCCGGCGCATGAATGCCGGCTTCATAACTTAAATACGCGCTACAGAACGGTTCATTTAGTGTGGCGTAACTGGCTACTTTATCACCCAGCGCTTGCGCCACCACTTCGGCATATTCAGCAAACTTATGTGCTGTTTCGCGATTCAGCCAACCACCCTTATCTTCTAAATACTGCGGGAGATCCCAATGGTACAAGGTAACGTGCGCGCTAATTCCAAGCGCGGCTAACGCATCTACCAAGTTTACATAAAAGGCCAACCCTTCTTCGTTAATACTGCCGTTAGCACGAATTACTCGGCCCCACGCTATCGAAAAACGATAGGCATCAACACCAAGGCTGGCAATTAAATCTACATCATCGCGCCAGCGCAGCACATGCTCACAGGCAACAAGGCCATCGCTGCCATCTTTAATACGGCCCTGCTGTTGGCAAAAAGTATCCCAAATGCTGGGCTCGCGTTGATCAGCTGCCCCTTCAATTTGAAAAGACGAGGTAGCAACACCGAATATGAATTCGCTGCTGAGTAATTCTGAATGTTCTGGAAGGCTTATTTTTTTCATAAGGATTGCGAAACCGTTCAATTATGCTATAAATGAAAGCGCTTTCATCATAGGCTATAATCAAGCCAAAGGTCAAAAAATAATTATATCGAGGCAGCTATGACCCATAACAACAACCAATATCGGTTCGCGCTCACCGCGCTTACCTCGCTCTTCTTCATGTGGGGCTTTATCACATGTTTAAACGACATTCTCATTCCCTATTTGCGCTTACTGTTTGATTTAACTTACGCGCAATCAATGCTGATTCAATTTTGCTTCTTCGGTGCATACTTTATTGTTTCTATTCCTGCAGGATTATTAATCGGCAAAATAGGCTATAAATCGGGCATTGTTACGGGCTTAATGATCGCTGGCGCGGGCTGTATCTTGTTCTATCCAGCCGCCATGTTGGAAGTGTATGGATTATTCTTGTTCGCACTGTTTGTACTCGCATCTGGCATTACCATTTTGCAAGTAGCCGCCAACCCTTACGTAACTGTATTGGGTGAGCCAAGCACCGCATCAAGCCGCCTCACCATGACCCAAGCGTTCAATTCACTCGGTACTACAGTGGCACCATTCTTTGGCGCTTGGCTAATATTTGGTGGCATGGCAGACCCAGAAGTAAGTGGCGTAACCAATGAAACGGTTGCTCTACCATACTTCATTCTTGCCGCTACGCTGATTCTCATGGCAATCATCTTTATTTATCTGAAGCTGCCCGATATGGGCCGAGCAGACCCAGCCGTAGCCTTACCAAGCGAAGGTTCTGCGTGGCGCCAACGCCACCTCGTGTTAGGTGCTATCGGTATCTTTATGTATGTAGGTGCAGAGGTAAGCATCGGCAGTTTCTTAGCGATGTACTTAGCCTTGCCAGAAATTGGTGACATGAGCATGTCGCGGGCTTCCCACTATATTTCCTGGTACTTCGGTGGCGCCATGGTAGGCCGCTTCTTAGGTGCAGCGGTTATGCAAAAAATCTCCGGTAATCGGGTGTTGGCCTTTAATGCCATTGCCGCGGTGTTATTACTCGCCACCACCATGACCTCGTCTGGTACTCTAGCCATGTGGTCATTGCTCTTTGTGGGCTTGTGTAACTCAATTATGTTCCCAACTATTTTCAGCCTAGCACTACAAAACCTTGGTTCAAGCCGAGGCCAAGGCTCTGGTATTCTCTGCTTAGCGATTGTGGGCGGTGCAATTGTTCCGCTTGCACAAGGTTTCTTGGCCGATCAGGTAGGTATCCAGATGTCCTTCATTCTGCCCGTGCTTTGCTACATCTACATTTTCTATTATGGCGTGCGAGGGTACTTACCTCGTGCAACTCAAACGGCACAGGGGGTAGCCTAATGCAATATTCTGTTTTTCGAAAAACATCGCTAGCGGTTGGTATCGCGTTTGCGTGTACATACGCTTTAACCGCATGTACCGATGCCAGCGATAGCCAATATGCTAGCCAAGAAAGCCAGCGCAGCAATGAAATATGGCCGTATATTGAATCGCCTGTGGGCCTGAATGATGAGCTTGAGGCGCGCATTACCGAACTCATGGACAGCATGACCCTTGAGCAAAAAATTGCCCAAATGATTCAACCGGAAATCCGTGATATCACGGTTGAGGATATGCGCAAATATGGCTTTGGGTCGTATTTAAATGGTGGCGGTTCGTTTCCAAATAACGATAAATATGCCACCCCAGAAGATTGGATTGCCTTGGCTGAAGCTATGTATGAAGCCTCTATTGATGACAGCCTAGACGGCTCATCTATTCCTACTATGTGGGGAACCGATGCCGTGCATGGCCATAACAATGTAATTGGCGCCACTATATTTCCGCATAATATTGGCCTTGGTGCTGCCAACAACCCGGCATTAATTGAGGAAATTGCCGCTGTTACCGCCCGTGAGGTAATGGTAACGGGTATCGATTGGGTGTTTGCACCCACCGTTGCTGTAGCTAAAAATCTACGTTGGGGCCGCACCTACGAAAGCTATTCTGAAAACCCAGCGATTGTGCGAGATTATGCCGCCTCTATTGTTACTGGCCTGCAAGGCGAAGTAGGCAAAGATTTCCTCGATGACCAACGGGTAATTAGCACAGTGAAACACTTTGTAGGTGACGGCGGCACTACCGACGGCATCGATCAAGGCGACACTGTGGTTGATGAGCAAGCCTTATTTGATGTGCATGCTCAAGGTTATGTGGGCGGCCTTGGCGCAGGTGCACAAACCGTGATGGCCACCTTTAATAGCTGGAATGGTGAAAAAATTCACGGTAGCCATTATCTGCTTACAGAAGTACTGAAAGAAAAAATGGGCTTCGATGGTTTAGTGGTAGGCGATTGGAATGGCCACGGGCAAATTCCGGGCTGCACTAACGATAACTGCCCGCAAGCTGCGAATGCTGGGTTAGATATCTTCATGGTACCTACCGATGCGTGGCAGCCTTTGTATTACAACCTTATCGACCAAGTTCGCGAAGGGATTATTCCGCAAGAACGCGTAGATGATGCCGTACGCAGAATTTTACGCGTAAAAATGCGTGCAGGCTTATTTGATAAGCCGAGCCCTGCAAATCGTCCATTGGCCGGAAGAACAGAGCTTATTGGTGCTGCCGAGCACCGGGCCGTAGCACGTGATGCGGTGCGCCAATCGCTGGTACTACTAAAAAATAACGATCAATTACTACCATTAAACCCTCAGCAGCGTATTTTGGTAGCGGGTGAAGCGGCGGATCATATTGGCCAACAATCCGGCGGCTGGACCATTAGTTGGCAAGGCACTGGTAACAGCAACGAAGATTTCCCTGGGGGTACTTCGATTTACCAAGGCATCGCTGATCAAGTAGAAGCGGCGGGCGGCAGTATTGAGCTTGCTGCAGATGGCCAGTTTAATGAGCGGCCGGATGTAGCCATTGTTGTGTTTGGTGAACAACCTTACGCAGAAGGCAACGGCGACATCGCCAATCTTGATTTCCAACGCGGTAACGCCATCGATTTGGCGTTACTACACAGTTTGCGTGAACAAGGAATTCCGGTAGTAAGCCTGTTTATCAGTGGCCGGCCAATGTGGGTAAACCCAGAGCTCAACGCCTCAGATGCCTTTATGGCGGTATGGTTACCAGGCAGTGAAGGGCAAGGCGTAGCCGATGTAATTCTGCGTGATGCCGAAGGCAACGTGCAGTTTGATGTTACCGGCCGCTTGCCATTTTCATGGCCTGCCACACCCAATGCTGAAGAAACCCTTCTGCAATTGGGAATGGGCATGAGCTACGGTGATGCCGATATATTAGATGGCGCACTGCCAGAAGATATGGGCTCAGAACTAGAAACCGAAGCATTAGTAGTGTTTGAGCGCGCGGTGCAACAACCTTGGTTGTTAGAGCTCAGCAGCGGCGATGCACGCAGTATTGTAGCGAGCTCGGTGCAAGCTCTTCGCACAATTCGCACGGAAACCTTTGATGATCGGGTGCAAGAAGATGCCCGTAGGGTGTATTTCTCGGGCGAAGAAGAAGCTGGTTTTAGCCTAGTTACGCCGTTCCCGCGTGATCTGCGCGCGTATGATACCGAGGTAAGCGCACTATCCGTTACCTTGAAAACAGAGCGCACCGTGCCAGATAACGTGCAACTTAACTTATACTGCGGTGAAAACTGTAACGTAAGCACAAATATTGCCGCTGAACTGGCAGAATTGCCTGAAAACGAGTGGCAAACACTGAACTTCAGCTTAAGTTGCTTACAAGAAGCAGGCTTTAACCTAGCGCAAGTTGGCAGTGCCTTTGGCCTGAGCACCGAATCTGCGTGGCAAGTAAGCTTTAACGATATCCGTTTTGTGCCAGAGGTTGCAGAAGGCGCTGATAACATTTGTATCAGCAACTAGTAACCCACTCACCACGAAACAGCAACTTTACACATGGCGCACTCCAGCAATGGGTGCGCCATTTTTATTACCCTAGCTACCGAAACCTCCAGCACTAACTCCGAGTGTTACCAGCCTGTTTAGAAGCTCCTAATCACACTGTAGGCCTTGTGCTCGAATAGCTAATGGGTGTGCCTAGTGGGCAAAAGAAAACCCCGCACTGGAGCCAGTACGGGGTTCTAAATGGAGCCTTCCTTGGCTGCTCTACATGTTCACATATTAGAAGCTATAACGTGCCGCCAATGTGTAGCGTGGGCCATACTGGCGAGCGAATAAGAACTGGTTCTTAAAGCGCCCATAACCTTGCTCCGTTTCATTCGTTAGGTTAAGCCCCTCGAAGAAAATGGTGAAGTTCTCGGTTACCGCATAGTTCACACTCATATCCCATTGGCCATACGCTTTCGCGTATTGTGGTGGCGCATCAGAAGAGCCTTGCGCCTGGCCAACACCAATCAGATAGCTATCACGCCATGCGTAGGTAAGCTTAATAGACCAACCATGCTTCTCATAAAACCCTTGCACGTTCGCAGAATCACTAAGGCCTGTTAACGGTGCTTGTTGAGTTAAGCTGTTGTTATCAAACTTCACATCGCCTGTTACTAGCGTGGCATTGATGCCAAAACCAAAGCCGGTGTCACCAATTACGTGTTGTAGGGCTAGTTCCACACCCTCAACCGTTTTGCTATCGGTATTGGTAGGTTGCGATATTTGCCAAACCATTAATGGATCATCTGCATTCGGCTCAATAACACCATTTTCGTTACCAAAACCTAGCGCCAGCATTTCATCAAAAATTGCCGTGCTGGTAGGCTGTTCGCCACGCGCCTCAAGTGAAGCAACGGCTTCTTGATAACGCGGTCCAGCAGCGATATCACGCAGGTCATCAATAGTGGTTTCAGTAATCGTGCTTTGAATGAAGTTATCTACTGATTTGCGGAATACACCCACGGCGGCATAACTGCCCGGCGCGTAGTAATATTCTAATGCTAAATCAAGATTGGTAGATTCAAACGGTAATAGGTTGGTATTTCCTTGCCCACCTGAACGAGCACCCGGGCGCGGGCTACCACTCAACGAACGGCCTCCTGAGAGCGCTCCTAAAGGGGCACGAGAAATGGTTTTACCTGCCGAAAATCTACCCACCAGCTGATCGGTAAGATCAATTCTGAAATCAAAGTTAGGTAACAACACATTGTTCGAACCGGTAAGCGTAAGGAAGCTTACTTCATCTTGTGGCTCATATTGCATAATCCACTCTGAAGCACTTACCCAGTTTACCTGCCGTTCAACGCGCTGCCGCACGCGGCTTGTTACATCCGTTGTTTCATAGCGTAAACCAACGTTAATGTTCGCTGGCATATCACGGATATAAAACTCCCAATCAGATTGCACAAAAATGGCATCCGTTACTTCGTTTACGTAGCTTTCGCTGGTAATCCCGTTAATGTAGGGGTCTGCCAAATAAACGTCATCACCCATCAAATCTCGGGTTAAATACGCCATTTGGCGCGCAACCGCCTCATCATAATCAAAGGTGTAGTAGTAGTTAGTTAACAAATCACTACCGCCACCGCTAAACTGATCGAGGAAATTACCGGTATCCATACGCGTAAACATGCTATCTGGGAAAATTTCCGTAAACGATGGATTAAAACCTGGGCCGCCGCGCAAACCACTCCATGCGGTATAACCACCCATGTCTTGGTCGGTACGCGAAACACCTGCAGTTATCTTCGTAAGCGGTAAATCGAAGGTATTAATATTCCGCCAATCGGTTCTGAACTGATATTGCTGAACCGTAGATTCTGCGGGCCGATGGAAAAATTGGCTGAAGTTGGAATCGATTTCGCCCGGCCCCAATACATTGGTGCCATTGTTCCAATTAATCAGCATTTGCGGAATATCGCCGTTACGGTAATCGTACACTTTCGAGCGCAACTGATCTGAGCCCAAAATTACTTGCCCAAAATGGCCGCTGCCCGGATCGGCGCCATCATCGGTTTTGGTGCTGGAATCGTGCACATCAAACCACAGGCTTAACGAATCATTCACTTCATACTCAAGGTTCAAACCAATAGAGCGCGAGCGCACTTCAGTTGTGCCTTTTTCAGCAGTAAACGAGCCATCATTACCCGCTATATCGGCAAAAATTGCGGTGCCATCGGCATCTAATTCATACGCATTAATATTGCCGCCAAATTCGTTCCAAATACCCCAACCAAATGATTCCGTTCCGGTTAAGCTGCGGCTCGCAGTGTAATCGGTGGTAATCATTAAGCCGTCTACTGGAGCAAATTGCAGGGTTAATTGGCCATTCGTACGTTGCTGGCTTACATCCGCAAACCCGTAGTTCATATCTTTTGGAAAGAAATGATTCCCTACACGGTTGCCTTCCTCATCAATGGGCCGCGGATCAATCACACTGCTGGCATCTAAGTTGCCAGGAAGTGGCACATTCGCTTGCCACCCTTGTACATTAGCCTGCTGGGTTTGGAAATCACGGCGATACTGAGAAATTGAAAACGCCACACCGAAGCGATCATCCGCAAAACTATCACTATAAATAGCTGATAACTCTGGGGTAACCGTGTCGCCTTTCACTACCGAGGAATCGTGTACACCTTTCGCCATGAGCACAAGGTTTTGGCCACTACGCTCTAATGGGCGTGTAGTTACGATGTTTACGGTAGCACCTAAACCACCACTTGGCGTGGCAGCGCGCCCGGTTTTATATACTTCGAGTGCGCTAACCCCTTCAGAAGAGAGGTTCTCTAGGTTGTATGAACGGGTAAAACCAGTACCTGGCATTTGCCGGCCATTTAACGTAATTAAGTTAAACTCCGGGCCAAAGCCCCGCACGGTAATTTGGCTACCTTCACCATTTACTCGGCTTACCGTTACACCGGTAATCCGCTGCAATGATTCCGCTAAGTTGGTATCTGGAAACTTACCCATTTCCTCAGCAGAGATAGCATCAACGATGCCATCACTGTTGCGTTTAAATTGCGTGGAACGCGCCAAGCTGCCCAAAATACCGCGAACTTGAATAACCTCAATCGCTTCTGCTTGCTCAGTTTGTTCCGTTTGCTCTTCCTGCTCTGTTGTTTCTTGTGCGTACAGCGGTGACATCAAACCAGCGGTGAGAATTACCGACACTGCAGCTGCTACAGGGCTTTTCATAAACGTTATTTTTTTCATGATTCTTTTATCCGTTTTGTGCGCTGTACGCGTTAAAAGTTGTCAATTTTTACGTTATCAATTTGATAAATCGTACCTTGACCCGAACCCCATGCAGGGAACACCATAATCACGTTGATATCGCTTAAATCTAATCCTGCTGCAGATAAATCTTGCAAGGAGAAGTGATATCGCGCCCACTCACCAGTAACCGGTTCAATGCCGAAGTTACCCGCCGAAAGGGGTAGTTCTACATCTGTTGCGGCACCAGTTGATTCAACTTTAAAGAGCCAATCGGTTTCGCCATCAGTAGGTTGCTGCACAATGCGCATATCAAAGCTAATGGCACCATTGCCTACTAACGATGAAGCATCAAAAGATACATCTTCATCGGCAAGGAACCCGAGAACCGTTTCCGGCCAGCCTGGAATTTCGAATTGCGCTACAAAACCATACGGCTCTTCTACTTCCACAACTTGTGGCTCGCTACCAGCACAACAATCCCATAACGACCAACCCGCAACCACGTTGTCGGCAAAGATAGTTAAGCCACTTACACCGGCGCTCGGGTCATAAATGCGTGCCTCGTCTACACGATAAACCGCACCTTCGCCCGTTCCCCACGCTGGGAAAATCATCACTACATCAATGGCCGATACATCTAAGCCCTGATCAGATAACGTTTGTAAGCTGAAGGTGTAAGTTTCCCACTCACCTACGGTAGGTGGATTACCCGCATTACCACTGGCCAGCTCTACTTCAACTTCAGTTGCAGCGCCATCGGATTCAATTTTGAATAGCCAAAATGAATCTGGGTTGCTGGGTGGATCTACCACTTTCATATCGAATTGCACCACGCCATCAACCAAGATTGCTGATGCATCAAATTGAATGCCACTGCCATCGGCTGGCTTAAAGCCCATTACCGTAGGCGAAGATCCAACTACAAATTCAGCAACTGGCCCACGCTCTTCATCTTCCACAACGTTTGGCGTAGAACCACCACAGCAATCCCACATTGGCCAATCTGGGTTTTCACCACCAGCAAACAATACTAGCTCTGGCGATGCACCAGTTGGAGCTTCAATGCTTACATTGGTTACTAAATACTCAGCACCATTACCTGTATCCCATGCTGGGAAAATCATAATTACATCAATGCCCGATACATCTAAGCCTGCATCAGCTAATGATTGCAGTGAATAGGTAACCGTTTGCCACTCGCCAGTGCCAGGCGCTAAGCCTTCTTCACTTGCAGAAATAGGTAGCTCTACCTCGGTTGAACCTGAGTTACTTTCAATTTTGAATAGCCAAGTTGAATCACCCATCGGCTGCGAAAGCACTTTAATATCAAATTTCACCACCCCATTTTCTAGAATTGGTGAAGCATCAAATGGCGATGCCGAACCGCTTGGATCAGTAATGAACTCTGAACGAGAAATAAAGCCATTCACCGTTGGTTGCTCACCCACGGTAAAGCGATATGCTGGGCCTGCCTCTTCATCGTCAACGATGTCTGGGGTAGAACCACCACAGCAATCCCATGCTGGCCAGTTTGGATTCGGCGTACCATCAAAAATGGTAAGGTTACGGGCTACACCGTCTGAAGGTGGTGAAGGAATTGGAGCTTCACCTTGCACCAAGGTTTCTTCATCTTTATAGCCGGCACGAATCGTTTCACAGCCGCGGCCAGTGTTCGGATTCGAAGCACATTCATAAACTCGCACATAATCAATTTCAAAGGTTTGGCCATTGGCAAACGCATCCGCATCAATACCCAGTTCATTCACGTTTTCTGGCCAGTTACCGCCTACAGCAAGGTTCAACAGCAAATGGAAACGCTGATCAAACGGCTGCGGGCCATACACTACCTCTAAGTCACCCGAGGCTTGATTAAAGAACTCAGCAAACCACCCGCGATGGCGCAAACCTATCAACTCACCGCGGCTATTTCTGCGCGGCAATGATTGTGTTTGCGTTTGATACAGATAGCCATCTACATACCAACGAATTTCACCTTCTTGCCATTCAATAGCATAAGTGTGGAAGCCATCGGCTGGGTTAGCTCCATTCGGTAAGGTATAGGCTTTGCCCGAAGAAGAATTGTTCGGCGCATCGCGGCCGTAATGCAAGGTGCCGTAAACGCGGGTTTCCTGCTCACCTTCTTCCGTTAAGGTGCCTAAGTTCACCGCCTCAACAATATCGATTTCACCAGATTTCGGCCAACCACCATAAACTTCGTCGGTTGGCATCATCCATGCCGCAGGCCAAGTGCCTTGTCCGCGCGGCATTTTTGCCCGCACTTCAATGCGGCCATATTTAAAATCACCTTTATGGCGGCTATTTAAACGCGCCGAGGTATAGGGCAACTCAGCGTCTTCATCAGCAGGAAGCGCCACAATTTTCAGCGTACCATCTGATACAAAAGCATTCTCAGGGTTATCGGTATAGCATTGCTGCTCTTGATTACCGCCCCCCCTACAGTTTACTTCTATATTCCATTTGTTCGGATCAATTCGGTTTCCGGCAAATTCATCACTCCACACTAACTGCCAATCATCTACTGGCGAAGTGGTATCTACGGCGTCGAAGTCTGAAACAGTCTTCACATCATCACTACCACAGCCAACGAGGCCTATGGTAAGTAAGAGCGCCGCTATTGAGCTCTTGGTTATTCTGCTGTTGTACATAACTGAGTTCCTGGTTGTTTACTCATGTTGTTTTACGTTTTTTATTATGAGGCGAGTTCTATTTTATGAAAGCGCTTTCATAAAATAGAACAAGAAGGTTTTATCGTCAATCGTTGGGGTAGAAAAATTGTTATTTATTTGTGCGGTTTGTTCTGAATAGTTGACAGGGTGTTCATTTACAAGGGTATTTAGCGAGGAGCAGAATGCCATGCCATGGTGGTATCTAGCATGCGTTGGCTAAATCCCCATTCATTATCATACCAAGCCATTACTTTCACTAAGCGGCCACTCACGCGGGTTTGGCTAGAATCGAATATGCATGAACTCGGGTTATGGTTAAAATCAGTAGAAACCAGCGGTAATCCATTTACGCTTAATACGTTACCCAAATCACCTTGTTCGGCTGCGCGTTCGATAATCGCATTCACCTCGGCAACACTAGTTTCTTTGCCAGCAATGAAAGAAAGATCTACCAAACTCACATTCGGGGTTGGCACACGAATCGCCAAACCATCAAAACGCCCCTGCAATTCTGGTATTACTAATCCTACTGCCGCCGCGGCACCCGTTTTAGAAGGAATCATAGAAAGAGCCGCCGCTCGCGCTCGCTGCGGATCCGTATGTAACGCATCGGTAAGGTTCTGATCATTGGTATACGCATGAACTGTGGTCATTAAACCGTTCTCAATACCAATCGCTTCGTGTAACGGTTTCGCCATAGGTGCCAAACAATTGGTAGTACATGAAGCATTTGAAACAATTTCATGCTCAGCGCTAAGCGTATGATGATTCACACCATACACAATGGTGGCATCGGCATTTTTCGCAGGCGCAGAAATTAGTACTTTTTTGGCGCCCGCCTGCAAATGTAACGCCGCCTTCTCACGTTCAGTGAAAAAACCACTGCACTCATACACCACATCAATGTTCATCTTTTGCCATGGCAATTCAGCAGGGTTTCGGCAATTGAGCATCTGGATTTTATGGCTACCAATCGTAAGCTCGTTATCCTTATGGGCAACTTCGCATGGCAACACGCCGTGTACCGAATCAAATTTCAGCAAGTGCGCGTGCACATCGGCATCACCCAGATCATTAATGGCAACAATCTCCACATCATCTGCCATGCCACGCTCATACCAAGCGCGAACAATATTTTTACCGATTCGGCCAAACCCGTTAATCGCAACTCTAATCGTCATATCAACTCCACTGCTTGTTCTATTTACGTTGTTGCAGTTTAAGAGCGCTTTTCATAGCGAGAATCTCTTAAGGCTGCTTTAATTTGCCGAAGCTTTTCCTGTAGCTCAGGCCCTTGTTTTAGTGTGTAGCCGGTAACCAACACATCTATTAACACCAACTGCGCAATGCGCGAGGCCATCGGCATATACACATCGGTGTCTTCTGGAACATGGGTGGCCAATACAATAGAGCACTCTTCCGCAAGCGGGCTTTCCGCCGCAGTGATACCAATTACCGTGGCGCCGGATTGCCGCGCTAAGGCAGCGGTTTCGCAGAGCACCTTGGTTCTGCCGGTATGGCTAATAAACACGATTACCTCGCTAGGCTTCGCGTTAATAGCAGCGGTTTTTTGCATCAACACATCATCAGAAAACTGCACCGGCGTAACGAAACGCAAAAACTTATTCTGCGCATCGTGTGCTACCGAGGCCGAGGCACCCAAGCCAAAAAATGAAATGCGCTCGGCGCTCGCGAACGCTTCGATAGCCTTATCCATAGCGGTAATATCTAAGCAGCGGCGGGTAATGTTTAATGAGGCCATAGTAGATTCAATAATCTTAGCTACTAAGCTTTCCGTGCTATCGTTCTGTTCCACATGGCGATTCACATACGGCGTTCCTCGGGCGATACTTTGCGCCAATTGCAGCTTGAAGTCTGGGTATCCTTTGGCGCCCATCGAACGGCAGAATCGATTTACCGTGGGCTCACTCACTAAGGCTACTTGCGCAAGTGTTGCTATACTCTGGTGCAAGGTTGCTTCTGGATCAGCAAGAATAACTTCAGCAACTTTACGTTCTGATTTACTCAACCCTGCAAGTTCACGTTGTAACTTTTCTAAGAGTGTCATTACTTAAATCCTTTGCCGTTTTGTAATTAAATTACATTTTATTGGATTTTAATGCAATTGATTGGTATGTTATTTTCAAATTAAGTAATAAAACTACATTTTAGTTGGCAAACGTGCTGCTTACTGTTTAGTAAAGCTTACCCGCGTTTCCGCCCATATTTACTCAGCCGCGAGGTAACAATGGCATCCACAACTACCTGTTGCGATTTCATTTTGTTTGGCACTTTAGGCGATTTGGCACGCCGAAAGCTTTTGCCTGCGCTCTACCAACTTGAAAAAGCGAACTTGCTACATGCCAACACCCGCATTATTGGTGTGGCCCGCGATACGCTCGATAACGAAGCCTTTACCAATAAAGTGCATGCCAGCCTCATCGAGTTTGTCGGCAAAGATAAGCTTGATACCAGTGTATGGAACCGGCTTGCCAAACGGTTACATTACTGCGGTTTTGATCTTGCCAAGGCCAGTGCCTACTCGGTATTAGCAGAAACGGTGAAACCAACTGATAAGCGCGCTGTAGTAAGTTACCTTGCCACGCCACCACAGCTTTTTTCTACGATTTGCAAAGGCTTAAGCGAACAACAATTGGCTACAGCACAAGCACGCATTGTGCTGGAAAAACCATTGGGCCACGATCTCGAATCATCGCGGCAGATTAACCAAGAAGTTGGGAAATACTTTCAAGAATCACAAATTTATCGCATTGATCATTACCTTGGTAAAGAAACCGTACTCAACCTGCTCGCGCTGCGGTTTGCCAACCCAATTTTTGCCGATCAGTGGAGCCATAACGCCATAGACCACATCCAAATCACTGCGGCCGAGCAAGTGGGTGTAGAAGGCCGTTGGGGTTACTACGATGATGCCGGCCAGCTCCGTGATATGGTGCAAAACCATCTATTACAAGTGCTGGCGCTGATCGCCATGGAGCCGCCAACACGGCTTGATGCTGAAAGCGTTCGCGAAGAGAAAGTGAAAGTGCTGCGTTCATTGCGGCCCATTACCCAACAAAACGTTCGCGACGATACGGTGCGAGGCCAATATAGCGCTGGCTTTATTGGCGATAAAAAAGTACCCGGCTACCTAGAAGAAGAAGGTGCCAACGAAGTGAGTAAAACAGAAACCTTTGTGGCCGTAAAAGCGCATATCGATAATTGGCGCTGGGCTCAGGTGCCTTTCTATTTACGCACCGGCAAACGCATGGCGCAAAAGCGCACCGAAATTGTTATTAGCTTCAAACCGCAACCGCATAACATTTTCCACGAAACCATGAATCAGCTGCCGCCGAACCGGTTAGTAATTCGCTTACAACCCGATGAGGGCGTGGAAATTCAAATGATGAACAAGGTGCCGGGGCTCGGCAAACAGATGCAATTAAAGCCCACCACCCTTGATTTAAGCTTCGATCAAACCTTCGAGAACCAACGCATTTCCGATGCCTATGAACGGTTATTACTAGAGGCTATTGAAGGCAACCAATACCTATTTGTGGCGCGCGAAGAAGTAGAGCATGCCTGGAAATGGATTGATGGTATTCGCGATGCTTGGCAACGCACCGGTGAAGAGCCAAAAGGTTACCAATCTGGAAGTTGGGGGCCTGCTGCATCGGTTACCCTGATCGCCCACGATGGGCGCGAGTGGGATGATGATTTCTAAGCATATTCAACGCATCTATACGGCATAGCATAATGACATTAAATATTAATAAATTTCCCCATAACGAAGCCCTTACACAGCAGCTAACCGAGCGCGTTGGTAGCATTCTTAGCGCAGCTGTAGCCGAGCGTGGGCATGGCTATTTAGTGGTGTCTGGTGGGCGCACGCCGATCTCATTTTTCGAGCAATTAGCGCAACAAGAACTACCCTGGGCACAGATTACCGTGCTGTTGGCCGATGATCGCTGGCTGCCCATAAGCCACGAGGCCAGCAATGAAGGCTTAGTGCGCAAGCATTTACTGCAACATCATGCAGCCTCGGCTACTTTAGTAAGCCTGCTCACCGCGCATGATTCACCTGCCGAAGGGCTCGCTGAGCTGAACGAAAAACTAGCCAGCTTGCCGCGTTTCGATGTTGTAATTCTCGGCATGGGTGAAGATGGCCACACCGCCTCATTGTTTCCGGAAAGCCGGCAGTTAGCAGAAGGCATGAGCACAGATAACGCGGCCGTAGCCGTTACCCCGTTATATGCCCCTTATGAGCGAATTTCGCTCAGTAAAGCACGCTTATTAAACACCCAGCATCTATTCTTTCATTTAGTGGGTAGCGCAAAAGCAACCGTATTAGCACAAGCTCTGGGGGAGAATTCACAATTACCCGCCAGCGCTTTCTTGCAGCAAAACCAGGTGCCCGTTGAAGTAATGCTAGCGGTACCTGAGGAGTAATGTATGCACAGTGTAATTGAACAGGTAACTCAACGCATTGAAGAGCGCAGCGCCGAAGAACGGCAACGATATTTAGCGCGAATGCAAAAAGCCCAACATAAAGGCCCGCATCGAGGCGCCTTATCATGCGGCAACTTGGCCCATGGGTTTGCCGCGTGCGGTAAAGACGACAAAGGTAATTTGCGCAGCCTAACCCGCGCCAATATTGGCATTGTTACTTCGTACAACGATATGCTTTCGGCACATCAACCCTACGAAAACTACCCAGAGCAATTAAAGCAGGCGATTCGCGCAGTAGGTAGCGTGGCGCAAGTAGCTGGCGGTGTGCCAGCCATGTGTGATGGTGTTACGCAAGGCCAACCGGGTATGGAACTCAGCTTATTAAGCCGCGATGTAATAGCCATGGCGGCCGCTGTAGGCTTATCGCACAATATGTTTGATGGCGGCTTAATGCTCGGCATTTGCGATAAAATTGTACCTGGCTTATTAATTGCGGCTCTTAGTTTTGGCCATCTGCCATTTGTTTTCGTACCTGCGGGGCCAATGCCATCGGGCATTACCAACAAAGAAAAAGCGCGAGTGCGAGAGCTGTATGCCGAGGGCAAAGTAAGCAAAGCGGAACTGCTTGATGCCGAAGCGGCTTCCTATCATAGCGCCGGTACGTGCACCTTCTATGGCACTGCCAACTCCAATCAATTGGTAGTAGAAATGATGGGCCTGCAATTACCTGGCTCTTCATTTGTACACCCCGGCACGCCACTGCGTAACGAGCTAACTCGCGTTGCCGGCCAGCAGGTAACGCGCCTTACTGATCTAGGCTCTGAATATACGCCCATTTCTGCCATAGTTACGGCGAAAAGTATCGTAAACGGTATTGTTGGCTTGCTCGCAACGGGCGGCTCCACTAACCACACCATGCATTTAATTGCCGTGGCTCGCGCCGCCGGATATCTCGTGAACTGGGATGATTTTGCCGAACTATCATCGGTAACACCGTTGGTAACTCGTATTTATCCGAATGGTGATGCCGATATTAATCATTTCCAGCGCGCTGGCGGTATGGCATTCCTTATCAAAACGCTGCTCGAAGCAGGGTTGTTACATAACGATGTGAAAACCGTTGCAGGTGATGGGCTCGAGCGCTATACCAAACGCCCAGAGTTAGAGAACGACAAAGTTGTGTGGCGCGATGGGCCTACCGAATCGCTCGATGAAAGCGTATTACGCAGTGCGAAGCAGCCTTTCAGCTCGCATGGCGGGTTAGCCGTACTGAGCGGTAATTTAGGCCGCGCGGTAATGAAAACCTCAGCTATTCCGGAAGGTACCGAGAGCATTACTGCGCCTGCGGTGGTGTTTTCTAGCCAACATGAACTCGATCGTGCCTTTCAGGCCGGCGAGCTCGATAAAGATTGTATTGTAGTGGTGCGCTTTCAAGGGCCCAAAGCCATTGGTATGCCCGAGCTGCATAAACTAACCCCACCCTTGGGTGTGCTGCAAAAACGAGGCTACAAAGTGGCGTTGGTTACCGATGGCAGAATGTCGGGCGCATCTGGCAAGGTACCAGCCGCTATTCATGTTACGCCAGAAGCGGTTGATGGTGGTTTGATTAGCAAAATTCAGCCGGGTGATTTAATTACCTTAGATGCGGAAAATGGCGTGTTAGAAGTGCTAGTAGACAGCCAAGTATTAGCCCAACGTGAAGCTGCAACAATAGATTTAACGGATAGCCATGAGGGTATGGGCCGCGAACTATTTACCGCCTTGCGCGCTAGTTTGAGCGGCGCAGAATCTGGCGCCTGCGCCTTCTTTAACGAATAGAGAAATGATTTTATGGTGAGCAACACCGAACAACTCGATATGAATACCCACGCGGTAGTAGCCGATATTGGTGGCACAAACGCGCGTTTTTGTAGAATTAACTTGGCAACGTTCGAGCTCGATCGCATTCAGGTTTTCCCTTGTGCCGATTTCCCAACGCTTACTTCGGTAATGACAGCGTATAGCAAAGAGCAAGATGTGCCTTTAGAGCATGTGGCGATTGCCATCGCCTGCCCAGTTGATGCCGATGAAATTAACATGACCAATCACCACTGGCAGTTTTCTATTCGAAATGTGCGCAAAACCATGAAGCTAAAAACCTTTGTGGTACTGAATGATTTTGCTGCAGCCGCTATGAGTATTGTTACTTTAAAGCCCGAAGAGCTAAAACAAATTGGCGGTGGCAAAATTAAGCCAAAAGCTCCAAAAGCAATACTCGGTGCTGGTACTGGCCTAGGCGTTGGCCACTTGATTACCATGGCAGATGGTTCAGTAATGCCATTACCTGGCGAGGGCGGGCATGTTGATTGGGCGCCCACCAATGAAAAAGAATGGGCAGTACACCGTTTTATTCACAACCGTTTTGGCCGCGTATCCGCCGAACGCATTCTTTCTGGCCCAGGTTTAGAAACTCTGTATCTGGCCTTAGCAGATTATCATGGCCGTAACGTTACGCCGCTAAGTGCAGCGAAAATCGGCCAACGTGCGCTAAGTGGCATCGATACCCTAGCACTGGAAACCGTTAATCAATTCTTCGAAAGCCTTGGCGGCTTCGCTGGTAATTTGGCGCTAAACCTCAATACCTATGGCGGAGTGTATATCGCCGGAGGTGTGGTGCCGAAGCTATTGAACCTAATGACCACCTCAAACTTTCGTGCTCGGTTTGAGCACAAAGGCCGTTTTTGCAAAGTGGCAGAGGCCATTCCATGCTTTGTTATTACCGCCGAATACGCGGGTTTAAGAGGCGTAGGCCAATATTTGAAACAAACAATAGCACAGCAAAATTCGTAATTAAGTTTGTAATTAAGGAAGCAGCATGAGTTTCTCGAATTGGCGCTTATCGCCAGCACATATATTCCAGCTAACACCGGTAGTACCGGTAATGGTGATTGATTCCTTAAGCGATGCTGTGCCCATGGCTGAAGCCCTACTGCGCGCGAATATCTCCTTGTTCGAGATAACCTTGCGCACACCCGTAGCGCTGGAAGCCATTACCTTGCTGCGCGAAGCTATGCCTAACGCGGTAGTAGGTGCCGGTACCGTAACTACTCCTGCTGAATTAACTGACGCCCGCAATGCCGGCGCGCAGTTTGCCATTAGCCCCGGCATTACCGCAGAACTGCTGCAAGTTGGCAGCGAAGGCGATATTCCGTTGATACCTGGCGTAGCTACCATATCTGAACTTATGCAGGCGAAAGCCGCGGGTTATGATCATCTGAAGTTTTTCCCTGCCGAAGCCGCAGGCGGCTGCGCCATGCTAAAATCGATAGCAGGCCCATTTCCGCACATCAAGTTCTGCCCAACAGGCGGAATTCATCAAGATAACTTCGAAAATTATTTAGCGCTGCCGAACGTAAGTTGTGTTGGCGGTTCGTGGATATTGCCCAAAGCCGCCATAGCAGCGGGCGATTGGCAACTAGTACAAGAATTGGCTGAGCGCGCAGTGGCTGCAGTTAAGTAAGCTAAGCTAAAAGATCTAGGCACTACATTACCCGCCGTTACTATTGATTGAATCACAAGCACCGGAATGTTATGTTATAACATACATGGCATTTCGGAGAGCTCCTGTGTTACCGCAAACTAGTAAAGTGCAAACCAATCAAGTAGAAACCAATCAATTTCATAGTTTCCGTAAAATAGATCACGTAATAACAGGTGATGATGCCCTAGTATTGCCAGAGATCTTCAATGCAGGCACAAACCTAGCTGTATGGCAGCGCAACCTGCCCGAAGCAGCGCAAGAATATGCGGCATTTCTGCAAACCACTACGTGGCAACAGCAGCGGATAATGATCAACACTGCCGAAGTGCTGGAATACCTAACCAGTAAACTACCCGATGCACCTGGCCGTGGCGCATTCATTGCGGATATCACTTTGCTCGCTGAAATGTATGGCTGCTTATTTAACCTTACTGAAGTAGGCATTCGCTTTGCCCGTTTAAATACCGCCATGTGCCCCAAGTTCCATACCGATAAACTGGGCTGCAGGCTCATTACTACCTACGCCGGCATCGGCACAGAGTGGCTGAAAAACGAGCATGTGCGGCGCTCTGATAACGGCAAAGTAATGTACCAAGCCGATGCTCCCGTACAGCAAGTTGCAACCCATGATGTTGCCATTCTAAAAGGCGATGGTTGGGCAGATAATGAACATGGCGGCATTGTGCACCGTTCACCACAGCTCGCAGAAAATGAGGCGCGAGTAGTACTTACAATTGATGGCTTTTAACATTTACAGATTCAAATTTTACTTATGCAAATATCAAGCTTATTTAAATACGTAGAACAGTTACAAGGTACAACACCCTGGGGGAACCTACTCGATACGGGCACTGGGGTAAAATCGTTACAATGGATAAGTACCTTAAAAACCGATAGCTGGAGTGCCATTACTGCCTCTGAAGCTATGGCGCGATCTTCCAAAGAAAGTTTCCCCGGCACTATGCGTGCGCAAGATCGGCTTATTGTAGGTAATTGGATAGACAACGAACTGCTAAAAGGTGAGCAATTTGATACCGTTTTAGTAGATTACCTCGTAGGTGCTATCGATGGTTTTGCGCCCTACTGGCAAGATCTAGTGTTTGAACGCTTACGCCCGCTAGTAAAAGGCCGCATGTATATTATTGGCCTTGAGCCCTACGTACCAATTGTGGCGCAAGATGAGGTAGGCCAGTATGTTGGTGATGTAGGTAGGTTTCGTGATAGTTGCTTACTCATGGCACGCGAGCGGCCTTATCGAGAGTATCCCAGCGATTGGATTATTCGCCATCTACACCGCGCCGATTTCAATGTAATTAGTGGTAAACGGTTTCCCATTCGCTTCGGTGAACGCTTTGTGCACGCGCAAATGAACATGTGTAAACAGCGTATCGCGCGCTTGCAACACTGCGGTGTTCAGGCCAATGTGGCAACCGCCATGCTCGAACAAGTAAATGAGCTTACTGAACGCGGATTAAAGCTCATTGCCAAACACAATGGTTTACCTACCGGTAACGATTACGTTATCGCCGCCGAGCCAAAGCGCTAGGCGGCAAGTTCGTTAGGCTCGCGCAAGCGCTTTTAGAAACGTGCTTGCAAGCCAATGGTTACATTGCGGGCGGCTAATGGCGCATCGTCTTTAATAAACGAGCTATGCACAAAGGCAAGCTCATTGCTGGCATTTTGTAGCTTTGCAAACCACATCATATCGTTGTTATTCCACGTGAAATTGTAGTTCACTGCCGCATCAATAAAGGTATAGCCCGCGGTAGTATCTTCGTTATTCGCTGTGCGGTTTTGCGCCGCATAACGGTGCACACCTACTTTTGCTACCCATTGATTGGCGGTGTACTGATATTCACCACCCACTCGCTGCGGTGGAATGCGCGGTAAATTGCTATTGCCATCATTACTATCAATTAACCGAGCGCGCACAATATCACCCATCAAGGTAACTTGTTGGTTCGCCATAAATTGCCAAGTAACGCTGGCCTCTGCACCATGCAGCCGGGCTCTCTGCTGCGTATATTGATAGGCATCTAAATCGGCAATCTGGAAGCCTAAATTGCGCAGGTAAGCAAAGTTATCAATATCGTTGTAAAACACATTCACTTGGTAACTAAAGGCTTGCTGTTGGCCACGAAAACCTACATCAATATTATTCGCACGCTCTATTTTAGAAAGGCTGGTATCGCTGAAGATTTCCGTACCCATGCCAGCGGCTTCTACCCGGTAAGCTGTACCAATTTCATACGATCGGGTGCCTACGTGCACACCATTTGCATACAGTTCATTGGCCGCTAAAGCGCGCTCTGCACGGCTAAATGCTGCAGTAAGCTGCTGATTCGCTGGCAACTGGTAAACGGCCCCTACAGACCAACTGAATAAGTTAAAGCTATCGCTAACTGCCCGTACACCAGCACTATCGGTAAGCTCAGGTGCTTTTTGGGTAAGCCGCTCAACACGCGCACCTACTTCACCTTTCAAATTGCCAAAGTTACGTTCTTGTAACCAGAATACTGCGTGAGTATCGGTATCTGTGCTCGGCGTAAACGCTTCTTCACCTACTGCTTCGTAATCACGGAAGTTACCATGGTAACCAAGAATTCCGCGCCAACCTTGCGGCAGCAAATACAACCCACTTACGCGAAGCTCCCAGTTCTTGCTGGTGAATTCAGTTTCGGGCTCGCCATCATCATATTCAGCGTGATCATAATCAGTGAAGGCGATATCCGCGGTAAGCACTTCCCAACGCTGATGTTGGGGTTGGTATTCAGCAGCAAGGGCAACACGATGCTGGTTCAGTTTAATAAATTCACCATCATCTGCTAACGCCGGATCTTCGGGCCCTTCGGGTAACCCGTATTCGCTCGCAATGTTACCGTAACTCACTCCAACAAAACCCCAATCAGCAACATGGCTAGTACCAAGATTCACTACGCGATGCTCATTCCAGGAATTATCTAAGCGATTTGCACTAAAGCCTTCATCACTTGTATAGGTGGGTACACGATAATCGTTACCTTTG
The DNA here is from genome assembly GCA_022565355.1 of Idiomarina sp. GTDB lineage: Bacteria > Pseudomonadota > Gammaproteobacteria > Enterobacterales > Alteromonadaceae > Aliidiomarina. The sequence goes on from JAIUMU010000005.1 coordinate 121,474, forward strand.
CGGTAGTAGCCATCCGCATGAAAGGCCATGTTCTCGCGGCTGCTATCATGGGCAAAGCTAAGTGAGCGCTCACTACCCGCGGTGTTAAAACGTGTTTGTACCGTTGTTTCTGGCCAAGAAACCACATTTCTTGGAATACGATTATCAACCACATTAATTACGCCACCAATCGCTCCACTGCCATACAGTAATGTGGCAGGCCCACGCAGCACTTCAATTTGCTGGGCAGTAATGGCATCAGCAGTAATCGCATGATCTGGCCCTTCGCGAGAAACATCGCCCGTTCCCATGCCGTTGTGTATTACCTGCACTCGTGCGCCATCAAGGCCACGAATCACCGGGCTGGAAGCCACCTGGCCAAAATAATTACCATGCACGCCAGGCTCAAACTTCAGTGTTTCACCAATGCTTGCTTCAGCGCGCTGCAATAATTCATCACCTGACAACACCGATACTGGGCCCGCCATTTCCACTACATCTCTACGCAAGCCTGAAGCGCGCACTTGAATACGCTCAATGGGCTTTGCTTGCTCGGTAGCAGGATTCGTTTGCGATTGCTCATCAGCACTTTCAGCAGAGCTGTTGGCTTGAACTGGGAAGTTTAACGCCGCTAATACGGCTATTGCGAGAGTACTACGCTGCAACATGTTGAGTTTGCCTAAGATAATCGTGAATTAAAATTTGCGGGTATTGTACAGAGCACCCTTGAGAGCTCAAAATCCTATCACTAAATGTTATAATATAACAATAGTAATGAGCGAAGATATTGATCAGCGCCCATAAAAAAACGCACCTTGCGGTGCGTTCTAAGCTACGTAATTCAAATGAGGCGGCTACAGTTAAGCAGCTGCACCTCGTTTAATTACATTGCTACGATATTCTCAGCCTGAGGACCTTTAGGACCCTGGGTGATAGTAAATTCAACAGTTTGGCCTTCAGCTAAAGTTTTGAAGCCAGTGCTGGTGATTGCGCTGAAATGTGCGAACACATCAGGGCCACCTTGCTGCTCTAGAAAACCAAAACCTTTTGCTTCGTTAAACCATTTAACAGTACCAGTTACAGTATTAGACATAATTAATTATCCTGAAATTTATAAAATTAGAGTGCTCGTTAAGAGCGGAATTCGGAGAGAAAATAACAAAAATTAAATACTACAGGACGGAGGTAATTACGAATAATTCGGCAACGCAGTGAAGATCTAAATAATATTTACTATCCAACGCCGGCTAGGTTACTCCTATCTGAGTGAGAGTCAACCTATTCTTTTGTAAATGGCAAACGCAGTGGTAAAAAGCATCCTTTATTAACGCGAAGCCATTGGTATCAAAGGGGTTAAGCCTAGATGATCAACAAAGGGGATAAAATCTCGATCATTAAAAAGCAACGGTATTTTGTGCTCAATACAGAAAGTAGCAATAATTAGATCGGCTGTTTTACGTATCGTAATTCCACTTTTACGGAGATTACGATAATTTTCTGCACATTTTTCAGGCATGCTTTTACCGAACATTTCGAATAGATCGAGCGTTAATAACACTTTCTTGGTTGTCCTATATTCACGGTCGTTCCGTATACCCTGTAGAATCTCCAGAAATATCAAATCTCCCATGGCAACGGTTCCTTCAACTATTTTGGCATCAAGAAAATCAGTGTACTCACTCTGAACACCGTTGAAGTAGTCGATCCAAACGCTAGTATCAACCAGTATCATTCGCCGCCACGCATTTCGTTTAAATCACCTTCCCACTTAACTTGTCCGCGCAACTTCCGAATATCTTGCTGTTGGCTTCGCAATACAAGTAGCTTGAGCCCTTGCTCTACAGCTTCTTTTTTTGTTTTGTATCCGGATGCTTTTAAGGCATCCGCCATTAATTGATCGTCTATCACAATGTTAGTTCTCATAAATCACCTATGTGTATAAATATACATATTATACACATAATGTCATTAGCAAGTACACATAGCAAACAGCTATACGCCACTTTGCAGCTTTAATTTTGTTTATCAAAACAAGGGTAATTTCAGCTCACTAGTTACAATACGGCAAAAATTTTAGTCCTTTGCTGACAAACCTAATCTGCAAAGATTTTATGTTTATCATAAAATAATAGTTGCATATCATAAATTTCTGCACTATTTTATATTGCAGTAGTGCCGCATACAGGCACAAAACTATTTATTAGCAACGCCGCGATGTAGCCAAAACACAAGGCTCGGCACTTACGGAGAGTTACTTATGAATTCCAATTCATATAAAGCAGCAGGTTTTGCCGCAATCGCGTTAGCCATTTTGTTTCCAATCTATTGGTTATATGCTTTCGATAGCCTGAGTGCCGAATCATTTGCAACAGCATTCGAGAACGATTTACGCACGCTGAACGGCTGGGATGCCTTGTTCGTAACGATTGGCGCCTTGGAGATTGCTATTTACATAGCGCTGGCAAAACTTTGTCGTGATCAATTTAACGGCAGCTTACCTGCGGTACTACTAATCATGATGGCAGCGGTTGTTGGCCTTATTCACGCAACAGTGTTGGTGGATATAAGCTTAGCAATCGGCCTTTTAGCACCTTCCGACACTCTGATTAACGTTACCATTATGTTTAGCCTTATCTGCCTGTTTCTATACGCAGTGGTAGCCTTTATCTTCGCTATTAGTATGCTTGTTCGCTTCTCACAACTATCAGTGCCCCTGAAAGTATTCACCATAGGCCTGCTCGTTGCCTGCGTGTTCCAGTTCACCATCGTACTTGGCGTGATCAATATCTTCCTGTTCCCAGTATTAATGATCGTATTAGCGATGCACTTTTTCCGCGGTGAACACGAAGTGGAAGTTGTTTAAGGGGCACGCATGAACATTCGTATAAACTTAGATGTGGAAATGGCCAAGAACAAGATATCGCTTACCGAGCTTTCCGAAAAAGTTGGTGTTTCAACCACTAACTTATCGCTGTTAAAAACCGGCAAGGTGAAGGCTATTCGCTTTAGCACTCTCGAGGCGATCTGCGCAGCGCTTAACTGCCAACCTGGGGATATTTTGGAATATGTGCCCCCACAGCAATAAAACCGGAGGCATGCGCCTGCACAAAGAGTTTTTCCGAAATGGCTTAAACTACCGTGATGGCCAAAACGTTTCCTTTCGTGACATTGTGAATCGTTTTCAGTTTTATCATGTGAAAATCGGCCGTTGGGTAACGCCGCAAGAAGAGCAGCGTAGCGCGAATCTATTTTATGATGCGCTGTGTGATTTGCAGCATATTCTCGATGTTCCGCCCATAGTTCTCTCTATGCAGGGGGCAGTGGCACTGAGTTTTGGTTCGGGCGGCAGGCCCGGTGCGAGTGCTCACTATCAACCAGCTGGCCGTATACTAGCGCTCGCTAAAAATGCTGGCGGCGGCAGCCTGGCCCACGAGTGGTTTCATGCATTTGATCACTATATTGGCCCGAAGCTGTTTGGTGATGCGCTTTACGGTGATGGACGAAATTCAATGTTGTTCGCCAGCCGAGCTTGGCTAAGCCATGATGAGTTCGTGCCGCATCCGTTAAACCAGCAACTGCATAACCTCTATAAAGTGCTATTTCTTACCCCCGATGGCAACGGGCCAAATGAATACGTACAGCACTGCCAAGCGTTTGATAAAGCCAGTGGGCATTTGTATTACGGCTTACCTGAAGAACTGGCCGCCCGCGCTTTTGAGAACGGTATTCAGCGCCTAAAGATAAAGAATCACTTTCTTGTTTCCGGCACGCTGAAAAGTGATACGGCCAAAGCAGGGCTGTATCCCACAGCCGAACTCAGTACTGCTATCACTAATGCGTTCCTCAACTACTTCAGCCGCTTAGGTACTGCTTTAGAAAACAGTTATGGGGTGTAAGTTACTATAGCTGCCAGCGGCTCTCTCCAACGTTGTTGCCTAGCAGTAAATCCCTTAAAACATCACACTCTTCGCGAATCACTTGGCCCACGAAAGGGTAAAAATCATTGTTCTGTAGCGTGCGTGCGCTTACTGCGGGTGGCACAAAACGCCCCATCTCTTGCATGAAATCCCGCTTTGTTTCTTCAGAGCTAACTATATCTTGAGCATGTGTATTTATATTTTGTAAAAAGTGCTCAAGTGATTTCGAACGCATAGCGAGTTTCTTTGCAACATAATCAGCATTTTGCGGAACGCCTTTTTGCTTCAACCAAATAATATCCCATACATCTCGTGGCTTTATCCGCCGCTCGCGGAAAGCAAAAGCTACCATTTTATCCGCCAATATTTCTTCTAAGGTCTGCACTGGAATCGGCAAACCGGCAATCGGTGATTCGATATCATAATGGTTAACTACCGAACGCTTCTGCACTTGCAGTGAATCGTATGCACACACATCAATATGCATTTTCTGCGAAGGGAGGTCTGCCCTGCCTGGGTGCGTTTCCAAAGTAACTTTCCAAGTTGATGTATCACTATTCGAAGACCTAGGTTCACGCGCAGTAACCTGTAACCCATATTTCCCCGCAATACCTTTTTGTAACTCAGCAGCCAACCCATCAAAATCACTTGGTTTGAAGTTGCAACCCCCTGTGAAATCAAGATCTTCTGAGAGCCTATTCGAGTTATAACAAAGCCGCAATGCCGTGCCACCGATGAACGTTAGGTGATTCAGGAACCCGTGGCCATGCAACACATCAAGAATATCGAGATGCAAAATCTCTTTTTCGAGTACATATTCCATGCCCGCAAGATCAGGTTGTTTGCGAATAATCTCCGCCACCACTTTATGTAACATCATTGGGCTCCTCTGCAATCATATGAATATTGCGGCCAACTCGGCGTAAATCGATCATAGCTTGCTCTTTAGTGGCGCGAAATACGCGGCTTTCAATATCGTAATAAACGCCATCGTTCAATGATGCGAGTGAGCGTTTGGTGTGAGTAAATTCAATGATTCCGTATTTCGTTTTATGTTCACCCGAGCGGCCAGTTGTCATCATGGTTAAGCGCCGAATGGGTACTTGTGAAATTGCCCCAATACGGCTTAATTCAGTTTCTAAACTTACATAAATGAAGTGCCGCTTGTGCAATAAGCTCGCGATTTTTTCTAATACCCCAATGCTATTTGGCGGTGCTACGTTGTTGATATAAAGCCCACGAGCTACCCGCTCCAGGGAGGAGTTAGTTGCGGCTTTCGCTAAAAACTTTATAAACGTGGGGCTCGGCCGTTCATCAAGCATCAATGCTAAATCGGCAGCCGTAAAGATACCAAAATGCCCTGCATTCTTAGCTCGTACTGTTTCTTCGATTAAAGTTCTGAGTTTACTCATATTAAGTGCACATTAATTCGCATATATAGAGAGTATATGTAAACTAGAGTAAAGGTCAAATATGCTTCAGTTAAGTGCCACTATTCCTGCAATGGCGGTAAGTACTAGCGCCATGGGAAGGGTGTAGCGCATTACCTCTCCCTCACGGTCGTGGATATTTACCGTAGCACCGCTGGCAATAATGTTGTGTGGGCATACCATATTGCCCACTGCCGCACCGAATGTTTGCGCACCCAGTAAAGGCATTGGTGCGTGGCCGCCAGCTATTGCTGCAGAGCGCTGAAATTCGCTGAACAGAATATTGGAAGACGTTGCCGAGCCGGTAATAAAAGTACCGAGCACTCCAAACCACGCCGCCCAGAATGGCCACCACGCGCCAGCAATACCAGCCACTAACTGGCCCAACTGCGCAATGGCGCCGGTATGCACTAGCACTCGCGAAAGTAGTAGCATGATAAACAATGCGGCAAGAACGGTAAGTACCCGTACCAACGCTTCGCGCAGTGCCTTCGCCAATGCAGAAAACGATTGCCGTTGCAGCAAACCACCCACAAAGAAGCTTACCAACAGCAACGTGCCTGGGTGATACAGGTATTGAATTGCGCCCTGATAGCGTTGCCATTCTAGCCGCCATTGCAGGTCTTGTAGCGTTGCCTTCACTTCGGGAATTAAGCGGGTTATTAACACTAACCCAATAAGAATGGCATAGGGTGCCATGGCGCGCGTAAAGGATAGGTTTGTGTTTTTTTCTTCGGCCAACGGCACTTCGGGTGGCCCCACACTTTTCCACACGCCCTGCAGAATAAGGGTAAACAACACGGCGCCCAACACCGCACCCAGCAACGTGGGCAACTCCGGGCCAAGGAAGTAAGCCATAAGCGCTGCTGGCAACAAAAAGCTAATAGCCGCCAGGGTGCCTAGGGTAACAATGTGGCGCATTGCTAATTCAGGTTCTGCATCCTTAGTGACAGGGCCGAAGCGCACGCAGCCCCACGCCAAACCAATCGCCAGCACCAGTGTAGTTGGTAGCATGTACGGCAATACCGCTTGGGCTAACAACAATTCAGATTCACCCACCAGCAGCGCTTGCGTAATTACTGGTGTACCTACTGCGCCAAAGGCTACGCCCAAACTGTGTCCCCAGAGCGCCAACACCACGGCCATTACGGGCCGATAACCGGCCGCCACCAGAAACGGAGCAGTGAGTGCCGCCGAAGTGCCAAACCCTGCTGCGCCCTCCATAAACATGGAAAAGAACCACGCAATAAACAGGGCACTTACTTTAGGATTTGGATGCAGCCGTGCCAGCCGCTGTTGAATACTCGCAATGGCGCCACTATTGAGCTGCACGTAGTAAATACACAGCGCGCCAAAAATAATCCACAGAATACTTACGCTCGTGATTGCCGCTTCGAGCAATGAGCCGGGGAAAATATCGGTAGTAAGCTGGTGCAGGTTAATTCCCACAATAACAGGCGTGCCGGCGAGGGTAACCAAAAGCGCCACGCCACCGGCTTTAAGCGCACTCCACTTAAAACCGATCATCCCCACCAGAATAATCAGAAATGGAACACTTAAAGCGAGCAATAAAAGGGCATTAACCTGCATTACATTTTCTCAATAGCAGCATATTTAATTCAGAGCTAGGCTAGTGCTTTATCGCTTGTTACCGCAAAAAATTCGCCCTTCCCAGAAGCAAACGCCGTTACATTGCCCAAGGTTGTATCCGCAATATTGCGTAGCGCTTCGCGAGTGAAAAAGCCTTGGTGGCCAGTTATCAGCACATTCGGGAATGTAAGTAAGCGCATAAATACATCGTCTTGAATTACCTCGGAAGACAAATCCGAGAAAAACAAATCACCCTCTTCTTCATACACATCGAGGCCAAGGGCACCGAGCTGCCCGCTTTTCAGCGCTTGAATAGCCGCTTTGGTATCCACCATTTTGCCGCGGCTGGTGTTAATTAACATTACCCCGCGTTTACAATGCGCCAGCACATCGGCATTAATCAGGTGGTGCGTATTGGGCGTAAGCGGGCAATGCAGCGAAATAATATCTGCGCGCTGCACCAGATCAGAAAACTCCACTATGGTGAAATTGTTGCGCACCGCAGCACTCGCACCTGGGTCGGAAACCAGCACTTCACAGCCTATGGCCTGCATTATCTTGGCAAAAATCTCGCCAATTTTCCCAGCACCCACCACACCCACGGTTTTCCCCGCTAAATCGAAACCCAGCAAACCATCGAGGGCAAAGTTTCCTTCCCGCACACGGTTATAAGCACGATGGGTTTTTCGGTTCAACGTAAGAATGAGCGCCAAAGCATGCTCAGCAACCGCATGAGGAGAATAGGCAGGTACCCGCGCAACCTGAATGCCCAATTCCTCTGCTGCCACCAAATCTACGTTATTAAACCCTGCACAGCGCAGCACAATTAACTTCGTGCCACCCGCTTGCAGTGCTTCTAGTACCTCACGGTTCAGTACATCATTCACAAACACACAAACCGCACCATAGCCTTCTGCCAAGGCAACCGTATTGGTACTCAACGGCACCTCATGAAATGTCATTTCATGGGCATGGCCAGCATTGGCGTGCGCAAATGATTGCTGGTCGTAACTCTTGCTACTAAAAAATGCGATTTTCATCGGCTATCTCCTTAGAGCGCTCGATTCTTAAGCGATATTAATGCTAATGTGAATATTAATTTAGCAGCATACAACAAAGAATGTTCCTATGGCATTTAGATTTCAACGGCGGGTAACCTTAATTCCAGGCTTACGTTTAAACTTCGGTAAACGCGGCGTAAGCGTATCTGCTGGCATTCGTGGCGCTAACATAACCGCAGGTAGGCGCGGTGTGCACGGCAACATGGGTGCTCCTGGCACTGGCCTTTCCTATCGCACTCGGCTTGATAAGGCGCCAGCACATCAACGCCGCGCAGCTCGTGCGCAAGAAAGAAATAGCAATGGCCAAACGAGTACAAGCACCAGCTCTCAAAAAGTAACGCTCGAGTGTGATGCGCAAGGCAAACTGAATATGGTTGATGAGTTTGGGGCGCCCGCCAGCGCCAAACTCAAGCGTGATATTTGGGCGCAACACGCCGATAAAATTCATACCTTTTTGCGCAATGAAATGGAGCGCATTAATGATGATCACGAGCTGCTGGTAAATATTCACCATGATACACCGCCGCTTTCTACTCCTGCTCCAGAGCTTGAACAGCAACCATTTGCAGAGCCAGAACCTCGGCTTCCTATGCCGAAAACCTTACCTAGCGAACCCACACCGATTAAAAAACGCTTCTGGCATACGCTCTTTGCAACGCTGGAAACGAGGCGAGTTAGCACTAATGAGGCTGCATACCAGGCATGGCAGCAAGAGTTGAAAGCCACACAGCACGATAATGAAGAACAAACGAACAAGTATACCGCCCAGCACGCAGCTTGGAGTGAACGCAGAAATGAGCACAACGAAACCCAACAGGCGTTAAGCGAAGCGTTCAACGAAGATTTACACAGTGATACCGAGTTTATGAGCGGCATACTGGAAAACGAACTCGCTCAACTCGATTGGCCGCGCGAAACAAATATCGATTTCGAGATTAACCAGCAGCAAATAAAGCTCGATGTAGATTTACCAGCAAGTGATCACTTCCCAAGCCAAGAAGCGAACTTCAACGCATCGAAAAAGCGCTTGTTAGTGAAAAATAAAAGCGCCACCCAGCAACGCAAAGAATATGCCCAACATGTTCATGGCGTAATCTTTCGATTGCTCGGCGTAGTGTTCGTAACCTTACCGAGTATTAATGAAATTGATATTTCAGCCTATAGCCAACGCATTAACGAGGCTACCGGCCATGAAGAAGATGAATATCTACTGCAAGTATGCGTAAAGCGCGAAGATTGGGCTCGCTTAAATCTTGATACCCCCGAGCGAATTAACCCAATTACTGCACTCGAACAATTCAATTTGCAACGCAACATGAGCAAAACCGGCATCTTCACAGCCATAGCGGTATAATTAATCTGGATGCGACGCCTCCCGTCGCACCCCTATGCTACCGTTAGCATGTTGCTTCCAAGGAAAGATACCTAGCTCGTAAAGCAGGAGCTTCGGTAATGTAGGAACGCAACCCGAGTTAGGGCACAGGAAGTGCCGGCAATTTAGCGTCACTACCCCCTTTTATCTCGCCCGAGATAATGAATACCAAACACGAAATTATTAACAATCGTTCATCACTTAAAAACTGTTTAAGGACATTGCTATGAGTATTTCATATCGCATGAAGCCGCGTGATCCACGCAGCCCTATCGAGAAGTTAGCGGCAAGAATTCACTTGAATGAGTTCCCAGAAGAATACGATTACACCTTTGATTCAATTGCTGATGCAAAAGCTAGGCGCGCTGGGAACAACCCTATGGCGCAAACTTATATTGATGAAGTAAACCAACAGCGAAGCCTGCGCGGCATTTCACCGCTTGCAGATAACGGCAAGCCTACCGATAAAAGCAGCCACACATGGGCGCTGAACAAAGCCAAAAATGAGTTCACCGTATTGCTTGATCATGCCTTGTACCACAACGATCCCATGGGTACCTGCTGTGTACAAAATTACAGCATTGGTGAATACGAGAATATCACCATGGGTATCATTCAACGCCTCGATAAAGAGCCTCTGCACCAAGCAATACTCAACGAATTAACTGTGTGGTTTGATGCAGATCTCGTGAATCGCCCGCAGGTTCAGCAGGCGGTAATGCGCACTTTAAGCGATTTAGTGGGAGTGTGATTATGCAGAACGAAACATTTAATAACTCCGATTACAGCAAATTGAGCAATGCAGAGCTGATTGAGAAAATGAACCAAATACTCGCAAGCCCCTACCAAAATTGGCTATCTACTTGGGGCAAAAATAGAACGTTTGATGCACTTCGAAACGAGCTACTCAAGCGCGGGTACAGTGGCGAGATACCTATTTGGAATTACCAGCGATAACCCCGTTGCTGCGTAACTGGCGGCTAAGCAAACTTTTGCAAACAACACTCACTGCACAGTGTGCTCATACCGCGCTTCAATCTGCTTTGCTGGTAAGGCGTGATTTATAATGGGTGCGAGCGCTGCTTGCACCACTGGCACTAAGCTTTGTAACCCTGTGAGTAGTGCTTGCTCTGGGGTATCTTGTGTAAACACTAATACCACCCGCAAGCTTTGCGGAAAGCGCTGATAATCAACCTCGTGGGTTAACCACGTGAACCCTTCGCACTCATACTTTGCATCTTCGCAAACGGCGGTGAGTGCTTTGATGATCTGCTTATCGATTTTTTGGTGGGTTTTGCGCATTAGGGTGTTGCTCGAATAAATTTACCTAAATGGAACTTCAAGAGGTGAACATCTTCAGGTGATAGAAGATCGCTTTGCTTACTTATAAACGATGGAATCGCTTTCGGATTTAAAACCCAAATACGGCTATTGTTCCTGTTATGGCTTGAGCGAACATACCACCCTGGGAAGGTAACGATTCCCCGTACATGAATCTTTCTACCCGAGCTTTCCGCTAATAACTCTTTTAACCATGCCGAGGCTGCAGAAACTTGCGGAACTGGGTTTCTTGGTAACGGTTTGTTGCCAAACAGTACTTGCTCACCATCAAATGTTAGCTCGGTTTTCCCCGAAGCGGGCTTCTTCATTGTTTTCGTTTCTACAACGTAAACACCACTTCGATGAATCACCACATGGTCTAGATTAAAGTTCTCGCCCTGTATATCGTGAAATACTTCAGCGCCATCAGAACGAAGCCGTTCAAGAAACTGCCCCACTGCTTTTTCGCCGGCGATTCCTTGTTTAATGGTACCCGCTTCTTTAAACGCTCGGGCGACTTTATAAACAGTCCAAATAACCACCAGCAATGCCATAACTGAAATCATAAGTGGATTCGGAGGACTATTGCTGTACCACCTAATCCATTCAACTGCGGCAAAAACTAGTGCAAACATCATTATCGTGAGCGGGAAATACACTCGCTCCACGGCTATGTCATTTAATCGTACTTCTAACGATTGCCCCGGATTATTCAGAGGCTTACTTTTCAATGGAGATTTCATTTTATTCCCTCAAAACTCACTACGATGTAGTGTAAAAACATCAGCCTCGAGCTAAATACTCCGCCATTCGCAGTTCACATAGTTCCATTACATGAGCTTCAAACACATTACGCTCTTCAGTTACGATCTCGAAATTTGGTATTAACCGTTCATCACGTTTCACAAACCATGCATTTGATTCGTTTTTATTCGCACCAGTGTATGCCGCTACTGGGTTTTTATTCCAATAACCAAGCCATTCTTTACTGCCAGCGCTTAACTCTTTTTCTTTGTCGCTTAAATCACGAGCGAGCGCTTTAGGATATCGATGCAATATCTCCCAACTGCGCTCTGCCAGATCGGCCAAAGGAACACCTAGCATTTCATTATCTACTTGCTTAAACCCTTCCAGCTCAACCATGGCTTGTAATAAAATGGCTTTAAAGCATTTTGTCATTGCAGTTTGCTCAACCGCTTGGCGCATAAAATCTGCATGGCGTTCAAACAACTCAAGTAATTCCGAATCGTGTTCAAGCTTAGCCACCATTCCTAGCCAACCACCAAATTGTTCTCGGATTTTGGCCCGGTGATATAGCCCCGCTCGGAAAAATTGCGCAGCAGTTGGGCGATAGCCTAATTCAGTGCGCAGATCTTGGTAATCTTCGATAATATTGGCTGGCAGCGCCTTTAAAAGCTGAGCCCAAAAATCAACTACCGCTACATCAAAGTTGATGTGGCATCCCTCAGGAATAACAGGGTCATCTATTACTGAGCGAATAGTATTACGCGCGCCAGAGGTACCGAGCAAACTCGCAGGTTTTATCAGGAATGAGCGGTGATTACCGATGAAATCGAGAACTACAACATGCGTTTTTCGCGTTTCTAATGATACTCGCAACCCTCGGCCCAACTGCTGTAAAAAAAGGATTTTCGATTCTGTGGGCCGCGCCATTAATACGGTATCTACGGAAGGAATATCTGTTCCTTCATTGAACAAATCTACTGAAAAAACAACTTCTAGTTCGCCACTTGCAAGCTGCTGTAATGCTTCATTTCGGCGCATTTCTGAACCACTATACACCGCTACAGAACGCACACCCCGAGATGCAAAATAGTTCGCCATATAATCAGCATGGCGTTTCGAAATACAAAAGCCTAGCGTTCTGGTTTGCCGGTGTTGCAGCCAATGATCATAAATGTGCTTTGCACGTTTAATGGTTGCGAATGCTGTTTCTAATGCACGAGGATCAAACTTGCCGCTGCGCCAGGGTATTTCCTGATAATCAACATCCGCATCGTAAATGCCGTAGTAATGAAACGGCACTAAAAGCTGTTGCTCAATGCCATTCACTAAATTGCGTTCAAACACTAAGTTGTTATCGCACAAACTCAAAATATCGGATTGATCTGTGCGCTCAGGCGTTGCGGTTAATCCGAGCAGAAACTGTGGGGTGAAGTAGCTTAAAAGCTTTTGATAACTTTGGGCTGTAGCATGGTGAAATTCATCTACCACTACATAATCAAAGTGCTCTCGGTGGAAATCATTAAGGTGAGCTAGCTTCCCAAGGGATTGCACCGATGCAAACAGAAAATCAGCCTCAAGATCTTTGTTATTGCCGTTATAAAAGCCAATGCTTTTATTCGGAAACAAGGCACTAAAAGTACGTTGGGCCTGTAAAAGGATTTCTTCCCGATGAGCAACAAACAACATAGTTTTTGCTTTGATTTGCTGCACATCGAAGGCCGCCAACCAAGTTTTGCCCATACCCGTTGCCATTACTACTAGGCCCCGTTTATTGCCTGCTAAGCGTGTTTCTTGGAGTGCGAGCAGTGCTTCTGTTTGTGCTTCATTTGGGCTCAAAGGCTCTGGAATGATTTCTTCTTCGCCACCAAGCACTGTTATTAGCGGAGCATTTTGCTGAGTAACCTCTGCAAACCGTTGCGTATATTTATCAATTTCTGCACGGGTAAGCAAATGCGCTTCCGGGGCCTCAAAAACCAACGCAAAACTTCGTTGGATATGCTCGAATTCAGCCAATGATTCTGGTGAGCTGGATAGTAAATCAAAACGTAAGTTCCACTCTAGGCCAGACGTTAAGGCACTTGCACTCAAGTTGCTTGAGCCAACAAATGCACTACCTGCCTCCGCAGTTTTCTTCCCATTATCTTCCCGCTCGCGCACGAAAATGTATGATTTCAGGTGAAATGCCTTCCGTTCACTGCATTTATACAGCTTTACCTCAGCACCACGCTGTTCAAGTAGCAACAGCATTCGTAACGCTTGTGGATGAGTAATATAGAGGTAATTAGAGGTCATGATGCGAACCGAGGCACCATTGTTTAATGCATCAATAAGCGGATCGAGCAGTAATGAAACGCCTGAAGGCTGGGCAAACGAAACACAGATATCAATCGCGGTAGCATGGTTAATGGCATGCACGAGTTTCGGCAGTAATGGATCTTTATCTGTGCCCGTGGTGAGCAAGTATCCCTTTGCTAATTCCAATCGTTATTCTCCGCTCTCGTGTTGCGGTGATTTAACCAAAACCGCATTCAACCACCGCTCATGCTCTCGGCCAGGCCGCGCATCGCCGGTAATCCATGTTTTTTGAATCGTTAAGTTCGTATTCTGTAGCACATTGGCGAGTAGCACTTCATTGAGATTGGTGAAGCGGCGGCCTCCGCGTTCTAATTCGTTATCGCCATACTTAAACGAACAGTAAAACACTCCTTGCGAAGCTAGTTGCGCGGCAAGATGCGAGAACGTAGTGGGTAACTCAGAAAAGGGCACATGCAAAAGAGAAGCACAGGCCCATATTGCTGCTACCGGCTCTATGGCCTGAAACTCGGTGAAGGTACATTGCAACGCATTGGCGCCCAGCCGCTGTTGCGCAATGGCAATCAGGGCTTCACTGGCATCGAAGGCTGTAACTTGAAAGCCTTGGGCTTGAAACGCCAGCGCATCGCGGCCGGTTCCGCATCCTGCATCAACAATGTGTCCGCCTTTTGGAATCAGCGGCAAGAACTCAGCATATAACGCCGACATATCTACTTCTGCGGTATCGGCGTGAAATGCGGCTGCATTGGCGTTGTAGTATTCTTTACTCATCATCAGTACGCGCCTGAACGTGAAACTCGCCGTGTTCGCCTTTGAATACCACTAGTTCTATCGGCTGGCAGCAAATTTGGCAATCTACAATCTGCTGCTGGCCAATATCATTAATGGGGTCTATTTCTAACGAGTTTGGTGCCATGCAATATGGGCAACTAAACTCTTCTTCGTAGGCAAAGCTCATAACATCACAATACCTTAAATTGCTCCGGTCGGCTCACATGAATTTGTGTTTGGTAGTAGTACGATTGTGTGCGTTCACCGTTACAGTTAAACCAAATAACTTCACGCTGCACTTCACCCTCAACCTCAATGTGCTTACCCACAATTTCATTCAACCAATCGTTACCATATTGGCGGCGTAAATATTGGGCTACCCCGATATCCATGCGCACTGACATGTTCAATTGTTCGCGATAATTCAATTCACTGTTCAGGTAAATACGGCGTGAATCACCGCCGATGTTGCGAACCTGCATGCCAAAGGTTCCTGCATAGCTATTGGGTGCACTTTGCGCGGCATAGATGATGGCTTGGGTTGGATCTATAACCCCTTCACGCACTTCGTGTAATGGCCCTGCGGGTGGCTTACTATCACGGATAAATTCGGCATAAGTAGGTTGTGTTTCACTGCGTTCAGGCGCAGCTTCATTGGTTGCGGTGCTTTGGCACCCAGTGAGCGCTAACACAGCTACTACAGCCGATAACAGTTTCCGTTGCATTGTTCATACTCCATGTTTGTTTTAGAAGAATTTATAAGATAGTAGCGATCCTTCTTGGGCGATAACAGTAAAACTATGTTAATAATTATTTCCCTACTCATATAACGAGGAAGAAGCTTGTGCGCCGTATCCACATTTTCCTATTTAGCTGGCTTTTGTTATTCGCATCAAGCGCTGCAGCTGAGCCCGTAACCTTTCAAGCACTGCTAGAACGCTCAACCGCAAGCCCCGATAGCATGGTGCGCTATGGTGGCGAAGAGCCGCAGTTTATTGAGCTGTATATTCCCGCGGCAGCCAACACGCCGCCGCCGTTAATCGTGTATTTGCACGGTGGTTGTTGGTTAAACAGTTTTGCCGTAGATCATGCGCGGGGCTTTGCCGAGGGCGTGCGCAACGCGGGCTTTGCGGTAGCCTTGGTAGAATACCGCCGGTTAGATGACGAAGGGGGCGGCTGGCCTGGCACCCTAAACGATATTGAGCGCGCAATTGAAGCGCTTGCTGGCAACCAGAGTGGCGATTATAACGCCGAGCAAATTACTCTAGTTGGCCATAGCGCCGGGGGGCACTTGGCGCTACTTGCAAGCCAGCCTGAGCGCAATTTGCCCATTAGCGCGGTGGTTGGCCTAGCTGCAATTACTGATATTGCAGCCTATGCAGCGGGTGAAAGCGGCTGCCAACAATCAGCCGCTCGCTTTATCGCTTCCTCACCAAGCGATGTTGAGGCGATGAACCCAGTGGCTAACGAGCGCCATGCTGAGGTTATTTTACTGCGCGGCGAAAACGATACCATTGTTGGCCGCGAGCAACTGCAGCTCGATAATGCCCAAGTAATCCACATCGAAGAAGCCGGACATTTTGATGTAATTCACCTAGGTGCTCCGGCGTTTTCGCTCGTTTTACGCGTGCTGCAACAACTGCATTCTGAATATACGCCCATAGTGAGCGAGGAATAATCATGCCACATCACCAACATCCGCAAGATCCGCTTGCACATGTGCGCGCGAAATTTCATATTCCGGCCAACACCATTTACCTCGATGGCAATTCGTTAGGCTTGCTCAGCGAAAATGTGCGGGCGCGGGTTGCAGAAACCATGCAACATCAATGGGGCAACGATGTAATTACCAGTTGGAATAAGCATGGCTGGATTAACTTGCCGTTAACCGTGGGCGATAAAATTGCCCGCTTAATTGGGGCGCCTGCCGGCACCACCCTATGCTGTGATTCCATTTCCGTGAACCTATTTAAGATTCTCTGCGCAGCATTGCAAATTAACAGCGGCCGCACCGAGGTGCTTTCTACCAAAGATAACTTCCCTACCGATTTATATATGGTGCAGGGGTTGCAGCAATTGCTCGGCGAGCGCTGTACATTGCGATTGGTGCCCGAGCATGAGCTGTTGGATGCTATTAGCGAGAAAACGGCCGCGGTGCTGGTAACGGAAGTGAACTTCCGCACCGGCCGCAAGTTACCACTGGCCGATTTAAGCGCACGAGCCCGCGCACAAGGCGCGCTTACCATTCTGGATTTAGCCCACAGCGCAGGCGCGTTTCCCGTGCAGTTGCTCGAGAACGATATCGATTTTGCGGTAGGCTGCACCTATAAATATTTGAATGCTGGGCCAGGTGCGCCAGCGTTTTTATACGTGGCACCGAAACATTTGCAGCAACGCACAACGCCGCTGCAACCGCTATATGGCTGGCTTGGCCACGCTGAACCTTTTGCGTTTACCGCGGAATATGCGCCAGCACAGGGTATTCGCCAATTTCTTACCGGCACTCCGCCAATACTCGCATTGGCCGCAGTAGATGCAGCACTCGATGTGTTCGCTGATATTGATATGGCCGATGTACGGCAGAAATCGATTGGGTTAAGTGAATATTGGCTAGAGCGCATGGCCGCAGAGGGTTTATTGGAATTAATGCCCAGTATTTCACCAGCAAACCCAGAAGAACGCGGCAGCCAGCTCGCGTTTCAACATGAAGATGCCTACGCCATTTGCCAAGCATTAATCGCTGAAGGCGTAATTGCTGATTTTCGCGCACCAGAATACTTGCGCGTTGGTTTTTCAGCGCTGTATAACACCTACGGCGAAGTAGAAAAGGCAGTGGCTACTCTGGCAGGGGTTGTGCATGAGCAGCGGTATGAGCGGGCCGAGTTTCAAGAGCGCAGTGCGGTTACTTAAAGAGGAGACCACCCCCTATATGTCGCACAACACCATTTTAGAAAACCAACAGCGCCAGCCACTTAACCATCTCGATTCCGTATGGTTGTTTGGCTATGGTTCGTTGATTTATAAAGCCGATTTTCCCTACTTGCAGCGCAAACCGGCGCGCATTCATGGCTGGCAACGGCGGTTCTGGCAAGGTTCGCATGATCACCGTGGCACTCCGGAAAGCCCGGGTCGCGTAGCCACTTTAATTGAGGCAGAACAAGAGAGCTGTGTGGGTATGGCATACGAAGTAACACCCGATGTGTTCGAGCACCTCGATCATCGCGAGAAAAATGGTTATTTGCGGTTTTTCAGTGAATTTGAATGGCTAGATGGTAGTGGCAGTACCGAGGGCTTAGTGTATGTAGCAGGCCCTACCAATGAAGCTTACTTAGGCGAGGCAACGGAAGTGGAGATTGCCCATCATATTGCAGGCTCAGTTGGCCCTAGCGGCCCGAATAGTGAATATTTGCTTAAGTTAGCGAATGCCCTACGTGAGCTGAACGCCCACGATGAGCATGTTTTTGCGATTGAGCGAGCGCTAAGCCAACTAGAGTTCGAATAAAAGATACATTAGTTTAAATTCGAGGATTACAGTATAATAATTAAACAGTGGGGCGTAATTGCTTCAGTAGTCGTTAACTATCGATTTGTAGGCGGAGAAGTGCTTAAGCCAAAAATCATCGTTCCAGAACGTTTTATTCATCAGCAGTTCATCACTCCAGGTGCCGAATTTGGGGTGCTATGCTGGAATACGCAAAAACTTACCCAAACATTAAACTTTCAACTCACGCTTGCGCGCGTATTGGAAGAATTCCCAAGCCTATTCTTATTGCTGCAAGAAGCAAAGTTAGCTTCAAAAAACGATTGGCACCTACCGCACTGGTCTTATGCGCTAGCGCCCAATATGCAAACGAAACGCTCCAGCTATGGTGTTTTAACAGCCAGCCAGTATGCGTTTAGCGATATACAGCCCGGGCTTACACGCCATCGAGAGGGCATGTTTGCCACTCATAAAAGCTATATGCTTTCGTACCACCCTCTCCCAGATGATCGATCACTGCTGATTGTGAATGTGCATGCTATAAATTTTGTAAGAGCAAGCCACTTTCAGCGAGAAATAGAGTTACTCCGAGCTGAGCTTTTACACCACAAAGGCCCACTTATTGTTGCTGGCGATTTCAACGTGTGGAATCGGCAACGGCGTTTGCACCTGCTCCGCTTCTGCCGCAGCGTAGGTTTACGCCAAGCGAACATGTTCGATGCCCACCACATTAAAGCCTACCGTGAGCATCCACTAGATTTTATCTTTTATCGCGATCTGGGGCTTAAAGAAGCTACCGCAATCGACACCACAACGGTATCCGACCATAACCCCATTTATGCACGGTTTGTGTTGTGAAAAAGAACTTTCCAATTCGAGATCCCTTGACAAAATCCAAACGTAATCTTAAATCAAATATCATCAACTCGGAGTTCTCCGAACTTACATAGGCAAAGTTCTACATGAAAAAGTTTACGGGTTTACTGGTGTTAGTGCTCGTGCATGGTTTGTTCTCTCAAATCGCCTTAGCGCAAAGTGAACGAACCGCTTTGGTACCCTTGCCCTCGGTTGATGATTTCACCAAAGGCAAAGACGGCTGGGCTCTCGGCCTCGGCCTTGGTATTGAATACGAAACGGCCTACGAAGGCTCAGACGAATTTGGCTTTGAGCTCGACCCTGCCGGTGCTCTGCAATGGCGCAAGGGAGATGATATTTTCTATTGGGCGGGTGAAGCATTAGGTTGGCGTGGCCTTCGCGCTGATACGTGGCTACTCGAGGCTCTTGTAGGCTTTGATGAGGGCCGTAAAGAGAGTGATTCCGATAAAGGCCGTTTAGATGGCCTCGGTGATGGCGATGAAGGCCTTGAGTTAGTGCTGCAAGCACGCCGAGCGTTCGATACCGATTGGCGCTATTGGTTAGTTGGCCGAGTTGTTACTGGAGAAAACGGCAACCTTGGCCTGTTTGGTGTAGGGCGCCGGTTCGGCGATAAATTCGATGGATCTGGCTCCGAAATGAACCTCGTAGCAGTGTTTCACGACAGCGAGTTCGCCAATAAAGATTTCGGCATCACCGCACAGCAAGCGGCGGCATCGGGATTAAATGAAACTAGAATGAGTAGTGGATTCCGCTCACTTGGAATCAATTACAACTATCGCCATAACATCAACAAGAATTGGCAGATTTTCGGCGAAGTACTGTATGAGCATTTTAGTAGCGACGTTCGCAAAAGCCCTATCGCTCGCAGTAATTACGAGGCAGAAGTAGGGATTGGGTTTATTTACATATTCTAGCTTGGTTTTTGCTGTTTCGCTGAGTGTAGATCTGAGTGCACTCACCACGAGGCCAACTGCTTTGGCTGAGGCACAGAAACTAAGCTAATTAATTTGCTAAGACGCTATATCTTACATCCTTAGTTTACTTATAGTATAAAACTAACACCCAGAGTATGAGTTTATTGACAATATCAAACCATTAGGTTTATATTTTATCTATTACTCATACCCTTGGTATTATAATGTCGTCAAAAATAAACTGGCTCGTTACTAACACCTCTCCAGGCTCCTTTGTTCTGCAGCAATGGCTAACTGAGAATGGTATTAGCTATTCCTTAGCTCAAAAGTATGCAAAGAACGGTTGGCTGAAGAAACTAAGCGCAGGTGTTTACTATCGCCCCGGCCCTAACGATGAGGTTCAGCCTAGCTGGGTTGACGCCATACAAGCAATGGAAGTTCAGTTGCATCACTCGGTTCATCTGGCAGGTCTTAGCAGCCTAACTCACCAAGGCTTGAGCCACTATCTGAAATTGGGTGAAGAGAAAATATGGGTTGGCGTAGAAAATAAACAGTCGCTACCAAAATGGTTTCGTGAATTTCCTCATCAACATTGGTTTTACTCTACCACTAAAAGCCTCAAGCTTGATTCATTTAAAGATCTGAAAATTCTTAAAATCAAAGGAAAGGAGCTCAAAGCTAGTAGTACAGAGCTCGCAGCTTATGAAGTGGTTGAAGCCATCAATAAACAGATATCCTTCGAACATGCAGCCGAACTTTTCCAAGGCTTAGTTAATCTCAGCCCTAGAAAGGTGCAATCTATTCTCGAACGCAGTAACGCTGTTCAAACGAATCGAGTGTTCTTATTTCTGAGCCACCACCACGAGCACGCGTGGGCGCAACATCTTGACGAAACAAAAATCGAATTAGGATCGGGTAAGCGCCAGGTTAAGAAGGGCGGCCGCCTTGATGAACGGTACCAAATCACCGTACCTGAATCATTGAGTGGAAAACGGAAGATACAAAACGATGGATAAAGAGAGTCCTTATTACAATCAGGTTATGCTACTGATGAAGACATTGCCGCTCATCGCAGAAGAACCTGTTTTTGCGCTTAAAGGTGGTACTGCGATTAACCTTTTTATCCGAGATTTCCCTCGGTTATCTGTTGACATTGACCTCGCCTACCTTCCTCTTGATGCTAGAGACTTGGCACTTGAAAGTGCAACATTAAATCCTTTTAGAATAGGATATTCCTAGCTTAACCCCTGCAAACATCAAAAATCCTACCAAACAGTGATTTTATTAAAATAGTAGGCTAGAATCTATTAAATCATCTCTCAATAGGATTTAAATATGGCGCGTCGTGTTGTTGCTACTCCTAAACCCGATCTTTCTCAACCTGCGGATATGTTGCTCCTGGGTGCTGTTGTTCGTTACAGAAGAACAGGTTTGAACATAACCCTAGAGGATGCCGCCGGGCTTTGTGGAATATCGAAACAGGCCTACAACAATGTTGAGCTAGGTTCTGAAAACGTAAAAGTTGAAACACTGTTTAAAGTACTTACTGCATTTGGTATTTCATTGCGCGTAACCGATTTAGATTTTACAGATACGGGCTCAGTTATAAGTGGTGGCAGCGATGAATGGCTCTGAAGCTGCACCGCAAATCACTATTTACGCACAAGAGCATCCGGTAGGAACGCTCACGTTTCCGCAGCCTCAGCTTTGTGAGTTTACATATGCCGATACCTGGATTCAAACAGGCTACCCTATCTCGCCCCATCTTTCTTTTTCGGGCGAATTCTCAGCGCAAACCGTTGTACGTTTTATCCGCAACTTATTCCCGGAAGGGGATGCATTTGATCGCCTGTTAGAAACCGAGAATCTCTCGAAAAATAATATTTATGCGATTTTGCGAGCCGTAGGCAGCGATACCGCAGGTTTGCTTGCTTTCTCGGTGAACCACAACGAAGCTGAACGCCCAGTTTTGCGCTGCGTAACCGATGATGAGCTTGCCGATCGCTTACGTCACCAGAAAGACATGACCTACTGGGATGGCAAATACCGCCTTTCGCTTGCGGGTGTTCAGAATAAATTGAATGTGTTTATCAATGAGCAAGATAAGATTTTCCTCGCAAGTGGTACTTATGCCAGCACCCATATTCTGAAGTTTGCATCAACCAAGTATCCTTCGATTGTTGTAAATGAGCTGTTTTGTATGCGCCTGGCCGAGGCAGTTGATCTTCCTTCTGCGCCAGTACGCTTACGCAAGTTTGATGAGTTTACAGCGCTTCTGGTTCAACGCTTTGACAGAAAAACGATAGCGAACGGTGTAAGAAAACGCCATATTATCGATGGCTGCCAGGCGCTCGATATGCCGCCAGAAAACAAATATGAGCAAAACTTTGGCAGTAGCCGCGATGTGCAACATATTCGTGATGGTGTGAGTTTGCCTAAACTGTTTCAGTTTGCCGATTCCACAGCAGTACCCATACAAAGCCGACAACACATGATTGATTGGGTGATATTCAATATCATCATTGGTAACAGCGACGCGCATGGCAAGAACATAAGCTTCTATGTAGGGAAGCGAGAAGGAATTACGCTTGCCCCATTTTATGATTTGGTGAGTGTGGTTTATGAAGCACAACAAGAGCCAAAGCTAGATACTAACCTTGCGATGGCCATTGGCGATAGCTTCGAGATATCCAACATTACTGCGTACGATTTGCTCTCATTTGCTGCTGAAACATCGGTTGATGCCAACTATTTAAAGCGGCGCATTCAACGTATTTGCCACCTTGTAGATACTCGCGCTGCAAAACTGGATTTTTCTCAGGAGCATTTAAACGAAGAGCAAACTGCGCATGTAGCAGCGCTAAAGCAACTAGTTCTAGAGCGCGCAGAGGCATTGCTTGGGCAAGCACGTTTATTTGAACAGGTGCGGCGGGAAGGATTTTAATATGACAAAAATAGGTAGAAATGACCCATGCCTCTGCGGCAGCGGTAAGAAATATAAATATTGCTGCATGGATGATGGTGCAAAACAACGTGCAGAACTGCTCGATGAGCTTGAGCAGGTATTGGCGATGAATCCAAATCTCACCCTTGACGAGATCAATGCTGTTGCGGCCTGCCAGATGCAGCAACGCAATAGTCAACCCATCGATGATTTTTGCGGTCTTTCTGCCGACCAAATGCAGAACTGGCTATATGCCCCTTTTCACTCACTTCTAGGTGTGGAAATTTCCACCCCAACCGATTTTTCGAATAGCCCCGTAATGCGCTACGTTGAAATCATCATTGCAGAAGCAATGGCCAATGGCGGACGCTTTAAAGCAACATCCAAAGGGAATTTGCCAACCAAGATCGTTAAGGCCGCAAACAGCCTGCGCCCCGAGCTGAGCACCTCTGATTACCCAACGCACGTGAGCATCAGTGAGTTCGAGGGAAGTAACGAAGACAAATTCAACGCCCTTCACTATGCACGCATTCTAGCGGAAATTGCCGGCATTATTTACCTCCGCAGTGGTTACTTCCACCTCAAGAAAGATGCTCAAAAGCAGTATCAGAAACATGGACTCGCTGCGTTTTTCTTACCTATGCTGGAGGCCGCCGTTACTAGGTATAACTGGCGCTACTTCGATAGTTTTGACGACGAAGTCGACTTGCGGATGTTTTGGGTCTTTATGATCTGGCGTTTGCAGAGGCATCGTTCAGTAGATCAGCTCATTCGAGAAGCCGCTATTGCGTTTCCACAGGTATGGGAACTGTTACCCAATGATACCTACGCTCCGCCTGAACGTATCTTTGCTCGCATCATCGAATCGCGATTTATTGAGCGGTGCTTGGAGTTTTGGGGATTCGTAAAAGCAGACCCAGAACGTTACGTTGACTTCGAGAAAGCGCCCCGCAACGTCAAGCTGCAACCTCTGTTTGAGCAATCATTTAAGTTTGATGTCTGATTTACGACGCTGCGTTTTTATCCGCTAACCGCGAAGAGCTACTAATCATACTTCTTAACCCGATCATGCCGGTATTTTGACGTTCCTTTTGAAGATGTCATCACTTGCGCAACCGAGCGCTGAATTGACTCGCGTAGGCCATTTAAAAGCTGCACTTCTTGAGACTGCTTAAGATAGTCCATAATCCCATCACTCAGCTGCTCAATAATCTCCCTAGCTTTGCGGATTCGATACCCTTTACCTTCGGCCAAGCGCAGCAAAGTTGCAACATCAGGAAAGGTTTTACTATTCGCCAATTTCAGAGCCATTTTATTGTCGATCGTATCGTAAATGAGTGTGTGAGTAATATCGAACAGGGGTGATACATAGATGTCGCTCATGTCAGGCAAATACTGTAGTGCGAAATTCTTCAAGTGCGCGTCACCATTACCAATGAGACAATTGAACACAATGTACTGATACATTTTTTCCACTTCTGTCTGGCTATTGGTGTACAGATGAGTGGCATGCAAAAGGGCTTCATAACTTCCCGAGTATTTTGCGTCAGGATCATTTGGTTTTTTCATTAGGGTAGTGAAGTCTTCGTATCCCAGCCGAACCCCCTTATCTGAGATATCGAACCGCTCTACCACGTAGGTCTCTAAATTCTCGGACAAATAGGTTTTCGGTGGATTGAGCCCACACCAACGCGCTGCTTCCATACACACGAATTCATTTACTGTTAGTAGAGGAAATTGTGCATCAAAGGTTTTCACGATTAAGTCTCTTTGCTCTATCGTCCGCTCTGTGGAAATGTGGTCTCTTTGGGGCACGCTTATCTTCGGCTGAACACCAGCTAATGAGTTACGTAAGTAGTATTTTTCCAGCAATTGTGGAAACAACGGCTCGGGGCTGCTATATGACAAAATATCGTTGAGCACTAACGGCTCAGCCTCGGGCAAGTTAATTTCGCTTTGGTAACACAACATGCCAATACCCTGAGCTCCTTGAAGTGCCAAAAGGTACATATCATCAACTTTGGCATACCTTGCTAATTTTTCTGCAATGAAACGGCGATTAAAACCCTCGGGCAGGTTTTGGGAGAAAATTGGATGTAAGCTTCCTGATGAATAACCATCCATCCCTTTTTGTGTCATGGTGAGTGATACATGAAGCTTCTCTTGAATAGGCTGAAAATGGTGCACCGAGCCATGAGTGATTAACCCCACTTCGGTTTCATCGATATATACGCTGATATTGGTGATTTTGGCGGGTAACGCTGGCTTAGTATTCTCAGAGCTCATCATGCGTCGTTCTCAGCGAATATCGCATCAATTTCATTCCAATCTGGCAAACGATGCTTCTTGCGTGAAACTTCAAATTGCAAATCAACTCCATCAAGCAAGCGCTCGAAGATATCGAAGGAGCCCGTAAAACGACCATTTTCGATTTCAGAAATCGTTGATTTATGAATGCCCGTGAGCTCAGATAACACCTGTTGTGTGTAACCCCGTGCTTTTCTGCTCTCGCGTATCGCGTTGCCTATTTCGATTCGAGTTGCCAATTCACCACCCCAAATGTTCGCCCATTAGCAAATAATGTAACTCATAATTTAAATATTTGCTATATGGCGAACAGTTTATTCTTTTTAAGAGCAATAAACAAAGAGAAAACTGCTTATTAAGTGGCACTAGCGATGCTCACGTTAATCAACCTCGAATTATCGAAAACGCCTGAAACAATTCATCAGGCAAGCGTTGGCGAAGCTTCCATGTGATATTCATCGGCCGTTCTCCTTGGTAATCAACAAAATCAATAGGCCCGCAAGAACGATAAGGGCTAGTTTTATTTTCACGAACAAACAATTGGAATTGCCAACCATTTTGTTGTTGCTCAATATAGCGGCGTCCACTTGGGGTATTTGGGCCAGCAGTATTCTGCGATTGCCAATGAAACAAACTCCGGCTAATAGCATAATCGTCGTACGCTATGCCTTCGTGCAATGCCTCGGATTTGTCTAACGTTACAAACAACAACTCCGTTTTATTTTGCTCCAACCGCAACACGCCTGCTTGAAATGGCGTTGCTACTGTTTCTGTGTAATAGCCGATAGCAGAGAGGATCTCACGAATAAAGTAAGCGCTATGAAGTTTCAAAGGGGTGCTTTCAAGTCCCAGTAAATCTTTGAATACTCGGGTTGTTTTTGAATCAAGATAATCAGCCAGCTCAACAATCTCACCGCACACCTGCGGAACTTGCCGTAATCGATTGAGAACACCTTCGATCGTTACAGCTCCTCGTCCGCCAACAAGCTGATAGCAAAGCATCAGTAGCCTGTAATAACTACTTTCAGATACCTTCAACTCGCCTTTACTGTTTCCAATTGCGCGCAATACCGAAATGTGCTCAATGTCATCAATATGAAGGAGCGCGCCAAAACGGCGGCTAAAATACTTTTCTTCGTTGATTAAGTCTGGCGTGATTTCGTTGCTAAATAGTCCTGCAGTGCGCTTTAGTATGGTCCAACCGGTATTTCCTGTGCCTGTTGCGGCACGATATACATCCTGAATATCTAGCTCTTGGTCACGTAAAAACTGACTTAAGGTTACCTCCCGATTCTCCACTCGGGCGAGGTAATGCGACAGCTCTTGCGCCAATCGATTCCAGCTAAAATTCACCGCTTCCCGCAGTGATGCTAAAACCTGCTCGCGGGCTTGGTTTTGCAGCTGAATATGGCAACCCATGGGGAGCTTCCCAAAGCCATCTTCAACACCTTGAATAATCTCTTTTCGCGATAGTCCGGTAATCGCACTATACAGCACATCGAAGCGAAAATTACCGGTCGAGTTGCCAACAAAATCAAGCACCAAACAGCTTTCTTTACCGTCATGCAAACGCAGGCCACGGCCGATTTGCTGCTGAAATAACGTTGCACTTTGCGTCGGTCTTAGCAGTAATAATGTGTCCACAAAGGGCAAGTCCACCCCTTCGTTATACAAATCGACCGTCACCAAAACATTGATTTCGCGACGCTCCAATTGAAGTGGTAACTGTTGGCGCTCTAACGCACTCGCGTTACCAGTAATGCATGCAGCTCTAATACCCGCTTTATTGAACATCTGGGTCATATATTCGGCATGAGAAATCGTTACGCAAAAAGCGAGCGCACGGCATTCTGCGATGTTACTAACGAGTCCCTGCCAAGCATTGATAATTGCACGTGCCCGCACTTCATTTCCGGTTAGCAAGTTATCTAAGGCGGCTATTTCACCGGCCTGTCGCCACGGCACATTTTGATAGTCAGTTCCATCTGCACAGGCATAATATTCAAATGGTGCCAGCAGTTGTTGGTCAAGCGCGTGCCATAAGCGCAACTGCGCAGAAGGTGAGCCATCGGGGCGCATGTCGAAGTGGGTGAATATACTGCGATCATCTGAGCGCTCAGGCGTTGCCGTTAAGCCGAGTAAATATTTCGGCTGTATTGCTTGAACAAACTGTACGAAGCTATTGGCGGCAATGTGATGACACTCATCAATCACCACAACACGCCAGTAATCAGACCCGTGCGCTTCGATGAGCTGCTGACTTAGGGCACTTTGGATGGTGGTAAACACATGAGTGTAATGTTGCGGCTGATGCTGACCGGTTAGCAGTTCGCCAAAATTCCCATCGCGCAGCACGTGACGATAGGTATGCAACGCTTGCTGTAAAATTTCACGTCGATGCGCCACAAAGAGTAGCCGTGGTTGTCCGCCTTCGCGCTCGCACAAACGCTTGTAATCAAAGGCAGCCATCACCGTTTTACCAGTGCCTGTGGCGGCAACCAATAGGTTCCTCAAGCGACCATGAGCGCGTTCATTCTCGAGTTGGTCCAGCATAATCCGCTGAAAAGGCTTAGGCTGGATATCGAAGAAAGTAGTAATACCTTGAACTACATCATAATCACTACCCTTTTCTCGAACTAACGCCGCACGCAACGCGTGTTGGTGCTCTTTGTTCTGTGGATCATAGGTTTGAAATTCTTCATCTTGCCAAAGTGTTTCAAAATGCGTCTTTGCACGATTAAATAACGCATTCTGACCACGTTCAGTAAATTTAACAGTCCACTCCAGCCCGCCCATCAGGGCGGCTCCGGATAGGTTTGCACTACCCACATAGGCAGAGCCAAACCCGGTGTTTCGCTCAAAAATCCAAGCTTTAGCGTGTAAGCGAGTCCGCCGGCCGTCGAGCGAAACCTTCACTTCGGTATTGGGTAAAGAGGCAAGTTGGTCGAGAGCTTTCTGATCTGTCGCGCCGATATAGGTGGTGGTAATAATTCGCAGTTGTGTATTCGAACGGCCCTCAGCATCAAGCGCGGTAATGCGCTTGAGCGTATCAATAATTTTGCGAACTCCGGAGATGGTAATAAAACTTACCAAGATATCCACTCGATCACAGCTTTTCAGTTCGCTTTGCAGCTCATGCAGCAGTGCAGGAGAGTCCTTTCCGGATGTGAACAGCCATGGCTGTGCAAGACCAATTGTCGGTAACTCTAGCGATTGATGAAGTGGTGAAATGCTTCTTAGGATTTGTGGTGGCGTACTAATCGGGTTCGGCAGAGATTCTACTTGTGCCAATTGGCGAGCATGAGTAAGTAGTTGGTTCAATAGCTGGACTTGACGATTGAGCTTTTCCTCATTGTTGCCGCCATTGCTACCTACTTCAGCAAGAATATCGGAAATTTGCTCGGTAAGCGCATGAGCAAGATGCCGAACACCGGTCTCTACCGTCAGATTCTCAAGCGCTGCTCGCGCTCCAATTTCCGTCAGCCTATCTTCCAACTCAGCTGTTTTTAACAGCTCATACAAACCATGTGGTAAATCCGACATTGTTCAAGCCTCCCTACTTAGAAGCTTAAAGTGCCAGGAAAGAGTTGGGAGGGCAAGGTTTAGCGGGTTAGCTAACTCTTATTTTCGAAAAGTGTCCCAATAACGCCAAATTAAGCTAGCTATTTTGACCGAAGAGAGAATAAGCGACACTAAACATCCCGGCACTATCTGAGCGACATTATTCGATATTCTGGATTTGCTCCCGCATCTGCTCAATCAACACCTTCACTTCAACTGCGGCGTTGGTGATATCCACATTAATGGATTTCGAGCCTAGGGTGTTCGCTTCGCGGTTAAATTCTTGCATCATGAAATCGAGGCGTCGGCCGCAAGCGCCGCCTTTGCGTAAGATGCTGCGGGTTTCTTTGATGTGGCTATCTAGGCGATCGAGTTCTTCGGCTACGTCGGTTTTTTGCGCGAGTAGCACCATTTCTTGCGCGAGGCGTTCGCTATCGAGTTCAATTTTGGCTTCGGCGAATTTGCCGGCTAGGCGCTCGCGCTGCCACTCGAGTACTTCGGGCATGCGGGTGCGCACGAAGCCGGCTTGGTCGGCAATGTTATCGAGGCGAGTTTCGATAAGTGCGCGCATGTTAGCGCCTTCGCTAGCGCGGTGTTCTATGAAGCTTTCGATGGTGCGTTCGAAGCCGGATAGTAGATCTTTTTGAATGCTATCGGTATCGGCTTCGGCGGCTTCGAGCACGCCTGGCCAGCGCAATACGTCTATTGGATCGATAGAGGCTTTGGCGCCTTGGTTTTGCATCCACTCGGCGCTGCGCAATAATGCCATGGCCAGATCTTCATTGATTTGCAGTTCGGTGTTGGCACCCACATTGGCGGTGAAGCGCAAGCCGCACTCTACTTTACCGCGTTGCAATGCTTTACGCAGGCGTTCGCGCAGGTTGGTTTCGATACCACGGAATTGCTCAGGTAAGCGGAAGTAGGTTTCTAGGTAGCGTTGGTTTACTGAGCGTAGCTCCCACACGGCGGTGCCCCATTCGGCTTTAATTTCTTCGCGGGCGTAGGCTGTCATGCTGTAAATCATAAATGGCTCTCTTTTTTGCATTTTAATCGAGGCTGCGGCTGGGCCTAGAAACTAAGCACAACAACTGCGCAGCAAGTTTGTGGCCATTTTGCTGCGGTTTGCTTATTTGCAGGGCGTTGCAGCAAAATGAACCGCAAGTATAGCGCCTGCTCGGCCAGCCGCAAAACCCGCATAGCGAAAAAGCGGCAAAACGCTTATACTATGCGCCCGTACACGTGGCTCACGTGCACCCGCAATTCACCAAATTAGTAGAGGTTCTTCATGCGTCCAAGTGGCCGTACAGCTCAACAAATTCGCCCGGTAACGATCACACGCAACTACACTCGCCACGCTGAAGGTAGCGTGCTAATTGAGTTTGGTGATACCAAGGTGTTGTGTAACGCCAGTGTACAAGAGGGCGTGCCACGCTTCTTAAAGGGCAAAGGCCAAGGCTGGGTAACGGCAGAATATGGTATGTTGCCACGTGCTACCCATACGCGCTCTGATCGCGAAGCTGCGCGCGGCAAGCAAGGCGGCCGCACTATGGAAATTCAGCGCTTAATTGCTCGAGCATTGCGCGCCGCGGTAGATTTGAATGCCTTAGGCGAGAATACGATTACCGTAGATTGTGATGTAATTCAGGCCGATGGTGGCACCCGAACTGCGGCCATTACTGGCGCTTGTGTGGCACTGGTAGATGCGATTAACTTCATGCGTAAGAAAGGGTTGGTAAAAGTGAACCCACTGAAGTGCATGGTAGCGGCAATTTCGGTAGGTATTTACAACGGCGATCCGGTAGCCGATTTGGATTACCCAGAAGATTCGAAAGCCGATACCGATATGAATGTGGTAATGACCGACACCGGTAAAATTATTGAAGTACAAGGTACTGCAGAAGCGGAACCCTTTAGTTTTGATGAAATGAACGCAATGGTTGAGCTTGCCAAGCACGCCATTCGGGAATTGAATGATCACCAGAAAGAGGCGCTAAATTCATGAAGGAATATCAACGCGAATTTATTGAATTTGCTTTGAGCAAGGGTGTATTGAAGTTCGGCGAATTCACCCTGAAATCGGGCCGTACTAGCCCGTATTTCTTTAATGCCGGGTTGTTTAACACCGGCGCCGATTTGGCACGTTTGGGCCGCTATTATGCGGCTGCGCTAGAAGATTCTGGCATTGCTTACGATGTTTTGTTTGGCCCGGCCTACAAAGGCATTCCAATTGCCAGCGCCACCGTGGTAAGCCTGTATGAGCACTATAAAAAAGATGTGCCTTACTGCTTTAACCGCAAAGAGAAGAAAGATCACGGCGAAGGCGGCAACCTAGTAGGTTCTCCGCTAGAAGGCCGGATTATGCTGGTAGATGATGTAATTACTGCGGGCACGGCCATTCGTGAATCGATGGATATCGTTGAGGCCAACGGCGCAAGTTTAGCCGGCGTACTCATTGCGCTAGATCGGCAAGAAAAAGGCCGCGGCGAGCTTTCTGCAATTCAGGAAGTAGAGCGTGATTACAGTGCACCAGTAATCGCTATTGTTACTTTGGGCGATATTATTGAGTATTTATCACAGCGCCCAGGCAACCATGAAATGCTTGAAAAAATGCAAGAGTACCGCGTTAATTACGGTATTTAGTTGCGCGCTGAACCCGCGCGCAGCATTGCCTATAAAAAGCTAAACAGCACATAGCAAAACGGCCACATTAGTGGCCGTTTTTGTATTCAGCATACCGAAGGTTACGGCTCTACTTCGCTGATGCCGATTACGCCGTTGTATACTTGGCAACGGCTGCGGCTTAGCTCTAGCTCGCTGGCATCGGTGGCCTGCAGCACCAGTTGAAACTCGCTTTGTAACAAGCGCAGTTGACGATTGCCGCGGCACACCACATCGAAGTTATCGTAGAAACCGGTATCGTCTAAAAAGCGGTTGGTGGTGGTTTCTAAGCGCATCGCTGGCTGCTCAGCCATTACCACTGCCGACACCCGGCTACCGGCCATGCGGCCCATACTGCCGGTGCGTAAGTAGTGGAACGTTGCCGCGAACATAGTACCCACTTGCTGTGCCCCTTCAAGGAACAACGCGCCTTCATCGCCGATTACTGAAAACACGCCACTACGGCTGTTCATAAGCACGGCGGTGTTCGCATCAATACCCAAGGCCAACGGCGTATTGGTTTCTGCCGCTACGCGCAGCATACGGGCTTGTCGGCCGCGCATGGATACATCGGTATCTACGATACCAAGGCGATACACGCCCACGCCACCGAGTGGCTCATAGGTTAACGAATGCTGATTCAGGCCACGGGGGCAGGTATTATCAAACTCACAACCCGGAACCGGAGCACCAGAGGCAATCGCGCCCGAGCGCATACCTTCGCCACTGCGGCCGCTGGTAATCATGTTGGCGCTTACCAACGCTTGTGCGCCAGCACCGGCGCCACCAATTGCCAAGTTACCGGCATCGAAACGTTCACGTAGGCCACGTAATACTGGCGTTGCTTCGCCATTTGGCAGCAACACACGGCGTAATTTATCGGCACTGCCGCCGGTGAAAAATACGCCATCGGCATTCGCGAGCAATGCCTGCCAAGCATCTTTATCATTGCAAAACGCCTGCTGCTCAGCGTGGCGCTGGGGGTTCACCCGATCGCGATCATAGCTGCCACTTAGTTCTCGGCGTTGGCTTTCTAACCCACGGCATGCATTTTCACCGCTATCCTGTTGCAATGCAGTAACGGCGATATCAATTGGCAACCATTGAGCATTTACTCCGGCCTGAGTGAAGGCACCAAGGTAGGTATCAAGATTACGGAAACTATCACGCTCGCCAGCCGTAACTACTAGAATATTCGCTGGCTGGTTACGCTCTGTAGCATTGCCCTTTAGCTCTTCAGCCATAGCCACAAAATTGCGAATAAACTCGGCACTGTTGCCTTTGGTTTCATCGAGGTTTACCACCTCGCTCAACCCTTCTAGGCGAGGCATTTCTAAGTTATCGAGAATACGGTTATATTCGGCATCCGATAAACGGGTAATAAGCTCGAGATACGCCCGTGAACGCAGCCGTTCTACCAAGCGTTGCTCTGGCACTACGCCACGGCCAAAGTAATCCACCATCTCGCGCATAGCGATATCTAGCTCTTCCCGCACACCATCGCGCGCGCGCGGCCAAATCGCTTGGCGCAGGGCCTCGCGGCGGCGTACATCGGTAAGTTGGAATAAGCGCGCGGTGCGCATATCGTTGGCTACAATCCATTCGCTTGAATTGCAGTGTTGGGCATTCATGCTCGAGCAAATTTGCAGCTCACTGCCTACGAGCATTAAGTTCCATTGCGGGTTTGCAGACGAATTGTTGCTATCTGCCTCAGCGCTTGCGCTGCTAAACAGCAAGCCCATTCCTACTAAAGAGAATACTGCGGCGGATACTGCTTTCAACATACTGCTCATTGCGTTTACCTTTATTTGTTGCCAGCCGTTAGTTCAGGCTTGTTACTTTAGTGCCGATCAATACGTGCTTCACATAAAATCGGGCACCAGTATAACGCATTTGAGTATGCAAACGCCGCTAAGTTTCTTAATCGTTTTAATTAGGCTACAAGGCTTGCTTGTAAGCGTTTTACCATGCGCCGATACGAATATTCCGCTAAACGATGCATGCCTAAACGCACCAAAATGGCGGTAGGTAAAATGCCCTTCCAATAGGTGTGCAACCAACGCTGTTGGGCATCGGCTTGGGTATTTACCTGGCGCACAATATTCGGTGCAATGGCGTAATATTCACTTACCAGTTCGGTTCCAGCCACGGTTTTCAGCAAGTATTCATCGCGGAATTCACGCAAAATGGATAGCTCCCAGCAATCATCGGCCAAGCCAATACATGCGGTTGCCGCGGTGGTAAGGAAACAATCATCTTGCCCAGATGATCTTCTCGAGTACCGTTGGCAATCATTATTTCTATAGCGTTGGGTAAGCATGTTCATTTGCTGCGTTCTGGCGGCATCAAATTCGCTTATTTTCTCGGCGGGGAGGTTGATAACGGCGTAAGGTACTTCTTGATCATTGAGATGCGCATAAAGTGTTACGCGAACATTGCCGTTACTGCGCCAGCGCCGCAGCATATCAGCGCCAACATCAGTATCGAAATACGAGGCCACTAAATCTTCTTCGGGGTGCATATCAATGTAACTCGGATACACTTCGCTATTCGTTACTGTTAATGCCGCACCAATAATTCTACTTTTGTTATCCCACATTCCTGGGTGCGCCACATAGGTATCGGTAACATAGGCAGAATAATTATTGCTGCCGCTACTCTCTCGATACGCCATGGCGATGGTAATCCAGCTATCATCAAGCACTTTTTCAATATTACCATCATCGATTAGCGCCTGAACGCGGCTAGTATCTTTCATGTAAAAGCGTTCAAGAGTTACGCGAAATTCACCCCCACCACCTTGCTCTGAATCATGATACTCGGTAGTAACATTGTAAGCACCGAATGAAGTACGGGGTGATTTACAGAGGGGCATATCATTGGCCACCGCGGCGGCGCTACTCAACAATCCTGTTACTGCAAGGGCGGCATATAAACGAGGGTATTTCAGATTATGTTGCATTAGAGGCTCCTACTCTATCGCACCACTGATGGTGTTTTATTAACCATAGTTATAGATAGCCGAGCTGTAAACCTTTAAAATGCGCCCTGAAATCAATTTGGAGCCACACGTTAATGTTCAATATCGCTCTGTTTAACCCCGTAATGGCTGCTAATGCGGGCAATATAATCCGCTTGTGTGCGAATAATGGCTGTGCCTTGCACTTAATTGAGCCGCTTGGGTTTGATTTTGAAGAGAAGAAGTTACGTCGGGCTGGGCTGGATTACCACGATCTTGCTCGCGTGCAGCGCTACCCTGATTTTGCTGCCTTTGCCGAGGCGATGGCTGGTAAAGCAATGTACGCCATAACCACCAAGGGCACACGCAATTACACGGATGTGGCATTTCAAGAAGGGGATGTATTGTTGTTTGGCTCGGAAACTAGCGGCCTGGCACCGGATGTAATGGCACAAATACCGGAGCATAAGCGCCTACTCATTCCCATGATGCCAAATAACCGCTCGCTCAACCTTTCTAACTCGGTTGCGTTAGTAAGCTACGAAGCTTGGCGACAACATGATTTTCGTGGTGCCTAAGCGCTCGTTAATTGCAGCCCAAAAACCCTCTACTGCGCGCGTAAAAACTGCAAAATATGCTTGAGCGCGCGTTCGCGAATGGCATCGCTTTCCATCAATATTTCATGGCGGGCGCCAGCTACCGGTACTAGCTTACTGGCAGAGTGAACCAAAGCGGTAACAAACTGTTGCTGCGGCTCAGCTGCCACAATCGCATCTTCACTCCCCTGCAATACCAGCACTGGAATCTTAATTCGCTGCGCATTCAATACCACTTGCCGAGCTGCGGCAATCGCTTCTGCCACCCATTGATTCGTTGGGCCGCCTACTTTGATTTTCGGAAACTCATGATACATCTGGCTAAACCATTGATAGCGATTTTCGCTATGGGTAAGTTCATTTTCAGCAAAAGGTAAGGTTACATAATCACCCGTGGTAGGCGCATACCATTGCTTTCGTGGGGCCAAAATACCATTTATTGATGCCAACGCTTTAGTAAGTGGCTTCGCTACCCAAAACGGAAATGGCTTGGTTTTAATGCCACACATAGGGGCCGAAAAAGCTGCTTTCTGGAATGGGTTGAATGGATACTCATCGCTGCCGGCATAGGTTTGTAAATACAACGCGGCGATAGCCCCACCCATGGAGTGGGCCAAAATATACGCGGGTGCATCACCAATGCGCGGCTGTAACAATTGCACCCATTCGGCGAAATCTCGGGCGTAATCATTGAAACGATCCACATGGCCTTGCTGATGATGATCGGTAAGGCGATCGGAATGGCCTTGCCCACGGTGATCGATCATCGCCACGGAATAACCAGCGGCTACTAACTCTAGGGTGATTTCTTGGTATTTTAAATAGGATTCCACTCGGCCCGGGGCAATAAAAACCCAACCGCGATTGGGTTCGGCTTCATGTTCGTGCCCTTCGGCTAACCGCGCTACAAATTGATCAGTAGGTTGATTCAGCGGGTCATCACCGGCTTGGGCGTCGCTCAGTATAGGTAGTTCGCGATTCTCGAATACGGCATAGTGAATTTCCAAGCCATCGTTACTACGAAACTCGGCATGCTCCACATAGCGATAAAACTCCGCAAGATCTTCGTTTGCCCATAGCAACCAATCTGGAGATGTATCGGCAGGCCGCCTGTTTAAAATTGCTAGCGCATACTTGCTCGCCATTTGCTGGTGGCTCATTATGGCACCCTCGCTGGGGGTATCAGCTAGCTGTTGCTCTGTTTGCGGCATTGTGGATCCTTGCGCAGATTACCTTTGCTATATGTTAGCTTAGCGGCAACCGAACTGTTACGGCTAAACCACCTTCTGGGTGGTTTTCAGCATGAATACTACCACCCAATACTAGCACGGCTCTTTGGCAAAGTGCCAAGCCTAAACCTACACCGGCGCCATGATGGCGAGAAGGATCTGCACGGAAGAAGGGTTCAAACATTTTACTTAGTTTTTCTTTCGGTACTCCAGGGCCTTCATCACGAACCGTAAGTGCGATTTCATCACCTTTCACTGCCGCTGAAACTCGAACTTGGCCATTCTCAGGGCCATATTGGAAGCCGTTCCGCACTAGGTTTTCGATAATTAAGCGCAGCAACACTGCATCGGTTTCCAGCTCTGGCAATTTCCGCGCTGGCAG
This sequence comes from Idiomarina sp., assembly GCA_022565355.1. Lineage (GTDB taxonomy): Bacteria > Pseudomonadota > Gammaproteobacteria > Enterobacterales > Alteromonadaceae > Aliidiomarina. The sequence goes on from JAIUMU010000005.1 coordinate 157,881, forward strand.
CTGTAAACGGCCTTCCCAGCTTGGTTGATTCTTATCGTATTGCAAATAATACAAATCGCTTTGCAAATCTTTCAATACCGCCGCGATATCTACCGGATCTTTCACTAGCTTTTCAAGGCCGTTTTCCAACCGTGAAAGCCACAAAATACTATCGATAATAGAGCCTAGGCGGTAAATATCTTTATGCAGCTGCAAGTAATTGCGGTTTTTCCGTAGTTCATCGGTTTCCATTAAATCCAGCGCCACTTGCAAGCGGCCCACGGGTGAACGTAACTCATGGGAAATATCACTCAGCAACCTACGCTGCGCATCGCGTGAACTCGCCAGTTGCACCGCAGTAGTTGCCATAGTGCGGGCAAGCTCACCCAGCTCATCTTTACGTTTCGGCAATCGTGCTAGGTTAGGCTCGGCAGAGCCGGCAGCAATTTCTCGTGTGGCATTGCGCAACTGCCGTAGCGGCCGCACAAACCACCAACCAAGAATAAGCGCACCAAGAAATGATGCCGCAATAGAAATAAGAATTAGCCGCGGCCACCAATCTTGATCGCCGTTTTCCGCTAGCATCGCGAGTTCTTCACTACTAGCAGGGCGCGCAATTACTACATCGCCTTCGCTGCTGGCAAATGGTCCGCCATAGGTGTGTTCGCCCACCACTACCTGCACTGGCTCAGCGCTCTGCATAATATCGAACGCCACACCCACTTGAAATTGGCTCATGCCGGGCACGTAAATGATCTCGTTGAGCTCTAGGCTATTTACCGCCACTACACGATATTGCCCTACCAATAAACGGCCAGGTTGAATCATGCCTTCGGTGGAAGGGTGGTTAAGAATGGGTTCTATTGCGCGCTGATAATCTTCAGCAAGTTCTGTTGGCCCGGGAGGGGCAGAAAGGTAAAGCACAGCCGAAAAGGCAGCCATCGCTGTTAACAATATCAGGCTCCAGAATATTGTTAACAGCCGGAATGTAAGTGATTGATACCAACGAGTACGGCGCTCTGGCATGGATTAGCTTTCCAGTAACTCTGGCTCCATTACGCGATAGCCTCGGCCACGCACGGTTTGAATACGATCAGGGTGGCTTGGAAGTTTTTTGCGCACGTTACTAATATGCACATCTAACGAGCGATCGAATGGCCCGAGCTGACGCCCAAGCACTTGGGTAGATAGGCTTTCTTTAGTTACCAATTGGCCGTGATGCATAATCAGCTGGCGCAATACTTCAAATTCGGTAGGTGTAAGAGTAAGTGCTTTACCATCACAAATAGCTTCGGCGTTCACGGTATCAAGCTCAAAACCGGCATAGCGGAGTTTCTCAACCTCGGGCATGCCATCGCCTTTTTTACTGCGGCGCAACAACGCCTTCACCCGAGCCACAAGCTCGCGTGGATAAAATGGTTTCGGTAAGTAATCGTCTGCGCCAAGCTCTAAGCCCACCACACGATCTACATCATCACCACGGGCAGTAAGCATTAACACCGGAGTTTCGATACCCGATTGGCGTAAGTGCTTCAGCACTTGCAAGCCATCCATTTCTGGCAACATGATATCAAGCAAAATGAGGGAGAATTTGCCTTCGGTGGCCGTATTCAAGCCCGCTTTACCGTCTTCAACAGTGGTTAATCGAATGCCCTCACGAGCAAACACATCAGTAAGCATTGTGCCTAAATCTGCATCATCATCAATTAGTAGAACATTCACCACAATTCACCTTCCTTTTCACTGTTCGTTATAAGCGCTACCTGAAATCGCTGCCTGCAATTGAATCGGAAATGCTGGCTAGGAACGTTTCTCTATTGTAGCAAACTCTCTTTACAATCTTTACATTTCTCTAATTTACGCGTTACCCACTTACATGCGAGTTACTTTTCATTCCCTTTACAATTGCGCAATGCCGCTTTTTTGCCGCATGGCGTAAGGAATATACGAGCACTCACCTTAGCGTTTACTAAGCTTACGGGTAAGCGTATTTCGGCCCCATCCTAAGCGCGTTGCCGCGTTCTGCCGATGGTTATCGGTTTGCGCTAACGCCGCATCGATCGCCATATCTTCAATTTCGGCAAGCAACGCACTACAACGTTGGTTATCAGTGCCATCAAGCGCAGCGAGAAACTCGGCATACAGCGCATGGCGCCATTCCAGGCTGCTATTTGCGGAGTTAACCGAGCTCGTAAATAGGGTGCTTGCTTGTTCTTGCTGAGCTTGTTCCTGCTGAGCTTTAGCATTAGATTTGAGCCCAGCGTTCTGGGTTAATTCAACGTGATGCTTAAACTCATTGGGTAGCTCATCGCTATCCACCACATCGCCGCTCGCCATTACTGTTATCCAACGGCAGGTGTTTTCTAACTGCCGCACATTGCCTGGCCAATCGGCCTGCTGCAATACGTTCATCGCCTTTACCGTTAAACGCTTGCTCGGCATGTGTAACTCTTCGGCAGCACTTTGCAGAAAATGTTCCACCAGTGCAGGAATATCGCTGCGCCGTTCATGCAAGGCCGGTAATTGCACATGAATCACGTTTAAGCGATGGTATAAATCCTCCCGAAATACTCCCTCGGCTACGGCCTTGCGCAAATCAATATGGGTTGCTGCAATTACCCGCACATTTACCGTTACCAACTGGTGGCTGCCTACTGGATAAAATTGCCCTTCCGCCAATGCCCGTAATAACCGGGTTTGCACGGCTAACGGCATATCGCCAATTTCATCTAAGAACAGCGTGCCGCCATCTGCTTGCTGAAAGCGCCCCTGCCTGCGGTTCTGGGCGCCAGTAAAGGCACCCTTTTCGTGGCCAAACAGCTCTGATTCAATGAGCTCTGCTGGGATTGCCGCCATGTTCAAGGCCACAAAAGGCTTTTCAGCTCGCGGGCTGTGTTCATGCAACGCCCGCGCTACTAGCTCTTTACCTGTGCCAGATTGGCCCGTGAGCAATACCGAAACGCTCGAGCGCGAAAGCCGACCAATGGCGCGAAACACTTCTTGCATGGCCGATGATTCACCGATAATACCGGTATCGTTATTCGCCAATACTGGCCGCTCTGCCTCGCTACGCGGTTTTATCGCCCGCTCAGCAATTGCCAGCACTTCATCTAAATCAAATGGCTTTGGTAAATACTCGAAGGCACCGCCTTTAAACGCGCGCACTGCACTATCCAAATCCGAATGCGCGGTCATAATCACCACCGGTAAATCCGGCAATTGCTGTTGCAGCTCATGCAGCACTTGCATGCCATCCATACCTGGCATGCGCACATCGGTAAGCACCAATGCCGGTGCAGGTACCCTGCTAGCATTAGTATCGGCTTGCTGTAACGCCGCCAACGCGGTTAAAAATTGCTGCGGCTCGGCAAATACTTCAGGATGCCAGCCGCCATTGCGAAACGCCCGCTCCAGCACCCAACGAATGGAACTATCATCATCCAATATCCAAACTACACGGCTCATTCGCGGCTCTCCTGAGTTTCATCAACGTAGGGTAATACCACGGTGAATTCGGTGTGCCCCGGCCGGCTACTTACTTCAATTTTGCCCGCATGTTGGTGCACCAAGCTTTGCGCAATCGAAAGGCCTAAACCCGTACCCCCCTCACGCCCCGTAACCAACGGATAAAACAGCGTATCTTTTAAATCAGCGGCCACACCTGGGCCATTATCTTGCACACTGATCAGCGCGCATTGGCGATAGCGCTTACCATAAATGGTTTCTTGATGGCTTACTCGAGTGCGAATCACTAGCTGCTTCTCGCCCTGCTTACCTGCCGCCAACTCATCTGCTGCACCGGCGCTTTGGGTGCTATCGGTTCGCAACGCATCTATGGCGTTCTGCACAAGATTTAACAACACCTGCTCAATTTGATCGCCGCTAATATATAAATCAGGCAAGCTCGGATCGTAATCTTTGTTAATCACCACGTTACACGCCGGTTCGCTGCGGCGCAGCTCAAGCTGCACTACATCGAGCACACGTTGCAAAATTGCATGGATATTCTGCGGGCTGCGGGCGCTTGGCCGGTTCGGGCCCAGCAATCGATCTACCAGATTTCGCAACCGATCCGATTGCGCCATAATCAGTTGGGTGAACTCGCGCTGTTCCTCACTTGCCAGCTCGCTATGCAGCAACTGTGCAGCGCCACGAATACCACCTAAGGGGTTCTTAATTTCATGCGCTAAACCACGCACCAACTGCTGCGCTGCTTCCCGCTGATGTTGCTGGGCTTGCTCTTGGTTTATACGGCGAATTAGATCTACTTGCCGCACTTCAAGGAGCACGCTATTTCGTAAATCGGGAAAGTGGGCTACCGATGCATTTAGCTCTACCGTAATCGCTTTACCATCGTGAAATACCCAACTTACATCGCTATCGGCGATGCTTTGATGGTGATTGGCTACGCTGCGCAGCAGGTTCATATCAAAACTGCTGTAGCGTAAATGGCTATCGATCGGCGCGCCAATTAAACGCCGGGAACTGCCCGAGAATACGGCATCGGCAGCAGCATTGGCGTAACAAACATTAAGGTTGGCATCGAGCACCAACACCGCACTGGTCAGTTGGTCGGCAAGGGTAGGAGTTATCTGTGCTGCAGAATGTTGATCGTGCACTTGATTTGGCATAGCCCCACCTTAAATATAAACCGAAGCATGCGCTTCGCCTTACGGTTGGCTAGGAGTTGGTGCATGCTAGGAACATTAAGCACCGAGTATTGCACCAAAGTGGTGCGTTACGCAACAATTTCTGCTGCGTAACAACACCGGCGCCGAACGCATCACGCAATTAGCATGAGTAGTACATATCAAACTCAACTGGGTGCGTGGTCATCATAAGTTTCTCAACTTCTTTCTGTTTCAGCGTAATGTAAGCATCGATCATATCGTCGCTCATTACGCCGCCTTTGGTTAAGAATTCACGATCTTTATCAAGCGCTTCTAAAGCTTGTTCCAACGATTTTGCTACGGTTGGAATTTCTTTCGCTTCTTCCGCTGGTAAATCGTATAAATCTTTATCCATTGCATCGCCAGGATGGATTTTGTTTTGGATACCATCTAGGCCAGCCATCATCAGCGCAGTAAAGGCTAAATATGGGTTCGCAATTGGATCTGGGAAACGTGCTTCAATACGGCGCCCTTTCGGATTAGAAACCAAAGGAATACGAATTGATGCAGAGCGGTTACGCGCTGAGTACGCCAACATTACTGGTGCTTCAAAACCAGGTACCAAACGCTTATACGAGTTGGTGCCCGGATTAGTGAATGCATTAATAGCGCGCGCGTGCTTAATAATACCGCCAATATAATACAGTGCTAATTCAGATAGCCCGCCGTATTTATCGCCAGAAAATAGGTTTTTACCATCTTTCGCTAAGCTCATATGCACGTGCATGCCAGAACCGTTATCGCCTACTAATGGCTTCGGCATAAAGGTAGCCGTTTTGCCATATGCATGGGCAACGTTATGCACTACATATTTAAAGATTTGGATTTCATCGGCCTTATTCGTAAGGGTATTGAAGCGGCACGCTACTTCGTTCTGGCCAGCGGTAGCTACTTCATGGTGATGCGCTTCAACTACTAAGCCCATATCTTCCATTACTTCACACATTTCGCTACGAATCTCGTGTGATGAATCTACTGGTGGTACTGGGAAGTAACCGCCTTTCACACCTGGACGATGGCCTTTGTTACCGCCTTCATACTCAGAGCCTGAGTTCCATTTCGCTTCAATATCATCAATCTTGAAGAATGAGCCACTCATATCGGTGTGGAAGCGCACATCGTCAAATAAGAAGAATTCTGGCTCAGGGCCCATTAAGGCTGCATCAGCGATGCCCGTAGAAGTAAGGTATTCTTCTGCACGGCGAGCAATAGAGCGTGGGTCACGATCGTAACCTTGGCGCGTATCCGGCTCCAAAATAGAGCAGCGTAAAATAAGCGTTGGAATTTCTGAGAACGGGTCCATTACGGCTGTGTCTAAATCTGGCATTAGCACCATGTCTGATTCATTAATGCCTTTCCAGCCCGAAATTGACGAGCCATCAAACATTTTTCCATCTTCGAAGAAGTCTTCGTCGATCTGTGAAACAGGAATCGTAACGTGTTGCTCTTTACCTTTGGTATCGGTAAAGCGTAAATCAACAAAACGTACTTCGTTCTCGTCGATTAATTCCATGATTGTTGCAACAGTTGCATGATTAGACATAGAGCCTCCGGGCTTGAGTAATAACTTAAAAGGTAATGTACCTAAATTGCCAATTTGATAGTTGGTAAATTTGCTTTGTTAAATTCCTTGCCGATAAAGATAGCAAAAGCCGTGCCAGATTATCTGCCTTACCGCCAACCTATTGTTTTGAATTAATAAAATAATTATATTTTGTTGCTGGCGAGCGCAATCCCCGCTTTTTTAACCGGTTCGCGCCAAGAATGCTCGCAAATAAGCATCAGTAGCTCACATTCTGCACAGCAATCGCACCATTGTGGTGCGTTAGATGCCAAGCTAATTATCGAGCATAAAAAAACGCACCATTTCGGTGCGTTTTTGCTGTTTAATCTAGGCTGAGTAAGTATTCAATCAGCTGATTATAATCTTGCTGGGTATTGATATCATCGGGCAACGGGTTTTTCACCAAATAACGGCCATTTACAACTACTGCTGGCACCCCAGGAATATTGTTAGCACGCATTTCTTCCAGTGTTTGTTCCATAATGGCTTCAACTTCACTGCTATCTGCCAGATCAAATACCGCTTGCTCATCTAAGCCTTGCTGGCGTAGGAACGTAGAAAGATCACTGAAATCTGGTAGTTCTGGCGCTTGGGCTTGATAAAATGCCAGCATTTCTACTGCCACATCACGCTCTGCTACTATGCTCGCTGCGTGGAACATACGCGCATCAAGTGCCCAACGCTGATTAAATACGCCATGGCGGCGCACGATTGGCACATTCGGATTCGCTTCTTTAAAGCCCTGCATAATCGGTTCAAAACGCTGACATGCTGGGCAGCCTACCCACAGATACTCAACTAAATAGGGTTCTTGCTGCTCTTGCTGTACCGGATGCTCTAGCACGCGGTAGTAGGTTCCTTCAGCGTAAACGCGGTGTGTTTGCTCATCATTGTTTGTGCTTTCTACCGGCGCTTCACTACATGCAGCCAAAGCCAACATTGCAGCTCCAGCAACAAATGCTGTGCGAAATGTGGTTAGCCAACCTCTATTTGTCATAGTTATTTCCTATTCTTTTAGTTGCGTTGTACGTGTTGTAATGCACCTTTGCTCTTGATTACCGAACAACATGCTTACTTACGGAAAATTCTGCCCTCAGCATAGCGTTACTCAGGGTAAAAACGTAGTATTTTCGTTAAATATACGCTTGTTATACATTAGATGCTTTTTTATTCAGTGAAATCAGCGTATGATCCGCCACCCTATGGCCCGATGGCCTTCACCACAGGTTAAAAATACAGTTTTATGTCTAAAGCTATTGAAAAAATTCGTAATATCGCAATCATCGCGCACGTTGACCATGGTAAAACTACCCTAGTTGATAAACTTTTGCATCAGTCTGGCACCCTTGAGAGCCGCGGCGAACAGCAAGAGCGCATCATGGATTCTAACGATCTTGAAAAAGAGCGCGGCATCACCATTCTTGCCAAAAACACGGCTATTAACTGGGGCGATTATCATATCAACATCCTTGATACTCCAGGCCACGCCGATTTTGGTGGTGAAGTAGAACGCGTACTTTCAATGGCTGATTCTGTATTGCTGTTGGTTGATGCGGTAGATGGCCCTATGCCACAAACCCGCTTTGTAACGCAAAAAGCGTTCTCACACGGCTTGAACCCAATTTTGGTAGTAAACAAAGTTGATCGCCCAGGCGCACGTGTTGATTGGGTTGTAGATCAAGTTTTTGATTTGTTCGATAACCTTGGCGCCAACGATAAGCAACTCGATTTTCCAATCGTTTATGCTTCAGCATTAAACGGTTTTGCTTCACTTGATTCGGAAGTTCACGGCACGGATATGACCCCGTTGTTCGAAACGATCGTGCGTGAAGTTGCACCACCAGTTGCTGAAATTGATGGCCCATTACAGCTACAAATTTCTCAGCTTGATTACTCAAGCTACCTTGGCGTAATCGGCATTGGCCGCATACGCCGCGGTACCGTGAAGCCTAACCAGCAAGTAACCATTGTTGGCGCTGATGGCAGCACGCGTAATGGTAAAATTGGTATCGTATTTGGTTACTTAGGCCTGGATCGTATGGAAGTGCCGAATTCCCATGCTGGCGATATTTGTGCCATTACGGGTTTAGGCGAATTAAAAATCTCCGATACCATTTGTGCCGTAGGCCACAACGAAGCATTACCACCGCTTACCGTTGATGAGCCAACCGTTACCATGACCTTCCAAGTAAACACGTCGCCGTTTGCTGGTAAAGAAGGTAAGTATGTAACGTCACGCCAAATTCTTGAGCGCTTACAGCAAGAGCTTGTGCATAACGTTGCACTGCGCGTTGAAGAGATGCCAGATCCGGATAAATTCCGCGTATCAGGCCGTGGTGAATTGCACTTAGGCGTATTGATTGAAAATATGCGTCGTGAAGGCTTTGAGCTTGCAGTATCACGCCCAGAAGTAATTATTAAGTATGAAGACGGCCAGAAGATGGAACCGTACGAAACTCTTACTGTAGATGTGGAAGAGCAGCATCAAGGTTCAGTTATGGAAGCCTTAGGCTTACGTAAAGCTGAAATGACCGATATGTCTCCAGATGGTAAAGGCCGTACGCGGATTGATTTCATTGTTCCTAGCCGCGGTTTAATCGGCTTCCAAACTGAATTCATGACCTTAACTTCTGGTACTGGCTTGGTTTACCACGCGTTTGATCATTACGGCCCACACAAAGGCGGTAAGATTGGCCAACGTGTGAACGGCGTATTGGTTTCTAACGCACAAGGTAAAGCATTGGCTTACGCTCTGTTTAACATTCAAGAACGTGGCCGTTTGTTCGCTTCGCACGCCGATGAAGTGTATGAAGGGCAGATTATTGGTATTCACAACCGCTCTAACGATTTAACAGTGAACTGCTTGAAAGGTAAGCAGCTAACTAACATTCGTGCAGCAGGAACTGATGAAGCGTTAACCTTAACGCCACCAATTCGCATGAGCCTAGAGCGCGCGCTTGAGTTTATTGATAACGATGAACTTGTAGAAGTAACGCCAAAATCAATTCGGGTACGTAAGAAATTACTTACCGAGAATTTGCGTAAGCGTGCTTCGCGTGAAACCGGCAGCGGTGAATAAAACTCATATCACCCATTAGTTTGCGGGTGATAGAAAATACCAAGGCCTTACAGAGTGATCTGTAAGGCCTTTTTATTTGTCAATTTCGCTCGCTAATACGCCTAGCTCTACCCGATCTCTGCCATTATCCTTTGCTCGATACAAAGCTTCATCTACCGCTTTTAACGCATCTTCAAGCTGATTTATGGATTGCAGTTGCACCACGCCAAGGCTACAGGTGTAATTCGGCAAATTATCATTCGCTATTGCATCGTTTGCAATTTGCTTCCGCAGCCGCTCGGCAATCTGCAATGCCGCATTGGCATCACCGCGCACCAACGCCATAAACTCTTCACCGCCCCATCTACAAAACACATCACTAGGCTTAAATACCGCGCGAATACTATCGGCAATGGTTTCTAACGCCACATCACCCACATCATGGCCATAGGTATCGTTAATGCGCTTAAAATGGTCTATATCGAACATAATTAATGAGTATTGCCGCGCTTTCCAAGCTTTACCCTTTTTGCGCCGTAGCGCTGATTCAGAGGGTTTACCGTTGTCGCGAAGTAGCTTTTTCGTTAGCACGGTAAAATAGAGCCTATTGTACAGGCCAGTAAGGTTATCCACTCGGGCAAGTAATTGAGTTTCCGCCAATAATCTGCGATCTCGCAACAGCACAAGTGCAAACGCCACAGAAACAATAAAGAACAACACTAACTGCATGTAGTAACGGGAGAGTGATTCTCTGAGATAGCGGAACTGAGTTAGGTTCACGATAAAACCCGCAGGGTTGCCGGTAGCATCACTAAAAAATGGGGTCATTTGTACGGAATAAATTTGCCCTCGATGCAAAATTACGCCGAAGTACGGCTCGTGCTCCGCCACTGCGCTTTCCACACCATTGCGGCTTGCTAGGTTGGCCATAATCGCTTGCTTCTCCGCAAAATCAAAGATGCCACTCTCTTCTGCGTACTCATTTAATTCATTTTGAATCACTAAATCATTATGTAATGGGTGCTGAGTATAGTTATCTTGCTCATCAGCAAATACCGTTGCCTGCACTACCGAGGCATAAAGCGCGAAATCAACGCTATCCAAACCATTTTCCTCGTAAGCCCGCTTGAAATTCAGCAATGAGCTGGAAATCTCTACGCTGCCAAGATGGGTACCATTGTGAACTAAGGGATAAACATGGCGATAGCCATTAAAAATACGGCCCTCTTCAAAGCCATGAAATGGTTGTTGGGTTAAATTCACCTGCACAACCGAAGGGCGCACCGGAGTTAAATCATCACCGTACAGTGAAGGCCGATGAAAGCGTAAGAAGCTATGATTATCAGCAGTATGGAAGTGTAATTGTTGAATATCTGCGTTGCGCAAGGCTTGATAGGTAGTATTGAGTTCGCTGTATAGATCATTCCGAGCTCTATCGGCCTGAGCTTCACCCTGCTGCGCGCGCTGCACTATATCGAGTACTTCTGGGCGTAAAATAATGGATTCATATACGGTGTTGGCTAAGCGCTCGGTTGCGGCAACATTGGCCGCATATTTCTGTGCATAGTTTTGATGTTCGTGCTGCGCAAAATAATAAAATTCCCGCACCACAGTGTATAAAAAGCTTAGTGCTAGAACGAGCAAGATCAACAAAGCCGCCGCAACTACTGGCAACAATCGATTTGGTTTTAATTGGTTAGTAACCCGCTTTAACAAACCCGTACCTTAGCCATAAAAAAAAGGCACTCACGTTATGTGAATGCCTTCCTGAATTTCACGAATGTACAAACTATACCCGTATACGGTTAGTTTGGCAAAATCACACCATAAATTACGGCAAAGAAATGTGCCACACTAGCGGCTAGCACGAATAGATGCCAAATCGCATGGTGAAAAACCATCTGCTTACGCACATAGAAAATAACGCCGAAGGAATACAGTAAACCGCCGGCGAGCAGCAGTAATAGGCCCGTTGTATTCACCAATTCGAGCATCGGCTTCATGGCCACTAGTGCCATCCAACCTAGGCCTAAGTAGAGGGTAAGCGATAACCATTTAATGCGTTCTTTCTTCATGGTTTCCAGCATTACCCCACCTATTGCGATGCTCCAAATAATCACAAACAGTGTCCAACCCCACGGGCCGCGAAGATTTACCAGTAAGAATGGGGTATAGGTACCCGCAATCAGTACAAAAATGGCGGCGTGATCCATGAGTTGGAAGAAACGCTTCGCTTTTACATTGGTTAGGGCGTGATACAGCGTTGAGGCGGAGTAGAGCAAAATAACCGAGAAACCATAAATAGACACACTTACTACATGCCACACATCACCATATTCAAATGATAACCACAGCATTACCACTAGCCCAACAATACCGAGGATCACACCGATACCATGGCTTACTGAATGGGCTATTTCTTCAAGTAGCGAATATTTTTTTGCAGAACTCATGTACACCTCGAACCCTTAAATTTGTGCTATTAAACCACATTCAGCGTACACGTGTAAGCTATTTTAGCATCAGCATTTAAGGGCGGTGCGTTAATCGTAGTGTTTTTCTATGTAATTCAGCTTCTTAAAGAAAGCTTCATAGGCCCGTTCACTATCGTAATCTAGGTGATATGTGTTGTGAAATCCGGTACGCAACTTCACATCATGGCTTTCTAAAAATACCGTATAGCCATCATGATCGGTATAACCGGTAATACCTTCTAATTCATGCCGCTCATCTTTTGCCTCGCCGTGCTCGCGAATTTTCTCGAACACAGAAAGAACAAGGCGCACACTTAAATCATTTTTCATTGCTGGCCTCTCTTTGCCGATTCATGCAAACCTATATCAACCGCCTTGGCCGCAAATAATTAATCTAAGCGGCCCTGCTTTCTTCGTTTATTTACTTGGTAGCCTAATACACGCTTTTCGATCAACTGGTAAAATACCGGAACAAAGAAGATCGATACAAATGTAGCTACCAACATCCCACCAACTACAGTAACACCAACGGCTTGTCGTGCTGCGGCACCTGCACCTGAGGTAATGATTAGCGGCATTGCACCCAAGATAAACGCCAACGAGGTCATTAAAATTGGGCGGAACCGTTGTCTACAAGCTGTTAAAGCAGAGGCCACGATGCTCATGCCACGCTTACGGTTAATTACGGCAAATTCCACAATTAAGATTGCATTCTTGGCCGATAAACCGATCAACACCAACAAGCCTACTTGGAAGTAGATATTGTTTTGCAACCCGGTTACCCAGGTTGCCATCACCGCACCAAATATAGCGAACGGTATGGCGGTTAGTACTGCTATTGGCAAGCTCCAACGTTCATATTGCGCGGCCAACAGTAAAAACACCATTAGCACTGCGAACGCAAACGCCAAACCTGCTGCATTTGAGCTTTCTCGTTCTTGCCGTGATGCTCCTGTCCAGAATAGTTGATAATCTTGATCATCGCTAACCAATGCCGTAACAATATCTTCCAACGCAAGCATCGCTTCACCGGTGCTGTATCCCGGTGCTGGATCTGCCAACAAGCGTGCCGCTGGACGGTTATTGTAACGATGCACTTCATCTGGCCCAGTGATGCGATCTACTCGCACTAGGGCATTTAACGGTATCATTTCGCCACTACTTGCGCGCACAAATACATCGGCAAGATTCTGTGGGCTCTCCCGGAAAGAAGATTCCGCCATCATATACACTCGCCACGCACGGCCAAGGTAATTGAAATCATTTACATATGAACGGCCGAACGTAGCGCGCATTGCCGCAAAAATATCGTTAATCGGAACACCAACCGATTTTGCTCGCTCCCGATCCACATAAGCTGTGTAGCGAGGCACATCCATATTCAATGTGGTGCGCACATTCTGCAGTTCTGGGCGTTCATTGCCGTTATCGATTACATCGGCAATACGCTGAACCAAGTTATCGGTATCGCCATCCATAATCGCCACTAAATAAGCTTCAATTCCGCCCGTGGTAGATATTCCGGAAATTGGTGGAGGATTAAAGGCATTTACGGTAGCCTGATTATGCTCCCTACCCGCAGCATTTACTTGATCCGCAAAGCCTTGCGCGCTGTTGCGGCGCAAATTACGATCATCCCAATGGTCGAGCGTTACAAAGCTAGCACCTACATTCTGTTTACGGCCGCCATTCACCATATCGTAGCCAATGAAAGTGAGCGTATTCGCCACCGATTCCATCTCACCTAACTCGGCGTTCCATGGCAGTGAGAAAGCACTGGTTCTATCCAGTGATGCGCCCTCTGGTAGGCGATGCGAAACTAGCACATAGCCTTGGTCTTCATCTGGTACTAAGCCACCGGGCAGCTGGCCAAAAGCCCCCCACGCCGAAAGTACAATGGCAGCGAAAATAATGGAGGCCATACCCGTACGTTTCAGCATAAACCGCACACCATCGGTGTAACGTTGGGTAGCTTTCGCAAACCACACATTAAATTTCTGCAGTACTTTCGGCGGTGGCTTTGGTTTTTCGGAAAGAATTTGCGCACATAGCGCTGGCGATAAGGTAAGCGCCACAAAGCCTGATAAAATAACTGATACAGCGATAGTAAGCGCAAACTGCTGATACATAATACCGGCTAGGCCACCTAAAAACGCTACGGGAATAAATACCGCGGCAAGCACCAATACCATGGTTACGATAGGCGTTGAAACTTCTTCCATGGCCTCGATAGCTGCTTGCTTCGGTGAGAGCCCTTTCTCGCGAATAAGCCGCTCCACGTTTTCCAATACTACGATAGCATCATCCACCACAATACCAATGGCTAACACCATCGCTAGCAAGGTGAGTAGGTTTACCGAAAACCCGAACACAAACATACCGGCAAAGGCACCGATAAGCGCAACCGGAATCGATAACAATGGGATTAATGCGGCACGCCAGCGTTGTAGGAATAGGTAAATTACCCCCATTACTAACAACAAAGCTTGGAATAGGGTGAGCACTACCCGTTGAATCGATACTTGCACAAAATCGGTGGTATCAAACGAAACTGAGTATTCCACGCCAGTTGGGAAGCTCTGGCTCATGCGTTCCATAACCCGATCTACTTCGGCAGAAACCTCTAGAGCATTTGCCCCCGGGCGCAAGAAGATACCCATCGGCACTACAGTTTCGCCATTTTGTACCGCATCAAAATCGTAATTACTGGCACCGAGTTCAACCCGCGCTACATCTCGTAGCCGAATCACCGAGCCGCCCTCATCAGAACGCAAAATGATTTCTTCAAATTGCTCTACGGTTGAGAAGCGCCCTTCGGTACCTATGGGTAAGCTAATTTCTTGCGGGTTATTCGGGTTTGGTGCATCACCAAAACGACCTGCCGCAAACATTGAATTTTGCTCGCTAATGGCACGATTCACATCAGCTGGAGTAAGGCCATAATCGGCAAGTTGATCGGGCCGCAGCCATACGCGCATGGCATAGGTTTTCGAACCAAAGAAAGTTACTTGTGCCACTCCGTTTACCCGGCTTAATTCATCTTGCACGGTAAGGGTGGCATAGTTATTTAGGAACAATGAATCGCGGCTACCATCAGGTGAGCTTAGCGATACAATTTTTAAAATGGCACTGGATTGCTTACGAATTTGCACGCCATTACGCTGCACTTCCTCGGGCAAACGCGAGTAGGCACGTTGCACAGCGGCATCTACATCGATAGCAGCTTGGTCTACATCGGTGCCCACTTCAAACACCACCGTAAGGCTCACACTGCCGCTATCATCGGCTGATGAGGTCATGTACAGCATATTCTCAACGCCGTTTACATACAGCTCTATGGGGGCTGCTACGGCTTGTGATGCGGCTTCTGCAGTAGCACCACTGTAACTTGCACTCACCACTACTTGCGGAGGCACTATTTGCGGATATTGCTGAACTGGCAACATCCGTAACGACATCAGCCCAGCAATTACAATTAAAATAGAAAGAACTGATGCCAGTACCGGCCGCTCGATAAAGTGGCGTGCAATCATTCAGCAACCTCCACGTTCACCTGTGTACCAGGCTGCAGCATCGATAAACCTTCTACAATTACCCGATCGCCACTGGCCAAACCCTGTTCAATCAATTGCTCATTGCCTACCCGAACACCAAGGGTAACTTCGCGTACTTGCACGATACTCTGGTTATCTACGATATACACGATGGCTTGGCGACCCGATTGAATAATTGCGCGTTGTGGCACCGTAATCGCATACGGCACTTCAATATTCGGTAAATGCACCCGCACAAATTGGCCTGGTAATAGGTTCATTTCTGGATTCGGAATTACCGCACGCGCTTCAATACTACCGCGCTCACGATCCACTACCCGGCTTACATAATCAATATACCCAGTTTCGGTGTGCTCTCGTCCATCACTAAAACGCAACGTTGCTCTTGGGCCAGTATCGCTATCACCGGTAATTGCGGTGTTTCGCAGCAAGTAGCCTGCGGCAATATCGCCTTCGCTCACATTGAAGTGCACATAAATAGGATCAAGGCTTACGATAGTAGCCAAGGTATCATTTTCACGGATAAGGTTACCGGCTGAAACCGATTCACGGCTAGCGATACCGCTAATTGGCGCTTTGATTTCGGTATAGTTGTAGCGTAATTTTACATCTTCAAGAGTGGCTTGCGCCGAAGCAACATCGGCTTCTGCTGATTCTAAGCGAGATTGTGTTTGATCCCGCTCACGTGCACTAATGGCACCATCTACAAATAGGTTTTCTACCCGCGCCCAATCTCGGCG
Organism: Idiomarina sp.; assembly: GCA_022565355.1. Taxonomy (GTDB): domain Bacteria; phylum Pseudomonadota; class Gammaproteobacteria; order Enterobacterales; family Alteromonadaceae; genus Aliidiomarina. The sequence goes on from JAIUMU010000005.1 coordinate 173,920, forward strand.
GGCTTCATTAAATACGGCTTCGGCACTGGTGAGCTGTGCTTGCGCTTTTTGTAAATCCACTTCATACGGTGCTTTCTCGATTGAAAACATTACCGTGCCGGCTTCTACAAACTGTCCTTCGCTGAAATGGCGCTCTTCCAAAACGCCACCCACTCGTGAGCGCACGTCGGCCACCATGCTGCCTTCGGTACGCGCCGCAAATGAACGCTCAAGCTCAAGGGTTGTTGCTTGCACCTCGGTAACCAATACCCGATGCTGTGGTTTTGCATCTTCGTCTGGAGCCGCTGTAGTTTCAGAACAGCCACTGATCACCATCAACATCGCAGCGCCAACGATCATTATGGCGGCCTTGATACTGATACTAATCAGTTGGCTACTACTGTCTTTTTTCAATAAATTACGCATTGTCAGGCCTCCATAGAACCTTCTTTACAATTGTAAAGAGTATAGTATTGATGCCCAAACAACAGGTGTATTTACGATTACTTTACCGCTAAAAAAACCGGTAACCGCAAGCTAATCTTTTGGTTCTTTGGGAACCCCAGGTGATTGTGCTGCAGAGCCGCGATGGGGATGCGTTTGCCCAGTTTCTTGTTGCGCTTTACGGTGGGTTAAAATGAAACCATGAATAATTGCCACAACATACACTACCGGGGCTGCCGCATAGGCACCCGGCACATCACCGCTCGAGGCGATGCGCAGCAAAAATAACGCCAATAGATACAGCGCTAAACTAAGCCAAATATGTTTTCGAGCACCCGATAACCAAACCGCAACGGGTGGGCATGCTACTGCGAGTAAATAATTCATTGCTTACCTCTTATTGTTCTTTTCTGGTTTTCCTTAGCATCGCTGATTTCACCAGTTAGAGCAAGCAGTTAGGTATTCAATACCCGGAACCATTGCACTGTTTTACCAAGGCAGCGATTCACCATCCCAAAACCAGAAACCGCCACTATCAGAAGGCGTTAAATTGTCGATTACATTGCAAATCCGTTCTGCTGATAGCTGAGCAGAGTATAGCTTATCTGCGGGTAAGCGCTCTTGAAACGGCTTAGATAGCTCAGTATCGGTAGTGCCAGGGTGGATTACGCCAATACAAAGTTGTTTGTGTGTACGTTTGAATTCGATAGCCGCGTTTTTATACAGCATGTTTAAGGCCGCTTTTGAGGCGCGATAGCCGTACCAGCCACCAAGCTGATTGTCGCTAATACTGCCTACTTTCGCCCCTAGCTGAACTACGAAGCTGGCTTCTTTTTTCGGTAGTAAGGGCTTCACAGCTTTGAGAATAAGGGCGGGTAAAATAGCATTTATGCGGAAGTATTCCATAAGTTGTGCTTCGTTCAACTGCTCAATGCGCCGTTCTGGCTGCCAATCGCCATATTCGGCATGCTGTTGGTGAAGCCAACCAATAGTAGAAAGCACACCATGCAACACAATATCTTGCTGTTGCCAATGTTCGGTTAGCGCCTGCAGTTTTTGCTCAGTTAACTCTGTTTGTTGCCATTGTACCCGCTCATTACCGGCAAGCTCTGGCGGGCATGCACTTCGGCTTACCGCTAGTACTTGGGTGTTAGAATTGCGCTTTAGATACTCTTCGATAAGCGCCAGCCCCAAACCACCGCCGGCTCCAAACACTGCTATTGTTCGCATCTACTGTTTTTGCTCCCTTTTTGGCTGCTATTGCTTGCCATACCTTCTCGTGAAAAAAATACGCCACGGTGTTTACGGCAGGCTCAATCAGCGCGATTAAGCCACCTAACACGAAACTACCCGTTATAAGGTAGGTTACGGTGAAGGCTACAAAAAAGTGCACTATCGCGAATGTGAAGGTTTTCTTCATCTCGATTCTCCTCGTTAGAGCTGCTCATCCCACTGGGTAATATGTGCAGCTTAGAATACCTAGATGATAACCATTCTCATTTAATATGCTAATCGATTAATTCGATTAAGCTAAGCGGAAGGCTAAATAATAGCCGTTTTACTGGTTTTAGGTAGAAAGTGCGGGGGATGAGTAGTGCTGGTAGTAGCTTTACGCATGCACTGCGGCGACGGAGCTCATCCATCGCTACACCTGTAAGTTAAAGGTAACCGGGCCATCGTTTACCAAGCTTACTTGCATATCCGCGGCAAACTCACCGGTGGCAACTACAATGCCTTCAGCGGCTAAGGCCTTACAGAAATGGTGGTACAGCGCTTCGGCCTGCGCGGGCGTTGCCGCAGAAGAAAAACTAGGCCGCCGACCTTTACGCGTATCTGCAGCGAGAGTGAATTGGGAAACCACTAATACAGCGCCACCAATATCGCGCACATCGAGGTTCATTTTATCGTTTGCATCGGCGAAAATTCGATAACTACTAATGCGCTTTGCTAACTGCTCCGCTTTTTGTTCGTTATCTTCTTTTTCCACACCCAACAGCACTAAAATGCCGTTATCGATTTTACCAACTGTTGTACCTGCAACCTCTACCTGCGCCGATTTAACGCGCTGAATTAAGCCAATCATCTTCTAAATGTGTTCCTAAGTTACTTTTTTCTTAGCCCGAATTCTTGTTTTTGGCTTTGCTTTAGATTTCGGCTTTGCTTTCGGTTTCTCCGCAGTTTCCGGTTTCGCCTGCTCTTTCGCTTCTTCTTTTAGCTCTTGCGCCGCTTCTTGTTGCTCAGGATCGGGCTCTGTTTCATCTGGTGGAATATCTTCGCTGGGTTCATCAAAGAACTCTTCAATACTGGCGGTTAACTCCGCACCCAATAAAATGATATTCCATGATAAATATACCCACACAATTAGAATTGGAATAGTGGCGAGGGCACCGTAAATCAACTCGTAAGAGGGGAAGTATTGTAAATATAAGCGGAATCCATGCTTGGCAAATTCAAATAACAGCGCACTTACTGCCGCGCCCCAAATCGCATGGCGGAACTTCACTATCTTGTTTGGCACCATCGCGTACAACAAAATAAACGCCATCATGGTGGTGAAAAACGGGAATAGGGTGAGCATGGTGGTGCGAATACCACCTACATACTCATCGGCAAAGGCCGCTATAGAAAGAAGGTAAGAGCTTAAACCAATACCCGTACCCACTAACAGTGGGCCCATGGTAAGCACCATCCAATAAATAGCGAGGCTAATAATGGTGCGGCGGCGGTTATGTACCCGCCAAATATTATTCATGGCTTTATCGATTGCAGAAATCAGCATAATCGCCACTACAAACAAAAATATGGCACCTATGGCGGTCATTTGATTGGCGTTTTCAATAAAGCGATTCAAATACTCTTGCAGCGCTTCACCGCTGGTGGGCACCAAATTGGCAAGCACCATGTTCTCGATGTTTTCGCGAAAGGCTTCAAACACAGGGAACGCTGAAAAAATCGCAAAAATAACCGCTATTAAGGGTACCAATGAGAGCAAACTTACATAGGTTAAGTGGCCCGCCATAATATTAATGCGGTCATCAACACAGCGCTTGGTAAAATGGCGCATAAACGCGAAGCTCGTAGTGCCAGCTACCGTTACCTGTTCACGTACCTTCGGCCAATCAATTGGCGCACGCTTTGCTTGCTTACTCATTCATATCCCTCTGCATTATTCGTAGGCTTATTGTGGCAGTAGCTATCCATTCCCACAAGTGCCAGTTATAACGTACAGCATAGCTACTTGCTTCTGTAACAATCCTCCATTAACCTCGATACCCCACTTTGGTTAAGGAAGCATATGAGTTTACAGGTTATTACACCAACCACTGCAGCGCATTGGGATCAATATTACGCCTTGCGCTACCAAGTGCTGCGTAAGCCTTTTCGGCGCCCGCTCGGCTCAGAAAAGGATGAATATGATCAAGTGGCCGAACACCGCATGTTGGTTGATGAAAATGATAATCTGATTGGTATTGGTAGATTACACTTTAATAGCAGCGAAGAAGCGCAAATTCGCTTCATGGTGGTGGCGCCCAAATACCAAGGTGAAGGGCATGGCGTTATGGTAGTGCAGGCGCTTGAATTGTTGGCACGTAAACAAGGCGCTACCCGAGTTATTATTCGCAGCCGCGATACCACCTTAGGGTTTTACCTTAAGTGCGGATACGAAATTAAAGAGGAAGCCAATACGGTAGACAACCCGATGGCTGAACATCAGCTCGTGAAACAGCTGCATCCTGTGAACCATATTGTATATCGGCCAACCTGGTGTACTGAATTGCAGAAAACTTGGTATGAACACATCCCCGTAAGTAAGGCGATGTCGATTCGTATCTACCAATACACGGGCCGCAGTATTGAGCTGCGCGCGCCATTGGCACGCAACATCAACGTACACGGCACCATGTTTGCCGGCAGTTTGTATACCCTTGCTACGCTTACCGGCTGGGGTTTATTGCAACTGCAACTACGTGAACGCGATCTCGAAGGCTCTATCGTACTTGCTGAAGGCAAGATTAATTATCGTAAACCGGTAATTGATGATCCGCGGGCGGTTGCTTACCTGAATGAAATTAAAGGTGATTTTAGCCCACTTTTGGAAGGCAAAAACGCGCGCTTAACCGTTACGGTAATGGTGCGGGATGGCGATCTCGCCGGCGCAGAATTCACCGGCGAGTATGTAGTATTGGCCCCGCGCGATTAACTTACGCGCAACTGCACCAACTCCGTTAATTCACCACTACGAACCACGTTATAGATCGCCTCAATATCTGGGGCGAAATACCGATCCTCATCGTAAAAGCTTACCTTTGCACGCACTGCTGCGTGGGCTTGCTCCAACGTGGGTGATGATTGCAATGGCCGACGAAAATCAATGCCCTGCGCCGCACCAAGCAATTCAATAGCAATAATATTCGCCACATTTTCGGCAATATCTTCCAGCCTGCGCGCCGCAAAGGTTGCCATGGAAACATGATCTTCTTGGTTCGCTGAGGTTGGTAAGCTATCAATTGAAGCTGGGTGCGCTAGGGTTTTGTTCTCTGAAGCGAGCGCTGCCGCAGTAACTTGTGCCAGCATGAAACCCGAATTAATGCCGCCATTATCTACCAAGAACGGCGGTAAATTACTCAAATGCTTATCCACCAACAACGCGATACGGCGCTCGGCTAACGAGCCAATTTCTGAGCACGCGATGGCCAGCATATCCGCCGCAATGGCTACCGGTTCAGCATGGAAGTTACCACCAGAAAGAATTTCGTTATCATCGGGGAATACTAATGGGTTATCGGTAACACCATTCGCCTCACGGGCTAATACTTCGCTCGCATAGCCGATATGATCCCATACTGCGCCCATCACCTGAGGCTGACACCGCAGTGAATAAGGGTCTTGAACCTTGCCACAATTGGTATGTGAATCACCAATCGCGCTATTACTGCCCAAAATACGGCGTAGTTCTGCCGCCATGGCGATTTGCCCCGGCTGACCACGTACCAAGTGAATACGCTCATCAAACGGAGTGCGTGAGCCAAGCGCGGCTTCTACGGTCATTGCGCCCGCTACTGTTGCTGCTGCGAATACATCTTCAATAGCAAATAAGCCATGCAAAGCCAGTGCAGTAGACGCCTGAGTACCATTCAGCAACGCCAAGCCTTCTTTTGGTGCCAATTCCATCGGCTCTAGCCCAAGCTGTTTTAAGCCTGCTGCGGCTGGCACTCGTTCACCATTGATCCGCAACTCACCCTCACCTAACAGCGGTAGCACCATGTGTGCCAATGGCGCTAAATCACCACATGCACCAACCGAACCTTTTTCAGGCACGCATGGGTAGGCTTCGTTATTCAATAAGGTAATTAAGAAATCGATTACTTCTGGGCGCACTCCAGAGAACCCGCGCGCTAATGAGTTGATTTTTAACACCAACATTAAGCGTACTACGGCATCGCTCATCATTTTGCCTACACCCGCCGCATGTGAAAGCACGATACGGCGTTGCAGATCGGCTAGTTGCTCAGGTGCAATACGAGTGCTGGCCAATAAGCCAAAGCCGGTGTTGATACCATATACAACGCGCCCTTCGGCTAGTACTTTGGCAACGGTTTCGGCTGCGCGTGCAACATCTGCGTAGGCCTCTTTCGGCAGCGAAAGCGTTACCGCTTCGCGATCGATATTGCGTAACTGTGCCAAAGTAATTTGCCCTGGCTGTAATTTCAGTGAGTAACTCATAACTCTAATTCCAATTTTTTGCTAGCAACGCGGGTTGCTGATCAACCCGTAAATCTTTAAAAACGCGCGGTGATTATTTTTCTAACGAGGGTAAATCAAGATTACTCTCGGCAGCCGCTTGTTTCGCAATATCATACCCGGCATCGGCATGGCGCATTACACCCGTGCCCGGATCGTTCCATAGCACGCGGCTAATGCGCTGATGCGCCGCATCGGTGCCATCGGCCACAATAACTACGCCAGAGTGCTGCGAATACCCCATGCCCACACCACCGCCGTGATGTAACGAAACCCAAGTAGCACCGCCTGCCGTGTTCAGCAGGGCGTTTAACAGTGGCCAATCGGAAACCGCATCAGAACCATCTAACATGGCTTCAGTTTCTCGGTTCGGGCTGGCAACAGAACCCGAATCAAGGTGATCGCGGCCAATAACAATAGGAGCCTTGAGCTCACCATTCTTTACCATTTCATTGAATGCTAATCCCAAGCGCACACGATCTTTTAAACCCACCCAACAAATTCGGGCCGGTAATCCTTGAAACGCAATACGCTCGCGCGCCATATCTAACCAGTTGTGCAAATGCGTATCGTGCGGCATCAGCTCTTTTACTTTCTGGTCGGTTTTATAAATATCTTCCGGATCGCCCGAAAGCGCTACCCAACGGAATGGGCCGATGCCTTGGCAGAATAGCGGCCGAATGTACGCCGGCACGAAACCTGGGAAATCAAACGCATTAGTAACGCCTTCATCTTTCGCCATTTGCCGAATGTTATTGCCATAATCGGTTACCGCTGCACCGCGCTCTTGCATTGTAAGCATAGCCCGCACTTGCACCGCCATCGATTGTTTCGCAGCTTGCACCACCCCTTGCGGATTACTTTCCCGCTCGGCGGCCGCTTTTTCCATGCTCCAACCCTGCGGTAAATAGCCATTTAATGGATCGTGCGCAGATGTTTGGTCGGTTACCACATCTGGGGTAACGCCGCGTTTTACCAGCTCGGCATACACATCGGCAGCATTTGCTAATAAACCTACCGATACCGCTCGGCCCTCTTGCTTAGCGCTCTCAATACGCGCCAATGCATCATCTAAATCGGTGGCTTTTTCATCTACGTAACGGGTGCGTAAGCGGAAATCGATACGGCTTTCATCTACTTCACAGGCCAACATCGAGAAGCCAGCCATAGTGGCCGCCAAAGGCTGCGCGCCACCCATACCGCCCAAACCACCAGTTAACACCCACTTGCCTGCTGCATTGCCAGCGAAATGCTGCTGCGCAATAGCGCCAAAAGTTTCGTAGGTGCCTTGTACGATGCCTTGCGAACCAATATAGATCCACGAACCCGCGGTCATTTGGCCGTACATCATTAAGCCCTTTTTATCGAGCTCGTTGAAGTGTTCCCAGTTCGCCCATTGCGGCACCAAATTCGAGTTGGCAATCAACACGCGTGGGGCATTCTCATGAGTTGGAAATACACCTACCGGTTTGCCACTTTGTACCAATAAGGTTTCGTTATCTTCCAAGCGATCAAGCACTTCTACAATTTTATCGAAGCTTTCCCAGCTTCGTGCAGCACGGCCAATGCCACCGTACACCACTAAACCGGCCGGGTGTTCAGCTACATCAGGATCTAAATTATTCATTAACATGCGCTTTGCAGCTTCGGTTTGCCAACTCTTTGCAGTGCACACACTGCCGGTAGCGGCACGAACTACACGGGTATTATCAACACGGGTAAAGCTCATTCTGTTCTCCTTACTGGATATTCTCTTTTTTGCCACGTTGGGTGTTTTTAAACACCATGTGTCCGCCAAGCCGAAACCGGGAACCCGGATGCGTTAGGGTTGCTTGGCTCACTACACCATCTCTACAACTGGTGCGGCGTTGAATTTGTAAACAGGGCTCCGGGGTTTCCAACTGCAGCATTTCACTAATCTGCGGTTCAGGGAGTACCGCTTCAATTAAGTGGCTCGCCTCGGTAAGGGGGGTTACCTCACACAAATACTCATGCGGGGTAATGCTGGTGTAATCTTGCTGCAAATACTCTGGCACCAAGGCCGGATTTACATAGCGATCTTCTACCTGTACCGGTTGGCCATTTTCAAAGTGCACAATTACCGAGTGCAATACTTCACTGCCAATTTCGAGTTGTAGGGCACTGGCCACGGTATTCGGCGCTACAACTGTTTCTAACACCTTTACTTCCGCATGGTGGCGATGATTGCGCAGGGCAATTTCATCGGCGATATTGCGAATTGTAAGCAGCGCCGATTGTGATTTCAGCGGCGCCACAAAGGTGCCAGAACCGCGGGTGCGCGTAACTAAACCCTCTTCCGAGAGCTCCTGTAACGCACGCCGAGCCGTCATTCGGCTTACTGAAAAGCGCTCGGCAAGGGCGTTTTCGGAAGTAACAGGGTGATACTCCGGCCACTCGCCCGATTCAATTTTCTGATAAACGTATTCTTTAATGGTTGCAAATTTAGCCATAGCAATTGGACATTTAGCGATGTTGTATATACATTATCGACCACCGCGAAAAAAAATCAATCGCTTTCTATGTAAACTTGCGGTTTAAATGGTTACCTTAGCAAGCAACTGATGATTCTATTAACAGGGAAGCAATCTCCATGGCCCCACAGCATAGTGATTTTGTTCTGCATTCAGTAACCGCTGCGTGCATGACCAACGCCGAACTTGGCCTCATTGAAAACGCCTGTGTAGTTGTGCGTGATGGAATTCTAGTTTGGGTTGGTGAGTTCTCCGCGCTACCGGCCAAGTTCTCCCGATTGCCAGAAATTTGTGGCGGCGATAGATTACTCACCCCAGCACTTACGGATTGCCACACTCATCTTGTGTGGGCAGGCTCGCGCGCCGGTGAATTTCGCCAGCGTTTACATGGCGCCAGTTACCAAGACATTGCCGAGGCCGGTGGTGGCATTCTAAGCACAGTGAAAGCCACCCGTGCCGCCAACGAAGATGAATTATTTAAGGCCTCTCTGCCGCGTGCCAAAGCACTCTTGCACCAAGGCGTGGCCCATATCGAGATAAAATCAGGGTATGGCTTAAGCCTAGCCGATGAAATTAAGCAGTTACGCGTAGCGCGCCGGATTGGCGAAACCTTGCCGTTAAAAGTGTCTACTACGCTACTCGCTGCCCACGCACTACCACCCGAATATGAAAATGATAGTGATGGGTATATTCAGCATGTATGTGAACAGATTATTCCTGCAGCTGCAGCGGAACATCTTGCCGACGCGGTAGATGTGTTCTGTGAAAATATAGGCTTCAGCCGCGCTCAGGCGGAGCGCGTATTTCAAGCGGCGCAAGCGCACGGCTTGCCGGTGAAAATTCATGCCGAACAGTTAAGCGATCAAGATGGCAGCGCCTTAATGGCTGAATACAACGGCTTATCTGCAGATCACTTAGAATACTTATCTGAGCAAGGCATTGCCGCAATGGCGAAGGCCGGCAGCGTTGCCGTTCTGCTGCCCGGTGCGTTCTATTTTCTGCGCGAAACCAAACTGCCACCCATTCAAGCTCTGCGCAATGCCAACGTGCCTATTGCTATCGCAACCGATGCCAACCCTGGCTCATCACCACTGGTGCAATTACCATTAATGATGCACATGGCCTGTTCATTCTTTCGATTAACACCTGAAGAAGCTTGGCTAGGGGTTACCCGCAATGCAGCTTTAGCACTGGGCGACACGCAACAAGGAACGCTCGCCGTTGGCCAGCGAGCGGATATGGCGTTATGGAATTTAACCAGCCCAGAGCAGATCTGTTACGAGTTTGGTATGAACCCACTCGAACAGTTGTGGATTGGTGGTACTGCGGTTTAACGTGCGTTATGTTTCACTCTACTTACAATGTAAGTGAACACTAACTCACTAAGAATCTGCCCCGCGGCTTTCATGCCCGCCTGCACTCCTAGTGGGTGGCATGCAGGGGCCGCTTCCGCTAAATGCAAATAACAACACTGGGGCGCCTTCGCCAACTCCTGCACAAACAGCAGTGCATCGCTTAACGCAACACCGGTGTAATTAAGCGCACTGGCAGGGGCATGCTGAATTGCATCCACATCAAGCTCGATACCCATAGGACACTGCCAACTGGCTACCCGCTGTTGTAGTGGCTGCAGGTGCTGAGCAAAACTGCTTCCTAACATATCATGCACGCCGCTGTACGTTGCGCCAGCATCTTGCAACTGCTGCAAGGTAGCGGCCGAATTCTTTGCCGGGTGCAACGCCATTACGTGGTAATGCTTTAGGTAACCCTGCTTGTATGCATAGCTGAACCCATTGCCACTATGCCTACCTTCTAATGGCCGAAAATCGGCATGCGGATCTAAATTTACGGCGCCTACGGCAGTGTTGTGTACATGCGAGAGGCTTTGCAGTAGCGGCAGCGCATTGTTATGGCCACCACCAATAAGAATTACTTCATAACCTTGCTTGAATAAACACTGGGTTACCTCGGCTACGCGTTGATCCAGTTGTTCACACAACTGCCGCAAACGTTGCAGATCATTAGCATCGCTGGCATCTAGGGTTGTAGCTTCATCGTTGAGATCTTGGCAATCTACTTGCCCAGCGAGTACCACTTCATGTACCGGCAATACTTGCGAATCTTGCATATTCAAAAACTGCTGCAGAAATGCTTGGAAACCCAGTTCTGCGCCACCTTGGCCAAGATTTGCCCGCGGCCCAATGGATTCTGGCACACCCAGAATAGCAAAACGCCCCAGCGGTGCCGCCGAGGCATTTAAATCTGCAAGTGTAGTAATCGCTTCGCCGATGCGTGTTTCCCCAGCGCGAATACTCGCAAACTGGCTAGGTACAATCGGCTGCCAATGATAATGCTGTTGGCTCACAATAACCCTCTTACTTGTGCAACAGAAGTTGCCACGAAATAGCGAATGTTATTCGATGTCTAGCGCTTCAGGCGAAAGGATAATACCGGTGCTATCAGCGTAAAGGTGATCTTCTGGCAAGAAGGTTACACCGCCGAAATTAACCGCTAAATCTGTTTCACCAATACCAATCGCATCAGCGCCTACAGGGATAGAAGCAATTGCTTGAATACCGATATCTAAATCTTCCAGCAAATCAACATCGCGAACACAGCCAAAGCACACGATACCTTCCCAATCATTCTCTAACGCCAGCTCAGCAATGCCGATATCAATCAACGCGCGGCGTAATGAACCACCACCATCAACCAGCAATACTTTACCTACTCCAGGTTGCTCGAGAGCCGTTTCAATCAGCCCTTTGTCTTCGTGGCACTTTACGGTAACCACTTGGCCACCAAATGATAAACGGCCACCGTAGTTCGCAAACATAGGTTCAACCACATCCACTTGATCAGCATATAAATCACAAAGTTCTGAGGTGTTGTATTCCATCGGAAACGCTCCTGCACTTAAGCAAGGTTAGAATTAACTTACAGTATAAACCTTTAACGGCAGGGGCGAAAGAACCCATTGGCTTGCGTTGAAGAATAAAAACACGTTAGATTAACGGCATAAACAGCTAGGGTTAGGTAGCGCAGGGATATGGAATACACTAAAACTGATCGCAGGTTGCGTTTTAACCGCCGCTTAACCACGCGCCTATTATTGCGAATTACATTATGGTCGGTAAGCGCTGTACTGATCGTTTTGGTGATTAGCTTTGCCCTATCGTTTCACGCCGCTAAAGAAAGCCGTATCACCGAGCTTGCCGATTTATCTGAGCAGCGCATTAATATTCATACCGAACAATTCCGCCAAGCCGAACGTTCCGCTGCAGTTATGGCTGATCGCTTCTTAACACGCTATCAGGCGTTTGCAGATCATCCACAATTTGCCGCTAATTTTTCCGCATGGCACCATGAAACAGAGCCTGGAGTATTTCGCCTGAAGCCGGAGTTCCATGATGGCATAGCGCAATCGGGAAATTACTTTCAGCACCTATCTACCTTTGTTGGGCCGCGTCAAGAACCACTTACCGATGAACTGAAAGCACGTATTGTAATTGCCGAGCTGGTATTGAATGAACTTGGGCCTGCTTGGCATGGCCGCGTTGCTAATAGCCACATCTCTATGCCTGAAAACATCATTGCGGTGTATTCGCAAACCCACCCGTGGGGGCAGCTAGCCGCGAGTGATTTAGTGATCACCGATTTCGCCGTTGTGCGCTCTACACTGCAAGCACATAACCCGGAACGCCAAGCCGCTTGGACAGGCCTCTATTATGATTTATCAGCCGAATATTGGACCATTACTTATCAGTTGCCGGTGGATTATGCTGGCCAGCACTTAATGAATGCCAGCCATGATGTAGCCCTAAACGAGATGCTTCCGGCTCTTATTGAACCCCGGGAAGAAGGTGTGCAGCACTTTTTATTTAACGAGAACGCCCAGTTGATTGCAGCAGCAGAAACGTTAAAAGAAACGTATCAGCAAAAAGGGATATTGGCTGTTGATAAGCTTACGAACCCAATTTACGCAGCAATTTATGCAGAGATTTCCGAACACGGATTTCATCAAGAGCAGTTTATATTGCGCGAAGCGATTGATGGCCAAGTATTAATTGCCAAACCCTTGGATGGGCTTGATTGGTGGCACGTTACCTTATATCCGTACAAGAATATCCAGCAGGCTGCGTTATGGGCACCATTAAAAATGGCAGTGGCCACCTTAACCTTGCTTGGGTTCATTTTACTACTGGTGTACTTGATGATTAACCGCCACGTTTCCAAACCTCTTCGCCAACTATCAGATATGGCAGCGTTGATTGGTGACAAAAAGTATCAGCAGGTTATTTCTAGCGAGCTACTTACCGAGCATGCGCGCAGCGAAGTGGGGTTATTAGTGCGCTCATTCCGCACCATGGCTTCGCGTTTGTTAGAGAACCAACAGAATCTTGAAACTCTAGTAGCGAAACGTACTGAGCAGTTGGCTGCGGCAAATGCTAAGTTGGAGCAAATGGCGCACTTAGATGGCTTAACGGGCTTACTAAATCGGCGAGCGTTTGATGCTCATATAGAACGCGCCCATCAACAAGCACAAACTAAAAACATCGGGTTATTGTTCTGTGATTTAGATTTCTTCAAGCAATACAATGATCATTATGGTCATCAAGCGGGTGATGAGGCCTTAATTGCGGTGGCGAAATGCTTACAAGACCTAGGTATGGGGCAAGTGTATCGGTATGGCGGCGAAGAGCTAGCGCTGCTTGTTGAACTGCCCGAACAACACCCAAGCGAGCAACCAGAACAGCAGGCCCGCGCAATCGCTGAACAATTGCGGCAAGCAGTATTAGCACTCAAGATTGAACACGCGCTTAGCAACCATAATACCCTTTCAATGAGTATTGGCGTGCATTTGCTGAATCCAAATATCAGCGTTGCTGAAAATTTAATTGCGGCCGACGAGAAGCTATATTCTGCGAAGAAGGCCGGCCGCAATCAAGTGTGCTAGTAAGCAAATACCCCGTTATAAAATGAAGCGGCTGAGATCTTCGTTATCAGCTAAGTCATTCAAGTATTTGTTCACGTAATCTCTATCGATGGTAATGGATTGCCCTTCCATATCCGATGCATTAAATGAGATTTCTTCCATTAATCGTTCCAGTACCGTGTGCAAACGGCGCGCGCCGATGTTTTCTGTTCTCTCATTCACCTGCCAGGCAATTTCTGCAATTCGGCGAATGCCATTTTCAGTAAACCCAATAGTTACGCCTTCGGTAGCCATTAGCGCCATATATTGCATGGTAAGCGAAGCATTCGGTTCGGTAAGAATACGCACGAAATCTTCAGTAGTGAGTGCTTTTAAGCTTACCCGAATCGGCAAACGGCCCTGCAGTTCAGGAATTAAATCTGAAGGCTTGGCAATTTGAAACGCACCCGAAGCAATAAACAAAATATGGTCGGTTTTTACCATGCCATGTTTGGTGCTTACGGTGGTGCCTTCTACTAATGGCAGCAAATCTCGTTGCACCCCTTCGCGAGAAACATCGGGGCCACTGCTATCGCCGCGCTTACAGATTTTATCGATTTCATCTAAGAACACGATGCCATTCTGCTCAACCGCTTCAATCGCTTTTTCTTTAATCTCTTCTTGATTCACCATTTTCGCAGCTTCTTCTTCAATTAGCTGCTTAAACGCATCTTTGATCTTCATTTTGCGTTTTTTGGTTTTGTTCTGGCCCATGTTCTGGAACATGTTTTGTAACTGCGAGGTCATTTCTTCCATGCCAGGAGGCGCCATAATTTCAACGCCCATGGGTGACATATTCACCTCAATTTCAATCTCTTTATCGTCGAGCTTACCTTCACGCAGTTTCTTCCGAAACGCTTGTCGGGTTGTTTGCTGCTCTTCATCTTCTTTACCAAAATTTTCATCGTGCCAATTGCGCTTTGGCTTCGGTAACAGAGTATCAAGAATACGATCTTCAGCAGCATCTTCGGCACGGTGGCGTAATCGCGCCATTTCTTGTTCACGCACCAACTTCACTGCGGTATCGGTAAGATCGCGAATAATTGAATCTACCTCTTTACCCACATAACCTACTTCCGTGAACTTGGTAGCCTCAATCTTAATGAACGGCGCATTAGCAAGCTTCGCCAAACGGCGCGCTATTTCAGTTTTACCAACACCGGTAGGGCCGATCATCAGGATGTTCTTTGGCGTTACTTCTTGGCGCAACTCTTCGTCGAGCTGCATCCGGCGCCAGCGGTTTCGCAATGCTACCGAAACCGCGCGTTTTGCATCTTGCTGGCCAATAATGTGGCGGTTTAACTCATCAACAATTTCCCGGGGGGTCATATTCGACATTCTTTACTCCTTGGCCAGCTCAGCGTCTAACACTTCAATGGTGTGGTGATTGTTGGTGTAAACACAAATATCACCCGCAATCGTAAGTGCTTTCTCGGTAATTTCTGGCGCACTCAAATCGGTATTTTCCAACAATGCTCGCGCTGCGGCTTGTGCATATGGCCCGCCTGAACCAATTGCAATTAAATCATTCTCGGGCTGCACCACATCGCCATTCCCGGTAATAATTAACGAGGTTGTTTTATCCGCCACCGCTAACAATGCTTCTAGTTTGCGCAACATACGATCGGTGCGCCAATCTTTAGCCAGCTCAACTGCAGCCCGGGTTAAATGGCCTTGATGCTGTTCGAGCTTCGCTTCGAAACGCTCAAACAAGGTAAACGCATCGGCGGTGCCGCCAGCAAAGCCGGCAATTACTTGGCCGTTGTACAAACGGCGAACTTTCTTGGCGTTGCCTTTCATTACAGTATTACCTAATGAAACTTGGCCATCGCCACCAATGGCAACTTTATCGCCACGGCGCACGGAAACAATCGTAGTCATGTGTGTTCCTCTCTATCGGTGATAGTTAGGAGATAGGGGTTAACCGCTCGGAATTCAAGTACTGGGCGAAAAGAAGGCGGCAACGGAGCAAAAAGGATATCAGTGCTGGAGCCGAAAGAGCACACTAGGTAAAGCAAAACGAGTTTCGCAGGCAATTCACACTTCACTCATGTTCACCAACGTATTACTATTTAAACGTAATCGCCATAATTTTCCTCAACAGAAGTGATTCCCATGTCTGAAATGCGCACGGTTCGTTTGAATAAGTTTATTAGCGAGAGCGGTATTTGCTCGCGGCGCGAGGCAGATCGCCTAATTGAGGCAAGCAAAGTAACCGTAAATGGCCGTATTGCCGAGATGGGCACACCCATAACACCAACCGATGAAGTGCGGGTAAATGGCAAATTGATCGAGCCCACCAACAAAGAACGCTTTGCCTTTATCGCCTTTAATAAGCCGGTTGGTATTGTAAGCACTACCGATTCGGCAGAAAGAGATAATTTATTAAGCGTGGTAAAACACAAAGAACGCGTATTCCCGGTTGGTAGGCTGGATAAAGATTCCCAAGGCCTATTATTTTTAACCAGTAACGGCGATTTGGTGAATAAAATTCTGCGCGCTGGCAATAACCATGAAAAAGAATACGTGGTTACTGTAGATAAACCGATTACCGCAGAGTTTCTAGCCGGTATGCGCTCTGGTGTGCCGATTTTGGATACCGTTACCAAAAAATGTAAAGTAGCCCGGCTTTCGGCTTTTGTGTTTAAAATCATTCTCGTGCAGGGGCTCAACCGGCAAATTCGCCGCATGTGCGAACATTTTGGTTACCGAGTGAAAAAGCTGGAGCGCATTCGCATTATGAATGTTCGTTTAGATGGCATTCGTAGTGGTGAATGGCGTGATTTAACCGAGAAAGAGCTGGCGGAACTAATGGATTCTATCAAGCACTCTTCTTCTGAGCCGCCTGCAGGGCATCGCCGGCGTAAGCCTAATCCTGCAGGCTCAAAGCAGGCGAACCCAAAGCATGGCGCTGGCCGTTCTGAGCGTGGCCGCAGCGAACGCTCGGGAGCGGCAGGTAAAACCGCTAGGAAGCCGAGTGGCAGTTCGCCTTGGGGAGCTGCAGGCCGCAGTGAACGTGGCCGCAAGCGCTAGCTTAATCTAAATTCCATAACCAGATTTGGCAACCATACACTCCGGTACGCTGAAGCTGGTTGTTGGTGCGCTGCGCGGCGCGTAAGTTTTCAAATGGGCCCAAAATAACGCGGAACCAACGGCCATTGCTGCCGTGAGTTTCGCGCACTTGTGATTCAAATCCGGCCATGGCAATTCGCGCTTTCAATGTTTCTGCATCGGCAAAGCTGCGAAACGAACCGCATTGCATTAAGCGCCGCCGCGATTCCGCAATTTCAGGTACCTCTACCTCTACCTGACGATTCTCGAGTTCTTCAATATACTGCCAACGCTCGGCCGAGAACTCTGGTAAAGGCTCTAAAGGTGGTGCCGTTACCGCAGCGCCTTCAGCAAGTTCAGCATTCCTATCACTTTTCAGAAACCACAAGAAACTAGCGAAAACACCTACTACGATAACGGTAATAAAAAGTGCTTTAAATGGAATTTGCGGTTGCGCGTTGCGGCTGTTGTTCTTGCGGGCAGCCGCGCGTTTCGGCGCGTTTTTCTTCGCCGCTGGTTTGCGCTTTTTGGGTGCTCCGCGTTTCGCGTAATCAACCGCCATAAATTACATTTTCTCGAGGGTTTTGATGCCCAATAATGCCAAGCCTTGCTGTAATATGCGCGCCGTTAACGCCGCCAATTTTAAGCGGCTTTGCTGCAACGCTGCATCATCGGCATTCAAGATCGGGCATGCTTCATAAAACGAGCTAAATGCGCCCGCTAGTTCAAACATGTAACCGCATAAGAAATGCGGCATTCCTTTATTACCAACAGATGCAATAATCTCTGGGAACTGCGCCAGTTTATTCGCTAAGGTTTCATCTTGCTCGGTAGCGAGCACAAAATCGCCCGTTACTTCATGCAACTGCAAACCTGCTTTTTGGAAAATGCTATATACCCGTGTGTAGGCATACAGCAAATATGGTGCCGTATTCCCTTCGAAGCTGAGCATGGTATCCCAATCAAATACATAATCACTGGTGCGATTCTTCGATAAATCCGCATATTTAACCGCTGCAATGCCTACTACACGGGCAACATTCGCTTGCTCTTCAGCACTTAAATCGGTGCCTTTACTAGCAATCAATTCAGCCGCCCGGCGCTCTGCTTCATCAAGTAAATCAGCTAGTTTGGTTACGCCGCCATCGCGGCTTTTGTATGGCCGGCCATCTTTACCCAGCACCATGCCAAAGCCTAAATGCTCTAAGCTAGTGCTGGCATCGGCGTAACCCGCTTTCCGGCTAAGTGTGAAAATTTGCTGGAAATGTAACGATTGGCGCGCATCTACCACATAAATGGCGCGATCTGCCTGCAACGTGCCTACTCGGTAACGCACCGCAGCTAAATCACTTGTGGCATACAGGTAACCGCCATCTTTCTTCTGCACGATAATTGGCAGAGGCTCGTTTTCTTTGCCTTTGAATTCATCTAAGAATACGCATTTAGCGCCTTGGTTTTCTACCAACAAACCTTTTTCGGTTAAATCGGTTACCACATTTGCTAAATCATCGTTATACGCAGATTCTGCCATTACATGGCTGCGATTCAGCTGCACACCCAAGCGATCGTATACTTCTTGGCAATGTGCCAATGAAGTATCAATAAATTGCTGCCACAACTGCTTACAATACGCATCGCCCGATTGCAATTTCACCACCAGAGCCCGAGCTCGATCGGCGAAGCCTTCTTCATCATCAAAACGTTTTTTTGCTGCTTTATAAAACGTTTCTAAATCTGCTAGCTCGAGTGCCTCAGAATTACCTTCTTGCAAGGTATCTTCCATGTGCGCAAGCAACATACCAAACTGCGTGCCCCAATCGCCTACATGATTCTGTGGGATTACTTTGTGGCCTTGTAAACTCAGTGTACGCGCTACCGCATCGCCAATAATGGTGGAGCGTAAATGGCCCACGTGCATTTCTTTGGCTAAGTTAGGTGATGAATAATCGATTACTACGGTTTGCGGCTGTTCTGCCAACGGCACACCACAACGCTCATCAGCCCAAGCTGCGTTAAGCTGCGCAATTAACTGGCCTTGATTCACGGTAAAATTAATGAACCCTGGGCCTGCAATATCAGTTTTTGCTAACACGTTGTTTTCAGGAATGGCGGCAATAATAGCTTCCGCCAACGCCCGCGGGTTTTGCTTGGCTGGTTTTGCCAACATTAAGGCTAAATTTGTGGCGAAATCACCATGGCTTTTATCGCGAGGGCGATCCAGCTGAATTCGGGGTTGCAGATCAGCTGGAATCGCTGCTGCTGCTTTCAATTCGGCAATCGCGGCCTGCAATAATGCTTCAATTTGCTGTTTCATGGTGCGTACAACCTTCGATATCGATAACTAGCCGAGTAGTTTAATCGCTCGGGCGCTGAAAAAAAACCGCTGAATGCGCGTTTCACGTGAAATCTTGTGGATCTATATCTAATGACCAGCGTGCTTTGCGTGCTTGTGGCAAGGTTTCTAGGAGATGCATGCTCGCTTGCAACAATCGATGTAAAGGTGCTCGGCTGGTTGCGTGCAGCATCAATTGGTAACGAAAACGCCCTGCGCGCCGCGCTAACGGTGCCGGCATGGGGCCAATAACCGCTACTTCTGGAGCATCATAAGCGTTGCTCGCGGTCTGGCCATTATGTTCACTTGCTGTTTGCTGCGCCAGCAGCGTATCGTGAATCGCTTGCAACAACGCTTCCGCTGCAGATTTCTCCGTTGCCTCGGCGCGGAATAATGCCATTGCTGCATAGGGTGGCATTAACGCTTGTTCGCGCTCGGTAAGTGCAGTTTGCGCAAAATCTTGATAACCGTTTTGCACCAACTCCTGTATTAATGGATGGTCGGGATGGTGGGTTTGCAGTAATACACTACCACGCTTGCTGGCGCGGCCTGCTCGCCCAGCTACTTGCACATAGAGTTGCGCCAACCGCTCTGGCGCCCGAAAATCTGCACTAAACAATGCCCCATCTACATCCAATAACGATACCAAGGTTACGTTCGGAAAGTGATGCCCTTTGGCAAGCATTTGCGTGCCAATTAAAATGCGATAATCACCGCGCGCCGCTGCTTGCAAATAATCTTCTAACTGGCCTTTCTTGCGGGTGCTATCCCGATCAATCCGCACTGCTGGATAATTCGGAAAACGCTTGGCTATGGCCTCTTCTAATTGCTCTGTACCCAAACCACGAGTTATTAGCTGCGTGCTGCCACAGTGCCCGCATTGGCGCGGAATTCGGCGCTGCGCACCACAGTGGTGACATTGCAACGTGTGCGTTTGCTGGTGCACGGTCATATTTGCTTGGCAGCGATGGCATTCACTCACCCAGCCACACTCGTGACATAGCAACGCGCTGGCAAAACCACGGCGATTTAGAAACAGTAACACTTGGTTGCCCGCATCTAAGTGTTTTTGCATTACCGCTAACAACTGATCAGAGAGCCCGTTGTGTAACCGTTGTGCTTTTAAATCGATCACGCCACTTTTTACTGGCTGTGCTTCTCCGGCTCGGTTACTTAACTGCAAATGGCCGTATCGTTTGCTGCGCGCATTGGCCAAGGTTTCTAATGATGGTGTTGCCGAGCCTAACACCACAGAAAACCCTTCCTGCTGCGCTCGTTTAATCGCTAAATCGCGGGCGTTGTAACGAAAGCCATCTTGTTGCTTAAAAGAGCCATCGTGCTCTTCGTCAATAATGAGTAAGCCTAGATTGTGCAGTGGTGTGAAAATCGCGGAGCGAGTGCCCAAGATAATTGCCGCATGGCCATCCCGCGCTTGCAGCCAGCCTTGCAGCCGCTCTTGATCACTTAAGCCAGAGTGTAAAACAATTACCGGTGCCTGAAAGCGATCGCGAAAGCGCGCCACAGTTTGCGGTGTAAGGCCAATTTCTGGCACCAGCACTAAAACCTGCTGACCCGCATTCAGCACTTCCGCCATTACTTGCAAATACACTTCCGTTTTACCGCTACCGGTAACGCCTTCAAGTAACCAAATTTTTGCACCGGCGCTGGTGTTGTTCTGCTCAGGGGTATTGAGGCTAGCGGTAATTGCACCCACCGCCACAGCTTGTTGCGGATTCAATGCATGAGGTTGCTCAAGTAACGCGCCATCCCATCTCTCGAATTTTGGTAGTGATTGCTCACTTTCTACCAACCCTTTATCTTGCATTGCTTTTAATGCTGCGGGGCTGAATTCCTCGCGCTTCATTTGCGCCGCACTTAAAGCGCCTTTCTGCAATGCGGCTAAGATACGTTGTTGCTGCGCGGCGCGTTTAAGGCTATTAATATCAACGGCAGTGCCAGCTTCGGTAAGTAAAAAGCGTTTTATCTGGGTATAACTTGGCGGTTCACCTTGCTTTACCGCTATCGGCGCAGCATGCGTAAGCACCTCGCCAAGTGGATGGTGATAGTAGCTTGCAGCCCACAGCAGTAACTGCCACATCGGCTTAGGCCATAAAGGCTCAACATCGGTTACCGCAATCACTTCACGGAGCAAGCTTGCATCGATTTCAGGCTCTACACCCACCGCCACAACAAAACCCACCATATCGCGAGAACCGAATGGCACGCGCACGCGCCCACCCAGTTTTGGCACTGGTTGTTCAGGCGCAAGCACGTAATCATACTTACGGCGCAATGGAACCGGTAAGGCGATGCGGATATAAGTTGGCACGCAATTCTCTTCAGTTAGCTCGCAACATACAAGCTTCCTATGCTAACAAAACTTTACGCTAGCACCAGCCAGCTTTTCGATTAAATTTCTGCTTGGCACCCTAAAGTAGCACATCAATGCACTTCGCTTTGTGAACGAGTGCAGATAAAGCCCTTATCCTTGCCGATCTTGCTTGATCCTTGAGCGGCTCTGCGCTAGAATTCGCGGCCTTAAAATCGTTTTAAGTACAGAATTATTAACAAGCGTGTGGTGTTCGTGGAAAGCACGGATGGCGATACGGCCTTCAACTGAGGTAACCCCTAATGAAACAAGGTATTCACCCTGAGTATAAAGAAGTTAACGTAACCTGTTCATGTGGTAACGTTTTCAAAACTCGCTCTACGCGTTGTGCAGATTTCCACATCGACGTATGTTCTGAGTGTCACCCGTTCTATACCGGTAAGCAGAAAACTCTGGATGCTGGCGGACGTGTTGATAAGTTTAAGCAACGTTTCGGTTCACTTAAAACTAAGTAAGCGTTACGTATGTAACCACCGCTTAGTAGCAGTGATAAGAAAGGCGCCGATAACGGCGCCTTTTTTGATCCCAATATTACCTCGAAGTAAGCGCAACCTATTACTCGAGTAAGCCTTTGCGGGCTGCCAGCCGAATCAGCTCGGCGGTATTCGATACATTCATCTTCGCCAATATTCGCCCCCGGTGATTTTCCGCAGTTTTATGGGACATATCCAATAATTCAGCTATTTCTCGCGTGGTTCGCCCTGCTACTACTAGGAAAAATACCTCGCGTTCACGGCGGGTAATATTATCAAGAATCGATTCCTTAACCTTGCCCGTTTCTTTGCTCTCGGCCAGCTCTTTCAGCAGCACTTTCGGGAAGTAGGTTTGCCCTTGGTGAATCATTAGAATTGCTTCGGCAAGCTGTTCTGTAGATGATTCCTTCAGCATATAACCTTTCGCACCCGATTGGTGCAGCGCATGCATGTACTCAATCTCATCATGCATGGTAAGCACTAGGATTTTCGCCTCTGGCCGATGGTGTAATAATTTATCAATGGCCACCAAGCCATTCATTTTTGGCATCGAGATGTCCATCAGCAGCACATCTGGATTATGTTTCAGTGCAGCCTGCACCATACTCTGGCCATCTTCACATTCACAAATCACTTCAAACAGTTCATGCTGGCTAAGCATTTGCACGATGCCTTGGCGAACCAAGGTGTGGTCATCGGCAACAATTAAGCGGATTTTATTATTCATAGTGGAACCAATAGGCTTATGTGGCAACCGCCCCCGGGGCGCGATTGAATATCAAACTCGGCAGAAAATGCAGTAGCACGATCTCGCATACTCGCAATACCAATTCCCTGGGCGGCTGTATCTAGGTTAAATCCTCTACCATTATCAATTATATCCAAGCGTAGAGCCTTACCTACACGCGTAGCAAATACACTTATTTTATCTGCATTAGCGTGCCGTACCGCATTGGTAAGTGCTTCTTGGGCAATACGAAACACTAAAATCGCAACATGGCTGCTCGGCTCTTCTTCAATGTCGATTTCAATACTGCTTTCCAGCTGTTCATGTTCACACAGTGTGCGAACAAGCCAGTTTAATGCTGCCGCCAAGCCCAAATCATCTAAAATGCGTGGCCGCATTAACCGCGATAATTGCCGCACATCGCTAAGCGCATGCGCAGCAAGCTCCGCAACACTGGCATCAACACCTTGCTCAATAACAGCAACATCCAATTTGCGGGTAAGTGCGGTGAGTATTTGGCCAAGGCCATCATGCAGGTCTTGAGATAGGCGCGCGCGCTCAGCCTCTTGCTGGCTCCATAAGCGCTGCGCTAAATTGCGCAGCGTTAGCTGTTCTGCAACTAGAAGCTGGCGGAGCTCATCTTGGCTCCGTTGCAGGAACAGCAGTTCCTCGTCGAACGTTTGTTTCGGGCCGTTCATATGTTTGCTGATAAACCTCAAGTTGCTGGCGGTTCATGTACTGATACAATCGTTCCCGTAATTGTTCTGCACGCCGCTTCGAATCATTATCACTAAAAATCTCATAATACAGGTGATTACGCCAGTAGTCTGGATGATTTTGTAGTGTTCTGCGCAACTGTTCAAATGCTTCTTGATCATTAAATTGCACTGCCTGTAAATACGAGGCGTGTAAATACTCTTTGTACATTGCTGGCCGTACTAACTCACGAACCCGCTGCCATTGCCAGCTATCACGCGGGGTTGGGTTGAGCTCCAGAATTGATAGTAATACCCGTAATTCCGATTGCACCGGCAGCAGTTGCTTGCGAAAACGCGACCAAAAGGCGGTGATTTCTGAAGTACTAATATCATCGGCAAGTAAGGCTGCGCTAACCTCAATCCAATCGCGCAATATTTCCTGCTCACTATTGAGTTGCGCTGCGTACTTCTCTAATCCTGCTAATTGTTCGGCAATACATTGGCTATTGGCGAGGTAAAGGCACATCTCTGCTCCCCAAATACGCACTTCAACTAAACCACGAGAGTGCTCTATAGATTCTGCAATTCGCAGAGCCTCTTCATTATTGCGTAGTGCGGTTGCCCAAGAACCTCGAGAGTAATTGCGGTTGCTCAATAAAAACTGAGTTACCATTTCCTCTTCCGGGCGCCTTCCTTGCGAAGATTCAAGAACCTCGGTAAGTATTTGCGTGGCTTGGCTATATTCACCACGGGTAAGAGCTAAAGTAGCTAAATTCAACTCTGTGCGCGCCAATCCTGATTGATCACCGATGCGAGCAAACAAGTTTTTTGCTTGCTTCCAAAATACATCCGCTTGGCTAAAATCAGCCATCAGAAAGTGCATATAGGCTACGTTATTAATACTCTCCGCTTGCTGGCGGGAATAGCCGGTAATCATGCGAAGATC
>JAIUMU010000006.1 GCA_022565355.1 Idiomarina sp.
GCAATCGCTGCTCTAGCAACGCAAAAATAAGCCCTTCGCGAAGCGCACCTTCTGTGGCTTCAAGGCTATCCATTTGCAGTGCTCGAAAGAGGCCGATAAGAATACATAAGCCGGAAATAAAGGTTGGTTTGCGGCTGCTTCTCAATCCTGGAATATCCAGTTTTGCGATATCGGTAAACTGCATCGATTCAACAAGTAATTCTTCAAGCCAAGGTAATGTGATCAGCCCAGGCATTTTCCGGGCGAAGGCTACTTCTTGGAGTGCCTTAAAGGTTCCTGATGCACCCAGTACCACATCCCAACCATGCTCACGATAAAGCGGCGCATGTTCAGCTGTAATGTTTGCCACCTCAGTAATTGCATCGCTACAGCCTTGCTCGCTAATGAGTTGATTTGGGAAAAAACGGGTATTCCACGTTACACAACCAAAATCCAAACTACGTAATAGTTGCGGTTGAAAATCCTGCCCTAACGCTAGCTCGGTGCTCGCCCCGCCTATATCGATCGCTAGCAAGCGGCCATTATGGGCGGTGGTATGCGCAATACCTTGGAATATTGTAGCAGCCTCTTCTTCACCACTAATTACCCGCAAGGGGTGGCCTAAGGTTTGCTGAATTTGCGTAAGAAAAGGATCGTTCGAATTGATTTTTCGCAGTGTAGCGGTGCCTACGGCAATAATATTTTCTGCTGCAATGCCTTGCACTTGTTCGGCAAAAATCGCTAAGCAATTAAGGGCACGGGCACGTGCGTCTGCTGAAAGGCCACCATCGTTGGTTAAGCCACTCGCCAAACGCACTTTACGGCGTGTTTTTGATACAACTTGAATGGAACCTGCTACTACGCGAACTACCAACATATGAAAGCTATTAGAGCCTAAATCGATAGCAGCGTAGTAATCGGTTGAACGCATTAGCACGGTTCCTTCATTGCGCGAGCGCGGTTGTTAGCTGCGGCGCTGGCGTGGGCCAGAACTGCGCCGATTACCGCCTTGTGGGCGGCGTTTCTGCGGAATATGTGGGCGTTTTAAATCGCTTAACAATGCCTCAGAATCATATTTAGTAACCGGAATTTCGTGCTGAATATAAGCTTCAATTGCCGGTAAGTTATACACGTATTCTTCACATGCAAAACTAATGGCTTTTCCGCTAGCGCCAGCGCGGCCAGTTCTACCAATACGGTGCACGTAATCTTCGCAATCGTCTGGTAAATCGTAGTTAAATACATGGCTAACCGCAGGAATATGTAAACCACGTGCGGCCACATCGGTAGCAACGAGAATATCGAGCTTACCTGAAGTGAAATCTTCTAAGATTTTTAACCGTTTACGCTGGGGCACATCACCCGTGAGCAAACCAACGCGGTGTTTATCTGCTAATAACCAGTGATATACGTAACTACAGCCGTGCTTGGTGTTGCTAAACACGATGGCTTTATCGGGCCAATCTTCTTCCATTAGTGAAAGCAGTAATTTAATTTTCTCTGGCTTGGAAGGATAAAATAATTCTTCCTCAATGCGTGCGCCGGTCATTTGCTCTGGCTCGATCTCTACGCTTGTAGGGTCGTTCATTTGCTCGTAAGCAAGCTCGCGTACGCGGAACGAAAGCGTTGCTGAGAAGAGTAAATTCAAACGCTCTTCAGCAGGAGGCATAGCCCGAAGCATGTAACGAACATCATCGATAAAACCAAGATCGTACATACGATCGGCTTCATCAAGCACCACAACATCGATATTATTAAGTTTGTAAGCGCCTTGTTTGAAGTAATCAATCAAACGGCCACAGGTGCCAATGAGTACATCAACACCTTCTTGTAGCTCTGCGCGCTGCGATTCATAGCCTTCACCACCGTACACTACAGCCATTTTTAGGCCACAGCTGGCGGCAATTTTTTCAGCATCGTTAGCGATCTGAACGGCAAGTTCCCGCGTAGGTGCCATAACGAGAGCGCGAGGTTGTGTTTCACCAGGTACCCGTTGCGGTTGAATCATTAAATGGTTGAATAATGCGACGAGAAAAGCGATAGTTTTCCCGGTGCCGGTTTGTGCTTGGCCGGCCACATCTTTGCCCTGTACAGCAATAGGCAAGCTCATTGCTTGAATTGGTGTACAGTACTCATAGCCGATTTGATTGAGGGCATCTAGCACTTTAGGATGCAATCCGAGCTCGGCAAACTTGGTTTCAGTTAAATGTTTTTTACTCATAAGTCGCAAGTTTAACAGGTTTAGACTTGCATTAAAAAACAGAATATAATGCAATGCGTTAAAAGATACCCACGAATGCAACCAATTGGAGATGCAACATGAGTGATAATATTGTTCAGCTAAGCGACGGCAGCTTTGAAGCAGACGTACTAAACGCTGATCAACCAGTTTTGGTCGACTTCTGGGCCGAATGGTGTGGACCATGTAAAATGATCGCGCCAATCTTAGATGAAGTGGCAGCAGAATACTCCGGTAAGCTGAAAGTTGGCAAGCTGAATGTAGATCATAACAACGAAACACCTCCTAAATACGGTATCCGTGGTATTCCTACCCTGCTACTGTTCAAGAATGGTGAAGTAGTTGGCACTAAAGTAGGTGCAATGTCGAAAACTCAACTAGCTGAGTTCTTAAACGAACACGTTTAAGCCTGAGTAAACAAACAGTTCTGAACGCTTTTGCGCGAAAATACACAAGTATTCGCGCAGAGGCGTTTAAAAACTGGACGATTTTTAGTTTTAGTGTTAAATTTATTTCGCAGCGTTTGAGTTCCTATCTAGCTGCCGTTTGTAAACAAACCTGTTGCAAACTTGAAATCCGAATTTTTAAATATCAATACGAGCAGATTAACCAACGCAACCTAGTCGTGAGAGCGTATCCTTTAACGCACGATTCTGAGTGCATGGTCTGAATAACCAGCGTACTAAGGCACGTGTAAAAAGGTCGGTGTATCCGAACCTACTTAGAGCTGGTTGCCCACATCCCAAAACCTAGATAAACCTACCTACTATGAATCTAACCGAATTAAAGAATAAGCCCGTAAATGAACTGGTAAACCTCGCCGCCGAAATGGGCTTGGACAACATGGCGCGCTTGCGCAAGCAAGACATCATCTTTGCAATTTTAAAAGCACACTCGAAGAGTGGCGAAGATATTTTTGGCGATGGCGCACTCGAAATTCTGCAGGACGGCTTCGGCTTCTTACGGTCGGCAGATTCGTCTTATTTAGCTGGGCCAGATGATATCTATGTATCACCAAGCCAAATACGCCGATTTAACTTGCGTACGGGTGATACCGTAGCCGGTAAAATTCGCCCACCGAAAGAAGGTGAGCGGTACTTTGCGTTATTGAAAATCCGTGAA
This sequence comes from Idiomarina sp., assembly GCA_022565355.1. Taxonomy (GTDB): domain Bacteria; phylum Pseudomonadota; class Gammaproteobacteria; order Enterobacterales; family Alteromonadaceae; genus Aliidiomarina. The sequence continues at coordinate 3,341 of JAIUMU010000006.1, forward strand.
GTAAACTTCGATAAGCCAGAGAACTCGCGTAATAAGATATTGTTCGAAAACTTAACTCCGTTACATGCAAATGAGCGTTTGCGCATGGAGCGTGGGAATGGTTCTACCGAAGATATTACCGCACGTATTTTGGATTTAGCCTCGCCAATTGGTAAAGGGCAACGTGGTTTGATTGTTGCACCGCCAAAGGCTGGTAAAACCCTATTATTACAGAACATTGCACAATCAATTGCGGCGAACCACCCGGATTGCGAGCTGATGGTATTGCTGATCGACGAGCGCCCAGAAGAAGTAACCGATATGCATCGCTTGGTAAAAGGTGAAGTAATTGCTTCAACCTTTGATGAGCCGGCGAGCCGCCACGTACAAGTAGCGGAAATGGTAATCGAGAAAGCGAAGCGCCTAGTTGAGCACAAGAAAGATGTAGTGATTTTGCTGGATTCTATTACTCGTTTAGCGCGCGCTTATAACACCGTAATTCCTAGCTCAGGCAAGGTATTAACTGGTGGTGTAGATGCCAATGCACTGCATAAACCGAAGCGTTTCTTTGGTGCGGCACGGAATGTAGAAGAGGGTGGTTCTTTAACCATTATTGCAACTGCATTAATCGACACTGGCTCGAAAATGGACGAAGTAATCTACGAAGAATTTAAGGGCACCGGTAACATGGAGTTGCACTTAAATCGGAAGATAGCTGAGAAGCGGGTATTCCCAGCAATCGATTACAACCGTTCAGGTACGCGTCGTGAAGAGTTACTTACTTCACCAGATGAACTACAAAAAATGTGGATTTTGCGGAAAATTGTGCACCCAATGGGTGAAATTGAAGCAATGGAATTCCTCATTGATAGATTATCGATGACCAAAACTAACGATGAGTTCTTTGAATCGATGAAGCGCTCTAAGTAGTATTTCGGAACGTTGAAAAAACCCGCTGCGGCGGGTTTTTTAATTGTTGAGATCCCTTTCATAGTTCGAACCGTTCTTAACTGCGCCCCCAGCATCTACATTGGCTGCGGCAAAACTGATATACTTCATTCACTCTTAACTGAATTGGCAGTACGCATGAAATATCGTGATTTACGGGATTTTATTGCCCAACTTGAAGAACGCGGCGAACTAAAGCGTATCACTCAAGAAATAGACCCCTATTTGGAAATGACCGAAATTGCCGACCGCACCTTAAAAGCGGGTGGGCCTGCGCTGTTATTTGAAAATCCGAAAGGCCATAGTATTCCTGTGTTAGCCAACTTATTTGGCACGCCAGAGCGTGTAGCGATGGGCATGGGCCAAAACGATGTAGCTGCTTTGCGGGAAGTGGGTAAGTTACTTGCATATCTGAAGGAGCCTGAGCCTCCGGCTGGCTTTAAAGATGCGATGAGCAAGCTACCGCTGCTGAAAAAAGTGCTGAGTATGGCGCCAAAACAGTTAAAGAAAGCCCCGTGCCAAGAAGTGGTATTCAGTGGCGATGATGTAGATTTAAACCAGATTCCAATTCAACATTGCTGGCCAGGCGATGTAGCGCCATTAGTAACCTGGGGCTTAACGGTAACCAAAGGGCCGCATAAGAAGCGCCAAAATCTCGGTATTTACCGGCAGCAGCTGATTGGCAAGAATAAGTTAATTATGCGCTGGCTTAGCCACCGCGGTGGTGCGTTGGATTTCCGTGAGTTTTGCCAACAAAACCCAGGTGAACGTTTCCCTGTAGCGGTAGCGCTAGGAGCTGATCCGGCAACTATTCTGGGTGCGGTTACCCCGGTACCGGATACGCTTTCGGAATATGCTTTTGCTGGTTTACTGCGCGATAGTAAAACCGAAGTAGTAAAATGCGTGAGTAATGATTTACAAGTGCCGGCTCATGCTGAGTTTGTGCTGGAAGGGTATATTGAACCGGGTGAAATGGCAGCTGAAGGGCCATATGGCGATCATACCGGTTATTACAATGAAGTAGATGAGTTTCCCGTATTTACGGTAACGCATATTACGCACCGTAAAAACCCGATTTATCACAGCACCTATACCGGGCGTCCGCCAGATGAGCCAGCAATTTTGGGGGTGGCATTAAATGAAGTGTTTGTGCCTATTTTGCAGAAGCAATTCCCGGAAATTGTTGATTTTTATTTGCCACCGGAAGGCTGCTCGTACCGTATGGCTGTGGTAACAATGAAGAAATCGTACCCGGGCCACGCGAAGCGAGTAATGCTTGGTGTGTGGAGCTTTTTGCGCCAGTTTATGTACACAAAATTTGTGATTGTGTGCGATGACGATGTAAATGCACGTGATTGGAAAGATGTGATTTGGGCGATTACCACGCGTATGGATCCCGCCCGAGACACTGTAATGATTGAAAATACGCCGATCGATTATCTTGATTTTGCTTCGCCAGTATCCGGTTTAGGCTCGAAAATGGGCTTGGATGCCACCAACAAGTGGCCTGGTGAAACAAATCGCGAGTGGGGCACACCCATCGTAATGGATAGCGCTGTGAAAGAGCGTATCGATACCCTTTGGGATGAACTAGGAATTCTGGATTCGTAACCTATGCCAATTGTAAAAAGCCAAGTTCGCCGCTGTGAGGCGGTGAACGAATTTGTGTATCTCGTTGATATCGAACTACCAGAACCCATTGAGTTTATTGCAGGCCAATATTTAATGGTGGCCATGGCTGCAGATGATTTACGGCCTTTTTCGATAGCATCTAGCCCGCATGCGGGCGGCAACACCTATGTGCAATTGCATATTGGTGCTAGCCCAGATAATCCGTATGCCTGGCAAGTTATTGAACGTATTCGTGCCGAAGGTGAGCTTACTTTGCATATCCCAGCAGGAGATGCTGGCTATCGTAGTGATAGTGAACGGCCGTTGCTGCTGGTAGCTGGCGGTACCGGTTTTTCTTATACTTGGAGCATACTGAAAGCGCATTTAGCGAGTAGCAGTAAGCGTTCACTTACGCTGTATTGGGGCGTTAGAAACGCAAACGACCTTTATATGCATCAAGAGCTGTGTCAGCTAGCAGAGCAACACGCGCATTTTACTTATATTCCGGTAATCGAAAACATGCCTACGCCAGCCATTCGCAATGGTGTTGCAGGTACACTGATCCCGGCGGTGCTAAATGGTGGTTTAGTGTTGGCGGATTATGATGTGTATATTGCTGGGCGTTTTGAAATGGTAGGCGTTGCCCGCGATGCATTTAGTAAAGCGGGCTTACCGAAAAGCCAATTGTTTGGCGATGCATTAGCCTTTATTTAAAGGTTCCGTGCACTACCGCCTGGCCATCAGCAACCAGGCGTTTGCCTCGGCTCCACACCGAATCGATAGCAAGGCTATCGCGATGCATTAATACAATGTCTGCGTCGCCTTGCTCTCTTAATTGCCCTTTTTGGGTGAGGCCTAAATAGCGGGCGGCGTTAGTGCTAACCGCATGCAGCGCTGCATTAATGGGTATCGAATGCTCGGTTACTGCGCTTACAAACGCCTCATATACCGAAGCAACTCGGCCCACTTGTAAGCCCACTAAATTTCCAGCAGCATCAAAATCAGGCAGGCTGGCATTACCATCGGAACTGATGCTGATTTGGGTTTTATCAATGCCATCGGCAAGTGCTTGCGCTAAAGCGTGTGCAGCGCTGAGCTCGCCTTGTGCCAACAGCTCTGGAGTAGTGCTGGCAGTAACATCTAGCACCATCCCTTGTTTTGCTAAATCATAACCATGCTGCAGTAGGGCAACCGAGCGGTTCATATGCGTAGGGTAAAATTGCGTGAGTGGAACAGGATATTGGCCGCACACTTGGCGCACTAAATCGAGTTGCTCAGCACCTTCACCTACGTGTAAAAATACGATGCCGCGTTTGCCAGAGAGCATCCCGCCAACTCGCGCTTCACTCGCAATGCGGGCCAGTTCATGGGCACTTGGGTGCGAGCCACGGTGATCGGCGACGGCCACTTCCCCCACACCAATAAACTGATCGATGAGTAAAATATCATCGCGCACAGAACCTGTTACCGTGCGCACTGGCACCTCATATGAGCCGGTGTAGCAAAATATATTTAGCCCTTCATGTTCTAAGGCATGTGCTTTGGCAAGTAAATCGGGCAAGCTGCGTGTGGTTGCATCTGTGCCTAATCCCGCTACCAACGTGGTTACCCCAAAAAGCGAAGCATCGGTTAAATTCATTGCTGGGGTGCGAGTGTGAAAGCCACCTTCACCACCGCCACCGGTAATATGTGCGAGCGGATCTACAAAGCCTGGCACCGCATAAAAATTACTACCATCCACTACCGTGTGGGATGCGCCTTGTAATGATAACGAGATGTTTTCTGCGATGGCGGCAATGCGGCCATCGCAAATGAGGATATCGCGAGCGCCTAACGGTTCTGGCGAATAAACCTGTGAATTTTTTATCAGTGTTAACATGAATACTTAATATCCTGTATAAACCGCGATTAAGATAATGGCAATTGAAACTGCGGCCAGCAATAACTGGAACCGCCAGATCGCTTTTACCCATGAGGCCCAATCAAGCTTTACTGCGCCTAAACAGCCAATAAGTGCAGCTGAAGTGGGCACAATGATATTGGTAAGGCCATCACCGAGTTGAAACGCCAACACTGCGGTTTGCCGAGTAACACCCGCTAGATCAGAAAGTGGCGCCATAATGGGCATGGTAAGCGCTGCTTGTCCGGAACCGGACGTCATAAAGAAGTTAAATCCGCCTTGGAACAGTAACATACTCGTAGCAGCGGTATATTCGGAAAGCCCAGAAAGGCCTACCCCGGCATAATAAAGCATGGTGTTCAGTGTTGAAGGTTCACCTGGCTCTCCGCCACCAAGGATTAAAATGATTCCTTTGGCAAAACCAACGATTAAGGCTGCAGGTAAAAGATCTTGTGCTCCTTTTACGAATGCCGCTGACATTTCATTTGCAACCATGCGTTTGCCTGCTACTGCAATGAGGCCGATGATGATACCGATCACAAAAAATTGGCTGGCAATTTCCGGAATGTAATAGCCTCGAGCAACCACCCCCCATACCACCCACACCATGCCAATGAAGAAGGTCAGCAAAATCACCGCATCGAGTTTGCTAAACGCTGGGCGTGCAGCAACCTCTTCTGTGCTATTCGCGGCATCATTAGGGGAAACTATATCCGTGCCACTTGAACCAGCCAATTCTGCCTGCATAAAGCTTGGTTGCACTCGTGTACGCAATGCGTAACGTAAGGTAAATACGATGCCAAGCGCGGTAAGGAGTAGCCAGACCAACATGCGGTAGCCGGCGCCAGAAAGCAGCGGCACTTCAGCAATACCTTGGGCAATGGCTACGCTAAATGGGTTCATCCAAGAGGCGGCAAAGCCGATTTGCGTAGCAACATAGGTAACTAACACCACAGTTACTTTATCGTAGCCAAGCTTTGCCATTACCGGCATTAGCACCAAGCAAAATGCAATGGCTTCTTCGCCCATACCGAACACCGCGCCGCCCAATGAAAACACCGCGAATAACAGCACAATAAACAGCAGCTCGTAACGTTGCGTGCGCTGAATTAACGCGAGAATACCGCGCTCAACGCTATTGGTTTCCACAATAATGCCAAAGGCGCCGCCCACCAGTAAAATGAAGGCCATTACGCCAATTGCCGCGCCCCATTTAGAGCCCGAAACCATGCCCTCAAATGGGATATTGGCAATGCCTATACCGCCACCCTCGGCAAACCATTGCACGGATTGCTGTTCGCTAGCAGGTTGATAAGAATCGGCAATTAATACTTCACGCGTTTGCGTGCCACTGGCCGTTTCGCGCTCTACTACTTCGGTAGCAAATTGGCCAGCTGGAACAAGCCAAGCTAATGCAGCGGCCAATAATGCTACGAAGAAGAGAATCACAAAGGTGTCGGGCATCCGCCGCACACCTTGAGTTTGTTTGCTCATGATGAGTTACCTAAGCTACCGGTGAACCGATAGTACAACTGAAACCAACAGTGAACGCACGTAAAAATATTCCATATTGCTGTTTACGTGCGTTCATAAGCGCTTACTAGAAGCGGTAGTTTGCGCTTAAACGATAGAAACGGCCCATCGTATCGTGGTTAAAGTGGTCCACATTCGCACTGGTGCCATAAGCAAAAGGTGCTTGGCGATCAAACAGGTTTTCAATGTTAAAGCGAAGGGTAAGTTTATCGCTCACATCATAACCAACCGTAGCGTTTACTTTGGTCCAGCTTGGTACCTTGCGGTCTGCACTAATGCCTAAGCGATCTAAATCAGCTTGGCGGAAGGCTTCGATATCATCATCATAACCGCTGGTATATTGCACCCGCACATTACCGAACCAATCTTCCCGACTCCAACGTAGGGTGTTCGTAAGTACTGTGCGCGGATAGCGGAAGCTGCCAGCAAGCTGCTCCGTTTCTGCGTTTTGCGAAAGTTGCCGATCAAACTTCAACAGGTGGGTTAAATCCACCAGCCAAGTGAATTTAGCCACGCCATCTACATCAAAATAATGCGTATAGGTGGCATCAATACCGCGAGTTTTCTGGGTGCCAAGGTTTTCTAATTGTAAATGTACATCACCAGCTAAGCGGCTCGTTACCACACCTACGCCATTCTCATCACATTCCTCAAAACCAACACCTTGGCTAATCGTTGAAGGAAGTTCACCACAGAAGCGTAAGCTCGGATCGGTTAAGCTGCGGCGCAGCATAAACTCACCATCTACACCTACGATATTGTTGTGCTCAAACTGCCAGTAATCCATGGTGAAGGTAACATCGCGGTTCGGGCTCCAAGCAAAACCAGCACTGAATGATTCTGAATCTTCCGCATCTAGATCTTCGTTACCAAATACTTTGGTAAGAATGTTGGTTTCTACTTGGGTTTCGCCACAGTAGTTGCCACGAAATTCATCCTTACATTCTAAGTTAAATGAGCTAAGGGTAATTTCCGCGCCTACTTGGCTAAGCGAAGGAGCTCGGAACGATTGTGCCCACGATGCTCGAGTAATCAGGTTTTCAGTGGCTTCAAAGCGAATCCCAACTTTCGGATTAAACTCGCCACCGAAATCATCATAATGATCGTAACGGCCAGCAACTTGTGCGTTTAAGCGTTCGGTAATTGGAATAAATAGCTCGGCGAATGCGGCCCATTGGCTGCGGCTCGCCTCTGCACCGGTTGAACCAAAGCCGATTACGCCAGGGGTATAGTTATTCTCAAAGGTACCGCGGGCGAGCGGATCTGGGGTATCAGAAATCTCTTCCCGTCTTGCTTCAACACCTACAGCAGCGGAAAGCGTGCCGTTTGCCATTTCATACAAATCACCCGAGGTGCGGAAATCAATACCATATAATTTCGATTGGCCATTGCGCGGTAATTGCTCTTCGAGCAAACCTAGCACTTGTGCAGAATTGGCTGCTTGGCCGCCAAACGGGTTGTACCATAAGCCATCCGAGTTGGGTGCGCAGTTCGTAGTACCGTCGGCACACAGCTCACCAAACAATGCTGCTGAGAAACGATCGCGATTATAAATTCCCGCTACAGCACGCTGTTCCGAGCTTGATTCCGAATAGGTACCCGCGGCCTCCCAAAACCAGCTACCCCAATTGCCTTCTAAGCCAGATACCAAACGATAGCTTTCACTTTCGTTGCTAATGGTACGGCCAACCGGGAAACGTCCCCAACCACGAATTTCGCCAAGTGGTGCTTCACCGATAGAATCCCATAAATCCAAAAATCTATCGCGCAGCTCTGCTGGCATATCTGGATGATCGAAGGCTACATCGAAGCCACTCCAAGGTGCTGCCGTAGAGTTACTGGTGGCTTTAGTATTCGAGTACATGAATTCGTTAAACCATGTTACCGAATCAAATTGATGGGTAATCATAAAACCGGCACCCATCGATTCGAGTGCAGTATAGGTGGGCATTACGGCGTTCTGGTTATATTCACAGTACTCACCGAAACCACCTACTTTACTTAGCTCGCTCGGGCAGGTTGCCTCTACATAATCGTCGTCATCAAAGAAACGAGTATTCCAGCTTGGGAAAATGCCTTGTTGGCTAGGGAAGAAACTGTTGGCAGTGCGTGAGCGATCTCTATCGAATAGGGGTTTGCGATCATAGTAATCGAAGAACAAGGTAACGTTGGTATCATCAAAATTCCGGCCAGCAATGATATTTAGATTAGTTTTGCCATCATCGGAGCTTGCTTCTGAGTTGCCGTAGCTAAGATTGATTTCTGCACCCTCAAAATCACGCTTTAATACATAGTTAATAACACCGGCAATAGCATCGGCACCGTAAGTAGCGGAAGCGCCGGTTGCAAGAATATCAACTCGCTCGATAGCAGAGAGCGGAATAGAATTGATATCCACAAAGTTTTCGAAGTTGTTGGCGAATGAGCTACCGGTAACCCGGCGGCCGTTGATTAACGTAAGGGTGGAGGAGGCGCCTAAACCCCGTAATGATGCGGCAGCTTGGCCAACTGGTGAATCGCCTTGTAATGCGCCGCTGGAGAAGGTTGAGAAGCTGCCTTCGCCGCCGCGGGTTTGGCCAACTTCACGCAGTAATTCACTTACGGTAGTTGCTGAAGAGTTACGAATTTCCTCTTCGCCAATGGTAATTAATGGCTGCGCGCCTTCGAGATCTACCCCGCGAATTTGCGAGCCGGTAATATAAATTCGTTCAACTTGTTCGGTTTGCTCAGTGTCTTGATCGGCGTCTGTTTCGTTTGCGAAAGCACTGCCCATGGCGAGGGTAAGTGCAGAGAGAGAAAAGCCCATCATAGGCATATAAAGTTTATGGTTCTTCATAGAAAAAACCCCATTGATGTTGTTTTTAGCTTGCGCAAATAGGCCGGGAATTCCGGAAAATTTGCGTGATTTGAGTGCTGTGCGTAAAGGGCGATTAGCGGTGAACAAAGGTTAATTGCGCGCTAAAACAGCATGCCAAATACAATGCAAAGCAAAGATCTTGAATGTTTAAACGTGCGAGATGTGCGAGCGTTGGGCACGAACAAACCGCGGCTAACTAAAAAGCTGCCGGGTTCTTATTCGTTCCACCACTCTGAGAGGTAATAACTCTGATAGTGATAGGTTGATAATCGAAGGGCTTTTTTCAACATAGGCTGTGAAAAGCTTTCGCTATCTCCAATCGTGGGTAAGTTGACAATGCGTAAGATTTAGCATTAGTTTTTAAAGGTGTCAACAAAAGTAAAAATTTTGTTATGCGTTTTTTCCACCCTATTTTTATCCGCCAAACCTTCGTTAAGGGGCTTGTTATGAGGTTGTTTTCACGCCTAGGTATATTCGTTAAATTTATGATGATTGGGAGCTTTTTACCGATTTCGGCGGGTGCTCTTGCGGCCGATAAAAGTGCATCTAGCGATCTGGAAACGCGCTGGAATTTAATGTTAGTGGGCGGTTCAATGAATACCTGTTCGAGCATGTCTGCGCGAAACTGTGTGGATGCCGATTGGATTGATTCGGCGGCAATGCGGGTGCAAACCACGGTTACATTAAGTGAGCAGCGGATAGCGGCAATGTTGGCATCGCCGGTGTGGCAAGAACATACTGAGCGGAAGCAACAAGTAACGCGAGCAATACGTGGGATTTCGCGGCATTTTAATTACAATGAGGCCTCAATCGATGATTTTAGCCGCTATTTTCGTGAGGTATATCCGAATTTATGGCGCGATCTCAGCAACACCCAATGGTTAGTTATTCGTGACCATTTGCAAACAGCAGAAAAGGCCACGGTTTCTGAAGTCAGTAATTTATCATTAAGTAAGCAACCGCAAGGGGCGGAACTGTTTGCCACTTTTGCAGCACGCGCAAAGGAAATTGCTAAAAGCACTGAGCAAGAACCATTAATCCTGGTGGTTACGGCTTCTGGGCGTGATAGTTTCGATGCGGTGGATTTCTATTTAAGTAGTTTCCGTGAGTTTGGCGTACGTGCCCAGTGGTTGCCGATTGATGCAGCCTTTGGCCACGCGGTTGCCAACGATCAATGTGCAGCGATAGCAGAGTATCGCGCTAAATATCAGCTGGCATTTGATCGCGAGCGCGTGTATCCATGGCTAGCTGAAGCGCAGCAAAAGGCGTGTGAAACCCCAAGCAAACTGCTGGAAATGGTGGCGAACGCGCAGGGATTATTCATAAATGGCGGCGATCAATCACTAACACGCCAAGCGTTTTACCAGCCAGATGGTACGCCGAGTGCGTGGCTTCGGTTATTGCAACAACGGGTTGCTGAGGGCGCTATGGTAGCCGGTGGCACCAGTGCCGGCACAGCCATTATGCCAGCGTTGGCAATGATCAGTAACGGTACCAGCCACGCTGCACTTACAGAAGGAGCGGTGGCAATGCCACTGCCACCAGCGGTGGATTGCGAGCGCGATAACTCCTGCGCGCCAGCGGGCTCGGCGAATAGTTTAACCTATCGAGCGGAGGGAGGAATCGGCTTGTTTCCGTTTGGTTTATTAGATACTCACTTCTCTGAACGTGGCAGGCAAGCACGGTTATTGCAGTTGTTGGTAGATACTGAGCAGCACTTAGCGGTAGGCGTTGATGAAACGACGGCTCTATTGGTAGATACGCGCTCGGGTGATTTTAAGGTGCAAGGTGCGCATGGGGTGTTTATGTTAAGCCATGCTAGTGCAGAATTAGCATCAGCCGAAGGTGATAAAAAGAGCATTACCGGCCGTTTTACGTATTTACGAAATGGCAGTAGTGGCACGTTCAGTGATGATGCTAACGCATTCACGAGCCTAAACTTTAATCCGCAACCGCAGGTAGATTCCGGGGCCAGTGGTAACGGTGATTTTCTCCGTGATCGGTCTATTAGCGCAGCATTATCGAGTTGTGGTGAAGATACGCCCTGGTATCAAGATCACGACCAGCAAGTAACCGTTTTATTGGCGGGAGATCAGCAAACCCATGTTGCTCATGCTGAATTGGCTTGTGAGGTAGCGTTAGGGGTTATTCACTTTCAAGTAAGTGAATAACAATAGCGCTTGAGAACGTATATTTCCGGTAACAGTTGTTTGCTGGTAATTTGCCGCCGAAATCTTGCAAACATTGCGGCTTTCGTTATACTGCCGCCGCTGCAGTGAAAAACTGACAGCAATTACCAAAGGGGTGCCGCGCTTCGAAATTGGAAGCAAGGCTGAGATACAGATGTGAACTCTTTGTACCTGATCCGGTTAATACTGGCGTAGGGATTGGTAATCAACTTTGCTACTAGTGCTATCGATAGTTGTTGTAATTGATCATGCTAATACGCTCACCAATACGGCGCTTAACCGGATCTCATCTTTTAAAGCATTAACAAAAGAAGAGATCCTTATGAAGTTTGCAAAACTTTCCATCGCGGTTGCCGCGGCCTTATCCACAACCCTTGTTGTTCCGAGCACCAGTTTCGCTACCGAAGAGGCGATTGAACGCATTACTGTGCGTGGTGATTTCCGCAGCCGCGATATTGATGATGTTGCGGGCAGCATTTCCGTGCTGAGTGCGCACGATATTGAAAATCGCTCTGCCGCACATTTAGAAGAAGCATTAATGCTGGCGCCGAATGTAAATTTAGCTTCTGGCGCATCGCGCGCGAGCTTTTTACAAATTCGCGGTATCGGTGAGCGTAGCCAATTTGTAGATCCCATTAACCCTTCTGTGGGTTTGGTAATTGATGGCATCAATTACAGTGGCATTGGTGCTGCCGGAACCCTATTTGATATTGGCCAAGTAGAAGTATTTCGTGGGCCGCAAAGCACCCGTTTTGGTGCGGATGCTATGGCGGGTGTGGTGTATTTGCATAGTGCGGAACCTACCTACGCGCCAAGTGGCCAAGTAGAGGCAATGTGGGCGAATTACAACTCGTATGCTGCTGGCGTGGCGTTCGGCAATCGCGTTACTGATACCTTCGCAGTGCGCGGCTCTCTATATTCCAATACCAGCGATGGGTTCACGGAAAATACCTTTCTAGAGCGCAAAGACACCCAAAATATTGATGAGCTTACCTTGCGTTTGAATGGCGTTTGGGAAGTAAGTGATGATTGGCAATTGCAGCTTACCTACCATCGCTTTGATATCGATAATGGCTACGATGCATTTAGTTTAGATCGCACGCGAGAAACCCTTTCTGATACTCCGGGCAGAGATACCTTAGATAGCCACGCTGGCCGCATTGCGGCAACGTATTCAGGTGCAGAAAGCTTTGCTGTGCAATTGTTTGCGAGCTATTTAACGGCTGATTCAGAGTATAGCTACGATGAAGATTGGGCTTTTGAAGGGATTCGCCCAGGTTGGGAATACAACTCGTTTGATGCGTACTTCCGTGAACGTGATCAGCTTGAGCTTGAAACCCGAGTGCTTTCGGCCGCTCCGGTAGAGTTTTTGGGCTATAGCACCGATTGGTTAGTGGGCGCTTACGTACAGCAACGCACACAAGACCTTAATCGTGAATATACTTACTTAAGTGCACCATTTTCGAGCAGCTATGATTCTGATCGAACGGCTGCCTACGGTGAGCTACAACAGGAATTAAGCGATCGCCTACGGTTAACTTATGGCGTGCGTTGGGAACGTTACGATAATGATTATGCCGATAGCCGCGGCATTGCTGCGAGCCCAACGGCAAGCGCTTGGGGCGGTCGTGCTAGCTTGGAATATAGCCTGGCGCCGCTGCAGCAAGTATACGCAACGGTAACCCGCGGCTTTAAGGCGGGTGGCGTAAATGGTGAAGCGCTCGGCCGCGTTGAAGATCGTAATCTTGAAGATCATCGTGAGTTCTTAGAATCCCGCGCTACCTTTGCTCCGGAATACCTTACTAGCGCCGAAGTTGGCTACAAAGTATTTTTGCCTGAGCAAAGCTTGCGCTTGCATGTAAATGCTTTCTACAGCTGGCGTGATGATATGCAGGTGAATGCCTATGTAGAACGTGAAGGTGTATTTGTTACCTATACCGATAACGCATCGGATGGTAAAAACTATGGTATTGAAGCGCAACTTGATTATGTGCCAACTGAGGCACTGCGTGTGTTCCTGAACCTAGGTTTATTACAAACGGAATTCAATAACCTCTTGTTGCGTGATGGCACTAACCTTGCGGGCCGTGACCAAGCGCATGCACCGAATTATCAAGTAAACCTTGGCGGTGAGTGGTTGGTGCGCGAGAACTTAAGCTTGCGGGTAGAAATGGATGCGCGGGATAAGTTCTATTACTCGAACAGCCATGATATTCAATCTAGTAGCTACCAACTGTTGCACGCGCGTTTGAATTACCAAGTGCAAAACTGGGAGTTTAGCTTGTGGGCGCGGAATTTGTTGAACGAAGATTACACCACTCGTGGTTTCTTCTTCGGTAATGACCCACGCAAAGAATATGCGCCAGAAAATTATGTGCAATATGGCGAGCCACGCCGTGTAGGTGTAACTGCTCGGTATCGTTTTTAATTTGCCGTTGTATTGTTACTCGTAATTTCCAGCAGTATGGGCGAGGGCTAAGATGTGAGAGCTTAGTTCTCGCCCAATTTCTTGCCCAGTTTTTCAGCAAAGGGCCAATTTGGGGTGAAAACCTAATTCGGAGATCAGAATATGCAATTATCAGCAGAAATCAGCTTGTACCCATTAGCGGATGAATATATCGGCGTAATTAAGGATTTCGTTGAACGTTTGGCGACATACGAAGAAATTAGCGTAAATACCAACACTATGAGCACGCAGATTTTTGGTGAGTTTCGTACCGTAATGGCGATACTAACCGAAGAGCTTGAGCGCGTGTATCAGCATGTACCTTCACAAGTGTTGGTGTGCAAATTCATTAATCGCGATCTAAACCCAAATGGATAGTGTTTTAGAGCTACTCGCACTTTCTTCTAATGCGGAGTTGTTGGCGGTTGCATTAGCAATCGCCTACGTAATTTTGGCGATTCGGCAAAGTTTATGGTGCTGGCCTGCAGCGGCCATTAGTGCCAGCATTTATACGGTGCTGTTTTTTACTGGCCGGCTGTACATGGAATCGGTGCTGCAAATTTTCTATGTGCTGATGGCAGGCTACGGCTATTGGAGCTGGCGCTACCGCACTGGCGCGCGTGCTTCAGCTGAACCGGGTAAGGCCTCCGCAGGCAGCGATATTCTGCAGCTACAGTGGCAATGGCACGCGAAGTGGTTTGTGATATTAAGCGTACTTAGTTTGCTTATCGGCACTGTGTTAGTGCGTTTTACTGATGCCGATATGGCTTACCTCGATACCTTTACTACGGTGTTTAGTTTCTTTGCAACCTTTCTTGTGGCTCGCAAGGTACTCGAGAACTGGTTATATTGGATTGTAATTGATGTAGTATATATAGGGTTATTTTGGGCAAAAGGGTTTCATGCTACCGCGCTACTTTTTGCCATTTATACTATTATGGCAGCCATTGGTTATTGGCGCTGGCGGCAAAGTATGCAGGAAACGCCGCAGCCTCAGGCCGGCTATAACTAGGCTACTCATTCAATTTAACGAGGAACTATAATTTATGGCATTTCCCACCTGGTGTCTGGCTGAACTGCCAGTTCATGGTGTTTGGAAAACGCGCTCAATAGGGCGCGATTTAGCGAATTCCACGTGGTGCATAGAGAATGGCGAACACACATATGTAGTGAAGCAATATGCCCATGATGAGGCTTTTGGGCGAGCCCAAGGTGATGCCGTTGCGGCAGACATTGAGCTTGCGAATAGTGGCCTTGCGCCAGCCATAATTTATAGTAACTCAGAGCAGGGTGTGGTGATTAGCGAATGGATTGCTGGTGAACCCGTTGCCGCGATTTTCGATCCCATTACCCGAGCTGAACAACTTGGTAAAGCACAAGCAGCTATCCATCAACTTACGCCACAACTGCCGCCTTGGTCTTTATCGCAGCGAGTGCATGGCTATTGTGATGCGCTAGCGCAACTTGATCGTAAAGCAGGTGAACAGGCTCGCGAAGATTGTGAAAGTTATCGGGATCTTTTTAGCGCTTGGAATGAAGGCCCCCGCGTTTTTTGCCACCACGATTTAAATGCCGAGCACGTATTTTTTGAACCTACAATTCGCATCATTGATTGGGAATATGCAGGTTACGGCCATCCCGGCTTTGATGCTGCCTCCACGGTAGTAGTGAATGATTTATACGATGATGAAATTGTTGAGTTTTTAGAGGCTTATAATGCAAACGCGCGTAATGTGGTGAGCCGCGATGAACTCCGCGATTGGATTCGCTTGATTGCCTTGGTGAATCGAATTTGGTTTGCATTACAGGATGCATTAGCGCGCGAAAATCAGCCTGAAGTTAGCGCACAGCATCTTTAAGAGATAGTAACTATTCGGTAACTTATTCAGTACTCAGGAGCCTGATAGCAGATCGTAAGGAGCAGTATATGGGCGAGCCCAGCAAACCTGATCTCAATGAACGGTTATATCAATATCTTGCCGAGGATGAAGATGCTCGAGTATGCAAAGATATTCCCGATTCGGCCTGCAATGAACAACCAAAAGCATTTGTGCTGCACTTATGGAGCCTTACGCTCACCAAACTCGGTGATTCATTAGTAAGTGCACGTTTAGTATTACCTTGGATGCTCTCGGTAGCTGGCGCACCAGCATTCTTTATCAGTATGTTAGTTCCCTTACGTGAATCGCTTTCTTTATTACCGCAATTATTTGTAGCCCAACGCATGCGTGAAAAGCCAGTGCGTAAATGGTTCTGGGTAGCCGGTAGCATTGGCCAAGGTTTGGCCTTAGTGATGATGGCGGCGGGCTTTTTATTACTCAGTGAGCAATTTGTCTGGCGCTTGTCGGCCACGGGCTTTGGCTGGTGGATCATTGGTTGGTTGTTTATTTTTAGTTTGGCACGCGGTATTTGCTCGGTAGCGAGTAAAGATGTGCTTGGCAAAACCGTCTCAAAAACCCGCCGAGGCAGGCTTACCGGGTTAGCTGCGGCCACTGCAGGCATGCTTACGCTAGCCACTGCGTTGGTAATTCTCTTTGCCCCCGAAGTGGCAGGTAGTTACGCCCTGTTTGTTTTCTTATTGCTTGGTGCCGCATTGCTCTGGTTTGCGGCAGCATTTACTTATGCCTGTATCCCGGAAGTAGCCGGCGCTACCGAAGGGGGTGGCAACGCGATCACCGAAGCGCTGAAATCCTTGGCGCTACTTTGGCAAGATAAGCAGTTTGGCAGTTTTGTTGCCACTCGTGCATTACTGGTTTCTTCAGCGTTCTCAATTCCTTACATTGTGGTACTTATTCAACGGCAATCTGAGGGTGCTCTTACCGGGCTTGGCGGCATGCTATTAGCCAGCGGCCTGGCAGGCATGCTAGCCGGGCGCTTTTGGGGTAGGTGGTCGGATAGCGCTAGCAACCATGTAATGGCGGCCGCTGCGTTTATGGCTTCCGCAGTAATGGCATTGGCGCTACTGCTGGATTTTACGCTGCAAGATTGGCTAGGTAGTGTGGTTGTTGGCGGCGGTTTAATATTTCTTGCCGCAGTGGCGCATCATGGCGCCCGAGTGGGCCGAAAAACCTACCTTGTGGATATGGCTAGCCAAGATAACCGTGCCCAATATACAGCAGTGAGTAACACGGTAATTGGCGTGTTACTCCTGCTGGGTATGTTGTTGGGTGTGCTCGACCAGTTCTTCGGTACGTACGCGGTGCTCGGCTTGTTGATTGTTGTTGGGGTGATTGCCGGTGTACGCGCACTCACCTTGCCGAACGTAACCGATTAACCCTCTAAGCGGCCATCGCGAATGTGTTTCTCGCCGCGCGCTTTCGCCAGTTGAACCTGCTTTTCGCGTTCAGCATAGCGCTCTTTCTGGCTTGGGGTGGTTTTATCGAAACAATGCGGGCAGCTTACGCCTTTTACGTATTGCTCGGATTGCATTTCTTCTTGTGTAATTGGCATACGGCAGGCATAACATTGATCGTAAGAGCCTTGCTCTAAACCGTGCTTCACCGTTACGCGTTGATCGAATACAAAGCACTCGCCATCCCACATGCTTTCTTCAGCAGGCACTTCTTCAAGGTATTTCAAAATACCACCGTGCAGGTGATATACCTCGTTAAATCCAAGCTCTTTTAAGTATGCGGTAGATTTTTCACAGCGGATGCCACCGGTGCAAAACATGGCTACTTTTTTGTGCTTTTCTTTATCTAAATGCTCTTTCACGTAATCAGGGAATTCGCGAAAGGTTTCCGTTTTCGGGTTTATCGCCCCTTTGAACGTACCAACGGCATACTCATAATCGTTACGGGTATCAATCAATAGCACTTCTGGATCGCTGATAATGCGGTTCCACTCAGCAGGGGCCACATAAGTACCAACGATATTTTTCGGGTCTACCCAATCGAGGCCCATGGTAACAATTTCTTTCTTCAGCTTAACCTTGGTGCGGTAAAATGCTTGGGTTTCGCTAGGCGATTCTTTGTGTTCTAAATCAGCAAAGCGGGCATCGCTTTTTAACCAATTAAGTACATTATCGATAGCTTGGCGGGTACCGCAAATGGTGCCATTCACGCCTTCACGAGCTAATAGAAGGGTGCCTTTCACCTCATTTTCTGCCATAACATCAAACAAGGGCTGGCGAAGATCTTCATAATCATTCAGCTCCACAAACTTGTAGAGCGCTGCACAAATATACTGCATTGCTATTTCCTTTCGGCTGCCTGAATCGTAAATCCAGCGCGGTTAAAATCGGCGCGAATTATAGCAGAAAGTAAAGAGCCACGCATAGCGTGGCTCTTTTTTTGCATGTGCATGGCATGTGAATGCGCATGTACTCATATGCGTGTGCAGAGTTAACCAAGGTAAGAGGTAAGCATCCAAGCCGTTTTTTCTTGCTGGGAAATATAATCGCTCATTAAGGCACTAGTGCCCTCATCACCTAATTCCGCAGCTTCTGCGAGAATATCACGCTGCAGCTGGATTACCGCTTTGTAGCTGTGCAGAATGCTTTCAACACACTCACGGCCATCGTGAATATCTTTTTCTTCGGCAATAGCGCTTTGCTCTAAATACGCTGAATACGCGTGCCGCGGGCGTTGGCCCAAAGTTAAGATACGCTCTGCTACTTCATCAATTTTAAGTAGCAAATCATTATAAGTTTCTTCAAACTTTACGTGTAGTTCGAAAAAGCGCTCACCGCGCACATTCCAATGAAAACCACGCACGTTCATATAAAACACTTGGTAGTTGGCTAAAAGCTGATTCAATTTATCGGCCAAAGCTTTCGCGCCCTGCTGCTCTAAACCAATTACGTTTAACTGTTGCATCGTTATACTCCTTTTGCGGATACACCGGAAATACCGGTAAAACACACTGTGTACTTAGCATAGCAGTTACACAGCTAGTTACTAATGCTACTTATCAATCATAGCATTCGCTTTTATCAATGAAGTTGCGCTGCATCAATAACCATGATGATTGGGTCATGATCAGAAGAGCGATAGGGCTCAGGCGCATAGAAATGCTCTTGCTGCCACTCCGTTTTGCCGCTTAGCGGGTACTCAAAGGCAATCGGTTCATCGGCATTAATGTGCCAATGGGCCATACCTGTTACTGCGTCCCAAATTGATTCGTGCACTAACATATGATCGAGGCTGCCCATTTCGCCCCGAAATACGTAGGAGGCGCCATCTTTATCAAAACGCGTAGCTACATTCGGGTAACCGGCAGTTGCTAGGATGGCCAGTGGCTCTTCCATTCGATAGGCATTAAAATCGCCCATCACTACATAGTTTGTATGGTTTAAATCTTTCGGGTTGCTGGCCAACCAATTAACCAATTCTGCGGCAGCTTCGGTGCGTAAAAGGTTCCAGCAGGCCTGGCCATCGTTCTGGTTCGCATTCACATCATCGCGCTCGCGTGGGCAACCGCCTTTCGATTTGAAATGGTTGGCTACAATGGCTATTTCTTTGTTGCTGCCGTTAATGCGGAAATTCTGTAGCAGCGGTGGGCGGCTGCCCCAACTGAAGGCACCTTCGGTGGTCCATGATGCCGGGCCAGCAGTGCTTACGCGATCACTGCGATAAATAATAGCTTGGGTAATGGCATCGCTACCGATACGCGGGGCATCTGCTGCCACATAGGCGAATGGTGAGCCGGATACCGCTGCATTCAAGCCGCGAGTGAGATCGGCAAGGGCGCTATTGTTATCAAAGCCATCATTTTCCATTTCCATCAAACCGTAAATATCGGCATCTAACGCCAGCATGGTGCTGATGGTTTTTGCCCGTTGGCGAGCAAACTCTTCAGGAGATTCTGCACCCCGCGGTGTAGGGAAACCACCACCTTGGCCATCACCGTTGAAGTAGTTCAGTACATTGAACGCTACCACGCGCACACCGCCTTCGGGCATTTCTGGAACGGCAGGCCGTGGGTTTGTAGCAATGAACTCTGGCTCGATTACCGGGTGAATATGATAGCTATTGCCAACGCGCACTAAAATACCTTCAATGTTACGGATGGTATCGCCACTGCGCACCGGATTATCCATACGCAAGCCGCCGGTAGGGTATGGGATATGCGCTGGATTTTCTGCCCAAGAGCCATCATCGAGCACTAAACGCCGCGCATTATTATATGCCGAACGAACGGCTGCATCCGCACCAGGCTGCACTACTTGGGTAGGTGTATAAAGGCGTTCTGTAGCAATATCTAAGGTACCAAAACGCGCTAATTGATAATGGCCAATTACCAACATATCTTGGCTTAATTGCACGCGATGATGGATGAGATCATCAAGTGATTCGTTGTCTGCTAGCGGCAAGGTGATGGATGCGGTTTGCACTTCACTATTGCCACAGTTGGCGATGTCGCTTACATCGCTGAGTTGCCAACCACCGTAGTAGCTGCTTACCGTACCCGTTACTTGTAACTCTTGGCCTTCTGCAATCGAAGCTAGCTCTCCGGCATCGGCTACGAAGGCAGCACCATCTTCGCCTTGAATAAAGAAGCCACCAAGTTGTTGTTCACCATGAAAAATACCCTTTACCACGCCACTTACAGCTACGTTTTGTCCTTCACTTAATTGCTGAAAAGGGGTTACGTTGCCATCACAACTGGCTGTTGTGGTGAGTTCAGAAGATTGCTCACCTGTACAGCCGGCAAGTACCGCAATGCTCAGTGTGGCCAATAACAGCTTGGGGATTACCAAATTATTTAACAATGAAACGTTCATAGGTGTTCCTAGTTTTTTTAGTGCAAATGATTATGCTGAAGGTGCAGCTACATGAGTGGCTTTTACGCGCTCATCGGCATAACAACCGAGCACCTTCACAAAGCGGGTAATGGCTTTTAGTTCTTGCAGTGCGGCGCGCCACTGTGGGCTTTGCTCATGCACTGCTAGATCAACATAGAATAGCTCTTCCCAAGGGTTACCAGGCATCGGCCGCGATTCCAGCTTAATTAAGTTCAATTCGTGCTGGCGCAAGGTAATCAATGCATCGGCAAGTGCGCCGGGTTGGTTGTGTGTTGCCATAATTAAGCTGGTGCGCGCTGGCAGTTGCTGTGGCACATGGCAAGGTTCCCGTTGAATTACAATAAAGCGAGTTTGGTTGCCCGGCTGATCGGCAAGGTTATTTGCAATCGCCACTAAATCGAATAAGGCACCACCACTTTGCGAACCTAATGCCGCAACGCCTGGTTCGTTGCTGGCCGCAACGAGCTCCATTGCATGCGCCGATGAGGGGCAAGAAAGAACTTTCACGTTGGTGAGGTGGCTTAAATAGCGAGAGCATTGTGCTATGGCTTGCGGGTGCCCATAAATAGTGTGTAAATCGGCCGCTTCCATACCTTTGCGAACCAAAATTTGGTGCTCTACAGACAGGTAGGTTTCCGCCACAATGTGCAAGTGGGTATGGCGCAGTAAATCGTATACTTCATTAATTGAACCCGAAGTGGAATTCTCGATCGGTAAAATACCTAAAGTGGTATTGCCATCTTCAACGGCCTTCAGCACATCATTAAAGGTTTCACAGGACATGCCCTGCATTAGGCATTGGCGTCGATTGGCGTATCCTTGTGCGGCTAAATGCGAGTAGCTACCTGCAGTGCCTAAGTGGGCAATGGAAAGTGAGCCGGTATTATTGCTTTGCTGCATCCATGCTTGTTGAGTAAGCACCGAATCTTCGATAATAATGTGGTATAGGCGGGTTAAATAGCCGGCATCAAGGCCTAGCTCGCGGCCAATGGCCATTAATTTTAGTAATAATGAGGCTTCGCGCTCAGTATCACGAACAGCCCCTTCTTGCTGTGCTTTGCTTTTAGCTACTGCAAGCACTATATCGCGGCGCTCCGCAAGGGCTTGTAGAATGCGTTGATCGATGTTTTCTATGCGTTCACGTAACTCACCAAGCCCGAGTTTACCACTCGCGTTAGAGGTTGTTTCTAATTCAGTTTTATTTGCTTTATTCATGCTGGCCGCGCCCTCAGCTCTACGTTTACTACACTGAACTTCCGAAGATAGCATGAAATAAACGCAAGAGTTAGGTACAGTAGCGCAATAACCATGGCAGTTTGCTGAGATATTAAACGCACAACAACGGGGTTTCTAATGCAGCCACTCATGCAACAAAAAATGCAACAAAATAGGCAACAAAAAATACAACAAAAAATACAACAACATAGTGCGGGTGGAACGCGCATTTTTCGGGGCGCGCTGGCTGCTGCAGTGGTTGTCGCCATCAGTGGCTGTTCAGCGGAACAAGCGGCACCAACGGTAGAGCCGCACGTAGCCTTTTTTAATGCGCTACATAGCTTATGTGGCAATGCTTATGCAGGCGAGCGTATTGTGGAACGGCCAGGGCAAGATTTACTGGAAGGTGATGAAGCGCTAACCGTGCATTTTCGTGAGTGTTCGGAAACGGAAATTAAAGCACCATTCCATATTGAGCAGCCGGCCACGAACTCTTGGGATCGTTCGCGTACCTGGATTTATACCTTAGCCGGCGATCACCTAACCATTAACCATGATCACCGCGAACCCGATGGCTCGCATTCAGAACATACGTTTTATGGCGGCGCAACAGTAGATAGCGGTACTGCTGAGCAACAGATGTTCATTTATACCGAACGCACAGGTGATGCTGGTGAGGTGCTGGGCTGGCGCATTGAAGTGGTGCCGGGCGAGCGCTATAGCTACGGCACTATGGCAGATGGAGAGTGGACATGGCGCATCGATTTTGATTTAAGTACAACAATTGCAGCGCCTCCTGCGCCATGGGGATTCGAGTAGAACAGCCAATTAGGTGCGAAAATTTCGCGATCGGTGGGCGATTTGCGTTGATTTACCGAATTACATGTTTATAAATTCGCAGTAATTCGGGATAATGCGCAGCTGTTGCAAAATCACAGATGTAAAATAGGGCTCCTTGTGGGAAAAACAACGATTATCGCGATTGCCGGGCCTTCGGCTTCAGGCAAAAGCTTGTTCGCTTCAACGGTATACCAAGAGCTTGTAGCTGAGCTTGGTGGCGAGCGGATTTCAGTGCTTTCAGAAGATGCGTATTACCGGGACCAAAGCCATTTATCACTCGAACAACGAGTGCTAACGAACTATGATCATCCGAGTGCATTTGAGCATGAGTTATTAGCCGAACATATGAAGCAACTGCGCGATGGCGAGGCAATCGCTATGCCACAGTATTCCTATAAAGAGCATACTCGCGTGAGCACCACGATACCGGTTACCCCGGCGCGAGTGATTTTGGTGGAAGGTATTTTATTGTTATGCGATGCCAAGCTACGCGAACAGTTTGATATTTCGGTATTTATGGATACACCATTGGACATCTGTTTACTTCGCCGTATTAATCGGGATATTGAAATGCGTGGCCGTTCGCTCGCTTCAATTACTGAGCAATATGAACATTATGTGCGCCCAGCGTTTTTCGAATTTATCGCGCCCTCAAAGCAGTTTGCTGATTTGGTGGTAACGCGAGGCGGTCAGAACGAAATTGCCATTGATATAATTAAAACTAAAATCCGGCAACTTTTAGCAGAATAAGAAAGGAAAACAGGATGATTAGCCTCGTAGGAATGGCGGTATTGTTGTTAGTTGCGTTTGCATTCTCAACTGCCCGCAAAAGTATTCGTTGGCGCACCATTGTACTTGCTTTTGCGTTGCAAGCTGGGCTCGGTGCGTTCGTACTCTATGTGCCTTTGGGGCAAGATTTACTTGGCGGCATTGCCTTCGGTGTTGCTAGTGTAATTGATTATGCTGGTGCCGGTATTACCTTCTTATTCGGCGATCTTGGCAGCTATTCACAGGGCTTCATTTTTGCTATTCACGTGCTTAGCGTGATCGTGTTTTTCTCTTCATTAATTGCCGTGTTGTATCACTTAGGCGTAATGACCAAAGTAATTAACCTGATTGGTGGTGGCTTACAGAAGCTACTTGGCACCAGCCGCCCAGAATCCATGTCGGCCGCTGCCAACATTTTTGTTGGCCAAACGGAAGCACCATTGGTAGTACGCCCCTTTATTCCGAACATGACCCGTTCAGAGCTTTTTGCCGTAATGGTTGGCGGCTTGGCATCTATTGCCGGATCAGTATTAGCTGGCTATGCAGGTTTAGGGATTGAGCTGAAGTATCTAATTGCGGCGTGTTTTATGGCTGCGCCAGGTGCTTTATTGATGGCGAAAATCTTAGTGCCAGAAACAGAAGAGCCGAATAATGATTTAAGCCATGTGCCCACGGAAGAGCGTCGGGCAAACGTAATTGATGCGGCGGCAGCTGGTGCATCAAGCGGTATGCAATTGGCATTGAACGTAGGTGCGATGTTATTGGCGTTTGTGGCCTTGATAGCATTGATTAACGGCATACTTGGCTTTTTAGGTGGTTTCGTTGGCCAAGAAGCGTTAACCATGCAGATGATTTTTGGTTACGTGTTCCAGCCGTTAGCATTCATTATGGGTATTCCATGGGAAGAAGCACAGATTGCTGGCAGCTTCATTGGTCAAAAATTAGTAATTAATGAGTTTGTGGCCTACCTAGATTTCGCCAATTTTAAAGATGATATGAGCATGCAAAGCCAGGTAATCATTACCTTTATGCTATGCGGTTTTGCAAACTTCTCATCGATCGCGATTTTACTTGGTGGCTTAGGCGGTATGGCGCCAAGCCGACGTAAAGATATCGCAACTATGGGTATGCGCGCATTGTTAGCTGCTACACTTGCTAACTTGATGAGTGCTTGCATCGCAGGGTTCTTCTTTGCACTTGCCGCGTAACTTTTCGTAGTTAGCGATGTCTTAGTAAGAGCTTTGTGAATTAGGAGTATCACATGAAAAAATTAACAACATGGTTTGTTGCAGTAACGATTGGCTTAACCCTTGGGTTCGGCAAGGTTCATGCTGAGGAAATAGATACCAGCAACCCATTCAAAATGCTTGAGCAAATTGCTGAGCGCATGACAGTGCGCATTGGCGAAGAGCGTTCTTCCATTGAGCAAAACCCAGGCTATTTGCGCGATATTATGGCGCAGGAATTACTGCCGCATTCTGATTACCAGTTTGCTGCTCGCCAAGTATTGGGCAGAAACTTTCAGCGTTTGAGCTCAGAGCAACAACAAGAGTTTATTGAAGTGTTTCGTGAGTATTTAATTACTACCTATGCTCGCGTATTTACCCAGTACGATGAAACTAAGCATAAAATTACCTTTGGCCGCCCTGGTAATTATGAAAATGAGCGCCGCGTAACCGTTCGTGCGCAGTTGGTAGAAGAAGGTGGTCGGCCACCCATCCGCTTGGATTTCCAATTGCAGCGTCGTAATCCGCAAGCCCCTTGGATGGCGTTTGATTTAGTGGCGGAAGGTGTGAGCATGTTAAACGCTCAGCGTTCAGAAGTGGAAGCATCATTACGCCAAAATGGTATTGATGGCACTATTCAATTGCTGCGGGATCGGGCAAATCGAGAAATACGCTTAGATGAAGATTTAGATGTATCAGATTTCACCAACTAAGCATTGCGTGAGAATACTATAATAACTACGAAAACGGTGCTCATAGCGCCGTTTTTTTATGTGCTTTATATAAGGCGTATGGTGCTATCCGCCGTACCACATCTCTAACTCAATACCTAAAATCCAACGTGCTTCGCGCCGTTCCATTAATTCTTCCCGAGGCCAATGCAGCCCGCCCCAAGCTTCTAAAAACAGCCATTCGCGCGCGAAGTTGCGCCGATGTATTGCGCGCACCCCCCACTCACGTAAAGGAACCTCGCGTTTGGTTTCACCCTCGTACCAAACTTCTCCTGCTACCGCTTTCTCTTCGGTGTAAACATGGTACGCGGCGAAGCTGCTGCGCCAGCGAATGCCTTCGGTGCGCTCGGCGCGGGTGCCTTCAATGGAAAAGCGATTTAACCATTCTGGGCTTGGGCTCGTTTCTAGGTCTAAACGTTGATTCACACCAAAACCATCACTCGCCCGCCAGAACAAGCTCGAGCGAGTACGAACTTGCTTACTTTCATCGATACGATACTGATAAAGGTACTGGGCATGAGTGTACAGATCAAAACGCAGGCCACCGCGAATACCAGCACTAATGGAAAAGCGGTTTGTTTCGCCTTGGCTAGGATTAAAACCTAAGCCCACTACCCAGTCCCGATCGCCGCGATCAGAACCAATTACCGAGCCGCGCCTGCCGCTGGTGTCGCCAACTGCATAATCATCTACACTGGCGCGGCCAATGATTGCGGAAAAGCGCTCTTGAGTGTTAGGAAGAGTGAATTGGGCGCGAAAACTAGAGCGTACTTTCCAGCCATCATATTGGCTCCACTCTGGCCCTACCGTAAGGCGGCCGTGACTATCGTAGCTATCCTCGAAGCTGCGGCTATCGCCAAAGAATGTATCAATCCAGCGGGCCGTATTATCTACAGAGGTTTCCACCCCTGATTGAAATGAATCTAGCCAAGCCAGCTCTAGCTCAGGGCTTTCTTCTTCCTCCACTTCCACAGGCCTTGGCTTACCAAGTGCTTCTAAGGGAAGTTGTACATCTTTTTCTTGCGCCCAGCTGGTAGTGCTCACCACACCATTGGCGGTGAGCCCAATTAGGCTCGCCGCTAAAAATGTTACATTCCTTGTTATTCTGGAGTTGCTGCGCACCGGATTTCCTCGTTCGATGTAGTGCTCTAGATTGCACTAATGTAGGCGTAAGGTCTAGATTGCGTTAATCGAATTTACCTTTTTGTAACCGAAAAAAGTTCTGGTAACCCATGATATACTGCGCAATTGATTAAATTTAAGTAACCAGATGTATAGGGAACGTGGAATGAGTAAGCATTTTGATTATTTAAGCATTGGTGCCGGAAGTGGTGGTATTGCATCGGCGAATCGTGCGGCAATTCGAGGCGCGAAAGCGGCAGTTATCGAGGCTAAAGCGGTTGGGGGCACCTGTGTGAATGTTGGCTGCGTTCCCAAAAAAGTAATGTGGTACGGCGCCCACATTGCTGAAGCAGTGAAGTATAGCGAAGCCTATGGCTTCAATTTGCAGCAGAATGGTTTTGATTGGGGCCGCTTGGTACAAAACCGTGAGGCTTATATTGAGCGTATTCATGGCGCTTATCAGCGTGGCTTTCAAAGCAACAATGTAGAATTTATAGAGGGTTTCGCCAAGTTCGTGGGCCCGAATGAAGTAGAAGTAAATGGTGAACGGATTACCGCCAACCACATCACCATCGCCGTAGGTGGCCGCCCTACAATTCCTCCTGTGCCAGGTGCTGAGTATGGTATTGATTCCGATGGTTTCTTTGCCTTAACCGAGCAGCCTAAAAAGGCAGTGGTAGTAGGCGCTGGCTACATTGCCGTAGAGATTGCCGGGGTGCTAAATGCGCTTGGCACGGAAACACATTTGTTGGTGCGCCAAGACCGGCCATTACGTTATTTCGATCGCGATATTATTGATACCCTGATGGGCCTTATTGAACGCCATGGGCCAACCGTACATCAGTTTTCCGAAGTAAAAATGGTAGAAAAAGACAGCCAAGGTTCACTTACCATTACTACCTTGAATAACGAGAAAATCACCGATGTAGATTGCCTTATTTGGGCAATTGGCCGAGAGCCAGCTACGGATAAAATTGGCTTAGATAAGGCTGGTGTAAAAACCGATGAGCAAGGCTTTATTCGCACTGATAAATACCAGAATACTAATGTTGCAGGTGTTTACGCCGTTGGCGATATTACCGGTGAAGCGCAACTTACCCCGGTAGCGATTAAAGCAGGGCGATTACTCGCTGAGCGATTGTTCAACAAAGATATGCCCGATGCGCACATGGATTACAGCTTAATCCCAACGATTGTATTCAGCCATCCACCCATCGGCACCTTGGGGCTTAGTGAAATGGAGGCTATTGAGCAATATGGTGAAGCTAATGTGAAGGTTTACAAATCAGGCTTTGCGGCCATGTACAATGCCATTACACCATATCGCGAACTGAGTAACTTTAAATTAATATGTGTAGGCGAGAACGAAAAAGTAGTGGGTCTACACGGTATTGGCGAAGGCATGGACGAAATATTACAAGGCTTTGCGGTAGCCATTAAAATGGGTGCTACAAAAGCAGATTTCGATGCCACGGTAGCACTGCATCCAACGTCTGCAGAGGAATTTGTCACCCTTACATGATTTTGTAGAAAACCCACCCTCCCATCGTTCGTTTTAATAACTCTGGAAAGTTTTTTGAGAGGCTTGGTGATATTTTAAACTAAGCCTTTCTATTTGCATTCAATCTTCGTAAGCTTGCCTAAGCATCAGATTTATAGGCGTAAAAGCTGCGAGGGCAACGACGGTGGCAAAACTTGTTATATCGAACGACGTCTCGGTGGGTAGTTTCATTAGAAATGGTGAAAATGATGTGCAATTTACTGCTGGCCGAAATATAGGGCAGCTCCCCACTCTATATGATGGAGAGGGCAGGTTTGTTGGGCCTGTTAATGCGTGGTTTGTATATCTAGTAGCTACAAAACGACTGGAAAACTTAAGCTCATACGCTCGGGCATTGAGACGATATTGGAGTTTTTTAGACAAAGAGCAACTCACTTGGAATGAGTTCCCACCTCCTAAAGCATTAAAGCCTACCTATCGGTTCCGGAATGATGACCTACTGAGAAACGCTAGGGAGGGTAAGCTAGCCTATTCAACAGCAAACACATATATGACTCATGTCGTGCAATTTTATCTTTGGGCAGCCTACGAAGGCTACTATCGAATAACGGAGAAACATAAGCCGTTTGAGATCGAGTTTGTAACGATTAAAAATAACAGTATGTTTGCACATATGAGGCCAAAGTTTACAGTACAAACTTCTGATCTGCGAATCAGGGTTCCGCGAGATTCTACTACTCAAAAGGTCCGTGGACTTACTCCACTTGGGCAAGACGCTTTATATAACTTATCCTTTCAGCTACGTGCGGCGTCAATAGAAATACGTTTAATCTGTCTGTTGGCTATTCAATGTGGACTTCGGCTCGAAGAAGCATCCGGGCTAACTTTAGATGCTTTAAATAACGCTATTTTGCGGGATGGCACGAGAGCTCAATATGAAATTACTATCGGGCCATCTAACGGCGTTCCCACTAAATATAATAAAACGCGAACGATTGAGGTGACTGGAGAGTTGCTAAATGAATTATTGAATTATGCTATTAGTGAACGGCGTATAAATCGTTTAGATAAACTTAAAGAGAATTTAGCAAATTGTGCATCGACGGTTCCCATTAGCAGCTTGCATCTTTCGTTGTCTTTGAACCTGGCCAAAGTAAATTCGGAGGCAATGACAGCAGCAAGCCTCTACGAACCTATATTCATAAGCCAACGCGGTTTTCCTTATGCACCTAAGACAGTAAGTGCTAGATTTGGAGAAATCCGTCGCTCTATAATTGAGTCTGGAACGGAGTTTGCGTACAAATTTCACGACCTCCGGTGTACCTACGCAACCTATCGACTGAACAGCTTGTTATCCGCAGGACTGGCACCAGCAGATGCATTGGCTTTACTGATGCAATGGATGGGACACAACCAAGAATCTACAACCTGGAAATATTTAAGCTACCTAAAGCGCAAAGAGGCGTTGAAGGAAAAAATATCGATGCTTGATCAAATTATGCATCACGCATTAATGGAGTCAGCATATGAATAGAGATACTGAGTTGACGAATCAGTGGGTCGAATACTTATGTATTCCCGCCTTGAATGGCGCTAATGATTTCACTCTTCTGGACTTCAACCGATTTCGCTATAAAGGAGTTCCCTCAACGACTGAACTCAAAGGAGAGGAATTAAATTTCGAGTTAGTTAATCGTGATGATCTAGTAAAAAAAATATTTACTGCGATCAACGACCGAGAGGGGGTGGCAGTCGCTACGAAAGCGTCTATTTTTGATACAGCAAGAAAACACTTTGTTTTCTGTGACAGTCATAATCCGCCACTTCAACCACTATCAGATTCTGCTTTTTCAATACAATGTGAGCATATCTCCAAACGTCAAAGGCTAGGAGAGATAAAAGATAGTACAGAAGGGAGAATGATATCATCCTTAAATACTCTATTCAGATGGCTAGATATCCCAACAAAACACCTTCTACCAAAAGGTGCATTTTCGAAACATACGCAGCAGGAGAATACTCGCGGTTACAGTGATAATGATTTAAAAAAAATACTTCCTTTATTACGAGGTATTTTCAAGCAGCTCAGCACACAATTTATCGAAAATCCAGAATCCCATGTGAAAGCAAAGGTTCAACAAGTGACAGGTAACTTTACTTGGAAAGGAAAGGAATATCCGGTCACTAATCTTACTAGTAAGCTTATTGCGGCAGCCACATATCTACTTAGTTACTACACTTGGTGTAATAGCAGCGTTATTTTCAGTTTGACAAGACCATCTATGAGCAGTCATTCGCCCTCAGAAAATTGGCATCAAATGCCTGCGTTTAAACGGAGAGCATTCAAGACGATAACCGTAGAGATCGGTGAAAATAATCGGCTGGAAGTGCCCAAGTATGCAATGAGTTTTTTCGATCAATTATTAATAGTATCTACGATTTTAGACCCAAGGCCAGATGGATTGCTATTACCCTCATTTTCATTCCGAACAAAGAAAATACAAATGATGGGATCCTCTCGACTCAACACCTTTAAAGTCGGCTGGTTAGCTAAGCACTTTCCAATGCTTGATGATAGGGGGGAGCGACTCTGGCCCGTTATTAGGCGTTTCCGAGCAACTGGTGGTGAACTAGCTCTAGCCCAAAAGGGTATTATTGAAGCAGCTATTCTTTTAGACAATACTCCAAATGTGGTGGCAACTGCATACTCCGGCGGGAACATTCATGAGAATATGCGAATGAACCAAGATGTCAGTCTTACGCTAGAACAAGTGGCGCGAGATAGATCGGAGGTTGAAAAAGCAAAACAAAAAGTTCGAGACTCGCAAAAAATAGAAGTGTTAGCCTACGAAGAATATATAAATCGGCTATCGCCAATTAATCGGAGTGCCCACGGAAGTTACTGCAATGATACCTCCGGTATAAAAGGAAAAAAATTCACAGCTAAGGCAATTAGTCATCAGATAATAGAGAAAGGGGAGAGTCTAGTATGTGCTGACCTTTTGAGCTGCTGGAGTTGCGAGCACCAAGTTTTAGTTGAGTCAGTCCCAGATATATGGTGCATTCTAAGTTTTCGGGATTGTCTAGAGGACTCTATCTACCT
Source organism: Idiomarina sp. (assembly GCA_022565355.1). Classification (GTDB taxonomy): domain Bacteria; phylum Pseudomonadota; class Gammaproteobacteria; order Enterobacterales; family Alteromonadaceae; genus Aliidiomarina. Next base: position 34,055 of record JAIUMU010000006.1, read on the forward strand.
TCATGTAGATAGTAACCATTTTGCAAAAAATTTTGGCAAAGCCATTCATATAATCGATCAACGGCTGAAAATCATGAATAGCAAAATAGTGAAGAAAGCTCGTCAAAAGTTAGCCGATGACGGGCGTCATCCTCTTTGGGTAGACGCAGCTAGTGTTAATTTATATTAAGGGTAGGAAATGCAAGCTCTCTGTCTTAGATTACCAAATGACTACCCGTCAGTTGGCGTAACCGAAGAAACGGATGTTTTATCTTTGATCGCCACTGGTCGCTTGTCTGAGTTAAGTGAAGTCCCTATATGCATCGACCAGTTTGGTGTAACTAGGAGCATTTTTGGTGAGAATCGTTGGGATTGCAGCGCCTATGCCTTCGATAAAGGCTCAGACAAAAATCAACGTGAATTTGATTTCACGTATCTTAGCGAATCCCCTGAGTTGAAGCTTCAAGCTAAACTTATAGCTTATGGCTGGTTATTCAAGCAAGGCCACTATAGCGGAGCAAAAGCAAAGCTTTCAACTTTGACTTCGCGATTTAATATAGGGTTAAAAAGGCCACTATTAACTTGCTTAAAGGGTGGTTATTCTGATTTATCGAAGATATCCGATAATGATATATGGGTTGAGCTCGAGAGTCTGATTAAAGAGCAGGAGTTGACGAAACGAACCGTTGAGCTTGTGTTCTCGGCATTGTTAGCTGTAGAGCGTTTGAATTTTTGGTTGCCGTTCAATTTTGCTTTACCAAATATAAACTTTAAACAACGAGCAGCGAAGCTTGCTTCACAGAGCAAATTGGAATCACGTCAAACATTGGCGATTCCTCAAAGTTTGACCAACATATTATATGGTGAAGCGATTCGTTTCGTTGAGGTTGCTTGGCCATACAGAAAGAAACTAACTCAAATGCAAAGAGACTTGCAGACAAATTATGATATCGGTCGTGCTACAGTCGATTATAAAATTGCAATCGGGAAATGGAAGTGGCTGACCAATCCCGATGGAACAATAAATACTAGAAGATATGAGCAGGAAATCAATAAGGCGACACCCCAATCTCAAGAGGCGATAATTTCACAGGCCCTCTGCGGAACCAACCTCTTACCCGAAAGTGAGGTGAGCGGTTCTTGGTTCACTAGGTGGCGTTCTTTAACGTTGTCAGCGTGTTTTGTATGTTGTGGTGCGTTTACTGGAATGAGAGTAAGTGAGCTTTTTGAATTGCGAGCGGACAGTTTCTATACTCATTCAATTAATGGTCAAGTTTTTTATTCGTTACGAGGAGCGACACACAAGCTTGCAGCAGGGAAGAAGAACGAAGAATGGTTAGCAAGTCCGGTGGTAAAAAAAGCGATAGCTCTCGCTTTAGCGCTCACCGCCGCCTACCGAGAAGAGCTTTTCAAAATCGCGGCTCATACAGATGATAAATGGCAAGCATATACTCTCCGTCAACATGCTAGTTGCCTATGGCTGACTAAATATCGTCGTCAAAGAATGCCTGCTGTAATTTCGCGTTCCAAATGGAACGATCGCCTAAAGAATTACTCGAAAGAAGTTGGAGCAATTGTCGATAAAGCATCATTAGAAGAATGCCAATTACTGAACCCTAGGGATGGTGGCGCTATAACGGCAAAAGTTAAACTCAATGCGGAGTGGCCACTGGCGACACATCAGTTCCGTAGGACTTTCGCCTGCTTTTCAATACGAAACAGTCTCGCTCATTCAGTCGCTTTGAAGCAACAATTCAAGCACGTCAACTTAAGGATGAGCGAATGGTATGGTAATGGTGCAATTGAATCTCGACTCAAAGATGTGCAGGTAGACACTCAGCTTGTTAACCTTTTAAATCAAATCGAGATAGAGAATGCAACGGACAAATACCACAATTGGTTTAATGGTGATAAGCCATTGAGCGGAACCTTTGGTAAAGCAATTGTCTCGATGCGTGACGATAAGCCTGTAATTTACAGTAGTTGGGACAATTTATACCGTCTTGTCAAAGAGAAACGTCTGACTCTTCATGGAACCCTCCATAGCTACTGCAAAAATAACTATGACTGTGATATGGATGGGGTGGTCAATCCAGCATTCTGCGTTGACTGCAAGACTGGTGGCAGTGTGATTGATTCTGAGAAAGCGATTTGGTGGCAAGAAAGACACTCGGCACTAACCTCCTACCTTCGTAAATCTGTTGAAGTAAGTGCTGGTGAGTACGCTCATTGCATTACACAAATCAGGGCAGCCGAGCGAGTATTGTTAGATCATGATTTAGCTCACGAAACTTACGTTCACCCAATACAAGTAATCGAGATATGAATAAAGAGAACACACAAGTTCGCTTGGTCATGGCCTTGCAGCGTATTTTATCCGGTAATCCAAAGCGTATCCCTAGTCATCGGAAACTTAGTATGCGCGCTGTTGAGGAGGAAGCTAATTTGGGTAATGGAAGTGGTTACCACTACCCTGAGGTCGTCGAGAGTGTGAAAGCTGCAAAAGTCGCTTCGCAAACAAAAAGAACAGGGATAAAGCCAGCTTCTGAACTTAAACGATTACGAGAAGAAAAGAAGAAAGAAATAGAAATAAAACAAAAATACAAAAGGCAAGTTGTATTGTTGAAAGCTGAGCAGGCGCAGATGGCAGCTGAACACCATCAGTTATCATACGCGTTGCACCAAGCGTTAAAGTCTTTAGAAGAAATGAAAAAAGAAATCGCTGAAGTTAAGCAGAATCTAGTTGAAGCTCGGAGGGAAAGTGTTCGAACGATAAAATGAGACTGTAAAAAATATCTGTGTAAATGGCTAATTGCACTGTTAAATCCGATCCTGGTACATAATCTCGAACTGCGCCATGGCCGGTTTCCAGTTGCGGATAGGCATCGTCCACTTTTTCGAGGCCTGATGCAAGGCTAAGTACAACACTTTCATGACCGCTTCATCATTCGGGAACGATCGGCGGGTTTTGGTGATTTGACGCAATGACGCGTTAAGCGACTCAATCGCATTGGTAGTATAGATAGCTTTGCGTATCTCGACTGGGTAGTCAAAGAACACTCTTAAACGCTCCTAGTTAGTCCGCCATGAGCGGCTGATGGTCGGATGCTCAGCGTCCCACTTTATAGCGAAGTCTTCCAATGCTTGCTCCGCTTCAGCCCGAGTGGCCGCACCGTAAATGAGTTTTAAGTCCGCAGCGATAGTCTTACGTTGTTTCCAGCTCACGTAGCGCAACGAGTGACGAATTTAATGCACGATACACATTCTTACCTTTCTCCTTCAAATATGAGCCAAGGTAACCTGAGATCAAGCTTATTATTACTATAAGAATGACTTGCCATAGCTCCATTCCAATTGAGCTATCAATCATCTCTTGAATCTTTTGAAAATCATCAGGTTTCATACTGTTTCCTTGAAGACTAACGCCGCCATCAGCCGCGCGAGGAACGAGCGTCAGATTGAATGGCATTGTTAGCCTCTCTCGCTAGCTCACTTTTACCACCAATAATGAAGAGCCCTAAAAGCTCATGTTTACCGATACCCTTATTGCTCTCACCAAGATCTGCTCGCATTTCACGAAATAGAGAATCTATTAGGAGCAAGCCTGACTTTGGCTCTGCTGGATTGTTATCTCCCGAGTAAGCAGACCTCCATACTCCATAGGCTTTAACAACTCCAGGACCGCCATATACCGTCACTCTCGATGTAAAGCGGAAGAAAAAGTCCTGTATATCTTTAGGGAGACCGTCATCTCCGTCTTTTCCGGACTTTGTGTTCCTCATTGTCTCCACAACAACATCCATAAACTCATTGTATATTTCTGCCTTCTTCTCTCGGTGCGCCTCAAATGCAACCCTTTCCCTAGCTTTGCGCGCATTATAGGAAGCTATTGAGACCGAAGATATTACAGTGGCTGCACTGGCTATTATTGCTGCGCCAACTGTGGAATCGACATCCTGGAAGGCGGCAGCCAGCCAAACCACAACCAAGTAGCCTGCATACCCAAATAGACCAAGAGTGAGGAACCCAAAAATAACTGATAACACTTTCTTCAATGTAACTCCTCCATGGCTAGCGCCCCAAGCAGGGGCAATAGCACGTAGGTTAAAGTACGGAACGAAGTCGCGGGAGCTTACGTGTTATTGTCCCGCTGACTTGGTTTGTTAGGCGCTACTCTTTGCCAGGAGGTATTGGGTTATTGGCAGGACTGTCGCCACCACTTAAAGGAGTGTATCCGCCGGATGCTGGAGGCCTATTCGGTGTTTCTGTTGGTTGATAACCTTTTTTGACAGGCTGATAACCGTTGTTTTGAGTTCTCTTGTTGTCTGACATAGTTAACTTAACTCCCTTAATTCTATGTGTGAAATTTCACTGTTTAAAATGATAACGCCTTTAGTTTGGTTCTTCTTTCTAAGAAATGCACCATCTTCATCCAGTAGCCAAGTTTCTTCTAAGTATATTTGCTCAGGTGATGGAGCACTTGATGTAAACGATTTATTTGAATATAGACCACCAATAATACTGCCATCCTTAAGAGTTACTTTAACCCAGTATGGTTCACGTTTTTCGAAAACCCAATCCCATGGCTTTGATGTCGGATGTGGAGCATTCTTCTGGAAAAAATTTCTTGTTCTTACGAATTTCCATATGATTACCCATATAACAGGGAATAAGAACAGCACACTGAAATAGAATAAAAACGTGTAACCGATAGAAGTTACACCACTTTTTATAAAAAAGTAGATCGGAACAGAAAGAATTGAGTAATTTATGCAGCTATAAGCAATCGCGTCGATCAACATTGCTGATGCTGGGCGAACTGTCCCCGGAAAAATTAACTGATAAGCTTTTATACTGAGAAACCCAGGTATTACGAATGCAATGAACAGTATTAGTTTGTCAGCTTCCCAGATGCTCAAAATATCCTCCTTGCGCCTAACGCCCGCTGTAACAGGCGCATTTGTAGTGAGCAGCGCGAACGGAAAATACGTGCTTGTTAACGGCATTGTTAGCGCCTAAACGGTCCATATCTTTCCTTCGAACAGAAACTTATTAATCTCAGGTGGGTTTGCCCTGACACTGGGGTGGTTGGCAAGTACCAATCTGATAGTACGAACTGCTGCATATGCATCCATGACCAATGACCGTTGTTCATGAAAGTATTTTTGATCGAATTCATCCTCTCGTACCGAGTGAGCCGGCTTCTGCCGGAGTTTGCGAACTTTTCTAAATGATGCCAGCATTTGTTCCAGCGGCTCTGGTTCTTGTGTCCGAAAATAGTAATTTACCCATTCGTCAAGTAGAACGATTGTACCTTTCCTTCTTACCTCCACCTTGCCGTCAGGTCTTTCATGATCTTCTTCTAGTTCCAACTCAGGAGTAAAGAATTTATTATTCAAGTTGTCCGACATTAATTGATCTAAAAGAAGAATAAAGGCATTAAACTCAGCTAGCGTCGGGCGCAGAAGGAAGCCAAAGTTTCTTGGATAATCGTGCTGGTAAGTGTTTCTAAAAAGTGGTGGCTTTCCCATTAACGCAGCCATCTCATTGATAACGAGCATTTCTTGATTGAAAGCCTCGAAGATTGATATCCTTGTACCCCAATGCCCCATGCTATTCCTAAGATAATCCGGGTGGAGTTGGAAATCGCCTGACAACTCTTTAGATTTCCATATTTTCTGATGTTCTGGGCTGAGATCAGAAAGGTAGCGTAGGAAAACAGCAACCGCTCTATTAAGATCTTTGTCATGAGCAAAGCCGAATGTTTGAAGTAGCACCTGGTCATGCTCAGCCATTAACTCTGATTCAAAGTATTCATCGGTTACTGAAATTTGGCCGTTGATGAAATCTGTTTGGTAGTAATATCTCGGGTCATTTCGATAATGCTCAAGAACAGACAATTCAAAAACACGGAAATCCAACTGCCCACCACCAAGAGCTAATTGCTCCGTATATGGTTCATCTCCGTAATCTTTCTCTTCTTTGATATTGGCGAGCGTCTCCTTTGTAGGGTACAAACAGAAGTGCTCACTAAATCCCAGAGTACCGAGAAACTCTATTTGTTGTTCTGCTGTTGTTTCTGAAAATGCTTTTATATGAGGGTTTGGATGGATATTCCCGAATACGACATCAATTTCTCGATCTGAGATGAGTTCACGAATAAGTTCCTTTGCCACGTCATTATCAATATTGAAGGCCTCTTTCAACGCATAAACGGGATATCCATTGAAATCACCTGATTCCAGATACTGTTTTGTTACTGCCTTTATAACAGCTTGCCTCACGTATTCAACCTCTTATGCGCTAACGCCAAGCACAGCGGCGCGAGGGACGAGCGTCCGGCGCCGTGGGCGCGAACTGCTGCGCATGGTTATGCATTGTCGAACCTCTTGATGCAGTCCTGAACGTATCGAAATATTGTATATACGGCATTTAGTGCTACTGTTGCTTCCGGTTCATCCAAGAGCTCATTTGCATGTGCTAAGCTTGCCCGATTACGAATAGTGGACAATGCATCGATTGAAGCCGCGAAGGATTGAAGTATTTTTGTGACATCTGACGCTCTCGGCCCATCAGGGGTGAGAGCGGAATGAGATTGGCGCAGCACCTTAAATACTCTCGATAAAGAAGCATCATTCTCTACTGGTATTGAAGCGTTGTCACAAAGTTCGAGCAGGTAGCCGTGTAGTGCTGTATGCGCTCGATCTATTGCGCTTGAAGCATCAGAATGACCAACTAATGCTTTTGCATCAGCCAGCGCTCTAGAAACGGTAGACTCTGCTGTTCCAATCACAGGGTCGGGTGGTGAGATGTGCTCATCAGTAGCCACCAGCTGATTTTCGATAACTCTATACGGTACCGAGTGTTTCTCAAGAATATTGTTGACATATTGGTGTCCGGGAACAGCTACTTCCCAATTTTCTAGCGCCTCACATGCATCACAGAAAGCGGCGATGAATCCGGGTGCGTCGGATGCAGCTCTGTCTGCATGATATTCCAGATCTGACTCGGCCCACGATAAATTGGAGCTTTTGGCGTACTGGTCACCGCTCGCAATAGCGAAGAACTCCTTGAATTTTTCGATAATCTGTTGGCGCCCAATAGTGCTAGATGAGGCCTTTCGAGCAAGACTAATAAAGTCTTGAACTACTCCCCCAGTTAGCGGCGTCGTCCCCCCCATGGGGAACCGTAACTCTACTGGCATTTCAATTGGCACGGTAGCTCATCCTTTGGGTAATGCATAACATTGTATTACTAAGCACGCCTCATATCCTCGATACACGTGTGTGCGCGATATCAAACAAAGCGTGCATGCTCGTTAATGTTTTTAGGAACCGTTCGAGGCTGCATCCTATCGTCTTCTTTGGTTTGTTAACGTGCACAAAAGTTTATGAAGCACAGTCAAATTCGAGCACAAAATTGATATGGATGGGCGAAAAATGAGAGAGGCTCTTCCTTGAGGAAACATCGTGAGCGGCTTCATATGCGATTGCTGTGCAATTGCTTCGCTTGCCATTACTCCTTTGGCGCGCGCTTTACTTTAATTAAGTTACTTTATCTTTTTAATTTGAGCAAGCGTCTGTTCGTCAACAATCTTGAGCGTGTTCTCTGAAGCTATTAAACGGTCGTTTTCTAAACACCTAGAATACATACCAATTATTCCCAATATCCGTATTGTTTTATGTCCAAAAATCACGTACAACAAACTATGACTAGAAAAGGTGCGTTTTATGCTCATAGGTTATGCGCGTGTTAGTACTCAAGAACAAAGTGTCGATATGCAAGTCGATGCGCTTCGAGCTGCTGGGTGCGAACAGGTATTTCAAGAGAAGATTACGGGGAAGTTTCGTGAACGACCTGAATTGTCGCAGTGTCTGCGTATGCTCCGTAAAGGTGATGTGCTAATCGTCTGGAAATTGGACCGGCTAGCTCGTTCACTGAAGAACCTTGTCGAGATTGTTCAGGACCTTCATGATAGAGATATCGGATTTAAATCACTTACTGAATCAATAGATACAACTAGCTCGGGTGGCCGTCTTGTATTTCATATATTTGGCGCGCTTGCAGAGTTCGAGCATGATCTTATTCGAGAGCGCACCAAGGCCGGATTACAAGCAGCAAGAGCAAGAGGCAGAAAAGGTGGACGCAAACCATCAATGACCGATGCAGATATCCGAAAAGCTGCGGCTATGCTGTCCGACCCGCAAATAACAAAAACAGAGGTGGCAGCGCACTTTGGTGTTACTCGCACAACTCTGAATGCCTCTCTACAGAGAATTGGATCATCTTCCTAACTGACAGGAAGCGTAGAAGAAATACATAATTGGAGCCCATGGATGACAAACGATAAAACGAACCACTCCCAAACCGCAGCCTTCATCTGGTCGGTAGCTGACCTCTTACGCGGTGATTTCAAACAAAGTCAGTATGGCCGAGTGATTCTACCTTTCACTCTTTTAAGGCGCTTAGAATGTGTTCTAGAGCCCAATAAAGCTCAGGTACTAGCCGCAGCCAAAGAGCATCAAACAAAGCCTGATGCGGTTCGTGAAAAATTGTTACTTCGTGCTGCTGACCTCCAGTTCTTCAATGCGTCACCTTTAAGCTTGGCAGCATTGTCTGACACCCAAACTGCTGATGATTTAATGAGTTATGTGCAGTCATTTAGTCAGGATGCGCGAGAAATATTTGAGCACTTTCATTTTGAAGATTTCGTGCAACAGCTAAGCGCAAATAACTTGCTCTATCAGCTGGTACAGCGCTTCGCGAGCATCGATTTAAGCCCGAGCTCCATCAGTAACTTTGGTATGGGTCTTATCTTTGAAGAGCTCATTCGAAAGTTCGCTGAAAGCTCCAATGAAACGGCCGGTGAACACTTTACGCCGCGTGATATTGTGCACTTGACCACATCTCTGGTGTTGACTGGGCAAGAGAAAAGGCTAACGCCTAGCAGTATTGTCACTATCTATGACCCCACGGCCGGAACTGGTGGATTCTTATCCGAAGGTGATGAGTACATTCAGCAAATCAGCGAAGGCGTGACGGTCTCATTGCATGGGCAAGAACTTAACCCGGAATCTTTTGCCATTTGTAAGGCCGATATGCTGATTAAAGGGCAGGACGTCAGTAACGTCAAGCTAGGTAACACCTTGTCTGATGACCAATTGGCGTCGAACAAGTTCGATATTATGCTCTCCAATCCTCCTTTTGGTGTTGAATGGAAAAAGGTTCAGAAGCAAGTATCCGACGAACACAAGCACCGAGGATTTGACGGTCGCTTTGGCCCAGGCCTACCGCGTGTATCCGATGGCTCGCTCTTATTCCTCCTGCACTTGGTTAGCAAAATGCGTGATGCCCGTGAAGGTGGGTCGCGTATTGGCATTATTTTGAATGGAAGCCCATTGTTTACTGGCAGTGCGGGTAGTGGTGAATCAGAAATTCGACGGTATCTCCTGCAAAACGACTTAGTTGAAGCCATTGTCGCGCTCCCCACCGATATGTTCTACAACACAGGTATCTCAACCTACATATGGGTGCTATCAAATAACAAGCCTGCGGCGCGCAAAGGCAAAGTGCAACTGATTGATGCTAGTGACCGAGCGACTAAGATGCGTAAATCACTGGGAAGTAAACGCCAGTTTGTTAGCGATATTGACCAAGATGACATTGTTCGCATGTATGGCGATTTCCAAGAATCAAAGAAAAGCAAAGTATTTCCGAACGAGGCATTTGGCTATCGTCGCATCACGGTTGAACGACCGCTTAGACTGAACTTTCAAGCAAGTAAAGAGCGAATTGCACGCATGCTGGACGAAAAAGCCATTCAGAAGCTGAGCCTGGGTGAGCAAGATAAGCTTATCGCGGCGTGTAATGCGCTTGATGCAGATACGCTTTACAGCAACCGTAAGCAATTCCAAAAAGCTTTGAAAGCATCGTTTAGCGAACATCGGGTCACTCTAAGTGCCCCACAGCTTAAGGCGGTCATGAACGCACTCAGCGAGCGTGATTCAGAAGCTGATATCTGTGTAGACAGCAAAGGCAATCCAGAGCCAGATACAGGATTGCGTGACTACGAAAACGTGCCGCTAATTGAATCCATTTATGAGTATTTTGAGCGCGAAGTGAAACCGCATGTACCCGATGCTTGGGTTGACGAATCCAAGCGCGATGAAAAGGATGGTGAGGTTGGTATTGTTGGCTTTGAAATTCCATTCAATCGACATTTCTATGAATTCATGCCACCAAGGCCACTGGAAGAGATTGACGCTGATTTGCAACAATGCACCGACCGCATCAAACAGATGATTGAGGGGTTGTCGGCATGAGTATTGCAGCCTACCCAAATCACATTGAAACTGACTCAGCTAGGTTTAAATCGATACCTAGTCATTGGAAGTTGGTGCCATGCCGAGCCATTGTCGAGGAGATAGCAGAAAGGAACTCTGATGGTAAAAATCAAAATTACCTGTCTTTAATGGCGAACGTCGGTGTAATAAGGTATGAGGACAAAGGCGACGTCGGTAACAAAAAACCTGATGATCTTGCCAAGTGTAAAGTCGTTCGGGTTGGAAACCTCGTCATAAATAGCATGAATTATGGTATCGGCTCCTACGGTCTATCAGCTTTTAACGGAGTCTGTAGTCCTGTTTACATTGTATTAAATGCGATCGAGAGTGTGTTAAACGAGAGATTTGCTTTACGGATTTTTGAGGAAAAGCAATTCCAGTCTTTTGCTCAATCCTTCGGCAATGGCATTTTAGCCCATCGAGCCGCTATAGGCTGGGATGACTTGAAAAAAATAGAAGTGCCGTTACCTCCACTTCCAGAACAAACCCAAATCGCCCGCTTCCTCGACCACGAAACCGCGAAAATCGATGCTCTGATTGCTGAACAGAAGCGATTGATTGAGCTATTAAAGGAAATGCGCCAGGCGGTGATTTCGCATGCGGTGACCAAAGGTTTAGACCCCAACGTACCAATGAAGGACTCAGGGGTAGAATGGCTTGGGGATGTGCCTGAACATTGGGATATTGGCCGTTTGAAGCACCTTTTGAGGATTCGCGGAGGGCAAGACTATAAAGCAGTTGAAAGCGATAATCCTGCCGATTACCCTGTGATTGGCTCAGGAGGACAGTTCACCTATGCCAAAAGCTTTCTCTATGAAGGCGAATCAGTATTATTGGGGAGAAAGGGCACTATAGATAAACCTTTATACATCAAAGGTAAGTTTTGGACAGTGGACACAATGTTTTTCACTGAAATACTACCTAGGGCTTATGGCAAGTTCGCTTACTATTTAGCAACTACAATACCTTTCGGGCTTTACTCCACCAATACGGCTCTTCCAAGTATGAGTCAATTTGATTTAGCTAATCATAAGCTGCCAATTCCGCCCGTTTCCGAACAAGCACAAATTGCCTTATATCTCGATGAACGAATCAGAAAAATTGATGCGCTAACCAATGAAGCAACTAAATCAATTAGATACATGAACGAACGCCGTTCCGCCCTAATCTCGGCAGCAGTGACCGGTAAAATCGACGTGCGCAACTGGCGACCACCTGCGGATGAAAGTGCCTTCCCAGCAGATGTGCGTCAGGTTGGATTGGAGGAGACGGCATGATTACTTTCACATGGGTGATGAATCAACAGAATCAGGAATTGGAGCTATAGGTCATGGCAGATAGTCGCGAACGTGTATTTCAAAACGATATTATTGAAGCGTTAAGCCAACAAGGCTGGCTGGTTGGTAAAGCGTCTGAGTATGACAAGCCTCATGCACTATACCAAGAAGACCTCATTGGTTATTTTAAAGAAGCATGGCCTGAGCGCTGGGAGAAATTCTGCAAGAGCAACCCGCAAAACCCTGAAAAGGTGTTCGTTCAAAAAACCGTTCGCGAGCTCGAAAAGAAAGGCACGCTTGATGTGCTTCGTCATGGCTTCAAAGTGCCCGGTGTAAAAGTAGACCTGTGTAGCTTTAAGCCTGACCACGACATGAATCCCGATACAGAGTTAAGGTATAACGCGAATCGCCTTCGTGTTGTCGAAGAGGTCTCATACTCGCCCCACGCCCGCACTAGTGATTACAACCCGAGGCTTGATTTGGTGCTGTTTGTCAACGGCATTCCAACAGCAACCCTGGAGCTCAAAAGCGAATTCAAACAAACCGTTGAGCATGCAAAGCGACAGTACAAGAAAGACCGCCCCGTTAAAGACCCAGTGACACGCAAATCTGAGCCGCTACTTTCCTTTAAGCGAGGTGCTTTAGTGCATTTTGCGGTGAGCCAAGACGAAGTGGCAATGACCACAAAGCTGAACGGTAAGGATACATTCTTTCTTCCCTTCAACCGCGGCACAACGGACGGTGGTGCTGGAAACCCGCGTGCTGAAAACGAGAGCAGCTACGCGACTGCTTATCTGTGGGAGCAGCTGTTCCAAAAAGATGCTTGGTTAAAAGTGATTGGCCGCTTCCTGCATCTTGAGAAGAAAACAGAAGAAGATTTCTACGGCAATCGCAAAACTAAAGAAACACTTATCTTTCCTCGTTATCACCAATGGGATGTAGTAAACCAAATCATCGAAAAGACGCGCTCAGATGGGGCAGGAAAGCGTTATCTCATTCAACATAGTGCAGGATCAGGGAAGTCCAACTCAATCGCTTGGGCTGCGCATCAGCTCGCTCAACTTTATGATGGTGATGGTAAGAAACTATTCAGCTCGGTTATCGTGGTCACGGACAGAACGGTCCTTGATAGCCAACTGCAAGATACAATTTATCAGTTTGAGCACGCTCAAGGCGTAGTGCGACCGATTAATCGTGATATCGGCAATCAAAGCAAGTCGGAGCAGCTTGCAGAAGCCCTTGCCGAGCAAACCCGCATTATCATTGTTACCATTCAAACCTTCCCGGCGCTTTTTGATGCTCTAGAGAAATACCCAAAGCTCGCATCAGGTCGTTACGCGGTAATAGCAGATGAAGCCCACTCATCGCAAACAGGCTCTTCAGCGACCAAACTCAAAGCGATTCTCGGTGGCGACTTCCCAGACGGCGAAGAGGTAAGCGCTGAAGAATTATTAAGTGCAGCGGTATCAGCCCGCAAGCCAAGTGAGCAAATTAGTTACTACGCATTTACCGCAACGCCTAAAGCAAAAACACTGGAGCTCTTTGGTCGGGAGCCAGACCCATCGCTACCGCGAAGTGAATCGAATAAACCAGAGCCGTTTCACCTGTACTCAATGCGCCAAGCGATTGAAGAAGGCTTTATCATCGATGTATTGCGTCGCTATACCACATATGCAGTAGCGTGGAAGTTAGCGCATCCGAACGCAGATGACGATGAGGTTGATTCGAAAAAAGCACGAACGACATTGGCGAAGTGGGTGCGCTTGCACCCTTACAACATCAGCCAAAAGGTCGAGGTGATTGTCGAGCATTTCCGAGAGAATGTGCGTCATCTTCTTGTTGGGCAGGCAAAGGCAATGGTGGTGACGAGTAGCCGCCAAGAGGCCGTTCGCTATCAACTAGCGATGCAGCAATATATTAAAGATAAGGGCTACCAAGACGTCCATCCATTGGTGGCGTTTTCAGGCAGCTTGCCACCAGATGATGTTATCCCTGAAGAGGTCACAGAAACGAGTAAGCTTCTAAACCCAGGGCTTAATGGTCGAGACCATGCCAAAGCGTTTGATACCGACGAATACAACGTGATGCTGGTGGCCAATAAGTTTCAAACAGGTTTTGACCAGCCAAAACTATGTGCCATGTACGTCGATAAGAAACTACAAGGCGTGGAATGTGTGCAAACGCTCTCACGGCTTAATCGACTGTTCCCCGGCAAAGAAACGTTCATACTCGATTTTGTGAATGATACTCAGGATATCCTCGATTCATTCTTGCCCTATTACAACAAAGCCGAGCTCACCGGCGTGTCTGATGCACAGGTCGTCTATGACTTGCAGGAGTCCCTTGATAAAGAGCAGATATACCACTGGAACGAAGTTGAAAAGTTCGCACTGGCATTCTTTGATCCCAAAGCCGACGCCTCAAAGCTAACTTATTATTGTCAGCCCGCGCGTGAGCGTTTTAATAAACGTTACAAGTTGCTGCGTGATGAGCGAAATGATGCACGGTCCGCCAGAAAGCAAGCTGAAGCCGATGGCAACAGTGTTGGCGTTAAGCATGCTGATGCGACGCTCAAAGAAGTGGGCGAGTCGCTTGATACACTCGACTTGTTTAAGAAGAACTTGGGCAGCTTTGTGCGCGCCTATGAATTCCTTTCTCAAATTGTATTTTTCGAGGATGCCGAGCTTGAGCAGCTGTGCGTGTTTGCTAAAAACCTGCTACCACTCCTCAGACAAGAAGCGCTGGAAGACGATGACATTGATATCTCAGAATTGGGACTATCGCACTATCGAATTACTAAGCGTAAAGAGCATGAGCTTCGCTTAGCGGAAGATGGTGAGGAATATGGTCTTGACCCAATCACAGGGCTGGGTACCGGTAAACCTATAGATCCCGAGAAAAAGCGACTCTCAGAAATCATCGAAACGCTTAACGATATTTTTGGAGCCGAAGTGAGCGACGAAGATCAGCTACACTTCGCTAACGGTATTGCCGAGCGAGTAAGACGCGATGAAGAGGTTATGGCGCAAGTGAATAGCCACTCAGCTAACCAAGTAATGCACGGCTTATTTCCCAAGCGTCTAACTGATTTGGTACTAGACTCAATGACAGAGCATGAGAAGCTCTCAATGGAGATATTGGAAAACGAAGGTAATCAAAAGGCGTTTGCACTACTGATTTTACGACTGCTGTCTGGACAGAACACTCCCAGCGAGTTTATGCGATAACCTGACATTTTTAGTACGAACTGACTGGGTACTTGTAATAATAATGCACATGTAATTTATTTTACGGATATCAAAATATGGCCCTAGCAGAGGCACAAAAACAGCTAGATGCAGAACTCAATAGTTTCTTTATGAAAGATAAGGAAATGATGGGCGAGTGGCTTACATCACACTTGCCCGCGCTCAATGGATTACAGCCAGTGGTTCTCATGGACACAGAAGACGGTGTTAAAACGCTTCTAAAAATACTTGATGATATGAAGTATGGTGATTTGATTTAAGTGTAATGTGCGAAAAAATAGTTAATCAAATTAGTCAGTAATAAACCCAACGGCTCCTTGAGACTATCGTTTTCAACTGTAAAATCCATCTAGGCATACTAATGCCTTACCAATCGAGTAATAACAGTGTTACCAAGATAAAACTCATCGATGGAATGACTCTAGTTCTATGAGTGAACATCTATACGCGCTATTTATTGAGCGAATCTTAACTTCGCCGATTACTTGTTAGTGATACCCCATAGTTTGTTGGGCTTCATCTAGATAAGTGAAAATCAGGTCTGTTGCGGTAGCACTTAAGGGCTCGTCTTCATCGAAGTGGCTTTGCGCTTCCTTAAGCATTAAATGGGTATCTGGATGAGCGGCGAGGAAATCTTGTATCGCCGTAATATCGATGTTCTTGGGTATCATTCGGCCAATGGCTACTTCGCCGTTGCTCCACAGTTGAAAATGGTCTCGAATGTATTCGAGGCTAAAAACTTCTTTAAATAAATCCTTATTCATGTTGCTCTCCTTACGTTATTTCTAGTCTTTAGTTTGTTCATTTTAGTTTTGATGCGCTATAAATATTACCGCTATTTGGAGCTATGCAAAAGATGATGCATTGGTGTCGAGATTTGGGCGTTTAACGTGTGCCGTTTTCAATTAGCCCCGCAATCCACCCATCGACTTCCGGTTTTGCCCAAACCTCTGCGATTCAGTAAGAGGATATTATGGTGAAACCCGCTATCGAAAGTATCAGATAACACTTCGCTCAATCAGTTCATACAGAAGCGCTTAGGACACTTTAGAATATTGAAAACACTTCATGTCGAAATTGACCATCTAGCCTGAAGAGCAGCGGGGCTAATTCTTGAGAAGTCCCGGGCATTGAGTCATCGATATCCGGAAACTCGATTTCCAATTCACTCTCCGTTGATTTTGCAGACTCTACGTCATTGTCAGGACAAGTGTCTTCCAGATTAATATTGATTTGAGTTCTGATATCCATACTCTCTATTAATTTGCACTTGTGATCAGGTATGTCAACTTGAATTCGCTCTGCAAACGAAAGTAGTTGAGACTCAGCAAAAGTATACAACCAGCCACTTTTGTTATCGACTGCAGGGATTGTACGAAGAACACGGCCTAAAACTTGCCGGAAAAACAATTCTGTTTTTATCGTACTAAGATGAACGCAAAGCCGCAAACGTGGTATGTCAGTGCCCTCAGAAACCATTGAAATGCTCACAATCCATTGCGTGTTATCTTCTCGAAATCGTTCGATTATTCTATCTGGATTGAGTTCTTGATAGGTTACCAATACTGCCGTTTGTTGATATTGCTGCCTGAGTAATTTGATGATTCGTTGCGCGTGCCCTATGGATTTGGCAACGACTAGGCCTCCTGCATCGGGATGAAACATCCTTACAGAGGCGAGTTTAGAAACAGCTTGTTTCAGTATGTGATTCAAAGCCTCAGTATTGTCCAATAAGTCAGCATATCGAATATCAGAATTTTCAAGTGCGTCAGAGATAGAGCAATAGCTTTCACTCTCTACTCGCAGGCAACTATTATCAAATAAACGAATTTCGGGCGCGCGGCAAACTCCATCACGTACTGCTTGAGCTAGCCCATACGTGTAATCACATGCTACTCGCCAATCAGGTTCGATATAGCGTGCGAGCGTAATCGGTGCGTTATCACTCCGCCATGGCGTTCCTGTCATGGATAGAATAAAAGAAGCTTTGTCTTTAAGCTTTGTCAGAATCTCTCTACCCCAAGAATTTGCCAGCGCTTCAACGGATCCGCCTGCATGATGTATTTCATCAAAAACTAATAGGACCCGATGATTACTGAGAATCTGCCAATTTTTCGAGTTATTCATGGCCAGGAACTGATACGTATACACCGCACCCACATCGCCGATAAAGCCATCCATGCCACGCCCAAGAATACTAGAGAAAGTTTCAGCTATTGCCTTGGTTACTGTTTTGGATGGCGCAAAACAAATAACATGATCTATCTGGCCATTATCTAGCAAGGTTTTTGCTAGAAATGCCGCCATAACTGTTTTACCAGCTCCCGGAGTCGCCAGAGCAAGATAGTTCTTTTGCCCTAAAGAAAAAGCTGTTTTAGCTGATTTAACGCAATCCAGTTGCCATGAGCGGAGCTTCATGAGCCAAGTTCTTGTATGGCACTTTCTAATGCCGTTACTCTTCCTTGTAGCCTTACCGCTCTCTCTTTAGCTCCCTGATAACTATTTTGTAGTATTGGGGTTAGTTGAGGAAATTGATGAGATAACTCTTGGTACTCCTTTACCTCTGCACTGTGCGCGGCTAGCTCACTACTATAATCAGAGAGTTTTTGCATTAAAGTGCGTTTAATCTCGGGCATTGCTGTTTCAGTTTTCATGCCATCGTTGGATGCAGGTTGGGCGGCAAGCCCTAGCTTTTGGCAACCCAGTGGCGTAATCGCATAAAGATTCTTACGGTTATTTTTTTCGTTAACGTGGCATTCCAAGTATCCGTCTTGCTTAAGGCCCCAAATATATTTGTATACGTTTGAGTGCAGTTGCTTATGCGTCATAGAAGGGTATGAGCTCTTACAAATTTCTCTCACCTCATTCACATCAAATTTCCGGTCAGAAATACTACAAATTGCTTCAATTACTATTTTGCGAAAAGACACTTATGACTGTCTCCATTTGAGGGGTTACGTCAATACTTAGGAATCCTAAGTATATAGGATGTTTTATTCGGGTGACAATCAAATCATCATAAATCAAACAAGATGAAGAAAAATTGCACATCGAGCACCCATTTCCTCAACGCCTCCGACATGCTAGGCTCGCGGTCAAATTGAGCCAGCGAGAACTTGGTATAAAAATCGGGCTAGATGCAAGCTCCGCAAGCAGCAGGATGAATCATTATGAGAAAGGTCGACATGTGCCGGATTACTCGCTTGCTTGCAAGATTGCGAATGTTCTCAAGGTTCCTGTAGCCTACTTTTATTGTGACCAAGAGACAGACGCGCTGAGACTTTTAAAACTCGCGAAACTTGATCAGAATGGGCTCACTTTAATAGATGAGATACTGGAACGCTCTACCCCTAAATCTTCTTGATAGCGCTGAGACGTTTGGTTTGCTAGTTGTAAGAGCTATTCAAGCATCAAGTGAACTACCTTCTCTTAATCAAACCCATTCGTATTAAATTCTTATTCTCAATACATAGCACTTGCTAAAATTGCCTTTGGACTTTCGGTAACGGAAACTGAAGAGTAAGCGCACTAATTCTTGAAATATATTTGTGTTTTCGTGCTGCGGATGTAACATTAATTTTTCTGGAAAAAATGCAGCGTTTTCTGTTTGTAGCCTGCAAAATCTCAAAAGAATTAGCGTTTTCTGGAAAGTGCCCGTAATGCACCAATTATGGCGGTTCCCAGAGATTATCAAGAGTCAACGTGTGGGGGTAACTAAGTACCTTACGGTAATCGCCCAAGCAAATATCTCGTAGCTTCCATAGGGCGCGTAGCTCGCGCCCTATGATTTCACTTCCCATGTATCATTCTACAAGTATATAATCGCGAAACTTCAACGCTTACCGGCCGGTAAGCCGCTTGATGGTCAATGTGGTGCATTAAATGTTGCTCCGTATGGGCTCACCTAGAGCCTTAGTTGGGTGTTGAGTACAAATTCCATGAGTTTAGTGAATCCTTGTGTATCTTGTGGCGCATGTTGCGCTACCTTTCGGGTATCGTTTTATTGGGCAGAGGGAGATGATTCTGCGGGTGGCTACGTGCCCAATGAGCTTACCGAGCAAATAACGCCATATCATCGTTGTATGCAGGGAACCAATGCACGCGCGCCGCGATGCGTAGCATTACAGGGTGAGATAGGCGGTAACATCAGTTGTAGTATTTACGAAAATAGGCCAAGCCCTTGTCGAGAATTTGCTATCAGCGTTGCTGGGTCTAATCCCGCTTGCGATAAAGCGCGCGCTAAATATGGTTTAGCAGCCTTGATAACTATTCAAGAAGTGGCTTAATTAGGTTATTGTGTAAGGTATCTATTTGCGTAACAATTAAGCAACAATAACAATAATAAAGCCTTTTAACGAACAACAGGAATCTCGATTATGAAACTTATGCTTCGTGCGTTACTAGTAGCATCGCTAACACTGCCCGTTATGCTTGCGCCGCCAACTGCGGGTGCATTTATGCAGAATCAAGCCAATGAAGCACAAAATTTCACTAATGGCTTAGCGTTAATTCAGAATGAGCAACATGCTGAGGCATTTGATGTATTTGCAACCTTATTGCCCTTGGGCAGTGGTGATGCGGCATACCTGATGGGCATGATGAAAATTGAAGAGCTGGGCGTAGATTATGATCCAGTAGGTTCGTTAGCTTTATTGAAAGCGGCGCATGAATGGGGTGCAAGAAGCGCGGCAGACGTTATTGCCCAAATTGAGCCTCATTTATCCGCGGAAGAGTTAGCGCAAGCAGAACAACAGAGCGCGCAATATCTGGACGCACTGCAGATTTCGTTCCGAAATGAGCGCTTTGCAGGTGAGGCTATCAGCCGAGAAGCAACCCGAAGAGCACAACCAGAGTTTCCTGAGCGGCATATTCACGAAGGTAATCACGGTTGGATGGATTTAATTCTAGGAATCGATTCGCGGGGCCGCATTATGGCGGCGCAGCCACTGAATAATGCCGATCGAGGGCATGTTCGTGCATTTAATCAAGTAGCTCCGCGCTGGCGTTTTGAGCCAAACGATTCCGTTACCATTCAAACCCTGCGCTTTAACTACACGATTGAACCGCAAAATGAAGAAGAACTGATTGCAGACATCCAGCAAGGCTTCAATAATTCGCTGCAGCTTGCCAATGCTGGTGTTACTGAGCAGCAAATGCGCTTAGGCGGTTTAACCCAATATTGGTTGGAGCACGAACCTGAAGCTGCAGATCGCCTTCCTACCGCGCAGTACTGGTATGAACGTGCTGCCCGCAACGGCAATGTATTAGCCCAGCGCTACCTAGCAATTAACGAAGCACATGTAGAATGGGCGGAGTATTTAATTGCAAAAGGTGATTTAGATGTAATGGTGTGGCATGGTATGCGGCTTGTAACTGAAACTGATGATGCCGAACAACAAGCGCGTGGCAAAAAACTTATTGATGATGCTGGCCGAGCTGGCCATCAAGTAGCGCGGGATTTCTTACGGCACATCTAAATTCGATCATGGAGTAGTAAATGAAGTACATGAAGCGAACTGCGCTAGCAATTTTTTTAGGTTTAGGGCTGCAAAGCGCAGTGGCTGAAGAGTTACCTGGCCCGATTCAAATGTTAGCCGATCAGGGCTTAACCATAGTAGGTAAGTTTGCCGCTCCAGGCGGTTTGCAAGGCTATGCTGCAGAGTTTCAAGGGCGTGCCATATCGCTTTATTTAACGGCAGATGGCGAGCATGTAATGATCGGTAACTTGGTGAATTCAGCTGGCGATGATATCGCCGCAGAACCATTGTACGAATTGGTTACCGGCCCTTCATTAGAGAATGCTTGGACACAGTTTGAAAGAGCTACATTACTGCAAGATGGTAATCCTGATGCGCCACGTATTATTTACACCATGACAGACCCGAACTGCCCTTACTGCCATCGTTTACGTGAAGCTGCAGAGCCTTGGGTAGCCGCGGGTAAAGTGCAGTTACGCCATTTAATGGTGGGCATTATTCGCGAAGAAAGCCCTACGCAGGCGGCCGCAATTATGGGCTCACCGGATCCTGCCGCCGCGTTAGCGGAGCATGTTTCGCGCCGCAACCGCGGTGGTATTGAAGCGATACCGCGTTTTGTAAGAATTGGCGAGCCGATTATCCGTGAAAACCACCGCATTATGCGTGAGCTGAACTTAAGTGCAACGCCTGTTACTTACTTTCGCGATGAAAATAACCACGTACAAATGATTCGTGGCATGCCGCGGCCAGAACAATTCGAAGCGATTTTTGGCCCAAGGCCTTAAGGCTTAGATTTTTGGATTTGCTGGTGAATACTATTCAGCTGCAGCAATGCAGCTGAGCCATACCAAAGTTTATATTCTAGTTCAAAAACGCCAGCTTGAATGGCGGGGTCTAATCCCGCTAATTCTTGTGCATCTTCAATACTTGATACATTAAATAAATAGATGCCGCGCTCGGCACCACCATCGATAAAGGGTCCGGCCATTAATAATGAACCAGCTTCCGCCAGTTCATTAATGGTTTCCATGTGTTGGCGCTGTAACCGAGCGCGTTCAGTTTGGCTTAGTTCTTGCGCTGGACCGGTTCTAAGTATTGCCAAAACATAAACCCGCATTCCATACTGATCTGCGCCAAATTCAGCTGCCAAAGATGGATTATAGCTATTTATTTCCGCTCGGCTTTGTTGCTCACCAGTATATATATCGTTGTTGATAGGCTCATCCGCAGGGGTTTGTGCGCATGCAGCTATTACAAGCGTTGAAGCGGCTAGTAAGGCAAGTTTAGAACACCGCATTATGGTACACCTGTTGAACATCATCGCAATCTTCTAGCATGGTTAGCAGGCGCTCCATCATAGGTAAATCGTCTGCTGGAATTTCCATTGATGTTTGCGGAACAAATTGAATTTCATCTACTGCAAACTCGATGTTCGGAAATGCATCTAGCAAGGCCTGCTTGGTTTTTGCGTACTCGGTGTGCGGTGCAAACACGGTAATATTGCCGTTTTCACACTCTACATCAGTAACATCTACGTCTGCTTCCATAAGTGCTTCGAGCACGCTATCTTCATCATCGCCTGCAAAACCAAAAATAGCGCAGTGATCAAACATGTGAGAAACCGAACCTGGGGCACCAAGCTTCGCTTTACTCTTGGTAAAGCAGTTTCGTACATCACCAATGGTGCGGTTAGCGTTATCAGTAAGGCACTCAACAATCACCATACAGTTACCGGGGCCAAACCCTTCGTACCGGGCCGGAACATAATCTTCACCACCAACGCCACTTGCTTTCTCCAGTGCATTGGCAATTACGTGGGCAGGCACTTGATCTTTGCGAGCGCGATCAATGAGCCCGCGCAGTGATAAATTAGCATCCGGATCGGTACCGCCAGATTTCGCAACTACATAGATTTCTCGGCCATACTTGCTATACACCTTACTTTTGGCAGTGGCTGTTTTAGCAATGGATTCTTTTCGGTTTTGATAGGCGCGGCCCATAACATACTTCCGTTTAAGTTGGTTGAGTGCGGCTGCATGCGGCCGCATTCAATAAATAATTGGCAAAAGATGCGCTGAATTCTACCGCTGTGCTTGCAACTGCTCAAGCACTTCGGGCGACACACTTTTTAAATGTAGATCGCGTTGCGGGTACGGAATCGTAATTCCGTGTTCTTTGAAGGTTTTCCAGATCGCCATGCGGATGGCGGAACGTACATTTTCAAAACCATTTTCTGGATCGGAAATCCAAAAGCGAAGCTCCAAAGTGATGCCGCTATCAGCAAACTCCATGAGCCAAGCATTCGGTTCTGGAGTTTTTAACACTCGCTCTGAGGCAAATGCGCATGGTTTCATAAGCTCAATGGCTTTTTCTGGATCGCTATCATAGCTAATATCCACACTTACGCTAATGCGAACGTCTCGATCAGAATAACTCCAGTTAATTACATCAGACGTAATAAGATTTTCATTTGGAATCAGCGTATCAACACCGGAACGATTGCGCAGTACTATGTAGCGGGCCTTTAATTCTTGCACCCAACCAAACTCATTGCCGATGGTTACTACATCGCCGGGCTTGATAGAGCGATCCATAATCACAATAAAGCCGCTAATAAAATTTGCGGCAATCCGTTGCAGGCCGAAACCTAAACCAACCCCCAACGCACCGCCGAACACTGCAAATGTGGATAAATCAAAGCCTACGGAACTCAATACGATAACAACGGCAACAGTAACCACCGCAAACTTAATGAATTTAATGAGCCCAACACGAGTGCTAGCATTTAGCGCTTTCGTTTCTGCTAAGCGTGATTCAATTAGGTGGGTAATCCAACCTGAAATCGTAAGAGCGATCAGAATAAGTACTAACAGCTTCAAACCAGAAAGTAGTGAGAGCCGGAAATCGCCAATATTCGCACCAACAGAATCAAGAGCAGCCATCGCTTGCGGTAACACCCCAAGTAAATGCATGCCAACGATTACCCAAATCGTTGCCGCAATGAAGCTTTCCGAGGCCTTCAGTAAAGGGCCGCCTTTAATGCTTTTACGCAGGAAATAAACGATAAATCGAATTGCTGCAAATGAGAAAAGCAATGCTACGGCAACATCAAGAATTGGCGTGCCTTGCCAACTTGCCAAAGCAACTTGGCCGAGCCATACCACAAGAAGCATACTCATTGGCCATGCTAGGCGCTCTATGGAACGAATAGCGAACTGCCGCAAACCTTTACTTTGGCTGCCGCTATCACCGAGTTTTTGGATTAACCGCCGGCGGGTAATCATGCCTACCAATACTGCAACTAATAACACCGCCCACTCGGGTAGTGTTTGCATACTGAACACTTGTTGCAAGGTAGATAAAACGAATTCCATTATGGAATAGCTCCTGTTGAAAACAACATCTATACAAGAATGTGTTGGGATTGTTTCGCCTAATGCATTAATAATGTACTAAATCTTTCTACAGTGCCAGAGCTCAAATCGCTAGATGAAAAGTAGCAAGCAGAGATTATTAAGAGGTATTTTTGAGTGTTTTCTGGATATTTAATCGCCAATTTGGTAACAATGCGGTAATATACAACTCAGTAATGCTAGCCCAAAACGAGAATAAAAAAGTTGCTTCAATGTAAAGCTTCTACACCGATATTTGGCGTTCAATTAACAAGCGCTACCAAAAAATCTTTACCGAATGTGCTTGTTCGCGCGTTCGCTTGTTTCCTATTCGCTCTGTTTGCTATCAAGTTTTTCGCCTTTCCTGCCAATGCCTTTGCGGATTCAAATATTACCGAACCAGCGTTAGAGCTACGCTTAGATGTGTATCTAAGCATGGATGATAAAGAAGCAGCCACTGCCGAGTTAACCGATATACTTGCTAGCATCAATCCTGATGAGCATCCCTCTACTTATGTGCGTGCACGCACCTATCAAGCATTTGAACGTGCAGAGCAGGGTAACATTGAGGGGGCTATTGCGATTGTTGCGGGCATGAACGAATTTATTGAACGGCATCCTCATCCCGATGTGGTATCGGAAGTGCAGGCGAATTTAGTAGCGCTGCATTGGTTCAACCGTGAAACTGCCAATGCATTAATTATTGCCGAGCAATTAATTGAATCGCTAGAGAATGCTAACAATCCGCGTATTCGTTACTACGCTAATAGCGTTATGGTGGGCATTTTTCGAGCCAACAGCCAATATGAACGGGCTTTGGAACGTGGTGTTGCGGCGCTTGAAGCGCTCTCAGAAACCAATGATGATCGCACGGAACTGCGGCGCATATCGTTAACGCGCGATATTGTAACCATTCATGCCGATTTAAGAAATTACGATGAAGCACTGGCCATGGTGAAGCGCAACGTTGCCGACGCGATTCGTATTGAATTGAATGACAGTATTCCGGGTTTGTTGCTGCAGCAAGGTTATGTTGAGGCACAAATGGATTTGCAAGAAGATTCTATTGTTACCCATCACCGTGCTATTGAGTGGAGTAACCGGTTAGGCAATGAAGGTGTTGCGCTGATTAGTATGAACAATATTGGCAGCACCTATATTCAAATGGAGCGTTACGATGAAGCGCAGGTAATTTTGCGCGAAGCACTTAGCTATCTCGATGTTGAGGGTGAAACGCAAGACCCAATGGCCTATTTGCTGCATTTTAACCTTGGTTACATAGATGTGTTTCAAGGTGAAACCGAGCGTGGCATTGAGCTTGTGGAAGCGAGCTACGCACAGTTAATAGAAGCCTACTCGCCTTCGGAGAAAGCAGATTTACTTGATTACTTGGCGCGCGCTTATGCGCGAGCAGGGCTCTACCAACAGCAAGCGGAAGCATTAATCGAACAGCGTGATTTACGCGCAGAAATATTCCGTAGCGACCGCGAACAAAGCCTTGCTGAACTACAAACCCGTTATGAAGCACAAGATCAAATGCAACAAATACAGTTACTTGAACAGCGCAATGCGTTACAAGAACGGGTAATTGAGAACAAAAGATTACAAACTCAGATCTTTATTCTTTTCGGGATTGTAGTGATATTTGGTTTGATACTTGTGGTGATTATGTATCGCGCTGCGCGCAAAGCGAATTCGAAACTTAAAGTAGCGAACAAGCAGTTAGAGTTCCACTCACTGCGCGACCCACTCACTGCATTGCTGAATCGGCGTGCGATTCAAGAAAAAATGGCCAAGCGTTCTCCTACCGAGCGCAGAGCAACAAACAATGCATATCCTGATGCGTTAATTTTGCTAGACGTAGATTACTTTAAGCGGATTAACGATAACTTAGGCCATGCAGCCGGCGATGCGGTGTTGAAAGTGCTGAGTGAACGGTTGTTACGTGCATCTCGCGCTACCGATATGGTAGTGCGTTGGGGTGGCGAAGAATTCCTTATTTTCTTAAATAATATGGATCCGGAAAAACTGCCAGAGCTTACCGAACGGGTGTTAACCATTATTGCCGAAACACCAATTGAGTTTGAAGGGCAAATCATTCCAGTATCGGCTACAGCTGGCTTTATTAGCCTACCCTTTGCAGATGTTAGTGAAACTGAATTGAATTGGGAAAAGGCCTTACAGATTGCCGATATGGCACTCTATATTGGCAAAGTACATGGCCGTAACCGAGCCTATGGCATTACCGGCTTAAAAGCCCCATTCGCTGAAGTGAAACAATATTTAGATAACGATTTAGCCGAAGCCATTGAACGCGATTTAGTTGAGTATGTGCTCATTGAAGGGCCAAAAATAGAGCGGCAGTAACCGTTGTAGAGAGTAATGAATAGTAAAAGGCCGAACATGATGTTCGGCCTTTTTCGTTATGTTGCACTAACCTAATGCAGCACTGAGCATTGCCAGTTTGCAGCGGTTACTGAGGATTTACTGGTACGGTATCCCAGAAAAACTCGGTCATCATCGTGCGTAAGTGCAAGCTAGTGCCTTCACCCTCACGAATACCATGAGTACGGTTCGGATAAGACATAAAGCGGAACTGCTTCTGATGCTTAATTAACTCATCTTGTAAGCGCTCACTACCTTGGTAATGTACGTTATCATCGGCAGTGCCATGCACTAACAGTAAGCTACCTTGTAGGTTAGCCGCATGGGTAACCGCCGAGGTTTCTTCGTAGCTTTCAGCAGCTTCTGGCAATAATCCTGAATAGCGTTCTTGATAAATCGTATCGTACAGGCGTAAATCTGGCACTGGTGCCAAGGCTATGCCCGAATGAAATTTATCTGGATGGCGAAATAGTGCATTCAAGGTTTGCGAACCACCACCGCTGTGCCCCCACATGCCTACCCGATCGCCATCAATCCAACTCCAACGCGCAAGCATTGCATCAAGCGCATCCGCCTGATCTTGTACGGTGATAATGCCAAGCTGCATATAAATCGAATGGCGCCACTCCTGCCCTCGTGGTGAGCGTGTGCCGCGGTTATCGATGGAAACCACTACATAGCCCAACTGGGTCATGTAATCGTGCCATAGGTGTGTTTGCCCCAACCAACGATCGGCAACAGTTTGGCCCCACGGCTCGCCGTAAATGTACATAATCAATGGGTATTTTTGCGTTGCATCGAAGTTCGCAGGGCGCTTAATGTAGCCATCAAGCATAAGGCCATCGCGCGCCGGTACCTGGAAGAATTCCACATCAGCAGTAAGCTTTTCTGCCAATACTGCTTTCAGCTCGGTATTCATTTCCAGCTCGTTAATTACACTGTGATCAGGTAAACGTATCATCCGTGTTTCGGTAGGTACACCCATGCGGGTAACAGTGTGTAAGGCAAATCGACCATCCCGAGATACGGTATAGCCATGATAGCCAGGCCAATCTTGCGGGGTAATGCGCTCTGCTGGGCTGGTGCCATTTAGATTAACCCGATACAAATAACGTTGTAGCGGATTCTCTGGTGAGGCAATAAACCAGGCATAACCATTTCCTTGCTCATCAGCAACAATCTCTAGCATTTGCCAAATATCGTATTCGCCCGATGTAAGTGGCGTTAGCCCATCGCCATCGCGATCATAACGATATAAGTGCCGGTAACCAGAACGTTCGCTCTGCCACAGAAAGCTTTGGCCGTTACGGAAAAAGCGCACATCATCTACTTGCTCAACCCAAGCGTTGCTTTGCTCGGTAATCAGTGATGTTGCATTGCCCGTAGCGCGTTCGGCTAACCAAAACTGCATATTGTTTTGCGCTCGGTTCATGTGTTGAACCATCAGCTCATCACTATTGCCAGCCCATTCCATGCGCACAATATAATGCTGGCGCGGATCGCCGGGTAGTTTTACCCAAGTAGTATCACCACCCGTTGCAGCAATAGTACCCACCCGAAGTTCGGAATTGGTTTCACCTACTTTTGGATAAGGGAACTTAGTAAGCGTTGGGTAGAGTTCACTTACGTTATCAATCATGGTGAACATCGGCACGCCACTCGTATCGAGCTGCCAGTAGGCAATGTATTCGCCATTTGGAGACCAACGAAAGCCATCGCGTAGCGAAAACTCTTCTTCATTCACCCAATCGAATGTGCCATTAATGATGGTGCTGCTGCCATCGTGAGTAAGCTGAGTAATATCCATGCTATCGAGGTTTTGCACATAGATGTTGTTTTGCATTACATAAGCAACACGCGAACCTGCAGGATCAAATTTAGCAAACTGCAGGGTAGATTCGGGGAAATCGGCACCAAGTTGCACAAGGCGGCCAGAATGCAGATCTAACACCCAGTAATCGCCCAAGGTGTGAGTACGCCATGAACGTTTCGTATTGGTGAAAATGAGCAACTGCTGGCCATCTTCAGACCATTCGTAGTTGGCAATACGCAACGGCTCTTCTGCACCTTCAGGCTGCAGTTGGGCGGCATATACTAATACGGTGCGTTCTTCGGTTTCTGGATGATAGCGAACAATATCGCGGCCGCCATTATCGGCAGCTTCTAACGTAGTGTAGCCAGAACCATCGGCAAGCCAACGCGTGGTTGGAAAGCTTTTTGCGCTAAACGTATTACTCGCGTAAATATCTGCCAGTGAAAACGTAGTATCTGCCGGCATGGGGCTGTTTTGCCCGCGCGGCATTGGCGTTTCTGGGGCGCTCGCGCAAGCGCTTAAAAATAGCGCAGCACTAGCGGCCAGCGCCAAGTGTTGGAAAGTTTTCATGATAGTGTCCATTCTTAGTTTATAAGTATTGTTATTCATTTGTGATTGTAGCGGCTTTTGCATATGAATAAACCTTATTCGAACGAACGAAAGCGGCATTTTAACTTGAACTCTTTGCTGCTGGCGCGAGTATTACCTATAGCAGCATGAGTGTTATGTAACTCTAGCGCTTACCGCCCTTGAAATTGGCGGCTGCAGGCCTCATTTATTAGCTAAAGCATTAATCGCAAGGATATCTGCATGAGCGTTTCAACCACAGTAACCCCAAGTAACACTACCGCGAGCAATCCACTATTAGGTGAGTTTACCCACCCGCCGTTTCATGCCATTCGGCCAGAGCATGTGCGCCCAGCTGTAGAAGCTGGCATTGCTGAGTGTAAGCAAGTAATCAATGAGATCGCCACAAAAGCAGAGGGTGCGGCTGCGGAATTAACTTGGGCTTCGGTAGTAGCCCCGTTAGAGCAAGCAGATGATCAACTTTCGAAGATCTGGTCGCCGGTATCGCACCTGAACTCGGTAATGAGCGATGATGCCCTGCGTGAGGCACATGATGGTTGTTTAGAAATGCTTTCCGAGTACTCAACCTGGGTAGGCCAGCACGAAGGTTTGTTTAAGGCTTATCAACAACTGCGTGATAGACCCGAATTTAATGAACTTAGCATCCCCCAGCAACGCGTAATTACCGATACCATCCGCGATTTCGAGCTTTCTGGTGTTGGCTTACCAGCAGCAACGAAAAAACGATATGGCGATATTCAAAACCGTTTATCCCAGCTTGGTTCGCAATTCAGCAACAATGTACTTGATGCTACTAATCACTGGTTTGCTCATGTAACTGCAGCCGAGCAGTTGGCAGGGCTGCCGGAAAGCGCGGTGGCAGCGGCAAAAGAACTAGCCGAAGAAAAAGAATTGAGCGGTTGGGTGTTTACTCTTGATATCCCGAGCTATTTACCGGTGATGATGTACGCCGATAGTGGCGAGTTGCGCAAGCAAATGTATCAAGCTTATGTAACCCGAGCTTCAGAGCAGGGCCCAGATGCCGGTAAGTTTGATAATAGTGCGTTGATTAAAGAAACACTGGCGTTACGCCATGAATTAGCAGAGCTATTAGGCTTTAAGAGTTTCGCTGAAATGTCGTTAGCCACGAAAATGGCGGAAAGCCCCGAGCAAGTAGTGGGCTTTTTAGAAGATTTAGCACAGCGATCATTGCCACAAGCACAAGCCGAGTTTGCTGAAATTGCTGAATTTGCCGCCAACACGCATGGCGTGGGCGAGCTAAATGCCTGGGATATCCCATACTATGCGGAAAAGCTGAAACAGCAGGCCTTTGAAATTTCTGATGAGCAGTTACGGCCGTATTTCCCTGAACAAAATGTGGTGCAGGGGTTATTTACCGTGGCGGAGCGTTTGTTTGGTATCCGTATTGAAGAAGCACAAGCCGAAACCTGGCACGAACACGTGCGCTACTTTGAAATTAAAGATCAGCAAGGCGAGCTGCGTGCTGGCTTTTATGTAGATCTCTATGCTCGTGCGAAAAAGCGTGGCGGTGCTTGGATGGCGGATTGTGCAGTGCGCCGCCGTTTACCGGATGGCAACCTGCAACTGCCGTTAGCTTATTTAACCTGTAACTTTAATAAGCCGGTGGGCGATAAGCCGGCACTATTTACGCATGATGAAGTAATTACTTTGTTCCATGAATTTGGCCACGGCTTGCATCATATGCTTACCAAAATTGATGTAGCCGGGGTATCGGGTATTAATGGCGTAGCTTGGGATGCGGTAGAGCTACCGAGCCAATTTTTAGAAAACTGGTGCTGGGAGCCAGAAGCGCTAGCCTTTATTTCTGGCCATTATGAAACAGGCGAACCGTTACCAGAAGATCTATTAAATCGTATGTTAGCGGCACGTAATTTCCAAGCAGCCATGCAAATGGTGCGGCAGCTCGAGTTTTCTTTATTCGATATGCAAATTCACGCGGCAGCAGATGTAGATGTGCAAGCGCTGCTGAATAGTGTGCGGGAGCACGTTGCAGTAATAAAACCGCCAGCATATAACCGTTTCCAGCACAGCTTTGGGCATATCTTTGCGGGCGGTTATGCGGCCGGCTATTACAGCTATAAATGGGCTGAGGTGCTTTCTGCCGACGCCTATGCGCGTTTTGAGGAAGAAGGTATCTTTAACGCGGAAACTGGCCGCGCATTTTTAGAGAATATTCTGGAAATGGGCGGCAGTAAAGATGCGATGGAGCTGTTTAAAGCGTTTCGTGGCCGTGAGCCAGATATCGCGCCATTGTTGCGCCACTCAGGAATTGCAGCATAATCGATATGGTTTGCTACAACGGAAAAGCGCGAGCTAATGCTCGCGCTTTTTTAATCGATTCGTAAAGGTTTGTTTCTGCGAACTTAGGGTTTAACGCAGCACTAATCCAACAATGCCTGCTATTGTAAGTACAAACAGAACCAGTAGCACCACAAACACAATGATATACACCAGCGGGTTGCCGGAGCTAAAATCACGTTTACGGTTCGCTTCAGTTTGCACGCCAAACAACGCTGCTAACACACTAAATACTACTGTGAACAAGCCAGGCTTTTGTGATTCTGGCTGCTTCTCTTCTGTGTTGGCACTATGCACGCGTGAATTCCTTAACTGAGTTTACAACAAACTGCGATTGCCACTACGCTGCGCGTCTTTTTGCTGCTGCTGACCAAAAATAAGCTCTAACAAATCTAAAAAATGGACCTGGGGCGAACGGCTTTTTCCTGTTGCCCAAGCGGCCCAATTAACCTTGGCTGAGCAAGGTGCTTGTTGCAACTTAGGTGTTTCTCCCGGTAAGTTAATCGTTACCGTGCAATCCGTTGCGGGGCGCGAGCCGATCACTTGCACAAACATTGTGGCAACAAACATCACTGCCGCAATAGAAAGCGATACTTTCAACATATAATTCCCCGAACTTTGCTAACTAATTATTACTGCAAACTCGTTGAAAACTGCATACGTATTATCAACTAGCTTATAGTTACTTCTTGATTGCTAACCTAACGTAATAACATACGAGCTCACTAACCTTGATCTACGCATTATCTACCAAGATTACTGAGGGCGTTTAATTTAGCAGCAAATGTTAAAAATTTCCATCACCGTTTTTAGGTGAACCTTCGCGTTGCAATTGGTAAACTATCGGCCAAAATAAGCGCAGCAACCTTAAAGGACCAGAAAATGGCAGAATTTCTCATAGCCCCATCTATTCTATCGGCCAATTTCGCCCGGTTAGGCGAAGAGGTAGATGCGGTGCTTGCCGCTGGCGCCGATGTAGTACATTTCGATGTGATGGATAATCATTTCGTACCCAACTTAACCATTGGGCCTATGGTATGTGAAGCTCTGCGCAAGCATGGTGTTACTGCGCCTATTGATGTGCATTTAATGGTGCAGCCGGTAGATTCTTTGGTGCCGCAGTTTGCCGATGCAGGCGCCAGTATGATTACTTTTCACCCGGAGGCTTCGGTGCATATTGATCGCACCTTGCAGTTAATTAAAGATGCCGGCTGCAAAGCAGGGTTAGTGTTTAATCCAGCCACGCCACTGCATTATTTGGATTATGTGATGGATAAAATCGATATGATTTTGCTGATGTCGGTAAATCCGGGCTTTGGTGGCCAGAGCTTTATTCCATCAACACTGGATAAATTACGCCAAGTGCGCGAGCGTATTGATGCCAGTGGGCGTAATATTGTGCTTGAGGTAGATGGTGGCGTGAAAGTAGATAATATTCGCGAAATCGCAGATGCGGGCGCCGATATGTTTGTAGCAGGCTCCGCCATATTTAATCAGCCTGATTATGCTGCAGTAATTCAAGAAATGCGGGCTGAACTTGCCGCCAGTAAGCGCGCATAGTAACCAAACAACAATCGATGCATCGTTAACATGAACCAAATTCATGTTAGTGCTTAATAAATATGAATGAAATTCATCAATAACCGAGAATTTCACCAGAACGAACAATGAATAGGTAAAAATATAATGTTAAAGCCAGTTGTATTAAGTGGATGCCAGCCTTCTGGGCAATTAACCATTGGTAATTACATGGGAGCATTGCGGCAGTGGGTGAGTATGCAAGATAGCCACAATTGCCACTTTATGCTGGTTGATTTACATGCCATTACTGTGCGCCAAGATCCGCAAGCATTGCGTAACGCAACCCTTGATGGCCTTGCCTTGTACATGGCATGTGGTTTAGACCCAGAGCGCAGCACTCTATTTTTACAATCGCATGTACCAGAACATTCCCAGCTTGCATGGATATTGAATTGCTACACGCAAATGGGCGAGCTGAACCGCATGACCCAGTACAAAGATAAATCGCAGAAGCAAGAATCGAACATGAACGCTGGCTTGTTTACTTATCCCGTGTTGATGGCCGCCGATATCTTGTTATACAACGCCAACAAAGTGCCTGTAGGTAACGATCAAAAGCAGCACCTTGAGTTAGCGCGTGATATTGCCACCCGTTTCAATAATATTTATGGCGATGTGTTCAAAGTGCCAGAGCCGTTTATTCCCCAGCACGGCGCCCGCATTATGAGCCTGCAAGATCCAACCAAGAAGATGTCGAAATCAGATGATAACGCCAATAACTTCATTGGTTTGCTGGAAGAGCCGAAGAAAATCGCGAAAAAAATTAAGCGCGCGGTAACCGATTCCGATGAGCTTGCGCGTATTTACTTCAATCCAGAAGAGAAGCCAGGCGTTTCTAACTTACTTACATTGTTATCGGGCGCAACGGGCCGCAGTATTAATGATTTAGTGCCAGAGTATGAAGGCAAAATGTATGGCCACTTAAAAGGCGATGTAGCAGATGCAGTAGTTGCGTTTTTAGAGCCTATGCAGGAGCGCTTCCACGAAATCCGTAGCGATGAAGCAATGATGAATGCCGTGCTCGCGAAAGGCGCTGCAAAAGCCCGTGAAGTAGCCGCAGATACTGTTCGCCGAGTATATGATTCGGTAGGGTTTGTATTGCCGCGATAGGTGTTCAAGCGGTAAAAGTAAGAAGGCAGCCATACTGATGAACTTAGTATATGGCTGCCTTTTTTGTAGTGCTTGAATTGAAAAATAATGCAGTTAAATTTTTGTGCAGATAATTTCTTCAACGTTTATATCATATTGATCGAGAAGAACAAATCTAACTCGGGTTGGTCTGTCTTGATCGTCGAATTCAAGAAAATCTACTCGAAAAGTTTGATGAACGCCGAGCGTTTGAAGCTGCGGTCCGCAGTCGAACGTTCCAAAAGCAGCGTTAGCTTCGTGGAATGAAATATTCTGCGAGCCTGAGCCTGATGTCATGTCCTCATGAAAAGTAGCGAGTGATTCACCGCTTGCAGCACGAGAATGTAACATGTTGATTTCCGCAGTTAGGAGGTTTTCATCAATTCTTATGTCTAATACTAATCGAGAACCATCGTTGTTGTTGAAGGTTATGCGAAATGTGCCATGCTCAGGTACCTTGGCGCTAATAAAGCCAAGATCAAGTTTAACGTTCCATGCAGCTAATGTTTCGTAGAACTCGGCGCCAAATCCCCTGCCTTCGTAAGCCTCAGCACCCATTCTATCGAGTTGACCTTGGAGGAAAGCCCTGCAAGCAGGAAGTGACGGGTCAGGCCTGTCATTTGTAACCCAAGAATATGCAGTAGGGCAACTTGCAACCGAATTTATCTCGGAATTGCTAGCTGCGGAAGAGGTAAACCCAAGAGCTGATAGTGTCTGGCCGTAGTTGTTAACAAACTCCCCTCCGTCAGACTCTTGTGTGAAGGTCAAAGCTTCTACCAATGCTAAATATTCAACTTCAAGATCATAGGTCAACTTACCGAACACTGAATCATTAGAAGTTGGGGCTACATTGAACGCGTGGAAGCTGCTTTGTCCAAAATTAGGAAACCTTTCTACCCTTACTCTTGTTACAGAGCTGTCGCTGGCATTAACAATTACATAATCAACGCTTAGAGTCGGTTCATTGGGTTGCGGTTCAGGAGCAATAGGCTCGCTCGGACAATTAAAGGTGCATTCTTCTGGTTGGTCATCTCCGAATCTGAATCGAGTCTCTTGTTCAAGATAGGCTGTAGATATAGTGCCACAGCCGAGAGAGCTTTTAACACTGTTACAAACAATTAGATGGTCACCCATGTATTCAGTAGCATTAGCGCTAGTTACATTCGCAAACGTGCTTAAACTCACTGAAAAAAATACGA
This sequence comes from Idiomarina sp., assembly GCA_022565355.1. Taxonomy (GTDB): domain Bacteria; phylum Pseudomonadota; class Gammaproteobacteria; order Enterobacterales; family Alteromonadaceae; genus Aliidiomarina. The sequence continues at coordinate 68,784 of JAIUMU010000006.1, forward strand.
ATCCTGCTATGTTCCTTATATTCCTCATATTCCTTATATTCCTTATATTCCTTATATTCCTTATATTTATTATTTTAATATTATATTGGTCTAATGAATTAGACTTCTAAGATACTATCCGTAAGCTTTATACTATGTCAATAAGCATACGCCTGAATTGCTTTTATTTACAAAACATCAACTTAATAAGTATCATTTAAGTTTTTCTAAATTAATTGTGGCTCCTCATCTGATGGCATGAGCCACTCATAAAAGTATCCTTGCGCTAAATCAGCGCAACGCAACAATACTTCGCGATATAACATGTGATTATTGTTTGTAGCTGGGCGATGCCGAAGCTCTGCTGTAAATCGAAAAAAGTTGAGGCGCAGGCGGTTTTGCCACACTATTAGGCGTAAGCACACCCGCCCAAGAACAATAACGGAGAATATACGATGGGTTTTGGATTATCATTGATCGGCTTAGCCGTAGTGCTAATACTTGTAGTTTTAGGGGTTATTAAAGCAGTAGAAATTATTGGAAATAAAAATAAGGGAATTAAATAAATGTCGGCGAAAAAAAATGTGAGTGTTGTAGTAAGTATTATCGTGGGTGTATTCATTTTGTTGCTTGCGGTAGGTAGTTTCTACACGGTAGATGAGGGCGAGCGCGGTGTTGTGGTGCGTTACGGTAGTGTGGTTTCGGTTTCTGAGCCGGGCCTGCACTTTAAAATTCCTCTGGTAGATGCGGTACGGAAGATTTCCACCCAAGAACAGGTTGAAATGTATCAGCGTATGGAAGCCTATAGTAATGACCAGCAACCAGCGGTTATGAACATTTCTGTGCGCTATCAAATTGATAACAGCCGAGTAGATGAAGTGTATCGTAATTTTGGTACACGCCAGGCATTAATCGATCGCCAAGTTACGCGGATTGTTTTGGAAGAAGCGAAAACCGTATTAGGCCAATTTAATGCAGCAACCTCAATTCGCGAGCGTGGCCGCTTAAACGCTGAGATGGCAAGTGCGGTGCAAAGCTCTGTAACGGGGCCGGTAATTATTTTGGGCGTGCAGGTTGAAGATGTTTCATTCAGTGCGGCTTATGAAGAAAGCGTTGAGCAACGCATGTTGGCGGAAGTAGCAGTTGAGCGAGAGCGGCAAAACTTGGAGCGTGAGCGTGTTGAAGCCGATATCGTACGTACGCGTGCTGCGGGTGAGGCGGATCGGGTTCGCGCGCAAGCTCAGGCTGAAGCCGATGGTATTCGTTTACGAGGTAATGCAGAGGCAGAAGCCATTCGTGAACGTGCAGCAGCGCTAGCGGATAACCCACTGTTGGTTGAATTGGTGAAAGCGGAACGTTGGGATGGCAAGTTGCCAACCACCATGTTGCCGAATTCAGCAGTGCCGTTTATTGAGGCTAATAAGCAACAATAACGACGTAGTATTTCAGCATAGAAAAAGGAGCCGTTAGGCTCCTTTTTTGCTGTTGCGAAGTGAACAAGATGTTTTAGAAGCGGAAGTTTAAACCCACAGCAAAGCCATCTAGATCGCCCATTCTTAGTTCGCCAGTGGCGGCTAAGTTTGGTGTTAAGTAAACACGAGTACCGGCGCTGTATGTGGTAAAGCTTTCACGATCGAAATCGATGTAGCTAATTTCACCATTCAGTTCTACGCGCGGGAGTACCATGGCGCGAACGCCACCAAAGGCACCCCACTCAGTGCTGCTATCGGAACCTACCTGCCATTGGCCATCAGAACCAAGGCCATAGTTGGTTTTGATGTGGCTTACTTGTGGGCCAACATAAGCCGCTACAGCTTGGTCTTGGCCGAAAATAAAGCCTAAGCGGGCAGTGGCCATATCAAGGTTTGCACCGCCAACATCGCCCCAGCTACCCGATACTTCGCCGTAATTTAACGAAATGAACGAGTACTGGCCGATACGGCCAGAAAGCTCTGCTTCAAAGCCATCAAAGGTGGTTTCGGCTTCATCTAATTCTACATAGCGGCCTTCAAAGTACGAGAAGGATGGCGTATCTGCCAACGCTACTGAGCTGCCTAGCCCTAAAGCCGTAATGGTTGCAATAGCGATATATTTCATCTTCATGATGTTGCTCCTTTCTTTGAGTTACCTCTAGTGTTGAAAATTAGCATACGCTATCGGGCTGTAACTTACTGGTAGCGGGGGGTAAAGGTTATGTTAATAATGCCTGAAATTAAGGGTTTCTTAACAAATGGCTGCTAATGCTATAATCGCGACGCTATTCATCTTCTGGCAACGAAAGGCTGTGCAATGCTGTTAATGCTCGATAATTATGATTCGTTTACCCATAACTTGGTGCGTTATTTCCGCGAGCTTGGCCAAGAGGTGCGGGTAGAGCGGAACGATGCGTTAAGCGTGGCCGATATTCGCGCTCTGCAGCCAGCAGCACTAGTGATATCGCCGGGCCCCTGCACACCTAATGACGCCGGCATTTGTTTAGCAGCGATTGAACAGCTTGCGGGGGAGCTACCTATTTTGGGTGTGTGCTTAGGGCATCAAGCGATTGGCCAGGTATTTGGCGGAAAGGTAGTGCGTGCCCATGAAGTAATGCATGGCAAGCGCTCTCGGGTGCGCCATGATCAGAGCGCGCTATTTGCTGATATCCCAGAGTATTTCGATGTGGTGCGCTACCACTCACTCGTGCTGGAACAACCTTCGCTGCCGGAATGTTTAAAAGCTACCGCGTGGGTGGCGGATGCGGGTATGAGTGCAGAAATTATGGCACTGGAGCATCGCGAACTGCCGATATTTGGCGTGCAGTTTCACCCGGAATCTGTACTGAGCCAGCATGGCCACCAAGTGCTGGCAAACTTCTGTAAGTTACTACCGGGTTTAACGGTTGAACAGCAACGGGCGCTGCAATCGAGTAATCGGGAAGTGTTACCACGGGGGTTTTAAAATTTCTCTGTAATTAAACCTTAGAATAAATATTACCTAACCTGGTTGTAGCGCCATACATCTGCACGCATCATTTCCCCTTTACTGCATACTTATGCGCCTTATTCGCAAAACTAATTTTTCGCTTCTAGCCCTTTTCCCATAACGCTTTAACAGCACAGACATTTCCCTTTATTCATGGCATAATAAGCGTATTCTGTACTTGTATGTACAAACGTATTTGTTTTGTTGAACCTCATAGAGCGTATCGTAAATACGCCTCAAAGGAGAGCTTGTAAATGTCTAATGTTATGCCAGTAACTCGCGCGTTATTTGATGAAGTAATGGTGCCGAACTACAACCCTGCGGCAATTATTCCTGTACGCGGCGAAGGTTCGCGGGTTTGGGATCAAGAAAACCGCGAATACATTGATTTTGCAGGCGGCATTGCCGTGAGCTGCCTAGGCCATTGCCACCCGGCGATGGTGAATGCACTTACTGAGCAGGCCAACAAGCTATGGCACTTAAGTAACGTGCTTACCAATGAGCCGGCTTTGCGTTTAGCTAAGAAGCTTACCGATGCCACGTTCGCCGAGCGCGTATACTTTGCCAATTCAGGCGCGGAAGCCAACGAAGCAGCACTGAAACTAGCACGCCGTTGGGCATTGGAAGTTTACGGTGAGCAGAAGCAAGAAATTATCGCTTTCCATAAAGGCTTCCACGGCCGCACATTCTTTACCGTTACTGTAGGTGGGCAAGCCGCATACTCTGATGGTTTCGGGCCAAAGCCAGGTGGTGTTCAGCACGTAGAATTTAACAACCTAGAGAGTTTGGCAGCGGTAATGTCGGATAATACCTGTGCGGTAATGATTGAGCCGTTGCAAGGTGAAGGTGGCGTAGTTCCGGGCACGAAAGAATTCTTAAAAGGTGTGCGCGAACTATGTGATAAGCACAATGCACTGTTGATTTTTGATGAAGTGCAAAGTGGTTTCGGCCGCACCGGAACGCTGTATGCATACGAGCAAACCGGAATTACTCCAGATATTCTTACCACAGCAAAAGCACTTGGTGGCGGTTTCCCAATTGGCGCAATGCTTACTACTGCAGAGATTGCTGCGCACTTAAAGCCAGGCACCCACGGCAGCACTTATGGTGGTAATCCACTCGGTTGTGCTGTAGCGGAAGCGGTGATGGATGTTGTAAACACCAAAGCAGTGCTCGATGGTGTGAAAGAGCGTGAGCAATGGTTCCGCGATGCGCTGCAGAAGATTAACGATAAGTACGATGTATTCGAAGAAGTGCGCGGCCAAGGCTTGCTGTTAGGTGCTGCACTGAACGAGAAATACAAAGGTAAAGCACGTGAGTTTTTGGTAGCTGGCGCTGAAGAGGGTGTAATGGTGCTGGTAGCAGGTATGGATGTAATTCGTTTTACACCTTCGCTAGTAATTACCGAAACTGATATCGCCCAAGGTATGGCGCGATTCGAAGCAGCAGTAGCCAAAGTAGTAGCTGCACACAGTTAATAACAAAGGGAATTACTATGCTAGTAGTTCGTCCGATCACCGCAGGTGATTACGATGCCCTCTATGATTGCGCAGTGGAATCGGGGCACGGCTTCACTTCGCTGCCAGTAGATGAAACCCTGCTGCGCCGACGTATTGAAGGTGCTCAGGAAGCATTTGCGAAAACCACGGTAAAACAGCCAGGTGAAGAAGGGTATCTGTTCGTAATGGAAGATACCGAGAGCGGCGAAATTGTTGGCGTGAGTGGCATTGAAGCGGCGGTAGGCCTAACGAATGCGTTTTACCACTACCATCTTGGTAAAGTGGTACACCATTCGCGTAAACACAATATTTACAATGCCTTACAAACACTTACGCTATGTAATGATTACACTGGCGTAAGTGAGTTGTGCACACTGTTTTTACGTGAGCCATACCGAGAAGGGCGCAATGGCAGAGTGCTATCGAAGTTCCGCTTGTTGTTCATGGCACAGTTTCGTGAGCGTTTTGCCAAGCAAGTGATTGCGGAAATGCGCGGCATTTCTGATGAGAACGGCCGTTCGCCATTTTGGAATTGGCTAGAGAAGCACTTTTTCACCATGGATTTCCCAAGCGCTGATTATCTTACGGGTATTGGTGAGAAAACCTTTATTGCCGAGTTGATGCCGCGTTTTCCAATTTACGTGAATATGTTGGATAAAGCCGCTCAAGATGTGATTGCTAAAGTGCACCAGAATACCTTACCCGCATTGAAGCTATTGCAATCTGAAGGTTTCCGCTACCGCGGTTATGTGGATATTTTTGATGCGGGGCCAACCGTAGAGGCTGAAGTAAGCCAACTGCGCTCGGTTCGCGAGAGCCGCTTAGTTACGGTGCAAATTGGCCAACCGGAAGTGAGCGAGAATGTATTGATATGCAATACGAAACTTACAGATTTTCGCGCTTGCCAAGCCGATGTAAACTGCTGTGGTGATAATGTAATTTTAACCCAAGAACAAGCCGATGCCTTGCTAGTAAGCGCAGGTGATTCAGTGCGCTTAGCACCTTTATAGGGCTCTTTTTCGAGGAAAGGCTTGCGCAGTTCGGTGATGAAAATTAGGGGAATGATATGAGTTCGAAAACGTTATTTATTGATGGCCAATGGTTAGCTGGCGCCGGCGAAGACATGGTGTCTATCGATCCAGCAAAGAACCAAGAAATTTGGCACGGCCAAGCAGCTACCGCAGAGCAAGTTGATGCAGCCATGCAGGCAGCGCGCAAGGCATTTCCGGCCTGGTCACGCATGAGCTTTGCCGATCGTTTAGCGATTGTGCAGAAATTTTCTCAGCTACTCGAAGAAAACAAAGAAGCCTTAGCACTGGTAATTGCTAAAGATACCGGCAAACCATTGTGGGAAACCCGCACCGAAGTGGGCGCTATGATAGGCAAGGCGGCAATTTCAGAGCGTGCATATCATGAGCGTACCGGCGTTGTAGAAAATGACATGCCAGGCGCTAAGGCATTTATTCGCCACAAGCCGCATGGTGTGGTGGCTGTATTTGGCCCTTACAACTTTCCGGGCCACTTGCCGAATGGCCACATTATTCCAGCGTTGCTTGCAGGCAATGTAGTGGTATTTAAACCGAGCGAGCTTACCCCATATGTTGCTCAAGAAACAGTGAAGCTTTGGCAACAAGCAGGCTTGCCTGCTGGTGTGCTGAACTTGGTGCAAGGCTTTGTTACTACGGGTAAAGCACTTACCTCGCATGCGGAGATGGATGGCCTGTTCTTTACTGGCTCTTCTACCACGGGCAAATTATTGCATGAGCAATTTGGTGGCCGCCCAGATAAGATTTTAGCACTGGAGATGGGTGGCAATAATGCGCTTATCGTAAAAGGCGTAAGTGATGTAGATGCTGCGGTGCATAACATTGTGCAATCGGCATTCGTTACTAGTGGCCAGCGCTGCACCTGTTCGCGCAGAGTATTTATTGAAAATAATGCCAATGGCGATGCGATTGTGCAGCGCTTGCTCGAAGTAACGAAGAATATCCAAGTGGGTGTTTACGATGCGGAAGATCAGCCGTTTATGGGCGCAATGATTTCCGCGAAAGCGGCCGCGGGTATGGTTTCTGCGCAGCAGCAGTTAGTGGCCAATGGCGCTGAAGTGCTGGTAGAAATGCAGCAAGCTGATAGCGAGAAAGGATTTGTAACACCGGGTATTTTAGATGTAACCCATATTCGAGAAATGCCAGATGAAGAGCACTTCGGTCCGCTATTGAAAGTGTATCGCTACACGGATTTTGATAAGGCTATCGCTGAAGCGAACAATACCCGCTTTGGGCTTTCTGCAGGCTTGCTGGCCGATGAACGTGCCGATTGGGAGCATTTCTTTACCCATATTCGTGCTGGTATCGTGAACTGGAACAAGCCTATTACAGGTGCCAGTAGCGCAGCACCTTTCGGCGGTATTGGCGAAAGCGGTAACCATCGGCCAAGTGCGTATTATGCTGCCGATTACTGTGCTTACCCAGTAGCTTCCGTAGAAGCTGAAAAGGTAGATTTTCCGGCTACATTAAATCCGGGTTTACGCTTTTAAGGAGTGGCTATGAGTAATGCAACGAGTGCAGCACCGGCGCCAATGAGCGCCAAGGTGCAATGGCTTGATGGTAATAAATTTGTGGCTACTTCAGGTAGTGGCCACGCCGTGGTGTTCGATGGCGATAAAGCCGTGGGCGCTAGCCCAATGGAAATGGTACTAATGGCTGCGGGAAGTTGCTCTTCAGTAGATGTGGTAAGTATTCTGCAGAAAACCAAGCAGCAATTCGTGCGCTGTGAAGTTGCAATAGAAGGCAAACGGGCGAATGCCGTGCCAGCTGTGTTTACTGATATTCACCTACACTTCACCGTGTATGGTAATGATATTGAAGAAAACCATGTAGAGCGGGCAGTGAAATTGAGTGCCGATAAATATTGTTCGGTTTCAATTATGCTCGGCGCTAGCGTAAATATTACGCATAGCTTTAGTGTGCTCGCAGGTTAACTGCGAGCTTATTTCTTATTGGCAACCAAACGTTTCGCTAGTATCCGTTCAATTAGCGGTGTGAGGATCAACTCCATCGCTAACCCCATCTTGCCGCCCGGCACTACTAGCGTGTTAATACGCGACATAAATGAGCCATCAATCATCTGCAAGTAATAGGGGAAATTCGCATCGGAAATTCCGCGGAAGCGAATCACTACAAAGCTTTCATCCATAGATGGAATATCTTTGGCGCTAAATGGGTTCGATGTATCCACCGTAGGCACCCGCTGAAAGTTAATGTGGGTACGCGAGAATTGCGGCACGATATGGTGAATGTAATCGTCCATACTGCGCACAATACTTTGCGCAACGGATTCGCGGGAATGCCCTCGTTCTGAGGTATCGCGGATAATTTTCTGAATCCACTCAAGGTTGGCGATCGGCACCATACCTATCATTAGATCTACATGTTTGGCGACATCATAATTCTCACCAACTGCAGCACCATGTAAACCTTCATAGAACAGTAAATCGGTATCTTTCGGTAATGGTTCCCATGGTGTGAAGGTGCCCGGCATTTGGTTGTAGGGCACCGCATCATCAAAACTATGTAGATAATGGCGGTACTCGCCTTGGCCACTTTCGCCGTAGGTTTTGAAAAGGGCTTCAAGCGCCTGTAGATCGTTGGCCTCTGGGCCAAAGTAGCTAATATGCTTGCCTTGCTCTTGTGCTTTGCGAATCGCCATGTCCATTTCGGGGCGCGTATAGCGATGAAAGCTATCACCCTCAACGAAGGCTGCATTTACTTTCAGCGAACGGAAAATATGCCGCACTGCTTGGCTGGTTGTGGTGGTTCCCGAACCAGATGAACCGGTAACCGCTATAACTGGGTGGTGTGCTGACATATATCAAACTTCCTTAATAGTGAGGTGGCCGCTCGTCCGCAGATGATGGTCCTGAGCTTTCGGGAATCTGCTGCACGCGTTCAGCCATTATCATGATGTGCTTTTGGATGCGCTGCAACTCATCGCTTTGCTTCGCAACTAAACGGTTTAATTCGGTAATCGTATCTTCTTGAAATGCCAATTGGCTTTCTAGATCAATAACCCGTTGTTCGAGGGCCGCGTAGCTTTCGTCTGCAGTTAGCGTGTTTTTATCTGCCGTAGATTCTGATTCTACCGGTACATTTTGTGATTCAGCCGGAAATTCCGTCATTCTTTCGTTATCCCGTAGTCATGCATGGTCATTTACGTATATGATAGGCGCCTGTTTGTGTGGTGATTTGCAGTTATGTTAACGCACACAATGATCTTGAAATTGGGGTAGCACCGTTTTGGTATTATCCTAACGCGTTCAGCGTTGAACCTACATGATAGCGGAGAAATTCATGAAGTTAATGATTAAATTCTTGTCGGTGGCATTTATGGCCGTAGTTTTAGTAGCCTGTGGTGGCCATGCACCGGGAGAAGTAAATCTAGATGATGAAACAGATTTGCGTTCATACGCTGTGGGTGCCGCTTCTTTGCGGGAAGCTCGTCAGTTAATTGACAACGTTTTAGAGCAGTATCCAGACCTTGATGACGCGGACAAGCAAGAAGCAATGATTGTAGGCTTCTTAGATTTGTTGCATTTGCAACCGCGTGCCGAAGTAGAGCGCTTTGAGTATGAGCTTACTGCCCGTGGTATCACTGAAGAAGATATGTTGGTTGGCTTGCCGCCAATCGAAGAGTTTACCCTTGCAGAAGACGATGAAGTGAGCGAAATGCTGTATACCTTAGGTGCGTATATGGCTGTGCAGGTACTTACCGTAGACGATTACTTAGGTGATTATGGTAAAGGCTTGAGCGGCGCTGCCGTGGTAGCTGGGTTCTCAGATTCTGTTCGTGGTGAAAGCCGCTTGAATGATGACGAAATTGATGAGCAATGGGAAATAATCCGTGACATCCTAACGCAACCTGCACCTGGCGAAGCGCCTGGCGCTGATACTTTAAGCATCGGTGAAGCGTTTCAAGAACAGAATGCAGCACGAGACGGCGTAGTTGTTACCGATAGTGGTTTACAGTACGAAGTAATTCGCGAAGGTGAAGGTGAGCGTCCTGAAGCTACTGATAACGTAATGGTTCACTATGAAGGCTCACTGGTTACCGGTGAAGTATTCGATAGCTCTTATGAGCGCGGTGAACCAATTAGCTTTCCACTGAACCGAGTAATTGCTGGCTGGACCGAAGGTTTGCAGTTGATGCAAGTTGGCGCTAAATACCGTTTTGTCATTCCAGCAAATTTAGCATACGGCGCTACGGAGCGAGCAAATGGCGTAATTCAACCGTATTCAACGTTGATTTTTGAAGTTGAATTGTTGGATATTAACCCATCAGAATAAGATTCTAGCCGGCTATCGCGAAGCTACAGCGCTTTAGCGTATTGCCGTTGTAGAGCTTGTTATAAATTTGTACAAAAAGGCTTCCAATTTGGAAGCCTTTGCTTTTTAAGAAGATTACTAAGTGGTTTGACCTTTCCTTAGTTGCCGTTAATACTCGAAGGGTCTGTTTTAATCGGCAGGCTGCCAACGAGAGCGACAATAATAAGGAATGTATAATGAAAACTCACGTACCCACTTCACTGCGGCCACTGCAGCTCGGCGCATTAGCGCTAGCGTGCTCGGTAGCATTAGCTGGCTGTTTTGATTCTTCATCAACGAGCCCAACAGTATTCACGGAAACGAACCCGCCAACCGGAACGCCGCCACCACCCTATCCACCGGCAACGTCTAATTATCAGTTTCCAGAGGTAACGGTGTATGCCCCAGGTGAAGTATCAGCAGAAATTCGCCGAACCGATTTTGGCGTACCGCATATTACTTCAGATAGCCTTGAAGGCATCGCCTTTGGAACCGCATTCGCATTTGCAGAAGATAATATTTGTGTTTTAGCAGATCAAATTGTGCGTTTTAACTCGCAACGATCTGCGTATTTCGGTCCTGATGCCGTGTTAGGCTCGGGCGATAGTGGCAACGTAATTAATGATTTCACTTACAAAGCGCTTGGCATTCGTGATTTAGCCGAACAAAACATTGGTAACTTGAGTACTCATAGCCAGGCTTTATTGCAGGGCTACGCTGCAGGTTACAATCATTACCTTAGTGAAACGGGTGTAGAAAACATTGCTCCGCCTTGTGCTGGTATGCCGTGGGTACGCGATATTACTGATGTGGATATGCTTACCTATGCACTTGGTGTTGCTTTGCTGCCAGGTGCTGCCAACTTCTTGCAGCCATTATTTATTGGTGTGCCGCCGGGCGAAAACTTCCAACCTACTCCGGTTGCTGGTGCAGCCGCACTGGATAGTTCGTTCACCGCACAATCTGTAACTATGCCGGAGGTGAACCCTTCGGAGCTAGGCTCAAATGGTTGGGCGCTTGGGAGTGATGTTACCGCCAGTGGCAACGGTATGTTGTTGGCGAACCCGCACTTCCCGCACGTTGGTAATCAGCGTTTCTGGCGTTTCGGTATCGAAATTCCGGGTGAAATGAAGGTAGTAGGTGGCTCACTCTCGGGTATGCCGGGTGTTGTGAATATTGGTTACAACGAGAACATCGCCTGGACCCACACCTTCTCTACCGCTGAGCGCTTCATTGTGTATCAGTTGGAATTAGATACCAGCGATGCGTCTGGGCTTACTTACTTAGTAGATGGTGAACCCCACCAAATTCAGCCCGAAACCTATCAAATTCAGGTAGCTACTGGGCCGGATAGCTCGATAACGTTAGAAAAAACTTTCTATCACAGCTCGTTTGGGCCAATGATGACCATTCCTGGAGCGTTTGAATGGGGCGCCGATTTGGTAGGCACTACTTCAGCTTTTGCATTGCATGATGCGAACCTACCAAACTGGGATATTTTAGACCACTGGTTAGGCTTGAACCTTGCTTCTGATATTGATGAAGTAGAATCATTGTTTGGTAAATACACGGGTTTGATTTTCAATAACGCGATGGTGGCTGATAAACACGGTGATGTGTTCTTCACGGATGGTTCATCTGTGCCTGATTTGCGCCCTGAAGCCTTACAAACAATTCGCACCAGCTTAGCGTTGCTAGCTATTCGTGGCCAAGCACCCTTTACCTTGGTTCCAGGGAATAGCGATATCTTCCGGCCGCTTGGTAAAGTACCGCACCAGCGCGCGCCAAGATTGCGCCGTAGTGATTTCGTGCAAAACTCGAATGATAGTTTCTGGTTAACCAACCCAGAAGCACCGATCATGAGTAATGAGAATGCGGATCTGTTGTTGTTCGGGCCGGTGAATAACCAGCAAACCTTGCGTTCACGCATGGGCCAAAAGAAACTCATGGAAATCGCTTCAGTTTCACTTACTGAGCTTGAGGAAACGTTGCTTAGTAATCGTGCGTTTCTGGGTGAAGAGGTGTTAGCCGATCTTCTTTCTGCATGTTCTTCGCAAGGTGCTACACCAGTGCTAGTTGGTGAAGCCGAGGTAAGCATTGTGCAAGCCTGTGCTGCGTTGGCAATGTGGGATGGCCGCATGGATAAAGATAGTGTAGGTGCAATGGTATTCCGTGAATTTGCGGAGAAGTTCAGCCGCAACCCTACGTGGGCTATTCCTTATACAGTGCAGCAACCACTCACTACCCCTTCAGGTTTAGGCAGTAATCAGCAAGCGGTGCAATTGTTAGCCCAAGCGGTACAAACCATTGATTCAGCCGGGCTTGATATCATGGCACCGCTAGGCGATGTGCAGTTTGTTGAGCGTAGCTTACCTAATGGTGTTGCTAGTGGTAATCGCTTGCCATGGGGTGGCGCAAATAACATTGAAGGTGGCTTCAATGTATTTCGTTCACAAGGTGCGGAAGATGGCACATTGTTACCACGCCATCGTTATCCTTCGTTGCCGGGCACTCAGCTTTCGGAAGAGGGATATCACATTACTAGCGGCTCAAGCTGGATGTTTGTGATGGAGTTTACTGAAGATGGCCCGGTTGGCCGCGGATTACTTACTTATTCGCAGTCTTCAGATATTCGTTCGCCACATTACATTGATCAAACGGAGTTGTATTCAGATATGCCGCAGTTGGCTCCGATATGGTTCCAGCGTGCCGATATTGAAGCGAATACTATTTCGATTCGCACGGTAGGCGCAGCAGAAGAATAAATAATGCTGTAGAAGCGAAAACGGCTGCCAATTGGCAGCCGTTTTTTTAAGGTACGTTTTACTTATTGTGGCGCGCCTAACACTTCATGTGCAGCAAGAAGCGCAATAAGCTTATCTTCCAGCTCTAAACGATTTTGTAAAGCTTCGCCCAGTGCGGATATATCGCTAATGAAGGTCGGTAGTTCATCGGTATCCAATACTTCGGCGTAGCTATCATGAAAACTTAATGCAATCTCGGTAGTATCCGCGATAAGTGGATAAACTTGATTCGCGAATGTTAGGGTAGACTGGTTGTGGGCACTGGCTTCCTCAAGTATGTGATCATACAGTTCAAAATGGCCTGCAGATACGTAATCGATGAGAATTTCGCAGAACTCCCGAATTTCGGTTGCAGCGGGGAGTTGCTCAGAGTTTTGTTGGTACGGAGGTAATCCTGCTATTTTACAATAGCGCACAAGTAACTCTTGGCGCTCATCAAGCCAGCGATCTAATGCTTGGTGCAACCCCGCCCATTGTTCTTTTGCTTCTGTGTTCCGGCGTAACATGCGAACTCCTTGATTGCCCTCAGCCCTTGCCGAGGCATTACCACTGTACTGCGAGTGCAGAATCAAAATCAATAGTATTTACAGCATATAGTTCAAGTAACGGGCTTTTCAGTAGCTTTAATTCAGGTAAACTGCAGGCCAAAGTTAATCATGGAGGCTTTATGATTCATCCAGATATCGTGCCAGAACCCAACGAACGGGTATGGTGGTTTATAGTGTCGGGTAATCAAATATTATTTGCCAAAGAGCCAGCCAATGCGGAAATCCCCTTTTTAACAAGTAATGAAGTTCCCGGTGCAGATATTGAATACACTGCAAAAATTGGTACTTATCGAGATGCCCCAGCGTTTATGCTAATGCAAGCAACCCCTGAGCTATCGTTGCCGGGTTATCATTGGCAGCCACTAAGAAACGCTTTAGGGTTTGTTGATCCAAATGTGTTCGCCTTGGGTGGGAGAGCTTGCCAAATTCAGCATTTTTTAGGTACGCATCAGTTCTGTGGCCGCTGCGGCAGCCACACAGTGCAAAGCCGCGATGAGCTTGCGGTAATCTGCCCAGAATGCGAATTCACCTGTTATCCACGCATTTCCCCTTGCATTATTGTGGCCATTTATCGCGATGTGGAGAACACGCGTGAGGTGCTACTTGCGCGCGGCTTTAGGCACCCCGAAGGGATGTTCTCGGTATTAGCGGGCTTTGTGGAAAGTGGTGAATCACTGGAAGAGTGTTTGCGCCGTGAAGTGCGTGAAGAGGCGAATGTAGAGGTAACAGATATTCGTTACGTAACAAGCCAAATTTGGCCTTTCCCGCATTCACTGATGGCAGGTTTTATCGCGCGTTATGCAGGTGGGGAATTGGCACTTGATCCCAGTGAATTAATTGAAGGCGGTTGGTTTGCGCTTGATCAACTCCCGCAAACCCCGCCATCGGGTACCATTGCTTCGCATTTAATCGCAACGGTAAAAGCTGAAGTTAACGCTAGCTCCTGATAGAATTACCGCATTGAAATCGAGGAAAACTGAAACTATGTCGCAAGAATTGAAAAATGACCGCTATTTACGCGCTTTACTCCGCCAACCGGTAGATCGCACACCTATTTGGATGATGCGCCAAGCAGGCCGCTATTTGCCAGAGTATCGCGAAGTGCGTGGGCAAGCTGGCGATTTTATGAGCCTCTGCAGAAATGCGGAACTCGCCTGTGAAGTAACCCTACAACCATTGCGTCGCTTCCCACTGGATGCTGCAATTCTATTTTCAGATATCCTTACTATTCCTGATGCAATGGGGCTTGGTTTGTATTTCGAACAAGGCGAGGGGCCACGCTTTAAGAATCCAATTCGTGATGCGCAAGCAGTTGCTAAATTACCAGTACCAGATCCTGAAGATGAGCTTGGCTATGTAATGAAAGCGGTAAGTACGATTCGTAAAGCATTGAATGGCGATGTGCCACTTATTGGCTTCTCTGGTAGCCCGTGGACATTGGCAACTTACATGGTTGAAGGTGGCAGCACCAAGAATTTCTCTATCGTAAAAGCGATGATGTATCGTGAGCCAGAGGTGATGCACCAGCTGTTGGATAAGCTTGCGCAATCGGTAACCTCTTACTTAAATGCGCAAATTGCCAATGGTGCGCAATCGGTAATGATTTTTGATACGTGGGGTGGTGTGTTATCACCACGTGATTATGAAGAATTTTCATTACGCTATATGGCACAAATTGTAGATGGCCTTACTCGTGAAAACGAGGGCAGAAAAGTGCCGGTAACCTTGTTTACTAAAGGTGGCGGGCAATGGCTTGATATTATGGCAGCTACCGGTTGTGATGCACTGGGTGTCGATTGGACCACGGATTTAGCCACTGCCCGCGCGAAAGTAGGTGATAAAGTTGCCTTGCAAGGCAATATGGATCCAAGCGTGCTATATGCAAGCCCAGAGCGCATTCGCGATGAAGTTGAAATTATTTTATCGAGCTATGGCAAAGGCCCTGGGCACGTGTTCAACCTAGGCCATGGTATTCACCCAGAAGTGAATCCAGAGCATGCGGGCGCCTTTATTAACGCAGTGAAAGAGTTAAGCCCGAAATATCATAAGTGATCGTTTTTGCGACCAATTCCGATATATAAGCGTTGAAGGCGCCCGAGAGCATGGCGCCTTTGCGTTACAATGCACGTATATAGTTGTATTGATATCGAAATGCTGGGAGCATTATGGCTAAGCGATTTTTTTTCACCCCACTTACTGGTGTTGTTGTAGTTGTTGCTGCAATTGTTGGCTACTTATACTTTTCAGAAGAAGAGCAAACGGGTGGCCAGCGCGGT
This sequence comes from Idiomarina sp., assembly GCA_022565355.1. Taxonomy (GTDB): domain Bacteria; phylum Pseudomonadota; class Gammaproteobacteria; order Enterobacterales; family Alteromonadaceae; genus Aliidiomarina. The sequence goes on from JAIUMU010000006.1 coordinate 84,211, forward strand.
CCGCAAACAGCGAATGTAGTTGGCGACACCGCCCGCATTATGGAATTCCGTGATGTGATTGAAGGCTTGGGTACCTCACAAGCGCGTGAATCAGTAGATATCATGGCGCGAGTTTCGCAAAGTGTTCGAGAAATATATTTTCGTGATGGCGAAGATGTAGAAAAAGGACAGTTGCTAGTTACCCTACAAGACCGCGAAGAAGTTGCGCGAGTGCAGGAGCTTGAATTCCGTTTAGCGGATACTCGTAGACAACTTGAACGGCTGCGCGATTTGGCACGCGAAAACGCAGCATCGCGCAGCATGATCGATGAACAAGAAGTGCGAGTTGAACAAACCGCCGCTGAGCTTGAAGTGGCGCGTTCGCGCTTAGAAGAACTTACGATTCACGCGCCATTTGCTGGGCGCCTTGGTATTCGCCAAGTAAGCCCGGGCCAGTTAGTACGCCCAGGCGATGTGATTACCACACTCGATGATATTTCCCCAATTTATGTAGATTTCTCTGTTCCAGAACTGTATCTGCCGAGTTTAGCTGCAGGACAGCGCGTTGCGGCAATTTCAGCAGCTTACCCAGGCCGCGAATTTGATGGTGAAATTGTTAGCGTTGCCTCACGTGTTAATCCGGTAACGCGCTCTATTATGGTGCGAGCTGCGATTGCTAATGATAATCACGAATTGCGCCCAGGTATGTTGCTACGCGTGCAATTGGAGCGTAGCGTAGACCATACCTTAATGATTCCTGAAGCTGCTGTAATTCCGATACGTAACGAACAATTCGTGTACCGCGTGGAAGATGATCGTGCCGTGCGTACGGTTGTTACCGTGGGCCGCCGTTTACCGGGCTGGGTAGAAATTACCAGCGGTATTAGTGAAGGCGATTTAATCATTGTTGAAGGTACCATTCGCGTTCGCGATGGTTTGCCCGTTAACGTGAATTTGCGCTAATTAGAGAATCGGAGCGGTAACCCATGTTTTTATCAGATGCCTCAGTAAAGCGCCCGGTTTTCGCCACGGTAATCAACGTGCTGTTGATTATTTTTGGGGTGGTTGCATTTACATCGTTACCATTGCGCGAATACCCCAATATTGAACCACCGGTAGTTTCGGTGAATACCAACTATCCTGGTGCCAACGCCGAGATTATTGAAACCCAAATCACCCAAGTGATTGAAGAACGGATTAGCGGTATTGATGGTATTAAAACCATCACGTCACGCAGCCGTGAAGGCAACTCGCGGATTACCATTGAGTTTGAAGGGAATCGCGATATTGATTCTGCCGCCAATGATGTTCGTGAGCGGGTGCAACGAGTTATTCGCAGCCTTCCCGAACAAGTATTACCACCGGAGGTTACCAAAGCTAACGCCGATGAAGATACGGTAGTTTGGTATAACCTGCGTAGTGAAAATATGACCACGCTGGAACTCACTGATTTTGCCAATCGGTATATTGTTGATCGGCTCTCGGTGGTAGATGGTGTAGCCCGCGTTAACATCGGTGGTGAACGTCGTTATGCGATGAAGCTATGGCTTGATAGAAACGCAATGGCTGCGCGTGGTATTACTGTTACTGACATTGAAAACCGCCTCCGGGCAGAGAACGTAGAACTACCAGCCGGTAGCATTGAATCCCGCGATCGTGAGTTTTCGGTACGAGTTTCTCGCAGCTACTTATCCCCCGCCGATTTCGCCAACTTAAGTATCGTATCAGGCTCAGATGGTTACCTTGTTCGTTTAGGTGAAGTGGCGCGTGTATCACTTGAAGCTGAGGATGATCGATCCGAATTCCGCGGCAATGGTATCAATATGATTGGTTTGGGAGTGATCCGCCAATCAGATGCCAATACCCTCGATGTAGTGGATAACGTGAACCGGGAAGTTGAGCGAATGCGCGCCACCTTACCGGCCAGTATGATCTTAGTGCCAAGCTACGATTCATCGATATTCATTCGCGATTCTGTAAAAGAAGTATACAACACCTTATTCATTGCGATGGCGATGGTGGTGATTGTTATCTACCTATTCTTGGGGAATTTGCGGGTAACACTAATTCCTGCCATTACAGTTCCAGTGGCATTGCTAGCATCCTACATTGTGCTCTACGCAATGGGCTTCTCCATTAACTTACTTACGCTATTGGCTCTGGTACTCGCTATCGGGCTCGTGGTGGATGATTCGATTGTTGTGCTGGAGAATATTTATCGGCGAGTGGAAGCGGGCGACCCGCCATTGCTTGCCGCTTATCGAGGCGCTCGCGAGGTAGGTTTTGCCGTTGTTGCCACTACCTTAGTACTGATTTCTGTATTCGTGCCGCTTATCTTTTTGGAGGGCAACATTGGTCAGCTGTTTACCGAGTTCGCCATAGCCCTCGCGGCTGCGGTGGCCTTCTCGAGTATTACTGCACTTACGCTATCGCCAATGCTGTGCTCGAAAATTTTGAAGAAGAAAGAAAAATCGACAGGGTTCAGCGCGTTTGTAGACCGCAACTTTAAGAAATTAGAAGTACGCTACGAAAACGTGGTGAAGAAAACGATTACCATGCCAAGTATGGCATTCGCGTTAGTTATTCTTTCTGCAGCTGCTGCTTATTTGTTAATGGATCGGATTGGTCAGGAATTCGTACCGCCGGAAGATCGGGGCAACTTCTTTGTTTCTGTGCGTGCCGCTGAAGGCGCCAGCATTGAATCAAATCTGCGTAATATGGATAAAGTAGAGCAGGTGCTATTGCCGTACCTTGATGAAGGCAAAATTGACCGCTTGATCGTGCGTACCCCGGGTTGGGGTACCAGTGCTGGTATTGCTATCGTAGGCACCATTCCATTTAGTGAGCGCGATTGGAGTTCATTCGAATTAATGGCGGAAGTACGGGAAAAGTTAGCTGAGATCCCTGACGTAGTTGCCTTTGCTAATATGCGCAGCGGTATTGGTGGTGGTGGCGGTTCGCGACCGATTGAGTTCGTGCTGCAAGGCAATACGTATGAAGATCTAGCTCGGTATCGCGATATTGTGATTGAGAAAGCTTCGGAAAACCCTGGGTTTCTATCGTTAGATAGCGATTATGATGAAACCGTGCCGCAGCTATCGGTACGAATTAATCAAGAACGCGCGGCCGATTTAGGTGTTTCAATTGGTGATATTGGCCGTACGCTTGAAAGTATGTTGGGGCAACGCCGAGTTACGCGTTATCAAGATCGCGGTGAAGAATATAACGTGATTTTAGAAGGCGAGCGCGATGATTATCGCACACCGCAAGCTATTGATAACATCTATGTTCGCTCGCAACGTACTGGCGAACTAGTGCCGATGTCGAACTTGGTAACGGTTACTGAAGGCGCAACTGCTCGGCAGTTGAATCGCTATAACCGGATGCGCGCTGTTACCATTACCAGTGATTTAGCTGATGGTTACTCGTTAGGTGAGGCGCTAAGTTATTTAGAGAATATTGTTGCTGAGCACTTACCCGATGATGTGATGATTGATTACAAAGGCCAATCATTGCTGTATCAGGAGGGTGGTAACACTATCATCTTTATCTTCGCGTTAGCCTTAGCAATTACGTTCTTAGTACTTGCGGCTCAATTTGAAAGCTTCGTGCATCCGTTTGTGATTATTTTAACGGTGCCGCTCGCTGTATTTGGGGCAATGGCGGGGCTTTACCTTACCGGGCAAACCATCAATATCTACAGCCAAATAGGTATCGTGATGTTGATTGGTCTAGCGGCGAAAAACGGTATCTTAATTGTTGAGTTTGCCAACCAGTTGCGTGATGCGGGTATGCGCTTTGAAGATGCACTTGCACGTGCTTCACGCTTGCGTTTACGGCCAATTATTATGACCGCATTTACAACTCTAATGAGTGCTTTACCACTGGTATTAGCTTCTGGCCCAGGCGCAGAAAACCGGTTTGTAATTGGTATCGTAATTTTCTCAGGTGTTGCCTTCTCGGCATTTATGACCATCTTCTTAGTGCCAGCCTTATACATGGGCTTAGCGAAGAATACTGGTTCGCCGAAACAGTTGGCACGGGAGCTTGAGAAGCTAGAAGAGGAATATCCAGATCGCCGCGGTGAAGTAGAAGAAGTAGCGGAAGCTATAGAGGAAACCCAAGAGCTAGAACCGAAAGGCGCTTGAGTTAGATGTTGTAGGGGGATTGGTTGCTCAATCCCTCTATAATATTACGGCTATTTTGTGGGTGGTTGGTGAAAATGCCATCCACACCGTACTCTTGCATTAAGCGAATATCTTCTGGTTCATCTACCGTGTAAACAAATACTTTCAATCCTCGGTTATGCGCGTCATCGATAAATTCTTGGCTAACAAAGCCCACATCTATATGTACCGACCAAGCATCTAGCTCTTCTGCGAAAGCAGCTAACCGCAACGGTGAGCCTGCTGTTAACGCACCAATCATAAGTTGAGAATTATGTATTTTTAGCGTGTTCAGCCATTGATGGTTGAACGACGAAACAATGATATTTTCGAACTGAAAGGAATGCACATCAATAGCATGCTGAATATGGTTTAGTAATAATTCGAGGTTTACTGGGCTTTTTATTTCAATATTTAGCATGCAGCGGCCACGCACTAGCGCGAGAACCTCCTGCAGCGTTGGGATAGGCTGCTGGTTAAAAACCTTAAGCGCAGCTACCTGCGCTTTCGTGAGGTCGATAAAGCGGCCGGGTTGCGCCGCTAACCGACGCAGATAGCGATCGTGAAACACAAAAATTTCATCTTCAACCTGCATGATATCAATTTCAATGCCATCAGCATGGGTATCAAGCGCCCGCTTGAACGCTGCAATGGTATTCTCAGGGGCTTCTAAGCTCGCACCCCGATGAGCGATAATGAGCATGCTATATCCTTCGCTTTACTCTGCAACCTTGGTGCTGTTATTTGTAGTGCTTGGTTGCTGGCCTTTTATCTCACCGAACACAGTACCCATGCGCGTAACTACCCCAGGCGCAAGGCTTTCGGTAAACTCAACCATGTTCTCTGGGAATACTAGCACTACAGTTGAACCCAGCTTGAAGCGGCCCATTTCGGCACCAATATCGAGCTCAATTTTATTCAGGCCCTCGCTTGGATATTCCCAAGTATGAACGGATGGGCCGGTAGGCGGCGTAACAGTACCTGCCCAAACGGTTTCGATACTGGCCACAATGGTAGCGCCTACGAGCACCATTGCAAATGGGCCATTGGCACTATCAAATACCGCCACTACGCGCTCATTACGGGCAAATAGATTAGGTACATTATCTGCAGTAAAAGGATTCACTGAAAACAAATCGCCAGGCACATAAATCATTTGCCGTAGGGTGCCTGATAACGGCATATGAATCCGATGATAATCGCGAGGTGCTAAGTAGATCGTTGCAAAGGTACCGTTATGAAATTCTTGTGCCAAGGCTTCATCGCCCCCAAGTAGGGCTTGCATGCTGTAATCATGGTTCTTCGCTTGCACTATGCTATCACCGTGAATGGGCCCAAGCTGGCTAACCGTGCCATCAACTGGATGGGCTAGCTGGCCTTCATTTGCTAGTAGTGGCCGTGCATCGGCTTTCAGTGCGCGGGTAAAAAATGCATTAAAGGTTGGGTATTGGCGAAAATCGGGTTCTATTGCCTCACTCATATCTACGTTGTAGCGATTCACAAACCATTGGGTAAATGTACGGGTGAACCAACCGGCTTCGGCACTGGCAAACTTGCCCATGGCGCGCGACATGAGGTGCTTTGGGGCAATGTACTGTAAAGCGATTTTTAGGCGATCAAAGTTAGCCACAGTGGCTCCTTAATTCTGGTCTAGCGATTGAATAATGCGATGATAATTGTCGAGGCGGCCCGCGTCTAGTTTCCCTTCCGCTACGGCGGCTTGCAACGCACAGCCAGGGTCGGTTAAGTGCTTACAATCGCGAAATTTACAGCCGCCGAGAAAAGGGCGGAAATCTTTGAAACAGTAGGTAACGCGATCGGCATCGATATGCCATAAACCAAACTCACGAATACCTGGGGAATCGATCAGTGCACCGCCATTTAGCAGTGGATACCAGCGTGCCACGGTAGTGGTGTGCTGACCAAGCCCTGAGTTATTCGAAAGAGCGCCAATCGCTAGGCTTACTTCTGGCAGTGCAGCTTGTACTAATGACGATTTGCCCACGCCAGATTGACCTACCAATACCGATACTTTGCCTTGAAAGGCGTTGCGCAGGGCTTCAATACCTTCATTCGTGGTAGCGCTAGCGTGAAACACTGGATAGCCCATAGCTTCATAAACTGATAAACGCTGGGCAATAAATTCAGCTTCATCGGCGCCAATGAGATCGGTTTTATTCATAACGATAATGGGCTCAATGCCTGCATCTTCGCAGGCCACCAAATAGCGATCAATAATTTGGTCGGAAAACGCGGGTTGTGGGCTCGATACAATAAATATTTGCTCTACGTTGGCAGCAATTGGCTTAATGCCATCATACTGATCTGGCCGGCATAGTACCGAAGCGCGATCTTCAACCGCTTCTACGATGCCATCTAAACCTTTTTCGTTTACTGGCGCACGCCGCCACGCTACAAAATCACCGGTAACTAACCCAGCCACGGTGCGGCGAATATTACAGCGAAAAATATTCTCTTCGGTATCAATGATATCGGCATGCTGGCCAAATCGGCTTACTACGCGGCCAGTTTCCAAGTTGCCAAGTTGATCATCTAACCACTCAGTATCTTGCTGAATCTGCCGTTTTGCTAAGCGCTTTTCTTGGTTTACTTTTACTCGGCGCAGTTGCCCTTTGGTTAATTTCGCTCGTTTTGCCAATCTAAGTTCCGCTGTTGGTTGCGTTGATAGCTGCATGATAGCAAATACTAGCCAATACAGTTATAGGAAGTTAACCATTTCCGCTGCCTGCGTGGTAGCATTATGAGCAATAGAACAAGGAGATAAACAATGAGTGAGAATGCTGGGCGTTTAATTTGGATTGATTTAGAAATGACAGGCTTAAGCCCTGAAGAAGATGTCATTATTGAGATTGCTACCATTGTTACCGATGACGAGTTAAATATTCTTGCTGAAGGCCCGGTAATTGCCGTTCATCAAAGCGATGAACGCATGCAAGGTATGGATGCGTGGAATACCAAAACCCATGGTGAATCCGGGCTCACCAAACGTGTTAAAGAAAGCTCGTATCGTGAAGCCGAAGCAGAAGCGGCTACGATAGAGTTTTTGGCGCAACACGTTGCTGCTGGTGCATCACCTATGTGTGGTAACAGCATTTGCCAAGACCGTCGTTTTCTCGCCCGTTATATGCCGAATTTAGAGGCATTTTTCCATTATCGAAATCTCGATGTAAGCACGGTGAAAGAGCTTGCGAAACGCTGGCAGCCAGAAATTTTGCCCGGTTTCCAAAAGCATAATAAGCACGAAGCTTTGGCTGATATTATCGAATCAATTGAAGAATTACGCTATTACCGTGAACATTTTTTCATCGAACAGGCAAAATCTTAAATAAAGGGGGTTGCATTACCCCCTAGATTCAGTAAAATGCGCTCCGCAGTAGCGATACAGCAAGCAGTACAGTAACAAACACCAAGCGGGAATAGCTCAGTGGTAGAGCACAACCTTGCCAAGGTTGGGGTCGCGAGTTCGAATCTCGTTTCCCGCTCCAAATATAGAAAAGCAGCCTTTATGGCTGCTTTTTGCTTTTCTACGCTGGTGATTATGCCAGTAATGAATCTAGTGCCTAAAGCAAAGATAATTGCTGAAATCGATCGAAAAAGATTGACAAAGCCAATTTTCACCTCTATATCGTCAACTAAATGCGGCAGCACGCTGCCTTCTGTAACAAAGTTGTCTGAATGGTGGAAATGATATGGCGACTACAACCCGTGAAACTTTGCTTCGGAAACCGTTTAACGATTTTCGGAATTACCCTTATGGTTTTGCACGCTCTGGGGATTTCTCAATACGCGAGAGCGATGCATTGTTGCATTATGGCTGCTTAATTAATGCGATGTTGGCTGGTGACTTCTCACCAACAACCGCAGAAGATAAAGCACTACTGGCGGTTGCGCGTGGCGAAAAAGAAGCTGAAACCGCTGTAGAAAAAGCGTGGGCTAAATATCAAGCACGCATTAATCGGCCCAAGGTAGGCAGTATGTATGGCCGTTCCAAAGTGGTAGATGATGGTGAGTTTGGTAGTAGCAGCACCACTGAAGATGATTTGGTGGTAGAAGATTAAAAAATGGCTCCCTCGGGAGCCATTTTTGTTACTACGCTGATTTTGCTAACCGCTAGCGATTATTTGCTCTGCTCGCGCGTAATGGCGCGATGGGCGATATCGGTGCGGAAGTATGCATTGTTCCAATGAATGGCATGTACAAGCTCGTAGGCGCGTTGTTGCGCTTCGGTAACGCTGTTACCTAATGCGGTACAGCATAGTACTCTACCACCAGCAGTAACCACCTTACCGTCTGCCAACTGAGTGCCAGCATGGAAGGTTTTACTATCTTCCGTAGCTGGCAGTATGCCGGTGATCTCATCGCCCTTGTTATAGCTATCAGGATAGCCACCTGCAGCCATAACCACACCAACTGCGGCTCTGCTATCAAACTTTATTGGTGTAGCGCCTAAACGGCCCGCAAGCGCATCTAAGCACAGTTCCACTAGATCAGAATGCAACCGCAACATAATCGGCTGAGTTTCCGGGTCACCAAAGCGGCAATTGTATTCTAATACCTTGGCGCTGCCGTCTGGGGCGATCATCAGGCCCGCATATAAAAAGCCTACGTAGGTGTTACCTTCGGCTCGCATGCCATCTACGGTTGGCTGCATAACATTGGCCATTACCCAATCATTTACCGCTTGGGTAACCACAGGAGCTGGTGAATAAGCGCCCATACCACCGGTATTCGGGCCTTTATCGTTATTATCACGGGCTTTATGATCTTGGCTGGATGCAAATGGCAAAATCGTATCGCCATCTACCATGGCAATAAAGCTTGCTTCTTCACCAACCAAGAACTCCTCAACCACCACGCGGCTACCAGCCTCGCCAAACTTATTACCGGCGAGCATATCTTCAATCGCGGCATCTGCTTGTTCGAGGCTTTCAGCAATAATTACGCCTTTTCCGGCAGCTAAACCATCGGCTTTAATTACAATGGGCAGTGAATTGGCGCGAACATAGGCTTTTGCTGGCTCGATTTCCGTAAAGTTCTCATAGGCTGCCGTAGGAATATTGTGGCGTGCCAAAAAATCTTTGCAGAATGCTTTTGAGCCTTCCAACTGCGCAGCACCACTGGTTGGGCCAAAAATCGCTAACCCATGAGCTTGAAAGGTATTTACAACACCTTTCACTAGCGGCGCCTCCGGCCCTACGATAGTGAGGTCAATTTTTTCTTGTTGCGCGAACGCAAGCAAGGCATCGATATCCTCAACATCAATGGCAATATTGGTTACCATTTTTTCGGCCGCAGTTCCTGCGTTGCCAGGGGCTACAAATACATGTTCTACACGGGTAGATTGGGCCGCCTTCCATGCCAAGGCATGCTCGCGGCCGCCGCCGCCAATAATCAAAACTTTCATGGTTTCACTCATTCACTCGTTGCGGGTTTAATAAACTTTAAGGTGAAGCGATCACTTTCACCAATGCTCTCATAGTGCTCGCGATTTTCATCACCTAAGCGCAAGCTCGGCGGTAATGTCCATACACCACGAGGATGATCAGCTGTATCTAGTGGGTTAGCGTTCACTTCGCTGCTATCTGCTAAAACGAAACCTGCCTGTTCAGCGTAGTGCACTACTAGGCTTTGTTTGATATAGCCGGATGTTTGCATATCTTCATCAGCGCGATCTTCAGGTAAACGATGATCCACTACGCCAAGTACACCACCTGGCTTCAGGGCCGTATAGAAGGTAGCAAATGCGCCAGCTAATCCATCGTCGCTATCGCCCATATACCAGTTATGCACATTGCGGAAAGTGAGCACTACATCTGCTGTTCCAGCCGGCGCAATGGCGCTTTGCTCTGTGGGTGCAAACTCGGTAAGAATTACATTCGCAAAAAGGGCATCAGAAGCGATGCGATCCATATAGCGGTTGCGCGAGTTTACGTATCCTTCACGGGTTTCCGATGCAGGAAAGTGTGCCGCATAAAACTGACCTTCAGCATGCAGGTAAGGCGCCAAGATCTCGCTATACCAACCACCGCCCGGCCAAATTTCTACCACGGTCATGTTGGGCTCTACGCCGAAGAACGCGAGTGTTTCTGCTGGATTACGAAATTGATCACGTTGCTTATTCGCAGGGGTTCGTGCAGGGTTATCTAAGATGCTCGTTAAACTATGCTCGGCTGCTGGTGCTTCGGCTTCGGTTACTGTTGCCTCTTGTTGCATAGCGGGTTGGCAAGCAACCAATGCGAAACTAAGTAATAGGGTACTGCTGCAAAGAATGGAACGTTTCATAAGAAGATCCTCTGTAAGTGTTTGCTTATCCTAGTAGCCCAAATGCAGAGGGGCAATGTTTATGCCCCTCACATTCATATTTAATTACGCATTCATAGTACTGCTCTTGTGCTCTTTAATGGCGGAAGTGGCGCATGCCTGTGAATACCATGGCAATACCATGTTCGTTCGCAGCGGCAATAATTTCTTCATCGCGAATGGAACCACCCGGCTGAATAATGGCCTTAATACCAGCCTCGGCAGCGGCATCAATGGCGTCACGGAATGGGAAAAATGCATCAGAGGCCATCACTGACCCTGCCACTTCTAATCCCTCATCGTGCGCCTTTAATGCAGCAACTTTGCCACTGTATACGCGGCTCATTTGGCCAGCACCCACACCAATGGTCATGCCATCTTTGGCATACACAATAGCGTTTGATTTCACGTAGCGTACTACCTTCCAAGCGAACAACAAATCATTTAATTGAGCGCTATCAGGTTTGTTATCGGTTACTACTTTCAATTCACTTTCAGGCACTACTGCGTGGTCAATATCTTGCACTAATAAGCCGCCTTGCACCCGCTTAAAATCAAGTTGTGCGGTACGCTCAGCAAAAGCTTCCGTTACCAGTAAACGGACGTTCTTTTTCGCAGCTACAATGGTTTGTGCTTTCTTACTGGCGCCTGGAGCAATAATTACTTCTACAAATTGGCGCGTAATAATGGCATGTGCTGTGGCTTCATCAAGTGGTTCGTTAAAGGCAATAATACCGCCAAAAGCAGAGGTAGGGTCGGTTTTATAAGCGCGCTCATAAGCTTCCAAAATGGAGCTGCCAACAGCAACGCCACATGGGTTGGCGTGTTTCACAATTACACAAGCCGGTGAGGTGAAGGATTTCACACACTCGAGTGCAGCATCGGTATCCGCAATGTTATTAAACGAAAGCTCTTTGCCTTGCAGTTGCGTAGATGATGCAACAGAGGCTTCATGATGGCTTGGATCTACATAAAACGCAGCACTTTGATGGCTATTCTCGCCATAGCGTAAGTTTTGCTTTTTCTCGAGTTGGAAATTTAAAGTGCGCGGGAAACGCTCGGGCTGATCATGGCTAAGTAGGCGTTGGCCAAAATAGTTAGCAATCATGCCATCGTAGGCAGCTGTATGCTCGAACGCGGCTACCGCTAAATCGAAACGGGTAGTATTAGTAACACCATCAAACTCGGCTAATTCACCTAGTACGCGATCATAATCATGGGCGTTTACGATAATGGTTACATCATTATGGTTTTTCGCCGCGGCTCTCACCATGGTTGGGCCACCGATATCGATGTTCTCAACTGCATCGGCAAAGCTACAGCCTGGTTTTTTCACCGTTTCTGCAAATGGGTATAAGTTAACCGCTACTAAATCGATGCCGCCAATATCTTGTTCGGCCATTACAGCCTGATCTTGATCACGGCGAGCAAGAATGCCGCCATGAATTTTAGGGTGTAAGGTTTTTACGCGGCCATCCATGATTTCTTTCTGGCCGGTGTAGTTGGCTACTTCAATTACTGGAATCCCCGCTTCTTCAAGAAGCTTGGCGGTACCGCCGGTGGAGAGAATCTCAACACCACGCTGGTGCAACGCACTGGCGAAATCAACAATACCGGTTTTATCGGAAACACTTAACAACGCACGATGAATAGGGCGGATCTGGCTCATGGTCAGTTCTCGTTTTTTGCTAGCTTGAGAGGGAAATTACCTTTGCGGCACGCGTTTTTACAAGTGCGGAAAAGATAATCAGGGCGCGGTTGCGTATTATACGGGAAAAGCGGCCAGATGCGAATCTCTGGCCGCGGGGTTTTTTGTTACTAGTGGTATTTATTTTGCTAAGGGTAATGTGCTTATTGGCTGTTAATTTGCGCTGCGCATCTGTTGAATAATCGCTGCGGCACTATTAAACCCAGGAATAACACCACCGGTAGATTTAATAATAAATGGAGTGCCAGAAATACCAATACGTTGGCCTATTGCGTAGCCGTCAGCTACCGCTGCACTGCACGCGGTGGTATCACCACTTAGCGCGTACTGCTCGGTGTTGCCGCCAGTTTTGAAATCGTGCATCGCTTGTGCCGAGTTTTCGGCGCACATAATTTGCAGTAGTTGTTGATAATCACGCTCACCACCCAGGCCACTGCGCGGATACGGGATATATTCTAAAGTTACGCCTGCAGCAGCCAATTCTTCTTGTTGCTCGTGCAAGCGCCGGCAGTAAGGGCAGGTTGGATCGGTAAACACCCAGAGTGTGCCGAGCTCAGGAACGTTCTCGTCAGCGGGAAAGCTAACCAAAATGTCAGGGCTAATCGAACCCATTTCCTGCGTGGCTAAATCGGCAATTTGTTGGTTGCGGTATTCGCCTGATAGGTTGGTAATGGTTGCGAGGGCGAATAAATCACCCACTACGGCATAATCGCCCTCAGCCGTAACTACCATGCCTTGGCCAGCAAGGGATATTTCATACAAACCGGGAAAGCCAAAGGCACTTAAATCGCGCATAAAACGGATAGAGCTATTGGTAAATTGCGGATTTTGTTGCCGCACACGCTCAACCAACTGCTCAGGGTTAATGTCTGCGCCTGCGGATTGTGCTGGCGCACCGGAATTGTTCGGCAGCAACTGCCATACCAGCCCGCCAGCGAGTAGGGCGCCAATTAAAAAGGCAACTACAGTTTTCATAACCATCCTATTTGTGAATTCAATACTAGAGCTGCACTTTAACCGAGCGGGTGGGAGATGGCAAAGCGTATACGTATGTTTGCGCAATAACAAAAAAGCCAACTCTAAGAGTTGGCTTTCGCAACACAAGCCATTGCTTGCGCATTCACAGTAATCACACTAGTGATTAGTGTATTGGCAATCTTAGTTCATGCCGTATTTTTTTAATTTTTTCCGTAAGGTGCCACGGTTAATGCCTAGCATGGTAGCTGCGCGAGTTTGGTTACCGCGGGTATAGGTCATTACTTCTTCAAGCAAAGGTGCTTCAACTTCTGCTAATACTAATTCATAAAGATCATCTGGATCTTGGCCATCAAGTTGCTTGAGGAAGTTATTTAGCGCCTGCTTTACCGAATTCCGTAATGGCTTCGGGTTAGAATTTTGGCCAATGGTAGTCAAAGGCGTGGTTACTGCATCACGATTTCCGTTTTGGTCAAACATAATAGCGCTCTTATCTCTCGTTAAAGTTAACAAAATACTCTTCAAGTGCAGCAAGTTGTGCTTCAGCCGATTCCAGCGCATTAAAACTGCGGCGGAACTCTTCTGAGCCTGGAGCTTGCTGCAAATTCCCTTGCATATACCAGCTAATGTGCTTACGAGCGATTCGCATACCGCGATGCTCGCCGTGTAATTCATGTAACTGGCGCAAATGCCGATTCATTACTTGGGCTATTTCAGTGCCAGTAGGCGGCGCGAGCTGCTTCCCGGTTTTGAGGTAGTGCACGATCTCGCGGAATATCCAAGGATTTCCTTGAGCGCCGCGCCCTACCATCACTGCGTCGGCAGCGGTGTATTCGAGTACTTCCCGTGCTTTCTGGGGAGAAGTAATATCACCATTGGCAATTACTGGAATGCTTATAGCATTCTTAATTGCTGCAATGGTGTCGTATTCCGCATTGCCTTTATACATACAAGCGCGTGTTCGCCCATGCACGGCTAACGCTTGAATGCCCGCTTGTTCTGCAATTTTCGCAATGGTTACACCATTACGATGGTCCGGGGCCCAGCCCGTTCTTATTTTCAATGTAACCGGCACATTTACGGCCGCAACTACACTGTGCAGAATTCGCGTTACTAACTCAGGATCTTGTAACAGCGCCGAGCCAGCTAGCTTTTTATTTACCTTTTTCGCTGGGCAACCCATGTTGATATCAATGATTTGAGCACCTTCAGCAACATTGTGCTGAGCGGCCAAAGCCATTAATTCTGGATCGGAACCGGCAATTTGCACTGAGCGAATGCCCGGTTCATCGCCATGCACCATTCTCGCCTTCGATTTTTCGGTATTCCACACTCTCGGATTACTCGAAAGCATCTCCGAAACGGCCATACCGGCACCTAACTCCACGCACAGGCGGCGAAATGGCAAATCCGTAACACCCGCCATTGGAGCAAGTAACACATTATTCGAAAGTTGATAGGAGCCAATCCGCATCGGTTATTTTCTGTTCAGCGAAAGGGGAGAGAATTTTAGGGAATTTCAGCTAGAAAGGAAAGGCGATAAAGTAATCAAAAGTACATAAAATTGCATTTTTTGCTCTTGACTTTACCGCCGCCGAAATGCTGATTGTGTTTATTTGTTAAACAAATGTAGTGAATCCTAGGCTTTTGTTGGCGATTTCGGCTAGCGCCAGTAATTCACTTCATTTAGCTGCCAGCTTACAGATACATGAAATTGGCCTACTTAGGCTACTCGCGTGCCGTGTAAGAAACACCAATCACCGCTTTCGCGCACTGGGGCGAACTCAATTATTGGCCGATATGCGGCCATAACATCCTCGGCTTGGCGCAATAGAATTCCCGACATGGCAATACTCCCCCCCACCTTTAAGTAGCTAAGGATTACTGGGGCGAGTTCTTGCAATGGCCCAGCAAGGATGTTCGCTACCACTACATCCACTACTACATTTGGAGCGTTTTCGGGCAAATATACTGAGAATTGTTCAGCAACAGCATTCAACTCGGCATTTTCTAGCGTGGCTTTCAGTGCTTGCTGATCAATATCGGTGCCAACACAACTGGCGGCGCCAAGCTTCAACGCAGCAATGCCTAAAATGCCTGAGCCACAGCCGAAATCAACGGTGCTCTTTCCGGCTAAATCTTGCTCGGCTAGCCACTCTAAGCAGAGCGCTGTAGTAGGGTGAGTTCCGGTACCAAAGGCCATGCCAGGGTCGAGTAAAATATTCGCCGCATCGGCAACGGGAGGCTGATGCCATGAAGGCACTACCCACAAATTGTTACCAAAATCGATGGGCTTAAAGTTATCCATCCATTCGCGCTCCCAATCTTTATCTTCTAGCTGATCGGTTTTGTAGCGCAAGGGCTTGGTTAAGAAACTTACCTTTTGTAAATTCTTAATAATCGGTGCCATATCGGTTTCAGCCGGATATAACCCGGTAACTTGAGTAAGCTCCCACAGCGGCACCTCACCTGGTGCGGGCTCAAAAATGGGGGCATCTTTAGCATCGCGGTAGGTTACTGCTTGGGCTTTATTCGCCATCAGAATATCACCAAGCTGGCGGCCGTAATCTTGCTTCGTGGTAAGGGTTATTTGAATCCAAGGCATAACATTCTCTTTACTAAGCGATATACACAAGCAATCGGTTTGCACCGCATTACAGAAAACAAAAAAGCTCAGGGGTTACCTGAGCTTTTTATTATACCTGAAAGTTTATCACAGCAGGCTTAACTCATGCCTAGCTTTTTCTCTAGGTAATGAATATTCGTGCCGCCGTTTTGGAAGTTTTCATCGGCCATAATGTCTTTTTGTAGTGGCGTATTGGTTTTAATGCCTTCCACAATAAGCTCACTTAAGGCATTGCGCATGCGCGCAATAGCTACATCACGATTTTCACCATAGGTGATCAACTTACCAATCATCGAATCATAGTTTGGCGGTACGCGGTATTCGGTATAGATATGCGAATCCCAACGTACGCCCATTCCGCCCGGTGGGTGGAAACGGGTAATTAAACCCGGTGACGGCAAGAAGCTTTTTGGATCTTCGGCGTTGATACGGCACTCAATAGCATGCCCACGCACTACTACATCTTCTTGGCTAATCGAGAGTGGCCTACCTGCTGCAATCCGCAACTGCTCTTTCACTAAATCGATACCGGTAACCATTTCGCTTACCGGATGCTCTACTTGAATACGGGTATTCATTTCAATGAAATAGAACTCGCCGTTTTCATATAAGAACTCAAATGTTCCGGCGCCGCGATAGCCGATTTCAATACAGGCCCGGGCACAACGCTCACCAATGCTTTTACGCATTTCTGGGGTAATACCTGGTGCTGGCGCTTCTTCAACTACTTTCTGATGGCGCCGTTGCATAGAACAATCACGCTCACCAAGGTGAATTGCATTACCTTGCCCATCTGCCAACACCTGAATTTCGATGTGGCGTGGATTTTCAAGGAATTTCTCCATGTAAACCACTGGGTTACCAAATGCAGCGCGTGCTTCAGTTTGGGTTGCTTGAATTGATTTCAATAGATCTTTTTCTTCGCGAACAACCCGCATACCACGGCCGCCGCCACCGCCAGATGCTTTGATGATTACTGGATAGCCAATACGCTTGGCTACCTTTTTGTTCTTCTCATCATCATCATCCAGTGGTCCGCCTGAACCCGGTACACAAGGAACGCCGGCTTGTTTCATAGCTTCAATAGCAGCCACTTTATCACCCATGATGCGAATTACATCAGGAGTTGGGCCAACAAAGATGAAGCCTGAGTTCTCTACTTGTTCAGCGAAATCTGCGTTCTCGGCTAAAAAACCGTAGCCAGGGTGAATGGCTGCAGCATCAGTAACTTCCGCAGCGCTGATAATGCGCGGGATGTTCAAGTAACTTTCTGTTGCAGAAGCAGGGCCAATACAAATGGATTCATCTGCAAGCAACACGTGTTTTAAATTTTTATCTACCGTAGAGTGAACCGCTACGGTTTTGATGCCTAATTCTTTACAGGCACGCAAAATGCGTAGGGCGATTTCACCACGGTTTGCAATTACAACTTTATCCAGCATAACGATTGCCTTTTTAGGTGGTTTATTCGATTACGAATAGCGGCTGATCGAACTCAACCGGAGCTTCGTTATCCACCAAAATTTGTTTCACAACACCAGATACTTCGGCTTCAATGTGGTTCATCATTTTCATTGCTTCAACGATACATAAGGTATCGCCAACATTTACGCGTTGGCCAACCGCAACGAATGCTTTTGAACCTGGAGCTGGAGATTCATAGAATGTACCAACCATTGGTGAGCGCACGATGTTGCCAGAAATCTCTTCTTTAGCTGGCGCGCTATCCGCTGCTGGAGCTGCAGAAGGTGCCGCTTGTGCTGGAGCGCCGTATGCTTGTGGCGCTGAAGCATAATGCATCATTTGCGGCTGTGGAGCAGTAGAATGGCGGCTAATGCGAACTGATTCTTCACCTTCGGTGATTTCCAGTTCCGCAATACCTGATTCTTCTAACAGCTCGATTAACTTCTTAATTTTGCGAATATCCATTGTATACGTAACCTTTATAGAGAGTTGTAATGGTTTATTTGTTGTTGCCTAACCACGTTGTTGCTGCAGTTAGTGCGAATTCATAACCTTTGGCGCCAAGGCCGCAAATTACGCCTTGGGCGCAATCAGAAAAATAAGAGTGGCGGCGAAACGGCTCGCGCGCATGCACATTTGATAAATGTACTTCAATAAAAGGAATGGCAACCCCGAGTAGGGCATCACGTAATGCCACACTGGTGTGGGTAAACGCCGCCGGATTAATAATGATGAAATCAACCTCATTGCGCGCCTGATGCAAAATGTTGATCAGTTCATGCTCAGCATTACTTTGTTCACAGCGCACCTGGCAACCAAGAGCTTTGCCTAACTGCTTTAAGTTCGATTCAATATCTGCAAGCGTAGTGGCACCATAGAGCTCGGGTTCACGTGTGCCGAGCAAATTTAAATTGGGGCCGTTTATTACTAACACGGTTGCATTTGCTATTTGGGTAGTATTTGCGCTTTTTTTGGTCATTGTGCTGCTATCTGCTGCGAAATTGAAAGAAACGCCATCATATACAAAATGACCCGAAACTTTTAGCTTAGTTCGGGTCATTATAAGGTTAATTTCTATTTTCGCAGCAAAATACTGGTCTTATCAGCGAAATTCGCCGCAACTACTTACACTTATTGCTGTTGTTGGAGTTGCTCTAAACGCTGTTTAAACTGCTCTGCATTCATGAACCCAGTAACCCGCCAAGCACTCATTTCTTCGCCATTTGGATTAAAGAACAGGATGGTGGGTAAGCCCAGCACTTGATATTCGCTGAGGAGTTCGGTGTTGGTAGCATTTACTTGCGTTACATCGGCTTGTAGCACCGCAAAGTTGGCGAGGCTAGCTTGCACATCGGCATCGCTAAATGTGTAACGTTCCAGCTCTAAGCATGCGGTACACCAATCGGCATATAAATCGAGCATTACCCACTGGCCTTCCGCCGAAGCTTGGCTTACGTGCTGTTGCAATTCTGCTAAGTTCTGTACGTAGGTGAATTGCAGCTTGTTGGCTTCGAAGCTGCCATCCACATATGGTTTTTGCCAATTTACGCCAATACCCGCGCCAATAATCAGGAGTAGCGCGGCAATGGTGCGCCCGCGAATGCCAAGCTGTTGATATAGCTCGCGGTAGATAATAATAGCGCTGCCAATGAAAAACAGAATCCAGAGCCATGCAGCCGCCTTTAACGGCAGTAAGCGCTCAGCCAAGAATAGGGCTACGGCGAGCATCAAAATACCGAACATAATTTTTACGGTATTCATCCACGGGCCAGTTTTCGGTAATAGCTTACCGCCTGAAGTACCGATAATAATAAGCGGGATGCCCATCCCCATACTCAGCGCATACAGTACTACGCCACCTACAAATACATCACCTGATTGGGCAATGAATAACAGCGCCCCTGATAAGGGTGCGGTAGTGCAAGGCGAGGCGATCATGCCGGAAATAACACCCATGCCAAATACGCTTGGGTAGGCGCCACCCTTCTGGCTTTGGCTAATTTCAGTGAGTTTGTTGCGCCAGCTGGCTGGCAAATCAAAGCCGATAGTGCCAAACATAGCGAGCGCGAAAACAACAAATAATGCTGCCAGTACACCGAGCAATATTGGGTGCTGTAAATACGCTTGGTACTGCATGCCGGCAAGTGCCACAAGAATACCCAGTAGCGTGTAAGTAATCGCCATGCCTTGCACATACACAAACGAGAGCATAAAGCCCCTACGTAGGGTAAATGGCGTTTTTTGGCCCATGCGCTGGCCAATAATAATGCCCGAGATAATCGGATACATCGGAAACACGCAAGGCGTAAACGCGAGGCCTAGGCCCAAGAGTAAGAATATTCCTGCGGTAAGCGCTAGGCGGTCTGGTTGTAGCCATTGAAATACGCCGCTAGGAGCTGGTTCTGCAGAGAAATCTTGCAGCTGGTAACTACCTGCTTCCGCTTCACCTGATGTGGCTTGTAGGGCTATTTCTGCAGTTGTAGGTGCGTAGCACAAACCAGCATCGGCACAGCCTTGATAACGCAAGGTAAGGATATCGCCAACATTGGCGGCTGCTAAATCAACTACCAGAGTTACCTCGTTGCGGTAAATGTTTACATCACCAAAGAACTCATCATGATAAGGCTTGGCTTCAGGAAGCGTTACATCGGCTACCAAGCTTTCAGGGGTAAGCCCAAAGCGGTGCTGGTAAAGGTAATAGCCTTCGGTAATCTGGAAATTAATAAACAGCGTGTCACCATGCTGCTCATAGCTAAGGGGAAAGGCTTCTTGAACGGGCAAGAACTCGCCGCTGTTGTTACTAAAAAATGATTGCTGGGCGCTTGCGCTACTTACCGCAGCGGTAAGCAGAATAATGCCAAGAAAGAGTGTTTTCGCCCAACTATTGATTAATGCCAACATAAATTACCAATACCGCTTATCGTTTGCATGCAATTGCATAGATGTTTATGGGGTTCCGATATTAGCGTTTTCTAATGCTGATGTCGAAACCGAGAAAGTGAATTACTGATTTTTAACCGATGCTTGTTTGCAGCCAGCTTAAATAGGCGGGCAAGCCATTGCTAATCGGTAAGGCAATAATTTCGGGCACATCGTACGGATGTTGTGCTGCTATAGCCTGCTCGAGCTTGCTATACCCAGCAGCGCTAGTTTTTATTACTAGTAACCATTCGGTATCCGATTGAACTTCACCTTGCCAACGGTATACCGATTGCACCTGAGGTAAAATATTTACGCATGCGGCGAGTTGTTTGTTCACCACATATTCGGCTAGTTGCTGGGCAGTAGCATTATCAGGCGCTGTGCATAATACTACGTATGCTTCGCTTACTACCTTCGGTTGTTGCATTACGAACCTCATTTGTAGGAGTTCAGGTTAGCGAGGGCTATGGTAATGCACTCGCTAAGATATTCTGATAGCGAATGCTGTAATTCAAAATATGCCCTTGAAATTAACTGCATCATGCCCCATTTAGAGTTTATAACCAAGACAGGACAGATTATGTTTCCAGTACTTTTTTTACTCTTTGTTGGTATGCCACTGCTTGAAATTTTAGTGCTCATTCAGGTGGGCTCGGTGATCGGTGGCTTAAATACCATTTTGTTGTTAGTGGTTACAGCAGTGATTGGCGCGGCGTTAGTGCGCGGCCAAGGAATGCAAGCCTACCAAAAAGCGCAGCAGCGGATGGCGATGGGCGAAATGCCCGGTATTCAGCTTGCAGAGGGCATTCTTATTTTCGTAGCCGGCTTAATGTTCGTTACCCCAGGCCTGATAACAGATGTATTTGCTGTGTTGCTATTGATTCCGCCAGTGCGCCAAGTGCTGGCGAAGAAGATGATGGCGCGTATGCAAGTGCAAATGAGTGGTGGTGCAAGTTTTACCTCATTTGGTTTTCGCAGCAGCGGGCAAAGTTCGCCGTTTCAACAGCGCCCGGGAGCAGGCCCAGATAGCGGCCGCACTTTCGATGGTGAATACTCGGAGAAAGAGGAAGAGCGCCGCAGGTTAGAACGAGAAAACAGCGATCGGAACTAAATAGAGAAATTTTTTTCGCGTGGGGGCTTGGAAAGATTCAACCTGCCCCCATCTGTAGGGCATAACATTCTTTAACACCGGCCACTTGGCCTTTCGTTAATTATCAACATTGATATGGGAGTATCACGAATGAAACTTCGTCCATTGCATGATCGTGTGATTGTGAAACGTGCAGAAGCAGAGAGCAAATCACCAGGCGGTATCGTATTAACCGGTTCTGCGGCTGAAAAATCAACGCGCGGTGAAATAGTAGCGGTGGGTAACGGCCGTATTCTTGAGAACGGTGATGTGAAAGCGCTTGATGTAAAAGTTGGTGATGTTGTGTTGTTCAGTGAAGGGTATGGCGTGAAAGCCGAGAAAATTGACGGCGAAGAATACCTCATCATGAGCGAAGCAGACATCTTAGCAATCGTTGAGTAATCACGTGTTGCCTAGGCGCGGTTATGTGCAGAGCACGTAATCGCAACGCACAACTCATAATGCATACATTGAAATCGAGACATTTTAACGAATTCAGGAAGGAACAAAATCATGGCAGCTAAAGAAGTTAAGTTTGGTAACTCAGCACGTCAAAAAATGCTGAAAGGCGTGAATGTATTAGCAGATGCAGTAAAAGTAACTTTGGGCCCGAAAGGCCGCAACGTAGTTTTAGACAAATCATATGGTTCGCCGATCATCACCAAAGATGGTGTAACTGTAGCCAAAGAAATCGAGCTAGAAGATAAGTTCGAGAATATGGGCGCGCAGATGGTGAAAGAAGTAGCATCAAAAGCGAACGACGAAGCGGGTGATGGTACTACTACGGCAACTGTTTTAGCTCAATCGATTGTTACCGAAGGGCTGAAAGCGGTTGCAGCTGGTATGAACCCAATGGATTTGAAGCGCGGTATTGATAAGGCAGTAATTGCAGCCGTTGAAGAGTTGAAGAAGATTTCTCAGCCGTGCTCTGATAACAAAGCGATTGCACAAGTAGGTACGATTTCTGCGAACTCCGATGTAACCATCGGTGAAATCATCGCTAAAGCAATGGATAAAGTGGGCAAAGAAGGCGTAATCACTGTTGAAGAAGGCCAAGGCTTGCAAGATGAGCTAGATGTGGTTGAAGGCATGCAGTTCGATCGTGGTTACTTATCGCCTTACTTTATCAACAATCAAGAAGCTGGCACCGTTGAGTTAGATAGCCCGCTAATTTTGTTGGTAGATAAGAAAATCAGCAACATTCGTGAATTGTTGCCAGTACTTGAAGCTACTGCAAAATCAGGTAAGCCATTGTTGATGATCGCGGAAGATGTTGAAGGCGAAGCATTAGCAACACTAGTAGTAAATAACATGCGCGGCATCGTGAAAGTAGCGGCTGTGAAAGCGCCTGGTTTCGGTGATCGCCGCAAAGCGATGTTGCAAGATATCGCTGCACTAACTGGCGGTACGGTAATTTCTGAAGAAATCGGCATGGAGCTTGAGAAAGCTACTGTTGATCAACTCGGTAGCGCGAAACGTGTAGTGATCAATAAAGATAACACGACTATTGTTGATGGCGCTGGCGACCAAGCAACTATCGAAGGCCGCGTAACGCAAATTCGTCAACAAATCGAAGAAACCTCTTCTGATTACGATAAAGAAAAGCTGCAAGAGCGTTTAGCTAAATTAGCTGGCGGTGTAGCGGTAATTAAAGTGGGTGCCGCTACTGAAGTAGAAATGAAAGAGAAGAAAGACCGTGTGGAAGATGCGTTGCACGCAACTCGCGCAGCCGTAGAAGAAGGTGTAGTACCTGGTGGTGGTGTTGCATTGGTTCGCGCAGCGAGCAAGTTAGCTGATTTACGTGGTATCAACGAAGATCAGAACGTAGGTATTAAGATTGCGCTACGGGCAATGGAATCTCCATTACGCCAAATCGCCATGAACGCAGGTGCAGAAGCCTCGGTAGTAGCTAACAACGTGAAAAACGGTGAAGGCAACTACGGCTACAATGCCGGTAACGATACCTACGGCGATATGCTAGAGATGGGTATTCTAGACCCAACTAAAGTAACGCGCTCTGCATTACAGTTCGCTTCTTCAATCGCTGGCTTAATGATTACTACCGAAGCCATGATTGCAGAATTGCCGAAAGATGACGCACCAGCAATGCCTGGCGGCGATATGGGCATGGGCGGCATGATGTAAATTTGAGCTTTAAAGTTCAAAGTGAAAAGGTGATGTTTCGGCATCACCTTTTTTTATGCAAGAAAATGCATAGAAAAATTTAGTTTTGCTTTTGATTTATTTACCATTTCTTAAGGTTTATATGCTTGAGGTTTGTACTAATCTAGCCTATATCTATAAGGTGTTAGTTAGCCACATCAGGAGGGCTTATGTTGCATAATACATTTCTAAACATGAAGCAGAGCGTAGCAAAAATTGTTTTGCGTCCGCTTCATATAGCGCTCGTTGCTGGCTTGTTATTGCCATTACAAGCATTAGCGGCAGAGGTTGAAGTTACTTGGCATGAACCAAGTAGCTATCGTGATATTCAAGCTGCAGGAAGCAATCAATCGAACTTTGAACAGCGGGTAATGGAGGCTTTCGATGCGAAATTTGCAGAGTTAGCGGCTAAGCTGCCGGCTGATCAGCGCCTACATATTACTGTAACCAATGTTGATTTGGCCGGTACTGTGGTAATGCGCGATGTTGGCGGCACGATGCAAGAGTATCGCTATGTTCGCCATATGGATTTCCCATATATGGAGCTTAGCTACACGCTTTACGATGCAGATGGCAGTGTGTTGCAGCAAGGCGAAGATAAGATTAAAGGCAAAGAAGTACCAGGCCAAGGGTTGCAAACTTCGCAACGTCGCCGCGGTACCAATATGCTTGAGTATGAAAGCGTAATGCTGGATCGTTGGTTTAAAGAAACCTTTGAGCAAAGCTAAACGATAAAGAGTGCAAACCAGAGGGGCAGATGCTAAGCATTTGCCCCTTTTTTATTGGGTGTTCTCTATATCTATTTTAGAGCGGCGTTTTGCTCGCTTCCCCACCAATTTCTCTCACTAATTTAGGTACCAAGAATCCAGGCAATACTTTTAGTAATTCTGCATGCAGATGTTTGGCTTGGTGATCGGTAATCGCAAAATGGGCCGCGCCGCTCACTTTATCTAATTGGTGCAGATAGTAGGGCAACACTCCGGCGGCAAATAACGCTTCGCTAAGCTCTGTAAGCGCTGCTACGGAATCATTTACACCCGCTAAGAGCACACTTTGGTTAAACACTGTAAT
Organism: Idiomarina sp.; assembly: GCA_022565355.1. GTDB lineage: Bacteria > Pseudomonadota > Gammaproteobacteria > Enterobacterales > Alteromonadaceae > Aliidiomarina. The sequence continues at coordinate 108,735 of JAIUMU010000006.1, forward strand.
ACCCTGCTGGCGCCATGCCTCGAGCTTCTTTTGCAATGTAGCGGTGATTTCATTGGCATGGTTTGCATGCAATACCAAAATAATCTGTAAGCCAGTACTGGCCAAACCTTCAGCAAGCTCGGCGGTAAGGCGATCGGGAATTACTACCGGTAGCCGCGAGTGAATTCGCAGCCGTTTGATTTGCGGAAGCGCTGTTAAACGTTTAGCGGCCTTCATTACTTGGGCATCGCTGGCCATTAGTGGATCGCCGCCACTCAAAATCACTTCGTTCACTTCTGGGTGTTGTTGCAAGTATGCTTCAATATGCTGCCATTTTTCTTGGCTTAAATGATGATTTTCATAAGGAAAATGGCGGCGAAAGCAATACCGGCAGTTAATTGCACAGCCGCCCCGAAAGATTAATAGTACCCGCGAGCCATACTTATGCAGTAGCCCAGCAGCAGCGGCTGCTTCATTCTCAATCAGTGGATCAGTGCTGTAGCCCGGTACTTCCGCAAATTCTTCTGCTTTCGGCATTACTTGTAAGAGCAGAGGATCATTACTGTTACCAACTTCCATTAAGCTAGCAAAATAACGCGGAACCCGCATAGGGAAAAGGCTGCGGGCGCTTTCGTTGGCACGAACCCAAGGTTCTGGCAGCTGCAGTAATTGGCCAAGTTCGGCAGGAGAACTGATGGCTTCCGCAATTTGCCGTTGCCAGTTCGCTTGTATTTGTATTTCCACGCTATTCATTAACCGCTAATTTATCGAATGGTGATTCATTATTTTACCTGAAATCTTACTAGTATTGGTTTATTATTAGGCCGTTTTGTACATGCTTGAGATAAAATGAGGGGCATATGGCCAATTTCAGCACAAATGAATTTAAAGCCGGTTTGAAAATCATGCAAGATGGTGAACCGTGCGTAATTTTAGAAAACGAAATGGTGAAGCCTGGTAAAGGCCAAGCATTTAGCCGCGTGCGCATTCGCAAACTGCTTTCCGGTAAAGTGGTGGAAAAAACCTTTAAATCGGGTGATAGCGTTGAAGGTGCCGATGTAGTGGATGTAGAACTAGCGTACTTATACAGTGATGGCGAGTTCTGGCACTTTATGAACAACGAAACATTCGAGCAGATCGCTGCAGATGAAGCAGCGGTTGCTGATAACTTGAAATGGTTGGTTGAGCAAGACGTGTGTACCATTACGCTATGGAACGGCAAGCCAATCAACGTAGCGCCACCAAACTTTGTTGAGTTAGAAATCACTGAAACCGACCCTGGTTTGAAAGGTGATACAGCTGGCACCGGTGGCAAACCTGCCACATTAAGCACTGGCGCAGTTGTTCGTGTGCCGTTGTTTGTGCAAACAGGTGAAGTAATTAAAGTAGATACTCGTTCTGGCGAATATGTTTCGCGAGTAAAGTAAGGTATTTATGCCGAGTAAATATTGGCAGCCTTGTGCAAGTTGGCAGGCAATGCAAGAGCGCGCGGATATGCAACGTTGTATTCGCGCGTTTTTTGCTTCTCGTGGGGTACTAGAAGTAGAAACCCCATTACTGGCTAGAGCCGGGGTTACCGATGTGCACTTGCACAACGCCATCACTCGCTTGCAAGGGCCGGGCATGCCCACACCCACCGATTTCTATCTGCAAACATCTCCTGAATACGCTATGAAACGAATGCTGGCGGCTGGCAGCGGTGCTATTTTTCAGCTGTGCAAAGTAGTGCGAGATGATGAAATTAGCCGTAGGCATAACCCTGAATTTACCTTGTTGGAATGGTATCGTCCGGGTTTCGATGATCTGCAATTAATGGCAGAACTAGATGAATTAATGCAGGTGTTGTTGCAAACCATGCCGGCCCAAACGATTACCTATCAAGATGCGTTTATGCAGTGTATTGGTGTAGATCCATTGGCTCCAAACAGCAAATCTGCGGTGTTAGATGCGCTGAACACTGCAGGTTTTGGTGATGCAGTAAGCGTAGATGATCACCTAGATACGCTATTACAGTTAGCAATGAGCATGCTAGTAGAACCCAACCTTGGCCAAGAAAGGCCATGCTTTGTGAGCCACTTTCCAGCTAGCCAAGCTGCATTGGCCCGCATTGATAAAGATGATGCTCGCGTGTCGCGGCGTTTTGAGTTGTTTTATCAAGGCTTAGAGCTTGCCAATGGCTTTTGGGAGCTTACTGATGCTAAACAACAACGCGCGCGCTTTGTCGCAGATAACGAAAAACGAGTTGAATTAGGGTTACCACAACAGCCGATTGATGAAGCCTTTTTGGCTGCGTTAGAGCATGGTTTGCCTGATTGTAGCGGTGTTGCGGTAGGGGTAGATCGCTTACTCATGTTGAAGTTGGGAACCCGCGACATTGCTGATGTTCTGGCCTTCCCAGTGCAGCGAGCTTGAAATGTTATACTATTACAGTGTAGAATCTACACTATAAATTCTTCCCACCTTCCGAACACGGAGTTCCTTAATGCACCATAAACCACTCGATAAAGCTGGAATCATTGTAGCCGTTCTATGCGCGCTGCACTGCTTGCTGGTGCCTGTGGTATTGCCAACGTTGGCGTTAATGGGGCTATCATTTTTAGGATATGAACTGTTTGAGCGCATCATTCTTGGTTTAAGTTTGTTCATCGGTGGTATTGCCGTAGTGATGGGCATGCGCCACCATCAAAGCTGGTTTCCACTGCTGTTTTTAGTTCTCGGTGGTGTGTTGTACTTCAATAAAGATGCTTTTGGCCATGGCTGGGAGCCACTAATGATCGTTTCAGGCGCTGCTTTAATTGTTGTAGCGCATATCCTGAATTTATATCTTTGCCGCATTCGCCATCACAAACCATGCGAAGATGTTGAAGAATTACTTAACGAAGATGGGGCGCTCGACGAGCCAACCCGCTAACGCCCACCTGTTATTTTTTACTCAAATACACACCTGCTTCAATGTGATGAGTAAACGGAAACTGATCAAACAACGCCGCGGCTTCCACATTGTGTGTGGCTTGCAATGCAACTAAGTTTTCCGCTAGGGTTTCGGGGTTGCAGCTAATATAAATAATATGTTCAAACTCACCTACCATTGCCAGCGTGTCTGCATCTAAACCAGCGCGTGGCGGATCTACCAACACCGTTTTAAAATCATAATCTTGTAAACGCATATCTTGCAGCCGGCTTGGTAACATCTCACCACGCATCGCAGCTGCGCATTCCTCTGCAGGTAAGCGTTCAATTCGTGCATTAGTAATGTTATTCAGGGCGATATTGGTTTGTGCTGAGGTAACCGAATTGCGGCTGATTTCAGTGCCCAAAACATTACGGAAGTGCTTGGCGAGCGGCAAACTAAAGTTGCCATTACCACAATACAGCTCTAATAAATCATGCTGGGTGTCGCCAGCTACAGCGCATGCCCACTCAATCATCTTTATATTTACGCTGGCGTTTGGCTGCGTGAAGCTATTCTCGATGTGTTCAAAATAATAATCTTGGCCATTTACGGTAAGGCACTCAGTTACCCGATCACAGTGTACCAGAACCTTCTGCTTCCGGGCTCTCCCAATAAAATCAACTTTGCCGTAAGCCGAGAAGTCTTGCTGCATTTGTTCGATAGCGGCTTGCCACTCATCATCGAGCGCTTTGTGATATAGCATCGAGATAAGCGCTTCGCCTGTGGTGCTGGTAAGAAAATCTACTTGGAAAAGCTTGCGCCGCAAAATCTCTTTATCGCGCACATAATCGAGCACTAATGGCATTAACTGATTAATCCGTAGGTTTGCCGCTGGTAATTGATCTACCCGATACTTTTCCCGTGTTTCTGGATTGAACATAACGTAGAAAAGATCATCGCCTTCGTGCCATACACGGAACTCAGCCCGCATTCGGTAATGCTGCGGCGGGGATGGAAACACACTTGCCTTAGGGCTGGAAAACGGTGCTAATAAAGTATTTAAACGGTGTTCTTTTTCTTGCAGTTGCTCGTTGTAAAGGGCTGCAAGCGTTGGCTCCTGGCTAGGATTTCCCATCATTCATTCCTAAAACTACATAAATTTTGAGCATCCATGGATGCTTATCGCAGGGCTATATTTTAGCGTAAACGCACAAGCAATGCTGCGCTGATTTACTTTGTGTAAAAATGTTAATAAAAAACCTTTTATAACTATCACTTTAGTTAAAACAGGGGGAAACCCCTATTCCATAAAATGTAACGATTTGTTAACAATAGAGCCTGAGCGAAAATAACAATAACAGCTCAATGTTGGCATGGAGTGCAGTGCAGTTGCGATACGGATAATATTAACAACAAAAAGGTTCCTAACTAATGACAAGTAAAACAAGATTTAAAAAGAGTGTACTAGTAGCAGCTATTGCTTCCGTGTTTACATCGCCAATGCTTATCGCAGAGGTTTCGGCGAATGAAGAGCAACGCGTTATTGTTGCATTCCAGCCAGGCGCTAAAGCAGCTGTTGCACAAGCAGTTGAGCGTGCAGGTGGCCGTCAAGAAGTGGATTTGGCGAATGACAATGCATTTGCTATCACTGTTCCTGCCCAAGCTATCCGCGGTTTAGAGAGAAACCCGAACGTTTTATACATTGAAGAAGATGTAAAACGTGAGCTATTCAGCAGTGAATTTGAACCAGGCCAACCATACGGAATTGGCATGGTGCAAGCAGATCAGTTAAGTGCAGCACTCGCGGGTAACCGCAAGGTGTGCGTAATCGATTCTGGCTATGATTTAGGCCACCCTGATTTACAAACTTCAGGCGTAGATGGCGTTTTTGATAGTGGTACAGGTAACTGGTATACCGATGAAAACGGCCATGGTACTCATGTAACAGGTACGATAGCTGCACTCGCCAATGGCGTTGGCGTAGTGGGCGTAATTCCTAATGGCCAATTAAATATTCATGTTGTTAAAGTGTTCGGCGCAAATGGCTGGGCATACTCTTCAAACCTAATTGCAGCAGCAGATCAGTGCGCGAATTATGGCTCAAACGTAATTAACATGAGCCTTGGTGGCACGTTCTCAAGTACTACGGAAAGAAATGCGTTCCAGCGTTTAAATGATGATGGTGTATTAAGCATCGCGGCAGCAGGTAATAGTGGTAACACGCAACTTTCGTATCCAGCATCTTATCCTGCAGTGGTATCAGTGGCTGCAGTAGATCGTGATGGCAACCATGCTTCATTTTCACAGCGCAATAGTGCGGTAGAAATTGCAGCGCCTGGTGTAGATGTAATGTCTACTGTGCCGCGCGGCACTGGATCGTTAGCACTATTCTCTGCTGGCGGCTCTACCTTTAGTGGTTTAGGTATGGATGGTTCGCCAAATGGCGAAGCTTCTGGCGATCTTGTGGATTGTGGTTTAGGTACATCTACGTGCCAAGGCGCCCAAGGTAATGTGTGTTTAATCGAGCGTGGCCAAATTAGCTTTGCCGATAAAGTACTTGCTTGCCAAAACGGTGGTGGTGTAGGCGCTGTTATCTATAACAACGAATCAGGCCCACTAAGCGGCACTTTAGGTGGCGTAACAGTAAGCATTCCTGCTTTAGGAATTAGCCAAGCTGATGGTCAAGCTGCTTTAGGTAGTATTGGTTCATCTGCATCAGTAAGCGTTGGCGCAAGTGATTGGGCAGCCTTTAACGGTACCTCAATGGCATCGCCACATGTAGCTGGTGTAGCGGCGTTAGTATGGAGCTACTTCACGGAATGTTCGAATGACGAGATTCGTGCAGCATTGAATGCTACAGCTGAAGATCGTGGAACTACGGGTCGTGACAATCTGTATGGCTACGGTATCGTAAAAGCAAAAGATGCTTATGATTACCTAACAGCGAATGGCTGTGCTGGCGGCGATAATGGCGGCGGCGATGACGATGGCGATACTGGCGGTGGTGATGACGGTGATACTGGTGGCGGCGATGATGGCGATACTAGCATCACGGTAAGCGGCACTACATATAAAGTACAAGGCCGAGTTCGTACCGATCTAACTTGGTCTGGTGCAGATTCATCGAGTGTAACCATCTTCCGTAACGGTTCTTCAGTAGCTACCGTTTCGAATACAGGTTCTTATACTGATGCTACGAATATTCGTGGTGGCGGTACATTAACTTACAAAGTATGTGAAGCTGGAACACAAACGTGTTCAGACGAGATTACTGTTTCTTACTAACCCCAACCGGTAAGATTGAGTGATGTAAAAAAGGCCAGCAAATGCTGGCCTTTTTTTTGGATGCTTATATAAAAACTAAAATGATACGTTACTCATCATCTTGCTCTGCATGAGCAGTGCGTACTTTAAGGGTGCGTCCCTCAAAATCACGATCATTTAATTTCGCTAGGGCCAAATCAGCACCAGTTGCGTCCATTTCTACAAAACCATAGCCTTTCTTTCTACCTGTGCGTCGATCTTTTACTAATCGAACATCGGTAACATCGCCATAACGACCAAAGAGAGCGATAACATCTTCCTCAGATACCTTAAAGGGTAAGTTGCCAACGTATAACGTACGGCCATCTACACCTTTCTTAGTTTTATGAGTAGGCTGCTGTGTTGCCGCGGTTTTAGTTTTCCGCTGCGCAAGATAGAAATTAATGTATGGCGTTACAACACCGCCGAGAAAGGTACCAAGAGCAATGAGCGATACAATTGTGGTATCAGCTGAATCCACGAACAGTTGCGCAATAATGGTAAAAACAACAGCTACTATTGCGGCAACAACAATGTGAAGGCCAGAGGATGCACGAGTCATGAGATTTCCTTGATTAACTAATAAATAGGTGATTAAAAATGTATAAAGAAGTAGAGCACATACAACAAAAAAGAACGTCTACTGCGTATTAGCTTAGCATAAATATAGTTTTTGCTCAGTTTTGTTCAATAACTGTGCAAACGATTAGAATTACCTAAAACAGGTGTTGACGAAACTTTAAAAACCCCTAAAATGCGCACCTCGTCTTCGGACGGATGGCAAAACCCTAAAAGTACACGTTATCTATTAAGGTTTTGGCCATTTTGTGGTTAGCCAGCATGTAGAAATAGAAAAACTTTTCGAAAGCGGTTGACAGCAAAAATGAGGCGTGTAGAATGCGCACCTCGCTACGAGCTCCACTGAGCCGAGCAACGTTCTTTAACAATATATCAAGCCAAGTAA
>JAIUMU010000007.1 GCA_022565355.1 Idiomarina sp.
CAACCTGATGCACCAAAGCTTCATTGTATTCACGTCCAAAGGTAGCTTCGGAAACTTCAAGAGCGCCTTTCGCGTCTTTTAATGCTAATTCCATCACTAATCTCCTCAGACGTTACGCTTTGACCGCAGGCTTAACGATTACGTTGCCACCGGAAGCTCCAGGGACAGCACCTTTAACCAAGATCAAGTTGCGCTCAGCGTCAACACGGACAACCTCAAGGGACTGAACAGTAATCTGTTTGTTACCCATTTGGCCGGCCATCTTCTTACCTTTAAATACTTTACCAGGTGACTGGTTCTGACCGATTGAACCTGGAGCACGATGCGACAACGAGTTACCATGCGTCGCGTCTTGCATGCTGAAATTCCAGCGTTTAACGGTACCAGCGAAACCTTTACCTTTAGACGTACCCGTTACATCAACGAGTTTAGTGTCTGCGAAAATATCCACAGTCAGCTCAGATCCAACCTCGAAGTCCGCACCTTCATTTTCATTCAAGCGGAACTCCCACAAACCACGGCCTGCTTCTACGCCAGCTTTGGCGAAGTGTCCAGCTTCAGGTTTGGTTACACGGTTAGTTTTCTTGCTGCCAGTAGTCACTTGAAGCGCTTGGTAACCATCAGTTTCCAAAGTTTTCACTTGGGTAATGCGGTTTGCCAGCACTTCGATCACAGTCACTGGAACTGATGCGCCATCTTCTTGAAAGATGCGAGTCATTCCTACTTTCCGACCGACTAGACCAATAGCCATTGTTAAAACCTCTTATCTTAGAATCTTGTTTCTCACTTAGCCCAAGCTAATCTGAACGTCAACGCCAGCAGCTAGGTCCAAACGCATCAAAGCATCAACAGTTTTATCTGTTGGCTCGATAATATCGATAAGACGCTTGTGGGTGCGGATCTCGTACTGATCACGGGCGTCTTTATTCACGTGCGGAGAAATAAGCACGGTGAAACGTTCTTTGCGCGTAGGTAGTGGAATTGGACCACGAACCTGAGCACCAGTACGTTTCGCTGTATCTACGATTTCCGCTGTGGACAAATCGATCAAGCGGTGATCGAAAGCTTTTAAGCGAATTCGAATTCTTTGACCAGACATAAATCAAAGCCTCATATAAAGAGCATTTAAAAAAGAGCATAAAAAAACTCGCCTCTTGAACAACCCTTGGGGTTGAAAGAGGAAGTGTTTTTAACCACCATTCGACCCCCAATCGGGGCCGCTGTTGAAGCATCTGCAGTAACCAAGAACTAGCCCGAAAGCCTTATTATTCTTGAAGCTACGATACTTATTGCTAAAACAATTATGTGCGTTAACACAAACTGCTCGAACAAACGCCTAATAAGACGTGGGCGAGATTATACGGATATACAGGCAATAGTCAACTAGAAGTGCAATAAAGGTAAGGGGTTACTTAACCGGGCGGAACGTTACCGCTCTTAACTTTACTGGGATAACCGCGCAAGATTCTAATAGGAGTAGATACAACGTCCATAAAAGAAAAACGCCGCCTATATTATTAGTTATAGGCGGCGAAATTAAGCTCTATTACTGGTTTGCTGCTGCGTAAGCCTCAACTGCTCGCCAAGCGCGAACTGTATTTGCGAACAAGATCTTATCAATATCCTCTTCGGAATATCCTCTATCCAATAACCCTTGAATCAGGTTTGGAAAAGTACGCACATCTTTTAAGCCAACCGGCAGCGTATCGCCAACACCATCGTAATCTGAACCAATACCTACGTGATTGATACCTACTAGCTCAACAATATGATCAATATGGTCGAGTACATCTTCTAAAGTAGCAAATGGATATGGGTTTTCTTCGCGCATACGTGCCACGGCAGCTTGAGCTTCCTCTGTACCTTCACCAAGCCGCTGGTTGATTTCGCGAGTTAACCGCTGAATCCGCGCCCGATGCTGATTGGCCTGCTGGGTAACAAATGTAGAGCCGAAGGTCACTTGAATAACCCCATCGTTTTCGGCCAACGCTTTAATCATGTCGTCATTCATATTGCGCTGCCATCCAGGTGTAAAACGGCGGGCTGAAGAATGAGTGGCGATTACCGGCACTTTGGTAATTTCCAATACATCGTAAAACGCTTTATCCGAGATATGCGACACATCAACCATCATACCAATGCGATTCATTTCTACCACAAGCTCTTTCCCGAACGGGCTTAAACCACCCCAGGTGCCACGAATATCATAGGAGGAATCGGAAATGTGATTGTCTTCTGAATGGGCCAGCGTAATGTAACGAACTCCTCGATCGAAAAAGTGCTGCAGTTTTTCGAAACTACCTTCGATAGGAGCGCCGTTCTCCATGCCCATCGCTAAGGACATCAAGCCCGCTTCTTTATGGGCAAATAAATCATCAACGGAGTGTGGAATCGCGAATTTTTCCGGCGCACGATACACTAACGATTCCATAAAATCGATTAAATGATTAGCTAACGTGTAAGCACCATTGTCTTCATAGCTTGAAGGAATATAAATCGCCATGAAAGGTGCGTTTAAGCCCCCTGCTACAGCACGTTCATAATCAAAATCTCCACGCTGAGTGGCCTTACTAACATCTTCCCAATCATTGATTAAGCGATATGGAACATCAATATGGGTATCGATGATCATCGATTCTTGGGCGATACGAATTGCCCGCTCACTCGCCGTAATGTCGGTAGCATGAGCTGAAACTGAAAAGCCAAAGATTGCCAGCGTTAATGCGGCAATCGAGGCGCGGGTTACATTTCTCATAATTCCTAATCCGTTTTTAATTGTTGTGTGAACATGAACTCGACAATAGCAAAGAAGCCTTTGGGGCGCGAACTTGTTGCCGAGAAGTGCTGCTGTACCCATGCGTAACTCTGCAGAAAGAATTATCGTTATTATTAGTTTTCGAACTTACCAGCTTCCCACGTTCTCCATGGACACCCATGGTTCGCTAGGCTCTAGCGCATCACCTTGCTGTAGTAACTCGATGGAAATCCCATCGGGAGAGCGCACAAACGCCATATGCCCATCACGAGGAGGCCGGTTAATTGTAATACCCATTGCTTGTAAGTGCGTACATACTTGATAAATATCATGCACTCGAAATGCTAAATGGCCAAAATTACGCCCGCCGGTGTAATTTTCTGGATCCCAGTTATAGGTAAGTTCCAGCTCTGCATCTGGGCTTTCTGGAGCGGCCAGGAAGATTAACGTAAAACGTCCTTTCGGCACCTCTTTACGGCGCACCTCTTGTAAGCCCAGCCCATCGCAATAAAAGCGTAATGAGGCATCTAAATCGCTAATTCGCACCATCGTATGTAAGTATTTCATTTTCTCTCTCCTGATACGGCGTATGCGAGCCGCATTGTTACCGCTTAATATGCTTTACAGCGCAATTTTATAGCTGAGCTTCACGCTCTGCGGCGCGCGCATACTCTGCATCAATTATCGCTTTTGCTGTTAATAGTGGTGTAGCATCATCCGCTCTCGGGCCAAGCTCACTCAATGTTCTCCGCCACTGACGAGCTCCCGGGCAATTCTGATATAAACCAAGCATATGGCGGGCCACATGCCAAAAACGCCCACCCGCTCGAATATGCTCTTCAATATAAGCATGCATTTGTGCCAACACTTCTTCCTTACTCGGGGCTCTATTCTGTAAACCGAGCAGCTCATCTACTTCGGCTAATAACCACGGGTTCGAATAGGCGGCTCTGCCGATCATCACTCCATCTACATATTGTAAATGATGTTGCGCTTCTTCTAGGCTATTAACGCCCCCATTTACATGAATCTCTAGTGTTGGGTAATCACGTTTTGCCCGATATACGCGCTCGTAATCAAGTGGCGGTATCTCTCGATTCTCTTTTGGACTTAAGCCCTGCAACCACGCCTTTCTTGCATGCAAAATAACACGTGGGCACCCTGCTTCGGCAAGAGGCGTAAGTAATGCTTGTAAAAATTCGTAGCTATCTTGCTCATCAATGCCAAGCCGGGTTTTTACTGTTACCGGAACATCTGGCGCAGCATCCTGCATGGCTTTAACGCATTCAGTAACTAACATCGGTTCGGCCATTAAACAGGCTCCAAAACTACCGTTTTGCACACGATCAGATGGGCAGCCAACATTCAAATTGATTTCATCGTAACCTCGTTCGGCGGCGAGCTTTGCGCATTTAGCCAGCGCCTCAGGGTCACTACCACCGAGCTGCAACGCAACGGGGTGCTCTGCTTCATTAAAGGCCAGGAAATCCTGTTTACCGAATAAAATGGCACCCGTAGTTATCATTTCGGTGTATAACAACGCATGTTGGGATATTTGCCGATGGAAAAAGCGACAGTGACGGTCGGTCCAATCCAGCATAGGGGCTACAGAAATCATCAACTACTCCTAAAAAATCATCCCTCTATTCTACGTGAAATCATTGGCTAGCAACAGTAATGCGAAGGTAGTGCTTTTTTGTTGTGCCAAGAAAACGTATGCTATGTATATAAAGAACACTATCACTTAGGGTTGCAGAGAATATGAAGCAACAAAGTACGCAAAAACAAAGTACCCAAAAACAAAAAACTGAGCAGCTCCTGCTTAGTGCAGAAGTATTGTGCCAGCGCAGAGGCGTAAGGTTAACGCCTACTCGCCGTGAAGTATTTTCGATTTTAACAGAGCAAGACGGTGCTGTTGGTGCCTATGATTTACTCGAGATGCTGAAAACAGAAGTGCCCAATGCCAAGCCACCAACGATTTATCGTGCGTTGGAGTTTCTGCAAAATCAGGGCTTTGTACACAAAGTATCGTCGTCAAATAGCTATGTTTTGTGCTCACACTTTGAAAAGCAGCATCCAGTGCAAATGCTAATTTGTGGGCACTGCGGTAATGTGCAGGAAATTCATTCCAGCGGTATTCATAAAGAATTTTTAGCGCAGGCAGAGAAAGAAGGATTCACGGTGCAGCAGCAAACTGTTGAAGCGGTGGGGATTTGCGCCAATTGCCAGCAAGCAGATTGAATAATACTTGCTGGTAGTTGCATGGTTAATTTGCTGCTCGGCATAAACATACTCTGTAATCGCTAAGCTTAGCTACCGTATTATTCGCCACCCATTATTCTACATAATCCAATTGTACGCGGCGCGCCACGTTACACAGTAACTCATAGGGAATGGTTCCTACCGCCTTCGCAACAGTTTCTACCGGTAAATCTTTACCCCATAGTTGCGCTGTGTCGCCAAGCTCAACCTCAAGGTTAGCCCCAAGATCAACCGTTAGCATATCCATAGCTACTCTTCCCACTAATGGGTAACAGCGGCCATTGATGTACACTGGAGTGCCTTCTGGTGCATGACGCGGATAACCATCACCATAACCTATTGCTACAATACCAATATTCGTATCTGTTTTTGGTTGCCAAGCGGCGCCATACCCTACGGTTTCCCCTGCCGCCACTTTGCGCACCGATATAATACTGGCTTGTAAGGTCATTACCGCTTTTAGCCCATGCTGTTCGCCACACTCATTCGCAAATGGGCTAATACCATACAAGGATAACCCCGGGCGCACCCAATCAAACTGAGGAGCTATGTTACTGAGCAGTGCTGCGCTATTTGATAATGAAGTAACCACCTCACCATGCGCTGCGCTCAAATCGCTGTGCAACTGCGCGAACATCGTTATTTGGCTAGTGTTTTTAGAATGATTTGGCTCATCCGCACAAGCAAAGTGGCTCATTAATATTGGTTTGCCCTGCACTTGTGGCAACTCATATAAACGCTGATAGCAAGCACTTGCATCGTTAGGCTCCACGCCAAGCCGGTGCATACCAGTATCAACCTTCAGCCATACTTTTATACGATCGGTTAAGTTAGCAACCTCAGCTAATTGCTGGAGCTGCAGGGTACTGTGCACCACAGGCTCGATATTACTCGCGGCAAGAACTGGGATTTGGTCAGCCGAAAAGAACCCCTCGAGTAACACAATTGGCTTAGTTACGCCGGCATTACGTAACTGCAATGCTTCATCTAATCTGGCAACACCAATCGCATCGATATCAGTTAGTGCCTGCGCAATACGCGTAAGGCCATGGCCATAAGCATTCGCTTTCAAAATTGCGAGCACCCGATTGTTACCTGCAAAGCCTCGAATTGCGCGCAGGTTATGGGCTAATGCAGGTAAATCAATACTTGCCCATGCCGGGCGCATCACTTTGTTCATTCGTGGGTACTACTCCAGAGGCGGTTGCACAATCCTCTATCGCCGAACACGGCAATAACCTTAATAATCTTCGTCATAGCTCTCGCCAGTGTAATTATCAAAGCGCGAATACTGGCCGTGGAACATCAGCTTTAATCTGCCAATTGGGCCATTCCGCTGCTTACCGATAATAATTTCGCTTAAGCCTTTATCGTCTGAATCCGGATGATAAACCTCATCGCGATAGATAAACATAATCAAATCGGCATCTTGCTCAATAGATCCAGATTCGCGTAAATCTGAGTTTACCGGCCGTTTATCAGAACGTTGCTCCAATGAACGATTCAACTGAGAAAGTGCTACAACTGGGCACTTCAACTCTTTCGCTAACGCTTTCAATGAGCGCGAGATCTCGGCTATCTCTAAGGTACGGTTTTCCGACATGCCAGGCACTGTCATCAGCTGTAAGTAATCCACCATAATCATACTTACGCCGCCATGCTCACGCGCGATTCGCCGGGCACGTGAGCGCACCTCGGTTGGCGTAAGGCCTGAACTATCATCAACGAAGAGTTTGCCACGTTCCTTCAGCACGATCATGGTTGAACTAATCCGATCCCAATCTTGGTCGCTAAGTTGCCCCGTACGTACTTTGGTTTGATCAACTCTACTAAGTGAGGCCAACATCCGCATCATGATTTGGTCGGCTGGCATCTCCAAACTGAACACTACTACTGGCTTTTCTTCATGCATCATGGCGTGTTCAACCAAGTTCATCGCGAAAGTGGTTTTACCCATTGATGGCCGGGCGGCAACAATGATCAAATCAGAAGGCTGCAACCCAGTTGTTTTCTTATCTAGATCCGTAAAGCCGGTTGAAACACCAGTAACACCGCTATAATTTGTTTGCTTACTGAGAAATTCAATGCGATCTAAGGTTTTATCTAGGATGCTTACCAACCCTTGTGGGCCATCGCTACTGCTACTGCGTTTTTCAGCAATACCAAACACCGTAGATTCTGCAAAATCTAGTAATTCTTTGCTATCCCGACCTTGCGGATCAAAGCCGGCTTCAGCAATCTGATTCGCAACACCAATCATTTCTCGCACCAAAGCACGCTCTCGCACAATGTCTGCGTAAGCTAAAATATTGGCCGAGCTGGGCGTATTCTTTTGAATTTCTAGCAGGTAAGCTGCACCGCCAGCCCGATCTAGCTCGTTGCTTAACTCAAGCCGCTCGGAGAGGGTTACAAAATCTATTGGCTTACCTGCTTCACTTAAGTACGCCATTGCGCCAAAAATAAAGCGGTGTGAAAGCAAATAAAAATCATCCTGAATCACCCGTTCAGCCACGTTATCCCATGCTTCGTTATCCAGCATGAGGCCACCGAGTACTGATTGTTCAGCCTCAATTGAGTGGGGTGGTGTTTTTAGCGCATCGAGCTTAGCATCTGAAGATTTTTTATTTTGAGTTGCCACGCGAATTCCATCTGCAGTTATTTCAGAACAATTGATGATACACAGACCGCAAAAAAAAAGCAGCACCAAAGGTGCTGCTTTTCAATTAAAGAGAGTGTAATTGCTTATTCGCCAGCTTCTACTTTCAAAGTAATAGCGGCTAACACGTCTGCGTGTACTTGCAATTCAATTTCAAATTCCCCTACTTCACGGATAGTACCGTGCGGCATAAGGATTTCACTCTTCTCAACTTCTACGCCAGCTGCAGTAACTGCATCAGCGATGTCGCGAGTACCAATTGAACCGAACAACTTACCTTCATCGCCTGCTTTAGAGGTGATAACGATAGCGTCTAGTGCATTGATTTTCTCAGCACGTTCTTGAGCGGCTTTCAGGTCAGCAGCTAATTTAGCTTCTAACTCTGCACGGCGCTGTTCAAACATTTCAACATTCGCTTTGTTTGCTGGTACGGCTTTGCCTTGTGGGAACAAGTAGTTCCGAGCGAAGCCAGATTTCACGTTAACTTGGTCACCCAAGCTACCTAAATTCGCAACTTTATCTAGAAGGATAATATTCATCGTTAAAGTCTCCCTTACTTGTGGCCATCAGTGTATGGCAGCAAGCTCAGGTAACGGGCACGCTTAATTGCACGAGCCAGCTGACGCTGATACTTTGCTGAAGTACCGGTAATACGGCTTGGAACTATTTTACCAGTTTCAGTGATATAGTTTTTCAGCGTAGCGATATCTTTGTAATCGATTTCTTTTACGCCTTCTGCCTTAAAGCGGCAGAATTTACGACGACGGAAAAAACGAGCCATGGTGTTCTCCTATTAAACCTGTTTTATGTTCTGGGCGTGAAGTACTAAGCGAGGAACACCGTTAGCGTTCTCATGACGCTGAATAAATCCAGCTACTTCTATTTCACTACCCATAGTAAGTTTTGTTGACCAAGATTCGGCCCAATCTCCGCTCACCACCACCTGAATTCGCACATAACACTGTCGTGTTAAATCTGCTTCTTGCTGCAATGAACGATGTTCAAGAGCGAGGAGTAGATGCGAAACCCCGGCTGGGCTGCGTTTCATTCTCGGCTCTTTTACAAGAATGCCGCGAATGATGAGTTGGTTAATTGCTGAACCTTGAGCTGTAGCCGACATCACTCAGCAGATGCAGTCTCTGACTCTGACTCTGATTCTGTCTCTTCAGCTCTGCTTTCACGGCGCTCTTCACGCTCTTTTGGCTTACCAAAAGGTGAAGGCTCGTTAATCGCTTCGTCCTTACGCATAACCAGGCTGCGTAATACCGCATCGTTGTAACGGAAGTTAGTTTCTAACTCTTCAATCACTTCGCCAGTTGCTTCTACGTTCAATAGTACGTAGTGAGCTTTGTGCAGCTTGTTGATTGGGTAAGCTAGTTGGCGACGGCCCCAATCTTCTAAACGGTGAATAGTGCCACCATTAGAAGTAACAGTTTCGCTGTAACGCTCAACCATTCCTGGAACCTGTTCACTCTGGTCCGGATGAACCATAAATACGATTTCATAATGACGCATAATTGCTCCTTATGGATTAAAGCCTGAGTTCAGCTCAGCCCGGCTGACGTATAGGCAAGGAACTTGAAATTAACTTTATAACATTAACTGTAAAAGTTAGTTGGGCTGATTCAAGCCGGCGGATTGTACGTGAACTAACCAGTAATGGCAAGTTCTCGCAAGCGGATATTTACTAATGAAAATAGCTTTGCAGAAAGGTTTATGGCCACTTCAGCAGGGCCTTCAACCACAATAGTTTGGTTTTCTTGGGCAGTTTGTTGCGTTTCGCTAGCTGAATTTGCTGCACGAATCGTTGCGGTTAATATAAGTTGCTCACTACTGCGGCGCACATCAACTTCCACATGCGCAGCAACCGCATCTTCCGCCGAACTAGCGATTCGATACTGATGATGGGTTTGCATACGATAAATAACATCGTTTACCACTTGCCGCTGCACGCGATCGTTTTCACTAAAGGTAAACGAAATATCGATCCATGGCCGATATTGTGTTTGTGGGTTACTCGCAGGCCCTAGCCAAGAAAGTACCATAAACACCAAAACCGCTGCTGCAATCAGCAGCAACGGTAATATTTTCTTAATCACTTACCGCTTCCCTTGCCAGCCTGTGCTGCGCGTTGGCGAACCACTTCGAACAAGCACACGCCTGCGGCAACGGAAACATTTAAACTACTTACCGTACCCGAGAGTGGAATCGACACTAAATCATCACACAGCTCGCGAGTTAAGCGGCGCATACCAGTGCCTTCAGCGCCCATAACAATCGCTACTGGGCCAACAAATTTATTCTCGTAAAGGCCTACCGTTGCCTCACCGGCCGTACCGGTAACCCAAACACCTTCATCTTTCAATATACGAAGCGCGCGCGCTAAATTCGTGGCCGTTACTAAAGGTACAATTTCCGCCGCGCCACTCGCCACCTTGCGCACCGTAGCGTTCAAGCCAGCCGCTTTATCTTTCGGTACAATTACTGCGGTTACCGCAGCTGCATCGGCGGTACGCAAACAAGCACCTAAGTTGTGCGGATCGGTTACTTGATCGAGTATCAAAAACAGCGCTTTTTGCCCTGCTTGCTGCGCTAATTCTGGCAGGTCATTTTCTTGATATGCACGCCCAGGGGTAACCAGTAGCAGAACCCCTTGATGAGTGGAATCTTTATCCACGCGCTCATCTAGGGTTTTGCGTTGACAAAACTGCGGGCGAACACCGGCTGCGCGAGCGGCTTTTACAATTTCCTGAATGGCTGGATCATCACGATCTTTTTGCACAAACAATTCAAGTGCCCGCTCTGGGGCGTGTTGCAATACGGCTGTTACCGAATGAATACCAAATACCGCTTCGTTTTTGCTCATTAACTACTACTCATTAAAATTTCAAAGGTAAGTTTATCGTTTCTTACTGCTGCTCGAGCGCTTTCCAGCACCCTTACTTTTTCCTTTAGCACCGCCCTTGCCCGCAGGTTTGCTTTTGCTACCTTTGTGCTTATTCGGTTTGCCTGCGCCTTGGCCAGCACCGCCTTTACCACTTTTCCGCGAATGTTGTTGCTTCACTCTGCGTTGCGGAGCGAGTGCTTTTGATGTTTGCTCAACGTGCAGCAACTCAAAATCAATTTTACGCTCATCAAGGCTTACTGAGGCTACTTTCACGCGGGCTTTATCACCTAAGCGATATACATTGCCGCTGCTTTCACCAATCAATAAATGGCGCTCTGCATCAAAGTGATAGTACTCGCTGGTTAAATTCGAGATGTGCACCAAACCATCAATCATATAATCGCTTAAGCGCACAAATAAGCCAAAGTTGGTAACCGCTGAGATCACCCCTTCAAATTCATCGCCCACGTGATCGAGCATAAACTCACATTTCAACCACTCGTCTACTTGCCGCGTTGCATCATCAGCGCGGCGTTCCGTTTGCGAACAATGCGGCCCAAGCTCGGCCATTTGTTTCGCATTATAGCTATATGCACCCTCTACACCCGGCATGCTTGGCTCTTTCTCGGCCAAAATGCGTTTAATTTCACGATGTAGCACTAAATCTGGGTAGCGCCGAATGGGTGAAGTAAAGTGTGCATACGCATCTAAGGCTAAGCCAAAGTGGCCACGATTTTCCGCGCTGTAAATTGCTTGCTGCAACGAACGCAGGAGCATTGTTTGAATCAGCTCTCGATCTGGACGATCCGCTACTTGCTGCAATACCTCACCAAAATCAGCGGGTGATGGCTCATCACGCAATGGCATTGAAAGCCCCATTTCACCCAACACTAAGCGAAACGCCATTAACCGATCTTCATCGGGTAAATCATGCACGCGGAACAATGCCGAACCTTTATTCTTCTCTACAAACTGGGCTGTAGCAACGTTAGCCATGATCATACATTCTTCGATCAACATATGAGCTTGATTGCGATATACCGGCACAATTTCAGAGATTTTGCGTTCTGCATTGAAAATGAAGCGGGTTTCTACCGTATCAAAATCGATGGCACCACGGCGTTCACGGCTAGCGCGCAGAACATGATAGAGCGCTTGCAGGTTTTCAATATGCGGCACTACCGCCTGATATTGGCTGCGCAGCTCTTTATCACCCTCTAAAATAGCGGCAACCTTGGTGTAGGTGAGGCGCGCATGCGAGTTCATTACTGCAGGATAGAACTTCGATTCAATCAGTTTTCCACGCGGGCCAATCACCATTTCCGCAACCATACACAGGCGATCTACCTGCGGGTTTAACGAACACAAGCCATTGGAAAGTGCTTCCGGCAGCATCGGGATTACATGATTTGGGAAATATACCGAATTACCGCGGCGTACCGCTTCTCTATCCAGTTCGTTACCTGGGCGCACGTAATGGCTTACATCCGCAATCGCTACCCACAAACGGAAGCCTTTCTTATCAGGCTCGCAATATACTGCATCATCGAAATCACGCGCATCTTCACCATCAATGGTTACTAGCGGCAATTTACGTAAATCTACTCGGCCCTGTTTATCCGCTTCTGGCACTTCCGCTGGAATAGCTTGCGCTTCTTTTTCCAAAGCAGCAGGCCATTCATGAGGAATATTGTGCTCACGAATCGCCACTTCGATTTCTATACCCGGTGCCATGTGGTCACCGAGAATTTCAATTACTTTTGCTAACGGCGATGCTCGGCGGCTTGGCCGGGAAATAATTTCAGCCGTTACTATTTGGCCATGGCGAGCACCATTCACATGCTCTGGAGGAATAATTAAATCTTGGTTGAGGCGCGTATCATCGGGTACTACAACTGCAATACCATCTTCAAAAAAGTAACGCCCCACTATTTGCCGCACTGCATCGTCTACCGTGCGCACAATACGAGCCTCTTTCCGGCCTCGTGCATCGGTGGAGCCAGCTTTAACTAATACACGATCACCGTGCATTACTAGCTGCATTTGGTGATATGGTAAAAATAGGTCTGGGCCACCTTCATCAAGGCGCACAAATCCGAAACCATCACGATGGCCAATTACTTCACCTTTCTTTAAATCCATTCGCTCTGGCAAGCCATAGCTATCGTTACGGGTATATACCAACTGGCCATCCCGCTCCATGGCACGTAAGCGCCTTTTTACCCCAATATGCTGCCGTTCATCAGTTAACTTAAAGTGGCTTAAGATATCTTGATAAGCTACTGGCTTCACTGCACTTTGCACCACTTCTAACATGGCCTCTCGAGATGGGATCTCCACATCATGCTGCGGCTGCGCTGGGGGTGTTTTATCATTCATTTTAGTAATAATTTTTCTCTTCTTTTGTTTTGCTGGCCTTATATGGCCGATTATTTTCCAATGTATTCGGCAGCTAATGTTTAGCGCACCTCGATTACAAAGGTAGTACAAATTTGTTTCGTTTTGTGTACTCAGTATATCACTGAGTTGAAATTATAGATAACCGCCAATTTCTATTCTTGCGCGGCTACGTATCTCGCTTCAGCGCTAATCTATATTTGCCGATACAGCGTAATCATTGTTATCACGATATCGCCTTGATAACTGTTCTCTCTTGGAGAGCATTTTTTTAGAGTAACGCTAATCTATGCAAGCATTCACAGCACACGAGCTATCCCGGATTATAGAAATGGCATGGGAGGATAGAACCCCATTTGAAGCCATTGAGGTGCAGTTTGGCCTCGCTCAAGCGCAAGTAATTCAGCTAATGCGCAAAGAATTAAAACCCAGCTCATTTCGATCCTGGCGCAAGCGCACCCAAGGCCGCAGCAGCAAGCATTTAGCAAAACGCAACCCGGCGATCAGCCGAGGTTATTGCCCTACCCAATATAAACAACGTTAATGAATCTGGTTTGGTTAAAGCGTGATTTACGGCTTACCGACCACGCTCCGCTGCAAGCAGCTATAGCGGCTAATAAGCCTTTTATGGTTTTGTTTGTGGTAGAAGATTTCTTGCTCAACGATGCGCACTTTTCTACTCGCCATTGGCGCTTTATCTGGCAATCTCTACGGGAATTACAAATCCAGCTCAATGGTAGGTTAACCATCACTACTGGTAGGCTTTCCGATGTATTACGCACTGTGCATCAACAGCATGGTATCGAAACTATTTTTAGCCACGAAGAAATTAGCATTGCCACTACCTTTGCTCGTGATCGCGCTCTGCGGCAATGGTGCCAGAAACATCAAATACAATGGCAGGAATTCCCTTATGGCGCCGTAGTTCGCAAACTACATAACCGCAGTACTTGGGATCAACATTGGCAACAGGTAATGCGGCAGCCCATTCGTAATGTAAGCCCAACGCAGCTTGCCGCAGCAAACATCGCCGTTCCGCAACTACCGCAGTTCACACCACCGCCTGATTGGCTGGAGCACCAGCACCCTGAACAAATCGGCGGGCCAAAAGCCGCTTGGCGAGTTTTAAGCGAATTTTTCCAAGGCAGAGGAAAACGTTACCACTATGACATTTCCAAACCCGCGTTAAGCCGCGTTAGTTGTTCTCGTATTTCGCCCTATTTAGCCTGGGGGAATATCTCCATTCGCGAGGTATGGCAATACAGCTTGTTGCATCGTGAAAACCTTCCTGCTCGCGCTTGGCAAGCCTTTAGTTCACGCTTGCACTGGCGTTGCCACTTTATTCAAAAATTTGAAAGCGCCTGCAGTATGGAGTTTGCTCATTTGAACCCCGGCTATCAAAGCTTCCCATATCGGGACAACACTGAAGCAGCGGACCATTTGCATGCTTGGCAGCACGGCAACACCGGTATTCCAATGGTGGATGCCTGCATGCGCAGCTTGAACACTACTGGGTATTTAAACTTTCGTATGCGCGCCATGTTGGTAAGCTTTCTCTGCCACCATTTAAATATCGATTGGCGCCTTGGGGCGCCGCATCTTGCCCAGCAGTTTCTAGATTTCGAGCCTGGCATTCACTATCCGCAACTCAATATGCAAGCTGGTGTTACCGGTATTAATACCATTCGTATCTATAACCCCGTTCGGCAAGGTGAATTACAAGATGCCCAAGGGGATTTTGTGCGCCAATGGGTGCCTGAATTAGCCGCTTTGCCAACTAGCCTTATCCACAAACCTTGGCTACTTACCCCAATGGAAGAACTGCTGCATAACGTACAGTTAGGCCGCGATTATCCATACCCCATTTGTGATGTTGAAACCGCTGGACGAGCAGCTCGAGAGCGGCTGTGGGCTTGGCGGAAGCGAGCTGAAGTAAAGCAACATAACGGCGCCATATTGGCACAACATGTTCGCCAGAAAGCGCATCAAACAAGGAAATAATTATTAAATTTGGATGGTGTTGCTAATACTACGAGAGGGTTAAAACATCTGCGAACTGAAGATGGTGCCCGGGGCCGGACTCGAACCGGCACACCATTTCTGGCGGCGGATTTTGAATCCGCTGCGTCTACCAATTTCGCCACCCGGGCATATTCAAGGGGCTACATCTGAATCTCTCAGACGCTGCGCATTATACTCAGGCGGAAGGATGTTGCAAGCATGGATGATAAAAAAGAATGCTTCATGCTATGATCTTGCAATCGTTAGCTCAGGATTTATACAAAGATGCCCAAAAAAGCGACAAAACAAGCCAAAAAGCCAGTAGCGCTAGATAACCACGAAGAAACCAACAACAGCGATGTAGAAAACGAATTTGTGCCTGTGCAGCGCGCCGGTTTTGGCCGCCGCATGCTGGCTATTCTGTATGATTCACTGGTGGTAACTGCAGTAATTATGTTTGCCTTCGCTGCCCTACTCGCCTTTATTGCGCTAGTAGTAAAAACTGGCCTTATTAGCCTGCCGGAAGGCGGCGATCATGCCAGTTTATTGCAAGGTAACCCGCTTACTACACTGTATTTAATTGCGGTGGTGCTGTGGTTTTACGTGGGCTTTTGGACCCGCGGTGGGCAAACATTAGGTATGCGCACATGGCGATTACGAGTACGCAACACTGATAATTCGCGCATCACCCGCAAGCAGGCATTTATTCGAGCGCTCACCGCCTTATTTGGTTTAGGTAATTTGTGGGTGTTGTTTGGCAACGATAAACTTGCCTTGCAAGATCGCTTAGCGAAATGCGAAGTGGTGGTGCTTAGTGCAGAAGCCAACCAGTTTAAAAATTGGAAGTAGGCTTAAGCGTATCGAGAACGCTTTTCGAAAAAGTATCTCGAGAAAGTAGCGATACGCCGCATAGAAAAGCCTTGGAAACACTACGAATTGTAAATCAAGGGAGCAATCAACTTGCTCCCTTTTTTATACCCTATCGCGCGTAAGAATATAGAGCGCTGCTGTTGCAAACACCATCCCCGGCAGTAGCGCTGCCAGCAAGGGCGGGATGTTGTACACCTGTGATATGGGGGCAAACACTTCATTGAATACGTGGAAACTGAAGCCCGTAATTACCCCGAGTAAAATACGCGCGCCCATAGTTGTTGAGCGTAGCGGCCCAAAAATGAATGATAAGGCCACCAACAGCATTACAGTTACGGTAAAGGGCACCACTACTTTTCGCCAAAAGGCCAGTTCATAGCGGCTAGAATCTTGCCGGTTGGCTTGCAGATAGTTCACATATGAGCGCAACCCGCTAATCGATAATGATTCTGGGCGCACCGTTACCACACCTAACTTATCGGGTGTAAGAGTTGAGCGCCAGGTCCAGCTCGCCAGTTGGTAGTTCGCCACGCGGTCTGGCGATACTTCCGTATACTGCGCATCATGTACGCGCCAGTTTGGGCTGATATAGGTGGCGCGCTCGCCATGTATCACTTTCTCTAGCTCACGGTTATTGAACTCATAAATTGTTACGTTGCGCAGGTTGCCGGTATCTTCTACCTCACCGATATGAATAAAGTGATTACCATCTTTTGCCCACACACCATGTTCGCCAGAGATTAAACTTCCACCAGATACAGCTTGTGCACGCAGTTGTCGGGCCTGAGCTTCGGTATTCGGTGCTACCCACTCACCAATCACAAGCACGGCGAGCATCATTAATATCGCCGATTTCATCACCGACCCAATTAACTCTAAGCGCGAGCGTCCTGCGGCCATCATTACCGTAAGCTCGCTGTTGCTTGCCAATAACCCCATACCAATTAAACCACCCAGCAAGGCCGCGATTGGGAAAAACATTTCCACATCTCGGGGCACGCTAAGAAGAATAAACGCGATAACATCCGGCATGGCATAGGTACCACGGCCAATAGCGCGAATTTGCTCTACAAAACGAATTAGCGCACTTAAGCCGGTAAGCACTACCAAGCTTAATAGCGTTGTCATCAGTACGGTTTTACCGATATATCGATCGAGGATACTAAACATTAGCAGCCTCCGTTTTCTTACCGAACTTGAACATGGCTCGCACTCTATAGCCTGCTGGCCGCTCTTTGATCAGCATAGAAATACCAATCAACGCTAAACAGCCATGAATCCACCATAGCCCAAGCCCTACTGGAACCGAGCCATCAGCCAATGCCCGTTTCGTGGCCATTAATACCATGAAGTAACCGAGGTAAATTAATAACGCTGGCCCCATGCGGGCGAATTTCCCTTGCCGCGGATTCACTCGGCTTAGCGGCACCGCAATCAAAATAAGCAGCGGCATCGCCAATGGAATCGCAATCCGCCATTGCAACTCAGCTGCTGCAGCATGGCTATCATCATTCCATAGTTCTCGAGTAGGAATAGCCTCTTCGCGGCGGCTGCCTTCAGCTACCTCTTGTTCACGAATTTGCAATTGATATTGTTCGAAACTCATTACTTGATGTTCTAGGCTACCCAGTGATTGTGCGTAGCGGCGCCCTTCTTCAAGCACCATCATTTGCGCACCATTCGCTGCAATTTCAATGCGCCCACGAGCAGCCATTACCACACTTGCTTGGGCATCGGCTGCGGTGAGTTCGCTGCGCGCGGGTAATTGCGCCACAAACACCTCTTCCAGCTCACCGCCTTCGCCTTGGCGCTCAATAAAGATAACCGCCCGTTGTTGCACTGCTTGCTGGAAACGCCCTGCCTGTAAAACAGATACGCCCGATTCGCTGCGCACCCGATCGGCAATGTTTTGTTCTTGCGCCATCGCCCAAGGGCTAAGCCATAGCGTTAATACAGCAGTAAGAATTGCCAATACGCCAGCAAATGCCAGCGTTACCCGAGTGATATACCATTCGCTTACACCACAGGCGTGAAATACAGCCATTTCATGATCGGCATATAAACGGCCTTGCGCCATTAACACCCCTAAAAATAAGCTAATCGGCAGTAGTAATGCAGCAAGGCTCGGTAATTGTAAACCGAGTACCATCATAATCAGCTGCGCTGGAAGCTGCCCCTCAGAGGCCTCTGTAAGAATCTGCACAAATTGCTGGCTGACAAAGATAACGAGCAGCACTAGGAAAATAGCCATTTGCGCTTTGAATGTTTCACGAATGATGTAACGAAATATGAGCACTGCCCCAACCCTTAACTTCGCTTTTTACTGGAAATCACTGAATATTTCAGTAAACTTTGTGTTTTGATAAGTTATATCTGTGATTCTAAGGTAAATACCGCAAGTTCGCTGCAACTTTTTTGCAATCTAATTACGAGCAAGCGGGTTTTCTTATTGCGATTAACACCGTAGAATTTCACTAATAATGCCATGCCCGGCATAAATAAACCAGAAATGGGAGTATGCATGGAATTCAGTGTAAAAAGTGGTAGCCCAGAGAAGCAACGTTCAGCATGTATTGTTGTTGGCGTTTTCGAGCCCCGCAGACTATCACCTGCAGCGGAACAAATCGATAAAATCAGCGATGGCTACTTAAGTAATTTACTCCGTCGTGGTGATATTGAAGGCAAACCGGGCCAAGTGCTGTTACTGCACAATGTTCCTAATGTGCTCAGCGAGCGCATTTTGTTAGTTGGCTGTGGTAAGGAGCGCGAACTTGATGAGCGCCAGTACCGCCAAATTATTAGCAAAACCATTGCTACGTTGAATGATACTGGCGCCATGGAAGCAGTATGCTTCTTGAGCGAGCTACACGTAAAAGGCCGCGATACCTATTGGAAGGTACGCCATGCAATTGAAGCCGCACAAGCTGGCTTATATGTATTCGATCAATTAAAAACTCACCGTGAAGAGCCTCGTCGGCCACTACGGAAAATGGTGTTTAACGTGCCTACCCGGCGCGAACTGCCGATCGGTGAGCGCGCTGTGGCGCACGGTTTAGCCGTAGCGAAAGGGGTGAAACTGGCCCGTGACGCCGCCAACATGCCACCTAATATCTGCACCCCAATTTGGCTCGCCGAACAAGCGGAAGTGGTTGCCGAGAACTACACCAACCTTAAGGTTGAGCGTATCAATGAAAGTGATATGGCTGAACTTGGTATGAATGCCTACCTCGCGGTAAGCCGTGGCTCAGATAACCCAGCTGTAATGACCTTGATGCATTATCAAGGCGCTGGCGATGATCGCGCCCCTATTGTGTTGGTGGGTAAAGGCCTTACCTTCGATTCCGGTGGTATTTCTATTAAGCCATCAGAAGCGATGGACGAAATGAAATACGATATGGGTGGTGCTGCTGGTGTACTTGGCACCATGCAAGCACTGGCAGAATTGCAATTGCCTGTGAACGTAATTGGTATTTTAGCTGGCTGTGAAAACATGCCTGATGGCCGTGCTTACCGCCCGGGCGATATTATTAAAACCATGTCTGGGCAAACAGTGGAAGTGTTGAACACTGATGCCGAAGGCCGTTTGGTATTATGCGATACGCTTACTTACGTAGAGCGCTTTAACCCAGAATCAGTAATTGATATTGCTACGCTAACTGGCGCCTGTGTGATTGCACTTGGTGCGCATGCTACCGGTATGATGAGTAATCATAATCCGCTAGCGCATGAACTATTGAACGTATCCAAGCAAAGTGGCGATCGTGCATGGCAATTACCGTTATGGGATGAATATCAAGAAATGCTAGATAGCCCATTTGCCGACATGACCAACCTTGGTGGCCGCCCAGCGGGAACCATTACCGCGGCGTGTTTCTTATCCCGGTATACCAAGAAATATCACTGGGCACATCTAGATATCGCAGGAACGGCATGGAAAGGCGGCAAAGATAAAGGCGCAACTGGGCGCCCGGTACCTATGCTTACCCAATTTTTGCTAGCGCGCGCAGGCGCAGCACAAGGCGAGTAAGTGGCTAAAGTAACGTTTTATGTGCTCCCTAGCCCCGGAGAAGCTGCATTGGCGAAAGCGGTGGCCACAATTGTTGGCCAGCTCGCCAAGCAGCGTCGCCGCGTAGTGGTGATTGCAAGCAATCAAGCACAAGCCGAATTAATTGATGAAGCCCTTTGGCAAATACCTGCGGAACAATTTATTCCGCACAATCTAGTAGGCGAAGGGCCAATTGCTGGAACACCGGTATTGATTGGCTGGGATCAAAGTGCTGCTGAGCTCTGCAAGCAACGTAATGTTGTTTTGAATCTGCAGCCCGTAGTACCCGAGCTCACTCGCCAAATTCAAGCAATTATAGATTTTGTTCCCGCCGATGATGCGGGTAAAGAACAAGCGCGTGAACGGTATCGACACTATCGCAGCCTTGGCATGCAGCTCGATACCCAACCCGCTCCGGAAGAAAACGAAGGACACCATGGATAAAACCTACTCCCCACAAAATATTGAACAACGTTTGTACGAACATTGGGAACAGGCCGGATATTTTCGTCCATCAGGCCAAGGCGAATCCTATTGCATTATGATTCCACCGCCAAATGTAACTGGCAGCTTGCATATGGGCCATGCGTTTCAACATACGCTGATGGATACCTTGGTGCGCTACAAGCGAATGGATGGTTTTAATACCCTATGGCAAGTGGGTACCGATCATGCCGGTATCGCCACACAAATGGTTGTGGAACGGAAGCTTGCTACGCAAGGCTTAGATCGGCATACACTTGGCCGAGAAAGTTTCATTGATAAAATTTGGGATTGGAAGGCTGAATCAGGCGGAACCATTACGCAGCAAATGCGGCGCTTGGGAGATTCGGTAGATTGGGATCGTGAGCGCTTCACCATGGACGAAGGCTTGTCTACAGCCGTACAAGAAGTATTTGTGCGCCTGTATGAAGACAACCTCATTTACCGTGGCAAGCGTTTGGTAAACTGGGATCCCAAGCTAAAAACAGCGATTTCCGATCTCGAAGTAGAAAATAAAGAAAGCAAAGGCAGCATTTGGCATCTGCGTTACCCACTTGCAGATGGCGCAACTACTACCACTGGCAAAAATTATGTAACGGTTGCTACCACTCGCCCAGAAACCATGTTGGGCGATGCTTGTGTTGCGGTGCATCCGCAAGATGAGCGTTATGCAGATCTGCATGGCAAGTTCATTGAGTTACCCCTCACTGGCCGGCGTATTCCTATCATTGCCGATGATTATGTAGACCAAGAGTTTGGCTCTGGCTGCGTAAAAATCACGCCGGCACATGATTTCAATGATTATGAGATTGGCAAACGCCACGATCTGCCGCTGATTAATATTCTTAGCGATGATGCGCATATTTTAAGTGCAGCAGAAGTATTTAACGTTAAAGGCTTGCCGCGCACTGACGTTGATACCAGCCTACCGGGCGAATTTGCCGGCTTAGAACGCTTTGCTGCACGCAAGGCAATTGTTGCCGCTCTAGATGAACTGGGCTTGTTAGAAAAAGTAGCCGAGCACGATAACAAAATCCCTTATGGCGATCGCTCCGGTGTAGTAATTGAACCCTACCTTACCGATCAATGGTATGTGCGTGTAGCGCCACTTGCAGAAACGGCCACTAAAGCTGTTGAAAATGGCGATATTCAATTTGTACCCAAGCAATACGAAAATATGTACTTCAGTTGGATGCGGGATATTCAAGATTGGTGTATCTCACGGCAACTGTGGTGGGGCCACCGTATCCCCGCTTGGTACGATGCCGAAGGCAACATATTTGTAGGCCGCGATGAAGCAGAAGTGCGAGCTAAACATAACCTTGGTGATCGTGAGCTACACCAAGATAACGATGTGCTGGATACCTGGTTCTCGTCGGCACTCTGGACCTTCTCCACCTTAGGCTGGCCGGAAGATACGGAGGCACTGAAAACCTTCCATCCTACCGATGTATTGGTTACCGGCTTCGATATTATTTTCTTCTGGGTAGCCCGCATGATTATGATGACCATGCACTTCCTCAAAGATGAGGATGGCAAGCCACAGGTACCGTTTAAAACCGTTTACGTAACCGGCTTAATTCGTGACGAGCAAGGCAATAAAATGTCGAAATCCAAAGGGAATGTAATTGACCCACTGGACATGATCGACGGTATCGAGCTGCCTACCCTACTGGAGAAACGCACCAGTAATTTGATGCAAGAGAAGCTTGCCGAGCAAATTGCTAAGCGTACTCAGAAGGAGTTTCCAGAAGGTATTTCTGCGCACGGCACCGATGCATTGCGCTTTACCCTAGCGGCGCTCGCCTCTACTGGGCGTGATATCAATTGGGATATGAAACGCTTAGAAGGTTACCGTAACTTCTGTAACAAGCTTTGGAACGCCAGCCGTTATGTATTAATGAATACGGAAGATCAAGATTGTGGTGTCAACGGCGGTGAAATGCAGCTTTCATTGGCCGATCAATGGATTATTGAACGTTTCAATGGCACCGTGCAGCAATTCCGAAGCGCACTTGATAACTATCGCTTTGATCAAGCCGCAGCAATTGCTTACGAATTTACTTGGAACCAATTCTGTGATTGGTACTTAGAGCTTACGAAGCCAGGTTTGCAACATGGTACTGCCGCCCAGCAACGTGCTACCCGCCATACCTTGGTAAATGTACTGGAACAGCTGTTGCGCATGCTGCACCCATTGTTACCTTACATTACCGAAGAGATCTGGCAGCGAGTAGCACCACTGGCAAACAAACAAGCAGACACCATTATGCTGCAAGCTTACCCACAAGTTCAGCCGGTGCAGTATGCGGCTGCCCAAGACGACATGGAATGGTTAAAGCAAGTAATTGTTGGCATTCGTAACGTGCGCGGAGAAATGGATTTATCGCCGAATAAAGCGCTCCCCATATTGATCGCGAATGCTGATAACGTTGCCATGCGCCGCTTACAGGAAAATGAAAGCTTTCTAAGCGCGCTAGCGAAGCTTGAATCGGTAACCTTCCTTGCTGCTGGCGAAGAAGCTCCGGCAAGCGCTACGGCGCTGGTAGGCCGCATGGAAATCAATATTCCGATGGCTGGCTTAATTGATACCGCGGCAGAACTTGCGCGGCTTGATAAAGCCATTGAAAAAGCACAGAAAGAACTGCAACGGGTTAGCGGTAAGCTCTCGAATGAAAACTTCGTTAGCAAAGCGCCAGCTGATGTAATTACGAAAGAACGTGCTAAACAGGCTGAAGCGCAAGAGCTTGTTGATCAGTTGCAGCAACAGCGCCAGCGTATTGCTGCTATCTAGCTCCAGTGCTGGATAACAAAAACCCCTGATAATTGTTTATCGGGGGTTTTTAATGCTTCGCTTGCGCGTACTACATTAAGTTAATGCAGCAGAGGCTTTCATTCTAACTCGGAATCGTCGTACTCTTCCCAGTCTACTTCACCTTCGTCATCATCGCCTAAGAACGTTCCCCAGCCATCATATTCAACGCCACAGGCATCTGCTACTTGGGTAATTTCTCGGGTTTGCGTTGCCAAAACACTTTTATCTAGTGCTGTTTCAGTAACCGCAGCAAAGTAAAAACATGGCTTGCCATCATCTAGTTCAAACTCTTCAGCTTCATCTACGTGATAGCCTAATTTAACAATCTCTACCGCTGCTTTTTCCAATCGGCTAAAATCACTGCTTACTAAGTGATGCTCTATTTCAAGCTCATCTTCTATGGTAAGCCCTGCTTCTAGTATTGCATCAATGGTTGCATCGCTTTGCGCCAATAAGGCTTCTAAATCGTTCACGAGATTCAATCTCCTCGCTGCTACTCGGCAGCTTTTTCGCGGTTGAGTTCTTCGTCTAAGGCTTCAATTTTATCATGCATTAGCTGATAGGTTTCGGCAATCAACGAACGAATGCTTTCTCGCGAATACGTATCGGTAGCGATTGGCGGAAGCATCTCAATAATGATTTTACCATTATTCCAACGGTTCAGTTTAATCTTTTTGTGCGTAGAGCTCATGCACACCGGTACAATGGGCACGCCAGCTTGCACTGCCGTGTGAAATGCTCCAGTTTTGAAGGGTAATAAACCGCGGCCGTAGCTGCGTGTGCCTTCCGGGAACATCCAGATAGAAAGCTGTTTTTCATTGATCGCTTTTACCGCTGTATTAATGGTGCCATGGGCGCGCGAACTATTCGCGCGATCAATCAAAATATTACCTGAAAGCCAGTATATTTGGCCAAAGAACGGAATCCATTTTAAGCTCTTTTTACCAATGCTCACTGTGCCTTTGCGCAATGAACGGCTCATGGTGAAAATATCCCAGCTGTTTTGGTGATTCGCTACATACACAAACGGGCCGCCTGCTTGTACACTGGCCGGCACGCGAATTTCGAGTTTAGTACCCAAGATCCGGTGCATACTTCCAAAAACACGGGCGGCAACATGGGTATTATCCCGATGAAATGGGCGCAACAGCAGTAGTAGCGAGCCAATAATGCCCACCAAAACAATAAACACACCCAGAATCAAAATACGAATTACAGCTAACATGCGTACACTCACTTAAAAATTTAGCGCTCAGTATAACGTGCTAAAAAAGAAATTTCTCAAAAAATAAAGGCCTCTCTGGTAAAACCAGAGAAGCCTTTGAGCGTACAGGTGTTTATCGTAAGAGTTACAATTCTGGCTCTGTACCTTCTTCCGGCGCAACCACTGTTTCTTCTACTAGTAACGCATCTACACGCTGCAAACCGCGCGGTAGTTTATTGCCACGGCGGCCGCGGTCACCACGATAGTGCTCAATGTCGGCTGGTTTCAGCTGCAGTTTCCGTTTACCTGCAATTACTGTAAGCATGCTATTTGCAGGCATTACCGCAATAGCTTGCAGATATTCCTCACGCAACTTCGCCCGGCTAGAAGGAATACTAATAATCTTATTCCCTTTACCTTTGCTTAATTGCGGTAAATCTTTTACTGGGAACACCAGCAAGCGCCCTTCATTAGACACCGCTACTACTAAATCTTCGGAGAGATTATGAATGGGTTGTGGCGGCAAAACTTTCGCAGAACTTGGCAGGCTTAATAGCGCCTTACCGTTCTTCACTCTGCTTTGCATATCACTAAAGGGTGCTACGAAACCGTAACCGGCATCAGAAGCTAATAACCACAGCTGATCATCTTTACTCATCAATACTTGGCTAATGCTCTCACCAGCTACTAGGCTAAAGCGCCCTGTAAGTGGTTCACCTTGGGTTCTAGCAGAAGGTAAGGTGTGTGCCTCGCAACTAAAGCTTCGGCCGCTGCTATCAATAAATACGACCGGCTGATTACTGCGCCCAGAAGCCTGCGCTAAATACCCATCACCCGCTTTGTACGCAAGCTTTTCACCTTCTACATCATGCCCTTTCGCACAACGCACCCAACCTTTCTCTGAAAGTACTACTGTTACCGCTTCTGAAGGCGTTAGTTCGCGCTCAGATAATGCTCGCGATTCTTTCCGTTCAATCAATGGCGAACGGCGATCATCACCGTATTTCTCAGCATCAGCGAGCAATTCTTTCTTCACCAATGTTTTCAAACGACGTTCAGAATTGAGCAGCAAGTTTAAGGCATCACGCTCTTTTGCTAATTCATCTTGCTCACCGCGTAACTTCATTTCTTCAAGCTTCGCTAAATGCCGTAGTTTTAACTCTAAAATAGCTTCTGCTTGCGTATCTGAAAGCGCAAAGCGGCTCATTAACACTGCTTTTGGATGATCTTCCCGACGAATAATTTCGATTACTTCATCTAAATTGAGGTAGGCAACTAATAAACCTTCCAAAATATGCAAGCGCCGCTCTACCTTATCTAAACGGTATTGCAAACGGCGCGTAACAGTTTGTATTCGGTACTGTAACCACTCGTTCAAGATACGCAGCAGAGGCTTCACTTGCGGTCGGCCATCAAGGCCAAGCATATTCAAGTTTACTCGGTAACTTTTCTCAAGATCTGTGGTAGCAAATAAGTGCGCCATAAGTTGCTCAACATCAATACGATTTGAGCGTGGCACCACTACTAAACGTGTGGGGTTTTCATGATCTGATTCATCGCGCAAATCCGATACCATCGGCAGCTTTTTCGCTTGCATCTGCGCAGCAATCTGTTCTAAAACACGATTCCCTGAAGCCTGATGTGGCAATGCATCAATAATCACTTCACCATCTTCAACAAAATAGCGCGCCCGCATTTTAATACTGCCGCGCCCAGTTTCGTAGATTTTGCGAATATCTTCAGCAGGTGTAATTATTTCTGCATCCGTTGGGTAATCAGGCCCTTTTACATACTCTAGAACATCTGCGAGGGTTGCTTTCGGGCTTTCTAACAACATCGCACAAGCGTTGGTAATTTCCCGCACGTTGTGTGGCGGTATATCTGTAGCCATACCTACCGCGATGCCGGTAATACCATTCAATAAAATATGCGGTAAACGCGCCGGTAATATTTTCGGCTCTTGCATGGTGCCATCAAAATTAGGCACCCAATCTGATGTGCCTTGGCCAAGTTCACTAAGCAGAACTTCACTAAAACGCGATAACCGTGCTTCGGTATAACGCATGGCCGCAAACGATTTCGGATCATCAGCAGAACCCCAGTTCCCTTGGCCATCCACTAATGGATAACGATAAGAGAATGGCTGCGCCATCAACACCATCGCTTCATAACAGGCGGAATCACCGTGCGGATGAAACTTACCTAATACATCACCCACCGTACGGGCAGATTTTTTGTATTTTGCTAATGCCGAAAGGCCTAGCTCCGACATTGCGTAAATAATTCGCCGTTGCACCGGTTTTAAGCCATCACCAATATGTGGCAATGCCCGATCCATAATTACGTACATCGAATAATTCAGGTACGCATCTTCGGTAAACTTATGCAGTGGGAGCTGTTCGATATTCTCGATTGGTACGCTCATCTACTATCCTGTTTATTCTTATTAAAATTTATCTGCGTTGTTGGCGGTTACAGTAACTCTACTAAGTTACCTTTGCTTTCTAACCATTCACGACGATCCGGGGAACGCTTTTTCGCCAACAACATATCCATTAATGTTTCGGTATCTTGGGTATCATCAACGGTTAGCTGCACTAAACGCCGAGTATTTGGGTCCATGGTAGTTTCCCGCAACTGCAAAGGGTTCATTTCACCCAAGCCTTTGAAGCGTTGCACATTCACTTTACCTTTGCGCTTTTCTGCTTCGATACGATCCAAAATACCCTGCTTTTCGCTTTCATCGAGTGCGTAAAACACATCTTTACCTACGTCAATGCGATACAACGGCGGCATTGCTACATAGATATGCCCAGCCTCAACTAAAGGCCGGAAGTGTTTTACAAATAAAGCGCACAACAGAGTGGCGATGTGCAAACCATCCGAATCGGCATCCGCTAAGATACAGAGCTTGCCGTAACGAAGTTGCGATAAATCGATGGCGCCGGGATCAACTCCTAAGGCTACCGATATATCGTGAATCTCTTGCGAGCCTAAAATTTGATCTGGGTCTACTTCCCAAGTATTCAAAATCTTACCGCGTAATGGCATAACTGCCTGAAACTGCCGATCTCGTGCCTGCTTCGCTGAGCCACCAGCAGAATCACCCTCAACCAAAAAGAGCTCACTACGGTCTGGATCTTGGCTGGCACAATCCGCTAACTTACCCGGTAACGCTGGGCCTTGCGTAACCCGTTTGCGAATTACTTTCTTCGCGGCTTTCATACGGCGTTGGGCACTAGAAATACAGAGATCAGCGATTTGCTCAGCTAAATCCGTATGCTCATTAAGCCACAAGCTAAACGCATCTTTTACTACGCCAGATACAAACGCCGACATCTGCCGCGAACTTAAACGCTCTTTCGTTTGCCCAGAAAACTGTGGGTCTTCCATTTTTACCGATAAAATATAACTACAACGATCCCACACATCTTCTGGCGTTAACCGAACACCGCGGGGCAGTAGATTACGGAATTCACAAAACTCACGCAGTGCCTCTAACATCCCTTGGCGCAAACCATTCACATGGGTACCGCCTTGGGCGGTTGGAATTAAGTTCACATAGCTCTCTGCAAGCCCTTCTCCACCCTCCGGTAACCAAGTTACTGCCCATTGCGCCGCTTCTTCAGTAGCACTGAATTCACCAATAAATGGCTCTTCTGGTAAGCGTGGTAAGTCATGCAAGGCTTCTACTAAATAATCACGCAAGCCACCTTCATACAACCAGGTAATGCTTTCACTGTTGATGTGGTCTTTAAAGGTAATGGTAAGCCCCGGACAAAGCACTGCTTTTGCGCGCAACTGATAGCGTAGCCGAGTTATCGAGAATTTCGGAGAATCAAAATATTTAGGATCAGGCCAGAATCGCAAGCGAGTACCAGTATTGCGTTTACCGCAGGTACCGGTAACTTCTAAATCGGTTACCTTGTCACCATTTTCGAACGCCATTTCATGCACTTGCCCATCACGGCGCACGGTAACATCAACCCGGGTAGATAATGCGTTCACCACACTGATACCTACACCATGCAAACCACCAGAAAACTGATAATTTTTATTCGAGAACTTACCACCTGCGTGCAGCTTCGTCATAATCAGCTCTACACCAGGCATTCCTTCTTCAGCATGAATATCAACAGGCATGCCGCGGCCATCATCAATTACTTCTAATGATTGATCGGCGTGCAGGATTACTTCAATGGTTCGCGCATGGCCGGCCAAAGCCTCATCCACGCTATTATCAATTACCTCTTGCCCCAAATGATTGGGCCGAGTGGTATCGGTATACATGCCGGGGCGCCGTTTCACGGGTTCGAGGCCGTTGAGTACCTCAATGGAATCAGCTTTGTAATCTGTCATAGTGAGCCTTACCTAATATTCTTGTTCTTTCGGCTATCCTGAAATGTTCGCTAGCAAAAGGCAAGCTTGATTGTTCGATATTATCGATTTAACAAACAATTTAACGCCAAAGGCGATCTGCCACGCGCAAAGCATAGCCGCAACCACGCAGCGAGATGTTGGTTAAGTTGCAATTTTTCATCTTTACGATGGCGTATATCTCGCAAGTTTGCTGGCTGCAACGCGGTTAAGCGTTCTTGCCCCTGGCAATCAACAATCTCTGCCATGCGCGCATCGTGATACAAACGCACCAAAAAGCGCGCTTGTAGGTATTCTGCTACATCTGGTGCCACTTGGGTAACCAGCAAATCCGTGGTGTAGCGAGCCTGAGCTGTTGGCTGTAAGGTAAACGCCATTTGCTCGCCCACTTCAATACACTTTGTTGCCGAACTCTCTGTTACTTGCGCCACACCAAATAGCTTAGCCAGCGCGGAGTAATTCCGTTCAGCCAAACTATGTAGCTCTTGTAAGTTCGGAACATAACGTTTATTCACGAAATCTCCTCATAGCCCCACTCGCGGCGGAATCGATTTAAATGCAAACCAAGCCACTGCATACCAATAACAGAAGCGGCGTTATCAATGATGCCATCTTCGAGCATCTGCATCACTTCCATGCGTGGTAATCGTTCTACTTTTATATCTTCATGTTCACTGGCAAGGCCACCATAGCGATTCGCTGTACTGCTATCCACCTGCGCCAAATAAATAAAAATTCGCTCGGTCATGCCGCCTGGGCTGGATAAGTAGCTTAACGCATAGTGCAACGATTTGGCGGTTAAGCCAGCCTCTTCCTGCAATTCACGCGCGGCAACATCAACTTGTTCTTCGCCTGGCTCAACCATTCCTGCCACTAATTCGCGTAGCCATGGTGTAGCGCTGCTAGCGATAGCACCTACTCGAAACTGCTCGAGCAACACTACTTCATCGCGCACCGGATCATAAGGAATAACGACTACGGCATTTCCGCGGTCCATAATTTCTCTGCGCATCACTTCGCTCCACCCGCCAGCGAATAATTTATGCCGCAGGGTGGCTACTTGCACTCGAAAAAAGCCTCGATAAACCTCGTCCGTACTAATAATTTCCACGTCCTGCTGGGTAAATTCAGACAAAAGACACTCCTTGATTAAACCATGAAAGGTGTTTACTACGTATGTTGCTGCTGAATTAGATGTTTAAGCTCACACATACATGTACCGCAGGAATGCTGCATATTACCGAGTTAAGCAAAGCATAAGCAAGAATTGCCACAAACAATCTGTTACACTTCGCCGCATTCAAACATAGCCTTTAAGGCTTATCAAACGCGCAATAAGTGGCTAGAATAAGCGCAGTTTAAGATTGCTATCAGCTGTACCTTTTATGACAAAGGAAAATGACACTCATGAAAATCAAATTCTTGGCAGTTGCACTTACCATGGGATTGGGTTTAAGCACCGCGCCAGTTCAAGCAACAGACCTTTCTGATATCTATCGTTTAGCGTTAGAGAATGATCCACGATTATTGCGCGCTGCGGCCGAGCGTGATGCGGCAAAATCAGGCGTAGATGTTTCACGTGCCGATTGGTGGCCACAAATCAATTTCGGTATGAACTATTCTGATTCCAGTTCAGACAACGTTACCACCACTGAAAGCGGCTTTATTACTGGAAAAGTAGATACCACTACATTTAGCCAAGAAGTTTCATTGTCGCAAACCGTGTTTAATCTTGGTACCTGGAAAGCAACTGCAATTACAGAGAAACAAGCGTATCAAGCCGAAGTAAACTACTTACTGGCGCGCCAGCAACTAATGCTGCGGGTAACAGATGCGTACTTCACCGTATTGCAAGCACAAGATAGTTTAGAATTCGTGCAAGCAGAAAAACGTGCTATCGAGCGTCAGCTAGAACAAACTAAGCATCGCTTTGAAGTAGGTTTAACCGCAATCACTGATGTTCACGAAGCCCAGGCTCAGTTTGATAATGCCATCGCACGGGAAATTCAAGCTGAGAATGCGGTTGAAATCGCATTGGAAGGCTTGCGTGAAATTACTGGTCGCCAACATTATGATATCGCCCGCTTGAACACCGAGCGCTTCTCGCCTGTACGTCCAGATCCACAAGGTGTTGAGCAATGGATCCAGTTAGCTCACGATCGTAACCTACAGTTATTGATCAGCCGCACTGGCTTAGAAATTGCTGACCAACGTATCGAACTTGCTCGCACTGGCCATTATCCACGCATTAGCTTGAACGCTAGTTATTCAAACCGCGATCAAGATACGAGCCGTGCTGGTACCTCAACCAACGTGAGTGGCTTAAACTCTCGCAACGTTGGTTTACAGTTAACATTGCCGTTGTATTCAGGTGGCAGAACGATTGCCAGTACTGAACAAGCACGTAACGATTATGTTGCCGTAAGCCAAACATTGGAAGAAAACCGCCGTATCGTAGAGCGCACCGTTCGTAGCGCTTACTTCGATGTAGTAGCAAGTATTTCCAGTATCCGCGCTTTTGAGCAAGCTGTTGTTTCAGCAGAGAGTGCGTTGAACGCAACACAAGTAGGTTTAGAAGTAGGTACTCGTACCATCGTAGATGTACTTGATAGTACGCGGAACCTCTTCAATGCGCGCCGCAATTTATCAGAGGCTCGCTATACTTATGTGAATCGTATTTTAGCGCTGTATCAAGCTGCAGGTATGATTTCTGAAAGTGATTTGCTCACCATTAATGACGGCTTAGCGCGAGTAAATTAATCTCGTAAAATAGCACCGTTATTTATAACGTGTTCTTAAAGCCGACCTTTTAGGTCGGCTTTGCTTTTTGTGCTAGCCCTCAGTTACAATCAGGCGAAATTGTTTAAGGTATCACTCGTGCAATCGAATCATAAAAATCAACCTAAAAATCAGCACTCTGTTGCCATGCCCCGGTTCCGCTTGTACTTCTTCCACCCTAAATTTTGGGGCACTTGGTTGTTGGTTAGCGTGTTATACCTCATTTCCTGGCTACCATTCCGGCTACAACTTTTGCTCGGCAAGGGCATCGGTAAATTGCTGTATAAGCTTGTGCCAAAACGCACCAAGGTAGCACGCCGCAATCTTCAGCTGGCGTTCCCCGAAATGCCGGAACATGAGCGCGAAGCACTCATTAAAGAAAATTATCACAACATGGGAATCGGCTTGCTAGAAACCGGTATTGCCTGGTGGTGGCCTGATTGGCGTATTCGCCGCAAGTTACAGGTAGAAGGCTGGGAGCACATCGCTAATGCGCAAGCTGAAGGCAAAGGGGTATTTCTGGTGTTATTCCACTTTCTAAACCTTGAAGTACATGCCCGCATGGTTGGCCTAGTGCAACCTGGAGTAGGTTTGTACCGCCCCCATAACAACGCATTAATGGAATACCTACAAACCAAAGGCCGTAACCGTAGCAACAAATATATGGTACGAAAAAAGGATGTACGTGGCATGCTTAGGGCGCTCGATAACGGTGAGCTCTGTGGTTATTTGCCGGATCAAGATTATGGCCGCAGCCGTTCGGTTTTTGTGCCTTTATTTGCGGTTCCTGATGCAGCAACTACCACGGGAACAACCATCTTTGCCGCCACAGCGAACTGTACAACGCTTATTAGTACGCTCGAACGCTTGCCGGGTACACAAGGTTATAAGCTACGTATCATGCCACCGCTGAACGAAATACCCAGCGGCGATGCCACGGAAGATGCGCGGCGCATTAATAAAGAAGTTGAACGGGCAGTAAACACTATGCCCAACATGTATATGTGGGTGCATCGGCGCTTCAAAACTCGGCCCTCAGAAGATATGCCAAGCTACTACAAATAAGCCCTTAATCGCTTTCTAAAAGTTGCTGCCATACCGCTAATACCGCTTGTTGATCATCACTAAAATCATGCTCACTCAAGCGGCCAGCTTCCGCAAGCGCCAGCCGATGAATTTCCACCCGATAGCGTTGAAACGCATTAATCAGTGCTTGCGCTTGCGCTCTGCTAATTATCTGCAACTGCGCCGCTGTTTCCAGAATCCGGGTATTATCGGTCCATACGGCAAGGTCACTGGCTTGATGGCCATGAGCGAGCACCAAAAATTGAGTGATAAACTCAATATCAGCGATACCACCAGGCATCTGTTTAATATCACTCTTACCGGCAACTTGTTGCCATAAATGATCCCGCATTTTGGCACGCATTTTTAGAATGTCTGCGCGTAGCTCAGGCAGAGATCGATGTTTACATAAAATGTTCCGCCGCACCGCAGCGAAACGTTCAAACAACTGCGTTGCCCCAAACACCATTCGGGCCCGCACTAGCGCTTGCTGCTCCCATGTCCAAGCATCAGTTTGCAGATACTCTTGGTAGGTGCCTATACGCACAACGAGCAGCCCCGCTTGCCCTGATGGCCGTAAGCGCATATCTACATCGTACAGCACCCCGCTCATGGTGCGCGTTGTGAACAGATGTAAAACACGCTGCGCCAACCTTAGGTAAAACTGCTGCACTTCAATGGGTTTCAGGCCATCCGTTTCGCCGCTTACATCATCGTCACAAAGAAACACTAAATCCAGATCGGAGCCATAGCCCAGCTCGTAGCCACCCAACTTGCCATAGGCCACTACGGCAAAACCCGTATCGCTTTCATCCCTACCCGGCGGCGCGCCATGGCGCTCGCATAATTGCCGCCACGCTAGCGTAACCACATGCTCAATCATGGCTTCCGCTAAATAAGTTAGATGATCACTCACGCGCATTAAGTGAACGCCTTCATTTAAATCCGCAGCCGCTACTTTTAGCTGAAAAATCTGCTTCACTTGCCGCAGCGCATCCATCTGCGCCTCGGCATCATCATTGGGTAAGCGCATTAAATAATCGGCTACGCGAGAACGATACGATTCCACATCTGGAAGCTGGTATAGCTGGGTTGGATCAATTAACTCATCTAACAATAATGGGAATTTGGCAATTAAATGGGCTATCCATGGGCTAGCGCCACATAGAAACACTAATTGTGTGCGCGCATCCGAATTTTGGCACAGCAGCTCTAAATAGGTAGTGCGCGAACTAATCTGCGCTAGCACTTCAAAACTGCGGGCCAAGGTTAAATGGGCGTTTGGCTTCGCTAACGCCAACTCGATAAGCGTAGGCAATAAAATAGCCTGTAATTCACGGCCTCTCGGGCCTGAAGGGCGTTTACGTAATAACAAACGAAATTCTTGAATCGCTTGCCAACACGCATCCGGTTGCTCTGCACCCGCTTCGCTCAGCACCTCGAGCGCGGTTTCATCGGCAAGCAAATCCTGCCACAAAATAGTGTATTCACTATCTTCGCTGGCTAACATGTCTTGCTCACCGCCAATTACATCTAAGAACTCTTGGTGTACACCTTGCATTGCCTTATGGGTAGCCGCTGTAAACGCCTGCCAGCCGCTCTCCGATTGTGGAAATCCTGCGGCCGCCAATACTCGCATTCTGGTGAGTTCATCCGCGGGTAACTGCTGGGTTTGTTCATCGTTAATTTCTTGCAAGATATGCTCTACCTTGCGCAACAGCGTATAACCATCGATAAGCGCAGCTATCGCTTGCTCAGATAGAGTTTCATGGCGTAGGCAAGCCGTTAATGCAGCGAGCAGCGAGCGGGTTTGGAATTCATGTTCACGGCCACCACGAATTAATTGAAATACCTGCGCTACGAATTCCACTTCTCGAATGCCACCCAGCCCAAGCTTAATGTTATCTGCAACCCCTTTGCGGCGCGCTTCTTGGTTGATTAACAGCTTCATTTTCCGCAATGCATCTATGGCGCTGTAATCAAGGTAACGGCGATAAATAAAGGGCCGCAACAATTGCTGCACTTGTTGTTCCAGCTCAGCTGATGTATTCAACACCCGCGCTTTGATAAGCGCGTAACGCTCCCACATTCTACCCTGCTCATGATAATAATCTTCGAGTGCAGCAAGGCTGGTTACCAGCGGGCCGCTCTGCCCAAATGGCCGCAAGCGCATATCAATTCGAAAAGCTCGGCCATCTACCGTAGGTTGGTCGAGTAACTTAATCAGCATTTGTGCATAGCGATTAAAATAAATCGCTACATCAGTGTTTTGGCGGCCGCCCTCGGTTTGCCCTGGTTCAGGGTACGCAAATATTAAATCAATATCAGACGAGAAATTAAGTTCGCTACCGCCGAGCTTCCCCATCGCTAAAATAATTAATGGTTGCGAGTTCCCTTCGCTATCCAGTGCTCTGCCGAAGCGCCCAGCAAGCTGCTGTTCGGCGTACTGGGCAGCGGCCATAATTAACATATCAGCAAGTAACGAGTTTTCTTGCAGCATTCTGCCCAGGGGCAAGCTACCGAGCAGATCGAGCGCCGCTATGCGGGCCATCTCAATATGGCGAAACTGGCGAATAGCCGCCATCGCTTGCGCTTCGTTACTGGCATCACCCAGCTGTTCTTGAATATCGATAGGCTCCGCTGCCATTGGCGCAAACATACGCCGCAGTGCAGCATCCTCATAGCGTTGCACTACCCGCGCAATAAACGGGCTCACTTGCACCAGCCACTGCAAATCTAGTTTTTGCTTAGCGCTCAAACATACATTACTGGTGGCCAGTAATTCTGCAATTTGGCTGTTTGCGCTTGCGGAATCCGCCGTAATCAACGAATGGAGTTCGCTACTTTCTAGATTAGGTTGGAAAGGAGGCAACGGTAACTGCAGCATCAATCATTTCCTCTGCTCGTTACTACATTACCGCTCGCCGCGGCTTGCGCGGCCAGCGAAAATCCGCGCTGCGCTTTGCTCAGCGTGCCCGATGGCAGTGAAAATTGCTGCTGCAGTTCATTTGCCCAAGCTAAAAGGCCTTCAGCATCGCCATCTACTAACTCAACTTCGAGTTCGCAGATCCCTTCTTGCAACGCACCCGCTCGTATTGCGCCACTATCAATTGCAACTTCAAAGGTGGCACCTGATGCCTGCACAAGCCAACGCTGGCGTGCAAAATCAACTTGAAACTGCTGCTGCAAGTTTGGTTGTAACTCGGCGATGGCAATACTTGCCGGCCATATATCGCTAGGAAATAGGGCTAAATCGGGTACACCGTTCAGTACATCGGATCGTTGCAAAGGAACGTTGTATTCTGGCCGAATACTCATGGCACCAATCTGCTCACCAGCGAGCTTTACAGTTTGCTCTAACTGGTCATTCCAGCGCCGGATACGTAAACCAATCTTATGGTTATGAAGTATCCCTTTAGGTGTATCAAAGTATTGATTCGTTAAGGCAAGCGTTTCATTCGCTGCTCCGCAGCGCTCAACATACGCTTTAACATCATCTATTTGTTCCTTTTTTATCAAGAACTTAAATTCAATTTCCGCTGTTTTCGCAGTGGCCATAATTAACTCCATCAGCCAGCATGTAAGCACCTATTCTGAACACTGCACATGGCACTGGTCAACACTCATATTCATCTGCGTAAGTATTGAACATGTAACAGCTCAGAAGAAAGTTGCAAAATCGTACTTACAAAGCTTTACGCGGCGCAAAATAACAATACAATGTCGGCCATGCCCCTTGGGGTTTTGCGGTATCGGTTATACGCCGAATAATGGTTACAGGAGACGCAATGTTCAAAGCCAGCCAAGTGTTAACGCAACACTATCAGGCGAACCAGCTTCAAGAGTTACGTACAGCCATTACTGAGAACTATTCAGTAGATGAAAATGCGTATCTTGAAGAACTGATCAAACTGGTTCCCAACGATCAGGACACCGTTAAGGCGCTTACTGAAGCGGCCCACGATTTGGTGCATCGCGTACGCGAGAAAACCCAAGGTGGAGATGGTGTAGATGCGTTTTTGCAGCAGTACAGCCTAGATACAGAAGAAGGCATTATTTTAATGTGCCTTGCTGAAGCCTTGCTGCGCATTCCCGACAGTTTTACTGCGGATGCCTTAATCCAGGATAAGCTCAGTAAGGGTGCCTGGAAAGATTACATGAAG
Source organism: Idiomarina sp. (assembly GCA_022565355.1). Lineage (GTDB taxonomy): Bacteria > Pseudomonadota > Gammaproteobacteria > Enterobacterales > Alteromonadaceae > Aliidiomarina. The sequence continues at coordinate 36,759 of JAIUMU010000007.1, forward strand.
AAGAGCGAATCCATTCTGGTAAACACTGGAACATGGGGCTTGAACCTTGCCAATAACGTAATCAATCCACATGGCCGTGAGCGGGATACCGCAATTTCGCGTTTTCGCCGTTTGGTGAAACGTGTTGGTGAACCGGTGGTGCGCAAAGCTACTTATCAAGCAATGAAGTTGATGGGTAAGCAGTTCGTACTTGGCCGCAATATTGATGAAGCCTTGAAGAATAGTAGCAGTAAGCGTGAGATTGGCTATACCCATTCATACGATATGCTCGGCGAAGCAGCCCTTACCAGTAAGGATGCAGAGCGCTACAAACAGGCTTACGTAAACTCAATTCAGCGTGTTGGCAAAGAGGATTTTGTAAATCCGAATGTGCCGCGCCCAACTATCTCGATCAAGCTTTCAGCATTGCATCCGCGCTATGAAGTGGCGAATAAAGAACGAGTTTTAAGTGAACTTGCGGCAACGCTTACCGATTTAATCACGTTAGCCAAGCAGGCGAACGTGGGCGTAAGCATTGATGCGGAAGAAATGGATCGCTTAGAGCTGTCTTTAGAGCTATTCGAGAAAGTTTACCGCAGCGGCGTGTGTAAAGATTGGCCATACTTCGGCATGGTAGTGCAAGCCTATTCCAAGCGTGCCCTCCCCGTGTTGTGCTGGATTAATGCACTGGCAAAAGATGGCGGCGATGAGATTCCTGTGCGGTTGGTAAAAGGCGCTTATTGGGATACTGAAATTAAACATTGCCAGCAACTGGGTACTTCCGGATATCCAGTATTCACGCGCAAAGCTAGCACCGACGTTTCCTATATGGCGTGTGCTAACTTCCTGCTAAGCGATGATACTAAGGGCAATATTTATCCTCAGTTTGCTACCCACAACGCGCAAACCATTATGGCAGTTCAGAAACTAGCGGGCGAAAGGCGCTACGAGTTTCAACGCTTACATGGCATGGGTAAAGATCTCTATGACGAGTTTCTTGTTAACAACCCAGGCCGCACGGTGCGCATTTACGCACCAGTAGGTGCGCACAAAGAGTTGCTGCCATACCTAGTGCGGCGGTTACTTGAAAATGGAGCAAATAGCTCTTTCGTGCACAAGTTACTTGATTTAAAAGTGCCAATTGAGAATCTAGTTGAGCATCCATTGGTTAATCTGCGCAAAAAACCAAGCTTAGCGAACGACAAAATTCCGCTTCCTGCTGATATCTTCGGCAAGCGTAAGAATTCGATGGGGTTAAATATGAATATTGAATCACAAGGTGCTGAGTTCTTAGAAAAAGTTCGCAGCTTCCAAAACAATCAGTGGCAAGGTGGCCCAATTGTTAATGGTAAATTGGTAGAAACTGGCCAACGCGTAGGTGTAACCTCGCCGCAGCAAAGCACTCACCAAATTGGTACGATTGGCTGGGCCGATGCCGACCTTGCAGCAGAAGCCCTACAGTTAGCCAACAGTGCATATCAACGGTGGACCGACACCGACGTAAATGTGCGTGCTGAGGCTCTAGAGAAGCTTGCCGATGCATTGGAAGAAAACCTGCATGAGCTTATCGCGCTGTGTACTTTAGAAGCCGGCAAAACCATGCAAGATGGTATCGACGAAGTACGTGAGGCTGTTGATTTTTGCCGCTACTACGCGCTGCAAGCGCGGAAGTTAATGGGTGCTGGTGATAAACTTCCTGGCCCAACTGGCGAAACCAACGAATTGTTTGTGCAAGGCCGCGGTACCTTTATTTGTATCAGCCCATGGAACTTCCCATTGGCTATTTTCTTGGGCCAAGTGGCTGCAGCCCTTGCTACGGGTAACTGCGTAATTGCCAAGCCTGCCGAGCAAACTGGTTTGGTTGCCTATCGTGCTGTGCAGTTAGCCATTGAGGCCGGCGTTCCAGGTGATGTATTACAATTTTTACCAGGTAAAGGAGCCGAAATTGGCTCGTTCCTGGTAAGCCAAGAAGAAATTGCTGGTGTTTGTTTTACTGGTTCAACGAATACAGCGCAGGCAATTAACCGAGCGCTTGCTGCCCGAACCGGTGCATTGGTACCACTAATTGCTGAAACTGGTGGCCAGAACGCCATGCTAATCGATTCTACAGCCTTACCTGAGCAGGCTGTAACCGACATCATGGATAGTGCCTTCAAGAGCGCGGGACAGCGTTGTTCTGCTCTACGCGTATTGTATGTGCAAGACGATATCGCGGACCGGATTATCGATCTCCTCAAAGGTGCAATGCAAGAATTGTTGGTTGGCGATCCTATCGAATACAAAACCGATGTAGGCCCTGTGATCGATGGCATTGCCAAAACCAACCTTGAGCAACACATTATTGATATTCAACACGTTGGTAAACTATTGGCAGAAGCTCCAATGCCTGAGTATACCAATGGCGGTACTTTCGTGCGCCCAACAGCCATTGAGATTGATTCCATTGGCCAGCTAGCGCGGGAAAACTTTGGCCCAATTCTGCATGTTATTCGCTTTAAACGTGAGAATTTAGATCAGGTAATCGATGATGTGAATAACACTGGCTTTGGTTTAACCTTTGGTATTCATAGCCGTAATGAAACCTTTGCCTATGATGTGGCCAAGCGCATTAACGTGGGGAATGTGTACATTAATCGCAACCAAGTTGGTGCGGTAGTTGGTGTGCAGCCATTTGGTGGCAGAGGCCTATCTGGCACAGGTCCGAAAGCTGGTGGCCCGCATTACCTCTATGCGTTTATGACAGAGAAAACGTTTACCGATAACATTACTGCGGTAGGTGGAAACGCCACGCTGTTATCACTCGGCGATTAAGCAAAACACTTAATCAATGAGCAAAAAACAGGGGGCGCAAGCCCCCTGTTTTTTTAATTATTTGCGTTAGGGTTTCGGCCCTAGCAAGAACCATAAAATAACACCCACGATTGGAAGCAATATTACCAATACGATCCAGAGAACTTTATTGCCTGTAGAAGCTCTGCTTTGTATCGTTTGCACAATCGCGTAGATATCAAGTATTAAAATAATCAAACCTAATAATCCAGACACTTCGACTCCCATTTTTCTTCTCCATACAGATCCGTGTGAAGTTATTCCTTACTAAAGGTAGCACAGGTTCGCAGTAGTGGAAGTTAAATTAATGGTAAACTAAGCTTGGATTTCTCATTACTAGCGGATAAATAAACGTTATGGCTTCATTGTTCGATCGTTACCAGAAAGAAAAACGGCTAAAAAAACAGGTAGGGAAAAAGCCTGTGCATACCCCAAGCGCAAGTGCCAAAAGTACTGGTAACACCCTCGCTATTGAGCGATTAAGCCATGAAGGCCGCGGAGTAGCGCGCGATGCCCAAGGTAAAACTGTGTTTGTGGCAGGCGCATTGCCTGGCGAGCTAGTAACAGCCCAAATTAATCATAGTAGGAATCGCTATAACGAAGCCGAAGTGAGTACCATTCAACGCCCGAGTGCGCACCGTGTTGAGCCGCCCTGCCCACATTACCAAGAGTGTGGTGGCTGTAACTTGCAGCATTTACAGTACAGCGAGCAAGTGAACTTCAAACACACTATGATTGCAGAGCATTTTAAACGGGAGCACGTTGTACTGCCGGCCAGTGCGGAACCAGCAATTCTGTCGAAAGAATATGGTTACCGCCGCAAAGCCCGTTTAGGTGTTACCAGTACTAAATCGCAAGGATTAGTGATCGGCTTTCGCAAACGCAATAGTAATAAACTTACCCCTATCCAGCATTGTTTAGTTTTAGAACCCGGCTTACAACCTTTACTCCCGGCATTACACGCGCTGGTTCCAACATTGCGTGGCAAAGGTAATATTGGCCACATCGAATTGTTAGCTGATGCAGCCGGAAGCCACGCCGTAATCCGTTTTACCAACGCAGTAACCGGCGAAGATAAAGAAAAGTGGCAGTTATGGGGCGAGCAAAATAACGTAACCTTATGGGCAGAAAACAACCACGGCGATGTTGCGCCAATGTTCATGGATTCTGTAAACCTAAGCTATCAAATTGGGGCCATCAACTTTCGCTTTCTGCCTACTGATTTCTTGCAGGTAAATGCACAGGTAAACCAAGCAATGGTAGTACAAGCTTCCGAGTGGCTGGGTTTACAAGGGAACGAGCGGGTATTAGATCTGTTCTCCGGGTTTGGTAACTTCACCCTGCCTCTCGCTCAACAGTGCAGTGAAATTATTGGTGTAGAAGGGTTGGCTAGCCAGGTTGCGCAAGCGAAACTAAACGCTACCGATAATGGCATCCATAATGCCAGCTTCTATCAAGCAGATTTAACCAAGCCGCTAACAAGCTTTGCCTGGGCAAACGAACCGTTCGATGTTGTGGTTCTCGATCCACCGCGGGCAGGTGCCGAGCTGGTTTGTACCGCAATCGGCGAATTATCACCAAAACACATTCTGTACATCTCGTGTAACCCAGCAACATTAGCTCGTGATGCAGCTTTGCTCACCCGCTTTGGCTACCGCATTGAACGCTATGCTGTGCTGGATATGTTCCCGCAAACCGCACATGCAGAAACCATGATGCTGTTTAAGCACCCCGCATAGTTAAGTGATTGCAAGTGATTGTATATGCAAACAGCCGAACGCTCTGGGTTCGGCTGCTACCTGAGATTACGGCTGAAATTAGGGCACTGTTACTGGAATTTCAGTGATATTTACATTCCCGGAAATCCACTCTCCTGATGTATAACTGCCTACCCATATATCGTATACACCGCTACTCGCATTGGAAAACAGTAAACCAGGGTTCAATGTGCTACTGTTTGCATCATCGTTACAATGCCAACGGCCATCTGGCGTATTAATAAGCAGTACTGCATCACCTGTATTACTCGCTTGGAAATATACCTGCAAATCAGCCCCTGAGCCGCTCCAATGCAAACGAATATCCGGCCTGCGCGCTACAAAACCAACGCAATTCGTTAAATTAGTGGTAGCTAGGTTCACGGAACCACCTGCCGATACTGATACCCGATGCGGATCAGGTGTAAATAACGCAGCCAAGTGAACTTCCCCAGAATACGGTTCGCCAGTAAGCTCTAACTCTGCAACCGATATTGCCTCACCGCTTGCGGCACCAGCGGGGAATAGTTGTTGGTTCGAGATCGTTAGTTCACCGGCAATATAATCGCCTTCTGCATAGCTTCCCACCCAAATATTTACTTCACCAAGCCTAACGTTAGTTAACTGTACCCCTGGATTCAAACCTTGGTAATCATCATTGCAGTGCCACTTACCATCGGCAGTTCTAACCACTAATGTACTGTCTTCAGCAGCCTCATCGGCGCTAAAGCTAATATACAAATTAGCCGTGTTTGCATTCAGCTGTAAGCGATAATCAGGAGCACTAGCTGCATAGCCTACGCAATCGTCATCAAGATAGCGCGCATTGATTAAACCGCCAGCAGTTACTCGTTGTCTAATGCCTGCATACAAGTTCTCATTCGTGGCAATCGAACTACCAAAGTATGGTTCTTTATTAAAATCTAAGCTCTCATCTGCACTGCGTGTTTGTTCAGACCAATCCGTTAGTAACGCCTCTTCATCGGTAACAACGGCCATGGCAAACTCTGCTGAAAACAAACTCCCCAAGCGACTACCGGTTACCTGCTCATTCGCTACAAACGTTGGAATGCCGATGAGTTCGCCGCGGCTATTAACTGCCGCACCACCACTGTTTCCTGGTGACATTTCAGCGTTGGTTCGATACCACTGCGGCAAGCGGGTGCTGTTATATTCTCCGTATTGAACCGAAGAAATAATACCGGTGGTGTACACCATTTCATTATCTACTACGCCAGGGTATCCAAAAATGCCAACATGCTCACCGCGCCGTGCTGCGCCATGTTTACTACTTTGGGAACTCGCAAATTTTAATGCTTGAAATGGCAGGCCATATCGACCAGCAGTAAAATCTGCCACCGAAACCATTGAGTTTTGATGATCATGAGTAATTTCCAATAAGGCAATATCATGTTCATCAGAAAAACCCACCAGCCGCGCTTTAAACCTTACTTCAGCCGGTTCATTCACATCGAGTAACACTGCAATGTCTGCTTCGTAATACCCTTCTACCACATGCTTATTGGTTAATATCAATACGCGCGAATCACGCACAAACAAGGTTCCTGAACCCGTGCCCTCATCTACACGAACCTGAACTACTGCTCGGGATATTTGATCGATATCGTAGTCTTGCAAGGCATAAAGAGGCGCAATAAGAAGAGCGTTTATGGCAACAAAAGCAATGAGGTACTTGTAAATCCAATTGCAACCTAGTTCACGGGGCGGCTTCATTTCGTTAATTCCCAGTTATTTTTCTGTATTTTTAACTCTTCCATGGTAAAAAACAATCTAGAAGGTAATAATTATTTTCAACTACATATACAGAAAATTAGCAAAATCCGAGGTTTACGTTAATATTATTAAATGCCGCTGGCGTGAGTTTTAAAAACAAAATCAGCGCGTACATTCGCCAGTATCTAAGCTAGGAATATACATTTTCGTGCAGTTACTCCATCAACAGCAGTTACGCTTTTACAAAATGGTTGCCAATATCTCGGCAAGCTTTGTTGCGGCTAAAGAAAATGAAATAGACCAGAATATTAGCTCTGCGTTGGCACAAATAGGTGCGTTTTTCCAAGCCGATCGTAGCTATGTTTTTTCCTTCAGCGAAAAAAATAAAGTAGGCGACAACACCCATGAGTGGTGCGCAGCAGGCGTTGAACCACAACTGGAATATCTGCAGAACATCCCTCTCGATGCTTTCAGCGAATGGGTAGATGATTGGCAGCGCGGCGAAATATCTTGCATTAGCGATGTTTCTAAAATGCCTACTGAATCACCAATGCGCCAGTTGCTCGAGCCGCAAGGAATACAGAGCGTGATTATGCTGCCATTGCGTAATGAGCGTGGTGTTGTAGGTATGTTCGGGCTAGATTTAGTAAAGGTTAAGATAGAGTGGAATGAGGAACACACCAGTTTACTCAGTATTGTTGCCGAAACCATCGCCAATGCCATAGCAAGAAAAGACGCAGCGCTTTCATTTCAACTACAACAATCCGTTGGCAATCTCGTTGTTTCCTTTATTAACGTGCCGTCAGCATCAATTAACAGCACCATTAACGAGGCATTTTTGCATCTTCAGCGTGATTATGGATTTCAGTATGTTGAACTATTGAGCCCTAAAGCAAGCGCCCATAACCTAACGATCGATAGTGTTAATAGCCCTCACTATCAGCCTGCCGAACTAGTTTTTCCAGAAGTTGAAGCCAAGTATGCTCACTATTGCAGTTTAAAATTCCCCGTACAGCACGGCTCGGTGCTATATGGATTCATTGCTCTTGCACATAGCAATCAACGTATTTTTGAAAGTAAAAAGCATCGCTCCGCACTGCAGTTAATTGCGAATGCTATTGCTGGCTCATTGGCCCGCAGAGATACCGAGCAAGAAAATAAATATCTCTCATTCCATGATGCATTAACTGGGCTAAGTAACCGCAGGTTCATCGAAAATCATATTCACCAATTGGTGAATAACACTGAACATCATGAAGAATCATCCCAAGAGCATCAATACATACGAGTTGCCGCTCTCATTCTCGATATCGAACGATTTAAGCATATCAACGATACCTTCAGCCGTGAGAAAGGTGATCAAGTATTACAGAGCGTTGCGGAACGGCTACAAGAACTCGCGTCGGCTAGCCCTAATATTTCCTACAATAACCTGGTAGGGCGAGTAGGCCCCGATCAGTTTGCGATTTTTATGAATGATATATCCTTTCCAACAAACATCGCCCAACACGAAATTGAGATTTTCATATCACACATAAAAATCGCTTTTGAAACACCATTTATCATCGATAACAAACCCATCATTATTTCACTATCTATCGGCGTTAGTATGGGATTATCGTGCGATACACACACCACAGAGCTGCTTAACCAAGCAGAGCTGGCAATGCTAAAAGCAAAAAGTATCGGTACTGGCACAGTTCGTTATTTCAATGAAGAAATGCAAGACATGGCAAGTAATCGCGGGCAGCTTTATGATGATTTAAAACAAGCTGTACTAAGCAATCAGTTTGTTGTGTTTTATCAACTGCAGGTAAACAACCACGGTATTGCTGAAGGGGCAGAAGCGCTAGTACGTTGGCAGCATCCTGAAAAGGGAACTATTGCCCCAAACGATTTCATTCCTTTCGCTGAAGAAACATATCTAATTCATCGAATTAGTGAGCATGTGTTATTGCAAGCATGCCAACAACTGTACCAATGGAGCTTATCTCCCGAAACAGCACATCTTGATCTATCGGTAAATATCAGTGCCAGCCATATGTTAAGCGATGGTTTCGTTACTACAGTGAAGCGAATCTTACACAGTACCAAGGTACCTACGCACCTATTGAAATTCGAAATAACCGAAAGTGCAATGATTGCCGATGCAGATACCATTATTAAGCTCATGCATGAATTAACTGCGCTCGGAATCCGCTTTTCTTTAGATGATTTTGGTACTGGCTATTCATCACTTTCGCACTTGAATTTACTGCCAATTAAAGAGCTCAAACTCGATATTAGTTTCGTTCGAGATATCTTACATAGTACTCGCGCTAAAGCCATTGCCTCGGCAGTTATTGCCTTAGCGAACGATCTTCAGCTCTCGGTTGTTGCCGAAGGTATTGAAACAGAAGAGCAAAGGGATTTACTCATTGGCTTAGGCTGTAACCGATTACAAGGCTACTTATACTCCAAACCAACTCCTGCCGCCCAGTTAACCTTACGGCGCCCCTGATATCTCCTGCTGCAAGCGCGCTAGTGCTTCATCAACGGATTCACTCTCGGCAACTTCAATCGTGGCATAGCGAACATTCAACGCTTCGGTAAACTCTTCTAGCGTAATATAGCGAAGTTGATTGCCGAGGTGCTCAACAAAACGAGTGGCGCTATCAACATTTAAACTCGGTAAACATAAAATAAAAGCATTACCACTAAATCGCCCTAATAAATCTGATTGGCGCAATTCAATTTGAATATTATTTGCTACTTTAACTAGCAGCTTATCGCCAATTTCATGGCCATAGGCGTTATTAATCGCTCGGAACTTACGAATATCAAATAACGCGAGGGCCACAGGATATTTCCCTTGTCTGCTGCGCGCTAACTCTTCTTCCAATGTTTCAATAAAATAACGCCGATTCGATACGCCGGTTAAATGGTCGGTGTTCGCTTGGTATTGCAGCGTATTCGATTGGGCAAGCAACATGGGTACGGCTAAACCAAAATACACCGTGCATGCGATTACACAAATCGCAAATTGATAAATCATTGCCACTTCCGCTAACCCAAACCAAGCAACACCAAGGGCCAACGACACACTAAAGATTGCTAAGCTTAATACTGCGCGAAACGCATTCTCGGTATAGGCTATCCACATTTGTGGGATAACCAAGAAAAACACAGCGAAGGCTGCATCGGTGTTCTCAAACCACCATGCCACCACGATGAAGAGATAAAGCATCCCTAGGTTCACGCTAAGCTTGATCAAATAATGGTACATCGGTGTGGGCTGAGTGCTAATGCGCAAATGCCGAATCCAAGCCGAGTACACCGGCGTTTTCCAACTCAACAACGCGATAAAGAGCGGCGCCAGCACCAATACACCTACCATATCGCCTACCCAGCGCATTAACCAATCTTCATATAGATTGAAAATAGATAATGAGCCGCTACTAATTTGCACTTGCACACCAAAGAATGCTGCGAGTAATGACGTGATTACACCGAGCACCAAAAAGCCAAAAATAATGCTGGGCAAACTTCGAATCACATTCATGGTAATAAACTGCCGCAAGAAAAGAGCGCCAATTGCGTAAGAAAAGGTATGTGCCATAGTTGATGAAGTAGCCGTAAATAGCCAAGATATGAACTCGCTATTCAGCCCGTACATGTGATCAATCCAATAGGCGGTTACATATGAGGCTGCTACTACCGGAATAATTCCTCGCCATCCATATAACAAGATTGCCGCAAAAGTAAGCCCCGCTGGCGGATACCAGATACTTGCAAATGGCCCATAAGCAAGTAAAAACGACGCGCGCCAAAGCACCACCCAAGCAAGAAATACCACAAATCCTTTCACCCAACCTAGTTCAGCACCGGGAAGTTGACGATCTTGCGTAAAAGCGTATTCATCATGTTCTGAGGTATGCATCGTTTTACTACTCTTTAGGTTCAAAAGCGCTGAGTTTCATGAGTACAAAAAGAAAGCGCCTTGCTGAAAACTTCAACAAGGCGCTGCTAGTTTAACTAAAGTTAGGGAAATAGAAAACTTTGTTAAAACTCACTCTCTGAAAAAGCGAACATAGACCCTGAGCCTGCCTCGATAGAAGCTACAATACCCTGAGTTCTCGGTAGTATTTTAGCGAAGTAGAATTTTGCTGTTTTCACTTTGCTCGAGGAAAAATCACCAAGTTCGGGTTTTTCTTCAGCTACTTTTGCCATCCGCAGCCACAAGTAACCATAAGCTACATAACCTACGAGATTTAAGTAATCAACTGCCACACTATTGATGAGGTTTTCATCATTTTTGCAGTTGTTAAGCACGTGTTTTGATACCCGCTCTAGTTCGGTTAATGCTGCGCCAAGCTGCTTAAATTCCTGCGCCCATACGCCAGAATCAGCGCGCAAAAACGTTTGTATTTCTGCGGCGAATGGTTGTAATAAAGCACCGCCAGACCCAACCACTTTGCGGCCTAGAAGGTCGAGCGCTTGAATGCCGTTTGTGCCTTCATAGATTTGTGCAATGCGACAATCTCGAACCCATTGCTCTTGGCCCCATTCGCGTACAAAGCCATGACCACCAAGAATCTGCTGGCCCGCTATAGTAGTTTCAAGCCCTGTATCGGTCATAAATGCCTTGGCTACCGGTGTTAACAGCTGCACTTGTGCTTCCGCAGCTTGGCGCTGTTCTGCAGTTTCTGCATACTTTGCCCGATCTAACTGTTGGCCCACATAGCTTGAAAATGCTCTACCACCTTCAACAAAAGCCTTCATAGTAAGCAGCATGCGCCGCACATCACCATGCACAATCAACGGGTCTGCTTCAGCTGCTGTATCTTGGGTTGCTTTCGCGCCGCGGCCTTGGCGGCGATCAAGTGCATAATCCAATGCTGTACAGTAAGAACGCGCAGCGGCACCTAAGCCCTGAATTCCTACACCTAAACGCTCATAGTTCATCATGGTAAACATCGCCGCTAAGCCACGATGGGGCTCACCCACTAACCAGCCTTGCGCCGCATCAAAATTCATAACACAAGTGGCAGAAGCATGAATACCCATTTTATGCTCTACAGAACCAGCTACTGCCGGATTGCGCGCACCCAATGAGCCATCCTCATTCACTAGAAACTTCGGTACCACAAACAGCGAGATGCCTTTTGTACCTGCAGGAGCATCAGGTAATTTTGCCAACACCAAGTGAATAATATTCTCGGTGAGATCATGCTCACCACCGGTAATAAAGATCTTCGTGCCGGTAATTGCATAACTGCCATCTGAGTTTGGTACTGCTTTGGTTCTGATAATGCCCAGATCGGTACCAGCATGCGGTTCCGTTAAACACATTGTGCCTGTCCATTCCCCGGCAACCATATGTGGCAAATAGGTATTTTTCAGCTCTTCACTAGCGTGCAAATCCATCGACATAATGGCGCCAGCGGTAAGGCCAGAGTATAGTGAAAAGGAAATGTCGGCAGCGCACATCATTTCTTCATATTGCGCTGAAAGTGTTTTCGGCATGCCCATACCGCCAAAATCCGGGTTTGCAGTTACGCCAACCCAGCCACCTTCTGCCAATGCTTTAAATTGTTCTTTATAGCCTTTAGGGGTAGTTACCACTCCATTATCGAAATGAATCCCCTCCTCATCGGCTGCGCGGGCATTTGGGGCAATGAGGTTCGCGGTTAACTTAGCAGCCTCATCAAGAATGGCGCGTGCTGTATCGGGATCGATTACCTCACTCATTTGCGGCATACTCGCCCAATCAGCACCAACATTTAGCACATCGTGCAGCACAAAATTCATGTCCTGCAAAGCTACGCGATAATCACTCATACTTATACTCCCGTTGATTGTAGCGGCGCAGTGTGTTTGCAGCAGCGCTGCGCTTGCTATGGCGCAACGCCTGCAAAACCTGCAAAAAAGAAACACACCGCAGGTTTTTCAAACGCCTGTTTAATTTTGCGTATCATCGCAAAGGTACAACCAGTTCGCAAGTATTTCTAATCAGTAAAATCTTCTAGTGCTTCTACTCTAAAGAGCATGTCGCCAAAACCGAAAATAGTATGTGCCGGCTCAATGGTAACCACGCGCAAGCCGTTTACCAAATCGCCCTCCCATAACATTCGATCATTAATACGTATCCAGCGTTCTTGCGTGCGGCTACTGTACATATGCGAGTTATAAGTAAACCGAGGTAAGCGCGCCTTTTCTGCACTGGAAAGGTCCCGTACATCGCGCAGCGGTTGGGTAGTGGTAACTTTCTCTGGCTCTGGTGGTTGTTCAGGAATATCCGCAAGCCCCACATCGGCCACTGCATCATCAAACAACGCACGGATATGCGGTGATACTGTATCTAACTCACTGGTTTCCACGCGCTGATGCGGATTAGTAAGCCGCGTACCTTCAGAAACTGTAACGCTTTCTGCTGGCTCTGTTTCGCTGGCAACCAACACAGCTGGCGGAATGCTTAACGATAACTGCGGAATCATTAGCTCTGCCAAGCGATTAGCAGCTCCCGGATATCGAACTATTGGTTCATCACCGGTATTAACCGCAAATTCCCTTACCGCATTATCAGTAAGGCGCGGGCCTCGTTGAAAGTATGCGGTACTCAAAATAGCCAACTCTACTGCAGCTAAATCAGCCTCATCATGCGTGCTCGGAATACGGCCAGCTTGATTCTGCCGCAGCCATTGCAACTGACGCTCAATATCACGCTGTTGTAACGAGTAGGGAACGCGCTCGGCTAGCCCTTCGCGAATAAGCTCTGCTAAATTAGAAGTAAAAGGCACTTGCCATAATATTAATGCGTTACCGGCATACAAGCGGGCAAACTGTTCATCACTTAATAACGCAATTTGATCGCCATCCCATACTTGCCAACCACCCGATTGCTGCGCTTGATACCCTACCAGTAAATAATATTGTTGCCCTTCCTGCGCACCTTGAATAAGTGCGGGAACGTTAAACTGGCGAAGTTCAGTTGCAGTAAATGAACCCCGTAAACAAGCCAAATCCACATCTTCCAGTTGCACACACGGCTCAGGGCCTGCCGCAAAACTGGCAACATCCCACTCTCCTGCTAACGCACCCATCGCTTTATGCAGCCCCATGCCATTACTAATGTATAAGGGCTCATCTCGGGCAGCGCTGCGCTGCTCCGCAGAGGGTTCTTGTTGATGCGCATACAACCAATACACACCAGCTAAAGCACTCACTGATATGAGTACCATACAAACCGTAAGTAAGGCTGAAACAGGCATTTTAAAGCGAGCCAACAACGTTTCAGAACGCGAGCGCTTACCTGTTGTAGTAAAGCTTAATGATTCAATAGCAGCCTGCACGTGCTTAGTTGTTACTACTTGCACCTCATCTCTTGCCGCAAGCTGCAGTGCCCTATCGCACACTAGGTTAATCAACCGCGGCGTTCCAGAAGAGAATTTCCAAATGGCTTTCATCGTTGCGGTTGGGAAGGTATCTGCCGTGCCGCCCACACATTTTAAGCGATGTTCAATATACTCCTGCATTTCCGGCCATGTTAGCGGCAACAGATGATAACGGGCTACAATTCGCTGCGCTACTTGCCGCAGCTCTCGGCGTTGCAGTAATTCTTGTAATTCCGGTTGCCCAATCAGTACCACGCTCAGTAACTTACGCGAATTGGTTTCAATATTCGTTAATAACCGCAGTTGTTCTAATACCGAAGGCAGCAAATGCTGTGCTTCATCAATCAACACTACAGGCTGCCGGCCTTGCGAACTGGCTTCTTGTAAAAACCGGCTAAGGTGATCGGTTAAGCGCTTTAAAGATGCTTTTTCATGTCTACCCGGAATTTTAAACTGGTCGCAAATCGTAGCTAACAGCTCTCGTTCACTTAGCATTGGGTTAATTACAAAGGCGATATCTAAGCTATCGCCAATTTGCTCAAGCACAGCCCTGCACAAGGTTGTTTTCCCCGTACCTACTTCACCGGTAAGTAACAGAAAACCGCCGCTGCCGGTTAAACCATTGCGTAAATGTTCTAAACCTTCTTTATGCCGTGGCCCAAGAAACAAAAAATCGGGGTCGGGCGCGATTGAAAATGGCACTTGTTGAAAGCCAAAAAAATCATGGTACATCGTTTTTTTGCCACTCTTCATGTTGAACTCATAGTAAAAGCAAAGTAGCAGTACACAACAGTCCTTGCAATGTGTACTAACATTGGCAATCATCACTACTATTCAAATTATTAAGAGTAAACATAAATTCTATGCAAGTTTATCTGGTGGGTGGCGCGGTGCGCGACGAGTTGCTTGGGTTGCCTGTGCATGAGCGCGATTATGTTGTAGTAGGCGCTCATCCAGAAGATCTATTAGCAAAAGGCTTTGTTCCTGTAGGCAACGATTTCCCCGTATTTTTGCATCCGCAAACCCATGAGGAGTACGCATTAGCTCGCACAGAACGTAAATCAGGTTCCGGATATACCGGTTTCAGCTGCTACGCTGCGCCTGATGTAACCTTAGAAGATGATTTACTGCGCCGAGACCTTACTATCAATGCAATCGCCAAAGATGAGCATGGCGAATTTTATGACCCGTATAATGGCATTCGCGATCTCACCCATCGTGTTTTACGTCACGTTTCCCCTGCATTTTCTGAAGATCCCCTGCGCGTGCTGCGGGTAGCCCGTTTTGCGGCGCGCTTTAAACAGTTTGATTTTCATATTGCAGAGGAAACGCTGCGCCTTATGCAGCAAGTAGTTGCTAGCGGCGAAATTAGCCATCTCACTGCCGAACGCGTTTGGTTAGAAACCCGCAAAGCGCTAGCCACGGAGAATCCGGAGGTTTATTTTCAAGTACTGCATGAAGTAGGCGCGCTCGATATCATTCTCTCTGCTACAACCAGGAGTAAAGAGCTGCAGTTACCAATGCTCAAAAAACATGCTTTAGCGCAAGATTCAACGCCTGAAACACTGCTTTGGGAGCGTTTTGTGTTAGTGGCATTTGATTTGCGCAAGGAATTTACCCCACCACCCAATGTAGCTGAAGCCCTAAAAGTACCCAAGCTGTATGCCAAAGCCGCACGGGAAACAGAAAAGCTCGTAATACAGCTGAGTAACCAAGAGTTAACCGCAGCTGATATTTTAGCCATCTACCACCGGAATGATGCCTTCAGAAGGCCAGAACAATTCGAGCGCGTGTTACGTTGCACCAACGTAATACTGGCAAACACGGCTCGTGCTGAGGCGCTGGATGTGCAGATACTGCAAGTTGCTTTACCGGAGTTACAACAAATATCCGTACACGATATTTTAGCTGCCGGTTATCAGCATCGTGAAATCACTGAGCAACTTGATAAAAAACGGCTGCATCATATCGCTTCACTTTTTCATGCCTAATTTTTTATGCTTCAGTATTCATGCTCAGCTAATATTAGCCAGCAGTACTGGAGAGGGAGCCAGTTTTCCGAGAGCGCTCGTAAAAACGAGGCTAATATAGGGTGCCAAAAGCTGGGGCTACCAGCGAAAGGCTACCGTATTAAGCGCTTGCCGTTGCCCAGCTTCGCTATGTAAAAATTGTTGCCACAAGTTTTGCAGCGTTTCTTTTTCTACTGGATGCACATGTAACGGATGTAAATCCGCCAGAGGTTTTAATACAAATGCGCTGGTTAATACTTCAGCGCGTGGCAGCTCTGGTTCACCATTAGGTTTAGCCGGCTGCACAAGGTCTGCATATAACAACACGTCCAAATCTAAGGTTCTGGAACAGTATTTTTCAGTTTCGCTTGGTTTTCCAAATTGCTGTTCAATCTCTTTGCAGTGTTCTTGCACAGTTAACAGCGAATCATTAGTTAAAAAGCTCACCACTAAATTAAAAAATGGCGGGCCAGAAAAACCAAGCGCTTCCGATTCATAAACCGGTGAAACTTTAATCTGCTGGTAAAATTTAGTGAGATATTGAACCGCTTTACGAATATTCTGCTCGCGATTAATATTACTACCGATACCGATACTTACCTGCTGCAATTTTTCCATTGCTCCACCTAACCTTACTCGTTAACTACTCAGTTTCAGTTTGCGTTCGTACTATTTTAACTGCAACCGTTCGCGCTGCCTTCACCGCAGTTGGTTTGGCAACACGCACTTTAATTGTAGCAACTGAATACATATCGATAATGCGAGCAGCGAGCATTTCCGCTACTTCCTCAATCAATCCCCAAGGTTTTTCATTAATCCACTGCACAACACTGCGCTGCACTGCATCATAATCAAGTGCATCGGCAATATCGCCACTTTGTGCAGCCGGTTGGTTATCCCACGCCATTTCTAAATCAATCACTAAAGGCTGCTGAATGGTTTGTTCCCAATCGAAAATACCAATCACGGCAGGAACTTCCAAGCCTTCAATGCTTACAAAATCATTCATGCCTATGCCCTTTAGTTTTTATCTTGTTACAATTTCGGTTATCAAACTGTACATTTAGTAAGCAAAAAACACGCTGGTCGGATAGCTTTTAATCAGAAAAGCACGTATTCTGCCTCGCTACCAACCATATTAACGCAACCGGAAGCCGCAAAAAAGCTAATGTCTGCTCTCGCTATATTAATGATTGTTATTGCCTATCTAATTGGCTCTATTAGTAGTGCAGTTTTAATTTGTAGGGCTTTCCGATTAGACGATCCGCGGCTTCGAGGGTCTGGTAATCCAGGTGCTACCAATGTTTACCGGCTCGGTGGCCCAGTTCCAGCTGGGCTAACGCTCTTTGCTGATGTGCTGAAAGGTATGTTGCCAGTGTGGGTTGCCTATTACTTAGCGATACCGCCAATCGCGCTTGGTCTGGTTGCAGTTGCTGCTTGCCTTGGCCATATCTATCCGCTGTACTTTAAGTTTCAAGGCGGAAAAGCAGTAGCTACAGCACTTGGCGCAATGTTTCCAGTAGCATCGGAAATGGCAATATTGTTGATTGTAACTTGGCTTTTAGTATTCTGGGTGAGCCGCGTTTCGTCACTAGCCGCATTGATCACGGTAGCCTTATCACCGGTTTATGCCTGGTTTATCAAACCGCAGTATACGATTCCTGCACTTATGCTCGCAGCGCTGATTATTTGGCGGCACCGAGCGAACATTGTGCGGTTATGGAAAGGAACTGAAGTTGGATTTTCGGGTGCCAAGCGCGGTACTAAAAAACCCAAACCCAATAAAGCCCCCCCCGAGTAAAGGTAGTAACTACGTTGCTTCTGCCTGTACTGAACTTATAACGGGCTGAGCTCAGTAAGAGGCCAGCGCGGCCGAACTTTCACTGATAGATCCACACTTTGCTGCGCTGCTAACCGCTGCGCACCAGCGAACGCTATCATCGCACCATTATCGGTACAAAATTCTGAACGTGGGTAAAATACTTCGCCACCCAATGCCAACATCGTTTCTTGCAAGGCTTCTCGCAAACGCACGTTAGCACTTACACCGCCCGCCACCACTAAACGCTTCATGCCGGTTTGTTTTAGGGCCCGCTGGCACTTAATAATCAGGGTATCTACTACCGCATCTTGAAATGCCCGCGCGATATCAGCTTGGGTTTGTGCATCTTTACCATTACTGGCAATGGCTTGGGCGGCGGCAGTTTTTAAGCCACTAAAAGAGAAATTCAGCCCTGGTTTATCGGTCATTGGCCGCGGAAACTGGAAGCGCCCCGCCACCCCAGAGTTTGCTAGCGCAGCTAAGCGCGGGCCACCTGGGTAATCTAAGCCCAGCAATTTAGCTGTTTTATCGAATGCTTCACCAGCCGCATCATCAACCGATTCACCGAGTAACTGATACTCACCAATACCATTTACCTGCACCAGTTGGGTATGGCCGCCAGACACCAGTAACGCGATAAATGGGAATTGCGGCTGGGTTTCCTCAAGCATGGGCGCTAACAGATGCCCCTCCATATGATGCACGCCAACAGCTGGAATATTCCAGCCAAAGGCCAAACTTCTACCAATGGTTGCGCCCACCAGCAAGGCACCGATTAAACCGGGGCCAGCAGTGTATGCTATGCCATCAATATCTGCGGCAGTTAGGTTTGCATCAAGTAATGCTTGTTTGATGAGGGGTAATGTTTTGCGTACATGATCGCGGGATGCCAACTCGGGAACTACGCCGCCGTAATCGGCGTGTAATTTAACTTGGCTATATAAGGCGTGGGCTAACAACCCTTGCTCGGTATCATAAATCGCGATACCGGTTTCATCACAAGAGGTTTCAATTCCAAGAACACGCATAATACCCGCCTAGCTCGTTAATTCATTTGCAGAGGCGGGTATTCTATCGAAAGAATGCGTTTATAACTAGCTGATTTGGCCTAGCTTACTCCGCACCTGTTCGCTAGAGATCTCGCCGCGTTCGGCTAGTTTATTCAACGATTGTTCCATCGTTTGCATGCCCATAGATGCACCCGTTTGAATCGAAGAATACATCTGCGCTACTTTGTCTTCACGAATCAAGTTCTTAATCGCAGAAGTTGCCAACATAATTTCATGCGCAGCTACACGACCACCACCAAGTTTCTTGATGAGGATTTGTGAGATTACTGCCCGCAATGATTCCGAAAGCATTGAGCGCACCATCGATTTTTCATCACCTGGGAACACATCTACAATCCGATCTATGGTTTTCGGCGCGGAGGTTGTGTGTAACGTAGCGAATACTAAATGCCCTGTTTCAGCAGCAGTGAGTGCTAAGCGAATGGTTTCTAAATCCCGTAGTTCGCCCACCAGAATTACATCAGGATCTTCCCGTAAGGCTACCCGCAACGCATTTTTAAAACTGAGCGTATCGCGGAACACTTCACGTTGGTTAATCAAGCATTTGTTATTTTGGTGCACGAATTCGATAGGATCTTCGATAGTAAGTACGTGGTATGGAAAAACAGAGTTAATATAATCAACCATTGCCGCAAGGGTTGTTGATTTACCAGAGCCTGTTGGTCCGGTTACCAACACCAAACCACGCGGATATTCAGCAATGCGCCGCAAAATCTCGGGGGCGTTTAAATCTTCTAGGGTTTGGATAGTATCCGGAATGGTTCGAAATGCAGCTGCAGGCCCGTTCATTTGCATGAATACGTTCGCACGAAAACGCGCCAACCCTTCAATAGCAAACGAGAAATCAACTTCCAGATGTTCTTTAAACTGTTCTTGCTGACGTTCGTTCATCAGCGAGTTAACCATTAGTTCAACATCTCGAGAGTTGAGCTTCTGTGTGTTAACCTTAACAAGGTCACCGTCGATTCGCACTAACGCCGGAGAACCAGAAGATAAATGTAGATCAGAGGCTTCACTTTGTACGCTATATTCTAGTAGTTGTTTGATATCCATATAAAACTCTTAAGCTATTGAACTGGAAGAAGACACCCAAGCGCTATGCAAAAATCATTCGATCTTGCTACAACAGCAAACCGTTACCGCGAAGTACTACAGCGTATTGAGCATGCTGCTACGGCTGTACAACGCATTCCTAACACTATAGCACTTCTGGCAGTGAGTAAAACGAAACCTGCAGAAGCAATTGCTGCGCTTTATGCAGCAGGGCAGCGTGATTTTGGTGAAAACTATGTGCAAGAAGGTATCGATAAAATTCATGAGTTAGAAGAACTTACCGATATCACTTGGCACTTCATTGGCGCTTTACAATCGAACAAAACCAAAGATGTAGCTACGCATTTTGATTGGGTGCACAGCATTGATCGCGTTAAAATTGTTAACCGATTAAATGAACAACGCCCCAAGCACTTACCACCCCTACAGTGTTTAGTGCAGGTTAATATTGATTATGAGCCAACCAAAGCTGGGGTGCAACTAAGCGAACTTGGCGAAATTGCTGAGCAAATCGATAAGGCTAGCCACTTAACTTTGCGTGGTATTATGGCCATTCCAAATCCTGATGTTTCAGAGCAAGAAAAGCATAACAGTTTCCAACGGTTAGAAAATGTAATGCAGGAGCTAAAGGCGAAATACCCAAGTGTTGATACACTTTCATTAGGGATGAGTAATGATTTGGAAGCGGCGATAGCCCATGGTTCAACCATGGTGCGTATTGGTACTGCCTTGTTTGGAAAGCGATAGGTTGGAAAGCGATAGGTTGGCGAACGATAGATCGGCAAACGATAGATCGGCAAACGATAGATTGGCGAGCACGAAAATAAGTAGCTCCGCCCACACACAATTCAGGTAATAAAAGGAACTATGATTTATGAGCAACGATATCCGCACAATTGGTTTTATCGGTGCCGGAAATATGCCGCAAAGCATTCTCGGCGGAATGATTAAAGGAGGCTACCCAGCCAGCTCCATTATCGTGAGTAACCCTAGCCGCCCAAAACTAGATATGCTGGAAGAGAAATACGGTATTTATACCAGCCAAGATAATCACGAAATTGCTCGTAAAGCCGATGTAATAGTACTCTCCGTAAAGCCACAGTTAATGCGCGAAGTATGTGAAGATTTAAAGGCGAATGTGCAAGGTTGGGAAGATAAATTAATTATCACCATTGCTGCCGGCTTACGCATGGATAGCTATTACGAATACTTTGGTAACAACATCGCTTTGGTGCGGGTAATGCCAAACACACCATCATTGGTAGGTGAAGGCGTTTCCGGTTTAGTTGCCGATGCCAATGTAAGTACAACTGATCGTGATTTTGTAACCCGCGTATTTGATTTTGTAGGTATTACCATTTGGCTCGAAGAAGAAGATGCTATTGATGTACTTGGCGCCGTAGCGGGAAGTGGGCCTGCATATTTTTTTGAATTTATGCATACTCTACAGCGTGCGGCAGAAGAGCTCGGCATTGATAGCGAGCAAGCCCGAGCAATGGTGCAGCAAACCTGCTTAGGTGCTGCAAAAATGGCATCCGAAAGCGATTTTTCGTTAATTGATTTGCGCAAACAAGTTACCAGTAAAGGCGGTTCTACTGCCAAAGGCGTTGAGGTGTATCAACAAGCCGAACTTGGTAAAATATCCCAACGCGCAGTGAACGCAGCGGTAGCTCGCAATCAAGAAATGGCGAAATTGTTTTAAATTTAGCTTTCATCTACATAACCATAGCGCTGCGCACTACAAAGCAGCTAATTACGATTAAGGAAAAGAAATGGGGAATGGCGCGCAATTTTTAATCACTACCGCGTTTGGGTTTTATATCATGGCGGTAATTCTTCGTTTATGGATGCAATTGGCTCAAGTAGATTACTTTAATCCGTTTTCGCAGTTTATCGTAAAAATAACTGGGCCAGTGCTAGATCCGCTGCGCAGAGTATTCCCTACCCTTGGTCGCTTTGATATAGCGGCAGCTTTTTTGGCGGCAGCTCTATCGGCGTTGAAAATATACTTAATTGTGCGCTTACAAGTTGGTGGCTTTCCGTATGGTGTAATGGAGCTATTAATTGCTGCAGTGCATGATGTGGTGGTAACCACTCTCAGTATTATTTTCTGGGTGTTATTGATTCGCGCCATCATGAGTTGGTTCAGCCAAGGGCGCCATCCACTGGAGTTTGTGTTAGCACAGCTTACGGAACCGATGCTAGCGCCAATACGCCGAATCATCCCACCCATCGGTGGCCTTGATTTATCTGTTCTCGTACTGATTCTGATTGTGCGCTTCATACAAATCAGCATTAGTTAATCACAGGAGTTTAGCAATGCGATTCAGCAAACTTATCGGCGCGAGTATCGTAGTAGTAGCCAGTGTTCTGGCCTCTGGTTTCACGGTGGCAAGTGCAGCGAATGCCGCGCAAACTGGGCAAGCAGAAGAAGTACAGGGTGGCCAGTTCACCCGTTTCGATAATTGGGAAGTACACTACATTGCGTTTCCAAGCACGATGCTACAACCTGAAATTGCCAGCCGCTACAATATTCGGCGCTCGGGTGCGCGTGGCTTAATCAATATTTCCGTGCTGGATACCGCGCGGGAAGATAAGCCAGCACAGCGCGTAGCGTTGCAAGGTTATGCACTAAATAGCGTGGGCCAACGAATTAATCTCCAGTTTCGGCGTTTTGTAGAAGAGCCTGCAATTTACTACATCGCAGAAGTTGGCCATGAAAACGAAGATCGACTGCGCTTCTTTATCACTATTACCCAAGGCAATCGCAGCGAAGAATTGCGTTTTACCCATACATTTTATCGCTAAAAAGAATGCCGCTGTTCTTACTTTAAGTAACTTTAAGCAACTTTAAGCAACTTAAAGTAAGAACAGCGGCATCTTTAATTTCCCGGGAACATTCCCCATAACTTCATCAATTCGGCTTACTGGGGTTTCACGCCCACTTTCAAAATTGTCCCGTCATCGGCTACTTCTCGAGCAGTAAACATTAAATTCCCCATTACCACGTGATCACCAACCACTACTCGGCGATGGAAACGGCGCAGGAAGATATCACTCACCTTAGTATTGAGATCCTCACCGCCTTCTTCTGGCAATACATAGAAGCCTGCCAAATCACCCAAGGTTACATCCGCATTCAACACGAAATCACCAAAGAAGGATTTCCGATTGATGCGCTTGCTGGTGCCGGTGGAAGCAAGCACTTCACTAATCCTACTCACATCATCTGCAGCCGCTAACACCATCAGCGAATCGCCGGCCTGCAGTTTTGGATTCGTATTTGCGCGCAGCCAAACGCCATCGCGAATCAGCCCCACAAAATCGGCCGGCTGGGATAAGTTAATTTCACTCCAATGATGATCGGCAGCTGCTGAATCATCGGTAATTTCATACACCACAACTTCCAGCACTTGTTTCGAATGAATACTATCAAGCGGCATGCGGTACTCTGGCTCTGGCTCCGGTGGGATTTCTAAACCCAGCTTACGCGCTATCCAAGTAATGCTCCACCCTTGCACCACAAGCGATACCAATACCACTACAAAAGCAATTTCAAAATACAGCTGTTGGTTCTCTAAGCCTGCAATCCATGGGAACAACGCCAGCACGATAGGCACTGCGCCACGCAGCCCCACCCAACTAATAAAGATTTGATCACGCCACGGAAAACGGAATGGCGCTAAGCTGATGAACACGGCGAGCGGGCGGGCAACAAAAATTAGCACTACCGCAAGAATTAATGCAGGCACCAAAATATCTAGGGTGGAAGAAGGTGTCATTAACAAACCGAGCATTAAGAACATCACGATTTGCGAAAGCCAAGCAAGCCCATCATGTACGCGCAAAATATGCATCACTTGTGGCAAACGCGCATTGCCCACTACATAACCCATTAAGTAAACCGCTAAGAAACCACTACCGCCCAGTTGCGCTGTTAAGCCGAATACCAAAACCGCACCAGCTACTGCCAACAGCGGAAAGAATGAAACGTGCAACTCTAAGCGCTTACAGCCCCACACGAAAATTCGGCCACTTAACCAACCCACAATGCCACCAACAAGGGCTTGCTGCACGAATAGCAATATCACCCCAGCATTCGTGGGCACATCAGGCTGAGCAAGAACACTTACCAGCGTAACGGTAAGCATAACGGCCATCGGATCATTACTACCCGATTCAATTTCTAAGGTAGCGGCTACCCGCTCTTTAATTCTTAGTTTTTGTGATTGGAAAATAGAAAATACGGCAGCCGCATCGGTAGAGCCTAGAATGGCACCGAGGAGCAAGCCCTCAATCCAGGAGAAGCCAAATAGATACGCCGCACTGATACCGGTAATCAAACAAGTAATAAGCACCCCAAGCGAAGACAACATAGCTGCTGGGCCAAGAGCCACTCGAAAGCGCTCGGGATGGGTGCGTAAACCACCATCAAAGAGGATAATTACTAGCGCCACAGAGCCAATCAGCAGGGCGGCATCCGGATTATCAAACTGCAAACCTAGTAAACCTTCATCGCCAGCGAGCATACCAACGCTTAAAAACACCAGTAGCAAGGGCGCGCCAATACGCACTGAGAACTGCACAGCAAGAATACTGATCACTAATAATGCGCCAGCGATTAGAATAAGTAGGTTTACAGCTTCCATTGGAAAGAACGAACTCCTTTGCAGTTTTCAGCTTTCGATAATAGCACAGCGAATGAAGTGCGCTATAATGCGGTTTCGCTTTTACTCGTTCTCCGCACTCTCTGCACAAACATAAAGGTTGATGTATGGTTACCCCTTCTGCACAGCAAATCATTCTTGCCACCGGTAACCCCGGTAAAGTGAAAGAACTCAGTGGGTTATTGGCCCCTCGTGGGTGGCAAATCACGCCGCAAACTGAGCTGGGCGTAAGTGATGCAGATGAAACGGGCCTTACCTTTATTGAAAATGCCATTCTGAAAGCGCGCCACGCGTGCGCCAGCACCGGTAAGCCTGCGTTAGCCGATGATTCTGGCTTAGCCGTGGATATTCTAGGTGGCGCGCCAGGTATTTACTCAGCCCGCTATGCCGATATCGATGATGGGATAGCCTATAATCGCAGCAACAGCGCAGGTGAGGCACTAAGCAAAGATAGCGCCAATATTGCCAAGTTATTAGCAGCGTTAGCCGGTGTGCCCATGGAACAACGTGGAGCTGAGTTTCATTGCGTATTGGTATTGATGCAATCCGCTAACGATCCTACCCCACTTATTTGCCATGGCCGTTGGCGCGGCTTTATCACCGAACAACCTGCTGGCACTGCAGGTTTTGGTTACGATCCTATTTTTTGGGTACCAGAACGCAACTGCACTTCAGCAGAACTGAGTAAGGCTGATAAACAACAACTTAGCCATCGCGCCCAAGCATTACAGTTATTAGTACAGCAACTGGCAGGCGCTGCATGAGTAATAGCCACCTCTCAAGCTCGCACGCAGCAGAAACAGCAGCATTGCAGTTGCCGCCGTTAAGCCTATATGTGCATATCCCTTGGTGCGTTCAGAAGTGTCCGTATTGCGATTTCAATTCCCATGCCCAGCCCGAGGTAATTCCTGAACAACAATATATTGCCTGCTTACTAGATGACCTTGATGCGGATTTGCACTTTGTACAGGGCCGTAAGCTGGTGTCTATCTTTATTGGTGGCGGCACGCCTAGCTTATTCTCTGCCGCTGGTATCCGGCGGCTATTACAAGAAATTGAACAACGCATTCCATTTCACGAAACGATTGAAATTACCTTAGAAGCGAATCCTGGCACGTTCGAAACAGAGCGCTTCGCCGGCTTTGCCGCTGCAGGCGTAAATCGCTTATCTATTGGGGTGCAAAGTTTACAAGCGCAGCAACTGCAACGCTTAGGGCGCATTCATAACCCACAGCAGGCACAAACGGCCGCGGAGCATGCGAGTACCCTGCCGTTAACGAGTTTTAACCTGGATTTAATGCACGGCTTGCCGCAACAAACGTTAGCCAGCGCCATGGCTGATTTAGAAGGAATTATTGCGCTTAAACCACCGCATATTTCTTGGTATCAACTTACCATTGAACCGAACACCATGTTCGCCAGCAAACCGCCCGTATTACCGAATGACGATGTGCTCTGGGAAATATACGAACAGGGGCATTTGCGCCTTGCGGCGGCTGGTTACGAGCAATATGAAGTAAGTGCGTATGGCCAGCCCGGCCATCGCGGTCAGCACAATTTAAACTATTGGCGATTCGGTGATTATCTCGGCATTGGCTGTGGAGCACACGGCAAAATAACCTTACCCGAGCAGGCGCAGATTGTGCGTACAGAAAAGGTGAAGCACCCGCGTGGCTATCTTGATTTAACGCGCAGTTATACCAACCGGCAATGGCAAGTATCAGCTAGTGAGCGCACCTTCGAATACTTCATGAATCGATTGCGCTTGCTTGAGCCCGTGCCGAAGCATGAGTTCTCCGCCTATACAGGGTTGCCGCTCGAGCGGGCTGAAACCGCGCTTGCAGATGCCATTACCAAAGGCTTTATTACCAGTACCAGTAGCCACTGGCAAACTAGCGCCACTGGCCGCTTATATCTGAACCAAGTACTTGCTGATTTGCTCGAAGATGAATAAAAAAACGGCACCGCTAAACAACCTAAATGTTGCTGCGATGCCGTTGCTTATTATTCTGTTAAATTGCTAGCAAGCACTACTAAATCGCAGTGTACTTCATATCCCATACACCGTGGCCAAGGCGCTGGCCGCGCTGTTCAAATTTAGTAAGTGGCCGCTCTTCTGGGCGAGGAATATAGCTGCCATCTGCGGCTTGATTTGCATAACCAGGCGCCACATTCATTACTTCCAGCATATGTTCAGCGTAATTTTCCCAATCCGTAGCTAGGTGCAACACGCCGCCCTCTTTAAGTTTGCTGCGTAATAAAGCTACAAAATCTGGTTGAATTAAGCGGCGTTTATGGTGGCGCTTTTTATGCCAAGGATCTGGAAAGAAAATTTGCACGCCATCTAAACTGTGCTCTGCAATCCATTCTTTCAACACCACCACTGCATCATGCTCAATTACGCGCAAGTTCGTTACATCTTGTTGCTCGGCTTCAAGTAAGCAAGCACCCACTCCGGGCGTATGTACTTCCACACCAATAAAATTCGTTTCGGGGGCCGCTTTGGCCATTGCCACTAACGATTTACCCATGCCAAAGCCGATTTCCAGAACTACAGGATTCGTGTTGCCAAAAATAGCCGCAAAATCGAGCTGCTCGCCATGAAACTCGATGCCCATGGTTGGCCATTGCCGCTCTAACGCCCCCGCTTGGCCCTTTGTTAGCCGCCCTTCGCGGCGCACAAAGCTGCGCACTTGGCGCATATATCTACCTTCGCTCGTTCGCGGTTCATTTGCTTGCGCAGAATCAGCTGCGTTATCTTGATCTGGTGCCTTGCTCATTTATACCTCGCATATCTATTGGCGCATAGTATACAATTATTTCGCTCATTTAAGCAGCCCAATTCCCATTCACTAATACCAATAAGTAAGCATTTGTAACCGCCCATGCAAAACACCCATATGCAGCATATTGCGCCGGAAGATTTTGCCGCCACCGTATTAAAGTGGCAGCAACAGCACGGCCGCCATGATCTGCCATGGCAACAACCGGCTACACCCTATCGCGTATTAGTAAGCGAGATCATGCTGCAACAAACTCAAGTGGTTACGGTGATTCCGTACTTTCAACGCTGGATGCAAGCATTCCCAAGCATCAGTGCACTAGCAAACGCCAGTGAAGATGAAGTGATGGCGCTTTGGCAAGGATTAGGCTATTACTCCCGTGCACGGAATTTACAGAAAGCGGCTCGCTATATCGAGCTCGAACTGGGCGGTGAATTTCCTAGCGAACTAAAACAGCTAGAAATGATACCGGGTGTGGGCAGATATACCGCAGGCGCTATTCGTTCATTCGCCTATGATAGCTACGGGCCTATAGTAGATGGCAATGTACGTCGGTTATTTTGTCGGCTCTTCGCTATCGAAGGCCAGCCTACCACCGCGGCTGTGAACAAAGCGCTTTGGCAACAGGCCGAGCGTTTAACACCCGAGCTCAATAATCGCCGCTTTGCCCAAGGCCTACTCGATTTGGGCGCTACATTATGTAAACCAAGAAATCCAGAATGCACGCGCTGCCCATTCAATCATGCCTGCGCCGCCTACACGCAAAACCGAGTTGGCGAGCTACCTACGGCAAAATTAAAGAAAACGCTACCAACAAAAACCGGCCATTTCTTATGGCTACCAAACGAAGCCAATGTAATGCTAAGCAAACGGCCCGATACGGGAATTTGGGCTTCACTGTGGTGTTTACCGGAAGTGTCTGAGGCGCCCGCAGAAGCAACTTTAGTTGCCAGCTTCAAACACACCTTTAGCCATTACAAGTTAATCGCGAAAGTGTGGCAACCGGAAGCAGATGCGGCAGTATGGCGGGAGCTACGAGAAGCAAATACCCACTATCAACGCGCACCTATCAATTTGCAGAATATCCACGAATTTGGCTTGCCTGCACCGATGCTCAAGCTGCTAAATAAACTGCTGCAGGAAGATAGCAACGGCTAACTACCTGTGCTCAGAGTACTTGCCCCATAGCTAAGCTGTGCTAGTATTCGCGCTAATGATTTATTGCCTAGATTGGAGAAGCAAATGGCCCGCACTGTGTTTTGTAGCTACTTAAAAAAAGAAGCTGAAGGATTGGATTTTCAGCTGTATCCGGGCGAGCTTGGCGAGCGTATTTTTAACAATATCTCCAAGCAAGCCTGGGCAGAATGGCAAAAAAAGCAAACCATGCTGATTAATGAAAAGCGCTTAAACCTAATGGATCCTACATCACGCGCTTTTTTAGAAGAGCAAATGGAAGGGTTTCTTTTTGCTGGTAAAGATGTAGAAATCGAAGGTTACGTGCCTCCGGAAAATAACTAAATCTGCACATTTCTGTAGTTGTGGTGAATAATTATGCAATTCACCCCAACTGCATATCATAGCCATCCTATGCATAGTAAAAGCATTGTGAATACCTCCCATAAGCAACCGAAATGCCATTTGCAGCCCTTTAACCACGGGCTCGGTGGAGACAAAAGTGCTTCTGTGTTAAGCTAGCGGCTCGTTAGTTCAGTAGGGAGTTCACATGAAAATTCCAGCCTGGCGAAGAGCAGTAATTAAAGTTGGCAGTGCTCTTATCGCGCCAGATGGTAACGGATGCAGTTCAAAATATCTTTTAGCCATCGCTCGCTTCATTAATGAATGCCGTGAGCGCGGACAAGAAATTGTCCTGGTGTCTTCTGGATCCGTTGCAGCAGGCCGACATCATTTCAAAGTTGAAGGTAACAACACCCCGGTTGTGCTCAAAAAGGCTATGGCCGCAGTAGGGCAAACCCAAGTTATGGAAAGCTGGTCACGCTTTTTTGATTTCCCCTGTGCCCAAGTACTCATGACCCACGATGATCTTCGTGAGCGGGAACGTTACATCAGCATTCGCAATACCGTAAACGCATTACTCGAGCATGGCATTATGCCCATAGCCAATGAAAACGATGCGTTAGCCACCGATGATTTAAAAGTAGGCGATAATGATAACTTAGCAGCCATGGTTGCTACTGTTGTTGATGCCGATGCACTCTTTATTTGTTCCGATATTGATGGTTTGTTCGATAAAGATCCGAACAAAAATAAAGATGCCACCCTACTTCCGGTGGTTGAGGAAATCGATCAGAGTATTTATGCCCTGGCCGGGGGTTCTGCAAGTGCCGTAGGTACTGGTGGAATGCGAACTAAGGTTGAGGCTGCCGAGAAGGCAACCGCTCATGGCATAGACACTTACATACTAAATGGCCGTAAGGGTAGTAAATTCGAAGTGCTGCTTCGTAACGAAAACCCTGGCACGTTATTTAAAGCAAAAGAAAACCCGTTAAGTAATAAAAAGCATTGGTTACGCCACACGCTCATTGCGCAAGGCGAAATTCTAGTTGATTCCGGTGCTGTAGATGCACTTCGTAACGAAGGTGAATCATTACTAACCTCGGGTATCGTGGGCATCGAAGGTAACTTTGATCGCGGCGATGCAGTGCTCATCCGGAGCGCAGAAAACATGGAAACGATCGCCAAAGGCATTTGCCGCTACAGCTCCCATGAATTAATTCATATTAAGGGACAATCTGGCAGTGCCATCGCTGAAGCATACGGGTATAGCCCTATCAGCGAAGTAATTCATCGCGACGATTTAATGTTATGGAGAAAAAATGACTAACCCAATCAGTAATACAGAATTAGCTACCGAAATTTCTCAGCGTGCTGCCAAAGCAGCTCGCTCCATTGCTACCTTATCTACTGAAGATAAGAATGCTGCCTTACAGCGCATGGCAGATACCATTCGAGCTCACCAAGAGAAGATTCTATTAGCCAACGCCGCAGATTTGCGTGCTGGTGAAGAGAAAGGCCTTGATGCAGCAATGATGGACCGCCTGGCCTTGAATGCGGAACGAATTGAGGATATGGCAAAAGCGATTGAAGAAATCATCGCCCTGCCCGATCCAGTAGGTGAAAGCTACCTGCTTGAAGAGCGCCCAAATGGTATGCGCATTGATAAGATGCGTATCCCTCTTGGTGTTATTTGCATGATTTATGAAGCGCGCCCGAACGTTACCGCCGATGCCGGCGCCCTATGCTTTAAATCGGGTAATGCAGTAATTTTACGCTGTGGCCGAGAAGCAATAGGTACTAGTAAAGTAATCGCCGAAGCAATGCATAGCGCTATTGAAGCGAGCGGTTTACCTAAAGATGTAGTAACCGTGGTACCTACGCCAGATCGTCATTTAATGGCAGAGCTTTTAAAGCAAAGTGATTACATTGATTTAGTAATTCCACGTGGTGGTGAAGGCCTTATTCACTACGTAAGCGATAACAGCAAGATTCCAGTGATTCAGCACTACAAAGGTGTTTGCCATCTCTACGTAGATAAAGATGCAGATCTGGATAAAGCGTTAGCATTATTACTGAATGGTAAAACCCAACGTACCGGTGTTTGTAACGCTCTTGAAGCATTGTTAGTGCACAGCGCCGTAGCCGATAAATTCTTGCCGATGGCCGCTAAAGCATTAGCTGAGAAAAACGTTAAGGTGCATGCATGTTCTGGTTCATTGGAGCATTTCGATGGTGCTGAACACATTGCCGATGATGCCTTTGGTGAAGAGTACTTAGCATTAGAAATCGCAGTACGTAAAGTAAATGATTACAACCATGCAGTTGAGCATTTACATCAGTTCTCAAGTGGCCATACCGATGTGATTTGCACTGAGAACGAAACCACAGCGCGTAAGTTTATCGCTGATATCGATTCAGCTGTAACCATGTGGAACACATCCTCGCGGTTCTCTGATGGCGGCCAGCTTGGCCTCGGTGCGGAGATTGGTATCTCAACTTCGAAGCTACACGCTTACGGCCCTATGGGTTTGCAATCGCTTACTACTGAGAAATTTGTAGTTACGGGCAATGGCCAAGTACGGCCATAAACAAACTTAGGCACCAGCCTTAGGTTTGCGGAACACTAACAACAAGTGTTGCGGTAGAACTTTCGAGAAAATACTACCGCAGCCTTGACACCCAACCGCAAAACGAGTTTAATACCCGCCGCATCGCAAGATGCGCGGTTTGCCCGGATAGCTCAGTCGGTAGAGCAGAGGATTGAAAATCCTCGTGTCGGTGGTTCGATTCCGCCTCCGGGCACCATTATTTCAAAGGCCTCGCTAGCAATAGCGGGGCTTTTTGTTTTCTGGCTTTGTACCAAATTTGTAGCAAACCTTGATGCCATGGTCTTGGTAACTTATAGCCAACGGCGAACCTGCACCATATAAGCACGATAGGCTTCACCGAACTTATCCTGCAACAGCCGTTCTTCTGGCATAATCTGAAAGCGCGTTAGGTACCATACATATACGGGTAACATAAGTAACGCAACGAAATTCCCAAGCCACAACGCAAAACCCAATAGCAAGAAGAAGAAACCTAAATACATTGGATTTCGGGTAAAACGATAAATGCCAGTTTGCACAACTGCCGTGCTCTCCTGCGGTTGCATGGGATTTACTGTGGTTTTATATTTACGGAATTCAATTACCCCGAATACAGGTAATAATGCGCCAACACCAATGCTCAACCACAGCAGTGCATTTGGCGCAGAATATTGCCAACCAATGTTTAAACCACTGGCAAATATCCAGCTCAACAACCACATATCAATGGCGATAATTAACACTACCAAAAGTGGCGGTAATTTTAGTTCTAAATCGTTCACTGTTATCCTCACGTCTGCATATCAAGAGTGCTTATCTTAGCTACTCGAGCATTCTGCTGTTGCGGTAAATACGTTATAGTACAAGCATCTTAGCTTAGATTCCCAGAGGGCGGTATGAGCCAATCGATTCAAGCACCAATCAGTAAACTCACTTGCGCGGGCTGTGTACGCCGGGCAACCAAAGCAATCGAAGATACTGAAGGGGTAACTTCCGCCTCGGTAAACCTTGCTAGCGAAAAAGCAGACATCGAGTTTCCAAACGCGGAAGTACTTGCCGATGTTGTGAAAAACTTACAAAAAGCGGGCTACCCTGCGCGTACCGAACGAATCGAACTTGATCTAATAGGGATGCACTGCGCATCTTGTGTTGGCAAAGTAGAAAAAGCCCTCTTGCAAGTTCCTGGAGTGTATCTCGCTCGAGTAAACCTCGCGAGCGAAACGGCGGTAGTTGAGTTTGTTAGCGGCAGTGTAGAACCGAGCCAGCTGAAAAGCACAGTTAAATCTGCCGGTTACCAAGCTGAACTAAAAAACGCTGGCCAACAAAGTGATACCAATCACAAAGCGGCCGAAATTAGTTCTTTGCAACAAAGCTTCTGGTTCGCCGCATTACTTACGCTGCCGATATTTATTTTAGAAATGGGTAGCCATTTTATTCCTGCAATGCACCACTGGGTAGAGCATTCGCTCGGGCAAACACTCAACTGGAACCTACAGTTCGTGCTCACTACCTTAGTGCTCTTTATCCCCGGCCGGCGTTTCTACAAGGTTGGCTTTCCGGCTCTCTTACGCGGCTCCCCGGATATGAATTCATTAGTAGCGCTGGGTACCAGTGCTGCTTGGCTATTTTCAGTGGTAGCCACCTTTACACCCAGCGTGTTACCCGCCGGTACGGCAAATGTGTATTACGAAGCGGCCGCGGTTATTGTTACCTTGATTCTGTTAGGCCGGTTACTGGAAGCGCGTGCAAAAGGCCGCACAGGCGATGCCATAAAACGGTTAGTGGGCCTACAAGCGAAAACCGCCCGGGTGAAGCGCGATGTAGCTGATAGTAAAAGCGAGTGGCAAGAACTCCCCATCGCCGATATCCAGGTGGGCGATCTTATTCAAGCCAAACCCGGTGAGCGCATCGCTGTAGATGGTGAAGTAGTAAGTGGCGATTCTTATGTTGATGAATCCATGCTTACCGGTGAACCTATCCCTGTTGCCAAGAAAGCGGGCGATACCGTTGCCGCAGGCACAGTAAATAGTAATGGCTCACTTACATTCACAGCTACCAAAATAGGTACCGATACCTTATTGGCACAGATTATTAAAATGGTAGAGCAAGCCCAGGGGGCACGCCTACCGGTACAAGCGCTGGTAGATAAAGTAACCGCCGTATTTGTGCCCATTGTAATGCTAGTTGCCCTACTTACCGTATTGGTATGGCTTATTTTTGGGCCCAGCCCTGCCCTCACCTTTGCGTTGGTGAATGGTGTAGCGGTGTTGATTATTGCCTGCCCTTGCGCCATGGGGTTGGCAACACCGGTTTCAATTATGGTGGGTACGGGCCGCGCGGCTGAGCGCGGAGTTTTGTTCCGCCAAGGTGAAGCACTGCAAACCTTGCGCGATTGCCAAGTAATTGCCTTGGATAAAACCGGTACTCTTACCGAAGGCAAACCGAAGCTTACCGATTTTGTGGTAACCGAATCCTTCAATGAAGAAAAGGTATTGGCGATGATTGCGGCAGTAGAGCAGCAATCGGAACACCCCATCGCCAACGCCATAGTTGAGGCCGCTCTGGCGAAAAATATCGAACTACCGGAATGCCGCGAATTTAAGACGATTTCTGGAATGGGTGTAACCGCAGAGATTGCGGCAACTGATGATGAACAGCCAAGCAACATCGCAATTGGCGCCGATCGGTTTATGCAGGAACGCGATATTGCCGTTACAGAATTTAATACCACGGCAAACAAATTAGCGGCTGAGGGTAAAACACCTCTGTATGCAGCTATCAATGGCAAGCTTGCCGCCATAATTGCAGTTGCCGATACGGTGCGCGAAAGCACGCCAGCAGCAATCGAAGCGTTTCATGCATTGGGCCTACAGGTAGCAATGATTACTGGCGATAACCGCACCACAGCTGAAGCAATCGCGAAACAACTAGACATTGATAAAGTAGTTGCCGAAGTGTTACCCGATGGCAAAGTAAGTGCGGTAAAAGAACTCCGTGAGGAATTCGGTGCGGTAGCCTTTGTTGGTGATGGTATTAACGATGCCCCTGCGCTTGCAGAAGCTAATACCGGCATTGCGGTGGGTAGTGGTACGGATATTGCCATTGAATCAGCCGATGTAGTGCTGATGCGTGGCGATTTGCAAGCGGTGGTTGCGGCGCTCGAAATTAGCCGCAAAACCTTACGTAATATTAAACAAAACTTATTTTGGGCCTTTGCTTACAACGCCAGCTTGTTGCCAGTAGCTGCTGGTGTGCTCTATCCAGCCTTCGGTATCTTACTGTCACCGATGCTGGCCGCTGCAGCCATGGCCTTATCGAGTATTTTTGTATTAACCAATGCACTGCGTTTGAAACGCGCCTAACCTGAAATTAATCAGCAGAGCCATCATGGGGGTTCCAAACTACTTCCCATAGATGGCCATCAGGATCTTGGAATACGCCGCCATAACCACCCCAGCCAAATTCCTTGGCTGGCCGCACCACGGTTGCTCCAGCATCACGAGCCTGCTGCATGATCGCATCAACCGCTGCGGTATTGGCAACATTATGCGCTAACATAAAGCCACTCGCATCTGCTGCTCCGAGCGGCACATTGCATTCTGCACTAATACTCTTGCGCGGCCATAGCGCCAGCTTCAGCCCCGGCTGAAAATCGAAGAAAGCAACGGCACCATTATCAATCTCACTGCCAACAATGCCTTTGGTTGCCAAGCCTAAGCCATCTCGATAAAAGCTTACCGCACGCTGCAAGTTATCCACTCCCAGCGTTACATAACTAATCCGATTACTAAACGTTACTGTTTTTGTTGCCATAACCTCTACCTACTCAGTAGCGCAATCGTTGATTTTGCGCACAATCGCTTGCGCCCACATTTGATAACCGATCGGCCCGGGATGAAAGCCATCGTTCGCCACCACACCCTCGCGAATCGGGAAGTTGGCGTGCAAAACGCTACACCCATGTTGGCCTGCTACTGCACGCTCCATTTCCGCAGTAAGCGCCTTTGCATCGCGCCCAAGCACCCAACGTAAAGGCTGCGGCAAAGCAGGAAATAGGTGCATAGGCGGGAGTGCGGTAAGCATAATTTGTTTTGCCTTGAACTTACTTTTCAATAGTTTCAATAAGGCTTGCTGTTGTAGCCGAAAGCGCCCTCTGCCCGTGCGGCCAGTAACATCATTCACGCCAAGAGAAGTAATTACCACATCAAACTCTTCTGCTGGCCGCAGGTGCAGTTTCACTAAGGTTACTGCTGTGGTATCGCCATTCCTAGCCCATAGTTTCCAAGCAATATTGCGCTGCGGAAAACGTCGTTGCAGCTCACGAACCACCTGCCCTGCCAATGCCTGCTGCTGGCCCGCAACCCCAACTCCCGCAGCGGCTGAATCACCACAAATCAGCACCCGTAGAGCAGGCACCTCGCCATGAATTTCACCTTCTCGAGCACCACTTGCCTCGGGTAAGCGTGGAGTGTGCTTACGTACCGATTTGCCCTGCATAATCAACACAGGCGCCAGAAGTATTTTGCTTAGCATGTGTAACATCGTCTTATTATTTCATCCAAACGCCGAAAATGTTTAAAAATAGTTAGTAAACTCTGATAAGTTTACGGGTAATTGAATGTTTGTACACAGGCAAATTCATGAAATCTACTGCACCCATTGAGTACCATAGCGATACGTTAGTGATTGGTGGTGGCCTAGCAGGCATTGTTACTGCGCTTGAGCTTATTGAGCAAGGCCAACGGGTAATATTGCTTGATGCTGAGGGCGAACAACAATTTGGCGGCCAAGCGAACGATGCGTTCGGCGGCATGCTGCTGATTAACACCAAAGAACAACGCAAGAATGGTATTCACGATTCTCCCGAACTGTTACTCGCAGATTGGCTGCGAGCGGCTGAGTTTGCGGCGGATGATATTTGGGGGCAACGTTGGGCAGAAACCTATGCTTACCATTGCAAAACGGATGTGTACGATTGGCTGCTAGCGAACGGCATTCGTTTTTTTCCCGCAGTACAATGGGTAGAACGCGGTAACTATGGTAATGGTAATTCACTACCCCGCTATCATATTGCCTGGGGCTGCGGCCGAGGGGTGGTACAAGCGCTCGCGCAGAAATTGCGCCAACACCCGCAGCGCAAATTATTAACCATTCGCTATGAGCATCGGGTAACCGGTTTAATTCGTGATTCGCACACCAACGCTATTACCGGCTGCGTTGGAACAGCACAACTGCCTTGTGCCAAAGCCAGCGGTGGCGAAACCCAAGCCCGAGCATTTCAGGTGCAGGCGAAGGCCACTGTAGTGTGTAGCGGCGGTATTAACGGCAACATCGATAAAGTTCGCGAGCATTGGAGCCCTATCTACGGGCCGTTTCCCGAGAATATTTTAAATGGTGTATCGCCAGCTGCTGATGGTGCTATGCATGATGAAGTGTTGAAAGTTGGCGGCCAAGTAATCAACTTAGGGCAAATGTGGAACTACGCAGCAGGCATTGCTCATCCAAAACCAAAGTTTCCTCGCCATGGATTAAGTTTAATACCTCCTCGTTCGGCATTGTGGCTCGATGCCCACGGCAACCGAGTAGGCCCAGAGCCTATGATTACAGGTTTCGACACCCACGATCTTTGTAAGCGCACCGGCCACTTACCCGGTCAATACACCTGGCAGGTAATGAACTGGCATATTGCTGCAAAAGAGCTGGCGATCTCCGGTACCGATGAGAACCCGCATTTTCGTGATAAAAAGCTATTGCGCATTATTTGGCAAACCCTACGCGGCAATCATAAGCTGGTGCAATGGTTAGTTGAGCAATGCGAAGATGTAATCGTAGCCGATACCCCTACTGAGCTCGCCGAAAAAATGCGCGCGCTAAGTAATGATAATAGGCTCGATAGCACTCTACTCTGCCAAAGTATCGAGCAATACGATGCCATGTTGCAGCGCGGTGATGCATTGCATAACGACGATCAAGTGCGCAAGTTACAGCAACTGCGGCAATGGCGGAGTGATAAGCTTCGCACCGCTAAGATTCAGCCCCTCCTTACCAAAAAGAACGGCCCCTTAATTGCTATCCGTGAGCGTATTGTAAGCCGCAAAAGCATGGGGGGCATGCTTACGAACTTACATTCCCAAGTGCTCGATCATGATCAGCAACCCATTACTGGCTTATATGCAGCAGGTGAAGCTGCAGGCTTTGGCGGTGGTGGGATAAGTGGCATTCGATCGTTGGAAGGTACATTTTTATCGAACTGCATTTTAAATGGCCGCCGGGCCGCTCGCGCCATCATTGCGCAGCAAGCTGAAGCCGCCAGATTAGGAGACAACACATGAAGAAATCAGGTGCCGCATTAGCGCGTTACGCGCTAGAACAGCTTGGCGTAAAACATACTTTTGGGATTCCGGGAGTGCATAATACCGAGCTGTATGATGAATTGAATGCCTCCGATCAAATTCAGCCAATATTAGTAGGCCACGAAGGTGCCGGTGCATTTATGGCCGATGCGGTAAGCCGCATGGGCGAGAGCATTGGCACCATGGTAATCGTGCCTGCCGCAGGCGTAACCCATGCAGCAAGTGGTATCGGTGAAGCCGGCCTTGATGGCATTCCTATGCTGGTTATTTCTGGAGGTATTCATACCGAAAGCGGGCACAAATACCAACTTCACGATATGGACCAGCACACCCTGCTTTCCCCCATTACCAAGGCAACATTTCGCATTGAATCACATGCTCAGGTAATTCCTACTATTTATGCCGCCTATCGTATTGCTACCCAAGGCGAGCCTGGCCCAGTATTCGTGGAGCTGCCCTATAACATTGGCAACTTCCTTGGTGAAGTTGAAGGAATGCAAGCCTTTGCTCATGAACCTGTAGCCGCTCAAGTGGATAAAACACTACTCAAGCAAGCAGCAGAGCTACTCACAAATGCCAAGAACCCAGGAATTTTCATTGGCTGGGGTGCCATTGGCGCCGTTGATGCAGTGCAAGAGTTAGCAGAGCACCTTAGTGCTCCTGTTTGTACTACCTTACAAGGCTTAAGTGCGATATCCGCCCAACACCCTTTGCATACCGGTATGGGCTTTGGCGAATACGCAGTGCCAGCTGCCGAGCAAGCCTTTGCAAACTGTGATTGCCTACTCGCTATTGGCGTACGCTTCGCCGAAATCCCAACGGGTAGCTACAGTATGCCAGTACCCGAGAATCTCATTCATTTAGATATTAACCCGGAAGTGTTCAGCGCGAATTTCCCCGCCAAGGTAGCAGTAACAGGAGATGCTGCGCGCTCCGTACCTCTGCTGGCAGAGTTCGTAAAAGCGCGCTCCGAGCCGCGTGATAACACCGCCCTCGCCGAGCTGATTAAAACAGCCAAGCATCAATACAATGAAGAATGGCTGAACCACAATAGTGGCGATCGTGTGAACCCTGCAGTTTTCTTCAATGCGTTGCGGGAACAACTCGATAACGACGCTATTTTAGTAGCCGACGATGGTAACCATACCTTTTTAATGGCCGAGTTAATGCCGGTTCATGGCCCGCGAAAATTTATCTCACCAAGTGATTTTAATGCCATGGGCTACTGCATCCCGGGCGTAATCGGCGCTAAATTGGCGAAGCCAGATACCCAAGTTGTAGGTGTAGTAGGTGATGGAGCGTTGCGCATGACCGGCCTTGAAATGGCCACAGCTAGTGGCTTGGGTTTAGGCGTACCGGTATTTGTGTTCAATGATGGCGAGCTATCGCAAATCGCTCAAGCACAACAAATCCCCTACAACCGTAAAACCTGCACGGTACTGAAACCGCTTAATATTGAAGCTCTTGCTGCTGCTACATCCTGTAAGCATATCCTCATCAGCAACAATGAGGAATGCGCCAGCAAAGTACAACAAGCTATTGCTGCCGCAGCTGCAGGGGAAACGGTGCTAGTAGATGTTCGTATCGATTATTCAAAACGCACGCGCTTTACCCGCGGTGTGGTGAAAAGCACGCTGAAACGGTTCACGCCACAAGATAAGTTTCGGGTAATTAGCCGGGCGTTACTGCGTAAAATTACCGGATAGTACAGCGTATTTGCTAACACCTAATGGCAAGCTAGCGCGCATAGCGCGCTGCTGCCTTAGCTAAGCGGCTCGCTACTTCCGCACGCATATCTTCAGGAGCTAGTACTTCCACCAGTTCCGCATAGGATAAAATCCACCAGCGGATTTGCCAGGAATCTTTTACATTGGCAACCAATAGTGCACCATCATCACAGGATTCAATGCGCTGATCTTTGCTTAGTGGACTCTCAGTTAATGAGCGCACCACATCATCAGAAAACAATTTCACTTTGAGCACAATATCTTTGC
The DNA here is from genome assembly GCA_022565355.1 of Idiomarina sp. Lineage (GTDB taxonomy): Bacteria > Pseudomonadota > Gammaproteobacteria > Enterobacterales > Alteromonadaceae > Aliidiomarina. The sequence goes on from JAIUMU010000007.1 coordinate 76,285, forward strand.
CGCTGGAAAACTGTAGCGCTCCCGAATCAAGATAGTTTTGTAAAGAAAACCCTTCCGGCGTACTTGATTTATTGTTGGTTTGTTCCGCTTTTTGAATGCGTTGCACTGCAAATAAACGCGGCTGTTCATAGGGTTCTGCGGTGGCTACTAAGTAGGTAATGGCCGCTCTTTGCACCAATCCTAATGGGTGTAATTTTAAATTGCTCGGCTCGGGCTTTTGCATCGAGCGGTAGGTTACATTCAACACGTTTTCGTGAAGTAATGCATGTTGCACCGCTTCCAGAACGAGCGGCTTAATTTCCGGTGGTTGCAACGGCATGTTGGCTGGCACATGGGCTACTTTATCCGCCCAATTTGCTAGCTTTTGTGGATGCCGCAAGCCGTTCAGCTTATTTTTTGCCTGCCGGAAACGCGGCTGCACACTCTCAAGCACGGTTTTCGGCAGTAGCGGTTGCATAATCTGCTCAATCAGAGAAAGTGATAAGGCTTCCGCAACAGAGATCCCGGGCATATCAATACTGGCGTCTTTCGCCCAATACCAGCCATACGGCTTGCTCTTGGCATTACATGTAATAGGAAATAAGCGGCTAAGCTCAGAAAGATCTCGCTCAACCGTGCGCTTACTTACATCAAAGCCTTCACCAACCAAAACTTGCTCTAAATCGCGAGACGTTAATCCTGGTGGACGGCTTGGCAATAGTTTTAATAACTCCCATTGCCTTGTAATTGTCATTCGTGAGCCATTGGCAGTCATACAAACTCCTTTTTAGTTACTGCGCACCTTTGTAAACTTTACATTCACTAAAAGGAATGAGCAACAACGAATATGCTGCTTGTAAGTACTTATTTTCCTTGCTTTATCAATTATCACTAATGTTGCGACACCTGATGTCGCAAGGTTGCTATTTAGGGTAAAAAACCACAATTAGGTAGTGAAAATCACCTCCATGAATTGCTCACGTAACCAAATCATGCGCGGATCATGATGGTATCTTTCGTGCCAATATAGATAGAATTTTACCGGTGCAGCTTGCAGCGGCTCCGGCAAAGGGCGAATAAGTAACCGGCGGCCTTCGGCAATGCGCTCGGCTAAACGCTTTGGTAAGGTAAAAACAAGATCTGAATCTTCCAGAAAATCAGCCACCGAAGTAAACCCAGCTAAACGCAACGCAACATCGCGTTTTAAACCATGCGCGGCCAGAACCTGCTCCATACTGCCGGCCCCTCTCCCGGTTATCGATACTAATCCATGGGGCGTGTTGGCATAATCTTCGGCACTCATCTTGGCATGTGCCAAAGCATGGTTATCGGCGAGTAAACAAACCACATTCATCTCTTCCAGGGCTCTTCGATGCAAGCTATGTTCCGCACTCATGGGTGCCAAGCCGCTCAGGCTAAAATGTACTTCATCGCGCTCTAGCATTGGAAAGCTATCCAATTCTTGGCGCACAACCTCGAAGCGCATATTGGGTGCAAGGGCACGTACGCGCTTTACCAACGCCGGAAAATATAACCCAACTTCCATATCTAACCCGGTAATACGAATCAAGGTATCATCGGTAGCCGGATCAAATTGTGGCGGCTCAATCACCCGTTCAATGTCACGGAGTAACCCATCTAGCTCGCTTTGCAGCAATACGGCCCGAGAACTCAAGGTAAAACCAGTAGCAGTGCGTATCAGCAACGGATCATTGAAGCTCTCCCGCAGCCGCCCCAGAGCTCTGCTTACAGCAGGCTGGCTCATATTCAAGCGTTCCGCTGCCCGCGATACATGGCGCTCGCTAAGAAGCACCTCGAGTACCACCAGTAGATTAAGATCGATATCACGTAATTTTGCGCTACGCATAACACCCTCACTCACTATCCTAAAAATGGATAGCTTTTATTAGTTTAATGCATTTGCTGAATATATATGAGTACACTAAGCTATGTCTACTCAGTAAATAGTAAGTAATTTGCAGAGCTCGGCGTTAGCGGCCACTAAGGAAAGAAAGGAATAGCAAATGGCTTTAGTGAAACAAATCAAAAACAGTAAACAGCAATACGGTTGGGTGGCAATTTTTATGCACTGGCTTGTGGCTGTTGTGGTTTTAGGAATGTATCCACTTGGGCTCTACATCGTTTCGCTTGGTTACTATGATCCCGGCTACCGCATTTACCCAAATATTCATCGCAGCATCGGCATATTACTCGCCATGGTAATTTTACTGCGGGTGGCTTGGAAGCTATTGAACCCTAGCCCAATCATGCTCGCGCGCTCCAAATTTGAACGTTTTGCCGCTCATGCAGGGCATACCGCTTTATACCTATTACTACTCACCGTAGTAACCAGTGGGTATTTACTATCTACCGCCGATGGCCGCAGTATTCGCGTTTTTGATTGGTTTTCAGTACCTGCGATTCAAGCGCTAGCCACACGGCAGGAAGATTTCTGGGGCAATATCCACTTCTATGCAGCTACCGGCATGATGATTTTAGTGGCGGTGCATTTAGCAGCCGCCTTGAAACACCACTATGTAAATAAAGATGCCACCCTAAAGAGAATGGTAGGGGTGCAAGGAAATACGCACGAAACCGAAAATCGCAACAGTAATCAACCCAATACGCTTTAACTAAATACTTAACCGAGGATTTACCTATGAAACTAGTAACATTAAAAAATATCGCTATCGCATCTGCCTTTGCCGGTATCACGGCATTCAGCACCGCGGCCAGCGCGGCCGATTATGTAATTGATACGGAAGGCGCGCATGCCTCTATCAACTTCAAAATTGACCATCTAGGCGTAAGCTACGTAGTAGGACGCTTTAACGAGTTTACCGGCACCTTCACCTATGATGCCGAGAACCCAGGTAACAACAAAGTAGAAGTAACGGTAAACACTGCATCTGTCGATTCTAACCACGCTGAGCGTGACCGCCATATTCGCAGCAGTGATTTCATTGATGCAAGCAAATGGAGCCAAGCCCACTTTGTAAGCACTAACTACGCTGACCAAGGCGATGGTAAAGCTGAGCTTACCGGCAACCTCACCTTGTTCGGAAAAACTCGCGAAATTACCATTGATGTGGAAAAATATGGCGAAGGGCAAGATCCATGGGGTGGTTATCGCGCTGGTTTCACCGGTACCGTAGCGTTAAACATCACAGATTTTGGTATTGATTTTAACTTAGGTCCGGCGGCGCAAACCGTGTATATGGACCTCGTTGTAGAAGGCATTCGCCAATAATTTATGCACATTCGTTTAGCAACGGCTGCGGATATCGCAGCCATCGCCAACATAGAATATGAACACTATGCTGCAGAGGGTTACCCTGCAGCATTTCTTTTTCAAGCTTATCGGCAATGGCCAAACTTGTTGTGGGTAGCAGAACGCACAGAAGAAAATGGCAGCAGTAAGCCTGCAACAAATGTGTGTGCTTACTTACTCGCGGCACCCGGCCAGCAGCAAGGGCATGTTTGGATTATGTCGGTGCTGGTAGCAGCCCAAGCGCGCGGCATGCGGCTAGGCTCTAGCTTAATGCAACAGGCAATTAAGGAACTACGCCAGCAAGGTGCGCAGCAGCTTTGGCTAAGTGTGGCACCAGAAAACGTAGCTGCAATTGAGCTGTATGGTAAATTAGGCTTTCAGAAACAAAGTTATCAGGCTGATTATCTTGGCAATGGCGAACATCGTGATATTCTCTGTTTACATGTAAGCGCGTAAGCTTTGTTTACACCCGAGCAGAATATAATAACCAAGAAGAGGCAAGCGAATGGGCAACGAGCAGAATACATGGCAAGCAAGGCGTTCCGGAGCGGCTCCGGCACGGCCCGGCGATTTACGCAACCCATGGCAGCGCGATCGTGCTCGCATCCTCCATTCTGCAGCATTTCGCAGGCTACAATCAAAAACCCAAATTATGAATATTGGCGAGAACGATTTTTATCGCACTCGCCTTACCCATTCATTAGAAGCAGCGCAAATTGGTGCATCGCTGATTAATCAGCTAGCGCATTCTGGCACCGATACCACGCGCGCATTGCTGCCTGATGAGAATCTAATGGAAGCACTTTGCCTAGCACATGATATTGGCCATCCACCCTTTGGCCATGGTGGTGAAACAGCCTTGAATTACAAAATGCTGGGTTCGGGTGGCTTTGAGGGGAACGGCCAAACATTTCGGATTGTGGGCTGTTTAGAGGCGTATCATGCTGAACATGGCATGGATCTTACGCGCCGAACTCTGCTCGGATTATTAAAATACCCTGTACTAACGCCTGATTCCGAGCGCCCCAGCGAAGACATGCCCAAGAGTTTAAGTAAGTGGAAGCCCACGAAAGCTGTATTCACTGCTGATGCTGAGTTACTGGATTGGGTATTAGAACCCTTGAGTAAGAGTGATCGCGAGCGCTTCCAAGAAGTGGATACACTTACCAATTCGCCATGGTTGCGAGCAAAACACAAATCATTCGATGCTTCCTTGATGGAGCTCGCCGATGATATCGCCTATGGCGTGCATGATTTAGAAGATGCAGTAGTTACCGGCAACCTGAACCGAAGCCAATGGTTGGCCTTTATGCAGCCAATTTTCAGCGAATTACCTGCCGATCTTCGGGCGTTAATGCTCGAGTTAGAACAACAACTGTTTTCTGAAGTGCACCATTTACGTAAAAACGCCATCGGTGCCATGGTGAATATTTTTGTAACCGCAGTGCAAATTGCCGAAGTATTGCCGGATACAGAACAGCCGCTCATTCGCATGAATGCGATTTTACCTGCAGCTGAACGCATTCTTTTGAACGGTTTAAAAGCCGTTGTATTTGAATATGTGATCAACCAACCCGCCATTCAGCAACTACGCTATCGCAGCCAAAGCATGCTGTTGAACTTATTTTCTGCTTTTCACGCGGAACCAGAACGGCTGCTACCCCGCAACACCAGAGCCCGTTGGCAGCATGCCAACGAGCACAGCGGCACGGTAGCTGCCGATCGGGTGTTGTGTGATTATATTGCCGGCATGACCGATGATTACGCGGAACATATGTATAAACGGTTGTTCATCTAAAAATGAAGGTTAAAACAACGCTATTTCTGCATCGGTTAAGGCACGAAACTCACCCGGTTCAAGCTCACCGAGGCTAAGTTCGCCCACTTGCTCGCGATGCAGTTCTAGCACTTTATTGCCAACAGCAGCAAACATACGCCGCACCTGGTGATAACGCCCTTCATTCACTTTCACTAAGGCCTCTTTTTCACCTACGATCACTAATTCTGCCGGCTCAGTTAGCTTCGGATCGCCACGTAACTGCAGCCCTTTAGCAAAAGCGGCTACATCTGCCTCACTCACTGGATCGGCTAATTGGGCACGGTACACTTTGGTACAGCCGTGCTTAGGTGAGGTAATACGATGCGACCACTGGCCATCGTTGGTTACCAACAATAAGCCTGAGGTTTCTAAATCCAGCCGCCCTACTGTATGGAATTTATCTGGATTGGGTAAATCTAGATAAGAGAACACGGTCATGTGGTTGGGATCATCGTTGGCACAAATACAGCCCACTGGCTTATGGAACATTAGGTAGGTTGGGCCCAACAATTGCAAACGCACCCCATTCCAAACCACTTCAGCCCCATCAGGTACATGTGCGGCTCCTTTTTTCACTACATCGCCATTCACACTTACTTCGCTACGATGAAGTGTGCGCGTAGCTTCCTTGCGGCTCATGCCGGTAGTTTCAGACAAAAATCGATCTAAACGCATAATATAAAGAACCAGTTGAGGTATTTCGGCGTATTCTACCACTACCCGAGAATAGATGTGATCTGTTCTCATAGCCGAGTAGCAGTATAGGGATAAAAAAGCATGGCGCGCTGGTTTCAGATTGCGGATATACCTACCCAACAACTCGAGCAATTTCATGAGGTGCGCCTTGTTTTGGGCGATCAACTGAACTCGCAGCATTCTTGGTTCAAAAACAATGATGGTGTGCTGTATGTAATGTTTGAAATGCGCCAAGAAACCGATTACGCCACTCACCATGTACAAAAGATAGTTGCTTTTTTTGCCGCCATGCGCGCATTCGCTGATGCGCTCGGAACCAAAGCAGAAGTTCTGTATTTACGCCTAGACGACCCCACCAATAGCCAAGATCTCTGCACCAATATACAGCACATTATGCAGGCAACGGGCGCGCAAAAATTTAGTTATCAAGAGCCCGATGAATATCGCTTAGATCAACAGCTGAACCGTATCGAGTTAGATAGCAACATTGCCATCCAATGCGATAGCGGCGAGCACTTCTTGATTAATCGTAGCGACATAGCAGACTATTTGCCCGCTACCAAAGCACCGCTCATGGAGAACTTTTATCGCCGTGTTCGCAAAGAAACCGGTTACCTTATGGATGGCGATAAACCACTAGGCGGCAAATGGAATTATGATCAAGACAACCGCAATAAACTGCCTGACGATGTGGAAATCCCTCCGCTGGCTCGGGTGCAGGTAAATGCGAGCCACATTCACGAGATGCTCAAGCAAGAAGCGGTGGAAACTATTGGTGAAATAGATGCCACGGCCTTGCAATGGCCCATTGGCCGCCGGCAATCACTTGAGTTACTTAGGCATTTTATTAAGCATAGCTTGCCGCACTTTGGCGAATACCAGGATGCCATGAGCAGAAGGGGCTGGCTGCTGTTTCATTCGCGGTTATCCTTTAGCTTAAATACCAAAATGATTAATCCGCGCGAAGTAGTAGACGCAGCTATCCGTGCCCATCAAGACGACCCCAAACGCGTTACCCTTGCTCAAGTAGAGGGGTTTGTAAGGCAAATTATTGGTTGGCGAGAGTTTGTACGCCTAATTTACTGGCGGGAAATGCCGAGCTATAAGAAAACCAATTACTTCAACCATACTCGTCCGTTACCGAGCATGTATTGGAACGCCAATACGAAAATGAATTGTATGCAGCATTCAGTGCAGCAATCATTGCAGCACGCCTATGCGCACCATATTCAGCGATTAATGGTAACGGGCAACTTTGCCCTGCTGGCCGGAGTTAACCCAGACGAGATTGATGCTTGGTACCTAGGTATCTATGCCGATGCCATTGAGTGGGTAGAATTGCCAAATACCCGCGGCATGAGCCAGTTTGCTGATGGCGGCTTACTTGCCACCAAGCCTTATGTTTCCTCTGGGAACTACATCAATAAAATGAGTAGCTACTGTAAGAGCTGCTTTTATGATGTAAAAGCCAAAACAGGGGCTCGCAGTTGTCCATTTAACAGCCTGTATTGGAATTTTATCGCCGAGCACCGTGAGCAACTGGCAGGCAACCACCGCATGGCCATGATGTACCGGCAGTGGGATAAGCAAAGCGCCGATAGCCAAGAGGCTATTTTAGCGCAAGCCCAGCAGCACTTAATTAATATCGAGCATCTCTAGTAAACAGCACTTATACTGTGTTTAATAATGCTGTTACTTCAAGGAGCTACGATGAAGAAATTAATTTTGCTAATACTGGTGTTAGCGGTTGCAGGCTGGGTGTATTTGCACTTTACCAGCCAACCTACGCCGGTAGTAAAACCGGTGGAAACCTTTTCTGCGGAACGGTATATGGGCACTTGGTATTCCGTGCTTCGCTTACCTCATCGTTTTGAACGTAATCTCAGCAATGTAACTGCAGAATATAAGCTTAATCGGGATGGCAGTATTCATGTAGTAAACCGAGGTTACAATCAGAAAAAAGGTGAATGGAGCACAGCAACCGCAACTGCGAAGGCTGTGCCAGGTATGAATGCTGGATTTCGGGTTACCTTTTTTTGGCCCTTTAGTGGCGGCTATTACGTTGCCGAGCTAGGAAGTAACTACGAGTACGCAGTGGTAGTAAGTGATAGCAAAGATTACTTTTGGCTACTCTCACGCACACCACGACCAAGCCAAGGCTTGATCGATGAAGTAACCGCCCGTGCATATGCTTGGGGTTACAACATCGAACAATTTGAGCGTGTTGAACATGGGCCTATTAGTAACTAACAATCACCAATAAAATAGCCATGGGTACCGCGATGGTCCATGGCTTCGGTAATCCGCTTTAAACCATGCATGTAACAAGCGCTGCGATAATCTACTTTGTGCTCGCTCGCCAACTCAAAGCACGCTTTTGCTTCTCTACCGATACGCTCGCGCATGCGCTCATTCACTTTTTCTGCTGGCCAATAATCGCCAATACGGTTTTGAATCCATTCGTAGTAACTCACAATTACGCCACCGGTATTCACCAATACATCCGGTAACACGAGTATATTTTTCTCACCAAGAATCTTATCGGCATTGCTGGTTACTGGCCCGTTGGCAATTTCCAGAATAACCTCCGCTTTAATAGCGTCGGCATTGTCCTCGGTAATCTGGTTCTCCAAGGCAGCCAGCACCAAAATATCCACATCTAAACAGAGTAATTCCTCGTTACTTAAATGATCCACATTCTTTTCCTCATCTACCGAGGTTTCAGAATAAAGAATACCTTTTAGCTCGCGAGTTTTGTTTTTGTGCCGCCATACCGAATCAACATCTAAACCTTTCTTCGAATGCACCGCGCCTTGCGAATCAGACACCGCCACAATGGTAAGCCCAAGCTTCTGCGCAGCCGAAGCAAAATAGTAACCGGCATTACCAAACCCTTGCACAGCTACCGTGAGATCTTCTGGCTTTTTATCCTGCTGCTCAAGATAAATTTTCAGCACTTCTAAAGCGCCTTCACCGGTGGCCTCCACTCTACCTGCAGAACCTCCCAAGCCAATGGGCTTACCGGTAATCACTGCAGGGTATTGAGCGCGCGCAATTTTCGCATACTCATCAGCCATCCAACCCATGATGGTGGCATTGGTATTCATATCCGGCGCTGGAATATCTTCATCGGGGCCAATGCAATCATAAAAGCCGCGAATATACCCGCGCGATAAGCGCTCTAGCTCTAATCGCGAGAGCTCCTTGGGATTCACACAAACACCACCCTTGGCGCCACCAAATGGCAAATCCACAACTGCGCACTTAATCGCCATCCAAAAGGCCAGTGCGGTAACCTCGCTAGCATCCACATCGGGATGAAAACGAATGCCGCCCTTACCTGGGCCGCGTGTTGTATCGTATTGCACGCGCCATGCTGGAAATACTTGTAAGGAACCATCATCCATTCGTACCGGAATGGAAACTTCAACTACCCGCTGCGGGCGAGCTAAACGAACTTGTGCGTCTTCGGAAACATCAAGGTGCTCATAAATTGCTTCGAGGCGCCCTCTTGCATCATCTAGTGCTTTTGGTGCTTGTGCCATTCATGCTCTCCTGCTGTTAATTAAAGTGCTGCTGCTAGTTCCGCCCCTTGGCGAATCGCGCGTTTCGCATCAAGCTCTGCCGCCACATCGGCGCCACCAATCAAATGCACACGAATACCCGCATCAGTTAGTGGTTGTTGTAACGCGCGCAGTGGCTCTTGGCCTGCGCAAATAATAATGTGGTCTACTTCTAGCAGCTCTGTTTTCCCGTTACGCTCAATCTCTAAGCCTTGATCAGTAATTTGCTTATAACTAACCCCATTCAACATCACCACACCTTTATTCTTCAACGTGTTGCGATGCACCCAACCCGAGGTTTTGCCTAAGCCTCCGCCTACTTTGCTCTCTTTGCGTTGCAGCAAATATACCTTTCGTGAACATGGGTCTGGCAGCGGTTGAGTAAGTGCGCCGCGCTGCTGATAAGTTTTATCAATCCCCCATATACCATGCCATTCTTCACTATTTAGGGTTGGTGAATGTTCGGTAGTAAGATATTCCGATACATCAAAACCAATACCGCCAGCACCAATTACCGCCACGCGCTTGCCTACGGTTTTGTGATCTCGCAATACATCAAGATAACCGAGTACTTTATCACTCGTTTCACTGCCAGCAATTTGCACTTGCCGAGGCACCACGCCGGTTGCCAATACCACATCATCAAAACCACCGTTTTTCAACGAATCGGTGCTTTGCGGGCTATTCAGGTGTATCTGTACACCGGCATCCTCTAAACGCTTCGCATAATAACGAATGGTTTCATGAAACTCTTCTTTACCTGGTATTTGTTTCGCAAAATTGAACTGGCCACCAATTTCTCCGGCGGCATCGAATAAATGCACCTCATGGCCACGCTCGGCAGCAAAGCATGCGGCAGATAAACCGGCGGGCCCTGCCCCCACTACCGCTACTTTCTTCGCAGCAGTTGTAGGATGCATCACTAACTCGGTTTCATAGGCCGCCAAAGGGTTTACCAAGCAACTGGCGCGCTTATTTTCGAACACATGGTCTAAGCAGGCTTGGTTGCAGGCAATACAGGTGTTAATTCGATCAGCTTGGCCAGCCGCCGCTTTATTCACAAAATCCGGATCGGCCAAAAACGGCCGCGCCATAGACACCATATCGGCTTCTTGATTCGCAAGTATATCTTCAGCAATTTCCGGGGTATTAATTCGGTTAGTAGCAACAACAGGTACGTTTAATTCTTCTTTCAAACGCGCTGTTATCCAACGAAACGCACCTCGCGGCACCGAAGTAACAATGGTGGGTACTCGCGCTTCATGCCAACCAATGCCCGTATTAATAATCGTGGCTCCGGCCTTTTCAACGCCCTTGCCCAACTCAATCACCTCTTCCAACGTATTACCATCTTCCACCAAATCCAGCATTGAAAGGCGATAGATAAGAATAAACTCTTCGCCAACCGCAGCGCGCACTGCCTGCATAATTTCCAACGGTAAGCGGGATCTATTCTCGAAACTGCCACCCCAGCGGTCGGTACGCTTATTGGTACGTTGGCAAATAAACTGGTTAATTAAGTAACCTTCCGAGCCCATAATTTCCACACCATCATAGCCGGCCTGCTTGGCTAGTTTGGCCGCCCGGGCATAATGCTGAATGGTTTTTAGAATTTGCCGTTCGCTCATGGCTTTTGGCTTAAAGGGCGTGATCGGCGCTTTAATGGCGCTCGGCGCAACACTAAAGGGATGATACGAGTAGCGCCCCGCATGCAAAATCTGCATCGCAATCTTACCACCCGCAGCATGCACCGCATCGGTTACCTGCCTATGCTTGGTAACCTGCCAGCGGTTGCTTAATTGGCTAGCAAACGGCGCTAAGCGGCCACGAACGTTTGGCGAAATGCCACCGGTAACAATTAACCCTACGCCACCACGAGCGCGCGCAGCATAGAATTCTGCAAGCTTAGCAAAACCACCTTTTTCTTCTTCAAGGTTGGTATGCATTGAACCCATCAAAACACGGTTCTTTAATGTAGTAAATCCCAGATCAAGTGGCGCTAATAAATGCGGATATGGCTGGCTCATTATTTTTCTTTATTCCTCTGGTCTAACCTGTAATAGGTTCACTGTATCCGCTTCTGAAAAATCGAGCAAGCACAGATGTACGCTGAAAAACCTAACAAAACCCGCTTGGTTCTCGTGTAGTTAGCGCGCTGTTTTAGTTTAGTTCTTGCTTAGTTATAGCTAATTTAGTGTAAATTCGTTAACTTAGGCTGTTATAGCTACCACGCAACACAAAAAGATTGGCGAAAAACGTGCAGGGTTTTGATTAAGGCAATATTAAATGAAGCACACATCACATCGATTAAGCTACCTTCTGGCGTTCCTTCCTGCAGTAATTATTGCGGGAATTCTCGGCTCTGTGCTGCAAACTCAGTTTAATATTCTCGCTATTGGTGCCATTGGCCCCGCCATCGATCTGCAAACTCGCCTTGATACCACTTGGTATGATCTACTCCACTTTGGCCCGTTGTTCACCGCTATGGTGGCCGTTGCCTTTATTGTTGCTCTTCCCGTAGCGCATTTGATTGTTCGTATCCAACGCCGGCAATTTATCGCCTGGTGTGCCGTGGCTGGTGCGGTATCCCTATGGGCAACCTTCTTGATAGCGAATCATTTCGCCCCCATGCCCACATTAATTGCCGCAACTCGCACTACGGTGGGCACTTTATTTATGACATCTAGCGGCCTCGTTGGTGGTTTTGTATATGCGGTGTTAAGCCGACACTTTCGCAAGCGCCTAATTCGCAAGTTGCGTGCGCAGCATCATCAGCGGATACAAGGCAATACAACCTCTGCTAAGCCAACGAAAACAGATTCCGAGAGAACATCATGAAAGCACTAGCAATAATTTCAGGGGCGAACGCTCGCCTACTTTCGGTAGGCGCTACATTACTGTTTTTGGCATGCGCCAGCATGAGTGCTGTTGCACAAGATGAAGCAACTCCCCAGATAGAAGCAGAAGCAAACGATGCTGCTGAGCCTGCGTATCACCTTACTACGCTGCATGAAAATCTAAGCTTTCCTTGGAGCCTCGCTGTATTGCCGGATAACAGCTTACTTGTTACCGAACGCAGCGGCACACTTGCACACTTAGCAGAAGATGGAGAGCTTCTAAGCCGCTTCGAGCCGCCGATAGATGATATCTGGGTTGATGGCCAAGCGGGTTTGTTTGAAGTGGCATTAAGCCCTAACTTTCGCAACAACCAACACCTATTCCTTTCCTATGCCTGCGGCACTGCCAATGCCAACAACACCTGTTTAGCAAAGTTCACGTGGAATGGTGAAACGTTAAGTGATGGCCAAGTGATTTTTCGCGCATTGCCAGCAAAACGTGGCAGTGCTCACTATGGTGGCCGCATCGCTTTTATGCCGGATAATACGTTACTGCTCACCCTTGGTGATGGCTTTGATTATCGGGAAGACGCCCAGCGTGTTAGCAACCATTTAGGTGCAGTAGTGCGGATAGAGCAAGATGGCCGTATACCCACCGACAACCCAATTTTAACCAGCCGTGAAAGCAAGGCCGAGATCTTTACCTATGGGCATCGCAATGTACAAGGCATTGCTTGGCACCCCGAACAGCAACGCATGTTTATCAGCGAGCACGGCCCGCGCGGGGGCGATGAAATTAATCGCTTACGCAGCGGTGCAAACTATGGCTGGCCGCTGATCACTGCTGGCGTAGATTACACTGGGGCGCTTATTACCCCCTATCAACAATTACCCGGCCTTACCGATCCTGAATTCAATTGGACCCCTTCCATAGCGCCTGCTGGGCTGGCCATTTATTATGGCAATATGTTCAGCGAATGGCATGGCGATCTGTTAGTTCCCGCACTTGCCGGCAAACATGTGGCGCGCTTGCGCTTCTATCGCAACGAACAGGCTCCTGCAGCTAGCCCAGTTGCGCCAAGTAATGGCCGCAGCAACAGCTATAACTTACAGCAAGAAGAACGCTTATTTACTGAACTAAATCAACGTATTCGCGATATTCGCGTGCACCCCAGAACCGGCGCTTTATATTTACTCACCGATAGTGCGAATGGTACTCTTATCAAAGTTACTCGTAATTGAGGATTTTAGTGCCTCAATCCAAAATTAGTTTTACCAAAAGGAAGTATTTTTATATGGATTTTCACAAACAAACAAACAAACAAACAAACAAACAAACTAATGCTCAGTAGGGCACTACTTACCGCAACCCTTATTTTAGGTTTTAGTTTTTCAGCTCAGGCACAGGATCGAACCTTTGATGTTGGTGTTGGGGTTGGTTTGCCATATACAGGCGTGGGTGCATCCGGGCGCTACTATTTAAACGATACTTCAGCCTTGCAAATTTCATACGGCTGCGTCGGCTGGTCTAATACTATTTCAAACCTTTGCGGTATGGGCGCTTCGTATGAATTTACTGGCTTCCACCCCAATGATGTAGATAACCGTCACGCCATTGGCCTCTATGCTGGCTTAGCCGGGTCAAAATTACTTGTAAACTACGAAGCCAATGAGCGCTATTTTCGCAGTGTTTATGGTGCCGGAACCTACTACAATTTTTATCGCAATGGCTTTGGGAACCGAGGCTTTCATATTGGCGCAAGCACATGGATTGCAAATGAAACCTACCACAACAAGCGGGCACTTAAATTAGCGATACATCTTGGCTACCGTTTTTAAGCAATAGGGATATTCATCATGCAAAAGAAGTTCGCGCGCAAAGCGCTTGCCGCGCTAGCACTTGCTAGCCTTGTTACCAGCGGCTCAGCCCTCGCCAATGAAGATTGGTTGATTACTGCCGGGTTTGCCCATGCCCCCTCAATTCACCCCGAGAATAATGAAGCTGCACTGTTGATTCCTATATGGTTTGCGGTTCCAGAAGCCTTCGATCGCGATGTTGGCGGCTACATCCGCTTTGGTATGGATCAAAGTGATATTTTTGGTAATCGGAGCGATGATCAACATATCGTGCGGGTGATTAATGCTGGCTTTACCCTGAAGGCAACCGACCACGTAATATTTTATGCTGGCCCTGGCTATTCCTATCAGCGCGCTAACGCATTTAATGCCCCAACCATTACCAAGCACCGCTTTAATGCCAACGTAGGGGTTACCTTTATGCCCGGCAACTTTGGTATCAACTTTAGCTACGATTCTGGCCCCAATGCGTTTGGGGTAGGTTTTACCGTAAGCAACTCATGGTTTGGTGGGCGTTTCTAACACCTGTATTGCCAACATCTACTCGGTTAGCAACTCGTGAGTAAACAACTTATAAGTAAGCCAACAAAAAGCCCGATTCATTGCTGAATCGGGCTTTTACGTGTTTCACAAGGCAAGTTACCGAAAGTTACTCAACGCTAAGCTGTAAGCCACGGCGAATTAACAATGCATCGGTAGTTGGCTCTTGGCCACGGAACTGAATATATGATTCCATAGTTGGCCGCGTGTTACCTACTTCCAAAATATTACGGCGATAGTGGTTACCGTTTTCACGGGTTAAGCCACCTTGGCTTTGTACGTAAGCAAAAGCATCCGCCGCCAAAATCTCACTCCACATGTAGGCATAGTAGCTAGCAGAGTAGCCGCCGCCCATTGAGTGTGAGAAGAAGGTAGTTTTGTAACGCGGAGGCACGGCTGGCAAATCTACACCGTATTTAGCTAACGCTGCGGCTTCGAACTCATTCACATCTTGCAATTCATCGTCTGCAGTAAGTGAATGCCATTCCATATCCAACAACGAAGCTGAAATATACTCAAGTGTATCAAAACCTTGGTTGAAGCTACGCGATTGAATAATACGCTCAAGCAATTCCTCTGGAATTGGCTCACCCGTTTCGTAGTGCTTAGCGTAGTTCGCGATAACTTCAGGATGTGCTGCCCAATCTTCCTCAAATGTAGATGGGAACTCTACGAAATCACGAGAAACTGCAGTACCTGCCAATGTTGGGTAAGTTACATCTGAGAACATGCCGTGAATACCATGGCCCAACTCGTGGAAAATGGTAGTAACGTGATCGTAGCTTACTAAGGTTGGCTCACCCTCTGGTGCCTTTGGAATGTTCATTACATTCACAACTACTGGCTTGGTGCCCAACAAGTGTGATTGGCCTACAAATGAGCTCATCCAAGCGCCGCCACGTTTGCCTTCACGGGCAAAGTAATCGGCATAGAAGATAGCAAGGCTGGTGCCATCGGCATCAAACACTTCGTATACTTCTACATCTTCGTGATAGGTAGGTAAATCAGGGCGTGGCTCAAAGGTAATACCGTAGAAACGGTTCATTTGATAGAACACGCCATCATGCAATACCCGGTTAAATTCGAAGTATTCACGCACTTCCGCTTCATCGATGTCGTATAGTTCTTGGCGCACAAACTCGGCATAGTATTCCCAATCCCAAGGCTGCACTTCGTAATCACCACCACGGCGCTCAATCATTTCTTGAATCGCCGCTTGCTCTGCTTCAACGTTCGCGATTACCGTTGGTAGCATGGTGCCAAACAACTCAAACACCGCTTCTGGCGTTTGCGCCATTTGTGGCTCTACGTTGTAATCAGCCCAGCTATCATAGCCTAGCAATGCAGCACGCTCGGCACGAATTTGCGCTAAACGGGCTGAAATTGGCCGGTTATCATAATCACCCGATTGCGCACGGTTAGCTGAAGCTTCCCATACCCGTTGGCGTACTTCACGGTTGTTTAAAGAAGTAAGAATCGGTTGGCGGGTAGTATTGGTGATGCTTAGTAAATACTTCCCTTCATAACCACGATCAGCTGCTGCATTTGCTGCTGCTTGAATTTGTGAACGCGATAAACCATCGAGTTCTTCAACCGTATCAACAACCACAGCGATATTGCGGGTTTCTGCCAGCAAGTTTTGCGCGAACTGGTTGGTTAAACGCGAATGCTCTTCATTCAGTGCGCGAATTTGCTCTTTCTGGCTATCGGTTAATTGTGCGCCAGCACGAACAAAGCGCTGATAGTAAACTTCTACCAAACGTTTCTGCTCATCGTTTAAACCGAGGTTTTCACGATCGTTGTAGATAGTTTCAATACGGGCAAATAAATCAGTATTCAGATTAATATTATCAGAATGCGCTGCTGCTTTTGGCGCTAGCTCCGATTGAATTTCACGGCGCTTTTCGTTGCTATCGGTGCCGGTTAAATTAGAAAACACTCGGGAAACGCGGCTCAACAATTCACCGCTACGCTCCATAGCCACCAATGTATTTTCGAACGTTGGTGCTTCTGGGTTATTAGCAATAGCTTCAATTTCGGCGAGCTGCTCAGCCATACCGCGCTCAAAAGCTGGCAGGAAATGTTCATCGCTAATCAACCGGAAATCTGGTGCCTGATATTGCAACGAGCTTGCTTGGAAAAACGGGTTTTCTGCGGCCATAGTTGCACTTTCAGCTGCTGGCGCTGTTTCGCTGGTTTGCGTAGGCGCTTGCTCAGAACAGCCTGTAATGGCTAGAGTGGCGCCAATCAACGAAGCTAAAATAGTTTTCTTCATAGTAAGCACAGTATATTCCTCATGTGATATTGATATGCTCGCCTTGCCGCTTGCGCGCGCAAGCCACTGTGCATGAAAAACCTGAATGGATTACCAGCACCTGAGCAAGGAGTAGATGGAGTATGCTATAAAATAACATAAATGGTAAGGCTGTTGAGCGGCACAAATATAACATTCCACCCCATTTCTATTGATTTACCGCCGTTTTTCCATGTATCAGGCGGCTAGCGGCGATGCCTAACAATGGGCACATTGCCATCACTGCCACCATAGTAAGGGGTGAGCCATCACTTGCTAAGGCAGCTAAGCCTCCCACAATCGCGCCCATCGTAAAGCCACTTGAGCTTACTAACGCGGAAGCAGTTGCCGAGTTTGATGGGAAGAAATCGGTTACCGTAGACATCCCATTTGCCACCACAAACCCTTGCATGCCCACGAACAACATGATTTGCGGCACTAATAAATAGATAGGAAGCGCAAAAAATGCCACGCTGATCACCATTAACGTGCCGATGGCGAACTGGATACGTTGTCCTGCTCGCAGCACTTGAGCAGGCTCAAAATGCTGTAGCACACGAATATTAATTTGATTACAAATACTGAGCGCAATTACATTCACCGCAAACAGTATCGGGTAACCACTAGCACTCACGCCGTAATAACCCATATACACACCTGGCGAGGTGGTAATAAAGGTAAACATTCCCGCATTACTAAAGGCAACGGCAAACAAAAAGCCGAGTGCCCGGCGGTGTTTCAGAACCGCCCAATAGCGCTGAATGGCAGAAGGCTTCTTCGCCTGTAACTGGCCCGCAGTGTTTCGAATTGTGGCAATTACTCTCGTTTCTGGCAAAAACCTACGCAGCAGAAACAACAACACAATGGCATACACCGCCAAGAACCAAAAAATACTGCGCCAATCACTTACCAACAAAAAGAATGCACCAATGAACGGCGCTAACAACGGGGCGGCCATCATAATGGTTACAATTTGCGAAAGAATTTTTGCGCTTGCTTTGCCCGAATAGCGATCCCGCACCACGGCCATGGTATTTACCACGCCCATACCGCCACCAAACGCTTGCAGCACGCGGCCCAACCATAGCAATTCAATCGAACTACCCAAGGCGATAAAAACACTACCAAAAATAAACAGGCTTAAGCCCACCAAGATGGTAAGCCGGCGGCCAAAATGATCAGATATGGGGCCACCAATCAGCTGACCAACTGCAAAACCAATGAGGAATACACTGAGGGTAATTTCAATATTATGTAATGAGGTTGCCAAATCCGTTGCCATCACTGGCATCGCTGGCAAGTAGGCATCAATCGCCAGCGGACCCAGCGCTACTAAGCCAGCAAGTAGCCAGGCAAAGCCGCGAATGTACGGTGCTGATGATGTTTCTTTCACAGTAAAACCACGCAATGATTACAGCAACTATTACAGTAACTAATACAGCGAAATGAGCTGCTAGAACAACAAAGCAAAATAGCCAGCAGCAAAGGATTAAGGCATTATACGGCAAACTCAGCTTGTAAAGGGGAAATAAATGAGCGCCTTACCTAACTGCCCTAATTGTGGCTCTGAATACACCTACGAAGATGGCATGATGTACGTGTGCCCAGAATGCGCCCACGAATGGTCGAAAGTGGCGAGCGAAGATACCGATGCTACCCAGGTAAAACGCGATGCCAATGGTAACGAATTAGCCGATGGCGATACGGTTACGGTAATTAAAGATTTAAAAGTAAAAGGGTCTTCACTCGTGGTAAAAGTGGGCACAAAAGTGAAGAATATTCGTTTAGTAGATGGTGATCATGATATCGATTGTAAAATTGATGGGATCGGCCCTATGAAACTGAAAACCCAATTTGTGAAAAAGGTTTAAAAAAAGAGCCAACAGGGGCACTGTTGGCTCAAGCTCGTTGCTAGCGAACAACAGGCCGGCAAACCTGCTGTCAGTTTATTAAACGCAAGCCTAAACGAACTGGATCAACAAAATCAGCTATTTAAGCACGCTTTACCGAATTAGCATGGTTATCAACCGATGGAATACAGCATGCCAACAAATTACTTATTAGCGCTCTATGAAAAAACATTACGGCTACCATTTGGCCGGCAACTATTCTCGCTCATGTTTGCCCGCAAAGCGCCCTACTTCAAAACGATTCGGCCACTTATTACCGAACTGAGGCCAAATTACTGTGAGCTGAGGTTTAAAAAACGCAAAGCCGTGGAGAATCACATTGGTACGGTGCACGCCATTGCTCTATGTAATGGATTAGAAATGGCTATGGGCGCTGTTGCCGAAGCTAGTATTCCAAAGCATTTGCGCTGGATACCGAAGGGAATGCAGGTAAACTACACGGCCAAAGCGAACTCCGATATTCGCATTGTAGCCAGCATTCCTGAGAACGCGTGGCAAGTAGGCGATGTTGATGTAGCGGTACAAGGGTTTCGGAGCGATGATACCGTGGTGATTGCTGGCACCATCACGATTTATGTTTCGGAAAAGCCCCAACGTTAAGCACTTTACCGCATTTGCTGCTCCAACCAGCGGCAAAGCACTGTTACCAGGTTTGCCCAAGCAGGGTAAAACCTGCTATAACGCCTAGCTAATCGCAAAACTAAAACGATAACGATAACAAGAATAGGATTTCAATTATGGACGCGCCACGCGAACATTTTAGCTCCCGTATTGGTTTCATTCTCGCCGCTGCAGGTTCTGCAGTAGGTATCGGCAACATGGTAGGCTTCCCCGTTGCAGCCACAAAAAATGGCGGCGGTGCCTTTTTGCTGATTTATGCCCTGTTTGTGGTGTTTATTTGCTTGCCAATTATGTTGGCGGAAATGGGCCTTGGCCGCAAAGCCCAAGCCGACCCCCATGGTGCATACATTTCCATTGCTGGTAGCAAAAGCCCATGGCGCTTTGCCGGTTGGTTAGCGGTAATTACGCCCTTTATGATTGGCGTGTTCTACATGGTAATTACTGTGTGGATTCTCGGCTATTTAGTCCAAACCGTAATTGGTAGCCTCGATGTGATTGCCAACCCAGAGTACTTTGGGGTGTTTATCAATCATTGGAGCGTATTTATATACCTCGCCATTGTGGCCGCTATCGTATATTTCGTATTGGTGAGCGGTGTACGTAATGGTATCGAGAAAGCCGCACGCATTATGATGCCCGCGTTATTCGTGATGTTATTGGTGTTGGTAGGCTTTGTACTTACCCTAGATAATGCATTTGCTGGCGTACAGTTCTATCTCATTCCTGATTTTAGTAAAGTGAATGGTAGCGTTATTAGTGGTGCTCTCTCGCAAGCATTTTTCTCGCTCTCGCTGGGTATGGGTATTTTAATCACCTATGGCTCGTATTTGCGCCAGCGTGATAACGTAGTGGGCGCCGGTAAAATGGTATTAATTACCGATACCGCAGTAGCCTTTACTGCCGGTTTAATGGTGCTACCGGCCATTTTCGCTATTAACCCACAAACCAATCCAGCGGAACTGAGTGAGTCCTCAGTAGCGATGATCTTCACCTTCTTACCGCAGATTTTCTTAGCCCTATCTGCAAACATTGGCTACCTTGGTGCCAGTATTGTAGCCGTGGTGTTCTTCACCTTGGTATTCGTAGCAGCCATTACCTCGTTGGTTTCTATTATTGAAGTACCTACTGCTACCATCGTGCGGAAATATAACTTCAGCCGCAGCAAAGCACTTGCAGTGCTAGCCGGCACCATGGGTATCCTTACGCTTATCGCTACCGCTTCATTTGGTATGATTAATTTCTTTACTGATTTTGCCAGCTACGGTGGCGGCTCCAAATCCGTATTCGATGTTATTTACGATCTGTTCTACGATACGGTACTGCCATTAAACGGCTTATTAATCTGCTTGTTTGTAATTTGGCATTGGAAAGCGAAAGGCCTGCATGATGAACTTGCATTAGGCTCAAAAGGCTACACTAATGGTATCTTGCAGAAGTACATTAGCTTCTCACTAAGCACCTTTATTCCAGTGATTCTTGCTGTGGTATTTATCAACACTGTGCTTGATATCTACTTTGGTAAGGCGTTGTTCTAAATTGTGAGTAGTTTTCGCCAGCATTTTCGCAACCTGATTATTATTGCAGCCGATCAGGATTGGCCCGAATATGCTGGCGCTAAACTGCAACTATCTACAGCAAACCTTAGCAGCTACCGGCAGCACCTTGGTGAGCAATACAACTGTATATTTTTCTCCGCTGCCACTACCTTTCATGCAGATGCTTTTTTAGCGATTTCCGGCACTCTGGCAGGTGGCGGCTTGCTGGTACTGCAAGCGCCTGTGCACTCCACTCCTGCCTGGCAACGATTACTCCATTACTTGCAACAACAGGGCATTAATACGCAACTAACCAGCCCTGCGGATGCACAGCATTACTGCGATAGTATTCCCGATTGGCCCCGTGAAACAGCGCTAACGCCAACCGCTGAGCAATCTGCCGCATTAACAGAATTGCAGCAGCTACACACACTCAGCCAGGTAGGCACTAATGGCGACCCATCTAACGCTAATACGCTAAAAAGCTGTGTTGTGGTGATTAATGCGCCGCGTGGGCGAGGCAAATCAACCCTACTTGGCCTCTGGTTAAACACGCAACCAGAGCTGAATGCGGTAGTTTGCTCCCCTTCAAAACGACAAGCCGCACAAATACTTGCAACCGCAACGCAGCCAGTTGCATTTTTGCCGCCAGATCGCTTGCTTGAATACACGCCGCAAGCGCAGCAATGGTTAATCATCGATGAAGCCGCTTCAATTCCAAGCCATATTTTGGCTACAGTAGCCGAGCGCTGGCAACGATTAGTGCTCGCCACTACTACGGAAGGTTATGAGAGTGCCGGCCGCGGCTTTTTACTGCGGTTGCAAACCAAGCTACCAAACTACTTTCAGCAGGTTCTGAATATCGAATTGCATCAGCCCATTCGTTGGCGTGCTGGCGACCCGCTAGAAGCTGCGCTAAACGCCTGCTTCTGCTTACAACGTACGCCAAGTACTTCAACAACAGCGGATAGCTCTAAGGAAGTAGCACAAGGTAGCAATGCTATGGCGCGGGGCTCGCAACAACAACTAAAGCATTCGTTGCGCTACCGCATTTGCCATGCCGCTGAACTTAGCCATGCTGAACTCAGCGAAGCTTTTTCATTACTTACGACCGCGCATTATCAAACTAGCCCCAACGATTTGCAGTTACTGCTCAACGATTCCGCGCAACAGCTCGTGCTGCAATATCAGCAGCAACAGATTATTGGCGTATGCTGGATTGCCAGCGAAGGGCCATTAGCCGCCGAATTAGTTACCCCTATCTATGAGGGCAAAAGGCGACCACCCGGTAATTTACTGCCACAAACCATGGTATTTCATTTGCGAGAACCTTCGGCAGCGACCTTGCCAATGCTCCGCATCGTGCGAATTGCCCTGCAGCCAGAACTGCAAGGCCACGGGTTCGGTTCATTATTGCTTAATAGCGTATGTGAGTTTGCGGAAACCCAGGCCGCACTCATTGGCACTAGCTTCGGTGGCAGTGAATCGCTGCACAACTTTTGGTACCGAGCGGGTTTTCAGCCTGTGCGCTTGGGCTTACAGAAAGATGCCGCATCGGGAATGCGCTCATTGGTATATGTAAAACCATGCAGCGGCAGCACCGAAACCGCAAAGCAGGCGCATTCACTAACAATTCAACTCGTTACTACTTTTGCAGCCACATTAATTGGCTACGCGGCAGCAGCACCGGCAATTAGTAACGAACTACACTGGCTTTTAGCCTGGCGAGATAACCTGCCCAGCGGTGCTCCAGTTAATTTACCCATCCAGCAGTTTCTCGCAGATTTCGCCGCTGGCTTTATTCCATTTGCAGTACTGCAACCCATGCTCGCCACAGTGCTATTGCAATCTCCGCAGCTACAGCGCCCAGATAACCTGCTGATGCTCGCGGCGTTGAGCAGCAAGAGCCTCAGCGCTCTTGCCAAAGAGCATGGTTTTTCGGGAAAAAGTGAGTTCATCACTGAACTTAGAACGCTCGCTCAGCCTCTTACTCAGCACCTAACTTTACGCTAATTATTTTTCGATTTTCAGGAACTAAGGTATGCTTAGCGCAAGCAACAACATACGCAGAACCATGCTCAGCATTGCGTACATGATTCTTTGCACAAAATTCTGCGTACATAAATACAACGAGGCTTAATTATGGTTCGTTCTCTATTGCCTATTTTAGCAACCGCAAGTGTGCTCGCCCTCTCGGCTTGCAGTACTCATGTTGCCGAGCCGCTACCCGAGGATCGTATGGCCTATCCTGTATCTCCACAAAGCCAACAGGTTGATCACTATCACGGCGTTGCCGTTGCTGATCCCTATCGTTGGTTAGAAAATATGCACAGCACTGAAGTAAACGAGTGGGTGCAAGCACAAAACAATCTCTCCCTCCCGTATTTGCACGCGCTGCCGGATCGAGAGCCTTTAAAAGAGCGCCTAACCAGCCTGTGGAACTTTGAGCGCTTAAGCACGCCATTTAGAGTAGGCGAACGTTATTTCTTTTATCGCAATGATGGCTTGCAAAACCAAGCGGTACTCTTCGTAACCGAGAATTTGAATCGGCCACCACGGGTGCTCATTAATCCAAACAAATTGAGTAGCGATGGCACCATTTCACTTTCTCGCGCCTACGTTAGCCCCAACGCCAATTTCATTGCCTATGGTATTTCCGATGGCGGCTCCGATTGGGTTGAATTTAAAGTGCGCGATGTGCGTACTGGCGAAGATACCGAGAACCGCATTACCGGAACCAAATTTACCAACATCAGCTGGTTACCCGATGAAACCGGTTTTTATTACAGCCGCTATCCTAAGGGCGAAGATGGCCTTGCAGATGATCAGCAAACCGTGCGTATTTACTTTCATCGTATCGGTGACTCCCAGGTAAATGATGAACTGGTATATCAGGTAGAGGGCGAGAGCTCGATCAATCCATATCCGCAGGTAGCGGCAAATGGCCGTTTCTTGCTGGCGAATTTAACCGAAGGTTTTTTCGCCAATGCCATGCATGTGCTGGATCTAACCGATCCTAACGCCAGTTGGCAGCCGCTGTTTGATAAATGGGATGCACGCTATAGCTTTATTGAAGCCGATGGCAATATTTTCTACTTTTACACCACTAACAATGCACCGAATGGGCGCGTCATTGCGGTAGATATTAACCGCCCACAAGCCGAACACTGGCAAGAGTTAATCTCTGAAAAGCCAGAAACAATTGATACGGTAAGTTATGTGGGTGGCCGATTCTTTGTTAGTTACTTGAAAGACGCACAATCAGAGGTGCATATGTATTCGGCTCATGGTCGTTACATCGGCCCGCTCGATTTACCGGAAATTGGTTCTGTTACAGGATTTACCGGTGATGCCGACCACCTGGAAACCTTCTATCAAGTTTCCGGTTTCACGCAACCTGGCGCAATTTATCACTACAATATCGCCAGTGGCGAAAGTGCTCTTTATCGGCAAACCGAAGTAAATGCGCAGCTTGATGAATATGTTACCGAGCAGGTGTTTTACGAAAGCAAAGATGGCACTGCGATACCCATGTTTATTGTGCGCCATCAAGATACGCTTTTAGATGGTAACAACCCGGTTTTACTTTATGGTTATGGTGGTTTTAATGTTTCTCTCACGCCGAGCTTTAGTGTTGGCCGCATGGTATGGCTTGAACAAGGTGGCATTCTAGCGGTGCCCAACTTGCGTGGTGGTGGAGAATATGGCGATGCTTGGCATCAGGCGGGTACCAAACTTAATAAACAAAACGTATTCGATGATTTTATTGCTGCCGCTGAATACTTAATTGCGAACAACTATACCTCTGCTGGCAAAATAGCCGCCCAGGGGGGCTCTAACGGTGGTTTATTGGTAGCAGCTTCGGCATTACAACGCCCTGAGCTGTTCGGCGCCGTGTTGCCCGCTGTGGGCGTTTTAGACATGCTGCGCTATCATACGCCGAGTGCCAACGCGCGCGCATGGAGTAGCGATTACGGATTAAGTGAAAATGCCGATGAGTTTGCCGCGTTATATGCATACTCTCCTGTGCACAATACGCAGCCCGGCACATGCTATCCTCCGATGCTGATCACAACAGGTGACCACGATGATCGTGTGGTACCATGGCATAGTTATAAATTTGCTGCAGTAATGCAACGCGATCAGGGCTGTGCCGCACCAATATTGTTGCGTGTTGAAACCCGTGCAGGCCACGGCGCGGGCACACCCACATGGATGGCCATTGAACAAATCGCCGACCAATGGGCGTTTTTACTGAAACACTTAGGTGTAAGCAAAACAAACGCAGAATAATATTTGCATTCTAGAGCGGGCGTAGGCAAAATCGCGCCCGTTTTCTATACTAAACCCATCAAAAAGAAAGGGGTGAAAAAATGTCTCGAGTTTTAATTATCGGCGCTGGCGGTGTAAGCGGCGTTGTCGTAAAAAAATGTGCCATGTTACCGGAGTATTTCTCGGAAATTCATTTGGCTTCACGCACCGTTTCTAAGTGCGAAAAGTTACAAGCTGAAGTTGGCAAAGATCGCGTAGTAGGTGTTTACTCGGTAGACGCAGATAACGTAGATGAATTAGTAGCACTGATTGAAAAAGTGCAACCAGCGTTGGTAATTAACGTAGCTCTGCCATATCAAGATTTACCTATCATGGATGCCTGCTTAGCCACGAATGTGCATTACCTTGATACTGCGAACTACGAGCCAAAAGACGAAGCGAAATTTGAATACAGCTGGCAGTGGGCCTACCATGAGCGCTTTAAAGAAGCTGGCTTAATGGCATTACTTGGTTCTGGTTTCGATCCAGGCGTTACCAACGTATTCACCGCGTATGCGGCTAAGCATTATTTTGATGAAATTCATTACCTTGATATCGTTGATTGTAATGGTGGTGATCATGGTCAAGCCTTTGCTACCAACTTCAACCCTGAAATCAATATTCGCGAAATTACTCAGCGTGGTAAGTACTGGGAAAATGGCGAGTGGGTGGAAACCGATCCTATCAGCGTACGGAAAGATTTAGATTATCCTGGCGTTGGTGTTCGCGCTTCGTATTTGCTGTTCCACGAAGAGCTGGAATCACTCGTAAAGCACTTCCCTACCATTAAGCGTGCGCGTTTTTGGATGACCTTTGGCGAAGCCTACCTGAACCACTTACGAGTGCTGGAAGGCATTGGTATGACATCGATCAAGCCAATTGATTACAACGGCCAGCAAATTGCACCGCTAGAGTTCTTGAAAGCAGTGTTACCAAACCCTGGTTCACTAGCGGAAGGCTACGAAGGCTTAACGTGTATCGGTACCTACATCACCGGTATGAAAGATGGCAAAGAAAAAACCATCTTCATCTACAATAATTGCGATCATGCGGCCTGTAATATCGAAGTAGGCGCGCAAGCGGTTTCTTATACCACCGGCGTACCAGCAATGATTGGTGCCTCGTTAATGCTGGAAGGTGCTTGGATGAAGCCGGGTGTATGGAATATGGAGCAATTCGATCCAGATCCGTTCATGGAGCGTTTGAACAAATATGGCTTGCCATGGCAAGTTGTTGAAGTTGACCAAAACCCGTTAAAAGATTAATAACGGTTAGGTATACTACCGGCTCTTCGGAGCCGGTTTTGCTTATTAGGAGTTGCTGTTAAATGACCAATCCTTTTTTATCGCCAAAAATCCCTTCGCCATGTTTTGTGCTTGAAGAGCAGAAGTTAATTAATAATCTTGAATTGATGCAGCGTGTGCAAAACGAAAGCGGCGCCAGTATTATTTTGGCTCTGAAAGGCTTTTCGATGTGGAGCGTATTTCCCATCGTAAAACAGTACCTAAAGGGTTGTACTGCGAGCTCAGCTTGGGAAGCGCAGTTAGCAGCAGATACCTTTGGCAGCGAAGTGCATGCTTACTCCCCTGCGTACAAAGATTACGATATGGATGTGTTGGTACAGCATTGTAACCACATTTCATTTAACAGCCTTACCCAATGGCAACGATACCGTAAACAGGTAGCCGCCCACGGTATTTCGGTAGGTTTACGCATTAACCCAGAGCATCGTGAAGCAGAAACTGAGCTGTATGATCCTTCTGCACCAGGTTCGCGCTTGGGCATCCCTGCAGCTCAGCTTGAAGGCGTTGATTTAACCGGAATTGAAGGCTTCCACGTGCACAATCTATGTGAATGTGATTCCTTTGCGTTAGAGCGCACGCTTGCTGCAGTTGAAGAACGCTTTGCCAAATGGCTACCACAAATGAAGTGGCTAAACCTTGGCGGTGGCCATTTAATGACCCGCAAAGGCTACGATGTTGATCACTTAATTGCCCAGCTGAAACGTTTGCGCGAAACCTATGATTTAGAAATTATCCTAGAGCCAGGTTCTGCGGTTGCTTGGCAAACTGGCCCGTTGGTTTCTGAGGTTGTTGATATCGTAGAGAATAATGGCCAAATTGCTATTCTCGACATTTCCGCCACTGGCCACATGCCCGATGTACTGGAAATGCCTTACCGCCCTGCCATCACAGGTGCCGATTTACCAGGCGTGCAAGCGCATACCTATAAGTTAGGTGGCAACAGTTGTTTGGCCGGTGATGTAATTGGCGAGTATAGTTTTGCAAACGAGCTGCAACCTGGCGATCGCATTATTTTTGAAGATATGATGCATTACACTATGGTGAAAACTACGTTCTTTAACGGCGTAGAGCACCCTTCCATTGGTATTTTACGCAGCAATGGTGAATTCGATTTGGTACGTCAATTTAATTATGCCGATTTCAAAGGGCGGCTTTCTTAAGTTTTACGAATCTGTTGTGCACACGGTTTAATTGTAAAGAGGCAACCCTAGGTTGCCTCTTTTTGTTGATACCATAAGGCTAAACCTTCCAGCACTAAATGTGGGCGTATTTCAGCACGTGAAGCACTGCTAAGTTCTTCTACCGGTAAATATTCGCTATCGCCACCGGTACACCACACGGCAATCGCCGATGCAGTGGAATCTGCTGTAGCATGCGTTGCCACCTTACTGCCCGAGAGATTCTGCACGCCTAAAGCACCATAAGCTGCACTTAAAGCTTCGCTAACAAAGCCCCGCAAAGAGGCCCTACAACCAAGAAAAATAGCACGCTCGGTAGCTGTACCTAACATTTCGTTGGGTACCTGCTCGGTAACCTTCAGCCGTGTGCTGCGCTGCACTAGGGATTCTTGCATCAACTTCATACCCGGAGCAATCCAGCCGCCCTTGTGCTCACCATTAGCAGTAAGCACATCTAAAGTAATGGCCGTACCCGCATCAATAATAATGGCTGCTTGCTTACTAGCTTTTGCAACAAATAGGGTTAACCATCGATCAACACCCAATGTTTCCGGCTGCTGATAGCAATGTTGTATGCCAAATCCCGTTGTACTGCGAGCAACATGCAATACTTTATGCTGCGCATTTAAGTGCGCCTGTATTGCCGCAATGTGTTCTTCAGTGCCAACACTAGCGAGAGCCACGTTTTGCATAGGCTGCTCGGTAAGAAATTCGAGCAACCCATCAATGCCATAACCTTTGTGCAAGAACTCGATCGGTAAACCAGCCCGATAGCGAGCTACTTTCCAAGCGGTATTACCAATTTCAACGAGTAGGGTTTCGGACACTGATTTCTCCCCCAAAATAACGTTTTATGCCATCTTCTTGCTGTACCAATAGCGCACCGAATTCATCAATACCCTGCGCTATGCCCTGCTGTTCATGTTGGCCTAAAAGCAAGGTTACCGGCTGCTGATAGAAATGATCGTATTTTCGCCATAGCGCAATCAGTGGCTGTAAACCTTGCTGATCATGCGTTTGTAAAATACCAATACAGCGATTAATCAGCTCGCTAGCCCACCAGTTTCTATCCAAGGCTTCAGGAACATGCTGGTTTATACTGGTAAACGGCTGATCGATAGCCAGCTGATTTTCTGGCATGCTCAAATTCAAACCGATACCAATAATCGCTTGCCCTTCACCAGTAGCTTGGCCTTCTAGTTCCACTAAAATACCCGCAACTTTTTTGCGCTGAATATATACATCATTAGGCCATTTCACGCTCACGCCTTCAATACCTGCAGCAGCCAACATTTCGGCAAGGGCGATACCTACCGCTACACTCAACCCCATGGCAGCATTTAAGCCTTGGTAAAGCGGCCAGTACATAGATAAATATAAGTTACTGCCAAAAGGGGAATGCCACGCTTTACCGCGGCGCCCGCGCCCCGAGGTTTGCATTTCTGCCAACACGCAGGTACCCGCGGATAATTCACTTTGCTCGGCCAGCAAGCGCTTTAAATCATCGTTGGTAGAGCCGGTAACATGCTGCAAATGCATCAATACATGCTGATTCTCAACACGTAAGTTTGTTTTCACCGCTTCTGAGTTCAATAGCTGTAGGGGTTTTGCTAGCCGATAGCCTTTGCCTGTAACCCGAAATATATCCAACCCCAACGTTGCTAATTTTTCCACATGGTTATGAATCGCAGCGCGGCTCACCCCAAGCTGATCGCCAAGTTGCTGGCCAGAATGAAACTCGCCATCAGCTAAGATTGCGATTAACGCAGAATCAAGATCACTCGGTGCTATTGCCATGCAATTAACCCACTACTGCCTAAAACACGAACTTCAGGTTCAAGATCCACACCGTAAATTCGCTTAATTTCACGGATAATTTCGCCCGCCAAAGCGCGTAACTGCTCACCTGTGCCACGGCCATGATTTACCAACACTAACGCTTGGCGCGAATGAACGCCAATATCGCCAATTCGTAACGCCTTTAGGCCGGCCTTATCAATTAACCAGCCAGCCGCTAGTTTAACGTGCGATTCGCTTACTGGATAAACGGGCATATCTTGGTGCTGCTCGGCTAACGCAGCGTACTGTTCTTTACTCACAATGGGGTTCTTAAAAAAACTGCCGGCGTTGGCAAGTTCATTAGGATTAGGCAATTTAGCATTGCGCACTTGTATCACGTGTTCCATTACATCCCGAGCCGAAGCCTGTTGTGGTAGCACCGCCAAATCAGGGTAAGTTAGATTAGCAAGCCACTCTTTCGGCAGCCTAAATTGCACCGCTGTAATCAACCAGTGGGCATATTCAGAACGTTTGAAAATGCTATTACGATAGCCGAATTCACATTCCGCATTACTAAGTGAAAATTGCCGATGTTGCTTTAAATCATATACGTTTACAGAATCAATGAAGGTAGCAATTTCTACGCCGTAAGCACCAATATTTTGCACCGGCGCAGCGCCTACACTGCCGGGTATTAAGGCCAGATTCTCAAAGCCAGGCATGCCATCGTGAACGAGTTTAACTACCAAATCATGCCAGTTTTCACCAGCAGCTACCCGCACTAGCCAAGCGTTATCAGCTTCTTCAATTACCATTCCGCGCAGCTTATTTACCAGTACTTGCCCAGCATAATCTGCGGCGAAAATAGTATTACTACCTTCGCCAAGAATCCACGTATCTGGAGTATACCGAAGCTCACCTAGTTGCTCTGTATCGGTAATCTCAATCAGCTCTTTCGCACTGGTAGGGAGAGCAAATGTGTGGCGTTTTTGTAATGCAAACAAAGCACGATCCTTTACATCGGTAAACTAAATTAAAGCAACTCAGTAATCGCAAGCGTAAATGAATGCTCAGCAAATGATAAATAGAGTACACCATCACTTATGGTAATGCTTAATTGCATGTTGCGCTCCAATAGCCCTGCTATTTCGGCAAGCTCTTGCTCTGGCAACTCATACACATGAACATTAGTTAATGTGGCAAGCTCCGGCAATGCTTTGCTTTTCCACATTCTCGAATTGCCATACACAATCAAGCTATAACGCGGCGCTCTGCGGCTGGCCTTTTGGACCCGCTCAACATCTGGCTGGCCCACATCTATCCAATGCTCAATTGCGTTGGTGTAATCTATCTGCCATAAGGCAGCTTCATCAGCGTCTGATAGCCCCCGGCCAAATTGCAACTGCTCATGATAAAACAGCGCATAGGCTAAAATCCGCGCTAACAAACGCGTTTCTGTTTCTGATGGGTGGCGCGCAACAGTAAGCTTTTCTTGCGCATAAACATTGCGTTCGATATCCGAAATATCAAATACAATTTTGTAGGGTGTAGAAGAGAGCGCCATAAATACCTTAGTTGCTTGTGTTAAGCAGCAAAGTATACCGCCTTCGATATCACGATGCATGGAAATTACAGCATGGGATTTAAAGTATAAAGCAGATATGAAAAAGCTAGGAACATCGAATCCCTAGCTTTATAAGGTTATTGCTAACAAGGCCTATTTGGTTCTTAAAACTTGGATAAACGGCAGAACAAATAAGGTAACCACTACGCCTACACCAACAGCAACACCGAACAACGCCACATAATCAATTATACTATGTAAGTTCGCGTGGCTTGCGCCGGTAAGGGCAGGTACAAAAAGTAATGCTAATACAAACGCACCTAAACCCGTTATTACACTGGTTTTCCGATTCGCTGGGCTAACCTTTACGCCAGTGCGTTTCGCCATAACCACTAAGGCAATAATCCAAACAACGATAAGTAGAGCGATAAGGTACAAGAACGGACGAATAACCTCGAGCACCACAGCAAGAATACCAAACAACGAAAAGCTCATCATTACTCTCCTATACTCTGCCGCGCAACATTGCATTATATGCGCCGCGAAGCATCTTATCTTTCATAATCCAAGGCACCCACTGCGCCTTCATTGGGTTAATAAAGCCAAACGAGGGAATCATCTTAAGATCATAATCGAACTCAACCAACATCGCCTCGCCGCGCTCAGTGATTAACGGGCAGGAGGTGTAGCCGTTATAGCTCGCATCGGCACTACTGCCCTCCATTACGCGCAGCAGATTATGTACCACAACCGGTACTTGCGCTTTCACACTAGCTGCTGTTTTGCCAATCGGAGTGCCAACACAATCACCTGCACCAAACACATTCGCGTAGCGGCGATGCTGCATCGTATGCTGATCTACTTCCAACCATCCACCAACTGCGAATGGCCCTGAATCCCAAGCGAGGCTACTTTCCCGAATAGGGCGTGGCGCTTGCATCGGCGGAACTACATGAATGAAATCATAATCTAATGTTTGCGAGCCGCTTTCGGTTGCGAATGTGGCACGCTTCGTATCCGCATCAATACCCGTTAATCGGTGGTTCCAATTAATATTAATGCCTCGTTCCGGAAAATGTCCTTTCAGAAATTCATTTACATCAGGTTGCGAGAATAAACCTACCGCAGGAGCTGTGTACTGAAGATCGAAGCGATCACGTACATTACGTTGGCGTAAATCGTGCTCAAACAGCATCGCCACTTTCAACGGAGCGCCTGCACATTTAATTGCACCTGGGGCTCGCGTGAATATACCTACGCCACCCTCGTTAATGAATGATTCCATTTGTTGCCATGTGCGTGAAGCGTGCTCTGGATTGTCATAAACACAACCGATTCCCTTAGAGCCAATCAGGCTTGCATCCATTCCTTCGATTGCGGAAAAGTTGAGTTCTAAGCCAGTAGCAACCAAAAGATAATCGTAGTCAATCCAGCTATTATCATTGGTTTGCACCCGATTGTTGTCTGGATCAAATTGCACTACAGAGTTCTTCAGCCACTTTACACTGCGTGGAATATAGCGGGAATTACTATCTAAAACAGAATGCGTATCCCAAACACCTGTTGCTACCAGGGTTAAACCCGGCTGGTAGAGGTGCCGCTCTCTTTCATCAATGATGGTAATCTCAGCGCCAGAGGTTGCTCTGGCTAAACGATTTGCAAGGGAGATGCCCGCTGCACCGGCACCTACGATCACGATTCGAGCCTTTGTTTCCAATACCTTACCATCAGCTCTCGTAAACGAACTGATGCCAAAAAGCCCAGCTGAAAGCGCGCCCATCGAAGTGAGCTTAATAAACTTACGCCGGTTACTATCAACAGCAGCACCGCCGTTATTATGCGAATCTTTATCTATGGACATACATTCAGCCTCAATACCTACTTACCTGATAAACCACAATCTCTTCATATTAGAAAGAACTAATACTTAATACTAGATCAATACCAACGAAACATTAAACATTAGGCAATCTTAATGTAAAGAATGGAATACAGGAAGCAAATCATCGCCATTCCGCAGTGCGAATTGCCGCACTGGATAAGTAGCAAAAGCTTAGCTTTAAAATGAGGATTTAGCGAACCAGAACAGGTCAAACAGAACATGTAAGCCAGAATGCGTAATGATTGCAAAGGATATGCGCACAATATTAGGATTTATCAAAACCGCAAACGAAAAAACCCCAGCCGTTAAGCTGGGGTTCTTGTCGTATTAGGAGCCTGGCGGTGTCCTACTCTCACATGGGGAAGCCCCACACTACCATCGGCGCTGACATGTTTCACTTCTGAGTTCG
>JAIUMU010000008.1 GCA_022565355.1 Idiomarina sp.
ACAAGTTTTTTGCTTGCTTCCAAAATACATCCGCTTGGCTAAAATCAGCCATCAGAAAGTGCATATAGGCTACGTTATTAATACTCTCCGCTTGCTGGCGGGAATAGCCGGTAATCATGCGAAGATCAAGTGCATTACGGTAATGCGTTAACGCTTCTCGGTAACGCCCTTGCACCTCAAGCAACACTCCCCATTCATTCTCTACTTGGGCAAGGCCAATGCGATCATTGTTCTCTTCAAATAGCAACGAAGCCTCTGCTAAGGCGGCTTCCGCATCGGCATAGCGAAGCTGCAAAGCGCGGGCGTTGGCTAAATTCGCAAGGGTAACTGCGCGGCCATTCGCATCGCGTTCTCTGGTACGTATATTTAGAGCTTCCGTAAAGTATTGTGCTGCGGTAGATGCATCCGATAACCGCAAATACGCCACACCAAAGGCATTCAGCACAGTTCCTTGGCCACGCATATTTTCTTGTTGCCGGTACTTTACTAGCGCTTGCATCAGTTCGTTATCAAGCGCCTGCTGAATTTGCCCTTGAATAATACGCATCCGCGCCAGTTCAAACCAACGGTCGGGCGCACTCGGATCAATCTCTAGCGCTTGCTGATATAATCGCATTGCGGTTTCAGTATCATCGGCCCATACCGCTAGCTCTGCCCGCCGATCAAGTAAGCTGGCGCGGCCAGGGAACAGCTCGAGCAACCGATCGGTTACCGCGATAGCGCCATCTAAATCATTGTTGATTTCGGCTTGTAACGCCCGGCCTTCAAGATACCAATACTCGTCGTTTTCTGAAAGTTCGATTAAGCGCTCTAACTGATCGTGGGCTAATTGAATATCACCGCGAGCCGCAGCTAAGCGGGCGCCGGCTAGCCAACCGCCGGCAAAATCAGGCCACTCGGCCTGCAACGATTGCACAAATTGCTCGGCTTCCGCATGGCGCCCTTGCCGCAGGGCCTGTAGTATTGGTTCTACGCGTTGTAATTCTTCCGGCTTTACAATTAACTGCCGTGGCGGCAACGCCAACTGCTCATCAATGTGCACTAATAATTTTTCCATTGTGTGCGGCAATTGGGTGTTATTCACGGTACCTTGAAACGAACCGAACATCCGGTTACCCGGCATTTCCGAAAATAATACTTGAATGCGGATATCATCACTTACCGGCAACTGGCCACTTTGCAATAAAATCAGCACTTCTGCATTCACTAGCTGGGCTATACGTATTCTGTGTTCTTGCTGTGAAAATGGTTTTAAGCCCAGATTGCTTACCAAACTATCCACGCGATCCTGCTCAACGATATCAATCCCGGATTGGGTAATTAGGTGCAAATGCAGTAGCTCGGCAATACCGCCGAGTAAATTATCATCGGGCGCATATACAACCGCAACCCGCGAGGTATGGTTAGGCATTGCCGCAATAGGCTCGCCATCGTAGCTAGGCGTAAACAATGTTGTAGTGCCGGCAACAATAATTAACACTAGAAGTAAGCTACCAAGCACAGCTACCCGTGAGTCTGCTGTTCGCTCTATGGATTGTTGTGCTTTGAGAATAGAGATGCGCTGGTGTACGAGCGGCTTGCTTAACTGCTTTGCCAAACGCTTGCGGCTGATCAGCCATTTAATATCGCCAGGATGCCAACGCCGAATTTTTGTTGCTGCAAGCAACTCTAGAAATAAACGGCCACTACTATAACAATCTGTGTGGGCACCGCGTTTACCAAGCTGGGTAACTTCAGGGGCGATATAACCAACGCTACCGGAAAAATCGGCTAGTGGATTCGCTTCGCCATTAGAACCGATGCCAAAATCTAGCAGCACTAGGTTCCCGCGTTCATCAATATAAATATTTTCAGGTTTTACATCTGCGTGGGTAATGTCTGCGGCATGGCAGGCGGCTAACGCCTGTAATAATTGCTTCATCCAGCGTTCGCTTTGGTTTCTTGCTACACCCTCATGCAATAAGGCCGCTAAGCTATCGCCACTAACCAACGCCATGGTAAAGAATACCCAATCACCATCTTGGTAGAATTCAAATACTCGTACAATATTGGGGTGGTTTAGCTCACGAGCAAGCAACACCTCTTGGCGCATGCGCTGCACTTGTTCAATATCAAGCGCATTACGCGGTGCGATGAGTTTGATTGCAATATCACTGCCGAGGATTTCATCGCGGGCATGATAAACTTGCGCTTGGCCACCGGCACCCAGTTCGCCAAGTATGCGAAAGCGACCAGCTAGCACAGTGCCAACGGGCAATGCTTTCGGAGCTAAAGCTGAAGAAGTATGGTGGTTCGGCCTAACAGGTTCCGAACCAGGGCTGGCTTTCACAAATTTTCTCCGCGAGTATCCTGATGTTATTATTCTTAGGATACCGCTCTCTGGGTTGTATATGCAAAACCCAAAGAGCGAAATTTGTTAAATAATTTAAACAACTTGTAATTGATGCAGCCGTTGCTCGATATCTTGAATCTGCAAAGCCATAGAAAGCTGCCTCGCAAACGCACGAACAATCACCAAATCTGTATCCAAGAATGCGCGCTGGGAAACCGTACTATCGGCATACAGCACCGCAACTACTTCACCCTTGTAAACAATAGGGAAGCATAGCAACGCTTGAATTGAATTGCGCACAATGCTTGCAGCTTCCGCAAGCAGTGGGTTGTCGGTAATCGATGATAAAATTACCGGCTCACCAGTTTCTATTGCTTGTGCTATTGCCGTTCGGCTGCCCGTAAAGGATTCACCACACATCCAGCTTGGAAATCCAGAACATTCGCTAATATCGCCATCATCATCAAGAAAAATAACCGCAGCGCGATCGCTTGATAAGATGGTAACCAACGTTTCTGTGGCGGATCTTAATAAGCTATTCAGTGCCGTTTCCTGGAACATTTGCTCGGCAGCAAGCGTTAGGTATTGCTTTCGCCATTGGCGGAAACTGCTTTCCGCCGTGATTTGCCGATGCTGCATGTGCTCAAGGCGGCACTTAATACCGCCAATAGTGAGCTCAGCATGCCGCGACAACGCAACCGAACTAACGCGTTTGCCGTTTGCAAAGCAACCGTTTTGGCTGTTGTGATCATGTAACTCCCAAACCCCATTGCTGTGGCTAATGCGGGCATGATACCGCGATACTTCATGCCCTTTAAGAATCACATCACAATCTTCAGAACGGCCCATTAGGTACTCCTTCCCTTCGAACAACACATGGCTCTGGGCCGGTTTTTCAGGATAAAAGAGCTGTAAACGTAATGGCATATAGCTAACCCTTAGAGAAGTGAGCTTGCAAGGGTATAACGTAAACTACGGCCCTTAGTTAAAAGCTCGCCTTGCACGTTTTCCAAATCGCCTGTTGAACGCCAAACGCCTGGCATCGTTTCATCGTTGGCCGTTTCCAATTTGCGCAACATATTGTTCAAGTTAGAAACTGCGGCACGATATCGGCCCTGCTGAACATGATCATTAACATTGCGGCTTAACGCTTGGATTTCTGCACCAAACTGATCTTCCATGCTAAATACATGGCTATACAGGTAATGTGCTAAATCACGCGCTTTTGCTGCAGCAATTACAGCTTGATCACGGTTATCAACCAACAAGATAAAATCTGAGAAGTGGCCTGTAGAGCCGGTAGCACGCAAAGAGCCTGCCGCGGTTAGCGTAGTAATATCTTCGAACTGACCGCCTGCATGCGAACGGAATAAACGAATGTTATCGGCGTATTGAATGCTTTGCGTGTAAAGCTCAATTTCTGCTTCACCACTGAACGAGAAACCCCGATCTTGGCGTGGTTGTACAGAAATTAACACTGGAAAACTATCAACCGCAGACATCTGAAAGCTATCAGGCAGGCGGTGAGTGATTTGCGGGTCATTTGGATCTAGAGCACGAATACTAACTTTAACGTTGCTTTCACTAAGACCAATAGCCTGCGGGAAGCGAATTGAAAGTTGCAAATCCATGCCGTTATCAAGCACAACATCAGCAGAAATTCGATTTTCAGCAAACTGAATTTCGTTTGCGTGCGCTTGTTGCATTGCTAATGGTTGAATGAGCAACGCAGCAGCAAAAGTGAAGCCTACGAGTTTGTTCAACATTGTCTTGTTCCTCTATGTAACTAAAGTACCGGTAACCAAAGTACCGAACCAAATGTGGTGTGGACCTGTTCTTAAGCAAAAAAACTCAAACAACGAGTAATGTCACTTACGTAAAAATGTAAATGGAATGTAAAGATTTATGGCGAGATAATGGCAAGAGATTTGCGGATTAGATATAGGGGTTTACCCTCTATTTATTGCAAAAGAGCCCATTTTGGGCTCTTTTCGGTACATTTCGCCAACTTAAGCGAATAATTAATGTGGATTACGAGCACTTACAATGGTTTTTGCGCTTTTAGCAACCAAGCAAATAGCTGTTCGTTGGCATTAAACTCATTCAGTTCACTTGTGGCCTGTGCTTGGCTAAAGCCTTTACTGATTTTCTTCGCACTTGCGGCAGTTAATGCGGCTTCGCCGTGGCTCACTAAGCGCTGCTGGTGATCTTGCAGCATATTAAACGAAATCATTAAATATTCTGCCGCCTGGGTGGCTTTCTCTGTAGTGTCTGCGTAGTTAATTAATTCCAGCACACGGCCAAAAATTTCATTTAGCCACACCCGATCTTCAGGCTTATTATATTTTTCTTGTAGCTGCTGCATAATCCATTCAGTGGTGCGCTTTGATGCCAAACAAGCTTGGTTCTGTTGCCATTCTGCAAAGCTCATTTTTTCAAGCTGCATGGCCGCTAAACGTAAGAAGAGATCGGCCTGCAAAAATAGCGGCGTGCGATTTAAGATATGCTCAAAAATTTCTACGCCTTGGCTCGCTTCTTTTACTAATTGCGCACGCTTGTTTTGCGCTATCGCAACAAACTTACCGCCGGGCTTTAAAATTCGCAGTATTTCTTTGGTGGCTGCAGCGGTATCACCGTATTCAAGGCCGAATTGGCTTAATACACAATCTACCGATTCATCGGCAAAGGGTAGTTTGGCCATATCGGTATTGCCGTGAAATTGAACATCTTGCACACGTTGGGCAAGCTCAGGCTTATCTTTCAGTGCGGCTACGGGATTAATTTCGGCGCTATCTATGCCCTGTATCTGCCAATCTTTGCCATGTTTTTTGGCATATGCCGCTACTACGGCAGCAAGTGCACCATTACCACAGGCAAGATCAACAATGGTTGCTTGTTTGGGGAGTTCGCTTAATTCTTGTTCCCATAATGCGGTTAACTCCGGCTGATAGCTTGGATCTTTATCGCCTGCAGCAAAGCTGCTTAGAGTTTTAGAGTACTGCCAATGGTTGTTCCAATGCTTCATATTATTATTCTCTTTAAAGGTAAGATTTGTTTCTCGCCGAATTCGCTTTACACTGCTGGATAGCTTAACCTGCCACTTACACGAAATACACTAACGGAATTTAATAAAATGACCGACTTTCGTCAGCAAGCTCTCGATTACCATGCATTTCCCACGCCAGGCAAAATTAGTATTGAACTCACTAAGCCAGCCGAAACCGCGCGTGATTTAGCTCTCGCATATAGCCCTGGCGTAGCCGAGCCGGTAAGGGCAATTGCTGAGAATCCTGAAGATGTATATCGTTACACTGCGAAAGGCAACCTCGTTGCGGTGATTAGTAATGGTACTGCGATTTTAGGGCTGGGTAACTTGGGGCCGAGTGCCTCGAAGCCGGTAATGGAAGGTAAAGCTTTATTGTTTAAGCGCTTTGCCGGCCTGGATTCTATTGATATCGAAGTAACTCACCGCACAACGCAAGATTTTATTAATACCGTAGCCAATATTGCGGGTACTTTTGGCGGTATCAATTTAGAAGATATTAAAGCACCAGAGTGCTTTGAGATTGAACAAGCACTGATCGAGCGTTGCGATATTCCAGTATTCCATGATGATCAGCATGGCACGGCCATTGTAACGGCGGCTGGTTTATTAAACGCCCTCGAGATTCAAGGCAAAAACATCAAAGATGTACAAATTGTATGTTTAGGTGCCGGGGCTGCTGCCATTGCTTGTATGGAGTTGTTAATTAAGTGCGGCGCGCAGCGTGAGCATATTTATATGCTCGATTCTAAAGGTGTAATTCATACTCGCCGTACCGATTTAAATGAATATAAGCAGTTATTTGCCAACAACACTGATAAGCGAACGCTACAAGAAGTAATTAGTGGCGCGGATGTATTTGTAGGTGTATCTGGCCCCAATTTGCTTGGTGCCGACGATTTGGCATTAATGGCCGAGAACCCGGTAGTGTTTGCCTGTTCAAACCCAGACCCAGAGATTGATCCGGATGTTGCGAATGCAGCGCGTGATGATTTAATTATGGCCACTGGCCGTTCGGATTATCCAAACCAAGTAAATAACGTGCTGTGTTTTCCATTTATTTTCCGTGGTGCACTTGATGTTCGCGCCAGCGCGATTAATGATGAAATGAAGCTAGCGGCTGTAAATGCAATTCGCTCGTTAGCAAAAGAGCCAGTGCCTGAAGCGGTGCTTACTGCTGCAGGTGTTGATACACTTGAATTTGGCAGAAAATATATTATACCAAAACCGATGGACCCAAGATTATGTGGGCGAGTAGCACGCGCAGTGGCGTTAGCCGCGGTTGCATCAGGTGTGGCGCGGATTGATTTACCTGCCAACTATATGGAAGATCGTTCTTAGGTACACTATGTGAGGGCAACACGATGTTTATATTAAGCATAAAACGTTTGCTAACCATGAGCGTGTTACTAGCGATGGCGGTTACGTTAAGCGCTTGCCAATCGGCTCCCGAAGAAAACGGTGCCCGGGTAGAAATTAACTATAACCCAACGATTTTGCGGCCATTTCCCGATGATACGAGCATGCCAATGCGGCACTCTGGGCCAATTGATGTTGAGTGGTATGATGAAGCGCTGAGCAAAGCCCATCGCGAGTTTGTAGCCGGAGGCAGCCGTTCCGCTGATAAACCAGAGATTTTGTTAGAGGCAGAGCGGCATTTACGGCGAGCGCTCAACCAGCCCGTACGTTTTGGCGTAACCGGCCATCGTTTATGGGTAGAGCCGCGCGGCTTAGATGTAAATTACCGCTTAGTGGCGGAAGCTTTTGCTGGCACAGGATTGTTTAAACGTGTGCAAGTAGGCCATTTAAGCTATCAATAACTGGCGGTTACAAACAGTTAACTGCTAGTAACGTTGCCGTAACAACAAAAAACCAGAGCATTGCTCTGGTTTTTTATTGCTTACGCAGCTAGTTATTCATCACATAAATCATCTTCAGAATAGGGAATGCCATGAGCATCAAGGTATTCTCGCACCGCTTGCGGGATTTTATGCGGGTTGTCTTTGCGTAAATCATGATCATCCGGCAGTGGCTGGCCGGTGAATGCGTGAAGGAATGCTTCGCACAGCAGTTCACTAT
This sequence comes from Idiomarina sp., assembly GCA_022565355.1. Classification (GTDB taxonomy): domain Bacteria; phylum Pseudomonadota; class Gammaproteobacteria; order Enterobacterales; family Alteromonadaceae; genus Aliidiomarina. The sequence goes on from JAIUMU010000008.1 coordinate 7,455, forward strand.
TGGTAGCATGGCGCAAGTTGGCTACTTGCCGGCGTGTACGCTCATCGGTGAGCACTTTAAGTACTTTTACCGGAATTGATACGGTGATCTTTTTTACCTGCGTACTCTTTTTTCCGTGTTCCGCGTACGGGTAAATATATTCGCCATCCCAATCCATAATGAAAACCTCCGGTAAATAGGGTTCGAAGCTGCTAAAAAAACGTTATTATGCGGTAATGTTCTATATTATGCCCTTTTTTAATCTATTTAGCCATCTAAACTTCTATTTAAAGAAAGTTTTCGTTATGATGTGAACAATCCAATTCATTTAGTGAGGCTACTAGCTGTTAGCATGAATACACTTCAATCTCCTACGCCAGAACGCATTCGCGCCATTGCCGATGAAATTCACGTGCATAAGTTTGGCGGTAGTAGCCTCGCCGACGCTTATTGTTATCGGCGGGTAGCCCGTATCGTAACTGAGCACGCAGGGGTAAGTGATTTAGTGGTTGTTTCCGCTGCCGGCGATACCACCAACCGTATTATTGCCATAGCCGAAGCGCGAGAGAGCCAACCCGATTATGCGGCAACGCTCTTTTCTTCACTAAAGCGTTATCAGCAAGGGTTAATTGAAGAGCTCTTAACTGGCCGTTTACTGAACCAAGTGCTTACAGATTCCGAAGCTGATTTTCAGCGCTGGCAACGTTGGCTGGTTGGCGAAGAGGATATTGAGCGCGCTGAACTATGTGCTTATGGTGAACTATGGAGTTCACGATTGCTGGCTGCATTGCTGCAAAAGCAGGGTTCGCGTGCCGATTACATTGATGCCCGCAGCTTTCTAGAAGCAACAGATGCCGCCGAACCAGTAATTGATACCGCAGCCTCGCGCGAAAAGTTGCTCGCCCGATTAGGCCCTTATCCTGGCACACGCTTTATTGTTACCGGCTTTATTTGCAGTGAAAGTGGCAGTGGCCGCACTTTGTTACTCGGAAGGAATGGTTCTGATTATTCGGCAACCTTAATTGCTAGCCTTATTGATAGCCGCCAAACCACTATTTGGAAGGATGTAGCCGGGGTTTATTCTGCAGATCCGCGTAAAGTTGAGCGCGTGGTGAGCCTGCCTTCGTTAGATTGGAGCGAAGCCGAAGAGCTTGCTCGCCTAGGCAGCCCGGTGTTGCACCCGCGTACTTTTCAACCCGTAAATCGCGAGCGCATGGTGATTAGTGTGCGCTCAAGCTTGAAAGTGGAAAGCCAGCAAACACGAATTGGCCGATATGATTACACCGAGGCGCAAGGCAAAGTGCTTACCTCACTGGCCGACGTGGCGTTATTTAGTATTGGCCTGCAGAATGCGGGCTTAATTGCGCGTTTTGAAGGCAACCAGCTACAACCACTCGTAACCTGGGATGAAGAAAGCACTAGCGAGCGCTTTTATGCATTCCATCAAAACCATTTGGATTATATCCGTAATTGGGTAGCGCAAAACGATGCTGAGCATCAGGTACACGAGGTAAGTGGCTACAGTATGGTGGCGCTGGTGGGTGCACGCATTCAAGAAACTAAGCAATTTGCGGTATTGCGCCGTGAAGTGGGTGAGCAAGAATTGCGCCGTTTTATTGTTGCGGATAACAAAACCTCAGCAATCGCGATATTGGGCCAGAAACTTGATAACCGCTTGTTTAACCGTTTACATAGCCAGCTCTTTAACTTCCGCCGTAGTGTGGGAATTTTAGTATTCGGCCGCGGCAACATCGGTAGCGAATGGCTAGATTTGTACCGTCAGCAACTTGATCGTATGAATGAGAACGTTGATGTGCGGGTGCTGGGTATCGCGAATTCCAAGCGTTTGTGGCTCGATTATAGCGGTGTTGATTTACAAGACTGGCATGAAACCTTTGATCGCCTAGCTCGCCCTTATCTACTTACGGAGTTATTGCGAGAGCTGCCGAATGCACCTTGTGATGAACTTATCCTAATGGATTTAACCGATTCGGGAACTATCGCACAACTCTATCCAAGCTTCTTCGCCAACGGCATGCATATTATTAGTGCCAATAAACGCGCGGGTTCGGCAGAGGAATCGCTGTATCGAGAAATTCGTACCATCCAACACGAATATAAACGTGAGTGGCTATATAACACCACTGTTGGCGCAGGCCTACCACTGAATTATGCGCTCAATGATTTGATTCGCAGCGGCGATAATATTCGCAGTATTTCTGGAATCTTCTCTGGCACCATGAGTTGGTTATTTGAAAACTTTGATGGCCAAGTGAAGTTCAGTGATTTGGTGCTGCAAGCCAAGGCTGAAGGCTTCACCGAGCCAGATCCGCGGGAGGATTTGTCCTGTCATGATATCGTTCGCAAACTACTTATTGTGGCGCGAGAAATTGGCGCCAGCTTAGATTGGGATGATATTGAAATTAATGGCTTAGTGCCTGAGCACCTGCAAAACTTGCCCGTTGCTGAGTTTATGCAACGTTTAAGTGAGCTTGATGCCCCCATGCAAGCGTTATGGGAAGAGGCACAGCAAGATCGTAAAGTGCCGCGTTTAATGGCGAGTTTCTCAATTACGGAAGGGCGCAGCCATGCGCGGGTTGGCATCGAATACATCTCTGTAGAAGATATGCTAACCAACCTCATTCCGGGCGAGAATATCTTCGTCATTTACAGTGAGTGGTACCACGATATGCCATTGGTAATCAGTGGCCCTGGCGCGGGCCGCAAAGTTACTGCCGGTGGAGTGCAATCTGATTTACATCAGTTACTCGCCAAGCTTGCTGTTGCCGAGCGTTAATTCAACGCTAACCCAACTACTTGGAGCAAGCCACTCCCTTATGCGAACTAACGAGGAGCGTTAAAACAAACGCTCCTCGTCTTCAAATATCTCTGGTGTACGCCGGGTTGAATCTGCGAAATCTGTAGGTTCAGTACCGCGAATAAAGTACTCAAACATACTGGTATGATCGTTACGATTAGTAAGCTTACCGCTAGGCTGATCAATACGCACAGACACCATATTTTCAGGCAATTCAAACGCTGGGCTATCTACATGCTGTAGCGCTGTTTCCATGTAACGCACCCAGCCTGGTAATGCAGTAGTAGCACCCGCTTCTGAGCCAACAATCGGCTGCCGCTGCCGGCCTAAGTTGCTATTCAAGCTAGAGCGGCCCAATGCGAACTCAAGATTATCGAAACCCACCCAAGTAGCGGCTACGGTGCCGCGAGTAAAGCCTACAAACCAAGTATCCCGAACATCGTTCGTGGTACCTGTTTTACCAGCCAAGTTGCGGTTACGTAACGATTGCGCACGCCAACCGGTGCCGTTCCAACCAGTTTGGTGTGCCCAACTACCGCCGCCCCAAATCGCTGATTGCAAGGCTTCGGCCACTAAATAAGCCACTTGTTCTGGAATTACCTGCGGTGCTTGCGACCACTCACTTAAAATCGCCGCATTCACATCGTCATCGTTACTAAATTCAACGCCAGCTTCTTCGGCAGCACAGCGTGCGCATGCGTAGATAGGGCTTGCCTGAAACACAATGTTGCCATCTGAATCTTCAATTCGATCAATAAAATGCGGCGTAACTAAGTAGCCGCCATTGGCAAACACGGCAAAGCCACGGGCCATTTCTAGTGGTGTAAATGAGGCAGCTCCGAGTGACAATGATTCATTGCGTTGTACATCGTTTGGTAAAAAGCCAAACCGCTCAATGTAATCGGCGGTTTCATTTACACCTAACTCACGAATTAAACGCACCGACACTACGTTTTTCGAGCGCGCCAGAGCTTCCCGAAGGCGAATTGGACCATCATAAACTTCCGGCGAGTTTCGCGGCCGCCATGCCGAGCCTGAACCTGGATTCCATTGTGTTATCGGCGCATCATTTACCAAGGTGGCTAAGGTGAAATTGTGATCTAGCGCCGCGGCATAAATAAAGGGCTTAATGGTTGAACCCACTTGCCGTTTAGCCTGGGTAGCACGATTAAACTGGCTGTGATTAAAGCTATATCCACCCACAATACTTTGTAGGCTGCCATTGTTTGGATTCAGCGCCACAATCGCCGAGCTAGGTGCCGGCATTTGCGCTAAACGATATGCTTCATCGAATGGCCGCACGATAATATGATCACCAGCATTAAGGATATCGCCAGCCGTTTGTGGCGCGCGCCCTTGCCGCTCTGCGTCAATATAAGCGCGGGCCCAATCTAGGTTTTCCCATTCAATCGTTGTTCGCGAGCCAGAGCGCAACATCACCGTAACCGATTGTTCGCCAACATCCATTACCACGGCATGTTGTAAGCGGCCAAAGCGAGGTTGCCGCTGCAGGTAGGTAATAATTTCGCCATCTGGCCAAGGTTGGCCGCCAAGCTCTATCATGGTTGCCAACGTGTGTTCATCTGGCAGCTGTTGCACTCTGCGGCTTTGCGCCTGAAAGTACTGCTCAGGATCTACGCCCCACAAGCGCATTTCTGGGCCACGATATCCGTGTCGCTCATCATAGGCATGGAGGTTATCGCGCAGCGCATTTTCCGCTGCCAGCTGAACTTCAGAGTTCACCGTGGTGAATACTTTATAACCGCCATTGTATGCCTCATCTACGCCGAAGCGCTCGATCATTTCTTGGCGCACCATTTCCGCTAAATATGGCGCGTTTAGCTCTAGTTCCGCAGTGTGATAACGCGCCGTTACTGGTGCCAGTGCAGCAGCTTCGAATTGGTCACGAGTAATGTACCCCTCATCGAGCATGCGCGTTAACACGATGCGCCGACGCTGCACGGATGCCGCTGGGTTAGAAATAGGATTTAAAATTGAAGGGCCTTGTGGCATACCTGCCAACGTAGCAATTTCCGCTAACGTAAGCTGATGGATATCACGGCCATAATATACTTGCGCGGCGGCACCCACACCAAACGCACGATGCCCCAGCTCAAGTTTATTCAGATACAGTTCAAGGATTTCTTCTTTGCTCAACAGTTGTTCAATGTGCAGGGCAATAAAAGCTTCTTTTATTTTCCGCATCCAGGCCCGTTCTCGGGTAAGAAAGAAGTTTCGTGCAAGCTGCATGGTAATCGTACTGGCACCTTCGCGAATTTCGCCGGTGCTCACTAATACGCGGAAGGCACGCATTACGCCAATGGGATCTACACCTCGGTGGCTATAAAAACGGGAATCTTCGGTAGCCAAAATTGCATCGATCATTTGTTGCGGGATTTCATCGAGGGTAAGCGGAATACGGCGTTGCTCACCGAATTGCGACATCAATCTGCCATCAGCTGTATACACCTGCATTGGGGTTTGAAAGCGCACGTCTTGGAGAGTATCTACGCTTGGCAACTCATCCTTTACGTATAAATACAGCCCGGCCACAGAGGCAACACCAAGCACACCAATCGCAATTATGGTGAGTAGAAAATATTTTAAAAATCGAATCACAAAAATTCCGCCATTGCGTCGTTATAAGCTGCCCATTATAGGCGAATTTTCAGCTAAATTTAACTGTTAGCAAATACTGATCGTTCATCTTAACAGCCACAAGGATAGTGCAGATATGTTTTTACAGATTAAATTACCCACATTACCAACAATTTACACAAACATTACCGGCGGTATGCATTTACAAGGAAGTACCCTTACCATTGTGTTACTTGATACACCGAGTGATAACCCCGAACGCTGGCAACTGGTGCATTCCGCGCAAATCAATATGGATGATAAGCCACAGCTAAATTGCGCCGAGTTTGATGCGCGCCAATTCCCTATCTTTTGGCATGGCTGCAGCACAGAAGTTCGCAGCATTCCGCTTATGCTGCCCGCAGGCTACAACTACGATGATGTGTTGGCTCACGCCGAACAGAAGTTCAAAGAAATCCCTAACCACGAAACCTTACAGTGGGAGCTTTGGAGTGATGATAACGATAGCGAATATGAAATTTACGTAACGGCAAAGCAAAGCGTTGCCATGATTCGCGAATTTCTAACCTTCGATATGCGAAATCTGTTAGAAAGCTGGGTTCCAATCTCCTGTTTACCCGATCATTTACAGCAAGCCGAAACACTGGCAAATCGCCAACAACAGCAACCTAGCGTTACAACCTCCGCAGGAACGCCGGCATTATGCGCGGCCATTGCCGCCGTAATTTATGGCGTTCTGAACGCCGAAAGCCTGTATTAATGGCGAATTTCATTAGGCCATTTGCGCAGCGTTTACAGGCGAAACGCAAACAAGTGGCCCTTGAAACTACGGTAGCAGCGGCTGTTGCAGGCATCACGATGCTAGGGCTTTGGTGGCAGCTACCGCCTGCGCTTAGCCATGATGAACGGCAAACGATTGCTCGGGCTAATACGCCGCAGCCGATTCTCGAACCGCATCGTGTGGTCGCACAGCTGAATCTGTTGCAGGATATTGCAACGCAACTTGCTCTGGTTCCTACCGCAGAATTAACGGATATCGAAATCACCGATAGCCAGGCAAGTATTCATTTTGCGGTGCAGAATTCTGCGAGCGCCCATCGTTTTAATCAATGGCAATTTCAAAACTGGCAGCTAAGCAAGGTAGGTTTGCATTCGCATGGTGATGATTGGCAAGTAAACCTGCAACTCACGTTGCACTGAATAGAATAATCAAAGTTATGCAAATACATTATTTCGATCGCTTATTAATACTCTCTAAACTACAACGCCGAAGCATGCTTGTTCTTGGCGCTGCGCTCGTTGTTGCAGCTGTTTACAAACTGGGCATAGCGCAGGTATGGCATCAGCGAGCATCATTACAAAACAGCTTGGCAAGCGCTAAAGCACAACTTTCTGTACCTAGCGAAGAAGTGCGTTTAGCGGCTTACGCTGAACTACCGGGAATTCCCCATAACATTCATTTAAACGCCTTTAAGCGCGAAGGAAATTTAGTGCAGCTTACCCTTCATGGAGATTTCACCGAGCTAGCAAACTGGTTGCAGCAACTGGCCGATATCAATTGGGCGCCAACCTATAAACGTTGGCAATGGCAGCCGCAACACATTGAACTTATAGTGCACTTGGAGCAGCAGGAAATGCAGGTTGTTGAATTCACTGCAGCTGCACAAAACCCATTTCCAACTCTCTCGCATACCCCAAAAGTTGCAGAAGTACCCATTTCTGAGCCTTGCTTTCATCGTTTTCCTGAAGATTTTTCAATAGTAGCGATACGCAACCAAGAGGCATTGCTGCACTATAATAATCACACCACTCGATGGCTTCGTGCGGGCGCAACAATTACGCCTTATGCGTTGATTATTCAGTACATTGGCGAGGGTGGTTTGGTAATCGCGCACCATCACAACAATACGGATACGGAATTGCCCTCGGCTAAACCACTCAAAAGTGAGTGCGCACCCAGCACACTTCAGCTCAACATCCCGACACAACAATACTTACGTTGGTTGCCATAAGAGGTACAAATTGCGATAATCGCCTGTCTTTTTTTCTGGGGCACAGGGGTGAATCCACACTCATTAATTCGTAATAGTATTTATAGAAGTGATGTACCGAAGCTATGGCTGACAAGCGTAACATTTTTCTGATTGGCCCTATGGGGGCAGGTAAAAGCACCATTGGGCGACAACTCGCTAGCGCTCTTCATCTAGAGTTCTTTGATTCCGATACTGAAATTGAGCGCCGCACTGGTGCCGATATTAGCTGGGTATTTGAATTAGAAGGGGAAGAAGGATTTCGTGATCGTGAAGAAAAAATGATCAGTGAGCTTACTGAACATAACGGCATTGTGTTGGCTACTGGTGGTGGCTCGATACTGAGTAAAGAAAACCGCAGCAAACTTGCGGCGCGTGGTGTTGTTGTATACCTGCAAACCAATATCGACAAGCAAGTGGCGCGTACCCAACGAGATAAACGCCGGCCGTTAATCGCGAACGCAGATAACCCCCGGGAAGTGCTGGAAAATCTTGCCGAAGAGCGTGATCCTCTGTACGAGGAAATTGCTGATATCGTGATTCAAACGAACGAACAAAGTGCCAAAGTGGTTGCCAACGAAATTATTGAGAAGCTGGGGTTATAATGATGAGTGCGCCAACGCAGAGTTTAACTGTATCCCTTGGTGCACCCGCGCATGGCGCCCGTAGTTATCCAATTTTTGTAGGCAGCGGCCTAATCAGCACTGCAGTAGCCGATATTTTTAATAGCGTGTTGCCAAGTGCTGGCAAACAAATCTTGATTGTTAGCAACAGCACAATTGCAGAGCACTACCTACCCACTCTTATCGCCAACTTAACCGCCGCAGGTATTGAACGTGAGCACATTCAGCAGGCGCTGATCCCAGACGGTGAAACGTTCAAAAACCTCACGATTTACAGCGAGATTATGGACGTACTGGTGAAGCACCGCTTTAATCGCGATTGCACCATTATTGCTTTGGGCGGTGGCGTTGTTGGTGATATGGCCGGCTTTGTAGCGGCCACATGGCAACGTGGCGTGCCATTTCTGCAGATCCCCACCACACTGCTGGCGCAAGTTGATTCATCGGTAGGTGGCAAAACAGCTGTAAATCATCCTAGCGGCAAAAACCTAATTGGCGCGTTTCACCAGCCTGCTGCAGTAATCATTGATATTGATTCCCTCGCTACGCTTCCTGCTCGTGAATTCAAAGCAGGGTTAGCCGAAGTAATCAAATATGGCGTTATGGCTGATGCAAATTTCTTTGCCTGGTTAGAAGAGAACATGCCACTGCTGCTCAGCCGCGATGCGGAAGCGCTCATATACGCCATTACCAAAAGTTGTGAACTGAAGGCAAGAATTGTGGCTGCCGATGAAACCGAACAAGGTGTTCGTGCGTTACTTAACTTGGGCCACACGTTTGGCCATGCAATTGAAGCGGCAACCCATTATAAAACTTGGTTGCATGGCGAAGCAGTTGCCGTGGGTATGATTATGGCCGCATATTTAGCAGTACAGCAGGGATATCTTGCTCGCACCGATGCCATTCGTATCGAGCAGCTTATTGATGCCGCCGGATTACCAAAATATCCACCGAAGAACATTAGTAATAGCGAATGGCTAGAGCTTATGGCTCGCGATAAAAAAGTGAAGCACGGTAAATTGCGTTTTATTCTTCCTACCGGTTTAGGCCGTGCCAGTATTTTCAGCGATATCTCGAGCGATGCGCTAATTTCTGTTATTGAATCGCTCTAAACGATGCCTTTTCGGGGCTTTCACGATACACTCACTGCACTAGTTAACCACAAATAATAATATGAAAAAGCAGCGCGCATTCCTGAAATGGGCAGGTGGAAAATACACATTAGTTGAGCCCATTCGGCAGTTACTGCCGGCTGGCGATAAGCTAATTGAGCCATTCGTGGGCGCTGGTTCGGTGTTTTTGAATACGGATTACGATAAGTATTTATTAAACGATATCAACGCCGATTTAATAAACCTCTACAAGTTTTTAAAGCGCCGGCCGAAAACCTACATTGAAGATGCTCGTAAATTATTTGTGCCTGGTAATAACCAAGAACAAGCCTATTACGCGCTGCGCAAAGCATTTAACGCCAGCACCGATACCTACGAACGTTCATTACTATTCTTGTACTTGAATCGACATGGCTACAACGGCCTATGCCGCTATAACTCCCGCGGCCTATTTAATGTGCCGTTTGGCCGTTACCGTGCACCGTATTTTCCTGCTGCTGAGCTTGAGTTTTTTGCTGAGAAAGCGAAAAAGGCAACCTTCACCTGCGAGCCTTTTCAAAATAGTTTTCGCCGCGCTCGCCGTGGACACGTAGTGTATTGTGATCCGCCCTATCTTCCGCTTAGCCCAACAGCGAATTTCACGAGCTACTCGGGCAATGGCTTTGGCCTCGATGAGCAACTGTTATTAGCGCAAAAATCAATACAAGCGGCAAAAAAACGCGGAATTCCCGTGTTGATCAGCAATCATGATACCGAAACGGCGCGGCTATTTTATGAAGCAGCAGAGTTAACAACCTTGCAGGTACACCGCTTTATCAGCCAAAATGGAGCTAATCGGAAGAAGGTGGGTGAATTATTAGCTTATTTCGCACCCACGTTAATTGCCCAAGCAAAATAATTGCGCTACGGAGGGAATGCATGCTGCACTTCACCACAAGTACCTTTGCAGAATTGAATGGCCGCCAAGTTCACGACATCTTTAAACTACGGCAAGATATTTTTATCGTAGAGCAGAACTGTCCGTATCATGATATCGACGGTACCGATGCCAACTGGCTGCATTTGTGCGGCTTCGATGATGAAGGTTTGGTGGCGTATGCTCGATTGCATTGCCCGGGTGATGAAACTTCAGAAATTGGCCGGGTTGTGGTGCACCAACGTGGCCGCGGTAAACGTTATGGCCGTGAGTTAATGGAGCGGGCGTTGATAGAAATTCTAGCCCGCGCGCCAAAACAGCCAATCGAATTAAATGCGCAAACCTACCTACTTGAGTTTTATGGCTCGCTGGGCTTTGTGCCCATTGGCGAAGAATATTTAGAAGATGATATCCCGCATAAGCTCATGGAATACCGCAAGTGAGCTTTCCCGTGCCGTTACTAGCTGCCGAACCTGAGCTTCAGGCAGCTGCTGCTGCGTTGGCCAGCGAGTATCAATTACCCGCCACTGATACCGGTGCAGATTTCCTGCTAGAACTTACCCGCGAGGGATTACAGTTACGCTGGCGTAGCAAACCTGAATACCAACCATTAACCCTGGATTACACGCGCGGCAAACAAGCGTGGCGCCAACAACTAGGTGGTGGCAAACAAGAAGCGGTAGTTCGGGCTGTGGGCTTAGGCAAAGGCTTTCGCCCGCGGATAATTGATGCTACCGCAGGGCTTGGCCGTGATGGCCTAATGCTCGCGCACGCGGGCTGCGAGGTATGGTTATTAGAGCGAAATCCTGCCATTCACGCGTTATTGCAACAAGCCATTGTGCATCTACAACAATTCCATCTAGAGCAGGAGAACGCCGAGCACTGGAGTTGCCAGCGCGTGCATATGCTGCCGCCGGGAAGTTTGTTAAATGCCGCCGATATTCAGGAGCAACTGCTTGCCATTGCACCACACACCATCTATTTAGATCCGATGTTTCCTGAGAAAGAAAAATCAGCTGCAGTTAAAAAAGAAATGCAGATTTTACAACATTTGGTGGGCGCTGATTTAGATGCCGATAGCCTATTACCGGCCGCATTAGCAGTTGCAAGCTGCCGAGTGGTGGTGAAACGCCCAGCACGCGCACCATTTCTTGCTGGGCAAACCCCAAGTAGCCAAATCGCCAGTAAAAAGCATCGCTTTGATGTGTATATTAAGCAGGCTTATCCGAAAGCAACTGCATAATAGCCTATGCAATTAAGCTAACTTAGCCTTACTTTTAGCGTGATGGTGAAATACGCAAGGCACCACTTTCAACGGTAAGTGATAAAGGAACCTGCATCAGTAAGTTTTGCGTGCGATCTTCTGGGTTTAATCGATATACCGGCTGTTGTGCTAAATACTCATCTAAAATATCCAGTACCTGCTGATCAATGGCGTTCAAACTGCCACTGAAGCCCGCCGCGTTAACGCTCGAATTGATAATATTTAAACGCCGAACATAAATGGCTTTCTCTTCGCCATCATACATAGGCGACCCTTCAACCCCTAAGGTAAGTTGCACTGGGTATTTGCGGCCAAACACTTCAAACGCCAAACTAAAATCACCGGCCAAGCGCACTAAATCGGTATCATCTGGGCCTATTTCGGCTTTTAACGAATTTACTTCTAAAGGCACGCCAAACCCCATAATGCGCACTTCTTGCTGAGCCTGATCAAGCTGCCGCACAATCATTCGCTCTAACTCTGGCTCAGTAATTCGATAGCTGCTGAGTTCCGCTAGTTGAGCACATGCGCCAAGAACAAGCGCCGAGATAACAAAGCTTAATGAGAGAACAATTTTACGCATTTCAGTGAATCCTTAATAGAACATTGGTACCAACGATACCCACAAAATACCCAGAAACAAAGTTAATCTTGGTTGGCTAGGCCAGTTCAGGTATTCTTAGCGCCAGATAGCTTAGAATATACCCGCTTATATTTTAAATAACTGATTCGAAAATATAACAACAAAGGCACCCGTATGGAGAATAAGAAACCGTTTAAGGTTCCGCACACGCTCACGTTGCTATTTGCAATGATGATTGTGGCAATGTTTGCTACTTGGATTGTTCCACAAGGCTTCTTCCAAACTGTTCTTAACGAGGCGAACCGCGAAGTAGTTGTTCCGGGCACGTTTACGTTAGTAGAAGAGCGCCAGTATCTTACCCCATGGCAATTGCTTACTGCAGTGCCGCGCGCCTTTGCTGCCGCACAAGATATTATCTTCTTCGTATTTATTGTTGGTGGTGTTTTGGCAATTGCCCGCCGCACCGGCACCGTAGATGCGTTAATTGGTAATCTACTTGAGAAGAACAAAGAAACACCGCAAAAATTAATTTTTATGGTGATTTTTATGTTCTCGTTGGCATCAGGTGCCATTGGTACCGCCGGCGAATACATCCCGTTTGTATTAATTCTGGTGGGCTTATGTAAAGCGATGCGGCTAGATGCCATGACCGCAGTGGGGATGACAGTAGCCGGCTATGGCGTTGGTTATGGTGCTTCGGCATTTAACCCATTCACCGTACTGATTGCACAAGGCATTGCGGAAGTTCCGCCGTATTCAGGATTATGGCTGCGCCTCGCTATTATTGTGCCGTTCGTACTTATTGCCTATCACCATGTGTGGAAATACGCGAAAAAAGTAATGGCAGACCCTCAGCAATCACTGGTTGCCGATTTACCTTGCCCACTGGATGGTAAAGAAAAAACGGAATATCCAGCACTGAATCGCCGCCATCGCTCAATTTTGTTTACCTTCCTGATTACCATTGGTATTGCCATTTATGGTATCTCACAACATGGTTGGTATTTATACGAGCTGGGCGCTTGTTTTGTAGGTTGGGGTATTCTCATTACCCTGCTAGGCCGCTTGAAGTTTGATGAGGCCGCCGATAGCTTTATTGAGGGCGTAAAAGATTTAACCACCACGGCCGTACTCATTGGTGTTGCCCGTGGTATTGCGTTAATTCTCGAAGATGGCCAAATTCTACATAGCATTGTAAATGGCCTCGCTATGCCACTCTCGCACGTGCCTGCGGCTATCTCTGCGGTAGGTATGTTGATTATCCAAACCATTCTGAACTTGTTCGTGCCTTCTGGCTCAGGGCAAGCATTTGTAACCATGCCGCTGATGGCCCCGCTAAGTGATTTAGTTGGCGTTCCACGGCAAGTTGCAGTATTGGCGTACCAGTTTGGTGATGGTTTCTCAAATATGATTGTGCCAACAAATGCGGTACTGATGGGGATTATCGGTATTGCCGGCGTGCCTTATGACCGTTGGTTCCGTTTCTGCCTGCCACTGCTTGGCAAGCTGATGTTATTCGCAACCTTGGTATTAATACTGGCAGTGGTGTTTGGCTATGGTGCAGACCATCACCTAGCAGAGGCTACCGCTCAGCTCGCAAGCCAAGTACTGGTGTGAGAGAACGAGTATTCAGTACTCGGTTCTCGGTAAGAAAAAACCTCTACAGGCACTTGGCCGGTAGAGGTTTTTTACTTTTTAACTCGCGGTATTGAACCTGTTCTATCGGGCACCACACTTTGGTGCGCTCACTTTAAGCCCTAATTAACGACCATAATTAACGACCATAACCATAGATTAACTCAGAAACTGAGCCTGCAGGGCTATCAACACCGTTCGTGCGATCGAACACAACCTGGCATCCTAAACTTTGCACACCACAATCCTGTGCTCTACGAATACGGGTGCCGGTAGTTGGCCGCCGCGCGGTTTCTGTTAACCGGGCAAGGGTATTCGCAAAAGCTGCATCGCCACGAATTTCGATTACTTCCATGTTTAAGCTACTTTCGATACTCGCAACTATTTCTTCTGATGCTTCCGTGCCTTGCTGGCTAAAAAATTGTGCATAAGCGCGGAGTTTTTCTCTTGAATCTCGGTAATTGCGAATGGCTAAGGTTGAATACAGCGCCGCAGCTTTCTCTATTTCTGGTTCACCGCTCACCATCCCATTTTCAAGCAACCGTGCCAGCAAATACATTGAACCGAAGTGGCCCATATCGGCCGCGTCGGCAAGTAACTCTATTGCTGCTTGATCGGCCATATCTTCCCGCAATTTCCGCGCTGCTTTCTCGTACATCGCTGGTGCATGCCCAGCTGCCACTGCACGATCAAGAAAATAATCGGCACGCTCAAGATCAGAATCAACTACGTGGCCGTTGCGTAACCATTGGGATTTCACAAAATAGGCTTGCGGATTGCGATTCCGAATCGCCTCACGCATCCAGCGCATGGCAATCACTTCATCGTTATCAACGCCTTCACCATTCGCATAGGTTACCGAAAGCATGATCATCGCCTCGGAAGAGCCGTATTGAGCAGCACGCTTGAGGTTTTCTAGCTGTTCTTCACTTTCAATGCCGGCTGCTTGTGCTGTGCCTTGCGCTGTAATTTGTAAAGCCACAAACCCCACAATAAGCATTAAATGTTTAATCTTCATAACTACTACCCTCTTTTCACTATAGTTTGGTGAAGCAAATTATTTATAGGTATAATTGCCAACGAAGTAGGTGCTGAGCTTATCTAACTGAATGTAATTGCTAGCTCTACCTAATTAGCCTTTGCTTCCTATCAACTTGATTTAGCAACTTGCTGTAATAATAGACAAGCCTTGCGCTGTTTGTGTCATAAAAATGTAACTGCATGTTTCGCATTCCGCTTTATTAAGCGCCACCTTTAGCTTTGGAACCCTTAAATATGCCCGCAAATGAACTGCAACCATTCGATACCCTGGTGATTGGCGCAGGTGCTGCTGGCCTAATGTGTGCCGCCACGGCTGCCAAACGCGGCCTATCGGTGCTGCTAATCGATCATGCTAAGCAAGCGGGTAAAAAGATCCTTATTTCCGGTGGAGGCCGCTGTAACTTCACCAATATGTACACCGCACCGGAAAACTTCCTTTCCGATAATCCGCACTTCTGTAAATCTGCACTCAGCCGTTATACCCAGTGGGATTTTCTCGCCATGGTAGATAAGCATGGTATCGCTTGGCATGAAAAAACGCTCGGCCAGCTATTTTGCGATGATTCAGCGAAGGATATTGTGCGGATGTTAATGCAAGAGTGCAGCGATGCAGATGCGCGAGTGCAATTGCGTACTGAAGTAATTGCGGTTACCGAGCAACACGGTAGCTATCATGTGAATACAAGTGCCGGCACATACACTACCCGCAATTTAGTAATTGCTACGGGTGGGCTTTCAATGCCGAAGCTTGGCGCCACACCATTTGGCTACAAGGTAGCCGAACAATTCGGCCATACCATCAAGCCAGTGCGCGCTGGTTTAGTGCCATTTACATTGCAAGACACCGATAAAGCGGCGCTCGCCGATTTATCTGGCGTTGCTGCCGATGTAGTAGCCAGCAATCAACGCACCAGCTTCAAGGAGGCCATGCTGTTTACCCACCGCGGATTAAGCGGGCCCGCCATGTTGCAAATGTCCTCTTATTGGCATCCTGGGGAAACCTTGCAGGTAAATCTGCTGCCAAACGAAGATGCTGATGCTCTAATTAAGCAAGCCAAGCAACAGCAGCCGCGCAGTTCCTTAATCGGTTTATTCAGTAAATATCTGCCCAAGCGCATGGTGCAAACTCTGGCAGCTCACGGCCAGTGGCCATCTAAGAACTTAGCGGATATCAGCAATAGCGATCTTGAACGCGTTGCCGAGCTAATTTCCGCATGGCCAATAAAGCCTAATGGCACTGAGGGATATCGCACCGCCGAAGTAACCATTGGTGGCATTGATGTAAACCAAGTAAGCTCAAAAACTATGGAGAGTAAGCTGCAACCGGGCCTGTACTTCATAGGCGAAGTACTCGATGTAACCGGCTGGCTTGGTGGCTATAATTTCCAATGGGCGTGGAGCAGCGGTTGGGTATGTGGCGAATCGATTCCTAAGTAAATAAAACCTCTTTTTAAAACTTTCCTTGCTTTATTCAATTACAAGTGTAATCTTAAATAAAATTACATCTGTAATCTACACTGTTTGCGATTACTTAGATTACCGCTAACGTTCAATTGAACACCGAGGAAACACCATGGCGAGCCCGTTTGATATTTCCAATGCAGAATTAGAAGTATTAAAGATACTTTGGCGGAATGCACCGCAACATGCGGCTAGTATTGTTACGCAATTGCAGCAGCAACACGCATGGACCGATAAAACCGTAAAAACCATGTTGAACCGATTAGTAGGCAAAGGTGCAGTAACATTCCAAAGAGATGGGAGAGCTTACTTATACTCACCGGCTATTGATGAACAGGAATATCAAGCTCAAGTGAGTTCACGAATGGTGAAGAAAGTGTTTTCAGGCAGTTTTTCTGCATTAGTATCTGGTTTTGCGCAAAAAAGTGAGCTGCGCGCAGAAGATGTAAGCGCCTTAAAAGCACTAATCGCTGAATGGGAAAAGGAGAATTCCAATGATTAGTACCCTGATCACCATCACGGTAGTTACGAGCTGCACTGGGCTAACATTGTTAGTTGGCCACGCGTGGCTATTACGAGCCTTTGGCCCCCGCACAACATACTCGCTGTGGCTATTACTCCCGGTAACGGCGGCAATCATTGCGTTAAACCCACTATTACTGCAGTTATATGCAGCGCTACCGTTCGCATCATCAGTAGATATGCCGGTAGTGGGCGCGATTATGAGTGTGCAAAGTTCGGTGGAGGGTATTACCAATATCCAGCAACAGGGTGGTTTTGTTAAAGAAATACTTATCGGCATCTGGGTGCTAGGCGCTATTGCCTTAATGGTACTACCGCTAATCCAGCTCCGGCGGCTAAAGCGCTTACCTATTGCTCATAAACGCTTGTTACGAGTTAGCGAACTGGCTGCTGGTGAAAGTGCCGGTATGTCGGGAATTCGTAAGCCGCACCTATTATTACCGGCTGATTTTCGCGAACGCTATAGCGCAGAGCAGCGCCGTTTAATTATCAATCATGAGTTACAGCACTGGCGCCGCCAAGATGTACGCGTTAATTTTTTCGCCTGGTTCATACTCGCCAGCCAGTGGTTCAACCCGGTAATTTGGCTTTCCTATCAGCGTTTTCGTGCAGACCAAGAATTAGTTTGTGATGCGGATGTTATGGATCGCCACCATCGCAACACGAGTACGCAAATTTGTTATGCCAATGCGCTACTGGCAGCAATGCAGTTTGCACCCCCCGAAGCAGCGCGCAACCTGCATGGCTTATTGCCAAGCAGTACTCAGTATGAACACCAATCAGGAGCTTTTATTATGGCCAAAGAACGGATTAATACACTAGCCCAAAATAGATCTACGCGATTGCTGCCGTTAGCAGCAAGCATTATTACTATTATGCTCGTAAGCATACTATGGAACAGCCCAAGTTACTCGCAAGGAACGGGGGCTGCGTTGCAGCCGAACCAACCTATGCAACCACTAGAGCCGGCGGCACTCGCTAATCCCGTGGAGCCAATAACACCCATAGTGCGAATTGAACCAAGATATCCTGCGTACCAAGCAGAACGAGGTATAGAGGGATATGTAGATCTAGAGTTTGTTATTGATAACTCGGGTAAGGTAACGGATATCGAAATTCTGCGCTCTTCGCCGCAAGGCGATTTCGATGAAGAGGCCGTTCGCGCACTTGAGAGATGGCGCTACGTTCCGCAAGATAATGTAATGCAGCGTATTCGCTTAGAGTTTTCTCTTAACCAAGAATAATCTGCGCAATTACAAAAGCGCCGCACTTTACGCTAGTAAATGTGCGGCGCTTTTTATATTGGTGAAATTTATCGGCTATTCGCAGTGAAATCTCACTTCAAAGTGCACAATCATGTTGATCACTTCACCATCGATATACTCATAGAAATTCGCTTGAGTAACGAGGTTGTCGTCATCTTCGCTTTCGTTTAGGCGATAGGGGAAGGTACCATTTGCAAATACGTTCTCTGGATAATCTTCGCCAGCAAACAAGTGAATGGTAGCAAATGTGTAGCCAGCATTTGCAAAGGCATCAACATTCAACCAGCCGTGCTCATCAAAGGTATATGAGATAGAACCAGCTTCGTGTCCATTTGCTAGGTTATTTTGGCCAGCACCTGCCCACACTGTTGCTACAGCATTCTCAGTACCGCGTTCGATACCTTCAATTGCCCAACCCCAACGATTAGCCTGAGCACCCGGTAGTGAGTTTAGCTCCACATTACCAAACGCATAACCTGTATCTTCACCAGTACAAACGATTGGATCATCACCACCATTTGAACACGTTGCTTGATACTGAAAGTAGGTTGCCCAGCTGCCACGTTGGGTAAATCGATCGCCATCAGCCCACGCGGTTTCCTCTTGATCACCTTTGAACACTACCGCATGAAATGCGATATAGAAATTCGAATCACAGGTAGCATCAAAATCAGCGAGGTCGAAAACATAGGTTAATGAAGTACCATCAACATATGTTTTATAGGGGAACTGCCCAATAATGGGGTTGCCCGGGCGATTAGTAGGAATATCATCAAATGATGTTCCCAACGCCAACTGCGTTTCCCCCATCGTCCATCCATCGTGGGTGGTGACAGAGATTGTGATTGTGTCCGTGTCGTTACTTACACACACCGTTCCTGCATCATAATTTTGCCCGGCAATTAATGTTTCACATTGCTCTGCGGCATTTGCATTTGTTAATGCCATGGCACTGAATAGCATCACAAAGCCAGCTAACCACAAACTTACATGTTTCATTTCATCCACCTTAGCGGAAATTGCTTTAATAAAAGTTGCACCAATTCTGCTAGATACTGCTTATATTCTTTGAACAGAAACCTACTCTACGCACAACATGGTTTCGAGTGGTTAAAATATAGGCAGATGGTGGTGAAATGCATAGATCTGACGATCCTCATATCAACATAAGGCATTGTTTTTAATGAGTTATTTTTAATATTATGATTGCAATATGAAAGTATTCATAACGCGTTTTCTGGGCACTCGAACGGCCAAGTTTGCGTTTGAATTGTTTGTTTTTTGTTCGATTTTTTTACGAGGGATGAATACGTTAGCGCCAATCTAAGGTGATATGCTCGGCATTCTCTTGTTTTAAACGTTCCCGTAATTTGGCCGTGGGTTCACGTAATGCAGGTACTCGCCGATCATGCACTTCAACAAATCCAGCACCGATTGAATGATGTAACCCGTGATCTATTAAATCATTCAATACGTCTATTTCCGCACCTTCGATATCCATCTTTAACAGGGCAACCGGTTGCTTGAGTTCGCGGATAAAAGTGCTTAGCACTACGCCTTCTACTTCATAAAAATCATCTTTATTTACGTTGGTTTTTTGCTCTAACAAAGATGAGCTCACAGAAAATAGCAGTGGGTCACGTTTCGCATGGCGATGGTTATACAGTTTGAATTTACCTGGTTTGAGTGTGCTTGCAGCTGGAATCAGGGTAACGTTAGTAAAGTGCTGAACCCGATTCTGCAACGCTACAAATGCAATTGGGTTCGGTTCGAATGCATATACTTGAGCGCCGCTACGGGCCATTATTTCCGTATAAATACCAACATTAGCACCACAATCGATTACTACATCCTGTTCCGTTAAATTTTCCACAGCCGCTGCAAATGCTGCCGTTTGCTCAGCATAACGTTTCTTGCGGCGTGCGCTATCTAAGGTTTTTAACCACGTAAAAATGCCCATCGGAGTATATCCATTTGTTATTATTTTTATGCCGTTATGATGGCACTGAACTATGGTGGATGCAATGTGGGGGTAACGAAGTGCTTAAGAGGAGAGTGGTGTATCATTAAAGACTATTCGCGAGAGAGAAGTGGGTGACCTCATCCTTGAGGTCATCGAAATCCTTTCGATAAGCTCTCCCGGAGCATTCCTATTCTTCCTTATCCATTCCATGAATTTGTTACGTGTAGCATCTTGGCTAGCTCGGTTTGTGATACGCTTATCACTAGCACCGATAGTGAGGAGGTGCACACGTCCATGTGCGCAAAACTTCTGTGTTTATTAATTTTTAAGTTCGTTGTTTGTAACTTCGTTGATTTGTACTCTTTAACTTATGCGCTAAGGTTACCATCGTGGTTGCTACTGAGGAACTCATAAAGTGTTACAAAATGTTAACATTAACGTTCCCTAATAAGACCAAAGCCCAGATAAAATCTGGGCTTTGGGATAGCGAAACGTATTACAACAGTTTACAACCGTGGTTTAATTGAGAAATTCCTGAATTAAATCAGCTTGTAATTGAATGTTAAACACACCATCTAAATGCCCCCATGGCCCTTCTATTTCTGCGTATTCACTTGCTACGCCATGGGCTAACAGCACATCATGCGCGCGCTTAGCAAGGTACGGTTGTAACAATAGATCGTTGGTTGCCGGCAAAAACAGTGCTTTTGCGGTGACATTTTCTAAGCCTTTTTCGAGGTTTTCCGCATATCCTGCCATAAATAGTTGGTTTGCCCGCACTAAATACAAAATGTGATTGGCATCGGCGTATGTTGCGCGCAGCTTTGCTGCTGCCTGCAGTTGCTCTACCACCTTAAAATTACTGCGTATATCGCGCAAAGGCGCTTCTTCTCGCGCCGAGCTATCCGCATACAATTGATTAATAATCAGCGGGTGCATTGCGGTTAAGGTAATCATACCTAATGTTTGCTCAAGCCCTGCAAGAGGGGCTTCGCCATCATAATAATTACCATCATTCCAATTTGGGTCATTCACAATTGGATTGGCCCATTGCTGCAAGCTGGCTATGGTCCATGGATCGGCTTCGCCCATGCCAATTACCGAAATCATGCGCTCTACACGATCTGGGTACGCCGCCGCCCAATCCAGTGCTTGTAAAGAGCCCATTGAAGCACCAATCACGGCATGCAGTTTCTCGATACCTAAAGAATCAATAACCAGCTTTTGCACATTCACAAAATCACGAATGGTAACTACCGGGAAATCTAAACCCCATGGCTTACCAGTTTCTGGGTTAATGGTTGCTGGGCCGGTGGTAATTACATTTGGGTTGGTTGGTTCTTGATTTACCAAAGTATCAACACTGATCACGTAGAATTTGTTGGTATCTATTGCTTTGCCCGGGCCAATAATCGCATCCCAATACCCTGGTTGGGCATCCTCTGCAGTATAACGGCCAGCCGCATGGCTATTGCCAGAAAAAAAGTGGGTAATTAAAATGGCATTATCTTTAGCTTCATTCAATTCGCCATAGGCTTCCCAACCTACCCTTACTTCTGGAATGATTTCACCACCATAGGTTGTAAAGTTGCTAGTTTGAAATTCTTGCTTCTCAACCAATGGCAGTTCGGCAGCTTGCGCCGCTAAACTGGCCACAAGCATACTGATGCACATGATGAGAGCCACAGTAACAGCGTGCTGATATTTAATAACCCTCAAAACGCTCGCATATTGCGATTGCAAATAACGCTGCATTTTATACCCCTCGTTCTTCTAAATAATTAATATACGCATCGCGCAATTCATTCTTACGCACTTTGCCGGTACCTGTTTTCGGTAACTCACGCACAAATTCTACGGCATCAGGTGTCCACCATTTCGCGATCTTGCCACTTAAATACTGCAAAATATCGGTTTCGCTAGCCTGCATTCCTTTGTTCAGAACTACCAGTAACAATGGCCGTTCATCCCATTTCGGATGCTTTACTCCCACCACCGCACATTCATTTACGGCCGAGTGTAAGCTCACAATGTTTTCAATTTCTAACGAACTTATCCATTCACCACCGCTTTTAATTACATCTTTCTTGCGGTCTACCACCCGCATGTATCCTTCGGGATCAATCACGGCAATATCACCGGTGGCTAACCAACCATTTGGAAAGCTACTGAGATCATCATTCTTATAGTATTGGCTACAAATCCATGGCCCGCGCACACGCAATTCGCCCGAGCTTTCGCCATCATGCGCTACCACACGATCGTCAGCAGCAAATATATCCATTTCCACACCAAATGCTGCTCTTCCCGCCGTTGTTTGCAAGGCATAGCGCTGCTCTAGAGGCAGCCCCATAATCGCTGGCGTTGGCGGTAAACTAGTGGCAAGAGGCCCGGTTTCGGTCATGCCCCATATGGGTTGCCAATATACGCCATACTGTTCTTGATACGTACGTACCATCCCAATAGGGGATGCGGCACCACCTACACATACGCGCTCAAGCGGTACCTTACTTATCCCATGTTCTTGCAAGTAATTATGTAAGGTAAGCCAAATCGTGGGTACGCCCAAGCCAACATTTACTTGTTCTTGTTCAATTAGTTGCCACATAGCGGCACCACTCATACCACTGCCAGGCAGCACCAACTTACAACCAGCCAGTGGAGCTGCATAAGGCGCACCCCATGCGCCAGCATGATACATAGCCACCATTGGCATCAATACCGTATCGGCACGCAAATCTAATAGCGCTGGAGATACCGTTGCTTGCGCATGCAATACCATGGCGCGGTGCGAATACAGCACACCTTTCGGGTTCCCGGTAGTACCCGAGGTATAGCATAGCGAGGCCGCTTGATTTTCATCAAACCGCGGCCACGGGTAGGTATCGCCTTCCTCACCCACTGCCGCTAATAAGGTTTCATAACAATACACATTGGTAAGTGAGGTTTCTGGCATGTGCTCTGCATCGGTAAGCACAATAAAGCCTTTCACGGTGGGTAAACGCGGCTGAATTTCTTCGAGCATAGCCAAAAAGCCTAAATCAACAAACACATACTTATCTTCTGCATGGTTGATGATGTATTCCACCTGGTCTGCAAACAACCGCGGGTTTACCGTGTGCAGCACTGCGCCGATGCCCGAAACTGCATAGTACAATTCAAGATGTCGGTATGTATTCCACGCCATGGAAGCAATGCAATCATTCATGCCTACCCCCAGCTGCTCGAGCGCGTGCGCTAATCGACAGCTGCGCTGCCACGCATCGCGATAGGTATAGCGGTGGATATCACCCTCTAAACGTTGGCTCACAATTTCCTGATGGGGAAACTGTTGCCGAGCGTAATCAAGTAAATCGATCACCAAAAGCTGGGTGTTCATCATATTGCCGTGCATGCCTATCTACCTCATGTTCTTACTTTACAGCTCAACCGCACCGTTGCTCAGTAAGTGCCTACAACAGTGCTACGTGCTGCGCTACAGAAGCCCAGCACGCCAGCACTTAAAACAGGTTAAACAACAATATTGCTATGCTTAAACCAATTACCGGTACTACCACGGTAACCGCGCCCACCGCCCAATACGCATCTTTATGAGTTTCATTACAAATGCCGCGAATGGTAGTTACTACGTAGCCGTTATGTGGCAACGAATCGAGAGCCCCCGAAGAAATAGATACCACCCGGTGCAATTGATCTGGGCTTACTCCTGCGGCTAGGTAATGTGGCCCTACTTCGGGTAACGCAATTACTTGGCCACCCGATGCTGAGCCGGTTAATCCGGCTATCACACTCACGGCTACTGCAGCACCTACCAGTTCGTTGCCCGGCAGAGATGTCATGGCCACTACCGCTTGCTCAAAAGCTGGCGTTACTCGCGCTACCGCACCAAAGCCAACTACCGCAGCGGTATTACCTATTGCTACTAAAGCACCGGTAGTAGCTTGCGCCAGCGCATTTTGCATATCATTAAAATATTTAAAGTTGATGATCATGATGGCAAGCACACCGCCCGTTAAGGCAATAATTAGTGCCATTTGCGAGTACTTTTCGTGAAATATAAACGATAAGCTCAACACTACAATTAATGGAATTAAGCCCGTAATCGGATGTGGCCGCCGCCGATCTACCAGCTGTGGATCGCTGGCCCGCTCAACAAAATGCTCACCACGTGCTACCGCTTTGTTAATAATCTTCATTAACCACCAGTAGCCAATAATGGCCATAATTACCGCCACTACCAAACTCACTTCCCACGCTGCATAAGGTGAAGTACCTAAGTACTGAATGGGAATCCAGTTTTGAATTTCCGGCGAACCTGCCGAGGTCATGGTGAAGGTTACCGAGCCAAATGCGAGTGCTGCAGGAATAAAACGGCGCGGTAAATTCGCATCTTTAAACAAACTTAATGCCATTGGGTAAACAGAAAACGCCACCACGAAAACACTTACGCCGCCATAAGTAAGAATGGCACAAGCCATCACTACAGCTAACACCGCCTGCTTTTTGCCAAGTTTATTAATAATGAATTCGGCAACACTATCGGCGGCGCCCGTATCTTCCATAAACTTGCCGAAGATAGAGCCGAGCAAGAACATAAAGAACCAGGAGGCCACAAAACCTGAGAAGCCGTTCATGTAGTTTTCTACGAAGTTAACATCGCCAAGAAATACAGGAATACCGCTACATAGGGCCACAATAAGTGCACAGATCGGAGCGCTGATAAACAAATTCCAGCCACGCAAGGTAAGCAGGATAAGCAGCACCAAGCCCCCAACTAAGCCAATCATACTTAGCATAAAAACCTCTTTTCTTATTTACCCAGCGTGAATACTGGTTATTATTCTCGAGTTTGTTGATGTTCAGTATTGTTGTCCAAGATGCTCAGTTTCCATACTGTACTATGGTACAGGTCACAAATTCGTCAACTTAGGCTAATGTTGCATCCGTAACAAAAAAATAACGTCCAAAAAGGGCCACCCTTGGGGGAATAACAATGACAACATTTAATCGTACATCATTTCGCCGCAGCCTTTGTGCTGTAGCAGTATCAAGTGCAATTCTGGGGCTAAGTGCACCAGTACTTGCCCAAGATACAGACGAAGAAGAACAGGTAACACGCCTTGAGCGTATTGAAGTTACTGCCCGCCGTACTGCAGAAAACCTACAAGAAGTTCCGGTTGCGGTAACCTCTATTAGTGAGGCTCAATTACTTGAGCGTGGCATTTCGAATATCCTCGAAGTTGCGCAATTCTCGCCCAACACAACCTTACAAACGAGCCGCGCAACCAACTCCACCATTACGGCATTTATTCGTGGCGTTGGCCAAGAAGATCCGCTGTGGGGTTATGAGCCCGGTGTAGGTATTTACATTGATGATATCTATGTTGCCCGCCCACAAGGCGCAGTACTTGATATCTTAAACGTTGAGCGCATCGAGGTATTGCGTGGCCCGCAGGGCACGCTATATGGTAAGAACACCATTGGTGGGGCTGTGAAATATGTAACCCGCCGTATGTCGGGAGACCGTGAGTTTACTATTTCAGGAACCGTGGGTAGTTATAACCAACAAGATGTGAAGGTAACCGGCGAGTTGCCCATTATTGATAACACCCTCTATTTTGGTTTTGGTTACGCCAACCTACAGCGTGATGGCTACGGTACCTTTTTAACCAGCGATCTACCCAATCAAGATCGTGAAAACTACAACAAAGATGTGCAAGCGATGCGGGCAACGTTAGAGTGGACCCCATCAGACACTACCTTTGTGCGCTTGGCGTGGGATAAAACCGACGACCAATCCAACTCTAAAGGTGGTTTTCGCCTATTACCTAGTATCCTCACCGATGCGCCAGTACCTGACAGTGTTTACGATTCTTACACCAGCTTACCTACCGAGAACCGCGTAGAAACGGAAGGTGTAAGTTTAACCATTGAACAAGAAATAAATGAACAATGGCAGTTCCGTTCCATTACTGCGAACCGGGAAAACTATTCACCGGTAAACATTGATTTTGATAACACATCATTGCGTATTTTTGATGTGCCAGCGATTTACGATGACAAGTGGTTTACCCAAGAATTTCAATTTAACTACCGTTCAGATAACTTAAGTTTTGTATCCGGTTTGTATTACTACGATGCAGATTCGTGCGGTACCTTTGATGCAATTCTTGAAGAACTTGGCAAAGCATTGGGTGCCCCTGGTTTAACTCGCGAAGTATCCGGCTGTTCAAATAGTACAAGTACGGCTGCATATGGCCAAGGTACTTATCAACTGGATGACAAATGGTCATTCACCGCTGGTTTACGCTATACCCGCGATAAAAAAGAAGCTTTGGTTCGTAATGGCCTAATCTTCGATACCGTATACCCAGAATCAGGCTGGATCCCTGGCTACGTGCGGGATCCATCGGTTGGAACACCAGTAGTGTTAGATGATAGCAAAACATGGAATAAGGTTACCCCGCGCTTAGGTGCAGAGTACCGTTACAGCAGAGATACCATGTTCTATGCAAGCTTCGGCCAAGGTTTTAAATCGGGTACCTTTAACCCCCGTGCAGAAACCGCAGAGCCTGCTGCGAACCCTGAAGATGTGTATTCATACGAAATTGGTGTGAAAAGTGATATTACCGATCGCTTACGTGTGAATGCTACTGCATTTATGCTCGATCATAAAAATCGCCAATATGTATCTGTAATTCCAGATCCAGACGATTCAACTGTATTGAACCAGCGCTTAGCAAACGTAGGCCAATCAGATGCAACTGGCTTGGAGCTTGAGTTTACCTGGATCGCAACCAACGATTTAACCATCTACGGTAACCTTGGTTTAATTGATGCCAGCTTCAAAAACGTTTCTAGTTTTGATGCGCAAGGCAATCCAATTGATATTACCGATCAGTTCGTGATTACCAACACACCGGATACTACCGCGAATATCGGCTTTAGTTATGATTTCCGAATTGCCAATGGCGATCTGGTATTTAATGGTAACTACAGCTACCGCAGCAGTTATGGTTTAACCGAGCTAAACAACCTACTCACTCAAGATGCGTATGGTTTGTTAAACCTTGGTGTGAACTGGTATAGCGCGAATGGCCAATGGCGAGTGGGGCTGCATGGGAAAAATCTTACCAACGAAAAATATCTCGTGGGTAACTATGCTTTCCTAAGCCCAGATCCAAATAACCCTGGTGAATTCTTACCTGGATTAGGCGGTGATACTACGTTAATTGGTTACTACGGCGATCCACGTACCGTTTCACTTACCGTGGGATACCGGTTCTAAGTAATGCAGTAACGTTAAAGGTAGTTTTCTCTGGTACACCTTTGCCACCGTTATTGCAAAATAGCGGTGGCTTTTTTCTACCAATTTTGATGCGCGGCTTGCAGGCTTGCCACGCATCAGGTACAACAAGGTTCCATGCCCAATGAAGAAGACGAATAGCATGGCTAGAGCCATAATTGCCGATGATCATCCACTGTTTCGTGCTGCCCTAAAGCAGGCCTTGGCTGCGCCTTTAGGTAGCGATGTGTTGGAAGCTGAAAATTTCTCCGAATTACAAACGGTACTTGCCCAAGAACGGCAAGTAGAGCTGTTGTTCCTTGATTTAAACATGCCGGGAAATAAGGGCTTAACTGGCCTCACCGCAATTCGGAATCAATATCCCGATGTGCTTATTTTAATTGTGTCGGCCAATGAAAACACCGATGTAATTCGCCGAGCTATGGCCTTTGGCGCCAGCGCATATGTGCCAAAATCAGCGCCGTTGCCGATGCTGATTACCGCAGTAGAGGCAGTGCTTGCCGGCGATAGTTGGTTGCCAGAACATTTACAAGACGAACTAAGCCGGCCGCCAAGCGCAGCAAGCCAAGATTTTGCCAGCAAATTGGAACAACTTACGCCGCAACAATTTAAAGTGTTGGCGTGCATTGCCGATGGCCTACTGAACAAGCAAATCGCGTACGAATTGGATGTGCAAGAAACTACGATAAAACAACATGTTTCGGCTATTTTACGCAAACTTGGGGTGTACAACCGCACCCAAGCCGGTGTGATTTTCCACGATATGCTAAAAGCTGAAGACGACGCGTAACCGTTTCAGTAAGCGCAACAACGCCGCTTGCTTTAAAGGTTTTGGTAAGAACGCTGCGCGAATCTCTACCACCTGCTCACGAATACTCTCATCTGGATCGGCAGTACTAATAATGGCGGGCAATTCTGCTTGCCATTGCTCACGTAACCGAAGAATACCGGTAACTCCCACTTCATCGTTGTCCAGATGATAATCCACGAATAATAAATCGGGTTTACTAGTAACGGCTAAGGCTTCACTTATAGAGTGGCATGAGAATACCGTGGCGCCCCAACTCTCTAATTGTTTACAAATGGCTGTACGCAAAGCTTCATCATTATCCAATAAGAGTACCCGCACACCCTGCAGAATTTGCTGATTGCTGCCAATCGTTACCGGCGAGGCAGAAAGGGCAGCATCTTGCACCCAACCACTCACGGGCAATAAAATACCAAAACTGGTGCCTTTACCTAGCTCAGAACGTAATGAAATCGGTATTTCTAGTAAACGGCACATTCGCTCTACGATAGCGAGCCCCAAACCCAAGCCTGGGTTTTCAGCAACCCCTTCAAGCTGATGAAACTCCTTGAATATTTCATTACGTTTATCTGCAGGTATTCCTACCCCAGTATCAATAATTTGTAGCTCTACATGGCTGTTACCGCGCCGCCGAATACCACAGAGTACTCGGCCATTTTCAGTGTATCGAATGGCATTAGAGATCAGGTTTTGAATCACACGTGAGAGCAAACGCTTATCGGTGGTAACCCGAACGCCACTAGTGCGCACTCGCAACCGTAAGCCCTTTTCTTGCGCCAACACCGCAAACGATTCAGCTAAAGGCTTTAAAATATCATCAAGCGGCACATCGCGGATATCTGGCTTTAAGTTACCGGATTCCAGCTTGGTCATTTCCAGCAACATGGTAAGAAGCTCTTCAGCATTATTCAGCGATTGCTGCAACTGATTGGCCAGAGCAAACTCTTCTGCCTGTTCAGCTAACCGCAGCCGCTCGCGCAGCATTTCGCAAAACAGTGAGGCGGCATTGAAAGGCTGCATCAAATCATGGCCAGCCGCTGCAAAGAACCGGGATTTACTTATGTGAGCATCTTCTGCTACTCGCTTGGCTACTTCCAACTCGCTATTTGCTTCGCTTAACGCCTGAGTTCGATCGGCCACGCGCTGTTCCAGCCCAACATTAATTTCGTGCAATTGCTGCTGCGCATGCACAAGCTCGGTTATATCGGTATACGCAGTAACAAAACCACCCTCTGGCATTGGGTTCCCTTGTAGCTCTATTACTCGGCCGCTGTGCTCGCGCTGGTAACGATAACTGCTACCATGGCGCAAGTAATTCAGGCGCTTTTGCACCTCTTTCTGAATATCGGAATCAGGCTCACCAAACAAACCACGTTTGGCGTTGTAGCGCAGTAATTCCACCACGGGCATGCCGGCGCGAATAAAGCCTTCAGGATAATTAAAAATTTCAAGATAGCGGCGATTCCAGGCCACTAAGCGCAAATCCTTATCAATCACGCTAATACCTTGGGGAATATTCTCCACACTCGCCTGCAATAATTCACGATTAAAGCGATACATTCGGGAAGCTTCACTCGCCCAATCCGCCATATCTTCAACATTAGCGGGAGCGCTGCGGGCAAGGCCATGCAAAATTAGGCGGCTGGCAGCAGTACCTACTGCACCCGCAAGCTCGCGTTCAATACGTTGCAACAACCCGGGCGGAACAAGCCCTTCGGCGGGTGCCGCGGCCAGCGTTAAACCCAGCCGCTGATCCAGCTGAGCTGTATCTTTATCGTCTATAAAACGGGCTAAAACCGAACGTAAACGGCCCCAATTCACTTGCCGTTTCGAACCGGTATCCGCATGTTCACTATCCGGCTTTAAAAAGCGCGCGGCGTGTTTTTGCTCTGCTTCATTATCTGCAAACAATAAAGAACCGAGAATATATAGCAGCAAGTTCACCGCCAAACTGCTTAAAACACCATGGCTAATCGCCAAATCGGTAATTTCTTGGCGCGCACTCAGTGATGGTAGTAATAACATCACTATCCAAATCAAGGTACCCGCAGCCATACCGGCCATTGCCCCCACTCGGCTGCTGCGCTGCCAATACATACCGCCCACTAATGCGGGCGCCAGCTGGGCCAGCAGCGCCATCGCTATCAAGCCATTACTTACTAACGGCACACCACTTTCGGTAGCTTGGTGATACCAATAGGCCAGCGCAATAATGAGCACCATGGTGAGCCGACGAATGGTAAGTACCGAACTTGAAGTAAGCTGTAACTCTTGTTGTTTTGCTTTGCGCAGGCGTAACCAAAGGGGGGTGAACACATCATTCGACATCATAATACTGAGCGCTAATGTAGCCATGATCACCATGCTCGTGGCGGCAGCTAAGCCACCGATGAAGGCGATTAGGCTGATGTCAGGGCGGTTCATCAGTACCGGTACAGCGAGCATGAGCATATCTTCACCACGGCTTTCCGGAACCAGCAGCATGGCCGCTAATGCAATCGGCAGAATGAAGAAATTAATAGCAAATAAATACAACGGAAACGCCCAACGCGCCTTTTTCAATTCTTCTGGGCTGGTATTTTCAACAAAGTTCACGTGAAATTGGCGCGGCAACAGGAACATGGCCAGCGCCCCCAGGAGCATGTGCGTTATATAAATATAGGTGCCATTGGGTACGCCGGTAAGCACCGCTTGCGTTGCAGGCTGGGCGGCTGCCTGAATAAAGAGATCGGCAAAGCCATCAAAAAGCTGATAGGTACAAAACAGGCCTACCGCGCTGAAGGTAACCAATTTCACGATGGATTCAAACGCCACGGCATCCATTAAGCCAGGGTGTTTTTCCGCCAGGCTTAAGCGCCGCGCGCCGAACAAAATGGCAAACACCATCATTACCAATGCAACCCCAGCACTTACATCGGTAAACCAAGGAATGCGAGTAGCATCAAGGCCGGTAATGGCTGAAAAGCTCGCACTCACCGCGCGTAATTGCAAGGCGATATAAGGCACCAAGGCCACAAATGCAATAAAGGTTACAAATACGGCGATGGTTTGTGATTTCGCGTAACGAGAGCCGAGGAGATCGGCAATAGAGGTTAAGTTCTGCTGTTTTACCACCGTAAGCAGCTTCAATAAGAAACGATGAGCAAACAAAAATACGATAATGCCGCCTAGATAGGTAGGCGCTAGCCACCAACCGTAATGGGCTGCTTGCGTAACCGTGCCATAAAACGCCCAGGTAGTGCAATGCACACCCAGCACCAAAGAATAACGCCATGGTTTGGGGGTGTTGTTTTGCTTTCGCTCACCTCGGGAGGCAATTAAAAACAGCAGCGCCAAATATAAAAACGCGATAAAGATAACCAGAGAAGCTGGCAACATATCATTCTCTTTTGCGGCTGAGGTTGGTTAGAGTGCACATAGCCATTGCTCGAATCGAACTACAGGTGCTACAGGCTTATTTTTGTTAGTATATTTAATTACTCGATATGCGTTATGCGTATGCTTTACATTAGGGCATCACGCCACAAAATTGAAGTGTAAATTTAGGCGTAAGTTGGAATTCTATGAACGTTCAGCAACAACAACCAGAGCCTGCTAATACCTGCTCCCAATCTTGCCCGCTTTGCGCGGCGCAAGATAGCCAGCACGCACCTCAGGTTTGGCATACGGAGCAACGCAAACCACTCACTGGCCGAGTGCATTTACGTTGCCCTAACTGCGCTCTGGTATTTGTACCTAGCGCTTACCATTTGAGCGCCGCGGCGGAAAAATCCTATTATGATTTACACGAGAATAACGCTAGTGATGCGGGTTACCGGAAGTTTTTAAGTAGGGCGGCAGATCCGATTCTACGATTAATGCCCGCAGGTTCATATGGCCTAGATTTTGGCAGTGGCCCAGGGCCAACCTTATCGTTGATATTAGCTGAGGCGGGTATACAGTGTGCGGATTATGATCTGTACTACGCCCACCATCCTGAGCTTTTGCAGCGGCAATATGATTTCATTACCAGCACCGAAGTGTTTGAGCATTTAGCCAACCCACGCGCAACGCTGGATCAGCTTGTGCCATTATTGAACAAAGGTGGGCTGTTAGTGATCATGACCCAGCGCCCTCGAGATATTAGCGCCTTTGCGCAATGGCAATATATTCTCGACCCTACTCACATCACGTTTTTCAGCGAACAAAGCTTCGAATATATCGCCAAACACTGGCAGATTGAACTGCTTGAGCTACACCAAGATGTTGTGGTGTTCCGTAAGCCGCTAATCTGAACCCTGTTAACCCTTAGCCCTGTTCACCAGTTCTGTTCACCAGTTCTGTTCCGCTTCTGTTACGTTAAGGCGCCTCGAGTTCACCCCGCAGCTCTTGGCCTGCTTGATACAGGGTAAGCGCTATTACCTTACCCTCAGCATCGCGCTCAAACACAAAACGCGCGCCAAACATGGCGTTTTCAAATACGTCTGCTTCTTTGTAAAACACCTCAGCAGCTGGCTGGTTAGTACCTTGAATCATCAATTTACCATCCTCTGCAAATACACGAATGGAAAAGCCAGGGAACAGTGGATAAACCCCTTCGTAATCGGCTAATGCAACCGTACTTGGCATTGCTGCCAAGATATAAGGAGTTCCCGGGGGGATATTTGCATCCAATAAATGAATGCCTAAACGCTGAATATCTCCTGTTTGGTATAACGCAGCATTGCCCATTACTACGCTCGCCGTTTGTTGCTCCGCATCGATCACTACCACGGTAGTAAAACCTATCGTTCCGCCGCCATGCATGAGGTATTCACGTTCGCCTACCGTTGCATACATCCAGCCCCAACCATATTTACCCTCAGCTACTTGAGCCAACGGCTTCTGGCTTACTGCTAAAGCTGCGGCTAACCATTCTGGCCCAGCACCAAGATGCCCAGCCAACCATGCTTCCATATCCGCGATACTTGCCCGTACGCCACCCACTCCCTGCATGTTCACGGGGAAGTTCCAATTCACCACTGGCTTGCCATCAGCACTGCGCGGCTGCATGGTTTCGCCCGCAAAACTTGCCGTATGCATACCCAGCGGTTCATATAAATATTGTGCGTAAAGTTCATCCAGAGGCTTTCCGCTTGCTTCACTGGCAATCATTGAAAGTAGCATATAAGCAAAGTTCGAATAACCAAATTGCTCACCTGGCTCTCCCTCCAGCTGCGCTTGTGCTAATGATTGCCAAAGCGCGGCAGCCGTAAAATCGGCGTAGGGGTCATTCACATCTTTCGGCGCTAACAATATCGGCAATCGCGGCAAACCCGAGGTGTGCGTTAGCATATGGCGCAATAAAATGGGCTGCTCGCCCACTTGTGGCACCTCGACACCCTCGGGCACCCATTCGGCTAACGCTTGGTCTGGATGCAGCACACCTTCGGCTTGCAGTTGCGCAATAATGCCACCCAGCATTACTTTCGATACTGAACCTATCTCGTAACGCGAATGTTCGTTGGGGAGTGTAATTGCTTCATCTTCATCACTGGCAGCACAATAGAAGCCGCGCTCGCTTTGCAAAGCACCCGTTGCCGTTCGGCTCACGCGAGCGGCGGCTAGGCACGCGCCAGAGGCATCGCTTTGGATGCGAGCTTGCAAGGCGGCGGTTACCTGTTCCGAGGTTTTCGCGCGAATGTGGTGCTCATCATCTTGTTGCGAACAACCACTTAACGCAGTAATACTTACTAACAAAACACCAAGGCCAAGCTTAGTTATTGTTTTATTCATCTATTTTCTCCCCTGAATGCTGTAGTTTGTTCTACAGTGATGAACAAACACTATAGCTTAAACGCGTTATTTTTGAATTTATTCCTAATCTGGAGAGATAGTTATGCTTGATTTAACCATGTACCAAACAAGTTTACTTTGGGTTGGCATTTTATTAGCCATTATTATTCTGCAATGGTTAATCGCCTCGTATGCAAAAGCTTCCGAACCAGGCGCCATTCCTGGGCATCCACCACGCGCATTAGGGCATGCAAATTTCGCCTTTCGCGCTTGGCGTGCCCATCAAAATACTCTTGAAAACGCCAGCACCATGATCGGTGGCGCAATTTTCGCTATTTTGGCCGGCGCCAACCCTGCTTGGCTACAGGGTTTGTTGGCCATTATGGTCGTAAGCCGCATTGCCCATATGGCGCTTTACTATGGCATTGCTACTGATAAAAACCCGAGCCCGCGCAGCTATTTCTTTATGATAAGTTGGTTAGCCAATGTTGCCGTTATTGTGCTGGGCATTATTGCCATAATTGTTTAAAGCCAACACGTTCGTATGCTAACGAGCGTGCAGTTGCCGCCGTATCGTTTAAGAAAGGGAATCACCATGAAGCTATTTGTTCGCAGCCTGCTAAAAGGCTTAGCTATTCTGCTGCCATTAATTATTACTATCGAACTGATTCGCTGGCTCTTAAGAACGGTGGAATCAAGTTTATCTCCAGTGCTTGAGGTGGTGTTACCAAACGAATGGTACCTGCCTGGCATGGCCATTATCAGCTTCATTTTACTCTGTGTATTTATTGGTTTTAGCGCGCGCTGGAAAAGCTTTGATTGGCTGTGGAGCTTGCCCGGGAAGTTAATGATGAAAATTCCCGGCACCAAACAGATTTACGGCATTATTCAAGATGTAATGGATGTGATGTCGGGTAAGAACTTTGCGGATGAATCGGTAGTTCTCGTTAAACTCCCACAATCTGAGGTTGAACTGATTGGCATTGTTACCAAGAAAAGCGGTATAAAAGATGACCGTATGTCGTCACTTATTGAAGACGACCATATCGCGGTATTTATGCCTATGGCATATAACGTGGGCGGCTACACCATCATTGTGCCGCGCTCATGCACCAAGAATATTGATATGAAGCCAGCAGAAGCATTGCAGCTGGTATTAAGTGGTGGTTTGGGCTCTTCCAACATGCCAAAAAAGAACTAAAACGGACGCATTCATGAATACAAAACTATTTTCTCTTGGCCCTTTGGCAACCGCCATGCTGGGCACCGCACTGCTCGGCGCCAGCAGCCTCGCTATGAGCACCACTGCGCACGCTGAAGCCGGCTATTACCGAGCACCAGCCATTCATGCCGATAAAGTAGTGTTCACCGCGGAAGGCGATTTATGGCTCAGCCACCTCGATGGCAGTGTTACCAAACGCCTAACCACACACGCCAGTGAAGAAATCGGCGCAGCCATTTCCCGTGATGGCCGTTACGTTGCCTATGTGGCCAACTATGAAGGTTCACCGGAAGCTTATGTAATGCCAATCAATGGCGGTGTGCCCAAACGCGTAAGCTTTGAAGGCAGCCGAGTGCGCGTACAAGGCTTTACCGCTGATGGCAACGTGTTATATAGCACCGATAACGTAGTAGGCCCAGCGAATCAATGGGTGTTACGCAGCGTAAACCCCACCACCTTAGCAACAACTACCTTGCCGCTTGCTGATGCGATTGAAGGCACGATCACCGATGATGGCTCACACGTGTTTTTCACTCGTTTCGGGTTGCAGGCTACTGGAGATAACGCGCGTGTATACCGCGGCGGTGCCAAAGGCGAAATTTGGCGCTTCACGCCAGGCTCAAATCAAGAAGCAACGCTACTCACTAGCAACCACGAAGGTTCGGTGAAACGCCCGATGTTTTACTCGGGCCGTGTTTACTTTATTAGTGATGCCGATGGCACTCCAAATATCTGGTCTATGAATGGTAATGGCGATGATTTCCGCCAACACACTGAATATGATGATTGGCAAGTGTGGCACGCCAGTATGCACGATGGGCAAATAGCGTATCAACGCGGCGCTGATGTGCACGTACTCGATGTACGCAGTAATCGTTCTCGCACGGTGCCGATTCAGCTAGCATCTGATTTTACCGAGCGCCAAGAGCGGTGGTTAGAGAATCCACTAGATTACCTGAATAATGTGAGTTTTACCGGCAATGATCAGCTCGCCATAACCGCGCGTAGCCAAATTGCGATTGCCAGCCAAGGCCCGCGCCGTTTGGTGCAAGTAGCTACCCCTGCAGAAAGCCGCTCGCGCAATGCGCTACTCAGCCTTGATGGCAAATGGGTGTATGCATTAAACGATAGTTCTGGCGAAAATGAGATTTGGCGCTTCCCAGCCGATGGCTCTGAAGGCGCAGAACAGCTTACCGATAATGGCACTACCTTTCGCTGGAACTTAGCTGCATCGCCGGATGGCAAATGGCTTGCTCACGATGACAAAGACGGCAACCTTTGGCTACTTAATTTGGAAAGTGGCAAAAACACTCAGATTGGTCAAGGCGCTGCTGGGCACTTTGCACTTGCAGATATGGTGTGGAATGCCGATAGCTCGTTGTTAGCGTTCAGCAAAAACGATCTGCACAATAGCCGCCGGAAAGTATGGGTATATTCTCTAAGTGAGCAAACCAGCGAGGTCATTACTTCTGCTAAATATGAATCGGGCTCGCCAGCCTTTAGTGCCGATGGCAATTGGCTGTATTTCCTTTCCGATCGTAACTTCCGAGCTACTCCAAGTTCTCCATGGGGAGATCGCAATTTAGGCCCAATGTTTGATAAACGCTCATTAATTTATGCGGTTTCCCTGAAGCCTGCGGCCTGCTTCCCGTTTGCGCCACCGCAAGAAGTGAGTAACTGTGATAACGAACAAGCCGCTGAGCAAAGTGTTGATTTAAGCGGCGCCAGCAAACGTTTATGGCAGGTACCTGTTAGCGCTGATAATTACTACAACCTCAGCGCTAATGGCGAACGTTTGTATGTGCAAAGCCGCACCTTTGATGGCAGCGCACCACCAACCTTACACAGCATTGCATTTAGCCAAACCGATGTGAAAACCGAAACCTTCGCCAACAATGTTTTCGGCTATCAGCTCTCGGCTGATCGCGAGAAACTGTTCTTCATGCAAGGGCGTTCAATGTATATCGTACCAGCCGGCGCTTCGGCACCTGGCAATTTGGCTAATGCGCAGGTACGCACCAGTGATTGGCAGCTAGCATTTTCACCAGTGCAGGAATGGCGCCAAATGTTCCGCGATGCATGGTTAATGCACCGTGATTTCTTGTTTGATCGCAATATGCGCGGTGTAGATTGGGTAGAAATGCGCGCGCGTTATGAGCCATTGCTTGATCGGCTTACCGATCGCCATGAACTTGATGATGTATTTTCACAACTTCTCAGTGAGTTAAATGTATTGCATTCCCAAGTGCGCGGTGGCGAATACTCGCAACCCCGTGAACGAGCCAGCACCGCTACTTTAGGCGCGCAATTCAGCATTGCCAGCAATGGTCTGCAAATTGACAGCATCTATCGCGTAGATCCGGATTTACCCGATCAAGCCGCGCCATTAAGTGCACCTGGAGTGAATGCCCGCGTAGGTGATGTAATTACTCACGTAAATGGGCGTTCGGTGAGCCATCCTGGAGAGCTTATGCATGCATTGCGGGGCCAATCAGGGAAGCAAGTATTACTGAATTTGCAGCGTAATGGTGAAGCCGTGCAAACGGTAGTAGAGCCAGTGTCTGGTGGCCGAGATCATCGCCTTCGTTATGAAACTTGGGTGCAAAACAACCGCGATAAAGTAACCGAGGCTAGCGATGGTACATTTGGCTACTTGCATTTATATGCCATGGGCGGCGGCGATATCGCTAGCTTTGCGCGTGAGTTTTATGCCAACTATCAGAAAGAAGGGCTTATTATTGATGTACGCCGCAACCGCGGGGGCAATATTGATAGCTGGATTATTGAGAAGCTATTACGCCGCGCATGGAGCTTTTGGCAACCCCGCATTGGCGAAGGTTACACCAACATGCAACAAGCTTTCCGTGGCCAACTGGTAGTGCTCACAGACCAGCTAACCTATTCCGATGGTGAAACCTTCGCTGCAGGCGTAAAAGCGCTCGATTTGGGCCCATTAATCGGTAAGCAAACTACCGGGGCTGGCGTATGGCTCTCGGGCCGCAACACGCTTGCTGATCGGGGCGTTGCTCGCGTAGCCGAAACACCACAGCACGCAATGGATGGCCGCTGGATTCTAGAAGGCTCGGGAGTGGTTCCTGATATTACGGTAGATAACTTACCTTTTGCTACCTTCAACGGTAATGATGCCCAGTTAGAGCGCGGTATTCAGGTGCTTCGCGAGTTATTGCGTGAGAACCCGTACCCACGCTTAGAGGCGCAGCCCATGAGTGCACCTATTGGTGATGATATTAGCCAATAACAATAAAAAGCTCTGTAATTTGCAACTTTCTAGAGGGTTGCGTAACAAAAAAGCCAGTTAACTTCGGTTAGCTGGCTTTCATTTTCATACCCTCAATAAATACTAAAATGTGAAATAACGCTTATGGGAATTCATTACTACACATCTCCCAAAATTGCACAGTAGTAGGCGCACACTGCCGCTCTGAGTTCGGAAGTAAAATACAACCAAAACCGGTGGCGGTAACTAGACAACGGTGTACTTCTTCCGTAAAAGGAGCGAAAGGATCTACTGGCACCCACTCTGGCCCGCCTTCCTCAAATGAATCAACAAATAATGGAAAATTCAGCAGTAACGATAAACAACCGATATCAGCGCCAAGGCTTTCTAAATTTGCAACGCCTCCTTGGGTGAAATTCGATACCCGTAACCCATCAATGAATGAAGTTTCCGGTGATAAAACAAATGCTAAATCTTGAGAAGCAACTTTACCTTGGTAAGCATTTCCTCGGTACTCAACCCGAAAGTGTAGCGAGTTTTCCATCGGCGCACCAAAATTGCTCCGTATATATAAATCACCTTCATTGTAGCGAAAATCTACACCCACTTGATTGGCGCCCAAACTAAAGCCTTCTAGCCCCACCGAAGTGGTATACGCAGCGAAGGTTTTGTTGCCCGCCTTTTCCGTAACTTCGAAGGCTAAAGTACCTAAGAGCGTGTCTCTCCATTCTGCATCGGTGAAATATTTAACCGGGCTATTGAAACATTCACTCTCACTCACACCAGATGCCGTTAAAATCTGTTGCTCTTCCTGATTAAACGAAATCGTAGGGATGCTTAACGTGTTTGTCGAGCTGGAATGCAGCTCCTGCAGAGCCTCGCGTAGATCACGATCAATATCATAAAATAGCTGCAGATCTGCTAATTCATCGGCACGTAACGATAAGCTTTGTGTTGCTGGTGAGGCGTAATCACACCAGGTGTCGTAACAAGGTATATGCACTCTAAACTTGAATGCCTGTTCAGTTAGCGTATTGGCGACAATATAAGTTTGGTACTCCGAGGTACAATACATGTCATCAGGAGTAGGCGCTGATTCTGGGTTTTGAGTAAACATACAACTTGGAGGCGGTGCATTTTGTGCTGCTATCCACTGCGCTTTTTGGTAATCACAGGTATCGCAAGCAAAAATAGTGTCTGCATCTTGCGCGTTGGCTGGGCTTAATATGAAAAAACTAAGGAGAAAAAAAAGCGCCGCGCTTATCCATTTTAGCGTGATAACCCCGTTACTTTTTCCGTGTACTAGTTCCATGTGGTTTGTTTCCATGTGGTTTGTTTCCATAACCTACTGGTTCAGTTTGCACAAAAAACCATCATTTCTCAATGCTTTTATCTAATAGCCATAATATTCAGTATGTTGCGTTAATAAAATTTCCGATCAATGCCTTTTGTTAGATTCTAATTTGATGTGGCCAAGAAAAGTGCTTGCAAACTTGAAAGGCCCTGAATGTCAGTGGGCTGTAACGGAATGATATACCGAGG
This sequence comes from Idiomarina sp., assembly GCA_022565355.1. Lineage (GTDB taxonomy): Bacteria > Pseudomonadota > Gammaproteobacteria > Enterobacterales > Alteromonadaceae > Aliidiomarina. The sequence goes on from JAIUMU010000008.1 coordinate 47,135, forward strand.
CAACATCGCGAACAGGTGCTGTATTTCTTGCAAGCGTTGTTGCTCCTGTTCTCGCCGTTGCGCCAAAAAATCGCCATCTGCTGTTGCCGGTAGTACTCGGTTTACCAGCAATCCGGCAACGGGAAGCTTCTCTTTGAGTAACGTTTTTATCGCTCGCTCCGTTTCTAAAATAGGCAGCTTTTCTGGCGTGAGTACAAATAATAATGCGGTTTGTTCACTATCTTTTAAAATTCGCCGAGTGCGCTGAAATAGCCGTTGCCGATTCAACAGGGTTTCGGTAATACCTTTGCTACGTTCGTTCATTTGCGCGGTGGCAAGCTCTTGCGGATCGGCTAGAGGGTTATCTATGTCTTTACCTGCTTTCGGCGCTAAGTGCGCGAGCACCCCGGATAATTCTTGCGATTTCTTATCATGCTTTAGCATGCCTTGGGTCCACGCCGCCATTGCCTCCGGTAAACTCAATAGGCGTAATGTGTGTCCGGTAGGCGCAGTATCAAAAATCAAGGTATCGTACTTTTCGTAGCCCTCATCAATTTCCCGGCACATTCGCTCTAGCAGCGCGGCTTCTTGCGCTCCCGGTGATTCCGCAGAGTTGCGCAACTGACGTTCTACTTCTGCATACATTTGTGGGTGCACAAATTGCTTTGTTTGCCTGATAATGCGCGATATGTGAGCACTCACTTCCGCATCAGGGTCTATTTCTAAAGCATCTAAATTAGGCGCTACGGTTACTATTGTGTTACCTACAGAGGTATCTAGCGCGTCACCTAAGCTATGGGCCGGATCGGTAGAAATGATCAATACCCGCTTGCCGAGCGCCGCTAGTTGAACGGCCAGTGCGCTCGAACACGTGGTTTTGCCGACACCGCCTTTACCACCCACCAAAATAAGCTTCTTCTGCTGTATCGATTTACACAGTGCAGAAATCGGCTGAGTTGCTGTGGCATCCGTATTTTTGAATAAGCCCATTAGCAGCACCTAAAATTATCTAGCGGCGAGTGCTCCATACCCATACGCTGATGCCACTCATGAAAGCGCTCGAGCATCAGGGGCTGTAACTCCATAGTGTAAAATTGGGCGGGGTTTGGAATACCCATAAGTTCTGAATACACCAACAGCATAAACAAATCATCTTGATCTCGCTGCGCACGCGCTATCGCCGAGCGGTAGGGGGCATTATATGCCTCCTCCGCAAATGCGTTAGCTTTGCGCCAGAACGCTTTTATTTTTCCTAATGTGGTTGGGCCGTTACTCAAGTTTTTCATCGCCTTTCCGCACATGATTCAGTACCGATGCACATTCTAAGGCAATAAGAATTGCTGCAATCAGCACCACAATATCCAATCCAAACAAGAACCAGTTTTCCTGCACGTAGAAGGTTTTTAGCTGCATAATTAATGCTGCTACTGTCATCACCAACAAGAAAATTAACGGCACCAGAGTAAAGTACATGGGCCGCCCTAACCGCACCAGCATCACGGTAATCACCAATAATGTGAGGCCAGCAAGCAACTGATTTGTGGTACCGAATAGCGGCCATATGATTAATCCGCCCGAACCATCGGCGCCACCTGCTCCAAATGCTAATAGTAAACACGCACCTACGGCCAGTAATGTGGCAGGCACCGCTTTTTGCATCCATTGTAAGTTATAGATTTGCCCCCACTCTTGGAAAATATAACGCTGCAACCGCAACCCGGTATCCATCGTTGTGCCCGCAAACAATACGGCCATTACGGTGAACAAGGTTTGCGCGAGATCCACGTTTACGCCAATGCCGTTGCTCAGTATGTTTGCACCACCCGTTACAAAAGCATTTACACCGCCTTGGCCAAACGAGTGATATACCGCCTGCCAATCGGCGATCGTTGCAAAGCCCGCCGTAGCGGCGATAATTGCGGCCAGCGATAACGAACCTTCACCAATTGCACCAAAATACCCTACAAACCGCGCATCGGTTTCTTTATTCAGTTGTTTTGATGTTGTGCCACCGGCTACTAAACCATGGAAACCAGAAATCGCACCGCATGCAATGGTGACAAAGAGCAGCGGAATCATGGAAGGCGTGCCTTCTGGCAAATCGGTGTTAAAGGCGGGAGCTACTAGCTCAGGCCCAGCAAGCAGTACCGCTCCATAGAGCAGGATTAGGCCGATAAATAATTGAATCCCGTTAATGTAATCACGGGGTTGTAACAGTACCCATACTGGCAGTAGCGAGGCTATTGCAGCGTAACCGAATAGAATAACTATCCATTGCGCCCGATCGGAGAGCCCCATAAAGGTTTCTGGTAGCGCTAAAGGTAGCGCCGGGCCAAGGCCAATAAGGGCATATAGCGCCACTACACCAATGATCGATACCGACAATAAACCAATTAGTTTTCGATATAGCAGCTGGCCGATAATCAGCGCCACAAAAATCGCGCCCCATACGGGTATTACGGCACTGTTGAAATCAACCAGCAAGCCTGCAATTACCACCGCGAATACGGCGTTTACCATCAACAAAACGAGGAAGATAACAATCATAAACAAGCTACGGGCACGCTTACCAACGATATCACCGGTTAACGCGCCAATTGATTTTGCTTTGTTACGGTTACTCGCCCAAATTGCCCCAGCGTCATGAACTCCGGCAAAGAAAATTGTGCCCAGAATCACCCACAAGAAAGCTGGTACCCAGCCCCAAATCACCGCAATTGCTGGGCCAATAATTGGGGCCGCGCCCGCAACCGATGTAAAATGATGCCCCCACAATACAAACTTGTTGGTGGGCACAAAATCCACACCATCTTCAAATTCGTGCGCTGGCGTTCTGAAATTAGGATCGAGACGATAAATCTTCTCGGCGATAAATTTAGAGTAAAACAAATAGCCTAGCGCCATGGCGCCAATACCAGCGATTAGTACGAAAATGGCATTCATTTTCAACACCCCGTTGTTGAGAATTGTGTTATGTCACTTATATTTTATTTTAGCGTAACCTTGCCAATAACCTATTAGACCATTGGCTGATATGGTCAGCTTAATCTAACAATGTGCTTACATCTAGGCATAAAAAAACCGGCGATTGCTATGCAATTGCCGGTTTCTATTTTTGCTTTACTTGCTAAATCAAATGATAACTTATCAGATGATTAGAACTGGTAGCGAACACCAATTTTCGCAGACCAAGTTGAAGCACGTGCGTTGAAACGAGTTGCTGACGCTGGCGTTTCATCGAAGCCACCAAAAGGTGAGCCGTAGATGTACTGTCCAGTTTCAGGATCGATTGACACAGCTGCTAAGCGAACACCAGTATCCGAGAAGCTTACCGTGTGGCGCTGGTTGTTAATGCCAACCATCTCTAGCACGTTACGGATATCTAAGTAGATAGCACCTTTATGGCCATCCATGAAACCTGGGATTTCTTGCTCAAAGCGGAAATCTAGGTTGGTGTTCCAAGGACCACGGTTGCCTTCGTTACGTACTGCATAACCACCAGCGAACTGGCTAAGGTTAGCTGCATCTAACCACTGAGAGAACTCAGCGTAAGTTAAGCCACCAGTGTAACGTACGTTTGGATCATCCGCGCCTGAAGGGATGTAAGGCAAGTAGTTGGTTGAAGACCACAAGTTGTTTTGTGAACCATCACCGAAACCACGGAAGCGGAAGGTATCAAGTGCATAGCTGTATGGGCGACCTGAAGTACGATCCCAGAAGAATGCGAAGTTAGAACGGTAGCCCGCAAAGAACTCTTTAGAGTAGTTCAATGATGCCATTAAGCGATGCTCGATTTCATATGAAGCACGGCCAACAGTAGGGTTGTTCTTATCAATCGCAGTTTGGAAGTTGTAGTTTGAGTGTGCAGTAGATGAACCACCAGAAGTGATATCTTTCACGTCTTGGTTGGTATAGCTAAGGCGCAAGCTCAAGCCGTTATCCCAAGTGTTACCAGCGCTGAAGGTAGATACGATACTACGGCCACCAGAAACGTTGTTTAACAAGATGTCATAACGGTCGGTGTTGAAGCCACCTACAGTATTAGGACGGTCGCCTGCCAGCGGATCCCAGCTTACGTACAGTGGACGACCAGCAGCAGAAGTTACCTGATTGCCAGCATCATCTAATAACGGAGCTTTAGACAAGTTAGTCCATGCTACTTCACGGTTTTTCTCGGTGTAGATTACTTCCGCAGAAGCAAACCAGCCTTCACCTAATGGACCTAAATCTAATTCTGCATAATCAAGCGCTAAGCTGTAGCGCGTGTCATATGGCATTTTGAAGTTAGGATCGATTGGCGTGGTATTGCCGTCGCCCGCTTGTAGTGCATCACGCATAGACTGCGGAACGCTCTTAATATCCACGTTTTCAACGTTATTCAAGTTCGGTGCTGCAACAATAGTTACACCATCATTGGTGTAAGCGTTTGAAATCCAAACGTTAGGACGACCACCAGAGAACATACCAGCACCACCACGAATAGTGATGTGATCGTTGTAATCATAGTTGAAGCTAAAGCGTGGCAACCACAGGTCTAACCCATCCATGTTATTGGTATTGTCGAAACCATAGCGGTCCATGAAACGTTGGTTAAACGCAGGGCGATCGCTTGAATTGAAGCGCTCATAGCGTAAACCAAAGCTTAAGGTTAAATCCCAGCTCACATCCCAAGTATCTTGGATGTAAAGTGCTGTGTTGCTGTAAGCAAATTCCGCTGCACCGTCGTCTGAGTTATTAGTGAACGCGTTCTGATACTGAACTTGTGAGGCAAATTGGTTCTCAAAATCCTCAATGCTATCGAAGAAGAAGTTACCTAATGAGTTCTGTACGAAAACGTTAAATACGTCAATTTCTTGATGCTCAACACCAAACTGGATTTGATGCTCATTCAACAAGTACTCACCGTGCAACTGCAGTTCAGTTGTAGTGGTTTCTAAACGGTTGGCATGACGCGAACGATCTGGGCCAAGATTGATTTGACCTGCGTTACCACCTGGGTTTTCTTCATCAAGGAAGCGCACTTGTACTTGGCCAAAATTACGGCCCAACGATGGATCTTGACCAGTAGTTACATCTTTAATAGAAGCTTTAAACTCAGTACTGAAGTTATTCGTCCAGTTTGAATACACTTGCAAAGCAAAGTTATCCATTTCCTGAGTACGGGTGTACCAGAATGAATTTAAGTTGATGTTAGTTAAGCCACCGGTTGTGGTGTTATTAGATGCAACATCTTTTGCATTCTGATAGGTAAATGATAAACGGTGATCGTTGTTAATGTTCCAGTCGATCTTGGCAAGAATTTTTTCATCTTTTTGATCTGGCTGCACATTCCAATCACCCGCTTCAACGCCATACACATCTCTGGCGATACCTTGAACACGGCTGATTACGCTAGGATCAATGTTCTTCGTTTCAACTGCAGATGACCCAAGTGGACCCTGAGCAATTGAAGTTGGCTCTGAATACTCTTCATAGTTTAAAAAGAAGAACAACCGATCTCTAAGGATAGGTCCGCCAATACTGAAACCATAGGTTTCTTCTCTATAATCAAGATTAGGACGTGCTGCATCTGGCGTGTAGCGGCTGGCTTTTGGATTGCCGGCCATGCTATCGCTAGCATACTCATAAAATACTGAGCCACGGAAATCGTTGGTACCAGAGCGAGTTACCGCGTTAATGCGAGCGCCAGTGAAGCCACTGTAACGTGCATTAAATGGTACTGACTGGATTGAAACCTGCTCAATTGCATCAATAGATACCGGTGAACGGTTAGTTGGGTAACCACCAGAGTTCAAACCGAAATCATCGTTCTGGCCAATGCCATCTACAGTAATACTGTTATAGCGTGGGTTATTACCACCAACAGTTAGCGAACGGCTATCATCGCCTAGATCAGTGGCTAGTGGGTTTTGACGTACAACATCTTTCAAATCACGATCGAAAGTTGGCATGTTGCGAATTTCATTTTCACCCCAAGTGCTCGAAGAGCCAGCTTGCAATGAAGTAGTATTGATTGTGCGACCAGTTACGGTAATCCGTTCGATATTATCGCGGCGCTCATCGAGCTGTGCGTTCAAACGGTAAGCATCACCTAACTGCAAGAAGATGTCTTCTAAAGTTTTGCCTTCGTAAACATCTGAATCGATGATAACAATGTAAGGACCACCAACACGCAAACCAGTAGCGGTGAATACACCAGCTGAGTTGGTTGTTGCTGTTGAAACGGTACCTGATGGAACGTGCTGGATGATAACGCGAGTGTTGGCCACTACTTCGCCTTGTGGACCAACAATCTGGCCGCGCATTGCAGATGAAGTATCTGCGATTGCGATTCCAGACATACCTAACGTAAGCGCTACTGCTGCAGCAATGCGAGTCAGTTTCGTCGTTTTAGTCATGCCAATTTTCCTGCATAGTTAGTGTGTGAGAGTTTTTGAGTAATCTTGGTCGCGCTACGATAATCACGGAATGTTGCAATTCAATGACAATCGTCAAAATTAAGCGCGCGTATTCTATGACAAATTCGTGACAGTTTCACCGCTTTTCTGCCGAAATTTGCTGCTTTTTTGTTATTTAATTGTAACTTGCTCGTTATGTTTTCGAGTATAGATTATACAACTAAGATGACAAAATTTTTACAATTGCCATAGATTAATTATTGATCAGCAGCGAGATATTCGCTTATTTCGGTTATAAAGGCGTGGCCATATCGCTCTAACTTAATTAAACCCACACCGGATATACGCAGGAATTCTTGTTCAGAGGTGGGTAGTAACAAGGCCATTTCTTGTAAGCTCACATCACTGAATACCACAAATGGTGGTTTACCTTCAGCTTCCGCAATTTCTTTACGCAGCTTCTTCAAGCGCCTAAATAACGCTTTATCGTGTTGGCCTTGCTCAACCACACTATTAAGGCCACTAGTAGCGGCCAACCGCGGTTCAGCGAGGGTAAGCGCTATTTCACCACGCAATATCGGCCGCGCCTCTTCGGTAAGTACTAAGGCGCTATGCCGACGAATATCTTGAATGAGCAAGCCACGATGAATTAACTGCCGAATCACAGAAACCCAATATTCAGCAGAATGATCGCTACCGATACCATAGGTGGAAAGCTGCTCATGGTTGAACTGCTTAATTTTCTGATTTTGGCTACCACGCAGTACATCTACCACATGGTTCACACCGAACTGTTGGCCCGTTCGATATACACAACTTAGCGCTTTTTGCGCATCTACTGTGCCATCATATTGGCGCGGAGGTTGTAAACAGAGATCGCAATTACCACAGGCTTTATCACGATATTCATTGAAGTAGTTTAATAGCACCAAACGGCGGCAGGTTTGTGCCTCCGCAAACGAGTTCATGGCGGAAAATTTTTGCTTTTCCACCCGCAATTGCGGTGTTTCATCATGCTCTTCTAGCATGCGCCACACCCAAGCGGCATCGCCTGGCTCATATAACATAATCGCTTCGGCTGCCGCGCCATCACGACCTGCTCGGCCGGTTTCTTGATAATAGGCTTCGATGCTGCGAGGCAAATCAAAATGCATAACAAAGCGTACATTCGGTTTATTGATACCCATGCCAAAGGCAACGGTGGCCACTACTACATCAATATCATCACGAATGAAGCCTTTTAAGGCGGCATTACGCACATCATGGTTTAATCCGGCATGGTATGCAGCCGCGCGAACCCCTTCTCGCATCAGCATTTCGGCAAGTTCTTCGGTGCGCTTGCGGCTACCACAATAAATAATGCCGGATGCCCCACGTTGCCGCTTCACATATTTTAGTACTTGCGTACGCGCCTTGTACTTTTCTTGCACGATATAACGAATATTGGGCCGATCAAACGAGCCTTGCACCAAACGCGGTTCACGCAGTTGCAACCGATCGATAATATCTTGCCGGGTTACCGCATCAGCAGTTGCTGTAAGCGCTAGCACCGGCACGCCGGGTAGCCATTCGCGCACCATGCCTAGCTGCCCGTACTCAGGCCGAAAATCATGGCCCCATTGGGAAATACAGTGCGCTTCATCTACTGCAACTAACGCTACCTTGAGCTCTTGCAAACGCTCACGAAAATGCGCTTGCAGCAGCCGCTCTGGCGCCAAATACAGCACCTTCAACTCGCCACGATGCAATTGGCGAAAAGTTTCCATAATTTCTGGGGCATTTAAGCCAGAATGAATGGCAGCGGCAGGCAGCCCTACTTCGCGCATTGCCGCCACTTGGTCGTCCATTAAAGACACCAGTGGCGATACCACAATGGTAACGCCATCGAGCAACATGGCAGGCAACTGGTAGCACAATGATTTACCTGCGCCCGTTGGCAACAAAGCAAGCGTATCGCCACCAGCAAATACATTACTAATAATCTCTTCTTGGCCAAATCGAAAAGCATCATAGCCGAATACTTTTTTCAGTAATTCAGCTGCCTGAGTAAGCGTTGCACCTTGGTGTTCGGTTGCATGATGATTGGCCATGGAAAACTGCGGCAATAGATTCTCTCTTTTTTATTACGGTATTCGTAATGCGTGCATTACTTGCCTATCTTCACCTAGTTACCTTACTTCGCAACGATTTCGGCTCAAAAAGAAGGCGATCAGGTGATTCAGCGTTGACTCATAATTTGATGCTGCCTATTGTATGCATCCTAGCCACAGATAACCATGAGCATATGACGCATTCTGCCGTAATTGAGCAAATTTCCGCCTTTATGAACGAACGGATCCCTTTTCAAAAGTATCTGGGTATCCAAGTAACCAAATTTGACGCGAAAGAATCGGAAGTTCGCTTTCAATGGAAAGATGAACTGGTGGGCAACGCGCCCATGCAAATTCTGCATGGTGGTGCCACAGCTACGGCTTTAGATACCGCGGGCGGAGTGGTGATTATGGCGAGCGTTATTGAGCGTTTAGATAAAGATCTAACCGCTGAACAAATCGTAAAACATATGGCTCGCTGCGGTACGATTGATTTACGTGTGGATTATGTGCGCCCAGGCCGGGGTAAAGAGTTTATTACTACCGCTACCATTATTCGTTCGGGCAGCCGGGTAGCTGTTGCGCGTATGGAGATGCATAATGAAGAAGGCATGTTAATTGCTTTTGGTACAGGAACTTACATCGTTGGCTAAAACGCCTTACAGCGCATTGAAGGCCGAAGCTGCCTCTTACATAGGTAAAATTTGTGGCTAACCCAAACACCCCAGATAACGCACCAAACGTTGCCCGCCAAGGCGTTTTCTTCGCTCTTGGCGCCTATATGATTTGGGGTTTAGCGCCAATTTATTTTAAAACACTAGCCCATGTACCTGCCCTAGAGGTGCTTGCTCATCGAATTATGTGGGCGTTTCTATTTATGTTGGTATTAATTTTAGCCAGTGGCCGCATGCAACAGGTGGTACGCGCGTTTGATTCCCCTAAGCTATTGCTGCAACTTGCACTCGCTGCCTGCTTAATTGGCTTGAACTGGTTTTTGTTTATTTGGGCTGTAGCCAACGACCATATTCTTGATGCCAGCCTTGGTTATTATATTAATCCATTGCTGAACGTGGCCATAGGCATGCTGTTTTTTGGCGAACGTTTGCGCCGCTTGCAAGTGATTGCCGTGTTATTGGCGGTTGTTGGTGTGGCGATTCAAATCATTACTTTCGGCTCGGTACCATGGATAGCACTGGTGCTCGCTGGGTCTTTTGCCACCTATGGCGCAATTCGTAAAAAACTGCCGTTTGATTCGCTTACTGGCTTATGGCTGGAAGTAATTCTGCTCTTACCCTTTATCTTGGTTTATTTCTTTGTGTTTGCGAATAGTAGCGCCAGCAACATGCTGGAAAACACGTGGCAGCTCAATGGCTTGTTAGTATTAGCTGGGGTTATTACCACGGTACCATTACTATTCTTCACTGGTGCCGCCAAGCGCATTCGTTACTCTACCTTAGGGCTGTTGTAATTATAACCAATAAAATGCAATCGAACTCTGTGGGTGGGTGGGTTGGAGAACCCGTTGTATATACTGTGTCGGGTGAGAGCGGCCAGCACCTTTCTTTACAAAATACATCAACTTTGTAAAGAACCGAAAATAAAGCGCATTTTTTCGATATTCTTTACAAAAGTAGCTGTTGGCACGGCCCGACTGATTCTGGATCAGAACAATCAACTTGGTATGTCTTTGCCAGTTTCTTAGGTGTTTATCTTCACACCATGGTTGATAGCAAAAGAACGTAGTTTCTTCTCGTAAAATCCAACATCCCTCTTGCTGCGGCAAAGAAATTTTATCTTAGCGTTTTCGTTCTCGTAAATGGCGCGTATATCATTTTCACCTGCATCAATAGAATAAGTTCCGTCGCTTAGCTCATAGGCTTCAAGACCACCAACAAAGCACTCTCTAGTCAAAGCAGATAAAAGCTCTTCAACCAGCTCAGGCGGCACAGCTCGAAATGCTGTGTGGCAGTAGGACATTGTAATCACCTCTTTATGGTTAACTAAGTTGTAATTATAACTCAAAACGCATCTGTTGACTGATTCTTACGTCACCGAGGAATGTATGGTGATAAATAGTTTTCCGCAAATGAGCCTTCGTTACTTACAGAATTCAATTATAGTATCTGCCTTTTGGCTTGAAGGTATCTCTTCCGTGCTCCTATTGCTGAAGAGCGATAATTCGCCAGACATCTGGTGAAAGTCGCATTTTGTGGTATTCTCTTGCCGCCTATTTTATGCAAGTAGCACACGCTCAAGATAGGAAGATGTGGCACAATCCACCCACTAGATAAGTGAGTTATCACGCAAGGCGCAAACTTGACAGAGCAAGAAAAGAAAATCGGAGTTGCTTGTGCAATCTCTGCTTACCTAATTTGGGGGTTTGCCCCAATATACTTTAAGCAGCTTTTATTTATAACCCCCCAAGAAATACTCGTTAATCGAATAGTATGGAGTGTACTTATCCTTGGAGCGCTGCTCGCTGTGTTAGGGCATGGCAGAAAACTAAAGGCCGCATTAGCTGACTTAAAAACCCTTTCCATACTCGTCATTTCTAGCACATTGCTGGCATTTAACTGGTTCTTATTTATTTGGGCCGTAAATAATGATCAAATGTTAGAAGCAAGCTTGGGATATTACATTAATCCATTGCTAAATATGTTATTAGGATACATATTTTTAAAGGAACGGCTGGATTCATCACAGAAGTTAGCTGTTTTACTTGCCTTAACAGGAGTCTGTTATCTAGTAATTTCCGTTGGCGAGTCACCTTGGATAGCTCTGGCGTTAGCTTCCTCCTTTAGTATATATGGGCTACTAAGGAAAGTAATTTCAGTCGAATCAATAACGGGATTATTCTTGGAAAGTGCGATTATGGCACCTGTTGCTATTATTTACTGGACTCTACACCCGTCAGAAACGAGTAACTTGTTGAATAATACAATTGGACTTAATACTCTCTTAATTTCTGCGGGTATTATCACTACTGCGCCGTTACTATTCTTTACGATGGCCGCAAGGCGAATAAACTACTCAACTCTGGGGTTTGTTCAATTTATTGCCCCAACCTTAATGTTTTTGCTAGCAGTAGTGATTTATCATGAACCGTTAGATCCTTCACGAGTCGTCACATTTGCTTTTGTTTGGTCGGGGCTTTTGATATATGTGTATAGTGCTTATCGAAGATATCGAAATCTAAAGATAACTAGGCCAGTCTAAAATACCGAACGGTTATAGTAACTATGCCATTAAAATCTAAATCAGCTCGATAATTCTTGGTATTGTATTCGTAAGAATCTATTGTCTTTTGTAAACGCTGCTCGCGTATACTTTTCAAGATCGATATTAAGTAACTCTAGGTCTGAACTGCTGAATTTATCACTATTAATGGTTAGGATATATTGCTTCCCATCTAATAGCGCCATATTCTCACCAACATAATTTATACTTCTAACTAAAGTATCTTGATCAACATCAAAAATATTGTCATGCACAAGAAATCCGGGATGTCGCTGAGAGGTTAAAGGATTTATCAACAACGAAAAGTCATAGAGAAAAACCTTCTCTCTATTTATACTGTGGCTTCCATCAGAGTCGGTACGAAGTTGGAACTTTAGAATTTCTTTGCGTTTAGAAACTTCGATTTCAAATGAGCTTCTTCTATTTCCAAAAACGTAGTCATGCATATCCAGAATTGTTTTTTCAAAAGATTCAATTATCTGCTTTGAATTATTTAAATAGCTTTCAAGAAGATAAACTTCACTTTCTCTTTCACGCTTTTTTTCTTTATAGTCGTTGTCATATTCAGTGTGTTTTTTAATGAAAGACGATAGTGCGGCGTATTCTTCTATCTTTTTTTCATGTATTGCAATTGTTTGTTTTAAGCTAACTAGAAGACCTTCTTGGTCGAGCAATGATACCTTTTCTCTATAAAGTTTAGTCAAGAATAAAATACTTCTGTCGAATCCTCTTATCTCTTGCTCTATCGAATCTTTTCTGTCTTCCAGTATACTTCTTTGAAAATTATCAATTTTCTGTTTAAAAGCTGTAACCTCGTCTAAATCACGCTTAATTAGGTCGCCTAAACCTGCTTTGAACTGATTATAAAGATCAGCTACTTCTTGAGCGTCAATATAATTATCGCCTTGAAAAAGCTTGATCTTGGATAGTTCGGATTTCAGGGTAGCTTGATGGGAGCGATCTTGCTCCAGCTTATTTTCGATCTCAATTATTTCGTCTTTTATAGTATCGAAACCCTCAATATTTTCTAGCTTATCAATATCGTTTTGAATTCTACGAACTTGGTTCTCTAATTCGTTGAGATCTGCTTTAGATTCCGATACGTTTTTGCATGTTAGAGTTGTAATGTTTTCTTCCATCTTTTTTCTTGCTTTTGAAATGTTATCCATTTCAGTGTAGAGCCGTTTCGCTTCTCTATAAGGATGAGGCTCAACATGTAGCAAAAATAAGTGAGGTGTATATTCGGGCGGTATTCGTTTATTCGTATCGAAGCAGCTAATTATCGACTTAAATTCAGAACCTTCATCACGCATCAAAGGCCCCATCATCATTCTAAAAGATGGAGGGTTTTGACATTCTACGTTCACAAACAATAACGCGCTAAGATGGTCGTTAGCGTCACTAAGTCTTGAATACGTTATTCTTTCTCCGTCAATGGTTAGTTCTGGACAGTCATGATCTTTTATAATGCGCTTAGAAGTTATCGAGTGACCGTTTAACTCAAAATCTAAACATATTGCGGTGTCACGCGATAAATCTTTTTTTGGGATTAAAGAGACACGACTATCGCTGTGTCGTTTCAGCAGAGCATAATTTATGAACTCAATAACCAAGGACTTGCCTACGCCATTCGTTTTGACATTGTCTTCAGTTTTCTCACCCACGATGAGGTTAAAACCATCTTCGAAAGTAATTGGTTCAAAAATTTCGGGTTCGCTATATAGCTTCTTAATCTGTAACATTTTTAATCAAATATGGTTCGTCAAATTTAACTATGTCCACGGAATATAAAAAAATCATTCCGTAATATATGCTTCTCACTGATACTTTATTACTCTTTCTTAAATTCCTTACCAGATCGAAAATGCTAACCCGACCGTCTTCACTGCTCTGTATTTGCTTAAGGATTTCTGAGCCAATATACGGAGCTGACTTGGCGAAGTTCTCATCCTTAGTGAATAAATCAGCCATAATATCCTTCTCTGTTTGGGAACACATTGCACTTAATTAGCTGTTTGACAATATAAAATTGAGCAGCTCCAGTATCAGCTTCAAATCCGTTTTCATTGAGCATTCCGACGAAACCATGAATTAGTTTCTCAAGGGCTTTTTTGGGGTCGCCACCGCATTCGGTCAGAACTTTATCGCTGTATACACGCAAGTGCTGTGCAACCCGGCGTACTTTAACCTGACCGATGTCAGACTCTTCCTCAACTGAGGCCAGAACTGCCCCATACTCTCGATAGAGCGCGAAAAATTCTTGTTTCAAGAAATCGGCATAATCTGCAAAACGTTTGTTAATTTTTTCATCTGGAAACGGCTCATCAAGAAATCCACCACCCACAGCGGGATGCTCTTCATCGCTTATTAGTGTGATTAACCTCAAAATAGTTTCGACATTTCGAGGAAGTTGCTCAGTGGGCTTAACGTAAAGTTGATTGTTCAAAAAGTTTTTAACTTCCTGAATATCTTGTAGCTTCATGTCATTGATTTCAAATGACAAGTCACCTATATCCCAAATATCATCTTTAGTGTTTAAGCTGTATGTATCGCCTCCTACTTTCAGGACACTGTGTTTTGTTTTTGAGCCTATATTTAAAATTATTAAACGGTCATATTTTTCATGTAATTTCTTATCAATAAACTGCTTAACAGTGTGCCTCGTTTTCGCAAGTGTTGAAGTGGAGGTCACCTGAATAGCAATCCTATTGCTTTTGTCGCCAAGATCTATAGCAGCAGCATTTGGATCGGTTATGTTTATGTTGACTAGGTTATAGCCAAAAACTAAATTGAGAAGATCGCGATAAAAGTTTTCAGCGTGAATGTTTATATCCGTTAGATTCAATCTGTTGTGTATTCCTACTTGACTGGAAAGCCAACTAAGCGAGCTGATAATTGATTTCTGACAGTCTTGTCGGTTCATCCTGCCTCCAAAATTCTTATTCCTTTTATCGCCACTACTCCAACGTATCAGAGATTTACCCTTCTGTCGGCTTTGTTGTAGTCTAAGGTCTATTCCAGCTTAAGTGCCAACGATCAGAATGAACCACACTCTAATTCGAATAGTGCCAAGTATTTCTCTTTTAGTACAGGCTTGTTTACCGCAACAAGAGGTTGCCAATTTTGACATTCGGCATCAAACGAGCGTGACCTTGCCCTGATGTACCAAAATACTCTTCAAAAAAGTTTGCCGCCTATGCACTGCGCCTATTCGAGAAATTGCTGATTCCAACATAGCACACGTTCCTACTATGTGGACATGCTCCGTCGCACGCGTAATCGCCGTATAAAGCCAAGATCTGTCTAACTGCCGACTGTTGGATAACGCAATAACGATACGCTTAAATTGACTTCCCTGCGCTTTATGTAAGGTTATAGCATAGGCAAGCTCAAGTGAGTCAATTAACGTCCGGTCAATCGGCACTTCTATGCCCCTATCGTCTGCAACAATACCGAATATTCCTGCTTCTTCTGATGATGCTCGACTTAAATAGCCCATAGTGCCGTTCCAGACTTTCGCGTCATAGTTGTTCACGGTAAAAATGACTGGATCAGCTTCTTTGATCCCAATGTGTTGAAACTGTCCCTTATCGCGAAGCAGCATTCGCTCGCTATGCGGGTTGATTTTGTCCTGACATTGCGTGTTGAGCGTATTCTTTTTGCTATTTGTTGATGTGATGATTTGAGTGTCTTTCTTGCCATCCAGCTCTAAAAGCTTAACCGCTGTGCTGTCTATGTCGTGTTGGCTACACTCGTGGTAAGTCACATTTTCATTGCTAAGAGCTTTAGGTACTTGCCCGTTCTTAATATCGATGCTGTATTGGGGAATCCCGCTACCATCAGCTTGGCGTTTAACTGTATCCAATACGGTCTTACCTATCACTCCACTTTCGACTATATCATGGAAGATAAGGCCTGCACCGATTGGCGGCAATTGGTCAGCATCTCCCACAAACAGCAAGCGAACTGAAGCAGGAATATGCATGACAATGCGATACATGTCTTTCAGATCTATCATCGATGCTTCGTCAATTATGATGGTTCCGATCACACCGTTTGAAATTCTCTCTTCCCGCAGAAACTTTGCGATTGTGCAGCACTCATAACCTGTCGCCTCGCTCATTCTCATCGCGGCACGGCCTGACAAAGCAATACCTCTGACCTCCATCCCTAGTTTCTTGCACCCATTCATAATTGCCTTAAGGACAGTTGTTTTTCCTGTCCCAGCGCCCCCAGTGATGGCATAAACCCCATTTCCAAGCGCACCGTGAATAGCTTCAAGTTGACGATTGAGTAGCGGAAAAGGAAGGTTGCTAGTTATTTGCTTAAATACCGCATCATGCTTTTCGCTCCAGAACCTTTTTTCCTGAAGACTTAGTAGTCGTTTGGCGATGACACTTTCCATCACCAAAACACCGAGTGGATGATAAATATTGCCTTCGGTTACTTTTATGGAAGCTTTAGTTTTGCCAACTTTGAGCGCGGTATCAATCAACGTTTTATCATTACCCAACAACCGCTTCAGGCGCTTGATTAGCTCATCTTCGGCCACACAGCTATGACCTTCCTGAGTAATGCGATTCATTACATCATCAACCGCACCGGACAAACGATTGGGATCATTTATCGCAACATTGAAATGCTCAATGGCGATCTCATCGACCCCCATGGTTACAATGAGTTTTTCCTTCCGTTTTGTTCTAAAGGGCAGCCCGAAATGTAAGAGGCGATAAGGATTGTTGGTGATTTGCTCAATCGTCTCACGTCCGTGATACTTGAGGATGCGCTGAATTACATCCAGCGGTACACGTTTATCCGATAACCATTGCGCATACTCCAAATTACTATACTTTTTAAAGCCCTCTATGAGACTCTCAGCAGCTTTCTGGGTCAGGCCAGCTTGTGATATCAGTTTGTCTGTTTCGTTGTTCTTGAGGATTTGGAATAGCCTTCTCGGAAAGGTTTCCACCAGCATTCTGGCTTTACTCTCACCTATACCTTTAAAGCATGCTGTATCTGTTAGAAAACGAACGATAGCTTCTGAGGTTTCGGGAAGGATGCATTCGCACTTATCAGGCTTGATACGAACTTCAGTAATGTAGTAACTACCATGATTTACTCTGACTTTTTCGAAGCTACCCTGAACTCGCCAACATTGACCGATTGCTGGTCTGCTAGCGATAAGTGAAGGTCTGGTATTGACGACGTAAATTTCCTTGGCCGTAAACTTACGCCCATTTCTAATAGGTA
>JAIUMU010000009.1 GCA_022565355.1 Idiomarina sp.
ATCCCTTGCAATTTCTTGATCACCTGAGATGTTGATTTGCCGACCACTTCAATCATCATCACTGCCCGCACTGTCCCGGCTTCGAGTTGCTGATGCACCCGCACGGTAAAACCAATAATAGCGCCTGATGAAACCAGGCGATCCAGCCGGTTCTGAATGGTACCTCTGGATACCTTCAGGGTTTCGGCCAGGGTGGAGACAGCTGCCCGACCATCTTTTCTCAGTTCTGCAATCAGGGCATTGTCCAGCGAGTCATAACGATATGGTTGCATCAGAAAACCTCTGCGGGTATTACTTTTGTCTAAGTGCACCTGGCAAATAGATAAAATATGCTGCAAAAATTGTAATTTTTTGCCATTTTGTCTGACAGCTGAACTGAATACAATAGCGAAGTTTCCTGGCTTACCATGGTTTATTGAAAAGGAAAAGTATGCAGTCATTGATGTTGTCAGCGAAGCAGGTGATGCCTGATGCGTAACTCTGTGCAGGCCCCAGCTGCTGTGGTGATGGTACGGCCCCATCATTTTTGTTCAAACCCGCAGACCATGCGGGACAATGCTTATCAAACCAGCGATAGTCACCACGACGCCAAACAGCAGGCGTATGCGGAAGTCAGTGCTGCAGCCAGCCAGCTTGAACGGCATGGCGTGCTGGTGCATTTATTTGAGGATGAACAGCAGGCAACACCGGACTCGGTATTTCCAAACAACTGGTTTTCCACCCATGCTGATGGCCGGGTGATCATTTATCCTATGTTTGCTCACAACCGCAGGCTGGAATACCGGCCGGATATCATCGAGTCGCTAAAGGCAGAGTACCAGGTAACAGAAGTGGTTGATTATTCGGGGTGGGTACAACAGCAGCTGTTTCTGGAAGGGACCGGCTCGCTGGTGATTGATCACCTCAATCGCCTGGCTTTTGCCGCTGTTTCAAAACGCACCAGCCCGGCCTTGGTGAGCACGGTGTGTCAGCAGCTTAACCTGACCCCGGTGATTTTTAATGCCTTTGATCAGCAGGGGGTGGCGGTGTACCACACCAACGTGATGATGTGCGTGGCAAGCCAGTTTGTGCTTATTTGCCTGCAGATGGTGCCTGAGCCAGAGCGTACCGAACTGCTGGCCTATTTTCAGCAAAGTGGCCGTGAGGTGATTGATTTAAGCTATCAGCAGATCCAATCGTTTTGCGCCAATGCCATTGAGCTCACCGGCAGCCATGGCCCTTTGCTGGTGTTGTCCGAAACGGCAAGCAATGCGTTAACAGCCAAACAAATACAACGCATTGAACAAAGTGCCCGCCTGGTACCCATTCAGGTGCCGACGATTGAGTCGGCTGGTGGCTCAGCGCGCTGTATGATTGCAGGTATTCATTTATCCCCAAAGCACAGCGCTTGAAGAAAAACCGTTATTCGGTAATTTCATACCGTCATTTTAGGCATTTAGCTGCTGCAAAAAACAGCAGCTAAAACAAAGTGTCATAATTTCACTTGCACGCACGAAATGGATTCGTATAATGCAATGGCTAAGCAGCATCCCCCCTTGCCTGGGTGGCGAAATTGGTAGACGCAGCGGATTCAAAATGCAAGGTGTCTAGCATCGTTAAATTGGCAAGCTCTTGACTTTTAAAGAGTTAAGTGCAAAATTAAAGTGCAAAAGCTGTGCAAAGTTTTGCAAAGAAAATCTGAAAGACCTCCCGTGCCTGGGTGGCGAAATTGGTAGACGCAGTGGATTCAAAATCCACCGTTGGAAACAACGTGTCGGTTCGAGTCCGACCCTAGGCACCATATATTTCAATAGCTTATCTTCATGTTACTGCTTTCATTTTAATTCCAAATATCTTTTCTTATTTCATAGCGTGCCATCACGCAGCCATCGTTGTTCGATCAAACCGCATCCACCATATCGTATTACTTCATGCTCAGGAGTGTTAGAGGTGTGGATTGGTATTAAGGGTAATGTTCGATATTTGCCATTAACAGATATGCAGAATATTTTGAACTGACTCTCAAGCGTAGAGCCTGATCAAACAGCAATAGGTATCCAAAGTGCGCCCCGCATATTGTCTGACAATGATAAACTCAGCAATGTAATTGAGAAATGGCGAAGATATTTAGCTAACTCCATAATTTTCGTACGTGTATAAATACACAGTTGGTGGTGAATTTAATGTAAGTAAGTATATCGCAAGCTTAAAATACGCTTTCGACAGAGAAAATTGCCGTTTAGTTAGAAAGCTGTTGATTCAAGCAGGCTTGTTGGCTAGGTTAGATTTCAATAAAAAGATAGAAGGGAAATTCCCATGTGTGAGAGAAGGGTTTTTTCAAACTATTAAGACGTTAGCATTCCATAAGAGATTCGAGTAGGCGATGAGAAAAGAAATTCCGGCTCCAGTCATAGCCGTACTGTCAGAGAATATCCCAGTTGTTGAAACACACGCTAGCTTGGATAACCTTTTTTCGTATGCTGAAGCGCCTGGCGAGCCACCCGAAGGTTCAAAGCCCGTTAAAGTTCAAGCATGGCTTCGGAGAGTCAACAAAGAATCGGGGCACCCATTGGTTGTGCTAGGGCGGCTTATTGAGAGTTATATGGAGTTGCCTGATATAGAAGATGTCACATCTACTTGGTCTGGCGTCCAGACTGTAGATGTAAAAAAAGAGTTCAAAGCCAAGCTTGAAGCAATTCTTTCTCGGTGTAATCTTACATATCTCACAGGGGGAATAATTTCTGACGGTAGTTCCGCGCCGAGCCGATCATTGGCTGAGTTAATTAAAGGTCGAGATATTCCCTCCATTGACGTAGAGTTCAACCGGGCACTTGCGAATGTAAACTCAGAGCCCAGAGAAGCGGTATCGGCAGCTTGCAATATTCTTGAGTCTATTTTCAAGACATATATAACGGATGAAAAACTTGAGATGCCGCAGAAGCAAGATCTCCAAAATGTATGGAAAGTAGTGCGTTCTGACCTAGGTTTTAACCCAGGGGCGCTTGAAGATGAGGATCTAAAAAAGATTTTGTCTGGGGTGTTGTCTGTAGTTGACGGCATAGGCGCTTTTAGAACGCATGCAAGTTCTGCCCATGGTCAAGGTCGGAAAATATACAACTTAAAGCCAAGGCATGCACGACTGGCTATTCATTCTGCCCATACCATAGCGTTATTCGTATTGGAGACTTGGGATGAAAGAAAGAGCCGAAAGTAATGCTATCAGCTCGACGGTATCTTTTACATTACGGCTTCGCTTTAATTCTAAAGCCGTGTCTGTTACTGGCGTTAGAATATCAAACACAAAATTGGGGTAATTAATGAGTTTCGTATTTATGGTTTTTGAACATTGCTACAATTCGATTAGAGAAGGCAAGCTTATCGAAAAAGAGAACTCTAGAGATAAGGAGTATCATTTTCAGGACTGGTTTAAGTCTCGACTAGAAGAGTTAAAAAGCAACTTTGATGAGCCATCGAGAAATAGTTATCCTGATTTTCGTATGGTCAATGATGCACTAGGTTTTGAGCTGAAGGGTTTACAATATCCTGGAAGGATCACCAATTATGACTCAAACAGTCAGGTGCCAACAGGACTTCATAATGGTAGATCTGTATTTTATGTGTTTGGTAGATATCCTAAAGAGCCATTAAACCCGAAGAAGTATCCTGTTCACGATCTTATTGTATGTCATGGTGATTTCATTAACTCTGATCACGAATATATCCATAAAAATAAAAGCGTGAAAGGGTTTGGTAGTTATGGCGATATAATGATACGTGACAGAAAGATGTATGTTGCACCAACCCCATATGCATTGACTGAAGGCACAGAAAATCAAATTACACTAATTGTCCCTGCTGACTCAGTTGCACCAGAGGGGTTTAAGTCTGTTGGTGAATTAGTTCGAGTTGAAACAGAAGAATTGATTGTAGGTTATGAGTTTGATCTAGTTACAAACGAAATAAAGGCCAATAAAATACAAAATCCCAACTCAGGTTTAGAGCATAGGTTTA
This sequence comes from Idiomarina sp., assembly GCA_022565355.1. Taxonomy (GTDB): domain Bacteria; phylum Pseudomonadota; class Gammaproteobacteria; order Enterobacterales; family Alteromonadaceae; genus Aliidiomarina. Next base: position 3,991 of record JAIUMU010000009.1, read on the forward strand.
CAGCTTACCGAGTTTTGTCTGACAAGGGGCCGCGAGTGACACTTAAAGGCGAAGAATTAGAATGAGGGCGATTGAGCGTGATTTTCCTTTCGAAGCAATAGATCTTATTGCTGAAGTAGAAAGCTACAGGAAAGAAATAAACAGACCGATATATCATATCCACAAATGGTGGGCTAAGCGCTTAGGGACTGTTTTCCGCTCAATCGTTTCCGGAGCATTGACTGAAAATGAATGGAAAGGCTTTCACGAATTCCAGAGTCATTCTGGGAAGATCGTGCTTGATCCATTTATGGGTTCAGGAACGACCCTAGGCGAAGCGGCAAAACTTGGCGCGAAAGTTATTGGTTGTGATGTAAACCCAGTCAGTACTTTTCTAGTTACCCAAGCTCTAACCAGAATAAACCTGAATTCTCTTCAAGCTGAATACAAAGCGATTGAGTGCGATGTTAAAGACGAAATTTTGTCTTACTACACAACTATGGTACCTGGTGCTTCAAAGCCTACACCAGCCCTTTACTATTTTTGGGTTAAAGTAGCAACCACACCAGATGGTGAAGAAGTACCCCTATTTTCAAGCTACGTGTTTAGTAAGAATGCATACCCAAAAAAGAAACCTGATTCGCAGATATGGTGTCCTTCTTGCGAATCAGTATTCGTTGGAAAGTACAACGCAACCGAAATTGAATGTCCATTTTGCTCACATTACTTCAACCCACAAAATGGACCAGCAAATGGCGCTAAGGTAGTGAATAAAATAGGAAATGTATACAAAATAAAAGACTTAATTTCCGGTGCCAAACATCCACCAAAACACAAGCTATATGCCGTTATGGCTCTTAACGAAATGGGCGAGAAGGTCTACATCAAGCCAACGAAATATGACCGAGATATTTTAGTTGATGCAAAGAAAAGACTTGATTCCGTTGAAAGTGAGCTTCCATTGCCAACCATGCATGTTAGGCCCGGCTACAATACCGGTCAGGCTCTAGGATACAACTACAATTATTGGCGTGACTTTTTCAATGATCGTCAATTGCTATGTCTTGGATTGCTACTGAAAAGAATATTAAAGGTGCAAGACAAAGCCATCCGTGACCACTTTGTATGCTTGTTCAGCGGGACGCTAGAATTCAATAACCTTTTTTGCAGCTTCAAAGGCGAAGGAACTGGTGCTGTTCGTCACATGTTTTCAAATCATATTTTGAAACCAGAACGAACGCCATTAGAAAACAGTGTGTGGGGTATTCCTGGGAAAAGTAGTGGTACATTTTCCAGTTTATTTCGAAGTCGTTTGATCAAAGCAAAGACATACCTTGATGAGCCATTTGAAATACAGATTGAAAACAATGGCTCTAGGCGTTCATCAAAGAAAGTTGTTTGTAGTGAGCCATTGTCAGTTAAGGTGACCCATACATGGGAGGATTTTAGTGTTGCTTCTCAAGGCGCGCTAATATTGAATGGCGACAGCTCATCACTCCCAGTTCCCGATGCATCTGTTGACGCTGTTGTGACTGACCCACCCTATTTTGACTTTGTTCATTATAGCGAATTGAGTGACTTCTTTTACGCATGGTTATCAAATGCACTTGGCAGCGAATATGCCTACCTAAATAGAAAAGACTCTTCCCATGAAAACGAAGTACAAGATCGTGATAATGAGAGTTTTACGAGAAAAATTTCCAGTATTTTCAAAGAATGCAATCGTGTTTTAAAGGATGGCGGCCTTTTGTGTTTTAGCTACCATCACTCAACTATTGACGGCTGGATGGCAATATATAATTCCGTTACTATGGCTGGTTTTGATATTGTAGCTGCGCACCCTGTAAAGGCAGAAATGTCAGTAGCAAGCCCTAAGAGTGCAGCTAAACAACCAATAAACCTTGACGCTATCTTGGTTTGTAAGAAAGAGCAAAAAGCGCCGGAGATTTCAAACCCTGAAGTAGAAGTTCTAATGCGCTATGATTTTTATTTATCACGATTTGAAGCCATTGATAGAAAATTAAGTGAGGGAGACAAATTTGTTATAGCTTGCTCGCAAGCAATTTCTGTAGCATCTATGAAACGGATGGATCGAGAGACAGCCAATTCATTCATAAGGACATCTCTGCAAATTTGTTCTAACAAGGTGCACTCAGACAATTATTCCCCAGTGAAATAATTGTCTGAAAGCTTTGCGCTAGGCAGTACCAATATCTTTGTTATAGAATCTTTTTGGAGCAGGCGTGATGATTTTTTAGTGATAAATCGACATAGCCGACTGAAACGTACTTCTGCGCTAGATTTTTAAAATATTCGTCGTCTAGGTGTATCACAGCTGCAATATGATGGCCACATGTAGGGCAAGTTGAATTAGTTACCATATAAAGAAATTGACAGCTGTCGCAGTGTTTTGCTTTTGATTGCTTCAGAACTGAATAAAGTGTGGCTGCGGCATTGATCATCTCATCTAACCTAGCATTATACTTGATGATATCTTGCGCCTCACCACTAACCTCTTTTTTTGGTTTTACGACCTGATATTGAAATGGTGGTGAAGAAGGCTGGTGCATTCGCTTTTTTTTTGGCTGAAATTGAATAGGGTTTTGCCTTTTAAGTTCCGAAGTTATCTCGTCACAAATGGCATCAAACATAGAAACGTACTTCAATTGCCTGGGGTGAAACAACCACTCTTTGTACTGTGCAGAAAAGATGTGTGATTTTATAATCTGAATAAATGGCTTGCGCTCTTTGGTGTATGCTTCGAATACATTCGCAAGACTGACAAATACTTCAGCGCAGTTATCACCAGTTGTACAGGGCGACTTCATGAGATAAGGAAATCCAAATACTAACCTTAATTTATGTTTTCCAACCTTCAGCATCGCAATTGCCGTATCGTTATGTGCAGACAACTCAAAGGAAATCAGTTGATCATAGTTTGGCGCTGATGCTTTTGTTACCTGATAGATCTTTTGGTGCCTTGCTAGATTATTTTTTAGCGTAAGGTCATAGTCTGGCAGTTCGATTGAAGCTCCTATATTTTCTTCAAGGATTTGCTTAATTAGCCAGAAACAGCCACGTTTGAAATTAAAAGTGCATGGCTTTTCGTCATTTGTAGACTTGGGGGCATGACCAAAGTGATGTACTTTGGACTCACCTTTACGTGCAACCATTGTTGCGCCACAACAATCGCAAATACAGTTACACGCTAATCCTGATTCAACCTCATCCACTGTTACTAAACGACCACCCTCAATCAGCTTCGCGTAAGGTATTAATACATCATTCATGAGTAGATACCGGTGAAAGTTCACAGAGTGTTTAGTGTTACTTACGTTATCGAATTTATATTCACTTGTCACTCTAGTCGGGATTTGAAATGTCGGCTATTCACTAAGACACCTCCACCTCATAGACTCCCATACCCAACCAGTAGGTTAAGAAGTTATCTTCCCAAATCGGATATAGGGATCTGGCTATTTCAATCGGGTGGTAACCGTGCAGGTCTTGATACATACCAGCCTGGAAATCGAAATCTACTGATTTTTCGAGTTCTGCAAATGGGCCTAAGCCAACATAGGTGAACTCGGTGATGTAGCAAATGGACCACACATTGTCTCCTTGTTGCTCCAGCCTGATTTCGACCGGACGAAAGCCTCCGGCCTCGGCGCTGTATTTGGGATCACGAAAGTTCAGGGTGATGCTGTTGCAGGTTTCAGGCTGGCCGTGTTTTTGCACGAATTCGCAAAGCTGCTCAGCCAGTTTCTGAGATACAGGCAAAGCAAGGTCCTCGTAATGAATACGCATAGTGATGTCTCCTTGGGGTATAGCTACAAATTATTGAAAAATGTGCGGATGGGTTTCTTGCAAGCTGGTGTATTGGTTTAGGCCAATGATGATATGATCCAGTACCGTGATATCGAACATCTTGGCGACCTCAAAAATGCGCCGAGTAATGTTGATATCAGCCTGGCTTGGCTCTGTTTTACCTGATGGGTGGTTATGGATAAGCATGACCACTTTCAGGTTTAATATCACGGCTGTTCTTAGCACCTCAACCGGACGCAGGCTAACGGCATCGACACTGCCGGTTGCCACTACCTCAAAGCAATTAATGTCATGCTGTTTGGTTAGGTTAACGACAATAAACACTTCTTTGGTTTCATGCTTTAAGTAGTCAAACAGGCTGGCTATGGTTGCTGGTTGATGAACCGGCATGCCGGTAATGTCGCAGTCGACTTCTTTAAAACGGTACTTCACTTCTATTTCACGTAGGGTGGCCATGGCTTACCTCCTATAACTCACCGTCAAAACCTTCAAAAGGATTGCTGAAATACTTGGCCGGTGGTGTGCCGGCCACATTGGGTTATTTCTTGTCAGTGGCTTTTGCCTGTTTGGCTTGTTTCGGAGGTTTAGCCGGTGACAATTGCAGGATCTGAGTATCGAGCTCACCTGCTTCGACTGCCTTGATTACTGTTTCAATCACGGCGGGTAAGTCTTCCGATTTACCGACATCGATAGCGGCCTTGCCTTTATCAAGCTCTAACGTTTTTACTCCGACCTTGATTTCAAAGTAGTAGTGGTCCTTGTCATCAAAGTACCAGGCTCGCACGGTTTTGCGTTTACGGACCGTTTTGCGCTCGCCGGTTTCCGGATCTGTAATGGTTTTATCTTTGTAAGCCTCGTAAGGCTGACCATCCAACATGGCTTGCACCATGGCCAGTTGTTCGTCCAGCTTTTCAATTAAGCGTAAACGTTTGGCAAGGATAGGTGGTTTGGGCTCGATTTTTGGGCGAGCGATCACCTTGAGTGAACTCAATACATTGGTCATGGGTATGTCCTCTTTGTTGATGTATAGCGGCTTAACTGAGGGCTCTCAGTGAACAAAGCCTATGGTGGGTGTGGGTTGTTTCCGTTGGTTTTCTTCAGTCAGTAACGACACGGCTGAAGCGCGATGATCATGCTTTGGCAAAAAGCGCATCTTTCGAGCTAAAATCGCAAAGTCACCGGGAGTCAGACACTTAAGTACAGACAGAGCTTTTGACTCTGCATTTGTAAGCGCCTGGACGCTCAGAGAGCGCTTATAGAGCTTGAAGACTTGCTCTGTATTCAGATAGTCGCAATCAAGCTTAAAATCGAATCTACGAAGCACAGCAGTATCGAGCAGCGCAGCATAGTTCGTTGCTGCAAACAGTGGCTGCGTGAAGCACTCCAGCTGCGCCAGCAGCTCGTTGACAAGCTGGAGCTGATGTTGTGCCGTGAGCCTGTCCCGGCTAGTCAACAGGCTATCCACCTCATCCAGTAACAGCATGCGTTTGGCCTTGTGGGCGGAATAAAACAGCTTGCGAACATTTTGCTCGCTGTCACCCACGTACTTACTTAAAACGTCCGAGCATTTAATGCGATCCAGCTCTAGTTCGTATTGCTTCGCCAGTGCATGCGCAAATGCCGTTTTCCCGGTGCCTGGTGGTCCGCACAACAATACCCGGACCGGCTGCTTATGCCGGATGGCGTACTGAATATCCTTCAGCACCGTAGGCGATTGGCGAATGTTTAAAAACTCGACATCAAATGGCATCTCTTCTTGGTAGTTCATCGGAGATTCCCATTCATCGGTGGCGACCAAGGTGTTTTCAATGACATCCTCAATCACGCCTTCAGCCTCCCGGCGCTTTAAACCAATGGTCCGTGCCACCTCGCCAGCATTGGCAATAATGGCAGGCGTTATATTGGGTGTTTCAACCAAACGTTTTCTAAACTCGGTGCTAACAGTAAGCCCTTGGTAGGCCTTTTTGGTGATGTTGAGTAAGGTTGGCTTATCCGGTGCCACGATTTCTTGCACCAGCTTAAAGCGCCGAAGGTAACTCGCTTCCAGCAACGGAACGTGGTTGGTGATCCATATGCAAGGCACCGGGTTGGTTTCCAGTAGCCGGTGCAGGCTATCCTTGGTGTAAGTGATATCATCCATATAAAAGATGCTCTCGCATTCATCCACCAGCAAGATAGCCTGCTTGGAGCCATCCAACAGGTTTTGCGTAAGGCGCAAATGCTGAAACCTGTGCAGGTTAATGTTTCGGCTTTCATCCGAGGCCGAGTGCCTGTTCCCCCTTATTTGCTGCACACTGATATCAAATAGCGATATACCCAGTGACTGAGCCAAGGCACGTGCTAACTCGGTTTTCCCAGCGCCGGGCTGACCGTGCAGCAGGATATTGACACCATGGCGCTGCTTTTTAATCGCCGCCTCCAAGTATCCGGTTAGTAAGTCAATTTGCACATAAGAAAAGTCGGCTAACGTCAGTTCAGGGTCCGGGCTTTTTTGCAGTAGAGGCTGTAACAAATCTTCTTTGGTGCTGATGAGCTGAGTGGTCAGAATATGAATGATAGCCTGATTGATTTTGACTTCATTCAGGCCAGAAGCTGTGGGGAGGCTCTCAAATAAGCCTTGCTGTAACAGCGACTGTACCGTTTGGTCGATAGCTTGTGGCTCTAAACCGGTTTCCTCGGCAAAGAACCAGACCAATTCCCGCTCTGTATCTCGCAAATACAAGTGGTAGAACAGCAAATGCAAGCCTGGGTTGGCATTGATGACCACCACAAATTCAAGCACCGGCATAAACTCAAGCGGCACCTTGAACAGGCCACAGATGTTCTTAAGGCTTTGCTGCAATCGGGCCGTGTGCTCCGGGTAGGCATCGCTTAGCTCTAGATGATGCATGCATTGCTCTAGGCTGAGCTTGTTCGCGCCCTTAATCGTCTTTCCTATGATGATGGCCATTTCATAGGAACTCATCAGGATATCTTCATCTTCAGTTGGAAAGCTTTGAATGAATAATCGGGCATATTTAGCGGCTAGATAACAGCAATTGGCCGCATTACTGGGGCTTTTTCGTCTCATGAGCTGTTTCCTTTTGGGGTGTAGTTCAATGCATCAGCAGCCTGGCGCATAAACTGGTGGTCTCGCTTGTCGTAGATGGTGGTTGTGCTTATCTCGGCATGGCCTGCCATTTGGCGCACGGTATTGATGTCTACTTTTTGCTCCAGCAGCCTCGTGATAAAGGTTCGTCGCAAGTCATGAGGCGTAACCCCACTAATGCCCAACCCCTCAAAGGTATCCTGAACCAATCGATAGATGGTGCTACTGCTTAATCCTCGGCTGATATCGAATTTCCCGGATGCCATAACCCGGCAAAACATCAGGCCATCTTTTCTTTGGCGAATATCCAGCCAGCTCTTCAGATGCAACACGGCCCATTCCGGTAAGAATAGCTCCCGGCTTTTGTTGCCTTTGCCGGAGCGTACCAACAACCGGCGCTCGGCCATGCGGTAATCGGCTATCTCAAGTTTGCATAGCTCGCTGCGGCGAAGACCAGTGCCGAGTAGAACAGCAAAAATGGCGGTATTACGGTAACAGTGAGCGCGTTTACAGCGGGTTAAATGCTTGAATAAGGCCTCGACCTGAGTTGTCGTTAAACAGGTGCCCTGATGCTCACCATGCTTCATGCGGCTGATGGTTTGCAGTTGCAGGGACTGAATTTGGTCGGCTTTACCCATCATCACAGCGACTTTGACGATGCCTTTAACGGCGACCATAGCGCGATTGATCGAACGAGCTGACCACCCTTCATGAGCCAACATGGCCCTGACTTTGATAGCTTCTTCGTAATTGATGCGGTGAAAATGGTCGTGATCATCCAAGGGCCATTGCATGATCCGTGCAATGCTCCTGAGCTGCGAGCGGATAGATTGCTGACTGCTGGATGACAAACGACTCAAATACAACGCATACGGGGACGCTGTGCTCATAAAGCACCTCCGGCGTTAGTGTTTAAGTGATTGTTTTGAAAGGTAAGAAAGGGACTAGCGCTACCATGGTAGCACTAGTTTTTAGGGGGTTCTATGGCTGTTTATGACACGGTCTCCTTGATGACTTTGATCAAATCGTCTACATCGTCACTGATTCTTTCATATATTATCTCAGATATAAGTGTATTCGCACTTATTAAAACTTGCTCAGGTAAAACTGAAATTAATGCCAAAGTTAAAGCTTTATTACTGGATTTTGTCGTCTGGCTTGCATAAGCATCGATGAATTTTTTTAGCTTCTCAGCTCGCTTTTGTTCTTCAGTGTGGAATGTCGCTGTAAATTTGAATTGATTACTGGCTTTTTTTTCTGCTTTTTGGCTTTCTGATCCTTCAAGATCTTTAATGGAATTGATAGCAGCTTCGACCGATTGTTTTGTAACATGTTTCTTTTTTAATGTATCTGTTTTGTTCACGTCTTTAAGATGCTCTACAACGTCGAGAATTTCTTGCTCTGACAGTTTCAATAACGGTAAAAGACTATCAGTAGTAAGCAAGTTTATGTATTCAACACCGAAGTATTTTTTTGCAATTCTTGCAGCACTAACCATTTTTGAGGCGTTGGTTTTTCCTATGTTTAAGTTTTCCTCAACGAATGTACCGAAAGATTTATAACCTAATAGTTTGTAGGCTTTTGATTCATTGATGAGAAGGAGCGTCAACTTTTGTTTTTTTTCAGAGCTGATTGCAATATCCCTTAGCTTTTTTGCATCGTCCTCGGAAACAATGGATGTGTTCTGTTCCAGCAAGTCTTCTATGTTCTTTAGTCCTTCGTTCAGTAAAATAGAGTAATCATCAACTGAATGAGTGGGGGATACTTTTTTAATTTGTTTTCGTCTAATCGCCATACCTGCATTTCTCCGTTTGATTGCCATTTTAAGTAAATCTGAGAAGTTGCGAGTTCGCAACTTTTTGCACGGGAAAGTTCGCTTAAATGTCAGAAGAAAATTATTTAGTGCTATATTTCATAGAATTACTGTTCCTCATCAGCTAGGGAGTGATCCTTGCCCAATTCGAGCGATTCTGTGCGGCATGCATTTTTTGAAAATGTAGTCCCGAGTAATATTTTTGATTTGACTCATTATCCTCATGTGCAATATGCACATAACTGCTCGATCGGGGCACTGACAAACCCACTGAAATTTCGTTATACCTATAATCTCGATAAAATCTTGAAGGTCTTAACCAACCCTGAAATCTTGCGGTATCAGCAGAAGCTTTTAGTAAAAGCTTTAAACGATGTTTCGGTAAATACGGTTGATATAGACCATATTCAGATTGAGTTATCACTCACTGTAAAAGATTTTGAAAGATTACTAGATGTTGAGAACGGTATGCTCAATGTGCGTACTGCTGCTCGCCAAGCACGCTTGCGCGTCACGAGTTGTGATCCTGGTGAGAGAAATGAGGGATTTAAAAAGTCAGATCTTAAGCCCTTTTTTAACAAAGGTTTTGAGATGGTTCTGGATAACGATAGTTACCGGAACATCAAAATTTATTACGCAGAAGCTGATCACTATAGGAATGTAGGCAGAAAGATACGTTACAATTTCGAAATTGAGTTTATTCCTACCCGCCTAAGCGAAAAACAGATAGAGATTGCGTTTTCCCACCTTAAATCCGTTCTAAGTAATACACGCTTCAAGCAGTTAATGAATACCGCCACTATAGGCCGAATTGATACCGGGTATATCATGTATGGCGTGTCGCAGCTGTTTGGGTTTCTATCTACAACAAATAACAAAGTTACGTCAGGTTCATGCATTCCTCAAAACCGCAAACACGCAGTTGAAACAACCTACGTTGGTAGTCGCGGCTATCATCATCTAATTGGGTATGACAAAGTTCTAAAAGAGAATAAGAAATTTATTGAAGACGTGTTCAAACATCTTCCTATTTGTTTTTCCGAAGTCGCATCCAAACTCGAGGGGATAAAAGAATGGTTCCCTAATCAGGCCAGTTCATTTCGGGTGGAGTCACGGATGTTTTTTAATAAAACAGATGCAGCTCCCAGATTTGCAGAGATGGAAAACATTGTATCGAAGCTTGAAGAATTAAAATTTATTCTGCCGAAAGCTCTGTATCCACTAAATGAAGAACGATTGAAAAAACTCATACTCTCAAAAACGATTTATAGGACAAGGCTTGTCATTGAAGAGCTAGGTGAGTTTTTCATTCCATCGGCAACAGTAACATTTAATCAAATCGTTCTTAGACAGGCTATTCGTGAAAAACTGACAAAATTTAGGGATATTGTTTTTAATCTAACTAAGCCCAAAAAAATCAGGATAGAGGGAAACCGCTCTGAAGAGGCTGTTGACCTCGCTGAGCCTCTAGAAGACACCAAACGGGTAAATCGATCTCAGGCAATTCTCGATGCACGTGCTGGCATTTTGCCTCTAATAAAAAAGAGAAGAACAAGGGATGATTCTGTAGAAAGCATACTCAAATCGAAAAAAAGGGCTATCTATGTCGAGGGTGGTCCGGGCTCAGGTAAAACTCGGTTAATAGTGTCACGTGTAGGCGCGTTACTAGCAAAAGGCGTCCACGCATCAGAAATCTGTGTTTTAGCATACACCAACGATGCTGCAATTGTTTTTAAAGACCGCTTAAAAGAGCAAGAGTTATATGATGAATCCATGTTTGTCGGTACGTTTAGTAGCTGGTCTCGTTCAGTTATTGAAAATGACGATGGCAAGTCCTCTGCTATTTTGGGTGATGAAGCTTATTTAGAACAGCTAACAAAACTGGTATCGAAAAGACGAAAACTAATCAAAGATAGAGAACCTGAGGACGTTGCTAGGCGGCTTCAAACAGTTTTTAGTCACGCAGCTAGCTTTCCAATTCCTGATGTTCAACGTAGCCTGCGAAAACTCATGCCGGAATTTGAAAAACTCCTAGAAGTTGTGCTCAAAGTGCATCAACAGCTAGGGGAGTATAAAGCTAAGAATGGCCTTAGAGATTTCAACGATCTATTTACTGCTTTCAACCAGAAACTTACTAAAAAACGTTTTGCAAAGTCAGTCGTCAGCAAATACAAACACCTCATTCTGGATGAAGTTCAGGATACTAACCCGGCACAGTGGGGGATCATTGAAGCTTTATACAAAGAAGGACAAGAATTTTTTTGTGTAGGAGATCCCGCTCAGTCGATGTACAAGTTTAGGGGCGCTTCCGATGTAACTCTGAGAAAATTTCTAGAGGTTTTTCCCGAAGGGAGAAAGTTCTACCTGATGACGAATCACCGCACAACAGGCGAGATAGTGTCGCTGTGTAATCAGATTAGAACCAAAATAAACAGAAATTACCTTAAATCCTTCTATGTAAGGTCGGATGGAATAAAGCCACTTGTAAAAATATGCGATGACATCGAGCAAGTCGCCCAATGGATTGCTCGTGATATCAAGGTTCGTGCCTGTGTTTCCAAATCAGTTTCCGTGTTGATCCTCTGTAGGTACAAGGTTCAAGTCGAATTGATTGATACTTACTTAAATAATAGGGGTATTAAAACAGGGATTAAAGAATTAATTAAAGTATTAACATACCATGGTTCGAAAGGCCTTGAAGCGCAGTTATGTTATGTAGTAGACCCACTTTTCAGCTTTTCAAGGCTTGCTTCCTACAATGAAGAATTGTGCAATACTTATGTTGCATTCACTCGTGCTGAAGATGATCTAGTCATTTTAAGGTGCTCTGGAGGCTTAGGCTTTTACGGTAGTCCATCAAATAGTTATGGAAAGCCGTCACAGTGGAAAGGTTTTAAGTCTGAGAATATGTTTGCTAAATTGCTGGTCGATATAGAAGAAGTTTATTAAATTAACTGCTCCATATTTTTAGCCTGTATTTTTCCAGACATCTTTGGGTTGGACGCACTTAGCTTAATTATCTGCTGGGCAATCAGCTAATGATGCGTATAGCTTTTGCTTATTCGATGATCTTATACACCCCGACAGTTACGCGCTTTTCGGTATCCAGCAGCTTCAGCTTCGGCCTCCGTTTTAAATTCTACAGTGTTCCGCTCACTAAGCTGTTGGTAGCCTGGACAACCTTCAGGGAGGTGGTATATTTTACTATTCTTATTGCCACGGATAGGCTGAGCCTTTTCTTGTGGCGGGTTTACTCGATGCTCTGGTAGTTTACTGACGATCCCTTCAGCGGCATTCTTGTGGTTCAGTTCCCATGTACGTTCACCAGTGACAAAAGGGTTCGAATGTCCCATTCGTGTTGCTATTCTGCGGTCACGCTCTCGTTCCCACTCAGATGCTGGGTATTGGCGATCCCATGCCATTAAAAGCTGCTGTTGCTGGCGCGACATCGGCAAGTCATAGCGGTCGAACATGTAGAAGTAGATCCGAGCGATTTTCCCTTTGATTTCATTTCGAGGCTCTACGGTCCGGCTTCTGAAATCCACTTTAACGGGGCATGTACCATGTTGTGGCTCTGTAGCTGGTAAGACGCCGAAATCATAATTCGATCTATCGGCGTTCACTTCTCCAACTGATGGAGTCAGGTTATGTAGATCCGCCTCCATGGCATTGAAAACCGGATCGTTGGCATTACAGTTTCTTCGTCCTCCATCCTGCCAGCATTGCCTTGCTCTACCGAAATTTGAAGCTGGAACGATATGTTCCCATTCAATTCGCTCAGCTCTGATCTGTTGTGCTCTAACCTGATAACCACAAGAAGCTAGATCTATCCTACCACCAGAACGGCCAGTCCAAGTCCACTCGCAACCACAATAAAAGGTGCCTTCGGTAGTTCTATCGTGGTAAATAAACTGTCGAGCTTCAGTCTTTGCTCGGTCAAATGTTTGCGGGGCAGCACCTAAATTGAAGACTACGAGTAGTGCGAGGATTGCTGCTGAGAACCGAGTGATCATTAGGCTCATATCGTGAATTCTTGGTCTGTAACTGTGAGACTTGAATATACCACAAGCTTTGACATTTTCATCGCCAATGGCTGTATTGAAAGGTAAAAGTACTCGGAACTCAGGTACAAGCTTATGCTTTCGCTGAGTTTTAGCTTGCATCTTCCGCACTCAAATATACACTTCATTTAAACGTAATATTTACAGTGGATGGTGCTTATGAATACACGGCGAGTTGATAAGAAGTGCTTTATCTCAGAGCTAAACTCTTGGACCAAAAAAGGACGAAGCCTTATCAGTCTATTGAACGTTGAGACTGGCAAAGCCGGTTTATCATTGTCGATCATTGATACAACGAATACTGAAAATCTGGTGCTCAATATCAGCTTTCGAACCTATAGTGAACTGATGGGATTCTACGGCGAGTTGATGGATAGCGTACTTTTACCAAGCTAGCCTCGATTATCCTACTATCCGTTCACTTGGCTATCGGTAAATCACTCCAGCGGGTGGTGTACGAAGGGGAAAGCTTCTCGCGTTTCATCAGCCAACGTTGCTGCATGCCTTGTCCGGCAAACCAAAGCTTGCCTTTACCACTGTGGTTAATGGTATCCAGTACTTGCATTAAAGCTTTGCTGCCCGGTTTTGGAGTTACATCATCAAAAAGGCTGGGTTGGTAAATCCCACTTGGGTAAAAGTCGGTTAGCATGACACCAGCCTTGGCATAGCGATAACCATCTTTCCATATCTGCTTGAGTAAGATACCGGCAAGCTCAATAAAGTCTCGGCTATCCTGGCTCGGTAAAACCAACGAGGCGCTGCGCTGATTGCCGTAGTAGGGCTCTTTGGGGTGAAATGGACTGGTGCGGATAAACACCGATAGCAGCTTGGCTTCTTGCTTTTCCAAGCGAAGCTTTTCACAGGCCCGGCAGACATACTCACAAATCGCTTGATGCATCTCATCATAGCTCACAATACGTTCACCAAAAGACCGCGAGCTGATTATCTGTTTCTTAGGTTCAGTGACAGTTTCTAAATCAAGGCAGGATGTACCATTAAGCTCAAGTAAGGTGCGCTCCAGTACTACCGAAAAGTGCTTTCGAATGTATTTGGGATCGGCATCGGCCAGTTGCAAGGCGGTTTTAATTCCAAGAGCTGCCAACCGCTCGGTGATTTTACGGCCAACCCCCCATACTTCATTGACCGGTAATAAAGCCATCAATTTACGCTGGCGGGATTTATTGCTTAAGTCCACGACACCTTTTGTGGCTGGCCACGTTTTGGCTGCATGATTTGCCAGCTTGGCCAGCGTCTTGGTAGGAGCAATGCCAACACATACGCTCAAACCGATCCATGACAGGATCTGCTGCCTAATATGCGTTCCGTAGTCAGTGAGATCGACAAGCTGCGCCATGCCGGACAGATCTAGAAACGATTCATCGATGGAGTAAACCTCAACTCTCGGGGCTAAGGCCTCTAAGGTTGTCATTACACGAGCAGACATATCGGCATAAAGGGCGTAGTTCGAAGAAAATACTACCACCCGATGCTGCTCAATCAGATCACGGATCTGAAATACTGGCACCCCCATTTTAATACCAAGCGATTTTGCCTCCTTGGAGCGCGCCACCACGCAGCCATCGTTATTCGATAGCACCACCACCGGACGCTCGGCTAAATCAGGCCGAAACAGTTTCTCGCAGCTGGCATAGAAGTTATTGCAATCAACTAGCGCAAACAGGGGGGCGGGACTCATTTACGCCTCATTTGCCGTACAACGTTAGTCACGACCCCGAAAATAGCCAGATCGGCACCATCTGATATTCGAATAGGCCTGTACTTTCGGTTACGTGGTAGCAGCATCAGACTTGGCTTTGTGCACAGCTCTTTGACTGTGAACTCCCCCTGCATTGACGCTACTACTACATCACCATGTTCAGCCTGAACAGAGCGATCTACCACCAACACATCGTTATGTAAAATACCGGCCTCAATCATCGAATCCCCGGATACGCGCACAAAGAAAGTGGCAGCAGGGTGCTGAATGCATAGCTCATTCAAATCCAGCGTTTGCTCAACATAATCCTGTGCCGGGGATGGGAAGCCAGCAGGAACCTTGTTCAAAAAAAGCGGGATGGCAAGTCGAATTCCCAGAGTGGCCTTAGCCAGATACATCGCAGACATAGCTACCTCAATACTGTTTATATATACAGTATATTCATGTTGTGCTAATTTGTCAGTGCAAAGCGGCAGAAACCTTTACGTCAATTAGAAATATAGAAATGAAAACTGTTCAGAGCTGTTGCCAGCAGCGTATATGACTACACTGAATAAGGAAGCAAGAGGAGAGAACGTATGGAGCATGATGTTATCCTGCTTGAACAGCAGAGCTTGGAAGCCCTGCGACACAACTACCCACAACTGCAACAGCTGGAAGGTTCACTAACCTTTGTCGCCGAAGCCGAATCCACCATACTCACAGCAACCGCCTGGCACTTCAGCGAGCAAGCTAATTTTCTGCTAAAACAAAGCGGCCTGAAAACCGCCATCCTCGACATGCTGGATAGTCTAGTAGCACAGAGGAAGCAACAACGCATCCGACCAAATAGGGAAGGACGCTTAGTGATCAATGCTGGTAAATTTGGTATTGAGTGGCTGACTGAAGGTGGTTCGTCGATATTGCTGTATCAGCATGTTGGCTAAGGTGGTTCTCAACTAGCTTGTTAGGCCGCTTAGTGCCCAGGCTGTGTGAAAACTGCTGATCACCTTTTGGTCTAAGCAACAGATTTATATGATCAATCATTCTTGATAAAGTCAGGCGATTAGCTGCCACTTTACTAAAATTAATAGCATACGAGTTAAAACAAAGTGTGCTGATATGACCCACCATATTAAAGGCCAAGGCAGACATCAAGTAACCTTACTCCCTGAAGCGCTGGATGACTTCGTTACTGAAGATAACCCTGTTCGAGTGGTTGATATCTTTGTTGATGGGCTGCAACTTGATTCTCTTGGTTTTGAGAGAGTCAGCGCTAAGCAGACAGGGCGTCCCGGATATCATCCAGCTACCATGCTGAAACTGTACATTTATGGATACCTCAACCGCATCCAATCTTCCCGCAGGTTAGAAAAAGAAACCCATCGAAACGTTGAGCTGATGTGGTTACTTGAGCGGTTAACACCTGACTTTAAAACCATCGCAGACTTCAGGAAAAACAACAGCAAAGGTATCAAGAATGCCTGCCGTGCCTTTATTGACCTGTGTCGGCAGATGCAAATGTTCACGGATGTGATTGTTGCCATCGACGGCAGCAAGTTCAAAGCAGTAAACAGCAAATCTAATAACTATACCCCCAACAAAGTTAAAGGCCATATCGAAAGAGTCGAGCAAAGCATAAGCTTGTATTTGAATAAGCTCGATGACGCCGACAAGAGCGCAGAGCTTGAGGCAAAAGCAGATTTAACAGCGACTAAACTGGCATGGCTACAAAAGCGTTTAGAAGAGCTAAAGCAAGTCCAGCAGGAAGTTGAACAGCACCCTGATAAACAGTTGTCACTAACAGATCCAGATTCGCGGTTGATGAAGATAAACAATGTTAACCGTCAGGTTAGCTATAACGTTCAGACCGCCGTGGATGCTAAGCATCACCTGATTGTTGCCCATGATGTGACAAATACACCTGATCGTGGACAACTAACGGCGGTGACGAAATTAGCACAAGATGCTGTTGGCAAAGCCGACATTACGGTACTGGCTGACAAAGGCTATTACAGCCGGAGTGATATTAAAGAAGCTCAGGACTTAGGAGCCATAGCCTTAGTACCAAAGGGCGATACTTCAGGCGCTGACCGCAAAGGTCTTTTTAACCGCTCATTGTTCAAGTATGACCGAGAAAAGGATGTCTATATTTGCCCAGTTGGCAGCGAGCTTCAGAATAGATTTACGGTAGTTGAGGATGGTTTAGAGCTACAAATGTACTTTAACTGTATCGCATGTCGTGATTGCAGCCAACGAGCAAAATGCACCACATCAAAACGTGATCCCAGACGTATCCGGCGCTGGGTTCATGAAGGTGAAATGGAAGACATGCAGTCCAGGCTTGATGCATCACCACAAACAGCAGTTATCCGAAAGCAAACGGTAGAGCATCCGTTCGGAACGATTAAAATGTGGATGGGTGCGACTCACTTCCTGATGCGACGATTTAAAAACGTCAGCACCGAAATCAGTCTACATGTACTGGCCTATAACCTGAAGCGGATGATATCAATCTGGGGTACTGAAGGATTAGCCAGTAAGCTGCGAGAGCATTACGGCTAGCGGCTATAGTCGCTTTAGCTCCCTGATAACCACTCAAAAGCACTGAATACCCGGCTTTAAAAGCTCCAGCACTGCCTGGATACAAATCAGAGTGGAGATGGTCAACTTCAGAGAGATTCTTACATCACAGGCTGAGGATAATACTGAGATTCAGCAAAAAACGAGTTTTTACACAGTCTGTGCCAAAAGCAGACATTGCGTTTAAGAATTGAACTGTATTTGGATAGTTTGCAAGTGGAAAAATGTTGGTGCGCTTTTTGAAAATGGTGTAAGTTAATATGTAAAATTAACTCTAAAGGACTGTTATTTTGCTTTGGATGCTGCTGATTGTTTTAGTTATGCTCGTGATTTTGGTCATAATGGGCGGGAAAAATGCTGCAAACATAAAAAACCAGATTATTAATAATAAATATGATCCTGATGCAATTGAGTTGACAGTTTTTGATGCCAGTATCTTCGCTTTCTTCTCAAAAAAAAGGGGATCACTGCTTGTCTCTAGTTCAGGATTTAATAACGTTGTTGAAATTCCGGTGCTTAGAATCGAGGGTATTTCAGATGTGTATGATTTGACAGCTGAAGTTGATAAAGAATCCATTACGACATATTGCTATAACATAGACACACAACATCCTGTCTTTAAGCTGCTAAAATGCTCACGAAAACAAAAGTCAGATGCAATCCATGATTATACAACGATAAAAAGGTCACTTGAGACTAGAAAAAGTGAGATTACAGACTTTGTAGATGTTAATGTCACTGATATTACTGAAATATTAATAGCGCAAGGAGCAAAAAGTAGAAAAAAGGTAGTTGTATTTTCCCTAGTTACTTTAGTTGCTGTTTACTTCCTAAAAGTTTATGAACCAAATAAAGAGGAAAGGTTGCTCGAAGAGAAGCAGGCCGCATTAGTTAAACAACAGAATAAATTAGAAAAAACATGTAGCAATACCAACTCTGCACCTTTTCAGGCAAGGCATAGAGTTAGAGAAGCCTTAGCTGTGAATCCAGAATTTAGTAACGAGGTGGCTAGAGTTATTGGTGATTGTACTTTCCAAATATTTGGAACTGTACGCGGGGAAAATGCATTCGGTGGCACAGTGATTAATTACTATACCCTTAAACTTGAAGGTCGGATTGAAAATGACAGCGTCAAGTGGTTCACTTATCAGCCAATCATTGATAATGATAGAGATCTTGTCTACAGATTATATTTGAGCAGTACTAATAATTAACCATGAAGCAGAGCCTGAAACTGTCTAGGTGTTCTAAGCTACTGATAATAAGAGGCGTTAACTTTCCGAGTTACTACAAGTTGGAGAATTATTACCTGCAAGGTAATCGCTTCGATTAGTGAATAGGCTAAAGTATGTCGCATGAGACAAGCTAATTTAACAGCTGGTCAGTTATTACGGCAATGGTGGCAACAACGCCTATGTGTGGAGTAAAACGTCAATTGCTGTGGTGCTCTCGGCCGCTTTCTGGCTGCTTTTAAGCTTAAATGAACCTAACCGTTTGGAGCGAGAATGATAGTAAAACGCATAGTCTCTAATATTGCTGCAGCTATTCCTTCAGAAGCAGAGAAGTTCTATGCAGATATCTTTGAGCTCAAAGTCGTGATGGATCATGGTTGGATAAGAACCTATAGCTCGGGCGAGGAAATGACCACTCAGGTAAGCGTGGCTTCAGAGGGAGGCTCTGGCACGCCAGTGCCTGATTTATCTATAGAAGTAGATAACCTGGAGGTCGCCTTGCAAAGAGTAAAGAGCGGAAATATTGAGATTGAATATCGTCCAGTAAGTGAGCCTAGGGGTGTCCGACGGATTTATGTGCGAGATCCGTTCGGGAAACTTATTAATGTTTTACAGCACTAATGAACCTCTATTATTCTCAAAAAATATGTCTGACTCAGATAATGTTGTCTCCGCTGCGAAAAGATGGCTGCAGGAACTGCGATTCCAGCACTTGTGATTGCAGCATTTGTACGTAGATTTAGGTAAAGTTATGTTGATTTACCCAGCCTTAGCTGTATTTATAGCGGCATCCTTTGATGCTTGGTCTAGCTGGATTACGGCAGCAACAGGTACACTCACTGAACCAGGTGCCAAACCAGGTAGCTAAAGCCGAAACGTCGCTTAATTGGACGTTCATTATTGGGGCGGCTCTGTGTTGTTGTATTGTCGCCGATGGCCGAAAACAGCCGCTTAGTTTGAAGCTTTGTTAAACCGGCCGTACGTTGTTGAGTTGATAGCAGAGGCCAGAAAAGAAGATCCAATCTAATAGACACTCTATTATTACCTGTAAGGTAATCGCTTCCAGTTGTGAATAGGCTAAAGTATGTCGCATGAAACAAGCTAATTTAACAGCTGGTCAGTTACTACGGCAATGGCGGCAACAACGCCGTCTAAGCCAGTTAGGTTTGGCTATCGAAGCGGAAATTTCCCAGCGCCATCTGAGTTTTATTGAATCCGGCCGGGCGGCACCCAGCAGGGACATGATAATACGGCTGGCAGAGCAATTGGATATCCCGCTAAGAGAGCGGAATATTTTACTCACTGCAGCTGGGTATGCCCCAGTCTACAGTGAAGCCAGGCCAGATACCCCTGGGCACGAACACGTGCAGCAGTTTGTGCAGTTTATACTTGCGGGCTGTGAGCCGTTTCCAGCAGTGGTAGTGGATCGCTACTGGCAGCTATATGCGGCAAATGATGCCTTAACCAGACTGCTTGAGGGTATAGATCAGAGGTTGCTACAGCCGCCAGTAAATGTATTGCACCTTAGCTTGCATCCGCGAGGGCTTGCTGCCCGCATTATCAACTATAACCAGTGGCGTGAGCATATCCTGATGCGGTTAGAGCAACAAATTCGAGAGACTGCGGATGCCAAACTTATCGAGTTGCTGCAAGAGCTCAGCCAATATCCGCCACCAACAAATGTTAGGCCAGCCATCGAGCCGGTGACTATGCAATTGGCGCAGCTGGCCGTACCAATGCAGCTGCAAACCAGGCATGGATCAGTATCGCTAATTAACACCACCACAGTGTTTGGTACATCGACCGACGTTACATTATCAGAACTGGCGATAGAGTGTTTTTTTCCTGCCGACGATCATAGTGCTGCTGTACTGCGTGAACTGGCATTAACCAATACTGAAGCAGGTATCGATGATGCAACCAGCAGCACCTAGCGAAGCTAAAATGGGTATTCGGCCAGCTACTGTAGCCGATCTGGATAACATTTCGTTGCTGGCACAGGTGGTGTGGGTTGCGACCTATGCTAGGGAAGGCATTACCACCGCATTTAGCTGTTATATCCGAAGCACTTTTAGCAAAGAATCACTATTGAAAGAGTTACAAACGAACCAACTGGTGATTGCTGAGCGTGAAAATAGTTTGCTTGGCTACGCGTTGTTAAATCAAAGCAGTGGCGAGCTAATCACTTTGTACGTATTACCACAGCTTCAAGGGCATGGAGTTGGCTCTGCACTCGTTAAGTACTGTCAGCAATTGTCAGATAACGTGCTATGGCTAACCTGCTGGGAAGGCAACACTGCTGCACTTGTGTTTTATCAGAAGCTGCAATTTAGGGGCTTTGGTGAAGACTATTTTGTGCTGGATACCGAGCGCTATCGAAATATTAAGTTGACGCTGTGAGGGAGTAACTGCAAAGAAGGCAGCCAGTCGACTGCGGCGCAGCTTCAGCACGAATATCTGGATCAGGGCTTTGAGGGGCTGCTGCAGAAGTTTATCGTTTTGGAATGTCTGGATTTAAGAGGTTATTGAATGAAAACACAATATTATACATCAACTAGTCTGGATGGATTTTTAGCAACTGAAGACGACTCCTTAGACTGGCTGTTTCCTTTAGCAGACTTAGATCAATCAAGTTATCCGGATTTTATTTCGCAGATTGGTGCTATAGCTATGGGGTCCTCTACTTATGGATGGATACTTGAGCACTCCAAAGAAGTCGCAGCCGAAACAGGTTCCCCCTGGCCTTATCATCAACCTACATGGGTGTTTACCTCTCGAGAATTACCAAACGTTGATGGGGCTGATATTCGCTTTGTTAGAGGTGATGTACGAAAAGCACATGCGCAAATGATGACAGTAGCTGGACCTAAGAATATTTGGATCGTTGGTGGTGGTGACTTAGCTGGTCAGTTTTATGATGCCAAACTCCTGGATGAATTAATTGTGCAGATCGGTTCAGTCACGTTGGGGAAGGGCAAGCAGTTGTTTCCTCGTAGAGTTACAGAGCCCGCGCTATCTCTGAAATCAGTATGTCAGATGGGTACTGGGATGATTGAGCTTAGGTATGTTGTTAATTATGCTCAATCATGAATGACACATTTACACATTGCAGTGAAACCGGACTTCTACAAGTCAAGGTTTACTCGAAACCTGATGTGCGGTGTCTTACAATTATAAGGTAAGTAACAATGATATCGTCTTTTATTGAGTATGAAGGGATAAGTTTATTCACCGAATCTGTCGGTGACCCTGCGGATCCAACCGTCCTTCTTATTATGGGGGCGACGGCGTCGGGCGTCTGGTGGCCTGAAGAGTTTTGCACTATGCTGGCGCAACAAGGCCTTTTTGTGATCCGTTACGACCATAGAGACACCGGCGCTTCTACCAGCTGTGAGCCTGGCAACATCAACTACAAGGTAGAGGATCTCGCGGATGATGCAATACGTGTACTTAACGGGTATAAGAAGAGTTCCGCTCATCTGGTAGGTATGTCCCTCGGAGGTTTACTTGCGCAGCTCGTCGCCCTTAAGTACCCAACACGTGTTCAAACACTCACGATGATTGCCTCGGAGCGCCTCGCGGCAGCGGATCCGAGTATGCCGGGTATTTCTCCCTCTGTTCTTGAATATCACGCTCAGGCGGGCACATTGGACTGGTCAGATCGCGAGACTGTGGTTAAGTACCTGATAGGAGCCTGGAAACTTTTAAGCGGGTCCGCCCACCAGTTCGATCCTGCACTGATTGGCAGTATGGCCGAAGAGGATTTTGCCCGGACACCGAACCTACTCACTGCTTTTAACCACGCACAGCTTCAAGACCCAGCAGAGTGGTGCAATCGGCTGCAGGAAATCCAGCATCCAGCTCTTATTATCCATGGTACAGAGGACATAGTTCTACCATACGAACATGCAGCAGCACTTCATGCTGAGTTGCCAAATTCACGATTGCTGACACTTGAGGGGACTGGCCACGAATTGCCTCGTGGCGACTGGGCCGACATAGTTGGGGCAATTGTTTCTCGTACGCGTGATTAATCGATATTGAGTGGTGTACCTCAGAGCAAAAATGGCGCTTGTTGATGGGCAGCACCACTAAGAGAAGGAATACCCGATGAAAAAATGGCTATTAGCCTTGTGCATTGCCGCCAGCATCCCTGTAGGAATGGCTGTAGAACCGGCGGTGGGTAAACATGCCACCGTGCAGGAAGCAAAGAGTGAAGCCCCCAGTTTTCCCCATCTGCTGGATGCACTAATTTCCCAAAGTATCAAGCAAGACCCGGAATTACTAAGCATACTCGGTCTTTCCGGTGACGGGGTTGGCGATCTGTCGCATCTGATGACCGACGTATCCTTAGCGCGCCGTGCTCAACTGCGCACTGAGCTCCAGCAGGCGCTCGATGCTGTAAACTCACACGATCGTCAGGCTTTGAAAGGGCAGGAGCGCTGGAGCCATGACCTGGCGACGTGGTTCTACCGCACTCAGCTTGATCTGATAGCGTTTGACTGGGCGCCGGCCTGGCTGCAGGTCGGGGGCTCGGTCTATGCTGTCGACCAGCTCTTTAGCATCCCGGTGGCTATCCCGCAGTTTATGCAGAACTATCACGCTATTGCTACTGAAGGCGATGCACAAAACTATATAGCCCGGTTGGCAGGGATTGGCCGCAAGCTTGATCAGGTGACCGCTAACTTTGATCTGCAGAGCGAACAGGGCGTAATACCACCAAAGATAGCTCTGGAAGGTGCGGCTAATCAAATCCGTGCGTTATTGGCGCCGGAACCTGGTTCAAGTATTTTTATCCAGACTCTGCAACGCAAACTGGAGAACGTAACCGAGCTTGACACTGAACGTCGCCAGGCACTGTTGAGCAAGGCGCAGATAGCTGTAAAGGAACATACGAATCCGGCTTACGCGCGTTTACTAAAGCGCCTGGATCAGACGCTTGAGAAGAATCCACCGAACAGAGGTGTTTGGGCACTGCCAGAAGGCAAAGCATTCTTCGATGCCGCTTTGCGTTGGAATACCAGTACCAACCTCGATGCTGACATCATCCATCAGATAGGGATTGACGAGGTAGCTCGCGTGGAACAGCGCATGGATGAGTTGCTGCGTGCGCAGGGACTGAACGAAGGTACTGTGGGGGAGCGTATGACGACACTAGCGACTGATCCTCGTTTTGCTTACGAAGACTCTGCTGCAGGCCGAAAAGAAGTAATCGCTGATATCGAGGCTGCTCTCGCTCGTCTCGAACCACATATTCCGCAGTACTTCAATCGTGTTCCCGCACAATCGCTGCAGGTTCTGCCCGTACCAGTGCATGCGCAGGCGACGTCTCCTGGTGGCTATTACTTCCCACCGGCAATGGATGGATCGCGGCCGGGTACCTTCTTTATCAATTTGGGCGACCTCGCATCGAACAACCGTTGGAGCCTGCCAACGCTGGCTTACCATGAAGGTTCGCCAGGGCATCATTTTCAAATATCGCTGGCCCAGACACTTGATGACCTGCCGCTGGTACGGCGCAGTCTTAATCCTAGTCCGTTTACCGAAGGCTGGGCGCTTTATGCTGAACAGCTTGTCGCTGAGATGGGGCTGTACAAAGATAACCCGCTGGGTGATTTGGGCCGTTTACAGGCCGAGATGTTCCGCTCTGTACGGCTGGTGGTCGACACCGGCTTGCATCGAAAACGGTGGACACCGGAGCAAGCCGAGGCTTATATGCTTGAAAAGACTGGCATGAATCCGCGCGATGCTCGTGCCGAGATTTATCGCTATCTGGTGCAACCGGGACAGGCAAGCTCGTATAAGATTGGTCACCTGAAAATGCTAAGCCTGCGCGAGGGTGCTAAACTGCGGCTGGGCGAGCGCTTTGATATTCGTGCATTCCATGATGTTGTGCTGGGCAATGGTGCATTGCCGCTGCTGGTGCTGGAACAAGTGGTGGATGAGTGGATAGCTTCAGTCGAGTCTGCCTGCACACCGGGCACCAGTAATGGATATAGCATGAGAAAAGCAATTAACCGGCTCATGGCAGCACATTCCAGTGGATGGACAGTTCTGCGGTTCGGCCCGGTTGCCTTAAGCCCGCGGCCGAAGGTAAAGGGCATCGATGTAGGTTTTATCGAACAGATTCTTCAGCCCAAAAACGACAGAAAGCTGTGACTGAGCTTGCCATGATAGCAGTAGATCATGCCGGGCATAGCCGGGCCATGTATGTAATGGACTGTTGCGGGATGATGCTGCAAACATGCGCCAATTCAGATGCAAGTCGTCACGCCACAATGGTTGACTGAAACTGGCTTTAAACAACTGATCCGGCGAATTGGTTAATGTGCTGCTATCGTTGTCGTATCGCGCGCGTTGAACACTGGCTGACAACTGCAGTCGAGCGCCCTGTTGCCAGTTTTTGCTCGCAGTGGTTTCGATACCAACAGCTGCGACGGAGCGATCATTAAAAAACGGTGTCAGCGCATCCTGCATAGAGAAGGCGGTGATCAGGTTGCGCAGCCGAGATTGATAAACTGTAGTGCCAACTGACCAGCCATTATTCAGCTGAGCCTGCCAGTTGGCCTCTAAGGTACTGATTAATTCAGAGTCGGGCTCTTCTAATTCAAAAAACAGGTTGGTTTGCAGCTCGTACTCATTAGGGGCGCGAAACGCTGTGCCATAGCTTAACCGGAAGCTTTGCTGGTTGGTTATTTGCCAGACCCAGCCCAGCTTAGGGCTTAATTCGCGTACATTCTGTTTAGTGTGATCGTAACGGAAGCCACTGGTCAGTTTATGATGTTCAGTAAGTTGCCAGTCGTGCTGTAGGTAAAGCCCGGCTCGGCTGTTGTCACTGCTGACGCCTATCACCGGAATAACACCATCAATATTGAAATCATAGCTTTGATGATGGTCGTGTTGGCCATCGATGCCAAACAACAGATGGTGGCGGGATGCTGGTGTATAACTTAAGCGCAAATCCAAATTGGTCCATTTTCCGGTCACATCAAAATGGTATTGGCGGATTTCCCCGGTTGGAAAGACAAAAGGGGTAAAGGTTGTAAGATGAAATCCATTGGTGGATAAGTGGGTATACAACTCGGTCTGTTCGTTCAGAGTATGGCCGTGCTGCAACGAGATAAAATAATTTTCGTTTTTGGTGCGAAGTAAATCGCTTCGTGATGGATCTTCCGCCAACAGCATAGGTTCTTGCCGGGTACGGGAAACGCCAGCCAACTGCAATTGCAGTCGGCGATAGCGGTAGCTGGCAGCCAGTTTATGGTTGGTATCCTGGTTGAGACTGGTTTGCTCCAACAATAGAGGGGGAGTATCAATATCTGGAAAGCTAATGTTATCGCGCTGATTATGACTTAACGATAGCCAGCCTTCATGACCGCTTTCATGTCGGACACCATAAGAGATTGATAACTCGCGCTGCCTAAGATCATTTGCAGTTAGGGCCATTTGGCCCCCTTGCATTTTATTACCACGTTTGGTGATGATATTTACCACACCGAGAAATGCATTATTACCATACAGTGCTGAGCCGCTACCTGGGCTGTACTCCACTCGCTCTATCAGCTCAGGGGCAATATAAAAATTGCTGCCGATCATGCCAGCATCATAGAGATTATCGTTGATGCGGGTGCCATCAACCAAAAACAATAGCCGTGCATTGTAGTCGCCAGGTCGACCAATGCCGCGCGCAGTCAGGTAACCATAAGAGCTGTCAGAGCTGATATATAAACCAGGGAAGAAGCTGAGAATATCTTCCATACTCCGTAAACTGAAACGTCTGATCTCCTCATCGGTCACTATATAAGTGACTTGTGCAGATTGGCCGGCATTTTGCGTATAACGCGCTGAGGTTGAGACCTCGACCCGAGATGGAGCCGTTGTGGTTTGCTGTTGCAACAATTCTTCCAGGCTTGGCACCTGGCGCGCCTGCAACTGCACACTGGTACAGCACAGGATCAGAGCATTAAGCAGCGTTGTATATCTGATAATCATTTTTCCCCGCCCTTTTTGCCTGATACATGGCTTCATCCGCTAGCTGCAGTAGTGTTGCAGAGTCATCACTGTGTATAGGACAAAGCGCAACACCAATACTCAGACTTACCGGCATTTGCGCATCTTTAACCCACATGGGTTGGTTGATTTGTTGTAACAGTCTTTTGCATATTTGTTCTATCAGCCGAGGTGTCACCTAATCATCTATGAGGTGTATGATAACACCTCTAATCAGGTGGCCAAATTTAGTGTGCCACTACAGAGGGATCAGTTTGTGGAAATCCCTCAGAACCTCATCTCACTAGTTAAAGATTGAGAGATGGCGGCTTGAAAAAGGAATGTTTATCCCTGCCGATGAAGTCGAGTTGAAAGGACCATTTGAGTAACTAAATGGGGGATCTGATTGAAGCTTGCCTGTAAGT
Organism: Idiomarina sp.; assembly: GCA_022565355.1. Taxonomy (GTDB): domain Bacteria; phylum Pseudomonadota; class Gammaproteobacteria; order Enterobacterales; family Alteromonadaceae; genus Aliidiomarina. The sequence goes on from JAIUMU010000009.1 coordinate 30,685, forward strand.
AATAAGCCACGTTTGCTAGCGTAAAACTGTAACAATTAATAACATTGAATTGATTGATTCACCAGAAGAATCAGTAGTTAATTACATTCATTAGAAACATCAGAGATTGTTTTATACACGCATCTTTGCTGTTTATGATTTGCTGGTGTGTTTATAAAGTAAAGCGATTTATCGGAATAAAACTTTATGAGTGAATCTGGTAGCTGCAGCGGTTGTGTCTTTTATACAGGCAACGGCTTATGCGTTGGTATTGATGCCCACCTTGCTGGCACCATCTTAGTGTGCGCTAGATAAAAGGAGTGGGATACAAGGTCGTTATTTAAACGGATGATGTTGATCACTTTAAATGGGCTGCCAGCTGCCAAGTGCTGGAGCTGAGGGTTCATTACATATACATCGAACTCAGGTGTGCTCAAAATGGTTTTGTGCTGGACGTTCACGCCAACCGCTATTGGAACTACTCTGCAAATGCAACAAGAGATCTTCTATGCCGAATGGTCTTGGCACTACTTTGGTGCCCAAGCCGGTTGGCCACGCTTTATTGGTGCATTAGAGCTGGTATTGGCGACGATAGATGAAGGAAAACTATGATGAAAATATTTTTAAGCATATTACAGATATTAATTGGTTTGCATACTGCAATCGGCGGCATGTGGAAATTCTCTAATACAAGCGAGCAAACCATGCCATCTTTTGCTGTGATACCGAATTGGATATGGCTGCAGATGGGGGTGATTGAATTATTTTGCGCCTTAGTCTTGATTGTCTCAGTCTTGAATAAACCACTAGCTAAATTTGTACCGTTGGCGGCGGGTGTGATCGTAGCCGAAATGATATTGTTCAGTGGATTGCATTTGTACTTTGGCGAAGGCGACTATTCCTCGCTGATTTATTGGTTTGTTGTAGCCGCTATTTGTGCCTTTATTGCCTATGGTCGCTTGGTGATTGTGCCTACAAATCACAGCTTGGGCCAAAGTGCCTAACGGCTATTCCTTCCACGACCAGAGCAGGTAATCGATGATGGTAAAAGCTGACACCTCACAGTTTGAAACAGTTCTACTTCGCCCTGCAGAGTCAGATGAAAATGAGCGCTGGAGCTTCCTTGTGCTGCCAAAAGACGCCAGCGAAATATTGCCAAGACGTGGTCGCACCTCGGTAACTGGAACTATCAATGGCAGCTCTTTTCAAGCCACGCTGGAACCAGATGGTCAGCTCAGCCATTGGCTTAAAGTAAGTGAGGAACTACGAGAGGCTGCCAAAGCGAACATAGGTGACAGGGTGCGGGTGCAAATTACCCCAGTTGAAGCAGAACCAGAGCCACAATTACCAGATGATTTAATGAAGGTGATTACAGCGTCAGAGCAAGCTTTGGCGGTGTGGCAGCAAACCACAACCATTGCGCGGCTGGATTGGATCCACTGGATCGAGTCGGCGAAGCAAGCCAAAACCCGGCAAATCCGGGTTAGTAAAGCCTGCGATATGCTCGCTTCCGGTAAAAAACGTGTCTGTTGCTTTGACCAGTCCGGTTTTTACAGCAAGAGCCTGAGTGCCCCTGACGTTGCTGAATAACGAAATGCTATTTTGCTGAGTTAGTCATAGCTTTCGAGCGGCTAATGTTTTCAGGGCTACTCGGGTACTCCAGCTGTGTTAACTTCTTTGCGCTACCGCCAGATAACAACCTCGTGATGCACTATGTATGTGCACATAGGCGCAGTTAGGCATCGCCAACAACTCTCTAATGATTTCGTCGGCTTCAGTGCCCTGACATAAGCGGCCATCAAGCATCATCTGTTCTGCATCAAAAGCTCTGAGACTTAAATTTAGGCGGGCTATCATAGGCGGTACTGTATCAGCTTCGGGTAGCTGTGACTCTTTCACACCATTTTTGCAGATGAAAATTGCATGGGAAGACTGATAAGGTCCGGGTTTTGGTAAATGGTTATAATTTAGCAGTAATACTGTATCTCCCTTTTCTGCATCTCTGAGACTTAAACGGCATGGAAACCCTGGTTTTTCATCCGCAATCATCTGAACTATACCTTGTTGTAGTAGCTCCGTTTCGGTAAGAGCGAATAAGTGCTCAAAGTGGTGGGATTCTAATGGCTGTATTTGAAAAGGCATAACTATTTCCTCTGGTTAACGAGTGAGTAGTTTAGATTGCGCAAGCAAAGTGTTCGATCCGCTTATTGCTAAGTTTCAATGAAAGCCGCAAGTTTCGGAGCGCACCCATAAAGTGGAGCTGCCATACTACATTTCACTGATGTAGAGGTTTTTATGAGCAAAAAAAATAGCAAGCAACGAATCATGGAATTGGCGGATTATATAGAACTACATGCCGATAAAAGTCTTGATCTAGACCATTTGGCATCTGAAGCAGCAGTCAGTCCTTTTCATTTACAGCGCACTTTCCGCCAGTTGTTTGGTGTATCACCCAAGCAATTGCAGAATGCGATCCGGGTGCAACGCGTGAAACAGGCTTTACGAGATGGTGCCGAGATAAGCCAGGCTATATATGACGCAGGATTTGGCTCCTCTAGTCGGGTTTATGAACAACTGGACCAGAATTTCGGTATGACTTTTACAGAATATAAAACTGGCGCTGATGCATTACAAATTCACTTTGCTCTTCGTCAGACTAAGCTGGGATTACTGTTGATGGCGGCGACAGAGCGTGGTGTTTGTTTCGTGCATTTTGGTGAGTCAGCATCGGCTCTTATTCAAGCTTTGCACCAGGAGTTTCCTAAAGCACAATTATTAGCAACACCTGAGCAATCACAGTCTAATTTGGATCTATGGATAGACGCACTGGAACAACACTTAGCAGAAGCTGGCCCCAAACCTGAGTTACCACTGCATTTAATAGGCACCGCCTTTCAGTTATCGGTCTGGCGCTTTCTTAGCACGCTAAAGGCCAGGGAGACTGTTAGTTATGCCGATGTTGCAGCAGGCATTGCCAAGCCTCAGGCTTACAGAGCAGTTGCTAATGCCTGTGGTGCTAATAAAGTTGCGGTGTTGATCCCCTGTCACAGAGTACTACGGGGTGATGGCGCTTTAGGAGGATATCGTTGGGGGGTAGAACGTAAACAACAACTATTGGATTTAGAGGTTGGCACTGTAACTCATTAAATCCTCTTGTTTTCGCAAGAACCGGAGTGCGAGCTCAGGTCTGTTTCTTCAAAATATCTGCTCTGTAATAGAGCAATATTCTGGAGAAATAGAATGAAAACAGCAATATCGGCATTACTGCTAAATGCAATTATTGCAACGAATAGCCATGCATCTACGAAAGTGACTATAGAAGTAAGTGATGCTTTCGGCATAAATGATGGTTTAGACAACATCGGTATTTATGATTCAACATCCGTCCGTGGATTTGATTTAGCTGCGGCTGGCAATTACAGATTGAATGGTACCTATTTTGTAAAAAGCTCAGGTATAAGCCATTTTTTTGTTCAGTCAACAACAGTTCATATTGGTTTAGGTGTGGCGGGTATGGATTTTCCCGGCCCTTCCGGAGTAATTAACTTTCAGTTGCATAATCCAAAACCTGATGAGCAAAACCAATGGCGTACTGGAATTGAGCAGTTTGGTACGTACTTTAATGAAGTTCATTTGAAGGGAGCATCACCTGATGGCCGCTATAGTTATTCCGCAGGAGTTGCTTTGGAAAGCAATAGAAGTACTGCTCAGGGGGGAACCGGGCACACAACATTAATTGCAGGTACTGCCCGTTACGTACCTAATGCGAATAGTCGCTGGCAATGGTTTGCTGGCGAATACGCCTATGAAAGAGCTAGCAGCTTCATGATTAAATTATCCCAGCAGGCTACAGCTTTACCTTCTGCCATAAAGCGTGAGCGTTATCTCGGTCAAAGTTGGGCTAAAGAGACAGGTCAGCGTCGTATTGCAGGTGTATTGCAACAACAGCACCTGACGAAGGATTGGAGTTTGCATTCGTCCCTAGTCTTTTCAGAGGATGATCCGAATATGACTTTCACTCAATTATTTACTGACGTTCAGCCTTTCGGCCAGGCACAAAGCAGTTATTTTGTGGCTGGCAAGCAGCGATTTACTGCTTGGTCGGGAGAAAGCAAACTGATACGAGATTGGCAACAGCATGGGTATAGACACAGGCTTGCGATGGCAGTTCGCGGCCGCAACAGTAGTAACGATTATGGAGGTAATATATTACTAAATACCGGACAAGTGCTACTGGGAGAGCAGCCATCTGAGCAGCCGATACCAGACTGGCAGTCACTCAGACCACAATTACATGACGAGGTAAGGCAGTACGGACTGGGGCTGGCTTATGCACTGCAGTGGCCAAATCAGTTACAATTGAGCACCGGATTGATGCTACAAAGTTATAAGAAGTTGCTAGCTGCACCAACACAACCGACCGAATCATATGATGAACAATTACTGTTACCTAATTTCAGTCTCACTTATCCAATGTTTGACCGTTGGTTGCTGTACAGCAGCTATAGCAAAGGCTTGGAAGAGTCAGGTATTGCACCAGCGAGCACGGCAAATCCGGGACAGGTTTTAGCGGCCGTTCAGTCAAAGCAGAAAGAGTTCGGCATCAAAGGCAGCGTGATGAAAAACCTCACACTGATAGCGAGTGCATTTAAAACTGAGAAACAGTTTGCAGGTGTGGATCCTGCCTCCAATATGTACCAGTTGATTGGGCAAGTTAGTCATCAGGGAGCAGAGCTGTCGTTAACAGGTGCGCTTAACTCAGAATGGCACTGGCTGGCAGGTGGCGTTTACACCACCGCAAAGCTGGACCGAACCATTCAAACTGCATTAGGCGATGAGCCTGTTGGCGTACCAAATCTAAAACTGATCAGCCACCTACTTTATAACCCAAGTTGGTCAGCTGGATTACAGTTTGATCTAAACCTGGACCATGTTGGTCGCCGAGCTGTCGGCAGCAGGGTTATGTCAGATGGGAAGCAGTTACAAGCCGGAAGTTACACTACTGTGGATCTTGGGTTCCGCTATCGAGTGCCTGCACTACCAGCGCTGGAACTAAGAGGGCAAGTATTCAATGTGTTTGATAAATTCAGTTGGCATGTCAGTTCCTCAGAATCATTAACCTACATTCCTGGTCGAAGCTTCCGGTTACGATTACATTACAATTTCTAACTATATTAAGGGGTTATCAGCAGTTAGGCTTATGGTGAATGCTAAATCATAAGCCTAACAGGTTCGACCCAAGAGCAAGCAACATAGTCTTCTTTAAAGTTCATCGTGATTTCTTTTAAGTAAATTTGCTTAAACGGAACTTCTGATGAGTTCTTCGCGCATGAAAAGATATGCCTCATCAGAGAAATTTAGAGAAGCATATCAAAGTATCTTCAAGTGGCCTAAGTGCGCTAATGGGCACTTGAGATTGCATCATGGCCAATATGATGCGTTATATCGATGTACAACTGGTTTAGGTTGTAACGCTAAACCTAGGGTATGTGCTTCATGTGGATCACCTACTATTGATAGTTGGTTTAAAAGTGTTTGTAATAATCCAGATTGCCGTGGAGAAACTCCGATATGTGATAAATGTGGCAGACCTATGAGAAAGCGACAGGGTAGGTTTGGTACTTTTTGGGGATGTTCTGGGTACTGCATTATAAACGATTAATGTCGCCATACACGAAAGTACCTTTTATAAATAGATAGCTTATCATTGAAAAATGGAAAGTGTGGAAGACTTCCCTGGAGAGGCAAAGATCTGAAGTGACCAGCTTTCAGCCAAATCCACTTGCTCGAACGATAGAAGAAGCTGTCGCTGTTGTTGAGCAAGATGCGCTTGCATGCTTTTTCGGATAGCTGTGAGCTACATAGCGATTGAAGTTGTTTCAGTACGTATTTAGCTATCAGAAACTGCATAAATCATGATCTATGCAGTGATTATTCATATTTGTAGCTGATTGAGCAGAGAAGCAGTTCAGAAGTTGAATTTGCACTTGTATCGGGTACGGTTTAGCACTTTAATCATTATTAAAGTGCAAATTCATTTGTGACACCTGCGTGCTTAATGGCTACTTGTTATTGAGTGTCTAGATAAATGGTAGCGGTTCAGTCACTACCGAACTGGTGGAGTTTCACTGCTCTTTAAAACGAGGGGCTTAAATGGCTATTTCTCACCCTTACAAAGCCGCAGTAGACACTTTAAGCCAACTTAATGATGGAATACAGGTAGTAAAGGATCTGCCAATACGCAACGGCCAGTAATACGCATTTAACATAAAAGATCACCGATACTGGCGCATTGATATGATGCCAGACTAGAATGGTATCAGTATCATTCGGTTCATCCTTATTTCCATACATCTTTCGCTTATAATAGTGCCAAGCTATTGTTTTATAAAGGTACTGAAGAAAATCAGTGATTAAAAACAAAAATATCAACCCTGCTGCTAAGGCTAAAGCATTGTCTAACTCATAAGTAGTGACATCGTCGACTTTTATCTCTTTTTTGAATAGCCAGATTATTCCGATCCCGGACAGTGCAAAGGTGCGTGCATTATCCGACACGCGAGTCGACGCATTATTAAACGCGCTTTTAATAACGCTCCACTTCGTTGCGCTGGTCTTTGTCATAATCCTACACCAATTGTTTTCACGGGGTTTAGCCATGTCCATCATCGTCCACATTGAGCTTTAATTTGGGAGAAGCTTTGAATGAAGGTATCTTAGCCGAAGCGATTTCAATATTTTGACCCGTTTGTGGATTGCGTCCGGTGCGAGCAGAGCGCTGACGAACTGAGAATGTACCAAATCCTACAAGTGCAACTTGATCACCTTCTTTTAATGCAGCAGTGACCGCTTCAGTCAAAGCGTCAATTACTCTGGCTGCCGCTGCTTTTGATATCCCAGCTTCTTCAGATATCCTATTTATTAATTCTGCCTTATGCATGAATTCTAAAATCCCTTATATTAGTTGTTCTATTTAGTAATAACGGCTTTTTCGTTTAATTGAAAGGGGTAGCTAATGTTGCTTCGTATTGTTAATGCCTGATTTATGCGCTGTTACGGCAATAAGCGCAATTTGTAGTTACCTTTAGGCTATATTAGTATAAATGAGTATAACTAACAAGCTTCCGCTTCACATGTAGTGGCCAATTTTACTTGACCACTACAAAGTGCTTGCAAGCAGATACCCTGCAAGGGGCCAAGAGAATTACACTTTTAACTACCCACAGTTAAATTACCCCAACCGAATTCTTCTACAAGGGCTTTTAATTTCGGTGGCCGATAGCTTGAATCTGACAAATAACGTTCTTTTACACTAGGGTGAATTTTTGTGGGTTTATCTTTAAAAACTAACTGCCTGTGTAATGGCTGTCTACGCCGATAAACATGTTTTCTGGATTTGTGTAATTGACCTTTCCTGTCAGCAGTCAAATTGTTTCGAATATGAGGTTCAGTAATCAAATCAGCGCTATTAGCTTCGTCCAGCATCCATTTGAGAGGCGTATCTGATGCTCGAATTCCGTTTTCATCAGGCGGATAGGAGCCACCAACGTCTGCGTGCACACCCGCAAACCAGATTTGTTTTATATCGACTTCTGGCCTAGGTAGCCAGATAGTGGGTTCAAAGTCAGTACGTTGCTCATCTATTGCCATAGCATGACGCACTATCGAAACATTAGAACCCATTTTCGTATCATAAAACTCATCATTCCTATCAAATAATCCCATCAAACTGAATGGAATACCTAATGCACCAACAGTGTCCCAGACTCCTATGAAATGGACTTCACGAGAAGGGTGGCTATGCTTGTCTCTGAAAGCCTTAGCAGCAACCTCACTTGGCTTATTTTTATCCTGAGGGCTTTTGTAAATTTTCCAGGCTTCTGCAATAAGACGAGCGTCTTGCCGTTTTAGAATGCCACAGTTATTAATTAGCCCACTTAAAGCCCTGACCGTATATGCACCACGGCTGAAACCAAACAGGAATATTTTATCATTTGGCTGATAATTCTGAACAATATAACGATACCCATCCAGAATGTTTTTATGAATTCCACTTCCAGTCACACCCGCACAAAGTTTGTTATGATATGAGCCTAATCCCCAGTCGTAAAAGACATGTTGTTTAAGGCCATTATCACTTGGTTTAATTGCTCTAGCTAGCATCAATACATTCGTCGGGAAATCCTTTTCCAGATCCTCCTCAGGTCGGTTCCAGGTTCCGTCTGCACAGATAACAAGGTTTGCCATGATCTAATCCTCTTGATCCACTCCGCGACGGATCGTGTGATTGTTCAAATGTAAGTCGGAAAACGAACTCCATACCTCACACAGCAGCAATTCGTTAGTAACCATACACCCCAATGGTTCTATCCAGCTGTCGTTGGTTGCTTCAATTGAGCCAATTGAACTAACCAGTTTTATTTCCGACATTGTTGTTCAACAAATTAAAAAGACATAAAAACAGCTTGTTTGAGCATGCTCTATACTGCCATGTTGAAGACGTCTGAGCACTGGACGCATGCGCCACAAAACTGGAGCGTGACGCCGCACCAACTGGCTGGCTCATCTCCTCGGCCGCTGAGTCTTTTTTTATGCCCTTTACTCTGCAAGCCATTAAAAATAGTTCAGCTTTACTTTCTTGGCAAATTGCAATTTTTACCGGGCGTGATGACTATTTGTGCTGTTGCGGGAACTGGGCTAGGTTGTAGTGACAGTCTTATCAAACTGCCAAGATGATTGATGAAGCTGTAACGATCGTCGAGAACGATGAGAATGCATGCTTCTTCAGGTAGCACTGAAAAAATCGAATGCGAGCAAATTACTTGTCTAAACTGCATAAATCGAAAGGTATGCACTGTTTATTAGGTTTCGTGCTACGAAGTGCTTGAAAGCTGCGTAAGTACTGATTTTGTACCCATAACCAGTGCGGACAAGCACTTTAATAGCTGTTAAAGTGCTAAATATAGTGGTCTATTACTGAGCCCTATGATTACCTGACCACATTGTTTAAAGAACTCCCCACAGCTGATACACCAGACAAGTTGGCGCAGCTGCTAAGCTTACGATTCAGCAAAAAACGAGCTTTACACAGCCTGTCCCAAAAGCGGACATCTCTAATTCAAATAAGTGCAATTTGCATGCTAGTGTTGGTAGTTGTGCTCGGATTACACATTCCAAAATATACTATTAGTAGGATTGGGTATTAAGCGGCAGCATATAAACCATACTTTTGGCTATTAACGAATAAATGCTTAGTTGACGTTTTTAAACGTCAATAATTTTTACACTTATATTTATTCCTTTCACCCCAAGAGCAATTAGTCTATTGAAATATTTACTTTTATTATATAGGCCTATTTTTTGCTTAATAATTAATCAAAGTTCTCGTGAAACATGCTTGATTACCTTTGATCTTGATTATTTAAGGACCAACAATGAAAATTAAAACAATTTGTCGACTTGCTACCACGGCCCTAGTTTTTGCTCTTGCCGCCAGTGCTAACGCCACCCTGATAGACCGTGGCAATGGTCTGATTTATGACTCTGACCAAGACATCACCTGGCTGCAAGATGCCAATTATGCCATGACTTCCGGCTACGACACTAATGGGCGTATGAACTGGGATGATGCCATAACCTGGGTCACTAACTTAAGTTACGGCGGCTATGACGATTGGCGGCTGCCAATCATTACCGACAACGGTAATGATGGTTGTAACTTCTCATATGACGGCACCGACTGTGGTTATAACGTAGATACTTCTGGTTCCGAGTTGGCTTATATGTGGTATAACATTTTAGGTAATACGGCGTTATATGATACTAGCGGAAGTTATCAACCCCCAGGTTGGGGCTTGAGTTCCACCTCGGCCGATGGTGTTGGCTTTTTGAATCTTATGTCCTACGCCCACTGGTCGGGTGTTGAGTTCGCAACTAATACTGATGGTGCGTGGGGCTTTCAGACCGGCTTTGGTTACCAAGGTGGCTACCTTAAGAGCGCTGAGTATTATGTGTGGGCTGTTCGCTCCGGTGATGTTATTGTTGCAGCCGTTCCTGAACCTGTCACGCTGTTGTTGATGTTTGCAGGGTTAGTTGGTGTTGCAGGCGTAAGACACCGTCGTAACAGCTAATTCTGATGCTTTTAATTTTTGAGGGGACATTTCCTTCTCCCTCGGGCATGCCCGAGAAATGCCATCAACGTTTTCTCAGACATAGTTAATTATCAATTAAATAAAAGTGTATTACCACTAAGGTGTTAAAAACTATGCACAAATAAGAACCTGCAAATACGGGAGTCTGTAGATGATTACTTGGTTCTTTGCCATACTATGGTAAGGCCTGAGACTTCCCGACACCTTTTATGGTAAAAATGTAACTAAGACCATAAGAGAAAAATCATGGGTAAAGGTATCCGATATTCGGACGAATTTAAACAAGAAGCAGTGAACCAAGTGACGTTGCATGGCTACAGTGTCAACGACGTTTCAGAACGCCTTGGTATCAGCACCAAGACGCTGTATGGATGGCTTAAAAAGTTCTCAAAGCCGACAAAGAAACGAGAAGAAGAGCAAGACTTACGGGCTGAAATTGCGCGGCTTAAACGTGAGCTAAAACGCACTGAACAAGAACGAAATATATTAAAGGAAGCCGCGGTGTTCTTTGCCAGCGAGTCAAAGAACGGTACCGGTTCATAAAATCTCGTAGTTCACGTTATCCCGTGAGAGTTTTGTGCCGAACATTAAATGTTCACCCCAGCGGTTATTATGACTGGCTCAAGTCGCCAGTCAGCGCACGAGAGCGCGAAGACCAACAGCTATCGCAAAAAATTAAGCCGTTCTGGATTGAGAGCGGAGGCTTTCATGGCTATCGCAATATCTACATGGACTTTCGTGACAACGACCAGTACTGCGGTCGCGACCGCATTTTACGCTTGATGCGCACAGAGGGTATTCGGGCACAGCGTGGCTACAACGTACCTCGTGGGTATTATGGCGGCAAAACCGATATTGTTGCTGCTAACGAATTAAATCGTGAGTTTAACGTCGACCATCCAAATCAATGGTGGGTGACCGATATCACCTACATTAAAACGCACGAAGGTTTTCTGTTCCTGGTCGTCGTGATGGATTTATTTGCACGTAACATCGTCGGTTGGTCAATGAGCGACCGGATGACAGAAGACTTAGCTATGCAGGCAATCACAGCGGCTTATTGGCGTCGAAAACCGCAGCACCAGGTACACTTGCACTCCGATCAAGGCTCTCAGTATTCTAGTCGGCAGTTCAGGAAGTTACTCGACGCATACAATATTAAGCCTAGTATGAGTCGCCGTGGTAACTGTCACGACAATGCGGTTGCTGAGAGTTTTTTCAGTAATTTGAAGAAGGAAAAAATACGGCGTCGTATTTATCCAGATCGCGCTGAGGCCAAGCAGGCAGTGTTTCATTATATCGAGATGGTTTACAATCCGACTCGACGCCACACTAAAAATGATAGGGTGTCACCGAACAACTTTGAACGTGAATATTTTAAGAAGATAGAAGGTGTCTAGAAAATTTAGGCCTTACCAAATAGTGTAGTATTAAAAGTAAGTAGGGCCTTGTGCTTCAATCGTGATTTAAGCTAGAAGGTCTTTTATCTCTAAGTTTATGAATAACAAAGTAAAGGAATGAAGTGCATGAAGGTTAAAACAAAAAAAATTCTAGCTGCGGCTCTGATGGTAACAACATTCGGTGTTTCTGCTTCTATCGATGAGATTATGCGTAGAGCAGAAGATATTTCGAAATATCAAACTTTACTAACACACTCAGAAGCTAATATCCGATTATCAGCTTTAGATACTATGCTGAAGTCTTCTGATACTACTATTCGCGAAATTGCCTATGCGGCAGGTATCTCTAGTGTTGATGATGTCACATTATCCATTACTCTACGAAATCGTTTTAATGAGTTAAATCAGCTTACTGCCTTGATACATTACCCTGAGAGAATGGAGAATCTGGTTAGTGAATTTAGAAAATCAAATGGCGATTTTATTAACTTTAACGTAGATTCATATAATGAGAGTGCAGGTTCATTTCGAGTTAGAAGCTTATCAAGATCAAATGCTACCGGCAGTGGTAGTATCAATGGCTTATCCGTGTCTATGCGCCAGGGAAGTTGCTCTATTAATGCTTCTTTTACAGAAAATGGCATTTTTGAAGGCATGTACTTCTGTACAGATGGAATGAGTGTCCCTGTTTCATTTAGAATAGATTGATTAAGCCGCTTCCCAAAAAATATGGCAACATACGCTTTAACTGTTGCCGTATTTTTGGAGAGAGCTGTAAATTCATTTAATAAACTTTAACTATCGATATGGCTATGCCATCTTGCCCACCCCAATCAGATCTTATCTTTATCATTACTCTTCTAGCTTGAGATGGGGAAATACTGATTTGCTTAATTTCTTCGCCTCGGATCCATGTACCTGAATATACTTGATTCCAGCCTCGTCTTCCTGTTGCGGTACGAGTAACGTAGATTTCAAAATCTCTAATGAAGCTTTCTGGGTTCCCCGTGTAATTTTCAAGTATTAAGCCTTCAATATCTGAGACGGAATCCCCTAGAGAGAATTCAATGGTTACGGGGTTTGAGTCAGCTAAATAGCTCCAGAAAGTTGATTTATCATCGTCGACCATATTGAGTACAGACATAAGATTAGCTGGCTGGTGGCTCCAGCTAACAGGAGTCAATGCCGCCACTGATTGTCTTGATTCACTTTGTTTCAGAAGGGGGGATGGCCGACTACTTGCAGTACCTACTTGAAAAAATGGCAAGATAGTCTCAATTGTGCGATCAATTCGAAGAACTCTGCCAAAGCCACTATTGGAGTCAACAGACATTAAAACGCCTACAATCGTCGTACCAAGGAAAACCAAGGATCCGCTCATACCTTGAAAAAGTAAATCATCAATAGATTCTGGCTGAACATGCAGCCATACTAAATCCTGACTGGTCATTGAGACTGGTGTAATGTAACGGCTACCATCGGCAGATATACTGGATATGCTTAATCTACTGGCATTGCCTAAGCTTGGGACCTGAGGTGGAATTTGCGATAAATTTGCACCGCAATCACGTGTTATGTTACCTGTTAAGTTCATAATCGCGAGATCGTAGCCGAATGTTTGAAGAAGGTAGGCTTCCCCACGACTTCTAATATTCGTAGATGAAATCACATTAGCTTGAATAAAATCTCCCACAACATGATGTGGCGTAATTAAGTAGCATTGATCCAGACGCTTGACTAAAAAACCCTGTCCACTTTCGTTTGACTCAACATACACTTGAGTGACTGGCTGGGCTAATACTCTCAATGAGAAACAAACAAACAAGATAGCAATAAAATAATTGAGGTTATTTCTCATGGTGTTCCTTGTTAACTATTTTCCGAAGGGCGATGAAGATTTCAAACATTAAAAAGAGAATTGCAAGTAAGCTTGTCATAGAGACAATCACCGGGTCGTTTACAATTCGCTGCCATAAAGAAGACTTAACCGAATAGCCAGAACTTCCTAGCCTGTATACTCTGGCAATACTCGCATCACCATGGATATTGACCGCTAACATTTCTCCATTAGCATGAAACAAAAAACCCCTTACGGTGCTCTCTAAACCCAGGTCAAAGTTTTCGTATAGTTTAACTCTATCACCAGCATCAAGCGTAAACTCCCCCGCTTCATATCTAACATCACTGCCTAAAACTTGTTCGATGATACGTATCTTCCCCTCATGGAGAATGTTCCTGATGCCTGGCGAAACGTCATCACCGATCGAGGTTGTACCGTAAAAGGGGAGTATGAGGGATTTCTCAGTTTCAATTTCAATTTGTGCATAACTACTAATGTTAATGATCTTTCCATCAGCATAAAGTGTAGCTGCCGACATATCCTCGTTGTGGTTTAAAATAACAACTAGAGTATTTCGTGATTCTGACGTGGTAAGTGTTAATTCTGTGCCTCCAGTAACTTTTATCGTAAATTCACCTTCTTGGAGGTTGTAATTTTTATTGTTAAAAATATCTTGTAAAGTTCCTTTATAGTCAAGCTCCCAATGATTTAAAGGATGTTCTAGTGCTTGAATGGCCAATATATCAGTCTTGGCCGTAATGCTGTACGCTCTTACTCTTTCTGCAAAAATTATGTATAAAGACAACGACATAATTAGTGCTATGGTAGCAAAAACAAACAAAGTCCCCTTTCTTCCGGCAAGTCGTTTGGATATCGCAACTATTATTATATTATTTCGAGCTTTTTTCATTTTAGAGACTAATTGTTAAACTGATAGGTGGAAGTACGCGTGATCCCTGTCTCCGAACCAAAAGAACATCTCCATGATAGTTTTCTAAAAGTTCTTTTTTAATACGACAGGTAGTATCGAAGGATGTTCTAACGCCGTCTCTTATTCTATTACATCTTATCGATTTACTTTCTTTAGTATTGGTTAAATTTAAAAAAACATCACTGCGAGATGAGTTCACCATAAGCAAAATTTCCTCTGAAGAGCCCGAGCCTCTATTAGCAAGGAAAAATTGATTACTGTTGGTTTCAGCACAGTTTCCCTCACTTGCGAGAATTCCTAACTCTTCCTCTTCAAATGATTTCAATAATGCTCGATAGCGAGTTGGGTAATTTGCGATCACGCTAGCGGTAGCTTCTGTCAGATTTGAAACTAAATACGTGTTAGATGAGAAATAAGCTCCGTCGCGTGATTGCACTACAAGACAAACTTCTTTAGAGCCTATATTTTGAGGGAGTTGAAATGAAATAGAGCTTGATTCTGCACTACTAACAAACATTACACCAACCAGCGTTCTTCCTGATACAAGTACCGTAGGTTGGTAAGACTCATTGAAAGGTTCACTAACCAGCTTTGCATTAAAAATTTTTTCTTCGGCTGATAAACCCATCGAAAAAATTACAGCAAGAGTAATTCCGATTAATATGAAAATTTTTTCCATGCTAACTGAGCAATCCATCGATTTGTTTTCCTTAATATGAGCGTTCAGCAGCAAATGTGCAAGTTGATGCATTGTAACAAATGCATGTTGAATGCCTCGTTAATCTCGCTAGCATATCTAAATTGTTCGCCTAGCTTTGTAGTTCCGCTCCCACTGGATATACCGCTCTTTCCAAAGTTTAGCCACGGATTCTTTTTGTTCCCACTTTTTCTCAATCTCTTTCTTCTCAGGTAGCTCAACACCTGACAGCTGCTGGCTAAACATGCGTGGTATCACATGGCTGTAGTGACGCTCGATCATTTCGATGCTGGTACCACACTGGCGAGCCAAGACATCAATGCTTACTTTTTGCGCTATGAGCTCCCAAGTGATAAACGAATGGCGAAGTGAGTACAGTGTTCTTTTGCCATGTGGTGAGTTATCCAAGCCAATTTCTTTCAGTGCGTTATTGAAAGTGCGGCTAATTTCATTGGTTTTAGAACCATCAGGCAGACGGAAAATAAGGTCGGTTGCTTTGCGGTTGGGGAAACGTTCAGTCAGGCGCCATATAGTTTGCTGAAGGGCTCGCTTGCATACCACTTCTCTGGTGCCAGTGTGCAGGGTGGTTTTACCTTTACGTACACTAATGAAGAAGGTGGCTTTGTCATCATGACGTTCGATATGCAGATCACCCCAGGTCAGGTTGTCGATTTCAGTGCCTGGCCGCATGCCGGTATGGATCACGAACTCGGCATAGTCTTGTGTTAGCTCACGGATTTGACGGCTCACTTCTTTACGGCTGTTAATTTCAATCTGGTACAGGTGATCTTGTATCTTTTCATATTCGGCAGGCTTAAAAGCCGCACGCCTGACAGTCGTAGTTCCATTGGTAGATAAGGATGGTACTTGGACAGCCAACATCCATTTACTGTCTACAGCTTCTTTGAATACCATCTGCATAGCTGCGTTATGTGTCATCAGGGTGGATCGGGCTGGTGTGCGTTTGAACTTATTCTCACGCCAAATATCAAACTCGCGCAGCTTGTCACTATCGATAGAAGTAATGTAGGTTCGGTCGAAAAATGGGATATGGTATTTTTCCAAGCAACCAATGTAATCGTCATAGATTGCCTTACCAGCACCACGAGCACGGTCAGCTTTCATTGCAGCAATGGCTTTTTCGGCCACATCCTTAAAGCGTTTGCTGGTAGTAAGGGTATTGGTCTCAGCGCGAATTTCATACTCAATCAAGATATGGTGCGCCTTGGCAATCGCTCGATCTTTATCGACCTCTTTTGTAGCCTTGCAATACCACTTTCCATAAAGGGTAAAACGGGCATACCAACGCTTGCTGTTACTCTGTAGAAAAATGTATAGGCCCGGTTTGATGTCATGGCGCTCCAGCTGGCTAGTCATGGCTTTGCACTCCGCTAGCTGGTAGGACAAGCAATAAAGATTGCGAGATTAAGCAGGGTATGAAAGTGGCTGAAACTCTGGCTCTTGAGCGGATGTGATTAGAGCTATTCTGCATGAGTGAGGCCTATTGATAGTTTGCTAAGTTTTTGCAAAGCGCGTAATTTCAGCTTTTTTGCAGTCTAACTTATTGTTTAATAAACTACCATGATAGATGCACTCTTTTCAAAATCCACCGTTGGCGACAACGTGTCGGTTCGAGTCCGACCCTAGGCACCATTAATTACTAACTCTTATTTTAAATCCCTATCTAATCTACTGATATGCTTATATTTTTCTAAGCGTTATGTTTTCTGACTATAAAAAATTCAAAGATTACTTTATAACTGTATTTATATACAGCATTTTGCTAGAGTGAGTTTTAGATCATCCTATCACTAGCATTAAGGTTGCCAGTGGGTCAAAATGACCTTGGAATCTGAATCTGAGAATTCTGAATTATGAGCAAAAAATACAAACTAATTGATTTATTCTGCGGTGCAGGCGGTATGACGCTCGGATTCGTAGGGCATGACTTTTGTGGTGAGTTCGAAAGTATTTTTGCGATTGATAATGACAATGCTGCAGTAAAAACATACAACGCGAATTTCAGTAAAAATGAACATTGCATAAAAGCTAACATTGAAGATTGGCTTGAGAATAATGATGTTCCAAGAGCAGATGTTGTCATTGGTGGTCCTCCATGCCAAGGGTTTAGCCTTCTGAATAAAAAGAGGTGTGGTGATTCAAGAAGATCACTCTGGGAACCCTACATGGATATTGTCCAGAAATCTGGGGCTACAATTTTTGTGATGGAGAATGTGCCAGGACTACTGAAAAGTAACGAATTTAAAGATATTGCAGCAAGAGCAGAAGAGCTTGGCTTCAACATAATTGAACCTGCTGTACTTAACATGGCTGATTATGGTGTACCTCAAACTAGAAAGCGGGCAATCGCAATTGGTTACAAAAGAGAGTGCTTCATAGATTCTGAAATACCTACATTCCCTCCTGCTCCTTCGAATGCCGCTCCGAACATTAATAGCAATCTTCCGGCATGGAAGACAGTCAAAGATGCCTTACAGGATTTACCACTTCAGCCTGAAGGTACAGAGATAAGAAGTAATGAGCAACCACCTTTGGATTTGCATTTTGGCCGTTCACCTACTGAAGTTAGTTTAGAAAGATACAAGTCTGTCCCTCCTGGAGGGAATAGGTTTGATTTGCAAAAGAATAGACCTGATATCACACCTGCTTGTTGGATCAAAAAAACGTCAGGTGGTACGGATTTGTTTGGAAGGCTTTGGTGGGATAGACCATCTGTAACAATTAGAACAGAATTCTTTAAGCCTGAAAAAGGCAGGTATCTTCACCCTGTTGAGCATAGACCAATTACGCATCGTGAAGCTGCAAGACTTATGTCATTCCCTGATTATTTTAAGTTTACTGGTTCCAAAGTTGAAATTGCCAAACAGATAGGGAACGCTGTACCTCCTGTATTTGCGGAAGTTTTAGCAAAGTATATTTTAGGTTTATTGGCATCCAGAATCTCAAGAAGTAAGGCAGCATAATGGCAAGGCGGTCACAAAGGAAAGAAGCTGAACAACTTCGGGTTGAGCTTGTAGAGCTATTATCAAACTTTAGAGTGAAGTTAGAATCCGGCACTTTACGAGAACAGGTGTTAGGGTTGGTGCCAGCCAACCTTAAATTTAGAGATTTAGGAAGCTCCCTAATAAAAGATGAAAATGCTGACTCTGCTAGGGAAAGAATATTAGCCTACTTTAGAACTTATCCCAAAACCTTGCTAGCTGGCACTGAGTTAATGATTGTTGCAGGAATTAGTGAGTATCCAAGAAGAATTAGAGAACTGCGTGTCGAGTTTGGCTGGCCGATCATGAGTGGAAAGGCGCTTAAATCTATCGTCACTGAAGAGGAAAACCTTGACGGTATCGAGATAAATGATTTAAAGCCAGATACTTATATGTTACTTGAGGATGTTCAAGATAGAGAAGCTGCTTTCCGTTGGAATACCGCAAACGATATTCGCAAGCGGAAAATATCAGTTAAGGACAAATTACTTACATACTTTAAAGCCAACGTCGGTAAGCATATTACTGGTGAGGAATTGCAGTATTTAGCTAATGATAAATCCGAATGGGCTAGGCGAGTTAGGGAGTTAAGAACTGAAGATGGCTGGCCAATTTTGACTAAAGCTTCTGGTTCATCAGAGTTACCTGTTGGAGTTTACATTCTGGAAAGTGAGCTTCAAGCAGAAGTTCATGATCGAAAAATACCAGATATGGTAAGAGTTCAAGTCTTGGAAAGGGATTCATTTACTTGCCGAAGCTGTGGTTGGAATACCAGCAAAAGACAAAAAGTTGATAAAAGAAGCATGCTTGAGTTACATCATATAACACATCACGTGAAAGGCGGGGCAAACTCAGTCGAAAATCTTATAACCTTGTGTAATGTGTGTCATGACGAAGTTCATCGAGGTGGGATCAATGAGGGTTCTTTGAGGAAAATTTTAGGTAGTTGAATTTTTTTTAGAATCAATCAAAGTCCTTTTCGGAGAGGCCCGAAGCTCATTGATAGCTGATTGTGCATCTTCAATCGCAGATTTGAGTGTAAATGAAATAGCACAATTATACTCAATCTCATCACGACAAATAGACCATTGATAAGCTGGGTTCCATCGATCTGGTGATGGCTCAACGATAATCGTATAGCCTTGGTATTCTTCTTCATATGTTTCGGACATTTCTTCTACCTAATAATTCGCTTGTGAGTCTATACGGTAATCATCCCAAAAAATAACTGACGTCAAAAGTAGAATTTTCTCGTAACATAAGCGCAGGAGATTCTGCATGAAAACATCAAAATTTAGCGACAGCCAAATCTTGGCGATCTTAAAGCAAGCC
>JAIUMU010000010.1 GCA_022565355.1 Idiomarina sp.
AGACGCTCTCAAGGCTAAATAGAACCTATCCCGGCAAAGACCAAACCTTTGTTATTGATTTTGCTAACGACCCACAAACGATTATTGATGCCTTTAAAACCTACGATGAAGGCGCTGAACTTGCCGACGTGCAAGATCCGAATGTCGTTTATGACATACAAGCCCTGCTTGATGAAGTGGGTATCTATAATCAGCAAGACTTAGACGCATACAAAAAGGCCAGCGAGAAAGCACTCATCGGCAATCCTGATGACGAAACGCTGCATCGTAAAATGTATGCCGCAACACAACGTGCTGCTGACGTATTCAATGCTAAGTTTAAATCGCTAACTGATGCTATTCGTTCTTATGAGCAGGCATTCGATAAAGCACACCAAGCTGGCGATAAAAAGGCTGAAGAGATCGCGGAATCAAAGCGCAGCGAGCTTACAAAGGAGCGTGAGGTACTTAATCGCTTTAAGTCCAACCTAGGCCGATTTGTTCGCGTATACAGCTACGTTTCTCAGTTGCTTGAAATGGGCGATGGGGATCTGGAGAACTTTTCTGGGTTCGCTAAGCTTTTGGCCAAGCGGCTCAACGGTGTCCCGCAAGAACAAATTGACTTGAGCGGGTTAGTCCTCAAAGGCTTTGCGCTCAAAAAGCGTGATATGCCAGAAGATGCAAAAGCAACAGAGCTACAACCCATAGGTGCAAATACGACCGACGCTTCGGATCGTGAAAAGCAGTTCCTAGATGAGCTTATTGAGCAAGTCAGTCAGCTTTTTGGCGACATAACACCCCAAGAATCTCAGTTGTACTTAACGTTCCAAATTGCCAATGAAGTACTCAAGAACGAGAAATGCGTCGAGCAAATCGATAAGAATAGCCGAGAGCAGGCTATGAGAGGCGAAATGAGTAGTGTGGTGAAGCAGGGAGTTGTTAACGCCATGAGTAACCAGAATACCAATGCACGTACCCTGCTGAAGGACTCAGAGAGTATGGAGGCTTTCATCGGTATGGTGCATGATGTAATCAAGCATGGTGAAGGTGGCCAGCTTAGTAAGCTATTGGCGAAGATTGGCTTGTAGTATTTAAACGGTAAAATTCAAATAACTCACAGGTCGTTGAGAAATCAAAGGAGCTGTTATGCATAAACCTTTAGATGTAATCAAGTTAGCAGAGGAGGTTAATGCTGACATGAGCCATTGTGACGACCTCATTGCGCAGGGGCAGGAGCTTTTTAGCCCCCACCCCACGAAAGCGGGCTTTCTGATCAAACGGACTAACAGTGGGACAGAGATTGGCGTGTTGATAGACGGTAAGTTCACGGCAGTGGATGACAAGCCATAGATGCATACTGCGAATATTCGGATGACTTACAGGTCATAGCGTTGGCTATGGCATTTTAATCAGATATCTCACAGGTCAGATGCCGAAAAACGCCATTTTAATCAAATAACTTACAGGTCAAAGGTATTTTAATCAGATATCTTACAGGTAACGGCCCGTAAATTTCGGATTTCTTTGAACAAGATGGTTGTTAACTATCTGTTTATAAAAGATTAATCAAATAATGCATAGGTATAAATAACTTTGTATCAACCAGTAAGCATAAACCAAATAACCACCAAAGAACTCCGACGGACTGCATTCTGTTTACACTTTTTGAAGACAAGAATAAATCATGAAACCAAACGAAATAAAACAAGCAATCTACGAGAAGGGCTATGATCTTACGATGATCGCTGAAGTTCTCGGCAAAAGTCCCTCTCTAGTATCAAAGGTTTTGCATAACAAGGCGCGGTCTTTTCTTGTCGCGAAAGGCATAGCACAAATACTCGGTCAGGACATACGCCAAGTATTTCCAAATCAATATGACAAGTTAAGGGGCAGGACTTCCAAGGCTTCAGAATCCTATAAAGCCAAGCAAAAAGAGCTTAGGAAGCTCTTAAATCAAGAGTAGAGTGTCGAATTTTCATGAGGTATTCAGGCTAGGAGTGCGGTAACGCCAAACATTCTCCTAGCGAACACGAGCGACACAAAGTCATGCAAACAACTGCGCATTAACAAGCACTGCGACAAAGCGTGCAATTGTATGTGTCATGACTCGATCAATTTGGATTCTTCAAAGTCGCATGTAGAACACTTATAATCCCTCTCTTTCGCACCCAGAGCGCCGAATGCGGGATGTGGTCGCGTTGTGACAATTTTGAAGGTTCTATTATTGCAACTAGGACACCTTTCTCCGGCTGCGCTTGTTACGGCATCTAGTTTTTCTTTTAAGGCCGCATTATCTGATACTAAGTCAGCAATTTTGAGTTTTGCTTCTGCAAGCTCTATGGTTAAGTCCGCAAGTAAGTTCTTGAATTCAGCATCCTCTACGTTTTTCCCAATCTCCCGTAGTCTTGAAGCTAAGCTAATTGCTGTAGAGACGGTAGTTAAAATATCTGCCATCGAAACATCCTTCTAATAAAAATTCTCTCTATTGTCAAAAATTGAATTAGCCCAAAATTCAAGCATTAGTTTTGAACATGCTCAATAACTCAAACTTGAGTTTATTATTACACTAATAAAGCTATGCTCAAAAATCATGGTTTTTGAATGCTACTTTTTAATTTGCCGTCTGATACGATCTTTAGTGTTATTTAACAGAGCCATGACCTGAGGGTTAGATTTAGAAACTACCGCCAACTCTTCTATAAATGCAAGCTGTTTGGCCACCCGAATTTTTAAGTTTGCGATTTCTAAATTCAGTATTTTTATTCTCTCATTATATTCTCTGTCATTAGGAAATTCGTGTTTTTCTTCATCATTCTCTGGTATCCCAATTTTACGATTCTTTTCCTTCTGATCTTGAAATGCTGTACGAATTGACTCATAGGAATTAAGTGCTTGTCTTGATATAACTATCTCCAGCTCAGACTCAATTCGATTTACAAGTTTTTTCCATGTGAGGCCGCGCCTCCAGCTTTTAATCATAACAATTATATTGTTTTCGTTTTGATGCGTTAGTTTGGGGTGCGCCATGTCAAATCAACCCTAAAAGTTCGTCGGTGATTGAGTCCACAATCTGATCTGACTCACTCTCGCCAATCAGTGCTTCGACTTTAGATTTAGTATCTGGCAATTGGAGTTTGTATTTTATTACTTCTTTAGTCTTTATATTTGTTATTCGGAACTCAAGTTTATTAGATAAAACTCTAATTAACGAGCCTTTCTCAATATCTGGTTTAATCATAAGGCTTATAAGCTGCTCTATCGCCGCCTTATTACTACTATGGAGTTCAAACCACTTTTGCATAGCATGACTAGCTTTAAATCTGGGGTGGCTGAAAACTACCTCCAGTCTAGAGTTTTGAATGTCTAGATCTCTTTGGAGTACCTTAATAGCCTCTTTGTCATGTGCAATATGGCATGAGGACTCACAGAGTACGCATTGCGTCTCAAAGTCATTCAGATAGTTGCATGGGTTAACAGATAGAGACTGAGTGCATATACCGCTACTCGTCTCGGACGCTACCTCTCCCGTTAATTTCTCATACTCTTGCATGGATATTACTTTTATATCCTTTGCAGCTTCTTCAAGCACCTGCTCCCTGTTTTCAACTACAATATCACTAATAATTCGAGCCTTGTCAGCTCCTCCGGTGTGAACATAATGAATAATTTGTGTAGGATCTTTCCTTTTTGACCAGATGTTTGTTATTAGCTTAGGCAAGCCGCTTTCATCTGCATTGTGGTTGAGAAAATGCCTAAATTGATGCGGCCTAATTTCGAAGCTTTCTGAAAAACCATGTCGTAAAAAAATACTATCATCTCTTTCGCATTTAAGAGCCTTAGAAAATATATAGGTAAGCGTTTGAGGTGATACAGGCATTAACTTCGTATTAAGTCCAGTTGAAACCGAGCCTGCTCTGATACCTAATTGCCAACCAGAAAATGCAAACATCATATATCTTGCATCGCAGGTTCCATTATTACCCGTGTGAGTTAATTTCGGGAACATCGGGTGCGTTTCTTTTACTAGCTTTATCCAAGCGTTCTGAAACTCCTCGACAGAAACCTCGCGGGAAAGATTTAGCTTATGATATATATTATTCGTGGTCTTAGCTGTTTCTATATTTAATAAGAAGACCAGAGATTCTTTTGTAATAATTAGCTTATCTTTTGTTTCTATCTCTTGAGCTGGCTTAAGCCACTTAGAGTTGAAGGTATTGGTATTGTGTTGGTACGAACCCCTTGTATGTCTTGGAACTTGTACACAGTGGCCGTCATCGAAAAGCTCCAACAAATAGGCTAATTTTAGAATATTCGTTGCCTTATTTAGTGAAGAATTCGAGCTAAGAAGTCGTTGCGCACTGACTGAATGATTAAGCAGCAATTTCTCCAAAGATAATTTGGGATTGACATAGAATCTACTTAGTATTCGCATAGGAGCTGTTGCTCTTTTGATATATCGAAGGCTTCTTTCTACTGCTACAACCATATTTGCGAGAATGTGATTCTCACTATTTTTGAATCCCTTACTACCTTTCCAATCGAGATAATGGACAACCTTCCTATTTCCGTTTACATCGAGCTTATCAGTTATGATTGTTTTAAGTAGTTGAGAGTCAAGAATCGTTTGCTCCGCACCCGATCTATTTGGTGCGGCCAACGCAAGCGCTACCATCGTGCAGATGTAAGGATCTTTTTGTGGATAGTTTGGTTTAGTACACCACATTTCTTCGTCTGTAGGGATAACATCGTGATGAATAGCTCCAAGCGCGATCAAAACTTTTTCGTCTGGTAGCTTATCTTGATTGGCGAAATCTATCTCATCGCCGGTAAGTGATGGCTGCTCTGTTTTTACAGTGCTCAGACCGCTATCAAATATGTTTTTTTCATTTAGCCACTTGATAAATGTATTGAGCGCCACACGATACGAGTAGCTTTTCCCCACTGATAGTTTCTCCAGTAAACCATCAGTTATAGACTCTATAGAGTCAACCGCCTCTAACACAAATCTAGCTCGTGATATTTTACTTTTAACATTTGAGACACTAGTTCGCTTATTTAACATATCAAGTGAGTAGATCATTAATAATTGTTTCATCGGTGAGGGGAGGGGCTCACAGCCCGAAGCCGAAGATTGATTTCCTCCAATAGGAAATTTCTTAACAAAGTACAAATTAATAGATTTCGAGTTTCTGTAATTAAAAACCCATACATCATCCTTCCAAGAAGCTGTTTCTCCTTTGCCATTTTTGATATGATCAATTGACAATTTTTGCTTTTTATCTGCAATTAGCTTTTTCACCCTTACAGTCGGCGTGTTAATCCCGATCATCTTTTATTCCTTTCTTGGCAAGTAATATCTGATCGCAAATTGTCATTGTCGCTTTAATATAGAGTCTACTCTTCTCTAACTTTCTGATCACGGCCTTGGATGATTTATCTTTGTTTTTAGCCAACTTTCGCTCGATCTTTTCTAGGTTAGCTCCATGATCAGCATCTATGAGAGGTTTGAAGTTATGACAACCGTAGCAACCGAGCGGGATACCTAACTTTGACGCGCAAGTAGAGCATGATTTTCCGTCCTCTATCACGCCTTGCTCATTGTCAAATTCATCAACAACTTTAAACCCCTCCTCAGTCTGCAACTGCTTGACTGAAATCTGTGAGAAGCGATTTATTACGTGATTAGTAGCCAGAGCCTCATCTATTTGGATTCTAGCCTCAATACTCAAGTCGAGGTATGGTTTAACTGCTTGCGGAGTTACACCAGTAATTTTGCTGAGTTGAATAATGTTCAGACCATCTCTTGCCCCATTAGTAAGAACAGTATGGCGGAATCGGTTATTTGATAAAACTAAGCTTTCAACTCTATCGCTATGAAGTTCTAATACGTTAGATAGATTTGTTATACCAGCCTGTAATGTATCTCCATTTTTATGAAAAGACTCAGATTGATAGCCACACGATTTAAAAACTTCTTGTTTACTGCTAAATCTCGTACTAAACAGTTTCTCTCGTGGGAACATAGGGAGTCTATTCATTATTTCGGCAATGTCATCTGCGCTCATTTCAATCCCTTGATTTTCTAATGAGTGCATAAGGCGTCTCTGATAGAATCCTCTATAAGTCAGCAAAAGTCTGGTGAGCTTAGTGTTCAATCGGTGACTTCTTATTTCAGCTTGGTGTCTAAAACGGCCATCCTTACCTTTGAAAGTCCTTAAATGCAGTTCATCAACATCACTAAATTCAACCTGAATTTTGGGTATATCTGCATCTCGGTGAGAGGTAAAAGTTAGCCCAATTGGTAAGATATCATTCCATTTTATTTGTACTAATTGAACCTGTCTTCTGAAAATTGTCTTAAGGAGCATGACTGCAATTATTGTACCTAGCTGAGTTATCAATCGCGCAGATATATTCACATTGAGTTTAGATATTAACTCTGTACATTTCATTCTAAGCTTCGAATTGATATCATCGCTTTCAGCTTCTGAGTATGCCCCTTTTGTCGGGCTTGATATATTTTTGGCTTCCGTCTCAGTTTCTAACACTATCTGATCTGCATAAGCAGCTATTTCATGAAGAAGCAATTTTGGCAGAACTAAATGTGGTGAAGGAGTGTTTCTAAGCTTACGAAAAAATTGTTGAATATTTTTTTGTGTTTGTATAGTTGTTGTGTGAATCTTTGACTGAAATTCGTTTAACGAATTCATATGACCAATTAACGCTTTAATAGCCCCTGTCCGCATTTCTATAGTTCGAAAAGATAAGTTAGTAGCTTGGTCTGCTAATGCAAGTCGTAGGGAGAGTTTTAACGAGGGAGAGGCATTAGAAGCGCTGATCCATGTGAGGTCAATAATACCATATGTTTTCAGTTGCCAGATATCGTCTAACAGATAGAACTGAAACGATTTTTCTCTAGCTATATATTTTGTTTTAATTTTACTTCGTGATACGTACTGATTGAATTCAAAATGATCAAGTGAATTAATTTCTTCTGGAGAAATCAAGGTAGTAGCGCTTGCGGACATTAGTTTTCTTTAGACCTCATTTGGATTTTCAAAATCAGGGACAGTTATTTCTTGTTCTTTTTGTGAGATTTCCGCAACGAGAGCTGCATGCCTGAATTCATTATAAATACGCGCCATCGACGAATTTTCAGACCAACCACACGCATATTTTCTTAGATCATTAATCTGTTCATAGCTGTAACCTGCTGCTTTTCCTTTTTCTTCGAATAACTCATTCCATTTGTGGCGTAAAAGATGAGGATAGATATCGAAATTGACAACGCTAGATAAATTTCCAATTAATGCATTTACAGTATTGCTCGCAATCGGATCGCCTTCTGATTTACCTTTATGTGACACAAAAATGAAGTCATGTAGTGATGATCTACTGTAATTATTTCTGACAGTCTCAGTGTACAACAATATATTTTTCATCAAACTACTGCTTATTGCAGAGGCGTGCGGCCTTGTTTTAGTTTTCGGCCTTTTAGCTCGGTTATCAGTGCTATCGTTTGGTATTTTTGTTATAAGAATTCTCGGATTGTCATCGTCTCGAATATCACTAATTTTTAACTTGCAAAGAGACCCTAGCCTTATCCCTGTTTCATTGAATATTTGAAATATTATTTGGTTTCTTAAGCGGTTTAATTTAGTCCATGGGTTTTCATCACTTTCGGGCCTAGTGATATCAAGTAATTTAAAATAAATATTTGATGGTATGGCTTGTTGATGGGGGTCTTTTACCTCTTTGTTATCGTTTTTTAGATTTTTAGCTTCCTCCTTTAATTGATAGATAAGGTACTCAAATTTCTGATTCAAAGCTTCTTTCGGTTTTCTCAGGCCACTTTTGTGAATGTTTATAAATAGAAACTCAAAATATTGCCTAAGTACTCTAAGCCTCGCCCTCGCTGTCTGAACGGCAACTCTAGAATTTGATTGTCGAGTCGCGAATATTAGGTTTGAAATCTCCTTACTGGAACTGAAACCCAATGACTGACTTTTACTTTCTAGAGGTTTGCTATCCGCAAAATATTGAAATGTGAAGATAATATTGTTTAATTCGTCTTCCGTTAGCAGGGAGCCATCTTCAACCCTGCTCACAAGATCTATGCCACAGCTCTCCAAATAAGTGATAACATATCTTAATTGGTATGCGGCACTCCTAGAGGTATTTTCTACATTGTAGGAAGTACTGAGAAAGCTACTCACCCAAAAAGAATAAGGTAATGCACTATCTGCGTGGATTAAGTCAGTTCTTCTGACGCCACTAAAATCATCATAATGTACGATCTCAATATTCATTACAGAATTCTTATTTGGAATTATATTTAAAATAGTTTACACTATTTTAAATTAGTGTAAAGAATTACTTGTATTTTCGCATAGCGGCCTTAATTTATAAGCGTTATAGGCAAATAGATGAATTTATTTACCCCTTTCTGAGGTATAATTTCAATACATTGCGCCCAGCATGATGTTTTTATTGGCGGTGCTGCTATACAACGAGCCGCTTTCCGCAGATAAATTGGTTACCTTCATTATTATCTGGAGCGCATTAGCAATTTACAGCTTCGATGCTGTACGCACTCACCAACAGGTACGCAAAGCGGCGAAAGCGATTCGTTCCACAGCAAATTAGTAAAAACCATTTACCGCGCAGTGCGAAACGAGTTGCTTTACACCGCTATGCAACGATTAGCCTAGCGGCGTGAGCTTGGCGTAGCTCACCATGAGCCATTTACTTCCCACTGCGTCAAAGTTAACTTGAATGCGGCTTTGCGGCCCGGAGCCCTCGTAGTTCAGCACGGTTCCTTCGCCGAACACTTGGTGCAAAACCCGCTGCCCTAAGCGAAAACCTGTTTCTGTAAAGGACTCATGGGAAGCGCCACTATGGAAGCGGCTACGCTGTTGCATCGGTTGCTGTACCCGGGTTTGCGCGCGCACTTCATCAAGATACTCCACAGGAATTTCGGCGATAAAGCGGCTTGGCGTATGAAAGTTTTCTTGGCCATATAAGCGCCTACTTTCCGCATAGGTAAGAATGAGTTTTTCCATGGCTCGGGTCATGCCCACATAACAAAGCCGCCGCTCTTCTTCCAACCGCCCAGGTTCTCCTGCCGACATTTGTGAAGGAAAGGTTCCTTCCTCCATGCCGGTCATAAATACCAAACGGAATTCCAGCCCTTTAGCACTATGCAAGGTCATCAGTTGCACCGCATCTTGATAGGCATCAGCTTGCTCTTCTCCGGATTCTAATGCTGCATGAGCGAGAAATTCGGCCAGAGGGGTCATGCCTTCCTCACCAGTAGGGGCAAAGGTTTCCGTAGCACTTACTAGCTCTTTCAAGTTTTCTACGCGAGTTTCTGCTTTATCACTTTGTTCGGCTTGGTACATTGCCAGCAGGCCACTGCGCTTCATTACAGTATCCGCTTGCATGGAAAGTGGCTTATCTGTGCAGTGATCTTCGAGCTCATTAATTAAATCCAAAAAGCCCGCCACTGCGCTTTTCGCGCGGCCACTCAGCAGCGATTCCTGCACCATAACGCGAGCCGCATCCCACATCGTGAGCTGCCTACCGCGGGCTAATTCGCGCACTAATCCAAGTGTGCGTTCACCGATGCCCCGCGTGGGTGTATTCACTACACGCTCGAACGCGGCATCATCTTGCCGATTGCTCACCAAACGCAAATACGCCACGGCATCTTTCACCTCTTGGCGATCAAAGAAGCGTAAGCCGCCATAAATTCGATACGCTAACCCTGCGTACAACAGGCCCTCTTCAAGTACCCGCGATTGCGCATTATTGCGATATAACAATGCCACATCGCTAAGCGCGCCGCCTTGATCTTGCCAGCGCTTAATTTGGCTCACAATGTAACGGGATTCTTCTTGTTCATTGAAGGCCGCATACAGGGAAATTTGCTCACCCTCTTGGCCTTCGGTCCATAAATCCTTGCCAAGCCGATCGCTATTATTACCAATTACTTTGTTGGCAGAGTTCAAAATGGTGGCCGTAGAGCGATAGTTTTGCTCTAAGCGGATTGTTTGTGCGTTGGGAAAATCACGTAAAAAATGTTGCAGATTTTCCACCTGAGCACCACGCCAACCATAAATTGATTGATCATCATCACCAACAATCGCCACATGGTTTTCTTGCCCCGCGAGCATACGTACCCAGGCGTATTGAATTTGGTTTGTATCTTGGAATTCATCTACCAAAATGTGCCGGAACCGGCGCTGGTAATGTTCACGCACATGTTTGTTATCGCGCAATAGTTCATGCACCCGCAATAAGAGCTCGGCAAAATCTACCAAGCCCGCTCGATCACAAGCCTCTTGATAAGCACGATAAATTTGCAACTGGGTTTGTTCAGTAGGATCAAAAGTATCAATGTGTTGCGCCCGCAAGCCATCGTCTTTCTTGGCATTGATGTACCATGCTGCTTGCTTCGCAGGCCATTGCTTTTCGTCTAAATTAAGCGCCTTAATGGTGCGTTTCAGCAGGCGCTGCTGATCATCCGAATCGAGAATCTGAAAATTCTGCGGCAAACGCGCATCTTGGTAATGCGCTCGCAATAGGCGGTGGGCTAGGCCGTGGAACGTGCCTATCCACATACGCTGCACATCACGGCCCAGCAGTTTTTCTACGCGCCCGCGCATTTCCGCTGCAGCTTTGTTGGTAAAGGTTACCGCCAATATCGACATCGGTGAGTAATTCATTACTTGAATTAACCAAGCAATGCGATGCACCAATACTCGGGTTTTGCCGCTGCCCGCTCCCGCCAGTACCAGCATATCTTGCTCGCCGGCGCTAACCGCCTCACGTTGGCGATCATTTAAGCCATCTAAAAGATAAGAAACATCCATTGGGGTACCTTTATTTATATCGGGCGGTTTTGGTTTTCAGCGCTTTTGAGTGAGCAATGTTACTGTATAAAAAACCAGTAGGCAATGCGCGATTAACGCATTGTGGGAGGCCGTGCTGGTAGCTGAATCCTAGAAAGAAAACTGCGTTAAACTAACGTGGTAGTAAGGCAGCAAGCGCCTGCACATCGCTAATGGTGGCGTGCGGTAAGCGAGTAGCTGGGCCACTTTCCGCTTTCCCTGAAGCCGCGGGTTGTAGCCAAATTGCTTGTGCCCCGAACGTATGCGCCCCTTGCACATCACTTACGGGATGGTCTCCCACGTGCAGAAGTTGCCCCGCATCCCGTAACAACAAATGCTGCGCTGCTGCATTAAACATATCGCTGAAGGGTTTACCACGCAGGCCATTACCCGGCTGATACGCCGCTTGAAAGTAATCACCTAAACCAATGCGTTGTACATCGGCGTTACCGTTACTAATGGCTACTAACGGATAAAACTCTGCCAACTGCGCCAGCAGCGCATGTACTTCAGGGGCTATTTCTACGCGATTACGCGCACTTAAAAATTCCGCCATGGCTGCCTGCGCTGCGCGCTCTACATCAGCAATACCATATTGCTTAAGCGTGCGTTGCAAGGTAGCCATCCGTAACGCCGTCATGTTACTGGCCAGTTCAGCATTCTCGGCAGCAACTTGATTACGCAGCGCCCGCCACGCCAGCACATCAAGCTCAGCGGTTTGCGGATAGGTATCGGCGAGAAAATCAGCCACATGCTGTTCAGCACGCAACATTACGGGCACGTTATCGTACAACGTATCATCAAGATCGAAGCTAATTGCCGTGAACGGCCGCAAACGTTGGTGAAATTGCCACATAACTACTCTTCTCTGTAACTACTCTGTTCTTCGCTTAGCGCCGTTTTGCGCGCGGGTGCGCTGCATCATAAACTTCAGCTAAACGTTGAAAATCTAAGTGTGTATAAATTTGTGTGGTGCTCAAATTCGCATGCCCAAGCATTTCTTGCACGGCACGTAAATCGCTACTGGCTTCCAACATATGGGTGGCGAAACTATGGCGTAATTTATGCGGGTGTAAATTATCGAATAGGCCTTGCTCTACTCCCCACTTCTTCAAACGCAGCTGCACCGATCTTGGGGTTAAGCGCTTTTGTTGTTTACTTAAAAACAATGCAGGTTGATCACTGCTAGGCCAAGTATTGCGCTCAGCAAGCCATTGCTGCAGCCATTTCGCGGCTTCCTTTCCATAGGGCACAATACGGGTTTTATTGCCTTTACCGGTAACACGAAGCTCACGGTCGGGTTGAATATCGTTTACGTTTAGTGAAACCAGCTCTGCTAAACGCAAACCACTGCTGTACATAAGCTCAAACATCGCCCGATCGCGCAGCGCCAACGGATCATCGGCTGGAAATTCTAATAACTGCAAAATTGCATCAATATCGAGGTTTTTCGGTAATCTTTTCGGAGATTTCGGTGCTTTTACTACTTTCGCAGGATTCGCGCTCAATTCACCGCGTGCCACCAGCGCATCAAAAAATGTGCGTAGGGCGGCCAAACGTTGATGCAGGGTACTTGGCCCCGCACCCTCGTGCCGCCAAGCCATTACTAAGCGTTCTACAGTAGCTACATCTACATCTTGCCAACGCTCCACACCAAGCGCTTCTAGCTCTACGATGGCTTTGGTTAACTGCCGCTGATAGCTCGCCACGCTGTGCGTGGAATAGCCGCGCACGTCGCGTAAATAATCTATGAAGCGGGTTACTTCAGCGGCTAATGTCATATTAGCGTTCTGTGTTACTAGCAATGCTGCTGGCCGCGGCAGATTCCTTTGCATTGGCAGCAAGCTGTTCAGGGGAAAGCATGCCGGGTAGTAAGAAGCCCAACAGTACCTGTAATTGGGAAATAAGCAGGAAATCCATAGCCGGCTCAAAGTGCAATGAATCTCGGCTACCCACAGCCAGAATACCCAGCTCGCCTTGCACACCTAACTGCAATAAGGCAGCCGATTGTACTTGCTGCTCGGCACTAAATAGCAACTTTTGTTCATCTTGGCTTAAGCGCCCTAAGTACACGGGCTGCCCTTGAAAGCGTCGAGATAATAATTGTTTGTGTGTGTCAGCTGAAAACTGATACTGCTCCGGCACGGCCAAGGCGTTATCAAACAACTTCAGGCTACACGCGGTTAAACCCATTTCTTGGGTAAAGGTATTTTCCAGTACCGCCACTAATTCAGCAAAGCCATTGGCTTTTAACAGTTGTTGATAGAGATTGCTGTAACGCCGAAACAATAATTCATTATGCTGAGCATTAGCCATTAACGCTGTAATTTCATCTTCTAAAGCAGCAATTTTATCGCGTAGCGCACGCTGTTGGCGTTCAATCAAAGAAACCGAGCCTTGCGCCTGATGCTTCATGTTCAAATGCGCCAGCACCTCCGGTTGTTGCTCGAAGAAATCTGGGTGGCTTTGTAAGTAATCAACCACCATTGCAGCATCAAGCTGTTCAACCGCTTGCATTGATTCAGTAACTGCCACTTTGTTCACGCTTGTTGCTTTTTTATTGCTCATAATGCCATTTGTCCATCAAATACATGTTCAGCAGGGCCGCGCATCCATAACCGCCCCCCAGGTTGCCAACTAATTTCTAGCTTACCACCAGGTAACTCTATCGTTACTGGTGAATTCAATTTATTTTGCTGTATTCCCCATACCGCCGCTGCACAGGCCCCGGTGCCACAGGCTTGAGTTTCTCCTACGCCGCGCTCGAATACGCGTAATTTCGCCGAGTTCGTACCGGTAATTTGCATAAAACCAATATTTGCACCTTCAGAGAAGCGCTCGTAGCCCGTAAGTAGTGCACCTACTTCGGCTACTGGCGCGGTATCTACATCGTCTACTAACATTACACAATGTGGGTTGCCCATACTCAGCACACCCACTAAAAAGGTTTGTTCATGCGCTCGCAATATATAAGTGGTTTCAGGTTTATTCGCCCGAAATGGAATTTTACTCGGCTCAAAAATAGGCTCGCCCATATCCACATTCACTTGCCCATCTGCTTCGAGGCGAATTTGAATCACACCTTTCTTAGTGCTTACTTTAATATCGTTTTTATTGGTAAGGCCTTTCATTTTCACAAACCGGCCAAAGCAACGGGCACCATTACCACACTGCTCTACTTCTGAACCATCGGCATTAAAAATTCGATAGTGGAAATCCACATCAGGATCATAGGGTGGCTCAACTAACAGCAGCTGATCAAAACCAATACCGCGATGGCGATCCGCCAAGGCAGCTATTTGTTCACGGTTCAAAAAAATGCTTTGGGTAACACTATCAATTACCACAAAATCATTGCCTAAACCGTGCATTTTTGAAAAGTGAATCAGCATGTTTATCCTTCAGAAGCGGGTATCAAACTTTCACCACGCCACACATCTTCAAGCGTTTCCCGCGCCCGAATCAGAAACGCTTGATCGCCGGCAACCATTATTTCAGGCGGCCGAGGGCGGGTATTATAATTAGAGCTCATAGTGAAACCATAGGCTCCCGCGCTTTTAACCGCCAGTAAATCTCCGGCAGCCACCCGCATCGTTCTGTTTTGGCCAAGAAAATCACCCGTTTCACATACCGGGCCAACTACATCACCATGCACTTCCGGCGCATTTGAGGCAACCACGTTCACAATATCGTGGTGAGCTTGGTATAACGAAGGGCGCAATAAATCATTCATGCCCGCATCAACCATAATAAAATGTTTATGGCCGTTAAACTTTAAGTATTCCACTTTCGTGAGTAACACACCCGCATTGGCAACAATAGCTCGGCCAGGCTCTAAATACAGGGAAAGATGCGGATAATCGGCCATCCGTTTCAGCATGGCTTGAATATAACTTGCTACCTGGGGAGGCTCTTCATCTGTGTACGTAACACCCAAACCGCCGCCCATATCAATATGATGTAAGTGAATACCCACTTCGGTAAGGCTATCTACCAGCGCCAGCATACGCTCAAGGGCCGCTAGGAAGGGTTCAATCTCGGTAAGCTGCGAACCGATATGGCAATCTGCACCCACGATTTCGATGCCCGGCAAGGTGGCAGCCCGCTGATAAGTAGCAAGTGCTTCTTGCATAGGTATGCCAAACTTATTGTCTTCCAAGCCAGTGGCGATGTAGGGATGCGTTTTCGCATCTACATCTGGATTTACCCGAAATGAAATGCGCGCGGTGTGTTGCATTGCGGTAGCAATGGCACTGATCCGTTCCAGCTCGGCATCCGATTCCACATTAAATTGGCCAATACCAAGCTCCAGTGCATAACGAATTTCTGCATCAGATTTCGCCACCCCTGAGAATACAATATCGGCAGCCTTACCGCCCGCTCGTATTACGCGCGCTATTTCACCACCAGAAACCACATCAAAACCCGCGCCCAAATCGGCCAATACCTGCAATACCGCTAAGTTGCTATTCGCTTTTACTGCGTAACACACTTTATGCGGCGCTGGTAATTGTTCACTAAAAGCACGCCAGTTCTCAGTAATCACAGCACGTGAATACACGTAGCACGGTGTACCAAATCGCTCGGCGATATTGGGAAGGGCGATTTGCTCCACATGCAGCACGTTATTACTGCCGTGAAAAAACGGTTGCTGGGGCTTAGCGTTTGGCATGTTCTTCCTGTACTAATTGAAGTTGCTGGTTATTTAAAAGGCTTTGTTCTAAACGCGCACGCTCATGCATAGCTTGCTCGCTATCTGCTGGCTTAATTTGCGTTGTTTCTGGCTCGGGCTCCGGCAAATACAGAGGCCCTTTTTGGCCACAACCCACTACCATCCCGATAGCCAAGCATAACAAACTCACCTTAATGAATGGCCATTGCCACTGGGTTCTCGTGCGTTTTGTCATAAGTAGCGTTACACTTAACCTTAAAGTTTAGGATAAAGAGCCTTATAATCGCATTCACGTGCCATTTTGTCACCCGCAAGTGTGGTAAATGCATAACCTCACTGCAGCCGCATTCGCATCGTTGCAGCGCAAAACACGGAACTATTACATGAGCAATACGCAAACACTTACCATCGCAACTCGTAAAAGTGCACTTGCACTCTGGCAAGCGGAGCATATTAAAGCGCGTTTAGAAGCCCTGCATCCTGGCTTGCACGTTGAATTGCTGCCCATGAGCACGCGCGGTGATGTAATTCTTGATACGCCCTTAGCGAAAATTGGTGGCAAAGGATTATTTGTAAAAGAACTTGAAGTTGCCATGCTCGAAGGCCGCGCCGATATTGCAGTGCATTCAATGAAAGATGTTCCGGTTGAGTTTCCGGACGGGTTAGAACTGGCCACCATTTGCACTCGTGAAGACCCACGTGATGCGTTCGTTTCTAATACGTACGCAACCCTCGCCGAAATGCCACCGGGCGCTGTTGTAGGCACATGCAGCTTACGCCGCCGTTGCCAAGTGAGCGAGCGATTTCCACAGCTAATCATCAAAGATTTACGCGGCAATGTGCAAACCCGCCTGCGCAAGCTCGATGAGGGCCAGTTCGATGCCATTATTCTTGCTGCCTCGGGTTTGAAACGTTTAGAGCTTCACGATCGTATCACCAGTTGTTTAAGCCCTGAAGATTCGCTGCCCGCAAACGGCCAAGGCGCGCTTGGCATTGAGTGCCGTAGCGATGATGCTCGGGTAAAAGCACTGCTCGCTCCTTTAGAAGATTTCGATACGCGCGCTTGCGTATTGGCTGAGCGCGCCATGAACCGGCGTTTAGATGGCGGTTGCCAAGTGCCCATCGGTGCTTATGCTGAGCTACAAGGTGAGCAACTTACCCTGCGGGGTTTAGTTGGTGCTACCGATGGTTCGCAAGTAATTCGCAACAGTATTCAAGGCCCGGTAGGGCAAGCCGAAACGTTAGGCCGCGAACTGGCGGAAAAACTACTTGCCGCTGGTGCTGGTGAAATACTGGCGGCTGTATATGCTGCCTCAAACGATTAAGGATTCCTCATGCGCCCGGGAGTTTTGCTCATTCGCCCAGACCAACACAGCGATCCGCTGGAGTTAGCGCTGCGCGATTTGGGCTACCCGGTGTATCAGCATGCGGTGGTAACCATTCAGCCTTTACCCATTGCAGATGAAGTGCTCAAACATTGGTGTGAAGGGGATTGGCAGGGCGTTATCGTGATTAGCCCGAATGCCGCGCGCATCTTTGCAAAGCAGATTAGTAAATTTAATCAAGCCAGCGATACCGGGCAACTCAGCTGGCCGAAAAGCAATTATTATGCCGTTGGTGAAGGTACCGCCGAAACGCTCAAACCATTATGCCAGCAGCCGATTACCTATCCGGCCAGCCAATATACCAGTGAGGCATTATTAACGTTAAGCGAGTTCGCCGAGGTTAGCCAACAAAATTGGCTGATTATTACCGGTAAAAATGGCCGCGAATTATTGCCGAGCACCTTACATAAACGCGGCGCAACAGTAACCGTAGCGGAAATATATGAGCGCCAGCCGAGTATAGAAAGTTTGCCCGCAGCGGAACCTGAATGGCAAGAAAACGTCCAATGTATTATGGTATCAAGCGTAGAGCAGTTGCAGCTGTTCTACAACAATCTTTCCGGGCAAGCTCAACAATGGGCATTGCAGCAAGTTTGGGTAGTACCAACCGGCCGTGTAGCCGATAAATTACAAGAACTCGGAGTTGCTAATGCGCGTATTCATCGTGCTGAAAATGCAACGCCAGCAGCACTTACCCATTGTTTTCAGTTAATTAGGGAATCGCAGTTCATGAGTGAACAGAAGCACACAGAAGAAAACGAACAGCAACCTAACGTAGATACGAGCGCTGCGAGTAAATCACCGACGCCTGGCAAAAAAGAAGCCGCGAAACAAAAGAGTAGCAAAACTGCTCGGCGGGAACCGAAAACAGGCCTTGGTTGGTTTGCGAAGTTCATGTTCTTAATTATTTTTCTCTGTGTGGTGGTGCTATCGGTTGGGGGCTATTGGTTATGGCAACAGCAAGAAAAAATTGCCGCTGATACGGCTACCCAACTAACAGCCGTGCAAGATCGATTAGCGCAAGCGCAAACCGATCAGCCGATATTTCAACCAGAGCAACTTCAGCAAGAACTTACGAATATGCGTGAGAGCATTCAGCGCGAAATGGATAATCAGTTTGCCCGAGAACGCCAAGCCAGAGAGCGTGGGTTAGAGCGGGTAGATGCATTACGCGAAGATGCCATTGCCTCCTTACAAGTAGCTACCGACCAGAACTCTAGACAGCTCACTCGCCTTAATGAACAGGTGCGTACTACCGATGTGCGGCAAAGTTCGCATTGGCACTTGTTAGAGGCATTCGATTTCGTGAGTGCTGCCGTTCACCGGCTGAGCTTCGATTATAATCGCGCCAGCGCCACGAAGCTTTTAGAGCAGGCGCGTGATTTACTTACCGAACAAAACCCCACCGAGTATCAGCAAATTATTCGGCAAATTAACTCTGATTTGGAAATGATTGCGGAGTTACCTGAAATCAACACTCAGGCCATCGCACTGCGTTTGCTGCGTATGCAACCACACGTTAGAACTTTGCCATTCGCTGCCGATTTTCGCGGTACCAGCACCCCAGAAGCTGAGGAGATCGATACCAGCATCAAGAATTGGCGTGCGAACCTCGCCAGTGCCTGGGAATCATTCAGTGAGGATTTAATTAAAGTTCAGCGCCATGATGGCGTGCCCATGCGCCTAGATCATGATCAACAGGCATTATTAATGAGCCGTGTTGAGCTGCAACTGCAAATTGCCCAGCAAGCCGCCTTAAACCACCATGGCGAATACTACCGTAATACCCTGCGCGATATTATCGACATGCTAGAGCGTTTCTTTGCCGCCGAGCATCGTGATGTGGTGCAAATGATTGCAGAACTTGATGCGTTACAAGCGTTGTCTGTAGAGCCTGATTACCCCACTAGTTTACTTTCTCGCGCCATGTTGCGTGATCGCATTGATGAAATTCGCCACAATAGCCAAGGGGAGTAAGCTACGTGCTAAAAGCATTTGTTATTCTTCTTATTGTTGCTGCAGGGCTGATTATAGGGCCAATGTGGTCTGGTGATTCCGGCACCCTTATTTTACTCGTGGGAAATTACTCGATTGAGATGAGCTTGGTAGTGGCCACGGTAATTTTATTCATTGCACTGTTTGTAATTTGGCTCATAAAACTACTACTGCAAAAGCTATTTCGCGGCCACTCCGTTACTCTGCAATGGCTACGCAACCGTAAGCAAAGGCAAGCAGAAGAGCTGCTTGAGCGTGCCTTTACAGAGTGGTTAGCAAAAAATTACGTGGCTACCGCGCAACTAGCAGAAAAGGCGGCCCGCCACCACATTCGGCCTACCCAGTGCTACCTAATGGCTGCCTCCGCATATCAAGCATTGGGTAATGCGGCTGAGCAACAGCGTTTAATTACGCTCGCTACCCAGCAAGATGGCGCCACACTTGCCGTGCAGTTAACCAAGCTTGAATACAGCAACGATTCTGGAGAAGCGCTGCGTATTGCCCAACACCTGTTGCAAGAATATCCGCGTAACATGAGTGTATTGCGTGCAGCCGCAGCGGCGATGTTCCGGCATAAACATTTACAATCATTACGCGAATTATTGCCGGCATTAAATGATGAGCAAGCTTTACCTCGCGCTCGTTTAGCCGAATATACCCGCGCCTGCTACCGCAGTTACTTTAATGCGCTTGGCGCCGATCGCGAAAAACTGCTTGAGGCTTGGTCGGCACTGCCGAAGAAGCAACGCCGCAATACGTCTGTGCGCCTTGGCTATTTAGATGTATTAACTGAACGTGGCTACGGCGCGGTAGCAGCTAAAGTAGCGGCGCGCGGCTTACATTACCAAGTGCTTACCGCTAGCGATTTACTACCATATGATGCTCGCAGCTGGCGAGAAACAGCAGAGCTTCGCAACGAGATTGAGTTACAAGTAAAGGCTCACCCTCAGCATCCAAATTGGCTATTATTACTCGCGGTTATTGCGATTCAAGAGGGCGATGCGGGGCTCGCAGAGCGCGCCGCACAAAAAGCCATTAGCATTAAGCCTGATTTTTTAGCATATCGCGTTTTAGGTGATGCGTTACTCGCGAATAATCAACGAGATGGTGCGCTCAACGCATTTCGCCAAGCCGTTATATTGCGGCAAGGATAGGCTATGCTGTTTAGTTGGTTATGTAGTAACTACCAGCTTAAGAACGTTGCAGTAGCTCAGCGAAATGCCACTGCAATATGGCTCATGGCGCTTACTTGCTTGCTTATCACTGCATTTATATTACCCGAAGCAAAAGCGCAGCAAACCAGCTCTGCAACCGTAAATGTTCGCATTGAGGGCGTTAGCGGCAGAGCCGCAACAAACGTGCGCAATCGCTTACAAATTTACACCTATCACCAACAAAACGCGCCCGGCACTAGCCGGCTTAGATATCTTCACGATATGGCCTTTCGCGATATTCGGAATGCACTTAGCCCCTATGGTTTTTATCAGGTGCAAGTAGAAAGTTCACTAGAACTGGTAGATGGCGTATGGCAAGCGCATTATCAAATCACTCCGGGTACGCCAATCAATATCGCCTCAGTTTCGATTGCAATTATTGGTGAAGGTGAACAAGACCAAGCATTTAATAACCTGATTCAACGCTTAGCAGTGCGCAGAGGCGCCCGCCTACAACATGCGGATTATGAGAATGCGAAATCGCGCCTGCGCACACTAGCCGCCGAGCGCGGCTATTATCAATCGCGCTTTGTTAAACAAGAGCTACGTATCGATTTAAACGCGTACGAAGCGCATGTAATTCTTGAATTAGATACTGGCCCACGCTATCGGTTTGGCGAAATCCGCATCACCGATAACCACCTTGATCGCGATGTGATGCTGCGGTTTATCGGCTTTCAAGAAGGCGATTATGTGAGTAGTAACGAACTGCTCATGCTGCAATTAGGCCTTTCCGATAGTGATTACTTTAGCCGAGTTGAAGTACAGCCCTTATGGCGTGAGGCCGATGATGAGTTTCGCGTGCCCGTTGAAATAGAGTATGAACCCATTCTGCGTACCCACTACCAAACCGGTATCGGCTACGGCACTGATACTGGGCCGCGCCTGCGTTTTGATTTAAATCGGCGCTGGGTAAATACCCGCGGCCATCGCTTTAACTCACAAGTGCAAATATCCGAAATACTTTCAAGTGTGGGTGGTAGCTATATTATTCCTGGCCGAAGGCCACAAACGGATCAATATGCAATACGTACCTTATGGACCGATGAAGACACCGGTAATACCCGCTCGGAAAGGCTTTCCGTGGGTGTTACGTGGCAAACCCAACTTACCCGAACTCAGCGTATTTTAGCGCTTGATTGGCTTACGGAACGCGATCGTTTAGAAGGCGTGCGTCGTGACAGTGAATTCTTATTGCCAAGTGCACAGTGGAGCCGAGTGCATACCGAAAACCGCTTTAACGTGAATGATGGCTTTCGCTTAGCGCTTTCCGTGCGCGGTGCTTCTGATGCGCTGTTCTCCGATACCGATTTCGGCCAAGCAACATTAGAAGGCAAAATTGTATACCGCTTAGCCGATCGCTGGCGCATTCTTTCACGCGCAGAAGCTGGCACTTCAATCAGTGGTGATTTCGATAAAGTGCCTACGTCACTCCGTTTCTATACTGGTGGTGATAACAGTGTGCGCGGCTACGCCTATCGCTCAATCGGCCCACGCGATGATTTAAATGCCATAAAGGGTGCGCGGCATTTACTCGTGGGAAGCGCAGAAATAGATTATGAATTCCGTGCGAACTGGCGTATTGCCGCCTTTATTGATTCCGGAAATGCCTTTGATGATATTAGCGAGCCCATGAAAACAGGTGCCGGCTTTGGTGTTCGCTGGCAAAGCCCCATCGGGCCTGTGCGTATTGATTTAGCACATGCGTTTTCGCGGCCCGGTGATAAGATCCGTTTGCATCTAACGATAGGGCCTGATTTATGATGTTCTGGCGCTGGGTAAAACGCACGATATATAGCTTGCTCGCGTTGCTACTGATTGTGGCAACTACGCTTACCGTATTGTTAACTACACAATTTGGCGCAACCGTTACGCTAGCAGCGGTGAATCCGTTTATTCCTGGCAAAATCCATTACGAGAGCATGCAAGGCGCTTTCTTACGTGATTTCGATATGCAGGGTTTGCAATATGAGAATGACGAGCTTTATGTTGCCGTAGAAGAAATCAGCTTGCGTTGGCGACCATGGCAATTGCTGCGTAAGCAACTGCATATTCGCGCACTTGCAGTGCATGGCGTAGTAATACACGTGCCAGAAAGTGAAGGTTCGGCAGAGCCTGGCCCGGTTTTTCCTATTGAACTACCGGATATTCATTTACCGTTCGAGTTTCGTTTAGACCAAAGCCAACTGACCAATTTACAGTTTGTGCAGGGCGATAACTCCGTTATTGTTGAGCGGGCGCAATTACGCGCGCGTAACCGTGGCGATACCCTGCATTTGTATGCCTTCAGCGTTACTACTCCAGAGGCTCACGCACAGCTACACGGTACCATTACGCCTAACGGGAATTACCCGCTGCAGTTAAACACTCTAGTGCGTTTTGAGCTACCCGAGTTTGGCTTTACAACCGTTACCGGGCAGCTGCAAGGCAACATTGAGCAATTACAATTACGCCAACAGGTAAGTGGCATTGCCAATGCCGATATTAATGTAACCGTATTCGAGGCCACTACCGAGAGCCTACGTTGGGAAGGCTTAATTCGTGTGCTGCAAAGTAATCCTGAGTTGATTCCGGGTATCGATTGGGTAAATGCAAGCCTGCAGGGGCAAGGCACCTTGCATAGCGTTGAAGGTGATTTCCGCGTAGAAGGGCGGCATCAAGAGCATGGCAATTTCGTAATTCGTTCAGAAGCTGCTTACAAAGACGATGAATTCAGCCTCGATACCCTATTCGCGCGAGCTGATGATATCGGCCTAATGATAGATTTATCGGGCGCTGCAACTGTACTGCCAGCCGAGGATATTAGTGCCACACAGATTGATTTTAATATGGGTGGCTTACTGCGCTATCAAGATTATCTTGATGGAGAAATAAGCCTTTCACTTTTAGGTACACCAAGCGCCGTTGAACAACTTAATTTCTCGGCTGAATCATTTGCCACTACGTTAAAATTAACCGGCGATGCAGCCTGGGAAGAAGAATTTACTTGGGATTTGCAGTTAGTAGTTGAGAACTTTGAGCTTGATCGCCTTCTTGCAAATACTGCTCTTGCCGCTGATTACCAAGGCATACTCAACGCTACCATTCACAGCGCAGGGCGTTGGCATGAGCAGCCGGAACTAAATGTAACAATTGCGCAATTGAGCGGCCGTTTAAACGAGCAAGATTTGCAAGTTTCCGCTGCCGCATCTCTGCATGGCGAGCAAATTCAACTTGAGAGTTTTACTGGCCAATGGGGCGCTCAACAACTTACCGCCAGTGGTGCTGCCAATTTAGCTTCGGAACAGTTTGATGTTGCGATCAATGGCTCACAATTAGAATATGGCCCTTGGGCCCTTGAGCAAATAGTTGCAGATCTGGCTGGTGATTGGGCTCTGAATGCGTTACCAACCGGCACCTTAGCCCTTACGAACTTGCGCCAAAATGAGCAACAGCTGGTTGCAGATCTGCAAGTAAGTATGCGCCACTCAGAAGCTTCTGATATCGGCGTGAAGCACTACTTAGAACTATCAGGAAATGCCTTTGCCAGTGAATTTGCAGTGGCCCT
This sequence comes from Idiomarina sp., assembly GCA_022565355.1. Taxonomy (GTDB): domain Bacteria; phylum Pseudomonadota; class Gammaproteobacteria; order Enterobacterales; family Alteromonadaceae; genus Aliidiomarina. Next base: position 23,685 of record JAIUMU010000010.1, read on the forward strand.
AAATGGCGTGTGGAACGAGTTTCAATGGCAAGGTGATATTACCCAGCTAAGCGTTGCCCATGAAGAGTTTGAACGCTGGCGGCTAACCGAATCCGCCTCCGCCAATGTTGGCGCAGAGAAAATTCAAATTGATCATTTCTGCATTGAAAACGAACAGCGGGCAGCTGGATTTTGCTTGGCCGCTGATTGGGATCTAATCACGCAACTTGGTGAGGTAAATGCCCGCGCCGAAAGTTTACAGTTGGCACTACTACAACCTATTCTTGATGGTATTTTTGTAGAAGATTTCGAGATTTCTGGTGAGTTAAATGCCACTTTAGATTTGTTAATCGCCGAGAATCAACTGCATGTTGATACTCGCGTGTTGCTCTCGGAAACACTTTTTTCGTTACCGCAGCAAGATCTGCAATTTCAGTTCAATGCTTCCGAGTTGCTGCGGGTTACGGGTGATCAACAGGAATTACGCGGCACATTCGCCCTCAACTCTGCGGATCTCAATGGTGGCATTACCGGTGAGTTAACCCTAAGAGATGCGCTAGATACCGCCGCGATCAATGGTTTCTTTAACATCCAACTCGATGCCCTCGGCATTATTTCTATAATCGTGCCGGAGTTACAGGCCGTGCAAGGCCAGGTTGCCGGGCAAATCGATATTAGCGGCAACCTGCCACAACCTAGTTTGTCGGGGTATGTTGAGCTACTCGAGGGCGGTGCAGAAGTTCCTGCTGCTGGCATTACTATCTCTGCTTTGAACATGCGCTTAGATGCACCGAACACAGTTGGAGAGCCGTTCAGCTTGAGTGCTACAGCCACATCTGGGAATGGCGATCTAGCCATCGTGGGCGAGTATTATTTGGCCGAGCAGCGCGCAATAGTGAATATTACAGGCAATGATTTCAGAGCAGTACAAACGCGCGATATACAGCTTACGGTAAGCCCTAACATAGAGGTAACCTATGATCCCTCCGGTGTGCGTGCGCGTGGGGAGCTTACCGTTCCCAGTGCGCTGATTACACCGCCCGACATTCAAACCATTGATAGCGCTTCCCGCGATACGGTTATCGTACGAGGGGATGAAACCGTATTCGCCTTCGAAGAAAACGAGCTGCCTATCGATGCCGATATCCAAGTGATTCTAGGTAATAACGTACGCGTAGAAGCATTCGGCTTTGATGGCCGCCTCACCGGCAGGTTGCGCGTTCGCGAACAACCCGGACAACAAACCTCGGCGGTGGGCACGATTGCCGTGGCAAGTGGTCGCTATGAAATTTTCGGGCAGCCACTCGATATCGAGCGCGGTAATTTCACCTACACCGGCGGGGCTATTGATAATCCGGGTTTGGATTTGCGCGTTTCCCGCTCTATTAGCATGGAGAATGTAACGGTAGGTGCTCGTATCGGGGGGGCCTTGCGTGAGCCAACTTTATCGTTCTTTTCCACCCCAGCTATGCAAGATAGCGCGGTTCTATCATATTTGATTCTAGGTAGAGCACCGGGTATGGAATCTGGAGAAGAGAATGTGTTTGCACAAGCAACGCTCGCATTGGGAATGCAGGGTGGTAACTTCATTGGCGAGCAAATTGGCCAAGCAATTGGTGTTGATGAGATTGTGTTAGATTCAACCGGAGAAAACTTCGATAACGCCGCGCTCTACATCGGCAAACACCTATCATCACGGTTATACGTGAAGTATGGCATCGGCCTCATTGAGCCAGTAAATACACTGTTCATTCGCTATCGGCTAACCGATAGCATTCATTTTGAATCGCAATCAGGCGGCGATCGCAGCGGCGCAGATATTTTCTACAGTATCGAGCGCTAGCTATAATAGCTAGCGCTGATGCTCCATTTCATCATCTGCAACAATTACCCCACACGCAATACGCGCACCCGCTTCACCTACCGGCTGCGAGGTTAAATCATCTTCTTGCGCATGCACTACTACCGCTTTACCAATAATACTATTGGGGCCGTTTAATTCGAGTTTGTGATCGAGCATCTCTAAATGCGCAATACCATTTTCATCGGAATGCAAATTACCGAGATCGCCAACATGCCGCTCTTCACTGTCTGGCCCGCCATGATCGCGACCATGTGGGTTAAAATGGCCACCCGCTGAAGTAGCATCTGGCGCACTGCAATCACCAAACTCATGTACATGAAAGCCATGCACGCTGTTTGCCGGCAAGCCTTCGGCATGAGCCGCCACAAACACACCGTCTTCATCTTGGGTAAACATCACGAAGCCATGAACGTTCTCATTACCCTCGGTGCCATGCAGCATAGCCACGTATACGCCATTCGTTGCAGGGTACTCATAGCTGGCGTGCATTTCATGCTCAGCATGCTCTGCAACGGTAGTATGAGCAGCCGAGTGATCGCTTTCACCGCTGCACGCAGATAAAAAAACTGCCGCAGAAGCGGCAGTTAGCATTGTTTTCAGTTTCATGCCATTCCTCCTGTTTAGGAAGAAAGCTTACCATGAACTGGGCTGATCGCCATAGGTTGTTGGCGAATCCGCGCTTTCTTTAATTTCTGCAAAATCGCTGCAGGCATACCTTTTGGCAATTGCACCGTAGTATGCGTAGCAAATAATTGGATTTCACCAATATAACGGCTATCCATATCCGCTTCGTTAGCTATTGCGCCTACTACGTCACCTGGGCGTGCACCATGTTCGGTACCTACTGCTAAGCGATAGGTATCAAACTCGATACCTGCATCACGGCGAGGTTTACGTTCACGACGCTCAGTACCACGATCAGCGCCACGGTCATTTGCGCGCTTACCACGAGCAGCACCGCGATCACCACGATCACTACGCTCATTGCGGTCACGGCCAGCTGGGCGTTCTTTGCGATCAAACTTCGGCTTCGGCTCATCTTTTACGATCAATGGGCGAGCGAGTTGATATTCGTGTAATAACGCCGCGGCGAAATCTTCTAAAGACATCTCCGTTGCTTCAACCATCTGCATCACAAATGATTTCATAGTAGCGGTATCAGTATTTGCCGCGATTTCAGCAATCTTGGTTTGCGTTTGTTCAATACGTAACTGTGATAATTCACGGCCTTGTGGCACATTCATCATCTCAATTGAGCCATTGGTTGAACGCTCATAACGCTTTAACATATGCATTTCACGTGGGCGTACAAATGAAATTGATTCACCTGAGCGGCCAGCACGGCCAGTACGGCCGATACGGTGAACATATGATTCAGCATCTTGTGGCAAATCGTAGTTCAATACGTGGGTAACACCTGGTACATCTAGGCCGCGCGCAACAACATCCGTAGCTACTAGAATGCGAATTTTGCCAGCTTTCAACTGAGTTACCGTTGCTTCGCGCTGATCTTGGCTCATATCACCATTCAAACCAGCAGCTTTAAAGCCACGTTCACGTAACATCGCAGATACGGTTAAGGTATCGTTACGAGTACGCACGAATACGAGCGCCAATTGGTAATCAATTGATTCTAAAATACGCTCTAACGCCACATCTTTGGTCATGCCTTGCACTTTCCAAGCTTTCTGCGTGATGTTCGCTTTCGTTAGGTTAGTGGAAGCAATTTTTACATGAACCGGATCAGCCAAGAATTTATTCGCAATTTTGCGAATCGTTGGCGGCATCGTTGCAGAGAATAACGCACGTTGAGCAGTTTCTGGAACCTGTTCCATAATCCACTCGATATCTTCTACGAAGCCCATGTTCAACATCTCATCAGCTTCATCAAGTACTGCCATTTTCAGGGTACTTAAATCTAGAGTGCCTTTGCGTAAATGGTCCATCAAACGGCCAGGAGTACCCACAACTACTTGGGCGCCACCGCGTAACAGTTTGATTTGTGGGCCATACGCTGAACCACCATAAATGGTAGCTACGTTCAGGCCTTTCATATACTTACCCATGCTCTCAATCGATTCAGCAACCTGAAGCGCTAGTTCACGAGTAGGCGCTACAACTAATAGCTGAGCACCACGAATACGCGTATCAATATTGGCAAGCGCAGGTAAACCGAATGCAGCCGTTTTACCGGTGCCGGTTTGCGCTTCACCTAATACGTTCTTTTTTTCCAACAATGCAGGAATCGCCTGCTGCTGGATAGGGGTAGGGGTGTCGAAACCAAGCTCTTGGATTCCACGTAAGATTGCTTCAGGTAATTCTAAAGCCGAAAAAGTATTAAATTCAGACATATTTGTCCCACTATCAAAGCTCCGCTTAAAGTTGGCGGAAACATTTTAAATAATCAGACCTGGTAAACAGCTCGCGTGAGCACTTACGGCATCACCGTACAAAAGCTCTTCTATGGCAAAATACTTGTAATACAACGATCGCGTTAGCGATTCATTCATCTATACAAGATGATGCACAATAGCGATGGCAGACCAAGGCTGGGCATTGGCGTTTTCTCGTTGAAAACGCAACCGACAACTGCCCCTTAGACCCTGTTCTCAAGTGAACGGATATAGCATGTAATGCCACATCGTTTTTAGCGTTGTCAGGCGTTTGAAGCCTGCAAGATAGGGGACCACTGTCAATCTTTTTGCTTAGCTTTCACTAAACAGGCGCGGAGTATAACAGCATTTTTGCAAAAGTATTGTTGTTTGTTTGTTATATATTGATATTTCGGCGAAATGGAACACGTAAATAAAAACGAAAAAACCCCAGCCGTTAAGCTGGGGTTCTCGTCGTATTAGGAGCCTGGCGGTGTCCTACTCTCACATGGGGAAGCCCCACACTACCATCGGCGCTGACATGTTTCACTTCTGAGTTC
>JAIUMU010000011.1 GCA_022565355.1 Idiomarina sp.
AGGATGGTTAGCTCAGCTGGGAGAGCACCGCCCTTACAAGGCGGGGGTCACTGGTTCGAGCCCAGTACCATCCACCAAATAAAAAACTCGCGTTAGCGCTGCTATCGCGATTTTTTTGCTTTTCGGCACCAGGCTAACCCCAAATGGCGCGGCCAGCCATCCAGAAACTGGCAATCATACTGACTAGCCAAATCAATGAGCGTAAACTCGCTTTATCAATCCAGTAACACACCACATATCCCACCCGTGCCGCTACAAAGATCCAACCCAAAGTAATGGTGAGGCCATCAACTTTGCCCATACTTACGGCGATAAATACCGCACAGGCATACACCATTAGTGCTTCAAAACTATTGTAATGAGCTGCAGTAGCGCGCGCTCCAAAACCTTTGAGGGAAGCCTGTTGCTGCCGAGGGAAACGATTATCATAGCCACCAGGCCTATCATTCATGGCCTTAATGAGTGGCAACTTCGCCAAGTAGGGTAAAAACATTGCGATAAAGAGTGTGGTGAGAAGGGCACTCATGCTTGTTTCCTCTGTTGTTGTTATTGCTGTGGTTTGCTTTGTTTATTATTTGCACAGTAATTAACTACGCAGCTGGGCTAGAAAGCGATCGCTGCCGTGGCGTTATTCTTCTGTTATAATCGCCGTAAATGTATTGCTTTATCAACAGGAAGATTATTCATGTCAGTTGTTTCTCGTTTTGCACCAAGCCCCACTGGTTATTTGCATGTTGGCGGGGCACGTACTGCGCTTTATGCCTGGTTAGTAGCACGCGCAGCGGGTGGCAAATTTGTATTGCGGATTGAAGATACCGATCGTGAACGTTCTACCCAAGCGGCAATTGATGCCATTTTTGAGGGGATGCAGTGGCTTGGTTTAACTTGGGATGAAGAACCGGTTTACCAAACTAAACGCTTTGATCGCTATCAAGGCTTGATTGATGAGATGCTAGCTGATGGCCGCGCATACAAATGTTATTGCTCGCAAGAACGCTTAGAAACAATGCGCGAAGAGCAAATGGCTGCGGGCTTGAAGGCGCGCTACGATGGCCGATGCCGTGATTTAAGCGCAGAGCAACATGCTGCCAATGAAGGTAAGCCTTACGTGGTGCGTTTTCGCAACCCACAAGATGGCACTGTGGTGTTCGATGATCATATTCGCGGGCGTATCGAAATTGCCAATAAAGAGCTCGATGATTTGATTATTGCGCGTACCGATGGCACGCCTACGTATAATTTTTGTGTAGTAATTGATGATTGGGATATGGGTATTACCCACGTAGTTCGCGGTGAAGATCATATTAACAACACCCCGCGGCAGATTAATATCCTGAAAGCGTTAGGCGCACCAATTCCAGAATATGCGCACGTTTCGATGATCTTAGGCGATGATGGCAAGAAACTCTCGAAGCGCCATGGTGCAGTTAGTGTTACTGAATATCGTGATAACGGTTATCTTGCCGATGCAGTAATTAACTATTTAGTACGCTTGGGTTGGTCGCACGGTGATCAGGAAATATTTAGCCGTGAAGAACTAATTAAGATTTTTAAATTGAGTGATATCAATAAAGCGGCTTCAGCATTCAATACCGAGAAGCTGAATTGGTTAAACCAACATTATATGAAAACCCTTCCTGCAGAGCAGGTAGCGGCTGAATTAGCTTGGCATTTTGCGCGTTTAGGTGTGGCAACAGAGAGCGGACCTGCACTGGTCGAGGTAGTAAAACTACAGGCTGATCGTGTAAAAACGTTAAAGGAAATGGCCGAGATCAGCCGTTACTTCTTCGAAGCGGTTACTGAGTTTGACGAACAAGCGGCGAAGAAACACTTGCGGCCTGTGGCGAAAGAGCCACTGCAGGATATTCGTGAGCGCTTTGCGAACTTGAGTAACTGGAGTGCAGAAGGAATTCACCAAGCCATTCAAGATACCTGCGAAGCGTTAAACGTAGGTATGGGCAAGGTGGGTATGCCATTGCGCGTGGCAGCAACGGGTGGTGGCAATTCGCCAGCCCTAGACGCTACGTTAGCACTGATTCCACGCCATACCGTAGTGGAACGCATTGATCTCGCGCTAGAATTTATTCGGGCAAGAGAGGAAAACAGCTAAATGCCAAAAATTCGTGAGTTATTAGCCAATAACAAAAGCTGGGCGAAAGCCCAGCTGGAGCAAGATCCAGAGTACTTCAACCGTTTGGTGAATCAACAGAAGCCAGAGTATTTATGGATAGGGTGTTCCGATAGCCGAGTTCCTGCGAACCAAATTGTGGGTATGGCACCCGGTGAAGTGTTTGTGCACCGTAATGTAGCAAACCAAGTAATTCAAACCGATTTTAACTGCTTGGCGGTTATTGAATTTGCCGTACTGAACCTACAAGTGAAGCATATCTTGGTAGTAGGGCATTACGGTTGTGGCGGCGTACATGCGGCTATGGAAACTAGCCGTCATGGTTTGGTAGATCATTGGCTGCATCCAATTAAAGATATTTACCGCGCTAATGAAGAAAATTTGTGTAATCTGCCATTTGATAAGCGTTTCGATAAGATGTGCGAGTTGAATGTAGTGGAGCAAGTGCACAACTTATCTAAGAATCACATTATTCAGGAAGCCTGGGATAGAGGGCAGAAATTGAGCATCCATGGTTGGTGTTATAGCGTGCGTGATGGCTTGATGCGTGATCTTGGCGTTACCATCACGGGTAAAGAGGGCTTAGACCCCATTTATCAATATTATGCCGATGAAGAATCGGACGATTAAAAACCGCTAAATTTGTTGCTCAGGTTATTGATTTGTTGAAAAAGAGATCAGATCGGTAAAAAAATAGCCGAACAGTAGAAAACCCCGAAAAAAAAGTTGACACTTTAGCGGGCTATTCATAGAATGCGCCTCGCTGTCGGGGATGAACTCCCGTTAGCAAAACTGCAAAATTAGGTTGTTCGGGGCTATAGCTCAGCTGGGAGAGCGCTTGCATGGCATGCAAGAGGTCAGCGGTTCGATCCCGCTTAGCTCCACCACTTAAACGGCAAGTGAAAGTGCCCGCTTAAGCTACGCAACCATCGTGAAAGAATTTTGCAGCGTAAACAGAAATGCGTCCCCTTCGTCTAGAGGCCTAGGACACCGCCCTTTCACGGCGGTAACAGGGGTTCGAATCCCCTAGGGGACGCCAATCTGCTTACACACTTACGGTAACACTTACAATACAGCGTCCCCTTCGTCTAGAGGCCTAGGACACCGCCCTTTCACGGCGGTAACAGGGGTTCGAATCCCCTAGGGGACGCCACATTGTAAGCAGTACGTAAGCATTTGAAAGTTCCGCGTCCCCTTCGTCTAGAGGCCTAGGACACCGCCCTTTCACGGCGGTAACAGGGGTTCGAATCCCCTAGGGGACGCCACTTTTCAAATACACAAAGGACACCGGCTCTTAGTCCACGAGCGGCATCAGCAGCTCGAATCCCCTAGGGGACGCCACTTTTCAAATACAAAGAAAAAAACATAGCAAAACAAAAAGCCCGCTTCTAGCGGGTTTTTGCGTTTTTATGATCTGCTTGCTGTGATAATCCGTTAAGCTATGGGTTATTCATCTGCGAACAGAGGACAGGCTTTTGGCAACCATTTCATCTTCACAACCTATTGCGTTAATTACCGGTGCAGGGCGCCGCTTGGGCTTGCACATGTGCCGTTCATTATTGGCCCAAGGCTGGCAGGTTATTGCCTTAACTCGCCAACGTTCTGGCGAATTAGCCGCACTAGCTGAGCAGCAGAGCAGTTTGGATATTATTGCCTGTAATGCGCTTGATATGGTGAGCGTAAATGCAACGATTGCGCAAATTCAACAGCACTACCAGCATCTTGATTTCATCTTACACAATGCATCTATCTATGAGCGCGACAATGCTCATGAGCACGACTTTAGTGAGTTTTATGATGCCTTGTATCAAATTCATATGAAACTGCCTGCAGCGCTAAATAACGCCTTGAGTGGCTTGTTGGCAAATACACCGCGGGCAACTGCGAATATCATTCACGTTACCGATATCTATGCCAGTAATCCGAACCAAGAATATGCGCTGTATTGCTCTACCAAAGCGGGCTTAGAAAATTTGATGTTAAGTTTTGCCAAACGGCTCGCGCCAAAGGTACGAGTGAACGCAATTCAACCTGGGCCAATTAAGTTTTTACCGGAACATTCTAGTGCTGAGCAAACTCAGGTGTTAAGCGAAACCCTGTTGCCGTGTGAAGGTGGATTCGAAGCGTTGGAGAAGGGTATCGATGCGATCCTCACGAACGAGTATATTACCGCTAGCGTGATCAAAATCGATGGTGGCCGCTCGGTTACCTAATGTATTCTGTGTGCCCGGCAGCGTAACTGCTGCCGTGTTGTGTTGCTTGCTAGCGGAATTGCTTGAAGCATTACTTGCTGCAGCATGCAGGGCAACAATCGATGCTTGTACATAAGGCTCACTAAAGGTTTCGGTAATGCTAAAATCCAGAGTGGGTTGTTGCGCTAAGATATCGATATCTAAGGTTCGATCTTTGGCACTGCGGTTGGGGTCTGTGCGATCTCGGCCATGGGCGCACTCTAACTGATTCAGCCAATTCTTTAGCTCGCTAGTACTTTCATTACTGGCAATTAACGCGATGCTATTTAAAAAGCCATTGGTTGAATGAATAGCGCAGGGCTCTGTGTGCACGATGGGCAGTACCAGTGCTGTTTGGTAGCGCTCACACAACTCATACAATGCCAAGCCAATGTTTTTTTCTGGCGCAAGGTTACTACCCAAGCTTAAATAAAAAATCATTCCGCTGTGTCCATTTGCGTTAGCACTTGTTGCTCGAGTAGCTCGCGAAGCTGTGGCTCCATAAGAGCAGCTATCTTCGGCTGTGCGGCTAAATTCGGGTGAATGCCATCGCTTTGCATGAGTTCGGGGTTTAATGCTACTTCCCGCATGAAAAATGGCACGAGTGGAATGCCTTTATCTTCGGCCACGGTGTGAAACACCTGGCGAAACATTTCGGTGTAACGGCGGCCAAGGTTTGGTGGTATTTCAACTTCGCTGAGTGCTACTTGAACGTTTCTGGACTGGATGATCGTAATCATCTGCCGTAAATTGTTTTCCATGGTAGTAAGATTAAAACCGCGTAAGCCATCATTGCCACCAAGTTCTATAAACACCATGTTGGGTTGATGGCGATCGAGTAGGTTTTCTAAGCGGTTTAAACCGCCTGCTGTGGTTTCGCCACTAATGCTGGCGTTAATAATGCTAAGGTGGGGCTGGTTTGCCTGCCAATCGCGGGCAATTTCACTCACCCAGCTATCGGCTTCTGATAAACCATAGCCTGCGCTGAGGCTATCGCCCAGCACCATGAGTGATACATTTGCATGTGCACTGCGTATAGACAATGACATTGCAAGTACAACGATTACGGCGCCCAACGGCGCTATGGAAACTAGATTTTTAAGGAATTTAATACGCATATGGCCCTAATTGAAGCTCGTTCTGTGTCTCGCAATGTTGCGACGACCGCTGGAAAATTGCAAATCCTATCGCCACTAAGCCTCGCAATTGATGCTGGCGAGGTGGTGGCTATCGTGGGAGCCTCAGGCTCTGGTAAATCAACGCTGTTGTCATTATTGGCTGGTTTAGATTTACCTTCAACCGGCGATGTTATTGTAGATAACGTAAGTTTGGGTGATTTGGATGAAGAGCAGCGCGCAATATTGCGCGGCGAGAAAATTGGTTTCATCTTTCAATCGTTTTTATTAATTCAAAGTTTAAGTGCATTAGAGAATGTGATGTTGCCTGCAGAGCTTGCGGGTAGCCGTAACCCTGAGAAGCAAGCCCGCGAACTTTTAGAAAAAGTAGGCTTAGGCGAGCGCCTAACCCATTACCCGAATCAACTTTCCGGCGGCGAGCAACAGCGTGTAGCAATTGCCCGGGCGTTTATTGGTGAACCACAAATTCTCTTTGCCGATGAGCCCACCGGTAACTTAGATACAGAAACGGGCAGCCGCATTGAAGAATTACTGTTCGAACTTAATCGCGAGTTCGGTACTACGTTAGTGATCGTTACTCATGATGATTCCCTCGCACAGCGTTGTGATCGGGTGTTACGCATAGCCGGTGGCAAGTTGGTAGAGCAGGGAGCTAATACTGAAGCAGGTGCCGAAGAAAAGAGTAGCGCAAAGGGCAATCTAGCAACGGGCAGCAAGGAAGCAACAACCGATGTGGCATAAAATTTCTTGGCGATTATTAAAGCACGAACTGCGCCGTGGTGAACTTACTATTATGGCGGCAGCCGTTGCATTAGCGGTGTGTGCCGTATTGTCGTTATCGGTGTTTAGTGAGCGTTTGCAGCTTGGCTTGATGGAGCGTAGTGCCGAGTTCTTAGCCGCTGATCGCGTGTTACGCAGCCGAGGTGCGGAGATACCTACTGAGTGGTTAGAGCGTGCGGAGCAAGAACAGGTTGCTTGGGCGCGCCGAACCACGTTTAACTCGATGGCCTTTGCGAACGATGAATTGGCGTTGGTAGATGTGAAAGCGGTAAGCGATGGCTATCCGTTGCGTGGGCATTTGGAAGTAGCCAGCGAACCGTTTACCGAAGGTGTGATTGCGGAGGGCTTGCCGGGGCCAGGGGAAGCTTGGGTGCAGGGCTCGCTGTTCCAACAGTTAAATTTAGCGCTTGGTGATCGGTTAGAAGTGGGTGAAAGCGAATTTCTGGTTACTAAGGTGCTAAGTAGCGAGCCTGATTCGGGCTTCAACGTGTTCGCCGATAGCCCTACCGTATTAATCCATTACTCTGAACTTGCGGGTACGGGCTTAATTCAGCCTGGCAGCCGAGTAAATTACAATTATTTATTTGCCGGCTCCGCTAGCGATTTAGCCAGTTTCGAAAACTGGCTGGTGCCACAACTCGATGATGTTTCCCAGCGTTGGCAGAATATTCAAGATGGTGATTCACCGCTTTCGGCAGCGTTAGAGCGTGCTGAGCGCTTCATGCTGCTTGCTAGCTTGTTAGGGGTGGTGTTAGCCGCCACAGCTGTGGCGGTGGCGGCACAGCGCTACGCACAGCGTAATTTTGATGCCGTAGCGGTAATGAAAACCTTAGGTGGCCGCAAAGGGCAAGTGGCGAGAATATTTACCTTGCACCTGTTATTGCTTACCTCGGTAAGTATTCTTATTGGCCTACTGTTGGGGATAGCCTTGCAAGCCTCGGTAGTGGGGTGGGTAAGCGGCGCGTTAGGCTATGATTTACCGAATACTGGGGTTGGCCCCTATTGGTTAGCCATCGCTACCGGGTTGCTCTGTGCATTGATGTTTAGTTTGTACCCGTTACTGCGTTTATTAAACGTACCGCCGTTGCGAGTGTTGCGCCGTGATCTTGATGCTTCAGGATTATCGCGTTGGCTACATTGGGGGATATCGGGCACCACGATTTTTGCGTTAATGGTGCTTTATAGCGGTAGCTATTTACTTTCATTGGCACTATTTGCCGGTGGTCTATTGGCGATGTTCCTCCTGTTAGGTATTAGCCGTTTGTTTATTCGAGCTAGCCGCACTGCGGGTATGCAGGCCGGCAGTAGCTGGCGATTAGCGATGGCGGGTTTGCAACGCCGTGCACGGGAAAATAGCATGCAAATGCTGAGCTTCTCGGTAGCGGTAATGTTGTTTTTGCTGGTGCTAGCGCTTCGCAATGAATTATTGGAAGATTGGCGTGGCCAATTACCCGATGATGCCCCGAACTTTTTCGTGGTAAACGTTGCTAGCCAGCAGGCAGAACCAATGCAAGCGATGTTCGCACGCGAAGGTTTAAGTGCAACCGAGTTATACCCCATTATCCCCGGCCGGTTAACGGCGATTAACGGTACTCCAGTTCGCGATGCCGTAAGTAAAGAAGAGCGGGATGACAGTGAATTCCGTGAAGGCTTTGGCCGTGAGCTGCAACTAACCTGGCAGGCCGATTTGCCGGCAGAAAACGTTCTGCGCGAAGGGCAGTGGTTTGCGCCAGGAGAATCTGGGGTTTCGGTAGAATCGCAGGTGGCGGATAGGATTGGTGTTGGTTTAGGCGATGAGCTCACGTTCCGTATTGCCGCCGATGAGTTCACCGTGCCGGTAACCAGTATTCGCGATGTGGATTGGAATACCATGCAGCCAAACTTCTATATGGTATTCAGCCCGAACTTAATCGAAAACATGCCAGCTACGTATATCGCCAGTTTTTACTTACCGGATGATCGGCGCCCTGAATTGTATTCGTTGTTCCGTGAATTTCCGCAAGCATCGTTGATTGATGTGGAGGATATTCTTGCTCAGGTGCGAGATGTAATTAGCCATGTTTCGTTGGCCATTACTTTTGTAATGGTGTTGGTAATCGGCGCTGGTGGCTTGGTATTGGTGGCGCAAGTTCAGGCTACCTTAGAAGAGCGCCAACAAGAGTTGGTGATTCTGCGAACTTTGGGTGCGCGTTCGAGCTTACTTACGCGGGCGGTAACCTATGAGTTTGTGATGCTAGGCGCTTTGGCGGGGTTGATTGCTACCATTGCCATGGAGCTCTCAATTTATGTGTTACAAACCCAGGTGTTTAATATGGCGCCTTCGTTACATTGGCGCTTCTGGGTATTGGGGCCATTATTGGGCGCTACTATTGTGGCAGCGTTGGGCTGGTCAGTTTGCTGGCGCTTATTGCGGCAGCAAACCGGCAACCTTATTCGGCAGCTCGCCTAATCGAGCTGTACAGGCAAGGCTGGCTTAGCGCGGGTAAATCTGCGCTAATGCTGGCTCAAGCTCGCGATATTTAAACGTGAATCCAGCTTGCTCTAAGCGTTCTGGTAATACTGCTTGGCCGGTAAGGAGCAAATCGGCCATCTCCCCAAAAGCAAGCCGCATGGTGAAGGCTGGCACGCGGAAAATTACCGGGCGATGCAATACTTTCCCCAAGGTTTTACTAAACACTTTATTACTTACTGGCGTAGGGGCGGTGAAATTATACGCACCTGCACATTCATCATGATGTAAGAGAAAATCAATGCCGGCGATCATGTCGTGAATGTGAATCCATGACATTATTTGCTTGCCACTGCCAATAGGGCCACCTAAGCCAAACTTAAAGGGTGGTGCCATGCGCTCCAGAGCGCCACCTAAACGAGCGAGCACAATACCGGTGCGTAGTAAGCAAACTCGGGTATGCTCACTGCCCGCTTGGTTCGCAAGCTGCTCCCATTGTTTGCACAACTGGTGGCTAAACTCATCATGAGGTGTGCCCTTGGTTTCACTTACCGTTTGCTCACCTTGGCGGCCATAAAAGCCTACGGCGGAGCCAGAAATAAATACTTTTGGTGGCCGCTCGGAATTTTGAATTAAAGCGCTAAGCTGCTCGGTAATGCGAAAACGGCTTTGTTGAATACGCTGTTTTTGTTTATCGCTCCAGCGCTTTTCCGCTATGGGTTCACCCGCTAGGTTGATCACTGCATCAAATTCATTGAAATGATCAAACTCACTTAAGCTCGCCACGGTGCGCACGCCACTGCCCAGGGTTTTCCGCGCTTTTTCAGGGTTGCGGGTAAGCACGGTAACATCGTGTTGGTCACCGTAGTGGCGCAGATATGTGCGGCCAATTAAACCTGTGGCACCGGTAATAAATAATTTCATGGAAGCTCCCTGTTGCTTAATGCTAATCTACGAACAATAACAACACAGTATTAGTGTAGCAGCGAATGATGCAAGAATATTGATTCTGCGCGTTTTCTTGTACGGAGATAAGACAATGACAGACCACAACCCGGCCATTTCATCGATTAGCCGCTTTTTCGTAGTGGCGGCGGCGATTATGGTGATTTTAGCCAGCATTAAGGCAGCCAGCGTAATTGTGGTGCCATTTTTGTTGGCGTTGTTCATTGCCATTGTATTTCAGCCGGCCATATTTTGGTTTAAGCAAAAGGGGCTGCCTCCGAGTATCGCTATCGGCGCCGTGTTTGTGGTGATTTTAGTGGTGGGTTCGGCATTTGTTGGTTTGGTACTGCAATCGGTGAATGAGTTCACCTTGAAGATGCCAGAATATCGAGAGAAGATTTTAGACCAATTTGAAACGCTGGTAGCCTACGCGGAAACGCTGAATATTCACCTCGATATCGCTATTTTACAAGACCAATTCGATCCCTCGCGTTTGCTTTCCATGTCAGTTAACTTACTTTCCGGTTTAGGTAACATGATGACCAATACGGTGATCATTATGCTGATCGTGGCCTTTATGTTGAGCGAAGCGGCGCTAATGCCGAAAAAGATATCGTTGGCTTTTCCTAGCCCAGAAAAAAAACTTGGGCAAATGGCTAACCTATTAATGGCAATTAATAAGTACTTAGCCCTAAAAACCGTAGTGAGCTTGATTACCGGTTTTTTAATTGGCGTTGGCTTGTGGTTAATGGGGCTCGATCATTTCATTTTGTGGGCTGTGATTGCATTCCTGTTTAATTATATTCCGAATATCGGTTCTATTATTGCGGCAGTGCCTGCTGTACTGATGGCGCTAGTACAGTTGAACCCTGTGATGGCAGGCGTTGTGGCTATCTGGTTCTTGTTAGTGAATATTATTATGGGCAACATTGTAGAGCCGAAAATGATGGGCCGCGGCTTAGGTCTTTCCACATTAGTGGTGTTCCTTTCTTTAATTTTCTGGGGCTGGCTGTTGGGCCCGGTAGGGATGTTACTCTCGGTGCCACTCACCATGGGCGTGAAAATTGGCTTCGATGAAAACCCAAGTACGAAGTGGTTGGCGGTTTTACTGGCCGGCGATGAAGTGCGGCGCTTAGATGAAGATGATGTGGCAGTGAAGGCCGATTAAGTATAGTTGCTACGGCTAACCAAGCTTGCCGTGGCGAACACCAATAAAAAACGGCAGCTGTTTACGCAGGCTGCCGTTTTTTTATGGTTTCGCAATAATCTTTAACGTTGGGTAGCCGCCTTCATGGCTGTTACAAACGCTGCAAGCTTTGCGAGCATCGCCGCTTCATCATGCAGATTATCGGTAATAATACGCACTACTGCAGAACCACTGATCGCGCCTGCCGCACCTGCGTGAATGGCGGCTTGCACCTGTTCTGGTGTACTAATGCCGAAGCCCAGCAATGCTGGTGCGCCACCAAAATTGTTCAATGCGGCAATTAATTCAGCCGCGGGCGCTGCTGCGGCTTGGTTATCGCCAGTAACGCCGGAGCGGCTGAGCAAATAAATATAGCCTTCACTTGCTTCAGCAACCTTGGCTAAGGTAGCGGCGGAGGCATCGGGTGGTGCAATAAAGATGGCTTGAATGCCGTGCTTTTTTGCAGAAGCTTGAAAATGCAAGCCTTCACGTACTGGCACATCGGCAATCAGTACCGAATCTACGCCTGCATTCTTGGCCTGGGTGTAGAACGCATCCATGCCGTTGGTTACCACTAAGTTGCAATACACCAATAGCCCAATTGGAATATTCGGGTAATCGGCGCGAATACGGGCAATAAGATCGAAACACTGTTGTTTCGTAACGTGGTTCTTTAGTGCCCGAATGTTGGCCGCTTGAATTACTGGGCCATCGGCTACAGGATCTGAGAATGGCAAACCAAGTTCTAGTGCATCGGCACCACTTTCGATAAGGGTACGAATAATCTGCTCGCTTTGGGCAAGGCTTGGATCGGCTAGAGTAACGAAGGGCACAAATGCCCCTTGTTGGCGCTCATTTAACTCGGTAAACATTGCCGCGTAACGGTTAGCTGTTTGGCTCATGTAAATACTCCTTATGATTGAGCTTCGGCAGCTTGTGCCGCTAAGATTTTACGAACGTGATCAATATCTTTATCACCACGGCCCGATAGATTCACTAGCAACACTTCTGGCGTAGTAGCGGCTTTGGCTCGCTCTATGGCATAAGCCAGCGCGTGAGCCGTTTCTAACGCGGGAATTATGCCTTCGGCGCTAGAAAGTATCTTAAAGGCATCGAGCGCTTGTTGATCGGTTACGCTGGTGTATTGGGCCCGGCCAATAGAGTGCAAATAGGCGTGTTGTGGGCCAACACCTGGATAATCTAAGCCCGCTGAAACCGAATAACTTTCTTCAATTTGGCCATCGGAATCTTGCATTAAGAATGAACGGCAGCCGTGTAAAACGCCGGGCTTGCCCGCACTTAAGGTAGCGCCATGCTCACCACTTTCTATGCCGCGGCCAGCAGGTTCAACACCGGTTAGGCGCACGCTGGGTTCATCAATGAATTCGGCGAACATACCAATGGCATTTGAGCCACCACCTACACAGGCGATAACTTCATCAGGCAAACGGCCTTCTTGGGCAAGAATTTGTTCTTTAGCTTCGGCGCCAATCATGCGGTGAAATTCACGCACAATGGTTGGGAACGGATGTGGGCCCGCAGCGGTACCAAGCAGGTAATGGGTGGTTGGGTAACTTGCGGTCCAATCACGCATCGCTTCGTTTACGGCGTCTTTTAGGGTGCCGCTACCGGCATCTACTGGCACTACTTTGGCCCCCATGAGCTCCATCCGAAATACATTGGGTTGTTGCCGTTCGGCATCTTTGCGGCCCATGTAGATAATGCACTCGAGCCCTAATAATGCGCACGCTAGAGCTGTGGCGGTACCGTGCTGGCCGGCACCGGTTTCAGCTATGATGCGGGTTTTGCCCATCCGTTTTGCTAGTAGCGCTTGCCCCAATACTTGGTTGGTTTTGTGGGCGCCGCCATGCAATAGATCTTCGCGCTTCAGGTAAATTTTAGCTGGCGAACCCTTGGTGAGGTTATGGCACAAAGTTAATGGCGTTGGACGGCCTAAGTAGGTGCTGAGAAGATTCTTAAATTCGCTCTGAAATTCTGGATCTTGCTGCGCATCATTAAACGCTTGCTCAAGTTGATCGAGCGCAGGCAACAGGATTTCTGGTACAAACTGACCACCGAATTCGCCAAAATATGGGCTTAAAACTTGTTGTGTTTGCATCGTGATAACCTCTTTAATATATCCGAATCGTGGCGAAAACCTGCTGCATTAACGCAGGATCTTTATGCCCAGGCTGACGTTCAACGCCAGAGTTAATATCTAAGCCACGGCAGCCTAAGCTGATTGCTGTGGCAATGTTGTTTGGCTTTAAACCACCGGCCAGTTGAATGTGGTGGCGCTGCTCGCTACTGGGCAATGTTTGCCAATCGAAGCTGCTGCCCGAGCCACCGCGGCCGTGATCCCATACTTCTCGGCTAATCATTGGCTGCTGATATAGCTGCGTGTTTGCTGCTACGCTGCGAGCAACCCAGATTTCGGTATGCGCTTGGCTGTAGTTAGCGCGCTCGTGCATCGTTAACGCTTGGTTTAGTGCCGCCACAATGTTTACATCGTGCACATCATGTAATTGTACTGCAGCTAGGTGCAATTTGGCGGCAATAGCCGCGATTTGTTGCGCTGCAGCTAAGTAAACTGCCTCTTGCTGTTCATTTTCTTCATGGTTAAAAAAATCTTCTAGGGCAAAAACACCCACATAATTCAGGCCACGTACGGCGCATATGTGTTGTGCTTGCTCTAGGGTTACACAACGTGGCGAGCGTTTAGCAAATATCAAGCCACCATATGCTGCCCCGGCCGCTCTTGCCGCTATGGCTTGCGCAGGCTGGGTGAGGCCACATATTTTGTGTTCACCATAAATCAATTTGCGGCAGGCCAGATCGATGTCGGCTTGTTCGGTAAGTGAACCGCCCACTAAAAAACCATCCACATGAGGTGCTATGGAGCGGATTTGCTGGTTATTCTCGATACCTGATTCCGCGATTAACAAGGCACCTTCCGGTGCTAGCGCTGCTAACTCTTGGCTACGGTTTAAATCCACCGAAAGATCGCGCAAGTTGCGATGATTAATGCCAATTACTTTCGCATTTAGCGCAGCCGCTCGTTGCATTTCTTCAGCATTACTTACTTCCGTTAAAATATGTAAGCCAAGTTGCTGCGCGCGCTGGGCTAATAATTGGTAATCATGATCGGACAGCACTGAGAGCATGAGTAAAATTGCATCTGCACCAAAATAACGAGCGAGATCGATTTGATAGGTACTAAAAATGAAATCTTTGCAAAGCACAGGTACATGCACTTTGTTGCTTACGGCTTGTAGATAGGCGAAATCGCCTTGAAAATAATCTGGCTCAGTTAAAACTGAAATGGCAGCTGCATAGCTGGCGTAAATCGTGGCGATAGCAACCGGATCAAAATCTTCCCGAATCACTCCCTTTGAGGGCGACGCTTTTTTGCACTCTAGAATGAATTGCGCGTTCGCTTGCTGCAAGGCCGCGGTAAAATCTTTCACCGGGCGAGTGCTGGCCACAGCGGCTGCCGCTATTTCTGCTTCCGGATAGAGCACAGCCATCTCTTGCAAACGTTGTTGCCGAGTAGCCACAATTTCTTTCAGCACGGAAGGGGTATCATCGTGCATTACGAATGAACTCATGCGGTAAATTCCTCCTGCATGCGCTGTAAGTGTTGGAGTGCTGCACCACTGGCAAGATGGCTAAGCACACTATCAGTAGCCTCTTGTAAACTTTCGTTATGACCAGTTAGGTAGCGCACTGCAGCGGCATTCATGGCAATCGCATGGCGATGCTCCAGCTTGCCTTGGCCCGCAAACACGTCTTTCAGCATACGCGCATTTTGATCGCCATCACCGCCTTTAAGCGAGCTCAGAGGCGCTTCTGGTAGGCCAAAATCACTCGGGTTAAGGGTGTATTCGCGAATTTCATCACCATTTAATTCAACCACATGGGTATCGCCGTGCAGAGCTATTTCATCAAGCCCGCTACCATTTACTACCATCGCCCGTGGGCAGCCCAATAAGCGCAAGGTTTCCGCCATAGGGCGGCAAAGATCGGCATTGTACACACCCAGTAATTGTGCTTGCGGGCGCGTAGGGTTGAGTAATGGCCCGAGTAAGTTAAAAATCGTGCGGGTTTTCAATTCTTGCCGTACCGGCATGGCATAGCGCACGCCCGGGTGGTAATGCGGCGCAAAGAGGAAACAGAAGCCAAACTCATCTAATAATTTCTTGTTCTCATCTGGCGATAAATCGAGAGGCACACCAAGTGCTTCAAGCACATCAGCCGAACCGGAACGCGAGGAAACGCTACGGTTACCATGTTTGGCGATTTTTAAACCCATGCTGGCGTTTACTAAGGCTGCGGCGGTAGAGATGTTGATCGTATTACTGCCATCACCACCGGTGCCACAGGTATCGGCTACTGGGTAACTAAGTTCTGGGAATTTTTTACTGCCCGCTAATAATGCTTTGGCGGCCCCTGCGATCTCTGCTGGTGTTTCACCACGAATTTTTAATGCCACGAGCATGGCACTAATTTGGCTTAGCGTGAGCTGCCCAGCAATAAGGTGGCCAAATAGTTTTTCCGTTTCTGCCATACTCAACACATCGCCGTTGAGTAGCATTGTTAGTTCACGCATTCGTTCTCTCCTGATTGCTCGCCGGTTGGCACTCTGGATTGCTGTTTTGCATTAAAAATTCAATGCTTTGCCGCAATAGCTGTGCGCCATCGGTGGTCATAATAGATTCGGGGTGAAATTGGAAGCCAATACTGCGCTGCTGGGCGTTATAGAATGCCATCGGAATCGCGTTTACAGTGGCGATTACCTGCACTTGCTCTGGCACTTCAGTAGCCATGAGCGAATGGTAGCGAGCTACCGGTAACGGGTTGCTGAGGCCATTGAATATTGGATGTGCTGCGCATTCTATCAGGCTAGTTTTACCATGCACGGTTTCGAAACAACGATCCACAACACCGCCGGCTTCTTGAATAAGCGCTTGAAAGCCGAGGCAGATTCCCAGCATTGGATAGATACCGCTGGCGTGCCGAATAATGGGCAACAACTCACCCGCTTCATTAGGGTGGCCTGGCCCGGGCGATAAGCACAGTAACACCGGGCCAGCAGCGGCTTGTTCGGCCAAGCGAGCAGCAATAAACTCAAGGCTTACGTTGTTCCGGTATACATCTAAGCCAAAGCCTAACTGAGCAAGTTCATCTACTAAGTTGTAGGTGAAACTATCCAGATTATCGATAAAAATAATATGCCCTCGGCTCATGAGCGTGGCTCCTGTAATGGGTTCTTCGCAGCAGCATTTGCGCACAGAATTGCCTGCAACACAGCCCCAGCTTTTTGTTCGGTTTCTTGTACTTCAGCATCATCATCGGAATCAAATACTACGCCAGCTCCAGCTTGCACAACAGCGGTGCCATTTTTCACATAGGCCGAGCGAATCACAATGCAATTATCCATATCACCTTGGCCATTTAAATAGCCTACAGCGCCGCCATAGCTACCACGGCGGCAGCCTTCCGCCTGGCGGATTAAGCGGGCGGCACTAATTTTCGGGGCTCCCACTAAGGTACCCATATTCATGCAAGCACGGTAGGCATCCAGCGCATCTAAATCATCTCGCAGGGTAGCAACCACACGGGATACTAAATGCATTACATGGGAATACCGATCCACCTTTAATAGATCGGCTACATAGCGAGTGCCGGTGCGGGCGATACGGGCCAGATCATTCCGCGCTAAATCAACCAGCATCATGTGCTCGGCCATTTCTTTTTTATCTTGCCGTAGGGCCAGCTCAATACGGGAATCTTGATCTGCCAGAATATTGCCTTGGGCATCGCGGGCTCGGCTGCGTGTTCCAGCAATAGGGTAGAGCTCCACTTGTCGATTCGCCGCGGTAAATTTCAATGCTGATTCAGGTGAAGCACCGAATAGTTCAAACTCTTTGGTGCGCAGATAAAACATATAAGGGCTAGGATTGCTTTTCTTCAGTTCGGCGTAACTTGCAAGGGCATTATTACAAGGTAACGAGAAGGTTCGCGAGGGTACTACTTGAAAAATATCGCCCGCTGCAATGTGCTGTTTCATGTGCTGCACAATGGTTTTGAATGTTTCTCGGCTAGGTACGCTAGCAATCGCGCTAAAATCGAGAGTCGGTTTTTTCTGTGGCGCGGGAGCATGCGCAGAAGGTTCATTACTTGGCGTTGCTGGCTGAGTAAACAGTGCTGAACCGTTACCGGTGGCAAACGGGTTTTGCATGCGGCTCATAAGCTCGCCTAAGCGTTGGCACAACTGTTGGTGCCGTTGTTCTAAAGGCAAGATAGCTGCATCTGCTGCAGTACTCTCATCAGGCTCACCGCAGGCAAGAATACCTAGCAACTCGGTTTGTTCGGTTTCATGGTTAATAATTAATAAGGTTTCAGCCAAATAAAATTGGTAATCAGGGCAATCATTTGCCCCCTCCGCTACCTCGGGCAATTGCTCAAAGGTGGCAAGGAGATCGTAGGCAAATACGCCGGCAAGAAAAATCGCAAATGGGTGCTCATGTAATGCGGCGAGTTTTTGTTGCAATACGCGCAACGGTTGCGTGTTAGCAACAGCAGCTAGGCGCTGCTGCTCGGTAAGGTTCTCTGCCGGCTGTTGAAACTCAAGTACCAAGCAGCGAGCGCTGCGCTCTACTTGATAGGCACCTAGCTCTGTTGCCAAAAATGCTAATAAACAACAGCCGTTATCGGAGAGAGCGCTGATGGTTACGCGCTGGTCGCGGCAAACTAGTTTTAATGACGCATCGATCATGAGTAGGCTTTTCAAATTCTGCCGTGAATCAATTTCTGCTGATTCAAGCAAAATATGCTCGCCTTCGCTCGCTGATAATCGTTGCAACACTGCTACTGGATCGGCTTGGTATTGCGCGGCTACCGATATGGGAAAAATCTGACCTAGTTTTTGCATGCTGATGCCAATTATTGTTATGGAATAAAAACGACAAAACCCGCTTACGAAGCGGGTTTTGAATGAAATTCTGTATTAGTTGCGTTTACTAAACACGCACAGATGCATCCACTACCCGCGAGGGGAGTGCCACCACCAATGATGTTGAACCGATGCGAACTGTTGCATAGCGTTAGTAAATACCTTTCTAGACATCTGAGTAAACTTGTACAGAACATTAAATGCCTGCGGAAAAAGTGTCAACGATTTTTTGTAAAAAATCGCGTATGATATTGGCATTATTTCGTGCCACTATTTCTACACTAAATACATCTACGAATATTTTCTAATTGAGGCTCATTTTGCGGATAGATTTACATTGCCACACCAATGCCTCGGATGGGGTGTTAACACCTGCCGAGATGCTACTCCGCGCAGAAGTAATGCAGCTTGATGTGCTGGCGATTACCGACCATGATTCTGTACAAGGTTACCAGCAGGCGCTGCAGCTTCAACAAGCTCAGTTGGCGGCTTTACCCGAGGGTAAATCAGCCAGCAAGCAAACGGCTGCTTTAAAGCTATTGAGCGGCGTTGAGTTTAGCACTAGTTGGCAGGGTTTTGAAATTCATATTCTGGGCTGGCGCTTTGATCCCGACCACGAGCAAATGCGGCTGTTATTAAACGCGCAGCGCGAACAACGGCACCAACGTTCAGAATTAATTCATGAGCGGTTGCTAAAAAATGCTGTTGCGGCCGAACATTTACCAACGGCGCGGCCGAATCTTGCGCAAGGTGGCGGCGTACGAACCCGCTTGCACTATGCCGATGCTCTGCTGAAGCATGGTTATGTGGCAACCAAGCAACAAGCATTTGACCGTTTTTTAGGAAAAGGGCAATGTGCTTATGTGAAACCGCAATGGTGCAGTATGGAAGAAGCGGTTAGGGTGATTCATGCAAGTGGTGGGGTGGCGAGTATTGCTCACCCATTAGCCTATGACATGAGCACTAAGTGGTTGCGCCGATTGATTACTGATTTTAAGGCCGCTGGCGGTGTTTGTATGGAAGTGGTAAGTGGACAACAGGCGCCAGAACAACGGCAATGGTTGAGTGAACTGGCCCGTGAATACAGTTTATTGGCATCGGCAGGCTCTGATTTTCATTTTCCGGGGCGCTGGCGTGAACTTGGCAAAAACTTACAAATGCCTGAGGGGCTAACTCCGGTATGGCATGATTGGTTTGATACAGAACGAACAACGAAGGAGAACGAAGGGTGAGTCAGTTTTTCCAGATCCATCCCGATAACCCGCAGCATCGATTGATTGTGCAAGCGGTAGATTTGATTCGCCAAGGTGGCGTAGTAGTGTATCCAACTGATTCGGGGTATGCATTAGGCTGCCAACTGCAAAATAAAGATGCGGTTGAGCAAATCTTGCGGATACGGCAATTGGGTAGCGAACATAACTTTACTTTAATGTGCCGAGATTTATCGGAGTTATCTGTGTATTCGAAAGTAGGCAACCAAGCCTTTCGTTTGATAAAAAACAATACTCCAGGGCCATACACCTTTGTACTGAAGGCAACCAAAGAAGTGCCGAAGCGGTTAATGAACCCGAAGCGCAAAACGATTGGCTTGCGGGTACCAAATAATCCGATTGCGCAAGCCCTTCTGGCAGAGCTTAATGAACCTATGATGTCAACCACATTGATTTTCCCAGGGGATGAGTTTGCGGAGCCAGATCCATATGAAATCCGCATGCGCTTGGAGAAGCAGGTAAATCTTATTATTGATGGTGGCCATTTAATGGAAAAGCCAACTACGGTTGTGGATATGGTAGATGATGAAATTGCCATTATTCGATTGGGGGAAGGTGACCCTAGCCCATTTGCATAAGAACTGTTACAGGTTATTTTTGGAAACGTTAAGATAGGAAGGGATTATTTGGAACCCGAACAGGTAGCTGAACAGCAATCATTACCGCTAGGTTTCGTGCGGGGAGAACCGGTGTTTGAACAGCCGGAAGATCTGTATATCCCGCCGGAAGCGCTTGAGTTAATGCTAGATCTGTTTTCGGGCCCGATGGATTTATTGTTGTATCTGATTCGTAAACAAAAAATGGATATTCTCGATTTGCCAATTTTAAAGGTAACCGAGCAATACATGGTTTACGTGGAGATGATGCGAGAGTTAAAGCTAGAATTAGCTGCCGATTATTTGTTGATGGCGGCGATGCTGGCGGAAATTAAAAGCCGCATGCTGTTACCCAAAATAGCCGCAGACGACGATGAAGAAGATGATCCGCGCGCTGAGCTAGTGCGGCGCTTGAAAGAATACGAAATTGTTCGTGCCGGTGCTGGGCAGCTCGATCAGCAGCCGCAGGAAGAACGCGATTTCTTCGTGGCCAATGCGGCTACAGATGCGCGGGAACTGGCTGGGCAAGCACCTGCCGAAGTGGGGGTAGATGAACTTGCTGCCGCCTTACTGAAGGTAATGCAGTTGGTAGATGTGCAAGCACATCACCAAGTGCAGCGAGAAACGCTTTCTACACGGGAGCGTATGAGCCGAATTATGGAAGCGCTGCAAGTTCAGCAGCGTGTGGAATTTGCAACGTTATTTAGCCCTGAAGAAGGGCGCAGTGGCGTGGTAGTGAGCTTTTTAGCCATTTTAGAGTTGAATAAAGAAGGGTTGATTGCCCTTGTGCAAGCGGATGGCTTTTCGCAGATTTATGTTACCCGCAGCACAGATACCACCTACAACAATGGCAACAACGAGGCTGAGGAATTATTAGCATGATTTCTGATAAGCAGTTGAAGCAACTTGTGGAAGCGGCAATTTTTGCTGGCGAAGATGCAACTACCATTGACCAGTTGTTAGGTGGGGTGTTGGCGAATTTTCGGTTGAATCGTCCGCGCATTCGACAAGTGCTTGATGAGCTGAAAGAAGATTACCGTGAACGCGGCATTGAGCTTGTTGAAGTAGCATCGGGCTATCGTTTTCAAACTCGGCCAGAGCTTGGCCCTGCATTGGTGCAAATGTGGCCGGATCGGGCGCCACGATATTCCGCCGCTTTGCTAGAAACGTTAGCGCTGATTGCTTGGCGACAGCCGGTAACGCGCGGTGAAATTGAGGCTGTACGTGGGGTATCGGTAAGTACGCAAATTATGAAAACCTTGCAAGAGCGAGGTTGGGTGAAAATCGTAGGGCATAAAGAAGTGCCGGGAAGGCCAGCGCTGTATGCCACTACCAAAGCATTTTTAGATTATTTTTCGTTACAATCTGTAGCAGATTTACCGGCCTTGGCAGTGCCTCGTCCGGAACTTGAAGAAACCTTTGAGTTACTTAGCGCAGAACCATTAGACACGCGGGAGCGTGACGCAGAAGAGGAAAGTGAACAGTGAAAGACACCGAAAAGTTACAGAAGATTTTAGCCCGTTCTGGTTACGGCTCGCGCCGAGAATTGGAAGCAATGATTACCGCCGGGCGAATTCGGGTCGATGATCATGTAGCAACATTGGGTGAGCGGGTAACTGCGAGCTCAGTGATTAGCATTGATGGCCATAAGGCTACCGTGCGCAATGAAGAAGATATGCCATGCCGTGTGTTGGTGTACCACAAGCCTGAAGGTGAGTTGGTAACGCGAAAAGATCCAGAGGGCCGCGCCACAGTTTACGAGCGTATGCCGTTTATTGCCAATGGCCGTTGGATTGCCGTAGGCCGATTAGATATTAACACCTCGGGTATGTTGTTAATGACCACCGACGGTGAACTGGCTAATCGATTAATGCACCCTAGCTACGAGGTAGAACGCGAATACGCCGTGCGGGTGTTTGGCGAAGTAGGTGAAGCTAAAATTCAGAAATTGTTGAAGGGCGTACAACTTGAAGATGGCATGGCCAAGTTTAAGAAAATTGTGCGCCGTGGTGGTGAGGGTATGAATCAATGGTTTCATGTGATTCTTACCGAAGGCCGTAATCGTGAAGTTCGCCGGCTCTGGGAATCCCAAGGTTTAATTGTGAACCGTTTGATTCGTGTGCGCATCGGTGATTTGCACCTGCCGAAAGGTTTGGTGCAAGGTGGCTGGATGGAACTGCAAGCGCCGGAAGTAAACTATTTGCGTAAATTGGTGCAGATGCCAATGGTGGAATCTGCGGTGGTAGTAAGTGATACGGATCAAGAACGGCAAATGCGGCAAGCGCGGCGAGCGGGTAATAAGCATCGCCAAGAAATGCAGCAGCGCGCGAAAGAAAGCCGCAAGCGCAAGCCTGGTAGTGCTAACGATAAGTTTAAAACTGCTAGCAACGAGAATGCAGCGGAGGCGAGTAAAGGTAAACGTTCAGAACAGCGTGATGATAAGCCAGCACGCGGCTCGCGAACCGAGAATGGTAAGCCGGATGGCCGAGTAGGTGGGCGCCCTAGTGGCAAGCCCAGCGGTAAGCCAGGTGCTGGTAAAGCGGGTACTAACAATGCCAATGCGAAAAAACGGCGGCCGAAAAAACGTCCACAACGTCAGCATCAAGGCGGCAGTTAACGTATGAATGTAGTAACGGGAAATGGCACTGTGCAGCTTCATGCAGAAGCAGATGCTGTACCAACCTTACAAACCGAGTGGGATGTAACCCGCAGCGTGTGGTTGCGCTGGCCATATCGTAGCGAGATTTGGCCGCAACATGCCTTAGGTGAAGCGTTACAACCGGAAGAATTTACGCCAGTGCAGCAGGATATGCTGGCGTTACTTAATGTACTGGCGAGCCAAGCAGTGCCGGTAGATTTGCAAGTTGCGGCGATAGCGAATGAGCAAGTAGCAACGGTGATTACGCAGTTACAGCAACAACACCAAGGGTGGCAGTGTAATCTGCACGTGCTGGATTACGCCGATATTTGGTTGCGCGATTGTGCTCCTTTTGTATTACGTACTGCAACGCCAACCGCATGGCATTTTGGTTTTGATGGTTGGGGCGGCATTGATGATCAATATCAGCATGATCTTGCGGCGCGCGATTGGTTAAGTAAACACCTTGATTTGCGTATTGAAAACGCGGCTATGGTGCTAGAAGGTGGTGCCTTACACCACGATGGCGAAGGCACAGCATTGGCGTGCTCTGGCAGTATTCTGTTTCGGCCAGGTAATGATGGTGTAACCGCTGCGCAATTGCGGCAGCAGCTGCACCAGAGCTTTGCGATTCAGCAAGTGCATATGTTACCGGGCAAACTAGCAGCCGATGAAACGGGTGGGCATATCGATAATATGGCGGCATTTTTGGCACCTACCAAGGTAGTAGTGGCCTATACCGATGATGCTAGCCATCCTGATTATGCCACGTGCCGCCGAGTTCTTGATTATTTGGAGCATGCGCGGGATGCCAAAGGCCGCGCCTTTACGGTGTATAAATTACCCTTACCACGGGCTCCGCGCTTAAGTGCTGGGGAAGCGATTACTATTACGCAACGGCCCGGAGTGCGTAGGCGTATTGCCGGTATGCCGTTGATGGCAAGTTATGTAAATTTCTTGCGTATCCATTGTGTGCTGCCTGCGAATGAATCGGCAAACGCTGATTCAGCGGTTAAATCTGCAGTATCACCAGAAACCTGTAAATTAATCGTAATGCCTGAGTTTGGGCTGCCTAGCGACGAGGTTGCGCGGAACTTGATGGCCAAGTGGCTGCCTGATTACCAGGTAATCAGTGTGCCAGCGCGCGCCTTGTTAGTAGGCGGCGGCGGTTGGCATTGTGCAAGTTTTTGTTATTAATGAGGGAATATAAATGCGCAATTATACGGTAATTCTAGCGGCCGCTGCGGCACTGCTGGTAAGTGGTTGCTCGGTAAGGATGCATGATACTCAACGCGTTAGCGCTACCGAAGATACCATTCAAGTTGAGGCGCAGGGCGAAGCATTTGGCGTGCCAGATCAGGCGAGTATGCGGTTTGTGGTGAGCGAGCGTGGTGATGATGTGGCCGTGTTAAAACGCAGGGTTGATGGGATTACGGAGAACTTCCTCACCTCGCTTGATAGCTTTGGTGTGGAGCGCAAGTATATAGATTCTTGGCAAATTAATGTGCAACCACGCTACGAACATCGTGATGGAGCCTCACACTTTGTGGGTTACGAGGTATCTCGGCAGATTAATGTACGCTTACAAGATTTGCGCTTATTTGATCAAGTAATTGATAGTGCGCTGAGCGAAAACATTGGCCGCGTGCAGCAAGTAAGTTTTGAAATTAGTGATCCAGCGCCATTGTATTCTGAAGCCCGCAGTGCGGCGATGCAACAAGCACGGCAAAAAGCGAATGAACTTGCTGCTGCTAGTAACCGCAGGATTGCGCGAGTGCAAACAGTAGTTGAGCACGGCTCTGCGCCAGCGCATAGTGAAAGCGTAATGGTGATGCGTTCACACATGGCTGATAGTGTTACTGAGCCTGGCCAACAAGCCATGCAGGTGCGGGTGCAAGTAACCTTTGTACTTACGAAGTGAGCTGAGTAATCAAGCATGTTGCAAGGCAAACCGAAGCCACCAAAAGATCCAGAAGATGAACGGGCAATAGAGTTTCGCGCCGTAGATCTCCTCAGCCGCCGCGAGCATAGCGAGGCTGAGTTACGGCGCAAGCTGGTGCATAAGGGGTTTGCTGTTGAGGCGGTAAATGTTGTGCTGCAGCGCTTGCAGGAACGGCAATGGCAATCCAATGAACGCTTTGCGGAAAGCTTTTTTCGCCAGCGGGTGGAACAAGGTTACGGGCCGTTACGAATTCGCATGGAAATGAGCCAAAAAGGCTTAAACGATCTTGAAATTGAGGCGGTGTTTACTGATTTCGCACCTGATTGGCGAGAACTAGCCAAGCATCGCTACCAACGGCGGTTTGGCGATGCCAATGGCAACATTGCCAAACTGCAGCAACTTGAACCGAAAGAACGCGCCAAACGGCAACGCTTTTTGGCACAACGCGGTTTTACCGCAGAGCAGGTGTACGCAGCGATTGGTGCTGCAGAAGATGATGACAACGCGGCTGTTTTCTAACAGTTTGCTGTGCTAATCTAAGCCCCTTTATTTTTTCCTGAACACCCCATATATATAGTGGTAAGCACGCTTAATCACCCAAGGCAGGATTGTATTTATGAGTATGACAAGCGCTGAAATTCGCTCGGCTTTTTTAGAATTTTTTGCTCAACGCGGCCATCAGGTTGTGCAGAGCTCTTCGTTAATTCCCGGTAACGATGCAACTCTCCTGTTTACGAATGCCGGCATGGTGCCATTTAAAGACGTATTCTTGGGTACTGATAAGCGCGATTATACCCGCGCTACCAGCTCGCAACGCTGCGTGCGAGCGGGTGGTAAGCATAATGATTTAGAGAACGTAGGTTATACGGCTCGTCACCACACGTTTTTCGAAATGTTAGGCAATTTTAGTTTTGGTGATTATTTCAAACGCGAAGCAATTCAATATGCGTGGCAGTTCTTAACCGAAGAGCTAAAGCTACCGAAAGAAAAGCTGTGGGTAACGGTATTTGAAGAAGATGACGAAGCCTATGATATTTGGGCGAAGGAAATGCAGGTGCCGGAAGCGCGTATTAGCCGCATTGGTGCAAAGGATAACTTTTGGCAGATGGGTGATACCGGCCCATGCGGCCCGTGTTCAGAAATCTTTTATGATCATGGTGAAGACGTTTGGGGTGGGCCTCCGGGTACGCCAGAGGAAGATGGCGACCGTTACATCGAGATCTGGAACTTGGTATTTATGCAGTATAACCGCCAAGCCGACGGCACCATGGAACCGTTACCAAAACCTTCTGTAGATACGGGCATGGGCTTAGAGCGCATTGCAGCGGTAATGCAGAACGTACACTCAAACTATGAAACCGATACCTTTGTGGCGTTGATAAAAGCGGCTGCCGAGGCAGTGGGTACCGATGATTTAAGTGCGCAATCATTACGCGTAATTGCCGATCATATCCGCTCTTGTTCATTCTTGATTGCTGACGGTGTGTTACCAAGCAATGAAGGCCGCGGCTATGTGTTGCGCCGTATTATTCGTAGAGCGGTGCGCCATGGTTCTAAGCTTGGCGCTACCGATGCGTTTTTCCATAAGTTGGTAGCACCGTTAGTTGCGTTGATGGGCGAAGCGTTTCCTGAGCTTGCAAGTGCGCAAGGGCGCATCGAACAAGCGCTGTTGCAAGAAGAGCAGCAGTTTGCGCGTACACTGCAGCGCGGCATGAGCTTATTGGAAGATGAATTAACAACGCTTACGGAAGGCGCTGAATTAGCTGGTGATGTAGCGTTCAAATTGTACGATACCTATGGCTTTCCGTTCGATTTAACGGCAGATATTTTGCGTGAGCGTGGTTTTGCCGTAGATCAGGCGGGCTTCGATGCCGCAATGGCTGAGCAGCGAGCGCGTGCCCAGCAAGCTTCGCAGTTCGGAGCTGATTACAACGATCGCATTACCGCGGCCACGGTTTCTGAATTTAGCGGCTATACTGAATATGAAAATACCGCAACGATTACAGAAATCTTTGTTGCAGGTGAGGCGGTAAACTCTGTTGCTGCAGGGCAAACCGCGATTATTGTTTTGGATAATACTGCATTTTACGCTGAGAGTGGCGGCCAGGTGGGCGATGTAGGTGTATTTGAAGTGGCTGGTGAGCCCGTTTACACCGTTACGGATACTCAGTATTTAGGCAAAGCTATAGGACACCATGGTGTGGCGGATACTACCTTAAATGTGGGTGATAGTGTTTTAGCCGTAGTAGATGATGAACGCCGTTGGGCGATTCGCCGCAATCACTCGGCAACCCATTTATTACATGCTGCGTTACGCAATATATTAGGTGAGCATGTAAATCAAAAAGGTTCGTTGGTGGATGAGCAACGTTTACGATTTGATTTTGCCCATCCGCAAGCTGTAACTACTGCCGAGTTGCAAGCGATTGAAGCACAAGTGAATGAGCAGATTTATTTGAATACACCACTAACCACTGCGGTGATGCCGATTGCGGAAGCACAAGCTCGTGGCGCCATGGCGTTGTTTGGTGAAAAGTATGACGACAACGTGCGCGTAGTAGCCATGGGTGAGTACTCATTAGAGCTTTGTGGCGGAACGCATGTAGAGCGAACGGGTGATATTGGTTCGCTGAGAATCGTTGCTGAAGCAGGTATTGCTTCTGGTGTGCGCCGAGTTGAAGCGGTAACCGGTGCAGGCGCAATTGCTTTTACGCAAGGGCAACAGCAGCGTTTATTGAGTGCGGCCAGTTTATTGAAAAGTGATCCGGCAAATTTAGCCGAGCGTATTGAACATACTTTGCAGAAACAAAAAGCTCTTGAAAAAGAGGTTGCGGAAATGCAAAAGCAGCTTTCTGCGAATGCTGGCGCATCGCTAATTGATAGTGCCGTTGTAATGCACGGTGCAAAAGTAATTATCGCTGAAGTAACGAATACAGAAGCGAAAGCGTTGCGAGAAATGGTTGATGATTTAAAGAACCGTTTAGGCGAGGGCATTGTGATGCTTGGCCTAAAACAAGATGGAAAAGTTAGCTTGATCGCAGGCGTAACAAACTCACTAACGAGTAAAGTAAAAGCTGGTGAATTGGTGAACTTTGTAGCGGCTCAAGTTGGCGGGAAAGGGGGCGGACGCCCTGATATGGCACAAGCAGGTGGAACCGAACCAGCGCAGCTTGAAGGAGCTCTGGAGAGCGTTACTGCATGGCTTGAAGAGAAGCTAAGTTAACTAACTTGGCGATCGCAATGTGGTAGTATTAATGACCATAATTTATACAGATGGTTATGTAGATTGTCATATCGAGAAAGTTGCGTAAGTTGTTAATATAAATAACCCTTGTGGTAGTGTGGCAAGCTCGCTGTGCTAAGGGTTTAATCTAAGGAGCAGGCAGATGCTAATATTAACGCGGCGTGTCGGAGAGACACTCATGATCGGTGATGATGTAACGGTCACTGTTTTGGGCGTAAAGGGAAACCAAGTACGCATTGGTGTCAATGCTCCGAAAGAAGTATCGGTACATCGAGAAGAAATTTACATGCGTATTCAAGCTGAAAAAGATAACCCTTCTAGCCAAGAATAACGCAAAATCAGTTTTCAAAAGCTGGCTTTTAAGCCAGCTTTTTGATTTTTTAACTGCCAAAACTGCTTTTCCAAGCAACAAAACTTCTTTTTTGGCCAACAAAAATTAGGCTATTAGGAATTATTTATCGGGTAGCCTTTACTTGGGTAACCACGCATATAATTCTGATGTTTGTAGAAAATGAGTTAAATTTTCGGCACAATGATTAAATATGCCGCAATCAATGCGGTAATGATAAAAAAGCGTTTGACATGCTCGCTCAAATCGCTATCATTCGTGCCCACAAGTTGCGGTGAGGTGGCCGAGCGGCTGAAGGCGCTCCCCTGCTAAGGGAGTATAGGGTTTATAGCCCTATCGAGGGTTCGAATCCCTCCCTCACCGCCAGTTTTGAAATGCGCGCTCGTAGCTCAGCTGGATAGAGTACCTGGCTACGAACCAGGCGGTCGGAGGTTCGAATCCTCCCGAGCGCGCCA
>JAIUMU010000012.1 GCA_022565355.1 Idiomarina sp.
CGATTCCCATCGACAACAACGGCGCCGAGAACGGCATCCGGCCTTTCGTGGTCGGTCGCAAGAACTGGTTGTTTGCCGACACACCGAGTGGCGCGACAGCCAGCGCCCGCTGGTATTCGATCATCGAGACCGCCAAGGCGACAGGCCAGGAGCCTTACCATTACCTGCGGTACCTGTTTGCATGGCTGCCCGTGGCACAGACAGACGACGAGATCGATCAGTTGATGCCTTGGCGTGTCAGCCAATCAGAAATGGAAGCAGGTGCGGTTACCTGATCGATTACACAATCCTGACAGACACCGACATGTCGAAGGCCTACAGCCGCCAAGACCAGAGCACGTGGCTATCGGACGCATCGGACGCTTATCACCTTGAGCTACCTGATCGGTGCGAAACTGAAGGCGCTACTCGCCAACCCCTACGAGACAAGATGTGGGACTGCTGTTGCGTGATGGCCACCCACACAGATCGCGAAAGAACCTGTTTTTCGGGGGATCACTACCCCATCTCGATGTGCGAACTGAAAGAGCTTGCTGTCAAAATCATGCATGACTGGTCATGGGTCGGCCCTTCAGTCTAAGACTTAACGAGGTGTCCGCCCTAGACGGGCAGGACCAATTAGTGAGAGCTATATGATGTCGAAACACCAAGGTCCGGTATTATAGCCATCCCGCCAAGGATCTCATGACTGATTATACGTCCGTCTTTTACGGCAGGATAGTCACTGTATTCTACAAACCTGTCGTTACTAACTACCCAGCAGGACTCGTCTGTTCCAGCGAGTTGAAGCAAGATGTTATCCGCATCTACACCAGCGTTGACTATATGGGTTTCGATGCTTGATCCGAACTTTCGCACAATATTCGACCGAGTTTCGTTGGTATTTTTTGCTATCGAAGCATCGAAAACCACTGTTACATCAAATTTTTTAGAGAGCGCAGGCAGTAGCGCTGAAAGTGCCGATAGGCCTATAAATCCACGTGCGTCGTAACAAAGATTGTTTCCATCTAATATTAGCTTATTGATTTCTTTCGATGCAATTTCGGCATCCTTCATGGCTTTGGTGACCATTTTCTCTCGGTTGCGTTCGAGTGCATCTATGGTTTTGGAATTCTTGTAGATTGCCTGTGTCGGATCGTCTTCACCAAATTTGCGCCTACATTTTTGGATCGCATGCTCTCGAGCAAAATTCGTCTGGGCGGAATCTATCTCTTCTGCAAGACTCTTTGCAAAGTCAAGATCCAAACGAGCCTTGGATATTCTTTGGTCTAGTTGTCTGATCTGTTTTTTCAATGGCTCAATAGCTTTTTCAACTTTATCATGCTTTGTTTTTGTCGACATTAGATCTCGTTCGAGCAGCGCTATACTACTTGACAATTCGCGAGCCGTTTTCGTTACAATGGCATTGTAAACGTATTTCTTTTTCAAATTGATGGCTTCAGATAGGTAGTCGGTTTTGTCTCTATGTTCAGGGTTATTGTTATCCTTAGAGAGCCTCCGTTTTGCTAATGTGTATGCCTCTTTTGAGGCTGGAACAGCCGTCTTTATGATGGAAATGCCGATATTGAACAGAGATCTATTTCCTTTCCCTTCAAGTATCTGTATGGCGTCGATGGCGTGAGATTCTAGCTCTCTTAGACTTGATCTTGGCGTAATGTTTGGTGACAGCTCCA
Source organism: Idiomarina sp. (assembly GCA_022565355.1). Classification (GTDB taxonomy): domain Bacteria; phylum Pseudomonadota; class Gammaproteobacteria; order Enterobacterales; family Alteromonadaceae; genus Aliidiomarina. The sequence goes on from JAIUMU010000012.1 coordinate 1,674, forward strand.
ATATCCTCATGCGTGACTCTATTAAGCGCAGCCGCAACATATCTGATTTCCATGTGTAGCGACCTGTGTGATTGTCGTTATATATGTGTAGCATGTGGCTATTACGTGTGTTATCACCTTCGGCAATATTCAAGGCGGAACGCAAGTCGGAGAGTTTATTTCGAATTTGCTCGAGCTTGTAGGAATGTGGGTTGATGTTCATTAGTCCCGCCCTTGTTGTGATATAGATCTAAAACCAGTTTTCCAGGCCGATGGCGTGGCATTGGCTGTTCATGACATCTCGTAGATTCCCTCGGTTCTCGTGCGACTGGGGTTGACCCGAATCGGTGGAGACCTTGACGCCTTGACAGCAGGAGGTATCTACCATGCCCAGATCACATCTCCCGTACACGTCCGAATTCTGGCAGCAAATGACCGATCTGGTGCGAAGCGGGCGTGACCCGAGGGAGTTACCTCGTGAGTTCGAGCCTTCCGGCCAGACCATCTGCGACTGGGTTGCCCAGGCTGATCGTGATGACGGTTGGCGTACCGATGGTATGACCAGTGCCGAGCGCGTGGACCTGCCCCAGCTACGGCGGGAGATCAAGCGCTTGCGGGAGGGACGGGAGATCTTGTCAAAGGTTGCGGCCTGGTTCGCTTGGGAGATCGATGCAGTGCCACCAAAATCTACGCGTTGGTCGAGATGAACCGGGGCGATCACAGCGTCGCCATTATGTGCCGAGTGCTCGAGGTGTCCCCGAGTGGGTACTACGCGTGGCGCAAGCCGACGCCGTCGAGGCGCAAACTGCGGGATGCCGAGCTGATGGCGAAGCTTCGCCGTTTCCATAAGCGTTCCCATGGCACCTACGGGGTGCCCTCTATCCTGCATGACCTGCACCTGCGCGAGGAAGCACATTAGCGAGTCGCCTGGAAACGGGTGGCTCGCCTGATGCGAGAAGCAGGGTTGCAGGGCGTGCACCGCAGAGCGCCCTGATGAGCTTTACGTGGCCGATATTACCTACGTGCCGACCTGGGCAGGCTTCTTGTTCCTGGCGGTCGTCATAGACGTTCTCAGCCGGCGTGTGGTGGGCTCGACCATGGCGAGCCACATGCGGGTCAGCCTGGTCATCGACGCCCTGGATATGGCGCTGACTCAGCGCAAACCGCGCGGAGCCATCCACCATTCTGACCACGGCGCGCAATATACGTCGCTGGCGTTCCGCGAACATTCCCGACAAGCTGGTATCGACACTTCGATGGGCTCGGCCGGTGACTGCTAAGATAACGCCGCTCCTAAGCGCTTCTTTGCCATACTGGAGTGCGAACTCATCGAGCGCCGCCGTTGCGGGATCACGCCGAGGTTCGCCAGGCAATCTTCGAGTTCATCGAGGGGTAGTATAACCCGCATCGTCGTCGTTCCAGTATCGGCTACCGGCTCCCACTCAACTGCGAGAGGAGATTCTTTGGAGAACCGGCTTCATTCAAGCCACTACCTCTCCACTGAAACGGGGCAACTCCAGTCGTGGCTTGCAACGCTTTCCCGATATATGCGCATTCATTAGTTTTTGCGCGCACTCACTTTTTATAGGTTACGTAGAGCCTTTTTTTTACTATGTCCTTTCCGACTTCGTAGTCTGGGTTGCGAGTGGCTAGCCTATGAGCAAGCAAACCTCCTACGGCTGCCCAGCTAACCCACGGAACAAATGCAGCCGCCGCAGTAGCATAGCCACGATTTCTAGTGTAAACACGACAAGTCATACCTTTTTCCTCGATCGCATTTTCAACGTTATTTGAGGCCTCATTTAGTTTTCCGGCCAAGCCTATTATTGTGAAATCCTGTTTGCTTCTGATTAGATTCGAAAGGTTAGCCATTGCTTCAGAAAACGTGAGTTCCATTATATTTGGCCCGTGAATGGTTAAGAAAAGGGATGTTGTCACGAGGATGCACATCGTTTCAAGCACATTGATTACATGACGCGGTTGTGTATAAGAATTTTTCAATAAACAGAAGCATATCTCGTATTTGATCTAAATTACTGGAATATTTAATGCGGCCCGCGGCAGCCCAACCCGTACTCGACCTTCAAGCGATCAACCCCAGCAGTGGTGCATGAGCACCTGCCGGTGGCAGGCTGTCAGGCTCGATGCCATGCTTGTACAAGGTCTCGGCCATGGCCTCCACCATCACTGCGTCGGCCTTCGTTCTTTCGTCCTGGGTGCCGTAGCGGGCGGTCCGCAGCGAGCAGCCGAATCTGCTAGGTTCGCGGGCACTTACCTCTTTGATAAAGTCCTTGGTGTGGCGCTCGGCTTTCTCGAACTGCAGCCAGAAGGCCTCTGGCACCCGGGCATCCTGAGGTGGGAGCCACTTACGATGTCGGCCGACCAACCGGTTCAGGCGCTCGATCAAAGCCTTGTCCCGTGGGAAGAAGTGGATCGTTCCAACGCCGGGGTAGTAGCGCACGTCGAAGTAGCTCGTTGAGATGCGCTCTCCGGCGACAAGGTCATCGTAATGGGTCTCGAACACCTCCCGGAGGGAGACCTCGGGCGCGAGCTTGCCGTCGAGCATCGCGAACACCTTGTCGAAGTCTGACAGGGTCCGTAGTTGGTTCCAGTCCAGGCTCCTACGCCACCCTTCGTTCGTGAAGTACGGGAGGATGAACCGGGACATCTTGATGCGGATTCCGCAGGTCCGGTGCTTGTCGTTGCTCTTCCAGCCCATGTAGTAGGCCGCGTTGTCCGTGTGGAAGCGAGTGATCATGTCGAACACATCACAGGCCATTTCGATCTGGATGTCGCCTTGTTTGTCGACCAGGCCGCACAGGAAGCCGTAGATGTTCTCGGTTGTGAACTCCATGGCTTTGATGGTCTGGAACTCCGACTCAAGGCGGCGCTGGGCGTCCTGAGAGAGCCGGTTGGTGACATTCGTCGAGCGCAGGATGGTGGTCCACGCGCGATCCTTCAGGTCCGCATAGAGCGTGTTCAGCTCTCGCAGAACGTAGGTGCGGTCAGTGCCAACACGAGCATCCGCCTCGGCGTTGTTTGCTTCCGCCATCGTCAGGCCAAGGTTGCTCTGGTAGGTGTTGAACCTCGACTGGCTGAAGATCATCTGCTTGCCGGCCTCGACCGCGGCATTGAAGGTCAGAACGGTATTCTCGATGAACGATTCCGGCAGGATGACGGCTTTGCTGTCCTCGTATTCCTCGGCAAGGGCTTCGGCGTCCGCCGCGTCCCGCTTCATGTCCTTCAGGATGTCGCCCACGATATCGATGGAGTGACCGGCTTCCTTTCGCAGATAGACGAGGGCCACCTCGACGCCGGTCTTGCGATCTGCATCCGGGCCGGCGAAAGCATCCTTGATGTATTCGACGTGGCCATGCTGTTCGACCAGGCGTGCGAGGTGCTTGCGCTCCCGAGAGAACGGGTTTCGGATTGTCTCGGCGTTCAGGATGGCGACGATCTCCCCGTCATGCAGGATGTCCCACGCATGCAGCACATGCTGGGCGCCGTGGGCAAACGGCGGGTTCTTGACTGCTCCTCGCCCTTAAGGACGAGGATTCCCAATTCACTGAGAACCGGACACGGAGACTGACTCCATGCCGCTTACATTCTCTCCAAGGGCTAACACCGCCAGCCCGGCGGCTTTAATGTTGA
>JAIUMU010000013.1 GCA_022565355.1 Idiomarina sp.
CGACCGCACTCGGCCCTTGGCGGGGCGACCCCCGATGAGGCATATGGTCAAAACGGCGCCCAGCCTGATCCGGGGTTAACCCCGGGTCAGGCTGCCCCCCAACTCCAACTTGCGGCTTGAAAACCAACACACGAAACCCGCTTATCCAGGCCGCAAACCTGTCCGACGAATGGGGTCCACCTCAACCTCAGATTGCCCGCCGCCTCGCTGTAATCATGCATGCCATGATACGCGACGGCACTTTGTTCGAAGCATGAGTTGAGGTAGTATATACTCGCCAGCGGTGAAGCCGAAAAGCTGATCCGAGGGCGGTGTCCCGCGAGGGAACGCAGGGACGAACGATCTGCGAAGGTAACCGGATGGGCCCAAGAGCTTGCTTCGAGTCAATGCAACGTTCTGCCTTGTGAAACCCGATACAGCACGATCGGTGCTTGCAGCCATTAGTGCTGACAGATCCTTGAAACCCTCAAGGGAAATACCGCCAAACTCCGCAATTTACAGATCTACGGCCAAAACCATGAAACAACACAAGAACCATCGCATTGAAGACAACTTAGAGAAATATTTAAAATCAATGAATATAAAAGATATATTATATCCGATTTCGAAAGAAAGAAAAAGCGCGCCAAAATACTTACATTTTTCAAAATTTATTCCGTTATCTTTACTACAAATTTTTTATTTACTTCAGATTAGAATCGTTATTTCTAAAAACAGCACCAATTTTCGGGGCCCAGAGAAGAATTATAATATCGGTTTTTTCTGGAAATCTTTTAACCAGCAATCGGTATTGAGTGATTTAATTGAGTCATTCCAGCGTCGAAATATGAAATGCATCCAATTACAGTATAAGAAGACGTGGATTCCCTCTAAAATGAAACCTTATTTAATAAAATATCGAGTTATAACGTTCTTTATAAAGCAAAAAATAGATTTTAATTTTCAGAAATTAAACTCTCCTGAAGAAAAAAAAGCTCTGGCAATATTTCTCGTAAACTACGTGTACTTTATTTATGTTCTTGTGGAGTTGGATATCTGCTTTTTGTTTTTCGCTAATGATCATAACCCAGAACACCGAGTTGCAAACCTCGCAGCAAACGATCTTGGAATAAAAACAATTTATGTTCAACATGCAGCTGTAAGTCGGAAATTTCCATCCTTAGAATTCGACTATGCTTTTCTCGATGGAAAATTCTCAGAAAGTATCTATAATGAAATTCTTACATCTTGGAAAAGACTTAGATTAACTAATAAAAATACAGTTATTCACAAAGTCGGTAACTTAAAAAGAATCCGCAAATCAAATTCCGGACCATATATTGGCTTCGCGCCGCCGTTAAATTTTCCGATTGAAGACGCAAAAGCTCTTGCGCAAAAGTTCAAAGTGCATAATCTTAAGGTAGCGATTCGTTTTCATCCACGCGAACAAAAGACCGTTAAGAATATGATAATGAATGTGTTCATTCAGAATAAAATAGTATTTTTTCTATCTGAAAATTATGAGCACTCTCTGGGGCAATTTTTTGACATGTGCAACTCGTTAATCTCGAGAGAATCTTCTATACTACTTGATAGTTCACTTTCCGATACACTCACGATCAACTGGTCGAGGTCAAACTCGGAAAATTTCGATTATTACGAATTTATTAAAACAAACCTATGCTATCATTGCGATTCTATCGATGATATATTTTCTATTTTAAAAGAATCTAACTATGCAGATTCTGAGAAATTTAAATTTGCAAAGAAAATGTACTCAGAAAGCTACGATACCCTAATTCAAGGAAGAGAACATGAACAGATAGTTGATATATTTTTTTCAGTTCTGGCAGATACAGAATAGCTTGAAAATACTTCGAACGGAAATTGAAATGCTTAAAATCTCAGCAGTTATCCCGACATGCGATAGAAAGATCGAATTTTTGCTTGATGCAGTTAAATCGGTTGACTGTCAAAGTTATAAATGTTGGGAAATTATCGTTGTTGACAACGGCTTAAATAAAGTACCAGACGAAATCCTTCCGCATCATGTCAAGATATATTCTCTCCCTCCCCGCGTGGGCGCATCACGTGCGCGAAACTTCGGCGCGGCCATGGCAAGCGGAACAATTCTCGCATTTCTTGATGACGATGACTGGTGGGATGTAAATTTTGTAAAGCATGCGATATTGATGCTTGAAGAAAAAAACGTAGGCTGCGTTTACGGTCGGAAAGATATTTCGTATAATGGTGAACAAAGACATTATAAAGTACCAACGACTGAAACGCTTACAGTACCAGTGTTATTACGTTCTAATCCAGGAACTGGTGGCCAAAATCTTTTGGTAAGAAAAGATTTATTTTGGCGCGTAGGAGGATTTGCAGAAGAATTACCGGTGTCAAATGACAAAGCTTTTGCATTAGATGTCCTGCTTAGCGGCGAGCGCATCGCCGCTGCGTCCACTGCTGTGGCGATCCTCAGAAGTCACGACGAGGAGCGACTTCGGCAACGTAGGCTTTCGCGATTGCGATTCGTCTGGCGCTATCGGAAACTATATGGCGTGTCTGGCGCGCTCGTGACTACAGCCCGCATTCTCGTCGCTTTTGCCACTGAGAGACTTAGTCTTATTGTAAAAAAGAAATGAGTATATGTTTATGTTAATCGACTTCTACATGAAAAATTGCCGTGTTCATCCGTTTGGTCTGAGAAAATATTTTGAAATATGTAGAAAATCCATATTTGGAAAATGCATGTTTGTTCCAAAAAATATACGCAAACGCGGCTATTTTTTTCGTTCCGGCGATTGGGATACGAATTTCAATCCTTTGGTGAATGTCATGCGCACAGACCATCGTTATCAATTTTATCAACAGCATATTTTCGAAAACGTACGTCTCGATGATACAGACGCGTTTCGCTATCACATGCGCCGCCTCGAACAGGGGCGTCCACGACGTGGTTTTGAAACGGAAGAACTTATTCGCATTGGTCTACAGAGGCATGTCAAGCTGTTTCGCGACATTGAGCGTGCCGGAAAACTGTTACCTGGTTCTGAAGTCGATGGGCAAAGGCGGAATGAAATCGGGTGCGTCCTTGGGCGCGATGGCCGTTTAATGAAGCTAGCGAATGGGAATAATCGATTTGCAATAGCCTTATTATTAGAAATTGACACGATACCTATCCAAATAGATTTTGTTCATGTAAATTATATTCCGACGATTTTGGATTATCCTGGAAAAATTCCATGTAGAAAAATAAATAACTTTTTGGACGATATACTGTCGCCACAAATCTAGTGGATTGACCGAGACAGATGAGTCCTGAATTAGGATTCCGTTCGAGCGTGTCGCGTGCGAGTCTGGGGCATGCGAACAGGAATTTCCATCACGCTCAGCGACGACGACAGACGCCGTCTTGAG
>JAIUMU010000014.1 GCA_022565355.1 Idiomarina sp.
AGGGCGAGATCACCATCCGCGACGAAGACGCACAACGCGCACGCGAAGAGGCGGGCGAGACGCGCGACGTGGCGGCGCTGAACCGCGATCTCGATATGGCCCGCGAGACCCTGCGCGACGAGCGGGCAGGGGTGCGGTTTTACGCGAGTGATTCGGCGGTGCGCGAACTCGCCTCCGGGTTTGCCCAGACGCGGCAAAACATCGCCGCCGCAGCGGAAATCCTCTCACAGGCGCTCGAAGCGCTCTCGCCGGAGGATCGTGCCCGCGCGGAGGAGATCGCGGAAAATCTCGATCCGGAGGCTGATGCCAAATCCCATGGCGAGAAGATTGCCGACGATCTCGTCGAGGAGAATGGGCTCTCCGAGGAAGACCGAGATGCCATCGCGGCACTGGTAGGCGAGCTCCTCCTTGAAGCGGCTAGCGATCCGGAAGTCGCCGCCCAGCTCAACGCCTGCATTGCGCCGGGTCGTCAGGGCTTCAACCTGCATGATCTGCTCTTCCCGCGTGCCTATGCGGAAGCGGCTGCGATCTGTCCGCAGCAGCTTGCGGAGATCGGGGCACGCTACGGGGCAAACGTCCTGCGCGGAGCCGCGCTCGGCGCGACCAGCGCGGCCGCCTTCTTGACGGCGCTGCTTTATCCCTCCGGCAGCTTCGGCGACATGACGGTCGAGCGCATCGAGGGGGTCGATGGCTCTGTCATCGAGATCCGCAATCAGCCGGGCGAATCAAGTGCGGTGATGACGGCGACGGATGCCGGCGGCAACCAGTTCGCCTTCGATATGGTGCGCACCAGCGACGGCTACGTCGTGGTCGGTGGCTATCAGCGCGACGGCCTGGGCGGCCTCGTGCCCATCAGCCCGAGACAGGCGATCGACATTGCGGGCACGCTGTTCGGGCAGGGCAACGAGGGCTTCACCGAGCACCGCAACGACGGCATGACGGTGATCACGCCTGCCGCCAACCAGCTCCCGCTGATCTTCGTCACGCCGCCAGTACAGCAGGAGGGCGTCACCCTCGCCACGCCGGCAAACCCGCAACAGCCGCTCGATCTGATTACGACGGCGCCGGATCTGGGGTGGGTGACGGCTTGGGAGAGTCGGAGGCTAGATGTTGCCCACGATCTCGGTGTTGATCCTCAATGGGTCGCGCCTGACGGTACTATACGCTGGCCGCCTAATGATGGTTTCGCAGCGGAACCAGAGCGTGTAGACTTGCCGCCGGGGACCTTGCTTGACCGCTACGGCGCTGAGGGTGGTCGGTTCCTTGCTCCAGCTGGGACACCATTTGAGGCGCGAGCGATGCCGCCAAGCTCAAGAGACGGGCCTCTGACTAAGTATGAGGTCCTGCGCCCGCTACCGGTCGATGCTGGGCCAGCAGCATCTTGGTTCGATCAACCGGGAGGAGGTAAACAATTCCTTACGGATCGTAGTGTAAGCGACCTCATTAGAGATGGTTACATCAGGAGGCTGCCATGAGACAGGCTCCTGAACGATATGAGATCATTCAAAAACTAAAATTGCACCTGGAAAAGGTTGGTATCGACATAGGCGAGACAGAATTTTTGCAAAACGATTTTGCTGAACCATATTTTGATGTTGATGAGTTTGGATTTAATTATTATATCAAGGATAGAGATAAGTTTATTAAGTATGCGCAGAATTTATCTGAGGATGAAATTCTATATTTGCTGGTAAAAAACTTTGTGGAATCCGAAGCGGTCGAATATGAATTTAAAAATCGTGTCGATGAAAAAGATTTCAGGAGGTTATACTTCGATCGTGCAATGTATCTCATGGAAAAAATTGATTCCAAATGGGGAAAAAAGTTAAGAAAAGAGTTCGATATTGTTTTAAGAAATAATCCTTTTCGCGATATTTAGATTATTTGTAAATTATTTTATTTTTTACGGAAGTTATTATTTATAAATGCAAAATTTTTCGATCGTGAAAATGCGAAAATACCATGATTAACATGTCACCACCATCAAGGATATGGGAGAATGCAGCTTGTGAATGAAAGCATTCACCAAGGTACTGGTCACATCGGTGGCGGCGCTATTGGGCGCAGGTAATGAAAACGAAACTAGCTTTAGAAAAAGAAAACTCAGAAGATTTAGGATTTGCTTATGCGTGCCTGATTTATGGCGCAATATCATTCGATGAATTCTTGAGATGGGCATATTATGTAATTGAAAAATATGAAGTATTTCCAGATTACTTTTTAAAAATTATTGATCTGCAAGATTTTCATGAGCTTCGGCCAATGGATGTTTTTGGCTTTACTCCGGTTCGGTCGCATACGAGACGTGATATGAAGACTATTATGGCCATCGGTTTCAAGAGAGGGATTAAAAAGAGCGAAGACATTATAAGACAATCCGATTCACAAAAATTTATCACGACCGATACACGTATTTTATCTCGTTTTAATAGGACGTTCCCATTTTTGCTAGAATCTAGCGGATTTAGCTCGCCAAGTTAATTTAATGTTATTAGCTGGGCCATCCTTGAGCGCCACGCCTCCCCATCCCCACCCCCAAATTTCTCCCCCTGACCCCCTTGGCGATCACCCCGCATGGTGTTAGCTTCCCGACACAGGTTTTGATTGAGAGGGGTCAGCCATGCAGTTTCGGGAATTCGAGATCCTGGCCTTTCGCAGCCCCGAACACGTTCCGCCCTATTGCGATATCTTCCATCGTGGCGAGCGTGTTGTGCGTGGCTTCCGGCAGGCTGATGTCGCGCAGGGGATGGTGTTCTCCGCCGATGGCCCGCGGGGTTACGAGGAGGCTGATCTCGATATCCTCGTGACCTTCGCCGGATACTATATCGAGCGCGAAATCCCCCGTGCTTATCTGGAGGTCTTTGCCGTAAGCGAATTCTGCAATCCGGATTATTTCCTCGGCCTCTACAACACCGCCATCGCCGCCAGCGCGCTTTATATCCTGAGCACCAACAAACACGTCTTCGATCCGGACCCCGAGATCGACAGGCCTGTCGTCGACATGGAATATCTCCTCGACCGGCTGGTCCGGCTGCTCGACGAGGGCATGCTGCACAATCTCCCCAGGGACGTCATCGCCGAATTCGTCCGCGAGCTCGACCTTGCCGCCTTCCCCCTCATCCCCGAGCACCGCGCCGTGATCGACCGCATCGCCGCCCGCGACGAGCTGCGCCCGAGCGTCCCCACAAAGCGGCTCACCTTCCCGACGAGCGGGCCCTCCC